>NZ_NKFH01000004.1:0-2082349 GCF_002223135.1 Burkholderia sp. AU33423
TTGCCTGATGACCATAGCGAGTCGGTCCCACCCCTTCCCATCCCGAACAGGACCGTGAAACGACTCTACGCCGATGATAGTGCGGATTCCCGTGTGAAAGTAGGTAATCGTCAGGCTCCCTAAGCCAAGAACCCCCGCCCGAAAGGCGGGGGTTTTTGCATTTCAGCGAAGGAAATGCATAAGGGACTGGGGGTGGCGGCCTGGCTGGAGTTTCCACATCGCCTCTCCCAAATACAACCACTCGCCGCTCCCGGCACGCCAATTGGCCAGTATCATCCGCGATCCCTTGGCCTATTGCTCCTATCTCCGTTCAAAGCTGCAATCTCTCTCCCGCGGCTCGGTTAGCACTCTCGTACGTGATCAGCTTGCCATCGTCGACAACGAGTGTCGGGTCGCCATGCAAATCGCCCGCGGACGACACGCCGAACCACCGAAGCCGAGCCGATTCCTCCACTCGTGTTTCGGCCAAATACCTCAGATCTCGTACGAAATGAACGCTTTATTCGGCGTGTCCACGTAAAATTTGCGAATCCCCATCTCTGCACACAAAACGATGAACGCCGCCATTCAGGTAGCTCGGGCCGTTTGCCCGCATGATTGTCCGGACACGTGCGCAATGCGTGTGACTGTCGAAAACGGCAAGGCGATCAAGGTCACGGGCGATCCCGACCATCCGCCGACACAAGGCGTGTTGTGTACGAAAGTCAGCCGATACGCCGATCGCGTTCATCACCCCGACCGCCTCACCGTCCCGCTCAAGCGCATCGGTGCCAAAGGGGAAGGGCATTTCGTACCCGTCAGCTGGGACGAGGCGTTCGATGAGATCGGCCGTCGTCTCGGTGAAATCGCGGCGCGCACACCGGAAGCAATCGTGCCGTACAGCTATGCGGGGACGATGGGGCTCGTGCAGGGGGAGGGCATCGCCCAGCGATTCTTCCACAAGCTCGGTGCCTCGCGACTCGAGCGCACGATCTGCGCGGCGGCCGGTGCAGCCGGGTTGCGTTACACCTATGGCGGCAGTCTCGGCATGCACCTCGAGCATTTCGAGGAAAGCGAGCTGATTCTGATTTGGGGGGCAAACCCGATCGCGTCAAGCCTGCACTTCTGGACGCGAGCGCAGGAAGCGAAGCGCCGAGGCGCACGGCTTGTCGCCATCGATCCGTATCGTTCGTTGACAGCGGAGAAGTGCCATCAGCATATCGCGTTGAAACCCGGTACCGACGGCGCGTTCGCACTCGGCATGATGCACGTGCTGATTACCGAGGACCTGCTCGATCACGATTACATTGTCAGCCATACGCTCGGCTTCGACGCGCTCAAGGAGCGCGCGATGTCCTATCCGCCGGAACGCGCTGCGCAGATCTGCGGGATCGACGCGTCGGAGCTGATCGACCTTGCACGTCGTTACGGTGCGACCCGCAAGGCATCGATCCGCCTCAACTACGGCATGCAGCGCGTTCGCGGCGGTGGCAATGCCGTCCGCGCGATCGCAAGCCTGCCGGCGCTGACGGGCGCCTGGCGGGATCGAGCCGGCGGGCTGTTGCTCTCGTCGTCGGAATCCGCGCCGGTCAACCAGGCTGCGCTGCTTCGCCCGGATTTGATGCCGGGCTGGCCGCACAAACTGCCACGCATCATCAACATGAACGCGATTGGCGACGCGCTGCTGCACCCGGGCGATGCAACCTTCGGGCCGAAGGTCGAGGCGGTGATCGTATACAACTCGAACCCGGTGGCTGTCGCGCCGGATTCATCGAAGGTCGCGGCAGGGTTCGCGCGTGACGATCTGTTCACGGTCGTTCTCGAACATTTCAAGACAGATACCGTCGATTTTGCCGACATTGTGTTGCCGGCAACCACCCAGCTCGAGCACCTGGACATCCACAAATCGTACGGTCACACCTATGTGATGGCGAACCTGCCGTCGATTCCTCCGGTGGGAGAGGCGCGGCCGAATACGGAGATCTTCCGCGGCATCGCGCGCAGCATGGGGCTGGACGAACCGGCGCTCTATCACAGCGACGAAGAGGTCGCGCGCGCGGCGCTCCGCTGGGACGATCCGGTGCTCGACAGCGATTGGGACACGCTGAAGCGCGCCGGCTGGCTGAAGCTCAAGCTGCCGGAGGCGCCGTTCGCGAACGGTGGTTTCCGCACGCCGTCCGGCAAGTGTGAGTTCTACAGCCCCCGACTCGAGCAGATGGGCGCGGATCCCGTGCCCGACTACCTGCCGCCGTTCGAGTCGGCCGAGGCCGCGCCCGAGCTCGCCGCACGCTATCCGCTCGCGATGATCTCGCCGCCGGCTCGCCACTTCCTGAACAGTACGTTCGTGAACGTCGACAGCCTGCGTCATACCGAAGGCGAGCCGCATCTCGACATCCACCCGTCCGACGCCGATGCGCGCGGGATCGCCGAAGGTGACGTCGTCCGCATCTTCAACGACCGCGGATCGATGCAGGCGCTCGCGAGAATTACCGATCGCGCACGCGCAGGGCTCGTCGTCGGGCTGTCGATCTGGTGGAAGAAGCTGTCGCCGGACGGCAGAAACGCGAACGAAGTGACCAGCCAGGCGCTGACCGATCTTGGCAATTCGGCGACGTTCTACGACTGCCTCGTGGAAGTTGAGCGCATTTGATCGGATATCACCGTATGATCAGACGAATTTCCACGGAAGTTCGAAGTGGACATCTAACCCTGTTGTCTCGGAACGAGCGAGCCGTTACGATGCGTTTTAGCACGACCATTCGAAAATCTGTGAGGAGACGCGCGGCATGGACAAAATTTGGCTGAAATCGTACCCACCCGGCGTTCCAGCCGAAATTGACGCGTCTCCTTATCCCTCTGTTCCCGACCTGCTCGACGAGAGCTTCCGGCAGTATCGCGACCGCACGGCATTCGTCTGCATGGGCAAGGGCATCACGTACGGCGAACTCGACAAGCTGTCGCGCCAGTTCGGCGCATGGCTGCAATCGCGCGGGCTTGCGCGCGGGGCGCGCGTCGCGATCATGATGCCGAACGTGCTGCAGTACCCCGTGGCGATCGCCGCGGTACTGCGCGCGGGCTACACCGTCGTCAACGTCAACCCGCTCTATACGCCGCGCGAGCTCGAGCATCAGCTGAAGGACAGCGGTGCGGAGGCGATCGTCATCCTCGAGAATTTTGCATCGACGCTGCAGGCCGTCATCGCGAATACGGGCGTCAAGCACGTCGTCGTCGCATCGATGGGCGATCTGCTGGGCATCAAGGGATGGCTCGTCAACTACGTCGTGCGCAACGTGAAAAAGATGGTGCCTGCCTGGCAGCTGCCGTCGTTCACGCGCTTCAAGGCCGCGCTGTCGGAAGGTGCGCGCCAGGCATTCAAGGCGCAGAAGATCGGCCCCGATGACGTCGCGTTCCTGCAATACACGGGCGGTACGACCGGCGTGGCGAAGGGGGCGACGCTGCTGCACCGGAACATCGTGTCGAACGTGCTGCAGGCGGGCGCCTGGCATCATCCGGCTCACGAGAAGTTTCCGGACGTGAAACAGTTCGTGACCGTTGTCGCGCTGCCGCTGTATCACGTGTTCGCGCTGACCGTCTGCGGATTCCTGACAATGCGTACCGGTGGCATGGGCATCCTGATCCCGAATCCGCGCGACATCGCCGGCATGATCAAGGAGCTGAAGGGCTACCAGATCTCGACGATCCCGGCGGTCAACACGCTGTACAACGCACTGCTGAACCACCCGGAATTCAATCAGCTCGACCTGTCGAAGCTCGTGATCGCCAACGGCGGCGGCATGGCGATCCAGGAAGGCGTCGCGAAACGCTGGTATGAAAAGACCCATACCGCGATTATCGAAGGTTACGGGCTGTCTGAAACGTCGCCGGTGGCGACCTGCAACCCCGTGACCGCGACCGAGTACAGCGGGACGATCGGCTTGCCGCTGCCGTCGACCGAAGTGGCGATTCGCGACGATGCGGGCAACGACGTCGCGCTCGGCGAACCCGGCGAGATCTGCATCCGCGGGCCCCAGGTGATGGCCGGCTACTGGAACCGGCCGGACGAGACCGCGAAGGTCATGTTCGCGGACGGCTTCTTCAAGACGGGCGACGTCGGCGTGATGGATGCGCGAGGTTACGTGAAGATCGTCGACCGGAAGAAGGACATGATCCTCGTGTCGGGCTTCAACGTGTACCCGAACGAAGTCGAGGACGTGGTGGCGTCGCATCCGGGCGTGTTCGAGGTGGCGGCGGTCGGGGTGCCCGACGAGCATTCCGGCGAAGCCGTGAAGCTGTTCGTCGTGAAGAAGGACCCGGCGCTCACCGACAAGGACATCCTTGCCTACTGCAAGGAGCGGCTCACCGGCTACAAGCGGCCGAAGCTGGTCGAGTTCCGTACGGAGCTGCCGAAAACGAACGTCGGCAAGATCCTGCGGCGCGAACTGCGCGACGGACGCGCATAACGGCGGTCGATCGGAACGAAAAAGCCCGGCTCGTGCCGGGCTTTTTCGTTTGCGGCTTGACCCGGAAGAGGCTGTTTCCGCGCGAGGCGGCTTCTGGGGTGGGCTCGATGCGGCAGCAATGCGTTACGACGCAGCAAGGACGGGACGGTGCTTCCTCGACGAGCGCATCGTAGTCGATACGGTTCGCCACGCTCCGGCTTCGCGGCTGCACCGACCGGAAAAGAAAAAGGCGCCCGAAGGCGCCTTCAATATGCTGCGGCTTGCCAGGCAAGCTGATTAGAACTTGTGACGGATGCCGACGCGTGCTGCGACCTGGTTGGCCGAGCTCGAACCTGCGAGACCGTTGATCGCTGCCGTCGCCTTCAGGACGTTGCCGTTCGAGTCGAGCACGTTGCCCGATGCGTGCTGGTACACGCCGATTGCGTACACGTCCGTACGCTTCGACAGGAAGTAGTCGACGCCCAGCGAGCCTTGGTGGTACTTGGCTGCCGAGTTGCCGTCGATCTTGCTGCCTTGCGTGTAGTCGTACGCAGCGCCGAGAATCAGCGCCGGGGTCAGCTGATACTTGAAGTTGATTTCGCCGTTGTTGAACGTCGCGGTCTGGTTCACGAACGGGCCTGCCGAGAAGCCCTTGAACTTCGTGTTCGAGTACGTCGCGCCGATCGTCGCTGCGCCGAACGTGTAGGCGCCGCCTGCACCGATGACCTGGTACGTGTTCGCGTTGTTCGCGTACGCGCCGTAGATCGGCGACGAGACCGACGAAGACGCCGAGCCGTTGTTGAACATGCCGCCGAACTGGTTCGGCGTACGTGCGTTCAAGTAACCGACGCCCAAGACCAGCGGGCCGTTGTTGTAGCCTGCGCCGAGCGACCAGACCTGGTTCTTCGAGAACTGGCCTGCCTGACCGCCGAAGCTGTACAAGCCGCCGAACGAGAAGCCGCCGTAGGTCTGGCTCGTGAACTTGACTGCATTGTTCACGCGATACGCGTTGTTGAAGTTGTCGAGGTCGCCCGGGTGAGCGGCGATGTAGCCGCCCCACTGGTCGCCTGCCTCGAGCGGGCCGACGAAGTCGACGACGGAGTCGTATTGACGACCCAGCGTGACCGTACCGTACTGGCTCGACAGGCCGACGTAAGCCTGACGACCGAACATCAGGCCGCCCTGACCGAGCTTGCCGCTGTTCACGTCAAAACCGTTTTCGAGAGTGAAGATCGCCTTCAGGCCGCCACCGAGGTCTTCGGTGCCGCGCAGGCCGAACCGGCTGCCTTGCATCACGCCGCTGGCCATGCTGTACAGGTGCTTGCCGCCCGCGTTGTTGTTGAAGAGCAGGCCTTCATCGATGATGCCGTAAAGCGTCACGCTGCTTTGCGCATGGGCAGCGCCAGCGAACGCGCCCAGCGCGACGAGCGCGAGAAGCGACTTTTTCATTAACGGATCTCCAAAATTCACTGAATTTTTCTGGCGGGGCGGATAGTTATGTTCTGTTGACGGGCCCCATCAACTTCGCAAGAAGTCGGACGTAATGTAGCAAAACCGTTTTTTGCCACAAAGCGAAATGCCGCAGCTCAAGGTCGCCATGTTTCCTTTATGCAACAATGGTTAAAATCACGGGTTAACCGCAATTTCCGCTGAATAATCAAGTCGGTTACGCAGCGGACTCGTGCCCCTTGCCGCTCGCGGCGGCACCTGCAGCCAGGAGAACAGGATGGTGTTTGATGAACTGATCAGCGAATTCGATCGCGGCCTGCGATCGCTGACCGGCATTAGCCGGATGAGCCGGCCGGTGCCCGCGCCGGCGGAGGCGCCGGCCGTCGAACTGACGCCTGCGGAGCGTACGCATGCCGCCGGGCTGATGCGCGTGAACCACGTCGGCGAGGTCTGCGCGCAGGCGCTGTACCAGGCGCAGAAACTCACCGCGCGCACGGCGTCGGCGAAGGCGATGTTCGAGGAAGCCGCACGTGAGGAAGAGGATCACCTCGCGTGGACCGCGCATCGCCTGAAGGAGCTCGACTCGCGCCCGAGCCTGCTGAACCCGCTCTGGTATGCGGGTTCGCTCGCAATCGGCGTGGCGGCCGGCGCGCTCGGCGACAAGGTCAGCCTCGGCTTCATGGCCGAGACCGAACGGCAGGTCGAGAGCCATCTCGAAGGCCACATGTCCGAGTTGCCGGCGGCCGATACCGCGTCGCGCGCGATCGTCGACCAGATGCGGATCGACGAGGTGAAGCACGGCAAGGCCGCGGCCGACGCGGGCGGGATCGAGCTGCCGCTGCCCGCGCGAATGCTGATGCGCGCCGCGTCGAAAGTCATGACGAGCACTGCGTACTATCTGTGAGATTCCCACCGGGGCGATGCGTGAGTCGCCCCGGTTCCCCACCGCTGATACCGCCCGTTTATTCCTCGTTTTCCCGCCCACGAAAGCCCCGTCCGCACACCCGTCTGGCCCGTCTTTCTCACGTATCACCTTCACAAGTTGCACTAGCTCATTCATTTATAACGGTTTTTAGAATGAGGGGCCGCATGAGCATGTGCGCGTAAGTCCTTGTTCTAACTAACAAAATTCGTCAAAAAAGCGGGCCGCTCCCTTGACCGTGCCACACCCTTCCTCTAAAGTGGGAGACAGTGTGAGAAAGTGTATTTTTGTGTGATTTGGCGGGCTATTCCGGCTAAATTCTCAGCATTGAGCGGGTGCTTCGGTGCCCTGAACGGGAGAGCGGAAAGTGTTCCAAGGGGCGTCGGCGCTGACGCTCGATGCGAAAGGGCGGATGTCGGTGCCGGCTCGCTATCGCGAAGCGCTGCAAGGACAGGCAGAAGGACGGGTGACTGTGACCAAGCACCCGGACGGCTGCCTGTTGCTGTTTCCGCGCCCCGAATGGGAGGTATTCCGCGCCAAGATCGCCGCGCTGCCGATGGACGCGCACTGGTGGCGGCGCATTTTTCTCGGCAATGCGATGGATGTCGATCTCGACAGCGCGGGCCGGATTCTCGTATCGCCCGAGCTGCGCATGGCAGCCGGACTGGAAAAGGAAGTCATGTTGCTGGGAATGGGTAGTCACTTCGAGCTGTGGGATTCGCAGACCTACAACGCGAAGGAGCAGGCAGCGATGGCGCAGGGCATGCCCGACGCGCTGAAGAATTTCACGTTCTGATTGCGGTGACGGAGACGCCCGCGATGGGAAACGAATTGCAGCATCGGACCGTGTTGTTGGACGAAGCGGTCGACTCGCTCGTGACGCGACCGGACGGCATTTATGTCGACGGTACGTTCGGGCGCGGCGGCCATAGCCGCGCGGTGCTCGCGCGGCTGGCGCCGGGCGGGCGGCTGATCGCGTTCGACAAGGATCCGAGGGCGATCGAGACGGCGCAGGGCATCGAGGATGCGCGCTTCTCGATCGTGCATGACAGCTTTGCATCGATGCGCGACGCGCTTGCGGCGCGCGGCGTCGAGAAGGTGTCGGGTGTGTTGCTCGACCTGGGCGTGTCCTCGCCGCAGGTGGACGATCCGGCGCGCGGCTTCAGCTTCCGCGCCGATGGTCCGCTGGACATGCGGATGGATCCGACGCGCGGCGAGTCGGCGGCGGAATGGCTCGCACGGGCTTCGGTGCAGGAATTGACGGAGGTGATACGGGATTATGGGGAAGAACGGTTTGCTTTTCAGATTGCAAAGGCGCTTGTTGCTCGCCGGGCAGAGTCCGACCGTCTTGGGCCTCTCGACACCACGGGCGAGCTTGCCCAAATCGTGGGTCACGTCGTCAAAACCCGTGAGAAGGGCAAGGATCCGGCAACCCGCACCTTTCAGGCTATACGGATTCACGTCAATCAAGAGCTTGCGGACCTGCAAGTCGTACTAGACGCGGCACTGTCGTTGCTGGAGCAAGGGGGGCGGCTGGTGGTCATCAGCTTTCATTCACTCGAGGACCGGATCGTCAAGCGATTCATGCAGGCGCACGCGAGTGCGCCTGCGGTCGATCGTCGCCTGCCGATCCGCGCCGTCGACCTCCCGAGCCCGCCGCTCAAGATCATCAGCCGCCAGTTTCCCAGTGAAGCGGAAGTCGCTGCCAATCCGCGCGCCCGCTCGGCCGTGATGCGCATTGCGGAGCGCGTCACGCCATGAGCCGCTTCAACATCTTCCTGCTGATCATCGTGATGGGTTGCGCGCTGTCGGTCGTCAATTCGACGAACCAGCAGCGCCAGATCTTCATCCAGCTGCAGCGTGCGCAGTCGCAGGAGCGTCAGCTCCAGCAGGACTACGCGCAGCTTCAATATCAGCAGAGCGCGCTGTCGAAGACGTCGCGCATCGAGCAGCTCGCGAACGATTCGCTGAAGATGCAGCCGATCACGACCGGCCGCACGCAATACCTGACGCTGCCGCCGGGCGCCGCGAAGGCGATCGATGCACCGATCCCGGCTTCGGCGGACACGGCTGGCAAGGGCAAGGGAGGCGCGCGATGAAGCCGTCCCCGCAGCGCCATAACGTGAAGTTCTCGTCGAGCCCCGTGCTGGGCGTGCATCTGCCGATGTGGCGCTCGAAGCTCGTCGTGTTCCTGCTGTTCATGGCGTTCGTCGCGCTGGCCGCGCGCGCGTTCTGGATCCAGGGGCCCGGCAACGCGTTCTATCGGAAGCAGGGCGAAAGCCGCTACCAGCGCACGATCGATCTGCCGGCGACGCGCGGCAAGATTCTCGACCGTAACGGGCTCGTGCTCGCGACGAGCCTGCCCGTGCGCGCGATCTGGGCGATTCCCGACGCGGTGCCGGACGATCTCGATGCCGACAAGGTCAACCAGCTCGGCAAGCTCCTCGGCATGACGTCGAAGGAACTGCGCGTGAAGCTGTCGGAAGACAAGGGTTTCGTCTACGTCAAGCGTCAGGTGCCGATCGACGTTGCGGACAAGGTCGCCGCGCTCGACATTCCCGGCATCTATCAGCGCAACGAATACAAGCGCTTCTATCCGGAAGGCGAGATCACCGCTCACCTGATCGGCTTCACGAACGTCGAGGACGAAGGGCAGGAGGGCGTCGAGCTGGGCGACCAGAAGATGCTGTCCGGCACGTCGGGCATGCGTCGCGTGATCAAGGACCGGATGGGGCACATCGTCGAGGACGTCGCCGAGCAGATCCCGCCGCACAACGGGACCGACGTCGACCTGTCGATCGACAGCAAGATCCAGTACATCGCGTACGCGAACCTGAAGGCCGCCGTCGAGAAGTTCAAGGCGAAGGCTGGCGCGGCGATGGTCGTCGACGTGCGCACCGGCGAAGTGCTCGCGCTTGTCAACTACCCGACGTACAACCCGAACGACCGCTCGCGCATGACGGGCGAGCAGTTGCGCAACCGGATCATGACCGACGTGTTCGAGCCGGGCTCGATCATGAAGCCGTTTACGGTGTCGCTCGCGCTCGACCTGCACCGCGTGACGCCGAACACGCTCGTCGAGACGGGCAACGGGCATTTCGTGCTCGATGGCGCACCGATCACCGACGACGCGGGTTTCGGCACGCTGACGGTCGGCGGCGTGATCCAGAAGTCGAGCAACATCGGCGCGACGAAGATCGCGATGACGATGCGGCCCGAGGAAATGTGGAATATGTATACGAGCATCGGCCTCGGCCAGGCGCCGAAGGTCGGGTTCCCGGGCGCGGTGGCCGGCCGCCTGCGTCCGTGGAAGAGCTGGCGCCGCATCGAGCAGGCGACGATGTCGTACGGCTACGGGCTGTCGGTGTCGTTGTTCCAGCTCGCACGGGCGTACACGGCGATCGCCCACGACGGCGAGCTGATGCCCGTGACCATTTTCAAGACCGACCCCAATCAGCCGGTCGCTGGCACGCAGGTATTCAACCCGACCACCGCGCGCGAAGTGCGCGCGATGCTCGAGACGGTGGTGGCGCCGGGCGGCACGTCGCCCGATGCGGCTGTGCCGGGCTATCGCGTCGGCGGCAAGAGCGGTACCGCGTACAAGCATGAAGGTCACGGCTACACGCGCAAGTACCGCGCGTCGTTCGTCGGGATGGCGCCGATGCCGAATCCGCGTATCGTCGTCGCGGTGTCGGTCGATGAGCCGACCGCCGGCAGTCACTTCGGCGGCCAGGTGTCCGGCCCCGTATTCTCGGCGATCGCCGGCGACACGATGCGTGCGCTGAACGTGCCGCCGAACATGCCGATCAAGCAGCTCGTCGTGTCTGACGATTCGCCGGCAGCACCTTCCGCGACAGGGCCGCAAAAGCTGCCCGCGGGTGGCGGTGCGAAGCATATGATCGTGTCCAGCACGACGCGTAATTCACCAGGAGTTGTTCGATGAGCGCCGCTCGCAGTTCCCATCCGGCGCATCAGCAGATCGCAGCCGCGCTTGCGTGGCTGCGTCAGCATGTGGCCCCCGCGGCGCAACTGCATGCCGACACGCGCAGCCTCAAGGCGGGCGACGTGTTTTTTGCGTATGCGGTCGACGGGGCCGACAACCGCGCATTCATTGCCGAAGCCGTCGCACGCGGTGCGGCCGCCGTGCTGTATCAGCCGGAAGGGCTGGACGCTGCGCCGGCGGTGCCCGTCGCACTGGCCGTGCCGGCGCTCGACCAACTCGCCGGCGAGATCGCCAGCGGCTGGTACGGCGATCCGAGCGACAGCCTGCTCGCGGTGGGCGTGACCGGCACGAACGGCAAGACCTCGTGCACGCAGTGGATCGCCACCGCGCTGACGGCGCTGCACCAGCCGTGCGCGGTGATCGGCACGCTTGGCACCGGGATGCCCGGCCAGCTCGTGCCGACCGGCTTCACGACCCCCGACGCACCGCAGCTGCAGCGCAGCCTCGCGCAATTGCGTGACGCGGGCGCGAAGGCCGTCGCGATGGAAGTGTCGTCGCACGCGCTGCACCAGGGGCGCGTGAACGGTACGGCTTTCGACATCGCAGTGTTTACGAACCTCACGCAGGATCACCTCGACTATCACGGCACGTTCGACGCGTACGAAGCCGCGAAGGCGAAGCTGTTCGCATGGCGCGGCCTGCGCGCGGCGGTCGTCAACCGCGACGACACAGCGGGGCGGCGCCTGCTCGAGAAACTGGCCGGCCGCGTGCGCACGATCGCGTACGGGATCGGTGACGCACCGGCGCCGGACGCCGATCGCGAACTGGTCGCGATCGACGTGCGCGCCACCGCGAACGGCACGGCGTTCCGCCTGCGTTCGTCGTGGGGCGACGCGGACGTCGAGGTCGGCACGCTCGGCACGTTCAACGTCAGCAACCTCCTCGCGGTGCTCGGTTCGCTGCTCGCGTCCGACGTGCCGTTCGACGCGGCGCTCGCCGAGATCGCAAGGCTCGAGTCCGTCAACGGCCGGATGCAGCGGCTCGGCGGCCGGCTGCAGAACGACGAACCGCTGGTCGTGATCGACTACGCACACACGCCCGACGCACTCGAAAAGACGCTCGACGCGCTGCGCCCGATCGCTACGGCGCGCGGCGGGCGGCTCGTCTGCATGTTCGGCTGCGGCGGCGATCGCGATGCGACGAAGCGCCCGCTGATGGGCGCGATCGCGGAGCGGCTCGCCGACGAAACCGTCGTCACGAGCGACAACCCGCGCAGCGAGGATCCGCAGCGCATCATCGACCAGATCGTCGCGGGCATGACCGCGCCCGATCACGCACGCCGTATCGAGGATCGCGCGAGCGCGATCCTGCAGGCCGTGCGCGGCGCCGCACGCGAGGATGTCGTCGTGCTGGCCGGCAAGGGCCACGAGGCCACGCAGGAAATCATGGGCAAGAAGCGTACGTTCTCCGACCAGGATCACGCACGGCTCGCGCTGGCAGCGCGTGCGACGCATGGCAAGGGAGGCGCCGAATGACGATGCTCAGTCTCGGCGAAGCCGCTCGCCTGATCCCCGGCGCAACCGTCCACGGCGACGCGGGCGTCACGTTCGACCGCGTGTCGACGGACAGCCGTACCGCCGGCCCCGGCGACCTGTTCGTCGCATTGAAAGGCGAGCGCTTCGATGCGCACGACTTTCTCGGCGATGTCTCCGCGCGCGGTGCCGCCGCGGCGCTGGTCGCGCACGTGCCGGCGGGCGTCACGATGCCGGTGATCGAAGGCGGCGAAACGCGTGCCGCGCTCGGCGCGCTTGCGCATGGCTGGCGCAAGCGATTCGCGCTGCCGCTCGTCGCGGTGACGGGCAGCAACGGCAAGACGACCGTCAAGGAAATGATCGCGTCGATCTTCGCGGCGGCGGTCGGCGCCGACGCGCGGCTCGCAACGGCCGGCAACCTGAACAACGATGTCGGCTTGCCGCTGACGCTGCTGCGCCTGTCGGCCGCGCATCGTCTCGCGGTGATCGAGATCGGGATGAACCACCCGGGCGAGACGGAAGTCCTCGCGCGCCTCACGGCGCCGACGGTTGCGCTCGTCAACAACGCACAGCGTGAGCACCAGGAATTCATGGCGACGGTCGAAGCCGTCGCGCTTGAACACGCGGCCGTGATTCACGCGCTGCCGCCGGACGGCGTCGCGGTGTTCCCGGCGGATGACGCCTATGCGGGCATCTGGCGCGTTGCGGCGACGGGCAACCGGATCCTCGATTTCGCGCTGCACGATGCCGAACGGCAGAACGACGCGCAGGTCACGGGCCGCCTGCACGGTGGCGAACTTGCGATCGACACGCCCGCGGGCGCCGTCACGGTGCGGTTGCGCGCGCTCGGCGAGCACAACGCGCGCAACGCGCTGGCCGCCACGGCGGCGGCACTGGGTGCCGGCGTCGCGCTGTCGGCGATCAAGCAGGGTCTCGAATCGTTCGAGGCGGTCAAGGGCCGGCTGCAGGTGAAGCAGGCGATCGCAGGCAGCCTCGCGGGTGCAACGGTCGTCGACGATACGTACAACGCGAATCCCGATTCGATGCGTGCCGCGATCGACGTGCTTGCCGCGCAACCGGCGCCGCGCGTGCTGGTGATCGGCGACATGGGCGAGGTCGGCGACGAAGGCCCGGCCTTCCATCGCGAGGTCGGTGCCTACGCGCGCGAGCGCGGGATCGACGCGCTGTTCGCGCTCGGCGACGCGTCGCGCGATGCCTGCACCGCGTACGGCGACACGGCGCGCCATTTCGGCGACGTCGGCGCGCTGGTCAGCGCATTGCTCGCGGCGGGCTACGGCGCGCAGGCGACGCTGCTCGTGAAGGGCTCGCGGTACATGAAGATGGAGCGCGTGGTCGACGCGCTGACGAACCAACCCGCGGCGGGCACGGCGCCCGCCGCACACTGAGTAGAAGGAAGGAAGCATGCTGCTGGCGCTGGCGCAATGGCTGCAAGGAGACGCAAGCTTTTTGCGCTTGTTCACGTACCTCACGTTCCGTGCGGTGATGGCCACCATCACCGCGCTCGGGATCGGGCTCGTGTGCGGACCGTGGGTGATCCGCAAGCTGACGCAAATGAAGGTTGGCCAGGCCGTGCGCAAGGACGGCCCGCAGACGCACCTGGTCAAGTCCGGCACGCCGACGATGGGCGGCGTGCTGATCCTGATCGGCATCGCGGTCGCGACGCTGCTGTGGGGCGACCTGACGAACCGTTTCATCTGGATCGTGATGCTCGTCACGTTCGGTTTCGGCGTGATCGGCTGGGTCGACGATTACCGCAAGGTCGTCCACAAGGACCCGCGCGGGATGTCGTCGCGCGAGAAGTATTTCTGGCAATCGGTGATCGGGCTGTTCGCAGCGGTCTACCTCGCCTTCAGCGTGTCCGAGGCGAACAACGTGCGCGTGTTCGACCTGTTCATGGCGTGGGTGAGGAGCGGCCTGTCGATGGGGCTGCCGGCACGCGCCGACCTGATGCTGCCGTTCCTGAAGTCGATCAGCTACCCGCTCGGCGTGTGGGGCTTCATCGTGCTGACGTACTTCGTGATCGTCGGCGCGAGCAACGCGGTGAACCTGACCGACGGCCTCGACGGCCTCGTGATCATGCCGGTCGTGCTGGTCGGTGCGTCGCTGGGTGTGTTCGCGTACGTGATGGGCAGCGCGGTCTATTCAAAATACCTGCTGTTCCCGCACATTCCGGGCGCAGGCGAACTGCTGATCTTCTGTTCCGCGATGGGTGGGGCAGGGCTTGCGTTCCTCTGGTACAACACGCACCCCGCGCAGGTGTTCATGGGCGACGTCGGTGCGCTGGCGCTTGGCGGCGCGCTCGGCACGGTCGCGGTGATCGTGCGCCAGGAAATCGTGCTGTTCATCATGGGCGGCATCTTCGTCGCGGAAACGCTGTCGGTGATGCTGCAGGTTTCGTGGTTCAAGTACACGAAAAAGCGCTACGGCGAAGGGCGGCGCCTGCTGAAGATGGCGCCGCTGCATCACCATTTCGAATTGTCCGGCTGGAAGGAAACGCAGGTGGTCGTGCGTTTCTGGATCATCACGCTGATGCTGTGCCTGTTCGGTCTGACCACCCTCAAGCTGCGGTAAAGGAAAGGTAACAAGGATGTCTGGCGAGATGTTTGGAGATCGGCAACGGCCGATGGTGCTCGTACTGGGGCTCGGGGAATCGGGTCTCGCGATCGCGCGATGGTGCGCGAGGCACGGGTGCCGGCTGCGTATTGCCGATACCCGCGAGGCGCCGCCGAACCTTGCCGCGCTGCAGGCCGAAGGCATCGATGCGGAATTCGTCGGCGGGGCGTTCACGCCTGCGCTGCTCGACGGCGGCATCGAGCTCGTCGGGCTGAGCCCCGGGCTGTCGCCGCTCGAGCCGGCACTCGCGGCGCTGATCGCGGCCGCGAACGAGCAGGGCGTCGCGGTGTGGGGCGAGCTGGAATTCTTCGCGCAGGCGCTGCGTGCGCTCGGCACGAGCGGCTACCAGCCGAAGGTGCTCGCGATTACCGGCACCAACGGCAAGACCACGACGACGAGCCTCACCGGCCTGCTGTGCCAGCGCTCGGGCAAGAAGGTCGCCGTTGCGGGCAACATCAGCCCCGCGATGCTCGACCGGCTCGCCGGTGCGATCGACGAAACCGCGTTGCCCGACGTCTGGGTGCTCGAACTGTCGAGCTTCCAGCTCGAGACCGCGCGCACGTTCGCGCCCGATGCGGCCGCGATCCTCAACATCACGCAGGACCACCTCGACTGGCACGGCAGCTTCGACGCGTACGCGCAGGCAAAGGGCCGGATCTTCGGCGCGACGACCACGCGCGTGCTGAACCGCGACGATGCGGCCGTGATGAAGTTCGCCCCGGCAGCCGGCGCGGCCGATGCGCCGCGCACGGTCACGTTCGGCCTGAACGAACCGGTGCAGGACGGCGACTACGGGCTGTCGCGCGATAACGGCATCGCGTGGCTGGTCGAAGCGGTCGATCGCGACGCCCCGGATGAAACCGCGACGACGACCCGTCGGCGCAAGCGCGATGCCGCGCATACCCCCGACATCGCGCAGAAGCGCCTGATGCCGGCCGACGCACTGCGTATCCGCGGGCTGCACAACGCGGCGAACGCGCTGGCCGCGTTCGCGCTCGCACGCGCGATCGACCTGCCGGCCGCGCCGCTGCTGCACGCGCTGCGCGAATACCGCGGCGAAGCGCATCGCGTCGAAGTGATCGCGACGATCGACGACGTGGACTACGTCGACGACAGCAAGGGCACGAACGTCGGCGCGACGGTCGCCGCGCTCGACGGGCTTGCGCAGAAGATCGTGCTGATCGCGGGCGGCGACGGCAAGGGGCAGGATTTCGCACCGCTGGTCGCGCCGGTCGCGCGCTGGTGCCGCGCGGTGATGCTGATCGGCCGCGACGCACCGGCGATCCGCGACACGCTCGCCGAAACGGGCGTGCCGCTCGTCGACCACGCGACGCTCGAAGGGGCGGTGCACGCGGCGGCCGACCTCGCGGAACCGGGCGATGCGGTACTGCTGTCGCCTGCCTGCGCGAGCCTCGACATGTTCCGGAACTACGCCCATCGCGCGGATGTGTTCCGCGCGGCGGTCGACGAAATCGCCATCGACAAAGGAGCGACGCCATGAGCTGGTCCGATCGCCTCGTCTCCCGATTCAACGATCGGCGCGACACCGGCGGCAATGCCGCGGGCGGCCGCGTCGCGTCGGCCACGCGCGCCGCGACGGGCGGCCTCGCGAGCGTCGTCAACGGCGTGCGCCCGAGCCGTTCGCGGATGCTCGACTTCGACTACTCGCTGCTGTGGGTCGCGATCGCGTTGCTCGGGCTCGGCGTCGTGATGGTGTATTCGGCGTCGATCGCGATGCCCGATTCGCCGAAATACGCGTCGTATCACGATTACGCGTTCCTGATGCGCCACTGCATCTCGCTCGCCGTCGCGTTCATCGCGGCGGTGATCGCGTTCCGCGTGCCGGTGTCGACGTGGGACAAATACGCGCCGCAACTCTTCCTGATCGCGCTCGTCGGCCTCGTGATCGTGCTGATCCCGCACGTCGGCAAGGGCGTGAACGGTGCGCGCCGCTGGATTCCGCTCGGCATCACGAACATGCAGCCGTCGGAAATCATGAAGCTCGCAGTGACGATCTACGCGGCGAACTACACGGTGCGCAAGCAGGAATACATGCAGAGCTTCGCCAAGGGCTTCCTGCCGATGGCGTTCGCGGTCGGCCTGGTCGGTGCGCTGCTGCTGCTCGAGCCGGACATGGGCGCGTTCATGGTGGTCGCGGCGATCGCGATGGGCGTGCTGTTCCTCGGCGGTGTGAACGGCAAGCTGTTCGGCGGTCTCGTCGCGACCGCGATCGGCACCTTCACGATGCTCGTGTGGCTGTCGCCGTGGCGTCGCGAGCGGATCTTCGCGTACCTCGATCCGTGGGACGAGCGCTACGCGCAGGGCAAGGCGTACCAGCTCACGCACTCGCTGATCGCGTTCGGCCGCGGCGAGTGGTTCGGCGTCGGCCTCGGCGGCAGCGTCGAGAAGCTGAACTACCTGCCGGAAGCGCATACCGACTTCATCCTCGCGGTGATCGGCGAGGAGCTCGGTTTCGTCGGCGTGCTGGTCGTGATCCTGCTGTTCTACTGGATCGTGCGCCGCGCGTTCGAGATCGGCCGTCAGGCGCTCGCACTCGATCGCACGTTCGCGGGCCTGATGGCGAAGGGTATCGGCATCTGGTTCGGCGCGCAGACCTTCATCAACATGGGCGTGAACCTCGGGCTGCTGCCGACCAAGGGCCTGACGCTGCCGCTCGTGAGCTACGGCGGCTCGGGCATTTTGCTGAACTGCGTCGCGCTCGCGGTGTTGCTGCGGGTGGACTATGAGAACCGGGTGCTGATGCGGGGAGGGAAGGTATGACCGCGTCGCAACGCACGCTGATGGTGATGGCAGGCGGCACCGGGGGCCACGTGTTCCCGGGGCTCGCGGTCGCGCACCGGATGGAAGCGGCGGGCTGGCGCGTCGTTTGGCTCGGCAATCCGGCCGGGATGGAAGCGACGCTCGTGCCGAAGCACGGCATTCCGATGGAATACGTGCGGTTCGGCGGGCTGCGCGGCAAGGGCCTGAAGACCAAGCTGACACTGCCGTTCAACCTGCTGCGCGCATGCGGGCAAAGCCTTGCCGCGCTGCGCCGTGTGCGGCCCGACGTCGTGCTCGGGATGGGCGGCTACATCACGTTCCCGGCGGGCGTGATGACCGCGCTGTCGGGCCGTCCGCTCGTACTGCATGAACAGAATTCGATCGCGGGTCTGACGAACAAGGTGCTCGCGAAATTTGCGAAACGCGTGCTCGTCGCGTTCCCCGGCGCGCTGCCGCACGCGGAATGGACGGGTAACCCGATTCGCGCGGAACTTGCCGGCACGGAAGCGCCCAAAGCACGCTATGCATCGCGCAGCGGCCCGCTGAACGTGCTGGTTGTCGGCGGCAGCCTCGGGGCGGCCGCGCTGAACGAAGTCGTGCCGCGCGCGCTGGCGATGCTGGCGCCGGGCGAACGCCCGCGCATCGTGCACCAGGCAGGCGCGAAGCACATCGAAGCATTGAAGGCGCATTACGAAGCGGCCGGTTTCGCGGCCGGCGAAGACGTGCGGCTCGTGCCGTTCATCGACGACATGGCGGCCGCGTATGCGGCGGCGGATCTCGTGATCTGCCGGTCGGGGGCGATGACGGTGTCGGAGATCGCGGCGGTGGGTGTGGCGGCGCTGTTCGTGCCGTTCCCGTACGCGGTCGACGATCACCAGACGAGCAACGCCGCGTTCCTCGCCGATGCGGGCGCGGCCGTGCTGGTGCAACAACGCGACCTGTCGGCGGAACTGCTTGCCGACTGGCTGCGCGGCCAGTCGCGGGCATCGCTCGCGGACATGGCGGAACGTTCGCGCTCGCTGGCGAAGCCCGAGGCCACCGACGAAGTCGCGCGCGTGTGCGCGAAGGCGGCCGGCGCGAACCTGGAACAACTGCAATGAAACACATCGTCAAACACATTCATTTCGTCGGGATCGGCGGCGCGGGCATGAGCGGCATCGCCGAAGTGCTCGTCAACCTCGGCTACGAGGTCAGCGGCTCGGACCTGTCGCGCAACGCGGTGACCGATCGTCTCCAGGCGCTCGGCGCACGGATCGCGATCGGCCACGACGCGGCGAACATCGAGGGCGCGAACGCGGTCGTCGTGTCGACGGCCGTGCGCTCGGACAACCCGGAAGTGCTGGCCGCGCGCGCGAAGCGCGTGCCGATCGTGCAGCGTGCGGTGATGCTAGCGGAGCTGATGCGCCTGAAGCAGGGCATCGCGATCGCCGGCACGCACGGCAAGACCACGACGACGAGCCTCGTCGCGAGCGTGCTCGCGGCGGGCGGGCTCGACCCGACCTTCGTGATCGGCGGGCGCCTGATCAGTGCCGGCGCGAACGCGCGGCTCGGCACGGGTGACTTCATCGTCGCCGAGGCCGACGAGTCGGACGCATCGTTCCTGAACCTGTATCCGGTGATCGAAGTCATCACGAACATCGATGCCGATCACATGGACACCTACGGCCACGATTTCGCGCGGCTCAAGCAGGCGTTCATCGAATTCACGCAGCGCCTGCCGTTCTACGGCAGCGCGGTCGTGTGCGTCGACGATCCAAACGTGCGGCAGATCATCCCGTTCATTTCGAAGCCGGTCGTGCGCTACGGGCTGTCGCCGGACGCGCAGGTTCGCGCCGAAGACATCGATGCGCGCGACGGCCGCATGCATTTCACGGTGATCCGCGAAGGGCGCGCGCCGCTCGCGGTCGTGCTGAACATGCCAGGCCTGCACAACGTGCAGAACGCGCTCGCGGCGATCGCGATCGCGACCGATCTCGGCGTGTCGGACGACGCGATCCAGCTGGCGCTGGCGGAATTCAACGGCGTCGGCCGGCGCTTCCAGCGCTATGGCGACGTGCCGACCGCGGACGGCGGCCAGTACACGCTGATCGACGACTACGGGCATCACCCGGTCGAGATGGCTGCGACGATCGCGGCCGCGCGCGGCGCGTTCCCGGGCCGCCGCCTCGTGCTGGCGTTCCAGCCGCACCGCTACACGCGCACCCGCGACTGCTTCGACGATTTCGTCAACGTGCTGTCGACGGTCGACGCGCTGGTGCTGACGGAAGTCTACGCGGCGGGCGAGGCGGCGATCTCGACCGCCAACGGCGACGCGCTGTCGCGTGCGCTGCGCGCGGTGGGGAAGGTTGACCCGGTGTTCGTCGCGACGGTCGACGACGTGCCGGACGCATTGGCGAAGGTCGCGCAGAACGGCGACGTGGTGATCACGATGGGCGCGGGTTCGATCGGCGGCGTGCCGGCGAAGGTCGCGCAGCACACTCAACAGAAGGCATGACATGAGCGGGATTGATCCGAAACGTTTCGGCAAGGTGGCGGTGTTGTTCGGCGGCGAGTCCTCGGAGCGCGAGGTGTCGCTCACGTCGGGCAAGCTCGTGCTGCAGGGCCTGCGCGACGCGGGCATCGACGCGCACCCGTTCGACCCGGCCGAGCGGCCGTTGTCGGCGCTGAAAGACGAAGGGTTCGTGCGCGCGTTCAACGCACTGCACGGCGGCTACGGCGAGAACGGCCAGATTCAGGGCGCGCTCGATTTCTACGGCATTCGCTACACGGGCAGCGGCGTGCTCGGGTCTGCGCTCGGCCTCGACAAGTTCCGCACGAAGCTCGTGTGGCAGCAGACGGGCGTGCCGACGCCGCCGTTCGAGACGGTGCTGCGCGGCGACGACCTCGCGGCGCGTGCGACGGACATCGTCGCGAAGCTCGGCCTGCCGCTGTTCGTGAAGCCGGCGAGCGAAGGCTCGAGCGTCGCGGTGCTGAAGGTGAAGACGGCCGACGCGCTGCCGGCTGCGCTCGCGGAAGCCGCAAAGCATGACCCGATCGTGATCGTCGAGAAGAGCATCGAGGGCGGCGGCGAGTACACCGCCTGCATCGCCGGCGATCTCGACCTGCCGGTGATCAAGATCGTGCCGGCCGGCGAGTTCTACGACTATCACGCGAAGTACGTCGCCGACGACACGCAATACCTGATTCCGTGCGGGCTGCCCGCCGACAAGGAAGCGGAGCTCAAGCGCATCGCGCGCCGGGCGTTCGACGTGCTCGGCTGCACCGACTGGGGCCGCGCGGATTTCATGCTCGACGCCGACGGCAACGCGTACTTCCTGGAAGTGAACACCGCGCCGGGCATGACCGACCACTCGCTGCCGCCGAAGGCCGCGCGCGCGGTCGGCATCAGCTATTCGGAGCTGGTCGTGAAGGTGCTGTCGCTCACGCTCAACGACTGACGCAGGAACGGAACGACGTATGTGGAACAACGTTCGCCAACTCAACCTTGCCGCCAGCGCGCTGTACGCGCTGCTGCTGCTCGTGTTGGCGGCGGCCGGTTGCTACTGGCTGATCCAGCGCCCGACGTTCGCGCTGCGGGAAATCCGGATCGACGGCGACACCGAGCACATCAATTCACCGACGGTGCGCGCAGGCGTGGTCGGTCGGCTGAAAGGCAATTTCTTCACGGTCGATCTCGACGCCGCGCGCGCCGCGTTCGAGCAGATGCCCTGGGTGCGCCATGCGAGCGTGCGCCGGGTGTGGCCGAATGCGCTGGCTGTCACGCTCGAGGAGTACAAACCGCTCGGGACCTGGGGCAGCGACCAGCTGGTGAGCGTCGACGGCGAGCTGTTCACCGCGAACCAGGGCGAGCTGGAGCAGGCACTGCCGGCGTTCGACGGCCCGGAGGGCAGTGCGAAGGAAGTCGTCACGCGGTATCGCGACTTCGGGAAATGGTTTGCGCCGCTGAAGGCGGCGCCGGAAGAAGTGACGCTGTCGGCGCGGTACGCGTGGACGGTGAAGCTGTCGAACGGCATGCAGGTCGAGCTGGGCAAGGAACGCAACAGCGAGTCGCTGCATGACCGGAGCCAGCGCCTGGTCGCTGCATGGCCGGCCGTCACGGAGCGTTGGGGCAACGACATCGAGTACGCGGACCTGCGCTATCCGAACGGATTCGCGATTCGCGCGGCAGGCATGCGGTTCCTGACCGATACCGACAAGCGCAAGAAGTAACGAGAGATCACACGCAAGAGCACTTTATGAGCAAAGACTACAAGGATCTGCTGGTTTCCCTCGACATCGGCACGTCGAAGGTGGTGGCCATCGTCGCCGAGCTGAAGGGCGAAGGCCACTACGAGGTGATCGGTCTCGGCCAGAGCGAGTCGAAGGGTCTGAAGAAAGGTGTGGTGGTCAACATCGAGGCCACCGTGCAGTCGATCCAGCGCGCGCTCGAGGAAGCCGAGCTGATGGCCGACTGCAAGATCACCAACGTGTTCACGGGGATCGCGGGCAGCCATATCCGCAGCTTCAACTCGAGCGGGATGGTCGCGATCAAGGACAAGGAAGTCACGCAGACGGACGTCGCGCGCGTGATCGAGACCGCGAAGGCGATCAACATCCCGACCGACCAGCAGGTGCTGCACATCCTCACGCAGGAATTCATCATCGACGGCCAGGAAGACGTGCGCGAGCCGATCGGCATGAGCGGCATCCGGCTGGAAGTGAAGGTGCACATCGTGACGGGCGCGGTGAGCGCCGCGCAGAACATCGTCAAGTGCGTGCGCCGCTGCGGGCTCGAAGTGAACGACCTGATCCTGCAGCCGCTCGCGTCGTCGCTGGCCGTACTGACGGAAGACGAGAAGGATCTCGGCGTGGTGCTGGTCGACATCGGCGGCGGCACGACGGACATCGCGATCTTCGCCGAAGGCGCGATCCGCCACACCGCGGTGATTCCAATCGCCGGCGACCAGATCACGAGCGACATCGCGATGGCGCTGCGCACGCCGACGCCGGATGCGGAAGACATCAAGGTCGGCTACGGGATCGCGAAGCAGGCGCTCGCCGATCCGGACGAAATGGTGGAAGTGCCGGGCCTCGGCGAACGCGGTCCGCGCACGCTGTCGCGCCAGGCGCTCGCAGCCGTGATCGAGCCGCGCGTCGAGGAACTGTTCTCGCTCGTGCAGCAGGTCGTGCGCGAATCCGGTTATGAAGAACTGCTGAGCTCCGGCGTGGTCATTACCGGCGGGGCGTCGATGATGCCCGGCATGGTCGAGCTCGGCGAAGACATTTTCCTGAAACCGGTGCGCATCGGCGCGCCGGAATATGCAGGCGGCCTTTCCGACGTCGTGCGCAATCCGCGCTACTCGACGGCGATGGGGCTGCTCGTCGAAGGCAGTGCTCAGCGCATGCGCGGCCGCAAGGTCGCCGTGCAGTCCGGCAACGCGGGGCAGGTGTTCTCGCGGATGAAGGAATGGTTCCTGAGCAACTTCTGACGAATCGAACCGAATCGAAATTCGCGCTGGTGCCGGCGGCTGGCGCGCGACAGGGGGTTGCCCGATCTCCTGCCGAATAACGGCCGAGTAGCAGTCATTCTCTTGACGGAGGCAACAATGGAATTCGAAATGCTGGAAACCGAGACCAACGGCACCATCATCAAGGTGGTCGGCGTTGGCGGCGCTGGCGGCAATGCCGTCCAGCACATGATCAACCGCGGCGTGCAGGGCGTCGACTTCATCGTGATGAACACGGATGCGCAGGCGCTGTCGCGTTCGCGCGCATCGTCGGTGATCCAGCTCGGCAACACGGGCCTGGGCGCCGGCGCGAAGCCGGAAATGGGCCGTGCGGCAGCGGAAGAGGCGCGTGAGCGCATCGCCGACGCACTGCGCGGCGCGCACATGGTGTTCATCACGGCCGGCATGGGTGGTGGCACGGGCACGGGCGCGGCGCCGGTGGTCGCGCAGATCGCGAAGGAGATGGGCATCCTGACGGTCGGTGTCGTCAGCAAGCCGTTCGAGTTCGAAGGCGGCAAGCGCATGCGCGTCGCTGAAGCCGGTTCGCAGCAACTGGAGGATCACGTCGACTCGCTGATCGTCGTTCTGAACGACAAGCTGTTCGACGTGATGGGCGACGACGCCGAGATGGACAAGTGCTTCCAGTGCGCGGACGACGTGTTGAACAACGCGGTTGCAGGCATCGCTGAAATCATCAATGTCGATGGCCTCGTGAACGTCGACTTCGAAGACGTGAAGACGGTGATGGGCGAGCAGGGCAAGGCGATGATGGGCACGGCGACGGTCGCCGGCGTCGATCGCGCACGCCTCGCGGCGGAACAGGCCGTGGCGAGCCCGCTGCTCGAAGGCGTCGATCTGTCGGGCGCGCGCGGCGTGCTGGTCAACATCACGTCGAGCCGTTCGCTGCGCCTGTCGGAAACGCGCGAAGTGATGAACACGATCAAGAGCTACGCGGCGGAAGATGCGACGGTGATCTTCGGTGCGGTGTACGACGACGCAATGGGCGATGCACTGCGCGTGACGGTCGTGGCGACGGGTCTGGGCCGTGCGGCGAAGAAGCAGCAGTCGGCACCGATGACGCTGCTGCGCACGGGTACGGACAACCAGCCGGTCAGCGCCGGCTATGCTCCGACGCATCACGTCAGCACGGCAGACTACGGCGCGCTCGATACGCCGGCGGTGTGGCGCAATTCGCGCGAAACCGCGGCATCGCACGTGCAGGCGCTGCAGGAGAAGGGTGTCGACACGTACGACATCCCGGCTTTCCTGCGCAAGCAGGCTGACTGACGCAAACACAGGCGAAGCCGCGGCGAATCTGCCGCGGTATCGCCGGCGTGACGGATGCTACGGACCACGACAGGCCGCGTCGGCTGCGACGCCGGGCCGGGAAACGTGCCCTCTCCGCACAAGCGGGGCGGGATGGGCCGTGCTGTCCGCGACACGCTGAAAAACCGTATCGCTATGAGGGACCAGCCATGATTCAAGTGGGCGACGCGCTGCCCGACGCGCAATTGTTCGAGTACATCGACGACGCGCGCGAAGGGTGCACGCTGGGGCCGAACGCCTACAGCGTGCGCGACCAGGTTGCGGGAAAGCGGGTGGTGATCTTCGGATTGCCGGGCGCTTTCACGCCGACCTGCTCGGCGCAGCATGTGCCGGGCTACGTCGAACACGCCGAGCAGTTGCGCGCGGCGGGCATCGACGAGATCTGGTGCGTGTCCGTCAACGACGCATTCGTGATGGGCGCATGGGGACGTGATCTGCACACCGCGGGCAAGGTGCGCATGATGGCGGACGGCAGCGCGGCTTTCACTCATGCGCTGGGGCTGACGCAGGATTTGTCCGCGCGTGGCATGGGAATTCGTTCCCTGCGCTACGCGATGGTGATTGACGGCGGTGTGGTCAAGACGCTGGCCGTCGAGGCGCCGGGCAAATTCGAAGTGAGCGATGCGGCGAGTGTTCTCGCGACGTTGACGTCCTGATCGTGCGGTGCGCCGTTGCCTTCGGGCAACGCTGCTCACCCGCCTCAGGGCAGTTGTAACACGGGCTGATGACCGGAAACGCCTCCGTTCCGGGCATCAGCCCGTCCCGTATCGGCGCGGGTAAACAGTCGAAACAGATTGATACGCAGTTTCAAACTACGCTGAATAGGGAATTACGCTATAATCTCCCCTATCGAATATAACTCCTGATTGATATCTTCAATCAAGACGAAGAACATCATGCTGAAGCAGCGCACCATCAAATCCATCGTGAAGACCGTGGGTATCGGTGTCCACTCGGGCCGCAAGATCGAGCTGACGCTCCGTCCTGCCGCGCCGGGTACGGGCATCGTCTTCTCGCGCGTCGACCTTCCCACGCCCGTCGACATTCCCGCTGCGGCGACGTCGATCGGCGATACGCGGCTCGCGTCGGTGTTGCAGAAGGATGGCGTGCGCGTGTCGACCGTCGAGCACCTGATGTCGGCGTGTGCCGGCCTCGGTATCGACAACCTCTATGTCGACGTGACGGCCGAGGAAATCCCGATCATGGACGGCAGCGCGGCGACCTTCGTGTTCCTGATCCAGTCTGCCGGGATCGAGGAGCAGAACGCGCCGAAGCGCTTCGTCAAGGTGAAGAAGACGGTCGAAATCCGCGACGGCGACAAGTTTGCGCGTCTCGATCCGTACTTCGGCTTCAAGCTGAAATTCTCGATCGACTTCCGTCACCCGGCCGTCGACAAGACCGGCCAGGAGCTCGAGGTCGATTTCGCGAATACGTCTTACGTGCGCGAGATCGCGCGTGCGCGTACGTTCGGCTTCGCACATGAGGCCGAGATGCTGCGCGAGATGGGTCTCGCCCGTGGCGGCAGCATGGAAAACGCGATCGTGCTCGACGAGTACCGCATCCTGAACAACGACGGGCTGCGCTACGACGACGAGTTCGTGAAGCACAAGATGCTCGACGCGATCGGCGACCTGTACGTGATCGGCCATCCGCTGCTGGCGTCGTACACGGCGTACAAGTCGGGCCACGGGCTGAACAACGCGCTGCTGCGCGAACTGCTCGCGAACGAAGATGCGTACGAGATCGTCACGTTCGACGATCCGCAAGCCGCACCGAAGGGCTTCGCGTTCGACATGCAGACGGCCTTCGCCTGATCTGCGTTCGACGCAAGCAATAAAAAAGCAGCCTTCGGGCTGCTTTTTTATTGGCCGGCCGCTTGGCGTTGCCGGCGGCGCGTTCAGTCAGCGCGGCTTCGCGCCGTGCCGGGCCGCCATCCGCGCGAGCGCGGCCTGCAGCGGTGACGGTTCGAGATGATCTGCCAGATCGCGCAACGCGGCCGCGCCAGCCGACGTCATCCGCGCCTGCTTCACGTGGGGCGGCTCAGGCGCATCTTTCGGGCGCACGCGTACGCGCAGCGTCGAGACCGGCCAGCCGCGTTTTTGCAGATCGCCGAGCAGCCGCGGTTCGACCTGTCGCAGCCGGGCGGCCAACGCATTGTGCGCAGCAAAGAGGGTCAGGGTGCCGTCCTTCACGAAGCCGGGCTCGACGTGGTTCGCCAGATAGTCGGGCAGGAGCGCGGCAAGATCGCGCTGCAGCGACGCGATCTGTTCGACGCCGGCGCGCAGCGCCGCGAACGCGTCGGTGCGGCCGAGCACTTCGGACACGGGCTGTGGGCGATACGGGGCGAGCGGGCCGAAACGCTTGGAAAATCGGTTCATCGAGACATTCTTCGGGCGCGCACGCGCGCGGACGTTGACGCCGATTGTACCCGCGCGGGCCCGTGCACGGGCGGCTTTCGCCCCGTTGGCCCGGCCGTCTGCGCGCAGTGCCCGTCTGCCCGAGACACGGGCGCATGCTTCCCCGCGTGCTAAAATTCCTCGTTTGAGTCCACTAATTCGCTAAGCCGCCGAGGCTCGGGCGTCGGGGCGCGCAACACGCGCCGGGCGCCGGTGCTGCGACGCAGGATCCGATCCGATGACAACCGGTTTTCTCCAGAAAATTTTTGGCAGCCGCAACCAGCGGCTCGTCAAGCAATACCAAAAGACCGTCGCGACGATCAATGCGCTCGAAACGCAGATCGAGAAGCTGACGGACGACCAGTTGCGCGGCAAGACGGACGAATTCCGCCAGCGGGTCGCGGCCGGCGAGTCGCTCGACAAGCTGCTGCCAGAAGCCTTCGCGGTCTGTCGCGAGGCCAGCCGTCGCGTGCTGAAGATGCGGCACTTCGACGTGCAGATGATCGGCGGCATGGTGCTCCACTACGGCAAGATCGCGGAAATGCGCACCGGCGAGGGCAAGACGCTCGTCGCGACGCTGCCCGTGTACCTGAACGCGCTGGCAGGCCGCGGCGTGCACGTGGTGACCGTCAACGATTACCTCGCGCAGCGTGACGCCGAATGGATGGCGCGCCTCTACAACTTCCTCGGTCTGTCGGTCGGCATCAACCTGTCCGGCATGGAGCACGACCAGAAGCAGCAGGCTTACGCGGCGGACATCACGTACGGCACGAACAACGAATTCGGCTTCGACTACCTGCGCGACAACATGGTCTACGAGACCGACGCGCGCGTGCAGCGGGCCCTGAATTTCGCGGTCGTCGACGAAGTGGACTCGATCCTGATCGACGAGGCGCGTACGCCGCTGATCATTTCGGGCCAGGCCGAGGATCACACCGAGTTGTACGTGCGGATGAACGCACTGCCGCCGCTGCTCGAGCGCCAGATTGGCGAAGAGAAGGCCGACGGCACCGGCGTCGAGAAGCCGGGCGACTACACGCTCGACGAGAAGGCGCGCCAGGTGTTCCTGACGGAATCGGGCCACGAGAAGGCCGAGCGCCTGCTCGCCGAATGGGGCCTGATCGGCGAGGGCGAGAGCCTGTACGCACCGCAGAACATCACGCTGATGCACCACGTGTACGCGGCGCTGCGCGCGCACACGCTGTTCCACAAGGATCAGCACTACGTCGTGCAGAACGGCGAAGTGGTCATCGTCGACGAATTCACGGGCCGCCTGATGGCCGGCCGCCGCTGGTCCGACGGCCTGCACCAGGCCGTCGAGGCGAAGGAACACGTGAAGATCCAGAGCGAGAACCAGACGCTCGCGTCGATCACGTTCCAGAACTACTTCCGGATGTACGCGAAGCTGGCCGGCATGACCGGTACCGCCGACACCGAAGCGTACGAATTCAACGAGATCTACGGCCTCGAAACGGTCGTGATCCCGACCAACCGTCCGCCGAAGCGGATCGACAAGCAGGACCAGATCTACAAGACGGCCAAGGAGCGCTATGACGCGGTGATCCGCGACATCCGCGACTGCTACGAACGCGGTCAGCCGGTGCTGGTCGGCACGACGTCGATCGAGAACTCCGAACTGCTGTCGCACCTGCTGAAGCAGGCCGGGCTGCCGCACGAGGTGCTGAACGCGAAGCAGCACGAGCGGGAAGCCGCGATCGTCGCGGAAGCCGGCCGGCCGAAGCGCATCACGATCGCGACCAACATGGCCGGCCGCGGTACCGACATCGTGCTCGGCGGCAATGCCGAGAAGCAGGCGGCGTTCATCGAGGCCGACGAAGCGATCCCGGCCGACGAAAAGGCGCGCCGCATCCAGAAGCTGCACGACGAGTGGGAAACGCTGCACGAGGAGGTGAAGGCCGCGGGCGGCCTGCACATCATCGGCACCGAGCGCCACGAATCGCGCCGGATCGACAACCAGCTGCGCGGCCGTGCGGGCCGCCAGGGCGATCCGGGCTCGTCGCGCTTCTACCTGTCGCTCGACGATCCGCTGCTGCGCATTTTCGCGGGCGACCGCGTGCGCTCGATCATGGACCGCCTGAAGATGCCGGAAGGCGAGGCGATCGAGGCGGGCATCGTCACGCGTTCGATCGAGTCCGCGCAGCGCAAGGTCGAAGCGCGCAACTTCGACATCCGCAAGCAGCTGCTCGAGTACGACGACGTGTCGAACGACCAGCGCAAGGTGATCTACCAGCAGCGTAACGAGTTGCTCGAAGCGCACGACATCACCGAGACGATCACCGCGATGCGTCACGGCGTGATTACCGAAGTCGTCCGCCAGTTCGTGCCGGAAGGCAGCATCGAAGAGCAGTGGGACGTGCCCGAGCTCGAGGAAGCGCTGCGCAACGACTGGCAGCTCGACCTCGCGATCCAGGAAATGGTGAACGAGTCCTCGTCGATCACGGCCGAGGAGATCCTCGACGCGGTGACGACGGCCGCCGACGAGCAGTACGAGGCGAAGGTCGCGATGGTCGGCCGCGAATCGTTCAGCGCGTTCGAGCGCTCGGTGATGCTGCAGACGGTCGATCGCCTGTGGCGCGAGCACCTCGCGGCGCTCGACCACCTGCGCCAGGGCATCCACCTGCGCGGCTATGCACAGAAGAATCCGAAGCAGGAATACAAGCGCGAAGCGTTCGAACTGTTCGCCGCGATGCTGGAGGCGATCAAGCAGGAAGTCACGCGCGTCGTGATGAACGTGCAGATCCAGTCGCCGGAACAGCTCGAGGAGGCCGCCGAGCAGATCGAGGAGCGTGGCGGTCATCTCGAGAACGTCGAGTACCAGCACGCCGATTACGCGGAAGCCGGTGCGCCGGTGGCGAACGTCGCGGCTGCCGCGGCGGCCACCGCGACGGCCGACATGGTCGGCAGCGCGATGACGCACAGCGGCCCCGGCGGTGAAATGCCGAAGGTCGGCCGCAACGACCCGTGCCCGTGCGGCAGCGGCAAGAAGTACAAGCAATGTCACGGGAAGCTGTCATGATCGACGGCGGTGCGCATCGCGCGTGCCGCTTCGTTCGCAGCTTCGAGTGAGTGATGTGAGTTGCGGCGGCCCGCGCATGCGGCCGCTGGTTCTTCCAATCGATGCCGGCGCATGCCGGCATTTTCCATCCGGCAGGTGTGCCCCATGGCTGTCAATTTTCCGTCGATCGATCCCGCCCAACTGCATCCCGTCGCCGGCGTCACGCTCGGCTGGGCGGAAGCGAACATCCGCAAGCCGAATCGCAAGGACGTGCTGGTCATCTCCGTCGACGAAGGCGCGACGGTCGCGGGCGTGTTCACCGAAAACCGTTTCTGCGCAGCGCCGGTCACCGTCTGCCGCGAGCACCTGGCGAAGGTGCGCGCGGGCGGCGCGGGCGTTCGCGCGCTCGTCGTGAATACGGGCAATGCGAACGCGGGCACCGGCGAGCCAGGCCTCGTGAACGCACGCGAAACCTGCACGGAACTCGCGCGCCTCGCGGGCATCGAGCCGGCGCAGGTGCTGCCGTTCTCGACCGGCGTGATCCTCGAGCCGCTGCCGATCGATCGCCTGAAGGCCGGCCTGCCGGCCGCGCTCGTGAACCGCAAGGCCGCGAACTGGTTCGATGCCGCGCAGGCGATCATGACGACCGACACGCTGCCGAAGGCCACGTCGCGCCAGGTGACGATCGACGGCCATACGGTCACGCTGACGGGCATCAGCAAGGGCGCGGGCATGATCAAGCCGAACATGGCGACGATGCTTGGTTTCCTCGCGTTCGACGCGAACGTCGCGCAGCCGGTGCTCGACACGCTCGTGAAGGAAGTGGCCGACCGTTCGTTCAACTGCATCACGATCGACGGCGATACGTCGACGAACGACTCGTTCATCCTGATCGCGTCGGGCAAGAGCACGCTGCCGGCGATCACGTCGACCGATTCGCCGGCCTATGCGGCGCTGCGCGATGCGGTGACGGAAGTCGCGCAGGTGCTGTCGCAACTGATCGTGCGCGATGGCGAAGGCGCGACGAAATTCATGACGGTGCAGGTCGAAGGCGGCAAGAATGTCGCGGAATGCCGCCAGATCGCGTACGCGATCGGCCATTCGCCGCTCGTGAAGACGGCCTTCTACGCATCCGACCCCAACCTCGGCCGGATTCTCGCGGCGATCGGTTATGCGGGCGTCGCGGATCTGGACGTCGACAAGATCGACCTCTATCTCGACGACGTGCTCGTCGCGAAGGCGGGCGGCCGCAACCCGGCTTACCAGGAAGAGGACGGCCAGCGCGTGATGAAGCAGAGCGAAATCACGATCCGTGTGCTGCTCGGCCGTGGCGACGCGCAGGCCACCATCTGGACGTGCGACCTGTCGCACGACTACGTGAGCATCAACGCGGATTACCGCTCCTGATCGGGAGCGTTCGAACGACATGGACAAGCTTGAACAGTTTCTGACGCGCGCCGAAGCGCTGCTCGGCCGTCTCGAAGGGATGCTGCCGCCCGCGCCGGCCGCGGTCGACTGGAATGCCGCGCACGCTTTCCGCTGGCGCAAGCGCCAGGGGCGCGGCTATCTGCAACCGGTGCCGGCCGTGTCGTCGATCACGCTCGACGATCTGCACAACATCGATCGCCAGAAAGGGCTGATCGAACAGAACACGCGGCAGTTCGTACAGCAGAAGCCGGCCAACAACGTGCTGCTGACCGGCGCGCGCGGTACCGGCAAATCGTCGCTGATCAAGGCGTGCCTGAACGCGTATGCGAACGACGGCCTGCGTCTGATCGAAGTCGACAAGGACGACCTGCACGATCTCGGCGACATCGTCGACCTGATCTCGCAGCGTCCCGAGCGCTTCATCGTGTTCTGCGACGACCTGTCGTTCGAGGAAGGCGAATCGGGCTACAAGGCGCTGAAGGTCGCGCTCGACGGCTCGATCGCCGCGCAGTCGGACAACGTGCTGATCTACGCGACGTCGAACCGCCGCCATCTGCTGCCCGAGTACATGAGCGACAACGAGTCGTACAAGCATCTTCCGGATGGCGAGATTCACCCCGGCGAAGTCGTCGAGGAAAAGATCTCGCTGTCGGAGCGCTTCGGCCTGTGGGTCAGCTTCTATCCGTTCAAGCAGGACGATTACCTCGATATCGTCGGGCACTGGCTGCGTCATTTCGGCTGCCCGGATGCGGAGATCGAATCCGCACGCGGCGACGCGCTCGTGTGGGCGCTCGAGCGCGGTTCGCGGTCGGGGCGCGTCGCGTGGCAGTTTGCGCGTGACTGGTCGGGCCGCAAGGAGCAGGCATGAGCGCGGATCTCGCACAAGGCGCGGTGCGCGCGCCCGATGGGCGCAAGGTGACGGAAGTCGCGGTCGGCGTGATGGTGCAGCCGGACGGTAGCTACCTGCTCGCGCAGCGGCTGCAAGGCAAGCCGTATGAAGGCTACTGGGAGTTTCCGGGCGGCAAGCTGGAGGCCGGCGAAAGCGTCGAGGACGCGCTTGCGCGCGAACTGCACGAGGAGCTCGGCATCGAAGTCACGGCCAGCCACCGCTGGCACACGCTCGAGCACGATTATCCGCATGCGTACGTGCGGCTGTATTTCTGCAAGGTGACGGGCTGGACGGGCGAGCCGCACAGCAAGGAAGGGCAGGCGTTCGTGTGGCAGCAACTGCCGGTCGCCGTCGCGCCGCTGCTGCCCGCTGCGCTGCCGGTGCTCGAATTGCTCGAGAAAGAAGCCGCGTCGAACTGACGCCACGATGGCCTGCCGGAAAGGCGGGCCATATCACCAACGGGCAGCGCCGCTCAGCTGTCTCGACGGCCTTCCGTGCCGTCTTCTTCCGACGAGGGGCCCTCGTCGGAGGATCCACCGATCCGGTACTTTTCCGCGGCCCATGCGCCGAGGTCGAGCTGCTTGCAGCGGGCCGAGCAGAACGGGCGGAACTGATTTTCGGGCGTCCAGCGCACTTCAGCGCCGCACGACGGGCATTTCACAACGGTAGTCATACGAAAGCGATCCGGCCTGCGGCCGTTACAGATTGCACAGTGTCAGATGGAACGGCACGTCGATATCCACCGCGCGCGGACGCACATCGCCGTCCTGCGTGGTGAACCGTACCCACAGCATGTATTTGTTCGCGCTCGCTTCCGGAATGACGCGCAACTCCGGCGGCACGCGCACCTGCATCAACTGGTAGGTGCGGCCGGACAGCATCTGCTGGTAGCTGCCCTGCATCGCCATGACCTTCGACGCCTGGCCCGATTCGCGCGCGAGCCGCAGCACGATCGTCACGGCGTCGCGCAGCGGCAGCATCGGCAGGATCCACTTCGCGATGTCCTGGCGCCGCTGCTCGGCGGGCCACTGCTGCCATGCGTAGTACGACGGCAGGTCGAACTTGCACGTGCCGCCGGGAATCACCGCACGGCTGCGGATGCTGGCGAGCCACTCGTTATCGACGAGGTGCTGCCCGGTCTTGCCCTGCATCTGCGCGAGATTCGCGAGTGTCTGCTCGATTTCGCCGAGCACGGCTTCGAGCGCGTTCTGCTCGATGCCCGGATTGCCGCGAAAGGGGGCGAGCGTCTGGCGCTGACGTTCGAGCTCCTTCATCAGATCCGATTTCAGGTCCGCGCGGCCCGTTACCTCGGCGATTTCGAACAGCGTCGTCAGCGCGACGTGGTGTTCACGCGGGTCCTCCTGAGCCAAAAAGAACGCGAAGCGCTCGAAGAGATCTTCGAGGCGCAACAGCGTGCGAATTCGCTCGTTGAACGGATACTCGTAAAGAATCAAGCGCGCTCGCCTCTTGGGTAGGGATTGAAACAATGCAGGACATTCTAATGCCCACTCTCTACCCTAGCAACGCGCCAATTTCGTACACCATCACGATTGGGCGCGAGGTTCAGCGCGCGGCGGCCGCAAACCCGAGATAGCGTTGGTGCAGTGCATCGACCTGTGCGGCGAGCGCGTCGGGTGTCGTCGCGTCGTTGACGATCACGTCGTCGGCCGCCGCGAGACGTGCTTCGCGCGTCGCCTGTTTCGCGATGATCGCTTCGACCTGCTCGCGCGTGAAGCCGTTGCGCCGCATCACGCGTGCAATCTGCGTTTCGACCGGGCAATCGACGACGAGCACGCGATCGCTGCGCGCCTTCCAGTTGCCTGACTCGACGAGCAGCGGCACGACGAACATCACGTACGGGCCTTGCGCTTCGCGTGCTTCGCGATCGGTCTCCGCGCGGATCAGCGGGTGCGTGATCGCTTCGAGGCGGCGGAGCGCGGCGTCGTCGCTGAAGATCAGCGTGCGCATCTTCGCGCGATCGAGCGAGCCGTCGGCGGCAACGAAGCCGCGGCCGAATGCCTGTTCGATCGCGGGCATCGCGAGGCCGCCCGGTGCGGTGATGCGATGGGCGATCAGGTCGGTATCGACCAGCGATGCGCCGCGGGCGCCGAACAGGTCGGCGACGGTCGTCTTGCCGCTGCCGATGCCGCCGGTGAGTCCGATTGTGAACATGTCAGCCTCCGAGCGCCGAATAGAACGGGGTGCCGAAAAACAGCGTCGCGGCGCCGCCTGCCGCGAGGAACGGGCCGAACGGAATCGGCTCCTCGAAGCGCATGCGGCCGCGCCAGGTCGCAATGAGCCCGACGATCGCACCCGCCACCGCGGCGAACAGCACGACCTGCGGCAATGCGGCCCAGCCCATCCATGCGCCGAGCGCGGCGAGCAGCTTCAGGTCGCCGAAACCGATGCCCTCGATGCCGCGCAGCCATTTGAACAGCCAGTAGATCGCCCACAGGAACAGGTAGCCGGCCATGGCCCCGATCACCGCCGAGCGCAGCGACGTGAACGTGCCGCCGAGGTTCAGCACGAGCCCGGCCCAGAGGAGCGGCAGCGTCATCGAGTCGGGCAGGTAGCCTGTCCGGATATCGATCGCGCTCATCGCGAGCAGCGCGGCGCACAGCGCGAACGCGGCAAGCGCGGCGACGGTCGGGCCGAATGCCGCGAGCGACCCGGCGGCGAGCAGCGCGCACGCGAGCTCGACGAGCGGATAGCGGATGCCGATCGCGTGGCCGCAGCGCCGGCAGCGCCCGCGCAGCATCAGATAGCTGACGAGCGGGATGTTTTCCCATGCGCGCAGCACGTGGCCGCAATGTGGGCAGGCGCTGCGCGGGCGCCACAGATCGTAGCGCGGCGGGTAGCCGTCGTCGGGCGGGGCGCTCGCGTTGCCGGTCGCTTCATCGATCTCGGCCTGCCACGCACGCTGCATCATCACAGGCAGCCGGTGCACGACCACGTTCAGGAAGCTGCCGATGCAAAGGCCGACGACGACCGCGAACGCATACTGTAGCGCGGGCGGCAGCATCGCCAGCGCGAGCAGCGTGCTCTCGGGCGAATCGGTAACGGCGGACAGGGGCGCTGGCGTCATGAGGGTCAAGGTTCGGACTAAAAGGCGACAGAATCGGTTGCGATGCTACACCACGTTGCCGAGCTGAAGGATGGGCAGGTACATCGCGATCACGAGACCGCCGACGAGTGCGCCCAGTACGATCACGATCAGCGGTTCGCCGAGCGCGGCGAGCGCATCGAGACGCGCATCGAGCTGGCGTTCGCACAACGCGGCGATGTCGGCGAGCATGGTGTCGAGCGCACCCGTCTCCTCGGCGACGGCGATCGGCTGCACGACGTCGTCCGGGAAACAGCCGGCCGACTGCATCGCGTCCGCGAGGCGTGCGCCGCGCAGCACGCGAGCCGCGATGTGCGCAGTGGCGTGCTCGAACACCGGATGGCCGGCGGTGCGCTCGAGCGTGGCGAAGGCGTCGGCGAGCGGCACGCCGGCGCCAAGCAGTGTCGCAAGCGAGCGGCACCAGCGTGCGGCCGCGTACCGGCCGAGCGCGCTACCCGCGAGCGGCGCATGTAGCAGGCGCCGCGCGACAGCGTGGCGCAGCGGTGCCGACCGCCGCAGTGCGTGATGCGCGGCCAGCCCGGCCGCCGCGGCAATGGCAAGGAGCCCACCGCCCCATGCCGACAGTGCGGAGGACAGCGCGAGCAGCGCGCGGGTCGGCGCCGGAAGTGCGGCGCCGAAACCGTCGAAGATCTGGCGGAACGTCGGTACCACCCACACCATCAACGCGGCCGAGATCGCGAACCCGAACAGGATGACGGCCACCGGGTACGCGAGCGCGGCCCGCAGCTTGCGCCACTGCGCGTCGGTGCGCTCGCGGTGCTCCGCGACCCGAGTCAGCACGATGCCGAGCGAGCCGGACGCTTCGCCGACCTCGATCAGCTGGCGATACAGCGTGCCGAACTGGGATGGATAGCGTGCGAGCGCATCGGCGAAGCGCCGGCCGCTGACGATCTCGCGGGCGAGACCCGCTGCGATGCGCGGCAGGCCATCGTGTGGACGCGTCCGCGCGAGCATCTCGAGCGACGGCGCGAGCGGCAACCCGGCCTGCAGCAGGCTCGCGAGCTGGCGCGTGAAGCGCGTGACGTCTCTCGCGCTGGCTGTTGGCGGCCGGGCAGGCCCGCGGACGTTGAGCGACAGTACGGCCATGCCGTCGCGTGCGAGCGCGGCACGCGCGCTCGCGGCGTCGAATGCGATGACGGTCCCGCGACGCGACGTGCCGTCGCGACGGCGGCCGCGCCACGCGAAGCGGGTCTCGCGCGGCGGCGTGCGCATGCTCATGCGGCAGGTGTCGCGGCGAGGGCTTCCGCGATGCTCGTCGTGCCGTCACGGACGCGCGCGAGCGCCGCGTCGCGCAGACTGCGCACGCCTTCGGCCGCCACGCATTGCGCGAGTTCGCCGACACTCGCCCGTGCGACGATGCGTTCCGCGAGCCCGGACGATACCGGCATCGTCTGATGCAGGCCGACGCGGCCGCGATAGCCGATGCCGTGACAGGCCGGACAGCCTCGCGCCACGAACGGCCGCCATCCGGCTGCAAGGGCAGCCGGGTCGCAGCCGGCTTCGCGCAGGACGGGCACCGGTGCGTCCGAGGGCACGCGGCAGGCGGTGCACAGTCGACGGACGAGGCGCTGCGCGGTGACGAGGTGCAGCGCGGCCGCGAGGTTGTACGGCGCGACGCCGATGTCGAGCAGCCGCGCGACGGCGGCCGGTGCGTCGTTCGTGTGCAGCGTCGACAGCACGAGATGGCCGGTCTGGGCGGCCTTGATCGCGACGTCGGCCGTCTCCGCATCGCGAATCTCGCCGACCATGATGATGTCCGGATCCTGCCGCAGCAGCGCGCGCAGAGCCGTTGCGAACGTGAGCCCGGCCTTTTCGGCGACGCCGACCTGGCTGATGCCGTCGAGCTGGATCTCGGCGGGATCCTCGACCGTGCAGACGTTGTGCGTGTCGCGATCGAGCATCTGCAGCGCGCAGTAGAGCGACAGCGTCTTGCCGCTGCCGGTCGGACCCGTGACGAGCACGAGACCATGCGGTGCGCGTATCGCGGCCTCCATCGCGGCTGCCTGCTGCGCGTCGAAGCCGAGGCGGGCGAGCGTGAGATCGGGCGGCATGGTTTCGAGCCGCCGCAGCACCAGCTTTTCACCGAACAACGTGGGCAGCGAGCTGACCCGGTAGTCGTCGCGCGTGCCGCCGTCGATCACGATGCGCAGCCTGCCGTCCTGCGGGAGCCGCCGCTCGGCGATGTCCATGCGCGCGAGCACCTTGATCCGTGTGACGAGCGCGTCGCGCAGATGAAGGGGCGGCCGCGCGTGTTCGTGCAGCACGCCGTCGATGCGCAGGCGGATGCGCCAGCCGGCTTCGAATGGTTCGACGTGGATGTCGGATGCGTCGCGTACGCGAGCCGCGTGAAGCGTATCCGTCAGCAGCCGTACGGCCGGCGCATCGTCGAGCTGGGCCGCGTCGAGCGCGCGCGATGCGGCAGCGGGCGACGCATCGGAATGGGCGGGCGGCTGCGTGCGCAGCGGCGCCCCGGGAGGAGGGAAATGCATGTGAGCCGGCACGCTGGCCGCCTGTTGACCGTGACCAGCAGATGGTCGCGCGTCGGAGGCCGCGCCGGCAGTCAGCCGTTCGGCTAGCGCGCGGTGGCGCGTGCGGTGCGCGAGCCGCGCGGTTTGAAGAGCTTGACGGTGCGTACGGCCTGGTCGTCGCTGCGCATCACCTCGAGCATGACGTCGCCGATTTTCAGGCACACGTCGTCTTCCGGAATTTCCTCGAGGATTTCGAGCACCAGGCCGTTCAGCGTCTTCGGCCCGTCGGTCGGCAGCTTCAGGTGCAGCCAGCGATTCAGTTCGCGCAGCGGCATGCTCGCCGAGACGATGCATTCGCCGTTTTCGTCCCAGCCGCCCTTGCGTTCGCTGCGCGGCATCGACGTCGTGAATTCGCCGATCAGCTCCTCGATGATGTCTTCGGGCGTCACGAGCCCTTCGAGCTCGCCGTACTCGTTGACGACGAGCGCGGTCCGCTGCCGCGTTTCCTGGAAAAACTGGAGCTGCTGCACCACCGGCGTACCGGACGGCACGTAGTACGGCTCGGCGAGCAGCGCGCGCAGCGTCTCGCGGTCGAATTCCTGGTTGTGCAGCGCGGTCAGCGTCTTGCGGACGTGCAGCACGCCGAGCACCTTGTCGATGTCGCCTTCGTAGACGACGAGCCGGTTGTGATAGCAGGTCTCGAGCTGGTGCAGGACGTCGTCGAGCGGCGCGTAGAAATTGAGCGACTCGATCTGGCGGCGCGGCACCATCACGTCGTCGACCGTGATGTTCTCGAGGTCGAACAGGTTGAGCAGGATGCTGCGGTGCTTGGTCGGCATGAAACTGCTCGACTCGAGCACGATGGCCCGCAGCTCGTCGGCCGACATTCGCTGGTCGCGACCCTTCTTCGTGTTGATGCGCAGCACCCACAGCACGCCGTTCGCGAGGGCGTTGACGAACCAGACGACCGGCTTGAACACGCGCATCAGCGGCGCGATCACGAGGCTCGCGGGCAGTGCGATGCGTTCGGGGAACGTCGCGCCGACGATCTTCGGCGCGATTTCGGCGAACACGATGATCAGGAACGCGACGATGCCGGTCGCGATCGACAGCGCGAGGTTGTTGCGGCCGAACGTATGCAGCGCGAGCGACGTCGTCAGGACCGGGATGATCGTGTTGAACAGATTGTTGCCGATCAGGATCACGCTGAGCAGCAGGTCAGTGCGCGTGAGCAGGCCTTGCGTGGTTTTCGCGCCGAGTGCGCCCTGGCTGGCGAGATGCTTCAGCCGATGGCGGTTGAGCGCCATCATCGCGGTCTCGGAAATCGAAAAGAAGCTGGAACAGAGGAGAAGCAGGAAGACGGCGCCGATTTGCGCCCATAAGGGAATTTGGTCCACGCGTTGGAAGGGCAGTGAAGGACAGGGATGGAAGGAATATAGCAGAGGCCGGCGGCGGCGATGTGTCGTGCGCGACACGAGGGGCCTGCGGCGGCCGGGTAAAAAAAAACCGTGCACGGAGTGCACGGTTTTTTACAAATCTGGTCGGGGTGAGAGGATTCGAACCTCCGGCCTCTACGTCCCGAACGTAGCGCTCTACCAGGCTAAGCTACACCCCGATTTTTGCTCTTCAGACTTCGCCGTCTTCGTTAAGAATCGCTGCGTCGTCACAAGCAAGAACGTAACTATAACGATGTTTTTTCTAAAAGGGAATACTTTGATGAAGAAAATTTTCGAGACAAGGCATCGCTTCGCGTTCGCGGCGTGTTTACGATTGCCGCGACGTCGAGTATGAGCACAACCCGAGCAGGCTTTCCTTATAGATCGAGTCCGGGAACGCGGCAATCGCCGCGGCTGCCGCCTGCGCTTCCTGACGTGCGCATTCGAGCGTGTGATCCAGTGCGCCCGAGCGCGTGATCGCTTCGAAGATCGTGTCGAAGCGGTCGGTGCCGCCCTGTTCGATCGCCTCGCGTGCCAGCGCCGACTGTTCGGGCGTGCCGCGTTCGATCAGATAGATGAGCGGCAGCGTCGGCTTGCCTTCGCGAAGGTCGTCGCCGGCATTCTTGCCCATTGCCTCGACGGTGCCTGCGTAGTCGAGCCAGTCGTCCATGATCTGGAATGCCGTGCCGATCCGGCGGCCGTATTCGGCGGCGGCCGCCTCGGTCGGCGCATCGGCGCCCGCGAGTACCGCGCCCAGGCGTGCCGATGCCTCGAACAGCTTGGCTGTCTTGTAGCGAATCACCTGCATGTAGCGCGTTTCGTCGACGTCCGCGTCGTGCATGTTGAGGAGCTGCAGCACCTCGCCTTCGGAAATGATCGTCGTCGCTTCCGACAGGATCTCCATCACGCGCATCTTGCCGACGCCGACCATCATCTCGAACGAGCGCGAATAGAGGTAGTCGCCTACCAGCACGCTCGCCGCGTTGCCGAACAGCGCATTGGCGGTCTGGCGGCCGCGGCGCAGCTCGGATTCGTCGACGACGTCGTCATGCAGCAGCGTGGCCGTGTGGATGAACTCGACGACGGCGGCCAGCACGTGCCGCTGGTGCGACGTTTCGCCGAGCGCGCCAGCGACGAGCAGCAGCAATGCCGGACGCAGCCGCTTGCCGCCCGCGCCGATGATGTACTCGGCGATCTGGTTGATCAGCAGCACATCGGACGCGAGGCTTTGCCGGATAACGCGATTCACCTGCTCCATGTCACTGGTGATCGGAGCGAGCAGATGGGCGGCGCTGAGGGTGGGGGAGGCGGTGGGCGACGACATGATGATGGAATTGGGTGATGCCGCGGATTATAAGTCGAATCCGCGATATGCCGGTCTGTCAGACGTACCAGCGGCGCGATTTTGGCCGTCCGGTAGAGGCCCGCGCGCGGCAATCGTCGATCGGCTTTGACTTGGGTGCTAACCCCATGTATAATCACGTGTTTTCCGCGCGTGGTGTGCGGAAAAATTGGATCCAGAGTGAGGTTCTCAATGTACGCGGTCATAAAAACCGGCGGCAAGCAGTACAAGGTTGCCGTTGGCGAAAAACTCAAAGTAGAACAGATACCGGCTGACATTGACGCTGAAATCACGCTCGACCAGGTTCTCGCAGTGGGCGAAGGCGAATCGATTAAGTTCGGTACGCCGCTGGTCAGTGGGGCTTCCGTCAAGGCCACCGTTGTGTCGCACGGTCGTCATGCCAAGGTCACCATCTTCAAGATGCGTCGCCGGAAGCACTACCAAAAGCACGGCGGCCACCGCCAGAACTACACTGAGCTGCGCATCGACGCGATCAACGCGTAAGCGCCTCGGTAAAGGAGCAATCAGATGGCACACAAAAAGGCAGGCGGCTCTTCCCGGAACGGCCGCGACTCCGAGTCGAAACGTCTCGGCGTGAAAGTGTACGGCGGCCAGGCAATCAATGCCGGCGGCATCATCGTGCGTCAGCGCGGTACGCGCATGCACGCAGGCGAGAACGTCGGCATGGGCAAGGATCACACCCTGTTCGCGCTGGTAGACGGTCACGTCAAGTTCGCGACGAAGGGCGCGGACAAGAAGCATCTGGTCATCGTTGTCCCGGCGGCTGCCTAAGTTCAGGCACCCACGGGCTTCGTAGCCGAAAGGCCCCGCAGTCTTCGCGGGGCCTTTTTTTATTTGGTCGTCAGGCGCGTGTGCGTTGGGGCGGCCATCGCGCAACCGGCGTACGATCGGCCGAACGGCAGATTGTTCAAGCGCGCCGGCGCGCGGCACAATAGCGGAAATACTGGGCGGAGTGACGAATGAAGTTCATTGACGAAGCACGAATCGAAGTCATCGCCGGAGACGGAGGCGATGGCAGTGCGTCGATGCGCCGCGAGAAATTCGTCCCGTTCGGCGGGCCGGACGGCGGCGACGGCGGCCGGGGCGGTAGCGTATACGCGATCGCCGACCGCAACATCAACACGCTGATCGACTACCGTTACGCGAAGAAGCACCTGGCGCGCAACGGTGAAAACGGGCGCGGATCGGATTGCTACGGCAAGGGCGGCGACGACGTCACGCTGCGCATGCCGGTCGGCACGATCATCAGCGACATGGATACCGGCGAGCTGATCGCCGACCTGACCGAGCACGACCAGCAGGTGATGCTTGCCCAGGGCGGCGCCGGCGGGCTCGGCAACCTGCATTTCAAGTCGAGCACGAACCGCGCGCCGCGCCAGAAGACGGACGGCAAGCCCGGCGAGCGTCGCATGCTGAAGCTCGAGCTGAAGGTGCTCGCCGATGTCGGCCTGCTCGGCATGCCGAACGCAGGCAAGTCGACGTTCATCTCGTCGGTGTCGAACGCGCGGCCGAAGATCGCCGACTATCCGTTCACGACGCTTGCGCCGAATCTCGGCGTGGTGCGCGTCGGCCCGAGCAAGAGCTTCGTGATCGCCGACATCCCGGGGCTGATCGAGGGCGCCGCCGAAGGTGCGGGCCTCGGCCATCAGTTCCTGCGCCACCTGCAGCGCACCGGCGTGCTGCTGCATCTGGTCGATCTCGCGCCGTTCGACGAAAGCGTCGATCCGGTCGCGGAAGCGACGGCGATCGTCGGCGAGCTGCGCAAGTACGACGAGGCGCTCTACGAGAAGCCGCGCTGGCTCGTGCTCAACAAGCTCGACATGGTGCCGGAAGACGAGCGCAAGGCACGGGTCGAGGATTTCCTCGAGCGCTTCGAGTGGGACGGCCCCGTGTTCGAGATCTCGGCACTGACCGGTCAGGGCTGTGAAGCGCTGTGCTACGCGATCTACGACTACCTCTCCGAACATTCGGACGCGCATCGCGCGGCGGAGGCGGAAGATCTCGCGGCAGACGTGCGTTTCCGCGACGCACCGCCTGCCAAGGGCGATGCAGCGTCGGGCGACGACGCCTGAGCGATTCCGGAACGCGCCGGGCATGCCGCCCGGCGCCGGCTCAATCGCGCCCGGTCGGAAAGGCAGCAGATACAGGAGACAGTGCAGGATGCGTTCGATCATCGCGGATTCGAAGCGATTGGTGGTGAAGGTGGGCTCCAGCCTCGTGACCAACGACGGCAAGGGGCTCGATCATGAGGCAATCGGCCGTTGGGCGGCTCAGATCGCCGCACTGCGCGCCCAGGGCAAGGAAGTCGTGCTCGTCAGTTCGGGCGCGATTGCCGAAGGGATGCAGCGGCTCGGCTGGAGCAAGCGACCGCGGGAAATCGACGAGTTGCAGGCTGCCGCCGCAGTCGGCCAGATGGGGCTCGCGCAGGTCTATGAAAGCCGCTTCACCGAGCACGACATCCGCACCGCGCAGATCCTGCTGACGCATGCCGATCTGGCAGACCGCGAGCGCTACCTGAATGCGCGTTCGACGCTGCTGACGCTGTTGCGGCTTGGCGTCGTGCCGATCATCAACGAGAACGACACGGTCGTCACCGACGAAATCAAGTTCGGCGACAACGATACGCTCGGCGCGCTCGTGGCAAACCTGATCGAAGGCGATGCCCTGATCATCCTGACCGACCAGTCGGGGCTGTTCACGGCCGATCCGCGCAAGGACCCGAACGCGACGCTCGTTGCGGAAGCCAATGCAGGCGCGCCGGAACTCGAGGCGATGGCCGGCGGGGCGGGTTCGAGCCTCGGCCGCGGCGGGATGCTGACGAAGATCCTCGCGGCGAAGCGCGCGGCGCACAGCGGCGCGAACACCGTGATCGCGAGCGGCCGGGAGGCCGACGTGCTCGTGCGTCTGGCGGCCGGTGAGGCGATCGGCACGCAACTGATCGCACGTACCGCGCGGATGGCGGCGCGCAAGCAGTGGATGGCCGACCATCTTCAGGTGCGCGGCCATGTCGTGATCGACGCAGGCGCGGTCGAGAAGCTGACGGCCGGCGGCAAGAGCCTGCTGCCGATCGGCGTGATCGACGTGCAGGGCGCGTTCGCGCGCGGCGAAGTCATCGCGTGTGTCGGTCCCGACGGCCGCGAAGTGGCGCGTGGGCTCACGAACTACAGCAGCGCGGAGACGAAACTGATTCACCGCAAGCCGAGTGGCGAGATCGAATCCGTGCTCGGCTACATGCTGGAGCCCGAATTGATCCATCGCGACAACCTGGTGCTGGTGTGACCCTTCGTGCCGGATCCGGCCGTCAAACGAAAAAGCCCGCGTGATGCGGGCTTTTTTCATGCGGCGGGCAGGGGCGCGGCGGGCGCCGCGTGCCGTCAGCGCAACTGGCTCATCGCGGTGCGGTGAAACCGGATGTTCTCCAGGATCTGCTGGGTCGTGCCCTGCGGCATCTTGTTCGAGCAGAAGTAGTCCTGATAGAGCGCCGAGTGGTAGGCATTCAGCTCGCCGTTCTCGATGCGCCGCCAGTCGTTCTCGACGGTGCGGTCCCAGCCGTCGTGTTCCGAATTCAGGCCGGCATACTGGCGCCATTCGTAGGTGTCGCAGCGGATACCTTCGTAGTTCACGTTGCGCGCACCGGCCGGGCTCGTGATGACGACCGCGTAGCGCACGACGCCATCGGTGCCGACCGCGAGCGACTTCGCATCGACGAAGAACTTGAGCGGCGTGTTCTGCGAGACGTTGAACGGCAGCAGGTCGCCCGTTTGCGGCAACGGCGGCAGCGAGTCGACCGTGTTTTCCTTCCAGGTGCCCTGGCGGTCCAGCAGATACACGAACTCGCTGTCATCCTTGTTGGTGGGCGTCTTCGAATTCGCGCAACCTGCCAGCGTGGCTACCGCGGCAATCGATGCGAGCGCGAGAGCAATCGCTTTCAATATGCATTCCTCGTAAAAAAAGGGCGCGACACCAAGGTCGCGCCCGGTCATGCAGTTCGATTCGTCATTTGCCGACGATCACGTGGGGCGGCATCTCGTCGAGCGTGCCCGCTTCCACTTCGATCTCCGAACAGACTACCGATGTGTCGACAATCGTCAGCGTCTGCTGGGCCTGTACGCCAATGACGCGCGGATAGCGCGACAGACGCGGCCCACGCGGCTTCTCGGCTCGCTGCGCCGGGCGGCGCAGGAAGCGCGACAGTTCCGTCAGCGCCAACTGATAGACATCCCGCTTGAACTCGATCACCGCATCGAGCGGCACCCAGTACTCGTTCCAGCGCCACGCATCGAACTCCGGGTGGTCGGTCGCGCGCAAGCAAATGTCGCAATCGCGTCCAACCATCCGCAGCAGGAACCAGATCTGCTTCTGGCCGCGGTAATGACCGCGTACTTCGCGTTTAATGAACTTGTCAGGCACCTCATAACGCAACCAGTCGCGGGTGCGGCCGATTATCTTGACGTGTTCCGGATGCAGGCCCGTTTCCTCGTGCAGTTCCCGGTACATCGCCTGCATGGGGGTCTCGCCGTACTTGATCCCACCTTGAGGAAACTGCCAAGAATGCTCGCGGAGCCGCTTGCCCCAAAACACCTCGTTGCGCGCGTTCAAGAGGATGATGCCGACGTTCGGGCGAAAGCCTTCACGATCCAGCATACAACCACCTTCGAATCCTTTAAAATTGCTTTGATTATAAACAGATAACGGGCGCTGCGCACCGTGACGGAGCGAATCCGCGCGGGGTGCACCGACTGAATTGTCCCTGATTAGTCTGCTAAGTCATCTGCGCCATCGTTGTTCGCGGCGCGCCGCTTTTTCACCTTGAAACTTTTTCGGGCGCCCCGCCTGGGGGCGCCGTTTTTGGAACCGTCCGCATGAAAGCTTCCCGTTTCTTTATCGGCACCCTGAAAGAAGCACCCGCCGACGCAGAGATCGTCAGCCACAAGCTGATGGTGCGCGCCGGCATGATCCGTCGCGTCGCCGGCGGCATCTATAACTACCTGCCGGTCGGCCTGCGTTCGATTCGCAAGGTCGAGGCGATCGTGCGCGAGGAAATGAACCGGGCGGGCGCCATCGAGCTGCTGATGCCGGCCGTGCAACCCGCCGAGCTGTGGCAGGAATCGGGCCGCTGGGAACAGTACGGCCCCGAGCTGCTGCGCTTCAAGGACCGCAAGGACAACGACTTCGTGATCGGGCCGACGCACGAGGAAGTCATCACCGACATCGCGCGCAACCAGATCAAGAGCTACCGGCAGATGCCGGTGAACTTCTACCAGATCCAGACGAAGTTCCGCGACGAGATCCGTCCGCGCTTCGGCGTGATGCGCGGCCGCGAATTCATCATGAAGGACGCGTACTCGTTCGACAAGGACGCGGCCGGCCTGAACGAGTCGTATCGCAAGATGTACGACGCGTACGTGCGCATCTTCACGCGCCTCGGCCTCGAGTTCCGTGCGGTCGCGGCCGACAGCGGCTCGATCGGCGGCAACTTCTCGCACGAATTCCACGTGATCGCCGACACCGGTGAAGACGCGATCGCGTACTGCCCGACGTCCGAATTCGCGGCGAACATCGAGGCGGCCGAAGCGCTGCCGCTGACGCCTGAGCGCGCGGCGCCGGCCGAAGCGATGGAGAAGGTCGCGACGCCGGGCAAGGCGAAGTGCGAAGCCGTCGCCGAGCTGCTGGCCATCCCGCTCGAGCGCACGATCAAGTCGATCGTGCTCGCGACCGACAACGAAGGCGCCGAGCCGACCATCTGGCTCGTGATGCTGCGCGGCGACCACGACCTGAACGAGATCAAGGTGTCGAAGCTGCCGGGCCTGAAGAACCACCGCTTCGCGACCGAGCAGGAAATCGTCGAGTGGTTCGGCACGCCGCCGGGCTATCTCGGCCCGGTCGGCACGAAGAAGCCCGTGAAGGTGATCGCGGACCGCACGGTCGCGAACATGAGCGACTTCGTCGTCGGCGCGAACGAGATCGACTACCACATCGCTGGCGTGAACTGGGGCCGCGACCTGCCCGAGCCGGACGTCGCCGACGTGCGCAACGTGAAGAAGGGCGACCCGTCGCCGGACGGCAAGGGCGTGATCGACATCTGCCGCGGCATCGAGGTCGGCCACGTCTTCCAGCTCGGCACCAAGTATTCGGAAGCGATGGGCGCGACGTTCCTCGACGAGTCGGGCAAGCCGCAGCCGATGCTGATGGGCTGCTACGGCGTCGGCGTCACGCGCATTCTCGGCGCGGCGATCGAGCAGAACTTCGACGACCGCGGCATCATCTGGCCCGAGTCGATCGCGCCGTTCGAAGTCGTGCTGTGCCCGATGGGCTATGACCGCAGCGACATGGTGCGCGAGACCGCCGACAAGCTGTACGCGGAACTCGTCGCTGCCGGCATCGACGTGATCCTCGACGATCGCGGCGAGCGCCCGGGCGTGATGTTCGCCGACTGGGAACTGATCGGCGTGCCGCATCGCCTCGTGATCGGCGAGCGCGGCCTGAAGGAAGGCAAGATCGAGTATCAGGGCCGCCGCGACGCCGAAGCGACGCTGCTGCCGGCCGACGCGGCTGCGGCGACGGTCGCGGAGAAGATCCGCGCCGCGCTCGCGCGCTAAGCGTACCGACCGGGGAACGCGGTGGAATACACCTTCCTGTCGGCCACCGTGCTCCTGGTGCTGATCACCGATCCGCTCGGCAACATCCCGCTGTTCATTTCGGCGATGCGGGATGTGCCGCGTGAGCGGCGCGTGAAGCTGATCCTGCGTGAAGTGGGGATCGCGTTCGTGATCCTGCTGTTCTTCATGCTGGTCGGTGATCGTTTCCTGCGGATGATGAGCCTCACCGACCTGTCGCTGCGGCTCGGCGGCGGGATCGTGCTGTTCCTGATCGCGCTGCGGATGATCTTCCCGCATCCGGACGGCGCGCTCGGCAACGATCCGCGAGCGGGCGGCGAGCCGTTCATCGTGCCGCTCGCGATTCCGGCGCTCGCCGGGCCGTCCGCGCTCGCGACGGTGATGCTGCTGACGTCGCAGGGGCCCGGCAAGATGCTCGAGTGGGTCGGCGCGCTGACGGTCACGATGATCGTCTGCGCGGTGACGCTGGTGCTGGCCGAGCGGATCCAGCAATGGATCGGCGAGCGGACCGTCGCGGCATTCGAGCGGCTGATGGGCCTCGTGCTCGTCGCGATTTCGGTCGAGATGATGCTGGGCGGCGTCCGCGTGTTCGTGCACCAGCTGTAGGGCGGGGCGGCGCACACTCAATGCGCGAAAAAAAGCGGCGCTCCGGGAAACCGGAGCGCCGCTTTCTCTTTATATAGTGCGGAGCGGGGTGCTCAGACGTTCGTGGTCAGCGCACGGATCGTCGGCAGGTTGCGCCAGTAGCCCTTCGCATCCATCCCGCAGCCGAACACGTAGCGGTCGGGCACCGCGAAGCCGCAGAAGTCGGGGTGCAGCGGCTTGGCCTTCGCGAGCGTCTTCTCGCACAGCACGGCCGACATGAAGCGCTGCGCGCCCATGTCGAGAATCCGGTCGCGGATCGCGGCCATCGTCTCGCCTTCGTCGAGGATGTCGTCGAGCACGAGCACGATCCGGTCTTTCACCGATTCGCGCGGCGCGACGCGCCAGTGCATTTCCGGGCTGCCCTGCGTCGTGTTGCGGTAGCGAGTCAGGTGGATGTAGTCGAATTCCAGCGGGAAATCGAGATGCGGCAGCAGCATCCCGGTAAACACCGCGGCGCCGCCCATCACCGAGAGAACGAGCGGGAACGCGTCGCCGATCTCGGCGCGGATCGCGTCGGCCATCTTGGAGATCGACGCGTTGACGGCGTCCGCCGAGACGATCTCTTCGGAGTGGTTGAAAATGTGGAGGGCTTCTTCGCGGTTCATGTGTTCTGGCGGGCAGTCGGTATACAAATAAGAATGAAGCAGAACGGCGGGCGCGCGCTACAGCAAAAACCCGCGCGCCGGCCGATGGGCGGAATCAGCGCATGCCGGGCATCATGCCCTTCAGGCCGCGCATCATCTTCTGCATGTTGCCGCCCTTCAGCTTCTTCATCATCGTACGCATCTGGTCGTACTGGTTCAGCATCCGGTTGACTTCCTGCACCGGCACGCCCGCGCCGGCTGCAATGCGGCGCTTGCGCGTCGCCTTGATGATCTCGGGTTTCGCGCGCTCGGCCGGCGTCATCGAGCTGATGATGCCTTCCATCCGGCGGATCGACTTCTCGGCCTGGCCCATGTCGGCGCCGGCCGCCGCCTGCTGGAACTGCGCAGGCAGCTTGTCCATCAGCGACGACAGGCCGCCCATGTTCTTCATCTGGGAGATCTGCGCGCGGAAATCGTTCAGGTCGAAGTCGCCGCCTTTCTTGACCTTGTCGGCGAGCTTCTGCGCGGCCTGCACGTCGACGCCGCGCTGCGCCTCCTCGACGAGCGCGAGGATGTCGCCCATGCCGAGGATCCGGTTCGCCATCCGGTCGGGGTGGAACACCTCGAGGCCGTCGAGCTTCTCGGCGACACCGACGAACTTGATCGGCTTGCCCGTGACGTGACGCACCGACAGCGCGGCGCCGCCGCGCGAGTCGCCGTCGAGCTTGGTCAGCACGACGCCGGTGAGCGGCAGCGTGTCGTTGAACGCCTTCGCGGTGTTGACCGCGTCCTGGCCGAGCATCGCGTCGACGACGAACAGCGTCTCGGCCGGCTTCAGCGTGCCGTGCAGCGCGGCGATTTCCTGCATCATCGCCTCGTCGATGCCGAGGCGGCCGGCCGTATCGACGATCAGCACGTCATGGTAGTGGCGCTTCGCCCAGTCGACGGCCGCGACCGCGATGTCGACGGGCTTCTGGTCGGGCGTGGACGGGAAGAAGTCGGCGCCGACCTGCTCGGTCACCGTTTTCAGCTGCATGATCGCGGCCGGACGATACACGTCGCACGACACCGTGAGCACCTTCTTCTTGTACTTCTCGCGCAGCAGCTTCGCGAGCTTGCCCACGGTCGTGGTCTTGCCCGCGCCCTGCAGGCCGGCCATCAGGATCACGGCGGGCGGCGTGACCGCGAGGTTCAGCTCGGCGGCCTTGCCTTCGTAGTCGCCGCCGATCACGGCGGTCAGTTCCTTCTGGACCACGCCGACCAGCGCCTGACCCGGCGACAGGCTGCTGATCACTTCTTCGCCGAGCGCCTTTTCCTTGACCTTGGCGATGAATTCGCGGACGACCGGCAGCGAAACGTCGGCCTCCAGCAGGGCGAGACGCACCTCGCGGAGCATCTCCTGCGTGTTCGCCTCGGTAAGCCGGGCCTCGCCGCGCAGCGTCTTGACGACGCGCGCCATCCGTTGAGTGAGATTGTCGAGCATGGGGAGCGATGGACAGTGGGGCCCGAAGGCGCGGCGGAACCGAACAAAGGGAGCCGTCGCGGGAAGGGGGCCTAGTGTAAACTTCGAACATGGATATTGTACTGTATGCCCTCACCGCATTCCTGTACGGCGGCCTCGCCGTCGCAGGCTGGCGCACGCACCGCCAGGGCGCGACGCCGCTCGTCGCGAGCGTGCCGGCCGTGCCGGTTCCCGCGTCCGCCGCGTCCGGGATGAGCGGGGCCGGCCGCGCGCTGCTGTTCGCCGCGCTGGTCGCGCACGGCGTGCTGCTCCACATGACGATCTTTCCGAACGACGCGATGGTGTTCGGCTTCGCGTTCGCGCTGTCCGCGATGTTCTGGCTCGGCGCCGGCATCTACTGGATCGAGAGCTTCTTCTTCCCGCTCGACAGCTTGCGCCTGCTGGTATTGCCGCTCGCGTGCGGCGCGTCGCTGCTGCCGCTCGTGTTCGGCGGCGTGCGGGTGCTTCCTTATGCCGCAGCACCGCTGTTCAAGCTGCACTTCCTGATCGCGAACATCGCATACGGCCTGTTCGCGATCGCGGCGCTGCACGCGGTCCTGATGCTGATGGTCGAGCGGCGCCTGCAGTCGCTGAGGAGCGGCGGGCGCGACGGCTCGACGGGCTGGATCGCGAGCTGGCTCGAGACGCTGCCGCCGCTGCTGACGCTCGAGAAGCTGCTGTTCCGCCTGATCGGCGCCGGCTTCGTGCTGCTCACGCTGACGCTCGCGTCGGGCATCCTGTTCAGCGAGCAGGTCGACGCGCGCGCGCTGCGGCTCGACCACAAGACGGTATTCGCGATCCTGTCGTGGCTGATGTTCGGCGGCCTGCTGGTCGCCCGCAAGACGTCGGGCTGGCGTGGCCGCGGTGCCGCGCGCTGGGTGCTCGTGTCGTTCGCCGCGCTGCTGCTCGCGTATGTCGGCAGCCGGTTCGTTTTCGAGGTGCTGCTGCACCGTTCCGTGGTTTGAACGCAGGTTTCCGATGCGACAGATTCTTCTCCTGATTCTTCTCTTCTTCGCGGGTTCGTGGATCGCGCGCAAGCTGCGCCAGGCCCAGGAGCACGCGCAGGCGCGCACCGGCCGCGGCGCCGGTTACGACGGCATGCCCGGCGCCGGCGGCGCGGGTGCGGGGCGCCCGAGCGGTGACGCGCGAGCGCTGCCCGAGCCGATGGTGCGCTGCGCAGAGTGCGGCGTGCATGCGCCGAAGGGCGACGCCGTCGCCGCGGGCGGTGAATACTTCTGCAGTGCCGAGCACGCGCAGCGCCACGCCGCACGGTCGAGCGGTCGCGACACACGATGAGCGACGCGCGGTTGCTGTCGGTCGACGCGAACGGCTGGGTGCGCGAAGCGCGCCATGCGCCGTCGCCGAACTTCGAGGTGCGGCCCGCAGGCGCGGTGCCGACGCTCGTGATCGTCCACAACATCAGCCTGCCGCCCGGCGAATTCGGCGGTGACGCGATCGAGGCGCTGTTCCTGAATCGTCTCGACTGCGATGCGCACCCCTATTACCAGAGCCACCTGCGCGACGTGCGCGTGTCCGCGCACTTCCTGATCCGCCGCAGCGGCGAACTCGTGCAGTTCGTGTCGTGCGACGAGCGTGCATGGCACGCGGGCTCCTCTGAATTCTTCGGCCGGCCGCGCTGCAACGACTTCTCCATCGGCATCGAGCTCGAAGGCGCGGACGACGTGCCGTTCGACGACGCGCAGTACGCCATGCTCGCCGCGCTCTCCCGCACGCTCGCGGCACGCTACCCGGTCGACGCATTCGCGGGGCACTCGGACGTCGCGCCGGGCCGCAAGACCGACCCGGGCCCGCATTTCGATTGGCAACGCTTCGCGAGCGATGCCGGTTTTTCCGCCGAATACTTTCCTTTCCGTCAGCACTGATCGCGGGGTTTTTTGAGCGGAGAAAGTTTTTTCTCCGACCAATGCCTTGCCGTGTCTGCACGTGAGCGATGTCAAGACCTCTATCGCAAATTCTCCGTTTTGATGTCCTCCGAATGTCCACTATACTTGGTGCCAGTTGAGCAGTTCCGCACTAGATATAGTGTGTGTCGCAGGGGAAACCCGAGCGGCACCGGCCGGCGGGCAACGCCGGCGGACAGGGTTCTCAGGGCGGCGCGTCAGGCCGGGCGGTCCGGGCGTCGCGATCAGCGCAGCGAACATCGACGGGGCAGGGTACACATGACGAAGCACACGACCGGATCGGTTGTCGCGCATCGACCGAACCGGCTTCCCCGGCGCATCGCTCGCCTCTTACCGCTCGCGCACCGCGTTGCGCAGCGTTCGTTTTAATCCGCGGTTCTCTCCGCACCATCCAACACCAGGAGCTTTGCACATGCAAACCACCGACAACGCGACGTCCCAGTACGAGAGCGCCTCGAGCCGTCCGCTCGGCGGGACCGAACAGGGCGCGAAGGCGCTCGCGCCGCAGGCCACGTTCGCCGACTACAAGGTGATCCGCCGCAACGGCAGCGTCGTATCGTTCGAACCCTCGAAGATCGCGATCGCGGTGACCAAGGCTTTCCTGGCCGTCAATGGCGGGCAGGGCGCGGCATCGGCGCGCGTACGCGAGCAGGTCGAGCAACTGACGCACAACGTCGTGCGCGCGCTCGTGCGCAGCCGCCCGAACGGCGGTACGTTCCATATCGAAGACATCCAGGACCAGGTCGAACTCGCGCTGATGCGCGGCGGCGAGCACAACGTCGCGCGTGCGTACGTGCTGTATCGCGAGAAGCGCCACCTCGAGCGCCAGCATGCGGGCGAGGAAGCGGCGGCAGCCGGCGGCGAGGCGAGCACCGGCATCAACGTCGTCGACAACGGCGTCACGCGTCCGCTCGACCTGAACGCGCTGCGCGCGCTGATCGTGTCGGCATGCGACGGCCTCGGCGCTGCGGTTAACCCTGACCCGATCGTTGCGGAAACGGTGAAGAACCTGTACGACGGCGTGCCGATGAGCCAGGTCTACGACTCGGCGATCCTGGCTGCGCGCACGATGATCGAGAAGGATCCGGCGTACAGCCAGGTCACGGCCCGCATCCTGCTGCACACGATCCGCCGCGAGATCCTCGGCGAGGAAGTGGTGCAGGCCGAGATGTCGACCCGTTACGCTGAATACTTCCCGCAGTTCCTGAAGCGCGGCGTCGACGCCGGCCTGCTCGACGACAAACTGCTGCAGTTCGACCTGAAGCGCCTCGGCGAAGCGCTCGACGCGAACCGCGACCTGCAGTTCGGCTACCTCGGCCTGCAGACGCTGTACGACCGCTACTTCCTGCACGTCGAGGGCACCCGCATCGAAATGCCGCAGGCATTCTTCATGCGCGTCGCGATGGGCCTGTCGCTGAACGAGATCGACCGCGAAACGCGCGCGATCGAGTTCTACAACGTGCTGTCCAGCTTCGACTTCATGAGCTCGACGCCGACGCTGTTCAACTCGGGCACGCACCGCTCGCAGCTGTCGTCGTGCTACCTGACGACCGTCGCGGACGATCTCGACGGCATCTATGAAGCGCTGAAGGAAAACGCGCTGCTGTCGAAGTTCGCCGGCGGCCTGGGCAACGACTGGACGCGCGTGCGTGCACTCGGCTCGCATATCAAGGGCACGAACGGCAAGTCGCAAGGCGTGGTCCCGTTCCTGAAGGTGGTCAACGACACGGCCGTCGCGGTCAACCAGGGCGGCAAGCGCAAGGGCGCGGTCTGCGCGTACCTCGAATCGTGGCACCTCGACATCGAGGAGTTCCTGGAGCTGCGCAAGAACACGGGCGACGATCGCCGCCGCACGCACGACATGAACACGGCGAACTGGATTCCCGACCTGTTCATGAAGCGCGTGATGGAAGGCGCCGACTGGACGCTGTTCTCGCCGTCGACCTGCCCGGACCTGCACGACAAGTTCGGCGCGGAATTCGAGGCGGCTTACACGGCTTACGAAGACAAGGTCGCACGCGGCGAGATCAAGCTGTTCAAGAAGATCCCGGCGCAGCAACTCTGGCGCAAGATGCTCGGCATGCTGTTCGAGACGGGCCACCCGTGGATCACGTTCAAGGATCCGTGCAACGTGCGCTCGCCGCAGCAGCACGTCGGCGTCGTCCACTCGTCGAACCTGTGCACGGAAATCACGCTGAACACGAGCGACACCGAAATCGCGGTGTGCAACCTCGGCTCGGTGAACCTCGTCGCCCACCTGGTGAAGCAGGCCGACGGCAGCTACGCGCTCGACCACGACAAGCTGAAGCGCACGATCAGCGTCGCGATGCGCATGCTCGACAACGTGATCGACATCAACTACTACGCGGTGCCGAAGGCGCGTAACTCGAACCTGAAGCACCGTCCGGTCGGCATGGGCATCATGGGCTTCCAGGACTGCCTGCACCTGCTGCGCACGCCGTACGCGTCGGAAGCGGCGGTCGAGTTCGCCGATCGTTCGATGGAAGCGGTCTGCTACTACGCGTACTACGCGTCGACCGAGCTGGCTGAAGAGCGCGGCCGCTACTCGAGCTACCGCGGCTCGCTGTGGGATCGCGGCATCCTCCCGCAGGACACGCTGAAGCTGCTGACGGAAGCACGCGGCGGCTACGTCGAAGTCGACACCTCCGAATCGCTCGACTGGACGTCGCTGCGTTCGCGGATCGCCACGCACGGCATGCGCAACTCGAACTGCGTCGCGATCGCGCCGACGGCGACGATCTCGAACATCATCGGCGTGTCGGCCTGTATCGAGCCGACCTTCCAGAACCTGTACGTGAAGTCGAACCTGTCGGGCGAATTCACGGTGGTGAACGAGTACCTGGTGCGCGACCTGAAGGAACGCGGCCTGTGGGACGAAGTGATGGTCGCCGACCTGAAGTACTTCGACGGCATGCTGTCGCGCATCGACCGCATCCCGGCCGACCTCCGCGCGATCTACGCGACCGCGTTCGAAGTCGACCCGACGTGGCTGGTCGAAGCGGCATCGCGTCGCCAGAAGTGGATCGACCAGGCGCAGTCGCTGAACATCTACATGGGCGGCGCGTCGGGCAAGAAGCTCGACGAGGTCTACAAGCTCGCATGGCTGCGCGGCCTGAAGACGACCTACTACCTCCGCACGATGGCGGCGACGCACGTCGAGAAGTCGACGGTCGCACACGGCGCGCTGAACGCCGTGCCGACGGGCGGCGGTTCGAGCAGCGGCGGCGCGCAAGGCGCGGCTGGCGGCTTCGGTGCGGCAGGCGGCGATGCGTCGTCGGGCGCGGTCAACGCGGCACCGGCACTCGCACCGGTCGAGGCGGATGGTCCGGTGTGCACGATGCGTCCGGGCGATCCCGGCTTCGACGAATGCGAAGCGTGCCAGTAACGCAGTGCGCCTGACCTGAGAAGCAGGTCAGCGCGGCGCACACGACGACCGATCGAGGTTGAAGTGTGCGCCGCTCTCAACTAAAAAAATGATAAGGAATCTGTAACGCGGCACCTGCGTTGCAGGCAGTGACAAGCGATCGAAACATCCCCGACGACGTCGTGTTTCGATCAGCGTTCGATGCGTCGAGCGCACCTCGCGATACACGCGCGACACACATCGCGCGCTGCATGAACGACGATGCGTTGCTCAAAGTGTTGTATCGAGGTCGCAACGCGAATCGAAAAAAGGATTTTTCGTGAGCGAACCCTTTTATCGCTCAGGAAAAGATGGTACAAACCGTTCTAAATTGATGGTGAGAATTTATGCTCAACTGGGATGAAGAGAAGACTGCCGTAACTCCCGCGAGCGGAGCGCAGCAAAACGCGATGCGCACCTCCGCAGGAACGGCTGTCGGACTGCAGGCTGCAACGCCTGCCGCCCATCAGGTCCGCGACATTTTCGAAGGCGATCTTGCGGTGCCCCCGCAAGCATCGGCTGTTCCCGCCGGCGGTTCGGAAGCGCGGGTCAATGTCGCCGACAAGCGCATCATCAACGGCCAGACTGACGTCAATCAGCTGGTGCCGTTCAAGTACAAGTGGGCGTGGGAAAAGTATCTGGCCGGTTGCGCGAACCACTGGATGCCGCAGGAAATCAACATGTCCCGCGACATCGCTCTGTGGAAGGACCCGAACGGCCTGACCGAGGACGAGCGCCGCATCGTGAAGCGCAACCTCGGCTTCTTCGTGACGGCCGATTCGCTCGCGGCGAACAACATCGTGCTCGGCACGTACCGCCACATCACGGCGCCCGAGTGCCGGCAGTTCCTGCTGCGCCAGGCGTTCGAAGAGGCGATCCACACGCACGCGTACCAATACATTGTCGAATCGCTCGGTCTCGACGAAGGCGAGATCTTCAACGCGTACCACGAGGTCACGTCGATCCGCGCGAAGGACGAATTCCTGATCCCGTTCATCCACACGCTGACGGATCCGGCCTTCAAGACCGGCACGCTCGAAGCGGATCAGAAGCTGCTGAAGTCGCTGATCGTGTTCGCCTGCATCATGGAAGGCCTGTTCTTCTATGTCGGGTTTACGCAGATCCTCGCGCTCGGCCGCCAGAACAAGATGACGGGTGCTGCAGAGCAATATCAGTACATCCTGCGCGACGAGTCGATGCACTGCAACTTCGGCATCGACCTGATCAACCAGATCAAGCTCGAGAATCCGCATCTCTGGACCGCCGAATTCCGCGCCGAGATCCGCGAGCTGTTCAAGCAGGCTGTCGAACTCGAATACCGCTACGCCGAGGACACGATGCCGCGCGGCGTGCTGGGTTTGAACGCGTCGATGTTCAAGAGCTATCTGCGCTTCATCAGCAACCGTCGTTGCCAGCAGATCGGCCTCGATCCGCTGTACCCGAACGAGGAAAACCCGTTCCCGTGGATGAGCGAGATGATCGACCTGAAGAAGGAACGCAACTTCTTCGAGACGCGTGTGATCGAGTATCAGACGGGCGGCGCGCTGTCCTGGGAATAACCCGCAGCAGCGAACCCGTCACATGATGGAACAGCCGGCGGCCTCTCGGCCCCGGCTCAAGGTTTAGGAGCAAGAACGCCTGATGCAAAGCATGCCCGGTGCCTTAACGGCACGACGACACGACAGGCACTTTGCGAACCCTTCAGTGGGATGGGCAAACTTCCCTCCGGAAAAAGCGGACGGCCGTGTGGCGGTCCGCTTGATCAAGCGATTAGGGGTAGCGGCGCGAGGTGCGCCGGCTACCGACTTGATTTGGCGCGCGAGGCCGGGTGGCCACGCGCGCCATACCGTATTCATTAGCGTAAGCGCGTGGTATCCGCGTACGCCGATGAATAGCCCGCTTCGAAGCGCACGTCCTGAACAGCGTCCGCGGGAAGCGGGTTTTGACGAAGGGTGTAGTTTGAACTGACTCTCATCTGAACCTGAAGGAGAACAACATGGCACTTGCCAAGAAGAAACCGGCTGCAAAGAAGGCCGCAGTGAAGAAGGTCGCTGCGAAGAAGGCTGCTGCTCCGGCGAAGAAGGCCGTTGCAGTGAAGAAGGTTGCTGCGAAGAAGGTCGCGGTTAAGAAGGTTGCCGCGAAGAAGGCAGCACCGGCGAAGAAGGCAGCAGTGAAGAAGGTTGCTGCGAAGAAGGTCGCAACGAAGAAGGTTGCAGCCAAGAAGGTCGCGGTGAAGAAGGTTGCCGCGAAGAAGGCAGCACCGGCGAAGAAGGCCGCAGCGAAGAAGGTTGCCGCCAAGAAAGTCGCAGTGAAGAAGGTTGCTGCGAAGAAGGCCGCACCGGCTAAGAAGGCTGCTGCGAAGAAAGCCGCGCCGGCGAAGAAGGCTGCTGCGAAGAAGGCTGCGCCTGCGAAGAAGGCCGCTGCGAAGAAGGCTGCGCCTGCTGCGAAGAAGGCTGCCCCTGCGAAGAAGGCCGCTGCTCCGGCGAAGAAGGCTGCCGCTGCTGCTCCGGCTCCCGCTCCGGCGAAGAAGGCCGCGGCTCCGAAGAAGGCTGCTGCGCCGAAGAAGGCCGTCGTGAAGAAGGCTGCGCCGGCAACGACCGCGTCGACCGCATCGGTTGCGCCGGCATCGGGCGTGAAGACCGCGCTCAACCCGGCAGCGGCATGGCCGTTCCCGACCGGCAGCCGTCCGTAATCGAGGCTGACCTGTACCACCCGGACACTCACGTGGTGTCCGTGGGTTGAGTAGCGCTACTCAATCAGTCCCGCCATCTGGCTCAGGTGGCGGGATTTTTTTCGTCCGTCCTTGCCCGATGTGCCGGGTGCCCGCACACCGGACGCCCGTATCCCGGACGCCCGTATGCCGGCTGCGGCGAGTACGGACGAAAAAAAAACGCATGTGCAGCTTCGCACATGCGTTCGACCGCGGCTTGCGCCGCGTGCTGAGGTACCTGTTAGTGCGTGACGCGCGTGACGCCGCCGCTCGACAGCAGTCGCACGCGTTCGCCGGCGCGGAACGCTTCGCCGCTTGCAGCCTGCGTGATCGAGCGCAGGTCGCCGTTGTCGAGGCGCACGGTGATTTCGACACCGTTCGCCGTGCTGAGGTTTTCGCCGACCGCGTTGCCCGCGACCGCGCCGACGAGGCCGCCGGCGATCGCGGTCAGGATCGACCCCTTGCCGCCGCCGATCGCGCTGCCTGCCACCGCGCCGAGTGCGCCGCCGCCGAGCGTGCCGATCGCGCTGCCGCCGCCGTCGGACTGGATGCGCACCGCGCGGACGCTTTCGACCGTGCCCATGCGGACCGTCTGTTCGCGCTGCGCCTGGCCGACGCTATAGACATCCGCCGAACCGGGTGCGGTGAAGCAACCGGTGAGCGTCAGCGAGGCCGTCAGCATGGCCGCGAGCGTGAGGGTCTTTTTCGTCAACATCTTTGCTCTCCCACAATATTCATTTGAGACTGTAACCGAATGCAGTCTCGAAGCGCGCGTCGATTTCGGCGCGCGTCAGTGCGTAAGTCTGGGGCCCCTGGTGGGCGATCTTGATCGAGCCCATCAGGCTCGCGAGGCGGCCCGTGGTTGCCCAGTCGAGGCCATGCTCGATGCCGTACAGCAAGCCACCCCGGAAGGCGTCGCCGCAGCCGGTCGGATCGGAGATCCGCTCGGCCGGCACGACAGGAATCTGCTCCGTGCCCTGCTTGTGGCGGATGGTCGCGCCGTGCTCGCCACGCGTAATGACGAGGGCGTCGACCCGGCTGGCGATTTCATCTTCGGACCATCCCGTCTTGTCGCTCACCAGCTTGGCCTCGTAGTCGTTGACCGCCACATAGGTCGCAAGTTCAATGCTGCGGCGCAGCGTTGCACCGTCGAACAGCGGCAGGCCCTGGCCCGGATCGAACACGAACGGCACGCCGGCCTTGGCGAGTTCTTCCACGTGCTGCACCATCCCGTCGAAGCCGTCGGGGCCGACGATCGCAAGCTTGATGCCGGGCGCGTCGCCCGCGTGGTTCAGGTGCGACTGCATCATCGCGCCCGGGTGGAACGCCGTGATCTGGTTGTTGTCGAGATCGGTCGTGATCATCGCCTGCGCCGTATACGTCTCGGGCAGCACGCGAACGTGGTCGCGGCGCAGGCCGAGCTGGTCGAGGCGGTCGAGGTACGGCTGCGCGTCGAGTGCGCCGATCGTCCCCATGATGCGCGCATCGCCGCCGAGCAGGTGCAGCGCGTACGCGATGTTGCCCGCGCAGCCGCCGAATTCGCGGCGCATCGTCGGCACCAGGAAGCTCAGGTTGATGAGGTGCACCTGGTCGGGCAGGATGTGCTCGCGGAACCGACCCTCGAAAGTCATGATGGAATCGTAGGCGATCGAGCCGCAAATCAACGTAGCCAAGGTGTGCGTTCCTGTAGAAATGAGGGACCCTGCGCGACAACGCCGCGCGAAAGGCGCGGCGCGGCAGGGGAAACCGGAAGAAAGCTTACTTCAGTGCGGCGAGCGCTGCATCGTAGTTCGGCTCGTCCTTGATTTCGCCGACGAGTTCCGCGTGGATCACCTTGTCCTGCTCGTCGAGCACGACGACCGCACGTGCGGTCAGGCCGTTCAGCGGGCCGCTCGTCACGTCGACGCCATACGCGTTCGCGAACGCGCGGCCGGTGCGGAACGTCGAAGCCGTCACGACGTTCTCGAGGCCTTCGGTCGTGCAGAAGCGCGTAGCAGCGAACGGCAGGTCGGCGGACACGACGACGACGACCGTGTTGTCGAGCGACGATGCGGCTTCGTTGAACTTGCGGGTCGACGTCGCGCAGGTCGGCGTGTCGAGGCTCGGGACGATGTTCAGCACCTTGCGCTTGCCGGCGAAGCTGGCGAGCGACAGGTCGGCGAGGTCCTTGCCGACCAGCTTGAAATCGGCGCCTTGTGCGCCGACGGCCGGGAACGTGCCGGCGAGATCGATCGGGTTGCCACCCAGCGTAACTTTGCTCATGTTCGTGCTCCGAAATAGCGCGCCGCTCGGGCGCGCGGGTTGAGACGGGCGCGCAGGCGCGCGCCGCGGCGCGTCACGGATAGAAAATCTGGACGCGGAAATTCGAGGCGGGCGTGCCGTTCGTTTCGACGCGGACAACCATCGTCTGCGTCGTGCCGGGCGGCAGCCCGGCGTCGATCGGCGTGCCCGGGCGCACGTAGTCGCGCGGCGCGAGTACGCGGCGCACGGTCACGTGGTTGGTGTCGTCGAGCAGCGTCAGCTCGAGCGACGGGTAGGCGAGTGCGACGCGGTAGCGGTTCGTCAGCGGCACCTTCAGTTCGAGCTCGCGCGGGCCGTCGAGCTGGCGCAGGTCGGTTGCGTCGAGCCGCAGGCCGTCGATCGCGCGCGGCGGCGCGACCGTGCAGCCGAGCGGCGCGCAGGCCTGCCGGAACCAGCCCTGCGTGACGGGCCAGTAGATCATCAGCGTTTCGCGCTGCCACCATGCGAGTTGTGCAGCGAGCAGCACGGTCAGCGCAGCGGCGATGAGGCCGCCGAAAAACCCGCCGAGCATGCTGCGCCGCTGCGGTGCGCGCGTCTCGCGCGTGACGGCGAAGTGCGGACGATCGTCGTCGGTCAACGTAGCGGGGAACGGTGCGGCCGGTGCGTTGGTGGCCGTGGCGGGCGTCTCGTCGTGCCGTGTGGCGCCGGTGTCAGGTTCGGGCTCGGATCCAGGTGCGGCGACGGCCGGCGCTGGTGTGAACGCAAAACGCGGTTCGCGCGGCGCGTGTTCGTCGTCCGGCACGGCGAAGTGCGCGGTGCCGACGGGCTCTGCGGCATCGCGAGTGGTCTCTGCGTCCGACGGACGGTGGGTGACGAAGCGGGGTTCACGCGGGTCGCGTTCGACGGACGCGGCGGATGGTTCGGAATCCTGCGGCGTTTGCGTCTGCGCCGGCAGCGATTCGGCCGGTTGTTCGACGGCAGCGGAGGGGGCCAGCTCGGCCGGGGAGGGTGCGAACGGTGCGGGCGTGCCCGACAGGTGAACGACGCCGGCTTCGGTGGACGGAAGGGCGAGCGGGATCAGCGGCTCGGTGCGCACGGTCTGCACGTTGTGCTGCAGCGACGGGTCGACGCCGGCATCGAGCCACGGCGCCCACATGTCCCAGCCTTCCGGCTTGTAATCGGTGTCGGAAGGTGACCCGGCCGGCGCTTCGGCGGCGAACAGCCGAGGCGGGGCCGGAAGACGTGCGTCGCCGTCATCCGGCGCGGCAGCCGGTTCGGTCAGGGCCGGCTCGAGCTGCTGCGCGTGCTCGGGAACGAGCGACTCGGATGCGTTGAAGACTTCGTGGCAATGCCCGCAGCGCACGAGCCCTTGATGCAGCGAGAGCTGTTCCTGCTGCAGCCGGAAGACGGTTTCGCAATGAGGGCAGCGCGTCGCAAGAAGCATGTCGAGCCGGGCGGCCTGCTGGCCAGAGTGAAGGACAGCGCTATTCTAATGGCTTTCGCGTCGGGTTCCGGCGAGGCATACCCAACCTTCGTGCTCACGCCAGACCGAGATGTCGACGTAGCGTGCGTAGACGGCCGCCACTTCGTCCGCCTGGCGCGCGAGCACGCCCGACAGCGCGATGCGCCCGCCCGGCTTGACCTTCGATGCGAGCATCGACGCCATCAGCTTCAGCGGATTCGACAGGATGTTCGCGACGACGATGTCGAATTCACCATCCGGGCATGCATCGGGCAGGCCGTACGTGACTTCCGCACGGTTACGTTCGCTGTTCTGCCGCGCGGATTCGACCGCCTGCGGATCGATGTCGATGCCGATCACGGGGTTCGCCCCGCATTTCTTCGCGAGGATTGCGAGAATGCCGGAGCCGCAGCCGTAGTCGAGCACCGACTGGCCGGGCTGCACCGACTGCTCGAGCCATTCCATGCACAGGCGCGTGGTCGGGTGGCTACCGGTGCCGAATGCGAGGCCCGGATCGAGTTCGAGGATGAGCGCGTCGGGATCGGGCGCATCGTGCCACGACGGCACGACCCAGATTCGCTCGCCGATCGGGATCGGCTCGAACTGCGATTGCGTGAGACGCACCCAGTCCTGCTCTTCGACTTCTCGGACGGTGAATGCCGGCGTCTCTGCGACGCCGATCTCGTTCGCGGCCGCCGCAAGCAGCACGGCCGGCTCATGGTCGGCCGCGAGCAGCGCGACCACGCGCGAGTGCTGCCACGCGGTGCGGTCGGGCACGAGGCCCGGCTCGCCGAAGAGCGGCTGTTCGTCGGGCGTGTCGGCGTCGGCATCTTCGACCGACACCGACAGCGCGCCGAGTTCGAGCAGCGCGTCGGACAGCGCCTCCGCATGCTCACGGGCCAGTTCGACGACGAGTTCGCGATAGCTCATGCTTACGCTTCTTCCGGTGCGACCTGCTGCTTCTGGGCGAGCCGGTTTTCGAGGTAATGGATGCTGGTGCCGCCTTCGACGAACTTCGAATCGATCATCAGCTCGCGGTGCAGCGGGATGTTGGTCTGGATGCCTTCGACGACCATTTCCGACAGCGCGATGCGCATCCGGCTGATCGCCTGCTCGCGCGTCGCGCCGTAGGTGATCAGCTTGCCGATCATCGAATCATAGTTCGGCGGCACGAAATAGCCATTGTAGGCATGCGAGTCGACGCGCACGCCGGGGCCGCCCGGCGTATGCCACGACGTGATCCGGCCCGGCGACGGCGTAAACTTGAACGGATCTTCCGCGTTGATCCGGCATTCGATCGCATGTCCGCGGAACTGGATGTCGCGCTGGCGCAGCGTGAGCTTCTCGCCGGCCGCGATGCGGATCTGTTCCTGCACGATGTCGACGCCCGTGATCAGCTCCGATACCGGGTGCTCGACCTGCACGCGCGTGTTCATCTCGATGAAATAGAACTCGCCGTTTTCGTACAGGAATTCGAACGTGCCCGCGCCGAGATAGCCCATCTTCTTGCATGCGTCCGCGCAGCGGTCGCCGATGCGGTCGATCAGGCGGCGCGGAATGCCGGGTGCCGGCGCTTCCTCGATCACCTTCTGGTGGCGGCGCTGCATCGAGCAATCGCGCTCGCCGAGCCAGATCGCGTTCTTGAACGCGTCGGACAGCACCTGGATTTCGATGTGGCGCGGGTTCTCGAGGAACTTCTCCATGTACACCTGCGGGTTGCCGAACGCACGGCCGGCTTCCTCGCGGGTCATGTTGACCGCGTTGACGAGCGCGGCCTCGGTGTGCACGACGCGCATCCCGCGCCCGCCACCGCCGCCTGCCGCCTTGATGATGACCGGATAGCCGATCGCGCGCGCAATCTTGACGATCTCCTTCGGATCGTCCGGCAACGCGCCTTCCGAGCCCGGCACGCACGGCACGCCGGTCTTGATCATCGTCTGCTTCGCGGTGACCTTGTCACCCATCATGCGGATCGTTTCCGGGCGCGGGCCGATGAACGTGAAGCCCGACTGCTCGACGCGTTCCGCGAAGTCGGCGTTCTCGGACAGGAAGCCGTAGCCGGGGTGGATCGCCTCGGCATCGGTGACTTCCGCGGCGCTGATCAGCGCCGGCATGTTCAGGTAGCTCAGGTTCGACGGGGCCGGGCCGATACAGACGGCTTCGTCCGCGAGGCGCACGTACTTGGCTTCCTTGTCGGCTTCCGAGTAGACGACCACCGTCTTGACGCCGAGCTCGCGGCACGCACGCTGGATGCGCAGCGCGATTTCACCGCGGTTGGCAATGAGGATTTTTTCAAACATAGCGAGTATTCGTCTCTTCGAGGGGCGCGCGAACGGCGCCTGGCGGGCATCGGCGGCGCGCGGCCCGCAGGCCGCGCGGCGGACTTAGCCGATCACGAAAAGCGGCTGGCCGTATTCGACGGCCTGGCCGTTCTCGACGAGGATTTCCTTGATCACGCCGGCCTTGTCCGACTCGATCTCGTTGAGCAGCTTCATCGCTTCGATGATGCAGATCGTCTGGCCTTCCTTGACCGTATCGCCCACCTGGACGAACGGGTCCGCGCCCGGCGACGGTGCGCGATAGAACGTGCCGACCATCGGCGACGTCACGACGTGGCCCTGCGGCACAGCCGGAGCGGCTGCGGCGCCAGCGGCCGGCGCGGCAGCGCCTTCGGTCGGCAGCGCGGCCGACGGAGCGGGCGCGCTGACTTGCGGGGCATACCCAGCCGTCGGCTGCACGTAGACCGGCGGCGCGTTCTTGACGATGCGCACCTTGCCTTCGCCTTCCGTCACTTCCAGCTCGGAGATGCCGGATTCGGAAACGAGGTCGATCAGAGTTTTCAGCTTACGAAGATCCATCGGGAATTCCCCTTTCAATACGTGAAAGCGCCGGTTAGGGGCCGGCGCTGAATCTAGATCGCGAAATCAGCCGCGCGACGTGCCTTGCAGCTTGTCCAGCGCGTACTCGAGCGCGTACAGATAACCTTTCCAGCCGAGCCCGCAGATCACGCCTTCGGCCTGGTCGGAAAAGTAGGAGTGGTGCCTGAACGCTTCGCGGCGATGCACGTTCGACAAGTGAACCTCGACGAACGGGATGCCAACGCCGGCGATCGCGTCCCGGATCGCGACACTCGTGTGCGTGTACGCGGCCGGATTGATCAGGATGAAATCGGTCTGTTCCTCCCGCGCGGCCTGGATGCGGTCGACCAGCGCACCTTCATGGTTGCTCTGGAACGACGACAGTTCGGCGCCGGCTTCCCGGGCGCGCGCGGCAAGCGCCTGATCGATCTGTGCGAGCGTGACGCGGCCGTACACCTCCGGTTCCCGGGTGCCGAGAAGGTTCAGGTTGGGGCCGTGCAGCACCAGCAATCGTGTCATGGTCGCTTCTATTTCTGCGGAATTGCGCGAACTTTAGCGCTATTTAGAGAAATTTGTCTAGTTTTGCCGAACGACCGAGCGCATGCGACCTGCAAGAATTACCGGCGCGCATCCAAAGTATCGGCGAATTCACGCGAAATTGCGGCGATCGACGGGCAAATCGCCGCCAACGTGCGGGCCGCCGTTCGGACAGCTTACAGCGCGTCGAGCGTCTTTTTCAGCTCGGCCGGCTGGATTTGTCCCAATTTTGTCTCGCGAATCTTGCCGGTTTCGTCGATGACGACCGTAAACGGCAGCGCGCCGGCCGTATTTCCGAAATTGCGGGCCAGATCGGCGCCCGCATATCCGCTGACGAATACCGGATAGTCGACCTTCACCTTCTGCAGAAAGTTCTTCACGTTCTGTTCGGAATCGACGCCGATCCCGATGAAACGGATGCCCTTCTGTTTGTATTGGTGCGATAGCGCGACGAGCTCCGGCATCTCCTCGACGCACGGGCCGCACCATGACGCCCAGAAATTGACGACGACTTTCTGGCCCTTGAACGCGGACAACGTGGCGGGCTTGCCGTCGGTGCCCGTCAGCGACGCGGCCCACAACTGCTCGACCGGGCTGCCGTGTGCGGCGGGCGCGGCGACGGCGACACCGTCGTCGGCGGTGCCGCGGAACCAATGGCCGGCGGCGAGCCCGCCGGCAACGGCGGCGGCCGCGACCACCGCGAGCGCCAACATGCGTTTCATCATCATCGTTGAATCATTCCGGTTCGGAAGGGGCCTTGCCTGCTTCGACGAGCGCGCGCAGCGCGGCGGCATCCGCACGGGCGACCCGGCCGCGCGCGTCGGCCTTGACCGCGCCGCGCAGGTCGTCGCTCGCATAGAGCGCGAGGTGGATGCCGATCGCATCGACGTCGCGCCGCGGGCGCCACAGGAAACTGAGCGTCTCGACGTCGGCGCGACCCGCGAAGTGCCGCGTCTCGGATACGTCGTACTGGACGTTCTGGTTCAGCAGGTAGATCGCGACGTCCTTCGGGTTGTCGGTGAATGCCTGCAAATGGATATCCGAATGCGCGTTCGCGGTGCCGTTCAGCACGGCACCCGTCACATAAGGATGGAACTCGGCGAGCCGGCGCATCCAGTCGAGCGCGATTTCGCGCAGGCGGCGCAGTTCGTCCGGCTGCGTGTCGCTCTGGAACAAGGCGAGGTACTCGCGCAGTTCTTCCTCGATCTGGTCGTTATCCGGCAGCCATTCGCCGGCAACGCGCGTATCTCCCAGCAACTGGCGCGCGGCCTTGCGTTTTGCGCCGGCATAGTCCAGGCCGTCCTCCGCGATCAGGCGCGCGGCGGACTGGGCGATTTCCTCGCGGACGCGCCGCGGGTCGAGAAGGGTTTTACGAGACATGATCCGGCAATCATACTCGATCGCCGCAGGGCCCGAGCGCGGGTGCGGCGGCCTGCCGCCCGGCGTGCCGGCGACGTTCGCGCGCAGCGTTCGGGCCGCCGGGCACGGCAGGCCGTCAGTTACAATAGCGCTCTTTGTGTCGCGGCAAAAGCCGTTGGCCGGGCGCCGGCCGCACGGCCTGTCCGCCGCGCCGCACACGCATCCTTTCCGAATCGACGGCGCCCGGCGGCGCGAAAGCATTCATCTATGCACATCCACATTCTTGGCATCTGCGGCACCTTCATGGGCGGTCTCGCCGTACTCGCGCGCGAGGCGGGCCACACGGTGACGGGTTGCGACGCGGGCGTCTATCCGCCGATGAGCACGCAGCTCGAGGCGCAGGGCATCACGCTGATCGAGGGCTACGGCGCCGAGCAGATCGACCTGAAACCGGACCTGTTCGTGATCGGCAACGTCGTCACGCGCGGCAATCCGCTGATGGAGGCGATCCTGGATCGCGGCCTGCCGTACGTGTCGGGCCCGCAGTGGCTCGGCGAGCACGTGCTGGCCGGCAAATGGGTGCTCGCGGTCGCGGGCACGCACGGCAAGACGACCACGTCGTCGATGCTCGCGTGGCTGCTGGAAGACGCAGGCCTGAACCCGGGTTTCCTGATCGGCGGCGTGCCGCTGAACTTCGGCGTGTCGGCGCGGCTCACCGATTCGAGCTTCTTCGTGATCGAGGCCGACGAATACGATACGGCGTTCTTCGACAAGCGCTCGAAGTTCGTCCACTACCGGCCGCGCACCGCGGTGCTGAACAATCTCGAATTCGATCACGCCGACATCTTCCCGGATCTCGCTGCGATCGAGACGCAATTCCACCATCTCGTGCGGACGGTGCCCGGTGTCGGCCGGATCGTCACGAACGGCCGCTCGGACGCGCTCGAGCGCGTGCTGGCGCGCGGCTGCTGGAGCGAGGTCGAGCGCTTCGGCGTCGACGGCGGCTGGCAGGCGCTGCCGGCCGAGGACGGCGTGCCGGTCGACGAGCGCTTTGCGGTGTATTCGCACGCGGAACGCGTCGGCGAAGTCGCGTGGCAGGTGCAGGGCGATCACAACCGGATGAACGCGCTCGCGGCGATCGCGGCCGCGCGCCACGTTGGCGTGCCGCCCGCGCAGGCGGCCGAATCCCTCGCGTCGTTCCGCAACGTGAAGCGCCGGATGGAAGTGCGCGGCAGCGTGGACGGCGTGACCGTCTACGACGACTTCGCGCACCATCCGACCGCGATCGACACCACGATCGCCGGCCTTCGTGCACGCATCGGCCGTCAGCATGCCCGCATCCTCGCGGTGCTCGAGCCGCGCTCGAACACGATGAAGCTCGGCGTGATGAAGTCGCAACTGCCGGCGAGCCTGGCCGACGCCGATCTCGTGTTCGGCTACGGCGCGCCGACCGGGCGCGATGCGCTCGGCTGGAATCTGGCCGAGGCGCTGGCGCCGCTTGGAGAGAAGGCGCACGCATTCGACGATCTGCACCTGCTGGTGAAGTCCGTCGTCGCAGCCGCCCGCCCGGGCGACCACGTGCTCGTGATGAGCAACGGCGGATTCGGCGGCGTGCACCAGAAGCTGCTCGACGCGCTCGGGAGCCGCACGTGATCCTGTACCTGCACGGCTTCCGGTCGTCGCCGGAATCGCAGAAGTCGCGGCTGCTCGCGGCGCGCATGGCCGAACTGGGCCGCACCCGCGAGTGGCGGTGCCCGTCGCTGTCGGTGTCGCCGCTCGAAGCGATCGCGGTGGCGGAAGCCGAGGTGGCTGGTGCGCGCGACGTGACCGTCATCGGCAGTTCGCTCGGCGGCTATTACGCCACGTGGCTGGCCGAAAAGCACGGCTGGAAGGCCGTGCTGCTGAATCCGGCCATCGTGCCGCAGCGCGATCTCGAGCAGCATCTCGGCGAACAGCCGCTGTACCACGGCGGCGGCACGATCGTCGTCGAGCGCCGTCACCTGCATGAGCTCGATGCGCTGCGCGTGCCGGCGATCACGCGTGCCGAACGCTACTATTTGTTCGCGGCGACCGGTGACGAGGTGCTCGATTACCGCGAGATGCTCGCGCATTACCCGGGCGCGAAGACGCGCTTGATCGAAGGCAGCGATCACGGGATCAGCGAATTTGCCGACTATGTCGACGACGTTCTCGCCTTTTGCGACGGAAAGACGTCTTAAACCGGCCATGTGCCGATCGAATTCCCATCATCATGCGGCGCCGCCGACGCGGCGGCCGGCAGTCTGAACGAGAGTACTGAGTGAACGTTTTCTTCGAGGAATCGGGCAGTTTCAAGGCGGGCAGCGTGCTGTCGCGCCAGGGCGACGCGTTTCAGGTCGAGTTGCCCGGCGGGCGGCGGGCGAAGGTGCGCGCGAAAGACGTGCTGATCGAATTCGACAAGCCGGCCGCGAGCGAACTGATGCAGGAGGCCGACACGGCCGCGCAGCAGATCGATCTGGATTTCCTGTGGGAATGCGCGCCGGCCGACGAGTTCGCGTACACGGCGCTGGCCGCGGAATACTTCGGCGCGTCGTACGGCCCGGTCGAGCGCGCGGCGCTGGTGTTGCGACTGCACGGCTCGCCCGTCTACTTCCGCCGCAAGGGGCGCGGCCAGTACCAGCGCGCGCCGGAAGAGCAGCTCAAGATGGCGCTCGCGTCGCTCGAGCGCAAGCGCCAGCAGGCGCTCGTCCAGGCGCAGTATGAAGAGGAGCTGAAGGCCGGCAAGTTGCCGGACGCGTTCGCGGGCAAGGTGCTCGGGCTGCTGACGCGGCCGGACAAGAACGCGATCGAATACAAGGCGATGGAAGCGGCCGCCGGTGCGCGCGGCGTGTCGCCGGCGCGGCTGATGCTCGACTGCGGCGGCATCGCGTCGCCGCGTGCGCTGCACGAGGCGCGCTTCCTCGCGGAATTCTTCCCGCACGGCACGGGCTTTCCGGCCGTCACGGTCGGCCCGCTGCCGGACGACCTGCCGCGCGCAAACGTCCAGGCGTTCTCGATCGACGACATCACGACGACCGAAATCGACGACGCGTTCTCGGTCGAGCACCTGGCCGACGGCCGCGTGCGGATCGGCGTGCACATCGCGGCACCGGCGCTCGGCATCGTGCGCGGCGACCCGGTCGACGCGATCGCGCGCACGCGCCTGTCGACCGTCTACATGCCGGGCGACAAGATCACGATGCTGCCGGACGACGTCGTCGACGTGTTCACGCTGAAAGAGGGTGATTACCGTCCGGCGCTGTCGCTGTACATCATCGTCAATCGCGAAACCCAGGAGATCGTCGCGAACGAGACGCGCGCCGAGCTCGTGTTCGTGAAGAACAACCTGCGGCACAACCACCTCGACGAGCTCGTCAATGAAGAGACGCTCGCGGCCGGCACCGGCGACTATCCGCACAAGGACGACATCGCCGTGCTGTGGCCGCTCGCACAGGCGCTGTTCGAGAAGCGCCAGGTCGCGCGCGCGGGCTACGGCCTGAAGCGCGAGGTGCAGCGCAACACCGATTACAACTTCTACGTCGACGGCGAGCACGTGTCGATCACGCCGCGCCGTCGCGGGTCGCCGCTCGACCTGATCGTGTCGGAGCTCGCGATCCTGGCGAACTCGACCTGGGGCGCCTTCCTGCACGACCACACGGTGCCGGGCATCTACCGCTCGCAGCGCGGCTTCGGCGCGCCGGGCCCGAAGCGCACGCGGATGCAGACGACGGCCGCGCCGCACGAAGGCCTCGGCGTCGCGCAGTACGCGTGGAGCACGTCGCCGCTGCGCCGCTACGTCGACCTCGTGAACCAGTGGCAACTGCTCGCGTGCGTGCAGCATGGCGTCACCGCGAAGCTCGCCGCACCGTTCAAGCCGAAGGACGCGGATCTCTACGCGGTCGTGCAGGGCTTCGACGACACCTACACGGCCTACGCCGACTACCAGCGCCGGATGGAATATTTCTGGTGCCTGCGCTGGCTCGCGCAGGAACAGAAGAAGCAGGTCGTCGCGAGCGTCGTGAAGGGCGACCTGGTGCGCCTCGAGGAAATTCCGCTGCTGCTGCACGTGCCGGGGCTCGGCGTGCATGCGCGCGGTACGCGCGTGCTGCTCGACGTGATGTCGCTCGACGAGCTGACGATCGAGGCGTCGGTGCGGTTGCTGAACGTGCTCGACGCGCCGACCGTGACGAGCGGCGACGCGGCCGAGGAAGAGGATGACGCCGAAGGCGGCGACGACACGCTGATCGACGCCGAAGACGCGACGGCCGAAACCGAAGCCGAAGCGCTGGCGGAGGCGGATGGCGCGGCGGCCGGTGAAGGCGGCGAAGCCGCGAACGGCAACGCCGGCGAAGAAGGGCGCACATCATGACCGCGGGTGCGTCGACGAGCGGCGCCGACCGCTATGTCGTATTCGGCAACCCGGTGGCGCACAGCAAGTCGCCGTTCATCCACGCGCAGTTCGCCGCGCAAACGGGGGAGTCGATCGAATACACGCACCGGCTCGCGCCGCTCGACGGTTTCGACGCGGCCGTGCGGGCCTTCGTCGCCGAGGGCGGTCGCGGCGCGAACGTGACGGTGCCGTTCAAGCTCGAAGCGCATGCGCTCGCTGACACGCTGTCGCCGCGTGCGGCGGCAGCGGGGGCCGTGAATACGCTGCGCATCGACGCCGACGGCCGCATCCATGGCGACAACACCGACGGTGTCGGCCTCGTGCGCGACATCGAAGCGAATCTCGGCGTGTCGCTGGCGGGCGCACGCATCCTGCTGCTCGGCGCGGGCGGCGCGGCGCGCGGTGTCGTGCTGCCGCTGCTCGATCGCGCGCCGCTGTCGATCGGAATCGTGAACCGCACCGCGAGCAAGGCCGAAGCGCTCGTCGGCCAGTTCATGCAGGCCGCGCACGATGCGGGCTGCACGCTCGCGGGCGGCGGCCCGGACGTCGTGCGCGCGGAGCCGTACGACGTGGTGATCAACGCGACGGCCGGCAGCCTCGATGCCGCGCTGCCGGAGTGCGATGCCGCTGCATTCGGCACGGGCACGCTCGCGTACGACATGATGTATGGCGCGCAGCCGACGGTATTCATGCAGCATGCGGCATCGCTCGGCGCGCGCACCGCCGACGGGCTCGGCATGCTCGTCGAGCAGGCGGCCGAATCGTTCTTCATCTGGCGCGGCGTGCGGCCGGACGGCGCACCGGTGCTGGCCGCGCTGCGCCAGGCGCTCGCGGCGAGCTGAGCGGAGCGCGGCACGTGGTGGCGGTGAGCGGCACGCAGCACACGCGGACGGTGAGCCTGGCTCGCTGGATCGTCTATGCGGGATCGGTGTTCGCGGGTGCATGGCTCGCGACGCAACTGTTCTATCTCGCGCAGATCGCGTTGTGGTCGTTCGTGAACCCGGGCTCGACCGCGTTCATGCGTACCGACGCGTGGTGGCTGTCGCGCGACAAGCCACCCGCGCAGATCCAGCACCAGTGGGTGCCGTACGACCAGATTTCGCGCAACCTGAAGCGCGCACTGATCGCGTCGGAAGATTCGACTTTCGCGACCAACAACGGCTACGACGTCGACGCGATCCTGCAGGCGTGGGAGAAGAACAAGGCGCGCGGCCGGATCGTCGCGGGCGGCTCGACGATCACGCAGCAGCTTGCGCGCAACCTGTTCCTGTCGCGCGAGAAGAGCTACATCCGCAAGGGGCAGGAGCTCATCATCACGTGGATGCTCGAAACGGTGCTCGACAAGGAGCGGATCTTCGAGATCTACCTGAATTCCGTCGAGTGGGGGCGCGGCGTGTACGGCGCCGAAGCGGCCGCCCGCTATTACTACAGGATTCCCGCGAGTCGGCTCGGCGCGTGGCAATCGGCGCGTCTCGCGGTGATGCTGCCGAAGCCGCGCTGGTTCGACGCGCATCGCGGCTCGGCGTACCAGGCGCAGCGCGCGGCGGTCATCGCCCGACGGATGGGGGCGGCCGAGCTGCCGCAATCGGAGTGAACGGCGCGCTGGCGCCGTCGCATTGACCGTTTCGTCGCCCGGGCGCCCGTCAGGCGACGTTTGTGCGCTGCAGCGCATTCATGTCGCGATCATTTCGGGCCACATCCTTTAGACGAATCCGTCTATTTCGTTTTGCTGAGCAATACCGGCCGCCGTGTGATTTTGTTCGCCGATATGGCACGAAATTCGGGGATTTTTAGTCTCCGCGGATAAACGCGAAAGCCCGTGAAAGGCGCGTGAAATGCAATGTTTCGCGAACCGAAGCATTCCTGAAAGGTGTGCGCCGCACCGGCCGCCCGCCAAATATTTCAAAATTTTTCAAAGCTGACGGGCTCGCGTATATTGGCCAGCGCCTCGGCTTATCGGCCGCAATCGAGGCGGGGGGTGGCTTATCCGGCTGCTCGACACAAAAAACATCCGAGAGAAGGAAAGCAACGATGCCAGCAAGCAAAGCGAAGCTGTTGTTGGGAGTGGTGTTTTCTTCGCTGATTCTGACGGCCTGCAACGATGACGTGACATCGTCCGCTGCTGCCAGCGCCAACAGCTCAGCCGATCCCGCCGCTCAGGCGGACAGGGCGTACAACGATCCGAACAGTTATTCGTCGAGCGCGAACGCGTCGCTCGACGCCTCCGCCGCGGTTGAAAAGGCCGCCGTCACGCATCACCAGATCACCCTCAACGGCAAGACGATCCGCTACACGGCCACGGCCGGCCACCTCGTCGCGCGCAATCCGCAGACCGGCGCGCCCGAAGCATCGTTCTTCTATGTCGCCTATACGGCCGACAACCAGCCCGCGGCGAAGCGGCCGGTCACGTTCCTGTATAACGGCGGCCCCGGCTCGGCATCGGTGTGGCTGCACCTCGGCTCGTTCGGCCCGCGTCGGATCCAGACGGGCGACCCGAACGCGAATACGTCGACGTTCCCGTTCGTCGACAACCAGGAAAGCCTGCTCGACACGACCGACCTCGTGTTCGTCGATGCGATCGGCACCGGCTTCTCCGAAGCGATCGCGCCGAACACGAACCAGACGTTCTGGGGCGTCGACCAGGACGGCGGCGCATTCCGCGATTTCGTGACGCGCTACATCACCGTGAACCAGCGCAACGACTCGCCGAAATACCTGTTCGGCGAATCGTACGGCACGCCGCGCACCGACGTGCTCGCGAACCTGCTCGAGACGGCCGGCGTGAAGCTCGACGGCATCGTGCTGCAGTCGTCGATCCTGAACTACAACGTGAACTGCGACATGGCGAGCGACTACATCGGCAACTCGAACAACGGGTCGAGCCCGGTGAGTTGCGCGGGTTTCGTGCCGTCGTATGGCACCGTCGGCGCGTACTACCAGCTCGACAACCCGAACCCGTCGAGCCTGCCGCAGTATGCGGACCAGATGCGCCTGCTGACGGCCGGCAGCTACGCGCCTGCCGTGAACGCGTATCTGGCGAGCCATACGCCGCCGCCGCCGACCCTCGTCACGACGATGGTGAATTCGACCGGCGTGAAGCAGTCGCTGTGGAATGCGAACTTCAACGTGGTCCCGACCTTCTTCGACAACAGCTTCCAGCTGTCGCTGATCCCGGGCACGCTGATCGGCCGCTACGACGCGCGCGTGAACGTGCCGGTGTCGAGCCCGCTGGCGGCCGACGGCGATCCGTCGAGCTCGTTCATCACGAAGCCGTTCACCGACACGATCGGCAAGTACCTGCCGAACGAGCTGAAGTACACCGCGCAGTCGGCGTATTCGTTGAGCAGCAATGCGATCAACACGTGGGACTGGACGCACGACGGCCTCGCGATGCCGGACACGATCCCCGATCTCGCCGCGGCGCTGTCGCTGAATCCGCAGCTGAAGGTGTTGTCGCTGAACGGGTATCACGACATCGCGACGCCGTTCTACCAGACCGAGCTCGACCTCGCGCGGCTCGGGACGCAACCGAACCTGACGATCAAGGACTATCAGGGCGGACACATGGTCTATCTCGACGATACGTCGCGTCCGCAGGAGAAAGCCGACCTCGTGACCTTCTACAACGCGGCCGCGCACTGATGCTGCGCCACGCAGGCGACGCGCGCCCGCGGGGGCGCCGCGCCTGCCGTCGACGACCTCATTCCAGACTGGAGCCTGATATGAAGAATCGTTTCATCGTCGTTGCCGCGGCGCTCGCCTGTGTCGGCGCCGCAGCATCCGTATCCGCGTTCGCGCAGGCGAGCGATGCCGCCGCACCGGCGCGTGCGCGCCAGGCGCAGCTCGGCGATCCGTACGTACCGCCGGCCGCGCGCAAGCCGACCGCCGGCACGCAGACGACGGGCGCCGCGCTGCATGCGCAGGTGGTGCGCAAGCTCGCGCGGCAGTTCAGCGCGGCCGACGCGCAGAACACGGGTTCGATCACCGAATCGCAGGCACGCGCGGCCGGCCTCGGCTATGTCGCGAACCACTTCCGGCAGATCGACTCGGGCGGCAACGGCCGCGTGTCGTTCGCGGACGTCCAGCGCTACATGCAGGCACGCAGCACGAGCAGCCAGCAGTAAGCGCGGCGCGCGGTGAGAAAACGGGGGCGGAACCTGCTGCACGGCGGGTTCCGCCCCCGTGCACATGAAGCCGCCGTTACGTCGAAGACACGGCGGATTCACGCCGAATTCTCATTATCTGGGCAACGCATTCAAATATTGGAGACGAGTGCGTGCGCTCCTACAATCCGAAGCACATCACAGCTTCGGACCCACGCATCGCGTGGCGCCCGACGCACACGGAGACACCTTCCATGAAGTTCGCCGGGCGCTTTATTCGGTGCATCGACCGCCGCCTCGTCGCGACGCCGGACGTTATTCCGGCATCGTGCGAACGGCTTCACCGGTTCCGTTGAAGAAGCCCGTCCCATGACCAAGATGCCCGACACCCTTGCCCTCGACGCCCGGCGTGCGACGCCGGACGATGCGTCACTGACCGACAGCATCGGCGCGACCAGCACGCCGCTCGATCTCGCCGCGCAGCAGGCCGGCACGCAGACGCTGCTGCGCGGTCTTGCGATCCTCGAGGCGATCGCGAACGGCGCGCGCGACATGCGTGCGATCGGCGCGGCGCTCGGCACGACGCGCAGCACCACGCATCGCCTCGTCAGCAGCCTCGTGCAGGCGCGCTACCTGCGCCAGGTGCAGGGCGGCTACCTGCTCGGCCCGAAGCTGATCGAGCTCGGCACGATCGCGCTCGAGCAGATGCCGCTCACCGCGGTGGCGCGCCCGCACCTCGAAGCGCTCGCGGAAGCGACGCTCGACACGATCCATCTCGGTGTGCGCGACGGCGACGACGTGCTGTACATCGACAAGATTCCCGGTACGCGCGGCCTCGAGATGCGCTCGCGCGTCGGCCACCGGATGCCGCTCGCGTCGACCGGCATCGGCAAGGCGATGATGCTCGACACCGATCCCGACACGTGGCGCTCGCTGTTCGAGGCCGCCCGGCGGGCGCTTGCCGGCGTCAGTTTCAAGCCGGACAACCGGCCCGAGACGAGCGCGTTCCTGCAGCGCATGGCGCATTACGCGGCCGGCGGCTATACGTTCGATCTCGAGGAGAACGAGGCGTCGATCCGCTGCGTGGCGGCGCCGATCCGCGACGCATCGGGCGCGATCGTCGCGGCCGTGTCGGTCGCGAGCACGATTCCGTACATGTCGCACGACCGGATGGACGAACTGATTCCGCTCGTGCAGCGCGAAGCGCGAGCCATTTCCGCGGAACTGGGCTGGAGCCCGCCGCAGGGTACCCGCAGGATCAAACGATGACGACTTCGACCCGGCCCGTTCCGGATGCCAGCTCCGCCACCCCGTCGCTGATCGCGCTCGACTGGGGCACGACGTCGCTGCGCGCCTATCTGTACGACGCGCACGGCGCGCTCATCGACACGCGCAGCCGTGCGGCGGGCGTGATGCATGTGCCGGGCGGCGGCGCGCGCGCGTTCGACGCGGTGTTCGAGGAAGCGTGCGGCGACTGGCTCGACCGCACGCCGGGCCTGCCGGTGCTCGCCGCCGGGATGGTCGGCAGTGCGCAAGGCTGGCGCGAGGCGCCGTACGTCGCGGTGCCGGCCGGCGCCGACGCGCTCGTCGCGGGCCTCATCACGGTGACGACGGCGCGCGGCACGACGATCTCGATCGTGCCGGGCGTCATCGCCACGGGCGAACTGCCCGACGTGATGCGCGGTGAAGAAACGCAGATATTCGGTGCGCTCGCGAGCGATCCCACGCTTGGCGCCGATCGTTCAGGGGTACTGATCGGCTTGCCGGGCACCCATGCGAAATGGGCGTGGGTGAGGGACGGGCTGATCGAGCGCTTCCAGACCTTCATGACGGGCGAGCTGTTCGCGGTGCTGCGCGACCACACGATCCTCGGCCGCACGATGCGCGCGGGCGCGTCGCCCGATCGCGCGGCGTTCGTGCGCGGCGTCTCGGTCGCGCGCGGCGCGCAGCACACGGGGCTGCTCGCGACGATCTTCAGCACGCGCACGCTCGGCCTGACCGACCGGCTCGCGCCCGATGCGCAGGGCGACTACCTGTCCGGGCTGCTGATCGGCCATGAGCTCAACGCGCTCGACGCGATGCTCGCGGAGCGCGGCATCGCGCTCGCGGACCAGCCGCTGCTGCTGATCGGCGACGACAGCCTGTGCGCGCGCTACGCCGATGCGCTCCAGGAATTCGGCCACCCGCATGCCCGTGTCGTCGCGCATGCGACCGACCGCGGGCTGTGGCGGATCGCGTCGCGCGCCGGGCTCGTGCGTGCGGATGGCGAGCCCGTCTGCGCCGACCAATGAACTGTTTGCAGAGGATTCCTCGATGCCGTCCGACCTGACCTTGCCCGCACCCTACGCGCCCCACGCCGCGCTGATGCGTGCGTTCGACGCGTGCCCGCTGATCGCGATCATGCGCGGGATCACGCCCGCTGAAGCGGCCGACCACGGCCACGCGCTCTATGAAGCCGGCTTCCGGATCGTCGAGGTGCCGCTCAACTCGCCCGATCCGTTCGACAGCATCGCCGCGCTGCGGCGGGTGCTGCCCGACGACGCGATCGTCGGCGCGGGGACCGTGCTGCGCGCCGAGTACGTCGACCGCGTGCAGGACGCGGGCGGCGCGCTGATCGTGATGCCGCACAGCGACGCGGCCGTGATCCGCCGCGCCCGCGAGCGCGGCCTCGCGAGCGCGCCGGGCGTGGCGACGCCGACCGAAGCATTCGCGGCGCTGACGAACGGCGCCGACGTGCTGAAGATGTTTCCGGCCGAGCAGCTCGGCGTGCCTGTCGTGAAGGCGTGGCGCGCGGTGATCGACCGCGCGGTGCCGCTGATTCCGGTCGGCGGCATCTCGCCCGACAACATGGCGCCGTTCCTGAATGCCGGCGCGAACGGTTTCGGGCTCGGCTCGGCGCTGTACCGCCCCGGCCAGTCGGCCGACGCGACCGCGGCGAACGCGCGTGCGTTCCAGGCCGGCTTGCGCGCGGCGCGCGGCGGAGCCGCATGATGGGCCGCCTCGCGGACAAGGTCGCGATGGTGACGGGCGCGGGCCGGGGCATCGGCGCCGCGATCGCCCGCGCGTTCGTTCGCGAGGGCGCGGCGGTCGCGCTCGTCGATCTCGACTTCCCGCAGGCGCAGCGCACGGCCGCCGCGATTGCGCAGGAGATCGCCGGTGCGCGCGTGCTGCCGCTGCAGGCGGATGTCGCGCGGCAGGAGGCGGTGCGTGCTGCACTGGCGCAGACCGAGGCGGCGTTCGGCCCGCTCGACGTACTCGTGAACAACGCGGGCATCAACGTGTTCGCCGATCCGCTGACGATGACCGACGACGACTGGCGCCGCTGCTTCGCGGTCGATCTCGACGGCGTGTGGCACGGCTGCCGCGCGGCGCTGGAGGGGATGGTCGAACGCGGCCGCGGCAGCATCGTGAACATCGCGTCGACGCACGCGTTCAGGATCATTCCGGGCTGCTTTCCGTACCCGGTCGCGAAGCATGGCGTGCTGGGCCTCACGCGTGCGCTCGGCATCGAATACGCGGCGCGCAACGTGCGCGTGAACGCGATCGCGCCGGGCTACATCGAGACGCAGCTCACGCGCGACTGGTGGGACGCGCAACCCGACCCTGCTGCCGCGCGCGCCGAAACGCTCGCGCTGCAGCCGATGAAGCGGATAGGCCGGCCGGAGGAGGTCGCGATGACGGCCGTGTTCCTCGCGTCCGACGAGGCGCCGTTCATCAATGCCGCGTGCATCACCGTCGATGGCGGACGCGCGGCGCTGTATCACGACTGACGCAACGATTCGAAAGACCGCACGTGCGACGGCCGCGCGCACGCTGCGTCGAAACCAACAAGCGGCTGCATCCTGTTCGATGAAGACAAGGAGACACTGGAGATGAAACGCAGAACGTTCGTAACGCTGGCGGCCGCGGCCGCGGTGGTGATCGGGAGCCCCGTCGTGCACGCGGCCGATCCGGTCAAGATCGGCTTCCTCGTGAAGCAGCCGGAAGAGCCGTGGTTCCAGGACGAGTGGAAGTTCGCCGAAATCGCGGCGAAGCAGAAGGGCTTCACGCTCGTGAAGATCGGCGCGCCGTCCGGTGAAAAGGTGATGAGCGCGATCGACAACCTGTCCGCACAGAAGGCGCAGGGCTTCATCATCTGCACGCCGGACGTGAAGCTCGGGCCGGGCATCGTCGCGAAGGCGAAGTCGCACAACCTGAAGATGATGACGGTGGACGACCGCCTCGTCGACGGCGCGGGCAAGCCGATCGAGGCGGTCCCGCACATGGGGATCTCCGCCTACAACATCGGCAAGCAGGTCGGCGACGGCATCGCGGCCGAGATCAAGAAGCGCGGCTGGGACATGAAGGACGTCGGCGCGATCGACATCACCTACGAGCAACTGCCGACCGCGCATGACCGCACCAGCGGCGCGACCGACGCGCTGGTGGCCGCCGGCTTCCCGAAGGCGAACGTGATCGCGGCGCCGCAGGCGAAGACCGACACCGAGAACGCCTTCAACGCGGCGAACATCGCGCTCACGAAGAACCCGCAGTTCAAGCACTGGGTGGCGTACGGCCTGAACGACGAAGCGGTGCTCGGCGCGGTGCGCGCGGCCGAAGGGCGCGGTTTCAAGGCGGACAACATGATCGGCATCGGCATCGGCGGCTCCGACTCGGCGCTGAACGAGTTCAAGAAGCCGCAGCCGACGGGCTTCTACGGCACCGTGATCATCAGCCCGAAGCGCCACGGCGAGGAAACCTCGGACCTGATGTACACGTGGATCACGCAGGGCAAGGCGCCGCCGGCGCTGACGCTGACGACCGGCATGCTCGCGACGCGCGACAACGTGTCGAAGGTGCGCGACGAGATGGGGCTCGCGTCGAAGTAAGCGGCTTGCCGGCTGCGGCGGCAACGCGGCAGCCGGCGATCGATGGATCTGCAAGAGTAGGGAGACGACGTGTCAGCGGCACTGCGTTTTGACAATATCGGCAAGGTCTTTCCCGGCGTGCGCGCACTCGACGGCATCTCGTTCGACGTGCATGCGGGCGAGGTGCATGGCCTGATGGGCGAGAACGGCGCGGGCAAGTCGACGCTGCTGAAGATTCTCGGCGGCGAATACCAGCCCGATGCGGGCAGCGTGCTGGTCGACGGCCAGCCCGTGCAGTTCGCGAGTGCGGCCGCGTCGATCGCGGCCGGCATCGCGGTGATTCACCAGGAACTGCAGTACGTGCCCGACCTGACGGTCGCGGAAAACCTGCTGCTCGGCCGCCTGCCGAATGCGTTCGGCTGGGTGAGGAAGCGCGAGGCGAAGCGCTTCGTGCGCGAACGGCTCGCCGCGATGGGCGTCGATCTCGATCCCGATGCACGGCTCGGGCGGCTGTCGATCGCGCAGCGGCAGATGGTCGAGATCTGCAAGGCGCTGATGCGCAATGCGCGCGTGATCGCGCTCGACGAACCGACCAGCTCGCTGTCGCATCGCGAGACCGAAGTGTTGTTCAAGCTGGTCGACGACCTGCGTGCGCAGGGCCGCGCGCTGATCTACATCTCGCACCGGATGGACGAGATCTACCGGCTGTGCGACGCCTGCACGATCTTCCGCGACGGGCGCAAGATCGCATCGCACGAATCGCTCGCCGACGTGCCGCGCGAACGGCTCGTCGCCGAGATGGTCGGGCGCGAGATTTCGGATATCTATCATTACGCGCCGCGTGCGCTCGGCGACGTGCGCTTCGCGGCCGAAGGCATCGACGGCCCGGCACTGCGCGAACCCGCGAGCTTCTCGGTGCGCGCGGGCGAGATCGTCGGCTTCTTCGGGCTCGTCGGCGCGGGCCGCAGCGAGCTGATGCGGCTCGTGTACGGCGCGGATCACCGGCGCGCGGGCGCGCTGACGCTCGACGGCGCGCGCATCGACGTGAAGCGCACCGGCGATGCGATCCGCCACGGCATCGTGCTGTGCCCCGAGGACCGCAAGGAAGAGGGGATCATCGCGATCGCGTCGGTTGCGGAGAACATCAACATCAGCTGCCGCCGCCATTCGCTGCGCGCGGGGCTCTTCATCAACCGCAAGGCCGAAAGCGAAACGGCCGACCGTTTCATCCAGCGGCTCAAGATCAAGACGCCGAACCGGCGGCAGAAGATCCGCTTCCTGTCGGGCGGCAACCAGCAGAAGGCGATCCTGTCGCGCTGGCTCGCGGAGCCCGACCTGAAGGTTGTGATCCTCGACGAGCCGACGCGCGGGATCGACGTCGGCGCGAAGCACGAGATCTACGACGTGATCTACCGGCTCGCGGAACGCGGCTGCGCGATCGTGATGGTGTCGTCGGAGCTGCCGGAAGTGCTCGGCGTGTCCGACCGCATCGTGGTGATGCGCGAAGGGCGGATCGCGGGCGAGCTGCCGCGCGAGCGGGCGAACGAACATGCGGTGCTGAGCCTGGCGCTGCCGCAGACGAGCGCCGTCGAGGCAGCCTGACGCAGGACACGACAATCGAATCGGACATGCACGGCGCGGGCCGTGCGATGCAGGAGCAGGAGACTCAATCATGCAAGTCAACGAAAACCTTGGCAGCGCCGCCGTGAAGCCGTCGGCCGACGCGCTGGTGCCGCAGCAGAGCGACCGCCAGAAGTGGTGGCAGCATTTGACCGAATACAGCCTGATCGCGATCTTCGCGGTGATGTTCATCACGATGTCGCTGACCGTCGATCACTTCTTCTCGATCGACAACATGCTCGGTCTCGCGCTGTCGATCTCGCAGATCGGCATGGTCGCGTGCACGATGATGTTCTGCCTCGCGTCGCGCGACTTCGACCTGTCGATCGGCTCGACCGTCGCGTTCTCCGGCGTGCTGTGCGCGATGGTGCTGAACGCGACCGACAACACGTTCGTCGCGATCGTCGCGGCGGTCGCGGCCGGCGCCGCGATCGGCTTCGTGAACGGCGCGGTGATCGCGTACCTGCGCATCAACGCGCTGATCACGACGCTCGCGACGATGGAGATCGTGCGCGGGCTCGGCTTCATCGTGTCGAAGGGGCAGGCGGTCGGCGTGTCGTCGGATACGTTTATCGCGCTCGGCGGGCTGTCGATGTTCGGCGTGTCGCTGCCGATCTGGGTCACGCTGCTGTGCTTCATCGGCTTCGGCGTGCTGCTGAACCAGACGGTCTATGGCCGCAACACGCTCGCGATCGGCGGCAACCCGGAAGCCTCGCGGCTCGCGGGGATCAACGTCGAACGCACGCGCGTGTACATCTTCCTGATCCAGGGCGCGGTGACGGCGCTGGCGGGCGTGATCCTCGCGTCGCGCATCACGTCGGGCCAGCCGAACGCCGCGCAGGGCTTCGAGCTGAACGTGATCTCCGCGTGCGTGCTCGGCGGCGTGTCGCTGATGGGCGGCCGCGCGACGATCTCGGGCGTCGTGATCGGCGTGCTGATCATGGGCACCGTCGAGAACGTGATGAACCTGCTGAACATCGATGCGTTCTACCAGTACCTCGTGCGCGGCGCGATCCTGCTCGCGGCCGTGCTGCTCGACCAGCTGAAGAACCGCGGCGTCCGCGACTGACCGAATCCACGGAGACGATACGCATGACCATCGACACATCAGTGCACGGCACGCACGCGGCGGCGAGCGACGCGCGCTTCGCACGCTACCCGAGCCTCGAGGATCGCGCGGTGCTGATCACGGGCGGCGCGACCGGTATCGGCGCGGCGTTCGTCGAACACTTCGCCGAGCAGGGCGCGCGCGTCGCGTTCGTCGACCTCGACGCGGCGGCCGGTACCGCGCTCGCGGAAAGCCTCGCGCACGTACGCCATGCGCCGCTGTTCCTCCAGTGCGACCTGACCGACATCGACGCGCTGCGCCATGCGATCGACGCGATCCGCGCGCGCATCGGCGCGATCGCGGTGCTCGTGAACAACGCGGCGAACGACACGCGCCACGCGATCGGCGACGTGACGCCCGAATCGTTCGACGCGGGCATCGCGGTGAACCTGCGTCACCAGTTCTTCGCCGCGCAGGCGGTGATCGACGACATGAAGCGGCAGGGCGGCGGCGCGATCGTCAATCTCGGCTCGATCAGCTGGATGCTGAAGAACGGCGGCTACCCCGTCTACGTGATGGCGAAGGCGGCCGTGCAGGGGCTGACGCGCGGCCTCGCGCGCGACCTCGGCCCGTTCGGCATCCGCGTGAATTCGCTGGTGCCCGGCTGGGTGATGACCGACAAGCAGCGCCGGCTGTGGCTCGACGACGCGGGCCGCGCGGCGATCAAGGCCGGCCAGTGCCTCGATGCCGAACTGCTGCCCGCCGATCTCGCGCGGATGGCGCTGTTCCTTGCGGCCGACGACAGCCGGATGATCACCGCGCAGGACGTGATCGTCGACGGCGGCTGGGCCTGACCGTTCGCACGACCCGCATCGTTTCTTCGACGAAGGAAAGGAGTTCACCATGACCGCCACGTCCTCGAGCGCATCGTCGTCCACCAGCCAGTCGCGCCGCGCGCGCCTGGCCGCCGCCGCGCAGCCGGTCAGCCCCGGCCCGCAGACAGCAGCCTTTGCGCAGGGCGTCGGCGCCGCGCATGCGGCGGCCGTCACGCTGTCGAACGCGTTGCTGCGGCTCGACGTGCTGCCGCATCTCGGCGGCGGCATCGCGCGCTTCGACTGGCGCGGCGACAACGGCGCGCTGATGCCGGTGTTCCGCCGCTGCGAGCACCCGGAGGCGGCGACGGACCCGAACGAGCTAGCGTGCTATCCGCTGCTGCCGTACTCGAACCGGATCGGCGACGGGCGCTTCGAATGCGACGGGCGTAAGGTCGCGGTGCCGCGCAACCGCCGCGACGAGCCGCTGCCGATCCACGGCGACGGCTGGCTCGCACCGTGGCAGGTGGACGATGCGACCGGCACGTCGCTGCAACTGTCGCTCGACCGCACCGCCGGCGCGCCGTATGCGTTCCGTGCGATCCAGTCGTTCGAGCTCGACGACGCGACGCTGTCGATCGCGCTGACGATCGAGAACGCGGGGCGTGCGCGGCTGCCGTTCGGGCTCGGCGTGCATCCGTTCCTCGTGCGCGATACCGCGACCGAACTGGCCGCGGCTGCCGGCGGGCTGTGGCTGTCGGGCGCCGATTTCCTGCCGGTGCGGCACGTGAGCGTGCCGCCGGCCTGGCAGTTCGGCGTCGCGTATCCGCTGCCGGCCGCGCTCGTCAATCATGCGTTCACCGGCTGGGGCGGCCACGCGACGGTGAGCTGGCCGCGCCGCGGGCTGTCGCTGACGGTGGCGGCCGACGCCGACGCATACGTGCTCTATACGCCGCCCGGCGAGGATTTCTTCTGCTTCGAGCCGGTCGATCATCCGATCAACGCGGTGAACCTGCCGGGCGGCGCGACCGCGCACGGGATGACGCTGCTCGCGCCCGGCGAGCGGCTCACGCGGCGTTTCGCGTTCACCGTCGAGCGCGCCGATGCGCGCGGCAATGCGGCTTCGCGCGAGGCGCGCCGGCGACGCGGGTAAAATACGCGGTCTACCAACGGTTTGCCGCGAGTACCCGCCATGTCTTCCCCGCTTACTTTCATCGAATCGCTGCGCGCCGCGTGGCAGCGCACTAACTCGCTGCTGTGCGTCGGCCTCGATCCCGAGCCGTCGCGTTTTCCCGTGCAGTTCGACGGCCAGCCCGACGCGATCTTCGAATTCTGCCGGCAGATCGTCGACGCGACCGCGGAATACGCGAGCGCATTCAAGCCGCAGATCGCCTACTTCGCCGCGCATCGCGCGGAAGACCAGCTCGAGCGGCTGATCGCGCACATCCACCTCCAGCATCCGGGCCTGCCGGTGATCCTCGACGCGAAGCGCGGCGACATCGGCAGCACGGCCGAGCAGTACGCGCGCGAAGCGTTCGAGCGCTACCGCGCGGACGCCGTCACGGTGAACCCGTACATGGGCTACGACTCGGTCGAGCCGTACTTCGAGCACGAAGGCAAGGGCGTGATCGTGCTGTGCCGCACGTCGAACCCGGGCGGCTCGGACCTGCAGTTCCTCGACACGAACGGCCGGCCGCTGTACCAGGTCGTCGCCGACCTCGCGGCGAACAAGTGGAACGCGAAGAACGGCCAGCTCGGCCTCGTGGTCGGCGCGACGTTCCCGAAGGAAATCGAGATCGTGCGCGGGATCGTCGGCGACATGCCGCTGCTGATTCCCGGCATCGGCGCGCAGGGCGGCGACGTGCAGGCGACCGTCAACGCGGGCCGCACGGCCGACGGCACCGGCATGATGATCAACTCGTCGCGCGCGATCCTGTACGCGAGCAAGGGCGAGGATTTTGCCGAAGCCGCGGCGCTCGCCGCGCAGAAGACCCGCGACACGATCAACGCGCATCGTTGATGTCGCACCGGCCGCCTTCCCGGGCGGCCGGTTCCGGCCAGCCCGCACGCGCGGGCCCGGGCCGTTTTCCCTCCTGGTTCCCGCCTTTCCGCCTGCCCGGCTCGCACTGGCGCACGCGGACAACTTCCCGTCGCTTCCGCACTGCATCCCCGCGCGCCAATCGCGCGATGCTCCCGCTTGTCATCGATCCGTCACGAAAATGTCAAGAAAGGAGCGACGCCATGCCCAAGCTGTCCCGCCGTCTTCTGAGCGCATTCGCTGCATCGCTGTGCATGACGTTCGCCCATGCGGCGGATCTCTCGCACTGGCCGGCCGACAGCGCGAAGGCGCTGAACGCAATGATCGCCGCGCACGCGCACCGCGGCGACTACGCGGTGTTCGACGCCGACAATACGACCTACCGCTACGACCTCGAGGAGTCGCTGCTGCCGTACCTCGAGAGTCGCGGCGTGCTGACGCGCGACACGCTCGACCCGTCGCTGAAGCTGATCCCGTTCAAGGATTCCGCCGACTACCGGGAATCGCTGACGAGCTATTACTACCGGCTGTGCGAGATCGACGACCTGGTCTGCTACCCGTGGATCGCGCAGGCGTTCGCTGGGCAGTCGCTGGCCGACCTGAAGCGCCACGTCGACGCGATGCTCGCCGATGGCAAGCCGATCCCCATCCGTTACTGGCAGGGCGACAAGGTGGTCGACGGTACGGTGAACCCGCCGCGTTTCTTCCGCGGGATGCAGGAGCTGTACAACGCGCTGCGCGAGAACGGGATCGAGGTCTACGTGATGACGGCCGCGCACGAGGAGCTCGCGCGGCTCGTGCTGTCCGACCCGAAGTACGGCTACAACGTGAAGCCGCAGAACGTGATCGGCGTGACGACGCTGCTGCGCAACCCGGCGACCGGCGCGTTGACCACCTCGAGATTGCAGATCAAGGCCGGCAAGTACGACGAGGCCGCGAACCGCAGCCTGGTGATCACGCCGTTCCTGATGAACCCGATGACGTGGTACGAAGGCAAGCTCGGCTCGATCGTCGGCTGGATCGACCAGTGGAAGAAGCCGGTGCTCGTCGCGGGCGACACGCCGACGTCCGACGGCTACATGCTGCTGAACGCGACCGACGTCGCGCGCGGCGGCGTGCGCGTGTGGGTGAACAAGAAGGACAAGCAGATGGCGCAGATCCGCGCGTGGTCGGATGAATCGGCCGCGCGGCAGAAGTCGCTCGGCCTGCCGGTGACGGCGGACAAGAACTGGATCGTCGTGAAGCCCGACGCGATCCAGTAAGCGGGCACGCGGGGGCGCGGCGCGCGCCCCCGGCCCGATCAGCCCTCGCGCTCGTCGAGCAGCTTCAGCAGCCCGCGCAGCGCATGCGCGGCCGCCTGCGTGCGGATCTGTTCGCGGTCGCCCTTGAACACGAGCGTCTCGACGTCGGTATGCAGCCGGTTGCTCCAGCCGAACGACACGGTGCCGACCGGCTTCTTCTCGCTGCCGCCTGCGGGGCCCGCGATGCCGGTGACGGACAGCGCGACCTGCGCGCGGCTGTTGCGCAGCGCGCCTTCGGCCATCGCGCGCGCGACGGGCTCGCTGACGGCGCCGTGCTTGTCGATCAGGTCGGGCGGCACGCCGATCATCTCGATCTTGGCCTGGTTCGAGTATGTGACGAAGCCGCGCTCGAACCACTGGCTGCTGCCGGAGATGTCGGTGATCGCCGCGGCGATCATGCCGCCGGTACAGGATTCGGCGGTGGCGAGCGTCAGGTGCTCGTCACGCAGCTTGTTGCCTGCGCGGATCGCAAGCTGGTGGACGACGGAATCGGTTGGCATGCGCGTCGGGAAACGGAAGTCGGAAAATCGGTCAGCCGACGACGGAGCGCCACAGGGCGATCACGAGCAGCGTCATGAACGCGGCGACCAGGTCGTCGACCATGATGCCGAGCCCGCCTTTCAGGCGGCGCTCGACATAGCGGATCGGCGGCGGCTTGAGCATGTCGAAGAAGCGGAACGCGACGAACGCCCACAGCTGGCCGACGAAGGTCGCGGGCGTGACGAACAGCATCACGAGCCAGATCGCGACGATCTCGTCCCAGACGACGGCGCCCGGATCGGCAGAACCCATCTTCCTCGCGGTGAAATCGGTGAGCCGCGTGCCCGCCACGAAGCCGACCGCGATCAGCGCCCACCATTCGGGCACCGTCAGGTAGCGGTTGAGCACGACGAACGTGAGCCAGCCGAACAGCGAGCCGAACGTGCCGGGCATGATCGGTGCGAGCCCGCTGCCGAAGCCGAGCGACACGATGTGCGCCGGGTGCGACAGCATGAAGCGCGCGGTCGCGCGCCGCGGCGCGTTGCCGGCGGATGCGGCGCCGGGCTCGGCCGCGGTGTGCGCGGGCGTCGGGTCAGTCTGCATGGAAGTGGTCGAAGCCGTGCAACGTGAGAGCGAGAGGCGCGCCGTCGGCGTCGCGCCACGCGATCGCGGGCGGGTCCGACGGCACGGACAACGCGCGTATTGTACCGATTCGGGTGACCGCCACGCCGGCCGTTACGCCGGCTGCTTCGACCGCCACGCGAGCTGCCGCCGGCGCGGTGAAGCACAGTTCGTAGTCGTCGCCGCCGGCCAGCGTGCAGCGGCGCTGCACGTCGGGCGGCAGCGTCGCGAGCGCGGCCGAGCGCGGCACCGCGTCGGCATCGATTTCGGCGCGCACGTTCGAGCGGGCCAGGATGTGCTGCAGGTCGCCGGCGAGGCCGTCCGACAGGTCGAGCGCCGCGTGCGCGACGCCCGCGAGCGCGAGGCCGAGCGCGATGCGCGGTTCGGGGTACTCGAGCGCGCGCCGGAATGCGGCCGCTTCGTTCGCACCGGCCGCCCATTCGCCGCGCGCGACGCCGAGGCCGGCGCGCGCATCGCCGAGCGTGCCGGACACCCAGACGTCGTCGCCGTCGCGTGCGGCATCGCGGCGCAGCGCCGCGTCGGGTGCGACTTCGCCGAATACGGTCACGCACAGGTTCAGCGGGCCGCTCGTCGTGTCGCCGCCGATCAGCTCGCAGCCGTAGCGCTCGGCGAGCGCGAACAGCCCGTTGCTGAAAGCTTCCAGCCACGCGGCGTCGGCACGCGGCAGCGCGCACGCGAGCGTGAACGCGCGCGGCTCGGCGCCCATCGCCGCGAGGTCGGACAGATTGACCGCGAGCGTCTTGTGGCCGAGCGCGTCGGGCGCGACGTCGGGGAAGAAGTGGCGGCCTTCCACCAGCATGTCCGTCGAAATGGCCAGCAATTTCCCGGATCGGGGCGTGATCAACGCGCAGTCGTCGCCGATGCCGAGCGTCGACGCGCGGGCGCCCTGCGCGGCGCGGCGCGTGAAGAAGCGTTCGATCAGCGAAAACTCGGAGAGGGCGGCTGGCACGGCGGATGGATCCGAAACGATGGAAGGAACGGCATTGTACGAGGCGAGCGGCGGCGTTCCTGCACCGTTCAGTACAATTTTGTCGCGGCTGTTGCACCCGAATCGCCGGTCTGGCGGCCGATGATTGGCGCTACAATGCCGTCGAAGAGTTATTCTAATCCGCCCGCCAAGAGACACATGTCTACCCAAGCCTCCTCTAAAGCCAAACTCCGCGAAGCCGCGCTCGACTATCACGAATTCCCGACCCCCGGGAAAATCGCGATCGCCCCGACCAAGCAGATGATCAACCAGCGCGACCTCGCGCTCGCGTACTCGCCGGGTGTGGCGTACGCGTGCGAGGAGATCGTCGAGAATCCGCTCAACGCGGCGCGCTTCACCGCGCGCAGCAACCTGGTCGGCGTCGTCACGAACGGTACGGCGGTGCTCGGTCTCGGCAACATCGGCCCGCTCGCGTCGAAGCCGGTGATGGAAGGCAAGGCGGTGCTGTTCAAGAAGTTCGCGGGCATCGACGTGTTCGACATCGAGCTGAACGAATCGGACCCGCACAAGCTCGTCGACGTGATCGCCGCGCTGGAGCCGACCTTCGGCGGGATCAACCTGGAAGACATCAAGGCGCCGGACTGCTTCATCGTCGAGCGCGAAGCGCGCAAGCGGATGAAGATCCCGGTGTTCCACGACGACCAGCACGGCACCGCGATCGTGGTGGCCGCGGCCGTCACGAACGGGCTGAAGGTCGTCAACAAGGACATCAAGAAGGTCAAGCTCGTCGCGTCCGGCGCGGGTGCGGCCGCGCTCGCGTGTCTCGACCTGCTGGTCGACATCGGCCTGCCGATCGAGAACATCATCGTGACCGACCTGGCGGGCGTGGTCTACAAGGGCCGCACCGAGCTGATGGATCCGGACAAGGAGCGTTTCGCCCGCGAAACGGAAGCCCGGACGCTGGCCGAAGTGATCGACGGCGCGGACATCTTCCTCGGCCTGTCGGCCGCCGGCGTGCTGAAGCAGGAGATGGTGAAGGGCATGGCCGAGCGCCCGCTGATCCTCGCGCTCGCGAACCCGACGCCGGAAATCCTGCCGGAACTCGCGCTCGAAGTGCGCCCGGATGCGGTGCTGGCCACGGGCCGCACCGATTACCCGAACCAGGTCAACAACGTCCTGTGCTTCCCGTTCATCTTCCGCGGCGCACTCGACGTCGGCGCGACGACGATCACGCGTGAAATGGAGATCGCGGCCGTCAACGCGATCGCCGAGCTTGCGCAGCACGAGCAGAGCGACATCGTCGCGACCGCGTACGGCATCCAGGATCTGTCGTTCGGGCCCGAATACCTGATTCCGAAGCCGTTCGATCCGCGCCTGATCGTGAAGATCGCACCGGCCGTCGCGCAGGCCGCGATGGACGGCGGCGTCGCGACGCGCCCGATCGAGGACATGGACGCGTACAAGCAGCATCTGCAGCAGTTCGTGTACCACAGCGGCACGACGATGAAGCCGATCTTCCAGATCGCGCGCGCCGCACCGGAAGAGAAGAAGCGCGTCGTGTTCGCGGAAGGCGAAGAAGAGCGCGTGTTGCGCGCCGTTCAGATCATCGTCGACGAAAAACTCGCGAAGCCGATCCTAATCGGCCGCCCGTCGGTGATCGAGCACCGTATCCAGCGCTACGGCCTGCGCCTGACGCCGGGCACCGATTTCACGGTCGTCAACACCGAGCACGACGAGCGCTACCGCGACTTCTGGCAGACGTACTACAAGATGATGGCGCGCAAGGGCATCAGCGAGCAGCTCGCGCGCGTCGAGATGCGCCGCCGCACGACGCTGATCGGCTCGATGCTGGTGAAGAAGGGTGAAGCGGACGGGATGATCTGCGGCACGATCAGCACCACGCACCGCCACCTGCACTTCATCGACCAGGTGATCGGCAAGCGCCCGGGCTGCAGCGTGTACGCGGCGATGAACGGCCTCGTGCTGCCGGGTCGCCAGATTTTCCTCGTCGACACGCACGTGAACGTCGATCCGACCCCGGAAGAGCTGGCCGAGATCACGATCATGGCGGCGGAAGAAGTGCGCCGCTTCGGCATCGAGCCGAAGGTCGCGCTGGTGTCGCACTCGAATTTCGGCACGAGCAACGCACCTTCGGCGAAGAAGATGCGCGATACGCTCGCGATCCTGCAGGATCGCGCGCCGGAGCTGAAGGTGGACGGCGAGATGCACGGCGACGTCGCACTCGACGCGGCGCTGCGCAAGGAAATCCTGCCGGAATCGACGCTGGAAGGCGAAGCGAACCTGCTGATCCTGCCGAACATCGACGCCGCGAACATCGCGTACAACCTGCTGAAGACGGCCGCGGGCAACAACATCGCGATCGGGCCGATCCTGCTGGGCGCAGCGCAGCCGGTGCACGTGCTGACCGAATCGGCGACCGTTCGCCGCATCGTCAACATGGCGGCGCTGCTGGTCGCCGACGTGAACGCCACGCGCTGAGCCAAAACGAACGCGCCAGGCCGGTCGAATCGGCGTGGCGCGTCGCGCGAAATTGTAAACAAAAGCAAAAAGAGGCGTGCCCGCAATGGGCACGCCGCGGGCAGGGCGCAAACGCGCTTCCGTCAAGCAACAGCAGCATCTCTCTCCACTCAGCGTAGCGAGCACGGCAAGGAGGCAGAGTCTTGCCATGCCAGAGATGCCGCCTGCATTTTATCTCATGTAAGGTAAATGTAGTGTGATTTAGGTAAAAAATGCGCAATTTCGGGTATCACTGGCCTTTCGATTCCCAAACGGACATTGATTCGCGCGGCCAATAACGCTACGCTAACGCCTTTGTTGGTCGTCAACTACTTGATTTAACAGCGGGAACCCTGGTTCATGGCACGCAAGTGGCTCCGCAACGGCGCGCTCGCGTCCGTCTTCGCGATGTTCGCGATGGGTATCGTCGGCACGCCGACGGGCAGTCTGGTTTCCGCCGCTTACGCACGGGAGGCCGTTCCGGCCGACGTGGCGGCGAGCGGGCTCGATACGATTCCGACCGCCAGTCTTCCGCGCGAGGCCGTGACCACGCTGGGCCTGATCGGCGCCGGCGGTCCGTATCCGTACGAGAAAGACGGCGTCGTGTTTGGCAACCGCGAGCGGATCCTGCCAAAAGCGAAGCGCGGCTACTACCATGAGTACACGGTGCCGACGCCGCGCGCCCGCAATCGCGGTGCCCGCCGGATCGTCTGTGGCGGGCCATTGCGCCGGATCGACAACTGTTATTACACGGGCGACCACTACAACAGTTTTAAACGTATTGTTGAATGACTTCGGGACGAATGGCATGAGCGACTCCATCTACGCGCACGAAACGGCGGCGGCGGAACTGTTCGCGGCCGGCGACGGCAATCTGTTTCAGCGCGTGATCCAACTGCACGCGGCGGCGCAGGCTGGCAGCACGCCGGAGCAACAGGAAGCCGAGCCCGGGCTTTCATCGAACGAGGAGCCTATGAGCCTTTTCACGACCGTGCGACCCAATCTCGTGCAGTCGATCCGCGCGTTCCGCGTGCAGGATCTCGCCGACGAAGCCGGCCGGCTCGGCCAGCATTTCCTGTATGCGTTTTGCGGCGCCGCGCAATCGAAGCAGGAAGTGATGGAAACGATCGCGACGTCGTTCCTGTTCCCGAAACATTTCGGGAAGAACTACGACGCGCTGTACGACTGCCTGACCGACCTCGTCGCGAAGGCCGGCGCGCAGCCCGGGTTCGTGATCGTCCTCGAAGGGCTGCCGATCGCGCAGAAATTCGACAAGGAAGGCCGCGAGACGCTGCTCGACGTGTTCCGCGAGGCGGCCGAATTCTGGGCCGAGCGCAAGGTCGCGTTCCGCGTGTTCTACTCGTTCGCGTAAGCGCACGTCGGCCGCCGGCCGATTCGGCGAATCACCCTTCAAAAGCCCGCCTCGAGCGGGCTTTTTTGCGCCTGCGCCTGTTGCATGCGCTTGGCCCGATCCGACACGGACCTTTCATCGCCCACTTTTTTCCGCGACAATCGCGCAGCCCGGGCGACGCCGCCGTGCCGGGCGCATCACACCAGACCAACATTCGAGAGAGGGCCGTTTCCCCATGACCGCTACCCGATCAGCGGCGCGCACCCGTGCGTGCCATCCGCTCGTGTGCGCGCTGACCGCGTGCGCACTGTCGCTCGGCCTCCCACTGGTCGCCCAGGCCGCCGTGCTGACCCCGGAGCAGACGACCGATCTGTATCTCGGCGCGTTCGTCAATGGCGACGCGTCGAAGGCCGAGCAGTTCAACGACGCAACGCGCACGCACTTCGATGGCGAGGGTGTGCTCGACGTGGCGGCCGTTGCGAAGCTCGCGGACAAATTGAGCGGGACGATCGTCGCGTCCATCCTGAACAAGGTGCCGGCGACGGTACGCACAACGGTGAACGGGCCGGTCACCGCGGCGATCGGGTCATTTCAGCATGCGCTCGCGCGTTCCGAGTGCAAGGCCACCGGTTCGACCCGGAAACCGAACGAATCCGTGAAAGGCGAATCGATCGCGACGGTCGAATTCGCGTGCCGCGTCGCCGAGGTGGAGCCTGGCTTGAGGGTGCTGCGGGAGACGGTCGACGAGCCGCGCTCGGAAGACGACAACGCGCGCGCGGCATATCTCGCGGCGTTCCTGAACGGTGTGGTACCCGTGTTCGACCACGCGCCGACGAGCCGGCCGATCACGGGCCGGATCGACCTGCATGGCACGGACGACAAGGGCTGGATCGCGGATTCCCCCGCCCAGGTGCTGCGGCCCGTCGTCAACGCGCTGATGAGCCAGATGCGTGACGCGAACGGCGACGCCGCCAATTAACCGGCAGCATTCGGGCCGCCGTGCATGTTGCCGGCGTGCCGGACATTCGAACGGGGGAAGTCAGCAATGAACGTTTTCACACGCGGGCTGCTGGTGGCCGCAGCCGTCGCTTCGATCGGGGGCGCGTCGGCCGCGGATGCCGCCGCGGCCGAACCGGCACCGACGCCGGCGGCGCAGGCCGTGTATCCGGCGGTCGAGCGGCTGCTTGGCGAGTTGCGCACGCGCTCGACGCCGGACCAGTATGCGGCGGTGGCCCGTGCGATTCACGCGTCGCCGGCGCTGGCCGGCCAACTGAACGAACTGGTCGATGCCGGGTTGTTGACGCGCATCGCGGTCGACAGCGGCGAACCCGCGCTCGGCCGGACGTCCGGCGCGTTGCGCAACGGCAGCGTCTGGATCCTGACGCCCGCCTTCGTCGAGAGCCAGGCGCCGCGGCGCCTGTCCCACGTCGTGCATGACGGCGACATCCTGCCGGACAACATGGTCTTCGCGCTGGGCTACATGGCGTGGCGTGCGAAGCACGATGCCGACGTGAGTCGCGAGGCCGCCGCATTGCGCGCATCGGACGACAGCGCGGACGAGAAAAAGCGGCGCTGGATCGAACTGAACACGCGGATCGATGCCGGCGGCTTCATCCAGGGCTGGAATGACACGGTCGATGCCGCCGCAGTGCAGCACGACGGCCGGCCGGTGGGAATCACGCAGATCGTGCCGATGCTGATGAACCTGCGCTATCGCGGTCCGTTGATCAAGGCGATCCAGGCGACGCCGCCGTTGCGCGTCACAGCGACGACCTTCCCGTTCGATGATGCGAGCATCGACGCGCTGGCATTGGCGCTCAAGGGTTCCAGCGTCATCGACATCGAGCCGTTGAGCGCCGCGCGCTGACGCGCATCACCACCCGCCCCAGCGCGCCGCGAGCGCCGCGAGCACGGCCGCGCCGGCCGTCTCGGTGCGCAGCACGCGGGGCCCGAGCGACAGCGCGGTGAACCCGCGTGCACGTGCCGCATTTTCCTCGTCGGGCGACAACCCGCCTTCCGGTCCGATCAGCAGCGTGACGGCCGCCGCGGGCGGCGCGTCGGGCAGCGACGCGAACGGGATGCTCGCGCGCGGCGACAGCAGCAGCCGCAGCTCGCCGTCCGCCGGTGCGGCCGGCAGCGCATCGAGCCATGCGTTGAAGCCGGCGACCGGCGCGACGTCGGGCACGCGGTTGCGCCCGCATTGCTCGCACGACGCGCGCACGACGCCGCGCCAGTGCGCGACGCGCTTGTCCGCCCGTTCGCCGGCGAGCTTCACGACGCCGCGCGCGGTCGACAGCGGCACGACCGCCGTCACGCCGAGCTCGACGGCCTTCTCGATCACCCAGTCCATCTTGTCGCCGCCGGCGATGCCTTGCGCGAGCGTCACGCGATAGGGCGGCTCGGCCTCGGCCGGTTCGAACGTGTCGATCTGCGCGAGCGCGCTGCGCTTGTCGATCTCGACGAGCCGCGCGCGGTACTGGCCGCCGGTGCCGTCGAACAGCGCGAGCACGTCGCCGGGCTGCAGGCGCAGCACCTGTGCGTGGCGCGCGACCTCGGCCGGCAATGCGAGCGTGGCGTCGGCGCGCAGTGCCGCGTCGACGAAAAAGCGCGGCACGGCCGCGGTGGTGGTGGCTTCGTTCATGCGTGTAACGGTTGGGGTCATGCGTCGAGACGGCGTCCGAGCGCCCATCGGTAGCCGTCGAGATCCTCGATCTGCGCGAACCGGTCGCCCCAGAACTGATCCTGCGGCGCGCTCAGCGATTTCGCGCCCGCGTCGAGCGCGCGCTGCCAGGTGGCGTCGACGTCGTCGACATACAGGTAGAACGATTGCGGCGCGGTGGCGTTCGCACTCTTAGGTGTGAGCGCGGGCGAGCCGAACGCGCCTTCGGGCGCGAACATCACGATCAGTTGGCCGCGATAGGCCATCTCGACGTGCATGATCGCACCGTCCTCGTCGTGCACGTCGCGTACCGTGAAGCCGAATGCGGCCTTGAAGAACTCGATGGCCGCGCGCGCGTTGCGTACGGCCAGGTAGGGCGTCAACCAAGGCACGTTGGCCGGACGTGGATCGGTCATGAAAATCTCCTGTGGGGGCGCTTGGGCACGTATTCCGATTCCATGCCTGGGCGTTCGTTCAGGGGCGGCGCGGCGTCCGGGACGTTCCGCCCCGGTGCCATGCATCGCGAAGCCTGCCAGGACGCGATGGAAAAACGGAAGCGAGGCGGCCGCGCGGACGCTCAGCGGCGAACGCCCAGTGTATCGCGCAGCGCGCACGGCAGGGCAAAGAGGGCCGCATGAAGTCGCGCATCGTAGTAGCGCAATCCCTGCACGTGGCGTGCGGCGAGGCGTTCATCGACGTCGTGCGCGAACAGCGCGGCCGCATCGAGCGTGTCGCTCGCGATCGCCATCAGCCATTGGGACCCGTATAGCGGCACATGCGCGGACAGCGGATCGACGACCGCGAAGCTCGCGCGCAGATCGTCGAGCAGCGCGGCGATGCGCGCCGCGTGGAACTCCGGCGAGCCGAGGTGCATCGAGATCGCGCCGCACGGCGTGAGGATCCGCTTGAGTTGCGCGTAGAACTCGCGCGTATAGAGGCCGGCCGCGGGCGAATCGGGCGGCGTGAGGTCGAACACGACGAGATCGAAATGCTCGATGGTCGACGTGACGAAATGCGCGGCGTCGCCGATGACGACCTCGACGCGCGGGTCGTCGAGTGCGCCGTGGTGCACGTCGTCGAGATAGCGGCGCGCCATGCCGACCACTTCGTCGTCGAGCTCGGCGACGACGATCCGCTCGATGCATGCGTGCTTGAGCAACTGGCGCGCGGCGCCGCCGTCGCCGCCGCCGAGCACGAGCGCCTTCTTCGGGCACGGATGCGCGAGTGCGGCCGGGTGCGTCATGCACTCGTGATACACGTATTCGTCGCCGACCGACGTCATCGGCCGGCCGTCCAGCGTAAACAGGCGGCCGAGCTGCGGCGTTTCCCAGACTTCGATGCGCTGGTGCGGCGATGCGACGTGTGCGAGCCGGCGTGCGTTCGGGAATCCGTAGGCGGCGTTGGGCGTGGGATGGAAGAGAAGGGTCGTGCTCACGGGCGGGCGGCTCGGGGCGGGCAGTTCTGACGTCTGAATTATAGGAGGCGCGCGGTTGTGCGGAAAAGCGTGCCGGAACACTGTGCATGGACAAGGGAAATGTCAGCCCATCTGTTAAAATGACGAGCTTTGCAGCCCCGTCCGTAGGCTCCGTCCGCTTCGCGTCCGTCAGGCGCCGCACCGCGCGCCGGGAACGATTGACGCTCGAGCTTCCGGATGCCGCCGTGCCCCCGTTTCCTCGACTCGTTCTCCGGACTCGACATGACGACTTCGTCTCCCGCCTCCACCACCCTGATGGCCAACGCGATCCGTGCGCTCGCAATGGACGCCGTCCAGCAAGCGAACTCCGGCCACCCCGGCATGCCGATGGGCATGGCCGAAATCGGCGTCGCGCTCTGGTCGCGCCATCTGAAGCACAACCCGACGAACCCGCACTGGGCAGACCGCGACCGCTTCGTGCTGTCGAACGGCCATGGCTCGATGCTGCTGTACTCGCTGCTGCACCTGACCGGCTACGACCTGCCGATCGAAGAGCTGAAGAACTTCCGCCAGTTGCACTCGAAGACGCCGGGCCATCCGGAATACGGCATCACGCCGGGCGTCGAGACGACCACCGGCCCGCTCGGCCAGGGTCTCGCGAACGCGGTCGGCATGGCGCTCGGCGAAGCGCTGATGGCCGACGAGTTCAACCGTGACGGCGCGAAGATCGTCGATCACCACACGTACGTGTTCCTCGGCGACGGCTGCCTGATGGAAGGCATCTCGCACGAAGCCTGCTCGCTCGCCGGCACGCTGAAGCTGAACAAGCTGATCGCGCTGTACGACGACAACGGCATCTCGATCGACGGCGACGTCGTGAACTGGTTCCACGACGACACCCCGAAGCGCTTCGAAGCGTACGGCTGGAACGTGATCCCGCACGTGAACGGCCACGACGTCGACGCGGTCGACGCAGCCATCGCGAAGGCGAAGCTGTCGGACAAGCCGACGCTGATCTGCTGCAAGACGGTGATCGGCCAGGGCGCGGCGACCAAGGCCGGCGGCCACGACGTGCACGGCGCGGCGCTCGGCGCGGAAGAAATCGCGAAGACGCGCGCGGCACTCGGCTGGACCTGGGAGCCGTTCGTGATTCCGCAGGAAGTCTACGCGGCATGGGATGCGAAGGAAGCCGGCAAGCGCGCGGAAACCGAATGGGATGCGACGTTCGCGCAATATCGCGCCAAGTTCCCGGCAGAAGCCGCTGAATTCGAGCGCCGGATGGCCAACCAGCTGCCGGCCGACTGGGCGCAGAAGGCTGCGGCGATCATCGCCGGCGCGAACGAGCGCGCCGAGACGGTCGCGACCCGAAAGGCGTCGCAGCAGGCGATCGAAGGCCTGGCTGCCGTACTGCCCGAACTGCTCGGCGGCTCGGCCGACCTGACCGGCTCGAACCTGACCAACTGGAAGGCATCGAAGGCCGTCCGTGCGAATCCGGAAGGCCCGGGCGTCCAGCTGGGCAACCACATCAACTACGGCGTGCGCGAATTCGGCATGAGCGCCGCGATCAACGGCCTCGCGCTGCACGGCGGCCACAAGCCGTTCGGCGGCACGTTCCTGACGTTCTCCGACTACAGCCGCAACGCGCTGCGCGTGGCCGCGCTGATGAAGGTGCCGTCGATCTTCGTGTTCACGCACGACTCGATCGGCCTCGGCGAAGACGGCCCGACGCACCAGTCGATCGAGCACGTGTCGAGCCTGCGCCTGATCCCGAACCACGACGTATGGCGTCCGGCCGACACGGTCGAGACGGCCGTCGCGTGGACCCACGCGGTCGCCGCCGACCGTCCGTCGAGCCTGATCTTCAGCCGCCAGAACCTGGCGTTCAACCTGCGTACCGATGCGCAGATCGCGAACATCGAGAAGGGCGGCTACGTGCTGAAGGACTGGGACGACGAGATCGTCGCGCGCAAGATCATCCTGATCGCGACGGGCTCGGAAGTCGAACTCGCGATGAAGGCCGTCGAGCCGCTCGCGCAGCAAGGCATCGCGGCACGTGTCGTGTCGATGCCGTCGACCAACGTGTTCGACCGCCAGGACGCCGAATACCGTGAGCGCGTGCTGCCGCACGGCGTGCGCCGCGTCGCGATCGAAGCGGGCGTGACGGCCTTCTGGCACAAGTACGTCGGCCTCGAAGGCGGCGTCGTCGGGATCGATACGTTCGGCGAATCGGCGCCGGCCGGCGTGCTGTTCAAGTACTTCGGCTTCACCGTCGAGCACGTCGTCGAGACCGCCAAGGCCGTGCTGGCCTAAAGAGACAGACGCGACGCGCGCCACCCCTCGCGCGCGTCGCACCGTGAAGCTGCACGAAACGAATTTTTTCAGCCATCAGGAGATAGACCATGACGATTCGCGTCGCAATCAACGGCTACGGCCGCATCGGCCGCAACACGCTGCGCGCGTTCTACGAGAACGGCAAGAAGCACGACATCGAGATCGTGGCGATCAACGATCTGGGCGATGCGAAGACCAACGCGCACCTGACCCAGTACGACACCGCGCACGGCAAGTTCCCGGGTGAAGTGTCGGTCGACGGCGACTACCTCGTCGTGAACGGCGACAAGATCCGCGTGCTGGCGAACCGCAACCCGGCCGAACTGCCGTGGGGCGAGCTGGGCGTCGACGTCGTGATGGAATGCACGGGCTTCTTCACGACGAAGGAAAAGGCCAGCGCGCACCTGAAGGGCGGCGCGAAGAAGGTGATCATCTCGGCACCGGGCGGCAAGGATGTCGACGCCACGATCGTCTACGGCGTGAACCACGACGTGCTGAAGGCCGAGCACACCGTCATCTCGAACGCATCGTGCACGACGAACTGCCTCGCGCCGCTCGTCAAGCCGCTGAACGACAAGATCGGCCTCGAAACCGGCCTGATGACGACGATCCACGCGTACACGAACGACCAGGTCCTGACGGACGTTTACCACGAAGACCTGCGCCGCGCGCGTTCGGCCACGCACAGCCAGATCCCGACGAAGACGGGCGCTGCTTCGGCCGTCGGCCTCGTGCTGCCGGAACTGAACGGCAAGCTCGACGGTTACGCGATCCGCGTCCCGACGATCAACGTGTCGATCGTCGACCTGTCGTTCATCGCCAAGCGCGACACGACGGTCGAGGAAGTCAACGCGATCATGAAGGAAGCATCGGAAGGCGCGCTGAAGGGCATCCTCGGCTACAACGACGCACCGCTGGTGTCGATCGACTTCAACCACAACCCGGCTTCGTCGACGTTCGACGCCACGCTGACCAAGGTGTCGGGCCGTCTCGTCAAGGTGTCGAGCTGGTACGACAACGAGTGGGGTTTCTCGAACCGCATGCTGGATACGGCTGTCGCATTCGCGAACGCGAAGTAATCCCGCACGTTGCGCGGCCGCTGCCAGGCGGCTTGCGCAGCGAACGAGCCCGGCCAGGTTTTCCGGCCGGGCTTTTTTATTGCCCGCCGTTATGGCTCGATGCTGCCGTCACTTGCTCGAGCACCGCGACGAACGCGCGCTTCAGCGGGCTGTCGAGGTCGGTCCACGCGAGGCCGATGCCGGTGCGATGTCCGGCCAGGTCGAGCGGCCGCGCGAGCACGTTCGGCGGCAGCGCGCTGGCGGCTTCCGCCGGAATCAGCCCGATGCCCATCCCCGCCGCGACGAGCGCGAGCATCGTCGTGAATTCCCCGAACTCCTGCGCGATCTCGAGCGTCGTGCCCGCGCGGCTCAGCGCGAGCAGCATGTCGTCGTGAAAGCCCGGCGCGTAGCGGCGCGCGAGCACGAACGCGGGCTGGCCGCGCAGCGCGGCCGGCGCGATCGCATCGTGCGCGGCGAGCGGATGGTCGAGCGGCAGCGCGACGACGAAGCCTTCCTCCAGCACCACGCGCGTGTCGATGCCCGCATACGCGGCCGGCAGCCGGATCATCCCGAAATCGATCCGCCGGTCGCGCAGCGCGGCGATCTGGTCGGGCGTCGGCAGGTCCTTCAGTTCGAGCGTGATCAGCGGATAGCGCTCGCGCATCGTGCGCAGCACGGCCGGCAGCAGCACGGGCAGCACCGACGACACGAACGCGATCCGCAGCGTGCCGATCTCGCCGCGGCTCGACAGCCGCGCCAGCTGTTCCGCGCGTGCGGCCTGCTGCAACGTGGCGCGCGCCTCGGGCAGGAACACGCGCCCCGTGTCGCTCAGTTCGACCTTGTGCCGGTCGCGCTCGAACAGGCGCGCGCCGAGTTCTTCCTCGAGCGCCTTGATCTGCATGCTCAGCGCGGGCTGCACGATGAACAGGCGCTGCGCGGCGCGCCCGAAATGCAGTTCTTCCGCGAGCGTGACGAAGGCGCGCAATTGCTTGAGTTCCATGGGCGGCGGGCAGGCGAGGGCGGTGATCAAGTTTCATGATAACCGGATCAAAAAAGACCATTGGCGCGGCCCCCGGCCGGCAGCCGAAGATACCGTCAACGCGAGACCGGCCGCGATGGGCCGCCGGCTCGACTGGCACGAGGAGACACGCATGACCCACGCGCTTGAACGGTTCCGCCTCGACGGCCGCCGCGCACTGATTACCGGTTCCGGACGCGGGATCGGGCTGACGCTCGCCCGCGGGCTGGCCGAAGCGGGGGCGGCAATCGTCATCAACGATCGCAATGAGGAGAAGGCCGCGACGCTCGTGCGGCATCTGCGCGAGGAAGGCTTCACGGCCGACTACGCGATATTCGACGTCGCCGAGCACGCGCAGGTGCGCGCGGCGATCGACGATTTCGAGGCGCGCGTCGGCGCGATCGACATCCTCGTGAACAACGCGGGCATCCAGCGCCGCGCACCGCTCGACGCGTTCGAACCCGACGATTGGCATGCGCTGATGCGCGTGAACCTCGACGGCGTGTTCAACGTCGCGCAGGCCGTCGCGCGGCACATGATCGCGCGCGGCCGCGGGAAGATCATCAACATCTGCTCGGTGCAGAGCGAGCTCGCACGGCCGACGATCGCGCCGTATGCGGCGACCAAGGGCGCGGTGCGGATGCTGACGAAAGGGATGTGCGCCGACTGGGCGCGCCACGGCATCCAGGCGAACGGCCTCGCCCCCGGCTATTTCGAAACCGAACTCAACCGCGCGCTGGTCGACGACGCGGCGTTCTCGGACTGGCTGTGCAAGCGTACGCCGGCTGGCCGCTGGGGGCGCGTGGACGAGCTGTGCGGCGCGGCGATCTTCCTCGCGTCGGCCGCATCCGATTTCGTGAACGGCCAGACGCTGTTCGTCGACGGCGGCTTGACCAGCGCCGTCTGAGCGGCGGCGCGCCCGCGCCGTGCGCGGTGTGCCGTTGCGCCGGCTGCGGCCGGCATCCGAATTCCCAGAAGAGTCCGCCGCACGAGCGGGCCGATGTCCCGGTCGCGCGATGCGCCGCCGGGTTCCGGAACGGAAGGCAGGAGACAACGATGGGTCGCATTTCCCCGCCGCCCGCGCGGCACGATGCAGGGTCCGGTGCGCCGGGCGGGACCGTCGAGCGCCGCGGCGTCGACACGAAGCAGCTCAACCGCGCGGCATGGACCTGTTCGCTCGGCAGCGCGCTCGAATACTACGATTTCGCGTTGTACACGCTCGCATCGGCGCTGGTGTTCGGGCCGCTGTTCTTTCCCGCGCAGACCGCCGAGATGCGGCTGATCGCGAGCTTCGGCACCTACTTCGTCGGCTTCGCGGTGCGCCCGCTCGGCGGCGTCGTGTTCGGCGTGCTCGGCGACCGGATCGGCCGCAAGTTCGTGCTGACCGCGACGGTGCTGCTGATGGGGATCGCGAGCACGCTGATCGGCGTGCTGCCGACCTTCGCGACGGCCGGCTACTGGGCGCCCGCGCTGCTGATCCTGCTGCGCATCGTGCAGGGCCTCGGTGCCGGCGCGGAGCAGGCGGGCGCCGCGGTGCTGATGACCGAATACGCGCCGCCGGGCAAGCGCGGCTTCTATGCGTCGCTGCCGTTTCTCGGCATCCAGCTCGGCACGGTGCTCGCGGCGGCCGTCTATTTCCTGCTGCTCGCGAACATCGACCGCGTCACCGATGGCTGGGGCTGGCGCGTGCCGTTCCTGTTCAGCGCGGTGATCGTCGCGGTCGGGATCTACATGCGCGTGCGACTGCACGAGTCGCCGACCTTCGTGCGACTCGAGAAGCGTGCGCAGGTCCTGGCGAATCCGCTGAAGAGCGCCGTGCAGCATTCGAAGCGCTCGCTGCTGATCGGCATCGGCCTGCGGATGGCCGAGAACGGCGGCTCGTCGATCTACCAGGCGCTCGCGGTCAGCTATCTCGCCGGCGTGATCGGGATGAAGGGGCCGATCGGCGCGCTCGCGCTGGTGTGCGCGGCGACCGTCGGCGCATGCACGGTGCCGCTGGCCGGCTGGCTCAGCGACCGCTTCGGCCGGGTGCGCGTGTATCGCACGTTCGCGTGGCTGCAACTCGCGCTCGCGTTCCCGGTGTGGTGGATCTTCAGCCATGGCAACGTGATTGCGAGCGTGATCGCGATCTCGGTCGCGCAGGGCTTCGCGAACTGGGGGATGCTCGGCGCGCAGGCCGCGCTGCTGCCCGAACTGTTCGGCGCGCGCCATCGCTACATGGGCGTGTCGTTCTCGCGTGAAGTGTCGGCGGTGCTCGCGGGCGGGATCGCGCCGCTCGTCGGCGCGACGATCATCGCGACCGTGATCGCGCTGCACGGCGGCGAGCATGCGGCCGGTGTGCGCGCATGGGTGCCGATCGCCGCGTACCTGGTGCTGCTGACGCTGATCACGCTGTTCACGACGTCGCGGATGCCGGAAACCTTGAACCGCGATCTCGACGATCCGCTCGACGCGGCGCAGGCGGCGCCGGCACCGGGCGCCGATCCGCTCGCGCGGCACGCATGAACGGGCCGGGTGGCTGACGCGGCCCGGCACGCTTTCGCATTCCACTTATCTCGACAGGAGCAAGCGCAGATGGCGCACGAATCGACCCAGCGGCCCGGACTGCTGATGACGGGCCCTTACCAGCCGTGGGACGACGCATGGCTGTCGGCAGGCTATGACGTCCACCGGCTGTGGGAGGCCGCCGACCGTGCGGCGTTTCTCGCCCAACACGGCGCCGGCGTGCGCGCGATCGCGACGCGCGGCGATCTCGGTGCGAATGCCGCGCTGATCGCCGCGCTGCCGAAGCTCGAGATCATCTCCTGCTACGGCGTCGGCACCGATGCGATCGATCTCGCCGCCGCGCGCGAACGCGGCATTCGCGTGACCAACACGCCCGACGTGCTGACCGGCGACGTGGCCGATCTCGGCGTCGGGCTCGCGCTCGCGATGATGCGCCGCATCGGCGCGGGCGACGCATACGTGCGTTCCGGCGCATGGCGCGACGGCGACATGCCGCTCGTCACGCGGCTGTACGGCAAGCGCGTCGGCGTGGTCGGCTTCGGCCGGATCGGCACGACGATCGCGCGCCGGCTGTCGGGCTTCGACGTCGAGCTCGGCTACTTCGACGTCGCACCGCGCGCGGACAGCCCGCACCGCTTCTTCGGCGACCTCGCCGAGCTGGCCGGCTGGTGCGACCTGCTGATCGTCACGCTCGCGGGCGGGCCGACGACGCGCCACCTCGTCGACGCCGCCGTGCTCGACGCGCTGGGGCCGCAAGGCTATCTGGTGAACGTGTCGCGTGGCACGACCGTCGACGAACCGGCGCTGCTCGACGCGCTCGAGCGCAACGCGATCGCCGGCGCGGCGCTCGACGTGTTCTGGAACGAGCCGCGCATCGACCCGCGTTTCCTCGCGTTGCCGAACGTGCTGCTGCAGCCGCACCATGCGAGCGGCACGATCGAGACGCGCCAGGCGATGGGCTGGCTCGTGCGCGACAACCTTGCCGCGCACTTCGCCGGCGAGCCGCTGGTCACGCCGGTCGTCTGAGGAGGCTGTCATGCGTATGCGTTGCATGTGTGTCGTGATCCACGGGCCGAACGACCTGCGGGTCGAAGAGCAGGACGCGGGCGAGATCGGCCCGGGCCAGGTGCGCGTCGAAGTCGCAATGGGCGGCATCTGCGGCTCCGATCTCCATTATTTCCGGCACGGCGGTTTCGGCGCGATCCGGCTGCAGCAGCCGATGGTGCTCGGCCACGAGGTGGCCGGCACGGTCGCCGAAGTCGCGCCGGACGTGACGGCGGTGAAGGTCGGCGATCGCGTCGCGGTCAATCCGAGCCGGCCGTGCGGCGCGTGCCGCTACTGCCTCGAAGGGCTGCCGAACCAGTGTCTCGACATGCGCTTCTACGGCAGCGCGATGCGGATGCCGCACGTGCAGGGCGCATTCCGCAACGCGCTCGTGTGCGACGCGGTGCAGTGCGTGAAGGTCGCCGATCACGTGCCGCTGTCGCTCGCGGCGCTCGCCGAACCGTTCGCGGTCGGGCTGCATGCGGTGTCGCGCGCGGGCCCGCTGATCGGCAAGCGCGTGCTGGTGTCGGGTTGCGGGCCGATCGGCGTGCTGGCGGTGGCGGCGGCGCGCGTGCACGGCGCGACGGAGATCGTCGCGACCGACGTCGTCGAGGCGCCGCTGGCAGTGGCGAGCGCGCTCGGCGCCGACCGCACGATCAACGCGGTGGCCGATGCCGGCTGGGTCGAGCGCTACGGCGCCGACAAGGGCACGTTCGACGTGATGATCGAGTGTTCGGGCAATGCGCGCGCGCTGCGTGACGGGCTGGACGTGATGCGTCCACGTGGGGTCGTCGTGCAGCTCGGGCTCGGCGGCGATGTCGGCCTGCCGCAGAACGTCGTGGTCGCGAAGGAGTTGTCGATCTGCGGGTCGTTCCGTTTTCATGCGGAATTCGCGCTCGCGGTACAGCTGATCAACGCGGGGCGCGTCGACCTGCGTCCGGCCGTCACGCGCGTGTTCCCGATGCGCGATGCGAACCTCGCGTTCGAACTGGCCGGCGACCGGCAGCGCGCGATGAAGGTGCTGATCGACTTCGCGGACGAGGCGGCGTGACGATCAAGCGCTAGCGCGCGACGGACGCTATCGGCGTTGTCAACAGAAGGCACGCCCGCGGTTCGCGGGACGTGCCTTTTTTCATGGTGGCGAGGAAACGACTTACTGCGTGACTTGCCGCACGCCGACGCGCTGCGATGCGAGCCACAGCGCGATCAGCACACCGGCAAGCGCAGCGCCCGCGACACACACGCCGCGCCAGCCGTCGATGCCGTACGCGACGCTCGCCGCGAACGACCCGAACGCGCCGCCGATGAAGTAGCTCGTCAGGTAGATCGTCGTCACGCGGCTGCGCGCGTTGCCGGCCAGCGCATAGATCACGCTCTGGTTCGAGATGTGCATGCCCTGCACGCCGACGTCGAGCAGCAGGATGCCCGCGATCAGCGCCGCGAGCGAGTGCGCGCCGGCGGCTATCAGCGCGAACGACGCGAGCACGGCCGCCGCGAACAGCCCCGTCGCTGCATTGCCGTGGCCGCGATCGACGAGCCGGCCGGCCGACGTCGCCGCGAGCGCACCCACCGCGCCGACGATGCCGAACAGGCCGATCTGCCCTTCGGAATAGCTGTACGGCGGCTGGCTCAGCAGGAACGTGAGGCCCGTCCACAGCAGGCTGAAGCACGCGAACACGAGCGCGCCGTAGGTCGAGCGCAGCGCGATCAGCGGTTGCGCGCGCACCAGCGCGACGAGCGACTTCATCAGCGCCGCATAGTCGAGGCGCGCATCGCGACGATCCTTCGGCAGCTTAACGGCGAGCACGGCGGTCAGCGCCGCCACCATCACCGCCGCGATGCCGTACACCGCACGCCAGCCGAACCCGTCGGCGATCGCACCGGCCGCGACGCGCGCAAGCAGGATGCCGAGCAGCAGCCCGCTCATCACGGTGCCGACCGCGCGGCCGCGCGAGCGCGCATCGGCGAGTGACGCGGCGAACGGCACGAGCAGCTGCGTCGAACAGGTGACGAAGCCGACCGCGACGTTCGCGACGACGAACATCGTGAAGTTCGTGCTGAACGTGACCGCGACCAGCGCGACGACGTTGAGCATCAGCAGCCGCACGATCAGCGTATGACGATTGACCGCGTCGCCGAGCGGGACGATCAGCAGCAGGCTCGCCGCGTAACCGAGCTGCGTCAGCGTGACGAGATAGCCGAGCTCGGTCGGTGCGCGCCCGAAGCTGCGCGCGATCGCGGCGAGCAGCGGCTGCGCGTAATAGATGTTGCCGATGACGATGCCGCACGCGCAGGCGAACAGCAGCGTCATGGCGCGGGTCAGGGGAGGATGGGTGTCGTGATGCGGTTCCATGGTCGCGAAAAACAGCGGCGCCGGCCGGCGGCATGGGGCCGCCGGATGCGCGGGGTGACGGAAATCGGGGCCGGCGTTGACGGATCGGCGGTGAGCCGATGCGCGTCGGGCGGACCGCGGCCGGGCCCGGATCGGGCGGGCGGCGGATCGTCGTGCGGCGGGCGGACGCAGGGCGGGCCCGGGCGAGCCGCTCCGGTGCGGCGACAGCGGTCATGCACGGGAACGGATGTGCGTATGATGCGGGAATCGAACCATAGCGTCCAAGACTGGATCGTTATGCTCTCCATTGGTAGAACCAATACCTCTGCCGCCATGCTCCTCCGCCACATCCGCTATTTCCTGGCCGTCGCCGAGCAGCGCAGTTTCACGCGCGCGGCCGACGCGCTGCACGTCTCGCAGCCGACGCTGTCGCAGCAGGTGCGCCAGCTCGAGGACACGCTCGGCGTGCAGTTGTTCGACCGCTCGGGCCGCACGGTGCAGCTCACCGAGTTCGGCGAAGTCTATGCGCGCCATGCGCGCGCCGCGCTGCACGAGCTCGATGCGGGGCAGCGCGCGCTGCACGACGTCGCCGATCTCGGCAGCGGGTCGCTGCGGCTCGCGATGATGCCGACCTTCGCGGCCTACCTGAGCGGCTCGCTGATCGACGCGTTCCATGCCGACCATCCGAACGTCGCGCTGACGATCGACGCGATGCCGCAGGAGCGCATCGAGGCGCTGCTCGCCGACGACCGGCTCGACGCGGGCTTCGCGTTCATGCCGCCGCGCGCGCCGGACATCGACGCGCTGCCGCTGTGGGACGAGCCGCTCGCGCTCGTTACGGGCCGCACGCATCGTCTCGCACGGCGCCGCCGCGCGCTGACGCCGGCCGAGCTCGGCGGCGAGCCGCTGGTGCTGCTGAGCCGCGCGTTCGCGACGCGCGAGCGCATCGACCGGTATTTCATCGAGCACGGCGCGCAGCCGAAGATCGCGATCGAGACGAATACGATCAGCGCGGTGCTGGCGCTCGTGCGGTGCGGCCGCCTCGCGACGGTGCTGCCCGACGCGGTCGCGCGCGAGAGCGCCGACCTGTGCGCGCTGGAGATCGATCCGCCGCTGCCCGCGCGCACGGCCGCGCTGCTGACACGCAAGGGCGCGTACCGCAGCGTCGCGGCGCGCGCGTTCATCGCGCGTGCGCTCGCGTATCGGGACCCGTCGGGAGGTTGACCGGTACGACCGGGCGGCGCGCGCGACGGGCGGCCGCCCGGGCCGTCATGTGCGGGGTGTCGGGAAGAAGATGCCCGCGCGCTGCGCGGCGTTCGCGATGTGCGTTTCGATCGCAATGCCGGCGGCGCCCGCATCGCGCGCGATCAGCGCGTCGACGATCGCGCGGTGCTCCTGCCACGTCGACAGCAGCAGCTCGCGCCGGTAGAACGGCATGCGCTGGCTTTCCTTCATGATGTCCGCGCTGCTGCGCAGCACCGATTCGATCGCCGCGTTGCCGGCGAGATGGATGATCCGCATGTGGAAGTCGAAGTCGAGCTGCGACGCCTCGTCGAGCGCGCTTTCGGTGAGCGCGACGTGCAGGTCGGCGAGGTTGTCCTCGAACCATGCGATGTCGTCGTCGCTGACGACGTGCGCGGCCATCCGCGCGGCGAAGCCTTCGAGCGCATAGCGCATCTGGTACGTGTCGGGCGGCGACGACTGCTCGGCGAAGCGCCATGCGTGCGCGGCCGTGGCCTGCGCGCTTTCGACATACACGCCCTTGCCGGCGCGGATGCGCAGCATCCCGAGCGCCTCGAGCGTCGACAGCGCCTCGCGCAGCGACGCGCGGCTGATCTCCAGCTCCTCGGAGAGCTGGCGCTGGGCCGGCAGCAGGCTGCCGACCGGATAAATGCCTGCCTCGATCCGGTCGCGGATCGTCGCGATGGCGGCGTCGGTCACGGTATGCGGAACGTTTTTCATGATGTGAACTTTGGCCGGTCTGACCGGCATTGTAATCCGCACGCAGGCGGTGCATGGCCGGCCTACGGGAAAGCCACGATCTGCCCCTGTCCGATGCATCGAAGCCAGGCGGGCAGGGGCGGGAAATCCCTATTTTGTCCGTCCTTGACTCGACTATATCGGCTTCCTACTATCCACCATAACATCACTGGTCTTACCAGTATGAACAGACGAAACTGCAACCGTTGGATCGGGAGAGCGCCGTGTCGAAATTCCTCAATTCGCTGTTTGGCCGGGTAGTCGTCGCATTGATTCTAGGGATCGCGCTCGGCGCGTTCTTCCCGCATTTCGCCGAGTCGTTGCGACCGCTCGGCGACGGCTTCCTGAAGCTGATCAAGATGGTGATCGGGCCGATCGTGTTCTGCGTGGTGGTCAGCGGGATGGCCAACGCGGGCGACCTGAAGAAGGTCGGCCGGGTCGGCCTGAAGGCCGTCATCTACTTCGAGATCATGACGACGCTCGCGCTCGGCATCGGGCTCGTCCTCGCGTGGCTCACGCGCCCGGGCGTCGGGATGAACATCGACCTGCGCTCGCTCGACGCGGCGTCGCTGTCGACGTACGCGAAGAACGCCGAAAGCCTGAAGGACACGGCCGGCTACCTGATGAAGATCATCCCCGAGACCGCGATCGACGCGTTCGCGAAGGGCGACATCCTGCAGATCCTCGTGTTCGCGGTGCTGTTCGGCTCCGCGCTGTCGCTGCTCGGCGACAAGGCGCAGCGCGTCAACTCGCTGATCGAGGAACTGTCGCACGTGTTCTTCCGGATCATCGGCTTCATCATCAAGCTCGCGCCGCTCGGCGTGCTAGGCGCGATCGCGTTCACGACCGGCAAGTACGGCGTTGCGTCGCTCAAGCAACTCGGCTACCTGGTCGCGGTGTTCTACCTGAGCTGCTTCGTGTTCGTCACGGTCGTGCTCGGCGTCGTGATGCGGCTCGCGGGCTTCTCGGTGTTCAAGCTGATCCGCTACCTGCGCGAGGAACTGTCGATCGTGCTCGGCACGGCATCGTCGGACGCGGTGCTGCCGCAGGTGATGCGCAAGCTCGAATACATGGGCGTGAAGGATTCGACGGTCGGCCTCGTGATCCCGACCGGCTATTCGTTCAACCTCGACGGCTTCTCGATCTACCTGACGCTCGCCGTGCTGTTCATCGCGCAGGCCACCAACACGCCGCTGTCGACGCATGACCTGATCGTCGTGCTGCTCGTGTCGCTCGTCACGTCGAAGGGCGCGCACGGGATCCCGGGCTCGGCGATCGTGATCCTCGCGGCGACGCTGTCGGCGATCCCGGCGATTCCGGTGCTCGGCCTCGTGCTGATCCTGCCGGTCGACTGGTTCGTCGGCATCGCCCGCGCGCTGACCAACCTGATCGGCAACTGCGTCGCGACGGTGGTCGTCGCGGTGTGGGAGAACGACATCGATCGTGCCCGCGCGACACGCGTGCTGAATCGCGAGCTGCGCTACGTGCCGGCCGAAGAGGAAGACCGCGCGGCGCCGGTCGCCGGCGACCAGGCTCACGCGCTCTGAGCGCACCCCCCGCGCGGGGCGGCTTCCCCTGGTCGTCCCGCGCACCCGAGTTCATGTGGCCGGCGCCTCGATGCGCCGGCACATCATCAAACAACAGGAGACGACATGGCAGCCCCCATCCTCGATCCGAATGCGCCGGCCTTTACCCGGCGTTACATGAACCTCGCCGACCCGCGTCTCGGGGCGCAGGCGCTCTTTGCCAGCGATGAATTCTTCGCACCGAAGGAGCGCATGCTGAATCCCGAGCCGGCCGTATTCATCCCCGGCAAGTACGACGACCACGGCAAGTGGATGGACGGCTGGGAAACGCGCCGCAAGCGCACGACCGGCCACGACTTCTGCGTGGTGCGGCTCGCGCGGCCGGGCGTGATCCACGGCGTCGACCTCGATACGAGCCACTTCACCGGCAACTTCCCGCCGGCCGCGTCGATCGACGCGTGCGTCGCCGAAGGCGACACGCCGCCTGACGACGCGCAATGGCGCCCGATCGTCCCGGCGACGACGCTGCAGGGCAATTCGCATCACTACGTGAGCGTCGACGATGCGCAGCCCTATACGCACCTGCGCGTGAACCTGTACCCGGACGGCGGCCTCGCCCGGCTGCGCGTGTACGGCCAGCCGCAGCGCGACTGGCGCCAGGTGCCGGCCGGCGAGCTCGTCGATCTCGCGGCGATCGAGAACGGCGGCTACCTGGTGGCCGCGAACAACCAGCACTTCGGCCCGGCCTCGCAGATGCTGATGCCGGGGCGCGGCGTGAACATGGGCGACGGCTGGGAAACGCGGCGGCGCCGCGAGCCCGGCAACGACTGGGCGATCGTCGCGCTCGCGCGGCCGGGCATCATCCGGCGCGTCGAGGTCGATACCGCGTTCTTCAAGGGCAATTTCCCCGACCGCTGCTCGCTGCAGGCCGCGCGGGTCGCGGGCGGCACCGACGATTCGCTCGTCACGCAGGCGATGTTCTGGGCCGAACTGCTCGGCGAGCAGAAGCTGCAGATGGACCACGTCCACACGTTCGACCAACTTGCCGCGCTCGGCCCCGTCACGCACGTGCGTTTCAACATCTTCCCGGACGGCGGCGTGTCGCGGCTGCGTCTGTGGGGCGAGCCGGCTTGAAGGAGGGCAACGGCATGAGCGAATCCCGGATCCTGCGCGTCGAGCGCCTGACGCGCGAAGCGTTCGCGCCGTTCGGCGACGTGATCGCGCTCGAAGGCGCGCGTCATTTTCCGATCAACGGCGGCACGACCGAGCGCTTCCACGATCTCGCGACGATCGACGTGTGCGCGGACGGCGGCCGCCCGCTCGTCAGCGTGTTCCGCGCGCAGCCGCGCGCGCTGCCGGTCGCGGTCACGCTGATGGAGCGCCATCCGCACGGCAGCCAGGCGTTCATCCCGCTCGCGGCCGTGTCGCGCTACGCGATCGTCGTCGCGCCGGCCGGCGAGTTCCGGCCCGACGCGATGCGCGCGTTTCTCGCGGAAGGCTGGCAGGGCGTGAACTATGCGAAAGGCGTCTGGCACCATCCGCTGCTCGCGCTCGACGCGGTCAGCGATTTCGTGATCGTCGATCGCGGCGGGCCGCAGCCGAATTGCGACGAGATCCCGCTCGAGCGCGCGTGGGCGCTCGAGTTCGAGCCGGCCTGCGCGGCCTGACGCAAGGGCAACGCCCAACTCCGGCTTGCCTGACGGCAGCCCGGGCGGGCGTGTCGAAGGGTTTTCGAAAGGCTGGGGCGCACGATTCACGCGGCGGTGCGCCGCCGCTATCCTGAAAAGAACACGGCCCGGGCGGCGAGATGCCGGCCGGGCCGTGCCGCGTGCGCGAGGCGTGCGAATCAGTGCTTGCGGTGCGGGCAGTTTTCGGTCGTGCAGGAACCGTACATCGCGAGCGAGTGCTCCTGGAGCTTGAAGCCGCGCTCCTTGGCGATCGCCTGCTGGCGGCCTTCGATCTCGGCGTCGAAGAATTCCTCGACACGGCCGCAATCGAGGCACACGAGGTGGTCGTGGTGCGAGCCTTCGTTCAGTTCGAACACGGCCTTGCCGGATTCGAAGTTGCTGCGCGTGAGCAGGCCGGCCTGCTCGAACTGCGTCAGCACGCGGTAGACGGTGGCCAGCCCGATGTCGAGCTGCTCGTTGAGCAGGTTCCGGTAGACGTCTTCTGCCGTCAGGTGGCGCACCGGGCTTTGCTGGAAGATCTCGAGAATCTTGAGGCGCGGTAGGGTGGCCTTTAGCCCGATATTCTTGAGATCCGTCGGATTGGTCATGGCTAGGCATCCCTAGAGTACAATGCAGGGCTTCAATGTTACCGGCTTTTCGCCGTTCCAGAAACACGCGCGGCCTGCACACGGGCCTGCACGGTGAGGGAAATGATTCCAGAATCTCTTTCGCACTTTCAGAGGAGCCGCATGCGGAGTGTCATCATCGCTGCCGCCGCCGTTGCCGCGCTGGCTGGTTGTTCGTCGTACGACAGCGTGACGCAGCGCATCGCGCAGAGCATCACCCCCTACCGGATCACCGTCGTGCAAGGCAACTTCGTGTCGCAGGAGAAGGCCGCGCAGTTGCAGGTCGGCATGTCGCGCGAGCAGGTGCGCGCGTTGCTCGGCACCCCGCTGCTGGCCGACATGTTCCACGCCGACCGTTGGGACTACCTCTTCTACTTCAAGCGCGGCTCGACAGCAGTCGTCCAGCAGCGCGATCTCGTCGTGACGTTCTCGGGCGATCGCCTGGCGAGCTGGACGGGGGCGGACAACCTGCCTTCGGAACTCGACCTGCTGGCCGACATCGACGGCGACCGCGGCGGCAAGAAGGCGAAGGCGGCCGCAGCGGCGAAGAAGGCCGCCGAGGCTGCCGCCGCCGCGAGCGCCGCGCAAGCGGCCGCGAGCGCGCCGGCGCTGGAGGCTGTCGCCAGCCCGTCCACTGCGCCGGCGGCCGGTGCGGTGGTCGACCAGGATGCGAACGCGCAGGCCGCCCGCGCGGCGAACCGCGCGACCAACCAGGTGTCGGGGCAGGGTTCGGGTTCGCGCCGGTTCACGCCGGCCGCGAAGGCCTCGGGCGGCGCGCCAGTGCCGGGCGGCCAGCCGCCGGGCGCCGCGCCGGCGATCCAGCCGCAGTTCCAGTTCCATCGTCCGCCGCAGCCGAACGTGTCGAACGAGGCGCCGCCGCCGGTCGGCCCGCAAGGCTCGGACAACCTGCAGAACCAGCCGCTCACCGCACCGGCGCAGTAAGCAGCCGGCGTGCGGAAACAGGGCGGCATGCGCCGCCCGCTTTTATACCTGTCGTGTAGAAAGCCATGAAGATTGCGATTGCCGGGGCATCGGGCCGAATGGGCCGGATGCTGATCGAAGCCGTTCTCAACGATGCCGACGCGCAGCTCGTCGGTGCGCTCGACCGCGCCGATTCGCCGTTCCTCGGCCAGGACGCCGGTGCGTTCCTCGGCAAGGAAACCGGGGTCAAGCTGACCGCCGACCTCGACGCCGTGTTCGCGCAGGCCGACACCCTGATCGATTTCACGCGTCCGGAAGGCACGATGGCCCATATCGAGGCCGCGCTGCGCCACGACGTGAAGCTCGTGATCGGCACCACCGGCTTCACCGCCGAGCAGAAGGCCGAGCTGCAGGCCGCGGCGAGCAAGATCGGCATCGTGTTCGCGGCGAACATGAGCGTCGGCGTGAACGTCACGCTGAAGCTGCTCGAATTCGCGGCGAAGCATTTCTCGCACGGCTACGACATCGAGATCATCGAGGCGCATCATCGCCACAAGGTCGACGCGCCGTCGGGCACCGCGCTGATGATGGGTGAAGCCGTCGCCGGTGCGCTCGGGCGCTCGCTCGACGATTGCGCGGTGTACGGCCGCCACGGCGTGACGGGCGAGCGCGATCCGTCGTCGATCGGCTTTGCCGCGGTGCGCGGCGGCGACATCGTCGGCGATCACACCGTGCTGTTCGCCGGGATCGGCGAGCGCATCGAGATCACGCACAAGTCGTCGAGCCGCGTATCGTATGCGCAGGGCGCGCTGCGCGCGGTCCACTTCCTGTCGGCGCGCGGCGCCGGCCTGTTCGACATGCAGGACGTGCTCGGCCTGCGCTGACACCACGGGGAAACTCCGATGGCGATACCCACCGGCGTTGTCCACTACCTCGAAAGCGGCGATGCGATCACGCATGCCGTCGCCTATGTGCTGCTGGCGATGTCCGTCGCCAGCTGGTGCTTCCTCCTCATGAAAGCCTGGCTCCTGGTCCGCGCGAAGCGGCAGGGGCCGCGCGCGCTCGCCGCGTTCTGGCGCGCGCCGTCGCTCGACGCGGGCATCGCCGCGCTCGCCGGCGCCGATCGCGAGCGCGTGTTCGTGCCGCTCGCCGAAGCCGCGCGCGATGCGGCCGACGACCACGACCCGGCTGCCCTGGCCGCGCGCGTCGAGCGCAGCGAGCGCGTGCTGCGCGCGTTGCGGCACGCGATGCTGCGCTCGCAGCGGCGTCTCGAATTCGGCCAGGTGCTGCTCGCGTCGATCGGCAGCACCGCGCCGTTCGTCGGGCTGCTCGGCACCGTGTGGGGCATCTACCACGCGCTCGGCAGCATCGCCGCGAGCGGGCAGGCGCAGATCGAGAACGTCGCGGGGCCGGTCGGCGAGGCGCTGATCATGACCGCGTTCGGGCTCGTCGTCGCGATTCCGGCGGTGCTGGCCTACAACATCCTCGGGCGCCTCGTGCGGCAGCTCGCCGAGGAACTCGACGGCTTCGCACGCGACCTGCACGTGTTCGTGTGCGCGCAGGAAGCGTGACGCGCCCATTCCGGAGGAGCGACCATGGCATTCGGCGGACTCGAGCACCACAAGACCTCCGCGCCGATGGCGGAGATCAACATGACCCCGCTGATCGACGTGATGCTGGTGCTGCTCGTCATCTTCATCATCACCGCGCCGCTGATGACGCACGCGATCCGGCTCGACCTGCCGAAGGTCGCGGCCAGCGTCGCGCGCGACACGCCGCAATCCGTCACCTTGTCGATCGACGACGCGGGCAAGCTGTATTGGGACGATTCGCCGGTCGCGCTCGATGCGCTGCCCGCGCGCTTCCGGGCCGCCGCCGCGGGCGGCGCGCCGCCCGAATTGCGGCTGCGCGCGTCGCGTGCGACCCGCTACGACGTGATCGCGCAGGTGATGGGGGCCGCGCAGGCCGCCGGCCTTACGCGGATCGGTTTCGTGACCGACGTGCCGCCGCAGGCGGGCGGTTCAGCGGCGGCGCCTGCCGTGCCGGCCAACCGCTGAGCGGGCCCGTCCCCGCCGCGGGATCGGGCCGCGCGCTGCAAGACGGGTCGAATGGGCCGGCGCGGGCGGTATAATCAACGTTTTTCCCGGTTGGCAGGCTTTTTTCAGGTAACCCGGAATTTTCCAGGCTACCCGGGCATGCTGCGGGTTACCCGGAAAATGCCCGGAAACCGCGAACAGGTCCGGCAACAGCGAACCTGCAGGTCCGCCGGGCAAGCACGATTTTCGATCCACTCCTGCGCGCGCGCCGTCGCGTCGCTTAAAGCCTAGTCCGAACCACACCATGCACGAGAGATACGTACCCGCCGACGTCGAAGCCGCCGCCCAGGGCGACTGGCGCGCAGCCGATGCCTACAAGACGAAGGAAGATTCGCAGAAGCCGAAGTTCTACTGCGTGTCGATGCTGCCGTACCCGTCCGGCAAGCTGCACATGGGTCACGTGCGCAACTACACGATCAACGACGTGATGTACCGCTATCTGCGGATGAACGGCTACAACACGCTGATGCCGATGGGCTGGGACGCGTTCGGGATGCCGGCCGAGAACGCCGCGATGGCGAACGGCGTGCCGCCCGCGAAGTGGACCTACGACAACATCGACTACATGAAGGGCCAGATGCAGTCGATGGGCCTCGCGATCGACTGGTCGCGCGAAATCGCGACGTGCAAGCCCGACTACTACAAGTGGAACCAGTGGCTGTTCCTGAAGATGCTCGAGAAGGGCATCGCGTACAAGAAGACGGGCACCGTGAACTGGGACCCGGTCGACCAGACCGTGCTTGCGAACGAGCAGGTGATCGACGGCCGCGGCTGGCGGTCGGGCGCGCTCGTCGAGAAGCGCGAGATCCCGATGTACTACCTGCGCATCACGCAGTACGCGGATGAGCTGCTGAACGACCTCGACGGCCTCGGCTGGCCCGAGCGCGTGAAGATCATGCAGCAGAACTGGATCGGCAAGAGCTTCGGCGTGAACTTCGGCTTCCCGTACGAACTCGACGGCGAGAAGAAGCTGCTGCGCGTGTTCACGACGCGTGCCGACACGATCATGGGCGTCACCTTCTGCGCGATCGCGGCCGAGCATCCGCTCGCCACGCGCCTCGCGCAGGACAAGCCGGAACTGCTGGCGTTCATCGACGAATGCAAGCGCGGCGGCGTCGCCGAGGCCGACGTGGCGACGATGGAGAAGAAGGGCGTCGCGACGGGCTTCTCGGTCACGCACCCGCTGACCGGCGAGCCGGTCGAGGTGTGGATCGGCAACTACGTGCTGATGAGCTATGGCGAAGGCGCGGTGATGGGCGTGCCGGGCCACGACGAGCGCGATTTCGCGTTCGCGAAGAAATACGACCTGCCGATCAAGCAGGTGATCTCGGCCGAAGGCCAGCAGTACTCGCTCGACGCATGGCAGGAGTGGTACGGCGACAAGGAAGTCGCGGTCTGCGTGAACAGCGGCAAGTACGACGGCCTGCACTACGCGCAAGCCGTCGACGCGGTCGCGGCCGACCTGAAGGCCGGCGGCTTCGGCGACAAGCAGGTCACGTGGCGCCTGCGCGACTGGGGCGTGTCGCGCCAGCGCTACTGGGGCACGCCGATCCCGATCATCCACTGCCCGTCGTGCGGTGACGTGCCGGTGCCCGAGCAGGATCTGCCCGTCGTGCTGCCGGAAGATCTCGTGCCGGACGGCTCGGGCAACCCGCTCGCGAAGTCGGAAGCGTTCCTGAACTGCACGTGCCCGAAGTGCGGCGCGGCCGCGAAGCGCGAAACCGACACGATGGACACCTTCGTCGATTCGTCGTGGTACTTCTCGCGCTACACGGCGCCGGACGCCGAGACGATGGTCGACGCGCGCACCGACTACTGGATGCCGATGGACCAGTACATCGGCGGCATCGAGCACGCGATCCTGCACCTGCTGTATTCGCGCTTCTGGACCAAGGTGATGCGCGACCTCGGCCTCGTGAAGTTCGGCGAGCCGGCGAAGAACCTGCTCACGCAGGGCATGGTGCTGAACGAGACGTACTACCGCGAGGACGCATCGGGCAAGAAGACCTGGTACAACCCGCTCGACGTGACGGTCACGCACGACGACAAGGGTCGCCCGGTCGGCGCGACGCTGAACACGGACGGCCAGCCGGTCGTGCTCGGCGGCATCGAGAAGATGTCGAAGTCGAAGAACAACGGCGTCGATCCGCAGCTGTTGATCGACCAGTACGGCGCCGATACCGCGCGCCTGTTCACGATGTTCGCCGCGCCGCCCGAGCAGCAGCTCGAGTGGTCGGGTGCGGGCGTCGAAGGCGCGAGCCGCTTCCTGCGCCGCGTGTGGAGCTTCGGCGCGACGAACCGCGAAGTGCTCGCCGCGCGCGCGGGCTTCGATGCGGCCGCGCTCGGCGAAGCCGACAAGGCGCTGCGCCGTGAGATCTACAGCGTGCTGAAGCAGGCCGATTTCGACTACCAGCGCCTGCAGTACAACACGGTCGTGTCGGCCGCGATGAAGATGCTGAACGCGATCGACGGCGCGAAGGGCGCGACGCCGGGCGTGCTGCGCGAAACGTACGGCGTGCTGCTGCGCGTGCTGTACCCGGTCGTGCCGCACGTCACGTTCGAACTGTGGAAGGCGCTGGGCTACGCGGACGAATTCGGCCCGCTGCTCGACGCACCGTGGCCGAAGGTCGACGAGGCCGCGCTCGAGCAGGCCGAGATCGAACTCGTGCTGCAGGTGAACGGCAAGGTGCGCGGCGCGCTGAAGGTGGCGAAGGACGCGAGCCGCGAGGCGATCGAAGCCGCGGCAGTGGCCGACGACGCGTTCGCGAAGTTCAGCGACGGCAAGCCGGCGAAGAAAATCGTCGTCGTGCCGGGCCGCCTCGTGAACATCGTCGTCTGACGGCCGCCGGCCATCGGACGTACCCAGAAGGAGCGAAGGTGATCCGCAGATCGTTTTTGATGCTCGCTGTCGGCAGCGCGGTTGCGCTGTCGGCATGCGGCTTCCAGTTGCGCGGCCAGCAGGACTACGCGTTCAAGCACCTGCTGATCGCCGGCGCGCCGGCGCCGGTCGAGGCGCGTCTCGTGCGCCTCGTCGAGGCCGGCAGCGACACGAAGATCGTCAAGTCGGCGGACGACGCCGATGCCGTGCTGACCATGTGGGAATCGCGTGGCCAGAACACGCTGACGCTCAACAAGTACGGCTCGGCGCAGGAATATGCGCTCTTCTATACGTTGCGTTATCAGTTGACGAGCAAGGACGGCACGGTGCTGATCCCGCCGAGCGCGATCGCGCTGAACCGCGCGATGACGTACAGCGATCAGTACACGAACGCGAAGGCGCAGGAAGCGGACCTCCTGTACGCCGACATGCAGAGCGATGCGGTCGACCAGCTGATGCGGCGTCTCGCGATCGTCCATTCGCTGACGCCGGCGCCGGAAGACGTGGTGCCGGGCGTCGCACCGCGCGCGCCGTTGCCGCCGCCGCCGCTCTGATCGACGGCGCACGTATCGATGCAATTGCGACTTGATGCGCTGGAGCCGCACCTCGCGAAGGGGTTGGCCGGGCTCTATACCGTCTACGGCGACGAGCCGCTGCTCGCGCAGGAAGCGTGCGACCGCATTCGTGCGGCCGCGCGCGCGGCCGGCTTCACCGAGCGCTCGGTGCATACGGTCGAGCGCGGCTTCGACTGGAGCGTGCTGCTCGGCGCGACCCAGGCGATGTCGCTGTTCGGCGAGCGCCAGCTGATCGAGCTGCGCATTCCGTCGGGCAAGCCCGGCAAGGAAGGCGCCGATGCGCTGAAGACGCTCGCGGCCACGCCGAACCCCGACGCGCTGATGCTCGTCACGCTGCCGCGTCTCGACGCGGCCACGCAGAAATCCGCGTGGTTTACCGCGCTGCAGAACGGCGGCGTCGCGCTGAAGATCGATCCGGTCGACCGCGCGCAGCTGCCGAACTGGATCGGCCAGCGCCTCGCGATGCAGGGCCAGCGCGCCGCGCCCGGCGAGGACGGGCGCCGCGCGCTGCAGTTCATCGCCGAGCGCGTCGAAGGCAACCTGCTCGCTGCACACCAGGAAATCCAGAAGCTCGGGCTGCTGTATCCGCAGGGCGCGCTGTCGTTCGAGCAGGTGCACGACGCGGTGCTGAACGTCGCGCGTTACGACGTCTTCAAGCTGAACGAAGCGATGCTCGCCGGCGACGCCGCGCGGCTCGCGCGGATGATCGACGGGCTGAAGGGCGAGGGCGAGGCGATCGTGCTCGTGATGTGGGCCGTCGTCGAGGAATTGCGCACGCTGCTGCGGATCAAGCGCGGCACGACGGCCGGCAAGCCGCTCGCGACGCTGCTGCGCGAGAACCGCGTGTGGGGGCCGCGCGAGCGGCTGATCGGCCCCGCGCTGAATCGCGTGTCCGAAGCCGCGCTCGAGAAGGCGCTCGCGTTTGCCGCGAAGCTCGACCGTCAGGTCAAGGGGCTCACGGCCGTCGCGCCGGGCCGCCGCACGCAGGACGAACCGCCGCCCGATCCGTGGGACGGGCTGTTCCAGCTCGCGATGACGGTGGCCGGTGCCCGCGGCGAGCGACCGCCGACCGCGGGGCGCGTGCGACGCTAAGTCCCGTTCGGGCCTTCAGCGCGCGCTGCGCAACCCGCTTACAATGTTTTGATCGCTGGCGCGGTCTCCCGGCCGCCGCCGCTCACGCTTCCCCACGAATTCATGCCGCCCAGCGCGGCGCGCTTCTCGAGTCACACGATGGATATCGATCAGTACATGACCGACCTGGGCCGTCGCGCCCGGCACGCTTCCCGCGCGATGGCGCGCGCCAGCACGGCGGCGAAGAACGCGGCGCTCGACGCCGTGGCGCGCGCGATCGAACGCGATGCGCAGGCGCTGAAGGACGCGAATGCCCGCGATGTCGCCCGTGCCCGTGAAAAGGGTCTCGATGCGGCATTCGTCGATCGCCTGACGCTGTCGGACAAGGCGCTGAAGACGATGGTCGAAGGCTTGCGCCAGGTGGCGTCGCTGGCCGATCCGATCGGCGAGATCAGCAACCTCAAGTACCGCCCGAGCGGCATCCAGGTCGGCCAGATGCGTGTGCCGCTCGGCGTGATCGGCATCATCTACGAATCGCGCCCGAACGTGACGATCGACGCGGCCGCGCTGTGCCTGAAGTCGGGCAACGCGACGATCCTGCGCGGCGGCTCCGAAGCGCTCGAGTCGAACGCGGCGCTCGCGAAGCTGATCGGCGAAGGGCTCGAGGCGGCAGGCCTCCCGCAGGACGCGGTGCAGGTCGTCGCGACGGCCGATCGCGCGGCGGTCGGCAAGCTGATCACGATGACCGAATACGTCGACGTGATCGTGCCGCGCGGCGGCAAGAGCCTGATCGAGCGCCTGATCAACGAGGCGCGCGTGCCGATGATCAAGCACCTCGACGGCATCTGCCACGTGTACGTCGACGATCGCGCCGATCTCGAGAAGGCGCTGACCGTCTGCGACAACGCGAAGACGCACCGCTACGGCACCTGCAACACGATGGAGACGCTGCTCGTGTCGAGCGGTATCGCGGCGAAGCTGCTGCCGCCGCTCGGCAAGCTGTATCGCGACAAGCAGGTCGAACTGCGCGTCGATGCGGCCGCGCGCGCGGTGCTCGCCGATGCGGGCGTCGGCCCGCTCGTCGACGCAACCGAGGAAGACTGGCACACCGAGTATCTCGCGCCGGTGCTCGCGATCAAGGTCGTCGACGGCCTCGACGCAGCGATCGAGCACATCAACCATTACGGCTCGCACCACACGGACGCAATCGTCACCGAGGATCACGACCGCGCGATGCGGTTCCTGCGCGAAGTCGATTCGGCGAGCGTGATGGTCAACGCGTCGACGCGCTTCGCGGACGGCTTCGAATTCGGCCTCGGCGCGGAAATCGGCATCTCGAACGACAAGCTGCACGCACGCGGCCCCGTCGGCCTGGAAGGGCTGACGTCGCTGAAGTACGTCGTGCTCGGACACGGCGAAGGCCGCCAGTAAACAGCGAGGCACACAATCGATGGCGATGCTCTGGGTCAAGACGTTCCATATCGTTCTGATCGCCGCGTGGTTTGCAGGGTTGTTCTACCTGCCGCGCATCTACGTGAACCTGGCCATGGAAACCGATCCGGCCGCCGTGCGCCGCCTGCTGCTGATGGCACGCAAGCTGTTCCGCTTCATGACGATGATCGCGGTGCCGGCGCTGGCCTGCGGGCTGTGGCTCTGGCTGTCGATCGGCATCGGGCAGGGGCAGGGCTGGATTCACGCGAAGGTGACGGTCGTGCTGCTGCTCATCGTCTATCACGCGTATTGCGGGCACCTGCTGCGGGTGTTCGAGCGTGGCGAGAACCGCCGCACCGACAAGTGGTATCGCGTGTTCAACGAGCTGCCGGTGCTCGGCATGCTCGCGGCGGTCGCGCTGGTCGTGATCAAGCCGTTCTGAGCGGCATTGCCGGCGCAGTTGCCGGCGCCGCCTGATGTGCAACGGCGCCCCGCGGGGCGCCGTTTGTCGTTTACGCGCACGCGGCTGGCGCGGGCGTCTGCTCAATCCTTCGTGCCGTCGTCGATCCGGCGGCGCGTGATCGCCTCCTTCGCGCGGCCGACCCGTTCCATCAGCGCGGGGCCGCGTGACAGCGCGACGCCGACCGCGAGGATGTCGCCGATCGCGAGATGCGACATCCGCGACGTCATCGGCGAGAACACGTCCGTTTCCTCCGCCACGTTCGACGCGAGACTCACTGTCGCGAGCTTCGCGAGCGGCGAATGGCTCTGCGTGATCGCGACGACCTTCGCACCGCACGCGAGCGCGGAGCGCGCCGCGTCGACGATGTCGCGCGTGCGGCCGGTGTTCGAGATCGCGACGACGACGTCGTGCGGGCCGAGCAGCGCCGACGACATCGAGAACGTGTGCGGATCCGAATACGCGACGCTCGGCACGCCGAGCCGGAAGAACTTGTGCTGGATGTCCTGCGCGGCTATGCCCGAGCCGCCGGCGCCGTAGAACTCGATCCGCGATGCGTTCGACAGCAGCGCGATCGCCTCGGCGACGCTGCCGGCGGACAGGCTGTTGCGCACCTCGATCAGTGCGCCGATCGTGCGGTCGAACACCTTGCCGATGATGCCGGGCGCCGGTTCGTCAGGCTCGACGTCGCGATAGACCGACGACACGCCCGGCGCGACGCTCTGCGCGAGCCGGATCTTGAATTCGCGGAAGCCGCTGCAGCCGAGCGCCTGGCAGAAGCGGGCGATCGTCGGCTGGCTGACGCCCGCGCGCGTCGACAGCTCGGTCATCGCGAGGTCGAGCACCTCGCGCGGCGCGGCAAGGATGTAGTCGGCGAGCTTGCGCTCGGACGGGCGCAACTCGGTGCGGATCGCTTCAATGCGGGGCAGCATGGGGCGGCAGGCAGAAATCGGGTTCGGATGAGCGAGTGTATCGCAATCGAATTGTAGAAAATCTACATGAAAATACTAGCTCAATCGTCGGTGATTAATGAGGTAGGTAGGGCTGATGATTAGGGTTTTCACTAAGTAAAGCCTTGCTGGTGGCGGGAATGAGGGTTGCGAGCATGCTCATCCGCATTGCGTGCGTGTAGTTTTTCTACTAGACTGCTTTCGTTCGTTCGACGAAGCTCGACCGTCCCCACGATTCCAACCGCCGGTGTCGGCCGGCATACAGGAGCGCCCAGCATGACGTCGCTGCACCCCACTCTGGCGAAGGTCACCGAACGCGTGATCGCCCGCAGCCAATCGACCCGTTCCGCCTATCTGCAGCGCATCGACGGCGCGCAGGGCAAGTTCCCGGCACGCGGCGCGCTGTCGTGCGCGAACCTCGCGCACGGCTTCGCCGGCCTCGAAGGTAACGACAAGTTCTCGATCAAGGCGATCCGCGAGCCGAACATCGGCATCGTGTCCTCGTACAACGAGATGCTGTCCGCGCATGCGCCGTACAAGGATTTCCCCGAGATCATCAAGGCGGCCGCGCGCGAGAACGGCGGTGTCGCGCAGTTCGCGGGCGGCGTGCCGGCGATGTGCGACGGCGTCACGCAGGGCAACCCGGGGATGGAGCTGTCGCTGTTCTCGCGCGAGGCGATCGCGATGGGCACGGCGATCGCGCTCACGCACAACATGTTCGACGCGGCGCTCTGCCTCGGCATCTGCGACAAGATCGTGCCGGGCTTGCTGATCGGCGCGCTGCAGTTCGGCCACCTGCCGACGATCTTCGTGCCGGCCGGCCCGATGACGAGCGGCCTGTCGAACGACGACAAGGCGAAGATCCGCCAGCAGTTCGCGACCGGCCAGGTCGGCCGCGACGCGCTGCTCGAAGCCGAATCGGCCGCGTATCACGGCCACGGCACCTGCACGTTCTACGGCACCGCGAACAGCAACCAGATGCTGATGGAGCTGATGGGGCTGCACCTGCCGGGTTCGGCATTCGTCCACCCGCATACCCCGCTGCGCACCGCGCTGACTGCCGAGGCTGCGCGCCGCGTGCTCGACCTGACCGTCGAGCGCGGCCAGTACACGCCGATCGGCCATGTGATCGACGAAAAGGCGATCGTCAACGGGATCGTCGCGCTGCTCGCGACGGGCGGCTCGACCAACCACACGCTGCACCTCGTCGCGATCGCGCGCGCCGCCGGCATCCTGATCGACTGGAACGATTTCGACGAACTGTCGGCCGTCGTGCCGCTGCTCGCGAAGATCTACCCGAACGGCAAGGCCGACGTGAACCATTTCCACGCGGCGGGCGGCGTGGCCTTCCTGGTACGCAACCTGCTCGAAGGCGGGCTGCTGCACGAGGACGTGACGACGGTCGCCGGCAAGGGTCTCGCGCACTACACGAAGGAGCCGAAGCTGATCGACGGCAAGCTCACGTGGGTCGACGGCGCGGCCGAGAGCCACGACACGAAGGTGCTGCGCGGCATTCGTGACCCGTTCCAGCCGGACGGTGGCCTGCGCCTGATGCAGGGCCGCCTCGGCCGCGGCGTGATCAAGATTTCGGCGGTCGCGCCCGAGCACCGCAAGGTGACGGCGCCCGCGGTCGTGTTCGATTCGCAGGAAGCCGTGCAGGAAGCATTCGATCGCGGCGAGCTGAAGCGCGATTTCGTCGCGGTGGTGCGCTTCCAGGGCGCGCGCGCGAACGGGATGCCCGAACTGCACCGTTTGACGCCGCTGCTCGGCGTGCTGCAGGATCAGGGCTTCCACGTCGCGCTGGTCACCGACGGCCGCATGTCGGGCGCGTCGGGCAAGGTGCCGGCCGTGATCCACGTGTCGCCGGAAGCGCTGCTGGCCGGCCCGCTCGGCAAGGTGAAGACGGGCGATACGCTCGTGATCGACGCGGAAGCCGGCGTGCTCGACATCGAGGTCGACGCCGCCGAGTGGCAGGCGCGCCCGGTCGCGCAGCCGCTGCACCAGGCCGAGAACGAGGTCGGTTTCGGGCGTGAACTGTTCGGCGTGTTCCGCGCGGCCGCCGCGCCGGCCGAGCAGGGCGCATCGGTTTTCGGCGCGCTGGTCGGCGAAACGGCCGCCCACGTCGCCGCATGAATTTCAAGGAGCCAATTCAATGAAGACGATTGCTGAAATCGTGAAGCTGGGCCCGGTCATCCCGGTGCTCGCATTCGACTCGGTCGAGCAGGGCGAACACGTGTCGCGTGCACTGCACGCAGGCGGCGTGAAGGTGCTCGAGATCACGCTGCGCACGCCGGCCGGCCTGGAAGCGATCCAGCGCGCCAGCCAGCTCGCGGACGACATCGTCGTCGGCGTCGGCACGATCACGAAGCCCGAGCATTGCGAGCAGGCGAAGCGCGCGGGCGCGAAGTTCGGCGTGTCGCCGGGCCTGACGAAGGAGCTGCACCTCGCGTCGCTCGACGCGGGCCTGCCGCTGCTGCCGGGCGTGATGACACCGAGCGACATCATCCAGGCGCTCGAATTCGGCTACGAGATCGTGAAGTTCTTCCCCGCGCAGCAAGCGGGCGGCGTGCCAATGCTGCAGGCGTTCCACGGCCCGTTCCCGGCGCTGAAGTTCTGCCCGACCGGCGGCATCACCGTCGACACCGCGCCGAATTTCCTGAAACTGCCGAATGTCGTATGCGTCGGCGGCTCGTGGCTCACGCCGAAAGCCGCGCTCGCCGCGCAGGACTGGGCCGAAGTCACGCGCCTCGCGCAAGCCGCGAGCCAACTGCCCCGTTAAGCCTTGTACCAGATGACGGTTTAGCCCTCGGAAAGCAAGCGTTAGTGCTTGTTTTGCCGAGGGTTTTTGCTGATGGAACCGGTTCTATCCGCGGACCGTAAAGATAAGTAAAATTCAGCGTCCTGACGGGGTGGGTACCCCCCGTGTTTCGGAGACCTGCATAGCCGGGCATACTCGCAACAACTCGCCCGGTTCGAACAATTCTAGGAGGAGTGCCACATGGGGGCTGTCCAAGGCAGCATGCTGCTCGTATTCACGCTGATCGCGATTGCCGCGCTGATCCTGATGATCGCGCGCTACAAGATCTACCCGTTCCTGGTGCTGATCATCGTGTCGCTCGGGCTTGGCCTGGTCGTCGGCATGCCGATGGACAAGATCGTCAAGTCGTTCGAGACGGGCACCGGCGGTACGCTCGGCCACATCGCGATCGTCGTCGGCCTCGGCACGATGCTCGGCAAGATGATGGCCGAATCGGGCGGCGCCGAACGGATCGCGACCACGCTGATCGACTGGTTCGGTGAAAAGAACATCCACTGGGCGATGATGTTCGTCGCGATCATCGTCGGCCTGCCGGTGTTCTTCGAAGTCGGCTTCGTGCTGCTGATCCCGATCGCGTTCAACGTCGCGAAGCGCACCGGCAAGTCGCTGCTCGTCGTCGGCCTGCCGATGGTGGCCGGCCTGTCCGTCGTGCACGGCCTGATCCCGCCGCACCCGGCTGCGCTGTTGGCCGTTCAGCAATACGGCGCCGATATCGGCAAGACGATCGCGTTCGGCCTGATCGTCGGCGTGCCGACCGCGATCATCGCGGGCCCGCTGTTCGCGCTGACGATCTCGAAGTTCGTGAAGCTGCCGGAGAACAACCCGCTCGCCGCGCAGTTCGTCGAGTCGCACACGGATGGCCGCAAGCGTGAACTGCCGAGCTTCGGCATCACGCTGTTCACGATCCTGCTGCCCGTCGTGCTGATGCTGGTCGGCAGCTGGGCCGACTTGGTGTTCACGCCGAAGTCGCTGCCGAACAACCTGCTGCGCTTCGCCGGCAACTCGGACGTCGCGCTGCTGATCGCCGTGCTCGTGAGCTTCTTCACGTTCGGCAAGCTGCAGGGCTTCAACCGCGACCAGATCCAGAAGTTCTGCAGCGAGTGCCTGGCACCGATCGCCGGCATCACGCTGATCGTCGGCGCGGGCGGCGGCTTCGGCGGTGTCCTGCGCGACAGCGGGATTTCGCAGCAGATCGTCGAGACCGCGAAGCACGCGCACCTGTCGCCGCTGCTGCTCGGCTGGTTCGTCGCCGCGCTGATGCGTCTCGCGACGGGTTCGGCGACGGTCGCGATGACGACGGCCTGCGGCATCGTCGCGCCGATCGCGGCGGCGTCCGGCGCGGCGGTCAGCCCGGAGCTGCTGGTGCTCGCCACCGGCTCGGGCTCGCTGATCTTCTCGCACGTGAACGACGGCGGTTTCTGGCTGATCAAGGAATATTTCGGGATGACGGTCGGTCAGACGTTCAAGACCTGGTCGTTGCTCGAAACGATCATCTCGGTGCTCGGCCTCGGCTTTACACTGCTGCTGAGCATGGTTCTGTAACAAGGGGTAGTCAATGATTCTGATCGCAATGGGCGTGTCGGGCGCCGGCAAGTCGCTGATTGGCGAAATGCTGGCGGAACGCCTGTCGTGCAGCTATACCGATGGCGACGCGTTTCACAGCGCGGCGAACAAGGAAAAGATGCACCACGGCATTCCGCTGACCGACGACGACCGCTGGCCGTGGTTGCGCACGATCCGCGCGGCCATCGAGGAAAAGCAGCGTGCCGGTGAGACGGCCGTGTTCACATGCTCGTCGCTGAAGCGCTCGTACCGCGACGTGCTGCGCGGCACCGACACCGACGTGCGGTTCGTGTATCTGAAGGGTTCGTTCGAGGTGTTGCACGAGCGCCTGAAGAGCCGCACCGGCCATTTCTTCGATCCGTCGCTGCTGAAGAGCCAGCTCGACACGCTCGAGGAGCCGGGCCCGGACGAAGCGATCGAGGTCAGCATCGAGCTGACGCCCGAACAGATCGTCGATCAGGTCATGCTGAAGCTCGGCATCGCGCAGCAGCACTGAGCGCGGTTCGCGGCAATCGTCATGGAAAAGGCGCCTTCGGGCGCCTTTTTCGTTGGCGGCTCGTCGTCGCGGGCCGGTCAGGCCTCGGGCGCCTGCTTCGCGATGCCGTCGAGCAGTACGTCGAGCATCGTGTCGTGCACGGCCGCCGGATCGAGCTGCGCGTAGAGCGGGGCGGCCGCCTTGACGAGCGGATGCGCGGCGTCGGACAGCGCTTCCATTTCCGCGAGCTCGACGTCGTTCGCGGCGCGCGTGAGGCCGCCGGCTTCGGCGGCGGCAAGGCCGATCACGCTCGCATACCAGCCGACGCACACCGACGGCAGCGCCGCGCGCGGGATGCCGGCGTCGGCCAGCGCGCGATGCACGGCCTCGATGTGCGCGAGATCGGCCGGCCCGGTACTCATGTGCCGCTGCAGCAGCGCGAACGCGGCCGGGTAGCGCAGCGCGAGCGCGCGGTACTGGCGTGCGAGGTCGCGCAGCCGTTCGCGCCACGGCAGTGACGGATCGACCGGCACGAGCGAGCGCGACAGCGCGTTCGCGATCGCGCGGCTCAGGCCTTCCTTCGACTTGAAGTGGTACAGCACGCTCATCGGGTCGCAGCCGACCGACTGCGCGAGCTTGCGCACGCTGAACGCGGCTTCGCCGACGTCTTCGAGCAGCGCGAGTGCGGCCGCGACGATCGCATCCTTGTCGAGGCCGCGCGGGCCTTGGGCGGGTTTGTCTTTCATCGATGCGGGCTGGCGTGCCGGTGCGGCACCGGCTGTAAACTTGACGAAAGCTTATTCTACACTGTAGAATTATTTCTGCGGTGTAGAAATTGGGTGTCCCGGCACCTTTCAATACGTGCTTTCGCACAGTCCGGGATCCAGGCGGCACGAGCGTGCCTGCCGTCAACACGGGCCATCACGCCCCTTTTCTCGTTGACACCCATGTGGAACCGGCTGCCCCACCCGCGAAGCCTCGAAGCAACGAGGCCCTTCGACAGGCGGCCCAAGACCATGCAAGTGCAATCATGACGTCCAATAACCAACCCCTGATCCAGGGCGAATCGCGTTTCGAACAAACGCAACTGAACATCGAAAAAGACAACTGGAACTGGTGCGACCCGGCCCGCTACGACGGCGAGCGTCCGGCGAACTGGTACGAGGCGTCGCTGTCCCGCCATGCGAACAGCGCGCCGCTCGCGCACGATGCCGTCTGCGACGTGCTCGTGATCGGCGCGGGCCTGCTCGGCGCATCGGCCGCGCTGCATCTCGCGGAAGCGGGTGTCGACACGATCCTCGTCGACAAGCACCACGTCGGCTCGGCCGCATCGGGCCGCAACGGCGGGCAGCTCACGCCCGGCCTCGCGCGCTGGGAAGCCGCCGACATGATCGACTACCTGTCGCACGACGACGCGAAGCGGCTGTGGCGCTTCGCGTCGGCCGAATCGATGGACCTGATCGATGCGATCGGCGCACGTTACGCGCTGGCGCTCGATCGCAAGCGCGGGCACATTACGGCGGCGGTCCACCCGGGCCACATGAGCGCGCTGCTGGACGGCGCGGATGCGCGCCGCCATCTCGGCGACGCGGGCGTGACGCTCGTCGGCCGCCATCAGCTGCATGACGACTACGTGCGCTCGGGGCTGTACCACGGCGCGGCGATCGACGCGATCGGCGGGCAGATTCATCCGCTCGCGCTGGTGCGCGGCCTCGTGCACGGCTTCCGGCTGAACGGCGGCGCGCTGTTCGAGGGCACCGAGGTGCTCGAGCTCGACGAGACGCCGGACGGCGTCGTCGCGACGACGCCGGGCGGCACGATCACCGCGCGCAAGGGCGTCGTGCTCGCACTGCACAACACGACGTTCCGGCTGCTCGACGACGGCGCGGCGACCACGGTGCCGTTCTTTACCTACGTGAGCGTGACGGCGCCGCTCGATGTCGACGTCGCGACGCTGATGCCGGCCGGCATGCCGGTGTACGACACGCAGTTCCAGATCGACTATTACCGGCCGGTACGCGGCAACCGCCTGCTGTTCGGCGGGCAGGGCACCGGCACCTGCTGGGGGCAGCCCGACGTGAACGCGTACCTGCTGACGCGGCTGAACACGGTGTTCCCGCAGCACGACGGCCGGTTCGCGCTCGACTACTGCTGGAGCGGCGTCAGCGACTTCACGCTGAACGGCGCGACCGACAGCCGCAAGACCGACGGCCGCGTGCCGATGTACATGGTGCAGGGCTGGAGCGGCCACGGCGTCGCGCAGACGGTGCGGATCGGCAAGGCGATCTGCGACGATTTCGTCGGCCGTAACGACGATTTCTCGATGCTGACCGGCATCGACCATCGCGCGATTCCGCTCGGCCGCCAGTTGTCGCCGATCGCGATTCCCGCCGCGAAGGCCGCGATGAGCGTGATGAGCGCGCTCAACCCGGGGCGGATGATTTCGTTCTGACCGGCCGCGGCAGGCAACAAAAAGCCCGATGCGATTGCTCGCATCGGGCTTTTTTACGTGCGGAGACGGCGGCGCTTACGCGATCCGCTTCGCGAGTTCGACGGCCTTGCCGATGTACGACGCCGGCGTCATCGCGAGCAGAAGATCCTTCGCCTCTTGCGGGATCGCGAGCGTGCCGACGAATTCCTGCAGCGCTTCGCGCGTGATGCCCTTGCCGCGCGTCAGTTCCTTCAGCTGCTCGTACGGGTTCTCGATGCCGTAGCGGCGCATCACCGTCTGCACCGGCTCGGCGAGTACTTCCCAGCAGTTGTCGAGGTCTTCGTTCAGGCGCTGCGGGTTCACTTCGAGCTTGTCGAGGCCGCGGATCAGCGAGTCGTACGCGAGCAGCGAGTAGCCGAGCGCGACGCCCATGTTGCGCAGCACCGTCGAGTCGGTCAGGTCGCGCTGCCAGCGCGACACCGGCAGCTTGTCGGCGAGGTGGCGCAGCGTCGCGTTCGCGAGGCCGAGGTTGCCTTCCGAGTTCTCGAAGTCGATCGGGTTGACCTTGTGCGGCATCGTCGACGAGCCGATTTCACCGGCCTTCGTCTTCTGCTTGAAGTAGCCGACCGAGATGTAGCCCCACACGTCGCGGTCGAGGTCGAGCAGGATCGTGTTCGCGCGCGCCACGGCGTCGAACAGCTCGGCCATGTAGTCGTGCGGTTCGATCTGGATCGTGTACGGGTTGAACGTGAGCTTCAGGCGGTTCTCGATCACGTCGCGCGAGAACGCTTCCCAGTCGAATTCCGGATACGCGGAGAGATGCGCGTTGAAGTTGCCGACCGCGCCGTTCATCTTGCCGAGGATCTCGACCTTCTCGATGCGCGTGATCGCACGGGCGAGGCGGGCCGCGACGTTCGCGAGTTCCTTGCCGAGCGTCGTCGGGCTGGCCGGCTGGCCGTGCGTGCGCGACAGCATCGGCTGCTCGGCGTGCGCGTGCGCGAGTGCGACGAGGCGCTGGTAGACCGTGCGCAGGGCCGGCAGGATCACGTGTTCGCGCGCGCCGGCGAGCATCATGCCGTGCGACGTGTTGTTGATGTCTTCCGACGTGCACGCGAAGTGGATGAATTCGCTGGCCTTTTCGAGTTCTTCCTGGCCCTTCACCGATTCCTTCAGCCAGTATTCGACGGCCTTCACGTCGTGGTTCGTCACGCGCTCGATGTCCTTGATGCGGGCGGCGTCGTGCGCGGTGAAGCGCTCGGCGAGCTGCAGCAGGAATTGTTCGGACGCATCGGAGAAGCGCGGGACTTCCGCGAAGCCGGCGCGCGACAGCGCGATCAGCCAGTGCACCTCGACGGTGACGCGGTGGCGCATGAAGGCGGCTTCGGAGAGCCAGTCGCGCAGCGCTTCGGTCTTGCTGGCGTAGCGGCCGTCGATGGGTGAAAGCGCGGTGAGGGCGAAAAGCGTATCGGGACGAGTGTCGGACATGATCGGGCGGGCTTTGGGGCCGGGTCGAGCGAGGGGAGGAGAATCCGGCATTTTACCATCGGCGCGGGACGATCCCGGTCGCGTGCGGCCGGCGGGCGCTGCCGCGTGCGGATACCGCGCCGGCGCCGGTTCGCGGCGGGGCGCCGGGCCGCTCGCCGCACCGCCGGCCGGGCCCGCCCGCCGGTAGAATGCAGGCTTCTTCCCGACCGCCGCCCGCCGCGCCCGCCTGCATGGAACTGAAATGGCTCGAAGACTTCGTCTCGCTCGCGGAAACGCGCAGCTTTAGCCGGTCCGCCGAGCTGCGGCACGTGTCGCAGCCGGCGTTTTCGCGGCGCATCCAGGCGCTCGAGGCATGGCTCGCGACCGAACTGATCGATCGTTCGGTCTATCCGACGCGGCTCACACAGGCCGGGCAGATCTTCTACGAACAGGCGCTGACGATGCTGTCGCAGGCGCACGAGGCGCGCACGCTGCTGCGCGGCCACGTCGGCGCGCCGGTGCCGACGATCGAGTTCGCGGTGCCGCACACGCTGTCGCTCACGTATTTCCCGCGCTGGCTGCAGCGGATCGAGGCGAAGATGGGCCAGGTCCACACGCGGCTGCGCGCACTGAACGTGCACGACGCGGTGCTGTCGCTCGTCGAGGGCGGCTGCGATCTCGTGATGGGCTACCACCACCCGAGCCATCCGGTCGCGCTCGACCCGGCGCGCTACGACATGCTGATCCTCGGCAGCGAGCCGATCAGCCCGTTCTCGGCGCCGGGCCGCGCGGGGCGGCCGCGCTATACGCTGCCCGGCACGGCCGACGCACGCGTGCCGTACCTGTCATATACGCCGAACGCGTATCTCGGCCGGATGACGGAAGTCATCGTCGCGAATGCGACGACACCGCTGTTCCTCGATCGCGTCTACGAGACCGACATGGCCGAAGGGCTGAAGGCGATGGCGCTCGCGGGCCACGGCATCGCGTTCCTGCCGCACAGCGCGGTCGAGGATGCGGTCGCGGGCGGTCGCCTGATCCGGCTCGACCGGTCGGTGCGCGGCGGCGCGCACCCGTTCACGCTGACGATGGAGATCCGGCTGTACTGCGACAAGCTCGCGCTGCAGGGCGACGATCCCCGCCAGAAGCTCGTGCGTGCGCTGTGGGACGTCGTGCGCGACGAACTGCGCGAAACCGCGGGTTAACCGTGGGCGGTTAATCGTCGAGCAGGCGGGCCGGCTGTCGTCGAGCTTGCGATGCCTGTCGGGCGGCTGTCCGGCGGCCTTCCCTCATCCAGGAAACGCGATTTTTCACGCACGCGATGCACGGTCGATCGCGTGCGTTCTTGCGCAAATCGACCGCGGATTTGCGAAAAATCGCGATCATGCAAGAAACGCATAATCGAATAAGCAAACGGCATTGGATAAAAAAAACGGGTTTTTCGACAATGTGCGCACCTGTTGACCGTTGGAGCATCCATGTCTTCGCAATTGCAGTCCATCCCGTCCTACCTGCACGCCGACGATCTCGGCCCGTGGGGCAACTACCTTCAGCAAGTCGATCGCGTCGCGCCGTACCTCGGCTCGCTGTCGCGCTGGCTCGAAACGCTGAAGCGCCCGAAGCGCATCCTGATCGTCGACTGCCCCATCGAGCTCGACAACGGTACCGTCGCGCACTTCGAAGGCTATCGCGTGCAGCACAACGTGTCGCGTGGCCCGGGCAAGGGCGGCGTGCGCTACCACCAGGACGTGACGCTGTCGGAAGTGATGGCACTGTCCGCTTGGATGTCGGTCAAGAACGCGGCCGTGAACGTGCCGTACGGCGGCGCGAAGGGCGGCATCCGCGTCGACCCGCGCAAGCTGTCGCGTGGTGAGCTCGAGCGCGTCACGCGCCGCTACACCAGCGAAATCGGCATCATCATCGGCCCGAACACCGACATTCCGGCGCCGGACGTCAACACCAACGAACAGGTGATGGCGTGGATGATGGACACGTACTCGATGAACCAGGGCCAGACGTCGACGGGCGTCGTGACCGGCAAGCCGATCGCGCTCGGCGGTTCCCTCGGCCGCAAGGAAGCAACGGGCCGCGGCGTGTTCGTCGTCGGCTCCGAAGCGGCGAAGAAGAAGGGCTTGGAAATCGAAGGCGCACGCATCGCGGTGCAAGGCTTCGGCAACGTCGGCGGCATCGCGGCGAAGCTGTTCCAGGAAGCGGGTGCGAAGGTGATCGCGGTGCAGGATCACACGGGCACGATCTACCAGCCGGCCGGTCTGGATTCGAACAAGCTGCTCGACCACGTCGCACACACGGGCGGCGTCGCGGGTTTCGAAGGCGCGGAGCCGATGCCGAATGACGAGTTCTGGACCGTCGAAACCGACATCCTGATCCCGGCGGCACTGGAAAACCAGATCACCGAGAAGAACGCAGGGAAGATCCGCACGAAGATCATCGTCGAAGGCGCGAACGGCCCGACGACGACGGCGGCGGACGACATCCTGACCGCGAACGGCGTGCTGGTGATCCCGGACGTGATCGCGAACGCGGGTGGCGTGACCGTGTCGTACTTCGAATGGGTGCAGGATTTCTCGAGCTTCTTCTGGACGGAAGACGAGATCAACCACCGTCTCGAACGCGTGATGCGCGAAGCGTTCTCCGGCGTGTGGGCGGTCGCGGAAGAGCACAAGGTGTCGGTGCGTACCGCAGCGTTCATCGTTGCGTGCAAGCGCATCCTGATGGCGCGCGAAATGCGCGGCCTCTACCCCTGATCGGCGGTTGCCGATTTCAGATCGGTTGACTACGATCAATCCATGACGCAATCCATCCGGTTGCGTGCATGAACCCTCGCGGGCGGTGCCGAATCCGGCATCGCCCGCGCGCGCATTCAGGCGCCGGAAGGGGCGCCCGAAGCCGGGAGGAAGGCTTCGCGCAGCGCGATTCGTAGTGCGGTAAACAACCAGTACTTTCAAAAATATTACTTTGATACACTGGCGCGGGTTTTAGCCAAGGAGATGACCAAAATGAAATACCAAAAGGCAGTCCTGATGTTCGCGGCGCTTTGTGCGTTCGCAAGCGGCGCGCATGCTCAGGAGACGGGCACGCTGAAGAAGATCAAGGACACGGGCGTGATCGCGCTGGGGCACCGCGAATCGTCGATTCCGTTCTCCTACTACGACCAGAACCAGCAGGTGGTCGGCTATTCGCGCGAATTCCAGCTGAAGGTGGTCGACGCGGTGAAGAAGAAGCTGAACCTGCCGAACCTGCAGGTGAAGAACATTCCGGTCACGTCGCAGAACCGCATCCCGCTCGTGCAGAACGGCACGGTCGACATCGAGTGCGGCTCGACGACCAACAACGCGGAACGCCAGCAGCAGGCCTCGTTCTCCGACACGATCTTCGTGATCGGCACGCGCCTGATGACGAAGAAGGATTCGGGCGTCAAGGATTTCGCCGACCTGAAGGGCAAGACGGTCGTGACCACCGCCGGTACGACGTCGGAGCGCCTGCTGCGCAAGATGAACAACGACAAGCAGCTCGGCATGAACATCATCAGCGCGAAGGATCACGGCGATTCGTTCAATACGCTGGAATCGGGCCGCGCGGTCGCGTTCATGATGGATGACGCGCTGCTCGCGGGCGAGCGCGCGAAGGCGAAGCAGCCGGGCGAGTGGGTGATCGTCGGCACGCCGCAATCGGAAGAAGCGTACGGCTGCATGATGCGCAAGGGCGATACGGAGTTCAAGAAGGTCGTCGACGACGCGATCTCGCAAGTCGAGAAGTCGGGCGAAGCCGCGAAGATCTACGCGAAGTGGTTCGAGAACCCGATCCCGCCGAAGGGGCTGAACCTGAACTTCCCGCTGTCCGATTCGATGAAGAAGCTGTACGCGAACCCGAACGACAAGGCGCTCGACTGACCATACGGCCGTTGATGCAGAAATGACGCTAATGAGACGGAAGAGGCCCCGCTTCTTCCGTCTCTTTTTGCTGGAGTCTTGCCCATGTCTTACCACTGGAACTGGGGCATCTTCCTGAGCCCCGTATCGACCGGCGAGCCGACGACTTATTTCGGATGGCTGATGTCCGGCTTCTGGGTGACCATCGAAGTGTCGCTCGTCGCCTGGGTCATCGCGCTGATCGTCGGTTCGCTGTTCGGCGTGCTGCGCACCGTGCCGAATAAATGGCTGTCCGCGATCGGTACCGTGTACGTGTCGATCTTCCGGAACATTCCGCTGATCGTGCAGTTCTTCATCTGGTATCTCGTGATACCGGAGGTGCTGCCCGCATCGATCGGCACCTGGATCAAGCAGTTGCCGCCCGCCACGCAGTTCTTTACCGCGTCGATCATCTGTCTCGGCCTGTTCACGGGCGCGCGCGTGTGCGAACAGGTGCGCTCGGGGATCAACGCGCTGCCGAAGGGCCAGCGCGCGGCCGGTCTTGCGATGGGCTTCACGCAATGGCAGACGTACCGCTACGTGCTGCTGCCCGTTGCGTACCGGATCATCGTGCCGCCGCTCACGTCGGAATTCCTGAACATCTTCAAGAACTCCGCCGTCGCGTCGACGATCGGCCTGCTCGACCTGTCCGCGCAGGCGCGCCAGCTCGTCGACTACACCGCGCAGACGTATGAATCGTTCATCGCGGTGACGCTCGCCTACGTGATCATCAACCTCGTCGTGATGGCGTTCATGCGCTGGATCGAAGGCCGTACGCGGCTGCCCGGCTATATCGGAGGCAAGTGATGCATCAGTTCGACTGGAGTAGTATTCCCGGCGCGCTGCCGACGCTGTGGACGGGGGCGGTCGTCACGTTCCAGATCACGCTGATCGCGATCGTGGTCGGGATCGTCTGGGGCACGCTGCTCGCGCTGCTGCGGCTGTCCGGCGTGACGCCGCTCGCGTGGTTCGCGAAAGCGTACGTGACGGTGTTCCGTTCGATCCCGCTCGTGATGGTGCTGCTGTGGTTCTTCCTGATCGTGCCGCAGCTGTTGCAGGGCGTGCTCGGGTTGTCGCCGACGATCGACATCCGTCTCGCATCGGCGATGGTCGCGTTCTCGCTGTTCGAAGCCGCGTATTATTCCGAGATCATCCGCGCCGGCATCCAGTCGGTGCCGCGCGGGCAGGTGAACGCCGCGTTCGCGCTCGGCATGAACTACGCGCAGGCGATGCGCCTCGTGATCCTGCCGCAGGCGTTCCGCGCGATGGTGCCGCTGCTGCTCACGCAGGCGATCGTCCTGTTCCAGGATACGTCGCTCGTGTACGTGATCAGTCTCGCGGACTTCTTCCGCACGGCGGCCAACATCGGCGATCGCGACGGCACGACCGTCGAGATGGTCCTGTTCGCCGGCGCATGCTATTTCGTGATTTGCTCGTTGGCGTCTGCACTCGTCAAGGGTCTCCAGAAAAAGGTCACAAGATGATTTCCATCAAGAACGTTTCGAAGTGGTACGGCCAGTTTCAGGTCCTCACCGACTGCACGACCGAGGTCAAGAAAGGTGAAGTGGTCGTCGTGTGCGGCCCGTCGGGCTCGGGTAAATCCACGCTGATCAAGACCGTGAACGGCCTCGAGCCGTTCCAGCAGGGCGAGATCCTCGTGAACGGCCAGTCGGTCGGCGACAAGAAGACGAACCTGTCGAAGCTGCGCTCGAAGGTCGGGATGGTGTTCCAGCATTTCGAGCTGTTCCCGCACCTGTCGATTACCGAGAACCTGACGCTCGCGCAGGTCAAGGTGCTCGGCCGCGGCAAGGACGAGGCGAACGAGAAGGGCATGAAGCTGCTCGACCGCGTCGGCCTGAAGGCGCATGCGCACAAGTTCCCGGGCCAGCTGTCGGGCGGCCAGCAGCAGCGTGTCGCGATCGCGCGTGCGCTGTCGATGGACCCGATCGCGATGCTGTTCGACGAGCCGACGTCCGCGCTCGACCCCGAGATGATCAATGAAGTGCTCGACGTGATGGTCGAACTCGCGCAGGAAGGAATGACGATGATGGTCGTCACGCACGAGATGGGCTTTGCGAAGAAGGTCGCCCATCGCGTGATCTTCATGGACAAGGGCGCAATCGTCGAGGACGACCGCAAGGACGATTTCTTCTCGAATCCGAAATCGGAACGCGCGAAGGACTTCCTCGCGAAGATCCTGCACTGAGCGTTCGCGCGCGTCGGCGCTGCAGGTGCGCCGATACAAAAACCGCCCGGCCGAGCGCCGGGCGGTTTTTTTTCGTCTGCCGTTACGCGGGTGAGCGCCGTTACCAGCTGTAGCGGTAGCCGACCTGCCCGACGATGCCGCGCCGGTAGTCGCCGCCGATGTTGCGCGCGATCTTCGCGTTCGCGTACAGCTCGCCCGACTTGCCGAAGCCCGCGGTCACGCCGACGCCCAGTTCGTACCACGTGCGGCCGAGATGCGTCGCGAACGGCGTGCCGCCGACGACGGTCTGGCCCGGCGACACGAAGTCGTGCAGCACGTCGGCCGTGAAGTACGGCGTGGCGGCGCCGCCGCCCGAATCCGACTGGAGGTTCGGCCGGAAGATGCGCACGCCGACGCGGCCGCGCAGCGCGTTCGTCGTCGTACCCGATACTGCCGAGACGTTGTCGTTGAACCCGTTCAGCTTCAGGTACTGGTACATGAGCTGCGCCTGCGGCTCGACCGCGACCGGCAGCGCGCCGATCGCGAACGGCTTGCCGACTTCCTGCGACAGCGCGATGCCGAAGCCGTTCTGCGACGCCTCGTTGCCGTAGCTGTCGCGATAGCGGTTGCCGTAGCGCGTGACCTGACCGACGCTGTCGAAGTACGTGCCGTCGGACAGGTACCGGGTCCAGTAGCCGCCGATGCTTTGCGCGTGCATCTCGACCGAGCCCGTCGACGTCGACAGGTTGGCCGTAGCGGCGCGCGCCATGTCGCTGAAGCTCGCGTTCGACACGCCGATGCTGGCCGTCACGCCCGCATGCGTGCTGCCGCCGCCGTTCGGCGCCTGGTCGAGCGTCCAGTCCTTGCCGAACTGTGCGAAGAACGTGCGCTCGTCGGCCGCGAAGCGGCCCGCGTTCGCGTCGAGACTCTGGCCGCCGATGCGCCCCCACACGCCGTCGCGATTGCCGGGCTGCTGCTTTTCGAGGTTGTAGATGTCGCCGACGCGCTCGTGCAGCTTGCCCAGCGTGGAGAAGCCGTAGTCGGCGTTGAGCAGCGGCGTGAGGGTATAGCCCGACACGCCAGGGCGATACGCGAGCGTGCCGCCGTTGCCATTCCCGTTGTTGCCGCCGTCACCGCCGCCGGACGGGTGGATCGGGTCGCCGGGGTCCGACGGATCGAGTTGCGATCGCAGGTACCAGCCGTTCGCGTCACCTTGCCCGCCGCGATAGAGCCGGTATTCGTACGCGCCCGCCTGCACGGGGCCCGCGAGCTGGAACGCCGACGCGGTGGTCGTGCCGCCGTTGGCCGTGACGACCACCGGAATCCCGTCGCCCTTCGTCTGCGCGCCGGTGCCGGCCGTGTTGGCGATTTTCAGGCCCGTCGTGCCGCTCGCGGCGCCGCCGTTCACGATCACCCGGTCGGTCGGCGAGGCGTCGGCGCCGAGGAACGTGTTGAGCGCGATCGTGCCGCCGTTGCCGACGTAGCTGCCGGTCGTCAGCGTCTTGTAGCTGCCCGCGAGCGTCGGCGAACCGGTCGGTGCGGCGAATGCGACGAGGCCCGCATTGTTCAGGCTGCCCAGCACCGAGCTGCCCGTCATGCGCCACGTGCTGGTGGGGTCGACGGTCAGTGCGACCGGATCGATCTTGCCGGTCAGCGTCGTGCCGTTCGAGAGGAACACGTTGCCGGTGCTCGATGCGTCGGAGACGATGTCGCCGGCGAGGTTTACGGCCGATGCGGTGAAGGTGGCGTGGCTGCCGTTCGACAGGTCGAGCAGTGTGTCGTTGCCGGCCGTCACGACCGTGCCGTTGCGCACGGCGATGTCGGCCGTGCCGCCGCGCGCGGCGAAAGCCGGCCCGGTGACGGACGTGACGCTGCCGCCGTCGACGAGCACCGAGCTCGTCGCGCCGTTTGCGAGCATATCGGACGTCAGCACGCCGGCCGTCGCACCCTTGAGCGTCGTGCCGGTCAACGCGAGCACGCCGCCGCTGTCGACGGTCGCGCCGTTGCCGGCGGCGCTGGCGATCGTCGAGCCCGTATCGCCGATGCGGCCGCCGTTCCGCGCGACGAGGCCGTCGGACGTCGCGCCCGACGTGGTGATCGTCGCGCCCGACAGCAGCGCGGTCGCGCCGCCGGTCGTCACGATCGCGGCCGAACCCGCGCCGGTCGTCGCGACGGTCGTGCCGTTGGCCGCCAGCGTCGAATCCGCCCCCGACACGAAGAAGCCGCGTGCGTTGTCGCCGGTGGTCCTGACGACGGTCGCCGCATCGGTCGCGATGCGTGCGCCGGCCCCCGTCGACGACAGGCCGTCGGCGCCACCGCCGGTCGTGCCGATCTGCGTGCCGGCCAGCGCGATCGTCGCGTTCGTCCCCTGGTTGTCGATCCCCTTGCCCGAGCCGCCGACCGCGATCGACGTCGCACCGGCCGCGAGCCCGCCGCCCGTCACGGTCGAGTCGATCAGCACGCCGTCGGCGCTGCCGTTCGCGATCACGGTACCGGCCCCCGACAGCGCGACCGATGCACCGGTGCCCGTCAGGTGGACGCCCGCGATGCCGTCGTCGGCTTCGATCGAACCGGCGTTGGCGAGCGTCGCCGACGCGCCCTGGACGAGCGCGCCGGTGCCGTTGGATACGCGGATCGTCGACGCGTTGTTCACCGTGCCGAGCGTGCCGATCACGACGCCGGTCGAGCCGGCGCCCGTCAGCAGCACCGTGTCGCGGTTCTCGAGCGTGCCGAGGTTCTGCGCGACGAAGCCGGTCACGCCGGCCGTCGATGACGTGACGGCGGCGTGGTTGGTGAGCGTCGTGGCGACTGGTGCGCCCGCATTGGCGCCGGCGAGGTCGTGCGCCTGGCCGTCGACGACGCCGGCGATCGCACCGGCCGCGTTCAGGTTGATCGTCGCGCCCGCGTCGATCGTGCCTTGCGCACCGCCTTCGACCGCGATCGCGATGCCGTTCGCGCCGTTGACGTTGTAGATCGCGTTGCCGGTCGACAGCACGGTGCCGGCGTCGGTCGCGAGCACGCCGTGCGCGCGCTGGCCGTTGACGTCGGTCGTCAGCGCGCCGGCCGTCGACGTGCCCGTGTAGGCCGCGCCGCCCGCGACGCGGAACAGCGTCGAATCGTCGGTGTCGACGCTGAGGTGCTGCGCGGCGACGTTGATCTTCGAGCCCGCGCCATACGCGTAGAAGCCGATCTGGTTGGTGCCCGACATGAAGGCCGGCACGGCATTGGCGCCGACGTTGATCGTCGCGCCCGAGCGTGCATGCACGCCGATCGCCCCGGTGCCCGTCAGGTTGAGCGCGCCGTCGAGCGTGGCCGTGGCGCGCGGCCCTTCGGCCCACACGCCATAGTTGCGCGTGCCCGAGGCGGGATCGAGGCCGCCGGCGACGTTGATCGTGCCGCTCGACAGGGCGGACGTTGCCTGCGCACCGGTGCCGACGACCATGATGCCGATGCCGTTGACGCCATTCAGCGTGATGGTGCCGGTGTTGGTCACGGTCGCGGCCGTGTTGGCCGCGAGCATGCCGACGTTGGCGAGCGACGTGCCGGGCGCGGCGCCGTTGACGACGATCGCGCCCGCGTTGGTCAGCGTGCCGGAGGTTGAGCCGATGCTCGCCAGCGCGGCGCCGTTCTGCGTCTGCGAGCCGATCACGATCGTGCCGAGGTTGCTCGCGGTGCCCGATGCACCGAGCAGGATGCCGTACGCGTGCGCCGCGAGCGCGACGTCGTTCGTCGTTCCGCCGGGTGCGTACTGGGCCGAGCGGCCGAGGGTGATCGTGCCGCCGGCTTCGTTCGTGAAGCTGCCGCCGGCGACGAGGCCGCCGATCACCTGGCTGTCGAGCGTCGTCGCGTTGACGCCGACGTTGATCGTGCCGGCGTTCGATGCCGTCGCGCCGCCTGTCACGGCGACCGCGTAGTTCTGCAGGGCCGGCTGGTTGCCGTCGAGCGTCCATGCGCCGACGTTCATCACGCCGTTGTTGACGAACGCGGTGCCCGCGCCGTTCGCGAACACGCCGTTGCCTTCGGTGTACGCGTGGTAGTTGAAGTTGTTCGGCGGCGCGCTGCCGCTCGTGTCGAAGTCGTCGCCGGACGCGTACCCGGACGAGATCACGCCGTTGTTGACGCCGCTTGCCCCGCTCAGCAGGCGAACCAGCGTGAAGTCGCCCGACAGGCGCCCGTCGTTGATGAAGTGCGCGCCGTTTTCCGCGAGGACGGCCGAGCTCGAGACGATCGTGTTGACGCCACGGAAGTCGATCTGGCCGTCCTTGCCGATCTGCAGCGTCGCGTTCGCACCCGTGGCGTGCATTGCCGACAGGTGATCGATCGGCAGCGTGTTCTTGTCGCCCGCGGAAACGTTGTTCTGATACTGGAAGGATTGCTGCGAGAACGTGACGGCCTGGCTGAACGCGCTGTCGTAGGCGGCCTGCGAGCCGAGCGCGCCGCTTTGCACCGAGCGCATGAGAAAGTCGTTGTACGCGGCGAGCGATGCGGCGTCGGTGACCTTCCACGTGCTGCCGTCGAACGCGGTGAAGGTGCCCGCGTAGGCCGGCACGTCGAGCTGGCGGCTGCCGATGGCGCCGCCGTCCGCAAGATAGTCGCCGGTGGTGAACCGGACCTGGTTGCGCGAGTTCCAGGTGACGGTGCTTTTCGCGGCGCCCGTGCCGTCCGCGAAGGTCAGGTCGGTCTGCTTCGCGGCCATCTCGATCGCGTTGCCGGCTGCATCGGGCGCGTTCGCCGCATTGCCGATCGACACGTTGAGCGTGCCGCCGGTGGCGGCGACGGTGCCGATGCGCGTGTTCACGTACTGATCGCCGTTCACGTCGTGGTAGACGGGCACCTGGGTCGCGCCGGCCGTCGACGCGGTGAACGCGGACGAGTCGTAGGTCGCGACCGACGTGCGGGTGCCGGTGATCGAGTCGGGCGTGCTGACGCTGTGCGTCTTGCCGCCGAGCGACAGCAGCGGCTGGTTCGGGTTGCCCGACACGATGGCCGTGCTGCCGATCGGCGTGAGCGTGTAGCCCGGGTCGGCGCCGGCGCCGGTCCATGCGCCCGACACGCCAATGGTGTCGCCGCCCGAGACGGTGGCGGAGCCTGCCAGGTTGTCGTTGACGGTCGGGCTGAAGCTGCCGGGCGCGCAGGTGCCGCCGTTCGCGACGGCCGTGCCGCCGCCGCAGGTCGAGGCATGCGCGGAACCGGCCGACAGCGCGGCCAGCAACGCGCCGAATGCGACGATGCGAAGCGATGTCCGGGGCGTTGCCGCGTGCGCGGCGCGGCGGCTCGCGCAGGAACCGCTGCGCGAACGCTTGCCGCGCGCCCGTGCCGTTTCCGCAACCGCGACCCAGCAGCCGATGGTCTCGCTCCATATCGATCGAAATGAATGATTCACGACAAGCCCCTCTCTCTTCTTTTGATGTGGTTTTCACCGCGGCGCAGTGAAATCGCAATCCGCGGTGGAGAATGGCGTGAATGGGTGTGCGGCGGCCGTGGCCGTTTCTCCGCGAATCGCAATTCGTTACACCGAGGATGGGTGGAGTCTATTGATCGGGCGCGTGATCGATTGTCGGGAAGCTAACAAATGCGGCAATCATGCTGTTTTCATCGGGTATTTTTTGATTGTGTGATGAATCGAACTGAAAGCCTTGTTGTATAAAGGTTGGGTGGATTTAAGCGATGCGAATCAGCGATTGCCGGCTCAGTGGCGTAGCGCACGGTTTGCGCCGAATTGGTGCGTTAAGATGCGGTTGCCGGATTATCTGAAAACCGATCCTGTATTTTGTTTTTAGTTTATTTTCTATTGAAAATAAACTAACTCTGAAAAGTGTTGCGCGGCGTCGCATTCGATATGCCGGAATATGGTCCGGATGAAACGCAGTCGGTGCTCGGGTGGGCGATTTGTTCGGACAATGAACGTCAATGAATCGCTTGCTCAGAAGTCGATCGCGTCGTCCGAATCGACTTCGGCGGCGGTGGCGAGCACCTCGCGCGGGTCGCGCGGCGCCGATGCCGACGCGTCGAGCGCCGGATTGCGCAGTTTCTCGAGCACGCGTTCCGGCACCGGGATCCGCATCCGCGCGGCGACGTCACCGCACTGGAACATGATCAGCTCGCCCGGCTCGAACGCGGTCCAGACTTCATTGTCGGTGAGCGGCTGGGTCGCGATCACCGCGACGCGATCCTCGGGCGTCGTGTATTTCGCGAAGTCGATCGACAGGTCTTCGTCGACGAGGTGCGCGGTCGAGAACGGCCAGCGCCGCACGAGATAGTGCAGACGCGTCGAGCAATGCGCGAACAGCGCCTGGCCGTTCGACATCAGGAAGTTGAACACGCCGTGGTCGGTGATGCCGCGCGTCAGCTCGCCGACGCGCTCGAACAGTTCGGGCAATGGCGGCTGCGCGCCGGGGAACGCTTCGCGCAGCCCCTGCATCAGCACGCAGAACGCCTGCTCGCTGTCGGTCGTGCCGACCGGATGATAGACGCTGCCGTCCATGTCCGGTGCGTAGTCCTGCAGGTCGCCGTTGTGCGCGAAGATCCAGTGCCGGCCCCACAGCTCGCGCATGAACGGATGGCTGTTCTCGAGCAGGATGTGGCCTTGCGTCGCCTTGCGGATGTGCGCGATCGTGTTCTTGGACTTGATCGGGTAGCGCTTCACCATTTCGGCGATCGGCGACGTGGCCGAGGCCTGGTGATCGATGAACAGGCGGCAGGCCTTGTCTTCGAAGAACGCGATGCCCCAGCCGTCGGCATGGTGATCGGTGAGCCCGCCCCGGGCCGCGAAACCTGTGAAGGAGAATGTGACGTCCGTCGGCGCGGCGCAGTTCATTCCTAAGAGTTGGCACATTTTACTTGGGGCAGCAGGCTGAGGCGGGGGGTAACGAACCGGGCGAACCCCGGTACAATGCGGCTTCTAGCATATCACCGAGCCCTGAGCGGTAAAAAGCGGATTCCGCCGGCCGAAGGCCCCGTGTTGCGGTTTGCCGTCAGTCGGCCCGCGCACGCGCGATCCGGCCCCGCCGATGGCCAGCCCGTACCTCACGACGCCTCCTATGACTGCCTCGAACGCTTCCTCCCCGGCGACGCTCTCGCTCGCCCGTCCCGACGACTGGCACCTGCACCTGCGAGACGGCGACATGCTGGCCGCCGTGCTGCCGCACACCGCGCGCCAGTTCGGCCGCGCGATCGTCATGCCGAACCTGAAGCCGCCGGTGACGACCACCGCGCACGCGCAGGCCTATCGCGAGCGCATCCTCGCCGCGCTGCCGGCCGGAATGACGTTCGAACCGCTGATGACGCTGTACCTGACCGACAACACGCCGCCCGACGAGATTCGCCGCGCGCGCGAAAGTGGCTTCGTGCACGGCGTGAAGCTGTATCCGGCGGGCGCGACGACGAACTCCGACCACGGCGTCACCGATCTCGCGAAATGCGCGAAGACGCTCGAGGCGATGCAGGAAACCGGCATGCCGCTGCTCGTGCACGGCGAGGTGACCGATGCGTCGATCGACCTGTTCGACCGCGAGAAGGTCTTCATCGACCGCGTGATGACGCCCCTGCGCCGCGATTTCCCGGGCCTGAAGGTCGTGTTCGAACACATCACGACGAAGGACGCGGCCGACTACGTGCGCGACGCCGACGCGGCGCCCGGCCTGCTCGGCGCGACGATCACCGCGCATCACCTGCTGTACAACCGCAATGCGCTGTTCGTCGGCGGGATTCGCCCGCACTACTACTGCCTGCCGGTGCTGAAGCGCGAGACGCATCGCGTCGCACTGGTCGAAGCCGCGACATCGGGCAACCCGCGCTTTTTCCTCGGCACCGACAGCGCGCCGCATGCGCGCGACGCGAAGGAAACCGCGTGCGGCTGCGCGGGCTGCTACACGGCGCTGCACGCGCTCGAACTGTACGCGGAAGCATTCGACACCGCCGGCGCGCTCGACAAGCTGGAAGGCTTCGCGAGCTTCTTCGGCGCCGATTTCTACGGGCTGCCGCGCAGCGCCGAGACGGTCACGCTGCGTCGCGAGGCATGGGAACTGCCGCGCGAGATCTTCGCAGGCGATACGCCCGTCGTGCCGCTGCGCGGCGGTGAGACGATCGGCTGGAAGCTGGCGTAAGCCAGCCACCGCGCCGTCGCGTGAACCCGGCCCCATGCGGCCTGCGGCGGGCAGTGCTAGAATGCGCGTCGCAAAGCAGGCCAGGCAGTCGCGGCCTCGCCGCCTTCGGGCGCGCGGGGGCGAGGAAAGTCCGGACTCCACAGGGCAGGGTGATGGCTAACGGCCATCCGTGGCGACACGCGGAACAGGGCAACAGAAAGCAAACCGCCGATGGCCCGGCGCAAGCCGGGATCAGGTAAGGGTGAAACGGTGCGGTAAGAGCGCACCGCGGCGACGGCGACGTTCGCCGGCACGGTAACCTCCACCCGGAGCAATTCCAAGTAGGCAGGCGCGCATTTTCGGATGCAGGACGGGGCCCCCGTCTCGTCTGCGGGTAGGAAGCTTGAGCGCGTCAGCAATGGCGCGCCTAGAGGAATGGCTGCCACGCGTTGTGCGCTTCGGCGCGCAGCGTGCACAGAATCCGGCTTATCGGCCTGCTTTGCCGTTCGAATGCGAAAGGGCCGGCGTCTCCCCACGGAGCGCCGGCCCTTTTTTCATGCGCGCTCGCCGTGCGTTCAGCCGGCGACGATGTCGAACGAATGCGTGAGTTCGGCCGTCTTCGCGATCATGATCGACGCGGAGCAATACTTGTCGTGCGACAGGTTGATCGCGCGTTCGACCGTGGACGGGTTCAGGTTGCGCCCGGTGACGGTGAAGTGGAAGTGCACCTTCGTAAACACTTTCGGATCTTCGCTCGCGCGCTCGGCCTTCAGCGTGACCGAGCAGCCGCTGACTTCCTGGCGGCTCTTCTTCAGGATCAGCACGACGTCATAGGCCGTGCAGCCGCCGGTACCGAGCAGCACCATTTCCATCGGGCGCGGCGCGAGGTTGTGGCCACCGCCTTCGGGCGCGCCGTCCATCGTGACGAGGTGGCCGCTGCCGGTCTCGGCGGAAAACGCCATGCCGTCCTGGCCCATCCAGCTTACTTTGCATTCCATGCTTGCACTCCAGCGTTGCCTGATTCGGATTCGATCCGGCATTGTAGCCCGCTGCGCAACGGACGGCTGATGCGCTGCACGACGCGCAATGCCGGAGCCGCGCGAGCGGCGCGCCGGACGGCCATTTCCCGCTCGGATTTAGGGGTTTTGCTCTAGAAGAGGGGCGTTTTCGAGCCTGCCAGGCGGGATCAGGTGATTGATTTAAAAGGGAAAAGTGAATTTTTCAAACGCAACGCGAAAAATTCCGCATTATGGTGTTTGATTTCGTAATGCAGATTTTCTTGTGAAGTCGGCGACGCATTCGTATAATGGGCCTCATTGGTTGTCGCGCTGCGGCAACCTCCGAATGTCTCCTCCACCCTCCTCCTATGGTGGATTAAGCCCGAACCAGCCGTTCGGGCTTTTTTTCGTCCCATGCAAACATCGGCGCGCGGCTTGCGCGCCCCGGCATCGTTACGCCGGTTGCTTGCCGGCCGGCTGCGCGGTTGCGGCGGGCGCCGTGCCGGGCGTGCGTGTGTCAGGTGCCGGCGCGTGGACGGCCGACGCATGGCCGTGCCCGCGTGCGCAGAAGTGGCGGACGCGTTCGCGCACCGCGCGCAGGCGGGCGACGCGATCCTCGGCATGGGCGGCGCGGGCTTCGGTAATGCGTGTATCGAGTACGTCGAGCTTGGCTTCGCAGTCGGTGCGGGCGGCGACGGCAGGCGCCGCGGCGGCCAGCAGTGCGGCCGCAAGGAAGGGCGTAAGTCGTTGATTCATCATGCTTGTTTGTTGTTTTCCAGATTCGGCCGGTCTGGCGCGGGATGGTCATGTGCCGCGCGTCGATGGGTGCCTCCCCGGGCGCTCGGTTCGCCTGGCTTGTCGGGGCACGAACGGATTTTGGCCCATTTCGGCCGCCGTGGACACGGGAAGTGGATTCCCTTTGACCGCGTTGCCGTATTTCCTTTATAATTCAGGGCTTTTCCGCATTCATGCCCACGGAAAAAGAACAGGGAGAGCCTGCACCGCGCCTCGAAGCGCACACAGACAAGCAGGAAGAACACATCGGGCAAAGCAATTTTTTTGGATCGATCATGAAGACGTTTTCCGCAAAAGCCCATGAGGTGACGCGCGAATGGTACGTGATTGACGCGACGGATAAGGTTCTCGGCCGTGTTGCCAGCGAAGTGGCACGCCGTCTGCGCGGCAAGCACAAGCCTGAGTTCACCCCGCACGTCGACACTGGTGATTTCATCATCATCATCAACGCAAGCAAGTTGAAGGTCACGGGCAACAAGACTCTGGACAAGAAGTACTACCGTCACTCGGGCTACCCGGGCGGTATCTATGAAACGACGTTCGGCAAGATGCAAGAACGCTTCCCGGGCCGCGCGCTCGAGAAAGCGGTCAAGGGCATGCTGCCGAAGGGCCCGCTCGGCTACGCGATGATCAAGAAGCTGAAGGTCTACGCTGAAGCTACGCATCCGCATTCGGCGCAACAGCCGAAGGCGCTCGAGATCTAAGGGGAGCCCACATGATCGGTAACTGGAACTACGGTACGGGCCGCCGCAAGAGCGCAGTCGCACGTGTCTTCATCAAGGCTGGCAAGGGCGACATCATCGTCAACGGCAAGCCCATCGCTGACTACTTCTCGCGTGAAACGTCGCTGATGATCGTGCGTCAACCGCTGGAACTCACGAACCACGGCCAGACGTTCGACATCAAGGTCAACGTCAACGGCGGCGGCGAAACGGGTCAGGCAGGTGCAGTGCGCCACGGCATCACCCGTGCACTGATCGACTACGATGCGACGCTGAAGCCGTCGCTGTCGAACGCAGGCTTCGTCACGCGCGATGCACGTGAAGTCGAGCGTAAGAAGGTTGGTCTGCGCAAGGCACGTCGCGCAAAGCAGTTCTCGAAGCGTTAATTCCGCTTCATGGCCTCGCCGCTCCCGGGCGGCGTCCGCCGGAAAAACCGCCAGCGTTCGCGCTGGCGGTTTTTTTATGTCCGCTTCCAGGCGCGTGCTGCCGCGGCCCGCGCGGGCGTGTTTGATGAAATCGACAAGAACCTATTGATTTCATGGACTTCAGCACGATCTTCTGATCGGCCCTACAATAGCGGCTAAAGCTTTTTGGAGAGTTCGCAATGAACGCTGTTACCGAATCCGCAGCAACGACGGCCGAAATGCCGGTTCCGTTCGTCTTCACCGACGCCGCAGCCGACAAGGTCAAGCAACTGATCGACGAAGAGGGCAATCCCGACCTGAAGCTGCGCGTGTTCGTGCAGGGCGGCGGCTGCTCCGGCTTCCAGTATGGCTTCACGTTCGACGAGGAAGTCAACGAGGACGACACCGTGATGAACAAGAACGGCGTCCAGCTCCTGATCGACTCGATGAGCTACCAGTACCTGGTCGGCGCCGAGATCGACTACAAGGACGACCTCAACGGCGCCCAGTTCGTGATCAAGAACCCGAACGCGAGCACCACCTGCGGGTGCGGCTCGTCGTTCTCGGTCTGAGCACACGGCAGATCCGATCCGGTTCGCCGGAATGAAAAACGGGGCGTCATGCCCCGTTTTTTTATGCCCGTTCGCCATGGTGATGCGGCCCCCGCCGTGCGGCAGGCGCCGCGTCAGCGCGGATAGAGCGCGCCCAGCACCCGATTGCCGGCTGCGCCCGTGACCGTCGCGAGATTGCCGGGCTGGCGCGCGGTGAAGCGGTACGCGAGCCACGCGAATGCGAGCGCCTCGACCTGCTGCGGCGGCACGCCGAGCGCGGCCGTCGTATCGACCGTGGCCGGCACGCCGGCCTCGCGCAGGGCGTTCCGCAGCGCGTCGAGCAGCACCGGATTGCGTGCGCCGCCGCCGCAGACGAACACGGCCTTGCAGCTCGCTGCGTGCTGCGCGATCTCGCGTGCGACCGACACGGCGGTGAGCGCGGTAAGGGTCGCCTGCACGTCCTCCGGCGTGACCTGCGCGAACGCGGCGAGCTTTGCGTCGAGCCATGCGGGATTGAACAGGTCGCGCCCAGTGCTTTTCGGCGGCGGTGCGGCGAAATACGGCTCGTCGAGCAGCGCGTCGAGCAGCGGCGCGTGGACGGTGCCGCGCGCGGCGAACTTGCCGCCGTCGTCGTATGGCTTGCCGAGATGGCGGGTCGCCCATTCGTCGAGCAGCGCGTTCGCGGGGCCGCAGTCGAAGCCGCGCACGTCGCCGCCTTCGCCGGGCAGGATCGTGATGTTGCTGATCCCGCCGAGATTGCAGACGACGCGCGTTTCGCCCGGCGCGCCGAACACCGTCGCATGGAAGGCCGGCGCGAGCGGTGCGCCATGGCCGCCCGCGGCGACGTCGCGGCTGCGGAAATCGGCGATCACATCGAGCTGGGTCAGCTCGGCGAGCAGCGCCGGGTTGTTGATCTGCCGCGTATAGCCGCGCTCGGGGCGATGGCGCACGGTCTGGCCGTGCACGCCGATCGCGCGGATCTCGTCGCGCGACAGCCCGGCCGTGCGCTGCAATTCGTGGCAACACACCGCGTAGCGCGCGACCAGCGCGTTCGCCGCGAGCGATTCGCGGTCGATTTCATCGTGGCCGGGCTGCTGCAGCGCGAACAGCGCGTCGCGCAGCGATTGCGCGAAGCCGACGAACGCTTCCGCGAGCACGACCGGCGCGCGGCCGCCCTCGAAACGCACGGCGACGCCATCGACGCCGTCCATGCTGGTTCCCGACATCAGCCCGAAGTAGATGCCGTCGGCCGGATGGGCATTTTGCGGCTGTCGTTGCGGCACGTTGGGTTCTCCTGGATCGTGCGGCGCGGGCCGGTGCCGCGCGCCTTGCGCCCGATTATCCGCGCAACGTGACGTGCCGTTAAGCGATGGGCGCGCAAGTTATGGGAAAATCCCTGTTTTTGCGACATTCTTCCTGGCACCGATGAGCACCGAACCCAGTTCCAAGCCTGTTTTCCCGATCACCGACGAAGTCCGGCATGCGCTCGCCGTCACGAAGCGCGGCGTCGACGAGCTGCTGGTCGAGGAAGAGTTCGCGCAGAAGCTCGCACGCAGCGCGGCGACGGGCACGCCGCTTCGCATCAAGCTCGGCCTCGACCCGACCGCGCCTGACATCCACATCGGCCATACGGTCGTGCTGAACAAGATGCGTCAGCTGCAGGACCTCGGCCACACGGTCATCTTCCTGATCGGCGATTTCACGTCGCTGATCGGCGATCCGTCGGGCCGCAACGCGACGCGCCCGCCGCTCACGCGCGAACAGATCGAGTCGAACGCGAAGACCTACTTCGAGCAGGCCGCGCTCGTGCTCGATCGCGACAAGACCGAAATCCGCTACAACAGCGAATGGTCGATGCCGCTCGGCGCGGACGGGATGATCAAGCTCGCGTCGCGCTACACGGTCGCGCGGATCCTCGAGCGCGAGGATTTCACGAAGCGCTTCCAGGGCGGCGTGCCGATCTCGATCCACGAATTCCTGTACCCGCTGATGCAGGGCTACGACTCGGTCGCGCTGAACGCCGACCTCGAGCTCGGCGGCACCGACCAGAAGTTCAACCTGCTGGTCGGCCGCGAACTGCAGAAGCAGTACGGCCAGGAGCAGCAGTGCATTCTCACGATGCCGCTGCTCGAAGGCCTCGACGGCGTCGAGAAGATGTCGAAGTCGAAGGGCAACTACGTCGGCATCAGCGAGCAGCCGAACGACATGTTCGGCAAGCTGATGAGCATCTCGGACACGCTGATGTGGCGTTACTTCGAGCTGCTGTCGTTCCGTCCGATGGAAGAGATCGCCGGCTTCAAGCGCGAGATCGAAGGCGGCCGCAACCCGCGCGACTTCAAGGTGCTGCTCGCGCAGGAAATCGTCGCGCGCTTCCACTCGCAGGCCGACGCCGAGCGTGCGCTCGAGGACTTCAACCACCGCGCGAAGGGCGGCGTGCCGGACGACATCCCGTCGGTCACGCTCGCAGGCGCGCCGCTCGCGATCGGCCAGCTGCTGAAGCAGGCCGGTCTCGTGCCGTCGACGAGCGAGGCACTGCGCAACATCGAGCAGGGCGGCGTGAAGATCGATGGCGCGACCGTGTCGGACAAGGGCCTGAAGGTCGAAGCCGGCGAGTTCGTCGTGCAGGTCGGCAAGCGCCGCTTCGCACGCGTCACGCTGACCGCATGATCGCGCTGATCCAGCGCGTGAAGCGCGCCGACGTGCGCGTCGGCGACCGCACGACCGGTGAGATCGGCGCGGGCCTGCTCGCGCTGGTCTGCGCGGAGCGCGGCGACACCGAGGCAGCGGCCGACAAGCTGCTCGCAAAGATGCTCGGCTACCGCGTGTTCAGCGACGCCGCCGGCAAGATGAACCTGCCGGTGTCGAATATCGACGGTGAGGGCCGCGCGGGCGGCCTGCTGCTCGTGTCGCAGTTCACGCTGGCGGCCGATACCAACAGCGGGCTGCGTCCGAGCTTCACGCCGGCCGCGCCGCCCGACGAAGGCGCGCGGCTGTTCGACTATTTCGTGGCGGCCGCGCGTGCGCGCCATCCGGTCGTCGAGACGGGCGAGTTCGGCGCCGACATGCAGGTGTCGCTCGTCAACGACGGCCCCGTGACATTCTGGCTGCAAGTGCGGCCCTGATTCTTCCCCGGAGACGCGCCGCGATGGCCACCACGCAGATTCTTTTCATCCGCCATGGCGAGACGGCCTGGAATCGCATCAAGCGCATCCAGGGTCATATCGACATCCCGCTCGCCGAAACGGGCCTCGAGCAGGCGAAAAAGCTGGCCATACGGCTCGCACGCGACGCGCGTGACGGTGCGCGGCTCGACGCGATCTATTCGAGCGACCTGATGCGTGCGCAGCAGACCGCGCAGCCGTTCGCCGACGCGCTCGGGCTTGTGCCGCGGCTGCGGAAAGGGCTGCGCGAACGCTCGTACGGGCAGTTTCAGGGGCACGACAGCGCCGAGATCGAGACGCTGTTCCCCGACGCGTACGCGGCCTGGCAGACGCGCGACCCCGGCTTCGCGCCGGAGGGCGGCGAGTCGCAGCGCGAGTTCTACCACCGCGTGCTGCATGCGCTCGAACCGATCGTCGCCGAGCATCCGGGTGGCCGGATCGCGTGCGTCGCGCATGGCGGCGTGCTCGACTGTGTCTATCGTTTTGCGAACGGCATCGAGCTGTCGGCGCCGCGCAATTATCAGCTGCTCAACACGAGCATCAACGTCGTCGATTACGTCGATGGCCGCGCGCAGGTCGTGCAGTGGGCCGACGTGTCGCACCTGGACGCCACGAGCGAAGACGACGGGTACCGCAAGGTGCTCTGAACCCGCAGGCCCCGTCCGGCATTGCCGGTCAGGGCTTCCTTCCTGCGTGGTGCCGGCTGCTTACTGCGGCAGCGCGTGGCGCGCCTTGTAGTCGAGCGCGTACGCGATCTTGCCGGGCTTGTCCGCCGTGATCGGCTGGCGCAGCTTGTCGAATTCCCCCTTGTTGTATTTCTTCCCGCCGTTGATCGTGTCCGCGCGCCCGAGGTCGGCGCCCGTCTTGCCGTCGATCACCGGGTCCGTGGCCGCGACCATGCGCGTCGACGCATTCCAGACCGCGTTCAGGTAGCCGGTGTCGGCCTTCGCCGGATCCGGGTCGGTTGTGCCGGCGCGCGTCAGGTCATAACCGGCGAGCGTGAACGTGTCCGGTTGCGCGCGCAGCCAGTCGGCCCAGTAGAACTCGAGGTAGTCGGTGGCTTGTGCGGGCTTGCTGTAGCCGATGTCGCGCGTGAAATAGACGAGCGAGCGGTAGCGGTCGTTCGTCATCCCGAGTTTCAGGCCGAGCCCGGTCGGCAGTTGCGCGGTCGTGATCGCCTTGCCTTCGCCATTCTTGAGGCGCAGATAGCCGCGGCTCTGCATCTGCTGCCAGAACGCGTCGCCCGAGTAGTCGCTGAGATTGTCCTTGACGACGACGTGCACGTGCAGCGCCGGGCCGCCGTCGGGCGTCTCGTAGTAGGTCGACAGGCCGTGGTGGCCGTCGGTCAGGTACAGCGCGTCGCCGTTCGGGCCGATCACGACCGGGTTCAGCACCGAGCGGTCGCGGGCGTTCGCGTCGGTCGTGGTGCACGTGTAGCTCGCGGGCTCGCGCAGCGTCGACTTCGCTGTGTAGCCGCTCGACGCGACGCCGCCGAGGCCTTCGTCCGCGCAGAAGTCGTCGAATTTCTTGTCGGGCTGCAGTTCGTAGCGGCCGAGCTTGTAGTAGATCTGGTCGTAACCGATCGCGCCCTGCGTCGGATGGAGGTCGCCGAGCGTCACGTCGATCAGGTCGCCCGCGCGAGCGGCCTTCCACTTGCCCGGTTGCGGCGTGACGGTGGCGGGCGGCGTGGGAGCCGGCGTGGTCGGGGTGCCGCCGGAAGGCGTTTGCGCGTCCGAACGCGCGACGGCGGCGACATCGTCGCCTCCGCAGGCGGCGAGGGCGAAGACGGTGGACAGGCTGGCGGCAAGGGCGAAACGGATCGGCAGGCGTGGCATCGCGGGCATCGGGTGTCGGTCGGGTGGGCGGGACACCGCGCGGGTCACGGCAAGCGGGACGGACGGCACGTGCGACCGTGCGCGGGTGCAAGCCCGTCAGCTTGACACAGGTATTTGACAGTCAATTGAAATGATAAGAGGAAGCGAATCGTCAGGCAGGCGGGGTGCCGTCGGGCGGTGTCGCGGCGGCGCGGCGGCGTGCACGCTTTGACGCGCCGTTCACGAGCGCCCAGCGCAGCACGGGTGCGACGACCCGGATGCCGGGCCGGACCACCGCGCGGCGCAGCGGCGCGAACGCCGACACGCCGAGCATGCGCTGCGCCCACGGCGGCAGCAGGTCGATGCCCGCATGCATCACCAGCGACGCGGCCGGCCGCAGCACGGGCTTGGCGACCGGCACGTTCAGCAGGATGGACATCACGTCGAACGTGCGCGGCCCGGCCTCGAGCTCGGGCTGCATGCGCGCGAGATAGGCGGCCACCTCGGCACGCGAACGGGGCACCTCGTGTGCGCCGAGCAGCTCGGCGATCAATGCCGTTTCGGCGTAGTAGCGGTCCTGCAACTCGCCCGGCAGCGCGGGATTCACATAGCGCAGGTGCGCGGCGAGGAAACTCGATACTTCAGCGACGTGCACCCAGGTCAGCAATGCCGGATCGTCGGCGCGGTACGGGCGGCCGTCCGGCGCGGTGCCCGATATGTGCGCGTGGATCGATTTCACGCGCTCGATCAGCGCGAGGGCGTCCGCGCGACTGCCGAACGTCGTACCGGTGATGAACGTGGCGGTGCGTCGCAAGCGGCCGAGGATGTCGGTGCGGAACGACGAGTGATCCCAGACGCCCGCGAGCGCGAGCGGGTGGAGCGCCTGCAGCAGCAGCGCGGCGATGCCGCCCGTCATCATCGACGTGAAGTCGGCATGCACGCGCCAGCAGACGGCCTCGGGACCGAACAGCCCGGGGTCTCCCGGCGGCGAAGAGAGGTCGAGCGACGGGCCGCCACCGCCCACTGTCAGGTGCGTGACGCCGGCCACGAGCCGCTTGCGGATCGGCTCGGCCCAGCGCGGGCCCGGTGCGGGTGCGGCGGGGCGGGAGCTGGGCGGCGTCGTCATGGCGGGTGCGGCTCGGGCGGCGGGTTACTTCCCGTCGGGGGTATCCCACTCGCCGCGTTCGGTGCGGCCGGTGTCGGGCACGGAAAGCCCGAAGTGGCGATACGTGAGCAGCGTCGCGACGCGCCCGCGCGGCGTGCGCTGCAGGAAGCCCTGCTGGATCAGGTACGGCTCGAGTACGTCCTCGATCGTGTCGCGCTCTTCGCCGATCGCCGCCGCGAGGTTGTCGATACCGACCGGGCCGCCGTCGAACTTGTACAGGATCGCCTCGAGCAGCTTGCGGTCCATCAGGTCGAAGCCGACCGGATCGACGTCGAGCATCGCGAGTGCGGCATCGGCGACGGCCGCGGTGATCTGGCCGTCGGCCTTCACTTCCGCGAAGTCGCGCACGCGGCGCAGCAGCCGGTTCGCGATCCGCGGCGTGCCGCGCGAGCGCTTCGCGATTTCGAGCGCGCCGTTCGGATCGATCTGCGCGTTCAGCAGCGATGCCGAGCGCCGCACGATGCGCGACAGTTGATCGGCATCGTAGAACTCGAGGCGTGCGACGATCCCGAAACGATCGCGCAGCGGGTTGGTCAGCATCCCGGCGCGGGTGGTGGCGCCGACCAGCGTGAACGGCTGCAGGTCGAGCTTCACGCTGCGCGCGGCCGGGCCTTCGCCGATCATGATGTCGATCTGGTAATCCTCGAGTGCCGGATACAGGATTTCCTCGACGACCGGCGACAGCCGGTGGATCTCGTCGATGAACAGCACGTCGTTCGCTTCAAGGTTCGTCAGCAGCGCGGCGAGATCGCCCGCGCGCTCGAGTACGGGGCCCGACGTCTGGCGCAGGTTCACGCCCATCTCCCGCGCGATGATGTGCGCGAGCGTCGTCTTGCCGAGGCCCGGCGGCCCGAACAGCAGCACGTGGTCGAGCGGCTCGGAGCGGCGCTTGGCGGCTTCGATGAAGATCTCGAGCTGGCCGCGCACCTTTTCCTGGCCGACGTAGTCGTCGAGCTGGCGCGGCCGCAGCGCACGTTCGAACACCTCCTCGTGCGACGAGGTGGGCGTGGCGGCGATGATCCGCTGCTCGGTGGCGAGTTTGTCGGTTTCAATCATGCGGCCATTGTACCGCGCGCCGCAGTCCCGCCCACCTGGCCGAACGGCCGACTGGCGAGCGTCGCGCGGCTGCGCGACACTGGCTTCAACGCACCGGTTGGCGGCGCGTCAGGCGGGCGTTACACCTTCGACAGCGCCTTCAACGCGAGCTTGATGCCTTCGGATACGCCGGTGCCGGCCGGCACGTTCTTGATCGCGGCGAGGCCTTCCTTTTCGGAATAGCCGAGCGCGAGCAGCGCGTTGAGGATGTCGGTCGCGTGGTCGGACTGCGATGCGGCGCCGGCGAGTGCACCGAGATCGGCGCCGAGCTTGCCCTTCAGTTCGAGCAGCAGGCGTTCGGCCGTTTTCTTGCCGATGCCGGGCAGGCGCGTGAGGCGCGCGGCGTCCTGCATCGTCACGGCCTGCGCGAGTTCCTGCACGCTCATGCCGGACAGCACGGCGAGCGCCATGCGCGCGCCGATGCCGGTGATCTTCAGCAGCTCGCGGAAGGTCGTGCGCTCCTGCGGCGTCAGGAAGCCGTACAGCAGGTTCGCGTCCTCGCGGACGATCTGCTGCGTGAGCAGCACGACGCGCTCGCCCGTTTGCGGCAGGTTGTAGAAGGTACTCATCGGCACGTCGATTTCGTAGCCGACGCCGTTGCAGTCGACGAGCAGGTGGGGCGGGTTCTTTTCGAGCAGGATGCCGGCGATGCGACCGATCATGGATGGCTTGATGCGAGGAAGAAAGCGCGAGTGTAGCGCACGTGCGGCGCGATGCCGACGGGATCGGCCATCAGGCCGGAGCGGCGCGTGTCGCGGGCGCGTCGGGCGCGGGTAAAGCGATCAAGGTGGTCAGCGCAGCCAAGGTGGCCAACGCAGTCGAGCCGACGTGCCGGGCCGCGATGCGCGCCGGTGTCAGCCGACCAGCCGCCCGCGCCGCACGCGCAGCCCTTTCTTCGCGAGCGCCGGCGCGAGGCCGCCGAGCGTGCTGAGCGTATTGCCGCCGTGCGCGTGGCAGATCGCCATGCCGAGCGCGTCGGCCGCGTCGGAGCCTGGTTGTCCGGAGAGGCTGAGCAACCGCGTGACCATTTCCTGCATCTGCGTCTTGGTCGCGCGGCCGTAGCCGACTACCGCCTGCTTGAGTTGCAGCGCCGTGTATTCGGCGACGGGCAGGCCGCCGGCGACGAGGCCGCAGATCGCGGCGCCGCGCGCCTGGCCGAGCAGCAGCGTCGATTGCGGGTTCACGTTGACGAACACCTTTTCGATCGCGGCCTGGTCGGGTGCGTGCTCGCGCACGATGGTCGAGACGCCCTGGAAGATCGTGCCGAGCCGGGTGGCCAGGTCGGCGGTCGGCGTGCGGATCACGCCGCTCGCAACATACGCGAGCCGATGGCCGCTGACGTCGATGATGCCGAAGCCGGTGACGCGCAGGCCGGGGTCGATGCCGAGAATTCGCATGAGTGAGGAGAGTGGCGTGATGCAGCGATACTACAACGATTGGTGCGGCAAGCCGGTCGCCCGGTCGTGCGCGAAGGCGCCGTGCAATAAAAAACCCGGCGGGTGCGATGCCGCCGGGTTGTCGTGCAGCGGCCGCGCGGGCCGCATGCGATCAGTGACGGAAGTGGCGTACGCCCGTCAGGACCATCGCGATGCCGTGCTCGTCGGCCGCCGCGATCACTTCGTCGTCGCGCATCGAGCCGCCCGGCTGGATCACGCAGGTCGCGCCGGCTGCCACGACGACGTCGAGGCCGTCGCGGAACGGGAAGAACGCATCCGATGCCACGGCCGAACCGGCCAGCGTGAGGCCGGCGTTCTGCGCCTTGATGCTCGCGATGCGCGCCGAGTCGACGCGGCTCATCTGGCCGGCGCCGACGCCGAGCGTCATGCCGTTGCCGCAGAACACGATCGCGTTCGACTTCACGTACTTCGCGACGCGCCACGCGAACAGCAGGTCGTCCATTTCCTTCGCGGTCGGCTGGCGTTTCGTGACGACGCGCAGCTCGCTCGGTTGCACGTTGCGCGAATCGAGCGACTGCACGAGCAGGCCGCCGCCCACGCGCTTCAGGTCGAATGCGTTGTGACCTTCGCCGAGCGCGATTTCAAGCAGGCGCACGTTCTGCTTCGCGGCGAACACCTGCTTCGCGGCGTCGGAGAACGACGGTGCGATCAGCACTTCGACGAACTGCTTCGCGACAGCCTGGGCGGCCGCTTCGTCGACTTCGCGATTGAACGCGATGATGCCGCCGAATGCCGACGTCGGGTCGGTCTGGAACGCCTTCGCGTAAGCGTCGGCCGAATCGTTGCCGACCGCGACGCCGCACGGGTTCGCATGCTTGATGATCACGCAGGCCGGTGCGTCGAACGTCTTCACGCATTCCCACGCGGCGTCGGAATCGGCGATGTTGTTGTACGACAGTTCCTTGCCCTGCAGCTGGCGGTAATTCGCCAGCGCGCCGGCCGGCGTCGCGAGGTCGCGGTAGAACGCGGCGCTCTGGTGTGGGTTCTCGCCGTAGCGTAGGTCCTGCACCTTGTCGAACGCCAGGTTCAGCGTGGCCGGGTACGCGCTGCGCGATGCGTGCTTCAGCTCGTCGGTCAGGCTCGTCAGGTAGTTCGTGATCGCGCCGTCGTATTGCGCGGTGTGCGCGAACACCTTGGTCGCGAGGCGGAAGTTGGTCGCGTAGCCGACCGCATTGCCGTTCGCCTTCATTTCATCGAGCACGACCGCGTAGTCGGCCGGATCGACGACGACCGTCACGTCGCGGTGGTTCTTCGCGGCCGAGCGCAGCATCGTCGGGCCGCCGATGTCGATGTTCTCGATCGCGTCGGCGAGCGTGCAGTCGTCCTTCGCGATCGTCGCGACGAACGGGTACAGGTTCACGACGAGCAGGTCGATCGTCGGGATGCCGTGCTGCTCCAGCGCCTGCATGTGCTCGGGCAGGTCGCGGCGGGCGAGGATGCCGCCGTGCACCTTCGGGTGGAGCGTCTTCACGCGCCCATCGAGCATTTCCGGGAAGCCCGTGTAATCAGCCACTTCGGTCACGGGCAGGCCCGCGTCGGCGAGCAGTTTCGCGGTGCCGCCCGTCGACAGCAGCTTGACGCCGAGGTCGGACAGCGACTTCGCGAAGTCGACGATGCCGGTCTTGTCGGAAACGGAAATGAGCGCTTGCTTGATCATGATGGAACCACCAATAGCCAGGGAAACGGGGACGGGACGGCCGCCTACAGCAGGCCGTGCTGCTGCAGCTTCTTGCGCAGCGTATTGCGATTGATGCCGAGGTACTCCGCGGCGAGCGACTGGTTGCCGCCTGCCTGTACGAGCACGACCTCGAGCATCGGCTTTTCGACGCAGGACATCACCATTTCATAGACGTCGTGCGGATTGGAGCCGTCTAGATCCCGGAAATACACGTCCAGGCTCTCGCGGACACATTGTTCGATGTTGTGCTTGCTCATGCTGCTAACTGGTTATGGTCGTCCGACTCGCCCTGGCCGTTTTCCTCTTCGTCATCGACGTAGACGAGGTGGTCCGACAGCGCCTTTTGCGCCTCGAAGAATGCATTGACGGCGGCGAGCTGCTCGCGGGTGGAATCGAGCGTGTTCATCCTGTGCCGGAACCCGTTGGCACCGGAAAGGCCGCGAGTGTACCAGCCGATGTGCTTGCGCGCAGTACGGACTCCCGTGAATTCACCATAGAAAGCGTAGTGGTCTTCCAGGTGTTCGTTCATCACGTGCTGGATCTCGTCGATCCGCGGCGGGGGCAGCAGCTCGCCGGTTTGCAGGAAATGATCGATTTCGCGGAACAGCCACGGCCGACCTTGCGCGGCACGACCGATCATCAGCGCGTCGGCGCCGGTGGCGTCGAGCACGGCCTTCGCCTTCGCGGGCGACGTGATGTCGCCGTTCGCGACCACCGGAATCCGCACGGCCGCCTTCACGGCGGCGATGGTGTCGTATTCGGCGTCGCCGCGGTACAGGTCGGCGCGCGTGCGGCCGTGCACGGTGAGCATCGAGATGCCGGCGGCTTCGGCCAGGCGCGCGACCGTGATCGCGTTCTTGTGCTCGCGATCCCAGCCGGTGCGGATCTTCAGCGTGACGGGCACCGCATCGGGCCCCGTGCCGACCGCCGCGACGACGGCCTCGACGATGCGCTGCACGAGCGGCTCGTTCTGCAGCAGCGCGGAGCCGGCCGCGACGTTGCAGACCTTCTTCGCCGGGCAGCCCATGTTGATGTCGATGATCTGCGCGCCGTTGTCGACGTTGTAGCGGGCCGCTTCGGCCATCATCGCCGGATCGGCGCCGGCGATCTGGACCGCAATCGGTTCCACCTCGCCTTCGTGGTTCGCGCGCCGCATCGTCTTCGCGCTTTTCCACAGCTGGGCGTTGGACGCGACCATCTCGGACACGGCGTAACCGGCTCCCAGCCGCTTGCAGAGCTGGCGGAACGGACGATCCGTCACGCCGGCCATCGGCGCGACGAACAGGTTGTTACGCAATACGTGAGGACCGATAACGGGCATCGCAATGGCACCGCCCGCGGCGGGCGCGGGGAGGGAAAGGGCGGACGGAAACGCGCATTTTACCGTATTCCCATGCCCCGCCGATTTGACCCGGTTTGAGCGGCGCGACTGTGCGCGCCGCGCGTCAGTTGCGCTGGCCGAACATCATCTGGCGCGCGATCACCTTCTTGAGCGGCGGCACGAACTCCAGCGCGGTGAGCGCGGCGCCGCGCAGCAGCGGGAGCGGGCCCGAGTCGATCGTGAACAGGCGCGCCAGCGTGTCGGTCGCGCCGATCGTGAAGCGCCGGTCGAGTGCGCGGCGCGCGTTGAAGGTGGCGAGCGCGATCGCTTCGAAGCCTTGCGCGGACAGCGTATCGACGAGCGTATGCGCATCGCGCAGCCCGAGGTTGAGCCCCTGGCCCGCGACGGGGTGCAGGGTTTGCGCGGCATTGCCGACGATCGCGACGCGGCCGTTGACGAGCGTTTGCGCGGCGGTCAGGCCGAGCGGGAACGATGCGCGCCCCGCGATCGCGACGAAGTCGCCCATGCGTTCGCCAAATGCGCTGCCGAGCTCGCGCAGGAACGCATCGTCGGGCAGCGCGGCGCGGCGCGCCGCTTCGTCGGGCGTGCAGCACCAGACGAGCGCGTACTCGGCCTGGCGCGGCCCGCCGAGCGGCAGCAGCGCGAGCGGGCCTTCGTGCGTGAAGCGTTCCCATGCGACGTTCGGGCGCGGCGCCGATACCGTGACCGTGCCGACGATCGCGGTCTGTCCGTAGTCGCGGCGATGTTTGCCGGCGTCGGCCTGCTGTTCGTGGAACAGCCCGCCTTCGGCATTGATGACGACGCGTGCGCGCAGCGTGCGCTCGCCCTGCGGGCCGTCGAGCGTCAGCGTGACGCCGTCGGCGTCCTGCTGCGGCGTGCGCGCGGTGGTCGACGTGAGCCAGTCGACGCGCGTGCCGCGCACGGCGCCCGCGAGCGCTTGCATGAGCGAGCCGTAACGCACGACATAGCCGAGCGCGGCGACGTCATGCTCGTCGCGGTCGATCAGCGTGCGGCCGAAATGGCCGCGCTGCGACACGTGGATATGTTCGATCGGCGTCGCGTCGGCGGGCCACGCGAGCGTATCGAGCAGCACGCGGCTGCCGTGCGACACGGCGATCGCGCGCGGATCGTTCACGCTCGCGGCCGGTTCGCGTGCATCGATCAGTGCGATCGATGCGTGCTGCGTGGCGCTGCGGCGCGCGAGCCAGCCGGCGAGCGCGAGCCCGACAGGGCCCGCGCCGACGATGGCGAGATCGTAGTCCGGCGTGGCCGGGGAGGAGGCGGTCGTCATCTTGATTCGTGAAACGGAGGTAACGGTCGGCGGCAGCCGGTCATGCGCCCGCGCGCATCAGTGCTTCGATCTCGTCCGCCGCGACGGGCACGCCGCGCGTGATCAGCTCGCAGCCGTGCTCGCGTACGATCGCGTCGTCCTCGATGCGGATGCCGATGTTCCAGTACTCGGGCGGCACGTCGTCGGCGGCGCGCACGTACAGGCCGGGCTCGATCGTCAGCGTCATGCCGGCTTTCAGCGTGCGCCATGGCAGCGCGCCGTTGCCGTCACGCTCGGCGAGCCGCTCGCGGTAGTCGCCGCAATCGTGCACGTCCATGCCGATCCAGTGGCCGGTGCGATGCATGTAGAAACGCGCGTAGGCGCGCTCGGCGATCACGTCGTCGACGTTCGAGAAGCGCGTTTTCGGGATGATGCCGGTGTCGAGCAGCCCCTGCGCGAGTACGCGCACGGCGGCGTCGTGCGGCGCCTCGAACGGCACGCCGGCGCGCGTCGCGTCGATCGCGGCCTGCTGCGCGGCGAGCACGATGTCGTACAGCGTGCGTTGCGCGGGCGAGAAGCGCCCGTTGGCCGGGAACGTGCGCGTGATGTCCGACGCGTAGCCGTCGAGTTCGCACGCGGCGTCGATGAGGATCAGGTCGCCATCTTGTGCGGCCGCGTTGCCGGCCGGGTAGTGCAGCACGCACGCGTTCGCGCCGGCCGCGACGATCGAGCCGTACGCGGGCGACTGCGCGCCGTGCTTGCGGAATACATACAGCAGCTCGGCCTCGAGTTCGTATTCGCGGATGCCGGGGCGGCACGCCTGCATCGCGCGGCGGTGCGCAAGGGCGGAGATGTGCGCGGCGCGCATCATGATCGCGAGTTCGTGCTCGTCCTTCACGAGCCGCATGTCGTCGAGCAGCGGCGTGAGGTCGAGCATCGCATCCGGCGCGGCGACACCCGTGCGCGCCAGCGCGCGCACCGCGTCGACCCAGCCCGCGAGCTGGCGGTCGAAGTCGGCCGATGCGCCGAACCGGTAGTGCACGGTGCCCGCGTCGGCGAGCAGGCGCGGCATCTCGGTATCGATCACGTCGACCGCGAATGCCGCGTCGAAGCCGAACGCATCGCGCGCGGCTTCCGGCCCGTAATGGAAGCCTTCCCAGATTTCGCGGTCGGCATTCTTGGCGCGGCAGAACAGGATCGACTCCGGCGCGCCGTGCGGCGCGGCCGCGTTCAGCACGAGCACGGCATCCGGCTCGCTGAAGCCCGTCAGGTAGTGGAAGTAGCTGTCGAACCGGTACGGATAGTCCGTATCGCGGTTGCGCGGCACTTCGGGCGCGGTGGGGACGATGGCGACGCCGCCGCCGGCGGCACGCAGTGCGGCAAGCACGCGTTCACGGCGCTGGCGGTAGACGTCGACGGCGATGGCGGTATCGAGGGGCGCGTTCATTCGTGCGATTGTAGCGCCGCGGGACGCCGTGCGTGAGAGAGGGGGCGGGAAGCCGCCCTGGAAGGCCCGCGCGGCGGTTGTTGCAAACCATCCACAGGCCGTCCGGGCGATTTTCTGTCGCGCGGCGCTGGCCGGTTATGATCGGCGACAACGTATACTCTCGGCGGTTCCCTTAAAAAGGCAGATGATGAAATTAATCGGTTCGCTCAGCAGCCCGTACGTCCGCAAGGCGCGGATCGTGCTGGCTGAAAAGAAGATCGACTACAAGCTGGAGCTCGAGAACGTGTGGGCGCCGGAGACGGATATTCATGCATCGAATCCGCTCGGCAAGGTCCCGTGTCTCGTGATGGAGGATGGTGCCGCGGTGTTCGATTCCCGCGTGATCTGCGAATACGCCGATACGCTGTCGCCGGTCGGCAAGCTGATTCCGCCGTCGGGCCGCGAGCGCCTCGAGGTGCGATGCTGGGAAGCGCTGGGCGACGGCGTGATCGACGCGGCGGTGACGATTCGCGTCGAACATACGATGCGCGACGAGGCGCAGCGCAGCGCGAGCTGGATCGCGCGCCAGCAACGCAAGATCGACGACGGCCTCGTCGCGATGTCGCAGGGCCTCGGCGGCAAGACGTGGTGCGTCGGTAATCATTACACGCTCGCCGACATCGCACTCGGCTGCGCGCTCGGCTATCTCGACTTCCGGATGCCCGAGCTCAACTGGCGCGATCGCCATCCGAACCTCGACAAGCACTTCGCGAAGCTGCTGCAGCGGCCGTCGTTCGCCGACACGCTGCCGCAGACCTGAGCCGCACGCGACGCATTCACGCGTTTCACGCATTCGGCAGACGAAAGAAAAGCGCCCCGCGGGGCGCTTTTCTTTTTGCCGGGCCGCCCCGCGGCGGGGGCGGTCGCCCGCGTCATTCGATCGATGCGTACACGGCCTCGCCGAGCGTGAACGAATCGCTGCGCGCAATCGGCCACCACTTGTCGTACAGCGAGAAGCCGCAGGTCTGGCCGTCGAGCAGCGCACCGGGTTTCAGGTACTTCAGCAACTGCGACATCAGCCGCACTTCGTGCGGCGCGACCCGCTGCACGATGTGATGCGCGCGCAGCTCGGACGGGTGCGCGAGGCCGGCCGCCTGCACGAGTTCCTGCAACGCATGCAGCGTATTGCGGTGGAAGTTGTACACGCGCTCGGCCTTGTCGGGCACGACGAGCGCGCGCTGGCGCACCGGGTCTTGCGTCGCGACGCCGGTCGGGCAGCGATCGGTGTGGCAGTGCTGCGCCTGGATACAGCCGACCGCGAACATGAAGCCGCGCGCCGAGTTCACCCAGTCCGCGCCGATCGCGAGCGTACGCGCGATGTCGAACGCGGTGATGATCTTGCCGCTCGCGCCGAGCTTCACGCGATCGCGCACGCCGATCCCGACGAGCGTGTTGTGCACGAGCAGCAGCCCTTCCTGCAGCGGCACGCCGACGTGATCGGTGAATTCGAGCGGCGCCGCGCCCGTGCCGCCTTCCGCGCCGTCGACGACGATGAAGTCCGGCACGATGCCGGTCTCGAGCATCGCCTTCGCAATCCCGAAGAATTCCCACGGATGGCCGATGCACAGCTTGAAGCCGGTCGGCTTGCCGCCCGACAGCGTGCGCAGCCGTTCGACGAATTCGAGCAGCCCGCGCGGCGTCGAGAACTCCGAGTGCGTCGCGGGCGAGATGCAGTCCTTGCCCATCGGCACGCCGCGCGTCTCGGCGATTTCCGGCGTGATCTTCGCGGCCGGCAGCACGCCGCCGTGGCCGGGCTTCGCGCCCTGCGACAGCTTCACCTCGATCATCTTGACCTGCGGATCGGCGGCCTGCTTCGCGAACTTGTCGGGGTTGAAGGTACCGTCGTCGTTGCGGCAGCCGAAGTAGCCGGACGCGATTTCCCAGATGATGTCGCCGCCGTTTTCGCGGTGGTACTTCGACAGCGAGCCTTCGCCGGTGTCGTGCGCGAAACCGCCTTTCTTCGCGCCGAGGTTCAGCGAGCGGATCGCGTTCGCGGACAGCGAGCCGAAGCTCATCGCCGAGATGTTGAAGATCGAAATGTCATACGGTTGCGCGCGGTTCGCGCCGACGCGGATGCGGAAATCGTGGTTCGGCAGCTTCGTCGGCGCGAGCGAGTGGCTGATCCATTCGTGCGCGACGGCCTTCACGTTCAGCTCGGTGCCGTACGGGCGGTTGTCGGCGACGTTCTTCGCGCGCTGGTAGACGAGGCTGCGCTGCGCACGCGAGAACGGCTTTTCGTCGGTGTCGTCCTCGACGAAATACTGGCGGATTTCAGGTCGGATGAATTCGAACAGGAAGCGGAAGTGGCCCCAGAGCGGGTAGTTGCGCAGGATCGCGTGGCGGTCCTGTTTCAGGTCGTACAGGCCGAGCGCGACGAGGGCGGCCGGGATCAGCAGCCACAGCCAGGCGATCGTGTGCCGCGCGGCGAGCGCCGCGACGGCCACGAACAGCAGGACCGCGCACCACATCGCGATATAGCGTCGGGAAAACATGGGGACTCCATCGTCATTGTCTGGATGGCCGTCACGTCGCCAGGATCGCGCGGCGGCCGGCAGGTCGGCGCCCGAGGCATCGCGCGGGCCCGGCGGGCATGCTGCCCGTGCCGTACCCGCCGCTGCCGGCGCCCACGATGGTCGAGAGTCTACTACGGGTGTCGCGAAGCTCGCGTTGCCGAGTCGGGGCCTAGCCACCCGCGCCGGTCGGGCGGATGAACGGGCTGTACGCCGGGCTGCCGGGCTTCAGCCGGGCGTCGTCGTCGAAGTCTTCGTCGCGGTTGAACGGCACCCGCGGCCATGCTTGCCAGTCGCGCAGCCGCGCGCGGTAGCCGGCGAGACTGTGCGCGAGGCGCGTGTCCTGCCGCCGAGCGGCGGCGCCCGCGAGGCCGCCGCGGACGTCGTGGATCAGGTGAGGTTCGAGCACGTCGAAGCCGACGTAGCGCAGCGCGTACATGATTGGCCACAGCAGCAGGCGGGTGTCGCCTTCGCGGCCGTCGGGCGCGCAGGCGGCGGCCGACGAGCCGGTCGTGACGCTCAGCAGCGCGCGCCGCCCGTGCAGTACGCCGCGATCGTGGCGCTGCCGGCTGCTGTAGAGGCCGCCGTAGACGAACACGCGATCCATCCAGCCCTTCAGGATCGCGGGCGCGCCGAACCACCACAGCGGGAACTGCAGGATCAGCGCGTCGGCCTGCGTCAGCTGGTCGACCTGATGCGCGATCTCGGGCGGGAGCGTGCCGCGTTCCCAGTGATGGCGCTGCTCGCGCTGCGTGTCGAAGCGGGCGGTGTCGAGCCGGTCTGCGTAATGGTGCGGCGCTTCGCACGGGTCGAACGCGTCTGCGTACAGGTTCGCGACCGTCGCGGTATGGCCGCCGGTGCGCCAGGCATCGGCGGCCGCGCCGGCGAGGGTGGCGTTGAACGACTGCGGTTCGGGATGGGCGACGACGATCAGCGCATGCATGGCGGGCTCCGGGAGTGTGCGACGATGATGGCCGGCGGCGATGGGGCCGCGCAATCACGCACCCGGAGGTAACCATGGCATTTCCCGGCGACGTCTATGCGGCGGACTGCTCGGCGCGCGACGCGCTGGCGCTGGTCGCCGGCAAGTGGTCGCTGCTGATCTTGCCCGCGCTGGCCGAGCGGCCGCTGCGTAACGGCGAACTGCTGCGGCGTATCGGCGGGATTTCCCAGAAGGTGTTGACGCAGACGCTGCGCGAGCTGGAGCGCAACGGGCTGATCGAACGCATCGCGGTGGCTGTGCGGCGCGCACACGTCGAGTACCGGTTGACGGCGGTGGCGGGGTCGCTCGTGGAGACGCTCGTGGCGCTCGACCGCTGGGCCGAGCGCCATTTTCCCGAGCTGGACGCGGCGCGCGAGCGCTACGACGCGTCGGTGCGGAACATGCGGTGAGTGGCGCGGCCGCTTCCGGCCGGCTGCCGCTTGCGCGGCGCCGCCGCGTCAGCGGGCGAGCGCGAGGGCGGGCGCGTCGTTCGCCTGCGTGTTGCCGGACAGCGCGGATTCGATGATCCCGCCGCCGAGGCAGATCTCGCCGTCGTACAGCACGGCCGACTGGCCGGGCGTGACGGCCCACTGCGCGTCGTCGAACGCGAGCGAGAAGCGTGCTTCGCCTGCGGGGCCGGGCGTGGCGGCACCGAATGCGCACGCCGCATCGGCCTGCCGGTAGCGCGTCTTCGCACCGCACGCGAAACCTTCGGCCGGCGGTTCGCCGGCGACCCAGCTCACGTTGCCCGCGACCAGCTCGCGCGCCAGCAGCCACGGATGATCGTGGCCCTGCACGACGTACAGCGTGTTCGACGCGATGTCCTTCGCGGCGACGAACCACGGATCGCCGTTGCCGGTCTTGCTGCCGCCGAGGCCGATACCCTTGCGCTGGCCGAACGTGTAGAACGCGAGGCCGATGTGCTCGCCGACGACCTTGCCGTCCGGCGTTTTCATCGGGCCGGGTTTGGTCGGCAGATAGCGGTTCAGGAAATCGCGGAACGGCCGTTCGCCGATGAAGCAGATGCCGGTCGAATCCTTCTTCTTCGCGTTCGGCAGCCCGATCTGCGCGGCGATCTCGCGTACCTTCGTCTTCGGGATCTCGCCGAGCGGGAACATCGTCTTCGACAGTTGCGCCTGGTTCAGCCGGTGCAGGAAGTACGACTGGTCTTTCGTATGATCGAAGGCCTTCAACAGTTCGAAACGCCCGTCACGCTCGCGCACACGCGCATAGTGGCCGGTCGCGATCATTTCCGCGTCGAGCGACATCGCGTGATCGAGGAACGCCTTGAACTTGATCTCGGCGTTGCACAGCACGTCGGGATTCGGCGTGCGGCCGGCCGAGTATTCGCGCAGGAACTCGGCGAACACGCGGTCCTTGTATTCGGCCGCGAAGTTGACGGCTTCCACGTCGATGCCGATCAGGTCGGCCACCGACACGACGTCGATCCAGTCCTGGCGCGTCGAGCAGTATTCGCCGTCGTCGTCGTCTTCCCAGTTCTTCATGAACAGGCCGACCACGTCGTAACCCTGTTCCTTCAGCAGCCACGCGGTCACCGACGAATCGACGCCGCCCGACATGCCCACCACTACACGGCGCTTGCTCATTTGTTGACCGCCTGACGTTCGAATGCTTCGGGGCGCGGCGCGACCGAATGCGTGTGCACGAAATCGAGCGGAATGCGCCGCCCGGCGAGGTAATCGTCGACGCAGCGCATCACCGCCGGCGAGCGATGGCGCTCGCCGCACGCGCGCAGCTCGTCGGCGGTCATCCACAGCGTGCGGACGATGCCGTCGTCGAGCGCGTGGCCCGCGATCGGCTCGCTGGCCGTGCCGCAGAACGTGAAGCGCAGGTAGGTCGCGCCGGCGTTGCCGGGGCGGTCGTAATGCGCGAGATAGACGCCGACGAGCGCGTCGGGCGTGAACGGGTGCGCGGTTTCCTCGAGCGTTTCGCGGATCACGGCGTCGGCCAGCGTTTCGCCGGCTTCGAGGTGGCCTGCCGGCTGGTTGATGCGCAGGCCCGACGAGGTTTCTTCCTCGATCATGAGAAAGCGGCCGGCGTGCTCGACGAGCGCGGCGACCGTCACATGCGGGGTCCAGATTTCGGGTTTCATGGTTCGGCATTTTACCGGTTGCGCCCGAACGCTGCCGGTCGCCACGCTAAACGAATCTGACCCTCGTCATTCGTCTGTCCTGCCGGTGCGCGGCGAAGCCGGCCGGGCTGGCGCGCCATCAGGCACGACCGTGCGGAGCTGCTGGTACGGCCCTCGCTTTCGCCTAAAGTGGAAGGTGAGTGTCGTCGCTCGTGAGCCGGTAGTCAGCCTGCCGGCTCGTTGCGCAGTAGAAAACGCAGGAAACGAAACACTGACGATGACGGAGGGACCGACGATGCATATTGGCGTACCTGCCGAAACGCGGGCGAACGAGGCGCGTGTGGCTGCGACGCCGGAAACCGTGAAGAAATACGCGGCGGCCGGGCATCGGGTCAGCATCGCGAAAGGGGCCGGCATCGCCGCGAGTTATCCCGACGACGCCTATGTGGCCGCGGGTGCCGAACTGACCGGCCAGCCGGCCGCTTTCGATGTCGACATCGTGCTGAAGGTCCAGGCGCCCACCGACGCCGAACTGCCGTTGCTCAAGCGCGGCTCGGTGCTGGTCGGCATGCTCGAGCCGTTCGACGGCGAGCAGGCGGCGAAGCTCGCCGCGGCCGGCGTGACGGCCTTCGCGCTCGAAGCCGCGCCGCGCACGACGCGCGCGCAGAGCCTCGACGTGCTGTCATCGCAGGCGAACATCGCGGGCTACAAGGCCGTGCTGGTGGCCGCCGCGCTGTATCCGCGCTTCTTTCCGATGCTGATGACGGCCGCGGGCACCGTGAAGGCCGCGCGCGTGCTGATTCTCGGCGCGGGCGTCGCGGGCCTGCAGGCGATCGCGACCGCGAAGCGCCTCGGCGCGGTGATCGAGGCGTCCGATGTGCGGCCGGCCGTGAAGGAGCAGATCGAGTCGCTCGGCGCGAAATTCCTCGACGTCCCGTACGAAACCGACGAAGAGCGCGACGCGGCGCAGGGCGTGGGCGGCTATGCGCGCCCGATGCCGCCGTCGTGGCTCGGCCGCCAGGCCGCGCTGGTGCATGAGCGGGCGAAGCAGGCCGACATCGTGATCACCACCGCGCTGATTCCCGGGCGCCCGGCGCCGACCTTGATCTCCGTTGAAACCGTGCAGTCGATGAAGCCGGGCTCGGTGCTCGTCGATCTCGCGGCCGGCCGCGGTCCGGAATTCGACGGCCGCAAGAGCGGCAACTGTCCGCTGACGGTCGCCGACCAGGTGATCGTGCACGACGGCGTGACGATCGCGGGCTACACGAATCTCGCGTCGATGGTCGCGGCGGACGCGTCGGCGCTGTATGCGCGCAACCTGCTCGACTTCATGAAGCTGATCGTCACGAAGGACGGCACGCTGCACATCGACCTGACCGACGACATCGTCGCCGCGACGCTCCTGTGCCGCGACGGCGAAGTCGCGCGCAAGTAACCGGGGAGAAGGCGACCATGGAAGTCATCAATCACACGGTGATCAACGTGATCATCTTCGTGCTGGCCGTGTACGTCGGCTACCACGTGGTATGGAACGTCACGCCGGCGCTGCATACACCGCTGATGGCCGTGACCAACGCGATCTCGGCGATCGTCATCGTCGGCGCGATGCTGGCGGCGGCGCTCACCGTCGGTACGACCGGCAAGATCTTCGGCACGCTCGCGGTCGCGCTCGCGGCCGTCAACGTGTTCGGCGGCTTCCTCGTGACGAGGCGAATGCTCGAGATGTTCCGCAAGAAGGCGCCGAAACAGGCCGACGGCGGCAAGGAGGGCGCGCGATGAGCATGAACGTCGTCACGCTGCTGTATCTCGTCGCATCGGTGTGCTTCATCCAGGCGTTGAAGGGCCTGTCGAACCCGAAGAGCGCGCGGCGCGGCAACCTGTTCGGGATGGCCGGGATGGCCATCGCGATCCTCACGACGGTCGCGCTGATCGTCAAGCAGGCCGAGTGGCTCGGTGCGAACCTGCCGCTCGGCATCGCGCTGGTGCTCGGCGCGCTGATCGTCGGCGGCGGCGTGGGGGCGTTCGTCGCCGCGCGCGTCGAGATGACGAAGATGCCGGAGCTCGTCGCGGCGATGCACTCGCTGATCGGTCTCGCGGCCGTGTGCATCGCGTATGCGGTGGTGTCGGAGCCGGAAGCGTTCGGGCTCGTGCCGCAGGATGCGGTGTCGTCGAACTTCATCCCGTACGGCAACCGCGTCGAGCTGTTCATCGGCACGGTCGTCGGCGCGATCACGTTCTCCGGTTCGGTGATCGCGTTCGGCAAGCTGTCGGGCAAATACAAGTTCCGGCTGTTCCAGGGCGCGCCGGTCGTGTATGCGGGCCAGCACCTGCTCAACCTGATGTTCGCGCTCGCGATGCTCGGCTTCGGCATCCTGTTCTTCATCACGCAGTCGTGGCTGCCGTTCATCATCATGACGGCGATCGCGTTCGCGCTCGGCGTGCTGATCATCATCCCGATCGGCGGCGCGGACATGCCGGTGGTCGTGTCGATGCTGAACTCGTACTCGGGGTGGGCCGCGGCCGGCATCGGCTTCTCGCTGAACAACGCGATGCTGATCATCGCCGGGTCGCTCGTCGGCTCGTCGGGCGCGATCCTGTCGTACATCATGTGCCACGCGATGAACCGCTCGTTCTTCAACGTGATCCTCGGTGGCTTCGGCGGCGAGGCGGTGGGTGGCGCGGCAGGTTCGAAGGAGCAGCGGCCGGTGAAGTCGGGCTCGGCCGAAGACGCGTCGTTCATGCTCGGCAACGCGGAGACGGTCGTGATCGTGCCGGGCTACGGGCTGGCCGTGGCCCGTGCGCAGCACGCGCTGAAGGAGTTGACCGACAAGCTGGTCGACAAGGGCATCGACGTGAAGTACGCGATCCATCCGGTCGCGGGGCGCATGCCCGGGCACATGAACGTGCTGCTCGCGGAAGCGGAAGTGCCGTACGAGATCGTGCACGAGATGGAGGACATCAACGGCGAATTCGGTCAGGTCGACGTCGTGCTGGTGCTCGGCGCGAACGACGTCGTGAACCCGGCCGCGAAGAACGATCCGGCGTCGCCGATCGCGGGGATGCCGATCATCGAGGCGTACAAGGCGCGCACGGTGATCGTCAACAAGCGCTCGATGGCGGCCGGCTACGCGGGGCTCGACAACGACCTGTTCTACATGGACAAGACGATGATGGTGTTCGGCGATGCGAAGAAGGTCATCGAGGACATGGTGAAGTCGGTCGAATGACGCACGCGCGGGTGACGCGGCTGCCTGCTTCGATTCATGGGCAGCGTGACCGGGCAGGCCCGACTGGCGCAAGTCAGTCGGGCCTTGTTCATGGCGCGACGAGATGGGCGACGCACGCGGCGATCGTGTCGCGTACGCGCACGATCGCCGGGTCGCGCTGCGTGCTCGTGCGCCAGCCGATTTCGACCGGGTAGTGCGGCAAGTCGACCGGGCACGCGAGCGCGCGCAGCGGGGTGGATTGCGCGATCGCGCGCGCCGCGTGCGCGGGAATCGTCGCGACCGCGTCGGAGCCGGCGAGCAGGTACGGCAGCGCGGCGAAATGCGTGGTCGACGCCGCGACGCGCCGCTTGTGGCCGAGCGTGGCCAGCGCTTCGTCGACGATCCCGATCACGCCGCCCGACGACACGAGCAGGTGGTCGCGCCGCAGGAAATCGGCGAGCGTGAGGGTGCGCGGCGGCCTCGGGCTGGCGGCCGGGTCGATCAGGCACGCATAGCCGCCCGTCGCGACCGCGCGCCGGCTGAGCCCGTTCGCCGAGAAGCCGCCCGACGCGATCGCGAGGTCGACGCCGTGCCGCAGCAGTGCGTCGCCGGCGATGCCGCTGTGCGTCTGCCGGAAGATCAGCCGGATGCCGGCGGCTTCCCGCGCGACGGCGTCGATCAGCGCGCGGCCGAGCGCGATCTCGAAGTCGTCCGACAGTCCGATCGAGATCGTGCGGCCGATGCGGTCGCCACCGTCGGCCGCGATCGCGAGGCTTTCGCGACAGCGGTCGAGCGCGTCGGACAGGATCGGCTTCAGTTCGTCCGCGCGCGGCGTCGGCGCGAGCCCGCGGCCGGTGCGCGCGAACAGCGGATCGCCATAGATCACGCGCAGCCGCGCGAGCGCCGCGCTGACCGCCGACTGCGTGAGGCCGAGCCGCAGCGCCGCGCGGCTCGCGCCGCCTTCCTCGTACAGCGCCTCGAACACTTTCAGCAGGTTCAGGTCGAGGCCGGCGATATCATCTGCATTCATGACACTTATCGTTCTATCGATTTGATCGATGACATCTTATCGATAAAGATGGCGTTACCCCATTCACCGGAGACGCCTTCATGTCCACGTCAGTCATCGCCGCGCTGCAGATCGGCGCATCGCCCGCCGGCACGCGCGCCACGCTCGACACGATCCTCGGCTACGAAACCGCGATCCGCGACAGCGGCGCGTCGCTCGTCGTGTTGCCCGAGGCCGTGCTCGGCGGCTATCCGAAAGGCGAGATCTTCGGCACGCGGCTCGGCTACCGGCTGCCCGAAGGCCGCGACGCGTATGCGCGCTATGCCGCGCAGGCGATCGACGTGCCGGGGCCGGAAACCGACGAGCTGGCCGCGCTGTCGCAGCGCACGGGCGCGAGCCTCGTGGTCGGCGTGATCGAGCGCGGCGGCAGCACGCTGTACTGCACGGCGCTGTTCTTCGATCCGCGCGACGGGCTCGTCGCGAAGCACCGCAAGCTGATGCCGACCGGCACCGAGCGGCTGATCTGGGGGCAGGGCGACGGCTCGACGCTGCCCGTCGTCGACACGGCCGCGGGCCGCGCGGGCGCCGCGATCTGCTGGGAGAACCACATGCCGCTGCTGCGCTGCGCGATGTACGCGAAGGGCGTGCAGATCTGGTGTGCGCCGACCGTCGACGAGCGCGACGTCTGGCAGAGCTCGATGCGGCATATCGCGCACGAGGGGCGCTGCTTCGTCGTCAGTGCGTGCCAGGTGCAGCCGTCGCCGCGCGCGCTCGGCATCGACGTGCCGGGCTGGGATCCGGAGCGGCCGCTGATCCGTGGCGGCAGCGTGATCGTCGGGCCGCTCGGCGACCTGCTGACGGAGCCGCTGATCGGCGAAGCCGGGCTCGTGACCGCGCGCATCGATACCGACGAACTCGTGCGGGCGCGCTATGACTTCGACGTGGTCGGGCATTACGCGCGGCCCGACGTGTTCTCGCTGCACGTCGACGAGCGGCCGAAGCGGACGGTGGTGTTCGGCGGGTAGGGTGGGCCGGGCGCCGCTTGGCGGCCCGGAACATGGACAGCGGCGGCGGCGCGCCGCGCACTCGCCGTCGTGCCGCGTCAGCGCATCGGCGCTTCCGCGATTCGCATGTAGTCGGCGATCCGCCGCCCTTCCATGTCCGGAAACTGCTCGTGCACGACGATGTCGCCCATCCGCGCGATGTCGAAGGTGCGGAAATCCTCGCGCAGCTCGCACCATGCGCCGATCGTCCAGCGCCCGCCCCAGTAGACGAGCCCGAGCGGCCACACGCGGCGTTGCGAATGCGCGCCGAGCCGGTCGCGGTAGCCGAAGCTGACGACGTGGCGCGTGTCGATGGCCTGGTGGATCGCGTCGACCTTCGCGCAAAACGTCTCGTCGATGTGGAACGACGGCGCGAACACGGGCAGGCGGTCGAGCGCCGTGCGCTTGTCGGCCGGCATCGCCGATGCGATCTTCGCGAGCGCCGAGCGCGCGCCGCTCGCGAAGCGCGCACCGCCCCAGGTTTCGAGCATGCGTGCGCCGGTGGCGAGCGCCGCGAGTTCCTCGGCCGTGAACGTGAGCGGCGGCAGGCTCGCGTTGCGGTTCAGCCGGTAGCCGATGCCGGCTTCGCCTTCGATCGGCACCCCTGACAGTTGCAGGTCGCGCACATCGCGATAGACGGTGCGCGGCGACACCGACAGCCAGTCGGCCAACTGCTGCGCGGTCGTGAGACGACGCCCGCGCAGCAGCTCGGCGATCTGGAACAGGCGGTCGGCACGGCGCGTCATGACGGCACCTCGATTCCAACGGCAGTGGGGACTTCGCGATGATAGCGCCGCGCGGGTCCGACGGCCGCTGCGCTCAGTGGCATTTCGGCGCGTGCAGGCCGACGCGGTTGCCTTCGGTGTCGATCAGGTAGCCGACGTAGCCGTAGTTGTTCGGCAGCTCGACGACCGAGCCCTGCACGACGCCGCCCGCGCGCTTCGCGCGTTCGAGCGCCGCGACGACCGATTCGCCGGCGTTCAGGTAGACGAGCACGCCGTTCGCGCTCGGCTTCATCTGCTGCGGATCGAACACGATGCTGCCGCCCGTGCTCGATGCGTCGCGGTCGAACGTGGCCATCGGCACGCCGCCGATGACCGCGCGCTGCAGCGTCGTCTGCAGCACGGTTTCGTAAAAGCGGATCGCCCGGTCGAAATCGAGGGACGGAATGTCGAACCACGCGATCGCGCGCTCCAGGGTGGCATTGGCAGTTGCGGACGTCATGACGAGCTCCTTGTTGCGTTGTTTGTTGTTCGGGTTCGGTGCGGAAACCAGCGTTGCATTGCGCCCGGATTGCAGTGTGATCGCGGCCTGCTGACACCGTATTGTCAGTAGAGTTGTCACCCTTGACATGCAACTGTTTGGTTGCATAATAAGGTCATTGACCCGGGAGTGGCATGGATCTCGTCTTCAAGGCGCTGGCCGACGCCACGCGCCGCCAGTTGCTTGATTTGCTGCACGCGAAAAGCGGACAGACCCTGTCCGAGCTGTGCGACGGGCTCGCGATGAGCCGGCAGGCGGTGAGCAAGCATCTCGCGCTGCTCGAGGCCGCGAATCTCGTCGCGACGACGTGGCGCGGCAGGGAGAAGCTGCATTACCTGAATCCGGTGCCGATCCACGACATCGCGGAACGCTGGATCGGCAAGTTCGAGCGTCAGCGGCTGCAGGCGCTGGCGGACCTCAAGCGCGGGCTGGAAGCGGCCGGCGAATCTGGAGGCAACGATGAGTAATCCCGCCCTTGTGTACGTGACGTTCATTGCATCGACGCCCGAGCGTGTGTTCGATGCGCTCACCAACGCCGAGCTGACGAAGGACTACTGGGTGCGGCACCGCAACGCGTCGCCCGACTGGCGGCCGGGCTCGCGCTGGGAACATCAGGACTACGACGATCCATCGCGGGTCGACATCGTCGGCGAAGTGGTCGAGAACGATCCGCCGCACCGGCTGGTCGTCACGTGGCGTACGCCGTCTGGGGAGGCGGAGACGTCGCGCGTGACCTATCTCGTCGAGCCGCACGAGGGCGTCGTGAAGCTGACCGTCACGCACGACGGGCTGGTGCCGGGCTCGGAGATGGATCGCGGGATTCGCGGTGGCTGGCCGGTCGTGCTGTCGAGCCTCAAGACGCTGCTCGAGACGGGGCAGGCGCTGCCGTTCACGATGGGGCGCTGGGCGTGCTCGAAGCACTGAAACGAAACGCCGCCGTTGCCGCGGGTGCGGTAACGGCGGCGCTCCGGGTGCCGCAGCGGGGCCGCACCGGCGGCCCCGTGGCGATCATGATGCAGGTTACGCGTCGCCTTCCGGCGTGGCCGGGCGCGCCTTCACGCTGCCGGCGATCAGGTCGAAGCGAAACAGCCGGCATTCGAGCGCGCCGTTGAACAGCGGCGTCTTCGCCGATTCGCGCAGCCGCAGCTGGCCCGGCAGCGAACGGTCGGACGTCAGCAGGAACGCCTGCCAGCCGGTGAAGCGCTGCTTCAGCGCATCGCCGAGCGCGTTGAAGAACTCGCTGTCCGGTGCGTCGGTGTGGGTGCGGCGGAAGGCGTCGTCGTTGCCGCGGTTGCGGCCCGTCTCGCGCACCTCGCCGCGCGCGCTGCGGCCGCGCACTTCGATCCGCTCGCCGTACGGCGGGTTCGCGAGGATGATGCCCGGGCCGTCGCACGGCGGCGTCATCCCGCGCGCGTCGACCTGCTTGAGCCATACCGACGGCACGCCTGCGCGCTCGAGGTTCGCGCGCGCCTTCTCGAGCATGTCGCCGGAGATGTCACTGCCGTACACGCCGAGCGCTTCGCCGCGTTTGCCGCGCGCCGCGCGCTTCGCGTCCAGCGCCGGGACCTTCAGCCCCTGCCATGCGGTGATGTCGTACTGCTTGAGTTTCTCGAAGCCGAACCGGCGCTCGACGCCCGGCGCCACGCCGAGCGCGATCTGCGCGGCTTCCGCGAGGAACGTGCCGCTGCCGCACATCGGGTCGTACAGCGCCGTGCCGGGCGTCCAGCCCGTCAGGCGCAGGATGCCGGCCGCGAGGTTTTCGCGCAGCGGCGCCGCGCCCTTGTCGAGACGCCAGCCGCGCTTGAACAGCGGCTCGCCCGACGTGTCGAGGTACAGCGTGCACTCGTTGACGGTCAGGAACGCGAATACGCGCACGTCCGGCGCACCGGTGTCGATGCTCGGGCGCGAGCCGGTTTTCTCGCGCATCCGGTCGCAGATCGCATCCTTCACGCGCAGCGTCGTGAATTCGAGGCTTTTCAGCGGCGACTTGATCGCGGTGATGTCGATGCGCAGTGTTTGCGTCGACGCGAACCAGCGTTCCCACGGCTGCTCGAGCGCGAGCGCGTAGACGTCCTGTTCGTTGCGGTACGGGCCGTGCGCGATCTTCAGCAGGATCCGGCTCGCGATCCGCGAATGGAGGTTCGCGGCCATGCCGGCGGCCCAGCCGCCGCTGAAATGGACGCCGCCCGGCACCTGCGCGCCCGCGGTGAACGGCGCGCCGTTCAGGTGGCGGCCGGCGATTTCGGCCAGCTCGGCGGCAAGCGCCGCTTCGAGGCCGCGCGGGCAGGGGGCGAAGAATTCGTACAGGGTGGGCGAGGACATAAGGCGGGTGAGGACGTGCAAAAGTCCACTATTGTACGCGGCGCGGGCGGCCGGGGCCGGCGTTGCGTCGCCTTTCGGTGCCGCGGCGCGGGCCGGGGCGCCGCGCAGGCGTGCCGGCAGGCCGCGCGGCGGCGCCCGGACGGGCACCGCCATGCCGCCGCAGGCTCAGTGCGAGCCCGGCTGGCCGGCGCGCGCGGCCTGGCCGCTGCCCGGCCAGAACAGCGCGAGCGGGTTCGACAGCACCGTGCGGACGATCGCGGCGACGAGCGCGCGCACCTTGGTCCGGCGCAGGCTGCGCGAGCGCACGGCCATCGTGAACGCGAGCGCGAAGCTCACGAGCACGTTGAGGATCGCCATGCTGAGTACGCCGGCGCCGGCCCACCACAGCTCGGGCGTGCCGAGTGCATCCTTGCCCAGCACGCCGAGCGCGACGCCGATCGAGCCGGCCGACAGCGTCACGTGCCGCACCTCGAACGGGAACATGAACACGGTGACGATCGCCGGAACGAGGCCGAGCATCAGGCCGAGGCCGACGTTCGCGACCACGCCGGCCACGTTCGACCGGCAGAAGTGCGCGAGCTTCGCGGCACCGGCCGTACCGAGCGTGAGGCGCAGCCGGCGGTTGTACGTGAGCGCGTCGCCGACCCGGTGCAGCACGAACCAGTTGTCGGCCCAGCCCGCGAGCAGGCTCGACGCCCACAGCAGCACGCCGGTCAGCGCCGCGTAGAGCGGCGTCGGGCCGAGCAGCGAGAACGAATGCAGGGTCGCGTGCGCCTTCTCCGGCGAGATCAGGTTCGCGTGCATCACGTTGCCCGCGAACAGCTGCACCAGCAGGCACACGGGCAGCACGACGAGCACGTTGCCGGAAATCGCGGCGGCCTGCGTGCGGATCAGCGCGATCACCGACGCGACGAACGCCTTCACGCCTTCCTCGTGGCCGGTGTCGTCGAGCTCGCGCGCGAGGGTCGGCGCGGTCATCGCGGGCTGCTTGGTCGCGAGCGTGAAGTGCAGGAAGTGCATCAGCATGAAGCTGGCCGCGTAGTTGACGCCCGCGAGCAGCCCTTCGAGCATCGACTGCAGGTGCGCGCCCGTGATCGCGAACTTCACGCACACGGTCACGACCGTGACGAGGCCGCCGCCCGCGGCCATCCGCAGCATCTTCAGGTACTCGGCGCGGCCGCGCGAGATGTAGTGCTCGCCGGTGTCCGCGTTGGTCTCGACGAGCTTGCGCGCGAACAGCGAGAAGTTGCTGCGCACGAGGTGCGACACGCTCTGGCTGTTGTGGTTCGCGTCGACGAGCTCGGCCGTCAGGTGCGCCATCCCGTGCAGGTCGTCGCGCGCCATCCACGCGTTCAGCAGCATCTCGGCGCGCACGATGCGCATGCGCATCCGTTCGACCTGGAACACGATGTCGACCGACACGCCGTTGCGGTACAGGTGCGAGAACACCTCGTCGACGGCGATCCGGCATTCGTCGAGCAGCACGCGCAGGTAGTTCACCTCGTGCAGCAATTTGCTCGGGTCGCCGCCGTCCTCGACGGCCGCGTGCGCGGTCTCGACCGCGAGCATCGCGCGCGTGAGGCGGTAGAACGGCTGCGTTTCGAGCGGCTTGCGTGCATCGTCGTCGGAGAGCCGGCTGCGCACCGTCTGCGACAGGCCGGTCGAGCTGATCTGGCAGGTCAGGTTGTGCAGCGCGGCCAGCAGGTCGCGCGAGAACGAGCCCGGCTCGTGGCGCTCTTCATCGGTGACGTCGAACGAGATCAGCTCGGCGAGGCGCGTGAGGAGATCGTCGGGCAGCGCGTCGATCCATTGCGCGTCTTCCGGCGTCGGGAACATCAGCGTGAACAGCGCGGACAGCTCGCGGCGGTTCGGCGCGGGCGGGATCAGCGACGAGTCGATCCGCTCGAACAGCGCGCCGAAGAAGCCCGAGTGCACGGGCATGCCGGCGTCGCACAGGAGCGAGATGCCGTCGCACTCGCGCAGGATGCCGCGCAGGATGCGCGCGGCGTGGGTTTTCCACGCGGGATTGCGATCGAGCACGTGGAACAGGTAGCGCAGCCGCGCATGGGCCGGATACGCGCGCACATCGGCGTCGCGATCGGCCGGCGCGTCCTGCGCGGCCTGCATCGTGCCGGTGCGGCGCAGCCAGTGCGCGAGCTCGATCAGCCATTCGCTGCGCTCGGCGTACGACGCATCGGCGTCGGCGTGCGCGAGCAGCGCATCGAGCTGGTGACCGGCATTGCGCGACGCGCGCCACTTCTTGATCAGGGTCGTCAGGGAACGAAACATAAACGGAATAACGAAAGCCCTCGACGGGCGGGTTCGGGATGCCGGCCGGGGAAACGGCGCGGCGCCGGGGAGAACGGGTGAGACGGGGCCGGTTGCCGGACGATGCGCGGCGACCCGCGATGCGGCTGCCCCGCTGCGGTGCACGCCGATCGCGTGCGGGCGCCGGGAGGCACGGCGGTCGGGCCGAACGCGGCCCGGCGCCGCTGGCTGGCACGCACGACGAACGGCGCGAGCCGGAAAGTGCGTAGGATCGTCAATCGAGCCGGAAAACGCAAGCCGACCATATGGCATGGCGCCGGTTCCGGCCGACTTTGACAAACAATGCAAAGAGGCCGTTTGGCCGATGAGCGTGATGGGAGGCGGGCGGCGCCGCAACGCCGACGGCGGCCAGCGCCGCGTCGACGATCCCGATCACGCCGCCCGAAACCGCGCAGGCGAGACGCCATCGAACGCTCGCCTGCGCGCCGCCCGCTTACGCGCCGGACTTGCCCGTCGCGCCGGCGTCGCCGCCGGACGTCGGGTTGGCCGGGCACGACACGACCGGCGCGGCGGCCGTCTTGCTGCCGGCCGCGGGCGCCGCGGCAGCCGCAGTGCCGCGGCGCGCGGCCATCGCGCGCACGCCGGCCGCGGCTTGCGTGGCAATCACGTCGAGCGCGCGCCGGTGGCCGGCGACGAGCGCGTCGTAGCCGTCGGCGACCGGTTCCGCGACGCTCGTGCGGCAGGTCATCACGGCCTGCGTGGCGAGCGAGCGCACGCTCCACACGGCGTCGATCGCCGCGCGCTTGGCCGGCCACGATTCGAAGCGCTGCACGTTCACGCTGATGCGATACACGGGCACGCCGGGCGGGTACGCGGAATTCGCGACGTCGATCGTGCCGAGCTGCGCGGCGAGATCGTCCGACAACGCGCGGCGGATCTCGTCGGCGGGCGGCGACGCCCAGCGTTCCTGCTCGAGCACGTCGACCTGCGCGGCGTTCTTCTGCACGACCAGCTGGTTCTTCGCGACCTGCTCGGGCACGCCGACGGACGGCACCTCGATCAGGAACGCCGGGTTGGCCGGCGCGGTGCGCAGCGGCGCCGCGGCATCGGCCGGGCTGAGCGTGTAGAACCGCGCGGGCGGCGAGCTGCACGCGGCGAGCGCGAGGGCGGCGACAGCCGCCGCCGCGCCGCTCGCGAAACCGTTCACGCGTGTCGTCATGGTTGATCTCCTGGCTTGCCCTTGAGCAGCGATTCGGGGTGACGCTCGAGGTAGTCGGCGAGCGCGTTCAGCGACTGCAGCGTGCGTGTGAGCTCCTTCAGCGCGCCGCGCACGTCGGACTGCAGCGGCGAATCCTGCTGCAGCGTCGCTTCGGCGGTCGAGAAGGTCTGCTTCGCGGCCGACAGCGTGTCGCGTGCTTCCGGCGCGACCTGCGTGTCGAGCTGCTTGAACAGCTTGTCGGCGTTCGCGAGCGCGCTATTCAGGTTCGCGCCGATCTGGTCGAACGGCACCTTGTCGAGCTTCTTCGCGATGTCGGCGACCTGCAGCTGCAGCTCGTCGAGCGTGTTCGGCACGGTCGGCAGCTCGAGCGGCTGGCGCGCCGTGTCGATCTTCACGGCCGGCGCCTTCGGGAAGAAGTCGAGCGCGACGTACAGCTGGCTCGTCAGCAGGTTGCCGGTGCGCAGCTGGCCGCGCAGCCCGTGCTGGACGAGCCGCTCGACGATCTCGCGGCGGGCCGGTTCGCCCTTGCTCTCGATCGTTTCGCGGAAGCGGCGGCCGAGGCGTTCCGGATACACGTTCATCGTCACCGGCATCAGGAAGTTCTTCGTCTTCGGATCGAAGTCGATGCCGATGTTCGTCACTTCGCCGAGCACGATGCCGCGGAAGTCGACCGTCGCGCCGACCGCGAGCCCGCGCAGCGACTGGTTGAAGTTCATCACGACCTGCAGCGGCTGGCCGTCCGGGTCGCGCATCGCGTCGCCCTCGTCGGCTGCGAGGCGGAACGTCGTGTTGTTCGGCGCCGTCGCGCCGGAGCCCTGGTTCGGCGGCGTCTGGAACGCGATGCCGCCGAGGATCACCGTCGCGAGCGACTGCGTGTTCAGCTTCAGGCCGCTCGAGTCGAGCCGCAGGTCCACGCCGCTCGCCTGCCACCAGCGCGAATTCACGCCGACGTACTGGTTGTACGGCGCATTGACGAACACGTTGAACGTGACGCCCGTGCCGTCCTTGTCGAGCGAGAAGCCGACCACCTGGCCGACCTGCACGCGGCGGTAGTAGACCGGCGAGCCGATGTCGACCGAGCCGAGCGAATCGCCGCGCAGCACGTACTGCGTGCCTTTCTGGTCGCCCGTGACGGCGGGCGGTGACTCGAGGCCCGTGAAGTCGGTCAGCGTATCCTCCGAGCGCCCGGCGTCGACGCCGATGTACGCGCCCGACAGCAGCGTGCCGAGCCCCGACACGCCGGTCGCGCCGACCCGCGGCCGCACGATCCAGAAGCGCGAGCCCTTGACCGCGAAGTCCTCCGCTTCCTTCTTGAGCTGCACGTGGACGAGCACGCGCGACAGGTCCTTCGACAGCTTGATCGTCTTGACCATGCCGATCTCGACGTCCTTGTACTTGACCTGGGTCTTGCCGGGCTCGAGCCCTTCGGCGCTGTGGAAGCTGATCGTGATTTCCGGGCCGCGTTCGCGCACGGACTTGATCACGAGGCCGATGCCGATCAGCGCGGCGATCAGCGGCACGAGCCAGACGAGCGACGGCAGCCAGCCGCTTTTCGTCGAGATCGTCGGATCGGGCGGCCGGGGCGCGTCGTGCTGCGGGCCTTGTGGACTATTCATGGTGATTCCCTGAGGTTTCGACTGGATCCCAGATCAGGCGGGGATCGAACTGCATCGATGCGAGCATCGTCAGGATCACGACGGAACCGAACGCGAGCGCGCCGGGGCCGGCCGTGATGGTGGCGAGCGAACGAAAATGGACGAGCGCGACGGTGAGCGTCACGACGAAGATGTCGAGCATCGACCAGCGGCCGATGCGCTCGACGATCCGGAACAGGCGCGTGCGCTGCAGCGGCCGCCAGGCGGTGCGGCGCTGCGCGCTGATCACGAGGATCAGCAGCACGCAGAGCTTGAGCATCGGCACGAGGATGCTCGCGACGAACACGACGACCGCGAGCGGCCAGTCGCCGGACGTCCAGAAATAGATGACGCCGCTCATGATCGTGTCTTCCTGGGAGCCGACAATCGACGACGTGCGCATGATCGGCAGCAGGTTCGCCGGGATATACAGGATCGCGGCCGCGAGCAGCAGCGCCCACGTGCGCATGATGCTGTTCGGCGTGCGCACGTGCAGCGCGCTGCCGCAGCGCACGCAATGCGCGTGCGGTTGGTCGATCGTCTGCACGAGCCCGCACGCGTGGCAGCTGACGTAGCCCTCGCGGGCGGCGGTCGGCGTCGTCATCGGCGGGGCGCGTCCGGCAGCGGCGCCGCGGTGTCGGGCCCCGCGGGCGAGCGGCCGGCGCGCAGGTCGTCGGCGATGTCCCACACCGTGCGCGGGTCGAACATCAGCACGACGGCGATCATCAGCGTGAGCGCGCCGAACGCGAACAGCGCCGCGTCGGGCACGACGCGCGCGAGGCTCACCATCTTCACGATCGTGACCACGATGCCGAGCATGAACACCTCGATCATCCCCCACGGCCGCACGAGCTGGATGGTGCGCAGCACGAGGTTCAGGCCCGGCGGCACGACGCCGCGGCGGATCGGCAGCAGCACGTAAAGCAGCGCGGCCATCTCGACGAGCGGGAACAGCACGGTCGAGCAGAACACCATCACGCCGACGACCGCCATGTCCTGATGCCATAGCGTGTCGATCGCGCCGATCAGCGTCGTCTGCACGCGCGTGCCGTTCAGGTCCATTTCGAGGATCGGGAACGTCTGCGCGATGATGAACGTGACGAGCGCCGCGACCGCGAGCGCGGTGATGCGCTCGATCTGCGTGGTGCTGTTGCGATAGAGCAGCGCGTCGCAGCGCGGACAGCGCGCGATCTCGCGGCGCCTCAGGCGCGGTTTATGCAACAGTGCGTCGCATTCGTGGCAGGCAATCAGGTCGTATCGTTGCATGGAAAAGGCGGTGTTGCGACGGCTCGGGGAACGCGTCGACGGGGCCGGAACCCGCGCCAATCTTACCAAAAGGCCTTTTTCGGTGTGTCAACGATCGCCAGTTCGGTGACCGATCGGTAACATGACAGGAAGCTGTCAGCCGGCTGGCGGGCCTGTCTTCAGAGTCCGCGCGCGTCAAAAGGTTGCGGTAGCATGGCGCCCTTGACAAGCGTCGGACGCATGGCCGGCGCGGCCGTTCGCTGAACTGAGGAATCCAAGATGGCATCGAAATCGCTGCCGGCCAGGCCGGTACGCTATACGCAGACGGCGATCGCGCTGCACTGGCTGATCGCGCTGCTGATCGTCTGCGCGTTCGCGCTGGGCTGGGTGATGACCGACATCCCGGGCTTCACGCCGACCAAGCTGAAGTACTTCTCGTGGCACAAGTGGATCGGCGTGACGGTCTTCGCGCTGGCCGTCGCGCGCGTGCTGTGGCGTGCGACCCACGTGCCGCCGGCGCTGCCGGGCGGTACGCCCGCGTGGCAGCGTGCGGCGTCGCACGGCGTGCACATCCTGCTGTACGTGCTGATGATCGTGATTCCGGTGACGGGCTACCTGTACAGCTCGGCGTCGAACATCCCGGTCGTCTACCTCGGCATCGTGCCGCTGCCGCGGCTGATCGACCCCGATCCGGTGCTGAAGGAAACCTTCAAGACGCTTCACGTGTCATTGAATTACATTCTGCTTGCGCTCGTTTCGCTGCACGTGGTCGCGGCGCTCAAGCACCAGTTGTTGGACCGCGACGGCCTGCTGTCGCGAATGCTTCCCTTTGCTAAATGAAGGATCCCATGAAAGTGTCTTTCTCCCGCTCCATGCTGACCGCGTTCGCCGCGGTGTCACTTGTCGCGTCGGGCGCGGCGCTCGCCGATGTCGATCTCGCGAAGAGCAAGGTGTCCGCCGTGTCGAAGCAGATGAACGTGCCGACCGAAGGCGCGTTCAAGAAGTTTTCCGCGCAGGTGAAGTTCGACCCGGCGAAAGCCGCGCAGGGCAGCGCCCAGATGACGATCGACGTCGCGAGCTATGACCTCGGCGACAAGATGTACAACGACCAGGTCGCCGGCAAGGACTGGTTCGACGCGAAGGCGTATCCGCAGGCCACGTTCGTGTCGTCGGCGATCGCGCCGGCGGGCGGCAACAAGTACAACGTGACCGGCAAGCTGACGATCAAGGGCAAGTCCGAGAACGTCACGGTGCCCGTCACGGTCACGCAGAGCGGCGCGACGCAGACCTTCGACGGCGTACTGCCGATCAAGCGCTCGGCGTTCAACGTCGGCACCGGCGAGTGGAAGGACACGTCGGTCGTCGCGGACGAAGTGCAGATCAAGTTCCATCTCGTCGCCACCAAGTAAGCGGCGGGCTGTTGCCTCACCCGAATGCCGCGCGCGGGCGCGGCGCCGTTCCAAGGAGAAAAAGTTTGAAAAAGCAACTGATCATCGCCGCAGGCGCGCTGGCAGCATCGCTGTCGTTCTCGGCGTTTGCCGATAGCGCAACGTACCAGTTCGATCCGAGCCACACGTACCCGAGCTTCGAGGCCGACCACTTCGGCGGCCTGTCGGTCTGGCGCGGCAAGTTCGACAAGTCGAGCGGCTCCGTGACGCTCGACCGCGCGGCGAAGACGGGTACGGTCGACGTGACGACCGACATCGCGTCGATCCACACCGGCAGCGCGAAGCTCGACGAGCATCTGCAGACGGCCGAGTTCTTCGACGTGTCCAAGTTCCCGCAGGCGAACTACAAGGGCACGATCAAGTTCGACGGCGACAAGCCGGTGTCGGTGGTCGGCAACCTGACGCTGCATGGCGTCACGAAGCCGGTCACGCTGAAGATCGATTCGTTCAAGTGCATGCCGCACCCGATGCTCAAGCGTGAAGTGTGCGGTGTCGACGCCGTCGGCGAATTCAGCCGCGACGATTTCGGCCTCGACTACGGCAAGCAGTACGGCTTCAAGATGAAGACGAAGCTGCTGATCACGGCCGAAGCCGTCAAGCAGCAGTAAGCCCGCCAGCCGGGCCGGCGTTCGCGCCGGCCCGCCGCGAGCCGACCGCCGCGTTCCCGTCAGGGGGCGCGGCGGTATTTTTTTGCGCGCCTATAATCGCCCGAGCGCCGAGCGCCGAGCGCCGAGCGCCGTGCGCCGAGCGCCGTGCGCGGTGCCGGGCAGGCCGACGGCGCGCGCGGCCGCTTCGCACAGAACGTACAACGACAAGGAGATCGCCGATGCATGCCGTCACGCAGTCCCGTTCCATTGCTTCGTCGCCGCGCGTGTGGCGCGCGGTGGTCGCCGCGTCGATCGGCAATGCGCTCGAGTGGTTCGATCTCGTCGTCTACGGCTTCTTCGCGGTGACGATCTCGAAGCTGTTCTTCCCGTCCGGCAACGACACCGTGTCGCTGCTGCTCACGCTCGGCACGTTCGGCGTGTCGTTCTTCATGCGCCCGCTCGGCGCGATCGTGCTCGGCGCGTACGCCGACCGCGCGGGCCGCAAGGCCGCGCTCACGCTGTCGATCCTGCTGATGATGGGCGGCACGCTGATCATCGCGGTGCTGCCGACCTACGCGACGATCGGCGTCGCCGCGCCGGTGATCCTCGTCGCCGCGCGGCTGATGCAGGGCTTTTCGGCCGGCGGCGAGTTCGGCAGCGCGACCGCGTTCCTCGCCGAGCACGTGCCGGGCCGGCGCGGCTTCTTCGCGAGCTGGCAGGTCGCGAGCCAGGGGCTCACGACGCTGCTCGCCGCCGGCTTCGGCACCGTGCTGAACGCGCAGCTCACGGCCGCGCAGATGGCGTCGTGGGGCTGGCGCGTGCCGTTCTTCTTCGGCCTGCTGCTCGGGCCGGTCGCGTACTACATCCGCACGAAGGTCGACGAGACCCCCGAATTCCTCGCGGCGGAAGGCACCGCGAACCCGCTGCGCGACACGTTCGCGTCGCACAAGGCGCGCCTCGTCGCCGCGATGGGCGTGGTCGTGCTCGGCACCGTCGCGACCTATCTCGTGCTGTTCATGCCGACCTACGGCGTGAAGCAGCTCGGCCTCGCGCCGTCGGCTGCGTTCGCGGCGATCCTCGTGGTCGGCGTGATCCAGATGGGGTTCGCGCCGCTCGTCGGCCACTGGTCGGACACCTACGGCCGCGTACGCGTGATGATCGCGCCGGCCGTCGGCATCCTCGTGCTGATCTACCCGGCATTCGCGTACCTGGTCGCCCATCCGGGCTTCGGCACGCTGATCGCGCTGCAGGTGCTGCTCGCGTTCCTGATGACGGGCTACTTCGCGGCGCTGCCGGGTTTGCTGTCCGAAGTGTTTCCGGTGCAGACGCGCACGACGGGGATGTCGCTTGCGTATAACGTCGCGGTGACGATCTTCGGCGGCTTCGGGCCGTTCATCATCGCGTGGCTGATCAAGGCGACCGGGATGAAGACCGCGCCGAGCTTCTACCTGATGTTTGCGGCCGTGCTGAGCCTCGTGGCGCTGGTCGTGCTGCGCAAGCGGTTCGGCTTCCGGTAACCGGACGGGCGGCGTGCGTCAGTTGCCGGCGTGCTCGCACACGGGTTGGGCGGGCATCAGCTGCGGCCTGGCTTCGACGGTCCGCACCGGATGCCCGGCGAGCGCCGCAAGCGCCTGACCGAGCTGCCAGTCGGTTGTCGTGCCGAACTCGCGCTGCGGCAGCGCCGCGCTCTTCGCGGTATCGATCTTCGCGAGCATGCGCTGCTCGCGCAGCTTCTGCCGTTCCTTGCGCACCTTCGCGAACGGATCGGGCGCCAGCCGGTCCGCGTATGGCGCGCGGGCGAGGTCGGCTTCCCGGTACCACAGCAGCACGCCGTCGACGTCCGAGTCGCGGCGCGGCGGCACGAGCCAGTCCGGCACGACGCCGTAGCCGTCCATCGGGCAGCCGTTCGGCCGCAGGTTGCGCGCGAACGTGAAATTCAGGCGCGTGCCGTCGATCAGGTCGACGCCCGTCTGCGCAAGCCCCTTCCCGTAGGTCGGCATGCCGAGCAGCTTCGCGCGGCCGAGATCCTTCAGTGCCGCCGCGGTCGCTTCGGCGGCCGACGCGCTTTGTCCGTCGACCAGCACGACGAGCGGCACGGTGCGCCACCAGTCGTCGGCCTGCAGCGGCGCGAGCGGATCCTGGCCGTGCATGACCGGTAATTCGTAATCGGGCCAGTTGGTCGTGTAGCGGCGGCGGTTGGCGTCGCCGCGCTCGACCGTCACCATCGCGGTGCGGTCGCGGCCCGCGAACAGCGCGGTGATGCCGATCGCCGCATTGAGCGCGCCGCCGCCGTTGATGCGCAGGTCGAGGATCACGCCTTTCACCGGCGGGCCTGTGCGGCGCGCGGCCTGCACCGCGTCGATGTAGTCGCCGACGGCCGGCTCGGGGAAGCTCGACAGCCGCGTGTACAGGATGTCGCCGTCGAGCCGTTTCGCGGTCGCCGGATGGGGCTTGAGGATCGTCCGCACGGGCGCGAAGCTCAGCACCGCGTGCGACGGGCCACGCTGGACCGTGAGCTTCAGCGGCACGCCCGCATCGCCCTTGGCGAGTTTGATCAGATCGGCGGGGTCGATGCCGACGACGCTCGCATCGTTCATCGCGACGACGAGATCGTCGGCGCGCACACCGGCCTTTTCCGCGGGCGCGTCGGGCATCACGTCGACGATGTGCAGCCCGTCGGGCCGCGTCTCGAACACGATGCCGATGCCGGGCGTGCCGTCACGCGTGCGCCGTTCGTCGTCGCGCCGCTCCTGCTCCTCCTTCGCGTCGAAGAAACGTGCGTACGGCAGCGTCTTGATTCCCGCGTGGGTCGTTGCGTCGAGCAGCGCGCCGATGTCGACGTCGGTCAGGTGCTGCTTCTTGAGCACGTCGACGGCCGCCTTGAGCTCGCAGATCTGCGGCTCCCAGTCGGGCGGGCAGGGCGAAGGCGGATGGGTGGGGGCGGGCGAAGCGGCGGCGGGCGCCGAAGCGGCGGATACGGATGCGGGCGGGGCGGACGCCGGTTGCTGCGCACCGACGGATGACGCACACGGCAGGAGCGCGGCCGTGACGGCGGCGCAAACGGCAAGGCGAAGAGCGACACGCGTGGGAGGCATCATCGGGACCGCACGTTTGAACGGAGGGCGAAGGTGCTGTCCCGCTGACGCACGGCCGGCCGGAAAGTGGCGCGGCGGGACGGTCACGATTGTAGCCGACGCGCGTGACGGGGCAGGGCGAGCCGGCGGCGCGATGCGCGACGGTGGCGCGGGCATGAAAAAGCCGGCCCAACCGGGCCGGCTTTTCGTCTGTGCCGAAGCAGCGTGGCGCTTAGACCTGCGCGCCTGCGTTCGGATCGTCCGGATCGTGCGCGGACTTCTTTTCCTTGATCAGGTCTTCGCGCTTGATGCCGAGCCACATCGCGAGCGAGCCCGCGACGAACACCGACGAGTAGATGCCGAACATGATGCCGACCGTCAGCGCGAGTGCGAAGTAGTGCAGCGTCGGGCCGCCGAAGAAGAACATCGACAGCACCATCATTTCGGTCGACGTGTGCGTGATGATCGTACGCGACATCGTGGTCGTGATCGCGTGGTTGATCACTTCCTGCACGCTCATCTTGCGTTCGCGGCGGAACGTTTCGCGGATCCGGTCGAAGATGACGACCGACTCGTTGACCGAGTAGCCGAGCACCGCGAGGATCGCCGCGAGCACCGCCAGCGAGAACTCCCACTGGAAGAACGCGAAGAAGCCGAGAATGATCACGACGTCGTGCAGGTTGGCGATGATGCCGGCCACCGCGTACTTCCACTCGAAGCGGAACGACAGGTAGATCACGATGCCGATCACGACGCACGCGAGCGCGAGCAGGCCGTCGGTCGCGAGCTCCCGGCCGACCTGCGGGCCGACGAACTCGACGCGCTGCAGCGTGACGTCCGGGCTCTGCGCCTTCAGCGCGCCCATCACCTGGTCGCTCTGCTGCGCGGACGTGAGGCCTTCCTTCAGCTGCAGGCGGATCAGCACGTTGCGCGACGTGCCGAAGTTCTGCACCTGCGCGTCGGCATAGCCGAGCTTGCCGAGCGTCGCGCGCACGGGCTCGAGTTCAGCGGCCTGCTGGTACTGCACCTCGATCACCGTCCCGCCGGTGAATTCGACGGACAGGTGCAGCCCGCGGTGGAACAGGAAGAACACGGCGGCGAGGAACGTGACCAGCGAGATCACGTTGAACACCAGCGCGTGCCGCATGAACGGAATGTCTTTACGGATGCGGAAAAATTCCATGGTCTTCTCCGGGGCCTTATTGGGTCGAGCCCGGTTTCTTCGGCGACACGCCTTGCTGCGCGCGGTTGCGCAGCTGCGGCTTGCCGGCGCGCGGCGCGTTGCCCTTCGCGGGGGCGGCGAGCTTCGCGGCGCGTGCGGTGTCGGTCGATTCGTCGGCGTCGGTGAACGACGCGGCGGCAGCGGCGCCTTCCGGCTTCCACACCTGGCCGATCGCGAGCGACTTTAGCTTCTTGCGGCCGCCGTACCAGAGGTTGACGATCCCGCGCGAGAAGAACACCGCGGAGAACATCGACGTCAGGATACCGAGGCAGTGCACGATCGCGAACGCGCGAACCGGGCCCGAGCCGAACGCGAGCAGCGCGAGGCCGGCGATCAGCGTCGTGACGTTCGAGTCGAGAATCGTCGCCCACGCATGCGCGTAGCCGGCCTGGATCGCGGTCTGCGGCGGCTGGCCGGCGCGCAGTTCTTCACGCACGCGTTCGTTGATCAGCACGTTCGAGTCGATCGCCATACCGAGCGCGAGCGCGATTGCGGCGATACCGGGCAGCGTCAGCGTCGCCTGCATCAGCGACAGCACGGCGACGAGCAGCAGCAGGTTCACCGACAGGCCGATCACCGAGATCACGCCGAACAGCATGTAGTACGCGATCATGAACACGGCGATCGCGCAGAAGCCCCAGATCACCGAGTGGACGCCCATCTTGATGTTGTCGGCACCGAGGCTCGGGCCGATCGTGCGTTCCTCGATGATGTCCATCGGCGCGGCGAGCGAACCGGCGCGCAGCAGCAGCGCGAGGTCGGCCGCAGCCTGCGGCGTCGGCTGGCCCGTGATCTGGAAGCGGTCGCCGAGCTCCGACTGGATCGTCGCGACCGTCAGCACTTCGCCCTTGCCCTTCTCGAACAGCACCATCGCCATCGGCTTGCCGATGTTCTCGCGCGACACCGCGCGCACCGAGCGGCCACCCGCCGAATCGAGGCGGATGTTGACCGACGGACGCTGGTGCTCGTCGAAGCCGGCCGATGCATCGATGATGCGGTCGCCCGTGAAGATCACTTCCTTCTTCAGCAGCACCGGCGCCTGGTTGCCCTGCGTGAACAGCTCTTCACCCGGCGGCACCGGGTCGTTCGGGTTCGGGTGCGTGTTGATCGGATCGGCGAGGCGCGCCTCGAGCGTCGCGGTGCGGCCGATGATGTCCTTCGCCTTCGCGGTGTCCTGCACGCCCGGCAGCTCGACGACGATACGGTCGCTACCTTGCTGCTGCAGGATCGGCTCGGACACGCCGAGTTCGTTCACGCGGTTGTGGAGCGTCGTCAGGTTCTGCTTGAGCGCGGCGTCCTCGACGGACTTCTGCACGGCCGGCGTGAACGTGCCGACGACCTGCGTGCCGCCACCGCCGGGCTGGGTCGCCCATTGCAGTTCGGTGATCGACAGTGCGAGCAGCTTGCGGGCGTCTTCCGCCGTCTGCGCATCGCTGAAGTTGACGACCACGGACTGGTCGACGCGGCTCACGCCGCCGTCGCGGATGTTCTTGTCGCGCAGCAGCGTGCGCGCGTCGGACGCGTCGGAATCGAGCTTCTTCGTCAGCGCGCCCGTCATGTCGACCTGGAGCAGGAAGTGGACGCCGCCACGCAGGTCGAGGCCGAGATACATCGGCAGCGCGTGCAGGGAGGTCAGCCAGCGCGGCGACGCGCTCTGCAGGTTCAGGGCGACGACGTACTGCGGATCGTTCGGGTCGGCGTTCAGCGACTTCTGCAGCAGGTCCTTGACGCGCAGCTGCGTATCGGTGTCCTTCAGGCGCACGCGGATGTTCGCGTTGGTCGCCGTGTTCTCGAAGGTGACGTCGTCTGGCGTGATCTGCGCGGACGCGAGCGCCGATTCGACCTGGGTCAGCGTGGTCGAGTCGAGCTTGACCGTGGCCTTGCCGCTCGACACCTGCACCGCCGGCGCTTCGCCGAAGAAGTTGGGCAATGTGTACAGAAGGCCGATGGCGAGCGCCACGACCATCACGACATATTTCCAGAGTGGGTAACGATTCATGAGGGAGCCGAACGGGTGGTTGGCGTGAAAGCGTCGCGTCCGGCGCCGCGGCGGCCCGCTCTCTCAGGCGGGCACGGCGCGGGGAGCCGGACGCTCGGTGAAGGGCTTACAGCGACTTGATCGTGCCCTTCGGCAGAATGGTCGTGACCGCGGCCTTCTGCACGGTGATTTCGGTGCCTTCGGCGATTTCGACGCCGATGTAGCCTTCGGTGACCTTCGTCACCTTGCCCACGAGGCCGCCGCTCGTGACGACTTCGTCGCCCTTGGCCATGGCCGCGAGCATGTTGCGGTGCTCCTTCTGACGCTTCATCTGCGGACGGATCATGATGAAGTAGAGCACGGCAAACATCAGGATGAGCGGCAGGAAGCTCATCAGGCTCGATTCGGCGCCACCGGCACCTTGGGCGAACGCGTTGGAAATGAACGGCACGTTGGTCTCTCCGTAGGGGAAGATCGAAAAATAAGCCGGTTATTCTACCACCGGCCCCATGCGCAAACGGATCGGCAAATGCGCTTTCGGATCAAGCTGTTAAAGCGCGAACCGGGTCCGTTGCGACTTGTTTGGAAAGGTAATTGTAATATTTGGCGGTCGGGTTCGACAGTCGGGGCGCGTTATTGAGTACACGTCCCATGTGACGGGCCGCCCATCGGGCCGCCCGCGCGTCTGCCGGCCCGTCAGTCGACGCCTCTCGCGCGGTCCTCCGCGAAGCGCTGGCGGAACGCGTCGAACGTGTGGGTCTCGATCGCTTCGCGGATCTCGCTCATCAGCTGCAGGTAGTAGTGCAGGTTGTGGATCGTGTTGAGCTGTGCGCCGAGGATCTCGCCGACGCGGTGCAGGTGATGCAGGTAGCCGCGCGAGAAGTTCTGGCACGTGTAGCACGTGCAGCTCGCATCGAGCGGCTTCAGCGAGTTCTTGTGCGTCGCGTTGCGGATCTTCACGTCGCCGAAGCGGGTGAACAGCCAGCCGTTGCGCGCGTTACGGGTCGGCATCACGCAGTCGAACATGTCGACGCCGTTCGCGACGCCCTCGACCAGGTCCTCCGGCGTGCCGACGCCCATCAGGTAGTGCGGCTTGTTGGCCGGCAGTTTCGGGCCGACGTGGCGCAGCACGCGCATCATGTCTTCCTTCGGCTCGCCGACCGACAGCCCGCCGATCGCGAGGCCGTGGAAGCCGAGTTCCGCGAGGCCCGCGAGCGATTCGTCGCGCAGGTCCTCGAACATCCCGCCCTGAACGATCCCGAACAGCGCATTCGGATTGCCGAGCCGGTTGAACTCGTCGAGCGAGCGCTTCGCCCAGCGCAGCGACATGCGCATCGAGTCGGCCGCTTCCTTGTGCGTGGTCGGCACGCCGTTGGTCGCATACGGCGTGCACTCGTCGAACTGCATCACGACGTCGGAGTTCAGCACCTTCTGGATCTGCATCGACACTTCCGGCGACAGGAACAGCTTGTCGCCGTTGATCGGCGACGCGAACGTCACGCCGTCCTCGGTGATCTTGCGCAGGTCGCCGAGCGAGAACACCTGGAAGCCGCCCGAGTCGGTCAGGATCGGCTTGTTCCAGCCCATGAAGGCGTGCAGGCCGCCGTGCGCGTCGATCGTGTCGAGGCCCGGGCGCAGCCACAGGTGGAACGTGTTGCCGAGGATGATCTGGGCCTTGATCTCATGCAGCTCGCGCGGCTGGATCGCCTTCACGGTGCCGTACGTGCCGACCGGCATGAAGATCGGCGTTTCGACCACGCCGTGGTTGAGCTTCACGCGGCCGCGGCGCGCATGGCCGTCGGTCGTCAGCAGTTCGAATTCGAGCCCGTTCGCCGGGCGGTCCAGCACGGGGGCGTGCGTATCAGCGTGCGTATCGTGGGATGAACCTTCGGTCATCGCGTCATTCTCCTCGCTACCGGAAAACAGTCCGGCGCAGGTTGGAAACGCCGCCGGGAATCCGGCGGCGGGGAAAGCGGGTGCGTGCGAGCATCGCACGCACAACGTGAAAGCGGAACCTGGCCGTTCGGTACGGCGGCCGGCCTCCATGCCGCGCTTACGCGCCCGGCGCCTCCGGCGTGTCGCGCCGCGTGAGCAGCATCGCGTCGCCGTAGCTGAAGAAGCGGTAGCGCTCGTCGATCGCGTGCCGGTACGCGGCGCGGATCGTCTCGACGCCCGCGAACGCGGACACCAGCATCAGCAGCGTCGACTTCGGCAGGTGGAAGTTCGTGACGAGCCGGTCGACCACGCGGAAACGATAGCCGGGCGTGATGAAGATGTCGGTCTCGGCCTGGGTGGCCGCGAGCGGGCGGCCCGCTTCGTCGGCCGCGCGCGCCGCGGCTTCGAGCGCGCGCATCGACGTCGTGCCGACCGCGATCACGTTGCCGCCGCGCGCACGGGTCGCGGCGATCTTGTCGACGAGCGATTGCGGCAGGTCGTACCACTCGCTGTGCATCTTGTGCTCGGCGATGTTGTCGACGCGCACCGGCTGGAACGTGCCGGCGCCGACGTGCAGCGTCAGCGTCGCGCGCTCCACACCCATCGCGTCGAGCCGGTCGAGCATCGGCTGGTCGAAGTGCAGCCCGGCCGTGGGTGCTGCGACCGCGCCCGGGTTGCTCGCGTAGACGGTCTGGTAGCGCGTCTCGTCGGTCGCGTCCGGATCGTGCTCGATATAGGGCGGCAGCGGCAGGCGGCCGTACTGCTCGATCAGGTCGAGGCACGGCGCGGGGAAGTTCAGCGTGAAGAACGGATCGACGCGCTCGCCCACCGTCACGTCGAACGCATCGGCGAGCCGCAGCGTCGTGCCGGCGCCCGGCGACTTGCTCGCGCGGATCTGCGCGAGCGCCGTGTGCGTGCCGGTCACGCGCTCGATCAGCACCTCGATCTTGCCGCCGCTGGCCTTCTGGCCGAAGAAACGCGCCTTCAGCACCTTGGTATCGTTGAAGACGAGCAGGTCGCCGGCCGCGATGCACGACGGCAGCTCGGTGAATTGGCGGTCGACCAGGCGTGCGGGCGCGACCGTGCCGTCGACCTCGAGCAGGCGGCTCGCGGTGCGATCGGGCAGCGCGGTTTGTGCAATCAGCTCGGGCGGCAGATTGAAATCGAAATCGGAAAGCGTGAACATGCGGGCTGGTTCGAAGCGGCCGGCGGGCGTCGCCGGCAGGGCGGAAACGCGTAAATGGGGCGCGCGAGCCGCTATGATGACGGGATGCGCGGCCTGGCCGGCGTCGTTCGGTCGGACGACGTGAAAGCCGCTATTGTACTTGCCTTGCGAAGCACCCAGACGATCCGATGCCTGTGTCACCACGCCGTTCCCCCGCTGCCGTTGCCGATTCCGCCGATCCGTTCGACGCGGAGGATGCCGCGCCGCCCGCGCAAAGCGCGGGGGAGCGTGATTCCGCGGAGCGCACCGCACCGCGCCGCGCCGGTCCGAAGCGCGGCGCCGACGGCAGGCTCGCGCAGCCGGCCGCCGCCGCGCCCGATGCCGATTCCGACGGCGCCGCCGCGAGCGACGCGGCAGGCGCGGCCGGCGCGAAGCGCAAGAAGAAGCCCGCCGCCGACAAACCCGTGAAGACCGTCGACAAGCTCGCGAAGCTCGGCCTCACGCGCTCGATCGATCTCGTGCTGCATCTGCCGATGCGCTACGAGGACGAAACCACGCTCACGCCGATCGGCGAGCTGCTGCCGGGCGGCATCGCGCAGACCGAAGGCGTCGTGTTCGACAACGAGGTCGCGTACCGGCCGCGCCGCCAGCTGGTCGTGAAGATCCAGGACGACGACGGCGAGCACCTCGTGTTGCGCTTCCTGAATTTCTACGGCTCGCAGGTCAAGCAGATGGCCGTCGGCCAGCGCCTGCGCGTGCGCGGCGACGTGCGCGGCGGTTTCTTCGGGATGGAGATGGTGCATCCGGCGGTGCGCGTCGTCGAAGCGGATGCGCCGCTGCCGCAGGTGCTCACGCCCGTCTATCCGAGCACGGCCGGCGTGTCGCAGGCCTATCTGCGCAAGGCGATCGAGAACGCGGTCGAGCGCACGCCGCTGCCCGAGCTGCTGCCGCCCGAGATCCAGCGCGACTATCTGAAGCCGCTCGACGTGCCGACCCTCGAGCAGGCGGTGCGGATCCTGCATCACCCGCGCGTCGATTCCGATGAAGCCGCGCTGATGGACGGCTCGCATCCGGCGTGGACGCGTATCAAGTTCGAGGAACTGCTCGCGCAGCAGCTGTCGCTCAAGCGCGCACACGAGGAGCGCCGCACGCGTGCGGCGCCCGCGATGCCGCGCCGCGCCGCGAGCGATGCCGATGCATTGACGACCCGGCTTTACGCGGCGCTGCCGTTCACGCTGACGGGTGCGCAGGCGCGCGTCGTCGACGAAATCGCGAACGATCTTACCCTTGCGCACCCGATGCAGCGCCTGCTGCAGGGCGACGTCGGCAGCGGCAAGACGGTCGTCGCGGCGCTGGCCGCCACGCAGGCGATCGACGCCGGCTACCAGGCCGCGCTGATGGCGCCCACCGAAATCCTCGCGGAACAGCACGCGCGCAAGCTGCGCGCGTGGCTCGAGCCGCTGGGCGTCACGGTCGCGTGGCTCGCGGGCAGCCTGAAGGCGAAGGAGAAGCGCGCGGCGATCGAGGCGGCCGCGCTCGGCACCGCGCAGCTCGTGATCGGCACGCACGCGATCATCCAGGATACGGTCGAATTCGCGCGGCTCGGCCTCGTGATCGTCGATGAGCAGCACCGCTTCGGCGTCGAGCAGCGGCTCGCGCTGCGTGCGAAGGCCGCGAATGCGGCCAATGGCGCGCGCGACTTCCAGCCGCACCAGCTGATGATGTCGGCCACGCCGATTCCGCGCACGCTCGCGATGACGTATTACGCCGATCTCGAAGTCTCGACGATCGACGAGCTGCCGCCGGGCCGCACGCCCGTGCTGACGCGCCTCGTCGGCGATGCGCGGCGCGACGAGGTGATCGCCCGCGTGCGCGAGGCCGCGCTTACCGGGCGCCAGGTGTACTGGGTGTGCCCGCTGATCGAGGAGAGCGAGACGCTGCAGCTGCAGACGGCCGTCGAGACTTACGAGACGCTGGCCGCCGCGCTCCCGGAGCTGAAGGTCGGGCTCGTGCACGGCCGGCTGTCGCCGGCCGACAAGGCGGCCGTGATGGAAGCGTTCACGCGCAACGAAGTGCAGCTGCTCGTCGCGACGACCGTGATCGAGGTCGGCGTCGACGTGCCGAACGCGTCGCTGATGGTGATCGAGCACGCCGAGCGCTTCGGCCTTGCGCAGCTGCACCAGTTGCGCGGCCGGGTCGGGCGCGGCACCGCCGCGTCGGTGTGCGTGCTGCTGTACACGGGGCCGCTGTCGCTCACCGGCCGCGAGCGGCTGAAGACGATGCGCGAGACGACCGACGGCTTCGAGATCGCACGGCGCGACCTCGAGATCCGCGGCCCCGGCGAATTCCTCGGCGCACGCCAGTCGGGCGCGGCGATGCTGCGCTTCGCGAACCTCGAGACCGACGGCTGGCTGATCGATCCGGCCCGCGAAGCCGCGACGCGGCTGATTGCCGCGTATCCCGAGGTCGTCACGCAGCATCTCGCGCGCTGGCTCGGCGCGCGGGAGCAGTATCTGAAGGCCTGATCCGCGGGTCGGGGCCGGATTTAAAACCGCCGTTCGAAGCATTCCGATGCAGAGAAACTTGGCGAACCGGTGTCACAGGGTGTATAAATTAAACCTATCGCTTGTATATCTCTGATTGACCCACAATGACGCTGACTGAATTGAAATACATCGTCGCGGTCGCGCGCGAACGGCATTTCGGCCGCGCGGCCGAAGCATGCTTCGTGAGCCAGCCGACGCTGTCGGTGGCGATCAAGAAGCTCGAAGACGAGCTCAACGTGCAGATTTTCGAACGCGGCGCGAGTGAAGTGAGCGTGACGCCGATCGGTGACCAGATCGTCACACAGGCGCAGCGCGTGCTCGAGCAGACTTTCGCGATCAAGGAGATCGCGAAGCAGGGCAAGGATCCGCTGGTCGGCCCGTTCCGCCTCGGTGTGATCTACACGATCGGGCCCTATCTGCTGCCGACGCTCGTCAAGCAGATGATCCAGCGTGTCCCGCAGATGCCGCTGATGCTGCAGGAAAACTACACGCTGAAGCTGCTCGAACTGCTGAAGCAGGGCGAGATCGACGCCGCGATCATGGCGCTGCCGTTTCCGGAAACCGGCCTGATGGTGCGCCCGCTGTACGACGAGCCGTTCGTCGTCGCGCTGCCCGCCGGCCATCCGTGGGAAAAGCGCGAGGAAATCGACGCCGAGGATCTCAAGCAGGAAACCATGCTGCTGCTCGGCAACGGCCACTGCTTCCGCGATCACGTGCTCGGCGTGTGCCCGGAGTTGATGCGCTTCTCGCAGACGGCCGACGGCATCCAGAAGACCTTCGAGGGCTCGTCGCTCGAGACGATCCGCCACATGGTCGCAAGCGGTGTCGGCATTACCGTGCTGCCGCGGATGTCGGTCGCCGAGATTGGCCCGCGCGCGAATGGCCCCGATGCCGAACTGCTGTCGTACGTGCCGTTCAACGAGCCGGTGCCCGACCGCCGCGTGGTGCTCGTGTGGCGCAAGAGCTTCACGCGGATGCCCGCGATCGACGCGATCAGCGATGCGATTTCCGCGTGCGAGCTGCCGGGTGTCGCGAAGCTCGACATGCCGGCGACGATGAACTGAGCGCGCTGCAGCATGCGCGTGTGGCAGCACGATGAACGGGGTCTTGCGACCCCGTTTATTTTTCTCTATCGAATAGATGAAATTTATCAAATTCAATTAATCGATAGATATGGATAGAATCCTCTCCATGGATCGGCGTGATGTCGACGACTGATCAGCACGTTGGATGCAAGCGTCAAAGGAGGATGTCATGATGCGGTCGGTATTGCAGCACGCGCAGCGGAACATCCCGTCGCGCGACGCGGTCGTACATCGCGCCAGGGCGGCGGTTCGCAGCCTGCGTCCGATTGCGTTCGCGTACCTGGCGGACCGTGTGTATGGCGGCTGAAGATCGCCGCGCGCCGGTTCAGTGTTCCCCCGATTCACTCGCCGTCAAGCCATGAGGGAGCATCGCATGTCCGAAAACTTCAATATCGCCCGCAGCGCCGGCACCGCGCCTGCCGGCAGCCGGTTCCCCGTGCGTCCCGCCTGCGGCACGTCACGGCGGGCGCGCGCACCACAGGCCACGCACGACATCCCGTAGTACGACAGGAGGACCAACCTGTTCCGTTTCCCATCCCCGCAATGACACTCCACCCACCGCGCCCGGCATGCCGCCGGAGCAGACGGATGGAGTCATACGAGCAAGCCAAGGAGAAATCGCATGTCGAACGAAACGAAGTGCCCGTTCAACCACACCGCTGGTGGCGGCACGACGAACAAGGACTGGTGGCCGAATCAGCTTGACCTGAACATCCTGCATCGGCATTCGGCGCTGTCCGACCCGATGGACAAGGATTTCGACTACGCCGAAGCGTTCAAGAAGCTGGACCTCGCGGCGGTGAAGAAGGACCTGCATGCCTTGATGACGGCGTCGCAGGACTGGTGGCCGGCCGACTTCGGCCACTATGGCGGCCTGTTCATCCGCATGGCCTGGCACAGCGCCGGCACGTACCGCACGGCCGACGGCCGCGGCGGCGCGGGCGGCGGGCAGCAGCGCTTCGCGCCGCTCAACAGCTGGCCGGACAACGTCAGCCTCGACAAGGCGCGCCGCCTGCTGTGGCCGATCAAGCAGAAGTACGGCCGCAACATCTCGTGGGCCGACCTGCTGATCCTGACCGGCAACGTCGCGCTCGAATCGATGGGCTTCAAGACCTTCGGCTACGCCGGCGGCCGCGTCGATACGTGGGAACCGGACGACGTGTACTGGGGTTCGGAAAAGATCTGGCTGGAACTGAGCGGCGGCCCGAACAGCCGTTACTCGGGCAAGCGCGAACTCGAAAGCCCGCTCGCCGCGGTGCAGATGGGCCTGATCTACGTGAACCCGGAAGGTCCGGACGGCAACCCCGACCCGGTCGCCGCCGCGCATGACATCCGCGAGACGTTCGCGCGCATGGCGATGAACGACGAAGAGACGGTCGCGCTGATCGCGGGCGGCCATACGTTCGGCAAGACGCACGGCGCCGGTCCGGCCTCGAACGTCGGCCCCGAGCCGGAAGCCGCGGGCCTCGAGCAGCAGGGTCTCGGCTGGAAGAGCACGTTCGGCACGGGCAAGGGCAAGGACGCCATCACGAGCGGCCTCGAAGTCACGTGGACGTCGACGCCGACGCAGTGGAGCAACGACTTCTTCAAGCACCTGTTCAGCTACGAGTGGGAGCTCACGAAGAGCCCGGCCGGCGCGCACCAGTGGGTCGCGAAGGACGCCGGCGAAGTGATTCCGGATGCATTCGACGCGTCGAAGAAGCATCGCCCGACGATGCTGACGACCGACCTGTCGCTGCGTTTCGATCCGGCCTACGAGAAGATTTCGCGCCGTTTCTACGAGAACCCGGCCGAGTTCGCCGACGCGTTCGCCCGCGCCTGGTTCAAGCTCACGCACCGCGACATGGGCCCGCGTTCCCGCTATCTCGGCCCGGACGTGCCGGCGGAACACCTGCTGTGGCAGGACCCGATCCCTGCCGTCGATCACCCGCTGATCGACGACGCCGACGTCGCCGCGCTGAAGGCGAAGGTACTGGCCACGGGCCTGTCGGTGTCGCAGCTCGTGTCGACCGCATGGGCGTCGGCTGCGACGTTCCGCGGGTCGGACAAGCGCGGCGGCGCGAACGGTGCGCGTATCCGCCTGGCGCCGCAGAAGGACTGGGAAGTGAACCGTCCGGCTGAACTCGCGACGGTGCTCGAGACGCTCGAAGGCGTGCAGAAGGCGTTCAACGACGCGCAGACGGGCGGCAAGAAGGTGTCGCTCGCCGACCTGATCGTGCTGGCCGGTGCGGCCGGTGTCGAGCAGGCCGCGAAGAACGCGGGTGTCGCGGTGACGGTGCCGTTCGCACCGGGCCGTGCGGATGCGTCGCAGGAAGAGACCGATATCGAAGCGATGGCCGTGCTCGAGCCGGTCGCGGACGGTTTCCGCAACTTCCTGAAGCACGCGTACCAGACGCCGGCCGAGGCGCTGCTGGTCGACAAGGCGCAACTGCTGACGCTGACCGCGCCCGAGATGACGGTGCTCGTCGGTGGGCTGCGTGTGCTCGGTGCGAACGCCGGCGATGCGAAGCTGGGCGTGTTCACCGACCGTCCGGAAGCGCTGACGAACGACTTCTTCGTGAACCTGCTGGACATGGGCACGGAATGGAAGCCGGTGTCGGCCGCGAACGACGTGTTCGAAGGGCGCGATCGGGCGACGGGCCAGGTCAAGTGGACGGGCTCGCGCGTCGACCTGATCTTCGGCTCGCATGCGCAACTGCGTGCGCTGGCCGAGGTGTACGGCAGCGCGGATGCGAAGGAGAAGTTCGCGCACGACTTCGTCGCGGCCTGGAACAAGGTGATGAACCTGGACCGCTTCGACCTCGCGTAAGCGTCGCCGTGCAGTAGCGCGGTGAGGCAGTAACGGGAAACGGCCGGTCGTCCGACCGGCCGTTTCTTCCTGACCCTGAGTTTTGTTGAAGGAGTGACGATCATGACGCAAATGATGTTGAAAACGCGCGCTGTACTGGCGTCGCCGGCCGAGGTCGCGCGATACGTCGTCGGATCCGCCATCGTCATCGGCGGGGCCGCCGAACTCGTGTCGCAGGCGCTGCACGCGATCGCGGCCGCCTGAGCGCGGCGTTTCACGCGCCACGCGCATGCGGCGAGTGTGGTATCAATAGGCAGGTAGCCCGATTCGCTTTCATTGCTCTGGTTCATTGAATAAGGAGTCCGGAACATGGCCAGGAAGACCCCCGCTGCCCAGATCAACATCGGCATCAGCGACAAGGACCGCAAGAAGATCGCGGAAGGCCTGTCGCGCCTGCTCGCCGATACGTTCACGCTGTACCTGAAGACCCACAATTTCCACTGGAACGTCACGGGCCCGATGTTCAACACGCTGCACCTGATGTTCGAGGAGCAGTACAACGAACTGTGGCTCGCGGTCGATTCGGTCGCAGAGCGCATTCGTACGCTCGGCGTCGTCGCGCCGGGCACCTTCGGCGATTTCGCGAAACTGTCGTCGGTGCCGGAAGCAAACGGCGTGCCGGCGGCTGAGGACATGATCCGCCAGCTCGTCGAAGGGCACGAGGCCGTCGTGCGTACCGCGCGTGCGATCTTCCCGCTTGCCGATGCGGCGAGCGACGAGCCGACCGCCGACCTGCTGACGCAACGCCTGCAAGTTCATGAAAAAACCGCGTGGATGCTGCGGTCGTTGCTCGCGTAGGCGTGCAACGCGCGGCAGGCCGGCCGAAGCCTGCGCATCGTGACGCCGGCCCTGATCGATCCACCGCCGTCGGGCCGAACCAAGGCCGGTGCACTGCGCGAATCCGCGCGTGCACCGACTCTGTCCCTTGATTGATGCGCGTTGCGGCTCGACCAGGTGCGGCGGGCACGGGCAGCGCGCCGGCGTCCGGCCGCGAGCGCCCGCGGGCCGCGCCGACATGACGCGAAGCACCGCTCGGCTCTAAAATGCCGGGGTTATCTTCCCGGTGCTTCGCCATGCTTGCCCGCTTTCCCCTGTATCTGCGGCTCGTCCGGATGGACAAGCCGATCGGCAGCCTGCTGCTGCTGTGGCCGACGCTCAACGCGCTGTGGATCGCGTCCGACGGCCATCCGCGCTGGCCGCTGCTCGTGATCTTCTCGCTCGGCACGCTGCTGATGCGCTCGGCCGGCTGCGCGATGAACGATTACGCCGACCGCGATTTCGACCGTCATGTGAAGCGCACGGCCGACCGGCCGCTGACGTCGGGCAAGATCCACGCGTGGGAAGCCATCGCGATCGCGGTCGGGCTCGCATTCATCTCGTTCCTGCTGATCCTGCCCCTCAACACGCTGACGAAGCAGCTGTCCGTCGTCGCGCTGTTCGTCGCGGGCTCGTATCCGTTCATGAAGCGCTTCTTCGCGATTCCGCAGGCCTATCTGGGCATCGCGTTCGGCTTCGGTATCCCGATGGCGTTCGCGGCCGTGCAGGACACGGTGCCGACGATCGCATGGGTGATGCTGGTCGCGAACATTTTCTGGTCGGTCGCGTACGACACCGAATACGCGATGGTCGATCGCGACGACGACATCAAGATCGGCATCCGCACGTCCGCGTTGACGTTCGGCCGCTTCGACGTCGCGGCCGTGATGCTGTGCTACGCGGTGACGCTCGGCATCTACGTGTGGATCGGCGTGACGCTCGGCTTCGGCCTCGCATACTGGGGCGGCTGGGCCGCGGCGGTCGGCTGCGCGCTGTATCACTACACGCTGATCAAGGACCGCGAGCGGATGCCGTGCTTCGCGGCGTTCCGGCACAACAACTGGCTCGGCGGCGTGCTGTTCGCCGGGATCGCCGTGCATTACCTGCTGGCGGGGAACTGAGTTTCCCGATGTGCCCGCCGGCGTCATGTCGTGCGGAACGCAGCAACAAAAAAAGCGGCCTGGGCCGCTTTTTTTGTGGGTCGAGCAAGGCAAAGGGGGCGGCCCGTGCGACGCACGGCGCATCGGGCCGGTACCGCAGGCGCGCTTACGCGCGGCCGAGTTCGTCGCCCATTTCCTTCGCACGCGCTTCGGCTGCGAGCGCGCCGCGCACGATCGCATCCTTCACGCCTTGCGCGTCGAACGATGCGAGCGCGGCGGCCGTCGTGCCGCCCTTCGACGTCACGCGCTCGCGCAGCACGCTCGCCGGCTCGCCCGATTGCGCGGCGAGTTGCGCGGCGCCCGTGAACGTCGCGACCGCGAGTGCGCGGCCCTGTTCGTCGTTCATGCCGAGCTGGCGCGCGGCTTCCTGCAGCGCTTCGATGAAATAGAACACGTACGCGGGGCCGCTGCCCGAAATGGCCGTGACGGCGTCGAGCTTCGATTCGTCGTCGAACCACACGATCTCGCCGACCGCGCCGAGCACGTTCGACGCGAGTTCACGGCCTGCGGCGTCGACGCCCGGCAGTGCGGCGAGGCCCGTCACGCCCATGCCGACGAGCGCGGGCGTGTTCGGCATCGTGCGCACGACGCGCGCGTAGTCGCCGAGCCAGCGCGCGAGATCGCTGCCGCGGATGCCGGCCGCGATGCTGATCACGAGCTGCGACGTCAGGTGCGGCGCGAGCGCCTGCGCGACGTCCTTCAGAACCTGCGGCTTCACCGCGAGCACGACCGCGTCGTAGTCGGCGAGCGTCGCGTCGATGGCCGCGCCGGTGCGCACGCCGAACTGCTGCGCGGCGCGCGCGCGCATTTCTTCGTTGACGTCGATGGCATATAGGCCGTCAGCGGCGACGCCGCGCTTGATCAGGCCGCCGATCAGGGCCGCGGCCATGTTGCCGCCGCCGATGAATGCGATTTTCATGATGTCCGATTGAGCGAGTGAGTGAACGGTAGGGCGGAAAGGGCGTGGCGTTCAGTGCGAGTAATCGCGCGCACCGAAGATCGCGGTGCCGACGCGTACGATCGTCGCGCCTTCGAGCACGGCCGCGTCGAGATCGGCGGACATGCCCATCGACAACGTGTCGAGCGGCAGGCCGTCGGCGCACAACGTGTCGAACAGCGCGCGCAGCGCACGGTGCGGCACGCGTTGCGCGTCGGTGTCGCCGGCCGGTTCCGGAATCGCCATCAGCCCGCGCAGCCGCAGCGACGGCAGCGCGGCGACCGCGCGCGCAACTTCGGCCACGTCGGCCGGCGCGACGCCGCTCTTCGACGCCTCGCCGCTGATGTTCACCTGCACGCACACGTTGAGCGGCGGCAGGTGCGCGGGGCGCTGTTCCGACAGGCGCTGCGCGATCTTCAGCCGGTCGACCGAATGAACCCAGTCGAAACGTTCGGCAACGGGGCGCGTCTTGTTCGATTGCAGCGGCCCGATGAAATGCCATTCGAGGTTCGCACGCAGGTCGGCGAGTGCGTCGATCTTGTCGACCGACTCCTGCACGTAGTTTTCGCCGAAGGCACGCTGCCCGGCCGCATGCGCGGCGCGCACGTCGTCGGCGGGAAAGGTCTTGGACACGGCGAGCAGCGACACGGTGGCGGGATCGCGGCCGGCCGCGCGGGCGGCGTCGGCGATGCGGCGATGAACGGATGCGAGACGGGCGGCGAGATCGGACATGACGGGCACGAAAGCAGGCACGGAAGCGGGCATGGTGCGGATGCGCCGCGGCACGCGACGTATCGATTCGCCCATTATACGGACGCCGGGCGCGAGGCCCAGCGTCCACCCGTCATTCGTATGAGCACGCGCTAGCCGTACAGCAGATGCTCGACGAGCTGGATCCAGTGGGTGACCGGAATCTGCGTGCCGCTCTGCAGGTGCGCGATGCAGCCGATGTTGCCGGAGACGATCATCTGCGGTTCGAGCGCCTGCAGCTTCAGCAGCTTCTGCTTGCGCAACCGGTACGACAGCGACGGCTGCGTCAGCGAATAGGTGCCGGCCGACCCGCAGCACAGATGGCTGTCGGCCGGCAGCCGCACGTCGATGCCGAGCGTCTCGAGCAGGCGTTCGACCTTGCCGCGCGACTGCTGGCCGTGCTGCAGCGTGCACGGCGGGTGGTACGCGACCGTATGGATCGCGCGGCGCCGCGCGAGCGTCGCGAGCTCGGCCTCGAACGCGAGCAGCACGTCGGAGATGTCGCGCGTGAGCGACACGATGCGCTGCGCTTTCTCCGCGTAGGCCGGGTCGTCGCGCAGCAGGTGCGCGTATTCGAGCACCGTCGCGCCGCAGCCCGACGCATTCATCACGATCGCCTCGACACCCTGTTCGACGTGGGGCCACCACGCGTCGATGTTGCGGCGCGCGTCGTCGAGCGCTTCGTCGTGATAGTTCAGGTGCAGGCGGATCGCGCCGCAGCAGCCCGCATCGGGCGCGACGACCGTCTCGATGCCGAGCGCGTCCAGCACGCGCGCGGTCGCGATGTTGATGTTCGGCAGCATCGACGGCTGCACGCAGCCGCCGAGCATCAGCATCTTGCGCGTATGCGTGAGGTGCGGCCATTCGAGCAGCCGCGTGCGCGGCGGCACCTTGTCGCGCAGCCGCTTCGGCAGCAGCGGCCGCACGTGCTGGCCGAGCCGCATCACCGGCGAGAACAGCGCGGCGTTCGGCACGAGGCTCGCGAGCAGGCGGCGCACGACACGCTGCTGCACCGGGCGCTGCACCTGCGCCTCGACGTGCTTGCGGCCGATCTCGACGAGCCGGCCGTACTGGACGCCGGACGGGCAGGTCGTCTCGCAGCTGCGGCAGGTGAGGCAGCGGTCGAGGTGCTGCTGCGTGCTGCGCGTGACGGGCGCGCCTTCGACCATCTGCTTGATCAGGTAGATCCGGCCGCGCGGGCCGTCGAGTTCGTCGCCGAGCAACTGGTAGGTCGGGCAGGTCGCGGTACAGAACCCGCAATGCACGCACTTGCGCAATATCGCGTCGGCTTCGTCGCCGTCGGGCGTATTGCGGATGAAATCGGCGAGGTTCGTTTGCATCGCTCAGAGGTCCGGATAGAGCCGGCCGCGGTTGAAGATGCGCGCGGGGTCGAACGCGGCTTTCAGCCCGCGGTGGATTTTCATCATCGGGGCGGGGAGCGGCGTGAACACGCCCGCGCTGCGGTCGTACGCGTCGCCCGCGCGGAACAGCGTCGCGTGGCCGCCGGCCTGCTTCGCGCTCATCCGCACGGTCTGCGCGTCGGCGTCGGTGATCCACCAGCGCTGCGCGCCACCCCACTCCATCAGCTGGGTGCCGGGCAGGTGCATCGGTTCGGTGATCGACGGCAGCGCGAGGCGCCACAGCGCATAGCCGGGCGGGATGCCGTTGAAGAACGGGTCGGTATGCTCGCGCAGGCCGGCCCAGAAGCGCTCGGCCTCGACCGCGTCGACGACTTCGCCGCCGAGCAGCGTCTTCGCGGACTTCACGGCCGCTTCGGCGCCCGACAGGCGCAGCACGAGCGTGCCGTTGCGCCAGCCGCTCGCGCTGACGGGCAGCGGATGGCCGCCCCATTCGTTGAGCTTGCGCACCGCGTCGGTCGCGGTCATCTCGAACTTCAGCGTGACTTCGGCGACGGGCATCGGCAGCACCTTGATCGACAGGTCGAGCATCAGCCCGAGCGTGCCGAGCGCGCCGGCCATCAGCCGCGACACGTCGTAGCCGGCGACGTTCTTCACGACCTGGCCGCCGAAGCGCAGCATGTCGCCGCGGCCGTTCATCAGCGTGACGCCGAGCACGAAATCGCGCGGTGCGCCGCAGGTGGCGCGCCGCGGGCCCGCCAGGCCGGCCGCGACGCAGCCGCCGACGGTGGCCGCGCGGCCGAAGTGCGGCGGCTCGAACGGCAGCATCTGGCCGCACTCGGCGAGGACGGTTTCAAGCTGCGCGAGCGGCGTGCCCGCGCGGACCGTGACGACGAGTTCGGCCGGGTCGTACGACACGACGCCCTGAAACGCACGTGTGTCGAGTATTTCGCCCTCGAGCGCCTGGCCGTACCAGTCCTTGGTGCCGCCGCCGCGAATCCGCAGCGGCCGGCCGTCGGCACTGGCGGCGCGGATGCGCTCGGCCCATCCGGCGACGATGTCGTCCTCTTCCATGTTCTGTTGCTGCCTCGACTTGTTGTTCGGTCGATTGTACCGGGGTGGCGCGAATCCACATCGCGACTATCCCTAAGCCCCGGATTGCCGGCCGCATGCTTGCGCCGTCGCGCGAGCGGGCCACACGGGCGCGCGCCGCCGCCGTGACCCGGCGGCCGGCACGGGCCGCGACCCGCGCGCGACGCTCAGAAGCGCGGCAGGTCGGGGTGCGGCAGCAGCCCGCCGCGCACGTGCTGGCGACCGTATTCGGCGCAGCGCGCGCGGGTCGGGATGCCCTTGTCCGGGTTCAGCAGCCCCGCCGGATCGAAGGCGCGCTTGATCGCGAAGAATGCATCGCGCTCCTGCGGCGAGAACTGTACGCACATCGAATTGAGCTTCTCGATGCCGACGCCGTGCTCGCCCGTCACGCTGCCGCCGAATTCCACGCAGCATTCGAGGATTTCCGCACCGAACTGCTCGGCGCGGTGCAGTTCGTCCGGATCGTTCGCGTTGTACAGGATCAGCGGATGCATGTTGCCGTCGCCCGCATGGAACACGTTGATGCAGCGCAGCCCGTAGCGCGTTTCGAGCTGCTCGATGCGCGCGAGCAGCGGGCCGATCGCGCGGCGCGGCACGGTGCCGTCCATGCAGTAATAGTCGGGCGAAATACGGCCGGCGGCCGGGAACGCGTTCTTGCGGCCCGACCAGTAGCGCAGCCGCTCGCTCTCGTTGCGCGATACCTGGATGCGTGTCGCGCCATGCTCGCGCAGCACGGCCGTCATCCGCACGATCTCTTCCGCGACTTCTTCCGGCGTGCCGTCCGATTCGCACAGCAGGATCGCCTTCGCGTCGAGGTCGTAGCCGGCATGCGTGAAGGACTCGACGGCCTGCGTGGCCGGCTTGTCCATCATTTCGAGCCCGGCCGGGATGATCCCCGACGCGATGATCGCCGCGACGGCTTCGCCGCCCTTGACGACGTCGTCGAAGCTCGCCATCACGAGCTGGGCCGTTTGCGGCTTCGGGATCAGCTTCACCGTGACCTCGGTGACGATCGCGAACATCCCTTCGCTGCCGATCATCACGGCGAGCAGGTCGAGGCCCGGCATGTCGAGCGCGAGCGAGCCGAACTCGACGATCTCGCCGTCGATCGTGACCGCGCGCACGCGCATCACGTTGTGCACGGTCAGCCCGTATTTCAGGCAGTGGACGCCGCCGGAATTCTCCGCGACGTTGCCGCCGATCGTGCACGCGATCTGCGACGACGGATCGGGCGCGTAATACAGGCCGTACGGCGCGGCGGCTTCCGAGATCGCGAGGTTGCGCACGCCGGGCTGCACGGTCGCGGTGCGCGCGTAGGGATCGACTTCGACGATGCGCGTGAAGCGCGCCAGCGACAGCACGACGCCGAGCGCGATCGGCAACGCGCCGCCCGACAGGCTCGTGCCCGCGCCGCGCGGCACGATGGGCACCTCCATGCGGCGGCAGATCTGCACGATCCGCTGCACCTGCGATTCCGTTTCGGGCAGCGCGACCGCGAGCGGCAGGCGGCGGTACGCGGACAGGCCATCGCATTCGTACGGCGCCGTGTCTTCGTCGCGGTACAGCAGGCAGTGCGTCGGCAGCACGGCCATCAGCGCCTGCACGACTTCGCGCTGGCGCTGCGCGCGTGCCGCGCTCGACAGTTCGACGGGAGCGTTCATGGGGTCTCCTGCAGCAGGCGGCGCGGTGTCGCGCCACCGTGTCAGCACGTGAAAATCTTGCCCGGATTCATCAGGTTGCGCGGATCGAGCGCAAGCTTGATCGCACGCATCGTGTCGATCGCGTTGTCGCCGTGCTCCTTCGGCAGGAAGCGCATCTTGTGCAGCCCGACACCGTGCTCGCCCGTACAGGTGCCGCCGAGGCGCAGCGCGCGCTCGACGATCCGGTCGTTGATGTGCTCGGCTTCGGCGATTTCCTCGGGCTTGTCGGGGTCGATCAGGATCGCGACGTGGAAATTGCCGTCGCCGACGTGGCCGACGATCGGGCAGGGCAGCGACGACGCGCGCAGGTCGACTTCGGTTTCCTCGACACACGCGGCGAGCTGCGAGATCGGCACGCACACGTCGGTCGTCACCGCGCGGCAGCCGGGTTTCAACTGCAGCATCGCGAAATACGCGTTGTGGCGGGCGGCCCAGAGCCGGCTGCGGTCTTCGGGGCGGGTTGCCCATTCGAAGCCCTGGCCATTGTTCTGGCCGGCGAGCGCCTGGACGAGCTCGGCCTGTTCCTTCACGCCGGCCTCGGTGCCGTGGAATTCGAAGAACAGCGTCGGTGCTTCGGTCAGCGTCAGGTTCGAATGGCGGTTGATCGAGCGCACCGCGAGCGCATCGACGAATTCGACGCGCGCGATCGGCACGCCGATCTGGATCGTCTCGATCACGGTGCGCACCGCGTCGCCCATCGACGGGAACGTGCAGATCGCGGCCGATACGGCTTCGGGCAGCGGATGCAGGCGCAGCGTGATCTCGGTGATCACGCCGAGCGTGCCTTCGGAGCCGACGAACAGGCGCGTGAGGTCGTAGCCGGCCGACGACTTGCGGGCGCGCGAGCCGGTTTTCACCACGCGGCCGTCGGCGAGCACCGCGGTCAGGCCGAGCACGTTCTCGCGCATCGTGCCATAGCGCACGGCGTTGGTGCCCGACGCGCGCGTGGCGGTCATCCCGCCGATGCTTGCGTCGGCGCCCGGGTCGATCGGGAAGAACAGGCCGGTGTCGCGCAGTGCTTCGTTGAGCGCCTTGCGCGTGATGCCCGGCTCGACCGTCACGGTCAGGTCTTCGGCGTTGATCGACAGCACGCGGTTCATTTCCGACAGGTCGAGCGAGACGCCGCCGCGCACCGCGAGCAGGTGGCCTTCGAGCGACGAGCCGGCGCCGTACGGGATCAGCGGGACGCTGTACAGCGAGCACAGCGACACGACTTCGCGCACGTCGTCCGCGCTGTGCGCGAACACGACGGCGTCGGGCAGTTGCGGGTCGAACGGCGATTCGTCGCGGCCGTGGTGGGCGCGGACGGCGTCGGCGGTCGACACGCGCTCGCCGAAGGCGGCGCGCAGCGCATCGAGCATGGCAGGGGGAAGGGGGCGGCGCGTGGCAGCCGGCTGGGCAGGGTGATTCACGTACGTCTCCTTGTCGATCCGGGTGGGCGCGTTGGCGCCGGCCCGGCTCCCGTGCTGCAGGGTTTCAGCCCATTCTACGCTGTAACGCCTGCTGCGCCCGCCTCCGCGGGCTGCGATAATCGCGTTCGAACGCAACCGGGCCGCCTCGCGGCCGCGCACGAGAGGACATTCGCATGGGCAACCGCTTGAGCAAGATCGCCACGCGCACGGGCGACGATGGCACCACCGGGCTCGGCGACGGCCGGCGCATCGGCAAGGACGACACGCGGATCGCTGCGATCGGCGACGTCGACGAACTGAACTCGAACCTCGGCGTGCTGCTCGCCGAAACGCTGCCGGACGAGATCCGCACGGCGCTCGTGACGATCCAGCACGACCTGTTCGATCTTGGCGGCGAACTGTGCATTCCCGGCCATACCGTGCTCGACGACACGCATCTCGCGCGTCTCGACCGCTGGCTCGCCGACTACAACGCGACGCTGCCGCCGCTGAAGGAATTCATCCTGCCGGCCGGCTCGCGCGCGGCGTCGCTCGCGCACGTATGCCGAACCGTATGCCGGCGCGCGGAGCGTTCGATCGTCGCGCTCGGGCGGACCGAGACGCTCAACGATGCGCCGCGGCGCTACGTGAACCGGCTGTCGGACCTGCTGTTCGTGCTGGCGCGCGTGCTGAACCGCACCGACGGCGGCTCGGACGTGCTGTGGGAGCGCGGCCGCGTCCGCTGACGGGTTGCCCCTTTGACGCGCTGCGACAATTTGCCCGAGGAGCGCCGATTTTTAAAGAGGTATTGTGTGCGCATGTTTAACGGAGAACGAACATGACCCACATCACCGCTGACCAGATGGCTCGCGTGAAGGCCACTGCCCCTGTCCTCGCCGAGCACGGCGCGACGATCACGAAGCACTTCTACCAGCGCATGTTCGCGCGCCATCCGGAACTGAAGAACCTGTTCAACCAGACGCACCAGAAGACGGGCAGCCAGCCGGAAACGCTCGCGAAGGCCGTCTACGCATATGCGGCGAACATCGACAACCTCGGCGCGCTGGGCGGCGCCGTGACCAAGATCGCGCACAAGCACGCGAGCCTGAACATCCGCCCCGAGCATTACCCGATCGTCGGCGAGAACCTGCTCGCGTCGATCGTCGAAGTGCTGGGCGACGCGGTCGATGCCGAAACCCTCGAGGCGTGGCGGGTCGCGTACGGCCAGCTCGCGCAGATCCTGATCGGCGTCGAGGCCGACCTGTACGCGGGCGCCGCGTGGAGCGGGTTCCGCCCGTTCAAGGTCGAGCGCAAGGTGCGCGAAAGCGACGAGATCACGTCGTTCTACCTGACGCCGGCCGACGGCGGCGCGGCGCCGACGTTCGAGCCCGGCCAGTACATCACGGTGAAGCGCTTCGTCGGCGACCTCGGCGTCGACCAGCCGCGCCAGTACAGCCTGTCCGACGCGCCGCACGGCAAGTGGCTGCGCATCTCGGTGAAGCGTGAAGCCGGCAAGCCGGAAGTCATTCCGGCCGGCAAGGTGTCGTCGCTGATGCACGACGGCGTGGAAGAGGGCGCGATCGTCGAAGTGACCGCGCCGATGGGCGAATTCTCGCTGAAGCGTGGCGTCGAGACGCCGGTGGTGCTGATCTCCGGCGGCGTCGGCATCACGCCGATGATGTCGATGGCGTCGACGCTGATCGCCGAGGGCAGCCGGCGCGAAGTGCGGTTCGTCCACGCCTGCCGCTCGGGCGCGGTGCACGCGTTCCGCGACTGGCTGAACGATACGGTGCGCGACCATGCGAACGTCAGGCGCACGGTGTTGTACGAACTGGTCGGCCCGAACGATCGCGCGGGCATCGACCACGACCTGGAAGGGCGCCTCACGCCGGAACGCGTGCGGCAATACGCACTGGTACCGGACGCCGACTACTACATCTGCGGCCCGATCGGGTTCATGAAGGCGCAGCGTGACGCGCTCGTCGCGCTGGGCGTCGCGCCGGAACGCGTGAATACCGAGATCTTCGGCTCGGGCGCGCTCGAGTGATGCACGGGCGGAGGAACTCCGGCCAATGAAGAAGCCCGGCGCGAGCCGGGCATTTTGTTGCGCGCAGCGCCTCTACGGTGCGAGTCGCGGCCCCGAGCTAGCCTCAAAGTCGGCGGCGATAGATCCATCGCTGGCGTTGAATGCCTCGACTGTCGTCGAGATGCTCAGTCCGGCAAGCAACTGACGGGCTGCGCCGATTCGCCTTGGCGCTGCATAGGGAACGATCCGGGCGACTGGTCGGCCATTGCGAGTGATCACGACCTCTGATTCGCGCCCAAATTCAAGAGATTCGACAAGGCTTGAGAGTTGCGATTTTGCATCGTGCATGTTGACGGTCGGCATGTCCACTTCCTGATTAGCTAGATAACGCTGGCTAATGGGTCAACGCAAAATGAATACTCGCACGCTGGCCGCACGGCCAACCCGCCACAGGCGGGGTCATGCGGCCAGCCTGTTTGCGTCCGTCAGTTGCCGCTGCCGCGTGCGACGCGGCGCGCCTTCACCGATTCCGCGAGGCCTTCGAGCACCTTCACGCTGTCGTCCCATGCGATGCACGCGTCGGTGATGCTCTGGCCGTAGGTCAGATCGCAGCCTTCCTTCAGGTCCTGGCGCCCCTCGACGAGATGCGACTCGATCATCACGCCGACGATGCGCTCGTCGCCGGCCGCGATCTGGCGGCCGATGTCCGCGCATACCGGGATCTGGTTCTCGTGCTTCTTCGAGCTGTTCGCGTGGCTCGCGTCGATCATCAGGCGCGCGGCGAGGCCGGCCTTGCCGATGTCCGCGCACGCGGCGTTCACGCTGTCCGCGTCGTAGTTCGGCGCCTTGCCGCCGCGCAGGATCACGTGGCAGTCCTCGTTGCCGGCCGTCGACACGATCGCCGAATGGCCGCCCTTCGTCACCGACAGGAAATGGTGCGGCTGCGAGGCGGCCTTGATCGCGTCGACCGCGATCTTCACGTTGCCGTCGGTGCCGTTCTTGAAGCCGACCGGGCACGACAGCCCCGACGCGAGCTCGCGGTGCACCTGCGATTCCGTCGTGCGCGCGCCGATCGCACCCCACGAGATCAGGTCGGCGATGTACTGCGGGCTGATCATGTCGAGGTATTCGGTCGCGGCCGGCAGCCCCATTTCGTTGATCTGCAGCAGCAGCTCGCGCGCGGTGCGCAGCCCTTCGTTGATCTTGAAGCTGTTGTCGAGGTGCGGATCGTTGATGAGGCCCTTCCAGCCGACCGTCGTGCGCGGCTTCTCGAAGTACACGCGCATCACGATTTCCAGTTCGCCCTTGAAGCGCTCGCGCTCCTTCACCAGCCGGCCCGCGTATTCGATCGCCGCCTTCGTGTCATGGATCGAGCACGGCCCGACGACGACGATCAGCCGGTCGTCCATCCCGTGCAGGATGCGGTGCATCGCCTGGCGCGAGTTGTAGATCAGCTCGGACGCGGCTTCGGAGCACGCGAATTCGCGGATCAGGTGGGCGGGCGGCGTCAGTTCCTTGAGTTCGCGAATGCGGACGTCGTCGGTGTTGTGCGGGGGCATGCTGTTTCTCCTTGGTTCCGGGCGCGGTTCGGTCAGTGCGAGTGCGCGTGCGGCAGATTCATCAATTCAAGCGATTCAGTGGTTTCGGTCGGGGCCGCGGGACCGCTGCGGCGGCGACCGGGGGCGAAGGGCGAAAAAAAACCGCCGGGTTCGCCGGCGGTTTTTTCGGGAATTTCGGTTGCGCTTTACGCGCCATCAACCCTCTCGATCCGCCAGCGGTCTGAGATACCAAAAAAAGTAAAAGTAAAACTTGGCGGACATGACGGAGATTCGGTTCGTCAAAAAAGTTGATTCGGAATTTATACCCCGTCGCCGGGCGGCTGGCAACCGGGAAACGTCGAAAATGCGGACATTCCGCGCGTTTTCTTCAGAATGCGCGGAATGTCTGCGCCGCGATGCGGTTATGCCGTACCGCCGACCGTCATTCTGTCGATCCGCAGGGTCGGCTGGCCGACGCCGACCGGCACGCTCTGGCCTTCCTTGCCGCACACGCCGACACCCGAGTCGAGCGACATGTCGTTGCCGATCATGCTCACGTCCTTCAGCGATTCCGGGCCGCTGCCGATCAGCGTCGCGCCCTTCACCGGGTAGGTGATCTTGCCGTTCTCGATCATGTACGCCTCGGACGCCGAGAACACGAACTTGCCGTTCGTGATGTCGACCTGGCCGCCGCCGAAGTTCACCGCGTACAGGCCGTTCTTCACCGACGCGATGATTTCCTGCGGATCCTTGTCGCCGTTCAGCATGTACGTGTTGGTCATGCGCGGCATCGGCAGCGCCGCGTACGATTCGCGGCGCGCGTTGCCGGTCACCGGCATCTTCATCAGGCGGGCGTTCAGCGTGTCCTGGATGTAGCCCTTCAGGATGCCGTCCTCGATCAGCGTCGTGCACTGCGTCGGGTTGCCTTCGTCGTCGATGTTCAGCGAGCCGCGGCGGTTCGGCAGCGTGCCGTCATCGACGACGGTCACGCCCTTCGCGGCGACCCGCTCGCCGATCCGGCCCGCGAATGCCGACGAACCCTTGCGGTTGAAGTCGCCTTCGAGACCGTGGCCGATCGCCTCGTGCAGCAGCACGCCCGGCCAGCCCGGCCCGAGCACGACCGTCATCGCGCCGGCCGGCGCGGGGCGGGCGTCGAGGTTCACGAGCGCCGCATGCACGGCGTCGTCGACGTAGCGCGACAGCACGTCGTCGGTGAAATAGCCGTAGTCGAAGCGGCCGCCGCCGCCGCCGGAGCCGATCTCGCGGCGGCCGTTCTGCTCGGCGATCACCGTGACCGACACGCGCACGAGCGGGCGGATGTCGGCTGCGAGCGCGCCGTCGCTGCGGGCAACCAGCACGACGTCGTATTCGCCGGCGAGGCCTGCCATCACCTGCGTGATGCGCGGGTCGCGGCCGCGCGCCATCTGCTCGATGCGCTCGAGCAGCTTGACCTTGGCCGTCGCGTCGAGCGACGCGAGCGGATCGGACGGCAGGTACAGGTCGCGGCCCGAGATGCCCTTCAGCGACGATGCCGCCTTGATCTTCTGGCGGCCGCCGCCGGCCGCTGCGATTGCCTTGGTGGCCGCCGCGGCTTGCGCGATCGCTTCCGGCGACAGGTCGTCGGAATATGCGAACGCGGTGCGGTCGCCCGCGACCGCGCGCACGCCGACGCCCTGGTCGATGCTGAAGCTGCCCGATTTGACGATGCCTTCCTCGAGGCTCCACGCTTCGCTGCGGGTCGCCTGGAAGTACAGGTCCGCATAGTCGACGCGATGCGTGAAGATGTCGGCGATCGTGCGCGTGAGCAGGCTTTCGTCGAGGCCGTACGGCGTAAGCAGGATGTCCTTCGCCAGCGCGAGGTTGCGGATGCCGGGTTCGATGATGTTCATGCGGATATCGGGGTTTCTCAAAAAGTTGTCGGGTGCTTCTGGGCAGATGGGTTGGCCGCGCGGCGTTTCAAGCGGTGCGGCCGATTCAGGTCAGCACGCGGTGCCGCCACGCGGGCAGGCTCTGGCGCACGTCGGCGATGCGCTGCGGATCGATCGCGCCGAGCACGACGCTGGCACCGACGTCACGGACCGCGACGATCTCGCCCCACGGGTCGATCAGCATGCTGTGGCCCCAGGTGCGCCGGCCGTTCTCGTGCTTGCCGCCTTGCGCGGCCGCGAGCACGTAGCACTGGTTTTCGACGGCCCGCGCGCGCAGCAGCGTTTCCCAGTGCGCGCGGCCCGTCGTATACGTAAACGCCGACGGGACGACGATCAGCGCGCAGTCGCCCATCCTGCGATACAGCTCCGGAAAGCGGAGATCGTAACAGACCGACAGGCCGACCCGCCCGAACGGCGCGTCGAACGCGACGACCGTATCGCCCGCGCGGATCGTGCGCGCCTCGTCGAACGACTCGTCGCCTTTCTCGAAGTTGAACAGGTGGATCTTGTCGTAGCGCGCGGCTTCGTTGCCTGACGGATCGAACACGAGCGTCGTGTTGAGCACGCGATCGGGCTCCGGCGCCTTCAGCGGCAGCGTGCCGCCGATCACCCAGATGCCGTGGCGACGCGCGGCGTCCGCGAGGAAGCGCTGGACCGGGCCGTCCTGGTACGGTTCGGCGAGCGCGAGCTTGTCGGTGTCGCGGTGGCCCATGAAGCAGAAATACTCGGGCAGCAGCACGAGCTGCGCGCCTTCGCCGGCGGCTTCCGCGATCAGGCGGCGGGCTTCGGCGAGATTGCGCGCGACGTCCGGCGTGCTCACCATCTGCAGCGCGGCGACCTGGAAGGGCGTGGCGGAACGGGTGTGGTCGGTCATCGCAGGATCGGTTGCGTCATAAATGGGGTGCGGCCCGGCACCGTGCGCGATTCGACGCGCGGCTCAATGATTCGCCGCATCGGCCGGACCGTGATTCATCTTACCCTGATCGCCCCGCACCCGCTCGATGTGCGGGTGCGCCCACGAGCCGGTGATCGCGTAGTCGAGCGCGAACGCGCGCGACAGCGTCTCCGACAGCGCATAGTTCGCGGCCAGCACGCCGACGCCGAGCAGCGGGTTGATGATGGCCGCCCCGATCGCGGCGGCGCCCGCGCTGATCTTCGGTGCGACGTGCGCATGCAGGTCCTGCGTCTCGGCGCCGAGATCGACCGCGCCGCGCACGGAGACGTTCGCGGGCCCCGTCATCATCGAGAAGTCGTCGGTGCGGGCGATCCCGTTCGAGATCTGGCCGGTGCCGGTAATCTTGTCGAACGGCAGCCCCTTGCCGATCACGTCGCGGAAATTCAGCGTCAGGAAGCGCGCGAGGCTCTGCAGGCTCAGCACGCCGAGCAGCTTTGCCGCGCCCGGGTCGACCTTCAGGATCTGGCCGTGTTCGAGATCGATCGCGATCTGGCCGCCGAGTGACGGGAAGTCGAGCGCGGTCGGGCCGCCGCGCCAGCCGACCTTGCCGGTCACCGAGCCATGGCCGTTCGCCAGCGTGCGCGGCAGGCCGACGCGGTCGAGCAGCGCGCCCGCGTTGCCGATGTCGAGCTTGAAGTCGAACACGGTGCGGCGCGGTGCGTCGCTCTCGTCGGTGCCGCGGGCGAGCGCGCGGCGCGACGTGCGCCAGTTGCCGGTCGCCGTCAGCTTCGCGTCCGGGTTCGACAGCTCCAGTTTGTCGAGCTGCCAGACCGGCGTGCCGGCTTCATCGATATTGCGCGCGTTGACGACGAGGCGGCCGATGTCGTGGTTGCGCGCGACGACCTGGTCGACGATCAGGTCGATCGACGGTATCGGGCGGTCGGTCGGCGTCGGCAGGTTCATCGCGCGGCCGACGAGATCGTGCTGCGCGCTGTCGGGCACCACGAGCTTCGCGAGCCGCGCGTTCAGCACGCCGGCGCCGTTGTGGCCGCCGCCCGGCGCCCACGACAGGTAGCCCGACACCTGGTTCGACGCGATGTTCGCCTGCCACAGCTCGTCGATGTGCGAGGCGCCGACGATCACGTTTTCCCAGTTGCGCTTGAGCAGCTTCAGCGTGCCGAAATGGAGCGCGAAGCGCTTCGGCGCGAAGCTCGCGAAATCGACGCGCGGCGCGGCCTGCGGCTCCGGCGCGCGCGGCGTGTCGGACTTCAGCGTATGGGCAAGCGCGAGCCACGCATCGGCGTCCAGTTCGTTGACGTCGACGGCCGCGCTCACGCCGTCCTGCGGCATGTCGGGCATCCGGTGGATGCCCATCGCGCCGCGCACCGCGCGCAGCGGCTGGCCGCGCGTCGCGTCGAGCAGGTAGGTCGCGGACACGGGGCCGAGCGTCAGGTCGGCGTGCTCGAGGCGCTTGCCGTCCGCTTGCGGCGCCGGCTGCAGCGTGAAGTTGAACGGCATCGGCGTGCCGGCCGCCTTCGCGAACGGCGCGGGGAAATTCAGCGCGACGCCGGTCAGGTCGGAATGCGCGCTGATGTCGGGCAGGCGGCCCGGCGCGCCGCGTACGGCGACCTTGTACGGCGCGTCGCCGACCACGTGCTCGAGCAGCGCGGCGGCCGGGCCGTGCAGGTTCAGGCCGCGCGCGGCGTCGAGTGCGAGCCGGCCGTCGACGTCCACCGTGTAGGGCCCGTGCGACTGGAAGTTGCCGTTCGCGCGCACCGGGCCGCCGAGGAAGCGCCCCGAGAGTTCGTGCAGCGATGCGCCGGCCTCGGTGAACCGGACACTGCCGCGCAGTGCGGACAGCGGCGGCACGCCGCTGGTCGTCAGCGTGTTGCCGCCGAATGCGAGCGCGCCTTCGACGTGCGTGTGCGGATGCGCGACGTGCTGCGGAATCGTGATCTTGAGCCCGAGCGACGCGGGCCCCTGCGCGTCGATCCGCTGGCCGATGTGCCCGCTCATCGTGCCGAGCGAGCTGTTGTCCGCGTAGTCGATCAGGTCGGCGAGCGGGCCCTGCGCATGGCCGTCGATGATCAGCGGCGAGTGGCTCGGATTGCCGAGATCGTCGATGCGGCCCGCGACCTTCGTCAGTGCGACGCGCTTGTAGTGTGCGCGGTGGATGTCGAAGCGCAGCTTGTTCTGCGCGAGTTCGAATACGCCGTCGATCCCGTCGAGCGCCGGCCAGATGCTCGGCGTGCCGTTCGCGAGCTTGCGCGGCGGGTACGGCGTCGGTTCGAAGCGGCCGCCGGTGAACGGCGCGACGATGTGGAACACGCCGGCGTCCGGCTCGTGTTCGAACGGGAATTTCTCGAGCGGGCCACGGGCGACGATCGATGCGCCCTTGGCCACCTGGCCGTCCTGCAGTGCGTGGCCGAGATAGTCGCGCAGGTGCTCGGACATCCCGGTCGGGAGGTAGCGTGGAATGCGCGCCACCGACGCCCGGGCGAAATCGGCGCGCAGGTCGAGCGAGCCGCGGCCGTGGCCGGGGTTCGTGTACGAGCCCGACACCGCGATTTCGGCATCGGGGTTCGACACGAACAGGTCGGGCAGCGACACGTCGACGCGCGCGTGCTTGTCGCCGGGCGCGGGCGTGATCGTCCATTTGGCATTGCCGCGCAGCCGGTCGAACGTCAGGCGCGGCTCGTCGAATTCGCCGGGCACCGTGACGGCTGCATTGACCGTGTCGAAATGCGCGGAGCCGCCTGTCTCGTTCGCGTCGACGCGGCCCCACAGGTTCTCGACACCCGGCCAGCCGGCGCGCGGGTGGCCGCGCGGCGAGAGCCCGGGCGGCGGCTCCTGCGCGGCGAAGCTGATGCCTTGCAGGTCGCCGAGGAAGCGGTAGCGCACGATCGGCGCCGCGCCCATGCGCCGCTCCTCGTCGGCGAGGTCCGCGTGTGCGGGTTTCGCGCGCTCGACCTCGATGTGATAGTTCGACACCATCCCGCGCGGGTCGAGCTTGATCAGCTCGTTGCGCAGGCGTGCCGGCAGCGGCAGCCCGCGGATGAATTCGCTGAGGATGCCGAGATCGACGCGGTCGCCGACCACGCTCAGCAACTGCCCCTGGTTCACGGTCGGCACGCGGTAGCGGGCCGTCAGCGTCGACAGCGCGAGCGAGCGGGCGAGCGGCGTGCCGTCCGGCAGCGGCGGCTGGCCGAGCTCCGCGTTGAAGCGCGTCAGGTGCAGCGTGTAGTCGTGGCCGGCGTCGAGCTGCATGTCCCAGCCGAAGCCGACCGTCGGCACGTCGAGCCGCGGCTGCGTCGGGCGCACGCGCAGCGCGACGTCCGCGCCCTGCAGGTCGCCGCCCGCCGAATGCAGGTGGCCGTCGCCGAAGGTGGCCCAGATCGCGTTGTCGATCCGGCCCGCGTGGATCGTGAGCGGCATGTCGAGGTAGCGCGCGAGCGTCTGCAGGTCGACCGGGCCCGTCGACAGGTACGCGTCGCCCGTCCAGTTCGCCGGCTTGCCGACCGGCGCGAGCGGCTTGTGCCTGAAGCGCGCACGGAAGTCGAGCGGGCCGAGCAGCAGCGTGCCGTTCGCGGGCGCCTGCAGCGCGGCCTTGTGCACGCGGCCGGCATTGAGCACCGCGATCCGGATGCCCGACAGCACGAGCTCCGGCGCGTCATGCTGCGCGTCGCGCCAGCGCAGCGTGCCGCCGCGCAGCACGATCGCCTCCTGTTTCAGCAGCCACGTGCCGAACGTGTCGTTGCCGCCGTGGGTGGTCGCCACGCCGACGCCCGCGATGCTCAGCGAGCCGTCGGCGGCACGCGCGACGACCAGGTCGGGCTGGTCGACGATCAGGCTCGACAGTGCGGGCGACAGCCGCAGCAGCGACATCCACGACAGCGCGGCCGTCGCATGCGGCACCGACAGCGCGACCTTGCCGTCACGGCCGCGGATCGTCAGGTTCGTAAGTTCGACGCCCGGCTGCATGCCGGACCAGTTCGGGGAAAGCTTGCCGATCGAAAGCTGCGCGTGGAGCTTGTCGGACACCGCGCGTTCGATGCGCGGGCGGAATTCGTCGATGCGGGGCAGCAGGACGTAGCGCAGCCCGAGGAACGTGCCCGCAGCGACGAAGTAGGTGCCGATCCCGACTGCCAGCGTCACTTTGAACACGCGACGCAAGACCGGGTGATCGTGCTTCGGAGGTCCCGCTTCGGGCGCAGCTACGGCGGATTCCTGACGGTCGGGCATGCGGCGGACGGGCGGCGATATGGTAGTTTTGCAGACTGACGTAGAAATGTATCACACGGGTTCGTGCCGGCGGCCGTTGCGGCAGCGTGGCACGGGCTTTCCGGCGCGCGGTTTCGCGACGGGCGCATCCGCCCCGCGACGCCGCGCCGAGTCCATGGAGCCGGTCGGGAGCGGGGCGCGCGTGCGCTTCCCGCGCCGGCCGGCCGTTCCGCCAGGCCCGCTTCTCGATGACCGACGCTTCCGCCCTGATCAGCACGTCCTATTCCCGTTACCTGGCCCGCGCGGCCGCCGCGCGACCCGCGCTGGTCGACCAGGTCGCTGCGTGGGTTGCCGCACCGCTCGGTCGCGCGCAGCTCGACGCGCGCCTCACCGAACTGCTCGCGACGCCGGCCGGCACGGCCGCGCCGACCGAGGAGCAACTGAAGCGCGCACTGCGGCAACTGCGCGCCGAGGTGTTCGGCGCGGTGGCGGAGCGTGACCTGCGCGGGGTGGCGGACGTCGCCGAGGTGACGGGCGCGATGACCGATCTCGCGGAAGTGGCCGTGCAGCGCTCGCTCGCGCTACTGTCGGCCGAGCTCGAGGCGCTGTACGGCGAGCCGCGCGGCGCCGACGGCCAGCGCGTCGTGCTCGGCGTGGTCGGGATGGGCAAGCTCGGCGGCCGCGAGTTGAACGTGTCGTCGGACATCGACCTGATCTTCGTCTACGAGGACGACGGCGAGACGACCGGCGGCGCGCGTTCGCCGCTGTCCACGCAGGAATACTTCACGCGGCTCGGCCGGCGGCTGATCGGCGTGTTGTCGGAGGTCACCGCCGACGGCTACGTGTTTCGCGTCGACATGCGGCTGCGTCCGAACGGCGATTCGGGGCCGCTCGTCTGCAGCCTCGGCATGCTGGAGGAATATTTCTACGTGCAGGGCCGCGAGTGGGAGCGCTATGCTTGGATCAAGGGGCGGCTCGTGTCGGAAGGCGACAGCGACGCGGCGCAACGGCTGGAGTCGCAGCTCGAGTCGATCGTCAAGCCGTTCGTGTACCGCCGCTACCTCGACTTCGGCGTGATCGGCGCGATCCGCTCGCTGCACCAGCAGATCCGGCAGGAAGCCGCGCGCCGCGCGTCGATGCGGCCCGACAAGGCCGACGACATCAAGCTCGGGCGCGGCGGGATCCGCGAGATCGAATTCAGTGCGCAGGTGTTCCAGCTGATCCGCGGCGGCCAGGATGCGGAATTCCGCGTGCGGCCGACGCTCGCGGTGCTGCGCCATGCGCAGGCGCGCGGGCTGATCGGCGAGGACGTGCGTGCGCGCCTGACCGATGCCTACAACTTCCTGCGCACGCTCGAGCACCGGCTGCAGTACCGCAACGACGCACAGACGCACGCGATGCCGGTCGAGCCGGACGAACGCGCGGCGCTGGCCGCGTCGCTGGGCTTTGCCGACTATGCGGCGCTGATGACGGTGCTGGACGGCCACCGCACGTTCGTCGAAGCGCAGTTCGACCAGATTTTTGCCGACAAGGCGAGCGGCGCGCCCTGCGCGGCCGGCGACGACACGGCCGCCGCGTGGATCTGGAGCGGCGCGCTGGCCGACGACGGCGAGGACGACGCGCTGGTCGCGCGTCTCGACGGCCTCGGCTTTACGGATCCGGCCACCGTGCTCGCCCGGCTGCGCGCGATCTGGCAGTCGTCGCGCTACACGGGCCTGCCGGAAAAGAGCCGGCAGCGCTTCGACAGCGTCGCGCAGCGGGCGCTCGACGCCGCGCCGAACATCGACGCGGCGCGCCGTGACGACACGATCGTGCGCCTGTTCGACCTGCTCGAGACGGTCAGCCGGCGCGGTGTCTATCTCGCGCTGCTGACCGAATATCCGGCCGCGCTCGATCGCGTGCTGTCGGTGCTCGGCGCGACGCGCTGGGGCGGCGGCTACCTGATCCGCCACCCGCAACTGCTCGACGAACTGCTCGACGACGAGGCGATCGCGAGCCCGTTCGACTGGCCCGCGTTCAAGGACGCACTGCGCGCGCGACTCGCCGCGGCCGACGGCCCCGAGCAACAGATGGACCTGCTGCGGCACGCCCAGCACGCGGAGGTGTTCCGGATCCTGCTGATCGATCTGGCCGGGCAACTGTCGGTCGAGCACGTGAGCGACCGGCTGTCCGAGCTGGCCGACGCGGTGCTCGACGTGACGATCGAAGTGGTCTGGTCGCAGCTCGCGAAGCGCCATCGCGACGTGCCGAAGTTCGCGGTGATCGCGTACGGCAAGCTGGGCGGCAAGGAGCTCGGCTACGCATCGGATCTCGACCTGATCTTCCTGTACGACGACGCCGACGAGCGCTCGGCGGACGTCTACACAACGTTTACGCGGCGCCTGATCACGTGGCTTACCACGGCGACCGGGGCGGGCGCGCTGTTCGACATCGACCTGCGGCTGCGGCCGAACGGCGAGGCCGGGCTGCTCGTCACCGATCTCGACGCGTTCCGCCGCTACCAGCTGCGCGAGGGCGACGCCGCGAATACCGCGTGGGTCTGGGAGCACCAGGCGCTGACGCGGGCCCGCTACAGTGCGGGCGACGCGCAGATCGGCGCGGACTTCGAGGCGATCCGCCAGCAGGTGCTGACGACGCCGCGCGACGGCGGCGTGCTCGCGAAGGAAATCGTCGACATGCGCGGCAAGGTGTTCGCCGGCCACCCGAACCAGACCGAGCTGTTCGACCTGAAGCACGATCGCGGCGGGATGGTCGACATCGAGTTCATCGTCCAGTACTGGGTGCTGCTGCACGCGTCGAGCGACGCCGAGCTGATCCGCAACACGGGCAACATCGCGCTGCTGCGCGAGGTCGCACGCTTCGGGCTGATGGGCGAGGACGAGGCCGAGCGCGTCGGGGCGGCGTACCGGAAGTACCGGAAGCTGCAGCACAAGCTGCGGCTCGACGGGATGGAGAAGGCGCGGGTCGATCCGGCCGTGGTGGCTGACGAGCGGGCGGCCGTGACGGCGCTGTGGGAGCGCGTGTTCGGGGCGGTTGAAACGGACAGTTGAAACGGCCGTTCGATGCGGGGGCAGGGCGGACACGATCGTGCTGCCCGCCGTGCCAAAAAGAAGACCGGCGCGTGCGCCGGTCTTTTTGCATTCGACGAACGGATAACGGGGGGCCGGCGTCAGGCGGCCAGCATTTCCTTCGCGTGCTTGCGCGTCGTGGCCGTGATCTCGAGCCCGCCGAGCATCCGCGCGACTTCCTCGATCCGGTTGGCGCGGTCGAGTGCGACGACGGTCGACACCGTACCGCCACGGTCGTCGGCGCCTTTTGCGACCTGGTAGTGGTGATCGCCGCGCGCGGCGACCTGCGGCAGGTGCGTCACGCACAGCACCTGGCGATCGCGCCCGAGCTGGTGCAGCAGGCGGCCGACCACTTCGGCGACCCCGCCGCCGATCCCCGTATCGACTTCGTCGAAGATCAGCGTCGGCGTCGGGCTTGCCGCGCTGGCGATCACCGCGAGCGCGAGGCTGATCCGCGCGAGCTCGCCGCCCGACGCAACCTTCGCGAGCGGCCGCAGCGGCACGCCGGGGTGCCCGGCGACCCGGAATTCGACCTGTTCGAGCCCGTGCGGACCGCCGTCGGCGAGCGGCACGAGCGCGACTTCGAAGCTCCCGCCCGCCATCGACAGTTCCTGCATGCCGGCCGTGACGGCCGTGCCGAGCGCCTTGGCGGCCTGCGCGCGTGCCTTGGACAGGTGCTTGGCGTCGGCGAGATAGGCTTCCCGCGCCTTGGCCTGCACCGCCTCGAGCGCGCCGAGATCGGCCGCCGCATCGAGCGCGGCGAGCTGCGCGCGGCGTGCCGCGTGTTCTTCGTGCAGCGTGTCGGGCGGCAAGCGGAACTTGCGGGCGGTCGAGTGCAGCGCATCGAGGCGCGTTTCGACCTGCGCGAGCCGTTCGGGATCGAGATCGACGCGCTGCGCATAGTGCGACAGCGAATAGACGGCTTCTTGCAGCTGGATCTCGGCCGGTTCGAGCGACGCGAGCGCGTCGCCGAGCGAGGTGTCGTAGTCGGCGAGGCTGCGCAGCTTCGACACGATCGCGCCGAGCTGCGCGAGCATCGCGTCGTCGGACTCGGACAGCGCGTTGAGCGCACCGCGCACGCCTTCGATCAGGTTTGCCGAATGCGACAGGCGCTTGTGCTCGTTGCTGACTTCGTCCCATTCGCCGGCTTGTGGCGCGAGCTTGTCGAGTTCGGCGAGCTGCCAGGCGAGCTTTTCCCGTTCGAGCTGCAGCTCGCGCTCATGCGCTTTTGCAGCCTCGATCGCCTGCGTCGCGTCGCGCCACACGCGCCATGCGCGTGCGACGTTCGCGGCATCGGCGACGAGACCCGCGTGCGTATCGAACAGCTCGCGCTGCGCATCCGGCCGCATCAGCAGCTGGTGCGCATGCTGGCCGTGGATGTCGACGAGCATTTCGCCGAGCTCGCGCAGCTGCGCGAGCGTCGCGCTGGTGCCGTTGATGAACGCGCGCGACCGGCCGTTCGCATCGATCACGCGGCGCAGCATCACGGTGTCCTCGGTGTCGAACGCATGTTCGTCGAGCCAGCGCGCGACGCGGTCGTGCGGCGTGAATTCGGCGGTGATGTCGGCGCGGCTGCAGCCGGTGCGCACGACGCTGGCGTCGGCACGTTCGCCGAGCGCGAGGGCAAGGGCATCGATCAGGATCGATTTCCCGGCGCCGGTTTCACCGGAAAAGACGGAAAAGCCGCTGTCGAATTCGAGATCGAGCGCGGCGACGATGACGAAGTCGCGGATCGAGAGGTGGCGGAGCATGGTGTCGGGCGGAGTGGCGTCAGGACGCCTTGTCGTCTTCGTTCGAGGCGTGTTCGTTCCAGTGCAGCTTCTTGCGCAGCGTCGCGTAGTAGCTGTAGCCGATCGGGTGCAGGAACGGCACCGTATGCTTCGAGCGGCGCACCTCGATCGTGTCGTTCAGTTCGAGCGCGGTGAACGACTGCATGTCGAAGTTCACGTTGACGTCGCGGCCGCCGACGATCTGGATCGCGATTTTCGAATCGTCGGGCAGCACGATCGGCCGGTTCGACAGCGCATGCGGCGCGATCGGCACGAGCACGATGCCCGCCAGCTGCGGATGGAGGATCGGGCCGGCCGACGACAGCGCATAAGCGGTCGAACCGGTCGGCGTGGCGACGATCAGGCCGTCCGAACGCTGGTTGTACATGTACCGGCCGTCGACCGAAGCGCGCAGCTCGACCATCCCGGAGAAGCCGCTGCGGTTCACGACGACGTCGTTGAAGGCGATCGCGTGGTAGATCGGTTCGCCGTCGCGCATGATCCGCGCTTCGAGCAGCGCGCGCTCCTCGCGCTCGAACTTGCCCGACAGGATCACCGGGACGAGCGCCTGCATGTCGGCCGCCGCGATATCGGTGATGAAGCCGAGCCGCCCGTGGTTGATCCCGATCAGCGGTGTCTTGTACGGCGCGAGCTGACGGCCGATGCCGAGCATCGTCCCGTCGCCGCCCAGCACGACCGCCACATCGGCACGCGCCCCGATTTCGGCCGGGGTCAGCGCCGGGTAGCCGGTGATGCCGATCTCGCGCGCGGTCTCGGCTTCGAAGACGACCTCGAAGCCCCGCTTGGCGATGCAGGCGGCCAGCGTGGCGAGCGGCTCGGCGATGTTCGGCGTGTTGCTCCGACCGACGAGCGCGACAGTGTTGAACAGATTACCGGTTTTCATGCCGGCATTACACCATAGCTCGTTGACGAAAAGAACCGGCTGTGCGCAGTCGGGGCCGGATCGGGCCGGCCCGCGCAACGGTAGCCGACGCCACTCGCCGCGGTCGCGCGGTTGCGCTAAAATTTTCCACCATGCTAGATCCTCGCGCACGAACCCTCCTGAAAACCCTGATCGAACGGTATATCGCCGACGGTCAGCCAGTCGGATCGCGCACGTTGTCCCGTTACTCCGGGCTCGAGCTGAGCCCGGCAACGATCCGCAACGTGATGTCCGACCTGGAGGAGCTCGGCCTCGTGTCGAGCCCGCACACGTCGGCCGGCCGCGTGCCGACGCCGCGCGGCTACCGGCTGTTCGTCGACACGATGCTGACGGTCGAGGCGCCGATCGACGCCGAAGCCGTGGCGCGGCAGGTGCAGAACACGCTGCAGGCGGGCGAGCCGCAGCAGCGGGTCGTGGCGGCCGCCGCGAGCGTGCTGTCGAACCTGTCGCAGTTCGCGGGCGTGGTGCTGACGCCGCGCCGCAGCCACGTGTTCAAGCAGATCGAGTTCATGCGCCTGTCGGACAAGCGCATCCTGCTGATCATCGTCACGCCCGAGGGCGACGTGCAGAACCGGATGCTCGCGACGCCGCGCGATTACTCGCCGTCGCAACTGACCGAGGCGTCCAACTACATCAACGCGCATTTCGCCGGACTGTCGTTCGACGAGGTGCGCCGCCGCCTGCGCGACGAGATCGACCAGTTGCGCGGCGACATGACCGCGCTGATGCACGCCGCCGTGACGGCCAGCACCGAGGTGCCCGACACCGAGGACACCGTGCTGATTTCCGGCGAGCGCAACCTGCTCGAAGTGGCGGATCTCTCGTCCGACATGGCGCGGCTGCGCAAGCTGTTCGACGTATTCGACCAAAAGACGGGCCTCCTGCAACTGCTCGACGTGTCGAGCCACGCCCAGGGCGTGCAGATCTTCATTGGCGGCGAATCGACGCTCGTGCCGATCGAGGAAATGAGCGTCGTTACCGCGCCTTACGAGGTGAACGGGCAGATCGTCGGCACGCTCGGCGTGATCGGCCCGACCCGCATGGCGTACAACCGCGTGATACCGATCGTCGACATCACCGCGCGCCTGCTGTCGCTCACGCTGAGCCAGCAGTAGCCTGCCGTCGCCAGCCCGATCCTGCCCCGTCATCGTGCCGCGGCACCGCGTGTGCCGGCAGTCGGCCGAACGGCCAGCCGACCGGCGCGGAGCGGCCCGCTATAATTGAGAGCCGTCCGGTCCCGTGCCCCGAGCACGTAATTGCCCATGCGTTTCGATCTTGAGCCGCCTTCGAGCACCGCGGCTGCCCATCGCATCGGTGTGCTGCTGATCAATCTCGGCACGCCCGACGCCCCGACACCGCGTGCGGTGCGGCGCTACCTGGCCGAATTCCTGTCGGATCCGCGGGTCGTCGAGATTCCGCAGGCCGTCTGGCAGGTGCTGCTGCGCACGCTGATCCTGCCGCTGCGCGGCCGCGCGTCCGCGAAGAAATACGCGGCGGTCTGGATGCCCGAGGGCTCGCCGCTGCGCGTGTACACGGAGCGCCAGACCGACAGCGTGCGGCGTCTGCTCACGTCGAACGGCTATCACGTGATGGTCGACTACGCGATGCGCTACGGCAGCCCGAACATTTCGCACGCGCTCGCGCAGTTCAAGCGTGCGGGCGTCGAGCGCGTGCTGCTGATGCCAATGTATCCGCAATACTCGGCGTCGACCACGGCCACGGCCTTCGACGCCGCATTCGACGCGCTCGCGCGCATGCGCAACCAGCCCGAGGTGCGCACGGTGCGGCACTACGCCGACCATCCGGCCTATATCCATGCGCTGGCCGAGCAGGTGCGCCAGTATTGGGCGCAGCACGGCCGGCCCGACTTCGCGGCCGGAGACAAGCTCGTGCTGAGCTTCCACGGCGTGCCGAAGCGCACGCTCGACCTCGGCGACCCCTATCACGACCAGTGCCAGCAGACGGGTGCGCTGCTGATGGCCGCGCTCGGGCTGTCGACGACCGAATGCCGTGTCACGTTCCAGTCGCGTTTCGGCAAGGCCGAATGGCTGCAGCCGTATACCGCGCCGACGCTGCGCGAGTTCGGCGAGGCCGGCGTGCGGCGGGCCGACGTGTTCTGTCCCGGTTTCACGGCCGACTGCCTGGAGACGATCGAGGAGATCGGCATGGAAGTGCGTGACGAATTCCTCGCCGGCGGCGGCAAGGCGTTCCACCGCATTCCGTGCCTGAATGGCGCGTCCGCGTGGATCGGTGCGCTCGGCGAGATCGTCGCCGAGAATCTGCAGGGCTGGCCGGTCAGGGCCGCGCAGCCCGAAACGGTGGGTTGAGATGAAACGACCCCCACGCTCACTTCGTTCACTGCCCCCCGAGGGGGCGGTCAGCCTCCTTGGGGCGGCCCGGCGGAGGCTGCGATGAACTACAAGATTTCGACCGAACTGGGCGCGAAGCTGCGCATCGACAAATGGCTGTGGGCGGCCCGGTTCTTCAAGACGCGCTCGCTCGCGACCGATGCGGTCGACAAGGGGCACGTGAAGATTGGCGGCGCGGCGGTCAAGCCGGCGAAGGACGTGCGCGTGGGCGACGAGGTCGAGATTGCGATCGACGGCATCGTCTGGCACATTGCCGTGCTCGGCGTGTGCGACGTGCGCGGGCCGGCGAGCGTCGCGCAGACGCTTTATGCGGAAACGGAAGCGGGGCGGGCCGCACGGCTCGCCGAACTGGAGCGGCGCCGCACGTATCGTGAGCCGGCAGCCGAATTGCACGGCCGGCCGACGAAGCGCGACCGGCGCATCATCGACAGATTTTCTGGTGGGAGCTGAACATCTGGTCGAAGGTCGCTCGCGCGCTTCCGTATTCGGTCGTGCGGTCGGTGACGGCTCCCGACAGGCAGATGGTGGTGGTGCCGGCAATGAGTACCAGCGCGACCACCGAGATCGCAAACGTCAGTTTCATGGTACTCCCCTCGAGAAGAAGGGTGAAAACGGCGCCAGGTGGATGTCAGGCGGCGGTCAGCTAGGGGTAAACACGCTTTTCCGACGCTTGAGTGGAGTGTAGTGCAGCGGGCCTGTGCCAAGCTAGTACTTGCCAGGTAAGCGTTGTTACCGCCCGTTTCGCCCGATCTGGCGGACTATGCGGCCGATGCCCCGGCGTGACGCGCGGTTGTTTCGCGGTATTGGAGAATGCCGGCGGATAACCCTCTTGAAATCGCAGTTTTCACCCTTATTTGCACCAGCAATGTGCGGTGCCACCGGATATACGGTCCGGCGGTTGCCGATTTGGCTTCAACCTCTAATCGACTTTCAGCGACATGGAAAACACGCAAGAGAACCCGGCATCCCAATCGGCCGAAGATATCGGCAGCGAGAAGCAGGCGGCGCAAGGCGCTGCTCCCGCCGCCGAAGCAGCCGACGCGGCGCTCGCGGAGGCTCAAGCCAAGGTCGCCGAGCTGCAGGAGAGCTTCCTGCGGGCGAAGGCCGAGACCGAGAACGTCCGCCGCCGCGCGCAGGACGACGTCTCGAAGGCACACAAGTTCGCGATCGAGAGCTTTGCGGAGCACCTGCTGCCCGTGCTGGACAGCCTGGAAGCGGCCGTCAACGATACATCCGGCGACATCACGAAGGTGCGCGAAGGCGTCGAGCTGACGCTGCGCCAGCTGACGAGCGCGCTCGAGAAGGGCCGCGTCGTCGCGCTGAACCCGGTCGGCGAGAAGTTCGATCCGCACCAGCACCAGGCCATTTCGATGGTGCCGGCCGACCAGGAGCCGAATACCGTCGTCACCGTGCTGCAAAAGGGCTACACGATCGCCGACCGCGTGCTGCGTCCGGCGCTCGTCACCGTCGCGCAGCCGAAGTAAGGCCGTCGCGATGCTGCCAGCCGGCGTCGATCCGGCCGCGTTCGACACGTTCGACATGCAGGCGCTGGACGCCGGCACGTTCGACGCGGCGATCGACGGCGCGGGTGATGCGCTCGCGGTGGTGTTCTTCTGGGGCGTCGACTGCTTCAACTGCGAGATCGCGAAGAAGGCGATGCTCGCCCAGCCCGACGCGATCCGCGCGCTGGACCTGAAGTGGTTCCATTGCAACGTGTACGAACACCGCCAGCTGGGGCGCCGCTTCGGGCTGCACGGCGTGCCGACGTGGTTCTTCTTCCACCGCGGCAAGCGGCTCGGCCGCGCGACGGGCTGGCATGGCCTCGCGCAGTTCCAGGCAGCGGTGTCGGCGGCACGCGCGAAGATCGCTGCTGCAGGCGGCGATCCGCTAGCCGGCGGCGATTGAAAAAATTTAATATCCGCATCGCTCGTCGGGTCTTGAAAACGGATCGGACGGACGCATTTCGGGAACAGAGTTGAATTCTGGCGCGCGAAACCGCCCCAAAACGCGGGGTTTTGCGCAGCAAACAAGCATTTCTGGAGATTAGGAAAAATGGGAAAGATCATCGGTATTGACCTCGGCACCACGAACTCGTGCGTTGCCATCATGGAAGGCAACCAGGTCAAGGTCATCGAGAACTCGGAAGGCGCGCGCACCACGCCGTCGATCATCGCCTACATGGACGACAACGAAGTGCTCGTCGGTGCGCCGGCCAAGCGTCAGTCGGTGACCAACCCGAAGAACACGCTGTTCGCGGTGAAGCGCCTGATCGGCCGCCGCTTCGAAGAGAAGGAAGTCCAGAAGGACATCGGCCTGATGCCGTACACCATCATCAAGGCCGACAACGGCGATGCATGGGTCGAAGCGCACGGCGAAAAGCTCGCGCCGCCGCAGGTTTCGGCGGAAGTGCTGCGCAAGATGAAGAAGACGGCCGAAGACTACCTCGGCGAGCCGGTCACGGAAGCCGTGATCACGGTGCCGGCGTACTTCAACGACAGCCAGCGCCAGGCAACCAAGGACGCCGGCCGCATCGCGGGCCTCGAAGTCAAGCGGATCATCAACGAGCCGACCGCGGCTGCGCTCGCGTTCGGCCTCGACAAGGCCGAGAAGGGCGACCGCAAGATCGCCGTGTATGACCTCGGCGGCGGTACGTTCGACGTGTCGATCATCGAGATCGCGGACGTCGACGGTGAAATGCAGTTCGAAGTGCTGTCGACCAACGGCGATACGTTCCTCGGCGGCGAAGACTTCGACCAGCGCATCATCGATTACATCATCGGCGAGTTCAAGAAGGAGCAGGGCGTCGACCTGTCGAAGGACGTGCTCGCGCTGCAGCGCCTGAAGGAAGCCGCTGAAAAGGCGAAGATCGAGCTGTCGTCGAGCCAGCAGACCGAAATCAACCTGCCGTACATCACGGCGGACGCGTCGGGCCCGAAGCACTTGAACCTGAAGATCACCCGCGCGAAGCTGGAAGCGCTGGTGGAAGACCTCGTCGAGCGCACGATCGAACCGTGCCGCATCGCGATCAAGGACGCAGGCGTCAAGGTGTCGGACATCGACGACGTGATCCTGGTCGGCGGCCAGACGCGTATGCCGAAGGTGCTGGAGAAGGTGAAGGAGTTCTTCGGCAAGGATCCGCGCCGTGACGTGAACCCGGACGAAGCCGTCGCAGTCGGCGCGGCGATCCAGGGCCAGGTCCTGTCGGGCGACCGCAAGGACGTGCTGCTGCTCGACGTGACCCCGCTGTCGCTCGGCATCGAGACGCTCGGCGGCGTGATGACGAAGATGATCAGCAAGAACACGACGATCCCGACGAAGCACGCTCAGGTGTACTCGACGGCGGACGACAACCAGGGCGCCGTGACGATCAAGGTGTTCCAGGGTGAACGCGAAATGGCAGCCGGCAACAAGCTGCTCGGCGAGTTCAACCTCGAAGGCATCCCGCCGGCACCGCGCGGCGTGCCGCAGATCGAAGTGACCTTCGACATCGACGCGAACGGCATCCTGCACGTCGGCGCGAAGGACAAGGCGACCGGCAAGGAAAACAAGATCACGATCAAGGCGAACTCGGGTCTGTCCGAGGCTGAAATCGACCAGATGATCAAGGACGCGGAAGCAAACGCAGCGGAAGATCACAAGCTGCGCGAGCTGGCTGATTCGCGCAACCAGGGCGACGCGCTGGTCCACAGCACGAAGAAGGCGCTGACCGAGTACGGCGACAAGCTGGATGCGGGCGAGAAGGAAGCCATCGAAGCGTCGCTGAAGTCGCTCGAGGAAGCGCTGAAGGACGCGTCGGCCGACAAGGCTGCGATCGACGCGAAGGTCGAGGAGCTCGGCAAGGTGTCGCAGAAGCTCGGCGAAAAGATGTACGCCGACATGCAGGCTCAACAAGCAGGTGCGGCCGGCGCAGCGGGTGCAGCGGAAGGCGCGGCCCACGCGGGTGGCGCGCAGCAGGCTGCCGACGATGTCGTCGACGCCGAGTTCAAGGAAGTGAAGAAGGACTAAGCCGGGTTGCCCCGGTGCCGCACGCCGCGCGCGCAACCCGCGCGCGGCGCGGCTGACGGGTTGGCTGACAAGCGGTCTGTCTTTCCTTCCGGATGGCCGGATCGACTCCACGCCTGGCGGGCTTCGCGGCCCTCCGGGCACATTTGTTTTTTGGCGGGTGCTGCACGAGCCGTCCGCGGACGGGCGCAGCGCCAGACGAGTCGAGAGACTTTACTGCAGGCGAAAGGAGCCGTCGCGTGCGCGATGCGTGGCGGCACAGTGAATCGATATGGCGAAACGGGATTACTACGAGGTTCTGGGCGTCGCGAAGAATGCGAGCGACGACGAAATCAAGAAGGCGTATCGCAAGCTTGCGATGAAGTATCACCCTGACCGCAATCCGGACAGCAAGGATGCGGAAGAGCATTTCAAGGAGGCGAAGGAAGCCTACGAAATGCTGTCGGATGGCCAGAAGCGGGCAGCGTACGACCAGTACGGCCACGCGGGCGTCGATCCGAACATGGGCGGTGCGGGCGCACAGGGCTTCGGCGGCTTCGCGGACGCGTTCGGCGACATCTTCGGCGACATCTTCGGCCAGGCCGCGGGCGGCGCCGCGCGCGGCGGCCGCGGCGGCCCGCAGGTGTATCGCGGTGCCGACCTGCGCTACAGCATGGAAATCACGCTCGAGCAGGCCGCACACGGCTACGACACGCAGATCCGCGTGCCGAGCTGGGTATCGTGCGAGGTCTGCCACGGGTCGGGCGCGAAGCCCGGCACGAAGCCGGAAACCTGCCCGACCTGTCACGGCCAGGGCACGGTGCGCATGTCGCAGGGCTTCTTCAGCATCCAGCAGACCTGCCCGAAGTGCCATGGCACGGGCACCTACATCCCCGAGCCGTGCGTGCATTGCCACGGGTCGGGCAAGGTGAAGGAAACCAAGACGCTCGAAGTGAAGATCCCGGCCGGGATCGACGACGGGATGCGGATCCGCTCGGCCGGCAACGGCGAGCCGGGCATCAACGGCGGGCCGCCGGGTGACCTGTACGTCGAGATCCACATCAAGCCGCACTCGGTGTTCGAGCGCGACGGCGACGATCTCCACTGCCAGATGCCGATCCCGTTCACGACCGCCGCGCTCGGCGGCGAGATCGAGGTGCCGACGCTGGCCGGTCGTGCGTCGTTCCCGGTGCCGGAAGGCACGCAGTCGGGCAAGACGTTCCGCCTGCGCGGCAAGGGCATCAAGGGGCTGCGTTCGAGCATCGCGGGCGATCTGTACGTCCACGTGCAGGTCGAGACGCCGGTGAAGCTGACCGACAACCAGCGCGACCTGCTCAAGCAGTTCGAGAAATCGCTGGCCGAGGGCGGCGCGCGTCACAGCCCGCAGAGCAAGAGCTGGTTCGATCGTGTGAAGAGCTTCTTCGAGTAACTCGAGTAACAGCATGACTGAAGGCAACGAGAGCGCGTCGTTCGCGCTCTTGGACGATTGCGACTCGACCGCGCTCGCGCGGTCGAGTCGTTTGTATTCGGGGTTCGTGCGCGAACGCGTGTGCACGGATCCGGCTCGGCTCGACGAGGTCGACGCGGCCGTGGCGCAGGATCTGCGCGACGGGCTGCATGCGGTCGTCGTCGGCGATTACGAATTCGGACGCAACCTGCAACGAGCGCAGCCGGGCCATGCCCCGCTGCGCTTTTTGCTGTATGCGCGCTGCGAGCGCCTGTCGTGCGACGAAGTCGACGCGTGGCTCGCGCAGCAGGACGGCGGCGGCACGCCGTCGATCGCGGGCGTCGCGCATGTCGGGAAGAGTGTGTCGCGCGATGCGTTCGACGCGGCGATCGCCGCGGTGCGCAACGCGCTGCGCGCGGGCGATTCGTATCAGGTCAACTACACGTACCGGCTGAACTTCGACGTGTTCGGCACGCCGCTCGCGCTGTACCGGCGGCTGCGTGCGCGCCAGCCCGTGCGCTACGGCGCGTTGATCGCATTGCCTGACGGTACGTGGGTCGTGTCGTGCTCGCCCGAGCTGTTCGTCGAGAAGCACGGCGACGTGCTGCGCGCGCGGCCGATGAAGGGCACCGCGCCACGTTCGGCCGACCCGCGCGACGATGCGGCGGCGGCCACGTTCCTCGCGAACGACCCGAAGAACCGCGCGGAAAACGTGATGATCGTCGACCTGCTGCGCAACGACGTGTCGCGGATCGCGCGCACCGGCACGGTCCGCGTGCCGGCGCTGTTCTCCGTCGAGCCGTATGCGTCGGTGTGGCAGATGACGTCGACGGTCGAGGCCGGCTGGCGCGACGGGACGACGTTCGCGCAGATGCTGCGTGCGCTGTTTCCGTGCGGATCGATCACGGGCGCGCCGAAGCACAAGACGATGGAACTGATCGACGCGATCGAGTCGACGCCGCGCGGGCTCTATACGGGCGCGATCGGCTGGCTTGACGCTGCGACGCAAGGCGCCGATTCCGACGCGCCGGGCGATCGCCTGGCCGGTTGCGGCGATTTCTGCCTGTCGGTCGCGATCCGTACGCTGATGCTCGAGGCTGCCAGCGAAGGTGATGGCAGTGCCGGCGTGGCCGATGCCGAAGCACGCGATCCGGCGACGGTCATTGCCGGCCGGCGCCGCGGCACGATGGGCGTCGGCGCGGGCATCGTGCTCGACAGTGTCGCGGCCGACGAATATGCGGAGTGCGAATTGAAAGCACGATTCCTGACGGACGCCGATCCCGGCTTCCAGCTGTTCGAAACGACCGCCGCCACGCGTGCGGACGGCATCCGGCATCTCGATCGCCATCTCGCGCGGCTGCAGCGTAGCGCCGATGCGTTCGGCTTTCGCTTCGACACCGATGCGTTGCGTCGCGCGATCGACGCGCGGTGCGCGGCGCTCGACGGCGACGGCGCTTACCGGATGAAGCTCGCGCTCGCGAAGGGCGGCACGATCGAGATCACCGCGGCACCGCTCAAGCCGCTGCCGGCGGGGCCGGTCGGCGTGCTGCTGGCGTCCGCGCACGGCTTCGCACCGACCCGTGCAGGCGATGCGCTGCTGCTGCACAAGACCACGCGCCGCGCCGAATACGATCGCGCGTGGCAGGCGGCAGAGGCGCTTGGCGGCTTCGACATGCTGTTCGTCAACGAGCGCGGCGAGGTGACGGAAGGCGGGCGCTCGAACCTGTTCGTGAAGCTCGACGGCCAGTGGGTGACGCCGCCGCTCGAGTCTGGCGTGCTGCCGGGTGTGATGCGCGGCGTGCTGCTCGACGATCGTGCGTTCGGCGCGACGGAGCGGGTCGTGACCTGCGACGATCTCGCGCGTGCGGAGGCGCTGCTGCTGACCAACGCGCTGCGCGGCGCGCTCGACGCGGTACTGAAGTAACCGGCGGATAATCGACCGCTGCCGGCTGCGTGAGAAAGAAAAAACGCGGCGCCCCGCAAAGGGCGCCGCGTTTTTTTTCATCGAGGCGCCGGCGAACGCATCGCCGGCACCGCGCCGGACGTCAGAACGAATGCTCGGGGCCGGGGAACGAACCGTCCTTGACCGCGCGCACGTATGCTTCGACGGCCGCCTGGATGTTCGGCTCGCCCTGCATGAAATCCTTCACGAAGCGCGGCCGCTTGCCGGGAAACACACCGAGCATGTCGTGCAGCACCAGCACCTGGCCCGAGCAGTCGGCGCCTGCGCCGATGCCGATTGTCGGCACGCGCAGCATCTGCGTGACTTCGGATCCGATCAGCGTCGGCACGGCTTCGAGCAGGACGACCTGCGCCCCGGCCGCTTCGACCGCGCGCGCGTCGCGCAGCAGTTGCGCGGCGCCGGCTTCGGTCTTGCCTTGCACCTTGAAGCCGCCGAACGCATGCACCGACTGCGGCGTGAGGCCCACGTGCGCACACACGGGCACCGCGCGCTCGACGAGGAAGCGGATCGTCTCGGCGAGCCATTCGCCGCCTTCCAGCTTGACCATCTGCGCACCGGCGCGCATCAGCTTGACGCTGCTGGCGAATGCCTCGGCCGGCGTGCCGTACGTGCCGAACGGCAGGTCGGCCATGATCAGCGCGCGCGGCTGCGCGCGGGCGACGCAGGCGGTGTGATACGCGATGTCGTCGAGCGACACGGGCAGCGTGGTCGTGTGGCCTTGCAGCACGTTGCCGAGCGAATCGCCGATCAGCAGCACGTCGACGCCCGAACGGTCGAGCAGTGCGGAAAAGCTCGCGTCGTAGCAGGTGAGCATCGCGATCTTCTCGCCGGCGTCGCGCATTGCCTGCAGCTTGGGCACCGTGACGGCAGGCCGGCTCGATTCCTGGAGATAGGTCATGGGAAATCCGGTTCGAATGGGGGTGGAACGACAGGCGAGGACGCGTCAGCGCGTCGTCTCGCCCTTGACGAAGAATTCCTTGCGGCCGCGCATCGTCTCGATGCGCTCGACCAGCAGGGCGAGATCTTCGGGGGAATCCAGCGGATTCAGGTGTTCCGCGGCGACTGTCAGCACCGGCGTGCGGTCGTAGTGGTAGAAGAATTCGTTGTACGCGTCGACGAGCGAGCGCAGGTACGCATCGCTGATCTGCAGCTCCATCGGCAGCCCGCGCTTCTGGATGCGCGAGAACAGCACTTCGGGGCTCGCCTGCAGGTAGACGACGAGGTCGGGCGACGGTGCCTGCGGCACATCCACGTGCGTCGCGACCGAGCGGTAGAGCTGCCACTCGTCTTCCGGCAGGTTCAGCCGCGCGAAGATGTCGTTCTTCTGCGGCATGAAATCGGCGATGACCGGGCGGCCCGTGTCGAGCGCACCGATCAGTTCGCGTGCCTGATGCGCGCGCTGCAGCGCGAACGACAGCTGCACGGGCAGCGCGTAGCGTGCGGTGTCGCGATAGAAGCGTTCGAGGAACGGGTTGTCCTGCGGGCGCTCGAGCAGCGTCTGCATCGACCAGCGTTCGCCGAGCAGGCACGCGAGCGTCGTCTTGCCCACGCCGATCGGGCCTTCGATCACGAGATAGCGGTGCGGGGCGCGCAGGTCGGGCGCGGTGACGGTAAGGGGAGTCGGGGTCATCGGCAGCGGTTCTTGTCGGCGTCTTCGCTGGCAGCGAGCGCCTTCTGCATCAGGCACTGGCAGGTCTGCACCTTCTCGACCCGCTGGTCCGCGACGGCGGCGAGGAAAGCGTCGGCACGGCCGCGCGCGGGGATGTCGAGTGCCGGCTCGATCTCGACGAGCGGCACGAGTGCGAACGCACGGTCGGTGAGGCGTGGATGCGGGACGATCAGGTCGGGCTCGTCGATCGAATCGTCGCCGAACAGCAGGATGTCGAGATCGAGTGTGCGCGGCGCGTTGCGATACGGGCGCTCGCGACCGAAGTGATGTTCGATCTTCTGGCACAGCGCGAGCAGCTCGCGGGCCGACAGCGTCGTGTCGAGCTTGACGACGCAGTTGTAGTAGTCGCCGCCGCCCGCTTCAAAGGGCGCCGTGCGATACAGGCTCGATTTGCCGAGGATCGAGATGGTGCGCTGCTGTGCAAGGCACACCACCGCGTCCTTCAGGGTCTGGCGCGCATCGCCGAGATTCGCCCCCAGTCCGATATATGCAACCGTCATGGCATCACTTCCTACGTCGTTCGCCGGCGAGCGCGTCAGTCGTCGGAACCGCCCGAGGCGTCCGGTGCCTGCTCGGCGGCACCTTCACCCGGCTTGCGGTTTCGCACGCCGCCGCGGCGGCGCCGCTTGCGGGGCGATTTTTCCTTCGTGCCGCCCTGCGTGAGCAATGCCTCGCGAGCGGCCGCGTCGCCTTCGATGAAATCCGTCCACCACTGTCCGACTTCCGCATCGAGCTCGCCGGATTCGCAGCGTAACAGGAGGAAATCATACCCCGCTCTAAACCTTTGGTGTTCCAGCAGCCGCATCGCGCTGCGGCCCGAGCGTTTCTCGAGGCGCAGCTGCAGGCCCCAGATCTCGCGCATGTCGGCCGAATAACGCTTGTGGATCGCGAGTTTCTCGGTCTGCATGTCGAGCACGTCGTCCATCGCGCGATGAAGCGCCGGCACCGGGATTTCGCCTTCGGCCGTGTATTGCTCGAAGCGCTGGCGCATGTCGTGCCACAGCAGCGTCGCGAACAGGAAGCCGGGTGATACCGTCTTGCCGGCGCGCACGCGTGCATCGGTGTTGCTCAGCGCGAGCGTGATGAACTTCTCGCCCTGCGGCTGTTCGAGCACGACGTCGAGCAGCGGCAGCAGCCCGTGGTGCAGGCCTTCCTTGCGCAGCCGCGTCAGGCACGCGAGTGCGTGGCCCGACAGCAGCAGCTTCAGCATTTCGTCGAACAGGCGCGCGGCCGGCACGTTGTTGATCAGGTCGGCGAGCGCGTTGATCGGCTCGCGCGTGTGCGGCTCGATCTCGAAACCGAGCTTGGCTGCAAAGCGCACGACGCGCAGCATCCGCACCGGATCCTCGCGGAAGCGCGTGGCCGGATCGCCGATCATCCGCAACAGACGGGCGCGCACGTCGGCCATCCCGTCGTGGTAGTCGAGCACCGTCTGCGTCGACGGGTCGTAGTACATCGCGTTGATCGTGAAGTCGCGGCGTGCAGCGTCTTCGTGCTGCTCGCCCCACACGTTGTCGCGCAGCACGCGGCCGCTCGCGTCCACCGCGTGCGTGCGGCGATCGAGTTCGTCGCGCTTCAGGCGCTTCGGCGGCTCGGCAGCGGCCGCCTCGGGCGGCGCGTCGACCAGCGCGCGGAACGTCGACACCTCGATCAGCTCCTGGCCGAACTGCACGTGGACGATCTGGAAGCGGCGGCCGATCAGGCGCGCACGGCGGAACAGGCGCTGCACCTCGGTCGGCGTTGCGTCGGTCGCGACGTCGAAGTCCTTCGGCGCGATGCCGAGCAGCAGGTCGCGTACCGCACCGCCGACGATGAAGGCACGGAAGCCCGCCTGCTGCAGCGTGTCGGTCACGCGCACGGCATTCTTCGAGATCAGCGCCGGGTTGATGCCGTGCACGCTGGCCGGCACGACGGTCGGTTCATGGTTGCTGCGCGGTTTCTTCGCGCCGCCGCCGCGGGCGCCCTTCGGGGCGCGCGAGGTAGCCGGGGCCGCTTCGTCGGCCGGGGCCGTTGCGGGAGACGTTTGCTCGGTTTCGTCCTGGCCGAGCAGCTTGCGGATGAATTTTTTGATCACGACGTTCAGAAGAGATCGAGGATGCGCCAGCCGCGGTTGCTTGCATGCGCACGCAGCGTGTCGTCAGGGTTGGTCGCGATCGGGTCGGTGACTTTCTCGAGCAACGGAATGTCGTTGTGCGAGTCGCTGTAGAAATAGGTGTGCGTGAAGTCGCTCCATTGCTTGCCGAGCGATGCGAGCCACGCTTCGGTCCGCACGATCTTGCCTTCGCGATAGCTCGGCGTGCCGGTCGGTCGGCCCGTGTACGGCGAATCGGGATGCCCGTCGGTCGTTTCGACCTCGCAGGCGATCAGCGTGTCGACGCCGAACGCGGAGGCGATCGGGCGCGTGATGAATTCGTTGGTCGCCGTCACGACGCAGCACAGGTCGCCCGCATCGAGGTGCTTGCGCACGAGCTCGAGCGCGGCGGGTGTCATGGCGGGCCGGATCACCTCGTGCATGTACTGATCGTGCCATTCGGCCAGCTGCGCGCGCGAATACTTCGCGAGCGGCGTGATCATCGCCGTGAGATACGCGTGGATGTCGAGCTTGCCGGCCTTGTAGTCGGCGAAGAACTGATCGTTCTGACGCGAGAAGCTTTCCGCGTCGACGATGCCGAGCTTCACCATGAAGCGGCCCCATTCGTGGTCGCTATCGGTCGGGATCAGCGTGTGATCGAGGTCAAAGAGTGCCAGATTAGTCATGGAAGCGCATTTTACTCGAAGCGGTTCGGGCCCGTGCCCGGTGGTGTGATGTCGTCGCCGGGACGCGCCAGCATGCGGCGCAGCAACGGCAGCGTGACGGCGCGTTTCTGCTCGAGCGAGAAGCGGTCGAGCGCGTCGAGCAGCGCCATCAGGCTCGGCATGTCGCGGCGGAAATGGGTCAGCAGGTAGGCGGCGATGTCGTCGGTGAGCGCGATCCCGCGCTCCTTCGCCGCGAGCTTGAGCACGGCGATCTTGCCGGCGTCTGACGGCGGCGACAGGTGGAACACGAGCCCCCAGCCGAGGCGCGTGCGGAGATCCTCGCGCACGTCGAGCGCGAGCGGCGCCGCGGGGCCCGCCGCGACGAACGCGCTCGACGGGTGCGCGCGCACTTCGTTGAACAGGTTGAACAGCGCGACCTGCTGCGTGTCGCTCATCCGGTCGCAGTCGTCGATCGCGTAGATGCCGATGCGCGGGTCGAACGTGAACGCGCCGAGCGGGCTCTGCGGCGTCAGGTAGCGCGCATAGCCGTACGACGCGTCGCTCACGAGCGCCTGCAGCAGATGGGTGCGGCCGCAGCCGGGCTCGCCCCAGATGTAGAACGACCGATCCGGCACGGGGCCCGCCGCGAGCGCGAGGTCGAGCTTCTGCAGGCGCGAGATGAGCTCGTCGTTCTCCTCGTTCATGATGAAGTTGTCGAACGTGGCGGGCGGCGGCGTGCCGAGATCGAGCGTCAGTTGACGAGACACAACAGTCACAATGCGGGTCGGTTGAAAATACGCGCGCCGTACGCCGGGCACGCGCCGGGGCTTGCGTCTTCACGGGCTTCACGCGCGGCCGCACGCACGGCGCCACGCCGGTTTCGGCGCAGTTCGCTCGGCGATGAAAACGGGGACGTGTTGACCAAGATGCAATCCCTGACGATTCGGTGCTGGGAATTCCGGCCAACGGGCCGGCTTCGGGTAAAATCGCATTTTACCGACCTTCTCGCATTCCCCCATGAATCCTCCGAAATCCGCTCCCGACGCTCAGGGTCTGTCCTATCGCGACGCAGGTGTCGACATCGACGCAGGCGACGCACTCATCGACAAGATCAAGCCTTTTGCGAAGAAAACCCTGCGCGACGGCGTGCTCGGCGGCATCGGCGGGTTCGGCGCGCTGTTCGAAGTGCCGAAGAAGTACAAGGAGCCCGTGCTCGTGTCGGGCACCGACGGCGTGGGCACCAAGCTCAAGCTGGCATTTCATCTGAACAAACACGACACCGTCGGCCAGGATCTTGTCGCGATGAGTGTGAACGACATCCTCGTGCAGGGCGCCGAGCCGCTGTTCTTCCTCGACTACTTCGCGTGCGGCAAGCTCGACGTCGACACCGCTGCAACGGTCGTCAAGGGCATCGCGCAGGGTTGCGAACTGTCGGGCTGCGCGCTGATCGGCGGTGAAACGGCCGAAATGCCGGGCATGTACCCGGACGGCGAATACGACCTGGCCGGCTTCGCGGTCGGCGCGGTCGAGAAGAGCAAGATCATCGACGGCAGCACGATCGCCGAAGGCGACGTGGTGCTGGGCCTCGCATCGAGCGGCATCCACTCGAACGGCTTCTCGCTCGTGCGCAAGATCATCGAGCGCGCAAACCCCGACCTGTCGGCCGATTTCCATGGCCGCTCGCTGGCCGACGCGCTGATGGCGCCGACCCGCATCTACGTGAAGCCGCTGCTCGCGCTGATGCAGAAGCTGTCGGTGAAGGGCATGGCGCACATCACGGGCGGCGGTCTCGTCGAGAACATTCCGCGCGTGCTGCGCGAAGGCCTCACCGCCGAGCTCGACCAGAACGCGTGGCCGCTGCCGCCGCTGTTCAAGTGGCTGCAGGAGCACGGCGGTGTCGCCGATGCGGAAATGCACCGCGTGTTCAACTGCGGCATCGGCATGGCCGTGATCGTTTCGGCGGCCGATGCCGACGCAGCGATCGCCGACCTGACCGCCGCCGGCGAACAGGTGTGGAAGATCGGCACCGTGCGTGCGACCCGCGAAGGCGAGGCGCAGACGGTCGTGGTCTGACGCACTGCCTGCAGCAAATGCAGCAAGGAAAGCCGCCCGGAGTCGATCCGGGCGGCTTTTTTCATGCCGACGGGCGCGGTGCGCTCGAATTCGCGTTGCGTGCGCCGGCCAGCAGCGGCGGCACGAACAGGTACAACAATCCAGCCGCGGCCCAGACGAGCCCCGGCCACGTCGCGCGGGTCGCCGCGTAGGTCGCGGTGACGACCAGCGGCCCCGCGACGCCGATCAGGCTCGCCACGCTCGCGAGCGCGCCTTGCAGTTCGCCCTGGCGCGCATCGTCGACCTGCCGCGCGAGCATCGCCTGCAGGGCCGGCAGCGTCATGCCGCCCGCCGCGAACAGCGGCAGCAGCGCGAACGGCAGCCACGCGGCGGTTGCGAACGCAATCGCCGCGAGCCCCAGCGCATCGCCTGCGAGACCCAGTGCAAGCGCACGGCGCTCGCCGAGCCGCGCGATCAGCGGGCCGATCGCGAAGGCCTGCGCGAGCGCGTGACAGGCGCCGTAGCCTGCCAGCGACAGCCCCGCGATCGGCGTCGACCAGCCGAAATGCTCCTGGCCGTACAGGATCCACAGCGTCGCCGGTGCCTGCGACACCAGCGCGACGATCACGTAAATGCCGATCAGCGGTGCGAGCGCGGGCGCGCCGGTCAGCCGGCGCAGGCTGGCGAACGGATTGAGCGCGCCAACCGGATGGCCTTCGCGGGCCGAACGCGGCCGCGATTCCGGCAGCGCGCGCCAGACCAGCACGAGATTGAGCGCGTTGAGCACGGCGGCGGCGACGAACGGTGCGCGCAGGTGCAGCGCACCGAGCAGGCCGCCGATCAGCGGGCCCGCGATGAAGCCGATGCCCATCATCGCGCCGAGCTGGCCGAAGCGTCGTGCGCGATCGGGTTCGGCGGTGACGTCGGTGACATAGGCGGTCGCGACCGCGACGTTCGCACCGGTGATGCCCGCGATCAGCCGCCCGGCGTAAAGCCACGCGAGGGTCGGCGCGAGCGCCATCAGCAGGTAGTCGAGCGCGGCGCCCGCGAGCGACGCGAGCAGGACGGGCCGGCGGCCGAAGCGGTCGCTCAGCGCGCCGAGCAGCGGGGCGCACAGGAACTGCGCGAACGCGTACAGCGCGAGCAGGGTCCCGTAATGGGTATCGGTGCTGCCTGCGTCGGCGAGCGAGCGCAGCAGCCCGGACAGGATCGGCATCACGATCCCGACGCCGATCGCGTCGAGCAGGACCGTGGCCAGGATGGCAATAAGGGACGGATTCAAGAGCGTGACTCTATCGGTGATAGAGTGGCAATTATTTCACAGCTTTCCCTATCGGTGATAGAGATGAAGGACACAGGGGCGCGGCTGACGCGCGACACGGTATTGCGCGCGGCGCTCGACCTGCTCGACGAAGTCGGCATCGACGGGCTGTCGACGCGGAAGCTCGCCGAGCGGCTCGGCGTGCAGTCGCCGACGCTTTACTGGCATTTCAAGAACAAGGGCGAACTGCTCGATGCGATGGCCGAGGCGATCATGCTCGAGCGTCACGATGCGTCGCTGCCGCGGCCGGGCGAAGCGTGGGATGCGTGGCTTCTGGACAACGCGCGCAGTTTCCGTCGTGCGCTGCTGGCCTATCGCGACGGCGCGCGCCTGCATGCCGGTACGCGGCCGCGTGCGCTGCACTTCGGCTCGATTGAACGCAAGGTCGCGCTGCTCGGCGACGCGGGTTTCGCACCGGACGAGGCGGTCGACCTGATGTATGCGCTGGGCCGCTTCGTGGTCGGATGGGTGCTGGAAGAGCAGGCGGAATCAAGCGACGAGGTCGATGCGCCGCTGCCGGACGCGGCCGAGTATCCGCTGCTCGCAAAGGGTTGGGCCGCGCTGCGCGCGCGCGGCGGCGATGAGGCGTTCGAGCGCGGCGTCGCATTGATCGTCGACGGCGCCCGCGCGCATCTGGCAGCGCGCGGGCGTGGCTGACGCGGTCAGTCCGGCGTGCTGCCGTCGAGCACGCGTTCGAGCGCGTCGAGTGCGCGGGCCGTCGAGTCCGGCGCGATACAGTCGACGACGATCCGCTTCGGCATCGCGCGCAGCCAGGTGATCTGGCGCTTGCAGAGCTGGCGCGTCGCGAAGATCCCCTTGTCGCGCATCGTCCGGTAGTCGGTGTCGCCGTCGAGGAATTCCCACGCCTGCCGGTAGCCGACGCAGCGCATCGACGGCAGGTCGGGATGGAGGTCCTCGCGACGACGCAGCCGCTCGACCTCGTCGATGAAGCCGGCGTCGAGCATCGCGTCGAAGCGTTGCGCGATCCGTTTGTGCAATACCGCGCGATCCGACGGTTCGAGCGCGACCGGCACGAAGCGGTAAGCGGCGGCCGCATCGTCGGTGCGGCGCGGTGCGGCGAGCAGCACCGACATCGGCTGCCCGCTCAGCATGAACACTTCGAGCGCACGCTGGATCCGCTGCGAATCGTTCGGCGCGAGCCGCGCGGCCGTGTCGGGATCGACGTGCGCGAGCCGCGCGTGCAACGCGGGCCAGCCATCGCGCGCGGCTTCGGCATCGAGCGTCGCGCGCACGTCCGGATCGGCGCCCGGCAGGTCGTTGAGCCCCTGCGTCAGCGCCTTGTAGTACAGCATCGTGCCGCCCGCGAGCAGCGGCGTTCGGCCGCGCGCGGCGATCTCGCCGATCAGGCGCAGCGTGTCCGCGCGGAAGCTCGCGGCCGAATACGCGTCGGCCGGATCGATGATGTCGATCAGGTGATGCGGCACGCTCGCGCGCTCGTCACGCGAAGGCTTCGCGGTGCCGATATCCATGTCGCGGTAGACGAGCGCCGAATCGACGCTGACGATCTCGATCGGGCGCCGCGCGGCGAGCGCCAGCGCCGCGGCCGTCTTGCCCGATGCGGTGGGGCCGAGCAGGCAGGCGATCGTCGTCGGGTTGGGGTTGGCGTGCGGTGCTGCGCTCATTGGCCACGCATGAAGAGGCGGTCGAGATCGTTCAGCGTGAGCTGATACCACGTCGGCCGGCCGTGATTGCACTGGTCCGCGCGTTCGGTCGCTTCCATCTGCCGCAGCAGTGCGTTCATCTCGTCGAGCGTCAGGCGCCGGTTCGCGCGCACCGCGTGGTGGCACGCGAGCGTGCCGAGCAGTTCGTGCTGGCGCTCGGTGAGCACGCGCGAGCCGCCGAACGCGTGCAGGTCGGCGAGCACCGCGCGCGCGAGCGACTGCAGGTCGGCATCCTTCAGCAGCGCCGGGACCGCGCGGATCGCGAGCGTTGTCGGCGACAGCACCGCCAGGTCGAAGCCGAGCGATTCGAGCGTGTCGCGCTCTTCCTCGACCGTGCCGATCTCGACCGGCGTGGCCGTCATCGAGATCGGCAGCAGCAGCGCCTGCACCGCGACCGAGCGGTCGGCGAGCGCGTTCTTGAACTGTTCGTACAGGATCCGCTCGTGCGCCGCATGCATGTCGACGATCACGAGGCCGTGCGCATTCTGCGCGAGTACGTAAATGCCGTGGATCTGGCCGAGCGCGAAGCCGAGCGGCTGCTCGTCGTGCGCGGTGGCGGCGATCGGCGACGCGGTGAGGCCCGACAGCGGTGCGATCGGCGCGTCGGCCGAATCACGGGCGCGGGTCGTCGTGCCGTCCGGCGTGCCCGCGCCGGTGTCCTTGCGGCCGAACAGCGCGTCATAGAGCGCGAGCGGCTGCGCGACGGGCAGCGTGCCCTGGGTCATCCGCGCCTGACGCATCCACGTGTTGCCCGACGACGAGGACGACGATGGCGACGAGAAGCCGCTACCGCCGCTGCCGGTTGCGTGGCCCTGGCTCTGGCCGAGCGGTGTGTCCAGGAACGAAGCGGGCCCGCGCGGCGCCGGTGAGAGTTGCGCGGCATGGCCGCCCGCCGTGGTTTCCGGCGACGCGCCCGCGTGGCGCGCCAGCGCGCGCTGGACCGCATGGAACACGTACTGGTGGATCGAACGCGAATCGCGGAAGCGCACCTCGATCTTCGACGGGTGCACGTTCACGTCGACGGCTTCGGGCGGAAGGTCCAGAAACAGCACGTACGACGGGTAGCGGTCGCCGTGCAGCACGTCCTCGTAGGCCGCGCGTACCGCGTGCGTCAGCAGCTTGTCGCGCACGAAGCGGCCGTTGACGAAGAAGTATTGCTGGTCGGCGCGACCGCGGCTCGCGGTCGGCAGGCCGGCGCAGCCATAGACCGCGAGCGGGCCAGCCTGCTCGTCGAGCGGCAGGTGTGCGGTCGCGAAGCTGTCGCCGAGGATCTTCGCGACGCGCTGCGCCGGTTCGGTCGCATTCCAGTGCTCGACCGCCTTGCCGTTGTGCAGCACCGAGATCGCGACGTCCGGCCGCGCGAGCGCCGCGCGGCGAATCATTTCCAGGCAGTGGCCGAACTCGGTCTGCTCGCTTTTCAGGAATTTGCGCCGCGCGGGCGTGTTGAAGTACAGCTCGCGCACCTCGATCGTCGTGCCGGTCGCGCCGGCGGCAGGCGACAGCACGCCCGTCTGCGCGTCGATCTTCGTCGCATGCGCGGCATCGGCCGTCCGGCTCGTGATCGACATCTCGGCGACCGACGCGATCGACGCGAGCGCTTCGCCGCGGAACCCGAGCGTCGCGACCGCTTCGAGCTCCTCGAGCGAGCGGATCTTGCTGGTGGCATGGCGCATCAGTGCGAGCGCCAGCTCGTCCGGTGGAATCCCGCAACCGTCGTCGGTGATCGAGATGCGCTTGACGCCGCCTTCTTCCAGCACGATGCGCAGCGTGCTGGCGCCGGCGTCCATCGCGTTCTCGAGCAGCTCCTTGACGACCGACGCCGGGCGTTCGACGACCTCGCCGGCGGCGATCTGGCTGATCAGCTGGTCGGGCAGGGGCTGGATCGCGCGCAGCGGGCGCGGAGCAGGGGCGGGCGCGGCGCCCGCGGCCGTTTCGGTGATATCGGACATGGCCGAATTATAGCGAGGCGGCGATTGCGTGCCGCGGTGGCCGGCCGTTACGTTTTTTCACGGAGCCTTAAGGTAGTTTCGGTATCATGGGTCCGTAACACGCCCGGTCTTGACCGGCGGGCGCTTCAGCCTTTTTCGGCCGTTCCGGCCCTATCGCCTTCGAGGAATCGCATTTGGATACGCTGCTTCATTTCGTCAACCTTGTCCTGCATATCGACGCCTTCCTCGGCGATTTCATCCGGCAGTACGGCGCGTGGGTCTATCTCGTGCTGTTCCTGATCGTGTTCTGCGAGACGGGGCTCGTCGTGTTCCCGTTCCTGCCCGGCGATTCGCTGCTGTTCATCGGCGGCGCGTTCGCGGCGACAGGCGAGATGAATGTCGGCCTGCTGATCGTGCTGCTGCTCGTCGCGGCGATTTCCGGCAACACCGTGAACTACCTGATCGGCCGCTGGGTCGGCCCGAAGGTGTTCAATACGCATATCCCGGTGCTCGAGCGCTTCCTCGATCGCGCCGCGCTGCAGAAGACCCACTCGTTCTACGACAAGCACGGCGGCAAGACGATCGTGCTCGCGCGCTTCATTCCGGTCGTGCGGACGTTCGCGCCGTTCGTCGCGGGTGCGTCGTCGATGAGCGTCGCGCGCTTCCAGCTCTTCAACGTGATCGGTGCGCTGGTGTGGGTGCTGCTGCTCGTGCTGCTCGGTTATTTCTTTGGCAACATCCCGTTCATCCGCCAGTACCTGAACGTGATCGTGCTGGTCGGGATCGGGGCGGCGGTCGTGCCGGTTGCGCTGGGTGCGGTGTGGAAGCTGGTGCGCGGGAAGCAGTCGGATAATGCGCCGAAGGCGGGCGGGCGTTGAGCGCGCGTTCGTAGGTTTCGGTGAAACGAGAAAAGCGTGGCGGGTGCCACGCTTTTTTTTCGTCCGGTGCTTCCGTTACGCGTTGCGATGCGAGATCGGGGGGCGGGCGTGAGATAGAGGCCGGCTGCACTGTGAGCCGGGAAATGTCGTCGTTACGACGCTGCGCGGCCGTAGGTGTCTTCGAAGCGGACGATGTCGTCCTCGCCGAGATACGAGCCCGACTGGACTTCGATCAGTTCGAGCGGAATCTTGCCCGGGTTTCTGAGCCGATGTGGGGTGCCGAGGGGGATGTACGTCGACTGATTTTCGGTAAGGATGATTTCTGCATCGCCATTCGTCACAAGCGCCGTGCCTTTCACGACAATCCAATGTTCGGCACGGTGATGATGCATCTGCAGGCTCAGTTGTGCTCCGGGAGCGACGATGATCCGCTTGACCTGAAAGCGATCGCCAGCATCAATGCTTTCGTAGGAGCCCCACGGCCGCGGGACACGACGGTGCGTGACTGATTCAAGCCGTCCCGAACGATTCAGTTGTTCGACAACCTTCTTGACGTCCTGGACGTGATCGCGATGCGCGACCAGGACTGCATCCGCAGTTTCGACCACAACGACATCCCGGACACCGATCGCCGCAACCATCCGGTGTTCCGCACGGATGTAGGAGTTTGCGACAGTGTCGGTATAGATGTCGCCGGAAACAGTATTGTTTTGGTCATCGCGTGCGGCAATATCGGCGAGCGCGCTCCACGAACCGACATCGCTCCAGCCGAGTGCGGGAGCCGCGACCACGGCGGCGCGTTTCGTCTTCTCCATGACGGCATAGTCGATTGAGATGTCCGGACAAGCGCCGAATGCTTCGATATCGAGACGCAGAAAATCATAGTCCTGCTGCGCATGATCGAGTGCCTGTGCTGCATGTCGGGCGATGTCGGGGGCATATTGCGCGATCTCGTCGAGATAGACCGATGCATTCAGCAGGAACATGCCGCTGTTCCAGTAATAGCGGCCGTCATTGACGAATTCCGCAGCACGTTCACGGTCGGGCTTTTCGACGAATGCGTCGACGGCGTGAGCGCCGTTGACGGTTTCAAGCGCGTCGCCGCGGCGGATATAACCGTATCCGGTATGCGGCTCGTTGGGGGGAATCCCGAATGTGACGAGATGTCCGCGCTTTGCGACCGTGGCTGCGGTGTCGACGGCCGTGATAAATGCCGGCAGATTCTGGACGATGTGGTCCGACGGCAACACCAGGAGCAACGCGTCCGGATCGTCGCGCAACGCGATGCGTGCCGCGACGGCAATCGCTGGTGCAGTGTTGCGGCCGAGCGGCTCCAGCACGATCGCCCGTGGCTTGATACCGGTGTGCTGAAGTTGCTCCGCAATCGTGAAACGATGCGCGTGGTTCGCGACAATGACTGGAGGCGCGACCCCCGGCACTTCGCTCGCGCGAAGGACGGTCTGCTGGACAAGGGTTTGTTCTCCCGCCAGCTTCAGATACTGCTTCGGGTAGTTGCTGCGGGACATCGGCCACAGCCGGCTGCCGTTGCCGCCGCATAGGAGGATCGGATGGAGGCTCATGCGGGGATGTCCGGGGTAGGGCGAATGGGTGATGGCTCGGTTGCCGGGGGAGTCATTCTAGCAAAGCGCGGTAATCAAAAAGCGTGGCGGGTGCCACGCCTCTTTTTGTCCGGAGCCGCCTGGTCAGTATGGTCGGGATTTACTGGATCGCCGCATTCGGACGATGTGTCGTCGTTGACGATCGTCGTGCCGAACGGCCTGACATGGTTGTCCTGGGGCAGGGACATCGCCGTTCCGGGCAGTCGCGACGGAGAGCGGTTCCGATTGAGGCACGCCACTCGGTCGCGCCGCGTCTTCACTTTAGCCGGCTCTGTGACGTGTTGCCCGTCAGGCTCGCGGCAGCGCGTTTTGGGGAGCTTACTTGCTTCGCTCATTCAGCCAAGCGACGGTTCGGAAGCCCTTCCATTTCCGAATGGTTTCAATGGTTGCTTCAAGTGCCTCGATCTGTTCCATTAGGTTCTTTACCTCGTTCCCGTGTTTCCGCTCTGCCTGTGCAAGATTTTCCAGTTGGCATGTCAGCAGTTGGTGGTTTCGAGTCGCGAACTGCTCCGCGGCATGTGCGTGATCGTGTCGAAGCGAAGCAAGAGCTGCGAGGTAGCGTTTGCCGAGACTCGATTGGCTACCGCGAGACCCCGGCTCGTATTGGGCGAATTCCGATGCTAGTTTGGTGAGAGCGGTTGACAGTGCATCCGGATTGCACGAAGCATGTTCGTTATGGAAGCCTAGCGAATGCGTCGCCGGAGCGTCTGACAGTTCGGGAACGGCGGGCTGTTGAGGGAGATCCGGCTCAGTGGTTGCTGCTACGTCTATCGGCCGCAGTCGTTGCAATTCGGTGAATCCGTCGAATTGATCGAGCATGGACTCCGCGCTCGCGAACCAACTCAAAATCGTACGATCGAACGCGTCGAGTTCAACGATTTGCTGTTCGATGACCTCGCGAATCCGATCCTCAATTGCTCGAATTGCATTCTGATGGGCTGAGCGAAGGGAGTCTATCGCCGATTCGTGAGCAGCACGTTGCTTTTCCGCTTGGAGCTCAAGCGCGGTTGTATGGGATGCCGTCAAGGCGGCGTTTGTCGTTTTGTATTCTTGCGCCAGCGCAGTCTGCTGCTCTTCCGAAATGCGCGCTGCTGCTTCGAACTGAGCTTTCAGCAATTCGATTGCCGCGTTGTGCTGAGTGTCGCGTTGTGCGAGATCCTGCTTCAATGCCTGCAAAGTTTGCCGGTGGGCATCCTCAAGAGATTGAGTCAATCGGGTATGCTGCTCGTCCGAACTGCGCGTTGCAGTCTCGAATTGTGCTTTCAGCAGTTCCATCGCCGCTGCATGCTCGGTATCGCGTCGCGCGAGTTCCAGTTGCATCGTCTGCAAGGTTTGCCGATGAGCGTCCTCAAGGGATTGCGTCAACCTGGTCTGTTCTTCGCGCGCGCTGACGTGCGCATGTAATGCCCCCTGTAACTGCGTCACCTGGGCTTCCAGCTCTCGTGTCCTGGTTTCACCGTGCTGGTATGCGAGCTTCGCACAGGCAAGCTGCGCGTCTATGCCGGTCTTGAGGAAGTTAATCTGAAATTCAAGCCGGACCCCGTGTTGGTCTGAGGAATTAACCGGGATGTCGTCGAAGATAATCTGGGGGTCTTTACTCTCGAAATAGAGAGTGCCGTCGGCGCTGAATGAACAATTGGAAGTCAGCTTGCCCATCAAGCTGATCGAATCATTCGGCCCGACGAGGATGGCATCTTCAACGACCAGGACTGCAGAATCATCGATAGGATCGAGCCGCAACGTCTTGATGTCGATGGCACGATCGACGTTAAAGACATATCTCGCGGATCGCTTTTTCGGATCGATAGTTTGACTTGACGAGTGTTCTTCGGAGAAGCCATTGCCTTCATCCACAAACAACTGGATCCGCGCGCTCGAAAGGATTCCCTCCCCCAGTCTCTGCTCTACATCGATGATGAGGGATCTTAAGTGTTCTGCTTCGGCGCGATGGATATCCCGATCGCGCCGCGCGTTGGCAATCTCTCGGTGAAGCGCTACCCGATCAAGCGCATCGAAGTTCGGAAAGAGGTCACCCTTTGCTATGTTCGCCGAATTTGCGAGTTCGCCACCGATTCGCACTTTGCCGGGCTGGGCGGTTTGGGCGTGGGCGCGTATTGCCGCGGAAGAATCGATCCCGGCAAGGACCGGTCGCAATTGCTCATAGAGGTATTTGCCGTCAGTGATGAAGCGCGGAAACTCCAGGAAGATCAGCGGCACTCGCTTCTTTACACAGGCATGAATGACCTGGTGGAATCCCATCGACAGCAGGCGCGCCTGATCGATCGGGTTCAACGAATAGACAGTGCCCCCTGGCACGACCCCCCACGTGTGCCAGCGTGTCAATTCACCGGGAATGTCTTCGCGCCCGAGACGCGCACGCAGTTCGTTTACTACTCTACTCGTGGCTGCTTCCACAAGATCCCGCATGGGGATAATGACGGCGTCAACTTGGATATCGTCGCGCGCGAGCAGTTCGTCGACAAATTCGTAAAGCCAAGGAGACTTGATGACGTAGGGAAGATTGGCGTCGCCTGTCGGGAAATCCTCAAGTCCGGCATTGGCATTCTCATCGAGCCGATCTTCAGGATTTCTCGCGAGGTGCGTATCGAGGCCACACGCCGTGAGGTATTGGACCAGAAAGCTTGTTCCGGCACGACCGGTGCCGGCGATGAGAAGGTGGTGTTTCAATTTCTGTAAGGTACCGTAAGTGAGGCGGTGATAGCCAACTCTACGTCTGCGGCTGCGGTCTTTTTCCAGCGCCTTGCGGCGACTGCCACGTCATTTTTTGCCCCGGAGTCTTACTTCACAAGCCAGGGAACAAGGTTCAGGGGCGGCTGAGGAAGTATCGCCCCTTCTCTCGGATAACGACGGGTTTGACCTCAAACTGAAGTGGCTGCGTCGAGCAATTTTTATGCATCGACGGATTGCGCCGTCAAGCCGTGCGATGTGAGACCGGTGTTTCGGGCGTCGGATACTGCGCGTCGCGGAACGTCTCGATGATCACGCGGTTGGTGTCGCAATATACCTGCCAGTAGTTCTCGGGTGCCGTGGACGGGCGTACGAACAGCAACGGGCCTTCCGGCGTGAACTGCAGCACACCGACGTCCGGCGCCGGGGTGGTCAGCACGTTCGGGATCTGCTGGATCGACGTCTTCAGGCGGCTGATCGCGTCGACCGCATCGACGCCGTTCGCGATCTTCGCGGTCAGGTCGACGCGGCGGTGCGGCGTGGCACTGTAGTTCGCGATGTTGTCCGAGAAGATCTTGTTGTTGCCGACGATCGTCACGATGTTGTCCGCAGTGACGATCGTCGTGCCGAACAGGCCGAGCTCCTTCACCGTGCCCGTGACGCCGCCTGCGCTGATCACGTCGCCGATCTTGAACGGGCGCAGCACCTGCATGAACACGCCTGCTGCGAAATGCGAGAGCAGGCCGCCCCAGGCGGTACCGATCGCGAGGCCGAGGCCGGCGAGCAGGGCGGCGAACGAGGTCGTCTGCACGCCGAAAATCTGCAGGATCGCGAGGATCAGCAGGATCGTCAGCAGCACGCCGACGACGGAGGTCAGGTAGTCGGTCAGTGTCGGGTCGACCTTGCCGCTACGGCGCACGACCTTGCCGAGCAGGCGCGTGCCGATGCGGATCGCCCAGCGGCCGATGAACCACAATACGATCGCGGCGAGGAGGTTGAGGCCGAAGTCGAGACCGCGTGTCATCAGGAATTGCTGGGCGGTGGCGAGATCGATCATGCGTTCTCCGAAGTCAGGGGTAGAAAGGGCGGCGCATGCACCGGATGGCATTTTTATAACCTGACCTGCGCGTGCCCGGCAACCTGCTTTGTGGAGTTTGACGCAGTGCAAAGCGGGCAATACGTATGAGTGTACAGCCCGTCGGAGGGTGGCCTTCTTTGCAGTTGGCACCTAGATTGGTTTGAACGGAATGTGCCGTGCGACTCGGCAAAAACGACCTGTCATCGGCCAGCAAACGTGCAGATCATCTTCAGCGCATCGCTCGGTCGCGAACGTATTGCCGCCCCTGCCACCCGGCATAACGTATCGCGTTGCGCGACCAACGTATTGCCTTGACGAGTGGTCGGGCGCGGTTTCCGCGTATTTTCTCGAGTGGCCGGGCCGCATTCGGCGCGAGTTGCCGGGCGATTGCTTCGGGTGTCGTGAACAGCGAGAGCTGCCAGTCCCAATAAATGGCGTAACGGAGCAACACTCCGGCCGTCAGCATGTCGAGCGATAGTCGGCGTTCGCGCCACGGCTGTTCCAGCGCATCGTGCGTTAGTCCCCAGCCAGCATAAAAGGGCAGGCCATAGGTGTGGACTTCCTTCCCCCGCATCAGGGCATCGAAGCCGGCGAGCGACGAGAGCGTATGCAACTCGTCCGCCACGTCGATCAACGAAATGAGATCCGCGGCCGCATCGACGATGTCTGCGAGATGTTCAGCATCGACGAGCCCGGCGCGATTGCCGGACAGTACGTCCGGATGCGGTTTGTAAATAATGAACGCGTCCGGTCGACGAGCCCGCACTTCCTTTAACAATGCTTCCGACGTGGCTATCGTGCCGGTTCCCAGGCGGATCGACGCGTCGTCCGCAACCTGGCCGGCGACGAGTACGACGCGCTTGTCATGAGGGACGTGCCATGTCGGCGCCTGGCGGCCGAGATTGTATTTCGTGAGCCCGAGCCGCACGATTTCCTGCCTGAGCGCTGCCGCGCGCCGCAATTCCGCTTCGTCGAACGTGGTCTGGTTGAGGATGACGGTCAGGTCGCTCGGACGACTCGCGTCGAAATACAGGCCGCGGCGGTCGATGACCTGGCTGCACGGCGGCGACATGTCCGAGCCGAGTCCGGTCGAATGGATAAAGCCGTCTTCGATCCGGACATGGGCGACGCCGGCGGGCAGGCCTTCGGCCGATCGTCCCCCCCATATTGCCGCGTGTTCGTCGGTGTGGGTGTCGCGCGGATCCGCGATCCAACGCAACGTTCCGCCTCCCGCCGACAGGTAGGGCGTAGCGTAAGGCCGCTTCCACCATTGGAAGCGCACGCCGGCAACCCGGCCGAGATCCCTGTATCGGTCGGCGACGGTATGCTGCAGTTCGATACAGTCGAGTGCGGTTTCGAGCGTGCCTTGTGTGCCGCGTGCCGGGTCAAGGTAGCGCGCGAGCTGAAGGAAAACGGCATCAAATAATGCGTCTACGGAGGGGCGCGCACGGCGTTCCGGCATCGCGGTGTGGTCCTGCGTCAGTCCCCAGCCTGCGTAGTAGGGGGTGCCGAACACGTGAACAGGGACGCCGGCCAGAAGCGCCGCCATCCCTTCAGATGCTCCCACGACATGGACGGCGTCGGCTTGCCGCAGTACGTCCCGCAAGGAGTGCGCGACTTCGAGAACTCTTGCATTTCCGTGCAGCTGGGTTTTCGTCGAAAGCCAGTTGCCAGCACCCGCATCGGCGGAGCGCAAGATCCATAGGGCTGCATCGGGGTGCACAGCACACGCCGCATCCGCCATCGCAGCGAAATTCCGTTGGCGCAGCGCTGCCCGTGTGCAGACGTCGGTATGCGACGTCTCGCGTTCGTCGATCAGCACAATGCGCTTGCCACCGCCGGATTCGTGCCATGCATCCGGCAATTCGGCTATCTGATGGCGAACGTGCAACGCGTCGCTGTCGAGCACGCGGCGCATCAGATCGCGGCATCGCTTGTCCGTGTCGGTGACAGGCGTGGCCTCGAGCAGACGTTCGAGTGCGGCGACCAGTCCACCGCGCGCAACCAGATCCGACGGAACGCAGAACCATGAAAGAGGCGGTGCGTGCGTTGCGTGCCGGACGAAGACGGGACCGGGGCATACGGGGTACACGGTACGTCCGATCGACGCGGACGCTCGGGCAAGCGCGACGCCAAGCCACGAATCGATCCACACGAATGGTGACTTTCCGGTCAGCCAGCCGATCATGCGTTTGCCGCGAGCGATTGCACTTGCGTCGAATGACCGGGGTTCGGACGTCATCGAGTGCTCAGCAGGTGCCGGAATCATTTACCGGAGCGAATCGAGGAAGCCATCGATGCGATCGAAGTGCTCGGCCCAGGTCGGCGCTCGAAAGTGACCGATCCGCGTGAGCTGATTCGACCGCTCGCTGCTGTCCGAGCGAGCGTACTCGCGAATCCGTACAAGCCATCCCGGTCCGTCGAGCGGGTCGAGATAATCAGGAATGTCCGACGCGATCTCGTGAAAGACCGGCAAGTCGCTGGCGAGCACCGGCACGCCCAACATAAGCGCTTCGACGAGCGGCATCCCGTAGCCTTCGGCGAACGACGGGAAGACTAGCGCGCGTGCATGCTGCAACCATGCATGCAGACGTTCGTCGCTGCAATCCGATTCTTCGATAACCGCACCGCGAATCGTTGCGCAGCGCTCCAGCATGTCGACGACGTTCTCGCATTCCCAGCCGCGCCGGCCGATGACCACGAGCTTGGGGGCGGCTTCCCCCATCTGTTCGACCAGGCGCCGCCAGACGTGCAGGATGAACCAGTGGTTCTTGCGCGGCTCGATCGTGCTGAGCATCACGAAGTAGGGGGCATCGATCGGAGCCGGGCTCGGCGGATGCGGTTCCACGGCAGGGGCGAGTGGAGCGACGACGACTGGCGGGAGCGGTAGCGAGGCTCGCCGGGCTTCGTTCGCCAGTTCGTCGTAGGTCGCCTGTGAATTGCTGATCAGGCCGCTCGCATGTCGGAGTGCTGTATGGATACGGGCACGATGCGATGCGTCCACACCAGGACGACAATACTCCGCGTGGGTGAGCGGAATGAGATCGTGAACCATGAACACCGAGTGCGCGTTGCGTTGCGCCATCGCCCGGTAGTAGCGCGTGAACTCCATCCCGTTGTGACTTGTATGCAACAAAATTGCGCGATCGAATTTCGCCGATTGAAGCCGGTTTAGCAACGCGGAAGCAATTATTCTGCGCAGTGCCCATCGGTCGCGATCGGACGAGAGCAGCAGCGAGAACATCTTCTGCGAGTCTTTTTCCGTCAAAACGGTGGAAAAACCGCGTTCACTCAGGACTGCGCGTGCACGGTCGCCATATTTACGAATGTAAGCCAGTCCTACTCTGTCTACCCCGGTGGGGATCAGGCCATCATAAAATCGGGTGGCGAGACGAGTGACGTCTAGAAGTATTTTTGTCACGCAGGTGAAATTTGGTTGTGCGTGCGGAAACGAAAAATGTTTCCGTTTGCCGAAGCCCGATGGCTCATGCAACAATTCCGCCGGGTAATTCTATGGCATCTCGGATGGCGGGACAATTCGCGCGTGTGCGTCGATTGATCAGCACAAGCGCCGAGTATGCCAAACACAATTGAAGCTTGAGGTCAGATTTACCGATCTGCTCGTGCCCTTGCGCGCGGCAGCAATGGACTTTTGGAACCGCCCCTGTTTGTGCCAGACCGGCTCGCGTCTTAGCGGGCAAAGGGTTCGGCTGCGCGTAAGCCAGGGCTGCTGGACGGCGAAAACTCGAGGAACCCCAAGGGTCCCCATCGGTGTTTCGGATGCGCCATGCCGGTAAATTCACCGGTACATCTTACATTGTGCGGTAAAATCCGGCGGCCTTTGAATGACTGGATTGTTAAATGCAGAGTTTAAATCGCAGTGTGTGGTTGGCTGCTGCCATCGGCGGCACCATTGGCTTGGCTGCGTGTGGATCCATTCCCACGTCCGGGCCGAGTCGTTCCGAGATTAATGCCAGTGGTGCCGGCACAAATCAAGTCAGTTCGCAAGGAATCCAGGTCGTTGATGTGACCGATCAGGTGGCGCGGCAACTCTATGCCGGCCGCAAAAGTACGGATTTTGCTGCAACTCTAGGCGACAACTCGGCGTTTCAGCAACAGTTGGGTGTGGGCGACGTGGTCGAGGTGTCGATTTGGGAGGCGCCGCCTGCCACTCTGTTTGGCGGTGGTACGAGTGACGCACCGACGCCCAGCGGTGCACCGACTGGCGCGCGGCTGACCAAGTTGCCGACGCAAGTGATCGACGGCAACGGCAACATCCATGTGCCGTTCGTTGGTGCGATCAAGGCAACGGGCCGTTCGCCAAGCCAGTTGCAATCCTATATCGCAGCGCGTCTCAAGAATATCGCGCATGACCCGCAGGTTCTGGTGCAACTGGCGCGGAACGAAACCTCATATGTCACCGTGGTGGGAGACGTGTCGAGCAGCACGCGCATGCAGCTGAGTGCGCGTGGCGAACGCGTGCTCGACGCGCTCGCCGCGGCTGGCGGCACGAAGCAGCCGATCAACAAGACCATGATTCAGGTGACGCGCGGCGAAACCGTCGCGTTGGAACCGCTCGAAACGGTGATCCGCGACCCGCGCCAGAATGTACCGCTGAAGGCAGGTGACGTTGTCACCGCACTGTTCCAGCCCTACAGCTTTACTGCGTTTGGTGCGACCGGCAAGAACGAAGAAATCAATTTCGAGGCGCAGGGCATTACGCTGGCGCAGGCGTTAGCGCGTGCGGGTGGCCTGCAAGACTCGCGTTCAGATGCACAGGGCGTATTCATTTTCAGGTTGGAAGATCAGCAGGCGCTGAAGTGGCCCAATCAGCCGGTACGAACGACGGCAAATGGCAAAGTCCCGGTTATCTACCACATTAATCTGAAGGACCCTGACTCGTTCTTCGTAGCGCAGAGTTTCATGATGGACAACAAGGACGTCCTCTATGTTTCCAATGCGCCGGTGGCCGAGCTGCAGAAAGTGCTGAACCTGGTGTTCTCCGTTGCCTACCCGATCGTGTCTGGTGTTCAGACGTTCAAATAACTATGAAATTTCTGAAGCGTATTAACCGTTTGTTTTGGCTGACAGTTGTTATACCTACTGGCATCGCAATTATTTATTTTGGAATTATTGCGAGCGATAAATATACGTCCACCAGTAGTTTTTTGATTCGTAGCCCGCAGCAAAGCAGCGTATCCGGATTGGGTGGCTTGCTGAAAGGGGTTGGTGGATTTTCTAAGTCTGAGGGAGATGCATATACGGTTCAGAAGTATATTCTTTCTCGTGACGCGATGGCGGTGCTGAATCAGGAACAGCATATCAAATCGGCCTTTCAAAGTGGGTCCATTGATTTCCTGAATCGGTTCTCTGTGCTTGGGTTCGGTGATAGTTTGGAGGAGTTTTATCTCTACTACGGCAATAAAATTGTAGATGCAAAAGTAGATACCGACTCGCCTATCGTGACATTGAATACTCATGCATACGATGCACATCTTGCGTGGACTATGAATAAACGCTTGTTGGAGTTGAGCGAAAGGATCATCAATCAAATGAATGTACGCGCTCGCTCCGATCTGATCAACGCGGCCCAGCGCGATGTGGATCAGGCCAAAGAATACGATCGTATCGCCACATTGGCGCTGGCGCGTTATAGAAACACTGCAGGAGTGATCGACCCGGAACGTCAGTCGACTATTCCATTGCAACAGGTTGGAAAATTGCAGGATGATTTGATTGCAACCCGTGTACAGATTGCTCAAATGGAGCGGTTGTCACCTGCGAATCCGGGGCTGCCGACTTTGCGTGATCGTGCCAAATTGCTGCAGGAGGCAATCGATCAAGTAAATCAGCGCGTCGCAGGGGGCCAAGGAGGCGGATCTTTGGCCAGTAAGGCTGCCGAATTTCAACGTCTGACGCTTGAAAAGGATGTCGCCGATAAGATTCTCGCTGGGGCGATAACGATGCTGGATCAAGCTCGTGTCGAGGCTGAGCGCAAGCAGCTTTACCTCGAGCGTATTTCTGAACCCAGCTTGCCAGACCACGCGATGAGCCCCCGTCGTGGACGCAATATTCTTGCCACCTTTTTGTTTGGTTTGATCTTGTGGGGCGTGTTAACCATCGTTATTGGTGGAGTAAAAGAACACTATGACCGCTGAGCACCGTCCTCCGACCTTTCGGCATCAATTGCGTATCCAAATCCGAGTGATTTGGGCGTTGGTTATGCGTGAAATGATCACCCGCTTTGGTCGGGAAGGGCTCGGTGTATTGTGGATATTGGCCGAGCCCGCAATGTTTGTCGTTGGGGTGATGGTGATTTTTAGCCACGCCGAAAAAAGCACCAAATATTCGGTGGCGGAGTTCTTGGCGGTTAGTTATCCGACAGTGCTTTTCTGGCGAAATGCGACAAATAGAATGATGAAGGCGATTGAGTCAAATCGCACACTACTACATCACAAGCCGATTAGGCCGTTTGATATATTGTATTCGCGAATTATTCTTGAATTTGCGGGCGCTACTGCTTCGTTCATTGTTTTGTTTGTAATTTTGATCGTAATAGGTATTTGTCAATTTCCGGCGGACGTGTTGGAGATGATCGTTGGATATTTTCTAATAATTTGGTTTTCGTTCAGCTTTGTCATAACGATGGCGGCGTTGTCGGAGATGAGTGAGTCGATCGATAAAATTTCGCACATTATCCTCTACCTGATGGTGCCGTTCTCGGGGGTGTTTATTCCTCTGTATGCGCTTCCGCCGAAATTGATTGACTTGATGTTGTACTTCCCATTGATTAATGCGGTCGAATATTTCCATCACGGCTATTATGGTGACAGGATGCCGACATTTTACAATCTGGGCTACACAGTAGCGGTTCTGTCGTTTTTTACGCTCTTTTCTCTTTCGATCATGCATCTTGCCATTCGGCGAGTTCAGTTGAATTAAGGATAATATGATTGAGTTGCGTAATGTAACAAAACGTTATCCGATCCATCACGGGCGATCGCATCGGGAAATACTCAAGGGCGTTAATCTGCGTGTCCAGGCGGGGGAGCGATGGGGTATTCTCGGCCGAAATGGTGCGGGGAAATCAACGCTAATTCGAATTATTAGCGGCTCGGACCATCCGCATTCTGGTGAAATCATTAAGAACATGTCGGTTTCCTGGCCGCTGGCGTTTGGCGGCACGTTTCAGGGTAGTTTGACCGGTAAGGATAATGTTCGATTGATTTCTCGCGTGTACGATGTTGATTATCAAAAAACGCTTGAGCTGGTTGAGGAATTTGCTGAGCTTGGGGCGTATTTGAATGAGCCGTTTAAATCGTATTCGTCTGGTATGGCGTCGCGATTGGCGTTTGCAATATCAATGTCTATTGAATTCGATTGCTTTCTGATTGATGAGGGTATGTCGGTTGGGGATCATCGATTTCAGCAAAAATGTAATGTTGAGTTATTTGAGAAGCGTGGCGACCGTGCAATGATTATCGTTGCCCACCAGATAGATCTCATTCGAAATCATTGTAATCATGCTGCTGTTTTGGATGATGGGGTGCTTAAGGTTTGCGATACGGTTGAAGATGCAATCAATATGTACCACTCCCTTTGATCTTTTTGGGGGGGGGCGTCGATTGAGTGATGTCACTCCGCATTGCAGATATATCTGTGTTGTGGCGATCGAGCGGCAAATTGGTGTTCGTTGAAGTTGGTCGATTGGGGTGAGGCGCAGGACTGACGGGTTTCCGTTAATGCTGGCGTTTTTCGAAAACTGAATGTCGGGTGTTCTGGCAAATATGTAGCATATTTATGCTTCGGGGAAGTGGAAGGCCGGAGTGACGAGTCTGGTGATCATGGTGAATTTTTTTATATGCTTGGTCGCCGACGATGATAAAAATTACATTCTCCAGTCCGTGCTGTATGGCGTAATGCGTTTTGATAAAAGCATTCAATTAAATGTCTTTTGAGGGTGCCATGTTTTTTGGAAAAAGCGTCAGTAAATGGAAAATTGATGTCTTAAAGGGATCTCCCCTTTTTGATGCGGATGATTATGCCAAGGAGTTCGGATTGACCGCGGCGAGGGATCCTGTTCGACATTATTTGGAGAATTGGGCGCACTCATTGGCGAATCCTTCAAAATTTTTCGATGCCGCTTATTATCTGAAATTATATGGCGATGTTGCGGAGCACAAAATAAATCCATTGCTTCACTATTTGACGAATGGTTGGAAAGAAGGGCGTAGTCCGTCACCGTTGTTTGATCGAAATGAATTTTTGGCTGCGCACCCTTATGTGCAAGCTGGTTCGGTAGACTTGGCCGAATTCTGCATACGGGCGTATGGTGATTACAATTGGAAGGCTAGGCGTGCATTGCCTCCAGTCGCATCTGAGTCGACAAACAAGAAAGTTACGCCGGGAGTTGTGATTCCCGAGATTTCAATTCCCGATGTTGTGATGCCAGAGATTGTTATGCCTGAGGTTGCGGTGCCGGAAGTGGTTGCTGAGGATTCCAGTGACTCAGTGGCAAAGTTGTGTTTTTCCGAATTTGATCAAGAATATTATATTTCGACGTATCCCGATGTAAAGGCATCGGGAATGGATCCATACATCCATTACATGAATCACGGGTTTGCGGAAGATAGAAACCCTCGCCCCGATTTTGATGCATTTTTTTATAAGAATACATATCTAGAAGGGCGGAATGATATAAATCCGCTTGTTCACTATCTGAGCGTTGGGCGTAGCACAAATCTCAAGACACGCTCGGAGAATTCGAAAGTTATTGGCCTGCCGCACGATGAGGCTGTCGGCCTGTCGGTTTGCGTTCACGTTCATTGCTTCTATCCGGAGCTGCTTGGTGAAGTTTGCGCCGGGATTTTGAATTTCCCTGAGGGGAGTCATATTGTTGTAACTGTGTGTACCGAGGCGGACCGGCAGTATTGCTCAAAATATTTGACGCAATACGTTCCTCATTTTAGTAACGACGTTATCCTGGTTCAGAATCGAGGGCGTGATATAGCACCTTTTATTGTTGGGTGCGCTGACGTATGGAAGAAGTACGATGTTGTTTTGCATCTGCACACCAAGCGAAGTAAGCATATTTCTTGGGGCGATGCGTGGCGTAAATATATTTACGACCAAGTCATGGGTAGCAAGGATTTGGTTGCGGCGGTGCTTGGTAATTTTGCTCGTAATGAAGATCTGGGTGCGTTATACCCGGAGAATTATTACGATATTAAAAAATTCATCATTACCAATGCTAATACCGACGGTGTAAAGAGCGCTCTTCGATTTCTCGAGATTGACGAGGAATATTGCTCTGCGGAATTTGCTGCGGGTTCGATGGCGTGGTATCGAACGAGCTCGCTGGATTCATTGATCGAGAAAATTAATGACGTTGAGCTTTTTGAGTCGGAAGACGGTCAAGTTGATGGCACATTCGCGCACGCACTGGAGCGTGTGATACCCGCGCAAGTGCGGGCCAACGGGTATTCTGTCTGTGCGTACTCAACGCCGATTCGAACTTCGGTAGGAGAACCCCTTCCGGGGCCTGGGCGGGATTTTGGCAGTTCTTTTGTGACGGATGCGTGGCCACGCGACAGCGTTCGCGCTGTCCATCCTCCGCGTCCGCTGGCTCCTCCTAGCCGTAGTTTCAATAGCAAGTCCCTCGATATTCATTGGGTCATCCCAGGGTTTGGCAAGGGGGCTGGCGGGCATATGACCATTTTCCGAATGGTTAAATATCTTGAGGAATTTGGGCACCAACAAACAATATGGGTTCAAAATGCGAACCATATTCCAAATGAGGAAGTGGCTCGGCAGCAAATTATTGATTGGTATGTAAAAATCGGATCAAATGTCTCCGTTCTTTATCTGCCTGAAGATGTTCGACAGTTGTCCGGAGATGTGATTATTGCGACTGATTGCTGGACGGCATTCCCGGTCAGTCAAGCTCAGAAATTCAAAGAGAGATTTTATTTTATTCAGGATTTTGAGCCTGATTTTCATCCGGCTGGTGCAAATCGCTTGGTCGCGGAAAGCACCTATGATTTAGGGTTCTCGGCCTTGTGCGCTGGAGACTGGCTTGATGGCCTCATGACGGAACGGGGATGTTGGTCTCGCAGTTGGGATTTGGCTGCGGATCACGAAATATATTTTCCGGTTTCGTCCGGGAGTGGTGGTACTTTTCCGATGGCTCGGGAAGTGCAAATTGCTTTCTATGCGCGTCCGTATACGCCGAGGCGGGCAGTCGAATTGGGGTTTGCTGCGCTGGAAAGACTCAAGAAATCCGGTAGACGATTCCACGTTCATCTTTTTGGTGAACACAATATTGACGTTCCGTACGATTTTCCATGCACGCAGCATGGTGTTTTGTCTCACGAACAACTTGCTGTGTTGTATCAATCCTCGGATATTGGATTGGTTTACTCGGCAACCAATTATTCTCTGATTCCTCTAGAGATGATTGCTTGTGGATTGCCGGTGGTGGAATTGGATGTTCCAAGCACTCGTGCGATTTTTAAGAACGATGAGGTGGCTTTTGCGCCGCCGACTCCATATGGTATTGCTGATACGATTGAGGGGTTGCTGAATAATCCTGATAAGATGAATCGCCAGCGTGAAAATGGATTCACGTTTATTCGCAATAAATCTTGGGAAGGAAGTGCTCGCAAGGTCGAGGCGTCGATAATTGAGAAGTTGCGCGATCTTGGGTTCGGTGATGTCTCGTCGAAGATCTTCGCGCCGGCATTCATTTCGAAGCCGAAGGTTTCGGTATTTATTCCGACTTATAATGCCGGTAAGGAATTCGAGGCGGTTTTGAACTCCGTCGTTAGTCAGAAGACGGATTTTGAATATGATGTGCTTGTTATTGATAGTTCATCAACCGATGGCACTCCGGGGATTGTTGGAAAATTTGATTCGAAGAAGGTAAGACTTCATCAAATTGATAAGCGAGATTTCCAGCATGGACGTACTAGAAACCTCGGGATATCGATGACCGACGGCGACTATGTTGCCATTTTGACGCAAGATGCCATGCCGGCCAATGATGCGTGGCTTGCCTCGTTGGTCCGAGGTTTCAAACAAGGTGATCGTGTGGCTGGTGTCACGGGGCGACATCGGGCATATCCGACACATGGACCTTTTGTGTCGAGGGATATCGAAAATCATTTTGATAATTTGAAATTATTGCCATCGGTCATAGATTCGTCGGTTGGTCTGCCTAGTCATTATTTCCGAGGAAGTATTACATGGCGCATGCTGGCATATTTTTACTCGGATAATAATTCGGCAATGTCCCGTCGCGTGTGGAAGGATTTGCCTTATCCGGATATTGAGTGGGGCGAGGATTACGTATGGTCTGCGTCCGCGATCAAGGCTGGATATCAGAAGGCCTACGTCGACGATGCCGTCGTTTTCCATTCGCATGATCTGTCTGAGAAGGACACGTTCAAGGTTGCGATGGCCGAGGGGAAGTTCTGGGCGGCAGAGTTTGGAATTAAATTGCACACCGATGCATCCTCTGTGATTGCGCAAATGTGCGATATAGATCGTCGCTACGCAAGGGAGAACGGGATCGTGGAGAGCGTGCTGAAGCGAAGACTCAAATCTATCGATGCCCTCGTTCGAGGAAGAATGCATGGATGGAAGGAAAGTCAATCTCGAGATGTGAGCTAGAGGGCACTACGTTACCCGGCTACGTCTCGCATATTTTAGATAATCCGCGTGGTCACGCCGTGGCCACGCGCATAGGGAGGTGATGCGAGAATATGGGCGGCGGTATTAAATGTCATGCGGCCATGACTCGTATGTTGCCGGGTTGTAATGGAGTGTGTTGACTGAGATTCTTCTGGCGACGGTGGCGAGATTTGGTGTAATGCTATTTGTGAAATAAAGCGATATTTTTCTCCGTTTCAGATGATTTGAATTCGATGTGGTGCTGCATGGGAACTTGATGGCGGGTGTGCGAAGATTGCATGATCTTGATGTTGAGTTTTCGAGTGCCAATGTTCGATAGAACTTAAAAGGGTGCAGCGAGTGTTATTTGTTACGGGTGGGGCAGGATTTATTGGTGGGAATTTTGTTATTGACTGGTTGGCTCAGTCTGATGAGGCTATTGTTAACCTCGATAAATTGACTTATGCCGGAAATCTCGAAACGCTGAAATCGTTGGATGGCGATGCACGGCATCATTTTGCGCGTGGTGACATCGGTGATCGTCAGCTTATTTCGAAGCTGCTTTCCGAATATCGGCCGCGTGCCGTGATCAATTTTGCGGCTGAGTCGCATGTGGATCGATCGATTCATGGCCCGGGCGATTTTATTCAGACGAACGTTGTCGGTACGTTTAATCTTCTCGAATCGGTACGTGCCTACTGGTCAGACCTTGCGGCAGACGAGCGTCAGGCATTTCGCTTCCTGCATGTCTCTACCGACGAGGTGTTCGGCACACTTGGAGCCGATGATCCGCCGTTCGCTGAAACTAACTCGTACGAACCGAACAGTCCCTATTCGGCGAGCAAGGCGGCATCAGATCATCTGGTGCGCGCCTGGCACCATACGTATGGTTTGCCGGTTGTGACCACCAATTGCTCAAACAACTATGGTCCGTACCATTTTCCCGAGAAGCTGATTCCGCTGGTCATCCTGAATGCGCTCGCGGGCAAGCCGTTGCCGATCTATGGCGATGGCCAGCAGATTCGTGACTGGCTCTATGTCAAAGATCACTGCTCTGCAATTCGCACCGTTCTCGCCAATGGTGCGCTCGGCGAGACTTATAACGTTGGTGGCTGGAACGAGAAACGGAACATCGAAGTTGTGCATACGATCTGCGCGATCCTCGATGAACTGCAGCCTCGCGATGACGGTCAGCCGTATGCGACGCAGATCAGCTATGTACAGGATCGACCGGGTCATGATCGCCGTTACGCAATCGACGCTCGCAAACTCGAACGCGAACTCGGCTGGAAGCCCGCTGAAACCTTTGATACCGGTATCCGCAAGACCGTTGAGTGGTATCTGGAGAATCAGGGGTGGGTGAAGAACGTCACGAGTGGTCAGTATCGTACTTGGGTCGACCACCACTACGGAGAATGATGATGCCGCGGATCTTGATTACGGGTTCGAATGGACAGGTCGGCTTCGAATTGCGACGTGCGCTTGCTCCGCTTGGAGAGGTGATTGCGTTGACCCGGCGTGACGTGGACCTGGGCGATCCCGAGAATCTTGTTGCGGCACTGGATCTCCATCAACCCGATCTGATCGTCAATCCTGCCGCCTATACGGCAGTGGACAAGGCCGAAAGCGAGCCGGAGTTGGCCAGGGCAGTCAATGCCGGAGCGCCCGGCGCGATGGCCCAATGGGGGGCAGTGCGGAATGTGCCTCTTGTTCACTACTCGACTGATTATGTCTTCGAAGGCACCGGTGCGGCGTCGTATCGCGAAGATGCACCGGTTAATCCCCAATCTATCTATGGGGCGACCAAGTGCGAAGGGGAAAATGCAGTTCGGCAGGCCTTCGCGCAGCACCTGATTCTTAGGACGAGCTGGGTAGTGGGCGCGCATGGCGGAAATTTTCTCAAGACGATCTTGCGCCTTGCTCGGGAGCGGGATCAGCTTCGCATCGTGGCCGATCAGACGGGCGCGCCGACCTCGGCCGCGTTGATCGCCGATGTGACGGCTCATCTCATTGCCCGTTATTTTGCCGATCGTGAACACTTTGCGTTCGGTACATACCACCTTGCGGCGTCTGGCGAAACGAACTGGTGCGAGTACGCGCGTCACGTCGTGGCGCTTGCAGAAGCGCGAGGCCTTGATCTAAAGTTGCGCTCGACCGATATCGTGCCAATCGCGACGCATGAGTATCCGCTTCCGGCAAAGCGACCCATGAATTCACGTCTGGATTGCAGCAAACTGACGTCTACGTTCGGAATGACACTTCCCGATTGGCGAAATGGCGTTGACTACGTCTTCGAACAACTGCATGGCTGACTCGGAAAAAACAAGCATGAAGCGCAAAGGCATTATTCTCGCTGGAGGGTCGGGTACCCGTCTTTATCCGGCGACACAAGCGATCAGCAAGCAACTGCTGCCAATTTACGATAAACCGATGATCTATTATCCATTGAGCACGCTGATGCTAGCGGGAATTCAGGATATTCTGATCATCTCGACACCCCAAGATACGCCTCGCTTCGAGCAATTGTTGGGTGACGGATCGCAGTGGGGGATCCGTTTGCAATATAAGGTACAGCCCAGCCCGGACGGGCTTGCCCAAGCGTTCCTGCTGGGTGAGTCCTTCATCGACGGCGACGCTTCGGCGCTGATTCTTGGCGATAACATTTTCTATGGTCATGATCTCGGTGGTCTGTTGAAGGGGGCGGCCGACCAAACGTGGGGCGCGCAGGTCTTCGCCTATCATGTCCAGGATCCGGAGCGGTATGGTGTTGTCGAGTTCGACTCGTCCGGCAAAGCGATCAGTATCGAAGAGAAGCCAGAGATTCCGAAATCGCACTACGCGGTGACTGGGCTCTATTTCTACGATCAGCAGGTGGTGGACTTTGCGAAATCGTTGAAGCCGTCGCACCGCGGCGAACTGGAAATTACCGATCTTAACGCCCTGTACTTGAGGGATGGCATGCTAAATGTGCAGACCATGGGGCGTGGTTTTGCATGGCTCGATACCGGCACGCACGATTCGATGCTCGAGGCCTCGCACTTCATTGCAACGATGGAGCATCGGCAAGGATTGAAGATTGCGTGCATCGAAGAGATTGCATATCGATTCGGTTATATCGACGACGAGCAACTTGACCGTCTGGCGCAACCACTCAGCAAAAACGGCTATGGCCGTTACCTGAAGAATATCCTGAAAGAAGGAAAAGCCCGGTGAATGTAATAGCGACTGCCATTCCGGACGTTAAGATTTTCGAGCCGAAAGTATTCGGTGATGCGCGTGGCTTCTTCTTCGAGAGCTTCAATCACCGCGTGTTCGAAGAAGCGATTGGGCGTTCCATTGAGTTCGTCCAAGACAATCATTCGAAATCTGCGAAGAACGTCGTGCGAGGGCTGCACTATCAAATCAATCACGCACAGGGAAAGCTGGTTCGAGTAGTGGCAGGGGAAGTGTTCGATGTCGCGGTCGATATTCGTCGCGATTCGCCGACGTTCGGTCGATGGGTCGGTGTCATGCTGTCTGCCGAGAACAAGCGGCAACTGTGGATTCCCGAGGGTTTTGCGCACGGCTTTGTTGTCGTTTCCGATGCAGCAGAGTTTTTGTATAAGACCACCGATTACTGGTATCCGGATGCTGAACGAGCGATCCGCTGGGACGATCCGACGCTCGCGATCGAATGGCCCATCTCCGGTGAGGCAATGGTGTCCGGCAAGGACGGCGCGGCTCCTGCTTTCAAGGATGCTGAGTACTTTTGAGTCGCTTTCTGCGCAAGTTCATGTTTGACTTCAATGCCCTGCGCCTGACGTGGGGGATGCCTTTCTTGGTCGATCTGCCGGATGCCGAAACGCATGTGCCGGAAAATCGGCCGAGATCCAGGGCTTATTTGATCAATGTCCAATTGCTGCCAGGTTGGTACATGATCGAGCTTCGTGTGAATGGTCAGGTGGCGCAGGTGCCGGCCCGGTTAAAGCTGAACACCGGGTCGCTTTCTGCCGTGCTTGCAATGGAGCTCAGCGCCCGGCAAGTCAGTAAGCGGCTTGTATATCTCCCGGCGCGTGGAAAGATCGAAATCGAGCTTGACCTCGATGATCCGTCTGTCGACCGAATCGATACGTTTCGCCTTGTCAGGGTAACGACGCGGTTTGCCCGTTCGCGCATCATGACCAAACTGGAGGCACTGCACCCCAAGTACAAGCCATGCGGCGATGACTACGAACTGACGGATGTTCGTCACAGTCGCGTCGATCTTGCACGGGCATGGCGCGACTACTGCGGCCTGTTCGATGAATCTGAACTGCTGGTTGGATACCCAGACTGGGTTCGACACTTCGATACGCCGAGCTCTGACACGTATCGTGTGATGAAGGACAATCTGCGCTACTTCACGACTTGCCCGGTCTTCGCGATTGGCATGGAGGTGTCCGACGCACCGTTGCCGCATTTGGAGGCGGCAATTCGTTCGGTCTCAGCTCAGATTTACCCGCACTGGCAACTGCTGGTTGTTGATCGACGCCCTAGCTCCGATCGCTCTGAACTGATTCCGCGCGACCTACGTGCTGATTCTCGTATCCGTGTAATTTCTGGTCGATTGTCGACGGAGACACATTCGACGCTTGATCGGAAACTCGCCGAAAGTGGCAGTTGGGTCGTGTTTCTGGGGCAGTGCGATGTACTTCCGCAGCACGGCCTGTATGTCGTGGCTGACTCGATTAACCGACGCCCCGATGTCGACTTGATCTATTCGGATGAAGACTGCATTGACGTCGACGGAATTCGACACAGCCCCCGTTTCAAAAGCGACTGGAACGAGGATCTGATGCTCTCCTCGGATCTGTTTACCGGTCTAGGTGCTTACCGAACGGAAGTTTTCGTGTCATCTGGCGGGCGGGATCAGCGCCACGGGGCAGCGTCGAATTATGACATGACACTTCGCTGTCTCTCGCATACGAGCCGAGACAGGATCCTGCACATTCCGCGTGTGCTTTATCACTCCCGTGCGCAATCCGATTCAATTCAAGATCCGGTTGTCCGGCGCAATGCGCGCGATGCAAGCCGGATGGCAGTCGTACGTCACCTGTCGCGGGCCGGTGTTCAAGCAACGGTTTCGTCGACGGATTACGGCAGGCACATACAGTATCCGTTGCCGGAGAAGGTGCCGCTCGTCACGCTCGTCATTCCTACTCGCAACGGGTTCGAGTTACTTAGCCGCTGTGTCAATTCGATTATCGAAAAAACTCGCTATCGTGCCTTCGAAATCATCATTGTCGACAATGGCTCCGACGACCCGGAAACGCTCGACTATATGGAGAGGCTTTCGATCGACCACGGTGTACGTATCCTCAGGGACGATCGGCCGTTCAATTACTCCGCTCTCAACAATCGTGCGATAGATATTGCCCGGGGCGAATTCGTCGCCCTGGTCAATAATGACGTGGAGATCATCGACGGCGATTGGCTTGACGAAGTGATGGGACACGCGCTGCGTCCGGAAGTCGGCGTTGTCGGCGTCAAGCTTCTCTATTCGAACGGAACCGTTCAGCATGCGGGAGTCATAGTCGGGCTCAGCGGCTGCGCCGATCATCTGCATCGCGGGTTGGGTCGAGATGAACCGGGATATCAGGCGCGAGCGGTAACGACGCAGTCACTGTCCGCGGTAACCGGTGCATGCCTCGTCGTCCGGCGATCGCTATATCTGCAGCTGGGTGGATTGAACGAGCACGATCTCGCAGTTGCATTCAACGACGTCGATTTTTGCCTCCGCGTTCGACAAGCGGGCTACACGGTGCTCTGGACGCCGCATGCCGTGCTGTATCACCACGAGTCCGCAACACGAGGCAGGGACGATACCGTGGAGAAGATCGCTCGGGCTAATCGAGAGATCGATTACATGCGCCAACACTGGCCGGACCTGATCGCGAATGACCCCGCCTATAACCCGAACCTGTCCTTGGACCGATTCGACTGTCAGTTGGCGTGGCCGCCGCGGGTCGCGTCGCTCAGGCGCCTCGCGCTCAATGCGCCTAGAGTGACCGCGACTTGAGTATAGATTCCGGGCAAGAGACTTGTTTATGCTTGCCCAGAGCTGATCCAAATGTTCTTCGACCGCTCGCACAAGTCGGGCGCGGGGAACAATTGCATGACACTGTGTGTACTCTAGCGAGTGCTGGCCCCGGGGGCGCCGTGGTCTCGCTGAGTTGGACAGCGGCTCCCACGTCTCTGCCGGCGCCTGCTTGCGCGGGTCGCCGCGCACCTCATTAATAATCCTCCACAGGCCGAGTGTGCTTCGCGTGCGGGCTTGCTACATGGTCGACCCAGATTCATCTACTTTTGGACAACATGAAAGCGTTCTTCCTGTCGATAGTTCGTCGAACCGTTCGATTCAAGGTCAATCCAGTTCGGGATCTGGCTTTGTCAGGGACGACGTCTTTCGACTGGACGTCGACGGGTGATCATCCGGTCTTTGACCTTGAGCCGGATAGCGTGGGCGAAGCTGTTCCATCGGGCTGGGTCTATGTCGAGGCCAGGATGATGCGACGGGGAGCGCATCTGGTGGCTAGACTCTACATTGATACAGGCGCGGGCTTTACGGATGCGGAATCCATCGTCCTTCCCGCAACTCGCGCGGGAAACATCAAACAGATCATCAAGATTCCGCGCGGCACCCTTCGTTTGCGTCTGGCTCCCATGCAGAGTGAGGGTGTTGTTCGGTTGGATTTTCTGCGAATAACAGGAATATCTGCCGTGGAAAGAATTGTCCGAATGACGGAGTGGGTGGCTGGTGATATAATAAAATTCAAAAATACTGATCGAGCAAAAAAATATAATATTACCTGGGTGCGTTTGTTGGTTGATTTGAAGGGGGCGTATGAGGATTGCGCGAAATTGCGATTCCATTCAGCGCCTTTGGATTACGACGCGTACGTAAGAAAGTTTGATACTCTGCGTCAGTCCGATGTTGATTCGATTCGGCGGCATATCGGCTTGTTGGCAAAGCGGCCACCGATTTCCATTCTGATTTCCGTGTGTGGAGCGCCGGTTGATCGTCTGAAATCAGCCGTTCAGTCTGTTGTTGAGCAGATTTATGAAGAATGGGAGTTGTGTATCGCTGTCGATGAGGATGGCGATCCAAAAACCGCTTCATATCTGAAGTCTCTTTCCGAGAGTGATGGTCGGGTAAAGGTTGCTTTTCTGAGTGCGAGCGGGTCCGTGTCGACTGCAAAGAATGGCGCCTTGAAGTTGGCGACGGGGGAGTTTGTTACGATTCTTGACCCGAAAGACACTATTTCCGCTGCTGCGCTATATTTCATAGTCGCGAAAATCAACGACATTGACAATCTGAATGTCATCTATTCGGATACCGATGAAATTGATGAAGATGGGGTTCGTGGTAACGTCTGCTTCAATAGTTCATGGAATCCGGATTTATTTTTTTCTTCTGACAAGATTTCTCGCTCGGCTACTTACAGAACATCACTCGTGCGCGAAATAGGTGGGTTCCGGACCGAGTACGAGGGCGGGCAGGACTATGACCTTGCGCTCAGGTGTGTGAAAAAAAGTGCGTCTTCTCAGATATGTCATATTCCACGCGTGCTCTATCATTTTCGTCGGCGTGGCGAGCCTGGCTCAGCCGATTCAAATGTGGAAAATAATTCATGCATAGCGAGGGAGCGGGCGCTTTCGGAGTTTTTCAGAGATCAGCCTGGGGTGAGTGTTTCCCGCGGAGATATGACTGGAACCTATCGGGTGAGATATCCGATTCCAACGCCTGCGCCCAAGGTCACTGTGATCGTGCCGACTCGAGATGGTGGTCCACTGTTGAAAAAATGCATACATAGCATTTTCGGTGGGACCGTTTATGATAATTTGGAAGTTATTGTTGTAGATAATCAGAGTCGAAATCGGGAGACGATCGATTTTCTTCAATCATTGTCAAAGAAAAGTAATGTCTCCGTGTTGAGATATGATTTTCCGTTCAATTATTCTTCGATAAATAATTTTGCGGAAAAGCATGCTTCCGGCGATGTATTGTGCTTTCTCAATGATGACGTTGAGGCAATCGAGTCGGAATGGCTAAGTGAGATGGTCTCGCATGCCTTGCGCCCAGATATTGGCGCTGTGGGAGCAAAACTTCTTTATGCCGATGGATTTATTCAGCATGCGGGCGTCGTGATGGGCATCGGTGGGTTCGCGAGTCACGCTCATCGGTTATATCCCGCGACGCATCCGGGATATGCTGGAAGAGCACTTCTTGTGCAAAATTTTTCGGCCGTCACCGGGGCGTGTCTCGTAATGCGCCGAGATGTATTCCGTGCTATCGGTGGTTTTGATGAGGACAATCTTCCGGTTGCATTTAATGATGTGGATTTGTGTCTCCGTGTCCGAGAGGCGGGCTATAGGGTCTTGTGGACTCCGTACGCAATCTTGCATCACTACGAGTCCTACAGTAGAGGGGATGATCAAATGTCTCCTGAAAAGCGTGCCAGATTCAATCGAGAGAAGAATTTCATGCTTTCCCGGTGGAAAACCGACCTGTTGAATGATCCGTATTACAATCAAAATCTGACGCTCGATCGGGAGGATTTTACTATTGCTGATTTTCCGAGATTATATGAGCCTTGGCGCACGAGAGCGGTTTGAGTGCCTTCCGCCGGCCGCCTAGGGCCTTCTTCGGGATGAGTGTCGTGCAGTGGTTTTGGGTTCGCTGCTCCATCGCATCTCTATGGCGACTCGGAGTATATTGAATAAAGTAACGTCGAAGGAAGATCCATGGATGTAAAGAAACGTCTGCTGCCCGGCATTCCGTTGATTGAGTCGCCACTTTTCGATACCGAGATTTCCCAGGCGGAGTTGACACCCGAAGAGCGTGAGATTGCAGGCGCACTGAACCGTAACGGCTACGCGGTGATCGATTTTCCCGATCCTGAGCTCGATGCGCGGATTGCACGTATTCGTGAACGCCTGGCTCCGCTGTTTGCTGACACCGGACTGAGTGACGATGGTGTGTTTCATGCTGCTGGTCGCATCCAGGATGCGTGGATAAACGACCCCGATGTGAAGGCAATTGCCACCAATGTGCAGATGCTGGATTTGCTCGGGCGCTTGTATGGTAGGACTGCTTTCCCGTTCCAGACACTCAATTTCCGGGTCGGTACTCAGCAAAAGCTGCACACCGATGCGGTGCATTTCTCGTCAATTCCTCAACGCTTCATGTGTGGGGTGTGGGTTGCGCTCGAAGATATCTCTTCGGAGGCCGGGCCGCTTCAACTGGTTCCCGGATCGCACAACTGGCCCATCATCGACAATGCGACGGCAGGCCGACGAGGGTTTGGGGTGTCCAGTGAGTCGGCGCAGTTGCCGTATCAGGAAATCTGGGATGCCATGTTGGAGGCAAAGGGCGCCAGCATTAAGACTTTCGAGGCACGCAAGGGGCAAGCGTTGATCTGGTGCGCCAACCTGTTGCACGGGGGAAGTCCGCAAATCGACCCTGCGATGTCACGCTGGTCGCAGGTAACGCACTATTTCTTCGACGATTGTATTTACTATACGCCAGCGTTTTCCGACGAATACCTTGGGCGCTTGCAACTCCGCGATCTGGTCAGCGTGGTCGACGGCGCACGAAAACGTAACTCGTATCTGGGCGAGGAGATTGTGTCGCCGGCCTCGGGTGCAAGTAAGTCGCAAACCCTCACGGGAAGGTTGCGCAACTGGATGCGTCGCTTTTGAGTCCGTTTCTAAGATCGCCTAGTTGGAGTTGGTGCTCGCAACCGACCAAGGTCCCTTGGGTTTGACGATGAGGCTGAGTCGAATGACGGGCGCGTGAAGCCATGCGCGTCGAGCTTCAACGGCTGATCTTGTGGCGTGCCGGCAAAAGTTTCGGCGTGTAAGCGTTCCTATGACGGGGTGCCCTACGGCGCGCCGTGGTTCGCCGACTCTTGAACTGGAACGGTTGAGGTGTGATCGATGCGGTCTTGATTGGCATGTCGGATTCGCCACGGTGTGAGGGCAGCATCTGCGCAGTCCGGTGATGCGCGAGGCGGCGAAGGGGGCACGACTTGCGATTGGCGATTGGCGGGCGGATGCCGGCCCTACGTCGAGCGGGCTCATCCGCAAGAATGTGACGCACGTACGAAATCGTTTTTGACGGGCGAGAGATGTCGTTTTTTTGACGACGGCAGATATTTCTCGTTTGTAATGCAATGCGGTATCCTCCACACCTCCGGCGGTCATTGTCGCCTCATTCAGCCACAGAGTCTGGCGCGAAAGGTTGCGTTCATTACATTTTACTTTCAATAACATTGCGCAAACATTTCGTTCTTCTTCTGGCTTCCATTCAATAACCTAGATGCCGCGCTCGTTTCTCGTGCTGCAAGGCACTGCCTCGCTTTTTTTCTATCGACTCTCGCGTGCGCTACGGAGCAGGGGATTTGCCGTCTACCGCGTTAATTTTTGCGGTGGCGACATGCTGTATGGTGGAGTCGGGACTGTTTTAAATTATAGCGGCGGGGTCGAGGGTTTGCCGCAATGGTATGACGATATCGTGCGACGGGAGGGGATCACCGACGTCATCATGTTCGGCGACTGCCGCGACATCCATCGCGAGATGCTGGCAGTCTCGACGGCGCACGGCTTGCGTGTCCACGTGTTCGAGGAAGGCTACGTTCGACCGCACTGGATCACGCTGGAGCGTCACGGCGTCAACGGGCGCTCGTTGCTGCCGCGCGACCCCGCATGGTACCTGCAGCAACGCAGCGTAACGCCCCCCGCCAAGCAGTGGAAGGCTACGGGCTACAACCTGTACGAGCGGGCCTTCCATGACATCACGTATCGTTTTGCGAACACGGTATGCTGGCCCCGGTTCCCGAAGTATCGCAGCCACCGGCCGAAAAACGGCTTCTTCGAATATTCAGGGCTGGCCGTTCGGATGCTTTTGCAGCGCAAGCATCGACGCGAAGCGGAGATGGTTACGCGCGAGTTGCTCGACACCGGACGGAGTTACTACCTGTTTCCGCTGCAATTGAATTCGGATGCGCAAATCGTCGTGCATTCGTCTTTCGATGGGATTCGAGCAGCGATCAGCCATGTTGTGGAGTCTTTCGCGCGATACGCGCCGCAAGATGCGTTGTTGGTGATCAAAAATCACCCATTGGATACCGGCCTGATCGAGTATCGGAATTTTTCGCTTAAAATTGCGCGTGCCGCAGGCATGGAGAACCGGATTCGTTTCATCGATGCCGGCCATCTTCCGACATTGCTTGAACATGCGCGTGGGGTCGTGGTGATCAACAGCACGGTCGGCTTGTCCGCGCTGCATCACAAGCGGCCGCTGGTTGCACTTGGCTCGGCTATCTACAATTTCAGCGGCCTGACCTGGCAGGGTGCCCTCGACGACTTTTGGCTTGGAGGCGTGCCGCCAGAAATGGATCTCTATCACGCGTTCCTCGACTACGTGATGCATCACACCCAGATCAACGGCGATTTCTACACCCGAACCGGTATTGCGATGGCCATTGCCGGCGCGGTCGCCCGGCTAGAGCGTGCGGATGGCTAAGGCGTCGGTTCGGCACGTCGTTGTCACCGGCGCGAGCGCGGGTATCGGTCGCGCTCTTGCGCTCGCATACGCGCAGCCTGGTGCCGTACTCGGCATCGCTGGCCGGAACGAAGCGCAACTCGAATCGACCGCCATGGCTTGCAGGGCGCGCGGCGCGACAGTGATCGTCGGTATCGTCGACGTCCGGGAGTCCGGCCCGATTCGCGCCTGGCTGCATCGCTTCGACGATCAGTATCCGATCGACCTGCTCATCGCCAACGCCGGCGTCGCGAGTACGCTGTCCTCCGCATCCGACTGGGAAGATCTCGACCGTATTACCAGTGTCGTCGACACAAATTTCTACGGTGCGATGCACACCGTCCTCCCGATTGTCGAACGCATGCGCATCCGCAAGCGTGGCCGCATCGCCGCAGTCAGCTCTCTGGCAGCCCTGCGCGGCATGGCTATCTCGCCCGCATACTGCGCGAGCAAATCGGCGATCAAGGCCTACGCCGATTCCGTCCGCCCGCTTCTGAAGCGCGATGGCGTCGGTGTCTCGGTCATTCTTCCCGGCTTCGTCAAAACGTCGATGAGCGACGTGTTCCCGGGCGACAAGCCTTTCATGTGGACTGCTGATCAGGCTGCCGCATATATTCGTAGAAAGCTCGATATCGGGCGTGCGGAAATCGCGTTTCCGGGCCTGCTTGCATTCGGAATGCGCATCCTGGCCCTGCTGCCTATCACGCTGGCCGATGCGATTCTCGACAAGCTTTCGTATCTGCCCGGCAAGGAAGACGTAAATTGACGGGCGCAATCTGGCTCGCGTTCGCCGTTGCGGCCGGCGCGTCGTTTCTGCCGGACCGGATCGCAGTTCCGCGCGCTCCATTGCGGCGTCGCGCTGATGCGCTGCTTTTGCATGTGCTTTCGGTAGTATTCCTTGCGTCGCTGATGTTGCTCGTCACTGCGCGTCCAATCTTCTCGTCGTCCGTCGCGGTTGCGCTGGTCGGGCTCGTTGCGGTCGTGAGCAACGCAAAATATGAATCCCTGCGTGAACCGTTCGTTTTTACCGACCTCAGCCTCTTCAGCCAGTTATTCTCGCATCCGCGGCTCTATCTGCCGTTCCTGAGCACGGGCAAGATCGTTGCCATCGGCGTGGGGATCGTGTTGGTCGTCGCCGGCTATCTCGCCGAGGCGCCCGTCACGCCGCGTCCGGTGCGCGCGCTGGCGGTCGTGGTTGCGTTCACATTCTTACTGACGCGATACATTGCAGCTCGCCTGCCATTGCTGCTCGACGCAGAGGAAGATCAGTGCCGTCACGGTTTTTTCGCAGTCTTCATCGCATACTTGCTGAACGGCATGCGGCCCGCGACTTTCGCAGCGTTCCGGCGCGCGGTCGAAGCGGGACCGTTCGCGACCGGTACGCCGGCGCTGAGCCCTGACGTCATCGTGATCCAGAGCGAGTCGCTGTTCGACGTGCGACGTATTTCACCGGCGATCACCCCCACCGTGCTTTCCCATTTTGATCGGGCAAGAAGCGAGGCGGTCTGTTACGGCGAGCTTTCGGTGCCGGCGTGGGGCGCAAATACGATGCGCACCGAATTCGCGATGCTGACCGGCCTGGCATATGAACAGCTCGGCTACGCGCGTTTTTATCCCTATGCTTTTGTGCGTCGCGCGTGCGCATCGATTGCACGCTGGTTCGGGCAGGCTGGCTACGGCACGGCTGCAATTCACCCGTACTACGCTGATTTCTTTGGTCGTAACCGCGTATTCCCGTTACTCGGATTCGACAAGTTCCTCGATATAGAACACTTCGCCGATGCGCCGCGAGCCGGCCCGTATATCTCCGACGCGGCCGTGCTGGATGCCGTGCTTACCGAACTGGAAGCTGCGCGCGACAAGCCGCGTTTCGTGTTCGCGATGACGATGGAAAATCACGGCCCGCTGCATTTGGAGCAGGTTTTGCCTGGGGAATCGTCTTCAAGGCATACTCTGGGCGAGGGCACTGCCTGGCGCGACCTGACTGCATACCTGCGCCATATTGAAAACGCCGACGCAATGATCGGGCGCTTGCTCGATCATTTGCGCGCCAGCGATCGTGAAACAGTCGTTTGTTTTTACGGCGACCATGTTCCCGCGTTACCTCACGTATTCGAAAAGCTGGGCGTTTCTCCACAAACCAGCGACTACTTCATTTGGCGAAATTACGGCACAGATGCTCCCGAATGCCGGAATTTGGCAGCCGAAGAGCTTGGGGCGGCACTGCTGAGTGTGGTACAAGATGACGGAAATCGCGCGGAAGAACCGCACGCATCCGAGAAAGCGACATAAAAGATGAACAGTAAGATTGCAATAATTGGGGTGGCTTGTCGGTTTCCCGGAAGCGCGAATAATCTCGGCGACTTCTGGCAACTGCTGCGCGACGAACGCGACGCAGTGACCGAAATCCCCGCCGACCGCTTCGGCACCGATTTCTACCAGCACCCGTCCAAGCGCGAACCGGGCAAGAGCTACACATTCTCGGCCGGCGTCGTCGACAACGTTGCCGGCTTCGATGCGGCGTTTTTCGGCATTTCCCCGCGCGAAGCGGCCCAGATGGACCCCCAGCAGCGCCTGCTGCTCGAACTCGCATGGGAAGCGTTCGAGGACGCGGGCGTGCGTCCGGCCGACATGCGCGGCAGCAACTGCGGCGTCTTCGTCGGCGCCGCCAGCATGGATTACGGCAACCGCAACATGGACGATCTGAACGTGATCGATCCGTATTCGGCGACCGGCAACACCCTGAGCATCGCGTCGAACCGCGTGTCCTACCTGTTCGATCTGCGCGGCCCGAGCATGTCCGTCGACACGGCCTGCTCGTCGTCGCTCGTCGCACTCCACCAGGCCGTCAAGGCGCTGCAGTCCGGCGAAGCCGACGTGGCGCTCGCGGGCGGCGTCAACCTGCTGCTGCACCCGTTCGGTTTCGTCAGCTTCTCCAAGGCATCGATGCTGTCGCCGCGCGGCCGTTGCCGCGCGTTCGATGCGACCGGCGACGGTTATGTCCGCTCGGAAGGCGGCGCATTCGTCCTGCTCAAGCCGCTCGATCGCGCGCTCGCCGACGGCGACACGATCCATGCGGTGATCGCCGGCTCCGGTGTGAATTCGGTTGGCCACTCGCCGGGCGGCATCAGCGTGCCGGGTGCGGCCGCACAGGCGTCGCTGCTGCGCAGCGTGTACGCGCGCGCCGGCATCGATCCGCAGTCGCTGGCCTATCTCGAAGCGCACGGCACCGGCACGGCGGTCGGCGATCCGATCGAAGCGCGTGCGCTGATCGACGTCGTGTCGGGCGAGCGCCCGGCGGATCGTCCGCTGCTTATCGGTTCGGTCAAGACCAACATCGGCCATCTCGAGACCGCATCCGGCATGGCCGGGCTGCTGAAGGCCGTGCTGTGCCTGAAGCATCGCGCGGTACCGCGCTCGCTGCATTTCGTCACGCCCAATCCCGGGATCGATTTCGACGGCGGGCGTTTGCGTGTCGTCGATCGCTACATGCCGCTCGACACGGGCGACGCGCCGCTGACGGTCGGCGTCAACTCGTTCGGCTTCGGCGGAACGAACGCACACGTCGTGCTGACCGAGGCGCCGGCTGCAAACGAGGCGTCGACGGCCGCGCCCAAGCCCGAGCCGACGCAAGCGCAACTGTCTCCGCTCGTCCTGACCGCGCGCAGCGCGAATGCGCTCGGCGCGCTCGCGGGCCGCTATCTGGCGTTGCTCGACAACGGCGGCGACTGGCAGGCGCTGGCCGCCGCGGCCGCACGTCGTCGCCAATGGCTCGAGCATCGCGCGATCGTCGCGCCGGCCGACCTGCCCGAAGGGCGCGCGGCGCTCGCGGCGCTGGCCCAGCCGGCGCAGGAAGGCCTGCCTGCCTGCGTGGCAACCGGTCAGGCGCCGGCCGATGCAGTGCGCACCGCGCTCGTCTTCTCTGGCAACGGCTGCCAGTGGGTCGGGATGGGCAATGACCTCTATGCGGAGAACGCCGTGTTCCGCGCGGCGCTCGACGAAGTCGACGCGCTGTGGTGCGCCGATGGCAGCCCGTCGCTCGTCGACGTGATGCGCGGTGGCCCGAGCGCGGAATGGCTGGCCGGTGCGGGTGCCGAATGGCTCGCCGCGACGGAGAACGCGCAGCCGCTGCTGTTCGCGATCCAGATCGGCATGATTCGCGTGATCGACGCGCGCGGGATGCGTTACGACGCGGCGATCGGCCATAGCGTCGGCGAGATTGCCGCGGCGTGGGTGACGGGCGCGCTGTCGCTCGCCGACGCGGTTCGCGTGATCAAGATCCGCAGCCGCGCGCAGGCGATGACACGCGGCAGCGGCCGGATGGCGGCCGTCGGCATCGGCGATGCGGCGGCGCGTGAACTGATCGCGCGCCACGGGCTGGCGCGGCGCGTCGAGATCGCGGGCATCAACAGCCCCGACGCGGTGACGCTCGCGGGCGAACTGCAGGGCTTGCAGGCGCTGGAGGCCGCGCTGCGCGGCAGCGGCAAGTTCTTCCAGATGCTGGATCTCGACTATGCGTTCCACAGCAGCCACATGGACCGCATCGAGCCGGTCGTGCTGGCCGAGCTGGCGAGCCTGCGGTCGCAGCCGGGCAACGGCACGTTCGTGTCCACTGTGACCGGCGGCGCACTGGCCGGCACCGAGCTCGATGCCCGCTACTGGTGGCGCAACATTCGCGAGCCGGTGCGCTTCGGCGACGGTATCGCACATCTGATCGCGCAGGGCGTCCGGCTGTTCGTCGAGGTCTCGCCGCATTCGATCCTGCGCACGTACGTGAAGCAGGCATTCGCGGCCGCCGGCGTGACCGGCATGGCGCTGCCGACGCTCAAGCGCGATCACGGCAGCGCGGCGACGCTGCGACAAGCGATTCTCGCGGCGATCGCGCACGGCGCGAGCGTCGACCCCGACCGCTTCGCGCCGGGCGAATCGCGCGCTGCATTGCCGTCCTATCCGTGGCAGCGCGACCGCTTCTGGCTGACGCCGACCGTCGAAGGCTACGGCCTCGTCAATCGTCGCCGCGAGCATCCGTTGCTCGGCTATCGTCTCCACGAGCACGCATTCGCGTGGGAAAACCAGCTCGATCCGGCGAAGCTGCCGATGCTGGCCGATCACGTCGTCGACGGCGGCGTGGCGTTCCCGGGGGCCGGGTACGTGGAAATGGCGCTCGCCGCGGCACGCACCTTCTTCGATACGCCGGACGCGGCGCTCGAAAACGTCGAGATCCGCACGCCGGTGGTATTCCAGCCGCAGCAGGCGAAGCTGTTCCGGCTCGTGATCGAGCCGCGTACCGCGACCTTCACGATCGAGACGCGCGACCGGATGTCGGACGGTGCATGGACGCTGAATGTGACGGGGCGGATGCTGGAAAGCGGCAACACGCTCGGCGATGCGAGCGTCGTGCCGTCGGGCGCGCTCGATCGTCTGCTCGCGCTGCCCGCTGCCGATGGCGACACGCTGTATGCAGACACGGCAGCCATCGGCCTCAGCTACGGGCCGGCATTCCGCTGGGTCCGCACCGTGCGGGTCGCCGCGGACGACGGCGCGGCGCTGGCCGACGTGGCCGCGCCGGCCGCATGCGGCGATGCGCGGGCATTGTCCGCGTATCTGCTGCATCCGGCGCTGATGGACAGCGGGTTTCATCCGCTGTTCGCGCTGCTTGCGGCGCACGCGCGCGAAGGCGAGCATCCGGCCTACGTGCCGGTGCAGATCGGCCGGGTCGACTATCTGCGCGGCGACACGGTCGAGCGGGTGCTCGTGCGGATCGACCGGCACAGCCCGCATTCGATCGTCGCGCATTTCGAATTCCTCGACGCGCGCGGCGCGATCGTCGCGCGGCTCGGCGCATGCCGGTTCCGGCGTGTCGATCTCGTCGGCCGCCGGCAGAACCTGCCCGCGCGCTTCGTCTACCGCCTTGAAGAAGTGCCGCTGCCGGGTGACGTCAATGCAGCCGGCTTACCGGCCCCCGACGCGCTGCTCGCGCAGTCTGTCGCGCGGCTCGATGCGGCCGGGCACGACGGCCGCCGGACGCAGCATCTGACCGAAATCCTGCCGCTGCTCGACGTGCTGGCGAGCCTCTACGCGCTCCGCGCGTTCGATGCGCTCGGCGCATTCGGCGGGGCATGGCAGCCAGCGGCCGGGCGTGAGGCATTGGCCGCACGTCTTGCCGACATGCTGGTCGAGGACGGTCTCGCTCATCGCGATGGCGCGCTGCTCGTGCGCGACGACGCGGCGTGCGCGGTGTTGCCGCCGCTCGACGAGCTGTGGCGCGGGCTGCTGGCCGAATCGCCGGGGCACGTGGCCGAACTGACGCTGCTCGCGCATTGCGGCGCGGCGTTGCCGGACGTGCTGAACGGCGCGAAGGACGGCGCCCGCCTGCTGTCGCCGACCGGGCACAGCCTGGTCGAACAACTCCTTGCGGCATCGCCGACGTGGCAGCACGTGCACGCGTTGCTGATCGCGAGCGTCGAGCAGGCGGTCGACGCATGGCAACCGGCACGCCGGTTGCGCGTGCTCGAGCTGGGCGCGACGGACGGCGACGTGCTGCAGACGCTCGGCATGCATCTCGCGGCCGCGCGCTGCGATCACACAATTGCGGCGACTGCCGGCCAACTCGCCGGGTTCGACGCTGATGCGGAAGCGGCGGTGCGCACGGTTGCATTGCAGGCGGGCGAGCGGTTGTCGCTGGCCGCCGACGAAGCCGGCCCTTACGACCTGATCGTCGCGAACCGCGCGTTGAGCGGCCGGCACGATGTGGCCGACACGCTGAATGCGATGCGGTCATGGCTGGCGCCGGGCGGGTTGCTGCTGCTGGCCGAATCGCGTCGCGGCCGTTTCTCCGACATCGTATCCGGCGCGCAGGCTTCGTCGACGGAAGCCGATGCGCCCGCGCCGCTGGCGCCGGCAGATCTCGATGCCGCACTCGAACGCGCGGGCTTCGTCGATGTCGTGCGGCACGTCGAGCAATCGCTCGATCTGGACGGCACGCCGACGTTCGTCATCGCGCGCAACCCCGCGAACGCCGTGGTCGCGCAACGCGGCGAGGAACCGAGCGATCTCGATACGCTTGCACGCAGCGAGCAATGGCTCGTGATGCATGCACCGGATGCCGCCGGCAGTTTCGGCGGGCGGCTGGCCGATGCGCTGGCGCGCGCGGGCTATCCGGCCGATATCGTCGACGTCACGCACGCGGCCGATGCGATCGCGTCGTTGCCGGCCGGGCAGCCGGCGCATGTCGTATTCTGCGCGCCGGAAACGCCGCTCGCGGAATCGGCGACGGGGGATGACCTGATGGCCGCGCAGCGTAACGGCGTGATCGCCCTTGCTGCACTCGTTCGCGCGCTCGGCGCGCAGCCGAACGCGGCCACGCGGCTGACCGTCGTCACACGTGGCGGCGCGCCATTCGCCGGGACCGCGAATGCGCATCCGGAACAGGCCACGCTGTGGGGTCTCGGTCGCGTGCTGGCGAACGAGCATCCCGAGCTCGCGTGCCGCCTGATCGACGTCGATCGCGCGGCGGACCGGATCCCCGACGCGCTGATTCGCGAGCTGACCGGCGCAGCGGTCGAGGAAGAAGTCGTCCTGGGCGCGCACGGGCGGCAGGTGCCGCGTATGCTGACGGCCGCGCAGGCCGCGGCCCGCGACGATGGCGCGATCGCGCGTGCGGCCGTGCTCGCGTTCGACGCGCCGGGCTCGTTGCGCAACCTCGAATGGTTCGCGTTGCCGGAAAGCCCGCTGGGTGACGACGAGGTGGAGATCGAGCCGGTTGCCACCGGCCTCAATTTCCGCGACGTGATGTATGCGATGGGGCTCTTGTCCGATGAGGCGGTCGAGACCGGCTTCGCGGGTGCGACGATCGGGATGGAACTGTCCGGCCGCGTCGTCCGCGTGGGCAACGCGGTGACGGGATTCGCGCCGGGCGATGCGATGCTCGGCTTCGCGCCGGCCTCGTTCGCGACGCGCGTCAGGACGCGCGCGCAAGCGATCGCACTGAAACCCGAACGCTTGTCGTTCGAGGAAGCGGCGACCGTGCCGACCACGTTCTTCACCGCGTACTACGCACTCGTCGAGCTCGCGCGCCTGCGTCGCGGCGAACGCGTGCTCGTGCACGGCGGCGCGGGTGGGGTCGGGATCGCCGCGATCCAGCTCGCGCGCCACTTCGGCGCGGAAGTGTTCGCGACGGCCGGCAGCGACGAGAAGCGCGAGTTCGTGCGCCTGCTCGGCGCCGACCACGTGCTCGATTCGCGCAGCCTCGCGTTCGCGGACGAGATTCGTGCGCTGACGGGCGGCCAGGGCATCGACATCGTGCTGAATTCGCTCGCCGGCGAAGCGATGGTGCGCAGCATCGATACGCTGCGGCCGTTCGGTCGTTTCCTCGAGCTCGGCAAGCGCGACTTCTACGAAAACAGCCATATCGGGCTGCGGCCGTTCCGCAACAACATCAGCTATTTCGGCATCGATGCCGACCAGCTGATGGGTGCGCTGCCGGAGCTGACCGCGCGCCTGTTCGGCGAAGTGATGGCGCTGTTCGAGGCAGGCGTGCTGCATCCGCTGCCGTATCGCGCGTTTCCGGCCGAACGGGCGGAAGATGCGTTCCGCTACATGCAGCAGGCGCGCCAGATCGGCAAGGTGCTCGTGACCTATCCGTCCGGCACGCCGGCCCCGACGCGCGGCGTCACGCGCGCGGGTTCGCTCGCGCTCGATCCGCATGGCACGTACCTGGTGGTCGGCGGCACGGGCGGGCTCGGTTTTGCGAGCGCGCGCTGGATGGTCGAGCGCGGTGCACGCCGGCTGACGCTGGCGAGTCGTTCCGGCGAGCTCGCTGCCGCCGCACGCGAGGAAGTCGAGCGCTGGCGCACGACGCTCGGCGTCACGGTCGATGTCGTGTCGTGCGATGTGACCGACGCAGCGGCGGTCGAGGCGATGATCGATGCGATCGTCCGGCGCGGCAGCCCGCTCAAGGGCGTGCTGCATTCCGCGATGTCGATCGACGACGGCCTCGTGCGCAATCTCGACGATGCGCGCATGGCCGCGGTGCTCGCACCGAAGGTGGCCGGCGCGTGGAACCTGCATCGCGCGACGCGCGCGTTGCCGCTCGACCTGTTCGTGGTCTATTCGTCGGCGACGACTTATCTCGGCAATCCGGGGCAGTCGAACTACGTCGCGGCCAACACCTTCCTCGAGGCGCTCGTCGAACATCGTCGCGCGGCGGGATTGCCGGGCACGTTCATGGCATGGGGGCCGCTCGAGGACGTCGGCTTCCTCGCACGCCACGCGGATACGCGCGAGGCGTTGCAGTCGCGGATCGGCGGTGCGTCGATCACGTCCGACGAGGCGATGGTCGCGCTCGAGCGCGCGCTGGTGGCGGGCGCGGCAGGCGAAGCCGTAGTCCGGCTCGACTGGCACGCCGTGGCGCGCGGGATGCCTGCCGCGAAGGCGCGCCGGTATTCGCTGCTGCAATCGCACGCGAAGGGCGGCGATGCGCGCGACGGCGGTACGCAGCTGCGGGAAGATGTGCTGGCGTTGCCGCGCGATGAAGCGATCGCGCTGGTCGCCCGGACGCTGCAGGGGCAGATCGCGCGAATCCTGCACATGACGCCGGATCGCATCGCGCTCGACAAGTCGGTGCTCGACATGGGCATGGATTCGCTGATGGGGATGGAGCTCGGCCTCGCGGTCGAGGAAGCGTTCGAGGTCAAGCTGTCGGTGATGGCGATTGCCGAGGGCGCGTCGGTGACGACGCTGGCCGGACGAATCGTCGATTCGATCGGCGCGTCGACCGATGCGGATGCCGGTTCCGCGACGGATGCCGCGCAGGAGGCCGTCGCGGCGCTCGCGGCGAAGCACGCGATCGACGGCGAAGCGCGCGCGATGCTCGATGCGCGGCAGGCACCCGTCGCGGGCCAGGCGTCGCCGACGCTGGAGGTCGCGCGATGAGCGCGCCGTCCGGCTGGGCGACGCGTCAGGGCACGCTGGCACGTCCATTGGCGATCGACGGTCACGGGCTGCACACGGGGCGCCGGGTGGGCGTGCGGATCCTGCCCGGGCGTCCGGAAGAGGGCGTGACGGGCATCGCGTTCCGTCGCGTCTCGCAGGGGCGCACGCTCGCGACGCTGCCGGTCGATCCCACGCTGCGCCGCGCGCAGCCGCTGTGCACGATGTTGCGCAACGCCGACGGCGTCGGCGTTCGCACGATCGAGCACCTGCTCGCTTCGCTGCTCGCGTGCGAGATCGATCATGCGATCGTCGAGATCGATGCGGAAGAAGTGCCGATTCTCGATGGCAGCGCCGCGCCTTGGGTGGATGCGATCCGCGCGTGCGGCCGTGTCGCGCTCGATGCACCGAAACGCTTCATCCGCGTGCTGCGGCCCGTCGTCGTCACGGACGGCGAGGGCGACCAGCGGCGCGAAATGCGGATCGAACCGGCGCCGCGTTACGAACTGAGCGTGCGTAACGACCTGCGCGGCTTCGGCGACATGCACTGGGACGGGGCGCTGACGCCGGCCGCATTCGCGACCGAAATCGCACCATCGCGCTCGTACGGCCGCGTGAAATGGGCGGTACCCGCGATCGTCGCCGGTTATCTGCGCGGGGTGCCGATCCTGCGCGGCGCGCGGCCGTCGTGCACGGCGTCCATCGTCGGCAATCGCGTGCTGGGCGGGATGCGGCTGCCGGAAGAGTTCGTCCGGCATCGCGTGCTCGACCTGGTCGGCGATCTCGCGCTGGCCGGCGCGCCGCTGCTGGCGCGCGTGAGCGCGCTGCGGCCGAGCCACGAGATGAATTTCCGGCTGGTTGACGCGCTGCTGGCCGAACCCGATGCGTGGCAGTGGGCCGAGTTTCCCGACGCGTGACACCACACTTTTTCATGATGCGCGGCGTAACATAGCGCCTTTTCGAGATACAAGCGAAGGAATTAAATGAACGCGTCCCACCCCGTGACCGGGTGAGCAAAAGAAGCGGATGAGGAAGATGGATCCTCGTGGGCTGCCGGCATCGATGTGCCCAACGTGGAAAATACGGAGTTTTCCAAGGTAACCGGAGGATCCAGTGGTCAATTGTCCGGCAGTGGGCGTGGATATTGCGAAGTCGATTTTTCAGGTGCATTACGTTGATCAGGAAACCGGGGAGATCGTGAATAAGCCGATCAGGCGCGGGAAGTTTCTTGAGTTCTTTGCGAACCGGGCAGCTTGCTTGATTGGTATGGAAGCGTGTGGTGGTGCGCACCACTGGGCTCGGCAACTGACGAAGATGGGTCACCAGGTCAGGCTGATGCCTGCCGAGTTCGTGAAGGCGTTCAACATCCGTAACAAGAATGATGCGGCGGACGCTCGGGCGATCTGGTTGGCCGTACAGCAGCCGAGTAAGGCGGTCGCAGTGAAGACGGAGATGCAGCAGGCGATGCTGGCCTTGCACCGGATGCGCCAGCAACTCATTAAGTTTCGCACTATGCAGATTAATGGATTGCGCGGGCTGCTCACGGAATACGGTGAGGTGATGAGCAAGAGTCGGGCGAAGCTGGACAAGGAAATTCCGGAAGTGCTTGAGCGTATCGCGGAGCGTTTGCCAGCAGTTTTCGTCCACACATTGCGCGAACAGTGGAATGGATTGGCGAAGCTTGACGAGCAGGTAGCGCAGATCGAGCAACGCATGCGCGAGTGGAAGAAAGAAGACAAGGCGGTGAAAGCGATTAGCGAGATTCCGGGTGTCGGGCTGCTAACGGCGACGGCGGCGGTTGCAATGATGGGCGATGCGAAGGTCTTCAGATCCGGACGTGAATTCGCAGCCTGGGCTGGTCTTGTACCCAAGCAGACAGGCTCCGGAGGCAAAGTGAACCTGCACGGGATATCGAAGCGTGGCGACACGTACCTGCGTACGCTGCTGATTCACGGTGCTCGATCGGTACTGGCGCATGTGAAGGAACCCGGCGAGTGGATTGAGCAGATGCAGAAGCGTCGACCAACGAATGTCGTGGTCGTTGCATTGGCGAACAAGATGGCGCGAATGATCTGGGCGGTACTCGCCCATGGTCGTCCGTACCGAAAGGACTACGTGAGCGTGAAACCGGCGTAAGCGACGGCACGGCACATCAAGATCAATGTTTAGCACAGGGTGAACGTCGAAAGGTTGCGCAGCAATCGAGTGTGATGACAAGCCAGGTAGGACCGGGATCTACTAAACCTGAATTGCTCCAAGAGCTGCGAGCTCGCCGAAGGAATGAGGTGTAGATCAGCGGATTTCATAGGGGGCCGCAGCGGCAGTGCGAGCTGCAAGCAAGCCCGGATATAGAGATGCAGCCATCCTGTCTGTCAGAACACACGAAAACTGTTGCAAACGGGACGCGTTCATATAGAAGCAATGGCACTGGGAGAGCAACTTCGCCAGCAACTGGCGGCGAAAGCGCTGAAACGGCAACTGGAGCGCGCGACCGATGCGGCCGCGGCACCGGGTGTGCCCGGCACGCTGGCCGCGCAAACCGCATCGGCGCGCAGCCGCTTCGAATCGATGCCGCAGTATCAGCAGGTCCGGATCATGCGCGAGATGGGCGAGAAGCTGCGCGTCGACTCGCCGTTTTTCCGCGTGCATGAAGGTGTGGCCGGCGCGACGACGCAGATCGGCGGCCGCGAGTACCTGAACTTCGCGAACTACAACTACCTCGGCCTGGCCGGCGATCCGGCCGTGTCGTCGCGCGCGAAAGCCGCGATCGACCGCTACGGCACGTCGGCCTCCGCGAGCCGGATGGTCGCGGGCGAACGCCCGGTGCAGCGCGACCTCGAGCGCGCGCTGGCGGCGTTCTATGAAACCGACGACTGCGTCGCGTTCGTGAGCGGCCATGCGACGAACGTGACCGTGATCGGCGCGCTGTTCGGCCCCGGCGATCTGGTCGTCCACGATTCGCTCGCGCACAACAGCATCGTGCAGGGCGCGCAGCTGAGCGGCGCGAAGCGGCTCAGCTTCGCGCACAACGACTGGCAGGCGCTCGACGAACTGCTGTCGCGCGTGCGCCGCGAATACCGGCACGTGCTGATCGCGATCGAAGGGCTGTACAGCATGGACGGCGATTTCCCCGACCTGCAGCGCTTCGTCGACGTGAAGACGCGCCACGGTGCATTCCTGCTGGTCGACGAGGCGCATTCGCTCGGCGTGCTCGGCGCGACCGGCAAGGGCATCCGCGAGCATTGCGGCGTCGCGCCCGACCAGGTCGACATGTGGATGGGCACGATGAGCAAGACGCTGGCCGGCTGCGGCGGTTTCATCGCCGGCTGCCAGCCGCTGGTCGACATGCTGCGGCATCTGGCGCCGGGCTTCCTGTACAGCGTCGGGCTCGCGCCGACGCTCGCCGAAGCGTCGCTGGCCGCGCTCGAGCGGCTGCAGGCCGAGCCGGAGCGCGTCGCGCAACTGCAGGCGCGCGGGCGGCAGTTCCTGACCGAGGCGCGCGCCGCCGGGCTGAACACGGGCACGAGCGCCGGGTTCGCGGTCGTGCCGGTGATCACAGGGAGCTCGCTGAAGGCCGCGCAATGGGCCAATGCGATGTTCGACGAAGGGATCAACGTGCAGCCGATCTTCTATCCGGCCGTCGAGGAAAAGGCCGCGCGCCTGCGCTTCTTCATCTGCTCGACGCACGAGCCGGAGCAGATCAGCCGGACGGTCGCCGTGTTGTCGCGCCTCGCGGGGCGCAGCACGTGACGCTGGCCGGAGCGTTCGCGCAAGCGGTGCCGCGCGCCGGCGAGCGCATGCGGTTTCGCGCGGCGGATGCGGGCGACGCGGCGGCGTGCGCGCCGCTCGTCTTTGCCTCCGGCGTGGCGGAATTCGGGTTCTTTCTCGGCGAAAGCGACGCACGCTGCATCGCGTTCCTGCAACAGGCGTTCCGGTCGCGTTACGGGCGCTTCTCGTGGCGCCGGCATCGTGTCGCGGTCGCCGACGATGGTGCGGTGCTGGCGGTGATGGCGATTCACGACGGGCAACGGACGATGTTCGACGACGTGCATGTCGTGTGGGCACTCTCGCGCTTTTTCGGTGTACGCCGCACGATTGGCCAGTTGTTGCGCGGGCTGATCCTCGAAACGGAAATTCCGGCGCCGAAGCGTTCGCAGATCCTCGTCGCGCATTGCGCAACCGACGAGCGGCAGCGCGGCACGGGCGTATTCAGCGCGCTGTTTCGCGATGCGCTGGACATCGGTGCATTGCCCGCCGACGGCAGCCGCGACGTCGTGCTCGACGTGCTGACCCGCAACGTGCGGGCCCGCGCGCTGTACGAACGGCTCGGGTTCGCCGCGCTGCCGCGCCCGCGCGCCCGTTCGCGCCGGCTGCCCGCCGAACTCGATTCGGTCCGGATGCGGTTTTCTCGCCGCGCCTGACGGCGAGTATCGTGCCTGCCGCCTTACTTGTGTCGCGGGCTGAACGGCGGGCGGAGTCCGTTGGCATCGCGTGCGGATGTCCTTGCCGTTCGCGCGAATGGCGCACCGACGCACGCGGGACGGCGTTCGATCGCGACGGCGTCAGCCGCCCAGCGGCAGTTTCCGGATGATCGCGTCCACACACTCCGAGGGACTGGCCTCGGCCGTCCTGACATGGACGTCAGGGGACTGCGGTGGCTCATAGACAGAATCGATGCCGGTAAATTGGCGAATCGCGCCTTGCCTTGCCAACGCGTAGAGTCCCTTCGGGTCGCGAGCCTCTGCGACTTCGAGTGCCGCGTCGACGAAGACCTCGATGAACGTACCGGCCGCAAAGCGCGCACGCGCTTTGGCGCGCGCCTCCTGGAATGGCGAGATCAGCGCAGCGATGACGACGAATCCGGCATCCACCAGCAGCCTCGCCACCTCGGCGGTTCGTCGGATATTTTCATGGCGATCGGCATCGCTGAATCCGAGGTCCCGGTTCAGCCCCTCGCGCAGGCGGTCAGCATCCAGCAGATAGGTGCGCAGTCCGCGGTCATCGAGGTGTTCCTGCAGCAGAGTCGCCAGCGTCGATTTGCCTGCGCCGGAGATGCCGGTCAGCCACACCACGAAGGCGCGATCCTGTTTTCCGTCCGGACTGGTGGAGCGACCGTTCGTCGGCGTGGCGGGTGACAAATTCTTGAAATCTTGGGGCATTTCCGATATGAGGTGCGGGCGATCGTGCAGTTGCTTTCTTGGGTTCTGTTTACTCCTGGGGCGGATTGTAACGCGACGGAAAGTTTGTAATCCCTTCCTTTTTTAACGAATTGCTTCGTGCGTGTGTGTCTGATACCACCGTCTAGATGAGGTCAACGGTGCCAATGCGCTACTTGTGCCGCGGCCCGAACGGCCGCTGCTGCACGTCGGCGCCGTGCGCGACGATCGCCGTGCTCTCCGGTACTTCTTCCCACGCGCCCCGCAAGTCGACGAGCGGCTCGGACACGACCATGAACGCGTCGTCGCCGGCCTCGGCGATGCGCGGGTTGTGCGGATACAGCTCGTGCAGGTGCTTGAACGACGTGCTGTGGAACAGCGAGCGCGACTGCCGTTCGCTCGAATAGCGCACCGCGATGATCCGTTCACCGTCGGTCGCGCAGATCGTCATGTTGAGTGGGTCGGCCACGCGGTGCCGGCCGGCGGTTTCTTCAACCACGCCGACCATCCGCTCGAGCGCCGGCAGCGGCGTCTGCTCGAGGCCGTAGGTCAGCGCGAGACGGAACATCAGTTCGGAGTCGGTCGAGCCTTCGAGCGTCGGGAACAGCGCGGGATCGACCTTCATCGTCAGGTCGCGGCGCAGCTTGTGGAAGTCGCGGATCAGCCCGTTGTGCGCGAACAGCCAGCGGCCGTGGCGGAACGGGTGACAGTTGGTTTCCTGCACGGGGGTGTCGGTGGCCGCGCGGATGTGCGCGATGAACATCCGCGAGCGGATCGCGCGTGCGGCTTCGCGCAGGTTGCGGTCGTTCCACGCGGGATGCACGGAGCGGTAGCGGAACGGAAGTTCGTCGGGGCGCCCGTACCAGCCGATACCGAAGCCGTCGCCGTTGGTGGTTGTCGCCCCCAGCTCCGAATGCAGGCTCTGGTCGATCAGCGAATGCTTCGCGCGGAACAGTACGGTCTCGAGATGAAGCGGATTGCCCGTATAGGCGAGCCAGCGGCACATGGAGCGCTCCTTCACGATGGATCGTTCACGCATGGTAGCCGACTTCGCGGCGCATCCGTGCCTGGGCGCACGCGGCCAGTCATTCGGGCAGGTACGCCGGCCAATCGTCATACATCGATTGCCTTGCCTGCCCGGATGCGCGATGCGCAACCGGGTGGCCTGCGGCCAATCCGACCGGGCGCCGCCCCGCGACGGCAGCGCCGCGGCCGTCGAGCTCACTCGCCGAGCGCGTCCATCACACGCGCCGAATAGACGAGTGCCGCACCCGCGTTCAGCGCAATCGCGACGCCGAGCGCTTCCGCCACTTCCTCCTTGGTCGCGCCATGCTTGGCCGCTTCGGCGGTGTGCACGGCGATACAGCCGTCGCAGCGCGTCGTGACGGCGACCGCGAGCGCGATCAGTTCGCGCGTCTTCGCGTCGAGATGGCCGGTCTTGGCACCGGCGCCCGACAGCGCCTTGTAGCCGGCCAGCGTATCGGGCGACAGCTTGGCGATCTCGCCGATGCGCGTCGAGAGTTCCTTCCGGTATTCGTTCCAGTTCAGCATGATGCGTCCTTTCGAGTAGGGGTGAGGAGGGCGGCGGGTGCCGCGATCTCGGGCGATGCAGGGCTATTCTGATCGTTCGCGTTGAGGGTTTCGATACGCTAGAGTGTCAATTTTTAGCGCGATCGTCTCATGGATGCGTTGAGTCAACTCCTGTCGCTGGGCCGCAGCCATGTCGAGCTCGACGTGCGCTGCCTGCTCGACGGGCCGTTCGCGATGCCGCACGACCCGCTGCCGTCCGGCGAGGCGGCGTTTCACCTGGTGCTGGCCGGAACCTGCCGGCTGCGTACCGCGGACGGGCGCACGCTGCAGCTCGCCGACGGCGATTTCGTGCTGCTGCCCGCGGGTGGCGCGCACGACCTGCTCGACGCAGGGGCCGGCCGGTCGCGGCCGGCTGCGGCGCTGCGTGAACAGGGCGCCGGCGGCGGCGCGGTGCTGCCGGTCAAGTCGAATCTCGATCCGGCCGAACCGGGCGGTGCGAGCGTGGACCTGCTGTGCGGGCGGTTCGTCTATGCGCGCGGCGCGGGCGAACTGCTGATGCGCACGCTGCCGCACGTGCTGCACGTCGGGTTGCGCGACGCGTCGGGGTTCGCGCCGCTGCAACTGCTGACGAGCGTGCTGCGCACCGAGGCGTCGAACGGGCAGCCGGGCGCCGGCGCGATCGTGAACGCGCTCGGCCAGGCGCTGCTCGCGTACGCGTTGCGCGCATACGGTCGGGGTGCGCGCGTGCCGTCCGGCTGGCTGGCGCTGGCGGCCGACGCGCGGCTCGGCCCGTCGGTCCAGGCCGTGCTGCAGGCACCGGAGAAACCGTGGACGGTCGAGTCGCTCGGCGACGCCTCCGCGATGTCGCGCGCGACGTACGCACGGCATTTCCGCGAGCGGGCCGGGATGAGCGTCGGCGCGTTCGTCGCGCAGATCCGGATGATGCACGCGTGCGCGCTGCTGCAGGACACGCAGCGCGGGCAGGCGGAAATCGGGCAGGCGGTCGGCTACCAGTCCGAAGCCGCGTTCGGCAAGGCGTTTCGCGCTGTGCTCGGCACGACGCCGGGACGCTGGCGGCGGGCGCAGCGCGGCATGTAAGACTGCAAGCGAGGCTGTCGTGGTATGCGCCAAAGCTGCTACCATGCGCGAAACGCAGTTCAACGAAAACGATTTCGAACAAGAAGAAAGAGAGGGCAAAGCAATGAACCAGACCACCATCCAGCAGCCGTCGTTCGCGTTCGTGGCCGCCTCGTGGGCCGCGCTGCTCGCCGGTTTCGCGGCATTCCTGATCGGTCTCTGGAACGCCGGCATGCAGCTCAACGAGAAGGGCTACTACTTCACCGTGCTGGTGTTCGGTCTCTATGCGGCAATCTCGCTGCAGAAGAGCGTCCGCGATCGCGCGGAAGGCATTCCCGTCACCGGCATCTACTACGGCCTCAGCTGGATCGCGCTGCTGCTGTCGATCGCGCTGCTGGTCGTCGGCCTCTTCAACGCGACGCTGCAGTTGAGCGAAAAGGGCTTCTACGCGATGTCGTTCGTGCTCGCGCTGTTCGGCTCGGTCGCCGTGCAGAAGAACACGCGCGACCTGCAGAACGCGAAGCCGCGCTATCCCGACGCCGAATCGGCGCCGTCCGTCCAGGAGTGACGGCACGCGAAGCGGGCGCCTTCCAGGCCGCCTGCTTTGCGACGACGGTCGCGGGCGACCCGCATTCGCCGATGCGCGGCGGGCTCCCCGCCCATTCGTTGTTTCATCCATGCCGGTGCGCATGACGATGGAGATATTCCGGATGCCAGACTTCACAGAAACCACGCGGCACACCCGCGCGGCGGCCCGCGCCGTGGCGGCGCAGGCCGCGCTCGTGCTGGAGACGAACAACCTGCGCGGCGGCGCGGGGCTCGTGCAGGCCGTCGACAGCCTGAAGCGTCTCGTCTCGGCGCTGTCGAGGCAGACCGTGCCGCCCGCGGCACTCGCGCAATGGATCATCACGCACGAGGGCCTGCCGGCCGATGCGTGCGCGGAGATCGCCGCGCTGGCCGGCCGCCCGATCGATTTCGTCGAGATCGGCGCGAGCACCGGCTACTACGACGCGAAGAACGACGGGTTCGACCACGTCGACGCGGCCCGCTGCGACATCGTCGTGTTCGCCGATGCCGATTGCCGGCCGGCCGACGACTGGCTCGAGCACCTGCTCGCACCGTTCGCGCGCGAAGCGGGCGGTGCGCCCGTCGCGGTGGCGGGGCGCACCAGCTATGCGCCGAACGTGCTCGGCACCGCGCTGACGTCGATCGATTTCATGTATTTCCCGAGCCCGCTGCGTGACGGTGCGACGCGCAATTTCTACGCGAACAACGTCGCGTTCCGCCGCGACGTGTTCGCGCGATTCCGCTACGAGCCGCTCGACGGCGTCTATCGCGCGCATTGCCAGGTGATGGGGCTGCGGATGCAGGCAGCTGGTGTAGCCGTCGAGTTCGCGCCGGACGCGCACACCGAACATCGGCTGCCGGACACGCAACGCGAATCGCTGAAGCTGCGCTGGATGCGCGGCGAGGACAGCGTCGGCCTGACGCCGTATCTCGTGAACGCGTACCTGCCGCGCGGCTGGCAGTGGCTCGGCCGCAGCGGCCCGCTCGGCCCGTTCTGCGTGATGGCGATGCGGCTCGGCTACAGCCTGCGCGCGCTCAATCGCCAGCAGTTGCCGCGACTGGGCGCTGCCCGCTATCTCGCGGCCGTCGGCGTCACGATCGCGGCGTCCGCCGTCGATACGCTCGGCGCGCTCGCGCGCGGTTTCGGTCTCGCCGGGCGTGCATCGGCGCGGCGCGATCTCGAAGCGCTGTCCTATCACCGTCATTGAACCGGCGCCGCGCATCACGCGCGGTCACGACACGCCGACACCCTGCATCCATCCTGACAACGACCATGCCCACTCTCGCCACCCGTGTTGCCTGCCTCGCCCTGTTTGCCGCCAGCGTCGGCGCCCATGCCGCGCCGGTCGACCATGCGGGACGCGGGATCTACCACTTCGCATCGCAAAGCGGCTGCCCGTTCGCGAACGCGGCCGCCGCGGACTGCAATCGCGTCGCGCTCGATGCGCCGGACGTTCACGCGAGCATCGATACCGATGCGCACGCGATCGTCTTCTCGAGCGATGCAGCGCGCCGCACGAAGGACGTGCTCGGCGACGTGCTGCTGCAGGGCACGGGCGTCGACGGCGACGGCCGGCGCGTGCCGCTGAGCGTGCACGTGCTGCTGCGTCGCGACGGCGCGAAATGGGACCGCGATGTGTACGTCCATGCGCCCGTGCGCGGCACGTTCACCGATGTCCGGATCGATCCATATCGCGTGCGGGTGAAGGAGGGCGGCGGCGAGCGCGACGTGCTCACGCCGGACGAAACGCTGGCACTGTTCGCGCATCCGTCGCTGGCATCGCGGCTCGCGCGGCATCTCGTGAAGGTGAGCGCGACCGATCCGAAACAGCCGTCCGCGGATGACATCACGATTGGGCTTGGCGTCGGCGGCCTGACGAAGTCGGTCGCGCGTGCGAGCTTTACGTCGAACGCGCCTCACGATGCCGACGTCGATCGCGCACTCGCAGCCGGCACGTGGACGATTCGTTTCGATGCGCTGAGCAATCACATTCCGGTGTGGGTCGCCCAGCGCGAGCTGTTCCTGTTCGGCCTGGACGGCAGCGCGCTGGTGAAGGACATGCGCACGCGCGGCTTCAGGAAGAACGACCGGATCGAATTCGGCGCGCGTGACGGCAGCGGCTATCTGCGCGTCAACGGCCGCGAGGAAGCATTTGCGGGGGCGACCGCATCCGCGCATGCGTTCATGCAGGAAAGCTTCATCGGCCTGATCCTCGGATGGCGCCGCGATCCTGCCGGCGCTGCGGCGGCTGCGACGAAATCTGCGTCCGCACGAGGCGAGCCGGCATGAGCGCAGCAGGCGAACTGCCGGCGTCGCCGCAGGCAGCGCACGAGGCATGCTTCGACTGTCTCGAGGCGCCCGTGCCGCACGGGGCGGCGCGGGTGCGCGCGTACCTCGTCGATCGCCTCAAGCGGGCGGCGATCCGGCAGTTGCATCGCAGTACACATGGCGAGCGCTGGGTGCTGCGCATGTACCTGATCGGCGAGGAAGCGACCGAGTGCGCGTTGCACGAGGACTGGACCGGACAGCCACCGGACTGGCTTGCGCCGCGGATCGAGCAGCACCTCGCGGACGAGCGTCGCCACGCCGCGGCGTTCGCCGATGCGCTGCGCGAGCGCGGCGTCGCGCCGTCGACTGCACCGCATGAGCCCGACTGGTTGAGCCGGCGCAAGATCATGCGATGGCGCCGGCTTGCGCAGCGCCATGCGCCGCATTTCTCGCAAGGCGTGCTCGTGCCGGCCTATGCGACGGGGTTATGTGCGGAACAGATGGCGATGCGTGTGCTCGCGCGTCACTGCGCGACGATCGGCGATGCACATCCGTTGTACCCGCTGCTCTCGCGCGTGCTCGCCGACGAGACGCGGCATGTCAGGCTCTGCTCGGACACGCTGCGCCGTCTGGTTGCGCCGTCCGAGGCAGCGCATCTCGCCGCGTTGCTGAACGAGATCCGCGCGATCGAAGCCGGTTTCGGCGTGACGGGCGCGCTGGCGATGGTCGCGGCCGGCTGGTTCCAGTCGCTTCGTCCGCGCGCATGATGCCGCGAATCGTCTATCTCGCGACGGCCGACGCACGCGGCCACCTGATGCGCGCGCAACTGCTCGTGCATGCGCTGCGTGCGGCCGGCGCGCAGGTCGACGTGCTGACGACGTCCGATGTGGGGCAGGCGTTCCTGGCTGCGTTCGACATCGACGCGGCCGTGCTGTCCCGTCACTACGCGGTGCAGTTCGACGAACGGCAGAACATGCTGCGCGACGCGACCGATCGCAATGTCGCGCACTACGTGTTCAGGCCGACGCGCATGCCGCGTGACATCGCGCGGCTGGGTGCGATCGTCCGCGATGCCGATCTCGTGATCAACGACTCGTTTCATCCGGCGCTGCTGTTCATGGGCGCGATGCCGGGTTGGCGACGCCGCATCGTCCACGTGTACGGCGGCAGCCTGCGCCGCGCGTTGACCGCGAATTTCGACGCACGTCTGCCGCGCGCACTGGCGCGCGCATTTGCACGGATCGTCGACTGGCAGATCGATTCGGCGCGGTGCTGCATCGAACACGATTTTGCATACGATGCCGCCGATGACGTCCGGCGATCGTGCACGCATTGCCGGCTGCCGACGCCGGTGCCGATCGTCGCCGAGCGGCCGGCTTCGGAACCGGCTGCGGCCGCCATTTACCTGAACCCGCACTTTCGCGATATCGCGCTCGCCGATGCGTTGTCCGCCGGCATGCGCGACGCGGGGCTCGCCACCCATCGCGTGGGCGAGGGCTATGCCGGGCACGACGGCTGGACCGGCGTCGACGCCGACTGGGTGACGCGCGCCGCCCATGCTCCGCTGATCGTGTCCGCACCCGGCATGGCCGCGCTGTCGATCGCACACGTGTATCACCGCCCGATCCTGCTCGTGCAGTCCGACCAGCCCGAGCAGGCGAGCAACGCAGCGCGCGCCGCGCAACTGCAACTCGTGCATCGGGTCGTCACGTGGCGCGGCGACGCAGTCGAGTTCCGGCGGGAAGTCGGGCAGGCTGCCGCCGAACTGATGCGCCACCCCGGTACGCGGGCACGGACGATCGCCGGCCGCGAGCATGCACGTGCGCGTGTGGACGCTTGGACGTCACGCCTCCTCGCGTTGCTGCCGCATGCGAAGGTGGCCGATACGGAGACGCGATGCGAGGCGCCGGCACCCCGATGAATTCGCTGTCGTTTCGTGACGCTCGCCGGCCCGACATCCGGCAGATGCTGGCCGCGACGTTCGGCATGGCAGCCGGCCTCGCGATCTTCTTTCTGCTGGAGCGCAGCGTCACGCCGCGCTACGTGTTCGCCACGTCGATCGATGCGCGGATTCCGTTCATCGCGTGGTCGTGGTTCGTCTATGTCGGCTTCTTCCCGTTCGTGATTGCGCTTGCCGCGTATGCGCGGCCGCCCGCGTTCGCCGCGTTCAAGGAGGCCGTGCTGATCGCGTTCGTGCTCGGTGTCGCGTGTTTCCTGCTGTTTCCGGAGGCCGTGCCGCGGCCCGACGTCGCGGAGATCGGCAACACGTTCGTGCGTCACCGTCTCGCGCGCATGTGGCAGCTCGATCTCGCGGCAAATGGTTTTCCGAGCCTGCATGTCGCGGTGACGTGCCTTGCCTGCCGGATGCTGGCGGACCGGCGACGGCTCGTGACCGTGGCGGTCGGCCTGCTGATCTGCACGTCGACGCTGACGCTCAAGCAGCATACGGTGGCCGATGTGCTGGGCGGCGTGGCACTCGCGATGGTCAGTGCGCTGTGGGTCGAGCGGCGATCGCTGCGCGGGAGGCTCGCGTGACCGATACCCCCCGTGTTCACCAAGCCGGGCCGAACGCCGGGCTTGCGCGGTTCGTGCCCGATCCGGCGTTGTTCCGCGTGAGCGCATCGCGCGTCGGCGCTGCGCTGGCAGGTGACTGGCTGATGATTGCCGCCGCGTTCGCGGTTGCGATCGTGTTTGCGCATCCGCTCGTGTACGCGTTGGCAGCGATCGTAATCGCGCGCAGCCAGCTTGCGCTCGCGGTCATGATGCACGAAGGTGCGCACGGTTTGCTGGCGCGGAACCGGCGCGTCAACGACGCGGTGGGCCAACTGTTCGCGGCCGGCCCGCTGTGGTTGTCGCTGCGGACGTATCGTGCCGGCCATCTGAAACACCATCGCGCACCGATGGAGCCAGACGATCCCGTCGCGCTGCTCTTTGGCGTGCACGACTATCCGGTGACGCGCGGGCGGTTGATCGGCCGCCTGCTCGCGTACGCATGCGGGATCGGCTACGTGACGAGCGTCGTGAAGCTCGCCCGCGGCGAGTTTGCACATGCAATGCCGAAGGTCGGGAAGTCGCGTGCGTACGCCGCGTGGGAAGTCGCGTCGATGCTGGCTGGCAATGGTGTGCTGTTCGGCGCGCTCGCATGGGCTGGGCATCCGCTGCTGTATGTCACGTTGTGGATCGTGCCGTCCGTCACGCTGCTGCCGCTCGCCGGGCAGGTGCGCGCGATCTTCGAGCATGCGGGGCTGCCGGCCTGTGCCGACCAGAGCCGCAACGCGCGCACGATCGTCCGGCGTTCGTGGCAGACGTTCCTGTTCGGCCCGCACGCGATTCATTTTCATATCGAACATCACCTGTTCGCGCGTATGCCGTTCCACCACCTGCCGGTCGTGCATCGGCAGCTTGCCGAGCGGCGGTTGCTGCCCGAGGGCAATCTGTATGCGGGATATGGCGCGGTGCTGCGGGACGTGAGCGTGCGCTGACGCTCCGTTCGACGCTGTATGCCTCTCTTCCAGGAGCCAAGGAGTGACAGTCTATTTCAAGTTGCGCGTGCTGCATCGGGCCGTGTTTTCCGCGGATTGCGATGCTGGCGGCCGACGCGTGCGCGCAGACTGTGCCCGTTCCGACCGTGTCCGCGGCGACCGATGCGCTGGCTGTCATCGTTGTCCGTAACGGGCCATTCGGTATCGCAGTCATACCGGACGGCAAACGTGTGTACGTCACCCGCCACAGCGACACATCCGTCGCGGTAATCGCCGGGCAACTCGGTTCACACGGCGACCGGTCGGAGGAGGCACGTGCGCTGAATCGGCCAGCAGGGACCGCCGGCGCGCCGAACGCGGTCGTGGCGCAGGAGCTGGTTGCGGCGGCGACGTCGGTGTCAACGAACTGATCGATCGCTATGGATAGCTGCTTCGCGCTTCATCAGTGGCTTCCCTCTCTGATGCCGTGCGTGTCACCGGCTTGTTCGCAATAGGGCAGCGCATATTGTGTCGCTAACCGGAGTTCCCATTTTCGGGGGGGCGTCCAAGTATCGGTCGCGTATCACCGGGAATTACGTTGGATTCCAGGAGCGGGACGGGCGGCATACGGCGGGCGCACGATACGGTATCCGGATTATGCCCTTATGGCGGTCAGTCATCAGCGCTCAATATCTAACGATGGCGGGAGACTTCTGTCCGTTTGCAGATTCGGTACAGCAGGCGAGCGTTCTCGCTCGGTCGACCCGGTGGGCCATGGCAGCGAGCCGGGGACTTGCAGCATGTTCGTTGGCCCCAACGAACAAATGGGCATTTGCCGTACGAACTCTACGATGCCTATCGCCATTGCCCGATCTTCTGGGACATTGGAGATAGCCAACGTGCGTGCAATTTGATGCCAGGCGCTCAAAGTCTCGATGTGTGCCTCCCACAAGGTATGGCGTGCCCGCTCGTCGGTTACGGGCGAGTGGACCGGAATCTCGTGTGGCGCCCTCCAAATGGCTGCCTGCTTCGAAGGTCGCCGAGTTTGGCCGCGCACCATTTTGGGAGTCGCATTTGCGTCGACGCCGTGTGCGCGAAGTTGTTGGGCGAACGCTTCTCGCCATTGATGCAAATCTCGTTTGCGTGGATTGAGCCGCCGGCCGTCCGGGCCACGGGTGTGAATACTCATATGTACGTGGGGATGTGCCTCGTCATCGTGTTTCGCGAATACATACGGGCGTCCGTCACCGAAAGTTTCGTGTGCAAATGCCCGTGCCGCCTCCCATACCGCCTGGCGGTCGGTACCCGGGGGCATCGACAGCAACACGTTGAGCGTCTCTCGACGTTTGCTTTCTTGGGGGATGCCCCATCCGCCAACATGCCATTGCTCGATTAGAGCATCCAATGCCTGCTTTCCGGCAATCAGGCATTCGTCCTGGTCCTCCAGTTCGACACAACCGTCGCGCGAAATGTACTTCAAGTGACGACGGACTACGCTCATTCCCTGCGGACCGGATGCTCTATTGCTGATCTTGACCATCACTTCGGGGGCGCCTCGAAGTGTCATCATCAGCTTCTCGCGCAGATGCGTTGCATCTCGGTGGAACGTCCATTCCGAAAGACGCGGTGGCCGAACATGCCGCAGGGGATCGTGAAACAGGCGATCTCCCCAGTTGAGCAACAGTTCGTCGACGTAGACTCTCGGAAAGGACATATCACCGGCTCCAGCGATCGAGGTTTCTGCGCAGCAGCTTCGCCACGGTACGTAGATGGGCGTCGATCGTGGCATGGATTTGCTCCCCATCGAGCCCGTCCATACATCCGCTTGCGTTGACGTCTCTTGCAAGCTCGCCGAGCTGCCTCCGAATTACCGCGAGCTGTTGATTTGATTCGGCGAGAAGCGTCAATTCTCGGTTACCCAGCTGCGGTTCGTCCGTAAGGTATGCGCGGATCAGTGCAACAATCCATCGATTTGCCGTAAAGCCATCAAGATAGGCCGCACTCCTTACGCGCGCCAGCTCGGCGTGGGTCAACGCGATCCCAATTTGTTTGCACGGGCCTTGTCGCGGCGGTAGGGGTTGATGTGGCTGCGGTCGGTTTGTAGCGTTTGCAATGACCTTCGCAACGAACTGTCGCAAACCCTCGCTGGGTGTCATGCCACGCTGTGCACAATATGCGTCCCACTCCCGCTTTAGCGGGCCGAGTTCAACGCTTAGTCTGGCTCGGGCTTGTTTGCTCATGTTTGGCGCATGTTGGAAGCGGTGTGGTACCCGGATAGCGACGACGGCAAGCGCGTCGCTTCCCCGACCTTGCAAGGCACGCAGATGGATCGCTGCATTGATTCGAATCTAGGAAGGGCGTGCCAGCGTGGCAACTGGGTAGGTTTGGCGTTGACAGGCGTATACACGGCGACCATAGTGCTAAGTCGCCCCCGGTAAACAAAAAGGTCGCGATCAAGGCCGGTAAGCGCCGACTCTCACTGATGCAGCAGTCGGAGAGGGGGCATTGTGTCTTGTATTGAAATCCCTCCCGCTGTTTTTTGCGGCTCGGTTACGCTAGTCCTAGAAAAACTAGTAGCGAACGATTGACGGCAACCATCAGTTCATCTTCGAGGTGGCCGATGGGCCGACCGATTTTTTCGCGGCGCACGGTGAACATTTTGTCTACGGCAATCTGGGTTGGCATGCGCAAGCCGTTCTGCTCGGATGGGGCAACAGTGATGCGTATCAAGGGCGCATCAACTATTGAGCTCGACATCAGCAGCAACGTTACACTGGGATGTTCGGCGAACAGGTCCGACTGCACCACGAGCGCCGGCCGGGCCTTGCCGAAGTCACCTTGGAGCGCAACTGTGACAATGCTCCCCCGATTCATTGTGAGTGTCCGAGATCCGTGGCCTGTTCAATGAAATCGAGCAGATCACTCTCGTCGATGCTCTGGTGGACCATGCGCGATTGCCGAGCGCATTCATCGGCGAAACCCGGTTGGCGGACGTCGGGCACCCAGATCTGAATTGGGCGCAGGCCGGCAGCACGAAGATTCTCGCGGTGGATTCGAACACGCTCGGAAGTGGTAGCTGCCATTGTGGCCTCCTGTTACATGTAACGAAGAATACAGCGTTACATGTAACGATTCAATGAGCCGCGGCCTTTCTTGGTCGGGCCGTTCAAACAGGCGACTCTCGGAGACTGGGTTAGGGAGCGAACCTATCTGTCGAACACTGAGCGTTTTGTGCTTCGATCGCGACACGCACGAGCGGGCTACCGTTGACAGGGGAACTTGGAGGTTCGATACGCAGCAGAAAGTCGAAGTACTGTTCCGTTAGCTTCCCGAGCTGTTCTTGTGCAGCGCCGAGCCTGAGCAGACACTGTGCGTCCCAGTTCATACCGACAACGAGCTCGCTCGTCACACCATTCCACTCGCTGATGAGAATCGCGGCGACGCGGGCGTTTTCCTCCGCGAACCGCTCCACACGCTGCTCGATATAGCGCACGTCGTCACGTACCAGCGTGCCGGAGATGCGCAGTGCGACAGTGTGAGCAATCTTGTCGTGCTTCGCATACACCGTGGCGATACCCCCTAGATGGCGGGATACTCGGTCGAGTTGCTCGTCTTCGAAATCGTCCTGCACGGCCAGGGCTCCGGTCAGGACATAAGGCGCTACCTCTTTCATGCTGAACCTCCGTTGGTTTGACTCCAAAGCGTTGCGGTTGGCGCTCGAATGTTGGTGAGCCCGTACGCTAGCTCGCAGTAGGCAGAAACTTTTCGAGAATCCGTGCCTGACGCTGTAGAAGGGCTTCCAGTCGAGTCTGCTCATCGATGAGCTTCTTAAGCAGTTCAGCGTGCAAAGCGAATCCAACAGGCACGAACGACACCTCGCCGTAGCGCACTCGCCTGAAGATTGCGCCGGTCTGCGCCCATTTCTGGGAGAATTGTTCCAATGCGCCGTCGACCGATTTCGTTTCGTCGTCTGTCAGTGCGCCACGAATGCGAATTACGAGGGATCGTGTGACGGCATCGGTCGCAAAGTAGATGTCTGCGGGCTCGGCAATGGTTCGAGCGAATTGCTGCGCATGGTAGTGCCGAAAATTGTCGCGTACAGACAGTGAGCCGCATATTTCATAGGTGAGGGACATGCAATCTCCGCATCGAGGAATCCCGGCCAGCGTCGGCCCGCGCAAACGCCCCGCTAGGGGGAGGTCTACTAGCAATTGGATACTTCTGGATTTCAGTTTAGAGCCGTTTGATATATTGTCAAGGGAAAAAAATATCAAATGAATGATTTTGAAGTGCGACTAAAAAGGGAGCGATTGCGTTTGGGGTTGAATCAGACTGAACTGGCGGTGCTGGGTGGGGTCCAGAAACACGCACAATTTCAGTACGAAAAGGGCATGAGGCGCCCGAACTCTGACTACTTGAGCGCGATTGCACTTGCTGGCGTCGATGTCTGGTACGTGCTTACCGGCGAAGAGAGCGCCCGGCTTGAAAACCCAGACGAGCAGCGGATCGTCTCTGGATTTCGAGCGCTCGACGCGCGCAAACGCGAGGTGATTTTGGCGCTGATAGAGGCAATTGCTGAACAGTCGTCGCAATAGTTGCTCAGCTCGCCTTGGGGCGGTGTGCGTCGTGTGCGGGATGCGATCAAGGCGAGGGATCGCGATGGGCGTTAGGCCGTGAAATGAAAATGAGCGGCATACGCCGCTCGGCGACAGACGCAAAAAAGCCTCCGCTTGGGAGGCTTTAATTTGCACTATCAAAGATAGTTGGTAGGGTGGGAGGGACTCGAACCCTCGACTCTCTGATTAAAAGTCAGATACTCTAACCAACTGAGTTACCACCCCACATTCTTGAAACCTGTTTCGTTCGTTGCTTCAACAACTTGGGCAACGACCCGAAGAGCAAAAGATTATAGCGACGGACTGTCAGGCTGTCAACAACCCGCCGCGATAATTATTTGATCGTCTCGAGCTTGCCCTGCGCGGTCTGCGCAGCGTTCGACCCGGCGTACTGCGACACGACCTGCTCGAACGTCTTCTTCGCGGCCGCCTTCTGGCCTTGTTCGAGCTGGTTCGTGCCGATTGCCACCAGGGCGTCGGCTGCGCGCGGATGCTGCGGGAACTTGCTGACGATCCCTTGCCACGTTGCAGTCGAACCGCGGTAGTCGCGCAGCGCGTATTGCGCATTGCCGTACCAGTACTGCGCGGTCGGCTGGTAGGGGCTCTGCGGATACTTCGCGATGAACGCGCGGAACGAAGCCGCGGCCGCCTTGAAGTTGCCATTGCGGAACTGCTGCTGCGCCGCACTGAGCGCATCCGTTTCACCCGGCTGCACGGTGCCTTCGACACCATCGATCGTCGCCTGCTGCGGCTCGAACTTCTTGAGCCGCGTGTCGAGATCCTGGTAGTACTCCTTCTGCTGCCGCTCGAGTGTCGTCAGCCGGTTCGTCAGGTCCTCGTTCTCGCCGCGCAGCGTCGCGACCTGCTGGTTCAGCTGGTCGAGACGGCCGGATTGATCGAGGATCGTACGCTGGGCGGCGGACAACTGGCTCGCCAGGTTGTCGGTTTTGCTGCGCAGATCGAGCACGGCGCGGCGCGCTTCGTTGTCGTCGAACACGCCGGCGTGCGCCGGCGCGGCCGACCACGCCGCGCCGGCGACGCAGAATGCTGCAGCAACGCGCAGCAGGGATACACGGTGCGTCATACGGCGATTCTTCCGTTACTTACTGTTGGTAGACGAGGTCGGCGCGACGGTTCTGCGCCCACGATGCTTCGTCGTGACCCGCTGCCTGCGGCTTTTCCTTGCCGAGGCTCACGGCTTCCATTTGCGAATCGTTCACGCCGAGCAGTGCCATCGCACGACGGACGGCTTCCGCACGCTTCTGGCCCAGCGCGAGGTTGTACTCGCTCGTGCCGCGTTCGTCGGTGTTGCCCTGGATCAGCACGTGGCGCTGCGGGTGGCTCTTCAGGTACTGAGCGTGCTGCTGCATCAGCGGCTGGTACTCGTCCTTCACCGAATAGCTGTCGAAGTCGAAGTAGATGCTGCGCTTCGCGAGCGGGCTGTTCGGGTCGTTCAGCGGATCGACGTTCACTTGCGCGACGTTGTCGGCGCTCGGTTGCGTGCTGACCGCACCGCCGGCATTCGCCTTGTCGTCGAGCTTCACGCCCGACTTGCACGCTGCGAGCGCGCTGATCATCATCACGGCCAGGGCCAGACGAGCTTTATTCGACATCATGTTTACTCTCCTTGTGGTCATTGCATGAAGGGCCCCCACGACGGCTCACGAACGGAGCCGCCCTGGACGGACAGGATTTGCGGCGGCGCGCTGCCGTCGGAGGGCACTGCTGCCAGAACATTGCGACCACCCGACTGGGTAGCGTACAGAAGGTACTGGCCGTTTGCCGCGAAGCTCGGCGATTCGTCGCGATTCGTATTCGTGACGGCGTTCGCCGCGCCGCTCTGCAGATCCTGAACGTACAGCTTGAAGCCCCCACCCGTGCGGGAGATGTAAGCGAGCAGCTTGCCGTCCGGGCTGATGCGCGGACTCGTGTTGTAGCTGCCGGTGAAAGTCACGCGCTGCGCGGCGCCGGCGCTTTCACCCTGTGCCGGCATCCGGTAGATCTGCGGCGCGCCGCCGCGATCGCTCGTGAAGTAGATCCAGCGGCCGTCCGGCGAGTAGAACGGTTCGGTGTCGATCGAGCTGCTCTGCGTGAGGCGGCGCAGGCCGCCGCCCGTCGAGTTGACCGTATAGATTTGCGTATTGCCCGTCAGCGACAGCGCGACGGCCAGCGTGTTGCTGTCCGGCGACCACGCCGGTGCGCTGTTGTTGCCCTTCTGGTCGGAGACGATGTAGCGACGGCCGGTCGGCAGGTCGTGGATGTAGACGATCGGCTTCTTGCGCTCGAACGAGACATACGCGACCTTCGTGCCGCTCGGCGACCAGGATGGCGAGATGATCGGTTCGGTGCTCGACAGCGCGATGCGCGCGTTCTGGCCGTCCGAATCCGAGATCTGCAGCTGGTAGCGGTTACCGGTCTTGATCACGTACGACAGGCGCGTGGCGAACACGCCGCGCACGCCGAGCAGCTTCTGGTAGATGTAGTCGGCGATCTTGTGGCCGGCCGTGCGCAGCGTGGTGTCGGTGGCCGTCAGGGACAGGCCGCCGAGGCTTTGCTGCTTCACGGTGTCGTACAGGATGAAGTTGACCTTGTACTGGCCGTTCGCCTCGCGGTTCACGCTGCCGGCGACGAACGCATTCGCGCCCTTGGCCTTCCATGCGCCGAGATCGACCGATGCGCTCTCCGGCACGGGCGTGCTGCCGGCGTCGATGTTGGTGAATTTGCCGCTGCGGGCGAGGTCGGCGCGGACGATCGACGTGACCTGCTGCGGCAGGTTCGCCTCATTCGCGAAATTCGCCGTGGCGATGGGGAACTGGGTCGACCCGACACCGGTGATCAGCACGTTGACCTGGGCGTTAGCGGCGCTGCCCGCCGTAATCAGACACGAGGCCACGAGTGCCCTGAAACCTAGCTTTGTCATCAAACTCATGCTTGTTGCTTCCCGTATGGCTTGGATCGCTGCGCAACGGCAGAGACAGTAAAAATACCCGATTCGTTCCCGCCCGACAGCGACGCCCGGAGTGTAAGCGCATTTCTTTTCACTCCGCCGCCTTGAAGGTAATCGTAATGTCCGACGGGGTACGACCGTTAGAATCGGGCGGCAACGGGACCGACGCGTGGATCGCATTCACCACGGCTTGATCCCACCCCGAATTCCCGCTGGAGCGGGAAACCGATGCGCTCAATACGTCACCGGACGGCGTGCACCGAATCTTGACGACGGTGGTCAGGCCTGCTCGCTCGCCGCCCCAAACGATGTTCGGTTTGACGCGGCGGCGCACCTTGTCGGCATAGCCGGGCGTCGCGGCATTGCCGCCTGAGCCCGTGCCCGTGCCGCTTTTCGCGAGGCCTTCGCCGCCGCCTTCACCGGCGCCGGACAGGCCCTGCATCTGTGCCAGGCGTGCGCTGCGCTCGCGGTCGAGCTTCGCGTTCGCTGCCGCACTGGCTTTCGCGCGCGCCGCGGCTTCGGCCTTCGCCTTGGCCTTGGCTTCCGCCTTTGCCTTCGCGGCTGCGTCGGCCTTCGCCTTCGCCGCCTGCTGCGCTTCGAGTTGCGCCTGCTTCTGCTGCTGGAGTTTCTGCTGTTCGAGCTTCTGCTGCTCGGCGAGCTGCTGTTGCTTGAGCTTGTCGGCCTGCTTCTGCTTGTCGCGTTCCGCGGCCTTCTGTGCGGCGAGTGCGGCGGCCTGCTGCGCCGCGAGCTGCGCGCGCCGCGCTTCCTCTTCCTGATGGGCCTTCAGTTGCTGCGCGCGGCGCTGCTGTTCGAGCAGCGCTTCACGCGCGGCCGCTTCCTGCTGCCGCTTTTTCTGTTGCAGTGCGATGTCGGCCTGCTCGTCGCGCACCGGGGGCGCGGGCGGCGCGACCTTGACGGGCGGCGTGGGTGTGACAACGGGCCGCGGCGCCGGGACATCGGGCACCTCGGTCCACAGCTCGGCTTCGGCGCCGGCCGGCGTGCTGTTCTGCCACTGCACGCCGTGATACAGAAACAGCGCGAGCAGCACGTGCATCAGCGCGGCGAGCGCGAATGCGCGCCAGGTGCCGCGCTCGCGGGGAGGCTGAGGCGGGTAGGCGGAACTGCGCGTGGATTGCTGCCGGTTCATTGCGATTTGACGAGGAGGCCGACGCGCTTGACGCCGCGCGCCTTCAGATCGGACATCACGGTCATGACGGCATCGTACTGCACGGTCTTGTCGGCCGCGATCACGACCGGCTGGTCGGGATGGTCAGCCTGCCGGGCCACGATGAAGCTGTCGAGCTCGGCCTTCGACATCGTGTCTTCCTGGGTCGCGCCCGAGTCGCCCTTGTACTTGACGCTCATCGTGCGATCGGCCTTGATGTTGACGACGACGGGCGGCGTCTGCTCCTGCGGCGCGGCGTTGCCGACGGTCGGCAGGTTGATGATCGACGGGGCGACGAGCGGTGCGGTGACCATGAAGATCACGAGCAGCACCAGCATCACGTCGATGTACGGCACGACGTTGATGTCGGCCATTGCGCGGCGCGAGCGGCCGCCGCGCATGCTGGATCGGATGGGACTTCCTGCCATGGCGCGCTCCTTACTGGGCCTGACGCTGCAGGATGTTCGAGAACTCTTCGATGAAGGTCTCGAAGCGGATCGCGAGGCGGTCGATGTCGTGCGCGTAGCGGTTGTATGCGACCACCGCCGGAATCGCGGCGAACAGGCCGATCGCGGTGGCGACGAGCGCCTCGGCGATGCCCGGCGCGACGTTCGCGAGCGTGGCCTGCTGCACGTTCGCGAGACCGCGGAACGAATTCATGATCCCCCAGACCGTGCCGAACAGACCGATGTAAGGGCTGACGGAGCCGACCGACGCGAGGAACGCGAGGTTCGCTTCGAGTACGTCCATTTCACGCTGGAACGACGCGCGCATCGCGCGGCGCGCACCGTCGAGCACGAGGCCCGGATCGCTGATGCGCTTTTCCTTCGCCTTCAGGAACTCGCGCATGCCCGATTCGAAGATCCGCTCGAGCGCGCCGATCGTGTGGCGGTTGTTGGCGGCGCTCTGGTACAGCGCCTGCAGGTCGCCGCCCGACCAGAAATCCTTCTCGAAGCGTTCGGTCTGCGCGCGTGCGCGGCGGATCGCGAACCACTTGCGGAAGATGAAGGTCCACGACATCAGCGACAGCAGCAGCAGCAGCCCCATCACGGCCTGGGCCAGCACGCTCGCGTTGAGGACGAGGGAAATGATCGACAGGTCTTGAGAAGTGTTCATAGAGGTTTGAGTAACGTCCCTTCGGGGCGCCCGGTATGCGTGTGGCGCGGCGCGCCGGCCATGCCTGGCGCCGAACCTTGCTTAGTATCGAATCAGAAACGCAAGTTCATAGGCTTCGTCTAAACGGCGCTCATGCGAGCTTCGTTGACAGTGCAGTCTGCCCGTCGTTGATGACGGGCCCGCGCTGCAGGGCGTCGAGCACGGCCGGCGGGATGGCCGCGGGCCGGATGCCGGTACGGTCGACGCAGCCGAGACGGATGTGTCCGGCCACGAGCAGCGTGTTGCCGCACCAGGCTTCCTGCGCGAATTCCACCGATGCGCGGCCGATGCGTCCGGGCCGGCTCGTGATCGCCAGCGTGTCGTCGAGTCGCGCCGGGGCGCGGTAGTCGAGCGACGTGCTGCGGACGACGAAGATCGCGTCGGTATCGTCGGCGAGCTGGCGCTGGTCGATGCCGCATGCGCGCAGCCACTCGGTGCGGGCACGTTCGAAGAACTTCAGGTAGTTGGCATAGAAGACGATGCCGCCTGCGTCGGTATCCTCGTAGTACACGCGCACCGGCCAGATGAAGCCGGAGGGCGCTTCCGGGGAGCGGGTAGGCTGGGTCATGGCGCGCATTCTACCGGAAGGCAAGAGCCTGATTCGTAACCGATTCGTAACGGAATGTAGTATGCCGTAGCACACCGCGGGCCGGCCCGGAAGGGCCGGGCCCGCGTGGCTTCAGCCGCGGTGGACGGTCGGGCCGCCGGGGGCTTGGGCGATCGGCATCAGCTCGATCGTGTTGACGTTGACATGCGCCGGGCGCGTCGCGATCCAGTAGATCGTGTCGGCGATGTCCTCGGGCATCAGCGGCTGGACGTTGTTGTAGACGTTCGCCGCTTTGGCGTCGTCGCCGCGATAGCGGACGTTCGAGAATTCGGTGCCGCCGCACAGGCCCGGCTCGATGTCGGTGACGCGCAGCGGCGTGCCCAGCAGGTCCGCGCGCAGGTTCAGACTGAATTGTCTGACGAAAGCCTTGGTCGCGCCGTAGACGTTCCCGCCCGCATAAGGGTACGAACCTGCGACCGAGCCGAGATTGAAAATGTGGCCGCGGCCGCGATCGATCATGCCGGGCAGCAGTGCGTGGGTGACCGTGACGAGCCCCGTGCAGTTCGTGTCGATCATCGTGTGCCATTCGTCGAGGCTGGCCTTTTGGGCCGGCTCGACGCCGAGCGCGAGGCCGGCGTTGTTGACGAGCACGTCGAGCGCCGCGAATTCGGCGGGGAGGGCGGCCGGCACGGCTTCGACGGCCGCGCGGTCGCGGACGTCGAGCTCCAGCGGCAGAAGGGAATCGCCGAGCTCGGCGGCGAGTGCATCGAGACGATCCTTGCGGCGCGCGGTCGCGACGACGCGATGGCCTCCCTTGACGAAAGCACGGGCGATGGCGGCGCCGAAGCCGGCGGACGCGCCTGTGACGAACACGATCATTGCTGCTCCTGGTCGATGACAAAATAGCGAGTGATATCCCGCAAGCCTACTGAGATTGCCGCACCGCGGCAAGGCGGCACAGCGTTCCCGCACGGGCGCGTAGAGTCTGGCCCCAATTGCTTCCGGCGCACCGCCGTGCGGTTGCCTATTCATGACGCATCCAATACACTAACGCGCTCATCACCCCTGCGTGACTGGCGATAGAACCCTTCGGGTTCAAGGTGGAGCATCCCACCGTGAAGCGCGGGGCGCCGTTTTTGCCGTTCGCCTGGGCAGCCGTTGTGCGCCGTCGCGTGCATCGCCGGTGGCTGTCCTGCCTCGCGTCATACGGATTCTTCCGCCACGTCGAGCTGGTCCCGCCAGCAGCGCACCGTACTCGGCCGCTCCGGTCAACCTGTACACACTTAACGGAAACCGTATGTTTGACAGAGCCCAAAGCACCATTGCGAACGTCGATCCCGAAATCTTTGCCGCGATCGAGCAGGAAAACCGCCGCCAGGAAGATCACATCGAGCTGATCGCGTCGGAAAACTACACGAGCCCGGCGGTGATGGCCGCGCAGGGTTCGCAACTCACGAACAAGTACGCCGAAGGCTATCCGGGCAAGCGCTACTACGGCGGCTGCGAATACGTGGATGTGGTCGAGCAGCTGGCGATCGACCGCGTGAAGCAGCTGTTCGGTGCGGAAGCCGCGAACGTGCAGCCGAACTCCGGTTCGCAGGCGAACCAGGGCGTGTTCTTCGCGATGCTCAAGCCGGGCGACACGATCATGGGCATGAGCCTCGCGCACGGCGGCCATCTGACGCACGGCTCGCCCGTGAACATGTCGGGCAAGTGGTTCAACGTGGTGAGCTACGGCCTGAACGAAAACGAAGACATCGACTACGAAGCGGCCGAGAAGCTCGCGCAGGAACACAAGCCGAAGCTGATCGTCGCGGGCGCATCGGCATTCTCGCTGAAGATCGATTTCGAGCGTCTGGCGAAGATCGCGAAGTCGGTCGGTGCGTACCTGATGGTCGACATGGCCCACTACGCTGGCCTGATCGCGGCAGGCGTGTACCCGAACCCGGTGCCGCACGCGGACTTCGTGACGACGACGACGCACAAGAGCCTGCGCGGCCCGCGCGGCGGCGTGATCCTGATGAAGGCCGAGTACGAGAAGCCGATCAACTCGGCGATCTTCCCGGGCATCCAGGGCGGCCCGCTGATGCACGTGATCGCGGGCAAGGCGGTGGCGTTCAAGGAAGCGCTGTCGCCGGAGTTCAAGGCGTACCAGGAGAAGGTGGTCGAGAACGCCCGCGTGCTGGCAGAAACGCTGGTGAAGCGTGGGCTGCGGATCGTGTCGGGCCGCACGGAAAGCCACGTGATGCTGGTGGACCTGCGTGCAAAGAACATCACGGGCAAGGCAGCGGAAGCGGCACTGGGCGCGGCGCACATCACGGTGAACAAGAACGCGATCCCGAACGATCCGGAAAAGCCGTTCGTGACGAGCGGCATTCGTCTCGGTGCGTGCAAAGAACATCACGGGCAAGGCAGCGGAAGCGGCACTGGGCGCGGCGCACATCACGGTGAACAAGAACGCGATCCCGAACGATCCGGAAAAGCCGTTCGTGACGAGCGGCATTCGTCTCGGTTCGCCGGCGATGACGACGCGCGGCTTCGGTCCGGCGGAAGCGGAACAGGTGGGCAACCTGATCGCGGACGTGCTGGAGAATCCGGAAGATGCAGCGACGATCGAGCGCGTGCGCGCGCAGGTCGCCGAGCTGACCAAGCGTTTCCCGGTCTATCGCTGATCGACGATGCGCTGCCCGTTCTGCCGGCATGACGACACGCAGGTCGTGGATTCCCGCGTGTCCGAAGATGGCGCCGCGATTCGGCGGCGCCGTCGCTGCTCGGCTTGCGACAAGCGCTTCACGACGTACGAGCGGGTCGAGCTGTCCCTGCCGTTCGTCGTGAAGAAGGACGGCAGCCGCACGGAATTCGACCGTCGCAAGATCGTCGCCAGCATGCAACTCGCGCTGCGCAAGCGGCCGGTTGCTGCCGACGCGATCGACGCGGCGGTCGCCCGCATCGAATATCAACTGCTCGCGACAGGCGAGCGCGAAGTGCGTAGCGAGAAGCTCGGCGAACTCGTGATGAACGAGTTGCGCGGCCTCGATACGATCGCTTATGTCCGCTTCGCATCGGTGTATCGCCAGTTCGAGGACGTTTCCGAATTTGCCGACGTGATCGAAGAGTTCCGTCGCGCCTCTCCCGCCAAGACTCCGCGTAAGCGCTGACGCGCTGCGTTCGTTCATCGTCTTCTCCGTTGGTCAGTTCGCGCCGATTGTGTCGGTCGCGATTGCATGCCGCCAGTCGGCCATTCGGCAAATGGTGCGTGTCCGCACGTATCGCTACAGTCGTCGCATCACCTTGGCGAAGGACGACTGCGATGGGACTGCACGCTCAACCCCTGAAAAATGTATTGCGACGCGCGGGCGGGTTCACGCTCGTCGAGCTGATGGTCGCCATCTCGCTGGCGGCCGGCCTCGCGCTTTATGCTGCGCCCGCGTTCGACCAGTGGCGCATGCGCGAACGTGTGGATGCACGCTCGCGCGTGTTGCTCGGTGCGCTGTCGTTTGCACGTACCGAGGCGACGCGTCTCGGCGTGCGCGTCACGCTGTGCCGGGCGGGTAGCGCCGGCACCTGTCTGCGTGCAGGTGAGCGGTGCGATCCGGCTGAATGGTCGTGTGACTGGATCGTCAGCGGGCAGGTCGACGGGCAGTCACGCGTGCTGCGGCGCTATCCGCGTGATGCCGAAGTGGCCGTCGCGGGTGCCGCGCACGATCTCGCGTTCGCACCGCCGGTCGGTCAGGCAATCGGTGGCATCCGGCGCTTCGAATTGCGTCCGCGGCGCGACGTGCCGGGAGGTGACGACGCGCATGCATCGCGTTGCGTAAGAATCGCGGCCGGCGGCCGGGCGCGAGTTGTCGCCGGCCGTTGCGATGCGGCGTGAGCGTCATGCGCAATGCCATGCGCGGCACGTCGCTGATCGAAGCGATGCTGGCCATCGCGCTGCTCGCGACCGTGATGCTGGCTGTAGCGGGCAGCCAGCTTGGGATGGCGCGTGCGCAGCGCGCGACGATCTGGCGTGAACGCGCGCTGTGGCTGGCCGATGCGCGTATCGAGCGCTTGCACGTCGCTGCGGAGGCCGACGATGGCCTCGCGGCGCGGGTCGCAGCGTCGCTGCCCGGCGGCACGATGACGCGCGGTGATGGGCCGGATGGCGTCCGCTACACGGTTGTCGGCTGGCGCGGCGGCAATGTGGCCACCGGGCCGCGATGCGAAGCGGCGGGAAGCTCGGCGCAGCCGCCGTCGTGCGTCCGGATTCCGTATCGGGAGGCTGAAGCCGATGAACGCTGACCGTCGCATGCGCGCGCATACGCTGCTTGAAGTGTTGATCGCGATGACCGTCGGTCTGCTCGTGCTCGCGGCGGCCGGTGCGCTGTACCACGCGCAGCGCGTCGCACAGCGGCGCGCGGATGACGGGTTCCGGATGCGTGATGCTGCCGGCACCGCGCTGATACTGATCGGCCAGCAGATCCAGATGGCAGGATTTCGGCCGCTCGATAGGGAGGGGGAGGGCGTGTCGTCGTTGCCGCCGGTGTTCGGCTGTTCGATGGCGCGCGTGCGGGGAGCGGGCGCGCAGTTACGGTGCGAGCCCGTGCGCGGTACATCGGACGCGCTGTTGATCCGCTACGTCGGCGATGCCGTGTCGACGTGGTCCACCGTTGGCGGCCAGGTGTCGGATTGCCTTGGGCAGGGCGTCGGTGTGTCCGGCGAACCTGCGCCGGTGGAGAACCGCTTCGACGTGCACACCAGTCCGTCGACGGGCGAGCCTGAGCTGTATTGCGAAGGAAGCGGCCGTCCGGGCACGCCGCAGCCGGTCGTGTCGGGAATCGATCAGTTGCGGATGCGCTATCTTCGCCGCGGCGGCACGCAGTTCGTCGATGCCGATGCATTGCGCGGCGACGACTGGCGCGATGTCGTGGCCGCGCATGTCTGCGTGCGGGCGCGTGGCGAACCGACGGGCGAGCCGATACGGCACGTCGATTGCAACGGCCGCACTGTCGTTGCGCAAGACGGCCGCGTGCGTCTGACGCTCGATCGTATCGTCGCGTTGCGCAATGCCGCGCGCACATTCGACGATACGTCGCGTGATGTCACGGATGAACCCGAGGTGCCGCGATGAACGGAGCAGGGCAGAAGCGGGCGAGGTCGCAGCGCGTCGCGACACGCAACATGCATGAGCGAATCGAAACACGCGGTAGCGGTCCGCGGCAGGCTGCGGGTGCGAAAGTCCAAACAGCGAGCCAGCAAGCGCCGCACATACGCTTGCGGTCAGCCCGCCGCGATTGGCGTCGCGACGCGGGCCTCGCCCTGCCTGCGGTGATCGCGGTTGGCGCAGCGGTGGCGGCCCTGACCGGCACGTGGTTCGAAGCCGCACTGACGGAATCGCGCCGTACGCGCGCATTATCCGATCGGCTGGTCGCATTCCACGCGGCCGATGCCGCGCTGGCAGCGTGTACCGCGCGATTGCGCCGGGGCTCGGCGCCGTACGTGAACGAAGGCGAATCGCACGCGGAGCCCGACGCGTGGCGGCGCATGCCGGCGCTGGCGGTCGCCGAAGCGTTCGCTCCGTTCGCCGGATGGCCGATGTCCGTTCAACCGCCACGATGTCTGATCGAAGCGTGGCGCGGGGCGGGGCCGGCCGGCGGCCGCGCTTACGTCGTCACCGCGCGTGGCGTCGGTGCGCATGTATCGAGCGCAGTCTGGCTGCAGCATCAGGTCGCGATCCGTGATGGACACATCGTTGCCCTGCACTGGCGTCGCGTCGCGACGGTGCTTCGATGAACGGTCGCGCGTCCGTCTATCGCTCGGCGGGATTCACGCTGATCGAACTGATGATCGTGCTCGCGATCGTCTCGGTGCTGGCCGGATGGGGCATCCCGTCGTATCGCGAGCATGTCGCGCGCGTTCATCGCGCGTCGGCGGTCGCCGCGTTGTACCGGGCGGCCCAATATCTCGAAACCGTGGACGGTGTGCCGCCTTCGGCATTGCCGATGGCGTTCACACAAGCGCCGCCCGACGGGCGCGCGGTCTATCGACTGGCGCTCAGGCGGCCGGACCGCGACGATTCGCCGGTGAGTTGCGATCTGGAGGCCATCCCGCTCGACACGGGCCCGATGCACGACGATGCGTGCGGCGCATTCACGCTGCGTTCGGACGGGACCATCGGTAATGTGCGGCGTGACGGCGCTGACGGACAGATAGCCGCGTGCTGGGGTGTACGTTGAACTCGGAGGAAAGGCGCGCCACGGCGCTTGGCCGTGCGCGCAGGATGCCGGTGACGGTCAGTCGTCGTGCGTGTCGAGACCACGCTCGTCGCGGGACTGCTTCCAGATCCGGTAGACCTCCCATGCCGCAAAACCAAGGGTACCCCACTTCAGCGCGGGGCCCGCACTCGCGCGCAGCAGCGAGCGAACGGGTTTGGCGAGCACGAGCGATGCGAGCGAGCTCAGCATCGGATACTGGTTGACGAGCTGGCCGAGGCTCGCGTTCAGGTTCTTGGCGGACTGGCTGAACTTGTTGCTGGACAGGCCCGGGATGAACACCTTGAGCCAGCTGAAGCGCGTGACCGCGTGGCGCATTTCGCCGGCGGCTTCCGCGAGTTCGAGCCGCTCGACTTCGGATCGCAGGATCAGCAGTTCCTTGCGGAGCGCGCGATGCTGCGACGCGCTCCAGTTCGATCGCGACGAATGGGAGCGGGGTGAATTGCCCGTGACGTTCTGGCTCATGGCGCGTCGGCGAAGTAGGTGGGAGGGGTGAGCGCGACTGCGTTCACGGCTTGCCGCGGAACAGTTCGCGGTCTTTCTCGAGTTCGGCGAGCGTTGCCTCGAATACGGTCGGCGCATCGCGCAGGCCCGAGCGGGCTTTCAGTGCGCATGCGATCCCGCCCACCGCATACAGCGCGGTGATCGCCGCGAGCGCCTGCCAGCGGTAGGTATCCCAGAACGCGATCGCGATGAGCACGGTCAGGCTGATGAGTGCCATCGTCGCAAGCATCATCGCGGCGAGCCCGAGGAACAGCACGCCCATCAGGCGCTCCTTCTCCTCGGCAAGCTCGATGCCCACCAGTTCGAGGCGCGTTTGCAGAAGGCCGATCGCGGAGCCGACGAAGCGGCGCAGCGGTCCTTGGCCGGACGGCGGCGAGGTGGTGTCTGTCGTCATGGATGAGGTGCGTGCGCGTGCAGTGTGCAGTGTGCAGCTAGGACAAAGCCGGCCGGCGGAAACCGCCGGCTGGCTTCGACGCCCGCAGGCCGCGCGACGCGGCCGACGGGACGAAACGGCGCAGAGCGCGTTACTTGCGGTTGATCAGCAGGCCGATCAGCACACCCACGCCGGCGGCGACGCCGATCGACGTCCACGGATGCTCGTGTACGTAATCGTCGGTCGCGCGCGCGGCCTTCTTGCCTTTCTCGACCACCACGACCTGGACGTCGGCAGCCTTTTCCTTGGCCTGCTTGAGGCGCGACATGGCTTTCTCGCGCAGCTCGGCCGCACGGTCGCCCGTGCTGCTCGCAGCTTGCTTGAGCAGGTCTTCGGCGTCCGAGAGAACGGTTTTGATATCCGACATCAGTTTCTCCTTGTTGATTTCCGACATTGCAACTCCCTTCGTGCTGTCATGCTGCAGGTTCACATCGTAGCGAAACGCCTGCCTGCTGGCGAGCCGGGAAGACACACGACGGCAGCGCAAGACCGCATGGTAAACGATTTGTAATCATCAACAGAGCGGCAAACGGGGTGAAAAGTTTCCCCGCGGCCGCCTGTCCGGCACCGACATTGGGCAAAAATGACAAAAAAGTATGAATATCAAACGGAATAATCGTTCGCATGCCCCATTGCTTCCCGTAAGCTGACAGACTTTCCCGCGCCGACCCGGCCGCGGTTTCAACCAGCATCGTTCGAGGAGGGAACATCATGAGTCTGCGTCTTGGCGACATCGCACCGGATTTCGAGCAGGAATCGAGCCTGGGCCCGATCAAGTTTCACGAGTGGCTGGGCAACAGCTGGGGCGTCCTGTTCTCCCATCCGGCCGACTACACGCCGGTGTGCACGACCGAACTCGGGCTGACCTCGAAGCTGAAGGGAGAATTCGAGAAACGCAATGTAAAAGTGATCGCGCTGTCGGTCGATGGTGTCGAATCGCACAAGGGCTGGATCAACGACATCAACGACACGCAGTCGACGGTCGTCGGCTTCCCGATCATCGCCGATGCGGACCGCAAGGTCTCGCAACTGTACGACATGATCCACCCGAACGCGAACGAAACGCTGACGGTGCGTTCGCTGTTCGTGATCGACCCGAACAAGAAGGTGCGGCTCACCATCACGTATCCGGCCAGCACGGGGCGCAACTTCGACGAAGTGCTGCGCGTGATCGACTCGCTGCAACTGACCGACAACTACAAGGTCGCGACGCCCGGCAACTGGAAGGATGGCGACGATGTCGTGATCGTCCCGTCGCTGCAGGATCCGGAAGAGCTGAAGAAACGCTTCCCGAAGGGCTTCAACGCGGTGCGTCCGTATCTGCGCCTCACGCCGCAGCCGAACAAGTAAGCATCGGCTGCAAATGAGCGCGATACCGGGCCGGCGGCCCGGTGCGCGGATCCGATGAAAAACGGCCCGCCCGGCATGACTGCCGGGCGGGCCGTGTGTTTTGCGCGAGCAGGGCATGGCGTGGCTGCCGCGCTCGCCGCATCCGGACGATCAGAAGAATGCCTGGATGCCCGTCTGCGCGCGGCCGAGGATCAGCGCGTGGATGTCGTGCGTGCCTTCGTACGTGTTGACCACTTCGAGGTTCACGAGGTGGCGCGCGACGCCGAATTCGTCGGAGATACCGTTGCCGCCGAGCATGTCGCGCGCGAGTCGTGCGATGTCGAGTGCCTTGCCGCACGAGTTGCGCTTCATGATCGACGTGATCTCGACGGCCGCCGTGCCTTCGTCCTTCATCCGGCCGAGGCGCAGCACGCCTTGCAGGCCGAGCGTGATTTCGGTCTGCATGTCGGCGAGCTTCTTCTGGATCAGCTGGTTCGCGGCGAGCGGCCGGCCGAACTGCTGGCGGTCGAGCACATATTGGCGCGCGGTGTGCCAGCAGGACTCGGCGGCACCCAGCGCGCCCCATGCGATCCCGTAGCGCGCCGAGTTCAGGCACGTGAACGGGCCGCGCAGGCCGCTCACGTTCGGCATCAGGTTCTCTTCCGGCACGAACACCTCGTCGAGGACGATCTCGCCGGTGATCGATGCGCGCAGCCCGACCTTGCCGTGGATCGCGGGCGCCGACAGGCCTTTCCAGCCTTTCTCGAGGATGAAGCCACGGATCGCGTCCTTGCCGTTCTCTTCGAGCTTCGCCCACACGACGAACACGTCGGCGATCGGCGAGTTCGTGATCCACATTTTCGCACCGGACAGCGAGTAGCCGCCGGGCACCTTTTTCGCGCGGGTGACCATGCTGCCCGGATCGGAGCCGTGGTTCGGCTCGGTCAGCCCGAAGCAGCCGATCCATTCGCCGGTGGCGAGTTTCGGCAGGTATTTCTGCTTCTGCGCGTCGGAGCCGAATTCGTGGATCGGCACCATCACGAGCGACGACTGCACGGACATCATCGACCGGTAGCCCGAATCGACACGCTCGACTTCGCGGGCGATCAGGCCGTAGCTCACGTAGTTGAGGCCGGGGCCGCCGTATTCCTCGGGAATCGTCGGGCCGAGCAGGCCGACTTCGCCCATCTCGCGGAAGATTTCGGCGTCGGTGCGTTCGTGGCGGAACGCTTCGGTGACGCGCGGTGCGAGTTTGTCCTGCGCGTACGCCTGCGCGGCATCACGCACCATTCGCTCTTCTTCGGTCAGTTGCTGGTCGAGCAGCAGCGGATCGTCCCAATGAAAAGTTGCAGCACTCATCGTCTCATCTCCTGTCGACCCGAGTTAGCGCTTTAGCGCTTACTCGGGTCCCATGCTTTGCGGTCGACCCGAGTTGGCGCTTCAGCGCTTCCCCGGGTCCCATGCTTCGCGGTCGACCCGAGTTAGCCCTTCAGCGCTTCCCCGGGCCCCATGCTTTGCGGTCAGTCCCTGATTCAGCAGGGTTTGTTGCCTGAGAGTTTGCTTGACGGAAGTTCCGCTGTGCGGAACAATGTTTTGCAAATCGACCCCAGTGTAGCACCAGATGACACTTTCAACCATCGACGAAACCACGATCGACGAACGCAAGTTCGTCGTCGCGCTCGCGCGCGGGCTCGACCTGCTGCGCGCGTTCCGGCCCGGGGAGACGATGCTGGGCAACCGCGACTTCGCGGAACGCACCGGGCTGCCGAAGGCGACGGTGAACCGGCTCGCCTACACGCTGACCGTGCTCGGCTACCTGCGTTACGACGAGACGCTCGGAAAGTATGCGCTCGACGCCGGCGTGCTGTCGCTCGGCTACGCGCTGCTGTCGGGCGCGGGCACGATCGACCTCGCGCGGCCGCACATGCAGGCGCTCGCGCGCGACATCGGCGCGGCCGTGTCGCTCGGCTGCCGCGACGGGCTCGACATGATCTACCTGGAGACGATCCGCAGCGAGACCGCGCTGACGCTTGGGCTCGCGCCCGGTTCGCGGCTGTCGATGCTGACGAGCTCGATGGGGCGCGCGTACCTGGCCGTGCAGCCGGAAGACGCGCGACGCGCACTTTATGCGGAGCTGCATCGTGCGGCCGGCGGCGCGGCCGACGCCGATGCGCTCGTCGCCGCCGCGCAGCAGGCGGTGGCCGAATTCTCGGCGGGTGGCTGTTGCTATTCGTTCAGGGCGTGGCACATGGACGTCAACGCGGCGGCCGTCCCGTTTCGCGAGCCGCGCGAGGGGCGCTGGCTGATCCTGAGCTGCAGCGGCCCCGCGTCGTCGATGGACGAGGACGTGTTCCGTACGCAGGTCGGGCCGAAGCTGAAGGCGCTCGCGCAGCGGCTCGGGCAGACGGCCTGAGCGGGGGCGCGAGCGGTAGGGGGGCGTCGCCGGTACGGTCGGCAGCGTACGCGCGCGACACCGCCGCCGGTTGTGTCACGGACGAACCGCGTGCATGATCGTTCGCCAGCTCACCGACGACGAGGCTTGCCATGTCTCACGCAGAACCGATGGAAGGCGGATGCGCATGTGGCGCGATCCGGTACCGGATCACCCATGTCCCGGCCGATGCCGGCTTTTGCCACTGCCGGCTCTGTCAGCGCACGACCGGCGCGGCGGTCGTCGCGTCGGCATCGGTGCCGATCGACGCGTTCGAATACCTGCAAGGTGAGCCGACGGTGTATGCGTCGAGCGCGTGGGGCGAGCGGCGCTACTGCGGTCGTTGCGGCGCGCAGCTCGAATACCGGCTCAGTGATGCACCCAGGACGGTCGAGATCAATTACGCGACGCTCGACGAGCCGTCGCGGCTACGTCCGGCCTGGCATGTCTGGTATGCGGATCGCTTCCCGGGCATCGAGATCGACGACGATCTGCCCAAGTACGATGATGGTGGAAGGGCGTAAGCGGTAGGTAACCGCCGACATCGACTGCGCCGGAAACGAGGCGCACACGCTCCCGCGAAGCCGGTCTTTCCACGAGGCCGGCAATTGCCCGCCGGACATCGGGCGACGGCTTAAGCCCGCCGGGCCCGATCCCCCGTCACATCACCTGCATTCCACTTTCGGCACGCGACGCCCCGCGTGTGCGAACCCCCTCATCCACCGAGGCTCAGGCCGTCACGACCTTCGCAAACACGGGCCCCTGCATGAACCGGACGTCGTACTGGCGCAGCAGCTCGCACTGCGTTTCGTCGACGACACCGTCGAAGATCAGCGGAATCCGCACGCGCTGCGCATAGGCGACGAGCGCCTTGACCATCCCGTCGCGCAATGCGATGCCCGCGTCCATCTTGATGTAGTCCGGGCGCGCCATGTCCGATTCGACCGCGAGGATGCGGCCCGGGTCCGGCAGCTTGTCGGCGACCTTGAAGCCGTGATGCTGGTAGCTGCGCGTCAGGTAGCCGAGGAAGGTCTTGTGCGCGACCGCGACCGCCGGCAGCTCGATCACGATCCGCTCGGCCGGCAGCCCGAAGCGCTGCAGCACCGACGAGAAATGCTTGCCGTGGTCGTACTTCACGCTCTTCAGCAGCCGTTCGTGCACGCGCAGGAACAGCAGCCCATGGCGCTGTGCGCCAAAGAAATTGATCGCGTGCAGCGCGCGCGACAGGCGGTCGATCGCGACGAGCGTCTGGTCGTCGACGGCCGAGTCGACCGGATCGTGCGGCGCGCCCGTGACGACCGTGACGGCCTGGAAGCCGAGCTCGTCGCCGTAGCGCTCGATCGCGTCCGCGAACGACGTCGATTGCGGCGCGCCCGGCATCGTCACGTCGTAGATCGGTTCGTAGGCGCTGCCGAGCGTGCGCTCGGGCAGGTTCGCGCTTGCGGTGCCGCCTTCGGCGAGCGCGAGGTGATCCCGCAGATACGGCAGTTGCCCGGCACGGGCGACCAGCTCGGGAATGGTGGGCGGAATCATCGGCGTAAGAAGGAAAAACGGCGGCCGAACGGGCCGCCTCGTAGCTTGATATTAGCAGCGCCGGCCAAGCTCGGCTCGGCGTTTCGTTCATATGGTTATCCCGTCGTCGACGCTTCGCCTAGGGTTTACGTTGATTTCACTATTCGTAATTGGTTTTACTATTCGTAAATCCAGAATGTATTGCCGATCAAGAAATGCGGCAGGCCGGCGCCGCGAAACGGCGCCGTTCACGAATCAACAGGAAGCAAGGAGCGAGACGTGGCGGTTGACAGGAATGGCACGCGGGAGAGCGGCGCGGCGCGCCGACAGGCGGCGGGCGGGATGACGGGCGAGCCGGCCCGTGCCCGGCAGGGTTGAGGAGCGGATGGCGACCATGAGCATCGATTACCAGACGCTGAAGTTCGAATACCGCCCGCGTGCGCAGGACACGACCGTTCACCCGGTGATCGTCGTCGGCGCGGGCCCGGTGGGCCTCGCGGCCGCGATCGACCTCGCGCAGCAGGGCGTGAGCGTCGTGCTGCTCGACGACGACGACACGCTGTCGACCGGCTCGCGCGCGATCTGCTTCGCGAAGCGCACGCTCGAGATCTTCGACCGGCTCGGCTGCGGCGAGCGCTTCGTCGACAAGGGGGTGAGCTGGCACGTCGGCAAGGTATTCCTGCAGGACGAGCAGCTGTACGCGTTCGACCTGCTGCCCGAGGAAGGGCATGCGCGCCCCGCGTTCATCAACCTGCAGCAGTACTACGTTGAAGGCTACCTGGCCGACCGCGCGTTCGAGCTGCCGAACATCGACATCCGCTGGAAGCACAAGGTCACGGGCATCGACCAGTCGGCCGAACACGCGGTGCTGACGATCGAAACGCCGGAAGGCGTCGCGACGCTGCGCGCGCAGTACGTGATCGCGGCGGACGGTTCGCGCAGCCCGATGCGCACGATGATGGGCCTCGAAAGCCACGGCCGCACGTTCAAGGACCGCTTCCTGATCGCCGACGTGAAGATGAAGGCGGAGTTTCCGACCGAGCGCTGGTTCTGGTTCGACCCGCCGTTCCACCCGAATCAGTCGGTGCTGCTGCATCGCCAGCCCGACAACGTATGGCGCATCGACTTCCAGCTCGGCTGGGATGCGGACCCCGTCGCCGAGAAGCAGCCGGAGCGCGTGATCCCGCGCGTGCGGGCGCTGCTCGGGCCGGACGTCGAGTTCGAGCTCGAATGGGTGAGCGTCTATACGTTCCGCTGCCAGCGGATGGCGTCGTTCCGGCACGGCCGCGTGCTGTTCGCGGGCGACTCCGCGCACGGCGTGTCGCCGTTCGGCGCGCGCGGCGCGAACAGCGGCGTGCAGGACGCCGACAACCTCGCGTGGAAGCTGAAGCTCGTGCTCGACGGCCGCTCGGCCGACAGCCTCCTCGATACGTATGCGAGCGAGCGTGAATTCGCGGCCGACGAGAACATCCGCAACTCGGCGCGCTCGACCGACTTCATCACGCCGAAGAGCCCGGTGTCGCGCGTGTTCCGCGACGCGACGCTGAAGCTTGCACGCGACTGCGAGTTCGCGCGCAAGCTCGTGAACAGCGGCCGCCTGTCGGTGCCGGCGGTGCTCGCCGATTCGCCGCTGAACACACCGGACCGCAGCGGCGACGCCTTCGCGGGCGCGATGCGGCCGGGCGCGGCAGCGGCCGATGCGCCGGTGCGTACGCAGGGCACGCCGGGCTGGCTGCTGCAGCATCTGGGCAGCGGCTTCACCGGCATGCTGTTCGGGTTGCCGGGCGATGCGGCCGCGCTCGCGCAGGCGCTCGACGGCCTCGCGCTGCCGGTTCGGCCCGTGCTCGTCGTGCCGGCCGGGCACGCGCAGCCGGTCGCGGGTGTCGTCGTCGTGGAGGACGTCGACGGCTTCGCCGCGCAACGCTACGACGCGAAGCCCGGCACGTTCTACCTGCTGCGCCCCGACCAGCACGTGTGCGCGCGCACGCGCACGCTCGACCGTCAGGCGCTGGCCGACGCACTGGCGCGCGCGACCTGCGCACGCTGAAAACGATAAAGACACCGGAGACTCCGTCATGCCCCCACTCGACACCCGCCCGCGCCTGGCCGACCCGGACGCGTTCTACGAAGCGCTGATCGACATGCATCGCGACCTGTCCGACGCCGACAGCCAGCTCGTCAACGCGAAGCTGATCCTGCTGCTCGCGAACCAGATCGGCGACGCCGACGTGCTGCGCGAAGCGATGGCGCTCGCGCGCCAGGGCGTGACGCCGCCCGTGCATCCGGCCGCCGAGGTGACGCAATGAGCGCGGCGCCGGCCGACGCGCGCGCGCTCGAAGTCGAGCGCGTGATCGACGAGACCCATCGCCCGGGCTTCCACTGGATGCTGCTCGTGCTGTGCGGGCTGTGCCTCGTGATCGACGGTTTCGATGCGCAGGCGATGGGCTACGTCGCACCGAGCGTGATCGCCGAATGGGGCGTGCCGAAACAGGCGCTGGGGCCCGTGTTCAGCGCGAGCCTGTTCGGGATGCTGCTCGGCGCGCTCGGGTTGTCGGTGCTGGCCGACCGGATCGGGCGGCGCCCGGTGCTGATCGGCTCGACGCTGTTTTTCGCCGTGACGATGCTCGCGACGCCGTTCGCGGGTTCGATCCCGGTGCTGATGGCGCTGCGCTTCGTCACGGGCCTCGGCCTCGGCTGCATCATGCCGAACGCGATGGCGCTGGTCGGCGAGTTCAGCCCCGCCGCGCATCGCGTGAAGCGGATGATGATCGTGTCGTGCGGCTTCACGCTCGGCGCGGCGATCGGCGGCTTCATCAGCGCCGCGCTGATTCCGGCGCTCGGCTGGCGGTCGGTGTTCTTCGTCGGCGGCGCGGTGCCGCTCGTGCTGACGATCGCGATGGTCGCGCGGCTGCCCGAGTCGCTGCAGTTCCTGGTGCTGAAAGGGCGCGTCGCGCAGGCACGCGAGTGGCTCGCACATTTCGCGCCGCAGGCCGGCATCGATGCGAACACGCGGCTCGTGGTGCGCGAGCGCGCCGCGACCGGCGCACCGGTCGCCGAGCTGTTCAGTCACGGCCGCCTGCCGGTCACGCTGCTGCTGTGGGCGATCAGCTTCATGAACCTGATCGATCTGTACTTCCTGTCGAACTGGCTGCCGACCGTGATGCGCGACGCCGGCTATTCGCCGGGCACGGCCGTGATCGTCGGCACGGTGCTGCAGACGGGCGGCGTGATCGGCACGCTGTCGCTCGGCTGGTTCATCGAACGTTACGGCTTCGTGCGCGTGCTGTTCGCATGCTTCGCGTGCGCGGCCGTGTCGGTGGGGCTGATCGGCTCGGTCGCGCATGCGCTGCCGTGGCTGCTGGTGGTCGTGTTCGCGGGCGGGTTCTGCGTGGTTGGCGGGCAGCCGGCCGTGAACGCGCTCGCGGGCCAGTATTACCCGACGTCGCTGCGCTCGACGGGCATCGGCTGGAGCCTCGGCATCGGCCGGATCGGCTCGGTGCTCGGGCCGCTCGTCGGTGGACAACTGATTGCGCTCAACTGGTCGAACGGTGCGCTGTTCCACGCGGCCGCGGTGCCCGTGCTGTGCTCCGCGCTGTTCGTCCTCGGGTTGGCGGGCGTAACGCGGCGCAGCGGCGCGCCGGCGCCGAACGCCGCCCTGAATTGATGGAGAAAGGAAACGATGACGCTTGACCTGTCGAAACCGGCGAACGCCGGCTACCAGAGCGGTTTCGCGAACGAGTTCGCGACCGAGGCACTGCCCGGCGCGCTGCCGCACGGCCGCAACTCGCCGCAGCGCGCGCCGTACGGGCTGTATGCGGAGCAGCTGTCGGGCACCGCGTTCACCGCGCCGCGTGGCCACAACCGCCGCTCGTGGCTGTACCGCATCCGTCCGGCGGCCGTGCACCGGCCGTTCGAGCCGTACGCAGGCCCGCAGCGGCTCGTGTCGGAATTCGGCGATTCGGCCGACGTGCCGCCGACGCCGCCGAACCAGCTGCGCTGGGATCCGCTGCCGATGCCGGTCGAGCCGACCGATTTCGTCGACGGCCTCGTGACGATGGCCGGTAACGGCTCGGCCGCCGCGATGAACGGCTGCGCGATCCATCTGTACGCGGCGAACCGCTCGATGCAGGACCGCTTCTTCTACAGCGCGGACGGCGAACTGCTGATCGTGCCGCAGCAGGGGCGCCTGTTCATCGCGACCGAATTCGGCCGGGTCGACGTCGAGCCGTTCGAGATCGCAGTGATCCCGCGTGGCGTGCGTTTTACCGTCACGCTGCCGGACGACGACGCGCGCGGCTACATCTGCGAAAACTTCGGCGCGCAACTGCGCCTGCCGGACCTCGGCCCGATCGGCTCGAACGGTCTCGCGAACCCGCGCGACTTCCTGACGCCGCAGGCCGCGTACGAAGACCGCGAAGGGGCGTTCGAACTGATCGCGAAGCTGAACGGCCGCCTGTGGCGCGCGGACATCGGTCATTCGCCGCTCGACGTCGTCGCGTGGCACGGCAACTACGCGCCGTACAAATACGACCTGCGCCTGTTCAACACGATCGGCTCGATCAGCTACGACCATCCCGATCCGTCGATCTTCCTGGTGCTGCAGTCGCAGAGCGACACGCCGGGCGTCGACACGATCGACTTCGTGATCTTCCCGCCGCGCTGGCTCGCGGCCGAGGATACGTTCCGCCCGCCCTGGTTCCACCGCAACGTCGCGAGCGAATTCATGGGGCTCGTGCACGGTGCGTACGACGCGAAGGCCGAAGGCTTCGTGCCGGGCGGCGCGAGCCTGCACAACTGCATGTCGGGCCACGGGCCCGACGCGGACACGTTCGAGAAGGCTTCCGCGAGCGACACGACGAAGCCGCACAAGGTCGACGCGACGATGGCGTTCATGTTCGAAACCCGCACGTTGATCCGGCCGACGCGCTACGCGCTCGACACCGCGCAGCTGCAGGCCGACTACTTCGAATGCTGGCAAGGCATCAAGAAACACTTCAACCCGGAGCAACGATGAGCGATACCCAAGACTGGCGCGCGACGCTCGACCCGGCCCGCAAGAGCTGGGTCGAGACGGCGAACGACGCCGCCTGCGATTTCCCGATCCAGAACCTGCCGTTCGGGATCTTCAGCGATGCGAAGCAAGCGTCGCGCCGTGCGGGCGTGGCGCTCGGCGACCAGATCGTCGATCTTGCAGCGCTCGCGCGCGCGGGCCTCGTGACGCTGCCGGCCGGCGCCGACGTGTTCGCCGCGCCGACGCTCAATGCGTTCATCGCGCTCGGCCGCGACGCGTGGCGCAGCGTGCGCGTGCAGCTGTCTGCGCTGTTCTCGCGCGACAACGCGCGGCTGCGCGACGATACGGCGCTGCGCGCGCAGGTGCTCGTCGCGCAGCGCGACGCGACGCTGCATCTGCCGGTCGAGATTCCCGGCTACACCGATTTCTATTCGTCGAAGGAGCACGCGACCAACGTCGGCTCGATGTTCCGTGATCCGAAGAATGCGCTGCTGCCGAACTGGTCGGAGATGCCGATCGGCTACAACGGCCGCGCGTCGTCGGTGGTCGTGAGCGGCACGCCGGTGCGGCGCCCGAGCGGGCAACTGAAGCTGCCCGACCAGGAGCGCCCGGTGTTCGGCGCGTGCCGCAAGCTCGACATCGAACTGGAGACGGGGTTCATCGTCGGGAAGGGCAACACGCTCGGCGAGCCGATCGCGTGCGAGGACGCGGAAGCGCACATCTTCGGGATGGTGCTGCTGAACGACTGGAGCGCGCGCGACATCCAGCAGTGGGAATACGTGCCGCTCGGGCCGTTCAATTCGAAGGGCTTCGCGACGACGATCTCGCCGTGGATCGTCACGCTCGACGCGCTCGAACCGTTCCGCGTCGCGCAGCCGGAGCAGTCGCCGCAGCCGCTCGCGTATCTGCAGCATGCGGGCAAGCATGCGTTCGACATCGCGCTGGAAGTCACGCTGCGCGCGGAGGGGGCCGCCGAGGCCACGTCGATCTGCCGCACGAACTTCAAGCACATGTACTGGACGATGGCGCAGCAGCTCGCGCATCACACGGTGGCCGGCTGCAACACGCGCGTGGGCGACCTGATGGGTTCGGGTACGATCAGCGGGCCGACGAAGGATTCGTTCGGCAGCCTGCTCGAACTGACGTGGAACGGCAAGGAGCCGGTCGTGCTGAACGGCGGCGGCAGCCGCACGTTCATCGAGGATGGCGACGAGCTGACGCTCGCCGGCTGGTGCCAGGGCGACGGCTATCGCGTCGGCTTCGGCACGTGTGCGGGCAAGATTTTGCCGGCGCGCAGCGCGTGACGGATCGCAGCGCGAAACGATACGCGTAGGTCACGTGTAGATCGCGCGTAGTCCGGAAGGACAGGGCGGCCCGCATTGCGCGGGCCGTTTTCGTTTACCGCGGGAGGGACGCGAGCGGGCCCGATGCGTATCGGTGCATGATGCTGCGCGCCAACGCCAACGCCAACGCCAACGCCAACGCCAACGCCAACGCCAACGCCAACGCCAATCTGCATCAGACCGCGCGCTGCAACGCGACGCGGCGCTCCCACAGCGCGGCCGCGACGAACGCCGCGACACAGACGACCAGCACGCCGACCAGCGCGTTGCTGCCCAGTTGTTCCATCAACGCGCCGGCGACCAGCGGGCCGCCGAAGCTCGCGGCGCTCCACGATGCCGACACGAGCGAGCTCGCGGTGACGAGCGCCGCACCGCGGAAGCGTTCGCCGCACGCGACGAGCGACAGCGTGTAGATGCTGCCGGCCGCCGCGCCGAGCACGAACAGCAACGGCCAGCAGAGCCACGGATTGGCGATCACGAACGGCAGCAGCGGCAGGCCGGCGAGCACGATCCAGCCTGCGCCGAGGTGCACGCGTTCGCGGCCGAGCTTGTCCGCGAGCCAGCCGATCGGGAACTGCATCGCAGTATCGCCGAACAGCATGATCGACGCGAGCAGCACGGCGGTGGCGCTCGCGACGCCGTGATCCATCGCGTAGAGTGGCAGCAGCGACAGCGCGAGCGTATCGAACAGCGCGAAGAAGCCGGTGCCGATGATCAGCGCGGGCATGCGCGGCAGCACGTCGAGCCAGCGGCCGTGCGCTTCGTGATGTGCGTCGTCGCTGGCGAGCGGTGCGCGCCGGATCGTCGCGAGCGTCGGCAGCGCGAGCAGGAACAGCGCGCCGCACAGCGCGAAGCGGATGCTCGTCGCCCCGGCGATCTGGCTCACGAGCGCGGGGCCCGCCATCTGGAACAGCGTGAAGTTGGTCGCGTAGATCGCGACGACGCGGCCGCGCGTCGAATCGTCGGCGAGCTGGTTGACCCACGCCTCGCCGATCGTGAACAGCAGCATCAGCGCGGCGCCGCACAGCACGCGCAGCACGCCCCACAGGATCAGGTTCGACGTGAACTGCATCAGCGCGGTGGCGGCCGCGAGCAGCACGACCGACACGACGATCGCGCGGCGCGAGCCGATGTGTCGCGCGAGCGCGGTGACGAACGGGACGATCGCGAGGCCGCCGAGGGCCTGCGCGGCCGTCAGCATGCCGACGACGTTGGTGCCGTGTCCGGCTTCGGTCAGCGCGAGTGCGGTGAGCGGCAGCGTGGCGCCGGTGCCGAGACCGACGACCGCGACGCTCAGAATGAGTGCGAGGAAATCGCGATTAAGAATGGCTTTCATCGGCGGGGATGCTACACCGCGGACCTTGAAAGGTCCATGAAGGCCATCAGGTCCGCGTGGGGTTGTGTGCGCAACGATTGCAGCAGGGTTGCTTTACACGTACTCGGTCGGCACGGTCACCGGTCGACGTTCGAGCGACGCCGACCACAGCGTGAGCGCGAGTGCTGCAACGGCCATCGCGACGCCGACCCACGGCAGGTTCACGAGCGACACGCCGGAGCCGATCGCCATCCCGCCGAGCCACGCGCCCGTCGCGTTGCCGAGGTTGAACGCGCCCTGGTTCAGCGTCGACGCGAGGTTCGGCGCGTCGCTGGCGCGGTCGACGATCAGGATCTGCAGCGGCGGCACGATCGCGAACGCGAGGATGCCCCACACGAAGATCGTCGCGAGCGCGGCGAACGGCAGGTGCATCGTGCCCGCGAACAGCGCGAGGATCACGCCGATCAGCGCGAGCGTCGCGATCAGCGACGGCATCCGCCGCCAGTCGGCGAGCTTGCCGCCGAGTGTGCCGCCGACCGTCAGCCCGAGGCCGAACAACAGCAGCACGTAAGTGACCTGGCGCGGCGAGAAGCCCGTCACGTCCTCGAGGATCGGCGTGATGTACGTGAACACGCTGAACAGGCTCGCCGAGGCGAGCACGCTGATGCCGAGCACCATCAGCACCTGCGGATGTTTCAGCACGCTGAATTCGCGCGTGATGCTGGTGTCAGGCATCGCGAGGTTCTTCGGCAGGCAGACGGCGAGCGCGGCGGCCGCGGCGATGCCGATGCCGGTGACGGCCCAGAACGTCGCGCGCCAGCCGTATGCCTGGCCGAGCGCGGTGCCGAGCGGCACGCCGAGCACGTTCGCGAGCGTGAGGCCGGTGAACATCAGTGCGATCGCCTGCGCGCGACGGTTCGGCGCGACGAGGTTGCTCGCGACCACCGAGCCGATCCCGAAGAACGCGCCGTGGCAGAACGCGGTGACGACGCGCGCGGCCATCAGCACCGCATAGCCCGGTGCGATCGCGCAGAACAGGTTGCCCGCGATGAACAGCCCGATCAGGCCCATCAGCGCGCGCTTGCGCGGCATCTTCGCGGTGACGATCGCGAGGATCGGCGCACCGATCGTCACGCCGAGCGCATAGCCCGACACGAGCATGCCGGCGGCCGGGATCGACACGCCGAGATCGCGCGCGACATTGGGCAGCAGCCCCATGATCACGAACTCGGTGGTACCGATTCCAAATGCGGCGACGGCGAGGGCGAAAAGAGGTAAGGGCATCGCGGTGGGCTCGGGAAAAGCCGCCGCTCGGGCTGGCGCAGGATGCGCGGGACAGGCGGACGGTAAGGCGAACGACAGCCGCGATTCTACTTCAGTGAAAACCCCTATGCTTGGGGCCAAAACGGTTGTTGCCGGCGTGCGACGGGATGGCCCGTGTGGTGCTCACAGTGTGGGATTGAGCGGGTTTTGCGGCGGTGAAATTGCGGGGGGCGGAACGATGACGGCGGGGGCTCGTCAGGCGATGCGTTCGGGGGACCCGCCGACGCTCGTGGTCGAAGCGCTTGCCGAGTTGGCCCCAGTTTCCGTTGCCGCGTCCGCCACGTCGGCGGGAGACGAAGGCGAGCCGGCGGCGTCGATCGCGGCCGGATCGTCCCAGCCGTTTTCGAACAGGCACGCTTCGATCGGCATCCGCGCCGCCCAACGCTCCTGCTCAAGCATCGGCTTTGCATAGAACGCGTCGACGTGCCCGACGCACAGCACGGCGATCGGCTTCGCGCCGTCGGGCATCCGCAGCAGCGTGCGCAGCGCATCGACGTCGAACAGCGACACCCAGCCCATCCCGAGCCCTTCGGCGCGGGCCGCGAGCCACATGTTCTGGATCGCGCAAGCCGCGGACGCGAGATCCATCTCCGGCAGCGTGCGACGGCCGAACACGTGGCGCTCGCGGCCGTCGGCGAGCGCGACGACCAGCAGCTCGCCGCATTCCCGCACACCCTCGACTTTCAGCCGCATGAATTCGTCCTGGCGCTCACCGAGCGCGTCGGCGGTTGCACGGCGCTCGGCCTCGACCAGCGCGTGGATCGCGGTGCGCAGCGCCGGATCGGTGATGCGGATGAAGCGCCACGGCTGCATGAAGCCGACGCTCGGCGCGTGATGCGCCGCGCGCAGCAGGCGCGCGAGCATGGCAGGATCGACGGGCGCCGGCGTGAAGTGACGCATGTCGCGCCGTTCGAAAATGGCGCGGTAGACGGCGGCGATGTCGGAGTCGTCGAAACGCATGGACGGGAGAGGGCGGGATAACGTCGGCGCAACGATAGCAGACGGCGCGCGAGCCGCGTTACATCATTTGAAACAAAGCGCGAAATTGTTGATGCAAAAGGTCGTGTTTTCAGCGCTGATCAAAAGCAAACGATTGCGATATCGCTTGCAACCGTGAAACCAGCCGGTTTGGTCGATTTCTCAGCGATTCGCCGTCACGACGTTCTGCGGCGTGCCCGCATGCCACGCCTCGATGTTCAACAGGGTGGTGTGCGCGATTTCGGCGAGCGCCTCGCGCGTGAAGAATGCCTGGTGCGACGTGACGATCACGTTCGGGAACGTCAGCAGCCGCGCGAGCACGTCGTCCTGCAGCGGCAGGTCGGAGTGATCCTCGAAGAAGAGCCCGCTTTCCTCTTCGTACACGTCGAGCCCGAGATGGCCGAGCTGGCCGCTTTTGAGCGCGTCGACCAGCGCCTGCGCATCGACGAGGCCGCCGCGCCCGGTGTTGATCAGCATCGCGCCGTGCTTCATCCGCGCGAGCGTCCGTTCGTTGATCAGATGGTGCGTCGACGGCAGCAGCGGGCAATGCAGGCTGACGATGTCGGCGTCGTGCAGCAACGCGTCGAGCGCGACATAGCGCGCGCCGAACGCGATCAGCTCGTCGTTGTACGGCGGCACCGAGTGCGCGAGCACATGCATCCCGAAGCCCATCATGATCTTCGCGAACACGCTGCCGATGATGCCGGTGCCGATCACACCGACGGTCTTGCCGTGCAGGTCGAAGCCGAGCAGGCCGTTCAGCGAGAAGTCGCCTTCGCGGGTGCGCGCGACGGCGCGCGGCAGGCGGCGGTTGAGGGCGAGGATCAGTGCGACCGCGTGCTCGGCCACCGCGTGCGGTGAATAGGCGGGCACGCGCACGACCGTGATGCCGAGCCGCTCGGCGGCGGCCAGGTCGACGTGGTTGAAGCCCGCCGAGCGCAGCGCGATCAGGCGCGTGCCGCCGTCCGCCAGCCGTTCGAGGACGGCCGCGTCGACGGTGTCGTTGACGAACGGGCAGACGACGTCATAGCCATGCGCGAGGATCGCGGTTTCCGCGTCGAGGTGCGACGGCTGGAAGTGCAGCCGATAGCCGAACTGCCGGTTGGCGGCGGCAAACGAATCGTCGTCGTACTGCCGGCTGCTGAACAGGATCACGCGCACGCTGCACCTCCGAAGGCTGACGCGCGCAGTTTACTGCAGCCCCGTGACGATGTCGGAGCGGTCGGGGCCGCGCGACGGCCGCAGGAAGCCGTAATCGGTGCGTTCGCGGGCCGGCTGCGCGCTGAAGTGATCGAGCGCGTGCTCGACGAAGCTGCGCGTGCGCGCCGGCACGTACTGGCGATTCGGGTAGACGAGCGACAGCTGCGTGTCGGGATCGTCGATCCGGTAGCCGGCCATCAGCCGCACGAGCGTGCCGCTGGCGAGCGCGCTGGCGACGCACGGCTCGGGCAGCACCGCGATGCCCGCGCCGGCCACGGCGGCCGCGTGGACGAGCGCGAGCTGATTGACCGTGCAGGCCGGGCGCACTGTGACGGAATGCGCGACGCCGTCGTGGCCGACCAGTTGCCACGTGGGCGCATGCTGATGCGGCGCGAGCGTGACCCAGTCGTGGCCCGGCAGGTCGTCGGGCAGGCGCGGCTCGCCGCGTCGCTCGAGATAGGCCGGCGCCGCGACCGCGACGAACGGGTTGGGCGCAAGGGCGTGGCCGATCAGCGTCGGATTGCCGTCGAGCCGGTTGCCCGTGACGATGCCGACGTCGTACCCGGAATCGAGCACGTCGAGCGGCCCCTCGGCGACGGTCAGCTGCACGCGCAACTCCGGGTAGCGGTGCCGGAAGCTGCTGACGAGCGGCGTCAGCGCAAGCGGCGACAGCAGGCCCGACGCGACGACGCGCAGCGTGCCGGCCGGCTCGCGCACGGCATGCGCGACGGACGATTCGAGGTGGTCGAATTCCTCGAGCAGCGCCCGGCACCCGTCGAGGTAGCGCACGCCGGCCTCGGTGAGCGACAGATTCCGCGTGGTGCGGTGGATCAGCCGGGTGTTCAGGTGGCCCTCGAGCATCGCGATCGAACGCGTGACGAGTGCATTGGACACACCGAGATGGTGCGCCGCGCGCCGGAAGCTCTGTTGCTCGGCGACGCAGACGAATACACGCATGGTCTGAATCTGGTTCATGGCTTGCGTATTTCTGGCCCGGTTGATTGATTATGGTTTGGTTTTACGCCGCGCAGCTCGAAAGCGCATCGCGCGGCCCTCGGTTTTTGCATCGTATCGAAAAATCGTTTTCTTCGATTCCGCAGACGATTGTTCAATACAGAGCGATATCCGTCAACCTGAGAAAATGGGCGGGTTGCGGAAAATCGAAATCGGGAGTAACGCGTTAAACGTAGTGCTGTCTCGCATGCCGGCCGTTCAAAGGTGGCACGGTATTCGAATAAGCATGTTTGGTTCGAATGTTTTGTATTTAAATCAGAGGGTTGTGAGATATTTGCGTGGGTTTGTTCAGGTATTGCCAGGAAGCGTTCCCCAATTCATGCCGCAGTAGTGGATGTTTTTCTGCCGTGTGGGGGTTTAGCGTATCTGATTCCGCGCGGCGATTTTCATCACGGATCCGGTCTATTTCAATCGATACGGAAGTCGCGCTGAAGCGGCGATGTCGACGAAGCGCGGTGTTATTGACGGAGAAAATCGTGCGCTTGACGCACGAGTGGAACCGTTTCACAACCTGGCCGGCAATCCATTTCCAATCCGGATGACCGGCGTGCGACCCGCGCACGGCTGGCTGGCCCGGTCGCCGGACCGGGCCACCGTCGCGCTGTCCGGCCGCGCGTGCCTCTTGCGCGAGGCGGCGGAACGCGGAATGATCGATCAGTTCGCCATGCAGCGCGGCGGGCGTCCGTGCACTTCCTTTCCTCACCTTTTACCAGCCATGTCCATCGATTACTCGCCGATTCCCTGTCCCGTCGTCGTGCCGCTCGACGCGATCCTGCCCGAAGAACCGCTGCTGATGATGGGGGCCGGCCCGGTCCCGATCCCGGCCGCCGTCGCGAAGGCGAACACGATCGTGATCAACCACCTCGGCGCGACGATGGCGAAGATCATCGAGCAGGTGAAGGAGATGGCGCGCTACGTGTTCCAGACCCGCACGAAGTGGGTGCTCGGCGTCGCGGGCCCCGGTTCGGCCGCGATGGAGATGGCGATCTCGAACCTCGCGTGGCGCGGCACGCGCGTGCTGTCGATCCGCAACGGCTTCTTCAGCGCGCGGATGGCCGAGATGGCCACGCGCGTCGGCGCCGACGTCGCGACGCTCGAAGTGGCCGACCGCGCGGTCGCCGGCCTCGACGAGATCGCGGACGCGATCGCGCGCGAGCGGCCCGAGATCGTCACGATCGTGCAGGGCGAGACGTCGAACACCGTATGGAACCGCGACTTGCGCGACATCGCGGCGCTCGCGAAGGCGGCCGGCGCGCTGGTCGTGGTCGACGCGGTGTGCACGCTGTCGACGATGCCGCTCGAGATGGACGCGTGGGGCATCGACGCGGTGATCACCGGTGGCCAGAAAGGGCTGTCGTCGATCCCGGGCGTGTCGCTGATCGCGTTCTCCGATGCCGCATGGGACCGCATGAAGCATCGCCCCGAACCGAACGCGCACTGGTGCCTCGACATGGCGCTCGCCGAGAACTTCTGGCACAACGCCGGCTATCACTACACGGCGCCCGTGTCCGGCGTGCTCGCGCTGCACGAAGCGCTGCGCCTCGTCTGCGCGGAGACGCTCGAAAGCCGCTTCGCGCGCCACCTGCGCTGCTCGCTCGCGCTGCAGGCGGGCGTCGAGTCGATGGGGCTCAAGCTCTATGCGCCGAAGGACTGCCGGCTCAATTCAGTGGTCGGGATCGAGACGCCGGAAGGGCTCACGCCGGGGATGGTCTGCGGCCATATCTCGAAGCAGTACCAGGTCGAGATTTCGGGCTCGTTCGGCTTGCCGATCGTACGGATCGGGCAGATGGGCGAGCAGTGCCGCGAACACAACCTGTTCCGCACGCTGCATGCGTTCGGCCGCACGATGGTCGACCTGAAGGTGCCGGTCGACCTGCCGGCCGGCGTCGCGGCGCTCGAACAGGAACTCTCGCGGCGCGGCGCGTAAGCGGGGAAACGACGAAAGGGGCCGCGCTCAGCGGCCCTGCATCGCGCGCCGGTACGTATTCGGCGTCGTGCCGTGTGCGTCGCGGAAGCGATGGCTGAAGTGGCCGGCGTTCGCATAGCCGCAGTCGGCCGCGATCTGCGCGAGCGGCAGCGCCGTCGTGCGCAGCAGCTCGCGTGCCCGCGCCAGCCGTTGCTCGGCCACCCACGCGTGCGGCGCGCGGCCGAACGACAGCCGGAACATCCGCGAGAAGTGGTATTCGGATAGCGCGGCGACGTCGGCGAGTTCGCCGAGCGTCAGCGGTTGCGTCAGGTACGTGTCGATGTAGTCGCGCACGCGGCGACGCACGGCCGGCGCGAGCCCGCCGCGGAACGACGTGTCGGTGCGGGTCGTGCTCTGCCCGCGCAGCAGCAGGCTCAGCACCTCGTGCGCGGTCTCGTTCACGCGCAGCCGTTCGTCGGCATCGTCCCAGCCGTCCAGCGCGAGCGAGCGCAGCAGCGTGGCGACGCGCGCATCCTCGAAGTAAGTGCGGTCGGCGAGCTTCAGCTCGCGCGGCTCGCGGTCGAGTTCGCGGATCGCGCGCTGCGTGAAGTGCTCGGGCAGGAAATACAGATGGATGAAGTGCATCTCGCCGCGCACCCACCAGCGCGATTCATGGTCACCCGGCAGCGCGCACAGCAGGCTCGGCGCGCCGTAGCGCGGCACGCGCTGGCGTTCGGTCCGGTAGCCGCCGTCGAGGTAGCACGACAGCGTGTGGTGGCCCGGCTGCTCGTAGACCGTCTCGCTTTCGTCGGTGATCCGCGTCCATTCGGCGATCGCCAGATGGTCGCCGAGCCACGCGAAGCGCTCGAGCGTCGCGTTCGCGTCCGCGAGCGTGCGGCAGACCGACTGCAGGCCGAACGGCAGATCGCCGCCAGCCAGGGCGGTGGGGTGGTCGACGGGGGGCGCGGAAAGGGAGAGGCTCATGATGGGCCGAGTATAAGCGGGCGCACGGCGCCGCGTGCGGCGGCCCGAAAAAGACCGCAATTCCGGACAATCGGCGCGCGCCGGGCGGCGGCATAGTCGGGATCCGTTTCACCTGCTTTTGGGATCGTTGCCGCCATGAACCTGTCGCTTTATTTCGTCACCGTGCTGATCTGGGGCACCACCTGGATCGCGATCAAATGGCAGCTCGGCGCCGTGCCGCCGCCCGTGTCGATCGCATGGCGCTTCTGGCTCGCGGCCGCCGTGCTGTTCGCGCTGCTGCGCGTGATGCGCCGGCCGGTACGGCCGCCGCGCGAAGCGTGGCGCTTTCTCCTCGCGCAGGGCTTTGCACTGTTCTGCCTGAACTTCCTGTGCTTCTACTACGCGGAACAGGTCGTGCCGAGCGGCCTCGTCGCGGTGATCTTCTCGACCGCGCCGCTGCTGAACTCGATCAACGGCCGGCTGTTCATGGGTCGTCCGCTGCGGCCGTCGGCGATCGCCGGTGCGCTGCTCGGGCTGGCCGGCATCGCGTGCCTGTTCTGGCAGCAGATGGCCGGCCATCTCGACGACCACGCGACGTGGACGGGGCTCGCGATCGCGTTCGCGGGCACGATGTGTTTCTCGATCGGCAACCTGCTGTCGAGCCGGATGCAGTCGATGGGGCTGCACCCGCTCGCGACCAACGGCTGGGCGATGCTGATCGGCGCGGCGATCCTGACCGTCGGCAGCGTGGTGGCCGGGATGCCGTTCACGCTCGACACGAGCCCGCGCTATCTCGGCGCGCTCGTCTACCTGGCCGTGCCCGGCTCGGTGATCGGCTTTACCGCCTATCTGACCCTCGTGGGCCGGATCGGGCCGGAGCGCGCCGCGTACTGCACGGTGCTGTTCCCGATCGTCGCGCTGGCCGTGTCGACGGTGTTCGAGGGCTACCAGTGGTCGCCGCTCGCGGTGGTGGGGCTGCTGCTGGTGGTGGCCGGCAATCTGGTCGCGTTCGACCTGACGCGGCGGTTGTTTTTGCGGACGGCCTGACCGGAAGGCGGTTGTCTGCGGGGGCCCGATGCATCGATCGTCCGCCCGGTGCTGGCAGTCTTGGGTACGCAGAAAAGTTGACTCGGTTGACTTGGTTGCGCGGCTGACCTATCCTTAATCCTAATCGTGAAAGGAGGCGATGATGGGTCGGCATGCGCAAGCGCTCGAGGGCGCCGATGTCATCCTCGATGTGGATACCGAAGTGGCGCTGCGCTGCGCCGTCGGCGCAGCGACCATGCTCGGGCCGGACAAGGCACGCGCATTGCTCGAGCTGTCCGACGCGCAACTGGGCCATCTGTTCAAGGTCGGTATCGCTCAGGTCATCGATCTTGCCGGTGTCGTCACTTTCGGGATCGCCGCCGCGGCGACCCGCGACAGGAAAGCACCCAGCCGCGCGAAGCCGAATCCGAAGCCGGCCGCGTACGAGGGTGCAGTGCTTTCCGAGGTCGAGCGGATTGCGTTGTCCGAGCGGCAGGCGCTGGTTGCCGCCGGCAGGTTGTTGCCGGCCGCCGAACTCTGGGCGGGGCTGGGCATTAGCCGGCAGGCGCTCAACAAGGCGCTCGTGTCGGGGCGCATCTTCACGGTGGACGTCGGGGCCGCGCAATACTATCCGGCCTTCTATCTGGCAGGCGACATCGATCGCAAGACGCTGGGCAAGGTGACGCAGCAACTGGGCAGCCTGCCGGGCTGGAGCAAGTGGCAGTTTTTTACGACACCGAAGGCTTCGCTCGGTAACGTCACGCCGCTGAAAGCATTGTCGCAAGGGCAGGTCGAGCGGGTGGAGCGCGCGGCGGCAGCCTTCGCGGAACGCTAGGAGCGCGCGGTTGACGCTGGCGGCGCCGGGTAGGCATTTCGCGCATGCAACGCTGACGACGAAAGAAGTCGCGCCTGCCACGCTGCTCCGTATTTCACGCTACGACACCGGCGAGCCCTACTTCGGCAGGTCGGGTGGCAACCGGTTCGACGATCCGCGCAAGCGGGGCAGGTTCGGCACCTGCTATTTCGGCTTCGACCTGCATTGCGCGTTTGCCGAGACGGTGCTGCACGACGAAGTCGCGGATCTCGAACTCGGCGGGTTCCCGCTCGTGACGGCGGAGTTGGAGCGCTACGTGCTGTCCTTTACGGGTTCGCCACTGAACGTGGCCGTCCTGCACGGTCTGCCGCTGAAGAATCTTGGCGGAGACGGGTCGCTGTCGACTGTCGTGCCCTACGACATCCCGCAACAATGGTCCGCCGCCGTGCACCGGCACGACCAGCGGGTCGACGGCTTCCTGTACATGTCGAGGCACCTCAACACGTCGGAAGCGCTTGTCCTGTTCGATCGCGCCGCGTTCAAGCTTGAACGCGCGGCTGCAGTGCCGTTTCGCCATCATCCGGAAGCCGCCCGCGTGCTGCGGGAATTCAACGTTCTGCCGCGCTAGTCTGCGCCGCAGCGGCCGGCGGATGGCTGATGTACCCGCCCTTTGCGCCCGGCGGGCTGAGCCCGCCGAACCTTGCTCCGTCAGGCCGCCGCGCCGCTTCCCTCGACCCGCGCCTGCCGCTGGTACAGCACCATCGACAGCGCGACGCCCGCGGCAGCCGCCACCGCCGCGAACAGGAACACCTGCGGATAGCCGAACGCGCCCGCGACATAGCCGGCGAGCGGGCCCGTGATGCCGAGCGACAGGTCGAGGAACACCGAGTACGCGGACAGCGCCGCGCCGCGGCTCGCGGGCGGCACGAGTGCGACGGCCTCGACGCCGAGCGCCGGGAAGATCAGCGCGAAGCCGAAACCCGTCAGCGCGGCGCCGACGAGTGCGATGTGCGGCACTGGCGCGAGCCACAGCAGCAACAGGCCCGAACATTCGAATGCGAACGATACGATTGCGACGCGGAAGCCGCCGTAGGTCTTGATCGTGTTCGCGAACAGCAGGCGTGCGCCGATGAACAGCGTGCCGAATACGGTCAGCGACAGGGCGGCGTTCGGCCAGTGGCGCGCCGCATAGTACAGCGTGACGAAGGTCGCGATCGAGCCGAAGCCGGCCGAGCCGAGCGCGAGGCCGAGGCCGTGCGGCAGTACGCGCGTAAACACGCTTGCGTACGACATCCGTTCGCCGTGCACGAGCGGCACCGAAGCGATCAGGCGTGCGAGGTAGAAGCCGATTGCGGCCAGCGCGATCACGAGCACGCCGATCAGCGCCGGATTCAGCGTATTCGCGATCGCGACGCCGACCGGCGCGCCGAGCGCGAGCGCGCCGTAGGTCGCGATGCCGTTCCACGAGATCACCTTCGCGTTGTGCGTGACGCCGACCCGGCCGATGCCCCACAGGATCGCGCCAGTGCCGCACAGGCTCTCGCCGACGCCGAGGACGAGCCGGCTCGCGACCAGCAGCACGAGGCTCGCGGCCGGCCAGTGCGCGAGCAGCAGCGCGACGAGCAGCAGCACGCCCGACACGCCGCAACCGACCAGCCCGCGGAGCACTGTCTGCTTCGGGCCGAGCGTATCGGCCAGGCGCCCGGCGAGCGGCCGCGACGCGAGCGTCGCGAAATACTGGACGCTGATCGCGCCGCCCGCGACGATCGCGGAAAAGCCGAGGTCGCCGTGGACGAAGCCCGGCAGCACCGCGAGCGGCAGGCCGATGGTCAGGTAGCAGATGAACGTGAAGCAGACAACGGACACGATTTGCAGCGTGACCGCGAACCCGCTGCGCGGCGGTGTGGCGGAATCGGTTGACATGGGGTCGGAACGAATGAACGAGACGGCAGAGGACGGCGAAAAAGGGAATCGGGATTTTCCCATGGAACCGGTTTTCACGCAGGTACCATTTAGTTAATCGCGACCTGTTTTCGACGATCACGGACGGTCGCGGGGGCGCTGGGAAGAGGCTCGGAGCGCCGTGTGGAAAGGGCGTCGGGCGGGCCCGGCGCTCATATCGCGGCAGTTATATGGGCCCCATGCGTGATGGGCTATGGGTTGCGAAATTTGATGGTGATAGCGTGCAAACTGTCAGAAAAACGTCGGTCGAGCGCAAAGCGCGGGCCGCCTTGCCCCCATTTGAAGAACCATCGAGACATGAGTGAGCCGATCCGCTTCTACCATCGTCACGCGATCCGCGAAGTCAGCGGCGCGGACGTTACCCGCACCGTGCTGCAATACCTGCGCGAGGACGCGCATTGCACCGGCACCAAGGAAGGCTGCGCGGAAGGCGACTGCGGCGCGTGCACGGTCGTCGTCGGTGAGCTGACCGATGCCGGCGCGGTCGAGTTCAAGGCCGTCAACGCGTGCATCCAGTTCCTGCCGACGCTGGACGGCAAGGCGCTGCTGACGGTCGAGGACCTGCGCCAGCCGGACGGTGCGCTGCATCCGGTGCAGCAGGCGATGGTCGACTGCCATGGTTCGCAATGCGGGTTCTGCACGCCCGGCTTCGTGATGTCGATGTGGGCGCTGTACGAGAAGCATGGCCACGAAGGCTGCGGCCGTGCCGGCACGTGCGCGAAGGCGAAGGACGTGCCGACGCGCACCGAGATCGCCGATGCGCTGACCGGCAACCTGTGCCGCTGCACCGGCTATCGCCCGATCGTCGATGCGGCCGTTCAGATGTTCGACGCGCCGGCGCCGTCGGCGCCGGTCGACACCGCCGTGCTGGCCCGCACGCTCGCGTCGCTCAAGCGCGACGATACGTTCGACTACACGACGATCAATGGCGCGCGCTTCGCGGCGCCGCGCACGCTCGACGCGCTGGCCGCGCTGAAGGTCGAGCGGCCCGACGCGCGCATTCTCGCGGGCAGCACCGACATCGGCCTGTGGGTCACCAAGCAGATGCGCCGGCTCGACGACCTGATCTACGTCGGCCAGATCGCCGAACTGCAGAACATCGTGCACGGCGACGACTGGATCGAAATCGGGGCTGGCGTGACGGTCGAGAAAGGGTATGCGGCGCTGGCCGGCCAGTATCCGGAACTGACCGAGATGTGGAAGCGCTTCGCGTCGCTGCCGATCCGCAACGCGGGCACGATCGGCGGCAACGTCGCGAACGGCTCGCCGATCGGCGATTCGATGCCGGGCCTGATCGCGCTTGGCGCGCGCGTGGTGCTGCGCGGCGGCGACACGGTGCGCGAGCTGCCGCTCGAGGCGCTGTACACGGGTTACCAGCAGAAGGACATGGCGCCGCACGAATTCGTCGTCGGCCTGAAGGTGCCGACCCGCACCGGCGCGCGCGAGAAGCTGCAGTTCCGCACGTACAAGCTGTCGAAGCGGTTCGACTCCGACATCTCGGCCGTGTGCGCGGCGTTCGCGTTCATCGCGGACGGCGACACGATCCGCGAGCCGCGCATCGCGTTCGGCGGGATGGCCGCGACGCCGAAGCGCGCGACCCAGACGGAAGCCGTGCTCGACGGCGCGCAGTGGCACGAAGCCACTGCGCAGGCGGCGATGCAGGCGCTCGAGCGTGACTACCAGCCGCTGTCCGACATGCGCGCGACGAGCACGTACCGTCTCGATACCGCGAAGAACCTGATGTATCGATTCTGGCTGGAGACGCGCCCGCACGACCCGCTGCCGCCGCAAGCCCTGAATGTGCGTGAAGTGGCCGCCGAACCCGGCACCGACGCGGCGCGCGTCTGAAGACGGAGAACACCGAACATGAACCAGCAAGCAGAACCGTTCCTGAGCACCCTTGACCCGCAAGCCGACGCCGCGCAGGTCCACGTATCGCGCGCGCACGAATCCGCGCACCTGCACGTCAGCGGGCGGGCCACCTACACCGACGACATCCCGATCGTCGCGGGCACGCTGCACGCGGCGCTCGGCCTGTCGGCGAAGCCGCATGCGAAGATCGTGTCGATGAACTTCGACGCGGTGCGCGCGACGCCGGGCGTGGTCGCCGTGTTCACGGCCGACGACATCCCGGGTGTCAACGATTGCGGCCCGATCATCCACGACGACCCGGTGCTCGCGAAGGGCATCGTGCAGTTCGTCGGCCAGCCGATGTTCATCGTCGTCGCGACGTCGCATGAAATCGCGCGGCTCGCCGCGCGCCGCGCGCAGGTCGACTACGAGGAGCTGCCGGCGATCCTCACCGCGCAGGAAGCGCGCGCGGCCGAAACCTACGTGATCCCGCCGCTGAAGCTCGCGCGCGGCGACGCGGCCGCGCGGCTCGCCGTCGCGCCGCACCGCGAGTCGGGCGAAATGCTGCTCGGCGGCCAGGAGCAGTTCTACCTCGAAGGGCAGATCGCGTACGCCGTGCCGAAGGACGACGACGGGATGCACGTGTACTGCTCGACGCAGCACCCGAGCGAGATGCAGCACCTGGTCGCGCACGTGCTCGGCGTCGCGTCGCACAACGTGCTGGTCGAATGCCGCCGGATGGGCGGCGGGTTCGGCGGCAAGGAATCGCAGTCGGGCCTGTTCGCGTGCTGCGCGGCGCTCGCGGCGTGGAAGCTGCTGTGCCCGGTGAAGTTGCGTCCGGACCGTGACGACGACATGATGATCACCGGCAAGCGGCACGATTTCCATTACCGCTTCGACGTCGGCTACGACGACGACGGTCGCATCGACGGTGTCGCGCTCGACATGACGTCGCGCTGCGGTTTCTCGGCCGACCTGTCGGGCCCGGTGATGACGCGCGCGGTGTGCCACTTCGACAACGCGTACTGGCTGGGCGACGTCAACATCGCCGGTTACTGCGGCAAGACCAACACGCAGTCGAACACCGCGTTCCGCGGGTTCGGCGGCCCGCAGGGCGCGTTCGCGATCGAGTACATCCTCGACGACGTCGCGCGTTCGCTCGATCGCGATCCGCTCGACGTCCGCTATGCGAACCTGTACGGCAAGACCGAACGCAACGTCACGCCGTACGGGCAGACGGTCGAGGACAACGTGCTGCAGGAGCTGCTCGGCGAACTCGAAGCGACGAGCGACTACCGTGCGCGGCGTGCCGGCGTGCGCGCATTCAACGCACGCAACACGGTGCTGAAGAAGGGCATCGCGATCACGCCGGTGAAGTTCGGCATTGCGTTCAACGTCACGCACTTCAACCAGGCCGGCGCGCTGGTGCACATCTACACCGACGGCTCGGTGCTCGTGAACCACGGCGGCACGGAGATGGGGCAGGGGCTCAACACGAAGGTCGCTCAGGTCGTCGCGCACGAGCTCGGCATCCGCTTCGGCCGGATCCGCGTGACGGCGACCGACACCAGCAAGGTCGCGAACACGTCCGCGACGGCCGCGTCGACGGGCTCGGACCTGAACGGCAAGGCCGCGCAGGATGCGGCGCGCCAGTTGCGCGAGCGGCTCGCGGTGTTCGCGGCGAAGCAGTTCGGCGACGGCAAGGTCGATGCGGCCGACGTGACGTTCGGCAACGACGTCGTGTGGATCGGCGGCAACGGCGTGCCGTTCGGCGAAGTGATCGCGAAGGCGTACCTCGCGCGCGTGCAGCTGTGGTCCGACGGTTTCTACGCGACGCCGAAGCTGTACTGGGATCAGTCGAAGCTGCAGGGCCGGCCGTTCTACTACTACTCGTACGGCGCGGCCGTGTCGGAAGTCGTGATCGACACGCTGACGGGCGAGATGCGCACACTGCGCGTCGATGCGCTGCACGACGTGGGTGCGTCGCTGAACCCGGCGCTCGACATCGGCCAGGTCGAAGGCGCGTTCATCCAGGGGATGGGCTGGCTCACGACCGAGGAGCTGTGGTGGAACAAGGGCGGCAAGCTGATGACGCATGCGCCGTCCACATACAAGATCCCGACGGTGAACGACACGCCGCCGGAATTCAACGTGCGGCTGTTCAAGAACCGCAACGTCGAGGACAGCATCCACCGCTCGAAGGCCGTCGGCGAGCCGCCGCTGCTGCTGCCGTTCTCGGTGTTCTTCGCGGTGCGCGATGCGGTGGCCGCGGTCGGCGACTACAAGGTGAACCCGCCGCTCGACGCGCCGGCGACCGGCGAGTCGATCCTGCGTGCGGTCAGCGCGGTGCGTGCGGCACGCGCCGGTCAGGCAGGCTGAGATGAAACGCCGCCCGCGCTCACTTCGTTCACGGTCCCCCGTGGGGGCGGTCAGCCTCCTTGGGGCAGCCCGGCGGAGACCGACATGAACGGCCCCGCACGCTCGCTCCGCACCGCGTCGACCCCGGCATTCGCGCCGGGCACCGGCCGGCGCAACCGGGCGACCGGCACGCCGGCGCCGATGCACATCGTGCTGTTCGGCGCCGGGCACGTCGGTCACGCGCTCGTCACGCTGCTCGGCGCGCTGCCGTGCGTCGTGCAGTGGGTCGACACGCGCGACGAGCTGTTCCCGGACGAATGTCCGCCGAACGTGCAGCCGGAGCCGACCGACACGCCGGAGGCCGTGGTCGACGCGGCGCCGCCCGGCGCGTACTTCCTCGTGATGACGCACAACCACGCGCTCGACTTCTCGCTCGCCGCGCAGATCATGCGGCGGCGCGACTACGCGTACTTCGGGATGATCGGCTCGCGCACCAAGCGCGTGAAGTTCGAGCGCCGGCTTGCCGCGCGCGGCGTCGATCCGGCGCGGCTCGTGGAGATGGTGTGCCCGATCGGCGTCGCGGGCATCGTCGACAAGGCGCCGGGCGCGATCGCGGTGGCCGTGTGCGCGGAGCTGTTGCAGGCGCGCTCGGGCATGCCGGTGGCCGACGCGAAGGTGGCCGCATCGGGGCGTGCGCGCGACGACGTGTCCTGCGCGCGGTAGCGCCGCGCGGCCAGCGCAGGGCCGCGCGATTTTGCCTACACTGCACGACGACGCGCGGCATCGGGCCGCGCCTTACCGTGCACGTGCCATGTCCGATCATCAGGTTTATCTCGACGCGCTCGATGCGAGCCTCGTGGCCATCGAACGCTGGCTGTCCGGCGTCGATACCGCACCCGAGGCGCTCGATGCGCTGCTCGCCGCGTTTTCCGCCGAATTCACGATGATCCTGACCGACGGTCGCGTCGTCGATCATGACGGTACGCGCGTGCTGTTCGCGAAGCTCGCCGGCGCGAAGCCGGGGCTGCGCATCACGCTGTCGGACACCCGCGTGCTCACGGCCGACGCGTCGCATGCGACGCTCACCTATCTCGAAGCGCAGCACGCGGCGTCGGGCGAGCTGCCCGCGCGCCGTGCAACCGCCGTGTTCGAGCGCGACGTGGCGGGCGTCGTGCGCTGGGCCCATCTGCAGGAAACCTTCTGCACGGCCTGAGCTTGAGCGGCTGCGCCGTGTTTCGTGCCGCGGCTCAGCGCTTGCGGCTGCGGGGAACCGTCAGTTCGTCGGACACGCTTTGCATCAGCGCGCACAGCCACGCGATGTCGGTCGGGCGGTCGGGCTGCGGATGCGTGAGCAGGTAGCTCTTGATGCGCGGGAACGGCACGGGCGGCGTGACGACCACGAGCGGCAGCAACTGCGCATAGTGCGTCGCGAAGCGGCGCGTCGTCGTGAAGATCAGGTCCGACTGCAGCAGTACCTGCGGCACGATTCCGAAGTAGGGCAGCGTCGTCACGATGCGCCGCGTGAGGCGCGCGCGTGTCAGGCCGATCTCGATCGCGTTGCGCTTGTCGCCGGTGTACGGCGTCGGCGCGACGTGCGCGGCCGACGCGTACGCTTCGCGCGTGAGCGGCTCGCGTGCGAGCGGGTGCGCATCGCGCATCAGGCACACGATCGTATCGGAGAACAGGTCCTGGCGCGCGAACTGCGGGTCGGGCTTCGGCCAGTTGCCGATCACGAGATCGAGCGCGCCCGATTCGAGCGCGCCCGCGTGATCGAGTGCGGGATTCAGCGAATCGATTTCCAGATGGGCATGCGGCGCCGCGTCGCGAAAGCGCTCGATCAGCGTCGGCATGAAGAAATCGTTCAGGTAATCGGGCGCGGCGACGCGGAACGTGCGCCGCGCGGACGACGGATCGAAATCGCCGTGCGGCGTCGCGATGAAGTCGACCTCGCGCAGCGCGCGCTGCGCGGCCTCGAGCAGCGACGCGCCGTATTCGGTCGGCACCATCCCGGATTTGCCGCGCACGAGGATCGGGTCGTTCAGCGTCTCGCGCAGCTTGCGCAGCGCGGTGCTGATCGCGGGCTGGGTCTGGTTCAGCCGCAGCGCGGCCTGCGTGACGCTGCGCTCGAGCAGCAGCGTGCGCAACACGCGCACGAGCCAGATGTCGAGCGAGGCGGTACGGTCGTCTTCTTCCATCGATTCGGGGCGATTCCGGTGACGCGTAACCTTACCGCAGCCGCGCGTTGGCGTGCGTGATACCGGCCATCACACGCGGCCCTTCGGCAGCGCGCTGATCCGCTTGACCTCGCGCGATTCGAGCCAGTTCGGCGTGCGCGCACAGTACAGCACCATCGGCAGCGCGTCCTCGCCCCAGAACAGCTGCTGGTTCATCCAGAACGTCGGCACGCCGAACACGCCGAGCGCGATCGCGTCGGCGTTGTTGCGGGCCAGTTGCGCGGTGGTCTCCTCGAACTCGATCAACTCGTCGCCGTGGCCGACGCCGACGCGCTCGCACAGTGCCGCGAAGCCTTCCGGCGTCGACGGGTCGTTGCCGTCGTGCCAGATGAAGCGGAACATTTCCAGCACGGTTGCGATGTCGGCGCGCAGCGCGATCGCGAGGCGCAGCACCTTGTCGGAATCGAACGGATGGGCGGGCGGCATCTTGAAGCGGATGCCGAGCTGCTCGGCGCGAAACAATGCGTGACGGTACGTGAACACGCGCTTGGCGGGCACGTCCGCGCTCGGGCGTTGCCCCCAGTGGCGCTGCAGGTGGGGCAGCGACACCGCGACGGGCTCGAACGGCACGTCCGGCCATTTGTCGAGCTGTTCGAGGAGCAGGTAGGAGAACGGCGACACGAAGTCGTAGAACCAGGCGGGTTGGGCGGTATCGAGGCCGGTTGTCATGGCGATCTCCAGAAGGTGGGGCGTGCGGCGCCTGGCGGCGGCCTCCATGTTACGCGGCGGCGCGCGCATGCAGCAATGATCGCGGATCGTCCGCTCACGCGGAACCGGGAGTCGCCCGAGGGGGCGTGCCGGCCGGCGGCGCGGCCTCGGCACGTGCCTGCGGCGGGCCGCCGGCGCCCGGCGGGCCGGCCGGCGTGTCCTGGTCGTGCGCGGTGAGCCGTTCGCGCACGAAGCCGATGTGCTCGCGCAGCACGTAGAACTGCCCGGCATAAGCCAGCGGCATCTTCATCCGGTTGACGGCTTCCTCGATGTCGTCGAGCTCGTCGAGCAACTGCACGCGCTCCTCGGCCGTGTGCTCGCCGAGCGCGCGGCGCTCGAGCGCGATCAGCGCGCCGTACCAGCGGTAGATGCGCGAGCGCACGCGCCAGCCGTACAGCGACGGCACGAGCCGCAGCCCGGGGATCAGCACGACGATCAGCGGCACGACCACGACGAGCAGCCGGTCGACGAGGCTCGCGACCCAGAACGGCAGCCGCCGGTACAGGAAGGTCTTGCCTGACTTGTAGTAGCGCGCGGCGTCGTCGGAGAGCGGGAACCCGCGCGTGACGGGCGACGGGAATTCGCCCGCGTGCTGCAGGATCGTCGCGTGGCCGTGCACCTCGCGCGCGGCCTCGATCAGCAGGTCGGACAACGCGGGGTGCAGCGAGTCGCGCGCGACGAGTTCGATGGTCGGCGCGACCGTGTGGATGTCGGCGGGCGGCAGGTTCCGGCCGAGATCGTAGACCCCCATCGGCAGCGTGATCGCGGTCAGGTACGGAAAGCGCCGCGCGTACGCCTCGGCCTGCGTGAACGAATACACGTGCACGCCCGGCGCGCGGAACAGTTTCGCCATCACCGGGATCTGCGTCGAGTCGCCGGACAGGAACGCCGCGTCGATCTTGCCGTCGAGCAGCGCGGTGGCCGCGTCCTCGCCGGCGGTCGGCAGCAGCTCGGTCGAGCCGCCCGGCACGATGCCGTTCATCTTCAGCAGCGCGAGGCTCAGCTCGCGCGCGCCGCTGCCTTCCGCGCCGAGCGCGAGCCGCTTGCCCTTGAAGTCGGACAGGCGCGCGACGACCGGGCCGCGATACATGATCGCGAGCGGCACGTAGCCGATGCTGCCGAGCGACACGAGGTGTTCGTCGCGCTCCTTCGGGCCGATGCCGCTCTGCACGAAGCCGACGTCGACCGGCGCGTTCGGGTTCGACAGCCGCGCGAGGTTCTGGGCGGACCCTTCGGATGACTGGACGTCGAGCGTGACGCCGTTCTTCGCGAGGATCGTCTTGTATTTCTGCGCGGCGTTCCAGTACGTGCTGCCGGGCGGCCCGGACGAGATCACGAGCGTGGACGGCGGTGCCGGCTGGATCAGCTTGACCGCGAGCCAGACGGCCGCGCCGGCGAGCAGCACGGTAGGGCCGATCGACAGCGCGAGGTCGCGCCACGACACCGCGACGAAGCGGGCGAGGATGCGGCGAGGCGGGCGAGGGCGGGCTGGCTTCATGGGGGCGGCGGATGACGCTGGCGTGACGTATCGGTGACGATCGGACGGTTGTCATGGACGACGCCGATGCTCGCGGCGATGGTACCCGGTTTCGCCGGGCGTGCGCGAGTGGGGGCGGCCTGGCGCGGCCCCGTGGCGACAGTGGCGGGCGCCCCTGCGTCAAAAGCTTTGCGCTTCCGCGGGCGCTGGATTACATTGTGCGACGCAGCCGCGCCCGATTTGCGCGCGACCCGGCACCCAATGAGACCGGGCGCGTTCGGCCGGCGGCTGTCCGGCCCGGCCGGCCCGCTTTCGCGTGCGCCTGCCGCCAGCCCGTCTCGCCTCTCTCGTATCGCCGTGGAAAACACCGGCTGTCCCGCCCGTTCGCGCGCGGGCCGGCTGTTTTTGGGGGTAATCGGCCGTACTGTGCACGGCCGTTCCGGAGTGATAAGGAGATAGCATGAAGTCGATCGTGTTGAGAGCGTTGGGTGTCGCCGCCGTGGCGGCCTGTCTGTCGGGCAGCGTGTATGCGCAGTCGAGCGATGCCGCGGCAACGGAAGCGCCCGCGGCCGCGACCAGCGCGCCGAAGGCCGCCGCGAAGACCGCGAAGAAGGCGAACCGCAAGCTTGGCTACGCGGTGCGCAAGGCCATTACGAAGGCGGGCGGCATCGACGTGGCGAACATCGTCGTGCGCTCGAAGGGCGGCGCGATCACGCTGGAGGGCACGGTGCCCGACCAGGCCCAGATCGACAAGGCGGAAGAGGCGGCGAAGGGCGTGAGCGGCGTGACGTCGGTGTCGAACAAGCTGACGGTTCAGCAGCAGTAACGCCGGGCAGCGGCGCGTGAGCGCCGCATGCGCCCGTTTTCAGGCGGGCCCCGGCATGCCGGGGCCCGTTTGCGCTTCAGCGGCCGACAGTCGCGCGCGGCGCGGCGGCGGACCGATAACGATATCGGAGGGGGCGGCGATGACGAAGCTCGGGTGGGGCAGGCGGGTGGTGTGGGGCGCGGCGCTGGCCGCGGTCGCGATACTCGGCGCCTGTAACGGCGACGAGTCGGCCGAGCGCAACCGGTTGCCCGGTTTCGTGTCCGGCAGCGTGCGCACGACGGCCTATGACGGCGCGAGCGACGACCTGCTGACGGCGGGCCTCGGCAAGACGGGCCTCGGCTCGGCGAGCGCCCCCGGCTTTGCGAATGCCGCCCGGCCGACGAGCGCCGAGCTGCGGCGTCTCGCGATCTGGTCGAACTACCGCGCGCTCGTCGACATGAGCGCCAACGGCGGCTACGGCCGCTTCTGGGGGCCGAACGTCGACCTCGACGGCAACGACACGCTCGGCGAAGGCAAGATTCCCGGCACCGAATATCTCGCGTACGCCGACGACGGCAGCGGCAGCAAGAACGTCACGCTGCTCGTGCAGGTGCCCGCCAGCTTCAATCCCGCGCAGCCGTGCATCGTCACCGCGACGTCGTCCGGCTCGCGCGGCGTGTACGGCGCGATTTCCGCGGCCGGCGAATGGGCGCTCAAGCGCGGCTGCGCGGTCGCCTACAACGACAAGGGCGGCGGCAACGGCGCGCACGAGCTGATGTCGGACACCATCACGCTGATCGACGGCACGCTCGCCAACGCGGTGCTGGCCGGCACCGCGAGCCTGTTCACCGCGAACGTCACCAGCGGCGATCTCGCCGCGTTCAATTCCCGCTTCCCGAACCGCTATGCGTTCAAGCACGCGCATTCGCAGCAGAATCCCGAGCAGGACTGGGGGCGCGTGACACTGCAGTCGGTCGAGTTCGCGTACTGGGCGCTCAACGAGCAGTTCGGACCGCCGATCGACGGCTCGCATCACGGCGTGCGCTATCGCGCGGGCGACATCACGACGATCGCCGCGTCGGTCAGCAACGGCGGCGGCGCGTCGCTCGCGGCGGCCGAACAGGACAACCGCGGCTGGATCACCGCGGTCGTGGTCGGCGAGCCGCAGATCAACGTGCGGATGGCGCCGAACGCGGTCGTGCGCTCGGGCGGCCAGCCCGTGCCGTCGTTCGGCCGGCCGCTGGCCGACTACGCGACGCTCGCGAACCTGCTGGAGCCGTGCGCGGCCGCGTCGGCGTCGCTTGCCGACGCGCCGTACCTGAGCGCGCTGCCGGCGGCGACCACGCAGTCGATCCGCACCCAGCGCTGCGCGACGCTCGCCGCGGCCGGGCTCGTGTCGGGCGCCGATACGCAAAGCCAGGCCGCCGACGCGCTCGCGCAGCTCCACGCGGCCGGCTACCTCGCCGATTCCGACCTGCTGCAGGCGCCGATGTGGGATTCGCAGGCGATTCCGGCGATCGCGGTCACCTATGCGAACGCGTACACGCGCTCGCGCGTCACCGACAACCTGTGCAATTTCAGCTTCGCGACGACGAACCCGGCGACGGGCGCCGTCGTCGCGCCCGCCACGTCGCCGATGCCCGCCGTGTTCGGCGTCGGCAACGGCGTGCCGCCGACGGCGGGCATCAACCTCGTGTTCAACACGGGCGCGGGCGTCGATCACCGGCTCGCGACGCCCGATGCAAGCTTCGCGGGCGCGCTGTGCCTGCGCCAGCTCTGGACGAACGGGATGCTCGGCATGCCCGCGAACGTCGACGCGGTGCGCGTGAACGCGAACCTGCAGGGCAAGCCGGCGATCATCGTGCAGGGCCGCAGCGACGCGCTCGTGCCCGTGAACCACGCGTCGCGCGCGTACGTCGCGCAGAACGGCATCAGCGAAGGCGCGCGCAGCCAGCTCGTGTTCTACGAGGTGACGAACGGCCAGCACTTCGACGCGTTCCTGCCGGTGCCGGGCTTCGACACGCGCTTCGTGCCGGTTCATTACTACAACCTGCAGGCGCTGAACCTGATGTGGAAGCACCTGAAGAGCGGCGCGCCGCTGCCGCCGTCGCAGGTGATCCGCACGGTGCCGCGCGGCGGCACGCCGGGCGCCGCGCCCGCGCTGACGAGCGCGAACCTGCCGCCGATCTCGGCCGCGCCGGGCGCGAACGCGATTCCCGTCGGCGCCGGCGCGATCGACGTGCCGCTCTGACGGCGAGCGTCGTACCGCCCTCGCGAAGCCGGACAGTCGTCCGGCTTTTTCTTTTTGGGGGCTCTGGAATCGGTCCCGAACTGCCTTTTATCGGAATGGCGAGCGCCGTAACAAATTATTACTTTACGGCGATAAATCGGGACCCTAATATGCGCCGGTATTTTCACTTAATTTAATAAATTCCAGATACGAGAATATTCCTTTCCGTTTAGTTAATCGATCCTTTCGATTTTATTAAATCGGCTCGAGTCGCGATTGATCGTCGTTTTGCGATTAATCGGCATCTCGTCGAGGGGGATTGTTCGTCTGTTCGAAGCGAGGCGCCCTTGTTGGGGCTGGCCTGGCGGGGCATGCTTTTGCCGTCGATTTTGTGCGTCTGCAAATGTGCTGAATGAATATGTATTGCTGCGGATTATCGAATTGTCGTTCGCAATGAAATTGATTTCATTGTGCGGTCGCAAAAAATATGGGTGGGGTAAATCATGCCGGTCGGTATTCGTCGAGCCGGTAAAAAACTCGGAGTGCGTCGCATAACGAATGCATTCCCGGTGCGGAGCGCCGGCGCAAATGATCCTTTGCGACCGGCGGTATTTATCGTTCTGTTCGAGAGGCAATAATGACGACACGGAAGTCCTTGAAAGACGGTTTCGCGCTATTCGGAACGACACTGAGCGTGCCGCTCGCAGCGGCCGCGGCCGCTGCGCTGCTCGTCACGGGGTGCGGCGGCGACGACGGGTCGAGCCCGGCCGCTTCGGCCGCCGCCGCCGCCGCGACGTCGGCCGGCGCCAGCACGTCGGCCAACACCACCGCAACGGCCGCCGCGGCCGACCAGCCGTACGTCGACAACGACGTGTACGGCACCGGGCCGAACGACGCGGTCACGGATTCCACGGAAGGGGCGGCCGTCGTGCACCGTACGGTCACGATCGGCGGCAAGACGATCAAGTACACGGCCACCACGGGCCACCTGACGACGATCGATCCGGTCACGTCGGCGCCGAACGCGAAGATGTTCTACGTCGCGTACACGCAGGACAATCCGGACCCGTCGAAGCCGCGCCCGGTCACGTTCTTCTACAACGGCGGCCCCGGCTCGTCGTCGGTCTACCTGCTGCTCGGCTCGTACGGGCCGAAGCGCCTGCAGTCGTCGTTCCCGAACTTCACGCCGCCCGCGCCGTACAAGCTACTCGACAACCCGGACAGCCTGCTCGACCGTACCGACCTCGTGTTCATCAACCCGGTCGGCACCGGTTACTCGGCGGCGATCGCCCCGGCGAAGAACAAGGACTTCTGGGGCACCGACCAGGACGCCCGCTCGATCGACCGCTTCATCCAGCGCTACCTGACCAAGTATTCGCGCTGGAATTCGCCGAAGTTCCTGTACGGCGAGTCGTACGGCACCGCGCGCAGCGCGGTCGTGTCGTGGGTGCTGCATGAGGACGGCATCGACCTGAACGGGATCACGCTGCAGTCGTCGATCCTCGACTACGCGAACGCGCTGTCCGCGCCGGGCACGTTCCCGACGCTCGCGGCCGATGCGTTCTACTGGAAGAAGACGACGCTCAACCCGACGCCGACCGACCTCGACGCGTACATGGTCCAGGCCCGCAACTACGCGGACAACACGCTCGCGCCGCTCGCGCAGAAGCCGAACCCGCAGGACGGCGGCTTCGTGAACGTGCGCCTGAACCTGAACCTGCAGACCGCGCAGCAGATGGGCGCGTACATCGGCACGGATCCGACGTCGCTGATCCAGACGTTCGGCAACCCGGCCGCGCTCGGCAACGTGCCGTCGTCGAACGACAACCCGCCGTACACGTTCTTCCTGACACTCGTGCCGGGCACGCAGATCGGCCAGTACGACGGTCGCGCGAACTTCACGGGCAAGGGCATCGCGCCGTACATCCTGCCGAACTCGGGCAGCAACGATCCGTCGATCACGAACGTGGGCGGTGCGTACACGGTGCTGTGGAACAGCTACATCAACACCGACCTCAAGTACACGTCGACGTCGTCGTTCGTGGACCTGAACGACCAGGTCTTCAACAACTGGGACTTCAGCCACACCGACCCGACCGGCGCGAACAAGGGCGGCGGCAATACGCTGTACACGGCCGGCGACCTGGCGTCGACGATGAGCGTGAACCCGGACCTGAAGGTGCTGTCGGCGAACGGCTACTTCGACGCCGTCACGCCGTTCCACCAGACGGAGCTGACGCTCGCGCAGATGCCGCTCGACCCGACGCTCAAGGCGCAGAACCTGACGATCAAGAACTACCCGTCGGGCCACATGATCTACCTGAACGACGCGTCGCGGACCGCGCTGAAGGGCGATCTCGCCAACTTCTACGACGGCATCCTGGCCAACCGCACCGCGCTGCAGCGCGTGCTGAAGCTGCAGATGCGCACGCAGCAGCTCAAGCAGCAGAAGTTGCAGCAGCAGGGGCAGTAAGCGCCGCGGGCGGCTTGCGCCGCCTGACGTGAGATCGAGGCGCTGCCCGGCTACGTGCTCCAGCACGTCACGTGGCGTGTGTTGAAGGCAGTGCTGGCGTTCTCCAAGATGCCCCGTGAGTCATGGACTTCCGGGGCATCGTCTTGTTCGAGGGGCGACTCGTTGACGCCGGAAGTCTGCATAAAGGTGCCGCAGAATCCTCAAACAAGGGATGAATGGCCCTCTATTGAGGATTCACCAGAAAATCCCCATAATGAGGCCGATCATCCCTAGATCGAGGATTGTCGTGAGTCTCGCGGACTTTCTCTTCACGCCGGGCATGCAACGGGTTCTTGGTGCCACGCTGCTGCAACCCGACCGCAGTTTTACGCTGCAGGAATTGCTGCGTCTGGCAAACAGTGGGCGCGGAAGTGCGCAAAAGCAGGTGGACCGGCTGGTCGAGGTCGGCGTACTGAGGGAAGACGCCCGACGAGGTCGACAACGAAGCATCCGAGCCAATACGGAATTCGTCCTCTATCCGGAACTGGTCAGTATCGCGCGCAAGTCATTTGCCGTTGCGGAGCCGTTGACGGAAGCCTTGTTGCCCTTTGCCGCGCACATCTCCACGGCGTTCGTGTTTGGTTCAGTGGCCAAGGGTACCGACAGCGGCCGTAGTGACATCGACCTGATCGTCATCGGGAACGTCCCGCTCCTCGAGCTATCTGAAGCCTTGCACGTGGTCGAGCAAAACCTGCTGCGCCCCGTCAACTTCTCTTTGTACGAGCCCGATGAATGGGCGGCGCTGGTAGAAGCCGATCCGGTCATGGCGCAGATCGCGCAAAGCCCCACGCTGAGGATACTGTGATGTCGCGCCCGACTGAATACGAAAACCTGATCAAGGCAAAGGCCTTCGATGAGGTTGCTCCGACGCCCGGGGCAATCGCCGGCTTCCTTCGCAATGCCGCGGACTACAAGATAACTGCCGACGAGTTGGATTCCACCCGGCATCTGCAGGTATTTACCTTGGCCTACGAAGGCTATTTTCAGGTAGTCCAGGCGATCCTGGAATTCTACGAAGTGCGAACCAAAGATGCCGGCCGCAACCTCGCCATCCAGCGGGTGTCCGCCTCGTTGGGTGTGAGCCCCCAGGAATTTGCCTTCATCACGAAGGCGCACGAGCGTCGCAATGGAACGTCGTACGTTTCGCCGTTTCCGCCGGTGTCGAAGGCGGAGGCCGCCACCATGCTGAGCATCCTGACGAAATACCTGCCCGTGGCGCATACGCTGACCGGTACGCCGTAAGACTTGTCCGGACGACTGCCAAGACACGGGCGAAGGCCGGGGCGTGAGCCCGGGCGGTGTGTTTCGTCTGGGGCGAGAGAGAGTCGATGCGCGGCAGTCGCGCCGCTTACGCGAGCACGAGCCGGATGCCGACCGCGACGAGCGTCGAGGCGAGCAGGTTGCGCAGCAGCCGTTCGGGCGCGCGCGCCGACAGCAGGCTGCCGATCACGATGCCGGGCAGCGAGCCGAGCAGCAGCGACAGCAGCATTGACCAGTCGACCGAGCCGAGCAGCCAGTGGCCCATGCCCGCGACGAGCGTGAGCGGCACCGCGTGCGCGATGTCGGAGCCGACGATGCGGGTCGTCGCGAGCATCGGATACAGCAGCAGGAGCACGGTCACGCCGATCGCGCCCGCACCGACCGACGTCATCGACACGAGCACGCCGAGCACGGCGCCCGTCAGCACGGTCGACCACAGCGTGCGCGCGGGGCTCGGCGCGAGCGGGTTGCGTGCGGCGAACGCGGTGAGCTGCGGCCGGAAGATCAGCGCGAGCGACGTGAGCAGCAGCGCGATGCCGAGCACGAGCTGGATCATCCGCGCGGTGCCCGGCGTGTTCATCCCGTGCGTATGCAGCCACCACAGCGTGACGGCCGCGGCCGGGACGCTGCCCGCCGCGAGCCGGCCCGTGATGCGCCAGTCGATCGAGCCTTTCAGGCCGTGGACGAGCGTGCCGGTGGCCTTGGTCGCGGCCGCGTACAGCAGGTCGGTGCCGACCGCCGTTGCGGGGTGGACGCCGAACAGCAGCACGAGGATCGGCGTCATCAACGAACCACCGCCAACGCCCGTCAGGCCGACGAGGATGCCGACGAACAGGCCGGACAACGAGTACAGCAGATCGATATGGGGAAGCGACATCGGAAGCAGACGGTTATGCGGCGACGGTTATGCAATGTTCGGCGGCGGCGCGTGGCCGCTGCGCGCGCATCAAAGTCCGCCATTGTCGCAAATGTGGCGCGTCGATGTACGACTGCGTTAAAAATCGAAGGGGAAAGCCCGTGGGGCGGGCATCCGGCTGGAAGTAAAACGGGCGTTTGAGTGGCGTGGGGGCGTGGTGGCCGTCCTCCTCGCGGCTGATCGGCCTGAAACGTCCGGTGAAGCGAGAGCGGGTGCCAGGCCTGGCACGTATAAAAAAGGGCGCGACAGTGCGCGCCCTGGTTCGATGGCGGCGGTGGACACCACCAGCCACCAGCCACCGGTCAGTGCATCGCGGGGCCGACGCCTTCGACCGCACCCTGCTGCCGGATGCGCAGCGCGAGGCCGATCAGCGCGGCGACGGCGGCGAATGCCGCGCCGAACGCGAAGGCCGCATGGTAGCCGCCGTTCAGCGCGTCGAGCGGCGCGGCATTCGCTGCCGCGAGCGCGTCGGCGCGGGCAGCCGCGAGGCTCGCGAGCACGGCGAGGCCGAGCGCGCCGCCCATCATGAACGCGGTGTTGACGATCCCCGACGCGAGCCCGGAATCGGCCGGATCGACGTCGCTCATCGCGGCGAGCAGCACCGGATTGAACGCGACGCCCGCGCCGATGCCGAGCAGCGTCATGCCGGGCAGCACGTGCCAGACGAAGCCGCCGTCCACCGGCGCACGCGAGAACAGTGCGAGGCCGCAGGCCGCGATCAGCAGGCCGGCCGCGATCGGGCCGCGGATGCCGAAGCGCATCACGATCCGCGCGGACAGCCCGAGCGAGAACGCGGCCATGATCAGGTTCGCCGGCAGGAAGGCGAGACCGACCTGCAGCGGCCCGTAGCCAAGCACGCGCTGCATGTACAGCGCGGACAGGAAGAACCACGCGAACATCGCGGCCGCCCACAGCACGGCGATCACGTTCGCGAGCGAGACGTTGCGCGAGGCGAACAGCGAGAGCGGCATCAGTGGATGCGCGGCGCGCGCCTCGATCGCGATGAACAGCGCGAGCAGCGCGGCGGCCGCGCCGATCAGCGCGACGGTCTGCGTCGACAGCCAGCCGGCCTCGTTGCCGCCGACGATCCCGTAGACGGCCAGCATCAACGACGCGGTCACGGTGATCGCACCCGCGACGTCGAGCCGCGCGTTGCCAGCCGGCGCGCGCAGGCGCGGCAGCAGCGCGGCGCACATCGCATAGACCGCGATGCCGATCGGCAGGTTGACGAGGAAGATCCAGTGCCACGACAGCGAGCTCGTCAGCAGCCCGCCGAGCAGCACGCCGATGCTGCCGCCGCCCGCGCAGACGAAGCCGTACACGCCCATCGCGCGGGCGCGTTCGCCGGGCTCGGTAAAGAGATTCATGATCAGCGACAGCGCGACGGCCGATACGACCGCGCCGCCGATTCCCTGCACCGCGCGCGCGGCGATCAGCATCGCCTGCGATTGCGCGAGGCCGCACGCGAGCGATGCGAGCGTGAAGACGACGAGGCCCGCGAGGAACATGCGCCGCTGGCCGTACAGGTCGCCGAGCCGCCCGCCGAGCAGCAGGCAGCCGCCGAACGTCAGCAGGTACGCGTTGACGACCCACACGAGGGCCGTCTCGGTGAAATGGAGGTCGGTGCTGATCGACGGCAGGGCAACGTTCACGATCGTGCTGTCGAGCACGATCATCAGCACGCCGAGGCAGAGAACGATCAGCGCGTACCAGCGCTTCTCGCCGTGAATCCCGTGGGTCATGGGCTTGCCGCCTTCTGATCGTTATTTGAACGGCTGCATTGTAGACCCCCTCGGCGCGGGCTTCCTGCCGGTTTGTGGCAGCAGCGATGCGTAGTCGCGCGTCCGGGCGGGACGCGCGTGACGATGGACGCGACGGGCGTTACGAGCGCGCCGGCAGTTCGCAGCCGTCGGGGCCGCACGCGGCTGCGTCGCCGCCATCGAGTTCGACGATGCCGTCGCGCCATGCCTGGTCGAGCGCCTGCGCGAACGCGTCGGCCGGTTGCGCGCCCGATACCGCGTAACGGCCGCCGAACACGAACAACGGCACGCCACGGCCGCCGATCTGCGCGGCGCGGGCGGCATCGGCGTCGACTTCGGCGTGGTACTGGTCGCTGCGCAGCACGGCTTCGACGGCCGAGCGCTCGAGCCCCGCTTCGACCGCGAATTCGGTCAGCTCGGCGTGATCGAACAGCGAGCCGTGCTCGCAGAAATACGCGCGGTACAGCCGCTCGGTCAGCACGTGTGCGCGGCCCGTCGCTTCCGCGAGCTTCACGAGCCGGTGGCCGTCGAGCGTATCGCCGACGAGCGTGCCGGGCAGGTCGTAGCGCAGCCCGACGCTCGCGGCCGCATCGGTCACCTGGCGCAGCATCTGGTCGACCTGCGCGGGCGACATCCGGTACTTGCCGGCGAGCATCGCCTCGACCGGCTCGACGGGCTGGCCGGGCATCAGCCGGTACGCACGCAGCGCGACGTCGACGCGGTCGGCGTGCGCGAACGCGGCGAGCGCCTCGTCGAAGCGGCGCTTGCCGATCCAGCACCACGGGCAGATCAGGTCGGACCAGATTTCGACGGTCAGGGTCGGGCGGGCAGTCGGGGCGGGAGCGGTCGTCATGGGCGGTTCCGGGCAGCAAAAAAAGTGTAACCGGGACTATATCATTTTGTTCTTCGACGCTTCGTGTTGGCCGGGCGGCCATGCGGTCATATGAAACGGGCGCCCGGCGTATCACGAAGCATAGACACGGAAGCGGCGTCCCGATAGCGAATGCCGATGCCCGGCCGTCGCCGTGTGCTGCGGCGAACCGGCCCGAAAGGGGAGCGCTTACGCGTCGCCCTGCGTTTCCTTCAGGTGCTTGAGGTGCTTGTAGACCGTCGCGCGGCCCATCCCGAGCACGTTCGCGACGTAGTTCGCCGCGCTCTTGCCGCGGAACGCGCCCTCCGCGTAAAGCGCTTCGACGAGCTCGCGCCGGTGCTCGCGCGTGAGCCCGTTCAGCCCGACCTGCCGCTCGCGCAGCCAGCCGTGCAGGAACGTGTTGATGCGCTCCTGCCAGTCGTCGCGGAACAGCTCGTCCGGCTGCGCGACGACGCCCGCGCCCTTGATGAACAGGTCGAGCGTCGCGCGCACCTCGTCGAACACCGCGATGTTGAAGTTGATGCACATCATCCCGGCCGGGCGGCCTTCGTCGTCGAACAGCACGTTGCTGACGCAGCGCATTCGCCGGCCGTCCCAGTTCAGCTTCTCGTACGGGCCGATCACGCGCTCGCGTGCGGAATGATCGATTTCCTCGAGCGCGGAATCGTCGCCGACCTCGCGCTTCGACAGGTTGTTCGCGAGATACAGCACGGTCTGGTCGTGCAGGTCGTGGATCACGACTTCCGCGTACGGGAAGAACAGCGCGGCGATGCCGTCGGCGATCGGCGCATAGCGGGTGAGCAGCAGGTCTTTGACGGGGGATTTCTTCTTGCGCATCGGGTTCGCCATCTCGGGTGGGCGGGGGCCGGGCAGCGCATCGGGCCGGCGTGCCGGCGCACCGTTGGCCGGCATGCCCGTGCGCCCGCGCGCGGCCGCCGCGGCGGTTGCGCCATTGTATCGGCCCCGCGCGCGCGTGCCGCTCATGCGCGCGTCAGGTGCGTGTACAGCGCGTGCGCGATCGCGATGTCCTCGAGGCCGAGGCCGATCGAGCGGAAGAACGCGTGACGGGCATACGACGGTGCCGGGCAGGTGCCGGCGACGAGCACGGGCAGGTCGCCGGCGATCCGCGCGGCGTCCCAGCCGTGCTCGGCCGCCGCGATCTGCATTTCGCCGGCACTCGCGGGCGTCGTGTGCCGGTAGTCGCAGTACACGTCCATGTCGGGCAGCCAGGCAGGCGGGATCTCGTGCGCGCGTGCGACGTTCGTGCTGATCGACGTGACGAGCGCGGGGCGCGTGAGCATCCCGTCGCCGAGCACGGGTGTGCCCGACGACGTGCACAGCATCACGACGTCCGCGTCGCGCACGCACGCTTCGACGCTCGCCGCGGCGCGCGCACGCGGATCGAGCTGCGCGAGCGCCGCCTGCTGCGCCGCGTCGCCGGCGAGCGAGGGCGAGTACACGCGAATCGTCTCCCAGTCGCGCAAGCCTGCCGTGTGCCGCAGGTGCGCGAGGCCGACCGCGCCCGCGCCGACGATCGCGAGATGGCGCGCGTCGCGCGGCGCGAGGCAGTCGACCGCGAGCGCGGTCGTGCCGGCCGTGCGCTCGACGGTGAGCCGCCCCGCGTCGCACCACATCAGCGGCTGGCCCGTGCGCATCGACATCAGCGCGGTCCACGCGGTGACGATTGGTCTCCCGTCGGGCTTGCCGCCCGTCACGACATACGGCGACAGCTTCGCGCCGAACACCTGCGCGTCGGCGAGCGCGCCGAGATATGTGATGAAGTCGCCGGCCTGGTCGGGAAACAGCGTGAGCGTCTGCGGCGGCTGCACCGCGCGCGCCGCGGCGAGCGACGCGAACATGCGGCGCAGCGTGCCGAGCACGTCGAGCGACGGCAGGGCCGCGCGCACCGCGGCTTCGTCGACGGTCAGCGGCAGGGTCGGGGCGGTTTGCGTCATGGGGACATCTCCGGTCGGGGCCGGACAGGACAGTCTCGATCGACGGTGTCCGGCAATGTTCGTGATGGACGAAAAGTCTAATATAGACAAACAAAATCGGGAGAATTTTTCTTTTCGAGACTTAGTGTCGTCGCTTGGTTCGAAAAAAACGCCAGTAAATCAAAGGCATTTCTGATGGGTGGCGATCTTTTGATGTCGCGTATCGGGGCACGATTCTCGTATCCCCTATAGTCTATAGTAGACTTTAAGTCTATATTTCGTGTGCAGGACACGATGCGCCGCCGTGTGGCGGCCGCCTGCTTCGAATGCCGATCGGGCGTCCGGCCGGCACCGTCGTGCACCGATCTTCATCGCCTCAATCCAGAACGGAAGGACCGTCATGAACTGGAAGCTCTCCCTTTGCGCCGCCGCGGCGCTTGCCTGCGCGGCCGTCACGGCCCATGCGGAACAGACCATGTTGCGCTTCGGGATCGAAGCCGCCTATCCGCCGTTCGAGAGCAAGACGCCGGCCGGCCAGCTGCAGGGCTTCGACGTCGACATCGGCAACGCGGTGTGCGCGAAGCTGAACATGAAATGCGTGTGGGTCGAGAATGCGTTCGACGGACTGATCCCTGCGCTGCAGGCGCGCAAGTTCGACGCGATCAACTCGGCGATGAACATCACGTCGAAGCGCCGGCAGAGCATCGATTTCACGCCGGCGATCTACGTGGTGCCGATCGTGATGATCGCGAAGCACGGCTCGCCGCTGCGGCCCGACGTCGCGAGCCTGTGCGGCAAGCACGTCGGCGTGCTGCAGGGCTCGTCGCAGGAGGACTTCCTGAAGGCGCACTGGGCCAACGCGGGCGTGGCCGTCGTGTCGTACCAGGATCAGGACCAGATCTATGCCGACCTCGTCGCGGGGCGCCTCGACGCGGCCGTGCAGGAAGCACAGACCGCGCAGGACGGTTTCCTCGACAAGCCGGCCGGCCGCGACTACCAGATCGTCGGCGAGCCGCTGAAGGATCCGGCGACGCTCGGTGAAGGCACGGGCTTCGGGATGCGCAAGAACGACAAGGCGCTGCAGGCGAAGATCGTCGGTGCGCTCGACGCGCTGAAGAAGGACGGCACGCTCAGCGCGCTGTCGCAGAAGTACTTCAAGCGCGACATCGTCTCGAAGTAATCGTAATGACCGCCGTGCGCCGGCCGCCGCGCCGGCGCGTGTCGCATCGAATCTCGACGCAGTACGGGGAACCATGGATTTCGACGTCATCGTTCTGGGGGCCGGCATCGTCGGCGTGTCGTCGGCGCTGCATCTGCAGGATCGCGGGTTGCGCGTCGCGCTCGTCGACCGGCGCGCGCCCGGCGAGGAAACGAGCCACGGCAATGCGGGGCTGATCGAGCGCTCGTCGGTCGTGCCGTACGCGTTTCCGCGCCGGCTCGGCACGCTGCTGCGCTATGCGCGCAACCGCTCGGTCGATCTCTACTGGGACTACCGCGCGCTGCCCGCGTATGCGGGCTGGCTCGCGCGCTTCTGGCGCGAATCGTCGCCGCAGCGGCTGGCGGCCGCCGCGCGCGACCTGTTGCCGCTCGTCGCGGCGAGCGTGGTCGAGCACGACGCGCTGCTCGCGCGCACCGATGCGCAGCCGCTCGTGCACGACGGCGGGTGGATCGAGGCGTTCCGTTCGCCCGCGCTGTTCGATGCGGAAACGCGCGCGCAGCAGCGCGTGGCCGACGCGCACGGGCTGCGGATGACCGTGCTCGACGCACGTGCGTTGCGCGCACGCGAGCCCGGTATCGGCGACGCGTTCTGCGGCGCATTCCACTGGCAGGACCCGAAGACCGTGTCGAGCCCGGGCGGGCTGACCAAGGCCTACGCGCGGCTGTTCGAGCGCGACGGCGGTACGTTCGCGCTCGGCGATGCCCGGACGCTCGCGCAGGTGGATGGCGGCTGGCAGGTCGGTACCGAACATGGGCCGATCTCGGCGCGCTCGGCCGTGGTTGCGCTCGGGCCGTGGTCCGATCACGTCTTCGAGCCGCTCGGCTACCGGATTCCGCTGCGCGCGAAGCGCGGCTATCACATGCATTACCGGCCGACCCGCGCGCCGTTGAACGTGCCCGTGTGCGATACCGAGGCAGGTTTCGTCGTCGCGCCGATGGAAGGCGGCCGCCTGCGGCTCACGACCGGCGTCGAGATCGCGCTGCGCGGCGCACTGCCGACCGGCGTGCAGCTCGCGCGCGCCGAGCCGCTGGCGCGCGACGCGTTCGGCATCGGCGAGCGGCTCGATCCCGAACCGTGGCTCGGGATGCGGCCGTGCACGCCCGACATGCGCCCTGTGATCGGGCCCGCGCCGCGCCATCGCCACCTGTGGTTCGCGTTCGGCCATTGTCACCACGGGCTCACGCTCGGCCCCGCAAGCGGACGCCTGCTCGCCGAAATGATGACGGGCGCGCCGACCTATATCGATCCCCATCCGTACCGGCCCGCGCGCTTCGGCTGATCCGGCGGCGCGCGCTGCGTCGCGCGCGCCGGTCTTCACAATGTTTCAATCTGCTATCCGAATTATCGGAAATCACGCGATCGGAAATGATCTGCGTAATCGGCAAGAAAGATAATCGCGAAATAAAGAAAATCAGCAAATCGGCGATTTATCAATGCATTTTCATATTGCTGAAATGCGTAATGGGCAGCCGCTCGCGACGTGAGGCACACCGTCGCGGCGGGTGTTCCGGTGTTACGCGGAATGTACCGGAACACGTTACCACGGGGCGCGCAAACGTTACGTTACATCCGCGTTCCGTCGGCCTTTTTCATCAGATGATTGCGGCGCCAAGGCCGTGAATTTCGTCTGAAATCGATTAAAAAGCGTTATTGCCCGTCAATAGGCAGACGAATCAATCCTGTTTTTCGAATTGGCACACTTCGTGCAATCCGTCCCCATGCTTTATCAACGTTGTGCCAACCGAGATGGGGAAAATAAAGATGAGACACAATTTTAAATTGACGGGTGTGGCGCTGTCGGTCGCGACGGTGTTCGGGGTACTGGCTTCGGGTTCCGCGGTGGCGGGGGCCCTTGATGCGCTGCCGATTCCGCAAGTGATCGTCAACCCGCCGACGAACAGCGTGTCGGTCGGGTTGGTCGCGACGGGTACGTCGCCGTTGGGCTCGGTCACCGTGGCGGCAGGCGGGGCGGGCGCGATCCAGACGTCGCTGGGCGATCCCGGCCAGGTACTGTCGGGCGCCGTGGGGGCGGTGACGGGCGCACTCGGCGGTGGCGGCGGCACGGTACAGCCGCTCGCGCCGGTCCAGGGTGTGCTGAATCAGGTGACGGGTGCGTTGGGCGGCGGCAACCCGGCGGGTGCGTTGACCGGTGCGCTGAATACGGCGACGGGGACGCTGAGCAATGCGGTTGGCACGGTAACGGGGGCACTGGGTAATGTCGGCGGCGGGTCGAATCCGCTGGCACCGGTTCAGGGTGTCGTCAATCAGGTGACGGGTGCGGTCGGTGGCGGCAACCCGGCTGGTGCACTGACTGGCGCGATCGGCACGGTCACGGGCGCACTGGGCGGCGTCGGCGGTGGTTCGAACCCGCTGGCGCCGGTTCAAGGTGTCGTCGATCAAGTAACGGGTGCGCTCGGTGGCGGCAACCCGGCAGGCGCGTTGACCGGTGCACTTGGCACGGTGACGGGAGCACTGGGTGGCATCGGCGGTGGTTCGAACCCGCTGGCGCCGGTGCAAGGTGTCGTCAATCAAGTGACGGGGGCGCTCGGTGGCGGCAATCCGGCTGGTGCACTGACCGGCGCACTCGGCACGGTGACGGGCGCATTGGGCGGCATCGGCGGCGGCTCGAACCCGCTGGCGCCGGTTCAAGGCGTCGTCAATCAGATAACGGGCGCGCTCGGTGGCGGCAACCCGGCTGGCGCGCTGACTGGCGCCCTCGGCACGGTGACGGGCGCATTGGGCGGCATCGGTGGCGGCTCGAACCCGCTGGCGCCGGTACAAGGCGTCGTGAACCAGGTCACGGGCACGCTCGGCAACGGCAATCCGGCAGGCGCACTGACCGGCGCACTTGGCACGGTCACGGGCGCACTGGGCGGCATCGGCGGCGGCTCGAATCCGCTGGCGCCGGTACAAGGCGTCGTCAATCAGATAACGGGCGCGCTCGGTGGCGGCAACCCGGCTGGCGCGCTGACTGGCGCCCTCGGCACGGTGACGGGCGCATTGGGCGGCATCGGCGGCGGTTCGAATCCGCTGGCTCCGGTTCAAGGCGTCGTCAATCAAGTAACGGGTGCGCTCGGTGGCGGCAATCCGGCAGGCGCACTGACCGGCGCACTCGGCACGGTCACGGGCGCCCTGGGCGGCGTCGGCGGTGGCTCGAACCCGCTGGCGCCGGTTCAAGGCGTCGTCAATCAAGTGACGGGCGCGTTGGGCGGCATCGGCGGTGGTTCGAACCCGCTGGCGCCCGTTCAAGGTGTCGTCAATCAAGTGACGACGGCGCTCAATAACGGCAACCCGGCCAGTGCGTTGACGGGTGCGCTCGGCAACGTGACGGGGGCACTGGGTGCTCTGGGATCCATCGGCGGCGGCTCGAACCCGCTGGCGCCGGTTCAAGGTGTCGTCAATCAAGTGACGGGTGCGCTCGGTGGTGGCAACCCGGCTGGCGCGTTGACGGGCGCTCTCGGCACGGTCACGGGCGCACTGGGCGGCATCGGCGGCGGTTCGAATCCGCTGGCGCCGGTTCAAGGCGTCGTCAATCAAGTGACGGGTGCGCTCGGTGGTGGCAACCCGGCTGGCGCGTTGACCGGCGCTCTCGGCACGGTCACGGGCGCATTGGGCGGCATCGGCGGCGGCTCGAACCCGCTGGCGCCGGTTCAAGGCGTCGTGAACCAGGTAACGGGCACGCTCGGCAGCGGCAATCCGGCTGGTGCGCTGACCGGCGCGCTCGGCACGGTGACGGGCGCATTGGGCGGCATCGGTGGCGGCTCGAATCCGCTGGCGCCGGTACAAGGCGTCGTGAACCAGGTCACGGGCGCGCTCGGCAGCGGCAATCCGGCAGGCGCACTGACCGGCGCACTCGGCACGGTGACGGGCGCATTGGGCGGCATCGGCGGCGGCTCGAACCCGCTGGCGCCGGTTCAAGGCGTCGTGAACCAGGTAACGGGCACGCTCGGCAGCGGCAATCCGGCTGGTGCGCTGACCGGCGCGCTCGGCACGGTGACGGGCGCATTGGGCGGCATCGGCGGCGGCTCGAACCCGCTGGCGCCGATCCAGAGCGTCGTCGACCAGGTCACGGGTAAGCTCGGCAGCGGCAACCCGGCCGGCGCACTGAGCAACGCGGTCAACACGATCACGGGCACGCTCGGCAACGTCGGCGGCGCGGGAAGCCCGCTGGCTCCGGTGCAGGGCGTCGTCACGCAGCTCGCTGGCACGCTGGGCGACGCGGGAGGCCCGCTGGCGCCGGTGCAAGGCGTCGTGAACCAGGTCGTCGGCACGCTGTCCGGCGCGGGTGGCGGTAGCCCGATCACGCCGATCACGAACCTCGTCAACGGTCTGCAGAACGCGCTGCCGACGGGCGGCAACGCAGCCAGTGCGCTGACCGGCGCGCTGGGCTCGGTGACGGGCGCACTCGGCAACCTCGGCGGCTCGAACCCGCTGGCGCCGGTGCAGGGCGTCGTGAACCAGGTCGTCGGCACGCTTGGCAGCAGCAACGCGGTCGGCACGGCCACGAACGCACTGGGTAACGCGGTCGGCTCCGTCGTGGGCGCACTCGGCAACCTCGGCGGCTCGAGCCCGCTGGCGCCGGTCCAGGGCGTCGTGAACCAGGTGGTCGGCACGCTCGGCAACCTCGGCGGCTCGAACCCGCTGGCGCCGGTGCAAGGCGTCGTGAACCAGGTCGTCGGCACGCTGTCGGGCGCGGCAGGCAGCAACCCGATCGCCCCGATCACGAACCTCGTGAGCGGCCTGACGGGCGGCAGCAACCCGGCCGGCGCACTGACCGGTGCGCTCGGTTCGGTGTCGGGCGCACTCGCGAACGGTCCGGTGGCCCTCGGGCAGGCGGCCGGCGCGCTGTCGGGCGCGGCCGGTTCGACGGCAGCGGCGGGCGGCAGCCTGCTCGGCTCGGGCGCGAACGCGGCCGGCGGCACGGCGGGTGCAGTCGGCTCGCTGCTGACGACGGGCGCCAACGCCACGGCGACGGTCGTCAACGCGGTCGGTACGACGGTGGGCACGGCGCTCGGCTCCGCGCCGGGCCTGTCGGTCACGCCGCACTCGGGCAACAGCGCGCCGGGCAACCCGCTCGCGCCGGTGTCGTCGCTGCTCCAGTCGCTGACGGGCGCACTGCCGAAGTAACCGGCCGCGCACGCACGGCGGAGCCAGGATCGGCCGCCGTGCGCAACGGGCCGCACAACGCGGCATGACAGCGATGTCATGCCGCGTTGTCTTTGGTGTCCCTTTTTTATTTCGTCGGATGAATGGCCGCCGCCAACGGCGCTCGCCGGCCGGCGTGGAATAACCGGTCGCCTCCATCCGTTTACATACCGAATCCCGGCAGCGCCGGCCGGCGGGATAATGGTCGTGACGAAGCCGATCGTCCCGGCCGGTGCCGCCGTGTCGCGATACCGCGTCAAGGAGAAAGGGCATGAAACGGATACTCGTCGCCGCCGCGCTGACGGCGTCAATCGTGCAGCCCGCCGCCGCGGAACCACCGCGAGCCGGCGACGGAAAGCTGGTCGACGAAGATCACATGACGCTGTACGTGTTCGATCGCGATGCACCCGGCAAGAGCGCGTGCGACCGCGCGTGCGCGGCGAACTGGCCGCCTGCGCTTGCCGACGCGTACGACAAGGCAACCGGCGCGTTGAGTCTCGTCGCGCGTGACGACGGCAGCAAGCAATGGGCGTACCGCGGGCGCCCGCTGTATCGCTGGAAGCTCGATCACAAGCCCGGCGACGCGGGCGGCGACGGGGTCGGCGGCAAGTGGCACGTCGCGCGTCCGTGACGACGGGCGGTGGGGCGGTGCGCGAGGCATCCCGATGAGCTACGAATCGGATCTGCTGGTGTGGTTGCCGCATCTCACGCGTTATGCGCGCGCGCTGACGGGTGACCGGGCCTGGGCAGACGATCTCGTGCAGGACACGCTCGAGCGTGCGCTGAACCGGCCGCCGCGCGACGGCGGCAACCTGCGCGCATGGCTGCTGACGCTGCTGCGGCACCGCTTCATTGACCAGTTGCGCGCACGGCACGAGATCGCGGTCGACGATGCGACGGCGCCGTGGCAGACGATGGCCGCACCGGCCGGCGAAATCGGCGGGCTGGTGCTGCGCGACGTGCAGCGCGCGCTGTACCGGCTGCCGGTCGAACAGCGCGAGGTGCTGCTGCTGGTCGCGCTCGAGGAATTGAGCTATCGCGATGCCGCGGAGGTGCTCGGCGTCCCGGTGGGAACGGTGATGTCGCGGCTTGCACGGGCGCGCGGGCAGATGCGCGCGCTGTTGTCCGACGAGCCGCCGGCGCACGGCACGGCTGCATTACGGGTGATCGGGAAGACATGATGGACGATCCGCACAAGCCTTCGAACGAGCGGGACGACGATGCGTCGGCGCAACTGCTGTCCGCGTTGCTGGACGGCGAGCTGTCCGGGCATGAGCGTCGCGAGGTGCTCGAGCGCGTGCTGGCCAATCCGGAGGAAGCCGAACGATTCGCGCATTATCAGGCGCAGCGCGACGCGCTGCAGGCGCTGTTCCCGCTGCCGGCCGCCGCGTCCGCGCTGTTCGTGCAACGCCGTGCGCCGCGCCGGCGCGGGATCGCCTATGCGTTCGCGGGGCTCGCGGCCGGGCTGCTGATCGGTGTCGCGCTGCATGCGGGCTGGATGGCGTTCGGCGGTGAACCGGCGTTCGCCGCGCGCGCGGATGTCGCCTATGCGACGTACGTGGCCGACCGCGACCATCCGGTCGAGGTCGGTGCGGGCGACCCCGACCATCTCGTCGCGTGGCTGTCCGCGCGTCTCGGGCGGCCCGTGCGTGCGCCGTCGCTCGACGAATATGGTTACCAGTTGCTCGGCGGCCGGCTGCTTCCCGGCGAAGCGGGGCCGGCCGCGCAACTCATGTACCAGCGCGCGGACGGCGAGCGCGTGACGCTGTACATGACGGCCTACGACACACGGCGTCTCGCGCCGCAGGCGATGTCGGCCGGCGACCGCTACACGTATTTCTGGTCGGATCGCGGGATGGGCTACGCATTGTCCGGCCAGGGCGACGAACGGCGCCTGCGCGAACTCGCGATCGATGCGTGCGGCGAACTCGGCGGCCCGACCGACGCGTGGAAGGGGTGACGCGCGCGGCGCCGGCAGGGAGCAGGTGATGAAGACGACGATGACGAAGGGGCTCGTGCCGATGCTGGTGCTGGCGGCGCTCGCCGCGGGCGCCGCGCTTGCTCGGGCGGACGGCGACGCGCCGCTGCGCGTGCCCGTCGACGCCGACGGCGTGCAACGGGTGGCGATCGTCGGCGGCAGTTATTTCTTCCGACCGAACCACGTGATCGTGCGGGCGCACGTGCCGGTCGAGCTGACCGTGTCGGCCGAGCCCGGCGTGGTGCCGCACAGCTTTGAAATCGATGCGCCGCAAGCCGGCATCGCGGTGCGCACCGAGCTCGGCACGACGCCGAAGACGTTTCGCTTCACGCCGGCGCAGCCGGGCCGGTTCGCCTACTATTGCACGCATCGGCTGCTGTTTTTCAGGAGCCATCGCGAGCGCGGGATGGAAGGCGTGCTCGATGTCGAGGCGGCGCCGTGATCGCCGCGTTGCTGGCCGCGAGCCTGATAGGAGCGAGCATGACCGCCGATCCCGTGACCGTTGCGCAGGCGCATTTCGACCACGTCCGCTCGTACCGCGCGACGATCCGCTCGTCCGCGCGCGGCGGCGAGCACACCGAAATCCATTACGCGTACCTGAAACCGGGCTTCGTCCGGATGGATTTCGTGTCACCGCATCACGGCGCGGTGCTCGCCTACGATCCCGGCGACGGCAAGGTGCGGCTGCGTCCGTTCGGCGTGCATGCGCCGCCCGCGCTGACGCTGTCGCCGTCCAATCCGCTCGTGCGCGACCGCAGCGGCCACCGGGTCGACCGGTCGGACGTCGGCGAACTGCTGCGCAACGTCCACGCGCTGCAGGAAGGCGGCGCGACGGTGACCGAAGGCGAGGAGGCCGTCGGCGGCCGGACCGCGCTGCGCGTGTCGGTCACGGGCGCGCCCGCGCACGCGGTCGACGGTGTGCATCGCTACCGGCTGTGGCTCGATACCGAGGACGGCTTTCCGCGGAAGGTCGTCAGCTTCGCGGACGATGACGATGTGCCGCTCGAAACCGTGACGCTCGACGACATCGAGATCGACGTCGCGTTTCCCGAACGCTTCTTCGCGCCCTGAGCGGTGCGCTGACTCGTGCCCGTGACGGGCATGCCGGAGGCTGCATGGCGGAATACCGGTTCTCGACGACCTGGCGCGTGGACGCGCCGCTCGCGGCGGTGTGGGACGCGATCTACCAGGTTGACCGCTGGCCCGCCTGGTGGAAGGGTGCCGTGAGCACCGTCGAGATCGAACCGGGCGACGCGCGCGGCGTCGGCGCGCTGCACCGTTACACATGGAAGGGGGCGCTGCCGTACCGGTTGACCTTCGACATGCGCGTGCGACGCGTCGAGCCGCCGCATGCACTCGAAGGCCGCGCGAGCGGCGCGATCGAAGGCGACGGATGCTGGTCGTTCGTCGCCGACGGCGCACGTACGATCGTGCGCTACGACTGGCACATCCGCACGCACGTGCGCTGGATGAATCGGCTGGAGCCGCTCGGTCGCCCGCTGTTCCGATGGAACCACGACGTCGTGATGCGCGAAGGCGCGAAGGGGCTCGCGCGGCTGCTGGGCGCGGCGGTCGAGACGGAGGGCCGGACCTTCCGGCCTTTGCCGGATGCGGGCTGCGCCGATGCCTGAGCGCGGGTGAACGCGAGTAAAAGCGCGTAGCCGCGGGCCGCGCCGCTCAGCGCGCGTACGCCATCACCGCGCCATCCACCACCAATGCGACACGTTCGCCGACGGCCGGACACCGGTGTCCCGGCACGCGTGCGCGCACGCGTACGTCGCCATCGGCATCGAGGCGCACGAGCACGTCGGCGTCCTGACCCGCGAACTGCGCGACTTCGACACGCGCTGTATGGCCGCGCGCCGCGTCGCCGTGCGTGACTGGCACGATGCCGATCTGCTCGGGGCGCAGCATCGCATCGGCCGGCCCGTCGGGCAGCGGCGCGACGAGCGGCAGGTCGCCGAGCGCACAGGCGATGCGCATGTTGCGCACGCGGCCGGCGAGCAGTACCGCCTGTCCGACGAACGACGCGACGTCGCGCGTGACGGGTTGACGGTACAGCGTCTGCGGCGCGGCCGTCTGCACGAGCCGGCCGTGCCACATCACCGCCACTTCGTCGCCGAGCGTCATCGCCTCGGGCTGGTCGTGCGTGACGAGCACCGCGGTCGCGCCCGCCGCGGCGAGCGCATCGGCGACCGCGCTGCGCGTTTCGTGGCGCAGCGACGTGTCGAGCGCGGAGAACGGTTCGTCGAGGATCACGAGCGACGGCTCGGGCGCGAGCGCGCGAGCGAGCGCGACGCGCTGCTGCTGTCCGCCGGACAGTTGCTGCGGTGCACGGCTCGCATACGACGCGGGCAGCCCGACCATCTCGAGCAGTTCGTCGACGCGATGATGGCGCCGCCGCGCCGCGCGCGGCAGACCGAACGCGATGTTGTCGGCCACCGACAGGTGCGGAAACAGCGCGCCTTCCTGCGGCACGTAGCCGATTCGGCGCTGCTCGGGCGGCAGGTGCACGTCGGGCGCGGCCACGCGGCGGCCATCGATCTCGACGGTGCCGCGCTCGGCACGCTCGAAGCCGCACAGCACGCGCAGCAGGGTGGTCTTGCCGCTGCCGGACGGGCCGAGCAGCGCGAGCCGCGAGCCGCGCCGCACCGTGAGGTCGATGTCGTGCAGGACGGTATGTGATCCGAACGATTTCGACAGGCCGTGGATGCGTAGTTCGCTCATGGGCGGTTCCGGGGAAAAGGGCGGCGCTCAGTCGCGCACCGACGCGCGGCCGAGCAGCAGGAACAGCAGTCCCGATGCGCCGAGCGACAGCGCGACGAGCAGCGCCGCATAGGGCGCCGCGGCGGCGAACGCGAGCGTCGCCGTATCGCTCCACACCTGCGTCGCGAGCGTGCGGGTGCCGATCGGCGACAGCAGCAGCGTCGCGTTGAGTTCCGTCACGACCGAGATGAACACCATCGTCGCGGCCGCGCCGAGGCCGGGCGCCGCGAGCGGCAGCACCACACGCGCGAGCGTCGCGCGCCAGCCGAGCCCGAGCGAGCGTGCGGTTTCCTCGAGCCGGACCTGCACGTGCGACAGCGCCGCGCGCACGCTGACGACCGCCAGCGGCAGGAACAGGATCGCGTACGCGGCGACGAGCGCCGGTGCGCTCTGGTAGAGCGGCTGCAGCAGCCGTACCGTGATCGACACGATCGCCAGCGCGACGACGATGCCCGGCACGCCCTGCACGGTCATCGCCGTGCGCTCGAGGAGCGTCGCGACGCGGCCCGGATAACGGACCAGCAGGAACGCGAGCGGCAGCGCGAGCAGCGTCGTGACGGCGGCCGCCATCAGGCCGTAGCCGGACGACGCCAGCGTGGCCTGCCACAGCAGTTCGGGCGACACGTCGGCCGGCGTGACGGCGGCCGCGCCCTGTTGCGTGAGCCAGTAGCCGATCATCGCGAGCGGCACGCCGAGCGTCGCCGCGGCGAGTGCGGCGAACGCGGCGGTGACGGGGCCGCGTAGCGGGCCGAGCGGATAACGCATCGCGACGCGGCGCGCGGCGCGGTGCGTATGACCGTAGCGCGCATGGCCGCGTGCGCGTGCCTCGATCGCGAGGCACAGCAGGCACAGCGCGATCAGCACGCAGCCGAGCAGCGATGCGCCGCCGCCGTCGAACGCGGTGCGGTATTCCGCATAGATCTCGGTCGTGAACGTGCGAAAGCGCAGCAACTGGAATGCGCCGAACTCGGACAGCACGCCGAGCGCGACGAGCAGCATCCCGCCGCACAGCGCGGGGCGCAGTTGCGGCAGCACGACGCGGAAGAAGGTATGCGACGGCGAGCAGCCGAGTGTGCGTGCGCTTTCTTCCAGCGCGGGGTCGAGTTCGCGCAGCGCGGCGGCCACCGGCAGGTAGACGAGCGGGAAGTACGCGGAGGTCAGCACGATCAGCGCGCCGAGGAAATCCTGCAGGTCGAGGCTCAGCGACACCCACGCGTAGCTCGTGATGAACGGCGGCACCGCGAGCGGCGCGGCCGCGAGCGCGGTCCACAGCGGCCGGGCGGGCAGGTCGGTGCGCTCGATGAACCAAGCGAGCGCGGTGCCGAGCAGCGTGCACGCGAGGGTCGCGGCGAGCGTGATGGACAACGTGTTGATCAGCAGTTCGCCGACGAGCGGGCGCCACAGCAGCTCGATCGCATCGTCGACGCCGAAGCTGGCCGCGCGGTACAGCGTGAAGCCGAGCGGCAGCAGGATCGCGAGCGGCCCGCACGCGGCCGCGGCGACGAGCGCGCGCGACGGGCGGCGCCGTGTCGCGGTGTGCTCGCCGTCGCGTGCGGTGCCTGCCGTGCGGGACACGGCGTCGCTCATGCTCAGAGCAGGCCTGCCTGGCGCAGCAGCTTGCCGGCCTGGCTGTCGTCGCCGAGCTGTTCGAACGACAGCGCCGGCGGGCTCAGTTCGTTGAACGGCTTCAGGATCGGATCGGGCGCGACGCCCGGATGCAGCGGATACTCGAAGCTGATATGGCCGCCGGCCATCAGTTTCTGCGCACGCTCGCTGACGAGATACGCGACGAACTTCTGCGCTTCCGGCTGGTGCTTCGAGGCCTTCAGCACGGCGGCGCCGGACACGTTGACGGCACCGCCGACGTCGCCTTTGCCGAAGTGATGGATCGCGCTGCGGGTCGACTTGTCGCCGAGCTCGGCGTGCAGGCGGTCCCAGTAGTAGTTGTTGACGATGCCGGTCAGCACGCCGCCGCGGTTGACGGCCGCCGTCACGCCTTCGTCGTCGTCGAAGATCTGCGCGTTGGCCTTCAGGCCCTTCAGCCATTGCAGCGTCGCGGCTTCGCCGTGCAGCGCGAGCACCGCGCTCACGAGCGGCAGGAAGTCCGCGTCGCTCGGCGCGACGCCGACCTTGCCCTTCCATTCCGGTTTCGCGAGATCGAGCAGCGAAGCGGGCAGCTGCTGCGGCTGGATTTTCGCGGTGTTGTAGACGAGCACGTTCTCGCGCGCGAGCACGCCGACCCAGTCGCCGTCGGCCGGGTTGAAGCGCGCGGGTACCGATTGCAGCGTGGCGGCGTCGGTCTTCGCGAACAGGCCCTTGCGGTCGAGCAGCACGAGCTCCGGCGAGTTCTCGGTGAAGTACACGTCGGCCGGCGTGCGGTCGCCTTCCGCGATGAGCTGCGCGGCGAGTGCCGGGCCTTCGCCCGAGCGCACCTTCACGGTGATCCCGCTCTGCGCCTCGAAGTCCTTGACGAGCTGGTTGACGACCTGCTCGTGCTGCGCGTTGTACAGCGTGAGCGTCGCGGCATGCGCGCGCGCGGCGTGCAGTGCGCCGGTCAGCATCAGCGCGGCGGCCGCCGCGGAAATCAGGTGCCGCAGCGGGCGGCTAACGGGTGAAGTGTTCATGAGGTTTTCAGCAGGTTGCATCCGGCCGGGCCGGGAAGGTGTGCCTTGGCTTGCGTGGCGTGTCGTCATGCGTCGAACAGCGCGGCGCCGATGTACGAACCCGGTTGCGCGCCCGGCGGGCACGCGAAGATCGCGCTGCCGACGTGCGTGGTGAACTGGTTCATGATGTCCAGCTTCGCGAGCTTCTCGTTGATCGGAATGAAGCCCTTGCGCGGGTCGCGCTGGTGCGCGACGAACATCAGCCCCGCGTCGTACTCGGTCTGCTGGCGCCACGGCGGCCAGCGCTCGATGTAGAAGTTCGTGCTGTCGTTGTACGAGTACGCGCGGCGCAGGATCTGCGCGCCGTTGTTCAACTGCGGCGACGCGAGGCGCGCGTGCGCGTTGTCGGGGATCACCGGGTTGCCGTCCTTGTCGGCCGCGTCGAGATCGAGCGCCTCGAACTCGTGCTTCTGGCCGAGCGGCGCGCCGCTGTACTTGTGACGGCCGACCACCTGCTCCTGGAAGCCGAGCTCGGTGTTGTCCCAGTGCTCGAGCGTGATGCGGATGCGGCGCACGACCGTATAGGTGCCCCCGTTCATCCATGCCGGGCCTTCGCTGCCGGCCCACACGAATTCATCCATCGCGGCCGGGTCGGACATCGGCGGATTCATCGTGCCGTCCTTGAAGCCCATCAGGTTGCGCGGCGTCTCGCCGGGCTTGCCCGACGTGAAGCCGGCCTGGCCCCAGCGCATCTGCGCCGCTTTCGCGCCGAGGCGCACGAGCTGGCGCACCGCGTGGAACGCAACCTGCGCGTCGTCCGCGCACGCCTGGATGAACAGGGCGCCGCCGGTCTTTTCCGGCAGCAACTGGTCGCCGTTGAAGCGCGGCAGGTCGACGAGCGCGGCGGGGCGATGCTTCGCGAGGCCGAAGCGATCCTTGCCGGCGAGCGCGAACATGCCGGGGCCGAAGCCGAACGTGATCGTCAGGCGCGCGGGGCCGAGGCCGAGCGCGTCGCCCCCGTCCGCCGGCGCGATGTCGTCGACGCCCGTCGCGGCGAGCGGCAGTGCGGTATCACCGCGCGTCATGCGCGCGGCGGCGTCGGTCCAGGTTTTCAGCAGCGTGATGACATCCGCGCGCTGGGCCGTCGTCAGGTCGAGCGCCGCGAAATACGCGTGGCGCTGCTGCGGCGTCGCGATGCCGCTCTGGTGCTTGCCATAGAACGGCTCGACGCCGTCGTGCGCGGAAGCGGGCGCGGGTGCGGCGGCGGGTGCATCCGCTGCCTTCGCGGCCGGGATCGACGCCGCCGCGAGGCCGGCGGCCACCGCGGCGCCGCCCGCCTTCAGGAAGCCGCGCCGCGCGGGGCGCGGTGGCTGGTTGGAATCGTCTGCCATGATGGGCTCCCTTACTTCGCGAGCAACAGCGTGTTGACGTCGTCCGCGACGTAGTAAAAACCGTCGCCTTCGGGCGTCATGGCGATGCCGAACAGGTTGCCGTTGCCGGGGGGCGATTGCGCCTTGTCGGTATTGATCCAGCGTGCGTAGATCTGCTTGCCGGCGACCGGGTCGATCTCGACGACCTGGCCGTTCTGCGCGTTGGTCGCGAGCAGGTGGCCGTTCGGTGCGGTGGCGAGCGCGAGCGGGCGGCGCAGGAAGCCGTCGGCGGTCACCTGGCGGCCGACGCCCGCGCTGGTGTCGCGTGTGAGCGGGTCGTCGATCTCGACGATGCGGTTGCCGATCGCGTCCGACACGTACAGCTTCTTCTGGTCGCCCGACAGCGCGAGGCCGGTCGGGCCGACCAGGAACACCCCCTTGTCGGCCTGCGCGCCGAGGCCGCTCGCAACGATCGTTTCCTGCTTGATGACGGGCGGCTTGCCGGCCGGCACGTCGAGGTCGAGACGCAGTACGGTCGCCTGCTTGTAGACGGGCGGATTGCCGTCCGCGCCGCCGACGCCGAAGCCGGCCATGCTGACGAACAGCGTCGCGCTGTCGCCGCGGTCGACCACGGCCATGTTGCCCCACGGGTCGTTGATGTTCGGGGTCGACCACGTCGACGCGATCTTGCCCTGCGGATCGAGCACGATCAGGCAGCCGGCGCCCTTGGTGTTGGTCGTGCCGTCGTTGCTCGGCGTGCTGCCGACGATCACCCAGCCGGATTTCAGCATCGTCATCGCCGTCGACAGGCCGATGCCGCCCGGGCACGCCTTCAGGTCGCGCGGGATCGACGCGAACAGGCTCAACTGCTTCGTCGACGGGCGGTAGTCGACGATGGTGCTGCCGGTGCCCTGCAGGTTCGCCGAGTTGTTGAAGTTGTCGACGAGCACGTCGCCCGCCTGGATCGTGCCGGCCGACACCGGTGCGACCGCGATCGCGTACGGGTTCTGGTCGCCGTTGTCCGGCACCGTGTTGACGAGCGTGGTGTGGCGATGCACGGTCTCGAGGAAACCTTGCGGCTCGGCGAGTGCGCCGGCGGCGGCCGTCAGTGCGGCGACGGCCAGTGCGCCCGTCGCGAGACGGCGAAGCGGGGCGGATGGATTCATGTGGGGCTCCTGGGGAGCGCGCCGTCCGGGCGGCGCGCGAAAATGGTCAGCGTGGGCGCGTCGCTCAGAACGTGATCGTCGTCCGCGCGCCGAGCACGAACGTGTTGCGCAGCGGCTGGGTCGCGTCGCTCGGGTTCTGGCCGGCGCCGGCATTGAACGTGTACTGCGCGTCGGCCTGGACGATCCACCACGGGTTGACCTGGTACTGGTAGGTCGCTTCGAGCGTCGTCTCGCGCGTGCGCACGCCGTAGGGGCCGGTCGCGAACGTTCGCGCGGTCTGGTCGAGGTCGGTCACGTGGTTGCCGACCTGGATGTACGTGACGCCGAGGCCGACGCTGTCGTTGTCGCGGCCTGCGAACGGCGCCTTCAGCACGATCCCCGCGTTGGCGGAGAAGCTCACCAGGTTGCGGTCGCCCGGCGCGCCCATCACGCGCGCGAACACGCCGAGGCTGCGCGGCCCGGTCGGGTCGGGGCGCCAGATCATCTGGTCGGCCACCGCGTAGAAGCTGTAGTTGCCGTGACGCTGCTGCGCGTCGCCGTTCGACGCGGGATCCGAGAGCGACAGCCCGTCGGTGCCCACGTTCTGGTCCGCGAAGCGGCCGTTGTGATACCAGACGCCGATCTTGTAGGTGCCCGGCAGCCCGCTCGAGCGGCCGGTGTCCATTTCGCCGTCCGACGGCTGGTTCAGCGCGTACTGCAGTTCGCCGATATAGAGCGCGCCGTTGTGCAGGTTGAAGTTGGTGCCGCTGAGGTTGTTCGGGTTGTTGCCGAGCGGGTCGCCGTCGAACACGCCTGCGAGCGCGGTGAGTTTCGGCGTGAGCTGCGCGCGCACGCGCACGCCGAGGCCCGCGAGCGGATACGCGGGGCCGCCGTTCGGCAGGTCGTACGACGGCAGCGCGGGCCAGCCGAACATCGTGTTGACGAACGTGTTCGCATACGTGCTGACCATGAATTCCTGGTCCAGGCTCTGCTGGCCGATCTTCACGTCGACGCGCTTGTCGAGGAACGACTGCTGGTACCACAGCTCCCACAGGCGCGTCGTGCCCTGCGCCTCGATGCCGCTCGCGGTGTTGAGCGTGCCGAGGTTCCGCGCACTCAGGTTGGTGCCGTGGATCTGCAGTGCGCTGACGTTGAACGTGCCGCCAGGCAGGCCGATTGCCTTCTGCGTGTCGACCGTCAAGGTGGCCGTCGTCAAGCCGTCGTACGCGCCGCCGCGGTTCAGGCCGCCGCGCAGGTTCGCGAGGTATTCGCTGGTTTCGGTGATCTGCAGCGTCGCGCCGTACTTGCCGAGCCACGGGCGGATGCCGCCCATGTCGCCGAGCAGGCTCTGGCGCGTCCAGATGCCGGTCCACATGTTGGTCGGCTTCGCCTGGATCGCCAGGTCGGCCTCGGGGGCTTCGGGCTGTGCGTCGACCGGCACGTCGGCGAAAGCCGCGCCGCTCGCGAACGATGCACACGCGAGGATGGCCGCGCACGCGGCGGGGCGCATCCGGGCCCGGAGGTTGTCTCCCTCGAACGACGCAAACTTCATATCAAATCCGTGGTTCTAATTAGTGTGGAGTCCTGCTTGTCGGTCGCTGTCCGGATGCTCGGCACCGATCGGCCAGGGCATGAAGATGAACGCAACGCGGCGCATCGTAGGAGTCTCAAATGAGAAAGTCAATGTAAACGAGAATGATTCGCATCTAAATTACTGAATGTAATCCACCTCCTTACGGATGGAGCCCGACATGTGTTTGGTGCCGAGGTAAACCGTAAATATCGCCGTAATGAAAATGAATGCTTCGATGCGGATCGATGGATCCGCGGGGCGGGGCGCAGGAGGCAACCGGCGGGCGCCGGATGACGCGTGCCGGCGGACGGAATCGACGCCGCTACGGAATTTATGAGGTAATGCCGCCGATCGCAGGAACTCCGTGCTTTCCCGGTGTCCAAACGGGGCTGGATGAGATTCCCGGGCCGCGCGGCCCCATCGACAAGGCCGGGCGACGCTTGTCGGGGTTTGTTTTCAAAGGATTTTTTGTCGGATCCTCGTGCTTTTTTCGCCCCATCCCCGCCTTGAAAATTCGTCCGGTTCCCCTTCTTGAATTTGTCAAAACCCGTCCATATAATTAGCACTCGCTGCACGAGAGTGCTAACAATTCTCTGCCGGGCGACCCGCCGGGCAGATTCCCTAAGCGTTCTTCAATCTCAGTCAAGAGAGGAGTGAATATGAACCTTCGTCCTTTGCACGATCGCGTGATCGTCAAGCGCCTGGATCAGGAAACCAAGACCGCCTCGGGCATCGTGATCCCCGACGCAGCAGCTGAAAAGCCGGATCAAGGCGAAGTCCTGGCCATCGGCCCGGGCAAGCGCGACGACAAGGGCGCACCGATCGCACTCGACGTGAAGGTCGGCGATCGCGTCCTGTTCGGCAAGTACGCTGGTCAGACCGTCAAGGTCGACGGCCAGGAACTGCTGGTCATGCGCGAAGAAGACATCATGGCCGTGGTCAACGCGAAGTAAGCGTCCACTGACGGTACATATTCCCAAGAATTCAAGGAGTTAGAAGATGGCAGCTAAAGACGTCGTATTCGGCGATTCCGCCCGTTCGAAGATGGTCGAAGGCGTGAACATTCTCGCCAACGCAGTCAAGGTCACGCTGGGTCCGAAGGGCCGCAACGTCGTGCTCGAGCGCAGCTTCGGCGGCCCGACGGTCACCAAGGACGGTGTGTCGGTCGCGAAGGAAATCGAGCTGAAGGACAAGCTCCAGAACATGGGCGCGCAAATGGTCAAGGAAGTCGCTTCCAAGACCAGCGACAACGCAGGCGACGGCACGACGACGGCAACCGTCCTCGCGCAATCGATCGTTCGCGAAGGCATGAAGTACGTCGCATCGGGCATGAACCCGATGGACCTGAAGCGCGGCATCGACAAGGCAGTCGCAGCGGCTGTCGAAGAGCTGAAGAAGATCAGCAAGCCGTGCACGACCAACAAGGAAATCGCACAGGTCGGCTCGATCTCGGCGAACAGCGACACGTCGATCGGCGATCGCATCGCTGAAGCGATGGACAAGGTCGGCAAGGAAGGCGTCATCACCGTCGAAGACGGCAAGTCGCTGGCTGACGAACTCGACGTCGTCGAAGGCATGCAATTCGACCGCGGCTACCTGTCGCCGTACTTCATCAACAACCCGGAAAAGCAAGTCGCCGTCCTCGACAACCCGTTCGTGCTGCTGCACGACAAGAAGGTGTCGAACATCCGTGATCTGCTGCCGGTGCTCGAGCAAGTCGCGAAGGCTGGCCGTCCGCTGCTGATCATCGCGGAAGACATCGAAGGCGAAGCGCTCGCAACGCTGGTCGTCAACAACATCCGCGGCATCCTGAAGACCGTTGCGGTCAAGGCGCCGGGCTTCGGCGATCGTCGCAAGGCGATGCTGGAAGACATCGCGATCCTGACCGGCGGCCAGGTGATCGCGGAAGAAACCGGCCTGACGCTCGAGAAGGCAACGCTGGCAGAACTGGGTCAGGCGAAGCGCATCGAAGTGGGCAAGGAAAACACGACGATCATCGACGGCGCAGGCGAAGCCGTGAACATCGAAGCACGCGTGAAGCAAGTGCGCGCGCAAATCGAAGAAGCGACGTCGGACTACGACCGTGAAAAGCTGCAAGAGCGCGTGGCCAAGCTGGCCGGCGGTGTTGCAGTGATCAAGGTCGGTGCTGCGACCGAAGTCGAAATGAAGGAAAAGAAGGCACGTGTCGAAGACGCACTGCACGCAACGCGCGCAGCTGTGGAAGAAGGCATCGTGGCAGGTGGCGGCGTTGCGCTGATCCGCGCTCGCACCGCGATCGCGGGCCTGACCGGCGCTAACGCCGATCAAAACGCCGGCATCAAGATCGTGCTGCGCGCAATGGAAGAGCCGCTGCGCCAGATCGTCACGAACGGCGGCGAAGAAGCCAGCGTCGTGGTGGCGGCAGTTGCTGCAGGCCAGGGCAACTACGGCTACAACGCAGCGACGGGCGAGTACGTCGACATGGTCGAAGCCGGTGTCGTCGACCCGACCAAGGTCACGCGTACCGCACTGCAGAACGCAGCGTCGGTTGCAGGCCTGCTGCTGACGACGGACGCAGCTGTTGCTGAACTGCCGAAGGAAGATGCACCGATGCCGGGCGGCATGCCGGGCGGCATGGGCGGCATGGGCATGGACATGTAATCGACTTCGGTCGATGGTGTCCGGAGCGCGCAGCGATGCGCGTTCCAGCCAAAAGAAAAGACCCGCAGCGATGCGGGTCTTTTTTTATGTGCGCGCGGATTTCGATGCGTGCGCGGGGCGGCCGGAGGTGCTGCGCCCAAAGGGCCTGACGTGGGGGCGACGGCGGGGCATGCCCCGCCGCACGTGCGTCAATGCCGGTGCGATGTCCTCGGCACCGGGTCGGCCTTCACGGCCGGCGGCGTATCCGAATCTTCGTTGCTGCGCGCCCAGAAGAACCGGTCGGGCAGGTACGCCCCCATGCCGGGCCGGAACGCATCACGCACGGCCTGGTACAGGTATTCCTGCGCCTCGCGAACCGCTTCGGGCGGCTCCTGGCCGTTCGCGAGCAGCGCCGCGATGGCCGCGCCCAGCGTGTCGGTGATGCCCATCAGCCGGTGCGGCGAGCGATCCCACATGTCCTCGCGGAGCTGGCCTTCCTCGCCGTACAGCGTATTGACGAGCCGGTGCGAGCCCGTCTCGGACGACAGGATGTACTCGCAGCCCTGCGACAGCAGGTGCGAGACGGCCGCGTCGAGATTCGGCGCCTCGGCGTCGCCGTCCGGCTGCGCAAGCGCGATCAGCGTCGCGTAGTCGGCGACCAGCAGTGTGGTTTGCGGCGCCAGCAGGTCGGCGATCGATTCGCGCAGGTCGTCGGCGGCGAGCACGTGCTCGTCGTCGAGCGTGAAGTCGGGCGCGAGCACGAGCGGCACGCCGTCGTAGTCGGCGACGACCTCGGCAATCGCGCTCACGACTTCCGCGCGCGTCGCCGCGCCGATCTTGAACGCCGCAACCGGCATGTCTTCGAGCAGCATGCGCGCCTGGGCGGCGACCACGTCGGGATCGAGGCCGGTCACTTCGTCGCAGGCGGCCGAGTCGCGCACGGTGTAGCCCGTCAGGACGGACACGCCGTGACAGCCCATGCTCGCCAGGGTCAACAGATCGGCTTGAATGCCAGAGCCGCCGGTGGGGTCGGACAGGCCAAAGGTGAGGACGATCGGAGGGGCGTTGCTGGACATGTAAAAATGGGGCAAGAGAAAAACGGGAAAGCGACGGGCATGCGGACGGCGAGGCGAAATGGGCGTTTTCGGCCCTGTGTTGCCCGGCAGGCCGCACTTTTCAGCCATTATGCGGCGGAATCCGGCCTGCACGACGGATTTTTTAGCGCAGCGCAACGTAGTCGCGTTACTCCAGCGCGATTGCTAGGCAGTCCGGCCCCGACACGGTACCATCATGGCTCCCGAATTTACCGACTTTCCCGACGCGGCTTAAGATGGAATACAAGAGCTGGATGTGCCTGATTTGTGGCTGGATTTACGACGAAGAAGCCGGGCTGCCGGAAGAGGGCATTGCCCCGGGCACGCGCTGGGAAGACGTCCCGATCAACTGGACGTGTCCTGAATGCGGCGCCCGCAAGGAAGACTTCGAGATGGTCCAGATCTGACCGGACCCTTGGCCCACGGACACACCGCTCAGGCCTCGCATCGGCCCGGCGCTCGCGCGTCGAGGCTTGCGCGAGCGACTTGACGATGACAGGCGCGCGTGTCCATGAGGCCCGAACCGGCGAACGTTCCCCACCCTGACGCATTGCCCAACCCGCGCGGCGGGGCCGTGCGCGCGGCCGACGCATGGCTTGCGGCGGCCGCCGACGCTTTCGAGCATCGCGACGACGCGGCCGCACCGCTGTCCGCTGCGGCGGCCGTGCTGGCGGAAGCCGGCTGGCTGCCGGCCGCGCGTTTCGCGGGGCAGCTGTCGGCCGCCGTGCCGCTCGTCGCCACCGAGCCGACTTCGGCCGGTTGGCGTGCCGCGCTGCGCGATTTCCGCGCGGCCGTCGCACGCCACAACCTGCGCGAACTTGCCTGCTCGCCCGTTCTCTTCGAACATTTCCGTGCATTGCGTGCGCAAAGCGCCGCCGACCTGCGCGCGCAGGCGCCGCTCGACGCGCTCGCGCTCGTCGGCCGCGCGGTGCCGCCCGCCACGCTGCGCGCGCTGCCCGACGCGTTCGCGACCCGGATTCGTGCCCGCTACGAACAGGCGCTGCTCGGTGTGCTGCGTGCGGAACACGGCGCACCCGACGCGGCGCTCGACGAACTCGATGCGATGCTGGCCGCGCTCGCCAGCGACGATCCATACGATTTCTGGCGGCTCGCGGCCGCCTGCGTGCGCGCATTGCGCGCCAGCGGCGCACCCGAGCTGAAGCGCTTTCTCGCGCGGACGAACCTGCTGCTCGGCGAGCACGCGCAGGGCCGGCGCAGTGCGCCGCCCGAACTCGTGCGTGAGACGGTGGCGCTGCTGTGGCGCGATTTCGCGCTGTTCGGCGCCGCGGCCGAGGATGTCGCGCTCGTCGACGTGCTGCACGACTACGGGTTGACGGTCGACTGGCACGTCGCCGGCACGCCCGCGTCCGAAGCGTTGTGGGAGGCCGATGCCGCCCGGGCCGAACACGATGCGGTCGCGGTTGCGCCGACCCGCGCGCTCGGCGTCGTGACGGTCAATGCGCATGCCTATGAGGATTTCCTGCAGACGGCCGATGCGTCGATGGCCGACCTGGCTGCCGATCCGGCGAGCGCCGACGCGGGTGCCGCATGGCATGCGTCCGGCGCCGCCTACCGGGTCGGTACCGCCGCGTGCGCGCTGGGGCTCGGTCACGCGGCGCTCCTGGCCGACACGCTCGGCCTCGCGTGGCGGCGTGCGGCGCACGGCGTGCCGCTCGCCGACGGCGGCCTCGATGCACACGGCCACGCGTCCGACATGCTGCGCGCGGCGCTGCTGAAGATTGCGGCCGGCGTTGCGCCGCCGGACCTCACGGCGGTGTCCGGCGCGCTCGGCGCGGCGCTCGGACGGGCCTGACGAACAAGGGGACGAACACGCGCCGGCGGCCCTTGCCGCGCGGGCCCGCAACACGCTGCCGACAGCGCCCGCGCGCGTGTTAGAGTGCCGTGTGATCCGTGCGCGCCGTTGCCAGCGCGGTGCGGCGTTGCTTGTTGATCGCGGCCCGGTCAGGCCGCGGCGTCTTTGCTAAAATTCAAACCATGTCAAAGCCTTCCGATCGCATCAATCTCACCAACCAGTTCCTGATCGCCATGCCGAACATGGCCGATCCGACGTTCTCGGGAACGGTGGTCTATCTTTGCGATCACAGCGAGCGCGGTGCGCTCGGCCTCGTCATCAATCGTCCTACCGACATCGACCTCGAATCGCTGTTCAACCGCATCGACCTGAAGCTCGACATCGAGCCGCTGCTGCACATCCCGGTGTACTTCGGCGGCCCGGTCCAGACCGAGCGCGGTTTCGTGCTGCACGAGCCGGTGGAGGGCGCGAGCTACAACTCGTCGATGTCCGTCGAGGGCGGGCTGGAGATGACCACGTCGAAGGACGTGCTGGAGGCGGTCGCGACGGGCACCGGCCCGAAACGCTTCCTGCTGACGCTCGGCCATGCGGGCTGGGGGGCAGGGCAGCTCGAGGAAGAAATTTCCCGCAACGGCTGGCTGACCGTGGCCGCCGATCCGCGCATCGTGTTCGACACGCCGGCCGAAGAGCGCTTCGAAGCCGCACTCGGCCTGCTCGGCGTCAGCTCGTCGATGCTGTCCGGCGAAGCAGGGCACGCATGAGTGGCGCGAGTGCGCGCGATGCGACGTTCCTCGCGTTCGACTACGGCGAAAAACGTATCGGCGTCGCGGTCGGCAATGCGCTGACGCGCTCGGCCCGCGCGCTCGTCGTGATCCAGAACCTGAACCGCGAACACCGCTTCAAGGCGGTCGGCGACCTGCTGGCCGAATGGCGGCCGGACGCGCTCGTCGTCGGCCTGCCGATGCATCCGGACGGCACGCCGCACGACATGACGCAGCAGGCGAAGCGCTTCGGCAACCAGCTGAACGGCCGCTTCGGGCTGCCCGTCACGTGGGTCGACGAGCGCTATTCGTCGGTCGAGGCCGAGGCCGGGCTGCGCGAGCGCAATGTGCGCGGCCGCGCACGGGCCGACATGCTCGATGCCGAGGCCGCGCGCGTCATCCTTCAACAGTATTTCGATCAATCGTCCGACCATGAGCACCATTGACGCCGAGGCGCTTTACCGCGTCCTGCTCGACCAGATCCGCGCCGCGTACGGCACGGCTTTCGCCGAACCGGGCGGCCCGCGGCTCGCCGGCATTCACAGCGGCGGCGCATGGCTTGCCGAGCGCCTCGCGCGCGACCTCGGCGCGACGGCGTTCGGCGTCGTGAACGTCGCGCTGCACCGCGACGATTACGCGAAGAAGGGGCTGCACAGCCAGGCCAGCCCGACGTCGCTGCCGTTCGAGGTCGACGGCGCGCGCATCGTGCTCGTCGACGACGTGCTGTTTACCGGGCGCACCGTGCGCGCGGCACTCAACGAGCTGTTCGACTATGGCCGTCCGGCCGCGGTCGAGCTCGCGGTGCTCGCCGATCGCGGCGGCCGCGAGCTGCCGGTCGCCGCGCGCTTCGCGGGCGGCGCGCTCGACGTGCCGGCCGGCGCGACGCTCGTGCTCGCACGCGACGATGCGCAGTTCACGCTGCGCGTCGAGGCGCACGGCGCCTGAACGACACGCGAACCGTATCCCGGGCCGCTGGTTTGCACCGCGGCCCGTTTGCATAGTTGGAATCACGCACACCATGACCACCGACACCACTGGCCGCACCGGCAATCCCGCTGCGGCCGCGAGCCCCGACCGGTTCCGCTACGGCTTCCTGAAGGGCAACCCGCAGCTCACGAAAAACGGCGAACTGAAGCACCTGCTGTCGATCGAGGGCCTGCCGCGCTCGATCGTCAACCACATCCTCGATACGGCCGAGCAGTTCGTCAGCGTGACGGACCGTGAAGTGAAGAAGGTGCCGCTGCTGCGCGGCAAGTCCGTGTTCAACCTGTTCTTCGAGAACTCGACGCGCACGCGCACGACCTTCGAGATCGCCGCGACGCGCCTGTCGGCCGACGTGCTGAACCTGAACATCAATGCGTCGTCGACGAGCAAGGGCGAATCGCTGCTCGACACGATCAACAACCTGTCGGCGATGCATGCCGACCTGTTCGTCGTGCGCCACGCGTCGAGCGGCGCGCCGTACCTGATCGCCGAGCACTGCGCACCGCACGTGCACGTGATCAACGCCGGCGACGGCCGCCATGCGCACCCGACGCAGGGCCTGCTCGACATGTACACGATCCGTCACTACAAGCGCGACTTCACGAAGCTGCGCGTGGCGATCGTCGGCGACATCCTGCATTCGCGTGTCGCGCGCTCCGACATCCACGCGCTCACCACGCTCGGCGTGCCGGAAGTGCGCGCGATCGGCCCGCGCACGCTGCTGCCGGGCGGTCTCGAGCAGATGGGCGTGAAGGTGTTCCACAACCTCGACGAAGGGCTGAAGGGCGTCGACGTGATCATCATGCTGCGCCTGCAGAACGAGCGGATGAGCGGCGCGCTGCTGCCGTCCGCGCAGGAATACTTCAAGACCTGGGGCCTGACGCCCGAGCGCCTCGCGCTCGCCGCGCCCGACGCGATCGTGATGCACCCGGGCCCGATGAACCGCGGCGTCGAGATCGATTCGCAGGTCGCCGATGGCCCGCAGTCGGTGATCCTCAACCAGGTCACGTTCGGCATCGCCGTGCGGATGGCGGTGATGGGCATCGTCGCCGGCAACAGCGACTGAGCCCGCTTTCGCGCCTCCTTATTCACGCAATCAACGCATTCACAGACAGCGCATGAAGATTCATATCAAAGGCGGCACGCTGATCGACCCGGTCGCCGGCACCGAGCAGCGGGCCGACGTATTCGTCGCGGACGGCAAGATCGCCGCGCTCGGCACGGCGGCGCCGGCCGGTTTCAACGCGGACAACACGATCGACGCGGCGGGCCTGATCGTCGCGCCCGGCCTCGTCGACCTGTGCGCGCGGCTGCGCGAGCCCGGCTACGAACACAAGGCGACGCTCGCGTCCGAGATGGCCGCGGCCGTCGCGGGCGGTGTCACGACCCTCGTGTGCCCGCCGGATACCGACCCCGTGCTCGACGAGCCGGGCCTCGTCGAGATGCTCAAGTTCCGTGCGCGCAACCTGCACCAGGCGAACGTGCATCCGCTCGGCGCGCTGACGGTCGGCCTCAAGGGTGAGGTGATCACCGAGATGGTCGCGCTGACCGAGTCCGGTTGCGTCGGCTTCACGCATGCCAACGTGCCGGTGCGCGACACGCAGGTGCTGCTGCGTGCGCTGCAGTACGCGAGCACCTACGACTACACCACGTGGCTGCGCCCGCAAGACGCCTTCATCGGCCGCGGCGGTGTCGCCGCGAGCGGTGCGCTGGCGTCGCGGCTCGGGCTGTCCGGCGTGCCGGTCGCGGCCGAGACGATCGCGCTGCACACGATCTTCGAACTGATGCGCGTGACGGGCGCACGCGTGCACCTCGCGCGGCTGTCGTCGGCAGCCGGCCTCGCGCTCGTGCGCGAGGCGAAGGCCGAGGGGCTGCCCGTGACCTGCGACGTCGGCGTGAATCACCTGCATCTGATCGACGTCGACATCGGCTACTTCGATTCGCAGTTCCGGCTCGATCCGCCGCTGCGCAGCGAGCGCGATCGCGAAGCGATTCGCGTGGCGCTCGCCGACGGCACGATCGATGCGATCTGCTCCGACCACACGCCGGTCGACGACGACGAGAAGCTGCTGCCGTTCGGCGAAGCGACGCCGGGCGCGACCGGGCTCGAGCTGCTGCTGTCGCTGACGCTGAAGTGGGCCGACGAGACGCGTACGCCGCTTGCGCAGGCGCTGCGCCGCATCACGTCCGCACCGGCCGACGTGCTGAAGCTGCCGGCCGGCCGCCTTGCCGAAGGCGGCGCGGCCGACCTGTGCGTGTTCGATCCGCGTGCCCACTGGCGTGTCGAGCCGCGGGCGCTGAAGAGCCAGGGCCACAACTCGCCGTTCCTCGGCTACGAACTGCCGGCCACCGTGCGCGCGACGCTCGTGGCCGGGCGGGTCGCGTTCGAGCGCCACTGAACCACGCCGGACTATCGCCATGATTGCCATTCGCAAGCTGCGTCTCGTCTTTCACCTGTTGCGCGGCATGGCGATCGTCGCGCTGCGTTTTTCGCACGTCACACCCGCGCGCCGCGCCGAGCTGATACGCCGCTGGTCGCTCAAGCTGCTGCGGATCTGCGGGATGCGCCTCGTCGTCCATAACGACAGCGCGCGGCTCGACGCGAGCGCGCTCGTGGTCGGCAATCACGTGTCGTGGCTCGACATCTACACGGTCAACGCGTGGCGGCCGACGCCGTTCGTGTCGAAGGCCGAGGTGCGGCAGTGGCCGGTGGTCGGCTGGCTCGCCGAGAAGCTCGACACCGTGTTCCTGCAGCGCGAGAAGCGCACCGAGGCGATGCGCGTCATGCACGAGATGGCCGAGCGCCTGCGCAACGGCGGGCTGATGTGCGTGTTTCCGGAAGGGACGACGACCGACGGGCAGGAGCTGCTGCCGTTCCACGCGAACCTGTTCCAGGCCGCGGTATCGGCCGGCTGCGCGGTGCAGCCGATCTGCCTGATGTACGAGGACGCGCAGCGGCGGCAGTCGGTCGCGCCGGCCTACACGGGCGAACTGGCGCTCGGCACGTCGCTCGACATGGTGTTGCGCGGCGGCCCGCTCGTCGCGCACCTTTACGTGTGCGAACCCATCGCGCCGGGCGGCGACCGGCGGGCGACGTCCGCGGCGGCGCGCGATGCGATCGCGGCTGCGCTTGCAAAGCTGCAGGAGAAGGTTGGCAAGCCGACGGCCGAGTCGCTCGCGGAATTGCAGAAGCATGCGTATCCAGCGACGGAACTCGGTGCCGGTGCGGCAGGCGACGAGGCGGCTGACGCACCCGTGCCGGGGCGTGAGGGTTGACGCGCGTTCAGGCGACGCGGGTCAGCCTTTAATCACTCTCCGCCCGGCGCGCGGCACGCTTCGCATTGCACCTGCGTGACCGTGCGCTGCGCCGGATCGGCCGTCAGCCGTACGGCCGACAGCTGGTTCCCCCACACACACCCTGAATCGAGCGCGATGACGTTCTCGCGCACCATCAGGCCGAGCGCGGCCCAGTGGCCGAACACGACCGTCACGTCCTCCGTGCGGCGCCCCGGTACGTCGAACCACGGCAGGTAGCCAGGCGGCGCGCTGCCGGGGCCGCCGTTCGCCTTGAAGTCCATCGCACCGTCGGGCGTGCAGAAGCGTACGCGCGTGAACGCATTGAATGCCACCCGCATCCGGTCGCGTTTCTTCAGGTTCGGATGCCACTGGTTCGGTTCGTTCCCGTACAGGTGCTGCAGCGTGTCGCGCCAGTCCGGCGCGCGCAGTGCCCGCTGCAGTTCGTCGGCGAGTTCCAGCACGAGGGTCGCATCCCACTGCGGCAGCACGCCCGCATGCACGAGCAGCATCCCGTTCTCCGCATGCACGAACGGGCGGTGACGGACCCAGTCGAGCAGCGCATCGGCGTCGGGCGCGTCGAGGATCTCGCCGATGGTGTCGCCCGGGCGTTCGGTGCGCAGGCCGGCGGAGACCGCGAGCAGGTGCAGGTCGTGATTGCCGAGCACGACGGTCGCGCGCGGGCCGAGGTCGACGAGTGCGCGCAGCGCGGCGAGGGAGTCCGGGCCGCGGTTGACGACGTCGCCGGCGATCCAGAGGGGCGTGTCGGCGGGGGCTGAAAGCTTTTCTAACAAAGACTGGAAGGCGGAATGACAGCCTTGGATGTCGCCGATGGCGATGGGGGCGGGAAGCATGAGGGTCAGATCGTGCCGAAACGGGGTGAACTGGGGAGAATCGTATGAATATAAGGTAGCGCCATGGCTGTTCCACATCGGGCGGCCCGCCAGGCATGCGATTCTTCGTGGCGAAAAGGGTCCTCGCGCTGTATCAAGTTGTTAGCAGCATGGAGTTGGCACCGGCTGGATTCCTATAATTGACATTTTCACTCTGAAATTAACATCTCGTGACTTTGCTGGTATGACGACCGGTTAAAATGCCGGGCCTGATCGGCCGAGACTCGGCCACTGTGACATGACAAGAAGTGCGACGAGCGCCTGCCTGGCGCGCCGCACATTATTACTAGAGGACGTTTCATGATCCTGGTTACCGGCGGCGCGGGTTTTATCGGTGCCAACTTTGTACTCGACTGGATGGGCGTCTCGGACGAAGCCGTGCTCAACGTCGACAAGCTGACCTATGCGGGCAATCTGCGGACGCTGGCACCGCTCGACGGGAATCCGGATCATGTGTTCGCTCGTGTCGATATCTGCGATCGCGCGGCACTCGATGCGCTGTTTGCCGAGCATCGGCCGCGCGCCGTGATCCATTTTGCCGCCGAGAGCCACGTCGACCGCTCGATCCACGGGCCGGCCGATTTCGTGCAGACCAACGTCGTCGGCACGTTCACGCTGCTCGAAGCAGCGCGTACGTACTGGAATGGCCTGAACGACGCGAACAAGGCAGCATTCCGCTTCCTGCACGTGTCGACCGACGAGGTGTTCGGGTCGCTGTCCGCGACCGACCCCCAGTTCTCGGAAACGACGCCTTACGCCCCGAACAGCCCCTATTCGGCGACAAAGGCCGGCTCCGACCATCTGGTGCGTGCGTATCATCACACGTACGGCCTGCCGACGCTCACAACGAACTGCTCGAACAACTACGGTCCGTACCAGTTCCCGGAGAAACTGATCCCGCTGATGATCGCAAATGCGCTCGCCGGCAAGCCGCTGCCGGTCTACGGCGACGGCCAGAACGTGCGCGACTGGCTGTACGTCGGCGATCACTGCAGTGCGATCCGCGAAGTGCTTGCGCGCGGCGTGCCGGGCGAGACGTACAACATCGGCGGCTGGAACGAGAAGAAGAACCTCGACGTCGTGCACACGCTCTGTGATCTGCTCGACGCGGCGCGGCCGAAGGCGACGGGCTCGTACCGCGATCTGATCACGTACGTGACGGACCGCCCGGGCCATGATCGCCGCTATGCGATCGATGCGCGCAAGCTCGAGCGCGAGCTTGGCTGGAAGCCGGCCGAAACGTTCGAGACCGGGCTCGCGAAGACCGTGCGCTGGTATCTCGACAATCAGGGATGGGTGGACGAGGTCGTGTCCGGCGATTACCGCAAGTGGGTCGAAACGAACTATGCGCAACGCACGTGAGGATCTGATCGATGGCACGTAAAGGCATTATTCTCGCCGGCGGCTCGGGCACGCGGCTGTATCCGATTACCCACTCGGTGTCGAAGCAGCTGCTGCCGGTGTACGACAAGCCGATGATTTACTACCCGCTTTCGACGTTGATGCTCGCGGGAATTCGCGACGTGCTGGTCATTTCGACGCCGGCGGACACGCCGCGCTTCGAGGCGTTGCTGGGCGACGGCTCGAAGTGGGGGATGAACCTGCAGTACGCGGTCCAGCCGTCGCCCGACGGGCTCGCGCAGGCGTTCATCATCGGGCGGGATTTCATCGGTAACGATCCGAGCGCACTGGTGCTCGGCGACAACATCTTCCACGGTCACGATCTCGCGAAGCAGCTTCACGCGGCGAATGGGCGTACCGACAGCGCGACCGTGTTTGCCTATCACGTGCAGGATCCGGAGCGCTACGGCATCGTCGAATTCGACGACCAGATGCGCGCGATGTCGATCGAGGAGAAGCCGGCCCAGCCGCGCTCCCGCTACGCCGTGACCGGTCTCTATTTCTACGACAACGACGTGTGCGACATTGCGGCTGACATCAAGCCGTCAGCGCGCGGCGAGCTCGAAATCACCGACGTCAATTCCCGTTATCTCGCGGCAGGCAAGCTGCAAGTGGAGATCATGGGGCGCGGCTACGCATGGCTCGACACGGGCACGCACGATTCGCTGATGGAGGCCGCGGCTTTCATCGCGACCCTGCAGAAGCGCCAAGGCCTCGTGGTGGCATGCCCGGAGGAGATTGCATACCGAATGGGCTGGATCGATGCCGAGCGCCTGCTGACGCTCGCCGCGCCTCTCGCCAAGAACGCGTACGGGCAATATCTGAAGAACCTACTGACGGACAAGATTCTATGGCAATCACGGTAACTTCCACGGCAATTCCGGACGTCAAGCTGATCGAGCCCAAAGTCTTCGGCGACGCTCGCGGGTATTTCCTCGAGAGCTTCAATCAGCGGGAATTCCGTGAGCAGGTTGCGGATGTCGAGTTCGTTCAGGATAACGAGTCGCGCTCGGTCAAGTCCGTGCTGCGCGGGATGCACTATCAGGTCCGCCATGCGCAGGGCAAGCTGGTCCGCGTCGTCGAAGGCGAAGTGTTCGACGTCGCCGTCGATCTGCGTCGTTCCTCGCCGACGTTCGGCAAATGGGTTGGCAGTGTTCTGTCCGCGGAAAACCACCTTCAGATGTGGGTGCCTGCCGGATTTGCGCACGGCTTTCTGGTGATGTCCGAGGCGGCGACGTTTCAATACAAGACGACCGATTTCTGGTATCCCGAATTCGAGCGCGTGCTGCTTTGGAACGACGCACACGTTGGCATCGACTGGCCGCTCGACGGCGCTCCGGTGATCGCACCGAAGGATCTCGCCGGCACCGTGCTGGCGGATCTGGAGGCCTACGCATGAAGATTCTCGTGACGGGTGCGAACGGGCAGGTCGGATGGGAGCTCGTGCGTGCGCTGCAACCGCTGGGCCAGGTGGTAGCCGCGACACGTCAAGTCGTTGATCTCGGCGATGCGGCGGCCGTCGCTGCATATGTCGACGCGCTCGCGCCCGATCTCGTGGTCAATGCGGCTGCCTATACCGCGGTGGATCGCGCCGAGGACGAGCCCGACTCTGCATTTGCAATCAACCGCGATGCGGCGGGCGCGCTCGCGCGTGCCACCCGGAAGCGTGGCGCATTGCTGATCCACTTCTCGACCGACTATGTGTTCGACGGGAGCAAGCAGACGCCGTATGCCGAGAGCGACGACGTCCGCCCGCTGAACGTTTACGGCGCGAGCAAGCTGGCCGGCGAACAGGCGATCGCCGAAGCCGGCGGCGACTGGCTCGTGTTCCGCACGTCGTGGGTCTACGCGTCGCGCGGCCAGAATTTCCTGCGCACGATGCTTCGGCTGGGTGCGAGTCGCGAGACCCTGTCGGTCGTCAGCGATCAGTTCGGCGCGCCGACGAGCGCGCGCATGATTGCGGACCTGACCGCGCACGCGGCGGCGAAAGCGCTCGTCGAGCAGCGGGCGGAATTGTTCGCGAGCGGCCTCTATCACATGACGGCGCAAGGCTCGACGACCTGGCACGCGTTCGCGGAAGCCATTTTTGCCGGCGCCAGAAGCCTGTCCCCACAGATAGGCCTGTCTGTCCGCGAAGTGAAGCCGATCCCCGCAGCCGAGTATCCGGCGAAGACGCCGCGTCCGACCTTTTCGGTGCTCGACAATACGCGGTTCGACGAGCGTTTCGGATTGCATCGGCCGCAGTGGTCGGACGGGCTTGCGCTCGTCCTCGCGGAACTGTTCGATGCCTGATGCCGCCCTGCCCGGGCGGTGCACATCACATCTCATGCCGAGTCGTTCGTGCGGCATGGTTTAGCTAGAGATTGTCATGCGGGAAATCATTCAACCATCACTGCCTATCTGGCGGCATCGCCGCCTGATCCTCCAAATGGCGCGCCGCGAAGTGGTCGGCCGATATCGCGGCTCGGTGCTCGGCCTGCTGTGGTCGTTCTTCAACCCGCTGCTGCTGCTGACCGTCTATACGTTCGTGTTCAGCGTGATTTTCAAGGCGCGCTGGAATACCGGATCCGATTCGAAGACGGAATTTGCAGTCGTGCTATTCGTCGGGATGATCATGTTTCAGGTGTTCTCGGAAGCCGTGAACCGTGCGCCATCACTGATCATCAGTAACGCGAACTACGTGAAGAAGGTCGTGTTCCCGCTCGAGGTGCTGCCTGTCGTCGCATTGCTTGTCGCGCTGTTCCATGCCGCGATCAGCTTCTGCGTGCTGGTGCTCGCGATGCTCGTGCTGGGTTTCCAGGTGCATCTCACGATCCTCTATTTCCCGCTGATCGTATTGCCGTTCATCCTGTTCACCCTCGGTGTCTGCTGGTTCCTGGCGTCGCTGGGCGTGTTTATCCAGGACATCGGCCAGTCGATCGGGCTCGTGACGACGGTGCTGATGTTCCTGACGCCGGTGTTTTATCCGGTGAGCTCGTTGCCGGCCAGTTACCAGCGTATCGTCGGAATGAATCCGCTCGCGTTCGTCATCGAGCAAAGCCGCAACGTCGTGATCTTTGGAGGCGTGCCGAGCTGGACCGGTGTGTTGGTGATGGTGATCGTCAGTGTCGGCGTCGCGGTACTGGGCTACCAATGGTTTAATCGCACGCGGAAAGGATTCGCAGATGTCCTCTGATCTTGCAGTCAGCGTGAAGGATCTAAGCAAGGTCTTTCATATTTACGATAACCCGCGCGCACGCCTGATGCAGATGCTGTTCGGCTCCCGCAAGCAGTATTACCGGGAATTCTGGGCGTTGCGCGATGTCTCGTTCGATATCGCGCGCGGTGAGACGGTGGGGATTGTCGGCCACAACGGCTCCGGCAAGTCCACGCTGCTCCAGGTGATCTCGGGGACGCTCGCGCCGAGCGCCGGCAACGTCGAAACGAACGGTAAGGTTGCCGCGCTGCTCGAGCTCGGGTCGGGCTTCAATCCCGAGTTCACCGGTCGCGAAAACGTGATGCTGTACGGCCAGATTCTCGGGATGAGCGAGGAGGAGCTGGAAGAGAAGTATCCGGCCATCGTCGATTTCTCCGAGATCGGCGATTTCGTCAACCAGCCGCTGAAGACGTACTCGTCGGGCATGTACGTGCGCCTCGCATTTTCGGTCGCGATCCACGTCAATCCGGACATCCTGATCGTCGACGAGGCGCTGTCGGTCGGCGACGCGCTGTTCCAGGCGAAGTGCATGGCCGTGATGAAGAAGTTGATGGATCGCGGCACGACGCTGCTGTTCGTCAGCCACGACCCGGGTTCGGTGAAGGCACTGTGCAACCGCGCGATCCTGCTCGATCACGGCAACATGCTTGCCGTCGGATCGACGGACCATGTGATCGAATCGTATTACTCGTCCTATGTCCGCAAGAAGCAGCACGTGATTGCCGACGACGAGGCGCCGTCGACGCAGATCGCCGAGCTCGACGCCGACCTCAACGACGGCGCGGACGAGTTCCAGAAGCAGGCGGCGTTTCAGCGGATCCGCAACGGCCGCGCGAGCTTCGTCAACGTGCAACTGCTGAACGAGCAGGGGCGCGCGACGCGCCAGGTTACCTACGGCGACACCGTGACGCTGAGAATGGTCGTGAGCGTCGAGGAAGACTTGCCGCTGCTGGCATTCGGCTATCACCTGCGCGACAAGAACGGGTTCGATATCGCGTACTCGGACACCGGCCTCGAGCACGCGCATTTGTACGACGTGCATGCGGGCGAAGTCCACGTGGTCGACTGGACGTTCAAGGTATCGCTGCGCGGCGGCGACTACAGCATCAGCGCCGCCACGTCGGTGCCGACCGACCTGAGCATCGGCCAGGTCGACACGTGCGATCATGTGCCGATCGCCGTGCAATTCAACGTCTCGCGCGGCACCTATCTGCCGCTTTATGGCGCCGTACATTTCGACAACAAGGTCCAGACGCGGCTGTTGTCGAAGACGGTAGCCTGACGCAGCGTTGGCCGGCAGCGGATCCGGCGCCGGGGCCGGCGTGCGGATCCGCACGAGGAATCAATCAGGAGTGCCCTATGAGACAAAAGCCGGATGGTTTCGCCAATCCGATCTACGTGACGAAACCGATGTTGCCGCCGCTCGGCGAGTTCACGTCGCAGCTGGAAGACATCTGGGACAGCGCGTGGCTGACGAACGGCGGTGCGAAGCACGCCGCGCTGGAGGCAGCGCTCGCGAAGCGGCTCGGTGCCCGGCACTTCTCGCTGTTCAACAACGGGACGAGCGCACTGCTCGTCGCTTGCCAGGCGCTGCGGCTCGCCGGAGAAGTCATCACGACGCCGTTTACGTTTCCCGCGACGCCGCATGTGCTGCACTGGAACAACGTGACGCCGGTGTTCTGCGACATCGATGAGGAAACGCTGACCATCGACCCGGCGGTGGCCGAAGCGCTGATCACGCCGCGCACGACGGGTGTGCTCGGCGTGCATGTATACGGGATGCCGTGCGACGTGAACGCGTTCGAGCGCATTCGCGAGCAGTACGGCGTCAAGGTGCTCTACGACGGCGCGCACGCGTTCGGCACGGAAATCGACGGCAAGCCGGTCGCCGAGTTCGGCGACGCGACGATGTACAGCTTCCACGCGACGAAGCTGTTCCACTCGGCCGAAGGCGGCGGGCTGGCAATGGCTGACGAGGCGATGAAGCGGCGCGTCGATCTGCTAAAGAATTTCGGCATCTTGAACGAGACCGAAGTCATCATGCCGGGTACCAACGGCAAGATGAACGAAGTACAGGCGGCACTGGGTCTCGTCAATCTCGCCCATTACGATGCCGAGCATGCCGCGCGGCAGCGCGTTGCCCAGGTTTACCTGAGCCGCCTGGACGAGATTCCCGGCATCACGTGCTTCCGGCTGCCTCCGAACATCGGCCATAGCATGCAGTATTTCATCGTGCGCGTGAACCCGCAGGCATGCGGCGTGTCGCGCGATCGGTTGTACGACATGCTGAAGCAGTTCAACGTGTTTTCGCGGCGCTATTTCTACCCGCTTTGCAGTGAGCACAATTGTTATCGCGCGCTACCGAGCGCCGATCCTGGAAGATTGCCGATTGCGACGCGCGTGTCGCGCGAAGTGCTGGCGTTGCCGCTGTACGGTGAACTCGGGGAAGACGGGGCGAATCGCATCGTCGACATCATTCAATACATCTGCAATGGCAAACAGTAATTATTCGACCGGAGATTCGCGGCCGCGTGTCAGCGTTCTCACGACGTCTTACAACTACGGCAGATTCATCGGGGAGACGATCCGGTCGGTGCTGTCCCAGACGTACGCGTCGTGGGAACTGATCATTGTCGACGACTGTTCGACAGACGATTCCTGGGAGGTCATCCAGCAGTTCGATGACCCGCGGATTCGCGCGGTGCGCCAGGAGCGCAACCAGGGCGCGTGCGCGGCGTACAACACGGCGCTGCGCCTCGCGTCCGGAGAATTCATCGCGAGCCTGGATTCCGACGATGTGTTCGCGCCCGAGAAGCTTGCCGCGCAGGTTGCGTTCATGGACGCCCATCCGGATGTCGATATCTGCGGCAGCTTCATGGCTGAGATCGATGCGTCGAGCCAGCCGGTCGACCCCGACAAATGCTTTTATGCGCCGTGGTTCAATCAGGATCTCGACCTGAATGCGCCCGACAGCTGGGTGTGGGAGAACCACCTGTGCCATTCGACCGTGCTGGTCAGGAAGTCCACGCACGACCGGATCGGCTTTTTCCGGGAGGACCTGACCTACTCGCCAGACTGGGATTTCTGGCTTCGTTCGCTCGCCGGCGGCGCCCGGTTTCATGTGATGAAGGACGCGCTCCTCCTCTACCGTGCGCACGGCGGCAACGTGACGCATCGCAATCGCGATGCGCTGATGTGGGAGTATGCGGATATCTCCGGCGGCGTCGTGCACCCGTACCTCGAGCGGATCGAGCGCTTCGACCTGCTCCGCAAGAGCATGGAGTCGTTCGTCGGGCGCTTCTTCGAGATTGACGGCGACTGGCGGCGGTTCCTGGAGCTGATCGAGATGCTGCGCGTGTACGACCGTCACGAGGACACGTTCAGGATTCCGCCGCATCTGTTCTTCAATGGCGAACTGACAGCGTTCGTCACGAGACTCGCGTCCGGGTGGTCGCCGCAGGCTTTTGCCGCCGTTCGCGAGCGCCTGTCGAAGCCGAAGGGTGCGTACGATGGTTCGGCGCCGGCGCCGGCGGCGGACGCGCAGGCGGCCGCAGGCGCCGCGACGTTTCAACTGCTGATTCGAGGCGAGCGCGACCGTGCGCTTGCCGAACTGGATCAGGTGCGTACCGAGCACGAACGTGTCGCCGCGGAACTCGAGCACGCGAAAGCGGAGCTGCGTGCCGCGGCCGACCGGGAAGGGCGGCTCACCGCCAGCCTGGCTGACGCGCAGACGGAACTCGATCGTGTCAGGGGCACCATCTGGGGCAAGGCGGATAATCTGTACCGGCGCCTGAGCCGATAGCCCATGCACCAGCGAATGATTCAAGATATCTAACCATGCCGCGATACCAGCATCTTCTGTACTTTGCACAACGCGTCTACCATCGCCTGCCGTTGAGCCAGGAGGCGAAGTGGCGCGTCCGCAAGGCCATTTCGCCGGTTATCACGTCGTTGCGCCACGGCAAGTCGATTCGTCAGGCGCTGCGGTCTGCCGTCACGCGTGAGGTGTTGCTCGACCACGCGCGTGAGTCGCGCCTGCAACACTTGATGCTCGACCTCGCGCAGCATGGCGTGAGAAATGTCAGCCATGTCATTGCCGTGCCGTTCCTTGGAACGGGGGGCGCGGAGAATGTCGCGCTCAATTTCTCGAAAGCGCTCCGCGAGATCCATCCGGACCGTCAGGTCCTGCTCGTCGTTGCCGATCGCGATCTGGTCGACGAGCGCGTTGCGCGGATCGACGGTGTGCATGTGGTCGTCCTGCGCGATTTCACGCGCGACGATTCGTACGCGCTGAAGCAGGCGCTGCTGTACGACATGCTGCTGGCGATCCGGCCCGCCGTATTCCACAACATCAACAGCGAGGTCGCGTGGAACGCGGTCATCGCGCAAGGGCCGCAGCTCAAGGAAGTCACGCGCCTGTTCGCCAGCATTTTCGCGTTCCAGTTCGCCGAGGACGGAAAGAGCAAGATCGGCTACGCGGCCTATTTCCTGCAACCGGGGCTGCCGGCGCTGACTGCGCTGCTGTCCGACAACCAGCGCTTCGTGACCGATGCACGCGCCGAGTACGGCCTCGGGCAGCAGGGCGACAAGCTGCGCGCCGTGTACAACCCCAGCCGCTTGGCGACCGCCGGGTGGAAGGCCCGGGCGCTCGCGAGCATCGCGAGCCGCGGGCAGGACCTGGCGGGGCAGCGCCCTGCGTTTCTGTGGGCCGGGCGGCTCGACAAGGAGAAGCGCGTCGACCTGTTGCTGGCGCTCGTGCAGGCGTGCCCGCACATCGATTTCTACGTCTACGGCCAGGCTGTCGTCAACGTCAGTGAGCAGCTTCCCGATCTCGCGAACCTGCATCTGATGGGGCCGTTCACGTCCCCGGACGAGTTGGTGCGCGACCGCGCGTACACCGGCTTCATCTTCACATCGAAATGGGAAGGTATGCCGAATATCCTGCTTGAAATCGGCACATTGGGCGTACCGATCATCGCGCCGTCGGTCGGCGGCGTGGGCGAGCTGATATCGGATTCGACCGGATATCTGCTGTCGGAGAAGCCGGATGTCGCCGATTATCGCGCGGCGATGGAATCAGTCATTTCGAATTCGCAGGAAGTCGAAGCGCGCGCACGCGCGCTCGTCGAGCTGATCGACGAGCGGCATACGTGGCAGCGGTTCGTCGAGCATGTCAAGGAGTTGGAAGGTTATGGGATCTGACCGGAAAGAATCGGGCACGGACGACTCGCGTGATTTGTCGTTGCCGCTCGTATCGGTGGTAATCCCCTGTTTCAATCAGGCGCAGTATCTGAATGAGTCGATCTCGTCGGTGCTCGACGCATACCGCGGGCCGTTGGAAATCATCGTCGTCGACGACGGCAGCACGGCATCCCGGACCGATATCCACTTACGTGCGGCGGAAGCGCTGTCGCCCGCAGTACGGGTGATTTCGCAGCAGAACGCGGGGCTTTCGGGCGCGCGCAACACGGGTATTGCCGCTGCGAACGGCGAATTCGTGCAATTGCTGGACGCGGACGACCTCATCGTTCCGCCGAAGCTCGACTTGCAGGTTGCGCATTTCCAGGTGGCGAATGCGCTCGACGTATCGGTGTCCAACTTCCTGTTGTGTGACGATTCCCGCTCGGTCTTTTCGAAGCATGACGAGGCGATCGCACATTCGGCGCTCGTGCTGTCCGATTTTCTGTACAAATGGGAGCGCGGCTTCGCGATTCCGATTCATTGCGCACTGTTCCGCCGCGCCGTGCTGCTGGACACGCCGTTCGATACATCCGCGCGCGCCAAGGAAGACTGGCTGTTCTGGTGCGGCCTGAGTGCGCGCGGCGCACGGATGGCCTATATCAACGCGCACAACGCGATCTACCGGCAGCACGCGCAAAGCATGCGCCGGTCCTATGTGAAGATGGGCAAGAGCTGGCTGCACGCGGCTGCCAAGATCGACGCGATGGTGTCCGCGCGCGAACCGGCGTTTTTCGAGTCTGCGGTCGACTGGTTCGAGAATTTCTATCGGAAGCACCCTGCGTACGCAGAGGAAATCGCGCAGTTGCGCGGCCTCCCGCGTGCAGCCGGATCGGGCGCTGCCGCGTCGCCGGCCGTTCCCGTCGATCTGCACGCGCAGAAGCTCGCGCGCTTGCAGGCGGCCATCGCGAAGATGCCGGTGTCGGCGGCGCCGCTCATCAGCGTCGTGATCCCCGCATACAACCATTTCGACTATATCGATGGTTGCCTGCTGTCCGTTATCGAGCAGCAGGACGTCGCATTCGAGATCATTTGCGTCGACGATTGTTCTCCCGATGCGCGTACGACGGCGCTGTTGCGCGCGTTGCAGGGAACTCACCCGAACGTGCGGATTGTCCTCAACAGCGAGAACAAGGGCATTTCGCGCACGCAGAACGAGGCGGTCGCGCAGGCGGTCGGAGAATACGTTGCCTTCGTCGATTGTGACGATGCATTGGCGCTCGGCGCGCTGTCTCGTGTCGCGCAAGTCGTGACGCAGGGGCAGCCATGCGATTACCTGTTCACGGACCGGTTCGACATCGACGAAAGTGGCAACGAAATCCGGCGGGCCGACTACGGCGGATATCCGGCAATTGCGTTCAGGAACGACGAGGGCATCAAGGACGATCTGCTCGACGGCATGGTCGCGTCGCACCTGAAGGTCATTCGACGCGATGCATATCTGCAGTCAGGTGGTTCGATCGACGCGTATTCCGGCATCCAGGATTGGGAACTGGCGCTGAAGATCGCGGAATTCGGCAGCTTCCACTACCTGCATGAGCCGCTCTATCGGCATCGGATCCATACGCGATCCGTCACGTCGTCGGACAGCGTCGGCCAGTTCAGGAAGACCAATATCGTTCGCCGGCAGTTTGCCGCCAGATGGCTCTGTGGCGGGCGCGATCGAACCGGGCCGGTCGAGCGGTTTTCGAGCGACGCGAGATCGATGCCGTCGATTGCTCAACTGAAGGAAGCGTGGCGGCAGGGGCGACGATGCGAGATGTTCGTCGCGGCGGACGCACCGCCTCCCGTGCTCAATTTCCTGCGGGAATTCAATTCGTACTTCGACCGCATCGTGTGGACGAGTGCCGAAACCTATGCGGGCCTGCTCGGGTACGTGCAGCCAGGTGTGATGGTCGCGCACGGACAGGAGCAGCCTGACTGACCGCGGCGGCGCGCGACGCGCACACCACGGCGTGCGCCTGCGCGGTTCACGCCGGCCGTTTCACCATCGGCGCAGCCGGGTTGCCGACAACGGTCATGCCCGGTGGTACGTCCTTGGTCACGACGGCCCCCATACCGATCACCGCACCCTTGCCGATCGTCAGGGGTTTGTCGGGCGTGCCTTGCTTCAGCACCGCGCCCGTACCGATGTAGGCATCGTCTTCGATCACGATCCGGCCGTTACAGGCGACGCGCGGAGCGAACGTCACAAAATCGCCGACTACGCAGTCGTGAGCGACATAGCTGTAGATGTTGCACTGGAAATGGCGGCCGATCTTGATATCCGATGTGCACATCGAGAAATCGCAGAACACCGCACCCTCGCCAACCTCGACGTTGTCGAGCGACACATGCGAACCGGCAGTCAGTGATCCGAACGCGAGGCCTTCGCTTTCGCAGCGCTGGACCAGCGTGCGGCGGGCCGCGGACGAGCCGAGCGACACGACGACCGCGCGGTCGCGATGCGCCGGCGTGATGAGGGCATCGAAGGAAATGACTTCGACGCCATTTTGGACGGTGCCGATTTCCGACGGCGTGTCGGAGACGAAGACGATTCCGGATGCCGAACCGGTACCGGTCCGGGCTTGATGTTGCCGTGCCAGCGGCAGGATCTCGCGCCCGAACCCGCCGCACCCGTAAATAGCGATTCGCTCCATCATTTACTCCGGTCTGAATGGGGAGCAGTCTAAAGGTAGCGATACACGGCGGGCAACCTCATTATGCGGGTTGCCCGACCGGCTTGCGCGGTATGGCGGCGGCACGGACCGGCGATCACCTTCCTGTAAACGGCCGCATGATCGCCCGCAGCAGCGGACCCAGTACCGGAATCCGGTGAAGGCGCAGATACGCGCGATAGATGATGAATATCCGTGCGCGCTGAAACGCGACCCACTGGTTCGCGTACTGCCGCAGTTCGACGGACTCGTTCCTGAGGAGATCGGATTCGCGCGCATGAACGAGCAGCTTTGCGCGCGCGTCTGCGAGTTCCCGTCTCAATCGACGCAGTTCTTCCTGGTTTTCCGCGGACGAAGCGGCTTGATCGGCGGGCACCTGAGCAGGCGGATGGGATTCTTGATGGGAGGCATTCATACCGAATATCCGCTGAATGTTCGCGACGTACTGTGCGTCGCCGTGCTTGTCGTGAACGTAGTCGGAAGCGCGCTTCGACAGCGCTCCGAGCAGATCGGGTTGTGCGTACAGGCGCTCGATGGCCTCCCGATACGCGTCGACGGCTTCGTCGATGTCGTTGGATGCCTCGATGAGCATGCCGGTTTGACCGTCGAGCACGGCTTCGCCGATGCCGCCGATGTTCGGTGCGATGACCGGGAGTCCCGAGCCCATGGCTTCGAGAATCACGTTCGGCAATCCGTCGAACCACGACGTATAGACGAGCGCGTCGTACTCGTGCAGCGGAAGATCCGCGAACGCCGAGAACGGCCCTTTGTAGTTTGCGCCGGTCAAGTCGATTTCGAAGCCTGGCGTGATGCCGCCATACAGGTCGAGCGTGATGCCGGTGCCGCTCTGCGCGAAGTACTTCGACAGCGCGACGGCCAGTTGCGGCCGCTTCTGGCCGTCCAGCCGCGACGCCCACAGCAGGCGTCGTCGCGGTGTCGCATGAATCGTCGGCTCCTTGACGCCGTGCAGCAGCGCGGGGAGATTGATCCAGCGGGACGCGCCGGCGCCGAAGATGAACTTGTCGTCGACGACGGTCTGTTCGTTGTCGGTGACGATCCGTGTGATGTGCTGGATGTTGTTCGTCAGAAACTCGACCGCGCCGCCCGAAATGATCGAGACGTCGTCTTCATAGACGCGCGTGTCGCAGAAACGATAGTACGTGACATCACGTCCGCTGAATTGCGCGAAATGGCGGCTCAGCATGCGATGCGAAAACACGCACGCACGAATGTGCAGCCGGGCGTCGGGCGCCGCTGCGCGAATCAGGCGTGCGGTGATGCGATCGCGTTGACGATCGTCGAGATCCTTGCCGAGCACCGCGACGTCGATGAAGATCGCAGCGTCTGGCAGCCGCGACAGCCACGCATGCTTGTCCATTGGTTCGCCGGACAGCACGAGGATGCGTTTCGACGCACCGCTTGCCAGCAGGCCGTTCATTACGTCGAGAACGTAGCGCTCCGCGCCGCCGGCGGGCAGGAACGGAATCAGGAACACGTCCGTAATCGGTCCGGCGTCGCGAATGGCTTCGCACATTTCGTAGTAGACCGCGGAGGGCTCGGGCGTCGACCACATCGCGCTCGTCTGGCTGCCGTGCCGCAGCGACAACGTATCGACGGCAGGATCGATCCGGTTGGCGGCTTCGGTCATATCCGACAGCATCCGGCTGCCGAGGAACTTCTGCTTGACGTCGTACCACGGCGGCAGCGTACGTTCGCCGGCGCGATACGCGCGATAATCGTCGGCGAATACGCGCAGGTAGACGTCCGGGGCGAACAGGTTGGTGTCCGGCGTTTCGAGCTCGACGCTCTGGTTGCGCGCGGTTGCCATGATGCTTTGCTGGCGCTGACGATAGTACAGAACCGTATCGGGGATGTAGTGCGCCTTCATCCCGAGCGCAATCGCACACGAATTGAAGTGCCAGTCTTCGAATGCGTGGCCGCGTTGCGTGTCGCAGTGAACGTACTTGAGACGATCGAATGTCGAGCGATGGAAGAACACGCGCGACACGTACGGATGGATGTCCGCAAGCAGGAACGGCATCAGATCCGCTTCGCCGTACTCGGTAATGAAGTACATCGAACCGAATGCGATCAGGTACTGCGGGAACAGCAGGGCATCGTTGCCGTACTGCTTCGCAGCCGCTAGCGCTTCGACGAAGAAATTGAACGACACGAGATCGTCGGCGTCGGCCGTGGCGAAATATTCGCCTCGTGCAATTGCGCAACCGGAGTTTCGGCTCAGGCCCAGCGACCGGTTCGAGACCTCGATCGTCTGGACCCCATCAAAACTGGAGAAATCTGCCGACGCGATGACGGAGCGGGTCGCTTCGTTCGGGTTATCAAGGACGACGACAATTTCCAGGGTGATACCGCGGGCTCTTGCGAAGTCTGCCGCTTCAGTCAGGGACCGCAACGTCCGGTTGATGATGCCGCCCTCATTGTGGGCGTTGAGAATCACCGAAATATCAAACATAGGGTGCAGCTGGCCGGATGCGTATCGAGGTCACGCATTATATACAGAAGCATTTGGCGTTTCGGCGCGCGCACCCGCCCGCGGGGGCGGGGGCAGCGCACGCGAGGGCTGCCCGCTCCGTGCAGATGAGCCCCTGCCTTGTGCCCCTTTTTCCGGTCATGGCGCCTGTGGCGCGCGCCGCCACGTCATAATTGCTACAAATGGCAATCTCGGTTGCGCGGGCTGGCCTGCCTGCGCACACTAGTAACGCGCCTTACGCGCAAAATGTAAACAATAGTCAGCACGTGACTTCTCATCCGCAAGCATCCACTCGCTCACCGCACCCCGTCGACGAAATACTGTCGATTTCCATCGTGACGTACCATCCGGACGAGGCACTCCTCGCTCGTACGTTCTCCAGCCTCCGTGCGGCGTGCGCGCGTCTCCGGGCCGTGCGCGGCGGCGGTGCCATCAGCGTTTGCCTTGTCGACAACGGCGGCTTGCCGGATTTCGCAGCCGATCTTGCCGCATTCGAGCAGGCCGGCATCTCCTGTAGCGTGCTGTCCGGTCACGGCAACGTTGGCTACGGACGCGGGCACAACCTTGCGATCGAAGCGGCACGCAGCCGCTATCACCTGATCCTGAATCCCGATATCGACCTCGAGCCGGATGCGCTCGTGCACGCGCTCGACTTTCTCGACGCGCATCCTGAAGCAGGTTTGCTGTCGCCGCGCATCGGTGACGAATCGGGACGGATCCAGTATCTGTGCCGCCGCTATCCGGCGCTGGTGGATCTTCTGGTCAGGGGATTCCTGCCTGCGGCCTTGCGCCCGCCGTTCGAGCGACGGCTGGCAAGTTACGAGATGCGCGACCGTATCAATGAAACCGACGTCGTGTGGGATCCGCCTATCGTCAGCGGCTGTTTCATGCTGTTCCGCACCGATGTGCTCGCGCGTCTGCAGGGCTTCGATCCACGCTATTTCCTCTACTTCGAGGACTACGACCTCAGCTTGCGGACCGGTGAGTGCGCACGAACGGTCTACCTGCCGCTGGCGCGCGTGATTCATCACGGCGGCGGCGCATCCCGCAAGGGTTCCGCGCACATCCGCATGTTCGCGGCGTCGGCGTTCAAGTTCTATAACCGCTTTGGCTGGAGGCTGTGGTGACTCGCATCGTCGTGACGGGGGCAAACGGCTTCGTCGGCCGTGCGGTCTGCCGGCTGGCGCTCGCGGCAGGACATACGGTCACGGCGCTGGTACGCCGTCCCGGCGGATGCGTCGACGGCGTTCGCGAGTGGGTGCATGACGCGCCGGATTTCGCCGGGCTCGCGCACGCGTGGCCGGATGATCTGGAGGCCGATTGCGTGATCCACCTGGCCGCGCGTGTCCATGTGATGCACGACGAATCGCCAGATCCGGATGCCGCGTTCGAGGCGACCAACGTCGCAGGGACGCTGCGCGTTGCCGAAGCGGCGCATGCGCACGGCGCACGCCGCTTCGTATTTGCCAGCAGCATCAAGGCAATCGCCGAGGGCGATCGCGGCGTGCCGCTCGCGGAGGACATCGTACCCGCACCGCAGGATCCATACGGCCGTTCGAAACTGCATGCGGAGCAGGCACTCGCGCAATTCGGGCGGCAGGCGGGCATCGATGTAGTCACCGTCCGTCCGCCGCTCGTCTACGGCCCCGGCGTGCGGGCCAACTTCCTGCGAATGATGGACGCCGTCGCGCGAGGATTGCCGCTCCCGCTCGGCGCGATCGAGGCACGCCGCAGCCTCGTCTATATCGACAACCTCGCTGACGCGCTGCTGCGGTGCGCAACCGATCCAAGGGCAGCGGGCGAGTGCTTTCATGTCGCCGACGACGACGCGCCGTCGGTGGCCGGGTTGCTGAGGCTGGTCGGCGACGCGCTCGGCAGGCCGGCACGGCTGTTCCCTGTACCGGCCGCGATGCTACGCACGCTCGGCAGGCTGACCGGCCGCAGCGCCGCCGTCGACCGCCTGACGGGCAGCCTGCAGCTCGACACCGGCCGCATGAAGCGCATGCTCGACTGGCGACCACCTTATACGACGAGACAGGGCCTCGAGGCGACCGCCGCGTGGTATCGTTCGCGCGACAAACAGAAATAGACAATATGCATCCCGCGATTACCACGTGGCTCACGGTGGCCGGCGTCGCAATAGCCGCTGCCTTCGCCTCGACCCTTATCCTGCGGACGCTGCTCGCGACGGGGCTGGCCTGGCGCCTCGCGACCGATATTCCGAACGACCGTTCGCTGCATACACTGCCGACGCCGCGTGTGGGCGGCTGGGGCATTGTGCCGGTGTCCGTGATCGCAATGCTGTGGCTCGCGCCGTCGATGTGGCTGGTCGCCGTGGCCGCTGCGGGCCTCGCCGCGCTGTCGCAACTCGACGATCGGCGCGGGCTGCCCGCGCGGGTCCGGTTCGCGGCACACCTTGCCGCGGTCGTCGCGCTGATCGTCGTCTATCCGGCCGCCGCGCCGTGGTGGCTTCTCGTCGGCATCGGTTTCGGAATGGTTTGGCTGACCAATCTGTACAATTTCATGGACGGCGCGGACGGCCTTGCCGGTGGCATGGCGCTATTCGGCTTCGGCGCGTATGCGGCCGCCGCCCTGGCGGGCGCGCAGCCGGAGCCGGATCTCGTGGCGGGCGGCGCGGCGATCGCAGGCGCCGCGTTCGGCTTCCTGCTGCTGAATTTCCATCCAGCGAAGCTGTTTCTCGGCGACGCGGGCTCGATTCCGCTTGGGTTCATGGCGGGCGCGCTCGGTTACTGGGGGTGGCGAGGCGGGGTCTGGCCGATCTGGTTTCCGGCGATGGTGTTCTCGCCCTTTATTGCGGATGCATCTGTAACACTTGCGAGACGTTTGTTACGCGGCGAAAAGTTCTGGCAGGCGCACCGGGAGCATTATTATCAGCGCATGGTTCGCTCCGGCACCGGTCATCGGCGCACTGCCATCTACTGGTACCTCGTGATGCTCGCGGGCATAATTGTAGCCCTGTGGGCGTTGGGCCGTCCCACACTGCAGCAGTGGGGGCTGTTTGTCGCCTGGTATGGCGTTCTTGCGTGCATCGGTTGCGTGATCGACGCGCGCTGGCGCCGTGTCGGCATGGCCACCGAAAACAAATCTTGAGGTCTCCCGCCGATGTTGCGATCCAAAGCATCTTGGCTGTCATTGAGTGCTTTCCTGTTCGACCTGCTGGCGGTGCTTGCAGCGTGGTTGTTCGCCTATCTCGTCCGATTCAACGGTAGCGTCCCGACCGATTTCCTGAGCGGCGCGCTGATGGCGCTGACGTGGGTGCTGCCCGTGTACGCGCTGATGTTCCACGTGTTCGGCCTGTATCGCGGGCTGTGGGTGTTCGCGAGCCTGCCAGACCTGATGCGTATCGCGAAGGCAGTGGGTGGCGGTGGCGTGATCGTGATGATTGGCGCCGTGATGTTCCAGCCGGTGCCGATCATTCCGCGCTCGGTGCTGCTCGTGTCGCCCCTGATGCTGTTTCTGGCGATGGGCGGCGCACGCGCGCTGTATCGCGCGACGAAGGAGTACTACCTGTACGGCGGGCTCGTCGGCAAGGGCAAGCCGGTGCTGGTGCTCGGCGCCGGTACGGCAGGCGCGAGCCTCGCCCGCGAACTGTCGCGCTCGGGCGAATGGCGCCTCGTCGGCCTGCTCGACGACGACGTCACGAAGCAGGGCCGCGAAATCTACGGCTACAAGGTGCTGGGCTCGTTCAACGACCTCAAGCACTGGACCGATGCAATGAAGGTCGATTACGCGATCATCGCGATTCCGTCAGCGTCGGTCGAAACACAGCGCCGAGTCGCGACGCTGTGCGTGCGGGCCGGCGTGAAGGCGATGGTGCTGCCGTCGCTGACCGCGCTGATGCCGGGGCAGGGCTTCCTGTCGCAGGTACGAAACATCGATCTCGAGGATCTGCTCGGCCGCGACGCGGTGACGATCGACACGCCGCATGTCGAAGCATTGCTGCGCGGCCGCGTCGTGATGGTGACGGGCGCGGGCGGGTCGATCGGCTCCGAGCTGTGCCGGCAGATCCTGCGCTTCGCGCCGGCGCAGCTCGTCGCGTTCGACCTGTCCGAGTACGCGATGTACCGGCTGACCGAGGAGCTGCGCGAGCGCTTCCCCGACCTGCCTGTCGTGCCGATCATCGGCGATGCGAAGGATTCGCTGCTGCTCGACCAGGTGATGTCGCGTCATGCGCCGCACATCGTGTTCCACGCGGCTGCCTACAAGCACGTGCCGCTGATGGAGGAGCACAACGCGTGGCAGGCGCTGCGCAACAATGTGCTCGGCACCTATCGCGTGGCCCGCGCGGCGATTCGCCACGATGTGCGTCACTTCGTGCTGATCTCGACCGACAAGGCCGTCAATCCGACCAACGTGATGGGCGCGAGCAAGCGCCTCGCCGAAATGGCCTGTCAGGCGCTGCAGCAGACGAGCGGGCGCACGCAGTTCGAGACGGTGCGCTTCGGTAACGTGCTCGGCAGCGCGGGCAGCGTGATCCCGAAGTTCCAGCAGCAGATCGCGAAGGGCGGCCCGGTCACGGTCACGCACCCGGAGATCACGCGCTTCTTCATGACGATTCCGGAAGCGTCGCAGCTGGTGCTGCAGGCGTCGAGCATGGGGCATGGCGGCGAGATCTTCATTCTCGACATGGGCGAGCCGGTGAAGATCGTCGATCTGGCGTGCGACCTGATCCGCCTGTACGGTTTCTCGGAAGAGCAGATCCGGATCGAATTCACCGGGCTGCGGCCCGGCGAGAAGCTCTATGAGGAACTGCTCGCCGATGACGAGGCAACGACGCGTACCCCGCATCCGAAGCTGCGAATCGCGCGGGCGCGGGAAGTGCCGGACAATTTCCTCGACGAGCTGCTGCCGTGGCTGATGCAGCATCGTGTCCTGCCCGATGACGAAGTGCGGCGCGACCTGCGGCGCTGGGTGCCCGAGTATCAGACGGCTGCCGTTCCGGCGCTGAAGAGCGTACGGGTCGCGTCGAACCGCTGAACGCGGAGGTCCGTGTGGTCGCCGCCACAGCGGCCAGCCGGCCGGCCAAAAAGAAAAGCGCCCCGCAGGGCGCTTTTTTCATGCCGGGCCGAGAACGGCTCAGCGACTGGGCCGGTGTTTGCGTACCACCATCCACCTCGGCGCGCGGAACCGCACGATGCTGATGTACAGCCAGACATAGGTCAGCGCAAACAGCACGACGAACACGAACAGGTGCACCGTATGCCGCCAGAACAGCGTCGCGGGAATCACCGCGACGAGGCACAGCAGCCATAGGTACGGCGACGTCAGCGAATTGCGCCGCGTCAGATCGTGCGCATGCTTCGTCCCCACGGCCCAGCGCATCAGCCGCTTGTACACGAGCATATGCAGATGCACACCGTCCGGGATGCCGGGCGACATCCCGCGGATGAATTTCTTCCGGTAGATCGAAAAGCAGGTCTCGAAGATCGGGTACATGAACAGCAGCACCGGGTACCACGCGGACACCTCGCGGTTGCGCATCACGAGCATGATCGCGAGCTCCGCGAGCATGAAGCCGATGAAGTACGCGCCGCCGTCGCCGAGGAAGATCAGTCCGGCCGGGAAATTCCACAGGAAAAACCCGAGCACGGCGCCCATCATGATGATCGACGCGGACATCACGACCGGGTCGTTGACGTGGAAAGCGACATACGCGAGCGACGCGAACATCATGAAGCTGACCATCGACGCGAGCCCGTTGAAGCCGTCGATGATGTTGATCGCGTTCGCGAGCGCCGCGACCGCGAGCACGGTGATGAACGCCGAGATGACCACGTAGCCGAGCAGGAAATCGAGCGGCGGCACGCTGATGCGCTTGACCGCGATGCCCAGCAGCCAGAACGCCAGCGCGGCCGCCCCCATCGTGCAGAGCAGCCGCGCGCGCGGCGACACGCGCTTCGTCAGGTCCTCGACGAGGCCTGACAGGAACGCCGGCATTCCGCAGGCAACGATCCCGAGAATGCTGCCGGCGATCGTCGGATAGCGCCGGGACAGGATCAGCGCGGCAATGACGACGCCCGCGAGGATCCCGATGCCCCCGACCCGCGGCACGGGCCGCACGTGGAATTTCTGCACACCGGCCAGATCGCTGTCGATCGAGAATTTCTCGTGAAGGTGCGCATAGCGCACGATGAACAGCGTGACGAGCAGGGAAACGATGAAGCCGGACGCGAAGCTGAGCATGGGATCGCTCGAAAAATGGACAGCGGATTATACAAAACCGCGCGGGTTCCCCTCCTGCCATCGCCAGTGGTCGGCACACATTTCTTCGATGCCGAGCGCGGCACGCCAGCCGATGATGTCGGCCGCGGCCTGCGGGTTCGCGTAGCACTCGGCGATGTCGCCCGGGCGGCGGGCGACGAGCTCGTACGGCACCGGGCGGCCCGACGCCTTCTCGAACGCGCGCACGACTTCCAGCACGCTGTAGCCCTGGCCCGTGCCGAGGTTCACGACGAAGCTCGCGTCGCGCTTCGCGAGCGCGTCGAGCGCGGCGATGTGCCCCTTCGCGAGATCGACGACATGGATGTAGTCGCGCACGCCGGTGCCGTCCGGCGTCGGGTAGTCGGAGCCGAACACGCGCAGCTTTTCCAGCTTGCCGACCGCGACCTGCGCGACATACGGCATCAGGTTGTTCGGGATGCCGGCCGGGTCCTCGCCGATCAGCCCGCTCGCGTGCGCGCCGACCGGGTTGAAGTAGCGCAGCGTCGCGATCCGCCACGTCGGGTCCGAGGTTTCGAGATCGCGCAGGATCTGCTCGGCGATCAGCTTCGACTGGCCATACGGGTTCGTCGCGGACAGCGGGAACGATTCGTCGATCGGCGAGCGCTCGGGCACGCCGTATACGGTTGCGGACGAGCTGAACACGAACTGCTTGACGTTGCGCTCGCGCATGACCTTGAGCACGGCAAGCAGGCCACCGATGTTGTTCTGGTAGTACTCGAGCGGCTTCTCCACCGATTCGCCGACGGCCTTGAGCGCGGCGAAATGGATCGTGCCGGTGATCGGGTGTGCGTCGAACACCTTCGCGAGCGCGGCTTCGTCGCACACGTCGACCTGGTGGAACGCGGGCGTCTTGCCCGTTATCCGCTCGATGCGGCGCACGGATTCGGCCTTGCTGTTGACGAGGTTGTCGACGATCACGACGTCGTAGCCGTTGCCGAGCAGTTCGACGGTCGTGTGCGAGCCGATATAGCCCGCTCCGCCGGTGACGAGGATGGTGCCTTTCGCGGTCATTGCTGATGCGCTCCTTCAGAGGGTGATACCGGTTAACGAATGGATAGTACGCCGGTAGCGTTCGACGACCTGCTGTTCGTCGAATTCCGCCGTGACCTTCTGCCGGCCGCGCGCGCCCATCGCGTCGCGGCCGGCCGTTCCGAGTTCGATCATGCGGAGCAACTGCTCCGCGAGGCTCGCGCTGTCGCGCACGCGGCACAGAAAGCCCGTTTCGCCGTCGGCGACGACGTCGCGGCAACCCGGCACGTCGGTCGCGACGATCGGGCGGCCCATCGCCGATGCTTCCATCAGCGTGCGCGGCACGCCTTCGCGGTACGACGGCAGCACGACGCAGTCGGCCGCCGCGATATGCGGGCGCACGTCGTGCGCTTCGCCGAGATATTCGATCACGCCTTCGCCGGCCCACGCATCGACATCCGCGCGGCCGATTGCGCTTGGATTGTCGACGCCGAGCGGTCCGAGCAACTGGAAGCGCGCATTCGGCAAGCGCGCGCGCACGATGCGCGCGGCCTCCACGTATTCGCGCACGCCCTTGTCCCACAGCAGCCGGCCGATCAGGATGAAGACGGGTGCGTCGCCGGCGGGCAGCGGCACGGGCGCGAACTGTTCGAGATCGACGCCTTCGCCGTGCAGCAGCCGCGCGCGATCGGGATGCGCGAGCAACTGCTCGTCGGTGAAGGTCGCGAGATCGTCGCGGTTCAGGAACCACACTTCACGCGGGAAGCGGAACGCGAACCGGTACAGGCGCTTCGCGACGCTTGCCGCGCGGCTCTTCTGGATGAAGACGTAGCCGAGCCCGGTCGTCACCGCGATCGACGGCACGCGCGCGAGCCACGCGGCGACCGAGCCGTAGATGTTCGGCTTGATCGTGTAATGGAACACGAGATCGGGCTTCAGCGCGCGGTAGTGACGCACCAGCGCGGCGAGCGTGCCGAGATCCTCGCGCGGGCTCGTGCCTTTCGATGCAACCGCCAGCGCCACGTAGCGGCAGCCCATCTGCTCGAGCAGCGGCACCGTGCGGTCGTGCGGCGCAATGACGATGACCTCGGCGCCGCGCGCGACGAGCGCCCGGATCAGCCCGTGGCGATACGTGTAGATCGCCCAGGCCGTGTTGCAGACGAGCGCGATGCGCAGCGGGGAGGTGGCGGACATGAAAAAAAGAATAAATAAAGCGTCGTAAATGCCGGATACGCCGAATGGGCGTCACGCGGACGGCCGCGCGGCGAACAGCGTCTGCTTGATCCGCTGCAACGTCCGGTACGGCGTCACGAAATGCAGCAGGTTCTTGGCGAGGCCGGCCCAGTCGTACGGGTTCAGCGCGTTGAAGTGGCTCAGCAGCAGTGTGAGCGTCGACACCAGCTGGCGCCGGCGCTTGGTCGCACTGATCCCGCCCTCGTTCAGTTCGTAATAGAGACCCAGTTCCGGCAGGTTCGCGCAATCGTAGCGTTGCATTAACCGTAAAAAAAGATCGAGATCCTCGGCCGCACGGTATTTCGCCCGATAGTTCCCCACTTCCCGCACGGCGTCGATGCGCAGCATCACCGACGGATGCACGAGCGGCGAGCGCAGGAAGCGCGTGCGGCGCAGCGTGCGCGGATCGGCGGGCGGCGTCAGCATGAAGCGCGGCTCGCCGGCACGCGACACGACTTGCGTCCACATGCCGACACAGGCCACGCGCGGGTGGGCGCCGAGGTACGCGCGCTCTTTCGCGAGGCGCTGCGGCGCGGCGAGATCGCCCGCGTCGATGCGCGCGGCATAGCGGAAGCCGCGCGCGGCGAGCGCGTCGATGCCGGCGGCGAGCGCACGCTCGATACCGCCGTTCTGCGGCATGCGCAGCACGTCGATCGTGAGGCCGGGCAGGTCGGGCGCGACGATCGGCGGCGTGCTGCCGTCATCGACGATCAGCACGTGCACGGGCGTGTCCTCGCGAAACGAGGCGAGGGTCCGAACGACGTCGTCGTGCCCGTTGTAGGCCGGCATCAGCACGGCCACGTCGTCGAGCGGGGTCGGGCAATCAGGGGACGTCATGGTCGCAGCTTGAAACGGATGTAATAAAAATTGACGGCGGCGGCGGCCAGGTAGCCGGCCGCCAGCCCGACGAGCGCGCCGTACAGGCCGAGCCGCGGGATCGCGAACAGGTTGACGAGCGCCGCGATCGCGAGCGCGAGCAGCCATTTCGACAGCAACACGAATTTTGCTTGATATTTGAGAACGATAAGATTGCCTATCGCCTCGATGCCGGCGGGCACCGACAGCCAGACCGCCCAGCGGAAGATGTCGACCGAGGCCTCGTAGCCGTGGCCGAACACCTTGCCGACGATCAGCGGGGCGGCGGCGTCGAGCACGAGCGCGCCGGCCGTCATCAGGCAGGCCGTCATCGCGATCAGCCGGACGATGTTGCGGCGCAGCCGCGCGACGTCCTGCACGCGGTAGACGAAGGCGGGCGCGATCGTCTGCGCGAGCATCAGCGCGAGCGTGATCCAGTTCTCGTTGAGCTGCTGCGCGGCCGAGTAGCGGCCGAGATCGGCGAACGAAACATGACGCTCGAGCATCAGGCGGTCGAGCTTCAGGAACAGGTACATGCAGATGAGGCCGAGCCAGAACACCGTGCCGGCCGTTGCAAAGTGCCTGAACAGCGGTTTGTCGAACGTCCAGCCGAGCGCGCCGCCGTTGCGATGCCGGTAGTACAGCAGCAGCGCGAAGCCGATTGCGGCGGCCTCGAGCGCCCACAGCCACGCGAAGCGGGCGGGGCCTGCGGCCGCGCGGACCAGCAGCCAGACGAGCAGCGCCTTCACCAGCGCCGTGACCATGCTGGTGACGAGCTGCGGCTTGCTGTAGGTCATGCTCTGCAGCCACGCGTTGATGACGCCGACGAACGGCTCGCGGAACACCATCGTGACCGCGAGGCCCGCGAGCATCGCGCCGACCAGCGGATCGAAGGCGCCCGCGGCGATCGCGATCCAGGTCGCGACGAGTGCGGCGACGGAGACGGCGATGCGCAGCGCGAATGCGCTGCCGAGCACCGCGCCGAGCTGGGCGGGCGGGCGCTGGACGATGGTCGGGACGAGGATTTCCGCGCCGCACACCCAAGTGAGCGGCGCCAGTACCAGGAGGAGCGTATTCGCATACTGCCATTTGCCGAACACATCTGGCCCGAAATAACGGGCCAGCAGGCCGCTGATCGCGATCGCGACGCCGATCTGCGTGAGCCGTTCGAGCCCCAGCCAGACGAGATTCGCGACGGCCTTCGCGACGTCCGGATTGCCGAAGCGCTTCAGCATGCGCGGCAGCGGCGTGCGCGCGAGGCGGCCGGCAGGGCGCCCGGGGGCTGCAGGTTGGCGGCGACGGGACAGCTAGGCATTAAAATGGGCGGTATGCGAGTCATCAAAACCCGCGATTATAAGTGGGATCGGGGTCGCTCCCGCCGTTCGGCGCCAGCGGTTTCGCTCCGTGCCGGGCCAGCATGTATCATGCGCGGCACCGGCGCGCGGCGGCCAGGCAAGCCAGACAATTTTCCATGCACGCAACTGAGAGAAGTGAATCGATGATCTCCCAATCCATCTTCAAGGCTTATGACATTCGTGGCGTGGTCGGCAAGACGCTCGACACCGACACCGCACGCGGGATCGGCCGGGCATTCGGCAGCGAAGTGCGTGCACAGGGCGGCGATGCGGTCGTCGTCGCGCGCGACGGCCGCCTGTCCGGGCCGGACCTCGTCGGCGCGCTGGCCGACGGTCTGCGTGCGGCGGGCGTCGACGTCGTCGACGTCGGCATGGTACCCACGCCGGTCGGTTATTTCGCGGCGAACGTCCCGCTCGCGCTGAAGGGCGGCGAGCGCCGCGTCGATTCGTGCATCGTCGTCACGGGCAGCCACAACCCGCCCGACTACAACGGCTTCAAGATGGTGCTGCGCGGTGCCGCGATCTACGGCGAGCAGATCCAGGCGCTGTACCAGCGCATCGTCGACGAGCGTTTCGAGACGGGCAGCGGCTCGTACGAACAGTTCGACGTGGCCGATCAATACATCGCGCGCATCGTCGGCGACATCAAGCCAGCCCGCCCGATGAAGCTCGTCGTCGACGCCGGCAACGGCGTGGCCGGCCCGCTCGCGACGCGCCTGTTCAAGGCGCTCGGCTGCGAGCTCGTCGAGCGCTTCACCGACATCGACGGCACGTTCCCGAACCACCATCCGGATCCTGCCCACCCGGAAAACCTGCAGGACGTGATCCAGGCGCTGAAGGACACCGATGCCGAGATCGGCTTCGCGTTCGACGGCGACGGCGACCGCCTCGGCGTCGTCACGAAGGACGGCAAGATCATCTATCCGGACCGCCAGCTGATGCTGTTCGCGGAAGAAGTGCTGTCGCGCAACCCGGGCGCGCAGATCATCTACGACGTGAAGTGCACGCGCCACCTCGCGCAATGGGTGAAGTCGAAGGGCGGCGAGCCGCTGATGTGGAAGACGGGCCATTCGCTCGTGAAGGCGAAACTGCGCGAGACGGGGGCGCCGCTCGCCGGTGAAATGAGCGGCCACGTGTTCTTCAAGGATCGCTGGTACGGCTTCGACGACGGTCTCTACACGGGCGCGCGCCTGCTCGAGATCCTCGCGAAGACGGCCGATCCGAGCGCGCTGCTGAACGGGTTGCCGGACGCGATGAGCACGCCCGAACTGCAGCTGTGGCTCGACGAAGGCGAGAACTTCCGCCTGATCGACAAGCTGCAGAAGGAGGCGAAGTTCGACGGCGCCGAGGAAGTCGTGACGATCGACGGCCTGCGTGTCGAGTATCCGGACGGCTTCGGCCTCGCGCGCTCGTCGAACACGACGCCGGTCGTCGTGATGCGTTTCGAGTCGGAGACCCAGGAAGGGCTCAAGCGCATCCAGGAGGACTTCCGCCGTGTGCTGACGGCCGCGAAGCCGGACGTCAAGCTGCCGTTCTGAGCGTCGGCGGCCTCGGGCCGCCACCGGCGCGACGGTGAGTCCGATCGTCGCGCCATCCCCGAAAAGCGGCGCACGCCAAGGGCGTGCGGCCGCTTTTTGTCTGTCTGGCCCTCCGGGCGAGATAAAATCCCCTCTTTATGCTTGTCGCCGGCTGCCTGCCGGCGTTTTTTCAGCGTGCAAAAGATCCTGATCGTGCGCGTGTCGTCGCTGGGCGACGTCGTGCACAACATGCCGGTGATCGCCGATATCCGGCGCCGCCACCCCGATGCGCAGATCGACTGGCTCGTCGAGGAAAGCTTCGTCGACCTGGTCAAGCTCGTCGACGGCGTGCGCAACGTGCTGCCGTTCTCGCTGCGCCGCTGGCGCAAGAAGCCGTTCTCGGGCGCCACGTGGCGCGAGATCCGCGCGTTTCGCCAGCGCCTCGCGGCCGAGCAGTACGACCTCGTGATCGACTGCCAGGGCCTCATCAAGACAGCCTGGGTCGCGAGCTGGGCGCGCGGCCCGCTCGTCGGGCTCGGCAACCGCACCGACGGCGCCGGCTACGAGTGGCCCGTCCGCTTCTTCTATCGCAAGCGCGTGCCGATCGCGCCGCGCACGCACGTCGTCGAGCGCTCGCGGCAACTCGTCGCGGCCGCGCTGGGCGACCCGGCGCCGACGCCGGCCGACCCGGTCGAGTTCGGCCTCGATACGCGCGCGGCGGCGCTCGCGGTGGCCGCGCTCGGCCTGAACCTGCCGGTGCCGTACGTGGTGTTCGTCCATGCGACGTCGCGTGCCGACAAGCAGTGGCCGGACGCCGCATGGATCGAGCTCGGCCAGGCCCTCGTGCGGCGCGGCGCGTCGCTCGTGCTGCCGTGGGGCAACGACGCGGAGCGCGCGACCAGCGAGCGGCTGGCGCAGGCGTTCGGCGCGGCGGCGATCGTGCCGCCGAAGCTGTCGCTGCCGGCCGTGGTCGGCCTGATCGACGGCGCGGATGCGATCGTCGGGGTTGATACAGGTCTGGTTCACATCGCGGCCGCGCTGAAGCGTCCGACGGTCGAACTGTACAATTTCGCGACGGCCTGGCGGACCGGCGGCTACTGGTCGCCGAACGTCGTCAATCTCGGCACGGCGGGGCAACCCCCGTCGATCGCGCAGGTGAAGTCGGCGCTCGCGGGCTTCGGTCTCCTGTAACGCAGTCACACGCGCGAACCCACGCGAACCGAACATGAGCGAATCCCAGATCATCGAAGTCCCGTCCGCCGACTGGAGCGGACACAACCTGTCGGCGCCGCGCGAGCAACTGCTGGCCGCCGTCGAGGAAGGCAAGGTGCTGTATTTCCCGCACCTGCGCTTCGCGATCGAGGGCGGCGAGGAAGCGCTGCTCGATCCGGCGCTCGCCGACCCGAAACGCAAGAACATCAGCCTCGCGCCAAACGGCGGCGCGCTCGTCGGCGTGCTCGGCGACAGCGTCACGCAGTCGGCGGTGCGCGCGCTCGTCGCGCGCTTCCAGCAGCAGGCCGGCACGCTCGTCGACGGCCTCTTTCCCGAATACCGCGGCAAGCTGCGCGTCGCGCCGACGAGCCTGCGGCTGATGCAGGTCGAGACGCGCCAGACGTCGTGGCGCAAGGACGACAGCCGGCTGCACGTCGACGCGTTTCCGTCGCGGCCGAACTACGGCGAGCGGATCCTGCGCGTGTTCACGAACGTGAACCCGGCCGGCGTGCCGCGCGTGTGGCGCGTCGGCGAGCCGTTCGAGGACGTCGCGAAGCGCTTCCTGCCGCACATCAAGCCGCAGCTGCCGGGCGCCGCATGGCTGCTGAACCTGCTGCACGTGACGAAATCGCCGCGCAGCGCGTACGACCACCTGATGCTGAACCTGCACGACAGCATGAAGGCCGACCTCGACTACCAGAAGACTTGTCCACAGCAAACGATGCCGTTTCCGCCGGGCAGCGTGTGGATATGTTTCTCCGATCAGACTTCGCACGCTGTGATGTCCGGCCAGTTCATGCTCGAACAGACCTTCTTCCTGCCGGTCGACGCGATGGTGCGCCGCGAATGCGCGCCGCTCGGCATTCTCGAACGCCTGAAGGGCAGGGCGCTGGTTTGAGCGCGCCTCTTCTCCGTTGCAACATGAGGATCGCCGCATGCTGAGGGTGATCTATCGCGCGCTGTGGTGGCTCGTCGCACCGATCGCCGTCATCCGGCTTGTCGTGCGCTCGCGCAAGGAGCGCGGCTATCGCGAACACATCGGCGAACGCTTCGGCCACGTGGCCGGCCGTTCGCGCGACGACCGTGCGCCGCTGATCTGGGTGCATGCGGTATCGGTCGGCGAGACGCGCGCGGCGCAGCCGCTGATCGACGCGCTGATGCACGCCCGTCCCGATGCGCGCATCCTGCTCACGCACATGACGCCGAGCGGCCGCGCGACCGGCGAACAGATCTTCGGCGATCGCGTGCTGCGCTGCTACCTGCCGTACGACATGCCTGGCGCGGTGCGACGTTTCCTGCGCACGTGGCGGCCGACGCTCGGCCTCGTGATGGAAACCGAGGTGTGGCCCACGCTGATCGACGAGTGCCGGCGTGCTGACGTGCCGCTGGTGCTGACCAATGCGCGTATGTCCGCGCGTTCGTTCCGGCGGGCATCGAAGTTCGGCGCGGCGACACATGACGTGTTCGGCGGCTTCTCGCGCGTGCTCGCGCAGAGCCCGGCCGATGCGGAGCGGCTGACGTCGCTCGGCGCGCGCAACGTGACCGTGCTCGGCAACCTGAAGTTCGACATGACGACGCCACCGGAACTCGCGGCGCGCGGCCATGCGTGGCGTGAGGCGATCGGCACGCGGCCCGTGTGGGTCGCCGCGAGCACGCGCGAGAACGAGGAGGCGCTGGTGCTCGACGCATTCGCGGCGATGCGCACGCCCGGCGCGCTGCTGGTGCTCGTGCCGCGTCATCCGCAGCGTTTCGCCGAGGTCGAGGCGCTCGTCGAGCGCAGCGGGCTCAAGTGCGTGCGACGCTCGGTGTGGGCGGCAGACACGGCCGCGCTCGCGTCTGGCCGGCCGGCTGCCGAGCCGCTGCCGGATGACGTGACGGTGTTGCTCGGCGATTCGATGGGCGAGCTCGGCGCGTATTACGCGGCGGCTGACATCGCGTTCATCGGTGGCAGCCTGCTGCCGCTCGGCGGCCAGAACCTGATCGAAGCGTGCGCGGTCGGCGTGCCGGTGCTGATTGGCAAGCACGTGTTCAACTTCACGCAGGCGACCGCCGACGCGGTCGCGGCCGGCGCGGCGCTGCAGGTCGAGGATCCGCTCGATCTCGCGCACGTGCTCGATGCGCTGTTCGCCGACAAGGCGCGGCGCATCGCAATGGGTGCGGCCGGCGCGGCGTTCGCATCGCGTCATCGCGGCGCGACCGCACGCACGGTCGACGTGCTCGCGGCACTGTTGCCGCCCGCCGAACGCGGCGTGCGCGCGCTGCAGGACACGCAGGACCCTTCCGACGACTAGGCGAAGGCGGCGCCATGCCGCCATGAGCAGGCGCGGCGGCACCGGATGATGCCGCCGCGTCGCTCAGACCGTCAGCAAACCCTTCTTCTCGATGAACGCGATCACGTCCGCGACGCCTTCGAGCGCCTTCAGGTTCGTCATCACGTAAGGCCGCTCGCCGCGCATCTTCTTCGTGTCGGACGCCATCACGTCGAGGTTCGCGCCGACCAGCGGCGCGAGATCGGTCTTGTTGATCACGAGCAGGTCGGACTTCGTGATGCCGGGGCCGCCCTTGCGCGGAATCTTCTCGCCGCCCGCGACGTCGATCACGTAGATCGTCAGGTCCGACAGCTCGGGGCTGAAAGTCGCCGCGAGGTTGTCGCCGCCCGATTCGATGAACACGATGTCGGCGTCGGGGAAGCGCGACAGCATCCGGTCGACGGCCTCGAGGTTGATCGACGCATCCTCGCGGATCGCCGTGTGCGGGCAGCCGCCCGTCTCGACGCCCATGATGCGTTCCTCGGGCAGCGCACCCGCGACCGTCAGCAGCCGCTGGTCTTCCTTCGTATAGATGTCGTTGGTGATCGCGACGAGGTCGTATTTGTCGCGCATCGCCTTGCACAGCATTTCGAGCAGCGTGGTCTTGCCGGAGCCGACGGGGCCGCCGATGCCGACGCGCAGCGGCGGCAGTTTCTTCGTGCGGCGGGCGGAGGAGGGAGCAGGTGCGTTCATGGCGGGTAGCGTCGGGTTCAGGAGCGGAACAACCGCGAATACTGGGTTTCGTGCCGCGCGGACAGGATGCCGAGCTGCGGCGCGAACGTGTTGACGGCGTCGGGAGGCGTCGCGAGCGCGCGGCGCACGGCCGCGTCGATCGCGCCGCGCAGCGCGACGATGATGCGTTGCCCGGCGAGCTGGCCGAGCGGCACGGCCTTCAGCGCGGCGGACGTCTGGTTCTCGACCCAGCCGAATGCGTACGCGGCGAGTACGGCGTCGGCGCTCGCGTCGTGCGCGGCGGCCGCGTACGCGAATGCGGTGGGCAGCGCGATCGGCGCAATCGCCGCGAGCGTCGTGCGGCGCCCGGCATCACCCCATTCGAGCGACGCGCAGAGCTGCGCGAGCGACCAGCCCATCTGTTCGGTCTCGCAGCGCAGTTCCGCCGATTCGCGGCTCGCGATGAACCACGCATTCTCGGCGACGAGCGCCGGCACGTCGTGCGCGTGCCAGCGCGCGAGCTGGTGCGCGAGGAACGGCAGCTCGCCGTGCGCGAGCACGTCGGTCAGGCCGCTCGCGATCCAGTCGCGCGCGGTATCCGCGTCGTGGATCAGGTTCGCGTCGAGCGCCGCTTCGAGCCCTTGCGAATAGCTGAACGCGCCGATCGGCAGCGCCGGCGATGCAAGGTGCAGCAGCGCGACGAGTTCAGTGGTGGTCATGGCCGTGGCCGTGCGCGCAACCGGGACCATGCTGATGGTCGTGATCGTGATCGTGGTCGTGGTCGTGCGAATGCGCGTGGCCGTGATGCTCGCCGAACACCTGCTGCGCGAGCGCGTAATCCTCGGCGAACGTCGCGTCGTGCCCGTGCTTGTGGCCGCCGCCGTACGCGCCGGCTTCCGGCTGGAACGGTGCAAGGGTCTCCTCGACCTGCGTGCCGAGCCGGCGCAGCATGTCCGCGAGCACCGGGTCGGCTTCGAGCTTCAGGTAGCCGTCGCCGATCTCGACCGGCGTGTGACGGTTGCCGAGGTGGTACGCGGCGCGCATCAGCGTGAGCGGGTCGGCCGCGCGCACGCGCAGCACGGTCTCGGGCGCCGCGGCAATGCGCACGAGCGCGCCGTCGTCGGCGACGAGCACGTCGCCGTCGCGCAGGATCGTGCCGCGCGGCAGCAGGACCGCGACGTCCTCGCCGGTGTCGAGCGTCGCCGCGAGGCGGCTCTTGCAGCGGGCGTCGTAGGCGAGCGTGAGCGTCGGCGCGCGCGCGACGAGCGACGCGGCGAGTTTCACGTTCGGGGCAATGCGTTTGTCGAGGGTGCGCATGAATCGAAAACCGGCAATCAGGTCAGAACAGGAAATAGCGCTGCGCCATCGGCAGTACCGTGGCCGGCTCGCAGGTGAGCAACTGGCCGTCGGCGATCACGTCGTAGGTTTCGGGGTCGACGCTGATCGACGGGCGCCACGCGTTGTGGATCATGTCGGCCTTCGTCACGTTGCGGCAGTTGCGCACCGGCACGATCCGCTTCGCGAGCCCGTAGCGTTCCGCGATGCCTGCATCGGCGGCCATCTGCGACACGAAGGTCAGCGACGTGCGCGCGAGCGCGCCGCCGCGGGTGGCGAACATCTCGCGATAGTGGACCGGCTGCGGCGTCGGAATCGATGCGTTCGGGTCGCCCATCTGCGCCATCGCGATCATCCCGCCCTTCAGGATCATCGACGGCTTGATCCCGAAGAACGCCGGCTCCCACAGCACGAGGTCGGCCCACTTGCCCGGCTCGATCGAGCCGACTTCGTGCGCGATGCCGTGCGTGAGCGCCGGGTTGATCGTGTACTTCGCGACGTAGCGCTTCGCGCGGAAGTTGTCGTTGCGCGTGCCGTCTTCCGGCAACGCGCCGCGCTGCACCTTCATCTTGTGCGCGGTCTGCCAGGTGCGGATGATCACCTCGCCGACGCGGCCCATCGCCTGCGAATCGGACGACAGCATCGACAGCGCGCCGAGATCGTGCAGGATGTCCTCGGCCGCGATCGTCTCGCGGCGGATCCGCGATTCGGCGAACGCGAGATCCTCGGCGATCGACGGATCGAGGTGATGGCACACCATCAGCATGTCGAGGTGCTCGTCGAGCGTGTTGATCGTGTACGGGCGCGTCGGGTTGGTCGACGACGGCAGTACGTTCGACTCGCCGCACACCTTCAGGATGTCGGGCGCATGCCCGCCGCCCGCGCCTTCGGTGTGGTACGTGTGGATCGTGCGGCCCTTGAACGCGGCGACCGTCGATTCGACGAAGCCGCCTTCGTTCAGCGTGTCGGTGTGGATCGCGACCTGCGTGTCGGTATCGTCGGCGACGGACAGGCAGTTGTCGATCGCCGCGGGGGTCGTGCCCCAGTCCTCGTGCAGCTTCAGGCCGATCGCGCCGGCCGCGATCTGCTCGACGAGCGGCTGCGGCAGGCTCGCATTGCCCTTGCCGAGAAAGCCGAGGTTGATCGGCCAGCCGTCGGCGGCCTGCAGCATCCGCTCCATGTGCCACGGGCCCGGCGTGCAGGTGGTCGCGTTGGTGCCGGTGGCCGGCCCCGTGCCGCCGCCGAGCATCGTCGTGACGCCCGAGGCGAGCGCCTCGTCGATCTGCTGCGGGCTGATGAAGTGGATGTGCGTGTCGATGCCGCCGGCCGTCACGATCAGACCCTCGCCGGCGATTACTTCAGTCGCGGCGCCGATCGCGATCGTCACGCCCGGCTGGATGTCCGGGTTGCCGGCCTTGCCGATCGCGGCGATGCGGCCGTGCTTGATCGCGATGTCGGCCTTCACGATGCCCCAGTGATCGAGGATCACCGCGTTCGTGATGATCGTATCGGGCACGTCGGCGGCCACGCGCTGCGACTGGCCCATCCCGTCGCGGATCACTTTTCCGCCGCCGAATTTCACTTCCTCGCCGTAGGTCGTGAAATCGCGTTCGATCTCGATCAGCAATTCGGTATCGGCGAGCCGGACGCGGTCGCCCGTCGTCGGCCCGAACATTTCCGCGTACGCGCGGCGGCTCAAGCGTAGTGTCATGGTGCTGTTCCTGAAGAGCGGGGCGCGGCTTACAGCGGCCCCATCACCTTGCCCTGAAAACCGTAGACGGCGCGATCACCCGCGAGCGCCACCAGCTCGACGGTGCGCGTCTGGCCCGGCTCGAAGCGCACCGCGGTGCCGGCCGCGATGTTCAGGCGAAAGCCGCGCGCGGCCGCGCGATCGAACGACAGTGCGTCGTTGACTTCGAAGAAGTGGTAGTGCGAGCCGACCTGCACCGGGCGGTCGCCGGTGTTCGCGACGACGAGCGTCAGCGTCGCGCGGCCCGCGTTCAGTTCGTGTTCGCCGTCGTCGGTGAGGATTTCGCCGGGGATCATGCGGGGCCTCACGGAATCGGGTGATGGACGGTCACGAGCTTCGTGCCGTCGGGGAAGGTCGCCTCGACCTGGATGTCGGGAATCATCTCCGGCACGCCGTCCATCACGTCGTCGCGCGTGAGCAGCGTCGTGCCGTAGTGCATCACCTCGGCGACCGTCTTGCCGTCGCGCGCGGCTTCCATCAGCGCGGCGGTGATGAAGGCGACCGCCTCCGGATAGTTGAGCTTCAGGCCGCGTGCGCGACGGCGCTCGGCCAGCAGCGCCGCCGTGAAGATCAGCAGCTTGTCCTTCTCGCGGGGAGTCAGTTTCATGAAGGCAAACGTTCAGGAAAACGTAATTTTTATCGGTGCGTGCGCAACGGGGCGGACGTGTGGGTCATCGTAGCACCGCGCTGTTTTGCGTGCGTCGTGTATCGGTTATGTAAGGAGCAAGGCGCGTGCCATGTGCATCAGACGCAGTGCGATGCGCGCTCGTGGTGCGCGATGCATGCGCAGCGTGCAGCCCCGGCAGCGACGTTGCGCCGAAACGGTGCGTGGCGGCCGCGCTCAGGTTTGCCAGAGGCGCAGCGGCCGTGCGTCGACGCCGTGCACGATCGGCCGCAGGTGCAGCCAGCAGTCGGTGAAGTGCCGTTGCAGCGCTTCCATCGACGTCGACAGTGCTCGGACCAGCACGACGCCCGGTGTCACGCAGGTTGCGCCCGCGCGCAGCGTGGCATCGAACGGCATCCGCGCGGCGAGCGATTCGGCGAGCGCGGCGTCGCACGCGGCACCGGCGGCCCACAGCGTGCCGTACGCCGGAAAGCCGGCCAGACCCTGCAGCGCGCCGCGCAGCGGGTCGTGCGCATCGAGCAGCGCGCGTTCGGTCCACAGCGGCCGGCCGTCGGCAGCGATGAGCGCCGACGTCGACGCGATGCGGCCCGCCGACCAGGTTTCGCCGGCCGCCTGGCGGCCGAGCTGCGTCGCGTCCCAGCCGATCGCGCTGGCGCCCGCGCCGAGCTTGACCGTGAAATCGAGCGAAGCATGCGCCGCGTCGAAGAACAGGTTGTTCTGCGGCAGCCAGTCGAGTTTCGCGTGTTCGCCGACCGTGATGCCGATGCGCTGCGTCGCGTCCAGCCCGTTCGACTTGTACCACTTGGTCGCGCCGGGTGTCGTCAGCACCGCGTGCGTGCCGTCGCCGAGCGCGATGTCGATGTCGAGCCGGTCGCCGCCCGCGACGCCGCCCGGCGGATGGACGATCACCGCGTGGCAGATCGCGTCGCCTTCCGGATACAGCGGCCGCTGCACGCGCAGCGGGCCGTCGTGCAGCCGGTGCGCGAGCGTCGTGCGCGCGCCGTGCCGCTCGAAGCCGAGTTCGAGGCGGCCGCGCCACGATTTGGCGACGGCGGGGCGGGACAGCGGGGCATGGGAATCGGGGGCGGACATCGGCGGGAAGCAGGGGACGGGCGCGGGGAACGAGGATGCTACCGCAACAATATACGCTTCGGTACCCGCGTTGCAGCGCGTGGCAACGCCGGTCCCGCGCCGTGCCGCTTCGCCGGCGCGCGCCCGACATGTGCCGTTTGACGAGGCGCCGAATCGATGGCCGGGGGCGACGCCGCGCCGAGCCACCTTCCCGGCTACACCGCGATCAGCTCGCGCACGCCGTTCGCTTCCATCTCGTGCGCGTCGCCGCCCGCGACGATCTCGCCGCGGCTCATCACCCAGTAGCGGTCGGCGATCGATTGGGCGAATTCGTAATACTGTTCGACGAGCAGCACGGTCATCTTCGATTCGTCGACGAGCTGGCGCAGCGTGCGGCCGATGTCCTGGATGATCGACGGCTGGATGCCTTCGGTCGGCTCGTCGAGGATCAGCAGCTGCGGCTCGCTCATCAGCGCACGGCCGATCGCGAGCTGCTGCTGCTGGCCGCCCGACAGGTCGCCGCCGCGTCGCGCGCGCATGTCCTTCAGCACCGGGAACAGGTCGTAGATGCGGTCGGGCACTTTCGACGGCGCCTTGCGGCTCGCCGCGCCGACGAGCAGGTTTTCCTCGACGGTGAGCCGCGGAAAGATGTCGCGGCCCTGCGGCACGTAGGCGAGCCCGGCCGCGACGCGCGCATACGGCGGCATCGCGCCGAGCGCCGTGCCGCGCCACGACACGCTGCCGCTCTTCGCGGCGACGACGCCCATCAGGCAGCGCAGCAGCGTGCTCTTGCCGACGCCGTTGCGGCCGAGCAGCACGGTGAGCTTGCCGTCGTCGGCGGCGAGGCTCACGTTGCGCAGGATATGGCTGCCGCCGTAGTACTGGTTCAGTGCATCGATCTTCAGCATCGCATCATCGTCCAAGATAAGACTCGATCACCGCGTCGTCGCGCTTGACCTGGTCGAGCGTGCCTTGCGCGAGCACCGCGCCTTCGGCCATCACCGTCACGCGGCCCGTGTCGCCCGCGAGTGCCGCGACGAATTCCATGTCGTGCTCGACGACCATCATCGAGCAGGTGCCGCGCAGCGTGTTCAGCAGTTCGGCGAGTTCCATCGTCTCGTGGTCGGTCATCCCGGCCGCCGGCTCGTCGAGCAGCAGCAGCGCGGGGCGCTGCATCAGCAGCATGCCGATCTCGAGCCGCTGCTTCTGCCCGTGCGACAGCTCGCCGGCCGCGCGAAAGGCCTGGCTTTCGAGGCCGATCAGCGCGAGCGTCTCCTCGATCTTCGTCTGCGCAGTGCGATCAAGCTTTGCACGCAGCGACGCAAGCCAGCCCTTGTCGGTCTGCATCGCGAGCTCGAGGTTCTCCCATACCGGATGCTGTTCGAACACGGTCGGCTTCTGGAACTTGCGGCCGATGCCCGCGCGTGCGATCTCGGGCTCGTTCATCCGGGCGAGGTCGATCGTCTGGCCGAGAAACACCTTGCCCGCGTCGGGACGTGTCTTGCCGGTGATCACGTCCATCATCGTCGTCTTGCCCGCGCCGTTCGGGCCGATCACGCAGCGCAGCTCGCCCGCGTCGATCGCGAGCGACAGCTTCTTCAGCGCGCGGAAGCCGTCGAAGCTCACCTCGATATCCTCGAGGTAGAGGATCGTGCCGTGCGACGTGTCGATGCCGGGCGGCACCACGCGCCCCATCGACGCGGTGCCGCTGACGGCAAGCAGCTCGTCTTCGGGCGGCGGCGGCGTGAACTGATAGAGAGCCGTTCCGTTCATGCGCGTTTCCCCTTCGCGAGCACGGTTTCGACGAGGCCCATGATCCCGCGCGGCAGCAAGAGCGGCACGAGCACGAAGATCAGGCCGAGGAAGAACAGCCAGTATTCGGCGAAGTACGCGGTAAACAGGCTCTTCGCGCCGTTCACCGCGAACGCGCCGACGATCGGCCCGATCAGCGTGCCGCGCCCGCCCACCGCGACCCAGATCGCCATCTCGATCGAGTTGCCGGGCGACATCTCGCCGGGGTTGATGATGCCGACCTGCGGCACGTACAGCGCGCCCGCGATGCCGCACAGCACGGCCGACACGGTCCACACGAACAGCTTGTACGCGAGCGGGCTGTAGCCGAGGAACATCAGCCGCGTCTCGCCGTCGCGCACCGCGGTGACGACGCGCCCGAGCTTGCTCGTGACGATCGCGCGCGCGGAGATGAACGCGAGCACGAGCGTCGCGAACGTCAGCAGCAACAGCACCGTGCGCGTGCCGGGCGACGTGATCGCGAAGCCCGCGATGCGCTTGAAGTCGGTGAAGCCGTTGTTGCCGCCGAAGCCCGTCTCGTTGCGATAGAACAGCAGCATCGCGGCGAACGTCATGGCCTGCGTGATGATCGACAGGTACACGCCCTTCACGCGCGAGCGGAACGTGAAGAAGCCGAACACCCACGCGAGCACGGCCGGCACGAGCACGACGAGCGCGAGCGCCCACGCGAGATGCTGCGTGCCGCTCCAGTACCACGGCAACTGGTGCCAGTCGAGGAACACCATGAAGTCGGGCAGGTCGCTGCCGTACTTGCCGTCGCGGCCGATCTCGCGCATCAGGTACATGCCGATCGCATAGCCGCCGAGCGCGAAGAACAGCCCGTGGCCGAGGCTCAGGATCCCGCAGTAGCCCCACACGAGATCGAGCGCGAGCGCGGCGATCGCGTAGCACATCAGCTTGCCGGTGAGCGTCATCGCGTACGCGGACAGATGGAACGCGCTCGACTCGGGCGCGACGAGTGCGGCGAGCGGCACGCCGATGCCGATCGCGAGGCACAGCGCGATCAGCGCGAGCCACGCGCGCCGCGACAGCAGCGCGGGGCGGGGCGGCAGGCCGAGCGCGAAGCGCTCTTCCGCGCGTGCGGCGGCAGCGGGCTTCGGCGCATCAGCGGCCGGGTTCGACAGGGAATGGGTGAATGAAGTCACGTCAAGCCTCCGCACTGCGGCCCTTCGGGGCGAACATGCCCTGCGGACGTTTCTGGATGAACAGCACGATCATCACGAGCACCGCGATCTTCGCGAGCACGGCGCCCCAGAACGGCTCGATCGCCTTGCTCGCGAGGCCGAGCCCGAAGCCGCCGAGCACGGTGCCGGCGATCTGCCCGACCCCGCCGAGCACGACCGCCATGAACGAATCGATGATGTAGTTCTGGCCGAGGTCGGGGCCCACGTTGCCGATCTGCGACAGCGCGCAGCCGCCGAGGCCCGCGATGCCCGCGCCGAACGCGAATGCATACGCGTCGACGCGCGCGGTTTTCACGCCGACGCACGCGGCCATCCGGCGGTTCTGCGTGACCGCGCGCACGAACAGGCCGAGCCGCGTCTTCGTCAGCACGGCCCATGCGACGAATACGACTGCGAGCGCGAAGGCGAGGATCGCGAGCCGGTTGTACGGCAGGATCAGGTTCTGCATCACGGTCACGCCGCCGCTCATCCACGACGGGTTCACGACCTGCACGTTCTGCGCGCCGAACAGCATCCGCGTTGCCTGGATCAGGATCAGGCTCACGCCGAAGGTGGCGAGCAGCGTCTCGAGCGGGCGGCCGTACAGGTGTCGCAGCACGAGCCGTTCGAGCACGATGCCGACGAGCGCGGCCGTCACGAACGACACCGGCACCGCGACGAGCGGATACCAGTCGAACGCGCCGGGCGCGTAGCGCTGGATCAGCGTCTGCACGACATAGGTTGCGTACGCACCGATCATCAGGAATTCGCCGTGCGCCATGTTGATCACGCCGATCAGCCCGTACGTGATCGCGAGGCCGAGCGCGGCGAGCAGCAGCACGCTGCCGAGCGACAGTCCGGCGAACAGCGTGCCGACGATCTCGCCGCGGCGCTGCAACGCGTGCAGCGTGTCGAGACCCTGCTGCGCGGCGTCGCGCACGCGCGCGTCGGGTTCCGCGTAGCTGCCGTCGGCGTTCTTCGCGACGAGCGGGCGCAACTGCTCGATCATGTCGAGGTCCTGGCGCGCGGCCACCAGCTGCACGGCGTCGAGGCGCTTCGCCGGATCGGCATCGTGCAGCGCGGCAATCGCCCACAACGCGTCGAGGCGGCGCTTCAGCGCGGGGTCGGTTTCCTTTGCACGCGCGCGGTCGATCATCGGCTTGAGCGCCGGGTCGGGCGATTTCAGCAACGCATCGATCGCGTCGCGGCGAGCGGCGACGTCGGGCGACGCGAGCGCGAGCCCCGACAGCGCGCCCGCGATCTTCGTGCGCAACAGGTTGTTCAGCATCACGGGCTGCGCGTCGCCGGCCGGCGTCGCGGCCTGCGTGAGCGCGTCGTGTGCGGTGTCGCCGGTCTGGATCAGCAGGCGGCCGTCGCCGGTGGCGAGCGCGTCGCCGGTCGACAGCGCGTTGAGCAGCGCGACGGCGCGCGGATCGGAGTCGGCGGCGAGCCGTTCGATCGCGGCCGTCTTCGCGTCGAAGTCGTCGCCGGCGAGCGCGGAGGTATCGGTGGCCGTCAGCGCGAACGCGGCGTGCGGCAACCCGCCCGCGAGGGCAGCGCACGCGACGATCGCGGCGGCGGCTCGGCGAAAGCGTGTAGGCATCGGGAAATCCTGTCGGGCGTGGGGAAGCGGATGCGGGCGGCGATGCGCGGGCGTATGCGGTTCATCACGGCAAGCGCGGCCGGCGCATCGGGTTCGGCGTCGGCGTGCGAGCGGCACGTCGCGCTTCACGCGCGACGTGCCGCCCTGCATCAGGCGAGCGCCGCGCGCTGCCGGCGCAGGAACGCCGGGATCGACGTGACGATGTCCGGCTTGCCCTGGTTGCCCGCGATGAACGGGCTCCACGGTTGCGCGCGTACCGCGGTCTTGGTCTTCCACACCACGTTGAACTGCCCGTCGCCGCGAATTTCGCCGATCATCACCGGCTTGTGCAGGTGATGGTTGCCGTCCATCGCGAGCGTGAAGCCCGACGGTGCGGCCACCGTCTGGCCGATCATCGCGACGCGCACCTTGTCGACGTCGGTGCTCTTCGCCTTCTCGACGGCCTGCTTCCACATGTGGATGCCGACGTAGGTCGCTTCCATCGGGTCGTTGGTCACGCGCTTCGCGCCGCCCGGCAGGTTGTTCGCCTTCACCCACGCGGCGAACTGGTCCTTGAACTTCGTGTTGGTCGGATTCTTCACCGACATGAAGTAGTTCCACGCGGCGAGGTGGCCGACGAGCGGCTTCGTGTCGATCCCGCGCAGCTCTTCCTCGCCGACCGAGAACGCGACGACCGGCACGTCGGTCGCCTTGATCCCCTGGTTGCCGAGCTCCTTGTAGAACGGTACGTTCGAGTCGCCGTTGATCGTCGAGATCACGGTCGTCTTGCCGCCTTGCGAGAAGTTCTTGATGTTCGCGACGATGGTCTGATAGTCGCTATGGCCGAACGGCGTGTAGACCTCCTGAATATCGGCGTCCTTCACGCCCTTCGATTTCAGGAACGCGCGCAGGATCTTGTTGGTCGTGCGCGGATACACGTAGTCGGTGCCGAGCAGGAAGAAGCGCTTCGCGCCGCCGCCTTCGGCGCCCATCAGGTACTCGACGGCCGGGATCGCCTGCTGGTTCGGCGCGGCGCCCGTGTAGAACACGTTGCGCGACATTTCCTCGCCTTCGTACTGCACCGGGTAGTAGAGGAGGCCGTTCAGTTCCTCGAACACCGGCAGCACCGACTTGCGCGACACCGACGTCCAGCAGCCGAACACGCACGCGACCTTGTCCTGCGTGAGCAGCTGGCGCGCCTTCTCCGCGAACAGCGGCCAGTTCGACGCGGGATCGACCACCACGGGCTCGAGCTTGCGGCCCATCACGCCGCCGCTCTTGTTGATGTCGGCGATCGTCATCAACGCGGTGTCCTTCAGCGACGTCTCCGAGATCGCCATCGTGCCCGACAGCGAGTGCAGGATGCCGACCTTGATCGGGCCGGTGCCCGCGTCAGCCGCGTGTACGAACGGGCTCTTGCCCGCGAGCGCGAGTGCGCCGGCCATCGAACCGAACTTCAACAGACTGCGACGTTTCATCGGGATCCCCTTGTCGTGTTGGATATGCGTGCGCCTTGAAGGCGTCGGCCAACGAGTAACGCAAGGCATGTGCCAGTCGTGCGGATGCACGTCCGGCGTGCCTGCGCGGGACGATGCGGAGCGTCGGGACGGTGCGCATGACGCGTCGTGCAGCATGCGCGGTCCGTCGCGGTGCAGGTTCACGGGCGCAAATGGTGCACGGTCGGGGTTCCCCGTTCCGGTGCCTGCACCTGCACGCGATACGGAACCGTCGTGCACCATGACTTCGCACTACTCGGGCGCGGGCGCGGCGCAGCGCCGTTGGGGTGATTGACCGGAGCGGAAAAGAGCAACGGGCACGCGAATGCGTGCCCGTTGGGGGGATCAGTGCGGCCGTCGGCAGGGTACCGATCGGCGAGGCGGCGCGTGATGCGCCGCGGGCAGGATCAGTAACGCGGTACGGCCGGATCGACGTCGCGCGACCACGCGTCGATCCCGCCTTGCAGGTTGTACAGCTTCGTGAAGCCGCGCGATTCGAGGAACATCGCGACCTGCGCGCTGCGCATCCCGTGATGGCACACGCAGACGATTTCCGCTTCGTCGTCGAGCTCTTCGCTGCGCGCGGGAATCTGCTGCATCGGGATCGATACGCTGCCAGCGATGTGCGCGGTCGCGATTTCCCACGGTTCGCGCACGTCGAGCACGACCGGCGCGGGGCGCGCCTTGTCGCCGAGCCATTCCGCGAGCATCGCGGCCGTCAGGATCTGCATGGTGGCTCCGCCGCTCAGAACTTGAAGCGCGACGGCTCGATCGCGTTGACGAGGTGGTCGATGTACGTTTCGAACACGTCGGCGACACGGTACTGCTTGTCGTCGATGCGCGTGATGATCTGCGCCTTCATCACCGGACGGCCGCCGACGAATGCCGCGAGGCGGCCGCCGACCTTCAGCTGTTCGAGCATTTCCTGCGGCACGACGGGCAGGCCCCCCGCGACGCAGATCACGTCATACGGCGCCTTGCCGGCCCAGCCGCGCGAACCGTCGCCGAGGACGACTTCCGCGTTGGTCACGCCGTCGTTGCGCAGGTTGTCTTCCGCGAACTTCGCGTTGGTCGGGTCGATCTCGACGGCCGTCACGTGCTGCGCGCGGTGCGCGAACAGTGCGGCGAGATAGCCCGAGCCTGCGCCGATCACGAGCACGTTCTCGTGCTTCTTGACCGTCAGCTCCTGCAGCACGCGCGCTTCGACGCGCGGGAACAGCATCTTGCTGTTGCCGCCGGGCAGCGGCAGTTCGAGGTCGGCGAACGCGAGATCGCGGTATTCGGCCGGAACGTAGTTTTCACGCTTGACGATCGACAGCAGGCCCAGGACGTCGAGATCCAGCACGTCCCACGGCCGGATCTGTTGTTCGATCATGTTGAAACGCGCGTTTTCGATATTCATGGTGTGGTCACGCAGCCTCGTCGGCCATCAGCGGGGATAGAGAAACTTCGTGATTGTACCAAACGGGGCGGCCGCGAAGCCTTCAGGCGGCCTGCAACAGACCTTTACCCCTTGCTCTTCTTGATCTGCGCCTCGAACGCGAGGTCGAGCTTGCTCGCCTTGCGCGGCTTTTTGGGGCCGAATTCGTCGACGAACTTGACGAACTCGTCGAGCGGCAGCGGCTCGCAGCGCTTCTCGGCGGTGCCGCCGGAGCGGTCGACGAGATAGAACAGGCCGCCCGCCATCGCGACGGCCGCGAATTGCGGGTTGCCGGAGCGGGTCTTCAGGCGTTCGACCGCGTGGGTCGCTTTGGTGGTGCGCATCGTGCGGAATCTGGCGGGGCGTAAGCCCCACACTGTATCAAACCGGCCGCCCGCGTGCGGCCGGCCGGGCCCGTCGGGCTCAGACCGTGCGCGAGTAGCGCTGCTGCGGCGTCTGGCCGAGATACGCGTCGAATGCCATCGCGATGTTGCGCACGACCATCCGGCCGGCCGGATGGATCGTCAGGCGGTCGGCCGCGATCGTCAGCAGCCCGTCGTGCTCGAATGGGCGCAGCGCGTCGAGTTCGCGCGCGAAATGATCGGCGAAGCGGATGCCGTGCGCGGCCTCGACATGCGAGAACGGCAGGTCGAGGTTGCACATCAGCTGCGTGATCACGTCGCGGCGCAGCCGGTCGTCGGGCGTGAGCCGCACGCCGCGCGCGATCGGCAGCCGGCCCGCGTCGAGCGCGGCGCCGTAGGCGGGCAGGTCCTTCGCGTTCTGCGCGTAGACGTCGCCGACCTTGCCGATCGACGACACGCCGAACCCGACGAGATCGGTATCCGCGCGGGTGCTATAGCCCTGGAAATTGCGCTGCAGCGTGCCGTTCTTCTGCGCCCGCACAAGCTCGTCGGACGGCCGCGCGAAGTGATCCATCCCGATGTACACGTAGCCGGCCGACGTCAGCATGTCGATCGCGAGGCCGAGCAGCGCGATGCGCGTTTCCGGCGGCGGCAGCGTCGCGTCGTCGATCTGTCGCTGCATCTTGAACAGGTGCGGCATGTGCGCGTAGCCGAACACCGACAGCCGGTCCGGTGCGAGTTCGATGATCGTTTCCAGCGTGCGCGCGAACACGGACACGGTCTGGTGCGGCAGCCCGTAGATCAGGTCGACGCTCACCGAATGAAAGCCCATCGTGCGCGCGGCGGAGAGCAGGTCGGCCGTCATCGCCAGCGGCTGGATGCGGTTGATCGCCTGCTGCACGACCGGATCGAAATCCTGCACGCCGAGGCTCAGCCGGTTGAAGCCGATGTTGCGCAGGTGGACGAGCGTCGCGGGCGTGACCGTGCGCGGGTCGATCTCGATCGAGAATTCGGCGTCGGCATCCGGCGCGAGCATGAAGTGCTCGCGGGTGGCCGCCATCAGCTCGGCTGTTTCGTCGTCGGACAGGAAGGTGGGCGTGCCGCCGCCCCAATGCAACTGCGTGACCGGGCGCGCGGGATCGAACAATGCGGCCTGCAGCGCCATCTCGCGCTTGAGCTGGTCGAGGTACGGGCGCGCGCGGCGGTGGTTGTTGGTCGCGATCTTGTTGCAGCCGCAGTAGAAGCATGCGGTGTTGCAGAACGGGATGTGGAAGTACAGCGACAGCTCGCTCGACGACGCGCCGGGGTCGCTTGCCGCGCGCGCATAGTCGGCGGGGTCGAAATCGTCGCGGAACTGCAGCGCGGTGGGGTACGACGTATAGCGCGGCCCGTTCGCGCCGTATTTCGCGAGCAAATCGGGACGGAACAATGTGTCGGCAGAACCGGAACGCATGATGGTCTCGCGCTTTTTTAGATGCTTTCGAGTATATAAACGCGCGATTCGGCTGCATTGTGTAATAACGTCGCAGCCGGCGATGGCACAATGCGGGGTGGGGCTGCCGGCACCGCGTCCGGTTGCCGCACCGTTTTTTGTTGTTCGTTCGAGAGAGCCGAGTGTCCGTCGAATTGCCTGTCCGCCCGGCGTCAGCCGTCCCGCCGCCGCATGCGTGCCGCGAGGGCTGCGGCGCGTGCTGCATCGCGCCGTCGATTTCCAGCCCGATTCCGGGCATGCCCGACGGCAAGCCGGCCGGCGTGCGCTGCGTGCAGCTCGGCGACGACCTGCGCTGCCGGATCTTCGGCCGCCCCGAGCGGCCCGCGTGCTGTTCCGGGCTGCAGCCGGCCGCGGACATGTGCGGCGCGTCGCGCGACGACGCGCTCGCGTGGCTCACGCGTCTCGAGGCCGCGACGCGGCCGTCGCAACCAGGAGAGTGTTCAGCATGACCGCATCTTGCGCGCCAGGCCGGCGCCGTTTTCTCGCCGCGACCGTCGGCGCCATCGGCGTGACGCTCTCGCTTGCCGCGTGTGCGTCGACGTTCCCGTTCATCCCCGATCACTACACGTTCTCGCGCGGTGACGTGCAGAAAGCCGTCGCGCGCAAGTTCCCGTACCAGAAGACGGTCGCGCAGGTCGTCGACGTATCGCTCGCGAACCCGGCCGTCAACCTGCTTCCCGACCAGAACCGCGTGGCCGTGCAACTCGACGCGCACTTCGTGAGCCCGTTCCTGCGCGCGCCCGTCAGCGGCAAGTTCACCGTGTCGGGCCAGCTGGCTTACGACGCGCCGAGCCGCTCGGTCGTGCTGAGGTCGCCGGCCGTCGACAGCCTCGCGCTCGACGGCGATGCGCAGATGTACGCGCAGCAGGTCGGCGCGGCCGCCGGCCTGCTCGCGACGCAGTTGCTGACCAACTATCCGATCTACACGTTCAAGCCCGAACAACTGCAGTTTGCCGGGGTGAACTACGAACCCGGTACAATTACGATTCTTACAAACGGCATACGCGTGGCGATCGTCGAAAAATGACGACGCACCGCGCTCGGCCGGAGGGGGGCCGCGCGTGGAAGAGTGGCCCATTCATTCGACCATTTCGGAGTTGGGCCACGGATGGACTGGATCCTGATCTGCAAGGCTTTGATCCTCGGCGTCGTCGAGGGGCTGACGGAATTCCTGCCGGTGTCGAGCACCGGTCACCTGATCGTCGCGGGCAGCTTCCTGAATTTCAACGATTCACACGCGAAGACGTTCGACGTCGTGATCCAGTTCGGCGCGATCCTCGCGGTGTGCTGGGAATACCGGCAACGGATCGCGTCCATCGTGTCCGGGCTGCCGAGCCGGCCCGACGCGCGGCGCTTCACGCTGAACGTCGTGATCGCGACGATTCCCGCGATCGCACTCGGCCTGCTGTTCGAGAAGAAGATCAAGGCCGTGCTGTTCTCGCCGGTCCCCGTTGCGTTCGCGCTCGTCGTGGGCGGCGCGATCATCCTGTGGGCCGAGGCACGGCAGCGCGAGCGCAGCGAGCCGCCGCGCGTGGTGTCGGTCGATGCGCTGACGCCGCTCGATGCGCTGAAGGTCGGTATCGCGCAGTGTTTTGCGCTGATTCCCGGCATGTCGCGCTCGGGCTCGACGATCATCGGCGGGATGCTGTTCGGCCTCGACCGGCGGGTCGCCACCGAATTCTCGTTCTTCCTCGCGATCCCGATCATCTTCGGCGCGACGCTCTATGAAACCGTCAAGGACTGGCAGGCGTTCACCGTCGATTCGCTCGGCCTGTTCGCGCTCGGGCTCGTCGCGGCATTCGTCAGCGCGTTCGTGTGCGTGCGCTGGCTGCTGCGCTACGTCGCGACGCACGATTTCACGGTGTTCGCGTGGTACCGGATCGCGTTCGGGTTGTTCGTGCTGCTGGTCGGGTACAGCGGCTGGCTGAACTGGGCGTGACGCGAACACGAAGGCCGGCGCGCCTTCCATGAAAAAAGCCCGATCGGCGTAGGCCGGTCGGGCTTTTTCTTGTCCGGAGCGGGGCGGCGTGTGCCGCCGCGGCCAGAGGGCTCAGGCTGCGCGCTTGCGGAACACCAGGTCCCACACGCCGTGGCCGAGCCGCAGCCCGCGCCGTTCGAACTTCGTCACCGGGCGGTAGTCGGGGCGGGGCGCGTAGTCGGCGGCCGTGTTTTCGAGCGTCGGCTCCGCGCCGAGCACGTCGAGCATCTGTTCCGCGTAGTTCTGCCAGTCGGTCGCGCAGTGAATGTACGCACCGGGCTTCAGGCGCGACGCGAGATGCGCGACGAGCGGCGGCTGGATCAGCCGGCGCTTGTGGTGGCGCGCCTTGTGCCACGGGTCGGGGAAGAAGATGTGGACGCCGTCGAGGCTTTCCGGCGCGAGCATGTGCTCGAGCACTTCGACCGCGTCGTGCTGGATGATGCGGATGTTCGGCAGATCCTGTTCGCCGATCAGCTTCAGCAGCGCGCCGACGCCCGGCTCGTGCACCTCGACGCCGAGGAAGTCGTCGCCGGGGCGGTTCGCGGCGATTTCCGCGGTCGATGCGCCCATGCCGAAGCCGATCTCGAGGATGCGCGGTGCGCTGCGGCCGAACACGGCGTTCCAGTCGGGCACTTCCGGCGCATACGGCACCACGAAGCGCGGGCCGAGTTCGTCCATCGCGCGGCGCTGGCCGGTCGACACGCGGCCGGCGCGCGTCACGAAGCTGCGGATGCGGCGGTGGTGCAGCGGATTGACTGCGTCGGCGCCTTCGGCGGCTTCATCGGGAATGGCGTCGTCGTGCGGCGGCAGGCCGGCTTCGTTCGGATCGTCGTGCATCATCGGTGACAGAGAAAGGCTCGGTTGCGGGCGAGGGCCCGTTGCGCGCAGCAGTGCGCCGGGGGAACCGGCACATGGTACAAAAAAGCCGCCTTCGACGAGGCGGCTCATGCGCAGGCTGCGATGCAGCCGGAAAGTGGAGCGGGCGATGGGAATCGAACCCACGTCATCAGCTTGGGAAGCTGAGGTAATGGCCATTATACGACGCCCGCAGAACGCGCAATTCTACAGGGTTTGGCCGGGACGTGGCAAGTGGGCTGTTTTGGACGGTGGCTTCAAGGCCCGCACGACGCGAGGGAGGTGCGGTGGCACCGCCGGAAATGGTCGTCAAAAAGGGATCGGCTGGACGTGTCAGGAATTTCGTGTGCTGAGGCCGGTTAAAAATCTCAGCTGATGGCGGAGGTGAATCGCTCGCCGAACAGAATGGCGAACTGATTGACTGCTTGCCGCCAGGTGATAGGCGGCATCTTCCAATCCTTTTCGATGTTGCGCAAGGCAAGAAACAGCAGTTTGCTGGCGGCTTCGTCGCTCGGGAAGTGGCCGCGATTCTTTACGATCTTGCGCAACTGCATGTGCATGCTCTCGATGGCGTTGGTCGTATATACGATTCGACGCACCTCGGGCGGATAGGCGAAGAAGGGTATTACCTGCTCCCATTGGCGCTGCCACATGGCCGCGACGGTGGGGAATTTGCGGCCCCACTCGCTTTGCGCAAAGGCATCCAGCGCCGCTGCCGCCGCCTCGGCCGTGGCGGCCTGGTAGATCGGCTTGATCGCGGCGGCCAATGGCTTGCGGTCCTTCCAGCTCGCCAGATTCAGCGAATTGCGGATCAGATGCACGATGCAGGTCTGGATCTGGGCGGCCGGATAGACCGCCTCGATCGCTTCGGGAAAGCCGCGCAAACCGTCGACCACCGCGATCAGGATGTCGTGCAAACCGCGGTTCTTCAGCTCGTTGAAGACCTTCAGCCAGAACTTGGCGCCTTCGGTTTGCTCGATCCACAAACCCAGTACTTCCTTGCGGCCGTCGGCGCGGATGCCCAGCGCCAGATAGACCGCTTTGTTCTTGACCGTGCCTTCGTCGCGTATCTTCAGTCGCAGCGCGTCAAAGTACACGATCGGATACATGGCCTCGAGCGGGCGTTGCTGCCATTGCTCGACGTCGGCCAGCACCTCGTCGGTGACTGTCGAAATTAGGTCGGGCGACACCTGCAGTCCGTACAGTTCCAGCAGATGGCCCTGAATCTCGCGCACGCTCATGCCGCGCGCATACATGCTGATGACGTGGTCGTCGAAGCCAGGCAGCCGGCGTTGATACTTGCCGACCAATTGCGGCTCGAACGTCGCCTGCCGATCGCGCGGAATATCCAGCTTCAGCTCGCCGTTGGGCGTCAGGACCGTCTTGGGGCTGGTGCCGTTGCGGTGGTTGCCGGCCTTGCCTTGCTCGGCCTCGGCTTCGAGATGGTGGCTCAACTCGGCTGCAAGCATGCGCTCGGCCAGCTGCTTCTTGAGCTGGCCGGCCAGGCCCGATTCGCCCAGGATCGACTCGGCGTCCTTGCTCTGTACCTGGGCAAGCAGTTGATCGATTAGCTCATCGGGGAACAGCTTCGGCGCCTTCGGGTTCTTGCTCTTCTTGGTCACTGTTACATCGGTCATAGGACGTTATTTCCGTTATCGTCTCATGACCTCGGCACACTAAAAATCTGACAGGCTCGATCGGCTGGAAGCGGTTCGTCGGCGCAACGCGCAACGCGGAGCCGAACGAACGGCGGAATGCCCGCCCGCAGGCCCGTGTCGAAAATAGACGAGTCCGCGTCGGAAGCATACAAGTCCCCACCACGCTTTCGAACTAACGTGACAGGCCTCTCATACGATCGTTAGTCTGGAGCCGACATGTCCGATTTCATCACCGTTCTGCGCGAAACCTGCCCGACCCCCGTCCTTGATGCGACCAAGTGGAAGCGCATCGGCGGCGATCCGCACACCGTGAACCTGAACGCCTACCTCTCGAAGGACGGCAGCAAGATCATGGGCACCTGGATCTGCACGCCGGGCAAGTTCGAGGTGAACTACGAAAAGTGGGAGTACTGCCACTTCCTCGACGGCTACTGCATCATCAAGCCGGAAGGCGAGGAGGCGGTGCACCTGAAGGCCGGCGACGTGTTCGTGATCGAACCCGGCATGAAAGGCACGTGGGAAGTGGTGGAAACGGTGCGCAAGTACTTCGTCTTTGCCTGAGCGGGCCGGTTGATTCGCTCCACGCATACCTGCGTCGCCCGAACCCTTTCCGGCTCCCGGAGCCGGGAGGGCAAGCGGAGGATTCCGGCTCAATAGCACTCGTTCCGGAAACAGCTCGCCGAGCGTGATCGCGTTTCTTTCAGCGAGGCTGAGCAGGCGCACATATCAAGCGTTGCTCCCGAAAGGGCCGGAAGTACCGAGCGTGCCGATTGCATGGTCTGACGTCGCTCCCGGCGCGGCCGCCGGATACCCATTGCCACTCGCCTGCGCCATTGCACGGCGCCGGTGTTAATCTTCCGCCCATTCCCGCAGCCGCCCCCGACCCCAAAGGCCTCCCATGGAAAGCTGGACGATCGGCATCCTGCTCGGCATGACCACGATCCTCGTGCACACCGCGGCGCTGGTCGGCCTGGCGGTCGTCGCGCGCCGGCTTCGCGAAGCGCTCGACGTGCGCCGCGACGACATCCACCAACAACTGCGCCAGGTGACGGGCATCATCGCGCTGATCTGTATCGCGCTCGCGCTTCTGCATACGCTGGAGGCGATCGCGTGGGGCGCGACCTTCGTGCAGGTTGGCGCGATCGGTTCATTCGGCGATGCGCTGTTCTTCTCGATCGACACGATGTCGACGCGCGGCGCGTCAGGCATCGTGCCCGCCGCGAACTGGCGAATGCTCGGCGCGATCGAATCGTCGTGTGGCGTGCTGCTGTTCGGGATGTCGACCGCGTTCATCTTCGCCGTGATCCAGGCCGATTTTTCGGCAATCACGCAGCGGCTGCAGCGCGATCGTCCCCCTCGGTAGCGCACGCCTGCAGCCGGCGCCGCCAGCGCCTATGATGCAGCGGTTCGCCCATCGTTCCGGCCGCATCGCGTACCTCGTGCGCCAGCGCCTCGGCCGTCACCTTCGGAACCCCGACCATGCGCATCACCGCGATCCACGAACGAGCGATTCCCGTGTCCCGCTATGCCGATCCGGCGATCCCGTCCGGCGGCCTGACGACGAGCATTGTCGCGGTCACCACCGATGTCGTGCGCGATGGCCGCCCGGTGACGGGCTACGGCTACGCGTCGATTGGCCGTTTCGCGCAGGGCGGCCTGATTCGCGAACGGTTCGCGCCGCGCCTGCTGGCCGCGGCCGACACGCTCGCCGACGAAGCCGGCACGAACCTCGACCCGTTCCGCGCATGGCGCGCGATGATGGCCGGCGAGAAGCCGGGTGGACACGGTGAACGGTGTGTCGCAGTCGGCACGCTCGACATGGCGATCTGGGATGCTGCCGCGAAGATCGCCGATGTGCCGCTCGCTCGCTTTCTCGCCGACCGACTTGGACGCACGGCCGCCCCAAGCGTGCGTGTGTACGCCGGCGGCGGCTACCGCTATCCGCATGACGATCTCGTGCGTCTGTCGGACGAGATGCGCCGTATCGCCGATCTCGGCTACACGCACGCGAAGATCAAGATCGGCGGCGCGGATCTCGAGCAGGACCGCAGGCGCATCGAAGCGGCCGCAAGGCAATTAGCGGACAGTTCGCACCTCGCGGTCGACGCGATGAACACGTACGACGCGACGACTGTCGGCGCGGCCACCGCGATGCTCGCGCCGTTCGATCTCTGGTGGTTCGAGGACATCTGCGATCCGCTCGACCTGCCGCTGCAGGCGGACATCGCCACGCGCTACGCACCGCCGATCGCGGCCGGCGAGGCACTGTTCTCGCTCGCGGAAGCGAAGCTGCTCGACCGCTACGGCGGCCTGCGCCCCGAGCGCGACGTGCTCGTGTTCGATCCGGTGCATGGCTATGGACTGCCGGGCTATCTGCAGATCGTCGAACACTTTGCATCGCGCGGCTGGCGGCGCGATGCGTTCTGGCCGCATGGCGGCCACCTGTTCTCGCTGCACGTCGTCGCGGCGCTCGGGCTCGGCGGTGCGGAAGTCAGTCCGTTCGCGTTTCATCCGTTCAGCGGACTGGCCGATGGCGCAAGCGTCGACGCCGGATACGCACGCGTGCCGCAGGCGCCGGGCATCGGCTTCGAGCTGCATGCCGGCGCGCACGACGTGTTTCGCACGTTATCGAGCCGCTGACGCCTGTAGCGCGCCGATCGCGAAACGCACCGCGAATCCGAGCATCATCGCCGCGACGAAGCAATCGAGTACACGCCATGCGAGCGTGCGGGCGAACCAAGCGCGGCATGCGCGTGCGCCATACGTGAGTATCAGGAACCACGCGAGCGAAGCGGTCATCGCGCCGATCGCAAATGGCGCGCGTGCGGCCGGCGTGTGGCTCACGATCACGGTGCCGAGCAGCAGCACCGTGTCGATCCACGCATACGGATTGAGCAGCGAGACGGCGGCGGTCACGAGCACTGTGCGCGAGCGCGTGGGTTCGCTGCCCGTGCGCGGACCGTCGACGTGCTCCGGCTGTCGTCGCCGGATCGCCGAGCGCAGCGCGAGCAGGCCATAGCCGGCGAGATACGCGATGCCGGTCCACAGCGCGGCCGATACCACGCCGGGATGTCGCGACAGCAACGACGACAACCCGTGCGCGCCGAGCGCGATCAGCAGCGCGTCGCTGCCTGCGCAGACGAGGGCGATGGAAAGCAGATGGGGGCTCGAGATCGAGCGCTTGATGACGAAAGCGTCCTTGGGGCCGACGGACGTGAACAGTCCGGCGCCAAGCAGCAGGCCTTCGATGAAGGCAGAGGTGTCGAGCACGAGCGGGCCGACAACCTCTTAAGCTGAACCGGTGATGGTTACGATGAACGAAACCTTAAGGGGCGCCCGAGAGCATTGTCAATGCCCTTTCGGGTGCCCGGCCGCCCACTCGGGCCGCTGCCCGAGCGTGTCGAACAGCCGGACGATCTCCGCTTTCACCTTCTGCACCGCGTTGCTGACGAGCGCCGTATCGTGCCAGCACAGCGACAGGTCGCGCGCGAACAGCCGGTGCGCGACCGTCGACAGCTTGAGCTTGCGTTCCTCGATCTCGACGTGCGCGGCCGTCCACGGCAGGATCGTCACGCCGAGCTGCGCCATCACGGCCGCGAACAGCAGCCCGGTCGAGCTCGCCTCGAAGCTGATCTCGTACGACAGCCCGGCCTCGCGCATCGCCCAGTCGACGCGGTTGCGGATCGTGTTCGGCGCGCTCGGCAGCACGAGCGGCATCTGCGCGATCGCGTCGAGCGGCACGGGATCGTCCGGCACCGGGAACCCGGGCCACGTGATCAGGTACAGCGTTTCCGTCAGCAGCCGGTGGACCGCGATGCCGCGCGTGTCGACCGCGTCGACGACGATCGCGAGATCGAGCCGCGTGCGTTCGAGCAGCGTGTCGAGATCGGCGCTCGGCGCCTCGATCAGCTCCAGCATGATGCCCGGGTAGCGGTCGCGCACCGCGCGGGCAAGCGGGATGGCCAGCACGCGCGCGGTGCTCGACGGCATGCCGACCGTCACGCGGCCCTGCGGCGTGTCGGCATCGCGGCGCAGCAGCTCGCGCGTGCCGTCGGCCTGGCGCAGCAGCTCGAGCGCGTGCTGGTACAGCGTGCGGCCGGCTGCGGTCGGCGCAACGCCGCGCACGCTGCGTTCGAGCAGTTGCATCCCGAGATCCTGTTCGAGATTGCGCATCTGCTGGCTGACCGCCGGCTGCGCGACATGCAGCGCCTCGCTCGCATGCGTGACGTTGCCGCATTCGACGACCTTCACGAAATAGCGCAACTGCCTCAAGTCCATCGTCGCCCCCTCCCGATTCGAGCCATAAGCGAATCCGATCGAGCAAGATGAATATCATATTTTTCCCCGATCGATGGTGTTTCTATACTCGTCTCACAAAAGAGCCAGCCTCCCGGCCATCCCGGACCGGACGCGGCAAAAGCGCCGGCCCGGCCGGCAAGGAGACGAAGATGTTCAAGGCGATCGACGCGCCGGCGGCCGGCGCGAAGCCGCGGCGCACGCCGCTCACGCGCGAGCAGGTCAAGGGCTTCTGGGCCGTGTATGCGGGCTGGGTGCTCGACGGCGTGGATTCGGTGATCTACGCGCTGGTGCTGATTCCGGCGCTGACCGAGCTGCTGCCGGCGTCCGGCATCGCGGCGACGCCCGCGAATCTCGGGATGTACGGCTCGATCCTGTTCGCGCTGTTCCTGATCGGCTGGGGGCTGTCGTTCATCTGGGGCCCGCTCGCCGACCACTTCGGCCGTGTGCGCACGCTCGCCGCGAGCATCCTGATCTACTCGGTGTTCACCGGCGCAGCCGCGTTCGTGCACGACGTGTGGGCGCTGGCCGCGTGCCGGCTGATCGCCGGGATCGGCGTCGGCGGCGAATGGGCGCTAGCGGGCACCTACGTCGCCGAGAGCTGGCCGGAAGACCGCCGCAAGATGGGCGCCGGCTACCTGCAGACGGGCTACTACTTCGGCTTCTTCATCGCGGCGTGCCTGAACTACACGATCGGCGCGACCTACGGCTGGCGCGCGATGTTCCTGTGCGGCCTCGCGCCTGCGCTGCTCGCGGTGTTCACCGTGATGCGCGTGAAGGAGCCCGGCCAGTGGCGCCGGCATGATGCACGCGACGGCGACGTGGCCGACGCACGGCGCGCGCATCCGCTGCGCGAGATCTTCGCGCCGGCCTTCCTGCGTCGCACGCTGACGAGCGCAAGCCTCGTCGGCGTCGCCATCGTCGGGCTGTGGGCCGGTTCCGTGTACGAGGCGAGCGCGGTCAGCACGCTGGCGGCGCGTGCGGGCATCGATCACATCGGCGCGATGCGGCTTGCATCGATCGGCGCGGCGATCCTGTCGTGTGCGACGATCGCCGGCTGCCTGGTTGCGCCGTGGCTCTCCGAGCGGCTCGGCCGGCGCACGGCGCTCGGCGTGTATTTCGCGGGCATGGCCGCATCGATCGTGTTCGCATTCGGCTGGGCGTTCTACCAGCCGAACGGGCTCGCGGCGTTCATGGTGTCGCTCGCGTTCCTCGGTTTCTTCGGCGGCAATTTCGCGATCTTCTCGCTGTGGCTGCCCGAGCAGTACCCGACGCGCGTGCGGGCCACCGCGTTCGCGTTCAACGCGTCGGTCGGCCGCTTCATCGGCGCAGGCGTGAATTTCCTGCTCGGCGCCGCGATACACGGTTACGGATCGCTCGGCGTGCCGGTCGCATGGACCGCAGCCGTGTTCGGGCTCGGCATCCTGATCCTGCCGTTCGCGGTCGAAACGCGTCACCAGACGCTGCCCGAATGAGCGGCACGCCGCGAACGCTCGGCATCCAGCCACACCCAGTCATCAATATCAGGAGTCCGGAATGCAGGCATTACAAGGAATCAGGGTCGTCGATCTGAGCCGCGCGCTGTCGGGGCCGTTCTGCTCGATGGTGCTCGCCGATCTCGGCGCCGACGTGATCAAGGTCGAGTCGGGGCCGCACGGCGACATGAGCCGCGCATGGGGGCCGTTCGATCGCGGCGTGAGCACGTACTACCTGTCCTGCAACCGCAACAAGCGCGGCATCTGCGTGGACTTCCGGCAGCCGGCCGGCCTCGACGTCCTGCGCCGGCTGATCGCGCAGGCCGACGTCGTGATCGAGAATTTCAAGGCGGGCACGATGGACGCGATGGGGCTCGGCTATGCCGCGCTGAGTGCGCGCGATCCGCGGCTCGTGATGGGCAGCGTAACCGCGTTCGGCCCGCGCGGCCCGTTGCGCGACTGGCCGGGCTTCGACCAGATCGCGCAGGGCTATGCGGGGCTGATGAGCCTCACCGGTTTTCCCGACGGCGAGCCGACGCGCACGGGCACCGCGATCGGCGATCTCAGCTCGGGGATGTGGGTCGCGACCGGCGTGATGGCGGCGCTGTACGAGCGTGAGCGCACCGGGCGCGGGCAGCATGTCGGCACGTCGCTGCTCGAAAGCCTCGTTTCGCTGCTGAGCGTGCACGGGCAACGCTACCTGAGCCTCGGCGACGTGCCGCGGCGCACCGGCAACGCGCATGCGGTGATCGCGCCGTATGGCGTGTTCGAGACGGCCGACGGGCCGCTCAACCTCGCGCCGATCACGATCGACATGTGGCTGCGGCTGTGCCAGTTGTTGGACCTGCCCGAGCTGCAGAGCGATCCGCGCTTCGCGACCAACGATGCGCGCGTCGCGCATCGCGACGAACTGAAAGCGTTGCTCGAAAGCCGGCTGCGCACGCGCGGCAAGCGCGAATGGACGCAGCGTTTCGTCGACGCCGGGCTGCCGGCCGGGCCGATCAACACGCTCGACGAAGTGTTCGACGATCCGCAGCTCGCGCATTGCGGGCTGGTCGAGCCCGTCGCGCATCCGACGCTCGGCACGCTGCGCCAGGTCGTCACGCCGCTCGGCGGGATGGGCGACGAGATACCGGCGCCGCGCACGCGCCATGCGCCACCGCTGCTCGGCGAGCATACGGTCGACGTACTGCGCGAAGCGGGGTATGGCGACGATGCGATCGACGCGCTGCTGGCCGAGCGCGCAATTTTCCAGGCGCAAGCCGTGGCGGAGGCCGTGCAATGAGCGACACGACGAAACACGAAGGCGCGTCGAACGTGACGGTCGACAGGGTCGGCGAACGGATCGCGCGCGTGCGGTTCGCGAATCCGGCGCGACGGCATGCGCTCGACGCACCGTTGCTCGATGCGCTCGTCGCGCGCCTCGACGCGCTGGCCGAACACCGTCCGCCGCCCGTCGTGATCCTGTCGAACGACGGCAGCGGCGACGTGTGGAGCGCGGGGCACGACCTGCGCGAACTGGCCGACGATCGCGATCCGCTCGCATACGGCAAGCCGCTCGAACGGGCGCTGCGGCGCGTGCGGACCTATCCGGGCGCGGTGATCGCGGCGGTGTCGGGTTCGGCGTGGGGCGGGGCGGTCGATCTCGTGATGAGCTGCGACCTGGTGGTCGCGGCGCGCGATGCGCGTTTCGCGATGACGCCCGCGAACATCGGCCTGCCGTATTCGACGAGCGGCCTGCTGCGCTTCTACGACAACCTGCCGATCCACGTGCTGAAGGAGATGTTCTTCTGCGCGCAGCCGCTCGATGCGGAGCGCGCCGCGCATCACGGGCTCGTGAACCGGCTGGCCGACGCGGATGGCGTCGACGATGCGGCGCTCGACGTCGCGCGCACGATCGCCGCGAAGGCGCCGCTCGCGGTGCACGCCGTGAAGGAACAATTGCGCGTGCTGCAGGACGCGCGGCCGTTGCCGGTCGATGCGTTCGAACGGATCGCCGAGTTGCGCCGGCAGGCTTGCGACGGCGGCGACTTCGACGAAGGGCTGCGCGCGTTCTCGGAGCGGCGCGCGCCGGTGTTTCGCGGCGTCTAGGCGATGGGTTGTGCGAGCGGGGTGCGCAAGCGGTGAAAAGCGTGCGGACGCGTTCGTGTGGTTGTGCAGGTATCGGTTGCGTCGTTCGCGGCCGCCGTCGTGTGCCGCGTTGCCGTACATCACATGCCGAGCGCGTGCACGCCGGCGAGCAACAGCGCACCGATCGCGATCAGCAGCAGCGCGTGAAGGCGCGTGTAAATCACGCACAGCGTCGATGCAACCGCGATCGCGCGCGCGGCCCAGCCGCCGTCGAGCGCCTGCAGCAGCACCCACACCGACGCGAGGATCATGCCGGCCGCGACCGGGCGCAGGCCGGCCTCGAGCGCGATCTGCCAGCGCGCCCCCTGGTGCCGCCGCCACAGATGCGCGACGCCATAGATCAGGAACGCCGTCGGGCCGAACAGCGCGAGCGTCGCGATCACCGCGCCCCAGAAGCCGGCCACCTGCCAGCCGATCAGTGTGGCCAGCAGCGAGCCGGGGCCCGGCGCCATCCGCGCGATCGCGAAGTCGTTCACGAATTGCGTGGCGGTCATCCAGTGATGCACGTCGACGACCTGCCGCTGGATGTCGGCGATGATCGCTTGTCCGCCGCCGATCGTTGCGATCGACAGCGGCGCGAACACGCCGAACAGCGCGGCGTAGCGTTGCGATGCGGTCATCGCGTGTCGCTCCCGGCTGGCGTCGCGGCCGCGCGGCGGTATTCGAGCGCGACGCTCAGCGTGCCGCCGACCAGCACGGTCCACACGAGCGGCCAGTGCAGCACGGCCACCGACACGAAGGTGAGCGCCATCACCGCGAACGGCAGCGCGCGGCGGGGCAATCGACGCACCGCCGTGATCGCCATCGAGATCGACAGCCCGATCGCCGCGGCTGCCGAGCCGGCGAGCGCGACATGCGTGAGCGGAAAGCGCGTGAGGGTCGAGAATGCGATGCCGAACAGCACGATCAGCACGGCGGGCGGCGCGATGATGCCGGTGAAGCCGGCCACCGCGCCCCGCCATCCGGCGAGCCGGTAGCCGATCCAGATCGCGAGGTTCTTCACGTTGACGCCCGGCAGCGCTTGCGACAGCGCGAGGCCGTTGAGGAACGCCTCCTCGTCGAGCCAGCGCCGCTCGTAGACGAAGTCGCGCATCATCCGCCCGCTGAGCCCGCCGCCGAAACTGGTCAGGCCGATCTGCGAGAACGCGATGAACAGCGCGAGGACGCCGGGTGGCGGCGCATCGCCTGCAGGCGGTGCAGGTGAGGTGGCGGCTGAGGGCGGGGGCATCGGGCGGGAGGCGCGTGGCGGTTGGGCGGATCGCCCATGTTAGCAAGCGGACCCTGTCAGCACGCTGACATGGGCTCGGTGGCGATGCGATGAAAGTGTGCTGCTGAATCGACGGACGTGTGCAGGCACATCGGACACATCAGGCACGTCAGCGCATCAGGCACATCCGCGCAGCGGCAAGTCCGCATATCCGCCACATCCGCTCGGCCGCAACCCCGGGCCGCTACGCGCGCACGACCGTCACGCCTGCCGCCTCGATCGGCTTCGTCAGCGCGGCGTCGGTTTCCTTTTCGACCACCACGGTTTGCGCCAGCGTGAGTTCACCGATCACGAACTGCGACGCCGCGCGCAGCTTCGACTGCGACGCGAGCACGACCGTCTCGGCCGTGCGTTCGGCGAGCGCGCGCTTGATCGCCGCTTCCTCGAAATCGCCGGTGCTGAGCCCCGCGACCGGATGCACACCCGTGACGCCCATGAAGTACAGGTCCGCATGGATGCGCGCAATGCCTTCCATCGCCGCCGCGCCGACGGCCACGATCGAATGCTTGTAGAGCCGCCCGCCGATCAGGATCACGTCGATCGACGGATGCGCGGCGAGCGCGACCGCGACACTCGGGCTGTGCGTGACGATCGTCGCGCGCAGGTCGGCCGGCAACTGGCTGACGAGCAGCGCCGAGGTCGTGCCGCCGTCGACGATCGCCACCTGCCCGGGCGCGATCATCTCCGCGGCCCGCCGCGCGATGCGCCGCTTCTCCGCCGTCTCGAGCGCCTCGCGCTGCGCGAACGGCGCAACGGCGGGCGATGCCGGCAGCGCACCGCCATGCACGCGCTGCAGCAGGCCTTCGGCCGCAAGCTCGCGCAAGTCGCGGCGGACGGTATCTTCGGACACGCCGAATTGCGCGCTCAGTTCGACCGCCAGCACCTGGCCGTCGCGCGCGAGTGCGTCGAGGATCGCTTTCTTGCGTTGAGTCGTCAGCATCGTGATTGCACGAATTTTCTTGAAGTTGCACGAATATGCACGTTACCATGGGCGCCGTCTTTTGTCGAACCGGAGGCTGCGATGGCTGCAACGCGGGACCGTGTCCGCATCGTCGATACGACGGTGCTGTCCGATGACTGGTATGTGCTGAAGAAGGTGACGTTCGATTTCCTGCGCCGCGACGGAACTTGGCAGCGCCTGAGCCGCGAGACCTACGATCGCGGCCATGGCGCGACCATCCTGCTGCGCAACGCCGGGACGGGCGACGTGCTGCTGACGCGGCAGTTCCGGATGCCGGCGTTCGTCAGCGGGCACGACGGCATGCTGCTCGAGGCCGCCGCCGGCCTGCTCGACGACGCGACGCCCGAAGCCCGCATCCGCGCGGAGGCCGAGGAGGAGACCGGCTATCGCGTGCGCGGCGTGCGCAAGGTGTTCGAGGCGTTCATGAGCCCCGGTTCGGTGACGGAGAAGCTGCATTTCTTCGTCGGCGAATACGATGCGTCGCTGCGTACCGGCGACGGCGGCGGCGTCGCGGAAGAGGGCGAGGATCTCGAGGTCGTCGAGATGCCGCTGCAAGCCGCGCTGGACGCGATCGAACGCGGCGAGATCGTCGATGCGAAGACGATCATGCTGCTCCAGTACGTCGCGCTGCGGGAAACCGCCGGCGCGCGCACGGCATGACGCCGCTGCTCGTGCTGGTCGCCGGCCCCTATCGCAGCGGCACGGATGGCGACCCCGCGCGCATCGCCGCGAACCTGCACCGCTTGGAGCAGGCGGCGCTTGCCGTGTATCGCCGCGGACACGTGCCGATGATCGGCGAATGGGTGTCGCTGCCGCTCGCCGTCGCGGCCGGGTCGCGACAGGTCGGCGACGCGATCAGCGAGACGTTCCTGTATCCGGCCGCGCACCGGTTGCTGCGCCGCTGCGATGCCGTGCTGCGCATCGACGGCGCGTCGCGCGGGGCGGACATGGACGTCGGTCTCGCACGGCAGCTCGGCAAGCCGGTCTATTTCGCGGCCGACGACATTCCGGTCGCGCAGGACGATTCGGATAGCTGAACAGGCGAGGACGCGGCCAGCGGGCGCACCGCCGGCCGCCCCCTGCATCGGCCGGCTGACCGCATCCCTCGCGGCCGGGCGAGCATCGGGTCAAGCCGTTGCATTGCGCATGCCGCGGCGCGCGCGAACCGGCGTATGATCGCGACGCCACCCGCGCACCGCCCGACGCTACCACCGTCCCATCATGCCGCTTTCCGATTCCGCTGCCGCCACTGCTGCTACCGCCGCACAACTGCCCGCCGATCTCGTCGCTTCCGCCGTCGCCGCGCTCGCGCGTGCCGACGCATTGCTCGTGACGGCCGGCGCCGGCATGGGCGTCGATTCCGGGCTGCCCGATTTTCGCGGCACGGACGGCTTCTGGCGTGCGTATCCGGCGCTGCGCCACGAGCGTTTCGAATTCCACGAGATCGCGTCGCCGCACGCATTCCGGGCACGCTCGCCGCTCGCGTGGGGCTTCTACGGGCACCGTCTCGCGCTTTACCGCGCGACGGTGCCGCATGCGGGCTTCGCGATCCTGCGTCGCTGGATCGACGCGATGCCGAACGGCGGCTTCGTGCTGACCAGCAACGTTGACGGCCAGTTCCAGAAAGCCGGCTTCGATCCGGCGCGGATCGTCGAGATCCACGGGTCGATCCACGCGATGCAGTGCCTGCGCCCCTGTTCGGACGACACGTGGGAAGCGGCGTCGTTCGTGCCGGACGTTGATGAGGCCACCTGCCGCATCGTCGGCGACCTGCCGCGCTGTCCGCACTGCGGCGGCCTCGCGCGGCCGAACATCCTGATGTTCGGCGACACCGGCTGGCTCGGTGCGCGCTACGACGCGCAGGAACGCGCGCTGGAAGACTGGCTCGCGCAGGCCGGGCGGGTCGCCGTGGTCGAGATCGGCGCGGGCACCGCGATCCCGACCGTGCGCCTGCTGAGCGAACGGCTCGGTGCGGACGTGATCCGCATCAACGCGCGCGAAGCGCATGCGCGCCGTGCGGACGTGATCGGCTTGAAGGGCGGTGCACGCGCAACGCTGAGCGTGCTTGATCGTGCCTGGCACGGCGACTGAGCGCCGCGCCACTGGCCGACCGGCGACGACCGCGCAGTTACGGCTGCGCGACGAGCGCCTGCACGAGCGCCGGCGCGACGGGTGAACCGAGTCCCGTCACGTAGTCGTAGCCGCCCGCCGCGTTGCAGACGCTGCCGCAATTGCCGTTGGACCCGATCGTCACGTCGTGAAAGTCGCTGCCGTAGGCGGTTTTGCCGACCGTATAAAGCGCGTCGTAGCTACCGCTCAACGATTTCTTGCCGGCTGCCGTGCGCAGCGAATTGGCGATCGCGACGAGCGCCGACCATTGCGGCGCGCCTGCGCTCGTACCACCGACCTGGAACCAGCCGGCCTGCCCCTGATAGGTGACCGAGTCGTACACGGCGAAGCCGCTGGACGGATTCGCGTCGTAGCTGACGTCGGGCACGCCGCGCTTGCCGGCCACCGGAATCGGCCACGCGGTCTGTCCGGCCGGCTCGGCCTCGGTCGTGCTCACGCCGCCGCCGCTGCCGCTCCATGCGGCTTCGCCGACATAGTTGCCGGCCGCATCAGACGACAGCGTCGTGCCGCCGACCGACACCACGTAGGGCGATGCCGCCGGGTACTCGGTCCCGGTGCCGCTGTCGCCGGACGACGCGACGAACGTGACGCCCGGGACGTTGAAGTGGCTGTCGGAGCCGGTCTCGCTGCTGAACTCATTGCCGCCGAAACTCATCGACACGACCGACGCGCCGCGTTTCACCGCGACGTCGACCGCGGCCAGCAGGTCGCTGAAGCTGGCGGATGCAGCCTCGACGAGCACAATTTTCGCCTTCGGCGCGATCGCATGCACCCATTCGACGTCGAGCGATATCTCGAGCGACCAGCCCGAATCCGTCCTGGGCCGCGTACCGCGTGCGTATACCTTGGTGAAACAGCCGTTCGACGACGTGCAGGCCGGCAGCGAGAATGCGTTGCTGAACACGCCGAGATCGGACTCGATCTTCGGGTCGTCGTATGCGTCGACGATCGCGATGGTCGTCCCGTCGCCCTGGTTGGCAATCGAGTCGAAGCCGTATGCATGTCGGGTGAGTGCCGGCGTGAGGCCGGCGATCGCGGCCGTGCTCGCACGCGGCTTCGTGTGGAACGGCGGCCGTGCGAAGCCTTTCGGTGCACGATTGCCCTCGACGTAGGACGGTGGCCCGTTGCCGTCGGCGAGCGCGACGCCCGATGCGAGCAGCGACGCGCACAGCGCCGGAATCAACATGGATGACAGGCGGATATTGTTCATTTTTCGAGTCTCCATGTCGATGGAGTGGATTGGCAAAATAATTCTACGAAATCGACTGCGTCAATTGCATGGAATATCGGCCGGATTCGGGAATGTCTGATGAGGGAAAATACGTGGAGCACGCATTTTCAAGGGCTAACCCCCGCCGAATTGAATCGCTTTATCGATTTTTGAAAAGCCGATAAATATTCGGCCGATTCAAAATGGATTCGTAATGTCAGATGTAATTGTTTGGAAAATATCGACGTGCGGTGCACGCTTGGAAATAATGAAACGCGTCGCGCCATTGCGACACGATCCGGCGCTCGCGGGCCCGGGCCGCCGGCATTGCCGGCGTGGCGCGATTCCGCATACAGTTCAGCGTAGGCCGCGTCGGCCACGCGGCGGCATCAGTGAGGAGTGCCCTTGTTCTATTCGATCGTCGCGATCTTCGTCGGCGCCGGGCTCGGCGCGTTGCTGCGCTGGTTCCTGAGCCTCGCGCTCAATGAATTCTTTCCCGCCGTGCCGCTCGGCACGCTCGCCGCGAACCTGATCGGCGGCTACGTGATCGGTATCGCCGCCGTCGTGTTCACGACCCGCGTCGGGCTGCCGCCCGAGTGGCGGCTGTTCGTGATCACGGGCTTTCTCGGCGGCCTCACGACGTTCTCGACCTATTCGGTCGAAGTGATGACGCATGCGATGCAGGGCGAATTCGGATGGGCGTTTGCGGTGGCTGCCCTACACTTGACTGGATCGTTCGCGCTGACGGCGCTCGGCATGTGGACTGCGCGCGCGTGGCTCGCGGCGGCCTGAGCGTGCCGCCATCGGAGGGTGCGATGGACAAGGTCTTCCTGCGCTTCTATGTGCACGAGAAGCATCGGCTGCACTGGAAGCCGCTGTGGGAATGGCTGCTGGAGGAGGCGAACCGGATGGGCGTCGCGGGCGGCTCCGCGTTTCGCGCGATGGCCGGGTTCGGCCAGCATCGCGTGCTGCACGAGGACCGCTTCTTCGAACTGCAGGGGTCGCTCGCGATCGAGATCGAATTCATCGTCACCGAGGACGAGGCGCAGCGCTTGCTCGACCGGCTGTCGCGCGAGAAGGTGCGCGTGTGCTACGCGATGATGCCGGCGCGCTTCGGCGTGATCGACACGCTCGGCGGACCGCCGGCGCAGGGGCCGGCGGCGTAGGGTGCGGCGTTCGCGTCAGATGCCGAACATCGTCAGCGACACGGCGGCGCGCGTGACGACCATCAGCAGCACCTGCACGATCACGAACAGCAGGATCGGCGACAGGTCGATGCCGCCGAGGTTCGGGATGATGCGGCGCAGCGGGTTCAGGAACGGCGCGGTGAGCTGGTAGAGGATCGGCATCGCCGGCGAACGCGGGTTGAGCCACGACAGCAGCGCCATCAGGATCGTCATCCAGATCACGAGATTGAGCGCCCACTTCACGACGGTGAGCAGCGCGACCACGACGAGCGTCGCGATCACCGAGGCCGGGTCGAAGCCGGCCATCACGACCATCAGCACGACGTAGACGAGCGCGGTGAGCAGCGCGGCGACGACGCTGGCCCAGTCGATGCCGCGCACGCCCGCGATGACGCGGCGCAGCGGCAGCACGAGCCAGTTGGTTGCCTGCAGCACGGCCTGCGTGACGGGGTTGTACGGTGGCACGCGGACGGCCTGCATCCAGACGCGCAGGATCAGCGCGGCACCGAATAGCGTGAAGACGGTATTGAGCAGAAAACGGGCGATCTCGCCGAACATCGTTGGCATCCTTTTTTAGTCAGTAGCGTGCGGCCGCCAACGCCGGATGGCGGCGCATCGGCCGACACATTATCACGCCTCGTCTTGCGACGGGGAGGGGTGTGCCGCGGTGCGCGCGAGCGACGTTTCGACGGCTTCGGCGAGCGCCGGCAGCGACGCCGGCGGCGTGGCGCGCTGCGCCGCGAGCGCGATCGCGCGGCGGGTCAGCAGCGCGTACAGCGCCGCATGATCGCCGCCGCGCGTTTCAAGCAGTGCCAACTGGCGTTCGACGATGCCCGTGTCGCCGCGCGACACCGGGCCGGAGAGCGCGTTCGCGAGCCCCTTGTCGCGTGCGGTTTCGATCGTGCCGGCCAGCATCGGCAGCAGCGCGCGCAGCGCGGCGTCCTCGTCGAAACCGAGGCCGCGCCACAGCTCGACCGCTTCCGCCAGCCCGCACAGCGCGAAGCTCGCCGCATAGTGCGCGGCTGCGTGATAGAGCATCCGGCCGCCGGCCGGAATCGACAGCGGATGGCAGCCGAGTGCGGCAGCAAGTCGCAGCAGCGTCGCATGCAACGCGCCGTCGGCTTCGATCGTGACCGAGCAGCCGTCGATGCGGGCGAGGTCGGCGTCGGTGCCGCCGAACAGGTAGAGCGGATGGAAGCCGCCGGTGGCCGCGCCTTGCCGTTTCGCCGGATCGAGCAGGGCGACCGCCGACGCGCCGCTGCAGTGAACGACGGCCTGCTGCGCGGCGCGCGACGCGTCGAAGTGCAGCGCCGCGGCGGCCGACGCGAGATGGTCGTCGGGCACGGTCAGGAAGATCAGGTCGGCGGCGTCGGCGACCTGCTGCGGCGTGTCGACCGCGTGGCAGCCGTCGATGCGCGCGGCGAGCGCCGCGGCCGACGCGGGCGTACGGCTCGCGATCGCGACGACCGGAAAGCCGGCCTGCGCGAAGCGCTGCGCGACGCAGCGCGCGAGACGGCCGGCGCCGATGAAGCCGAGGCGGGGTGTGTCGGGGAGGGACATGGCAGCGGGTGTAAGCGAAAACGAAGCAACCGCCAGTATCGCAGGAATGACTGCGGGGCCGCGAAAGGGAAGTTTCCGCGCGAGCACGTGACTTGGCTTGTCGGTAGGCGGCGCGATATCGATGCGTGTATCACCGTCCGGCACCCCGGTCGATTCATGATTGAGGAACCCGACCCCGAAACATGTCCCCCTATTCGGCTTGAAATGTCGGCATCTTGTCTCAAATTTGTAATCGTTCATTACGGTTGCGTGCCCGCTGCGCGCGCCGTATCCGGTAAGACTGACCGGCCATGATGTTGCGACCCGACCCGTCGGACGGAATCGCGCGACCCGCAAGGGTTTCCGCCGGTGCTCCGAGCCACGCTGCACGGCGGCTCCGGCCACCTGCAATTGCAATTTGCAACAAATGCACGGTACGCGAGGGGCGGGTTTTCGCTACATTGCTTCCATGCGACGTGCATGCCCGCCGTTGCCGACAGGGGCGCATAAAATACCGCTCCAGCAGGAGAATCGAAGTGAAAAAGCTCATTCCGTTCATCGCCGCCGCCGCGCTGGGTCTGGGTGCCGCAAGCGCTGCACAGGCTCACGTGTCGATCGGGGTCGGCATCGGTATTCCGGTCGCGCCCGCGTATCCCGTCTATGCACCGCCGCCGCCCGTGTACTACGCGCCGCCGCCTCCGCCCGTCTATTACGCACCGGCGCCGGCCTACTACGCGCCGCCGCCCGCCGTGGTCGTCGGTGGCTACTATGGCCGACCGTACTGGCACCATGGCTACTATGGTGGCGGCTGGGGCCATCACGGCTACTGGCGTCGCTGATTCGTGCCGCGCGGCCTAGCCGCGCGTGGCAAAACGGCGCAACGTCCCGCGAGGGGCGCTGCGCCGTTTTTTCTTTGGAGCCGCCGCCCGACCTCGGTGAGCGACCCGGGCAGGCCGGCTGCGATTACACCGCGTGCACGATCAGGTCGCGGTAGCCGCCGACGATCACGCTGTACGAGAAATACGCAAACAGCAGCGCCGACGCGATGTGACACGCGCGCATCAGCCCGGCGCCCGCGCGCTTGCGCCCCTGGCTCGCGAGCGTGCACATGAAGAGCGTCCACGCGAGGCCGCCGAGGAAAAAGCCCGACAGGAACACCGACGCGGTGGCCGGCGTGGTCGCGCCGGCCTTCGCGATCAGCGCGCCGCCGACCGCCGCGAACCACAGGATCGCGCTCGGCGACGACATCGCGAGCAGCATCCCGCGCAGGAAACTGCGCCGTGCGCTGGCGCGCGGCTGCGGCGTGTCCTCGGCATCGTCGCCGGCTGCCTTGGCCGGCGTGAGCGCTTCGCGCGCCATCTTCCACGTGAGGAACAGCAGCACGGCGCCGCCGCCGATCCACACGATCCAGCGCACCGGCTCGAACTGCAGCAGCACGGCCATCCCCGCAAGCGCGAGCGCCGCATAGACGAGATCGCCGACGCACGAGCCGATGCCGAGCCAGAAGCCCGGCCGGAAGCCGTGCGACAGCGTCAGCGACAGCATCGCGACATTGACGAGGCCGATGTCGAGACACAACGACAGCGACAGAAAGAAGCCGTCGGACAGCATGGAGGCGGGCGGAAAGGTCATCTTCGGTGTTCTGGTCGCGATGGCAGTCCACGGGCCGGCAGGCGCCGGCCGCATGGCGTCAGAGGCCGATCTCCTGCCAGAGCCGGTCGACGCGCGCCTTCACGGCCGCATCCATCTCGATCGGGCGACCCCATTCGCGGTTGGTCTCGCCGGGCCACTTGTTGGTCGCGTCGAGGCCCATCTTCGAACCGAGGCCGGCCACCGGCGACGCGAAATCGAGATAGTCGATCGGCGTGCTGTCGACCATCACGGTGTCGCGCACGGGGTCGACGCGCGTCGTGATCGCCCAGATCACTTCCTTCCAGTCGCGGATGTTCACGTCTTCGTCGACGACCACGATGAACTTCGTATACATGAACTGCCGCAGGAAGCTCCACACGCCGAACATCACGCGCTTCGCGTGGCCCGCGTAGCTCTTCTTCATCTGCACGATGGCCATCCGGTAGCTGCACCCTTCGGGCGGCAGGTAGAAGTCGGTGATCTCGGTGAACTGCTTCTGCAGCAGCGGTACGAACACCTCGTTGAGCGCGACGCCGAGCACGGCCGGCTCGTCAGGCGGCTTGCCTGTGTAGGTCGAGTGGTAGATCGCGTCGCGGCGCATCGTGATGCGCTCGACGGTGAACACCGGGAACCACTCCTGCTCGTTGTAATAGCCGGTGTGGTCGCCGTACGGGCCTTCGAGCGCGTGCTCGTACTTGGCCGATGCATTGCCGGCGGGGCGCGGCGGTGCGCCGGCCGGAGCGGGGGCGGGCGAGCCTTCCTGCGGATAAATGAAGCCTTCGAGCACGATCTCCGCGCGCGCGGGCACCTGCAGCGTGTCGACGCCGGGCGTCAGGCACTTCGCCAGCTCGGTGCGGCTGCCGCGCAGCAGGCCGGCGAACTGGTACTCGGACAGTGAATCGGGCACCGGCGTCACCGCGCCGAGCGTCGTGGCCGGATCGGCGCCGAGCACGACCGCGACCGGATACGGCTTGCCGGGGTTCCGCAGCGCGAATTCGCGGAAGTCGAGCGCGCCGCCGCGATGCGCGAGCCAGCGCATGATCAGCTTGTTGCGGCCGATCAGCTGCTGGCGGTAGATCCCGAGGTTCTGCCGCGACTTGTTCGGCCCGCGCGTGACCGTCAGGCCCCACGTGACGAGCGGCCCTGCGTCGCCGGGCCAGCAGGTCTGGATCGGCAGCCGGTTCAGGTCGACGTCGGCGCCTTCCCAGACGATCTCCTGGCACGGCGGCGACGACACCGATTTCGGCGCCATGTCCCACACGGCCTTCGCGAGCGACAGCAGCTTGCCGGCGTCCTTCAGGCTCTTCGGCGGATCGGGTTCCTTCAACGCGGACAGCAGGCGCCCGAGATCGCGCAGCGAATCGAGCGCGGCGTCGTCGCCCGCATCGACGCCCATCCCGAGCGCGACGCGGCGCGGCGTGCCGAACAGGTTGCCGAGCACCGGGAAGTCGTAGCCGATCGGCGCGTTGAACAGCAGCGCAGGGCCGCCGGCGCGCAGCACGCGGTCGCACAGCTCAGTCATTTCGAGCACGGGCGACACGGGCTGCGTGACGCGCCGCAGTTCGCCGAGCGCCTCGAGGCGCTGGATGAAATCGCGTAAGTCTTTGTATTTCATGAAGATGGTCCGGGCCACCCGCCAGGCGGGCAGCGATGGGTGGGCGCAGCGGCCGGCTGCGACCCCGAATCGACCGACGATTTTACCCGCGCTGCCGCATGCCCGCCCGGCGGAGAAAAAAGTCGACCGCGCGCAAACCCCCTACGGCACGGGGCTTGCGATCTGAAGAGTGCCGGCAAATTACTTTTTGTTATAATTTCAAGGTTTTATAGTGTTGACGATCTATAAAACCCTGCTAGAATCCGCTCACATTGGCTGCAGGGTAAAAGGCTTCGAGCCGCCAATCACCGATCTTTGACGCAGCGCGTCACCGTCCGCCGAATCCTGCACGGCGTATCCGACGGCCTTAGTCGTAGTCTCAGCCAGCGCCACCAGACGCTGGTTTTTTGCGTGGGTGCCACCGCGTATGCCCGCCTCGCCCAGTATGCGAAGGTGCCGGCCCTCTTACACCGTGGCCTCGAACGGTACTTATACCGTTTCCCCGATGCTTGCACGCCCCAACCAAAGCGTGCGGCGTCGTGATTCCGCGGCGCGTTACCTGTCTCGCCATCGAGCTGAGCGAGCCGCACGAGTCATGTTCATGGGAGATGATCTGAATGAACGCTTGGTTATCGTGGCGTCCTAGTGAGCAGCATGCGCAATTCGTGCGCAGCATGCTGCGTCGCGGGACGCGTGTCAGTCACCATCTATTCAGCGTTGTCGGCTGTCTCGCTGTCGCAGTTGCGCTTGCACTGTGGCTGCTGCCAACCGTCCGCGGCACGCTCGCCGCGAAGCTGATGCCGGTCGTATCCGCGGCCGTGCAAGCGGGCCCGGCCCGTCTGCTGACCGGCCATCCGCTGCCGAACTTCGCGCCCGCCGGCGTGCAGCCGCAGCAGGAAGACAACAGCCCCGAAACGGACGCGCTTGCGGTCGGCCTCGACGTCGCACCGGAAGCCGCCGCCGCGCAGGGTGATGCGTCCGATCCGGCCCGCAACGGCCCGTCGCCCGTCGCGCTGGCGAAGCTGATCCCGACCCAGCGTGTGGCGGCCGATGCGCGTGACGACCGTGCGCTCGCATCGAATCGCGAACAGGCGCTCGTCGCGACCTACCTGTCGCGCCGTTATCGCGTTGCCCAGGAGCCGCTCGGCCAGCTCGTCAAGGCTGCGTTCCAGACCGGCCGTGACGTCGGCCTCGATCCGCTGCTGCTGCTGTCCGTGATGGCGATCGAATCGGGCTTCAACCCGTACGCCGAAAGCGGCGTCGGTGCGAAGGGCCTGATGCAGGTCATGTCGAAGGTCCATTCCGACAAGTTCGAGTATTTCGGCGGCACCGATACCGCACTGCAGCCGCTCGCGAACCTCCAGGTCGGCGCGCTCGTGCTGAAGGACTGCATCGCACGTGGCGGCTCGCTCGCGAACGGCCTGCGCCTGTACAACGGCTCGACGAACCCCGACGACAACGGCTACGGTTCGAAGGTGATGGCCGAGCGCAGTCGCCTGCGTGACGTCGCGCGTGGTCGTAGCGTACCGGTCAATGCGCCGCAGGCGCCGGCGAAGCCGATCGTCACGGCCGCCGCCGTGACGGCATCGGCAGGCGGTGCGAAGCGCGTGCATGCGACGCTCGAGACGTCGGCGAAGTCGACGGCATCGAAGGAAGCCGCGCCGCAGGACGACGCGAGCGTCGATACCGCGAAACAGTCGCACGGCGATCGTTCGGAGCTCGGCGCGTAACTTGCGCACGGCTCCGGCCGGCGAGAAATGAAAAAGGCACCCGATCCGGGTGCCTTTTTCGCTTTTGCGGAGTGGGCAATGGCCGCCGCGCCGGCCGCGTGTCAGTGCTGCCCGAACAGCGTCGCGAGCCGGTCGACGGCTTCCTCGAGCCGCGAGTAGGCGGTCGCATAGGACAGGCGGATATAGTCACGCGGCGCATGGACACCGAAATCCATGCCGGGCACCAGCACGACGCCCGCGTCGTGCAGCATCGCCGTCGTGAGCGCGGCGCTGTCGCGGGCTGCCGGGTGGGCGACGCCGCCGCAGTGCGCATACACATAGAACGCGCCGTCCGGCATCACGGGCACCGTGAAGCCGAGCCGTTCGAGCGCCGGTGCGATGAAGTCGCGGCGGCGCTTGAATTCGAGCCGGCGCGCTTCGTAGATGTCGAGCGCGGCCGGCTCGAAGCACGCGAGCGCCGCGTGCTGCGCGAGCGCGGACGGGCAGATGAACAGGTTCTGCGCCAGCTTCTCGAACGTGCCGACCAGCGCTGGCGGCACGACCAGCCAGCCGAGCCGCCAGCCCGTCATGCTGAAATACTTGGAGAAGCTGTTCACGGTGACGACGTCGTCGCCGAACGACAGCGCCGACACGGGCGCCGCGTCGTAGCTGAGTCCCTGGTAGATCTCGTCGACGATCGTGAAGCCGCCGCGTGCGCGCACGGCTTCGACGATCCGCTTCAGTTCGTCCGGTTCGAGCGACGTGCCGGTCGGGTTCGACGGCGACGCGAGCAGCACGCCGCGCGTGCGATCGCCCCAGCGCGTACGGACGTCATCCTCGGTGAGCTGGAAGCGCGCATCCGGGCCGCTCGGCACGAGCACTGCGCGGCCTTCGGCCGCCGCGACGAAGTGCCGGTTGCACGGATACGACGGGTCGGGCATCAGCACCTCGTCGTCACGCCCGACGAGCGCGAGGCATGCGAGCAGCAGCGCGGCCGACGCGCCTGCCGTCACGACGATCCGTTCCGGACTGATCGTGAGGCCGTACGCGTGTGCGTAGTGCGCGGCGATCGCCTCGCGCAGCGGTGCGATGCCGAGCGCGCTCGTATATTGGGTGACGCCGCGGCGCAGCGCGGCCGCAGCCGCTTCGACGACCGGCTCCGGCGCAGTGAAATCCGGCTCGCCGATGCCCATGTGGATAACATCGCGCCCCGAGGACTCGAGACGCTGTGCCTCCTTCATCAGTTCCATCACGTAGAAGGGCTGGATCGCGTCGACGCGTGCGGCGAGTCTGACGAGCGAATCGGTGGCGGTATTCATCGGGCGGGCAGGGCGAGGGAGGCGGAGCAAAGAAAAAACGGGCGCATGCGCGCCCGTTCCGGACCAACGGATTCAGCCGTTGCGGCGCGCCTGCGTTTCGGCGGGGCGCAGCTTCGCGGCGAGCTTGTCGAGCACGCCGTTGACGTACTTGTAGCCGTCGGAGCCGCCGAACGTCTTCGCGAGTTCGACAGCTTCGTTGATGATCACGCGGTACGGCGTTTCGACGTGGTGCGTGAGCTCGAACGTGGCGATCAGCAGCACGGCGCGTTCGACCGGTGACAGCTGGTCGATCGGGCGGTCGAGCGACGGCGTCAGCGCTTCGACGAGCGTCGCGTGCTCGCGGATCACGCCGTGCAGGATCGCGTCGAGCAGCTCCTTGTCGGCCTTGTCGTAACCGAGCGCGCCGCGCAGTTGCGCGTCGATCTCACCGGAGGACGCGTTCGACAGCAGCCACTGGTACAGCCCCTGCGTCGCCAGCTCGCGCGATTGTCGGCGGGCGCTCTTCTTCATGCGCGCTCCTCTTCGTCGTCTTCGTCTTCCTCTTCGTCCTCGTCGTCATCGCCGAGCTGGTCGAGGGCCATCGTCAGGTTGGCCATCTCGACGGCGACGCGTGCGGCGTCACGACCCTTTTCGGTCATGCGCGCGACGGCCTGCTCGTCGTTTTCGGTCGTCAGGACCGCGTTCGCGATCGGCAGGTTGAAGTCGAGGCCGATGCGGGTGATGCCCGCGCCGCTCTCGTTCGACACGAGTTCGAAGTGGTAGGTCTCGCCGCGGATCACCGCGCCGAGTGCGATCAGCGCGTCGAACTGGCCGCTTTCCGCGAGCTTCTGCAGCGCGAGCGGGATTTCCAGCGCGCCGGGCACCGACACGAGCAGCACGTCTTCGCCGGTGACGCCGAGGCGTTCCAGTTCCTCGACGCACGCGTCGGCGAGGCCGTTGCACACGGGCTCGTTGAAGCGCGATTGCACGATGCCGATACGCAGGCCGTCGCCTTCGAGATTCGGTTGGTATTGTCCGATTTCCATGATCTTGTCCGTGGTGTGGATGAACGGTTATAGGGCGAAAGCGCCGTGGCGGGTTACGCGTGGGGCGCCGGGCAGGACTTGGCTTCGGCGCCGGGCATCGGAATGAAGCCCGTGACTTCCAGGCCGTAGCCGGACATGCTGCCCAGCTTGCGCGGATTCGACAGCACCTGCATCTTGCCGACGCCGACATCGCGCAGGATCTGCGCGCCGATGCCGAACGTCTTGAAATCAACCGGCCGGCGCTTGAGCGCAGCGGCCTTTTCTTCCTCGTCGAACGCCTTGAAGACGTCGATCAGGTGTTCCTTCGTGTCGCCGCAGTTGAGCAGCACGATTACGCCGAGGTCGCGCTCCGCGATCTCGCGCATCGCGGCGTCGAGCGTCCACGAGTGCGTCGACACGCCCGTCTCGAGCAGGTCGAGCACCGACAGCGGCTCGTGCACGCGCACCGGCGTATCGACGTCGGGCGATGGCGTGCCGCGCACCAGCGCGATGTGCGGCGAGCCGCTCGGCTGGTCGCGGTACAGCACCGCGCGGAACGTGCCGTGCGCGGTCTGCATCGTACGCTCGGCGATCCGCTCGATGATCGATTCGGTGCGGCTGCGGTACTGGATCAGGTCGGCGATCGTGCCGATCTTCAGATTGTGTTCCTGCGCGAACTCGATCAGGTCGGGCAGGCGCGCCATCGTGCCGTCGTCCTTGATGATCTCGCAGATCACCGCGGCCGGCGTGAGGCCCGCCAGCGCGGTGAAGTCGCAACCGGCCTCGGTATGGCCCGCGCGCACGAGTACGCCACCCGGCTGCGCCATGATCGGGAACACGTGGCCCGGCTGCACGATGTGCTCGGGGCGCACGTCGTGCGCGACCGCCGTGGCGATCGTGTGCGCACGGTCGGCGGCCGAGATGCCGGTCGTCACGCCTTCGGCCGCTTCGATGCTGACCGTGAAGGCGGTGCCGTACTGCGTGCCGTTGCGGTAGGTCATCAGCGGCAGGTGCAGTTGCTTGCAGCGTTCCTGCGTCAAAGTCAGACAAACCAGGCCGCGGCCGTACTTGGCCATGAAGTTGATCGCTTCCGGTGTGACGAATTCGGCGGCGATCACGAGGTCGCCCTCGTTTTCGCGGTCTTCTTCGTCGACCAGGATCACCATCCGGCCGGCTTTCAGCTCGGCGATGATGTCGAGCGTGGAGGCGAGCGTCATAAGGGGGCGTGAAAGAGGAAAGTGCGTATTTTACGCCAGCCGGACGACGTTTCGGCTGGCATGGGCCGCGCGCGGCCGGCGAGTGCTCCGGAAAGCACTGCGGCCGGCCTGTGCGGCAGGCCTGGCGGGCCGCCGCGCATTGGCTGCACGCGCATGCGGACGGTGGCGGGCCTGCCCGGCCGCGCGTCAGGCGTGCTGGTCGCGCCCGCCCAGGTAGTCGAGCTTGCCGAGCTCGACGCCGCTGTGGCGCAGGATGTCGTACGCGGTCGTCACGTGGAAGAAGAAATTGGGCAGCACGAAGTTCAGCAGGTACGACTGGCCGGTGAACTCGATCGGGCCGACACGCATCTTCAGCACGATCTGGCGCGCCTCGCTGCCGTCGATCTGCGCGGCGTCGAAGCTTTTCAGGTAGTCGATCGTCTTCTGGATGCGGGCGTGCAGTTCGTCGAAGGTCTGCTCGACGTCCGGGTAGCTGGGGATCTCGACATCGGCGAGGCGCGCGGCACAGCCCTTGGCCGTGTCGGTCGCGATGTAGACCTGGCGGACGAGCGGCAGCATGTCCGGGTACAGGCGGGCGCCGACGAACACCGACGGATCGATCTGCTTCTCGGCCGCATGCGCCTGCGCCTTGCCGAGGATGTGCTGAAGATTGGTCAGGCCACGGATCAGGACAGGCACCGAGGCCTGATACATCGAAATGGACATGGGGACGACTCCTTGAGGAAGAGGGTGACCAATACGCGGCCGCCCGTACGTTGCGGCGCCGGAACCGCTGTCGACGCATCTTAGCGCGGCGGCATGACCCGTGCGCGTCGTTGGCCATTCGGCCAGTTGTCGGGGCGTGCCGGCGAGCGTCGAGCGCAGGCGTCGTGGCTTCGGCCGGCGCCGCGCGGCGAGGAGAGAAATGGGGTGGGAGCAACCCGCGTCGTCCCGACGCGATGGACGAAATGCGTCGCGCGGCGAGTTCGACCGGCGGCCGACCGAACGAGGTGGCGTAGTGGCGGCGCCCCGGCCACGACGGGTCGAACCGCCCGTCGGTGGACCTGACGATCAGTCCTGATGCATGCCTTGCAAAGACGAGAGCATCCGCTCCACGTATCGCGCGATCATGTCGACTTCGAGATTGACCTTGTCACCGGCCTTCACATGCCGCAGCGTCGTGACCTCGACCGTATGCGGAATCAGGTTGATCGAGAACTCGCAACCGTCCGCGCGATCGTCGACCGTGTTGACGGTCAGGCTCACGCCGTTGACCGTGATCGATCCCTTGTACGCGAGATAGCGGCCGAGCTCGCGCGGCGCGACGATGCGCAGCTCGTGCGACTCGCCGACCGGCGCGAAGCGCGACACCGTGCCGAGGCCGTCCACATGACCCGACACGATGTGCCCGCCGAGGCGGTCGTGCGCGCGCAATGCCTTTTCGAGGTTCACGTCGCCGGGTGACGCGAGGCCGACCGTACGGTTCAGGCTTTCGCGCGACACGTCGACGTCGAACGACGCATCGGTCTTTTCGATCACCGTCATGCACGCGCCCTGGATCGCGATGCTGTCGCCCAGCGCCACATCCGTGAGGTCGAGCCCGCCGGCCAGCACGGTGAGGCGCACGCCCGCGTCGGCCGATGCGCCGAGCGGCCGGATCGATTCGATACGGCCGACGGCCGCGACAATGCCGGTAAACATCGTGACGATCCCGTTCAGTGAGGGGTGTCGGGCGGCGCGAAGCGCGCGAGGATCCGCAGATCGTCGCCGACCCGCTCGAACCCGTGGAACGACAGCCGCGTACGCGCGTCGAGGTTCGCCGGCGCGGCGAGGTCGAACATGCCGGCCGCATCGGCGCCCAGCAGGCTCGGCGCGAGGTAGACGAGCAGTTCGTCGACGCACTGCTCGCGCAGCAGCGAGCCGTTCAGCTTGTGGCCGGCCTCGACGTGCAGCTCGTTGACGCCGCGCGCGCCGAGCGCCGCCAGCATCGCGGGCAGGTCGACCTTGCCTTGCGCATTCGCGATCGGCACGATTTCCGCGCCACGGGACTTCAGCACGTTCGCGCGCACTTCGCCGGCGGCGTCGAGCCGGCCGCAGAAGATCAGCAGCGGCGCGCCTTCTAGCAGCCGCGCGTCGAGCGGCAGGTCGAGGCGGCTGTCCACCAAGATGCGTTGCGGCTGGCGCGGTGTGTCGATGCCGCGCACGGTCAGCTGCGGGTTGTCTTCACGCACGGTGCCGATGCCGGTGAGGATCGCGCAGGCGCGCGCACGCCATGCATGCCCGTCGAGGCGCGCGGCCTCGCCGGTGATCCACTGGCTTTCGCCGGACGGCAGCGCGGTGCGGCCGTCGAGCGACGCGGCGGTCTTCATCCGCACCCACGGGCGGCCGCGCGTCATGCGCGACACGAAGCCGATGTTCAGTTCGCCGGCTTCGTGCGCGAGCAGCCCGCAGCGCACGTCGATGCCCGCGTCGCGCAGCATGCCGAGGCCGCGCCCCGATACCTGCGGGTTTGGGTCTTCCATCGCGGCGACCACCTTCGCGACGCGCGCTTCAATCAGCGCGTTCGCGCACGGCGGCGTGCGGCCAAAGTGGCTGCACGGCTCGAGCGTCACGTAGACGGTCGAACCGGCGACGTCATAGCCGCGCGCACGCGCGTCCTTCAGCGCCTGCACTTCGGCGTGATCCTGGCCGGCCGGCTGCGTGAAGCCTTCGCCGATCACGTCACCGTTCTTGACGATCACGCAGCCGACACGCGGGTTCGGTGCCGTCGTATACATGCCGCGCGCGGCGAGCGCGAGCGCGCGCTGCATGTGGGCGAAATCGATATCCGAGAACATGCGCGCGGCCCCGGGTCAGGCAGCGAGTGCCGCGAATGCGCGGCGCGCGGCCGCGAGCGTCGCGTCGATCACCGCGTCGTCGTGCGTGCTCGACACGAACCCGGCCTCGTACGCGGACGGCGCGAAGTACACGCCTTCGTCGAGCATCAGGTGGAAGAAGCGGTTGAAGCGCTCGGTGTCGCTCTTCGTCACTTCGGCGAAGCTGATCGGCACGCGTTCGGCGAAGTAGAGGCCGAACATCGCGCCGATCGAGTCGGCCGCGAACGGCACGCCGGCCGCACGCGCTTCGGCCGCGAGGCCGTCGGCGAGCCGCTTCGTCTGCGCGGTCAGCGCGTCGTAGAAGCCGGGCGCCTGGATCAGCTGCAGCGTCTTCAGGCCCGCGGCGACCGCGATCGGGTTGCCCGACAGCGTGCCGGCCTGGTAGACGCCGCCGAGCGGCGCGAGGTGGGCCATGATGTCGCGGCGGCCGCCGAACGCGGCAGCCGGCATCCCGCCGCCGATCACCTTGCCGAGGCAAGTGAGGTCGGCCGTGATTCCGTAGTAAGCCTGCGCGCCGCCGAGCGCGACGCGGAACCCGCACATCACTTCGTCGAAGATCAGCACGGCGCCGTGCTTCGTGCACAGTGCGCGCAGCGCGTTCAGGAATTCGGGCGTGCCGCGCACGAGGTTCATGTTGCCCGCGACCGGTTCGACGATCACGGCGGCGATCTCGTCGCCGAACGCGCCGAACGCTTCTTCGAGCGCGGCGACGTTGTTGTATTCGAGGACGGTCGTATGCTTCGCGATGTCGGCGGGCACGCCGGCCGACGTCGGGTTGCCGAACGTCAGCAGGCCCGAGCCGGCCTTCACGAGCAGGCTGTCCGCGTGGCCGTGGTAGCAGCCCTCGAACTTGACGATGCGGCTGCGGCCCGTGAAGCCGCGCGCGAGACGCAGCGCGCTCATCGTGGCCTCGGTGCCGCTCGACACCATCCGCACCTGCTCGATCGACGGCACGAGCTTGCAGATTTCCTCGGCGATCTCGATCTCGGCTTCGGTCGGCGCGCCGAACGAGAAGCCGTCGGCGAGCACGTTCTGCACGGCCGACAGCACGTCCGGATGGACGTGGCCGACGATCATCGGGCCCCACGAGCCGATGTAGTCGATGTACTGCTTGCCGTCGGCATCCCAGAAATACGGGCCTTGCGCGCGTGCGACGAAGCGCGGCGTGCCGCCGACCGAACGGAATGCGCGCACCGGCGAGTTGACGCCGCCGGGAATGGTCTTCTGGGCGCGTTCGAAGAGGATCTGATTGTTGGACATGAGCGAAACCTGCGAGAGAAGGGCGCGGGGGCCTGTGCACGGGCCGCGGCGCCTGGGCGGAACGATCGTCCGATTGTACCGGAGACGCGCGCGGCGAGCCCGCGGCGCGGTCTGCGGCGTATCGGCGCGCGAGGGATCGCGCGGGCCGGGAAGCAAGAGGAGGTGATTCCGCCCCGTTATCGGTTCGGCAACGGGGGCGGCTTGCGCTTGCCGGTCAGCTCGGCCCAGCGCTTCTCGAGCGGGCCTTCGACCATCGGCTTGATCACCGTGCCGGAGCTCTGCGCATCCCAGGTCTGCACCGAGTACGGATGGACGCGCAGCGCGTCGCGCGGGATCACGACGTCCTGGTGCGCGTCGACCAGCCAGTCGTACACGAAGTCGATGCACAGCCGGTAGCCGCGCTTCGTCGACGGATCGGGCACCTCGTACGGCGCGCGCGTCACGTAGCCGGAGCCGAACACGCCCTTGGGCTCCTTCGCGACGCGATGCAGGAACACGCGGTCGCCCGGCAGGATGCCGCGCGCGAAGCCGCAGCCCCACACGTCATGCACGGCCTCGCCGGCCTTCACGCGCGCGGCGACGTCGGGCAGTTCGGGCCACGGCCATTTCTTGGGGCTCCAGATCAACAGGAAAGCGGTCATCGGTTCGGTCGGGCGTCGAATTGGTCAGACAAGAGAGGTGAGGCGCTGCAAGCTTAATCGAATTCCCGCGTGCGATCCCGCGTGGCGGGCGCCACGGCGGTACTTTTCGGCCCGCTGCACACTTACACCGCCAGCACGTAAAAAAGTTGCGCGTACAATCATGGGCCTGGGCGCACCGTTCGCGGCGCGGCCTCCCGTCTTCACCGCCACGTGCGCCCCGATGCGCGCGGGCTCCATTCCGGATACCCATGTCTCACGTCATCCGACGCCGGCCCGACGCCCGGCTGATCCTGTTGCTCGGCGCGCTCGCCGCCTGCGGGCCGATCGCTACCGACATGTACCTGCCGAGCCTGCCGTCGATCGCCGCCGGCTTCTCCGTCAGCCCCGGCGCCGCGCAGCGCACGCTGACGAGCTTCATGGCCGGCTTCTCGATCGGCATGCTGCTGTACGGCCCGCTGTCCGACACGTGGGGCCGACGCCCCGTGCTGCTCGGCGGCATCGCGCTGTTCACGCTCGCGAGCATCGGCTGCTTCGTGTCGACGTCGATCGACATGCTGATCCTCGTGCGCTTCCTGCAGGCGCTCGGCGCCGGCGCGGCGTCGGTGCTGTCGCGTGCGATCGCGCGCGACGCGCACGAGCCGACCGACGCGGCGAAGGTGCTGTCGATGGTGGCGATCGTCACCGCGGTCGGGCCGTTGCTCGCGCCGCTGATCGGCGGGCAGATCCTGCGCTTCTCCGGTTGGCGCGGGGTGTTCGTCGTGCTGGCCGTATTCGGCGCGGTATGCGCGGCGACCGCGTACCTGCGCGTGCCCGAAACCTGGCCGAAGGAGCGGCGCAAGAGCGCGGCCGTGCTCGCGTCGTTCGCGTCGTACGGGCGCATCCTGTCCGATCCCGTCGCCTGGGGGCACATGCTGTGCGGCGGGATGGCGTTCGCGTCGATGTTCTCGTACATCACCGCCACGCCGTTCGTGTACATCGAGTATTTCCACGTGTCGCCGCAGCACTACGGGCTGCTGTTCGGTCTGAACGTGGTCGGCATCATGATCGGCAACTTCGCGAACACGCGGCTCGTCGGCCGCCTCGGCTCGCTGCGCATCATCGCGGCCGCGTCGCTCGTGAGCTGCATCGCGTCGCTCGCGGTCGCGCTCGTCGCGCTGACGGGGTGGGGCGGGCTGTGGTCGATCGTCGTGTGCCTGTTCTTCGTCGTCGGCGTGGTCGGGATCCTGTCCGCGAACTGCACGACCGACCTCATGCATCGCTATCCGCACAACGCGGGCGCGTCGGCGGCCGTGTTCGGCGCGATGCAGCTGGCGCTCGGTGCGCTCGCGAGCGTCGCGATCGGCGCACTCGCGGACGGCACGCCGTTCGCGATGGGCGTGACGATCGGCATTTCGGGCGTGCTGTGTTTCGCCGGCCGCTGCCTCGTGCTGCGCTGGCACGGGCGGCCCGTCAAGGCGGGCGCCTGAACCGCGGCCTGACGGCAGCATGAAAAACGCCACCGCGCGCGCTGCGCCGGTGGCGTTTTTGTTTCGAACGCGGGAAGCGGCTGCCGCCGCGCCGCGTCAATCCCGCGCGACGTCCTTCGCCGCCGGCGACGCACCGTGGCTCAGCCAGTCGAGCACGTCGGCCGTTTCGTCGTCGCTCGCGCGCGCCCTCGCCTGAGCGACGGCCTCGGGCAGTTCGCCGTTCGTCGACGCACGGCGGATCGCGACGCCGACCGCGAGGATGTCGATCATCAGCAGATGCAGGATCCGCGAGATCATCGACAGTTGCGACTCGCGCATCTCGATGTGGTCGGTTTCGAGCGCGACGGTCGCGCGCTTCGCGAGCGGCGTGTTGCTCGACGTGATCGCGATCACCTTCGCGCCGGCCTGCATTGCGACGTCGAGCACGCGCAGCAGCTCGGGCGCGCGCCCCGACTTCGATACCGCGACGATCACGTCGCCCTTGCCGAGCAGCGCGGCCGACGCGGCCTGCATGTACAGGTCGCCGTACGCGATCGTCGGGATCCCGAAGCGGAAGAACTTGTAATGCGCGTCCTGCGCGACGATGTTCGAGTTGCCGAGCCCGTAGAACTCGATGCGCCGCGCGCCGTTCAGGATCTCGATTGCGTTCTCGACGTGCTCGAAATTCAGGTGCTCGCGCAACTGCAGGATCGCGGACACCGTGTTGTCGAGCACCTTCGCGCCGAAGTCGGTGGCCGTGTCGCCGAGATGCACCTGGCTGTGGCTCATCGGGATCGTGCCGGTGAGGCCGGTGGCGAGCTTCAGCTTGAAGTCGGACAGCCCCTGGCAGCCGAGCGAGCGGCAGAAGCGGATCACCGTCGGCTGGCTCACGTCGGCCTTGCGCGCGATGTCGACGATCGGATCGTTGATGATCGAGCGCGGATGGTTCAATGCGAGATCGGCGACGCGGCGCTCGGCCGGCGTCAGTGCGTCACGCATCTGGCGGATCCGCTCGAACACGGCCGACGATGCACCACCCGAGCGGTTCGACAGCTGCTCCGCGAGGATCGCCGATACGCCGAGGAACGCCGGATATTCGGCGGTGATCAGGTAGGTCGGGATGTTCTCGAGGTAGTGCGTGAAGCGGCCCTTCGCCTCGAAGCGCGCGCGGAACGACGAGCGCGTGAACAGTTCGCCGAGCTTCAGCGCGACGCCGCCGCCGATGTACACGCCACCGAGCGCGCCGAGCGTCAGCGCGACGCTGCCCGCGAACGCGCCGAGAATCCCGCAAAAGCATTCGACCGTCTCGAGCGCGAGTGCGTCGCCCGCATGGGCGCGCTCGACGATCTCGACCGTGTCGACGGTCGCGGCCACGCGCTTCTTGTCGCGCGCGGCGAGCGCGCGATAGATGATCTCCATGCCGGGGCCCGCGCACACGCGTTCGAACGACACGTGCGGAAACTTCTTGCGCGCGTACTGCAGCACCAGATCCTCGCGCTCGTCCTGCGGCGCGAACGATGCGTGACCGCCTTCGCTGCCGAGCGCGATCCAGCGGTCGTCCGCCGGAATCAGCCCCGACACGCCGAGCCCCGTGCCGGGCCCGAGCAGCCCGATCACGCTGTTCTGGCGGCGCGCGCCGCCGCCGACCTGCACGCGTTGCGCATCGGTCAGCCCCGGCAGCGCCATCGCGAGCGCGGTGAAGTCGTTGACGACGAGCAGCGTGTCGAAGCCGAGCGCGCGGCGCGTCGCCTCGATCGAGAAGCTCCAGTCGTGGTTGGTCATCGTGACCTGGTCGCCGTCGACCGGGTTCGCGATCGCGATCGCCGCGTGATTCACGCGGCTGATCTTCACATCCTTCAGATACTTGCGGATCGCGTCGGTGATCGTCGGATAGTCGGCGCCGGGATAGACGCGAATCTGCGTGATCTCGCCCGGGCCGGTTTCCAGCGCGAAGCGCGCGTTGGTGCCGCCGACGTCCGCGAGCAGGCGCGGGCCGTCGGCATGCTGACCCGCGACGACCGCCTTACTTTGCGCACCAGTAGACATCGAGCTGGGTCCCCTTGTCGTTGGCCAGTTGGGAAATCGCGTTCTTCTGCAGCGATGCGGCCGCGGCGTCGAGCACCGCGCGTTTGCGTTCGCCCGCGATCAGCAGGAACAGCCGGTCGACGCGCTTGAGCGCATCGAGCGAGAAGCTCACGCGCGCATGCGGCGCGGCGCCGGGATGCACGGCGACGAAACGCTCGGGCGTCGTGATCGCGTGATCCCATTCGGGCGCATCGGCGAAGATCGACGCGGTGTGGCCGTCCTCGCCCATGCCGAGCACCGCGACGCTCGGCACGCGGTAGTCGGCGTTCGCGTTCAGCGCGGCGACGTGCGCGTCGAGCGTGGTGCGCGTGTCGACGAGCGGCAGGAAGCGGGCAGGGGCGGCTGCATGCTGCAGCAGCGTGTCGCGCACGAGGTGCGCGTTGCTGGCTGCATCGTCCTCCGGCACCCAGCGGTCGTCGACCAGCGTCACGTCGACGCCGGCCCAGTCGAGCGCCGCGTGCGACAGCGTTTGCAGGAACGGGCGCGGGCTCGTGCCGCCGGACACCGCGAGCGTCGGGCGCGCGGGGCCGGCGAGCGCGGCGCGCAGCGCATCGCCGACGGCGCGCGCGAGCGCTTCGCTTTGCGCTTCCTGGGTGTCGAAAGCGTGAATCTCGATCACATCTCCTCCGGACTGCTTTGTCTGTTCAAATCGTACGAATCGTGGGGCACGTTGCCGCGTACGGTGGCGTGCGCGGCAACGGTTTGCATCAGTTCTCTTCTTCGAGCCAGCAGGTGTCGTGCTGCGCGAGCATCGCGCTCGCCGCGGCCGGCCCCCACGTGCCCGCCGCATACGGCTTCGGCGGCTTCAGCGTGCGCGCCCATTCGTTCAGGATCGGCTCGACCCAGCGCCAGGCGGCTTCCTGTTCGTCGCGGCGCACGAACAGGGCGAGACGGCCGTTGATCACGTCGAGCAGCAGGCGCTGGTACGCCTCCATCTGCCCTTCCTTGAAGAACTGGTCGAACGCGAGGTCGAGGTGCACGCTCGCGAGGTTCATCCCTTCGCCCGGTTGCTTCGCGAGGCAGTACAGGCGGATCGTCTCGTTCGGCTGCAGCCGGATCACGAGGCGGTTCGCGCCGGGGCGCAGCGCAGTGGGCCCGAGCGCCGAATGCGGCACCGGGCGGAAATTGACGACGATCTCCGCGACGCGATCGGCAAGCCGCTTGCCGGTGCGCAGGAAGAACGGCACGCCGGCCCAGCGCCAGTTCTCGATCTCGACCTTCAGCGCGACGAAGGTTTCGGTCTGGCTGTCGGGCTTCACGCCCGGCTCGGTCGCGTAGGCCGGCACCTGCACGCCCTTGATCACGCCCGCATGATACTGGCCGCGCACGGCCACCTTGCCGATGTCGCGCGGATCGACCGGCTTCAGCGCGCGCAGCACGCGCAGCTTCTCGTCGCGCACCGAATCCGAATCCATCGAATGCGGCGGCTCCATCGCGACGATCGACAGCAGCTGCAGCAGGTGGTTCTGCACCATGTCGCGCAGCGCGCCCGTATTGTCATAGAAATCGCCGCGCGCCTCGACGCCGAGCTCCTCGGCGATCGTGATCTGGATGCTCTCGACCCATTCGCGGCGCCACAGCGGCTCGAACAGCGCATTGCCGAAGCGCAGCGCGAGCAGGTTCTGTACCGGCTCCTTGCCGAGGTAGTGGTCGATCCGGTAGATCTGGCCTTCCGCGAAGATCTCGCCGACCGCGTCGTTGATCGCATTCGACGACTTCAGGTCGTAGCCGAGCGGCTTTTCGAGCACGATGCGCGAGCCTTCGCTCAGGCCGACCGACGCGAGCGCCTTGCAGATCGGCACGAACAGCGACGGGCCCGTCGCCAGATAGAACACGCGGATACCGGGCAGCGATGCCACGGCATCGCGCAGCACGCCGTAGTCTTCCGCGCGGCCGAGATCGAGGTGCACGTACTCGATGCGATCGAGGAAGGACTTCCACGCAGCTTCGTCGAACGCCTTGCCGGCGGCCTTGGCCGCGTGCGGTTTCACGTGCGTGTCGACCCATTCGAGATAGGACGCCCGATCCGATTCATGACGCGCCACGGCAACGATCCGGCCGCTCTCCGCCAGCATGTTCGCGCGGTGCGCTTCGAACAGCGCGGGCAGGATCTTGCGCATCGACAAATCGCCGGTGCCGCCGAAAAGTACGAAGGTAAAGCTGGAATCGGTATGCATGTGTCTCCGCCGTGTTGGGGGTGCCCGGAAGCGATCCGTAGTGCGATAAAAATATTTTTGACACTGAATTGTAGTTTAACTACAATCCGCCGCAAGGGGTAGCACCTGGGTGAAGAAAAAAAGAAGTGCGGTCGATGAACTGCGCGAGCTTCGCCTTCGGGAACGCCTTGTGCCGAATGTTATCGGACATTGACGGCGCGCATCGTCCGCGCGACGTCGGCCCCGGGCTCGCGCCGCATCATTGCGGCGGGCCAGAAACACAAAGAGGAGACACGCCGTTGAATCTCGATTCACGCTTTCTGTAAGAGCCCGGCCGGTCATCGGCCCGTACGCTGCATGCGTCCCGCGGCTCGATTTCCCCGTCGTTATCAAGAAGCCGGTTCCCTGTCGGGGAACCTCACGAGTTGATTCAGTCTGGAGGAGATAAGTAATGAAAGTTCGCTCGATCATGGGTGCGCTCTGCGCCGCAGGTCTGATGGCTGGTGCCGTGGCGGCGCAGGCAGCCGAGAATGTGACGGTGCTGCACTGGTGGACCTCGGGTGGCGAGTCGAAGGCCGTCGGCGTGCTGAAGGACGACGTGCAGAAGCAGGGCTACGTGTGGAAGGACTTCGCGGTCGCGGGCGGCGCCGGCGCCGCGGCGATGACCGCGCTGAAGACCAAGGTGATCAGCGGCGACTCACCGTCGGCCGCGCAGATCAAGGGCCCGCTGATCCAGGACTGGGCCGACCAGGGCGTGCTCGTCAACATCGATTCCGCTGCCGGCGACTGGAAGCAGAACCTGCCGCCGGAAATCGACAAGATCATCAAGTACAAGGGCCACACCGTCGCGGCGCCGTTCTCGGTGCACCGCGTGAACTGGCTGTACATCAACAAGGCCGCGCTCGACAAGGTCGGCGCGAAGGTGCCGACCACCTGGCCTGAATTCTTCGCGGTGGCCGACAAGCTGAAGGCCGCGGGCATCCAGCCGGTCGCGATGGGCGGCCAGCCGTGGCAGGATCTGACGCTGTGGGAAGACGTCGTGCTGTCGCAGGGCCCGGCGTTCTACAAGAAGGCGCTGGTCGACCTCGACCAGGCGACGCTGACCTCGCCGCAGATGCTGTCCGTGTTCGACACGGTGCGCAAGATCCAGGGCTACTTCGATACCGGCCGTAACGGCCGCGACTGGAACCTCGCGACCGCAATGGTCATCAACGGCAAGGCCGGCATGCAGTTCATGGGCGACTGGGCGAAGGGCGAGTTCGAGAACGCCGGCAAGAAGGCGGGCAAGGACTACGTCTGCGCGCCGGTGCCGGGCACCGCGAATTCGTACACGTTCAACGTCGACTCGTTCGTGTTCTTCCAGCAGAAGGGCGAGAAGAACGCGACGCCGGGCCAGCTCGCACTCGCGAAGACGATCATGACGCCGGACTTCCAGGAGCAGTTCAGCCTGCTGAAGGGCTCGGTGCCGGTGCGTCTCGGCGTGAAGATGGACAAGTTCGACGATTGCGCGAAGAAGTCGTATGCCGACGAGCAGACCGCGATCAAGTCGGGCGGCTTCGTGCCGTCGCTCGCGCACGGCATGGCGCAAAGCGACGCGACCGCCGGCGCGATCACGGACGTCGTGACGAAGTTCATGAACTCGCAGCAGGATTCGAAGAGCGCGGTCGCTGCGCTCGCGAAGGCCGCGAAGGTCAAGTAACGCGCGCCAGGCGCCCGGCCGGATACGCTTCGTCGGCCGGGCGTTTTTGCATGTGCAGCAAACGGGCTCGCCCGCGGGCCCGTGCCGTACCCGGCGCCGGCCCGGCCTGCGTCGCCCTCGTTCCAGGAGTCGAATCAAGTGGCTGCCCCTCTTAGCGGAAACGGATCCGGCGCTGCCGCCGCACGGCGTACGTCGCCGATGTCGGCCTTCGCCGATCGCTGGATCCCGAAGCTCGTGCTCGCGCCGAGCGTCGCGATCGCCGTGGTGTTCATCTACGGCTTCATCCTGATTACCGGCTATCTGTCGCTGACCCGCTCGCGGCTGTTGCCCAACTACGAATTCGACGGCTTCGGCCGTTACACGGACCTGTTCCAGAACGACGTGTGGTGGACCTCCGCCGCGAACCTCGGCTGGTTCGGGATTCCGTTCATCGCGATCTGCGTCGGGCTCGGCCTGTTCCTCGCGATCCTGCTCGACCAGCGGATCCGCAACGAAGGCGCGCTGCGCGCGATCTTCCTGTACCCGATGGCGCTGTCGTTCATCGTCACCGGTACCGCCTGGCAGTGGATCCTGAACCCGGGCCTCGGCCTCGAGAAGGTGATGCACGACTGGGGCTGGACGAGCTTTTCGTTCGGCTGGCTCGACGATCCGGACAAGGCGATCTTCTGCGTGGTGATCGCGGCCGTGTGGCAATCGACCGGCTTCGTGATGGCGCTGTTCCTCGCGGGGCTGCGCGGTGTCGACGCGGAGATCTTCAAGGCCGCGCAGGTGGACGGCGCGACGCTGCCGACCATCTATCGCAAGATCGTGATCCCGAGCATGCGCCCGGTGTTCTTCTCGGTGCTGCTGATCCTCTGCCACATCACGATCAAGACCTTCGACCTCGTCGTCGCGCTGACGGCAGGCGGCCCGGGCACCTCGTCGTCGCTGCCGGCCATGTTCATGTACACGTTTTCGTTCAACCGCGGCCAGCTCGGGCTCGGCGCGGCGTCCTCGGTGATGATGCTCGCGACCGTGGTCGCGGTGCTGGTGCCGCTGATGTATATGGAATCGAGGAGCACCCGCAATGCAGCCTAAGATGACGATCAGCCGGGCAGTGATCTATGCGGCACTGATCCTGTTCGCGCTGTATTTCCTGTTTCCGATCTACGTGATGCTGTCGACGTCGTTCAAGGATCTCGACCAGCTGCGCACCGGCAACCTGCTGACGCCGCCCACCACGTGGACCGTCGACCCGTGGGTGAAGGCCTGGAGCGGGGCGTGCACCGGCGTGCGCTGCGACGGCATGAAGCCGTTCTTCCTGAACTCGCTGCAGATGGTGATCCCGGCCGTGCTGATCTCGTCGCTGATCGGCGCGTTCAACGGCTACGTGCTCACGCACTGGCGCTTTCGTGGCGCCGACGCGCTGTTCACGATGATGCTGGTCGGCTGCTTCATCCCGTTCCAGGTGATCCTGCTGCCGATGGCGCGCCTGCAGGGGATGCTCGGCCTCGCCAACACGATTCCGGGCCTCGTGTTCGTGCACGTCGTGTACGGGATCGCGTTCACGACGATGTTCTTCCGCAACTTCTACGTGAGCGTGCCGGCCGAGCTCGTGAAGGCCGCGCGCATCGACGGTGCGGGCTTCTTCACGATCTTCACGAAGATCCTGCTGCCGGTGTCGCTGCCGATCTTCATGGTGTGCCTGATCTGGCAATTCACGCAGATCTGGAACGACTTCCTGTTCGGGATCGTGTTCTCCGGCGTCGATTCGATGCCGATCACGGTTGCGCTGAACAACCTCGTCAACACGTCGACGGGCGTGAAGGAATACAACGTCGACATGGCCGGCGCGATCATCGCCGCGCTGCCGACGCTGCTCGTCTACATCGTCGCCGGCCGCTACTTCGTGCGCGGGCTGACGGCGGGCGCGGTGAAGGGGTAAGCGCGGCTTCATCCGATACGACGAACCGGCCGCGCCTCGCGCGCGGCGCATCGAAACGAACCCGACGCGGCGCCGGAGTGCGCCGCGCGAGACGAGACAGAGGATTCACAGCATGGCAAGCCTTTCCATCCGTGACGTGTACAAGACCTACCCGAACGGGGTGCCGGTCCTGAAGGGTGTCGACATCGAGATCGAGGACGGACAGTTCCTGATCCTGGTCGGCGGGTCGGGCTGCGGGAAGTCGACGCTGCTCAACATGATCGCCGGGCTCGAGACCGTGACGAGCGGCGAGATCTGCATCGACGGCAAGGTCGTCAACGACCTGTCGCCGAAGGATCGCGACATCGCGATGGTGTTCCAGTCGTACGCGCTGTATCCGTCGATGACGGTGCGCGAGAACATCTCGTTCGGCCTGAACATCCGCAAGGTGCCGAAGAGCGAGCAGCAGCAGATCGTCGACCGCGTGTCGCAGATGCTGCAGATCCAGCACCTGCTCGACCGCAAGCCGGGCCAGCTGTCGGGCGGCCAACGCCAGCGTGTCGCGATGGGCCGGGCGCTCGCGCGCGATCCGTCGCTGTTCCTGTTCGACGAGCCGCTGTCGAACCTCGACGCGAAGCTGCGCATCGAGATGCGCGCGGAAATCAAGCTGCTGCACCAGCGCCTCGGCACGACGATCGTCTACGTGACGCACGACCAGATCGAGGCGATGACGCTCGGCGACCGGATCGCGGTGATGAAGGACGGCGTGGTCCAGCAGTTCGGCGCGCCGCAGGAGATCTACGATTCGCCGTCGAACCTGTTCGTCGCGGGCTTCATCGGCGCGCCGCCGATGAACTTCATCAACGGCAAGCTGGTCGAGCAGGGCAGCGGGATCGCGCTTGAAGTCGACACGGGCGTCAAGCGCGGCACGCTGAACCTGCCGTTCGATGCGGCGAAGCTGAAGTCGCACGTCGGCCGCGAGGTGATCCTCGGCCTGCGGCCGGAGCGCATCACCGACGTGCGCCACGCGCACAACGGCGACGCGTCGCATCTGCAACCGTTCGACGTGCGCGTCGACGTGACCGAGCCGACCGGGCCGGATACCCACGTGTTCGCGCAGGTGAACGGCAAGCGCATCGTGAGCCGCGTGCATCCGGCCGCGAACCCGCAGCCCGACCAGACGCTGTCGCTGCTGTTCGACGTGTCGAAGGCGGTGCTGTTCGATCCGGCGTCGGAAGAGCGGATCGCGTAACGTCGCGCGAGCGCTGAACGAAGAAAAAAGGGCCGTCTTTGGACGGCCCTTTTGTTCTGGCGCGGCGGTTGATGCCGCAGCGGCGCTCAGTGCGGCAGCCTTACGTCGAACTTGAACGTTGCGAGCCGCGCGACGAGGATGAAGCCGGTCGCGAGCAGCACGCTGTACACCGAGTCGAACTGCAGCCACACGAGCAGCAGGTAGAACCAGCAGCCGACGAACGCGCAGGTCGCATACGGCCGCGAATCGCGCAGGATCAGCGGGATGTCGTTGCACAGCACGTCGCGGATGATCCCGCCGACTACGCCCGTGATCACGCCCATCATCACCGCGATGAAGCGCGGCATCTCGGCATCGAGCGCGATCGCCGTGCCCGAGATGCTGAAGATCCCGAGCCCGATCGCATCGGCGACGAGCAGCAATCGCTCGGCCGACAGCCGCGACAACATTCGCAGCACGAACGGCGCGAACAGCGCGAGCACGAAGATCGCGATCACGTAGTCGTCGTGCACGACCCAATAGAACGGCCGGCGCTCGAGCAGGATGTCGCGCAGCGTGCCGCCGCCGAACGCGGTGGCGAGCGCGACGACGAACGTACCGACCGAGTCGAGGCGGTTCTTGCGCGCCTCGATGAAGCCCGAGATCGCAAAGGCCAGCGTGGCGATCGCCTCCAGTACCGCGATCGCGAGCGTCAGCCTAGGATGCGGCACGCGGCCCCCGGTCGCCGGGTGCCGCGAACGGCTGCAGCAGCACCAGCACCGCGCCCGCGCCGCCGTCGTTGCCGCGCGCCTCGCAGAACGCGATCACTTCTTCCTTCTGCACGAGCCACGCGCGCACCTTGCCTTTCAGCACGGGTTCCTTGCCGATCGAGCCGAGCCCCTTGCCGTGGATCACGCGCAGGCAGCGCAGCCCCTTTTTACCGGCTTCGCGGATGAACTCGGCGAGCGCGTCGCGCGCCTCGTCGCGCCGCATCCCGTGCAGGTCGATCTGCGCCTGCACGATCCACGCGCCGCTGCGCAGCTTGCGCACGACGTCGCGGCTGATGCCGGGGCGGTGGTAGTACAGCGAGTCGTCGCTGTCGAGCAATGTCTCGGGATCGAATTCGTCGGACAACGTCGCGTTCAGCACGGCTTCCTCGTCGCGCTGCGTCTGCTTCGGCACCGGGTCGGGCGGTGTGCGCCCGGCCGACGCACGCGGCGGCGCGTTCAGCGGACGGATCGCGCCGATCTCGTTGCGGAACAGGTTCGCGTCGGCTTCCGCTTTGCGCTCGGCCTTGGCCGTTTCGACGCGCTCGCGTTCGCGACGATCGGCTTCGCCTTGCAGCGACTTGCGCAGCGCGCCGAGGCCCGCGAGCCCCTGGCCGCGCAACGCGGCGGGATCGGGTGCGGGCGCCGATGCAACGGGCGCGGGGTTCGCGGGACGGGCGGCGATCTGCCGCTTCGCGGGATCGCTCGGATGGGGCTGGTTCTTCGCCATGATTCGGTACGCAGGGCAGGCGCGTTCGGGCGCGCGGGCAAAAAAAAGCCGCTGTACGGCGGCAGCGGCTTGTCCGGCCAGACCCGCTTCGCGGCAGCGGACGCCATTGTAGCGCCCGGCGCGACAGGTCTCGCGGCTTACTTCTTGTCGTGCAGGCTTTCGAGGTAGCGCTGCGCGTCGAGCGCGGCCATGCAGCCCGTGCCGGCGCTGGTGATCGCCTGGCGGTACACGTTGTCCTGCACGTCGCCCGCGGCGAACACGCCCGCGACGCTCGTCGACGTCGCGTTGCCGTGCAGGCCGCTCTTCGTCAGGATGTAGCCGTCCTTCATCTCGAGCTGGCCCTGGAACAGGTCAGTGTTCGGCTTGTGGCCGATCGCGACGAACACGCCCTGCACATTGAGGTCTTCCGTCGCGCCGGTCTTCACGTTCTTGATGCGCAGGCCGGTGACGCCCGAATCCTCGCCGGTCACTTCGTCGAGCACGTGATCCCACTTGATCACGACCGCGCCTTCCTTTTCCTTCTCCAGCAGGCGGTCGATCAGGATCGGCTCCGCGCGGAACTTGTCGCGGCGGTGGATCACCGTGACCTTCTTCGCGATGCCCGTCAGGTAGAGCGCTTCCTCGACGGCCGTGTTGCCGCCGCCGATCACCGCGATTTCCTGGCCGCGATAGAAGAAGCCGTCGCAGGTCGCGCAGGCCGACACGCCCTTGCCCATGAACGCTTCTTCGGACGGCAGGCCGAGATACTGCGCGGACGCGCCGGTCGCGATGATCAGCGAGTCGCACGTGTATTCGCCCGAGTCGCCGATCAGGCGGATCGGCTGCTCGTGCAGCTTCGCGGTGTGGATGTGGTCGAACACGATTTCGGTGTTGAAGCGCTCGGCGTGCTCGAGGAAGCGCGCCATCAGCTCCGGACCCTGCACGCCTTTCGCGTCTGCCGGCCAGTTTTCGACATCGGTCGTGGTCATCAGCTGGCCGCCCTGCGCGATGCCGGTGATCAGCACCGGGGACAGGTTGGCGCGTGCCGCGTAGACGGCAGCCGTGTAGCCGGCGGGGCCGGAACCGAGAATCAGGACTTTGGCGTGTTTGGGCGTGGACATGTGCGAATCCGTAAAAGGCGGCCGCGGCGGGCGGGGTAGGGCTCGCCGTACGATCCGGGTTGACCGGGATGCCGTCATAGATGGGTATCAGACGCGCATTATAAAGGCCCCGTTGCTGCGTTGCCGAACGAGAGTTTCAATCGGGGCGATAGTGTCGGGCAGCGCAACGGCCGCGCACGCGGGATGGGCGGGGCACCTGGCGCACGTGTGTGGCCGGGCCTGGCGCCGGTTCGGGGGAGCGTAGTGGCGGTGCCCCGACGGGGCCGGCCGAACCAGGGCGAAAGGGCCGCTGCGAAGCGCGTCCGCGGGGCCGTCCGGACCCCGGCCCTGTTATGTAACCGTCATTTACACTTGGCGGCCCGGTGCAGCGTTTACAATAAGCGGGATCGAACGACAGGCGGGCGCACGGCCCGTCCTCTTTATACGGATTCATGGCAAAAGCTCCTTATTCCGCCCAGGCACAGGCGTTGCCGCACCGGATGTCGAAGCTCCTCACGGAGATCCGCTGGATTCTCCAGGTCGCGCTCTGCGCCTTTCTGGTGATGGCCCTGCTGAGCTACAGCCGGCGCGATCCGAGCTGGACGCACGCCGCCCAGGTGGACCACATCTCGAACTGGGCCGGCCGCGTCGGCGCCTGGACGGCCGACATCATCCTGCTGCTGTTCGGCCTGTCGGCCTACTGGCTGATCGTGCCGCTCGCGCGGCGCATCGCCGTCAACTATCGCCGCATCACGCGCCACGAGGCGGTCTCGGACGAACCCGAGCGGCCGATCGGCTGGCTCACCGAAATCCTGGCGTTCGTGCTCGTCGTGCTGGCGTGCGACGGCATCGAGGCGCTGCGCATGTGGTCGCTGAAGGTGCAGTTGCCGCGCGCGCCGGGCGGCGTCGTCGGCGAGGCCGTCGCGGGTGCGATGTCGCATGCGTTCGGCTTCACGGGCGGCACGCTGCTGCTGCTGATCGCGCTCGCGATCGGCCTGTCGCTGTATTTCCGTTTCTCGTGGCTGTCCGTCGCCGAGCGTGTCGGCGGCGCCATCCTGTCCGCCGTCAACGTCGCGAAGCTGCGCCGCGAGGCCGAGCGCGACCGCAAGCTCGGCGAAGCCGCGGCCGTGCGCCGCGAAGGCAAGGTCGAAGAGGAGCGGGTGCGCATCGAGGATCACGAGCCCGTGACGATCGTGCCGCCGGTCGTCACGCCGGCGAAGTCCGAGCGCGTCGAGCGCGAGCGCCAGGTGCCGTTGTTCACCGACCTGCCGGGCGATTCGACGCTGCCGGCGGTATCGCTGCTCGATCCGGCGCCGAAGACGCAGGAAGCGATTTCCGCCGACACGCTCGAATTCACGTCGCGCCTGATCGAGAAGAAGCTGAAGGACTTCGGCGTCGAGGCGAGCGTCGTCGCCGCGTATCCGGGCCCGGTCGTCACGCGCTACGAGATCGAGCCGGCCACCGGCGTGAAGGGCAGCCAGATCGTCAACCTCGCGAAGGATCTCGCGCGCTCGCTGTCGCTCGTGTCGATCCGTGTGGTCGAGACGATTCCCGGCAAGAACTACATGGCGCTCGAGCTGCCGAACCAGCGCCGCCAGACGGTGCACCTGTCCGAGATCATCGGTTCCGAGGTGTACGCGGCCGCGTCGTCGGCGCTGACGCTGAGCCTCGGCAAGGACATCGGCGGCAAGCCGGTGTGCGCGGATCTCGCGAAGATGCCTCACCTGCTGGTGGCCGGCACGACCGGCTCGGGCAAGTCGGTCGGGATCAACGCGATGATCCTGTCGCTGCTGTACAAGGCGACGGCTGACCAGGTTCGCCTGATCCTGATCGATCCGAAGATGCTCGAAATGAGCGTCTACGAAGGCATTCCGCACCTGCTGTGCCCGGTCGTCACCGACATGCGCCAGGCCGGCCACGCGCTGAACTGGACGGTGGCGGAGATGGAGCGCCGCTACAAGCTGATGAGCAAGCTCGGCGTGCGCAACCTCGCGGGCTACAACAACAAGATCGACGAGGCCGCGAAGCGCGAGGAGAAGCTGCCGAATCCGTTCAGCCTGACGCCGGAAGATCCGGAGCCGCTCGGCCGCCTGCCGAACATCGTCGTGGTGATCGACGAGCTGGCCGACCTGATGATGGTCGTCGGCAAGAAGGTCGAGGAACTGATTGCACGGATCGCGCAGAAGGCGCGTGCGGCCGGCATCCACCTGATCCTCGCGACGCAGCGCCCGTCGGTCGACGTGATCACCGGGCTGATCAAGGCGAACGTGCCGACGCGGATCGCGTTCCAGGTGTCGTCGAAGATCGACTCGCGCACGATTCTCGACCAGATGGGCGCCGAATCGCTGCTCGGGATGGGCGACATGCTGTACTTGCCGCCCGGTTCGGGGCTGCCCGTGCGCGTGCACGGCGCGTTCGTCGCCGACGACGAAGTGCATCGCGTCGTCGAGAAGCTCAAGGAGCAGGGCGAGCCGAACTACGTCGAGGGCCTGCTCGAAGGCGGCACCGCCGACGGCGACGAGGGCTCGGCCGGCGCGGGAACCGGTGAAGGCGGCGGCGAGTCTGATCCGCTGTACGACCAGGCGGTCGAGATCGTCATCAAGAACCGCCGCGCATCGATCTCGCTCGTGCAGCGTCACCTGCGGATCGGCTACAACCGCGCGGCGCGGCTGCTCGAGCAGATGGAGCAGTCGGGGCTCGTGTCGGCGATGTCGTCGAGCGGCAACCGCGAAATTCTTGTGCCGGCGCGCGACGCGGAATGAGTCCGCGGCGCTCGCAGCGCCGGCCACCCAGGGAGAAAACCGCAATATGCAGCAACATTCGTTCGCAATGTCCCTTCGTTCGACGCGGCGCTGGCTCGGCGTGGCGCTCGCCGGCGCCTCGCTGATGCTCGCGGCGACGCACGCGTTCGCGGGCGGCACCGAGCAACTGAAGGCGTTCGTGTCGCAGGTGCGTTCGGCGAAGGGCGACTTCACGCAGCAGATCGTCAAGGCACCGTCGAAGGGCGCGAGCGCCGCGCAGGCCGCGCCGAAGCCCACCGACAATTCGAGCGGCACGTTCGTGTTCGCACGCCCCGGCAAGTTCATCTGGACGTACCAGAAGCCGTACCAGCAGGTGCTGCAGGCCGACGGCGAGAAGCTCTACGTGTACGACCGCGACCTGAACCAGGTCACCGAGCGCAAGCTGAACGGCGCGCTGGGCGCGAGCCCCGCCGCGATCCTGTTCGGCAGCAACGATCTCGAGAAGAATTACACGCTGCGCGATGCCGGCGAGAAGGGCGGCATCGAGTGGCTCGAGATGTTGCCGAAGGCGCAGGACACGCAGTTCCAGCGGATCGGCATCGGCTTCAAGAACGGCACGCTCGCCGCGATGGAGCTGCACGACGTGTTCGGTAACGTCACGCTGCTGACGTTTACGAACATCCAGACGAATCCGCCGCTGAAGGGCGATACGTTCAAGTTCGTCGTGCCGAAGGGCGCCGACGTGATTACCGGCTGACCGGCGCCGCGCGCTGCTGTTTCACCGACGGGCCTGCCGGCGACGGCAGGCCCTTGTTGTTTCTGGGCGCCGGGCACCAGGCGCCGGGCACTGGGCCCTGGGCCCTGGGCACTGGGCACTGGGCGCGGCGGTGCTTTCGCGCGGCTGTCATAATGTCGGGTCCGGCGGCCGGTTCGGCCGCCATTGTTTGATGTGGAGCGAGGGTTCATGTCCGACCTGTTTCAAGTCGAGCCGCGCCGCCCGCTCGCCGAGGCGCTGCGGCCGAAGACGCTCGCCGAGGTGATCGGCCAGACGCATTTGCTGGGCGAAGGCAAGCCGCTGCGGCTCGCGTTCGAATCGGGCAAGCCGCATTCGATGATCCTGTGGGGGCCGCCCGGCGTCGGCAAGACGACGCTCGCACGGCTCACCGCGCTCGCGTTCGACTGCGAGTTCATTGCGCTGTCCGCGGTGCTCGGTGGCGTGAAGGACATCCGCGAGTCGATGGAGCAGGCGAAGGACACGCTGAACCGCACCGGCCGCCACACGATCCTGTTCGTCGACGAGATCCACCGCTTCAACAAGGGGCAGCAGGACGCGTTGCTGCCGTTCGTCGAGTCGGGGCTCGTGACCTTCATCGGCGCGACGACCGAGAACCCGAGCTTCGAGGTCAACTCGGCGTTGCTGTCGCGTGCGCAGGTGTACGTGCTGAAGTCGCTGGACGACGACGAGATGCGCCAGTTGCTGAAGCGCGCGCAGGAAATCGCACTCGACGGCCTGTCGTTCGACGACAAGGCGATCGATACGCTGGTCGGCTATGCGGACGGCGACGCGCGGCGCTTCCTGAACCTGCTCGAGCAGGCGCAGACGGCGGCCACGTCGGCCGGCACCGCGACGATCGATGCCGAATTCGTCAGCAGCGCGATGACGCTGAACGCACGGCGCTTCGACAAGGGCGGCGACAACTTCTACGACCAGATCTCGGCGCTGCACAAGTCGGTGCGCGGCTCGAGCCCGGACGGCGCGTTGTACTGGTTCTGCCGGATGATCGACGGCGGTGCGGATCCGAAGTATCTCGCACGGCGGATCGTGCGGATGGCGTGGGAAGACATCGGCCTCGCCGATCCGCGCGCGCTGCAGATGGCGAACGACGCGGCCGAAACCTACGAGCGGCTCGGCTCGCCGGAAGGCGAGCTCGCGCTCGGGCAGGCGGTGATCTATCTCGCGTGCGCGGCGAAGAGCAACGCGGGCTACAACGCGTTCAACCAGGCGATGGCGTTCGTGAAGCAGGACAAGTCGCGCGAGGTGCCCGTGCATCTGCGCAACGCGCCGACCAAGCTGATGAAGGAACTCGGCTACGGTCATGCGTACCGTTACGCGCACGACGAGCCGAATGCGTATGCGGCCGGCGAGACGTACCTGCCGGACGGCATGCGCGAGCCGCGCTGGTACAAGCCGGTGCCGCGCGGGCTCGAATCGAAGATCGCCGACAAGCTCGCGTGGCTGCGCGAACTCGACCGCGAGGCCGGCAAGAAGGACTGACCGGGCAACGTCCGGCGCGGTCCGCGCCGGTGCCGCCACGAACGCGTCAGCGCTTGCGGGCCGGCTGCTTCTTCCAGTAGCCGAACGGCTCCTGATGGCACTCGATGTCGAGTTCGGTGACGCGGGCGTGCAGGCTCTGCTGCGCATCGGCGATCGCGAGGTTGTAGATCGCCGGTGCGATTTCCTCGACGAAGAAGTGCAGCAGTGCACCCGCCTGGATATTGCCGATCGGCTCATCCATGTTTTCTGTGAAATAGCGTTGCAGCGACGCGATCGCGCGGTCGCGTACGTCCTTCTCCAGTTCGATGGCCATCGGTTTCCTTGGGTAGCTGTGACGGGTGGCGCGTGCCTCGTTCGATGCGCTGCGGCGGGCACGCCCGGGTGTTTCGCGATCCGCGGCGGGTCGATGCCGCGCGATTTGGCGGGCGCCGACGCGCGGACCGGCAGTGCGATACTGCCATGGCCGTCGCGCCACGGTCATCGCCCGTTTGCAGCATTGTCCGTCCGGCCAGTGCCGTGGCGGCCCCGCGGTGCGTTAGAATTCCCGTCTTACACAACGATTCTCCAAGTCCTCCCATGCTCGACATCCAGTTGCTGCGCAAAGACCTCGACGGCGTCGCCAAGCGCCTCGCCGATCGCGGCTACACCCTCGACGTCGCCGCCTTCTCCGCGCTCGAAGCGGAACGCCGCGCGATCCAGACCCGCACCGAAGAGCTCCAGGCGCGCCGCAACAGCCTGTCGAAGCAGATCGGCGCGATGAAGGGGAAGGGCGAGGACACGTCGGCCGTGATGGCCGAGGTCGGCGGGATCGGCGACGAAATGAAGGCGGGAGAAGCCAAGCTCGGCGAGATCCAGGCGCGCCTGTCAGATCTGATGCTGGGCATGCCGAACGTCGCGCACGAAAGCGTGCCGGTTGGCAAGGACGAAGCCGACAACGTCGAGGTGCGCCGCTGGGGCACGCCGCGCGAGTTCGATTTCGAGGTGAAGGATCACGTCGACGTCGGCACGCCGCTCGGCCTCGATTTCGAAACCGGCGCGAAGCTCGCCGGCGCGCGCTTCACGATGCTGCGCGGCTCGATCGCGCGCCTGCACCGCGCGCTCGCGCAGTTCATGATCGACACGCACACGCTGCAGCACGGCTACACCGAGACGTATACGCCGTACATCGTGAACCCCGAGATCCTGTACGGCACGGGCCAGCTGCCGAAGTTCGCGGACGACATGTTCCGCGTCGAGAAGGGCGGCGAGGAGAACAAGGTCACGCAATACCTGATTTCCACGTCGGAAATCTCGCTGACGAACACCGTGCGCGAGTCGATCGTCGACGCGTCCGCACTGCCGATCAAGCTGACCGCGCACTCCCCGTGCTTCCGCTCGGAAGCCGGGTCGTACGGCCGCGACACGCGCGGCATGATCCGCCAGCACCAGTTCGACAAGGTCGAGATGGTGCAGGTCGTCGCGCCGGAAGCATCCTACGCCGCGCTCGACGAGATGGTCGGCCATGCGGAAGCGATCCTGCAGAAGCTCGGCCTGCCGTACCGCGTGATCACGCTGTGCACGGGCGACATGGGCTTCTCGGCCGCGAAGACGTTCGACCTCGAAGTGTGGCTGCCTGCGCAGAACACCTATCGCGAGATCTCGAGCTGCTCGAACACCGAAGCGTTCCAGGCGCGCCGGATGCAGGCGCGGTTCCGCAACGCGCAGGGCAAGCCGGAACTCGTGCACACGCTGAACGGCTCGGGTCTCGCCGTCGGCCGCACGCTCGTCGCGGTGCTGGAGAACTACCAGAACGCGGACGGCTCGGTCACGGTGCCGGAAGTGCTGCGTCCGTACATGGGCGGCATGGAGCGGGTCGACGCACCGGCACAGGCGTCGTAACGCACGCCTCCCGAAGCCCTCGCAAAAAATTTTGCAGAAAGGGCTTGTCAGGCACGAAGCGATCGTCTTATAATCTTTTTCTCGCGGAAACGACCAGCCGCGAGATGCAGCAAGGAAGGAGAGGTGGCAGAGTGGTCGAATGTACCTGACTCGAAATCAGGCGTACGGTTTCCCCGTACCGTGGGTTCGAATCCCACCCTCTCCGCCAAAATACGAAGCCCCTTGATCCGGAAGGATCAAGGGGTTTTTCGTTTTGGGTTCGCGGTGCGTGCGTCGTGTCGCAAGCCGTTGCAGTGGCAACCGCTCGACTGCCGGCAATTCGGATCGTGCTGGTGCGAGGGCGCCCACCGCATGCATGATCGTGCCGCGCCCTCGATACCGCCGCGCTGAATGGCAAACGCAGCATCGATCGCGCTGAATGCCGCGATGATCGTGTCGACGCCGACCCAAGGTGGCGCTACCTGTCCGACGTGATCGCGAGGATCGTATTCGGCGTGCTGTCGATCGTCGTTGTGCGCCGCTGGATGGCGGGGCCGTGCAGGATCGCGACAATCGGGCCGCGCGCGACGCAGCCGACCTGATCGCACTGGCCGGCCTCGTTCCGTACATCCGGCCTTTACCGCATTCTTCAGCTTTAAGCCCGCGCTTCCCGCGCCGTTAACACGAGGCGGCGGCCGGCACCCGTGCCGGACCGCGTCGTTCCCCGTCGATTCAAGGTCCCATGAAGCTGAGCTACAAGATTCCCCTCGCATTTGCTGTCGCGCTGCTGCTGATGTTCTGTGGCGCGCTGTACGGTATCCACATTCTCAATCGGTCGATCGATACGTTCGCCGACGACGTGCAGACGAACGTCGGCGAGGAACGGCTCGTGTCGGCCACGCTCGTACAGTTCAAGCTGCAGGTGCAGGAATGGAAGGACACGCTGTTGCGCGGCAAGCAACCCGGCAAACTCGACCAGTACTGGCAGGCGTTCCAGACGCGCGAGCGGACGGTCGACACGCTCGCTGCGCAGCTCGTTCACCAGTTGCCGCCCGGCGAGAGCCGCTCGCTCGTCGAGCAGTTCATGCGTGCGCATACGGCGATGGGCGAGGGTTACCGGCGCGGGTTCGACGCGTTCAAGGCTGCGGGCTTCGAGCCGTCGGCGGGCGATGCCGCAGTGGCGGGCGTGGACCGCGAGCCGGCGGCGCTACTGGAGCGGGCCGCGAAGTCGATCGCCGACGAGAGCGCCGCGGTGTCGGCGCAGGCGAGCCGCGACGCGCAGCACGCAACCACCGCGAGCCTCGTGCTGATGCTGGTCGTGCTCGGCGTCGCGATGGTCGGCGCGTTCCTGTTCAGCCGCGCGATCCTGCGTCCGCTCGATCGTGCGGTGGCGTGCGCGCAGGCCGTCGCCGAAGGCGACCTGACGCGCGACGTCGACGCGGCCGGCCGCGACGAGATCGCCGATCTGCTGCGCGCGTTGCAGGCCATGCAGACGAGCCTGTCGGGCGTCGTGCTCGAAGTGCGTACGCACGCCGAAGCCGTCGCGACGGCGAGCGCACAGATCGCGTCGGGCAATCACGACCTGTCGGCGCGGACCGAGGCACAGGCCGCGTCGCTCGAGGAGACGGCTGCCAGCATGACCGAACTCACGGGCATCGTCCGCCAGTCGGCCGAGCACGCGCAGCACGCGGCGCAGCTGGCGCACGACGCGTCGAACATCGCGGCGGCGGGCGGCGGCGTGATGACGGATGCCGTCGGCACGATGAACGGCATTGCCGACAGCTCCGCCAAGGTTGGCGAGATCATCGCGGTGATCGACGGCATCGCGTTCCAGACCAACATCCTCGCGCTGAACGCAGCGGTCGAGGCGGCTCGCGCGGGCGAACAGGGGCGCGGCTTCGCGGTCGTCGCGGCGGAAGTGCGCACGCTCGCGCAGCGCAGCGCCGCTGCCGCGAAGGAGATCAAGGGGCTCATCGAGCAGTCGACGAAGCGGGTCGACGAGGGCGCCGTGCTGATCGGCCGGGCGGGCGAATCGATTCACGAGATCGTCGGCGCGGTGCAGCGCGTCACGACGATCGTCGGCGAGATCTCGTCCGCGTCGCAGGAGCAGAGCGGCGGCATCCAGCAGGTGAACATCGCGGTGACGCAGATGGACGAGGCGACGCAGCGCAACGCGGCGCTCGTCGAGCAGGCTTCGGCCGCGACACAGGCACTGGCCGAGCAGGCGAGCGCGCTGCGGCATGCGGTGGCCGTGTTCAGGCTACCGGAAATGGCGTGACGGCGGCCGCTGTCGCGCCGGACTTCGATGGAACCGGGGCCGTCGCGGCGCCGGCTTTCAGCGGCGCAACGGCGCCGATCGACCCTGGCCCGTCCCCCGCGATCACGCCGCTGCCGGATATTGCGCGAGCACCCGGGCGCGGATCGACGGCTTGATGTTCGACTGCGCCATGTTGCCGCCGTAGTGCGCGACGACGCGCGGATTCATCACGCGATACCAGAGCGGCGGCACGTACGCGAACAGGATCATCGTCGCGTAGCCGGCCGGCAGTTGCGGCGCATCGTCGAAGTGGCGCAGTGCCTGGTACGAGCGCGTCGGATTCGCGTGATGGTCGGCGTGCCGCTGCAACTGGTACAGGAACAGGTTGGTGACGACGTGATTGCTGTTCCACGAATGCTGCGGCGTGCAGCGTTCGTAGCGGCCGTTCGGCAGCTTGCGGCGGCCGAGCCCGTAATGCTCGACGTAGTTCACGACTTCGAGCAGCGACGCGCCGTAGACGGCCTGGATCACGAGGAACGGGATCACGACCTTGCCGGCCATCGCGATCGCGATGCCCCACACGACGACGGTCATCGCCCACGCGTGCAGCACCTCGTTGCGCCAGGTCCACGGCGAATGCCCGAGCCGTTCGAGGCGTGCCTTCTCGAGCCGCCACGCCGAGCGGATGCTGCCGGTCACGGTGCGCGGCAGGAATGCCCAGAACGATTCGCCGTAGCGCGCGCTCGCCGGATCCTCCGCCGTCGCGACGCGCACGTGGTGCCCGCGGTTGTGCTCGACGTAGAAGTGGCCGTATGCGACCGGCGCGAGCGTGATCTTCGCGAGCCAGCGCTCGAAGCGGTTGGTCTTGTGCCCGAGTTCGTGCGCGGTATTGATCGAGATGCCCGTCGCGGCGCCGAGCGACAGCGCGAAGCCGACGTAGTCGTACCAGGCGAGCGCGTGCGTGCCGACGATCCAGACGCACACGAAGAACGCTACGTATTCGACGACGGTCGCGAGATAGACGATCAACCGGTAGTAGCGCTCCCGTTCGAGATGCGGCACGACGTCCTCGGGCGGGTTGTCGCGATCGTCGCCGATCAGCGTGTCGAGGACCGGGATCACGCCGAACGCGAACAGCGGGCCGAACCACCAGAACACGTGCAGGCCCGTCGACAGCGCGAGCTGGGCGGCGAGGATCGGCAGCGTGATCGTCAGCGCGCCGAGCAGCCACAGGTAACGCTTGCCATCCGACCAGCCCGAAGCCGATCCGTTGGTCATTGCCATTGTCTCCCTCCTGCCGGCCAGCCCGAGGGCGGCCGCCTGTACGGTTGTTCGAATTCTCGTTGGTCCGCGACGCACGCGCGGTTTTGCCGGATCGTCACCCGGTTCTGCCTGTTATACGACCCATGCGCACGCTTGCCAAACCCCGGCGCTAGGCGCGCGGCTCCAAACGGACGGGCGTGCGCGGCGCAGGCAGGGGAGGGCCCGCGCACGCTGATTGAAACATGCGGGGAACGCCGGATCGACCCGTACGGGCGACCGGTTTGTCAGACGGATGGCGCGTCGTTACGTATGCGGGTGTCGGCGCCACGGGGCCGCAACAAATGTTGCGACGCAATATTCGGAAGGCGGCAGTACCCGTGATACCTATTTCCGGGGTTGCCAATCTTACGGATCATTACGGCTTTCGCGCTGAAATCCACGGGGTCCGACGGGCCCACTGCCGCGTGTCGCAAGGCAACCGCCGCCATGCGTCGAACCCGGCCGCCGCAACCGTCTTTCGGCGGCACGTATCGACCTGGTAATGCTGCACCTGCACACCCGCTGGCCGCCGGGCCGCCGGCTGTGCATGCCGCCTTTCGATTCGCGCTGTCATTTGAAAATAACGATTTGACTCATGCCCCGCTTTCGGTTGAAGCTAGTAGCTTGCTGTCCGAAGGGGGCTGTGCCTGCATGAGTTCGACCTTGACCGTTCGTCGTATCGTTGCCGACCAGGGCGGCGTGTATCGCGAACTCCGCGCTGCATCGCTGCGCGAGCCCTACGCGCCCGGCGAAGCGCCGGAGGCCGAATTGCTGAACGTCGAAACGGACGCGGCGTCGGCGATTGCCGCGCAGCGCGCCGTGTCCGACGAATCGACGACTTTCCTGCTGTATACCGAAGGCCATCCGGCCGGCATGATCGGCGCGTATTTCGACAATACGCCCGATCGGCGCGCGTTCGTCAGCGAGCTGTGGGTGGCGCACGCGGTGCGTCATCTGCGCGGCGGCGTGCTGCTGCTGGAGACAGCCACCGCTTGGCTCGCCGAACGCGGCGCCCAGGACGTCTACGCGTGGATTGCCGATGCGAACCGCAACGCGATCCGCTTCTACGAGCGGGCGGGTTTCGGCAACACCGGCGAACACGCACCGATCGCACGGATGCCCGGCGCGATGAAATCGCTGTACGTATCGCAGGTGAAGCACTGACGTGACGTCAGAACGCGGGCCGCACGGCGCGATGAAGATCCGGTCGCCCGCCTGCCTGCCCGCTTGCCGGTTGCGCGCCCGCCCGGGTCGCCGCCACCCGGTTCCCCAAAAATAATGGCCGCGCGCGTGGACGCCTGTAAAATACGCAAAAAATTTTTGCAGAGTGTCCATGTCGCTTAAAAAATCGCCATTCTTCGAGCTGCGCAGCGGATCGGTCGATACGTTGCTGTTCACCGTGAAGACGACCGATCTCGATGCGTTGCGTACCGAACTGGTCAAGCGCTTCGAAGCGACTCCCGAGTTTTTCGCCGACGATGTCGTCGCGATCGACGTCCGCCGCCTGGCTGACGGCGAACGCGTCGCGCTGGCGGACATCCGCCAGATGCTGAACGACGTGCGGATGCGCCCGGTGGGCGTCGTCGCGCTGGCCACGCAGGGCTGGGCGGGGGAAGCCGGCCTGCCGTTGCTCGAGGCGCGCGATCGCCGTGCGCCGGCCGCGAAGCACGCCGACGAAGCGGAACCGGCGCCGGCGCCCGTCGCCGAAATCGCCGCCGCTCCGGCAGCCGAACCGGCGCAGGAGCCCGCACCGACGCTGTTGCACGCGGGCGGCCAGACGCTCGTGATCGACCGGCCGTTGCGTTCGGGGCAGCAGATTTACGCGAAAGGGGACCTCGTGGTGCTCGCGCCGGTCAGTCACGGCGCGGAGATCATCGCGGAAGGCAATATCCACATCTACGCGCCGTTGCGCGGCCGCGCACTCGCGGGCGTGCACGGCAATCACGACGCGCGCATTTTCTGCACGTGTCTCGAGCCGGAACTGATTTCGATCGCGGGTATCTATCGAACGACCGAGAACCCGTTGCCCGCCGAAGTACTGGGCAAATCGGTGCAGATCCGGCTCGAAGAGGAAAAACTGATGATCGAACCGCTGCGCCTGACGTAAAACACGCGGTGCGCTCCGGATCGATCGGCTCTCATTGACGAACACAGGGTATTGGGTAAATGGCAAAAATCATCGTGGTGACCTCGGGCAAGGGCGGCGTGGGCAAGACGACGACGAGCGCGAGCTTTGCGTCCGGTCTCGCGCTGCGCGGCCACAAGACGGCCGTGATCGACTTCGACGTCGGCCTGCGCAACCTCGATCTCATCATGGGCTGCGAGCGCCGCGTGGTGTACGACCTCGTGAACGTGATCCAGGGCGAAGCGAACCTGAACCAGGCGCTGATCAAGGACAAGAAGTGCGAGAACCTGTTCATCCTGCCGGCGTCGCAGACGCGCGACAAGGATGCGCTCACGCGTGACGGCGTCGAGAAGGTGCTGAACGACCTGGTCGCGATGGACTTCGAATACATCGTCTGCGATTCGCCGGCCGGTATCGAGGCGGGTGCACTGCACGCGATGTACTTCGCGGACGAAGCGCTGATCGTCACGAACCCGGAAGTGTCGTCGGTGCGTGACTCGGATCGCATTCTCGGCATCCTGTCGTCGAAGACGAAGCGCGCGACCGAAGGCAAGGATCCGATCAAGGAACACCTGCTGATCACGCGCTACAGCCCGAAGCGCGTCAGCGAAGGCGAGATGCTGTCGCTCGAGGACATCAGCGAGATCCTGCGCATCAAGCTGATCGGCGTGGTGCCCGAGTCGGAAGCCGTGCTGCATGCATCGAACCAGGGTCTGCCGGCCGTGCATATCGACGGTACCGACGTTGCGGAAGCGTACAAGGACGTCGTCGCGCGTTTCCTCGGCGAAGACAAGCCGCTGCGCTTCACCGATTACCAGAAGCCGGGCCTGCTGCAGCGCCTCTTCGGCAGCAAGTAACGGAGGCCGCCCATGTCCATCCTTTCGTTTCTCCTCGGTGAGAAGAAGAAGTCCGCATCGGTCGCGAAGGAGCGCCTGCAGCTCATCATCGCGCACGAGCGCGTCGGCGGCCGGCCGCCGGCCGATTACCTACCGGCGCTGCAGAAGGAGCTCGTCGCGGTCATCTCGAAGTACGTCCATATTTCTGACGATGACATCCGCGTGAGCCTCGAGCGCCAGGACGATCTCGAAGTCCTCGAAGTGAAGATCGAGATCCCGCAAGCCTGACCGTTGCAGGTATCCCTCCGCACGGCGGCACTCGCCGCCGTGCGCGTCTTACGCCCTGTTGCACTTTCGGGCATGCCGTAACACGGCATCTGTCGGCCGTAATCGCCCCTCCCGCATTGAACGAATACGCTCGCGTAACTTGTTCAACCAGGAGGTTGTGATGGCTGTCTCTACCGTTCAACGTCGTATCGTTTCGCTCGCATTGCTTGCCGCGAACCTGTCAGCCGTCGTCGCGCCGCTTGCCGCGCATGCGGACGAGATTCTCGTCGGCACCCCCGTGATCGCGCCGCAGGGCCGCGTGGTCGTCGCTCAGCCGGTTGCCGTGCGCACCGAGGAAGTCGTGATCGTCGCGCCGAACGCGCCGCCGCCGGTGCGCTACGAGGTCGTGCCGGCCTCGCGCGTGGGCTACGTGTGGGATCGCGGGCACTGGCACTGGGAGCATGGCCGCTACGTGTGGATCGGCGGCCACTGGGAAGCCGAGCGCGTCGGCATGCAATGGGTGCCGGGCCATTGGGACCAGCGCGGTCCGAACTGGTTCTGGACCCGTGGCCACTGGGCGTGATGGAGGCGGACGATGAAAAGAACCGCAATCGCCATCGTGCTCGTCGCGATCACGCTGGCCGGGTGCATCGTCGTGCCGGCGCGGCCCGTGTACTACCGGCCGGCGCCCGTCGTGATCTACTGAACGTCGCGTGGGCCGGGCTGTGCCGGGCCATTCGTTCCGGTTGCGGCCGGCTCGTCGTCGTGCAGTGCCGGTGCATGTGCTGCGCCTTCGGCCGGCGCGGCGGCGGGGGACGCGTCGTCGCCCTTGCCGCCTTCGTCGCGCAGCGTATCGAGCGGATCGGCGGGCGCCGCGGCCGCGTCCTGCGGCTCGGTGACGCCGGTTGCCACCGTCGCGCTTGCCGCGGTTGCCGCAGCCGGTTCCGCGGCCGCGACGGGCGGCGCGAGATAGCGCAGGGCGAGCGTTTCGTAGAGCGGTGGTGCGAAGAAGCGCGACACGCGGCTCGACACCAGCGCGGTGGCCATCAGCGAAATCACGAGCGCGTGACCGTTGATCATCTCCATCACGATCACGAACGACGTGATCGGCGACTGCGTGACGGCCGCCATGTAGCCGACCATCGCGAGCGCGATCAGCATCGGCAGGCTCATGTTGCTGAACACGACGTGCAGCAGGTTGCCGAACCCGGCGCCGATCGACAGCGACGGCGCGAAGATCCCGCCCGGGATGCCCGGCAGGTACGACGCGACCATCGAAATCATCTTCAGGAACGGATAGAACACCGACAGATGCTGGCTGCCGTCGAGCAGGCCGCGCGCTTCGGCATAGCCGCTGCCGAAGGTCGTGCCGCCCGATACGAGGCCGACGACGGCGATCGCGAAGCCGCACAGCGCGGCGAACGCGATCGGCCGTTCGCGATACAGGCCCAGCAGTTGCGCGGGCAACCAGCGCCCCGTGTTGAGCAGCAGCCAGCAGAACAGGCCGCCTGCGATCCCCGTGACGATCGCGGTGACCAGCACGGCGAGCGCCAGCAGTTTCGGGAAATGGGGGCCAGCATCGATCGTGCCGAAATACGTGTAGTTGCCGTTCAGGCCGAGCGCGACCACACCGGCGAGGATGATCGCGGTGATCAGCACGCCGCTGGCGCGCGCGGAGAAGCTGCGCGTCAGTTCCTCGATCGCGAACACGATCCCGGCGAGCGGCGTATTGAACGCGGCCGACAGCCCGGCCGCCGCGCCGGCGAGCACCAGTTGGCGTTCGATCTGCGCGTTCGAGCGCGGGTAGAAGCGTCGCAGGTTGAACATCAGCGCCGCGCCGACCTGCACGGTCGGCCCCTCGCGGCCGATCGTGAAGCCGCCCAGGATGCCGAGGAACGACACCAGCACCTTGCCGAACAGGATGCGCAGCGTCAGCAGCCGGGAGCCGAACGCGCTCGGGCGCGCATGCAGCGTCGCGATCACTTGCGGGATGCCGCTGCCCTCGGCGCCGCGGAAGAAGCGCCGCGTGATCCATACCGACACCGCGGCGATGGCCGGCGTCAGCAGCAGCGGCAGCCACGCGGCGTGATCGCGCATCGTGCGGAAGGTTTCGTAACCCCAGTCGATCAATCGCGCGTAAAGTACGGCCGCGAGGCCGACGACGATCGCACCGAGCCAGAAAACGCCGTACTGGCGCCAGATCCTCAGCGAACGGCGGGTGAGGGCGGGAAACAGGGCGGGAAGAGCGGGGCGTGGCATCGGCGCGGGCCGGCAGGCAAAGATCGAATTATAAAAAGAACCGGATGCGGGCGGGGAGCGAGAATGTTCCCGAAAGGAGATGCATTTTGTTGCAAAAGTAATTTCACGTAATGTCTGCGCATGTAACCATCGAGAGCATGCCAAATTGACTGGCTTATCCCCACACATCGTGAAACGTATCCTCATCGTGAAAGTGACGTCGCTCGGCGACGTCGTCCAGACGCTACCCGTCGTCGCGGATCTGCATCGCGCCTTTCCCGGCGTAACGGTCGACTGGGCAGTAGATGAATCGTGCGCGGAGGTCGTGCGCTGGCATCCGGGCGTCAGCCGTGTCCTGTGCGCGCCGCTGCGCCGCTTCAAGAAGATGCGCAATCGTGGCGACCTGAAGGCGATCACGGCATCGATCGGCGCGCTGCGGGCGCACCGCTACGATGCGGTGATCGATCTGCACGGCGTCTACAAGAGCGCGATCATTTCGGCACTCGCGCGCGCCGCGCGCCGCGTCGGCTACCAGACGCAGGATCTCGGCGAAACGGGCGCACGCTTCGCGTATTCGCATCGTTTCGGCCCGCGGCCGGACTGCGACGCGTGGCACGGGATGCGCGTGAGCGCCGGCGAGGCGCTCGGCTACGCGCCCGAGGGTATTGCCACGTACGGCATCGTCCCGCCGCGGGACGTGAACCTGCCGGCCGCCGTGACCGATGGCGCCCCATTCATGCTGCTGTTCCATGCGACGTCCAACCCCGACAAGAAATGGCCGGCCGACCGCTGGGCCGCGCTCGCCACGCAGATGATGGCGCGTGGCGTACGCGTGCTGTTGCCGTGGGGATCGGCTGCCGAGCATGACGATGCGCAGGACATTGCCGCACGCGCGCCGGGTTCGGTCGTGCTGCCCGCGATGACGGTGCGCGAGCTCGGCGCGGCGCTCGGCCGGGCTGCGCTCGTGGTGGGGGTCGATACGGGGTTCGTACACATGGCGCACGCGCTGCAGCGGCCGACCGTGATGATTTTCGTCGCGACGTCGCGCCACCATTGCGGGATCGGCGGCGCACCGAATGCACTGTCGATCGGCGAGCCGGGCACGATGCCGTCGGTCGACGAGGCGCTGGACGCGATCGATACGGTCGGCCCGGCCTACGGCGCCCTGCGCGCGCGGTTGACCGCCTGACGAAGCGGGGTGTGCCGGTTCAGGCGAGCAGCGCCTCGACCGTGACGACGGCGGCGACGGCCGCCAGATTCGCCAGCAGCGCCTCGAACACGAGGCCGCGCCACGTCTGCGGCCGGAAGCGCATCGCGAGCAGGATCGCGCCGCCCAGCGCAAGCGCGAGGATCAGGACGAGATCGGCATTGCCGAGGCGGATGTTCATGGCGGCGGCTCCTTTGGGGCGGGATCCCGGGGGCGCGCAATGGCGCACCCAGGATCGAGTATAGGCAGCGCCGACCGCCGCACAACCCGGGGCGCCCCGGAGTCTCAGACGAGCGATGCGTCGCGCGTCTCGCGCATCAGCAGCACGCCGATCAGGCTGATTGCCGCCGCAACCGATACATAACCGCCGACCCACGACAGCCCGCCGCGCGCCGCCAATAGTTGCGCGATATACGGCGCGATCGACGCGCCGAGGATCCCGCCGAGGTTGTACGCGACGCCCGCGCCCGTGTAGCGGACGTTGGTCGGGAACAGCTCCGGCAGCAGCGCGCCCATCGGCGCGAACGTCACGCCCATCAGGAACAGCTCGATCGTCAGGAACAGCGCGACGAGCGGCATCGAGCCGCTGCCGAGCAGCGGCTCCATCGCGAAACCCGACAGCAGCGCGGCGATTGCGCCCACGACGAGCACCGGCTTGCGGCCGAAGCGGTCCGATGCCCATGCGGACAGCGGTGTCGCGAGCCCCATGAACACGACCGCGAAGCACAGCAGGCCGAGGAAGCTCTGGCGCGGAATATGCAGCGCCGACACGCCGTACGACAGCGAGAACACCGTCGAGATGTAGAACAGCGTGTAGCAGACGACCATCGCGAGCGCACCGAGCAGCGTCGGCCGCCAGTGATGCGTGATCAGCGTCGCGACCGGCACGCGCACGCGCTCGTTGCGATCGAGCGCGGCCTGGAACGCGGGCGTTTCGGTGATCTTGAGCCGCACGTACAGGCCGAGCGCGACGAGCACCGCACTGACCAGGAACGGGATGCGCCAGCCCCAGCTGCGGAACTGCTCGTCCGACAGCGACAGCGCGAGCGCGAAGAACAGCCCGTTCGACATCAGGAAGCCGACCGACGGCCCGAGCTGCGGGAACATTCCGAACCAGCCGCGCTTGCCCTGCGGCGCGTGCTCGGTCGCGAGCAGCGCGGCACCGCCCCATTCGCCGCCGAGGCCGATCCCCTGGCCGAAGCGCAGCACGCACAGCAGCACGGGCGCGAGCGCGCCGATTGCGTCGTAGCCGGGCACGAAGCCGATGGCGGTGGTGGATACGCCCATCACCAGCAGCGATGCGACGAGCGTCGACTTGCGGCCGATGCGGTCGCCGAAGTGCCCGAACAGGAACGAGCCGATCGGGCGTGCGATGAACGCGATGCCGAACGTGACGAAGGCGGACAGCGCCTGTGCGGTCGCCGAGCCGTGCGGGAAAAACACGGGGCCGATGACGAGCGCAGCGGCCGTTGCGTACACGTAGAAATCGTAGAACTCGATTGCGGTGCCGATGAAGCTGGCGAACACGATGCGCCGGTGGCTGACGGCGCCGGCCGAACCGGTTGCGTGTGCAACGGCCGGGGGGGATGCGGACATGGATGTCTCCGTTTTGTCGTTGGGGCGGTCGGCTGAGCGTGCGGTCGGGCAGGCGGATGCCTGCCGGGGGCAGCCGACCGGATGATGTGGTGGCGGCGTGGACGCGCGCCGGGGCGCGGACGTCACCCGCCGGTCGACGATGGAGACGGGTACGTCGCCGCCGCCCGGTGCCGGCGTGGTCGGCTCGCATGCCGGGTGGGGCGCACGAACGCGCGCGCGGCGTGATGGCCGCGCGACTGCGGAAAATTATAGCCAGCGCCGCCGCGCACCGCCAATCGCGGGGCGGCGACCGCTCAGTCGATCGATTGCGCCTGCGCCGACGCGGTGCTTTGCAACTGGAAGTGGCCGTCGTCGTTGAAGAGCCAGCCTTCCATCATTTCGAGCCGGCCGTTGCCGTCGAGCAGTCGCGACGGCGGCGGCGGCAGCGGCGCCGAGCGGCGCAGCGACGCGAGCGCGAGTGCTTCCGCTTCGCTGTCGCCGTTGCTGCGATAGACGGACGCGTTGACGAGCCGGCCGCTGCCATCGACGGTGAAGGCCACGACGACGAGCGAGCGGAGCATGGCCTGTGGTACGCCGTGCAGCATGCCGGACGGATTGCGTTCGGCGACACGGTGCGCGACTTCGACGCGGTACTGGTCGAGGTTGCCGCTGCGGGTGATCGACGGAATCGTCAGGATCGAGTGCAGCGACGGAGGCGGCGTGATCGTGCACGCCGCGAGCATGGCGACGACGGTCAGCGCAACTGCACGCAGCCGGTCGACATGCAAACGGGGAAGTGGGCGCATGGGAGGCTAGCCGGAAGTGACTATAAAAAAATGATAGGCGCACGGACGCGAGCCGATATCGGGAGAAACGCATAACGGGCGATGCCGGATGATGCGATCGCTGATGACAGAAGGCGTGCGCTCGCGCATCGCGATGTGACGTGACATATGACGGCACGCTCGCGTGACTGCCGCACGTGTGCATCCCGGCGTGCGTGTTGCAAGGTTGAAAGAAACGCGAGGGACGCGTGTGGCACGCAGGCGCGTGGCGATGGTCCGGCGCGAGCGCAGCGGGTTGCCGCAGGCAGCACCGCGGCGGTCGCCCGCGCCATCTTCGGCGATGCGTGCCGCCCGGTTCAGAAGCCGTGCGTCACGAGTGACAGGATCGACAGGTCGGGGTGCGTGCCGTCGATGATGCTCTTGCCGATGAGCACGGCTTCGTGGACGGCTTCATCGAGGCTCGCGAAGCTTTCCTCGCCGTCCGCATGGAAGGGCACCGCGTGGCCGGGCAATGCGGGATTCGCACCCGGATGGCACACGTAACCGGTGTAGGTATAGCGCGTGTCGTTGCCGGGCACGACGGCCGGCACGACATGGACCTCGAAGCCTTCGTAATCGACGTGTTCCGCCGGTGTCGACAGTTCGGTCATGGCGATCTCCGTGTACCGCACGCAGGGGTGGCGCGCGCGGCATCGAGTACGCGGCGGCGGTCGTGTCGCCGTGTTGATCGAATTCTAGGTGATCGAGCGGCCGGCCGGGAGGATGGCTTCCGGCGCGGTGCGATGCGATGGCGGGCCGCTGCCGGTGCCCGCAGCTCAGGTGCCGCGCGAGGGCCGGCGCGAACGCCCGTGCCGTTTCGGCGGACGGGCTCGCGCGCGGCGCTGCATCATTGCTTGCAGCGCGCGTCCTTGCGCTGCACGACGATGATCACCGGGTATTTCTGGCCGTGGTCGAGCTCCACACGCGCCACGACGGTCAGCGTCGCCGGATCGGAATCGTCGTACACGCTGACCTGTTCGTTCCGGAGGTAGGTCACGCCGGTGCAGTTCGACGTGCGTCCATCGTCGCCCACCTTGCACTGGAGGTCGTTGTCCTTCAGGTAGTTGTACGGCGACGGACTCGCGAGGTATTCGCTCAGGCCGCGCGGCGAACCGCCGACGCCGCTCACGTAGGCGATCGCGCACGACGCTTGCGCGTCGCTGCCGGCGGCGGTGTCGGCCGTCGCCTGCGTGCTGACGGCAACCAGCAGCGCGGCGAGCGACGAGACGATGAAGGGCTTCATGACGTGGGTTTCCCGTTTCGCGAATCGGAGCGCCGGATTGTAGCGGCATCCGGCTCGACGTGTCGGAACGTGGGGGATGGGTGTGCGCGGACCAACAAAAAACCCCGTCATTCGGTGAATGGACGGGGTTTGGCGAACTTCCTGGCGGAAGCGGTGAGATTCGAACTCACGGACAGTTTCCCGTCGCCGGTTTTCAAGACCGGTGCCTTAAACCGCTCGGCCACGCTTCCACACGAGGCGGCATTGTAACCGAAATGCCGCGTGGTTCATCCTTCAATCGTCGCGCAGGAACAATTCCTGCAGGTCGTTGAGGAAACGCTGGCCCAGCGGCGTCGGCGCGATCTGCGCGAAATCGCGCGCGATCAGCCCGCGCCGTTCCGCTTCCTGCAGCGCTGGCTCGATCGTGCTCATCGGCAGGCCCGTGCGTTCGGCGAAGCTGTGCACGGGGAAGCCCTCGACGAGCCGCAGCGTGTTCAGCATGAACTCGAACGGTAGGTCGCGTGCGCCGACTTCACGTTCCTCCTGCACGGCCGTGCCGGCCATCGCCTGCTCGATGAAGGTCGCCGGATGCTTGTAGCGTGCCTGCCGCAGGATCCGGTTCGGGAACGACAGCTTCGTGTGTGCGCCCGCACCGATCCCGAGATAGTCGCCGAAGCGCCAGTAGTTCAGGTTGTGCTTGCACTGATGATTCGGCTTCGCATACGCGGACACTTCGTAGCGTCCGTAACCGGCCTCGGCGGTGCGCGCGTGAATCCATTCCTGCATGTCGGCCGACGCGTCGTCGTCGGGCACGACCGGCGGGAACTTCGCGAACAGCGTATTCGGCTCGAGCGTCAGGTGATACAGCGACAGATGCGGCGGCGCGTACGACAGTGCGGTCTCGATGTCGGTGCGGCATTCGTCGAGCGTCTGGTTCGGCAGCGCGAACATCAGGTCGAGGTTGAAGTTGTCGAAGTTCTTCGCGGCGATCTCGACCGCGGCGCGTGCCTGCGTGGTGTCGTGAATCCGGCCGAGCGCCTTCAGGTGCGTCTCGTTGAAGCTCTGGATCCCGACCGACAGGCGATTCACGCCGCTGGCGCGGAACTGCGCGAACTTCGCGGCCTCGAACGTGCCCGGATTCGCCTCGAGCGTGATCTCGGCATCGGCGTCGAGCGGCAGCAGCGCACGCACGTCGGACAGCATCCGGTCGAGGCCGGCCGCCGACAGCAGGCTCGGCGTGCCGCCGCCGATGAATACCGTATGCACCTGGCGGCCCCACACGAGCGGCAGCGCCTGCTCGAGATCGGCGCGCAGCGCGTCGAGATAGTCGGTTTCCGGAAACCGTTCGCCCTTCCACTCGTGCGAATTGAAATCGCAGTACGGGCACTTGCGCACGCACCACGGGAAATGCACGTACAGCGCGAGCGGCGGCAGCGACGTGAGCCGCACCTGGCCGGGCGACGTGAAGGTCGCGACGACGCGCGCGCCGGTTTCCGCGGCCTGGCTCATGCGGCCTCCGTTGGCGAACGGGTATCGGGCGTGCTCATGCTTCCTCCGCGAGCCGCGCCAGCAGCGCCTTCAGCGCCAGCGCGCGATGGCTGTGCGTGTTCTTCACGGCCGGCTCGAGTTCGGCGGCCGTCGCGCCGAGCGACGGCAGGTAGAAATACGGGTCATAGCCGAATCCGTGCTCGCCGCGCGGCGTATCGACGATTTCGCCCGCCCAGCGCCCTTCGGCGAACAGCGGTTCGGGGTCGTCCGCGTGGCGCACAAGCGCGAGCACGCAGCAGTAGTATGCGCGCCGGTCGTCGACGCCGCGCAGCTGCTCGACGAGATACGCGTTGTTCGCCGCGTCGCCCTTGTCACGGCCCGCGCGCTGCGCGTAGCGCGCCGAATAGACGCCCGGCGCGCCGCGCAGCACGCGCACGCACAGGCCCGAATCGTCGGCGATCGCCGGCAGCCCGGTGAGCCGCGACGCATGGCGTGCCTTCGTCAGCGCATTCTCGATGAAGGTGCCGAACGGCTCCTCCGCTTCCGGCACGGCAAGGTCGCCCTGCGGGACGATCTCGATGCCGACCGTCGAGAACAGCGCGGTGAATTCGCGCAGCTTGCCGGCGTTGTTCGACGCAAGAACGATGCGCGACAGCGGCGCGATGGTGTGGTCGTCCGGCATGTCAGGCGCCCAGCACGTCTTTCTGGCGCTGCACGAGCTCGGCGATCCCGCCTTGCGCGAGGTCGAGCAGCGCGTTCATCTCGGCGCGCGAGAACGGCACGCCTTCAGCCGTGCCCTGGACTTCGACGAAACCGCCGGCGCCCGTCATCACGACGTTCATGTCGGTGTCGCACTGCGAATCTTCCGCGTAATCGAGATCGAGCACGGGGGCGCCCTGGTACACGCCGACCGAGATCGCGGCGACGTGGTCGGTGATCGGCGAGCGCGTGAGCTTGCCGGCCGCGATCAGCTTCGACACGGCGTCGTGCGCGGCGACGAACGCGCCGGTGATGCTCGCCGTGCGCGTGCCGCCGTCGGCCTGGATCACGTCGCAGTCGATGTGGATCGTGCGCGGGCCGAGCGCTTCCAGGTCGAACACCGCGCGCAGCGCGCGGCCGATCAGGCGCTGAATTTCCTGCGTGCGGCCGGTCTGCTTGCCGCGGGCGGCTTCGCGGTCGCTGCGCGTATGCGTCGCGCGCGGCAGCATCCCGTATTCGGCGGTCAGCCAGCCTTGCCCGCGGTCGCGCAGGAAGTCGGGCACGCGCTCGGAGACGCTCGCGGTGCAGAGCACCTTGGTGTCGCCGAATTCGACCAGCACCGAGCCTTCGGCATGTTTCGTGTAGTGGCGCGTAAGGGCGACCTTGCGCAGTGCGTCGGCGCGGCGGCCGCTCGGGCGGGAAACGGAGGACGTCATGTGGGAATCGCGGAACGAGAGGAAACCCCGATTTTAGCGCCGAACGGCGGGCGTGCCCGGCGGGGTGGTCCGCAAAAATGGGATAATGCGCGCTTCCCGCCCCGCGCTTTCCGATGCGCCGGGCGCCTCGACATATCCCCGCCCGCGAGGGCACCCAGAACGGCGAGACGAACCATGATCTACAGCATGACGGGCTACGCGAGCGCGACGCGCGAACTCGCGACGGCCACCGGCAACGGCGGCACCAGCGTGTCGGTCGAACTGCGCACCGTGAACTCGCGCTTCCTCGACCTGAATTTCCGGATGCCGGACGACGTGCGCGCGTGCGAACCCGCGCTGCGCGAAATGCTGATGAACAAGCTGTCGCGCGGCAAGGTCGATATCCGCATCAACCTGCAGCGCGGCGAGCAGAGCATCGGCGCGGGCGCGCTGAACCAGTCCGCGCTCGGCCAGCTCGCCGAGCTCGAGCGCTCGGTGCTCGACTCGTTCCCGGGCGTCGGCCGCCTGCGCGCGGGCGAGATCCTGCGCTGGCCCGGCGTGATCGCCGAGAGCGGCGTGTCGGCTGATGCGATCCGCGAGGCGGTGCTCGCGTGCGGCAAGGAAGCGATCGGCGAGCTCGTCGTCGTGCGTTCGCGCGAAGGCGCGCAACTGGCGACGATGCTGCTGTCGAACGTCACCGAGATGGAAGCGATCGTCGCGCGCATCACGCCGCTCGTGCCGGAGCTGATCGCGAAGCACCAGCAGAAGATCGTCGAACGGCTGCAGGAGGCGCTCGGCATCGCGGCGCCCGAAGGCAGCTCGACGATCGTCACGCGCGAGGAAGCCGCGGAGCGCATTCGTCAGGAAGTGACGATGTACGGGATCCGGATCGACATCGCGGAAGAGCTGTCGCGGCTCACCGCACACCTGAACGAAACGCGCCATGTGATCGAGAAGGGCGGCCGCGTCGGCAAGCGTCTCGACTTCATGATGCAGGAACTGAATCGCGAAGCGAACACGCTCGGCTCGAAGGCGGCGGCGAAGGAACTCGCCGACGCATCGATGGCGCTCAAGCTGTTGATCGAGCAGATGCGCGAGCAAGTGCAAAACCTGGAGTAAAGCAACATGACGGAATCTCATCGCGACGCTCACGCGTCGCATTCGCTGCACGGCGGCGTCTATCCCGGCAACCTGTTCATGGTCGTCGCGCCGTCGGGCGCCGGCAAGTCGACGCTCGTGAATGCGCTGCTGTCGAAGGACAGCGACATCTGCCTGTCGATCTCGTACACGACGCGCAAGCCGCGCCCGGGCGAGCAGGACGGCCAGCACTATCACTTCACGACGGTCGAGGATTTCCGCACGCGTCACGCGGCGCACGAATTCCTCGAGAGCGCGGAAGTGCACGGCAACTACTACGGCACGTCGCGCGTCTGGATCGAAGAGCAGATGAAGAACGGCCACGACGTGCTGCTCGAGATCGACTGGCAGGGTGCGCTGCAGGTGAAGAAGCAGTTCCGCAACGCAGTCGGCATCTTCATCCTGCCGCCGTCGCTCGACGCGCTCGAGGAGCGCCTGAAGAAGCGCGGCCAGGACGAGCCGAACGTGATCACGCGACGCCTGCTGGCCGCCGGCAGCGAGATCGCGCACGCGTCGGAAGCGGAATACGTGGTGATCAACGAGAATTTCGAGCGTGCCCTCGCGGAGCTCGAATGCATCGTCGCGGCCACGCGCTTGCGTTTTGCTTCGCAGTACGCTCGACACACGGAGCTGTTCATCGAGCTCGGCATCCATCTGCCCCACGCGGAATGACGCGGGGGACGAGGGACATAAGGTAGAATAAGGACTATATTCAGAAGGAATTACCAACATGGCTCGCATTACCGTCGAAGACTGCCTGAAGCAAATCCCGAACCGCTTCGAACTGGCGCTCGCCGCCACCTATCGCGCGCGGCAGCTCGCGCAAGGCCATACGCCGAAGATCGAAAGCCGCGACAAGCCGACCGTCGTCGCGCTGCGCGAAATCGCTGCCGGCCAGGTCGGCGTCGAGATGCTGAAGAAGGTGCCGGTGTAACGCGCATCCGGCCCGTTCCAGCCATGTAATCCACGCGCGCAACGACTCGACCTGGAGGCGAATATGAGCACCACCCCATCGTCCGCCTCCGCGGATTCGACCACCGAAGCCCCGGCCCAGTCGCCTGCGCGCCAGTACATCGACGCGGTCCTCGAACAGTCCTTCCGGCATCTGTTCGGGCCGACCGCCACACCGGAGCAGCCTCGCAAGCACGGCGTCGTTTCGATCGCGAAACTGACGGCCGTGCTTGCCGAGTATCTTCCTCCGGAAGAAATCAAAGAGGTCAAGGCGGCGTTCCACTTCAGTGACGAAGCCCACCTCGGTCAATATCGCCAGAGCGGCGAACCCTACATCACCCATCCCGTCGCCGTCGCGGAAATCTGCGCCGGCTGGAAGCTCGACGCGCAGGCCGTCATGGCCGCGCTCCTGCACGACGTGATGGAAGACCAGGGTGTGACCAAGAGCGAGCTGGCCGAACGGTTCGGCCCGAAGGTTGCCGAACTGGTCGACGGCCTGTCGAAGCTCGACAAGATGGAATTCCGCAGCCGCGAGGAAGCGCAGGCGGAAAACTTCCGCAAGATGCTGCTCGCGATGGCACGCGACGTGCGCGTCATTCTCGTCAAGCTCGCCGACCGCCTGCACAACATGCGCACGCTCGGCGCGGTGCCGATGGAAAAGCGCCGCCGCGTCGCGCGGGAAACGCTCGACATCTACGCGCCGATCGCGCACCGCCTCGGGTTGAACAACACGTATCGCGAGCTGCAGGACATGAGCTTCGCGAACTTCAACCCGCATCGCTACGCGACGCTCGAGAAGGCCGTGAAGGCCGCGCGCGGCAACCGCCGCGAAGTGATCAGCAAGATCCTCGAAGCCGCGCAGCGCGCGATGGCCGATGCGAAGATCGACGCCGAGATCACCGGCCGCGAAAAGACCATCTACAGCGTGTACCGCAAGATGCGCGACAAGCAGCTGTCGTTCTCGCAGGTGCTCGACGTGTACGGCTTTCGCGTCGTCGTCGACAGCCCGCTCGACTGCTACACGTGCATCGGCGCGCTGCACGCGCTGTACAAGCCCGTGCCCGGCAAGTTCAAGGACTACATCGCGATCCCGAAAATCAACGGCTATCAGTCGCTGCACACCACGTTGGTCGGCCCGTTCGGCGCGCCGATCGAGTTCCAGGTGCGCACGCGCAAGATGCACGAGATCGCCGAGGCGGGGGTCGCCGCGCACTGGCTGTACAAGAACGGCAGCGCGGATCTCAGCGATGTGCAGAAGCGCGCGCATCAGTGGCTGAAGTCGCTGCTCGACATCCAGAGCGAAGCCGGCGATTCGAGCGAATTCCTCGAGCACGTGAAGATCGACCTGTTCCCGGATGCGGTCTACGTGTTCACGCCGAAGTCGAAGATCATGGCGCTGCCGCGTGGCGCGACGGCACTCGATTTCGCGTATTCGATCCACAGCGATCTCGGCAACCAGTGCGTGGCCGTGAAGATCAACAACGAGCTGCTGCCGCTGCGCACCGAGCTGAAGAGCGGCGACATCGTCGAGGTGATCACGGCGCCGTATTCGAAGCCGAACCCTGCGTGGCTCGGCTTCGTGCGTACCGGCAAGGCGCGCTCGGCGATCCGGCACTACCTGAAGACGATGCGCCTGAACGAATCGGTGCAGCTGGGCGAACGGCTGGTCGACCAGAGCCTGAAGGGCTACGGTCTTGCGCTGGCCGATGTCGAGCCGGAAGTGTGGGAGAAGCTCGTGCAGTGGACGGGCAACAAGAGCCGTCAGGAAATCTTCGCGGACATCGGCCTCGGCCGACGCGTGGCCGCGGTAATGGCCAAGCGCATCGAGGTGCTGATGAGCGGCCGCGATGCGGACGACGATCTGCCGAAGTCCGAGCGGCATCCCGCGCACCACGCGCCGCCGGTCGTGATTACCGGCACCGAAGGGATGTCCGTGCAGTTGTCCGCATGCTGCCGGCCGATTCCGGGCGACGCGATCATGGGATACATCGGCATCGGCCTGGGGATGGCGATTCATACGACCGATTGCCGCGTGGCGCAGCGTATCCATCGCCGCGATCCGGGCCGCTGGATCGACGTCGAATGGGCGCCGCAGCCGGGCCGCCTGTTCGATGTCGCGGTGAAGGCGCTCGTGAAGAATACGAAGGGCATCTTTGCACGCGTGGCGGCGGACATCACGTCGGCCGATGCGAACATCGTGCATATCGCGATGGACGAGGATCTGACGCACGAATCGACGGTGCTGCGCTTCGTGATCCAGGTCAGCGACCGCGTGCATCTCGCGAACGTGATGCGACGCGTGCGAACCAATCCGGATGTGATGCGGATCATGCGCGAGCGTTCGACCGACGACGGTGCGCATGCGCGCCACGACGGCGGCATGCGCATCGAGCGCGAGCGGCAGGATTATTGATGCGTGGCCCGCAGGGGCGATCGATCGACGGCGGCCAATGGCCGCCGTTTTCATTTGTGCTGGCGGAGGCATGAACGTGCGGTGTGGTCGACGTTCTTCCGAAAAAAGGCGCCACGCAACCGGACGTTGCTGTGTCGTGAGCAGGGAAGGGGAGGCGGAAAAGAAAAAGGGCTTTCCCGGAGGAAAGCCCTTTTAAGGTGGCGCGGCTGGCAGGATTCGAACCCACGACCCCTTGGTTCGTAGCCAAGTACTCTATCCAACTGAGCTACAGCCGCACGCAAAACGGTACTTCTCAACTGTCGGAACCTTCTGCGATGGGAAGGTTCCCAAAAAAGTGGCGCGGCTGGCAGGATTCGAACCCACGACCCCTTGGTTCGTAGCCAAGTACTCTATCCAACTGAGCTACAGCCGCACGCAACAACAAGACTTCTACTGCTTCGAACTGAAAGGGCCTTCGGTTGGGAAGGCCCTCGAAAAAGTGGCGCGGCTGGCAGGATTCGAACCCACGACCCCTTGGTTCGTAGCCAAGTACTCTATCCAACTGAGCTACAGCCGCACGCAGAAGCGGAAGTATAGCAGGGTTGTATAAAAAGGGAAGCCTTATTCGCAAATTAGGTGCCATGACCTTGCCGGGGCGCCCTTCGTGTACCCTTGGAGCATCAGTCATCCATGTTGAATCTGCATCATGAACAAGGCGTTTGTCAAAGAGTCGGACGGCGACGACGACGATCTGGACCAGGCCCAGCCCGCGATCCCGGCGGGTGCGAAGAACTACATCACGCCCGCCGGCCACAAGCGGCTGAGGGACGAACTGCTGAACCTGATCGACGTCGAGCGTCCCGAGGTCGTGCGGCTCGTGTCCTGGGCCGCGTCGAATGGTGACCGGTCGGAGAATGGCGACTACATCTACGGCAAGCGGCGGCTTCGCGAGATCGATCGCCGCATCCGCTTCCTGACGAAGCGGCTCGATCTGGCCGAAGTCGTCGATGCGAGCCGGCAGGAGAATGTCGACCAGGTGTTTTTCGGCGCAACGGTCGACTACGAGACACCGGACGGCGAGGATCACACGATCACGATCGTCGGAATCGACGAGGTCGATCTCGATCACGGCTGTGTCAGCTGGATTTCGCCGGTCGCGCGCGCACTGATCAAGGCGAAGATCGGCGATACCGTCATGCTGATGACGCCGGCCGGCCCGCAGCCGATCGACGTGCTCGACGTCCGTTACCCGGCGCCGGGCAACGCCTGAGCAGCGCACGGCGCAACCGGGCAAAGAAAAAGCGCCCCGATGGGGCGCTTCGTCATCCGGCGTGCGGCGGAAATGCCGGCCGCTCAGAAGCGGTGGCGCAGGCCGGCCGTGACCGCGATCTGCTTGTTGGTCGATGAAGCACCACCGAGGCCGTTGACATAGGCGCCGATGCCCAGGCCGTCCGTGCTGACGCGCTGATACACGCCTTGCACGTACACGTCGGTCCGCTTGGACAGTGCATAGTCGGTCTGCAGGTTGAACTGATTCCAGCCCGGATGGCGACCGTCCAGGAAGCCGGCGGTGTACGTGTACGACCCGGCCAGCGACAAGGCCGGCGTGAGTGCGTAGCGCGCGTTCACTTCGTAGTTGTTGAAGCGGGCGAACGTGCCGTCGAGACCCAGGCCGCTCGACACGCCCGAGGCACCCGCGGAGATGCCGAGCGCCCGGTTCACGCGCGTTTGCGTGAAGACGAAGCCGGCCGTCGCGGGGCCGAACGTGTAGTTCAAGCCGCCGCCGAACACGCGCTGACGCTTGCCGACGAACGTGTTGTCGCCTGCTACCGCGCCGCCGCTGTTGGTGACCGCAGCCGACGTGAGACCCGAGATGTCATTGTTCAACTGCAGGTAGCCAGCGCCGATATTGAAGCCGGCGTAGCTATACGACACACCCGCACTGTATGCGCGATTGTTCGAGAACTGGTTGCTGTTCGAGAAGCCGTACAACGCGCCGAACTTCAGGCCGCCGAAATTGACGCTCGTGTACTTGACGGAGTTATTGATCCGGAACGAATTGTTCAGGTTGTCGTTATCGAACGGGTGGGCAAACTGGGTGCCGCCGAATTGCGTACCGGTCAGCGACAGCGGCCCGATGTAGTCGACGACGCTATCGTATTGGCGACCGAGGGTGACGGAGCCGAACTGGTCTTGAGACAGGCCGACGAACGCCTGGCGGCCGAATTCGCGGCCATTCTGGCCGAGCGTGCCGTTGGCGATGTTGAAGCCGTTTTCCAACACGAAGATTGCTTTCAGGCCGCCACCGAGATCTTCCGTACCGCGCAGGCCCCAGCGGCTGCCGTTGATCTGGCCGCTGCGTTCCGACCACGAGCTATGGCCACCCTGGTTGTTCGTGTAGGTGATGCCTGCGTCGATCAGGCCATAGAGCGTCACGCTGCTTTGGGCGTGAGCTGCCGTAACGAATACACCCGACAACGCGGTGACGATCAGGGTTTTTTTCATGGATCTGTCTCCAAACAGGATGATGTCGATCGAACCTGCTGCGGACTGGCATGTTGTGCTTGACGTTGCGGCCGGTCCGGCAGAGCGGCGGTGCGCTTATCAAAAAGCCATCTGCAGTGTACGGAGTGCGTGGAGCGCGGGAATGATGCGCTTTAAGCAATAGTATATTTTGGAATCCGCAAAGATTGACAATGCGGCGCAAACGATTGTCCATCAAGGGTTTGCGGCGGTGCAGCGAAGAAAAACAGCGATCAGGACTACGTAGCGGGCGTTGCGCGAGCGCGACAAACGGTCAGTAGGAGGCGGGGGTGGCCGTGATCCGATTATTGACACATCGGCAATAGAGGTTTGTGTGGAGCATGGCTAATGAAAGGTTGTTCTCTCGCTATACTGCGATCTCTGCTTTCCGAAGCAGACTTTTTCGTTGACGGAAAAGATCTCCAAACCTTTGTCGGCGCGACTTCCCAGTCGCGCTTTTTTTTTGCCCCGTCGGTCCGCGCGCTATTGCGCTAACGAGCGCCGCTTGCGCTTGGCCGCAGGTGCGGCCTCCTTGGCTTCATTGGGGGGCGGCGTGTATGTCCAGTCTTCCATCACATAGTGACGGGCATCGAGAGGCGACGAGAGCAGGTTCTGCCAGTGATCGCCGTGCCAGGTCGTATCGAATTCGGTGTCGCACGGCGCTTCGCGCGAGGACGCTGACTCGGCCAGGGCGCGGGACTTGCGGTGTACGCGTCCGAGCCGGCTCGCGAAGCGCTTGATTCCGTCCAGCCACATGACCTTCTCCTTCCTTCCGACGTTAACTGAGCATCGCAATGTCCTCGGATTTCCGCAACCCGGAAAAAACCCGAGGAATTTACCGAGCCGATTTGTCCCCGGTAGGATTTTCTCGGCCAAGATTATTAATGTTCCGATCCCGGTAATGTTGACAGGTTTTTGATGCGAATCAATTAATCAAAGGCGGCAGTGTACCGATTCCAGTGGTATTAGCACTTTTTTGATAAAACGATCGTCAAAAATTTCCTTGACGCACCCGGATTGTCCAATTTATAAAGTCAGCACTCCGTCCTCGGGCGGCGTGCTGGTGCTGGTGCAGGTGCTGGCGCAATGTTTCGGGATTTCGGGAAACGGCTATAAAAATAGCTTTTTTGGATCTAATCGAGTGGGGAACGAAGACATGGATACCGGTATCGTGAAATGGTTTAACGATGCTAAAGGTTTCGGCTTTATTACGTCGGACAATGGCGGTGAAGATTTGTTTGCACACTTTTCCGAAATCAAGATGGACGGCTTCAAGACGCTGAAGGAAAACCAGCGTGTTTCGTTCGACGTGAAAGTCGGGCCGAAAGGCAAGCAGGCAGCGAATATCCAGGCGGTCTGACGCGCCACGCATTGCCGATCACGTCCGGCCCCCGCATCGCGGGGGCTTTTTGTTTTGCGGGGACGGAACATTCCGGTTCGGGCTGGCCGCGAACCTGAATGCCGGTGCATACTCACGGAAGCATCGTTTCCCAGTCTTTTCATGTCTGATTCCCCCCGTCCGTCCGATCCCGCCAGCGAACAGCCGCTCGTTTTCGTCGACCTTGAAACCACTGGCGGTTCGCCCGCCGAACACCGCATCACCGAAATCGGCGTGGTCGAAATCGGCCCGTTCGGCGTGTCGACGTGGACGACGCTCGTCGATCCGGGGCAGCCGATTCCGCCGTTCATCCAGCAACTGACGGGCATTTCGGACGAGATGGTGCGCGACGCGCCGTCATTTGCGTCGCTGGCGCCGGCGTTGTTCGAGCGGCTCGACGGCAAGCTTTTCGTCGCGCACAACGCGAGCTTCGACCGTGGCTTCCTGCGGGCCGAATTCGAGCGAGCCGGCTTCGCGTTCAATCCCGATGTGCTGTGTACGGTGCGGCTGTCGCGAGCGCTGTTCCCGCGTGAATCGCGGCACGGGCTCGATGCGTTGATCGAGCGCCACGGCCTCGTGCCGGCTGCGCGCCATCGGGCGCTGGCGGATGCCGACCTGCTGTGGCAGTTCTGGCGGCTGTTGCACGACATCGTGCCGCTCGAGCGGCTGCGCGACCAGATCGCGCGCACGACGCGCCACTTCCGTCTGGGCGGCGACCTGACCGAAGCCTGGCTCGATACCGCGCCGGCCGGCTGCGGTGCGTACGCCCTGTTCGGGGAGGATGACGCGCCGCTGTATGTTGGCCGCAGCGTACGTGTGCGGCAGCGGTTGCGCGCGCTGCTGACGGGCGAGCGCCGTTCGTCGAAGGAAATGCGGCTGGCGCAGCAGGTGCGGCGGGTCGAGTGGCGCGAGACCGGTAACGAGCTGGGGGCGATGCTGGCCGAGGCACAATGGATTGCCCGGCTGCGCCCGTCGTACAACCGGCGCCCCGCGGCCGACACCCGTGCGGGCGCTGCGCCCTGGCCGTTCGAAGGTGCGGTCGCATTCGAGGCGAGCGGCGAGCGCTGTCTGTTTCATGTGATCGACGGCTGGCGCTATCTCGGCGCGGCGGAATCGCTCGACGCGGCCGCGCAACTCGCGGCCGACGGGACGGACGGTGCGTTCGAGCCCTTCACCCACCGCCTGCTGCAGACGCATCTCGCGCGCGGCCTGCAGCTGATTCCGCTCGCCACGCTTACGCCTGCGGGGCAGGCGGGTTAATCAGGCGCGGTCGCGTGACCCGCGCCCGCTGTCGTCAGCCGATCGCGCTTGCGCCGCCGGCCGAGCAGACGTGCGACAGTGCAGTGTCGAGTGCCCGTGTTTGCGTGGCGTCGTAGCGCGTGAGCGTCTTCCAGTTGGCGATGCTGCGCGCGAGCCGCGCCTGGCAATCAGGCGCATCCCGTAGCGGTGCAACCTGCACGAGCCCCGCGAGCATTTTCTGCGTCAGCCGGTCGAGCGCCGGGCGCGTGCTGGTCGCGAGATCGGGCGGCGTGCCTTCCGGCGGCCGCGTCGTGCGCCAGGTCGCGAACAGCGCGTTCTGCACATCCTTGCTCGCGGTGATCTGATCCTCGAAGAACGTCCGTGCGAACGCGGGATCGACGCCGGCCTGTGCCGCGCGCTTCTCGACCGATGCGAGCAGTTCCGCTTCGCGCGGCTGGTCCTCGATTGCCTTGTGATTCGCCCATTTCCATCGAGCGACCGGTTCGGCGAGCGCGAGGCGCTGCGACGCGAGCGCGACGATATTGGTGAGGGCGGTGTCGTCACCGTCTGCCTTGGCGATGCGCGGGGACGAAAAGAGGGTGACGCCGAGCGCGGCGACAGCGAGGCTGGCACGAATGGCTTGCTTCATCGGAACGATCGGGAGAGCCGGGCGGGCCGGAGGTGGAAAACCAGAAGGATAGACGAAGACAGTCGCGCGGCGTAGCGCAGCGACCGGAGAATCAGCAGGCGAGCTGATCCGGCACCGTCAGGCTGTTGCGGCCCGGGTGCGAGGCGAATTGCGCGCGATGCGCAGTGATGAACCGCACGATAGCGATGATCGACACGTGGCGGTTACAGAACCGAACAGGCGTTCACTTCGGCGAGTACAGCTTGTGCTGCTCGTCGAAGAATGCCCGCACGTGGTCGGGCAATTCGGCGAGGAATTCCACGCCGACGGGTTCCGGATCCGGGCTCATCACTTGCTCCGGCGGTGGCATGCGAGTTGGTCTTTCGTCCATGGTGATTTCTCCAGCAGGTTCGATAATTATCAACCTCGTGCTTGGATTTATGCCAGTGGCGAATCGTTAGATTTTGTCTCTGTTGTATTAACGGCACATGCGCTCTGACGCGCGCTGCGATGCCGACTATTGCATCGTGCGGAATCGGTAACAATCGGGCCGCTTGTTATACTCGCGCGCACTTTTTCTGGACCGCGATGAAACAAACGACGCGATGGATCGGCCTCGTATGGCTGGCGCTGGTACTGAACGTACTGTCGCCCGTCATCGGCCATGCGCGTCTTGCATCGAGCGGCTCCGGCGAGCTCACGCTCGAGTTGTGCAGTGCAGCGGGCGCCCGCCAGGTCGTGCTCGCGCAGGCGGGCGGCGATCACGATACGTCGTCGTTCGACCATGCCGGCGTGCCGCACTGCGTGTACTGTCCCGGCTTCGCGGCGAACGTTGCGCTCGGGTCGAGCCTGCCCGCGCTGCCGGGCTTCGTGCGGACGTTTGCTTATCGCGCCGCCGCGCCGGCCAATCCCGATTTTCCCCGCAAGGGCATCCGTCTCGCGCAGCCTCGCGCCCCGCCTGAAAACGCTCCGATCTGATTGATGTCGTCCGCGCGCCCCGGTGGCGCGCGTGCCGTCCGCGGCAGGGCCGCGTGCCGCGCCGTCCGCGCGCGGCGCGCGCTCGTGTCCGGCGGCGTCCGATCACGTTTTCAGGAATTCACTCATGTCCTCTCCCTTTGCCGCGCGGCCGACGCGCGGCCGGCTCGCGCTCGCGTGCGCGGCCGCTTTTGCGTGGCCCGCCGCCCATGCGGCGTCGACCGACGATGCACGCGGTGCTACCGCACGCGATGGCGTCGAGCGTGCCGCCGATGTCCCCGCTCCCGCTTCGGCCGTCGCAACCGTGCCGCCGGCGCCGGCGGCCGGCGATACGCTGACCGCCGTCAGCGTGACCGCGCAGCGGCAACCGGTCGATCCGGATACACCGGCCGTCGTCACGTCGATCACACGCGAGCAGATCGAGTCGCACACCAACGTCACCACCGAAGACGCGCTGAAGTACGCGCCTAACCTGATGGTCCGCAAGCGCTATATCGGCGACCGCAACAGCGTGTTCGCCGGTCGCGACTTCAACGAACTGCAGAGCGCGCGCGGGCTCGTCTACGCCGACGGCGTGCTGCTGTCGAACCTGCTCGGGTCGAGCTACGCGTATCCGCCGCGCTGGTCGCTGATTCCGCCCGACGATATCGCGCGCGTCGACGTGCTCTATGGCCCTTTTTCCGCGCTGTATCCGGGCAACTCGATCGGCTCGACCGTGCTGCTCACGACGCGGCGCCCGGACAAGCTCGAGGCGTCGCTGTCGACGCAGTTCTTCACGCAGCGCTATCACGACGGCTACGGATTCGCGGACAGCTTCGGCGGCAATCACCAGACCGCGCGGATCGCGAACCGGGTCGGCCGGTTCTGGTTCGCGCTGTCGCTCGACCGGCTCGAGAACAACGGTCAGCCGATGCAGTATGCGAGCCCCAATTCGGCATACAACCCGAAGCTCGGCGCCGCCGTGCCCGTGACGGGCGCCGTGACCGACATCGGGCCCAATGGCAAGCCGCGAACGATCGTCGGCGCGCAGACGATCGAGCGGACCGAGCAGCTCAACGAGACGGTGCGGATGGGCTATGCGTTCACCGACCACGTCGATGCGACGCTGACGCTCGGGCATTGGGAGAACCATTACCGGCAGCACGGCGAGACCTTCTTGCGCGATGCGGCTGGCAATCCGGCGGCCGGCGATCCGGTCTACGGCGGCAACGTGTCGATGGGCGGCCAGAACATGACCGTCGCGCCGAACGCATTCGCGCCGCAGCGCGGCGACCAGGAGAACTGGCTGTACGCGCTCGACCTGAATGGCCGGCTCGATTCCGGCTGGCGCCTGTCGGGCGTCGTGTCCGCGTACGACGTGTCGCGCGACGTGCAACGCTCGGCGTCCACCGTGCGGGGCGGTGCGGGCACGCTGTTCCAGGGCGACGGCACCGGCTGGCGCACGCTCGACCTGAAGGCCGAGGCGCCGGAAGTGAAGGGCCACACGTTCACGTTCGGCTATCACTACGACAACTACTTCCTGCGCAACGTCACGTACAACACGGCCGACTGGCTGGCCGGGCCGACCACGTCGCTGTCGAGCGTCTATCGCGGCGACACGCGCACGCAGGCGCTGTTCGGGCAGGACGCGTGGCGCTTCGCGCCGGGCTGGCTCGCGACGCTGGGGCTGCGCTACGAGCGCTGGGATGCGTACGGCGGTGCGCTCGGCAATGCAACGGGCACGCTCGGCTATGCGGACCGCAGCGCGAATGCGCTGTCGCCGAAGGTCGCGGTGCAATGGGATGCGACCGACGTCTGGCGCTTTCGGCTGTCGTTCGCGACCGGCACGCGTTTCCCGACGGTCGGCGAACTGTTCCAGGGCACGATCTCGAACAACGCGATCGTCAACAACAACCCGAACCTGCGGCCGGAAAAGGCGATCGACTGGGACTTCACGGCCGAACGCGACGTGGGTGTCGGCGTCGTGCGTGCCAGCGTGTTCCAGAGCGACCTGCGCGATTCGATCTACAGCCAGACGACGGTGTCGGGCGCGACGACGGTGACCAACATCTCGAACGTCGATCGCGTGCGCGTGCGCGGCGTCGAACTCGCGTTCAGCGGCGAGAACGTCGGTTTGAAGGGGCTCGCGCTCGACGCGAACGTGTCGGCGAGCAATGCACAGATCCTTGCCGATGCCGCGAATCCCGCGTATGTCGGCTCGCGCTTTCCGCGGATTCCGCGCATGCGTGCGAACCTGCTCGCGTCGTATCGCTTCGACGAGCACTGGCTCGCGAGCGTCGGCGTGCGCTACTCGGGCCGCCAGTTCAACACGCTCGACAACAGCGACGTGAACCCGGACGTCTACGGCGGCACGAGCTCGTTCACGGTCGTCGACCTGAAGGCGCGCTACCGCTTCGACCGTCACTGGACCGCGTCGCTCGGCATCGACAACCTGGCGGACCGCCGCTACTACGTGTTCCATCCGTATCCGGGCCGTACTTTCTATGGAGAACTGAAATGGTCGCTGTGAGATCGCTCGCGGCAGGCGGCGCGCTGTGGTTCGCGTTACTGTCGCCAGCCGGCGCGCATGATGCGCACGACGCGCCGAAGGCCGCCGATTCCCGCGCGGCGCATACGAGCATGCAAGCCGCGCCCGCGTAGCAGAAGCAGCTGCTCGCCGTGCATCTGGTCGCGTGGCAGCGTCGTCATCCGGACGTGCAGCTCGCGATGGTCGCGATGGATGCGTACGACGACAACGGCGCGGCCGTCTCGCAGGCGCTCGCGCAGATGAACTTGCCGCCGCAGGTCGCGCAGTATGCCAATGCGGAGTCGATGCCCGAGCGCTTGCGCGCGGCGCTCGATGCGGGATGGAGGGGGGAGATGCCGCGCACCGTGTGGATCGGGCGCGATGGCACACGCGAAGCACGCAGCGGATTGCTGACGGCAGACGTGCTCGACGGCTGGTTGCAGCGCGCGAAGCGCTGAACGGGCCGGCGGCGCGCGGCGAGCGTGCCGCGCGCCGGCCTGATGCGAAAACGCGCCCGAAGGCGCGTGGAGAGAAGCGTCAGGCCGCTCGCTTGAATAGCCGGATCACGAACAGCAGGATCACCGCGCCGACGACTGCGACGATCACCGAACCGATGAAGCCGCTGCCGATGCTGATGCCGAGTATCCCGGCGAGCCAGCCGCCAATCACCGCGCCGACAATCCCGACGATGATGTCGACGATCAGCCCGAAGCCGCCGCCCTTGACGAGCAAGCCGGCAAGCCAGCCGGCGATCGCGCCGATGATGAGCCACATAATCAAGCCATGAGTCATGGTTGTCCTCTCCTTGAGTTGTGTCGAATGACCGGACGTCGGCTGTGTCGCCGCAAGCTGAATGAAGGCGGCATCACGACTCGCCGCGCCGCCCACGCAATGTAACGCGATAGACGGGTCGGAATCGTTAAGTAATGTTATGCACCCTTAACGGGATTTTCCAGCGAATTTGTCTACATACGGCATGGCTCGCGCACGGGCGATGCGTGCCGAAATGAATCTGTAAGAAAAGACCGCTGGTGAAACCGGTCGGCCGTCGGCGTCATCGGTCGTGCGTCGATGCCTGCATGCCCGCGTCGGGCAAGCCGTCGCCTGCGTCGGCGATCAGCCGGGCGACGGTCGCGGGTTCGCCGATCGCCTCGATCGACAGCAGGGCGAAGCGGGCGAGAAAGAGCGACGCATCGGCTTCACCGATCCGCGTCATCGTGCGGCACAGGTCGGTGTAAAGCATGTCACGTTCGATGTCCGTCATCATGCGGTCTCCTGAGGATCGGTTGAGGCGCACGGATGGAGTGCGCGTTCGAGCGCGGTGGTCACGTCGCTCGCGCGAGCGTCGTGCCAGCGGCCGAGCACGTGACCGTCCGGACGCACGAGATAGACGGTGCCGTCGCGCGCGCCGTACATGTCGAACAGTCGGCCGTCGTCATGCCCGCCGCAGGCCGGTTGCCGCGGCGCCGCATGCCGTGCGAGCGTGACGAGCGCGAACGGTATCCGCGCTGCGTGCAGGCGCTGTTCAAGATCGGCGAGCGTCGGATCGAGTACGCCGTCGGACATGAAGCAGAACGCGGTGAAGCGCGGGGCGACGAGATCGGTCAGGTGGCCGCGGTGCGTGTCGCTGCCCTGCGCCGTGTACAGCGTCAGCGGACATTCGGCGAGCGCCGTGCCGGGCGCGGGGCCGGCTGAAAACGTGTCGCGTTCGGCTGCGTTGAGCGACGACGTCGCGTACGCGATGGCGGTCGTCTGGCGTGGATTGATCAGCGAGCGCAGTGCCGGGTGCCGGACCGCGAGCGACAGCACGGCCTTGCGCATCAGTTCGAACGCAAACGACGGCGGTGCCATGAACTCGGTGCTCTTCGTGCCGTAGCGCAGGTTCTCGTGCGTCGCGTACACGCGTTCGTCCGAGTAGTTGTCGAGCAGCGAGTCCGATGCGAGCCCGCGCGTCACGTACGCGAGTTTCCATGCAAGGTTGTCGGCATCGTCGATGCCCGAATTCGCGCCGCGCACGCCGAAGATCGGCACGAGATGCGCGGCGTCGCCACAGAACAGCACGCGCCCGTGCCGATAGCGTTCGAGCGTCAGCGCATTCGCCTTGTAGATCGTGATCCAGATCGGCGACCAGTCGCCGCGCTCGCCCATCATGTCGAGCAGGTTCTGCACGCGCGGGATCACGTTCTCCGGCTTGACGGCCGCTTCGGGATCCTCATCGTCTCGCAACTGGTAATCGATTCGCCACACGTTGCCGGGCTGCTTGTGGACGAGTACCGTCGAGCCCGGGTTCGACGACGGGTCGAAGTACGCGAGCCGTTCGGTCGGCCGGTCGCTGTCGAGCGCGATGTCGACGATCACGTAGCGGCCTTCGTAGCTCGTGCCTTGCAACGACAGCCCGAGCGCTTCGCGCATCGTGCTGCGTCCGCCGTCGCACGCGACGACCCAGTCGGCGTCGAGCGCGTAGCCGCCGAGCGGCGTGTCGACGTCCAGGCGCACACCGTCCGGTTGCCGGGTCACGCCGGTGACTTTCGCCTGCCGGCGGATCTCGATGAGTTCGGGGCGGCGCAGCGCGGCGTCGAGCAGGAACTGCTCGATGTGATACTGCGCGAGATTGATCATCGGCGGCAGCTTCTGGTTTTCGTCTTGCGGCATCGTGAAATGCAGCACTTCGTCGCGACGGTAGAAGCTGCGTCCGCCGGTCCACGGCAGCCCCGTGCGCAGGAAGTCGTCGAGCGCGCCGAGCCGCTCGATGATCTCGAGGCTGCGCCGCGAGATGCAGATCGCGCGGCTGCCGTGGCAGACCGCATCGTCGGCCTCGATCAGCACGCTGCGGATGCCGTGGTTCGCGAGACCGAGCGCGACGGCGAGGCCGACGGGGCCGCCGCCGACGATCGCCACGCGATGCCGGTGTGTATCAATACCGTCGTCGCAGGCCGGCAGATGCGCGGGATGGCGCTCGGCGACGAACGGGTAGGGCTTGAAGTCGATATCCATCGTGGGCTTCCAGGGGAGGGCAGTTCGACGTGCACGCGCGCCGGGGCAACGCGTGCAGGCAGTCGGAGCAGTATGGAAGCCGTGCGGAAATCCGCTGTCCCCATTCCGGGTACAGCAGGCCGACCGGGATTTATCCCGATTCGGTCATCACCGGCCGGTTCGGTTCAGGGCTGCAGGCAGAGCGCGAACAGCTGGCGCTGGCTCGAGATGCCCAGGCGCCGGTATGCGCGTTTCTGGTACGTGACGACGCTCGACGCCTTCACGCCGATCGTCTCGCCGATCTCGTGCGCGGTCTGGCCTTCGAGCACACCGCGCAGTACATCGAGTTCGCGCTTGGACAGCGCCGGGCACGCGCTGCGCAGCCGCGCGAGCATCCGCTGCGGGATCCCCGTCTGCGCCGCACCGGCGAGCGCGTAGTGATGCTTCGCGGCCTGCGCGATCAGCGGCGCGAGCGCTTCGATCTCCGCGATCTCGCGCGGCTGGAACGCGCCGCTGCGATGCGCGCGGTACAGGTTGATCGACAGCCAGCTCGCATCGTTGGGCTGCGTCAGCAACGACAGCCGGTCGGACACGTCGGGGCCGCGGTAGCAGGCCGCTCGATACGCTTCATGATCGATCTCGTCGCCGGCCTGCTGGTGCAGCAGCAGGTCGTGGCGGCACGTGCCGCGATGCGCGCTCGACACGATCGTCTGGTTGCCGTCGAGCGCGTAGAAGTGTCGCGCGTAGGTGTCGGCCACGTCGCGCAGGTAGCGGCCGCCGCGATGGTCGGCGACGGATAGCGTGCGCGGGCGGTTGCCGAACTCGTACGCGAAGATCGTGCATTGCGTGACCGACAGCGCATCGTCGAACAGCTTCAGCACTTCGGCTGCGAATGCGTTGGGCTCGTTGCCGCCGATCGCGGCGACGAGGCGTGTCGCACGCGATACGTCCAGTTGCCCGGTGAGGTTCGGTCGCTCGAGACGCCAGGTGCGCATGATGCTCGGAAAGGGCGGAGTGGTCCGGCGATTGTAATCGGCGGCGTGCGGCGCGGGAGTCGGGTGATGCCCGCAAGCGGAGCGGACACGGGGGAAGAAGGGCAGCGCACGATTCGGCGCCCGGAATGAGAAAAGGGCTGACAAGCATTGCTTGTCAGCCCTTTATAACTTGGTGCCGGAGATAGGAGTCGAACCTACGACCTTCGCATTACGAATGCGCTGCTCTACCAACTGAGCTACACCGGCATCAGAGAAACGAAATTATAAGGTGAAATCTGAGGCCTTGGCAATAGGTTTTGCGAATTTTTTTCAGCTTGCTGCTGCTGTTTCGCGAAACGCATCGACTCGGCAAACTTCCCGCTTCGTTTCACTGCGATGCGACCCGTTGGGGTCACATCGAGAGCCGCGATTCTACGTACGTCGCGCGACACTGTCTAGTGCTGCAGTGCAAATTTATTGCTTTTCTTGATGGTAGCCCGTCACGCGCTCGACTTCGTTCTTCGAACCGAGGAACACCGGGACGCGCTGATGCAGGCCCGTCGGCTGCACTTCCATGATGCGCTGCGTGCCGGTCGTCGCGGCGCCGCCCGCCTGTTCGACGATGAACGACATCGGGTTCGCTTCGTACATCAGGCGCAGCTTGCCCGGACGATCGGGCGTGCGCTTGTCGGCCGGGTACATGAAGATGCCGCCGCGGTTCAGGATCCGGTGCACGTCGGCCACCATCGATGCGATCCAGCGCATGTTGAAGTTGTCGCCGCGCGGGCCGTCCTTGCCGGCGTTCAGCTCGTCGACGTAGCGCTTGACCGGGTCGTACCAGTGGCGCGCGTTCGATGCGTTGATCGCGTATTCGCGCGTCTCTTCGGGAATCTGCATGTTGCTCTGCGTGAGCACCCACGAGCCGACTTCGCGGTCGAGCGTGAAGCAGTTCACGCCGTTGCCGGTCGTCAGCACGAACACCGTCTGTGGGCCGTACACCGCGTAACCGGCCGCGACCTGCTCCGTGCCCGGCTGCAGGAACGATTCCTCGGTCGCCTGCTTGCCGTCCGGGCAGCGCAGCACCGAGAAGATCGTGCCGATCGACACGTTCACGTCGATGTTCGACGAGCCGTCGAGCGGATCGAACACGAGCAGGTATTCGCCGCGCGGGTAGTTCGCCGGGATCGGGAAGAACGTTTCCATTTCTTCCGATGCCATCGCGGCGAGGTTGCCGCCCCATTCGTTCGCGTCGAGCAGGATTTCGTTCGACAGGATGTCGAGCTTCTTCTGCACTTCGCCCTGGACGTTCTCGCTGCCGGCGGTGCCGAGCGCTTCGCCGAGCGCGCCCTTCGACACGTTGTAGCTGATCGCCTTGCACGCGCGTGCGACGACTTCGATCAGCAGGCGCAGGTCGGCGGGGAGGTTGTTGGTCTCACGCTGCTGTTCGATCAGGAACTTCGACAGCGTGGTGCGGCGGGCAATGGACATGACAGACTCCAGAAGGCCAAAAGAATCCTTGAATAGCCGCAATTTTACCCGCCGCGCCTCCCGTGCCGCCGGCTTTTTTCGTCCGGTTACATGGCCGGGCGGCCGGCCCGGTCCGGCTTTCCGGCGGTGGAAACCAGCGGGACGCGCTTGACGCCAGCGGCAGGCGGCGCGGTCGAACCCCGCGATTGCGTGCGCTTCCAGCAGTCTTCAGACCATAAAAAAGCCGGCGCCGCGACGGGCGGCACCGGCTGTATCGCGCAGGCGCGATGCGGGAGATGGCGTTACGCGAGCGCCTTCTCGACGATCTCGCGCACGTCACGCGATTTCGCACCGGCGGCGACTTGCTCGAGCGCTTCGCGCATCCGGTCGCGCAGTGCCGGCGTGAAGCGGCGCCACAGTTCGAGCGAGCGGGCGAGGCGTGCCGCGACCTGCGGGTTGATCGCGTCGAGCGCGAGCACCTGTTCGGCCCAGAACGCGTAGCCCGAGCCGTCGGCCGCGTGGAATTGCGCGGGGTTGGCCGCGCAGAAGCTGAAGATCAGCGAGCGGGCGCGGTTCGGATTCTTCAGGTTGAACGCCGGGTGCGCGAGCAGCTTGCGAACCTTTGCGAGCGTCGGCTGCGCGGGCGTGCCGCGTTGTGCCGCCTGCATTGCGAACCACTTGTCGATCACGAGCGCTTCCTTCTCGAAGCGACGATAGAAATCGTCGAGCGCGTGCTCGGCCGGTTCGGTCGCGCCGGCGGCCGCGGCGGACAGCAGCGCGCCGAGCGCTGCCGCGCGATCGGTCATGTTGTTCGCCGCATCGTATTGCGCGGTCGCGAGGCGCACCGCATCGGCCGGATCCTCGAGTTCGGCGAGATACGCGAGCGCGAGGTTCTTCAGCGCGCGGCGGCCGGAGGCCTCCGGCGTCGGTTCGTAGGCGCCGGGCGTCTGGTGCTGCTCGTATGCGGCGAGCCATTCCGCGCGCAGCGCGGTGGCGAGCTGGCGGCGCACGAACTGGCGTGCGCGATGCACGGCGGCCGGATCGGCTTCCGCCATCTGGTCGGCGAGGTAGGTTTCCGACGGCAGTGTCAGCGCGAGTTCGCGGAATGCCGGCGACAGCGTCGCGTCGGTCAGCACGCGGCGGAATGCGGCGACGAAGTTCTCGCCGAGCGTGAGCGGCTCGTTCGCGGCCGCACGCGTGGCGAGCGTCAGCAGCGCGCGTGTCGCGAGGCGCTGGCCGGCTTCCCAGCGGTTGAACGAATCGCTGTCGTGCGCGAGCAGGAACGCGAGGTCATCGTCGCTGTAGTCGTACTCGACGATCACCGGCGACGAGAAATTGCGCAGCAGCGACGGCAGCGGTTGTTCCGGTACGTCGACGAACGTGAAGGTCTGCTCGGTGTCGGTGAAGTCGAGCACGCGCGTCGTGCTTGCGGCGGCGGCTTCGCCGTCGAGACGCAGCGGCAGGTCGCGGCCGTCGCGGCCGATCAGGCCGATCGCGAACGGGATCAGCAGCGGCCCTTGCTGCGTTTCGCGCGCGGCCGGCGACCCGTCGCCGTACCCCTGCGCGAGCGTCACCGTATAGCGGCGTGCGGCCGCGTCGTACGCGGTGCGCACCGACACGCGCGGCGTGCCGGCCTGGCTGTACCAGCGCTCGAACTGCGCGAGGTCGCGCCCGTTCGCGTCGGCCATTGCGTGACGGAAGTCGTCGCAGGTCACGGCGTGCCCGTCATGGCGCTTGAAGTACAGGTCCATCCCCTTGCGGAAGCCGTCGCGGCCGAACAGCGTCTGGTACATCCGCACGACTTCCGAGCCTTTCTCGTAGACCGTCATCGTGTAGAAGTTGTTGATCTCGACGTAGCTTTCCGGGCGCACCGGGTGCGCCATCGGGCCCGCGTCCTCGGCGAACTGCAACTGGCGCAGCACGCGCACGTCCTCGATGCGCTTGACCGCGCGGGCCGCCGATTCGAGGTCGTCGCCCGCAGCCATGTCGGCCGAGAATTCCTGGTCGCGGAACACCGTCAGCCCTTCCTTCAGGCTCAACTGGAACCAGTCGCGGCAGGTTACGCGGTTGCCGGTCCAGTTGTGGAAGTACTCGTGGCCGACCACCGATTCGATGTTCGCGAAATCGGTATCGGTCGCGGTCTCGGGGTTCGCCAGCACGTACTTCGTGTTGAAGATGTTGAGCCCCTTGTTCTCCATCGCGCCCATGTTGAAGTCGCCGACCGCGACGATCATGAAGCGGTCGAGATCGAGCTCGAGGCCGAAGCGCTTTTCGTCCCAGCGGATCGAGTGGATCAGCGAATCCATCGCGTGACGCGTCTTGTCGAGATCGGCCGGCTCGACCCACACCTGCAACAGTTTTTCCTTGCCGGAGCCGGTCGTGATGGTTTCCTCGATCGCGACCAGCTTGCCCGCGACCAGCGCGAACAGATAGCTCGGCTTGCGGAACGGGTCTTCCCATTTCGCGAAGTGGCGGCCGTCGGGCAGGTCGCCCGAATCGACGAGGTTGCCGTTCGACAGCAGCACCGGGTACGCGGCCTTGTCGGCGCGCAGCGTCACTGTATAGGACGCCATCACGTCGGGGCGGTCGAGGAAGTAGGTGATGCGGCGGAAACCTTCGGCTTCGCACTGCGTGAAGAAGTTGCCGCTCGACACATAGAGGCCGGACAGCGTCGTATTCTGGTCGGGTGCGCATGCGCTTTCGAGCGTCAGCTCGAAGGCTTCGGGGACGTTCTCGACGGTCAGCCCGTGTTCGTGCGCGCGCACGGCGCCATGCGGCGCGCCGTCCAGGTGTGCGCCGAGGAATTCGAGCGCTTCGCCCATCAGCTCCAGGTGCGGCGCGGGCGCGGCGTCCGGATTGCGGCGCACGCGCATCGTGTTCCTGACGATCGTACGGGCCGGCGCGAGATCGAATTCGAGCGCGACGGAATCGATGAGGAAGGCCGGCGGCGTGTAGTCGGCGCGGCGGATCACGGTGGAAGAGGCGTTGTCGGACATGGTCGTCGAGATCGGTGGAGTGGGGGACGGGCCCGTGGCACGGGCCGGGCGAACCGGGCCATTGTACAAAGGCTGGCGGCCGCGTGCCGGGCGAACTTTTTACCGGTTCCGGGAGTCCGCGTATTATCGGCATCCCGTTACGGTTCGCGCGGTGCGACGAACGGGTGACGGATCGAAGAGGATCAACATGAAACGCGAATGGATTCAACGCGGTGCGGGCTGGGCGGCGGTGCTGTGCGTGGCGCTGCTGACCGGCTGCACCAGCTACGTGACGACCCAGGTCACGGCCTTCTCCGACTGGAGCGGCAGTGACGCGACACGCACCTATGCGTTCACGCGCACCGAGGCGCAGAAGAACAGCATCGAGCAGTCGACCTACGAGCCGATCGTCGCGAACGAGCTGTCGACCTATGCGTTCCGGCAGGTGCCGCAGGCGCAGGCGCGATATCTCGTGGGGCTGACCTATGCGGTCGGCAGCGATCTCGTGACGGTACCGCAGCCGGTCTATTACGATCCGTGGTTCGCGCCCGGGCCGTACTGGCGGCGCGGGCCGTGGGGCCCGTGGGGTCCCTGGGGGCCGATGCCGGCCGGTTACGTCGCGCAGACGTACCAGGTGTTCGACTACACGCTCGGCATCCGCATCACCGAGCGCGCGACGGGCAAGGAGGTGTACAACGTGTCCGCGCGCACGACCGGCGACAACGGCACGCTGCTGTATGCGATGCCGTTCCTCGCGCGCAGCGCGCTCGCCGATTTCCCGCTGTCCAACGGCGCGGTCCGTTCGGTCCGGCTGCCGGTCGACAAGCGCGGCGGCCCGGCGGCGCCGGCCGCCAACGAGCGCGCGGTGCCCGTGGCGCCCGCTTCGGGTGCCGCCGCCGCGAAGTAACGCGGTATCCCGCTCGGCGCGGCCGTCCGGCCGCGCCGGTCATGCCCTTCCGTCAGACCCCGATACCCAGCAGCGCCAGCGCGCCGAGCACGACGAACAGCACGGCTGCGATCGCGTGCACGAGCTTCGTCGGCAGGCGATGCGCGAAGCGGTCGCCGAGCAGGATCGCGGGCACGTTCGCGAGCATCATCCCGAACGTCGTGCCGGCCACGACACCGATGTAGTCCTGGAAGCGCGCGGCCAGCGCGACGGTCGCGATCTGCGTCTTGTCGCCCATTTCCGCGAGGAAGAATGCGACGAGGGTCGCACCGAACACGCCGAGCCGCGAGCGGTTGGCATTGGCTTCGTCGGCATCGAGCTTGTCCGGTACGAGAATCCACAGCCCCATCGCGATGAACGAGAACGCGAGCGCCCAGCGCATGATCGACGGTGTGACGAGCACGCCGAGCCATTCGCCGAGTGCGCCGGCGAAACCGTGGTTCACGAGCGTCGCGACGAGCACGCCGAGAATGATCGGCACCGGCTTGCGATAGCGCGCGGCCAGTACGAGGGAAAGCAGTTGGGTCTTGTCGCCGATTTCAGCGAGGGCGACGGCGCCGGTGGAGATCAGGAAGGCTTGGGACACGTATGGGGTTCCACGGGCCGATGTTGTGCGTGCGAGCGACGATCCACCGCGCGCCGGGCCCTGATGCGACGCGCTGTGAACCATCGGTCTCGCCAGGCCTAGGTGGCTGCGTCCGCCATGGCCGTACGGCCAAGTCTGTTGACGGACGCCTCCGTCACGATGCGCGCCGGGAGCGCGGGACATCGAGCGGAGCGGCTACTCCCCAATGAGCGGCGAATTCTAGCACGGTGCGTTGCGCGCGGGAAAGCGGTTGCCGGGCGCTGTGCCCGGAGTCGGGGCGGGGGATCGGCGTACGGCAATCTCGGCGGCCCGGCGCGCGCGGCGGTGGATGCTTACGCGTGCCGGGGCGAACCCCGGCAGGTCGTTACGCGGCGGGGCGGCGTGCCGCGCCGCGCTCGTGGACGAGGTTGCCGGCCGCATAGGTGCGATACACCGCGCGGTCGTCGCCGAGCAGCGCGAATGCGAACAGCAACTCCTCGAGCGAATCCGCGCGCTTCGTGCGGCGTGCAAGCAGCGGCGTGGCCTGCGGATCGAGCACGACGAAGTCGGCCTCGGTGCGCGGTGCGAGCGTGCCGACCGTATCGGCGAGGTCGAGTGCCTGCGCGGCGCCGGCCGTCGCGAGCCAGAACATCCGCGTCGCGGTCAGGTGGTGGCCGGACAGCCGCGCGACCTTGTGCGCTTCGTTCATCGTCTGCAGCATCGAGAACGACGTGCCGCCGCCGACGTCGGTCGCGAGCGTGACGGGCACGTCGTATTCGCCGGCCTTGTCGAAATCGAACAGCCCGCTGCCGAGGAAGAAGTTCGACGTCGGGCAGTGCGCGACGACGGTGCGCGTCTCGGCCATCCGGCGGCGGTCCTCGTCGTCGAGATGGATGCAATGGCCGTACACCGCGCGCGGACGCAGCAGCCCGTAGCGGTCGTAGATGTCGAGATAGCTGCGATGGCCGGGGAACAGCTCGGCCACCCATTTCACCTCGTCGACGTTCTCCGCGACGTGGCTCTGCACGAACACGTCCGGATGGCGGCGCGCGAGCTCGCTGCACGCCTCGAGCTGCGCCTCGGTCGACGTCGGCGCGAAACGCGGCGTGAGCGCGTACATCTGGCGGCCCTTGCCGTGCCAGCGGTCGATCAGCTCGGCACTGTCGTCATAACCCGATTGCGCGGTATCGCGCAGGAATTCGGGGCAGTTGCGGTCCATCAGCACCTTGCCCGCGATCATCCGCAGGTCGCGCGCATCGCTCGCCGCGAACAGTGCATCGGCCGACTGCTTGTGCACCGTGCAGTAGACGAGTGCGCTCGTCGTGCCGCAGGCGAGCAGTTCGTCGACGAAGAAGTCGGCGACTTCGCGCGCATGCTCGGGATCGCCGAACTGGCGCTCGGTCGGGAACGTGTACTTGTCCAGCCACGGCAGCAGGCCCGGCGCCGGCGACGCGATCATGTCCGTCTGCGGATAGTGGATGTGCGTGTCGATGAAGCCGGGCACGATCAGTTTGTCGCGCAGGTCATGGACGATCGCGTCGCGCGCGAGCGTCGCGGCGAGCTGCGCGTACGGGCCGGCCGCGACGACCTTGCCGTCGTCGACGACCAGGAGGCCGTCGGTCTCGTAGGTCGCGGCCTGGCTCGATTGGGCCGGATCGCCGTTGAAGGTCAGCAGCTGGGAACGAAAAGCGGTTTGCGTCATGACGAATGGTCCTGCATCAAGGTAAGGCGAACAGAAGAAAACGGGCGACGCCGCACGGGGGCAAGACGGCGCCTGGCGAGCGGGTGCGGCACGCTGCGTGCGGCACGACCGGATGCGATTGCGCGGGCGAACGTGGCGGCCGAAGCCGCCAGCGAGTGGTTGCCGGCGGGCCTCGCAGCCGTTGCGCTCGCGATCGATGCGGCGGCGAGCGAAACGGCAAATCGCGACGGCAGGCACGCGCGGGCGACGACAAACAGCGCCGTCGCCGCGCGCTCACGCACGCGGTCGTCGCGGCGCAGGGCCGGGCCGGTGGTCGCGAAGCGGATGCCGTTGCCGTGTTTCATCTGTCTAGCGTGCCTCGATGCCGGCCGTCACGCGGCCTGCCAGTACGCGTCGAGGCGCGCGTACAGTGCGTCGCGCTGCGCCGGTTCGATGAACGACGCCTCGAAGCCGTTGCGGATCACCGCATGGACTTCGGCATCCGTAAGTTGCAGCCCTTCGGCCGTCGCGAAGTAGTTTTCATTGACGTAGCCGCCGAAATAGGCCGGATCGTCGGAGTTGATCGTCACCGCGACGCCGCGATCGAGCAGCGCCTTCAGCGTGTGCTTCGCCATGTCGTCGAACACGCACAGCTTCAGGTTCGACAGCGGGCACACGGTGAGCGCCGTGCGCGATTTCGCGAGACGCTCGACGAGTGCCGCGTCCTCGATGCTGCGCACGCCGTGGTCGATCCGGTCGACCTTCAGCACGTCGAGCGCTTCGTAGATGTAGGCGGGCGGGCCTTCCTCGCCAGCGTGTGCGACGAGCTTCAGCCCGAGCGCGCGCGCCTTCTCGAACACGCGTGCGAACTTCGTCGGCGGATGGCCGAGCTCGGACGAGTCGAGGCCGACGCCAATCAGGCGATGGCGATAGCGCTCGAACAGCGGCAGCGCGGATTCGAACGTCGCGAGCGCGTCCTCTTCGGACAGGTGGCGCAGGAAGCACAGGATCAGCTTGCTCGACAGCCCGCGTTGTTCGGCATCGGCGAGTGCGCGTTCGATGCCCGCGACCACCGTCTCGATCGATACGCCGCGCTCGGTGTGCGTCTGCGGATCGAAGAACAGCTCGGTATGGACGACGTTGTCGGCGAGCGCGCGTTCGCAGTACGCGGCCGTCATGTCGTAGAAATCCTGCTCGGTCAGCAGCACGCTCGCGCCGGCGTAATAGATGTCGAGGAACGACTGCAGGTCGGTGAACGCGTACGCGGCGCGCAGCGCGTCGATCGAGTCGTACGCGAGCTTCACGCCGTTGCGCTGCGCGAGTGCAAAGATCAGTTCGGGCTCGAGCGAGCCTTCGATATGGATGTGCAGCTCCGCTTTCGGCGCGCGGGCAATCTTGTCCTTGAATGTCGGGGTCATGGCGTCGTTCTTGGTCGGTCAGTAGGTAGGGGAAGCCTGCGTGGACGCATTCGCGTTTGCCTCGACGGCCTGCAGCAATTGCGCAGCCACCGAGATCGCGATCACTTCGGGCGCCTTGTCGATGATGCCTTCGACACCGATCGGGCAGCGCATCCGCGCGACCTGGGCCGGGTCGATGCCGATCGCGGCGAGGCGATGATCGAACTGCACGCGTTTCGCGTGCGAGCCGGTCATCCCGAAGTACGCGTAGTCGCCGCGCCGCAGGATGCGCTCGGCCAGCACGAAATCGAGTGCGTGGTCGTGCGTCATCACGACGAAATACGACTGCGGCGGTGCGGCGTCGACCGCGTCGGCCGGGGCAGCGGCCGCTTCGATCGCGAGGTTGCCGATGCCGGCGAGCGTGTCGGCCGGCGGGAACACCGCATCGGGCCCGTCGATCCAGCGCACATGGCACGGCAGCGTCGCCAGTACCTTCACGAGCGCGGTGCCGATGTGTCCGGCGCCGAACAGCATGACGGGGAACGCATACGGCGCGATCGTTTCGGTCATCAGCGACACGCCGCCGGTTTCCCACAGCAGGCAGTCGGCACGCGCGGCTTCCGATTCGGGCTCGCTCAACAGCGGCGCGCCCGGCGAGGGGCCGAATGATACGCTACGCACGGTCGCGGCGCCGGCCGCGACACGCTTCGCGAGCGACATGATCCAGCCGAGATCGCCCACATCGAGCCGCTCGAACGCGAGCACCACGGCGCCGCCGCAGCACTGGCCGAGGCTCGGGCCGAGCGCGAGCCGTTCGAGCCGGCGCGCGTGCGGCACGTGCGCGCCATCCTTCAGCAGATGCCGCGCGATCTCGATCGCCTTCCATTCCAGATGACCGCCGCCGATCGTATGGCGGGCCGTGTCGCGCGTGACGAGCATCTTGGTGCCGGCTTCGCGCGGCGCGGAGCCGTCGGTGTGCGCGACCGTCACGAGCACGGCCGCTTCGCCGTGCGCGAGCAGTTGCTGCAGATCGCCGAGCCAGGCTTCCATCAGCACGCTCCGTTCGGGACGACGCGGCACGACACGCGGCGCGAGCTGGCGGGCGTGACGGCAACGATGACGGACGGGAGCGAGGCGGGCCGGCCGCACGGCTGATGCAGTGCGGCGGCAGCGCGCCGACGGCGCGCGCGGACGGCACCGCCGGATGTGCGGACGCCATGAGGGTGACGGATGCGGATGGTTTGCGTTGTCATGATGAATCCAGTCGACATTGCGGATCGGGCGCGCGTTACGCAGGGGTGGTGAGACCGCCTGGCCTCGCGCACGTAGATCGCCATCCAGTCACGAAGATAGCACCGCAAGGCGACGGGAACATCGCTGGGCGGTGATCCGGGCTATCAGGAGGCGATCATGTCGATCATAGGCCCGCCGCGCGGGATCGGGGCGCCGATGCGTGCACATCGGGCCGAAACGCAGGCGTGGCGGGGCTGGGCGCGGAAGTCGCGCGATGCACGTTCGCCCGGAGAGCCGGGCGGCGGCGGGGTAAGTGTTTACGCTTGGCGGGCCGGATGCGACTCACCGGGCTGGCCGGCGGGCGCGCCTGAGCCGGGCGGCTACCGGCCGGCGGTGTGCGGCCCGGGCGAACGGGCCGCGCGCAGGACGGTACGAAGCCGGCCGGTCAGGCCGCGAGCTTGCGGCGATGGCGCCAGAGGCTCGCGACGACCGCGATCAGGATCACGGCGAAGCCGATCAGCGCCCAGCCGGGCAGCAGGATGCCGAAGATCGGCGGATAGACGGTCTCGCACAGCCCGGCGACCTTGAACATGCCGGGGAACCACTGCGCGGGCGGCAGGCTGTCGACGATCGGCTGCAGCGTGTCGAAGCCGCAGCTGAAGCCCGGATTCATCTGGATCGTCAGGTGCCGGGCGGCCGTGCCGACGCCGCCGGCCGCGGCGATCGCGATCAGCAGCTCGAGCACCCAGACGCCGCGCCAGTTGCGGATCCCGGCGGCCAGGAACGCGAAGATCCCGATCGCGCAGAAGAAGTAGCGCTGGATGATGCACAGCGGGCACGGGTCTTCGTTCTTCACGTACTGCAGGTACAGCGCACCGGCCAGCAGGGCGATGCACACCCATCCGAGCAGCATCAGCAGACGGCGTTCGCGGCGGAGTGCAAGCGTGTAGTCGTTCATGTCGGCGGGGTTCCTCGTCGGTCGGTCCGGAAAACAATCGCGCGATTTTAGCGCGAACGGTCTGGCACGAAACTGACAGCGCGCATGCGGCAGCCTGCCGCACCGCGCGCCCTGTCCGCCGGCGCCCGGTTGGCTGCGCTCAGCGGATCGTGTTCAGCACGGCCTCGACCGCCTGGCCGATCGCGAGCAGCGCGTCGTCGCGATGCGGTGCGGCTGCGAGCATCAGCCCGACTGGCGCCGCGTCGCGCGGATGGCAGGGCAGCGACAACGCGCACGCGTCGAGGAAGTTGAACGCGCTCGGGTTGCGCAGGATCAGCGCGTTGGTGCGCGTGAAGGCATCGTCATCCGCTTCGAGGTCGGCGATGCGCGGCGGCACGACCGGCACCGTCGGCGCGACGAGCGCATCGAAGCGCGACCAGACCGTGTGCGCGGCTTCATCGAGCATCGCCGTGCGCGCGGCGAGCAGGTCGAGATAGTCGGCCGCGCTCGCGGGTTCGCCCTTCAGGATCCGCGTGAGCACGCGCGGGTCGTACTGGTCGCGGTGCTTGGCGAGCAGCGGGCGATGCCATGCGTAGGCCTCGATCGGCGAGAAGCCGAAGCGGTTGACGTCCGGCAGCCGGTCGAGCGCGGGGAAACGCACTTCCGTGACGATCGCGCCGGCGGCTTCGAGATGCTTGAGCGCGGTGTCGAGCGCGGCCGCGACGTCGGCATCGACGCCGTCCGTCACGTAGTTCGTCAGCACGCCGAGCCGCACGCCTTCGAGCGGCCGGGCGGCTGGCACGTGCGGCTCGAGCCCCGCGAGCATCCGGTCGACGAGCGCGCAGCAGGCGACCGTCAGGCCGATCGGGCCGAACGAGTCGAGCGTCGTCGACAGCGGCACGCCGCCTTGCGTCGGGATCCGGCTCGCGGTCGGCTTGAAGCCCGTCAGCCCGCACAGCGCGGCCGGAATGCGGATCGAGCCGCCCGTGTCGGTGCCGAGCGCGACGGCGGCCATCCCGTCGGCGACGGACGCGGCCGCGCCGGACGACGAGCCGCCGGAAATCCGCGCGTCGCCCGCCACGTCGCGGTGGTACGGCGAGCGCGGATGGCCGAAGTGCGGGTTCAGCCCGAGCCCCGAGAACGCGAACTCGCTCATGTTGGTGCGGCCGACCAGCACCGCGCCCGCGCGCTTGAGCCGCGCGACGGCGACCGCGTCGGTGCGCGCGGCCGGCGCGCCGTCGAGCACGCGCGAACCTGCACGCGTCACCTGACCCGCGACGTCGAACAGGTCCTTGACCGACACCGGAATGCCCGCGAGCGGCGACAGCACGGTGCCCGCGGCGCGCAGCCGGTCGTGCGCATCGGCGGCCGCACGCGCGTTGTCGGCATCGACTTCGGTGAAGACGACGGCGCCCTGGCCCGACGGATCGGCGATCCGGTCGAGCGCGGTGTCGACGAGCGCGCGGCTCGTGGTCCGGCCGGCGGCAAGGTCGGCGGCGAGCTGGGCGAGCGGGGGGAAGGGCGTGAAAGAGGTCATGGGCGGCTCAGGGGCGAAGATGTTGAAGAAGCGTGGAGCGGAACGAATCGATATGACTTTCAACGGCCGCGCGTGCGCCGGCGGCGTCACGCGCGGATAGCCGATCGAACAGTTCGCGGTGCTCGTGCTGGACGTCGGCGAGATGGTGAGGTTCGGACAGCGTGACGAACCAGAAGCGCAGCGAGCGCTCATGCAGGCCGCGCAGGATGTCGGCGAGGACCGCATTGCGCGCGGCCGCGGCGATCGCCTGGTGGAATGCGCGGTCGAGTTCCATCATGCCTTCGACGTCGTGCGTGTCGACGCAGGCCTGCCCGTCGTCGAGCAGCGCGGACAGGCGCGCGAGGTCCTCGGGGGTCGCATGGCGCGCGGCGAGTTCCGCGCAGTGTGCTTCGTTGATGCGCCGCACGTCGATCACCGCGACGATGTCGTCGAGCGACAGCGGCTGCACCATCAATCCCTTGCGCGGCATCACGGACAGCAGCCCCTCGAGCACGAGCCGATGCACGGCCTGGTGCACCGGCGTGCGGCCGATGCGGGTGCGGGCGACGAGGTCGGCTTCGTTGAGGGCGGCGCCGGGCTTCAGGCGCATCGTGATGATGTCGCGCTGGATCAGGGCATACGCGCGGTCGGCGAGGCTGGCCGTCGGGGCGGCCGGGTGCTCGCGGGTGACGTCGGCGAGGGCATTCATGCGGGGTGCGGCGCAGCGGCCGGGCGGGGCGCGATCATGGCGCAGGCGGTCGGGAAACGTGGGCGATGCGTGGATATTATTGTGATATATCACTGGTGTCCAGTACTGGCGGTGCCGCATCGGCATAGCCGGCGCGCGGGCGGGGACGCTCCCCGACGCAGTTTGCCGCCGACTTGCAACAATATCGACAGGATGTTGCAGGTTTGCCGCTCGATCGCGCGCTGAAGCATAATGAATCCTCGTTTATCCATACGCGTGAGCGACGTACCAGACCATCGTCATGAGCGAAAACACGCCTTCCCCGGCCGGTCTGCCCGGCAACGCCTCCGTTTCTTCCGATTCCCCCCGTCCCAATCCGGCGAAAGCGCCCGATGCGCCGGCCGCCCAGGCCGCCGCGCGGAACGTTGCTGCCGACGGCGCGTCACCGGTGACGGCCGCGTCCGAGCCGGGTGCGCCCGGTGCCGCCATCAATGGTGCTGCTGCCGCCGCGCCGCCGAAGGCTGGAACGCCGCCACCCGGTTTCGGCGCGCAGCCTGATTTCGACACGCCGCGCCCGCCGCCTGCGAACGCGCAGAATGCGCCGCCGGCCTATCTGAAGCAGAGCGACACGCCGTGGTCGGTATTCGGCCGGATCGTGGCCGCGCGCGCCCGCCGGCTGTTCGACCGTGCCGGCCAGCGCATCACGCAGCGCACGCTGCGCATCGGCGTGTCGGCACGGATCTTCCATCCGGAACCGGGTGCGAAGGGGCTGCGGGGCAAGACGCTCCAGTATCTCGAGGAATCGATCGCCCACTGGGTCATGTCACGCGACGTGCTCGTGTTCATGATTCCGACCGTCGGCCACCAGGGCATGATTCATCCGAGCAACATCCGCCTGCGCGACTATGCGAAGCATCTCGACGGCCTGCTGCTGCAGGGGGGCGCAGACGTATCGCCGCAAACCTATGCTGCATCCGACGCCCGCCCCGAATGGCCGGGCGATCGCGTGCGCGACATGTACGAGCTCGAACTGCTGCACGAGTTCGTCGAATCCGGCAAACCCGTTCTCGGCGTGTGCCGCGGCTGCCAGCTGATCAACGTCGCGTTCGGCGGCTCGCTGTACCAGGACATCGCCACCGACGTGCCGACCGCGAATGCGCACGTGAGCGAGCATTACGACCAGCATCGTCACGCGATCCGCTTCCCGGATTCGTCGACGCTTGCGAGCATGTTCCCGGGGCGCAGCGAAGCGATCGTCAACTCGATCCACCACCAGGCGATCCGCGATCTCGGCCGCGATCTGAACATCGAAGCCGTGTCGGCCGGCGACGGGATCATCGAGGGCATTCGCCATCGCCGTTCGCCGTTCGTCGTCGGCGTGCAGTGGCACCCCGAGTTCCATCGCGCCGGCGGTTCGGAGCTGCTCGACTGCACGCCGCTGCTCGATGCATTCCTGCGCGCGGCGCGCGAAACCCGCCTGTAGCAAGCCGTATTCTTCGCGTCGGACGAAGGCCGGCCGCATCCCGACAAATTCGAGATGCGGCCGTTTCGTTTTGAACGATAATCGCGAGTTCCGATTCGTTCGCCGGAGTCTGACGTTGGTTTTCCGAAAATTTTTCCCTGCACGATGCGCCACGTGGATCGTTGCGCTGGCTGCCTGCGCGCAAGCGGGCGCGACCTGGGCCGCTGACGCGACGGCGCCCGCCGCCGGTACGCGTCCGTCAGTCACGAGCCTGCGCGGCGACACGGATGCATCCGCCACGGCCGCGACGGATGCATCCGCACAAGGCAACGTCGCCGAGCTGACGCAGATGCTGCACGACGGCCGGATCGTCGAGATGCGCACGACATACAACGGCAGCTACGGTGCGAGCCTGATGTTCGACCCGCGCGAGATGACGTACTACGTCGCACTGTTCCAGGACAAGCATCTGTGGCGCGTGATCCGGTCGCAGGAGAAGAACCGCGCGGAGATGGTGTACGCGAACTTCGTTCAGCAGACCGTACAACTCGCCGATATCGAGATCCGCCGCACCGAGCTGGAGGCGCAGAAGGCGTTTCTCGAACGCGTGATCGCGCTGCAGGCGAATCGTGCTCAGCAGTTGCAGGCCGACCTGAGCGTTGCGCGCAGCCAGCAGGCTGAAGTCGCGCAGCGGCAGCGCTCGGCGCAGGAGCAGACGCAGGCGCTGCAGGTCGAGAAGCGGGCCGCGCAGTTGCAGCTGCGTGATCTGCAGGAGCAGGTGCGACAGCTCGAGAAGCAGACCGAGACGGGGCTGCCCGCGCACAAGTAACGCATCGTCAGACGGACGCGGAGACGAGCAAAACCCGGCGAAGCTTGCTTCGCCGGGTTTTTTTATGGCCGGGCCGTCAGCGCGCGAATGCGTCCGGCGTATCGGTCAGGCGGCGGTGGGACAGCTGTGCCGTCCAGTCCACGCCGGTAGCGGGTGCGTGTGTTGCGCGGGCAGGCTGGGTAGCACGCAGCGCGCTTGCCATTGCGATCAGCGTGAGCGGATCGTCGAGCGTATCGCGCGTATCGGCAACTGTACGCGGCGACGCGGCGAGCCGACCGCGTGTGCGGGCATCGACCATGCTGCCGCGGATCGGCGGCCGCGTGGCCATCAGCATCACGGTTGGTGTTCGGACCGGCGCCGCCGCCATGCGCTTGCCGCCCGAGCGCGGCGATGCGGCAGTGGCTGTCGGCGGCACGCTGGATGTTGCCTTCGGACGAAGCGATGCGGGACGATGCCCGACCTGGTGCGTGGCCGGCGGTGACGCGGCCGTGGTCGCGACAGGCGCTGCCGTCCTGCGCGGCGGTGGCGCACTCGTCGACGTATGCGGATGACCCGCGGCGACCCGCACGGTACTGGACGACGACGTACCGTGATCCGGTACGCCACCTGCCGCGTGAATCGCGTATGCAGGCCCGAACCCCGCAACCGGTTCATGCGCGGCAATCAGCCAGCCGATGATGCCGAGCGCGCCGATAGTCCAGCAGATCGCGTACTTCGCACGCCGGTCGCGAGCGCTGCCGGCGATACGGCGGGAACACGGGCTCTCAGCGGCAGGCAATGCAACCGGCGCCTCGGCACAAGTCGATGCCGACGCCATGGCGGGCGGCGGCTGCCAGTGGCATGCGCGGTGCGGCCGGTCCACGTCGATGCAGGACGTCGTCAGTGTCGCGAGGCAGTGCTTGCCGGGCCGCGCACCGGGGGCGCCGCGAAAGGTCCACTCGCGGCCGAACGACGGCACGTGATCGAGCGGAGCGACGCGAGGGCGGGCGAGTGCGCCTGCAACGGGGACGAGGGGCGATGGGGTCATGAGGGCGGTGCGCCATGCGACACGGGCAACCGTGCCGGTGCGGCGCCGAACTGTGGTTGCAAATCGAGACATTGTGGTCAGCCGGCGAAGCCCGGTCGATCAGATCAATCCGATTTTTGCTTCCGTTTCGGGACGACTCGTACGAGGAGGGCGCGGCGACCGCACTGGCAGGGGCGACTCAAGGCAAATGTCGGGTGGGCGTGGCATGATGCGCGAACCATGCCGGTGCGCGCGTCGTTGCGCGGCGCGCCGCCGGCGGGCAGCGATGCCCGTGCGCGCCGGCCCGGCGCCGCGTGCGTCGTCGGATCCATGCGGCGCGGATTCGCGCCATCCGAGCTGAGCGAGAAAAACATGTCCACAGCGTCACACGCCATCGCGCAGGAGTCGAAAGTCCGCACCGTGTTCCGGGTCGTCAGCGGCAACTTCCTGGAAATGTACGACTTCATGGTCTATGGCTATTACGCGTCGGCCATCGCGAAAACCTACTTTCCGAGCGGCAACGCATTCGCGTCGCTGATGCTGTCGCTGTCGGTGTTCGGCGCGGGCTTTCTGATGCGGCCGGTCGGCGCGATCGTGCTCGGCGCTTACATCGACCATCACGGCCGCCGCAAGGGGCTGATCCTGACGCTCGGGCTGATGGCGCTCGGCACGCTCACGGTGGCCGCGATACCCGGCTATGCGACGATCGGTGTGCTCGCACCGGCGCTCGTGCTGCTCGGCCGGCTGCTGCAGGGCTTTTCGGCGGGCGTCGAACTCGGCGGCGTGTCGGTCTACCTGTCGGAGATCGCGACGAAGGGGCACAAGGGGTTCTATACGTCGTGGCAGTCGGGCAGCCAGCAGGTGGCCGTCGTGTTCGCCGCGTTCGTCGGTGTGCTGCTGAATCGCGCACTGCCGGTCGAGGAGATGACCGCGTGGGGCTGGCGCATTCCGTTCCTGATCGGCTGCCTGATCGTGCCGTTCCTGTTCCTGATCCGTCGTTCGCTGAAGGAGACCGACGAATTCCTCGCGAAGCGTCATCGTCCGACGATGGGCGAGATCATGCGTTCGATGCTCGACAACTGGGGCATCGTGGTGGCGGGCATGGGGATGGTGATCATGACGACGGTGTCGTTCTACATGATTACTGCCTATACGCCGACGTTCGGCAAGGAAGTGCTGCACCTGTCGTCGCTCGACGCGCTCGTCGTGACCGTCTGCGTCGGGATCTCCAATCTCGTGTGGCTGCCGCTGTCCGGTGCGTTGTCCGACCGCATCGGTCGCCGCCCGGTGCTGATCGCGTTCACCGTGCTGACGCTGTTGACGGCTTACCCGGCTGTGCTGTGGCTCGTCGGCGATCCGTCGTTCCTGCGGCTGCTCGCGGTCGAACTGTGGCTGTCATTCCTGTACGCGTCGTACAACGGGGCGATGGTCGTCGCGTTGACCGAAGTGATGCCGGCCGACGTGCGCACGGCCGGTTTCTCGCTTGCCTACAGCCTGGCGACGACGATCGGCGGCTTCACGCCCGCGATCTCGACGCTGCTGATTCATCAGACCGGGAACAAGGCGGCGCCGGGTTTATGGCTGAGCGTTGCCGCGATTTGCGGGCTGATCGCGACACTCGTGCTGTATCGCACGCCCGACGCGCGTAACCAGTACAAGGCGGCCTGACCGGCAGCCGTATGGCGCGCGGCGCCGTCCGCACGCAATGGAATGAGAAAGGGAGCGCGGCGCGCTCCCTTTTTTCGTCTGCGTTCAGGTTTCGCGCAGCATGCCGGCGACCGCGGCCGCCACGTCGTGCCATTCGCCCGGCGCGGGCTGGCGGGCGAGCCTGGCCTGCGGATACCACGGGCAGTCGTCGCCGGTGAACCAGCGCCAGTCGGGCGCGAACGGCAACATCACCCACAGCGGCTTGCCGAGCGCGCCGGCGAGGTGCGCGACCGCCGTATCGATCGTGACGACGCCGTCGAGCCGATCGATCAGTGCGGCCGTGTCGGCAAAGTCGTTCAGCCGGCCGTCGAGCCGATGCACGCGCGGATGCGCGTCGACGCGCGCGCGTTCATCGTCGTCGAGTGCGGGCTGCAACACGATCCAGTCGATGTCCGGCAGCGCGAGCAGCGGTGCGAGTGCGTCGAACGGCATCGAACGGTTTTCCTGCGCCTGCCGGCGCCCCGACCACGCAAGGCCGAACTTGCGCTTCGACTGCCCGCCGAGCGAGCCGCGAAAGCGCCGGCCGGCGCCGTCGGGCGCGTCGAGGTAGCGCGAGCCCGCGACGATGTCCTCCTTCGTCTGAAGCCCGAGCAGGAACGGCAGGCTCATCAGCGTGCACGCGACATCCGCGGCAGGCGGTTTTGCCGCGCCCAGTGCGACGAGCGTCACGCGCCAGCGCGCCGCGGCCGGCGCCAGCAGCGTCACCAGTTCCGGCTGGACTTCGAGCACGACGCGCGCGCAGCGTGCGCGGGCGAGCGGCACGAAGCGGACGAACTGCAGCGTGTCGCCGAAGCCCTGTTCCGCGCGGATCAGCAGCGTGCGCGACGCAATCGGCTCGCCTTGCCAGCGCGGCAGCGCGCCGAGCGGCGTCGCGCCCGGCGTGTCGTGGCGCGCTTCATAGGCCGGCAGGCCGCGCGCGAAGTCGCCGAGCGTCAGCAGCGTGACCGCGCGGTGCAGCCGTGCCAGCGTGAGATCGGGCGCGACGCGCAGCGCCTGGTCGAAGGCGCGCAGCGCCATTTCGTGCGCACCGAGCGCGTGATGTGCGTTGCCGAGATTCAGCCAGGCCAGGCTGAACGACGGATCGAGACCGACGGCACGCTCGTAGTAGGGCAGTGCATCGCGGTGGCGGGCCTGCGCGCTCAGTGCGTTCGCGAGCCCGAACAGCGCGAGCGGAAACGGCGGATGCAGCGCGAGCGCGGCCTCGAACGCGGCGACCGCCTCCGCATGCCGGCCAACCGCATCGAACGTGTTGCCGAGATTGAAATGGGCGGCGACGAAGCGCGGCTGCGCGGCGATCGCGGCCTGGAAATGCGCGATCGCGTCGTCGGCGCGGCCCATCGCGTTCAGCGCCATCGCGAGGTTGTTGTGCGCCCCCGCATGCCCGGGCCGCAGCTCGAGCGCGCGATGGAACGCGGCGAGCGCGTCGTCGTGGCGGCCGAGCGCGTTCAGCGCGTTGCCGAGATTGTTGTGGATCGATGCATCGTCGGGCGTGAGCCGCAGCGCGCGGCCGAATGCATCGATCGCATCGTCGTGGCGCTGCAGCGCCGCATACGCGTTGCCGAGGTTGTAGTGCGCGAGCGGAAATTCGGGCGCGAGCGTCAGCGCGTTGCGAAAGCGGTCGACGGCTTCGTCGAGCCGGCCGAGTGCCTTCAGCGCGTTGCCGAGATTGAGCTGCAGTGCGGCATCCCCCGGCCGCAGCGCGACGGCGCGGCCGACGAGATCGGCCGCCTCGGCGTGCTGGCCCTGCTGGTGCCGCAGCACGCCGAACAGATGCAGCGCGTCGGCGTCGGCCGGATTGGAGGCGAGCGCGTTGCGATAGCCGTGCTCGGCCTCGGCGAGGCGGCCCGCGCGGTGTGCGGCATACGCCTGGTCGAATGCGGAATCCATAACGCGAAAACTGGCGGAAAGCGCGTATTTTCCCACACCGCGTGGTAGTGCCGCGCGTCGGCCGATCGGCATATGGCCCCGTCACGCGGAGCGGCGTAGACTTGCAGGGTTGCGTGTCATCGAGGTTCTCATGGCTGACACACTGCCCGATATCCGGCCCGTGCTGATCGTCGGCGCGGGGCCGACCGGCCTTGCCGCGGCGATGAGCCTCGCGCGGGCCCGCGTGCCGGTGCGCATCATCGATCGGCTCGCCGCGCCCGCGCCGCATTCGCGCGCGATCGGCATCCAGGCGCGCACGCTCGAACTGCTGGAGCAGCATCGCGCGGTCGAGCCATTTCTCGCGCTCGGTCACCGTGCCCATGCGGCCGCACTGCATGCCGACGGCCGCGTGATCGCGCGGCTCGATTTCGATCCGCTGCAAACGCGCTATCCGTACCTGCTGTTTCTCGACCAGACCATCACCGAGCGCCTGCTTGCCGACCATCTGGCCCGGCTCGGCGTGACGGTCGAGCGTGGCGCGACGCTGACCGCGTGCGATGCGGGCGGCGCGTCGCTCGACGTGTCGATCCGCTGTGCCGACGGCCGCGACGAATCGTTCTCGCCGTCGTACCTGATCGCCGCCGACGGCGCGCACAGCACGGTCAGGCATCTGCTCGGCCTGGGCTTCACCGGGCATGCGTTCGAGCAGACCTTCCTGCTTGCCGATTTCGCGGCGATACCCGACTGGCCGGACGAGGAGATCCACCTGTTCACGACATCCGAAGGCATCGCCGGCCTGTTTCCGATGGGCGGCGGCCGTTACCGGCTCGTGGCCGACCGGCCGCCCGGCAGCGACGCGTCACCCGATGCGCCGCCCCCGTCGCTCGCGGAATGCGACGCGATTGTGCGTGCCCGCGCCGGTGCGTCGATCTCGCCGAGCGATCTCGCCTGGTCGTCGTATTTTCATCTGCACAGCCGGATGGTCGACCGGCTGCGTCACGGGCGCGTGTTCTTCGCGGGCGACGCCGCGCACGTCCACAGCCCGGCCGGCGCGCAGGGCATGAACACCGGCATCCAGGAGGCGTTCAATCTCGGCTGGAAGCTCGCGCGCGTGCTCGGCGCGGGCACGCCCGAGCGGCTGCTCGACACGTATCACGCGGAGCGTCATCCGATCGAGCGCGACGTGTTGCGGCAGACCGGGTTCGTCACGCAGATCGTCGAAGCCGAGCGCGGCGCGATGAAGCTGCTGCGCGATCACGTCGTGCCGGTGCTGGCGTCGTTCGGGCCGATGCGCGACGCGGTGCGGCGCACGGTCAGCGAGCTCGGCGTGCAGTACCGGAAGAGTCCGCTTACGCTCGAGCGCGTGCTCGACGGTGGGCCGCGCGCAGGCGAGCGGGCACCCGATGCGCGCGTGCGGGTGCTCGACGGGCCGCTCGGTCAGGCGCCCGGAACGGCGCGGCTATACGACCTGCACGATCCGGCGAGCTTCACGTTGCTGCTGCTGGAGGAGCCGGTGAATACCGACACCGGCGCGGTGCCGCCGATGCCGGCCGATGCGCAGGCGCTCGTGCAGGGGCTCGACCGGATCATGCCGGATGCGGTGCGCGTCTGGCGCGTCACCGATCCCGAAGGCGGCGATGCCGGGCTCGCGCAGGAATACGGCCGCTCGCGGCCGTCGTTTTACCTGCTGCGTCCGGATGGTTACGTCGCCGTGCGCGGGCGCACGGCGACTGACGCGAACGCGCTGCTGCGCCACTGCGAAATCTGGTTCGCGGGCATGTCGCGGTCCGCGTAGCGCTGCGCTCAGGCGCTCGCCGCGGCGGGTACGAGCGACGCGCGGTGCACGGCGATCGCGTCGCGCACGATCGGTGCCGCACGTTGCCCGGCCTCGCTCGACGGATTGTCGAGCGCCGCGAGAAACGCGCGACGCATCCGCGGCTCCCAGAAGCGCCGGATATGGTCGGCGATGCCGGTCAGCGCTTCGTCTCGATCGGGCATCGATTCGAAGAATGCGCCGATCTGGTTGGCCATGTCGATCAGGTGTCCGTTGTCCATCGCTTCCTCACTTGCCTGTCGTCACGCCGGCGGTCGCGGCGGCGCGGCGCTCGAGCAGGTCGAGCTGCTCCGCGTTGAAGCGCGCATACGCTTGCTGCCAGTCGGACGGCTGCGCGACGGGCAGCACCTGCACGGCCGTCACCTTGTACTCGGGGCAGTTCGTCGCCCAGTCCGAGCTGTCCGTCGTGATCACGTTCGCGCCCGATTCGGGGAAGTGGAACGTCGTATAAACGACACCCGGCTGCATGCGTTCGGTCACGAGCGCGCGCAGCACCGTCTGCCCCGCGCGCGATTCGATGCCCACCCAGTCGCCGCTGCGGATACCGCGATCCTGGGCGTCGTGCGGATGAATCTCGAGGCGGTCCTCTTCGTGCCACTGCACGTTCTCGGTGCGGCGGGTCTGCGCGCCGACGTTGTACTGCGACAGGATGCGGCCCGTCGTCAGGATCAGCGGATAGCGCTGCGTGACCTTCTCCGGCGACGCGATGAACTGCGTGATCACGAACTTGCCCTTGCCGCGCACGAATGCGTCGATGTGCATCGTCGGCGTGCCTTCCGGCGCGTGCTCGTTGCACGGCCACTGAATGCTGCCGAGCGTATCGAGCTTCGCGTAGGACACACCCGAGAAGGTCGGCGTGAGTCGCGCGATCTCGTCCATGATTTCCGACGGATGCGCGTAGTCCATCTCGTAGCCGAGCGCGCGCGACAGCATCAGCGTGACTTCCCAGTCGGCGTAGCCCGCGAGCGGCGGCATCACCTTGCGCACGCGCGAGATGCGGCGTTCCGCGTTCGTGAACGTGCCGTCCTTCTCGAGGAACGACGAACCGGGCAGCAGCACGTGCGCGTATTTCGCGGTCTCGTTCAGGAAGATGTCCTGCACGACGATGCATTCCATTGCCGACAGCGCGGCCGCGACATGCTGCGTATTCGGGTCCGACTGGACGATGTCCTCGCCCTGGCAGTAAAGCCCCTTGAAGCTGCCGTCGAGCGCCGCGTCGAACATGTTCGGGATGCGCAGCCCCGGTTCCGGTTGCAGCTTCGCCGACCACGCTGCTTCGAACTGCGTGCGCACGACCTCGTCGCCGATGTGCCGGTAGCCGGGCAGTTCGTGCGGGAACGAGCCCATGTCGCACGAGCCCTGCACGTTGTTCTGGCCGCGCAGCGGATTGACGCCGACGCCTTCGCGGCCGATGTTGCCGGTCGCCATCGCGAGGTTCGCGATGCCCATCACCGTCGTCGAGCCCTGCGCGTGTTCGGTCACGCCCAGTCCGTAATAGATCGCGGCATTGCCGCCCGTCGCATAGAGGCGCGCGGCTTCGCGGACCAACTCGGCCGGCACGCCCGTCACGTCGGCGGTCGCCTCCGGCGAGTTGTCGGCACGCGAGACGAACTCGCGCCATTGCTCGAATGCGCGCGTCTCGCAGCGCTCGGCGACGAATGCATCGGCGACGAGCCCTTCGGTGACGATCACGTGCGCGAGGGCGTTGACGATCGCGACGTTGGTGCCGGGGCGCAACTGCAGGTGGTGGGTCGCCTTCACGTGCGGGCCGTCGACGACGTCGATGCGGCGCGGGTCGATCACGATCAGCTTCGCGCCTTCACGCACGCGCCGCTTCAGCCGCGAGCCGAACACCGGGTGGCCGTCGGTCGGGTTCGCGCCCATCACGACGATCACGTCGGCCTGGCCGACCGATGCGAACGTCTGCGTGCCGGCCGATTCGCCGAGCGTCGTCTTGAGGCCATAGCCCGTCGGCGAGTGGCACACGCGTGCGCAGGTGTCGACGTTGTTGTTGCCGAACGCGGCGCGCACCAGCTTCTGCACGAGGTAGGTTTCCTCGTTCGTGCAGCGCGACGACGTGATGCCGCCGATGGAATCGCGGCCGTACTTGTCCTGCAGCTTGCGGAATTGCGTTGCCGCGTAGGTGAGTGCTTCGTCCCAGCTGACTTCGCGCCACGGATCGGTGATCTTCTCGCGGATCATCGGCTTCGTGATGCGGTCCTTGTGCGTCGCATAGCCCCACGCGAAGCGTCCCTTCACGCACGCGTGGCCTTCGTTCGCGAGGCCGTTCTTGTGCGGTGTCATGCGCACGACCTGCGTGCCCTTCATCTCCGCCTTGAACGAGCAGCCGACGCCGCAGTATGCGCAGGTCGTGACGACCGAGTGTTCGGCCTGCCCGAGTTGCACGACGGATTTTTCCTGCAGCGTGGCGGTCGGGCAGGCGGCGACGCACGCGCCGCACGACACGCATTCCGACGCCATGAACGATTCGCTTTCGCCGGCCGCGACGCGCGATTCGAAGCCGCGTGCGGCGATCGTCAGCGCGAACGTGCCCTGTGTTTCCTCGCAGGCGCGCACGCAGCGGTTGCAGACGATGCACTTCGACGGGTCGTACGTGAAGTACGGGTTCGATTCGTCCTTCTTGTCGCGCAGATGATTTGCGCCGTCGAAGCCGTAACGCACCTCGCGCAGCCCGACGACGCCTGCCATGTCCTGCAGCTCGCAGTCGCCGTTGGCGGGGCAGGTGAGGCAGTCGAGCGGATGGTCGGAGATGTACAGCTCCATCACGTTGCGACGCAGCGACTGCAGCCGGTCCGACTGCGTGCGCACCTTCATGCCCGCTTCGGCAGGTGTCGTGCACGACGCCGGATAACCGCGCCGGCCTTCGATCTCGACGAGGCACAGCCGGCACGAGCCGAACGGTTCGAGCGAATCGGTCGCGCAGAGCTTCGGGACGTTGACGCCGGCTTCGATCGCCGCACGCATCACCGACGTGCCGGCCGGCACCGTGACCGGCTGGCCGTCGATTTCGAGCGTGACGTCGGTATCGGCATGCCGTTGCGGCGTGCCGTAGTCGGTATCGTCGAACGGATCGAGGGCACGCGCCTGCGCAGCGTTCTTGCACGCGCATTGGCCCGAGCCGCAGCCGCCTTGGCGGACGTTGTTCGTGTCGAGGGACATGCAGGGCTCCTTCTGGGTCAGGCCGCAGCCTTGACCGGACCCGACGCGGCAGGTGTGCCGGTAGCGAGCCCGAAATCTTCGGGGAAATGGTCGAGCGCGGACAGCACCGGGTAGGGTGTCATGCCGCCCATTGCGCAAAGCGAACCGGCCAGCATCGTGTCGCACAGGTCGCGCAGCAGCGTGACCTGCCGCTCCGACGTATCGCCGTGGCGGATGCGTGCGATCGTCTCGACGCCGCGCGTCGAACCGATCCGGCACGGCGTGCACTTGCCGCACGACTCGATCGCGCAGAACTTCATCGCGTATTCGGCCAGCTCGGCGAGGTTCGACGAGTCGTCGTGCAGCACGATGCCGCCGTGGCCGACCACCGCGCCAATCGCCGTATACGCTTCGTAGTCGAGCGGCACGTCCCACTGGTGGTCGGGCAGGTAGGTGCCGAGCGGGCCGCCCACCTGCGCGGCACGTGCGGGCCGGCCGCTGGCCGTGCCGCCGCCGAAGTCGAACAGCAGCTCGCGCAGCGTGACGCCGAACGCGAGTTCGACGAGGCCGCCGTGGCGGATGTTGCCGGCGAGCTGGAACGGCAGCGTGCCGCGCGAGCGACCCATCCCGTAGTCGCGATAGAACGCCGCGCCGCGCGCGAAGATCACGGGCGCAGTTGCAAGCGTGATCACGTTGTTGATGACGGTCGGCTGGCCGTACAGGCCGGCGAGCGCGGGCAGCGGCGGTTTCGCACGCACGACGCCGCGCTTGCCTTCGAGCGATTCGAGCAGTGCCGTTTCCTCGCCGCACACGTACGAGCCCGCGCCTTTCGCGACGTGCAGCTCGAACGCGTGCGCGGAGCCGAGCACGTGCTCGCCGAGCCAGCCGGCTTCGCGTGCGCGGACGATCGCGGCTTCGAGCGTGGCGATTGCGTGCGGATATTCGCTGCGCACGTAGATGTAGCCGACCGTCGCGCCGGTCGCGACGCCCGCGATGATCATCCCTTCGATCAGGCAGTACGGATCGCATTCCATGATCAGGCGGTCGGAGAAGGTGCCCGAATCGCCTTCGTCTGCATTGCAGACGATGTATTTCTGCGTGGCGCTTGCTTGCCGGACCGTGCGCCATTTGATGCCGGCCGGGAACGCAGCACCACCGCGGCCGCGCAGCCCCGATTCGATCAGCATTTCGCACGCGGCATCGCCGTCGAGCGCGAGCGCGTTCTTCAGGCCCGCGAGGCCTTCGTATCGCAGGTAGTCGTCGATCGACAGCGGGTCGGTCAGCCCGATGCGGGCGAACGTGAGGCGTTGCTGGCGCGCGAGATAGGGCAGTGCGTCGACGAGCCCGACGCCGCTCGGATGCGTGCCGCCTTCGAGCCAGTTTGCGTCGAACAGGGCCGGCACGTCGGCGGCCGACAGGTTCGCATAGCCGACGCGGCCGGCGGCCGTGCCGACCTCGACGAGCGGCTCGAGCCACAGCAGCCCGCGCGAGCCGTTGCGGACCAGGTCGATGGCGATGCCGCGGCGTGCGGCTTCCGCCTCGATCGCGGCGGCGAGCGCGTCGGCGCCGAGTGCCAGGGCGGACGAATCGCGCGGGACATGGATGCGGGTCGTCATGCGGCCTCCGGCGTGTGGGCGACCGCGTCGGCAAGCAGCGCGTCGAATTTCTCCGGCGTGACCTTGGCATGCAGCACACCGTTGACCGTCAGCGACGGCGACTGCGCGCACAGTCCGAGGCAGTAGACCGATTCCAGCGCGACGTCACCGGGCGCATGCGCATCGGCGGCATCGCCGTGCGCCGCGTCGAACCGGCAACCCGTGCGGGCTTCCGCATGCGCGGCCAGCGCTTCGCAGCCCATGCTGCGGCACGCTTCGGCGCGGCACATCTGGATCGTTACGCGGGCGGGCGGCGCGGTGCGGAAGTGGTGGTAGTAAGTCAGGACGCCGTGCACTTCCGCGCGCGACAGGTTGAGTGCGCGCGCGAGCGGCGCGACGCAGCCTGGCGGCACGTAACCCGCGTCGTCCTGGATCGCGTGCAGGATCGCCACGAGCGACCGGCCGGCGCGCGCATGGCGCTCGACGAGTGCGTCGGGCGCTTGGGAATTCGGGGACATCAGTTGTGCTCCTCCAAAATCTCATATGTGCTCGAAATTCATATAGTGCACATCGAGACTTCGCTCTGATTGATTTTGACCAACGATAAGCGGAAGATTTGGCGGTCGCAATAGGAAATCGGAGTGCATAATTGATTCGCATCGAATGCGACGCGTATCTGACCGTGCGCGACACGGAAGGCCGTGCGGCCAGCCTGTCGGATGTCGCGCCGTTGCTCGAACTCGTGGCCGACACGGGCAGCATTGCGCAGGCCGCGCAAGCGAAAGGGCTGTCCTACCGGCACGCGTGGGGCATGCTGCGCGCGCTGGAGGCGTGCATCGGCGGGGAACTGATCGAAACCGCGCGCGGCAAGGGCTCGACGCTGTCGGCGCTCGGACAGGCCGTCGTCGATGCGCAGCGCCTCGCGCGCAGCCGGCTCGACGGGAACCTGCGCACGCTGGCCGCCGAAGTGGCGAGCGACCTGAACCGGCGGCTCGCGCAGCGCGACGGCGCCGTACGTATTCACGCGTCGCACGGCTACGCGGTCGCGACGCTCGTCTCCGCGCTGGTCGATGCGCAGGCGGCTGTCGACATCAAGTATCGCGAGAGCGTCGAGGCCGTGCAGGCGCTTGCCCGCGGCGAGTGCGACCTGGCCGGCTTCCATCTGCCGCGCGGCGCGTTTCGCGCGCAGTGCGCGCAGATCTACCGGCCGTGGCTCGACGATACGCGCCATGTGCTGATCCACCTGACACGGCGCCAGCAGGGGCTGTTCATTCCGCGCGGCAACCCGAAGCAGGTTCGCGGGCTCGCGGATCTCGCCCGCAACGACATCCGCTTCGTCAACCGCCAGCCGGGGTCGGGCACGCGCATGCTGCTGGATCTTGCGCTGCGCGCGATCGGCATCGATCCCGAGCGCATCGACGGCTACGCGTCGGCCGAGCTTACGCATTCGGCGATCGCGGCGTTCGTCGCGAGCGGGATGGCCGATCTCGGCTTCGGCGTCGAGCCGGCCGCCCATCATTTCGGGCTCGATTTCATCCCGGTCGTCGACGAAGACTATTACTTTGCATGCGAACGCGCGCGGCTCGACGCGCGGCCGCTTGCCGGTGTGCTGGCGTTGCTGCGCGATGCGCGCTTCGTCGAGCGCGTCGCGCATCTCGACGGCTACGATCCGGCTGCGTGCGGAACGCTGACGAGCATCGCGTCGGGGCTGGCCGGCGGCGACGGCGCGAGCGTGCCGGAAGGCAATTCCCGGTAACGCGGACGCAATCGAACCGCGATGCAGCAGCAGGGGATTTACGCTACGCTTGCCGCTTGACCAACGTTCCAACAAGCACGCCGTTCAAGCGTCATCCCGCCATGAAATTTTCCGTTCCCCTCGCCGCGGCAGTGTTGACCGCGGGGCTGCTGGCCGCTGTTTCGCCGTTCGCGCTCGCGCAGAATTCGCCCGGTGTGCCTGGCGGTATCCTGAGTGAACAGTTTCGCCTGAACGAGCATCCGCAGATGCCGTTCGCGGCGTCCGCGCCGTCGGAGAAATACCAGAGCGGCAAGAAGTCGGCCTTGCGCCGCAAGGGCGACCTGGGCGATCCGAACGGCTGCAACCTGAAGTGTCCGATGGATAGCCGGTAACCTGGCTGACGGGCGCGTCCCCACGAGGGGCCCGCGGCACCGGTTCGACTGGCGGGCGTTGCGCTCGCACGCCGACCTGACAGACCGGTGGCAGCCGGACGCCCGTGCGATTTCCGATTTTGTCCGAGCCCCACGAAGCGTTGCCGCTTCGCGGGGCTTTTGCTTTCCGGCGCATCTTCATGCGATTCGACGCCGGGCGATGCAGGGGGGGTGCCCCTATGTCGTTCGTCAAGCGTTAGGGGCTGACTTGGGTTGGTAAATGGTGCCGTCGCGCAGCATGGCGAACAGGACGTCGCAGCGTCGCCGTGCTAGCGCGATGAGCGCTTGGTTGTGGCGCTTGCCCTGCTGGATCTTGCGCGCGTAGTAGGCCCGCGAGAGGGGGTCCCGCAAGGCCGCGAAGGCGGATAGGAACAAGGCGCGTTTGAGCACCTTGTTCCCTCGTCTGGATGGATGCTCGCCGCGGATGGATGAGCCTGAGCGCCGGGTGACTGGGGCAAGGCCGGCGTAGGCCGCCAAGTGGGCGGCCGAAGCGAACGCTTTATGGGCGACCTCGGTCAGGAGTCTGGCGGCGGTCCTGACGCCGACTCCCGGCATGCTGGTCAGGACCGGCCAAAGAGGGTGAGCAAGCACCAGTCGCTCAACTTCGGCGGCGACCTCGTCGCGTTGCTTGCGCAAGGCCGCAAGCTGCTGAGCCAAGCGAGGCATAACGATGGTGGCAGCTTGCGTGCCGGGCACGGTCACGGCTTGTTCGCTCAGCGCCTGAACGATCTCGGCCGACAAGCCTTTGCCCATGCGCGGTGCGAGCTTGGTCAGGCGATTGGCGAGTGTCTTCTCGCTGGTGGCGGCGAGCGCGGCGGGCGACGGATAGCGCTCAAGCAGATCGAGCACCGCTGGATGGTCGAGGCGCGGTCCGAGAACGCGTTCGAGAGCGGGATGGATCTGGGTGAGCAAGCCGCGAATGCGGTTGCTGGTTTGGGTGACTTGGTCGGCGAGATCGTCGTCGAAGCCGCACAGCATGGTGAGTTCGGCGAGCTGCTCATCGGCCAACCGAAGCGAGCGCAGTGTGTGCGGCATCGAGCGAGCGGCTTCGGCGATGATCGCGGCATCGCGGGCATCGGTCTTGGCTTCGCCGGCGTGCAGATCAGCGATGCGGCGCATGGCCAGTCCGGGCAGATAGGCGACGAGTACGCCTTCATCGCGGGCAACGGCCACGGGAAGCGCGCCGATGGTGGAAGGCTGATCGACGACGAACAGGAGTCGGCCGTGAGTCTTGAGTTCGTCGATGAGGGCGCGCAACTTGGCCTCGTCGTTGGGTAGCGCCTTGTTGTACAGGCGCTTGCCGTTCCGATCGAGCGCGACGGCGTGATGCTGGCCTTTACCGACATCAACACCGACGAAGACATCGACGGCGCTATGTTGTTGAGTGTCTTGCATCGAAGTATGAGCAGAGTGAACGGATTGGCCTGCAACATCGGTGGCAAGTCTCGGCATCCACGTTACGGACGGCGTCGGGATATCCCGGCCAAACCCCTATCAGCGATCACCAGCCACCCACCAGGCCCGGTGACAACACCCCCCGGATCATGACTGCGACTGGGGGCGAGAATCATGCCGGGCCTGGCTGGCCAAAGCCCCGATTATCGGGGCGTGAAGATAGTAACGGGGGCGCATCGCCGGCCTGACGGGTGATTTAGGGTTAACCCGTAAATCAGGAAGGATGTCTTTCAGAAACCTGCCTTATTCTTAAGCATCCGCCTACATAAACTTCGGGTTGTCAGCGATGAACAAGGTGTTCACCGCGAACACAGACAAATCTGGAGGTAGGTCATCATGAAGTCGCTCGTTCAAGCCGTTGTCGTTGCTGCCGCTCTCGTTGCCCCGGTCGTGTCGTTCGCCCAGTCGGGCTCGACGATCACCCGCGCACAGGTTCGCGCCGAACTGGTCCAGTTGCAGCAGGCAGGTTACAACACCGCTCGCGGCGAAGATCCGCATTACCCGGAAGCGATCCAGGCTGCAACGGCGCGTGTTGCAGAGCAGCAGCGCGCTGCGCTGGCGCAAGCGCAAGGCGCCGACGCTAGCGGTTACGGTGCGCAGGCGAAGGGCGCGTCGGCATCGGGTTCGCGCGCAATGGGCGTGCGCCCGGCCACCGCTGAAGAAATGAAGTCGCTGTATCGCGGCAGCTAAGCCGCGTATTGCCCGGTGTGCGTGAATGCCGGGTGCGACGACACGTCGCGCCCGGCGCCGCCGCACCCGGGCTGGCCGCTGCCTGGCGCGATCGATGATTGCGCAGGCGCGGCAGCACATCCGTCACCTCCTGTCGCCGGACGTCCGGCGGCATTCCGCCCGGCCCACCCGTGGCTGGGCGCTTTTTCGGCAGGAGAGGGGCGCATGCGTTTCGCCGGCAACAAAAAACCCCGCAGACTTGCGTCATGCGGGGTTCGTGCGGCGAGCGCGGAATTTGGTGGAGGCGGCGGGAATCGAACCCGCGTCCAGAAGCGCTCCACGACTAGTTCTACATGTTTAGTTCAGTCATTTGATTTAACCGCAGCGACGCGGACGAACACGCTGCACTACGGCGATTCGCTAGGTTTTCGACCCTGGCGTCGCGACGCCGACAGGGCTTAACTGACGTAAATGACCTCTGGCGGTATTGCTACCGGTCTTGCGACACTAGCCCGTCAGTGAACTAGGCAGAGGACGGCGGCCGTTAGGCTGCCAGTGCGAACGTATCGTCGTTTGCAGTTACGATTTTCCCATTGATTAACGAGGTGACGGGTCCTCGACATGCCCTAGCCGCTTCACAACCCCTGTCGAAACCAGGTCGCCCCCGCGGATAAGATCAATCATTATAGCCCAACATCGCGCAGCAGTTCGCGCAGTTGCAGCGTCGTGTCGACGAGATGCTGCGCTTGCCAGTCGGCCGGCGCGGCGCCATCACCACAATAGCCATACGCCGCCGCGACCGTCGCCATGCCGGCGGCGCTGCCGGCCTGAATGTCGCGCAGGTCGTCGCCGACGTAGACGATGCGCGAAGGCGCGAGCGTCAGCTGGTCGGCCGCATGCAGCAGCGGGGCCGGGTGAGGCTTCGGGTGCGGCGTTGTGTCGCCCCCGACGACGCAGGCGGCGCGCCGCGCGAGGCCGAGCAGGTCGACGAGCGGCGCCGTGAGCCGCATTGCCTTGTTCGTGACGATGCCCCAGCGCACGCCGCGCGCGTCGAGTTCGTCGAGCACGTCGCCGATGCCCGGGAACAGCGTCGTATGCACGCACAGATCCGTCGCGTAGTTGGCCAGGAATTCGTCGCGCATCGCTTCGTAGCCGGGCGTGTGCGGATCGATGCCGAACGCGCCGCCGAGCAGGCCGCGTGCGCCGGCCGAGGCCAGAGGCCGCAGCACGTCGAGTGGTGTTTCGGGCAGGTCGCGCACGCGTTGCATCTTGTTGACGGCAGCCGCGAGATCGGGCGCCGTGTCGGCGAGCGTGCCGTCCAGGTCGAACAGCACGGCATCGCAGTGCAGCAGGCGCGGTTCGTCGAGGGCAGCCCGCGCGGTCGAGAGGGGAGTCGTCATGCCGGTTGGAAGGTCACGCGCCGCGACGGCACGCGACGAGGTAGTTGATGTCGGCGTCGTTCGACAGCGCGAAGCGCTTGCCGATCGGGTGATACGTGATGCCCTTGATCTCCACGATGTGCAGATCCGTTGCCCGCACGAAGCCGGCCAGTTCCGACGGACGGATGAAGCGCGCGTAGTCGTGCGTGCCCTTCGGCAGCATTTGAGCGATGTACTCCGCGCCGATCACGGCGAACAGGTATGCCTTCAGGTTGCGGTTCAGCGTCGAGAAGAACACCCAGCCACCCGGCTTCACGAGCGTCGCGCAAGCGGCGACGATATCGCCGGGCGACGGCACGTGCTCGAGCATTTCCATGCACGTGACGACATCATAGGTGCCCGGTTCGCGCGCGGCGATCGCTTCGGCAGCGATGGCCTCGTAATCGACTGAGATGCCGCTTTCGAGACTGTGCAGGTCGGCGACGCCGAGTGCTTCGGTCGACAGGTCGATGCCTTTCACCTGCGCGCCGAGTCCGGCCATCGATTCGGACAGGATGCCGCCGCCGCAGCCGACGTCGAGTGCGCGCTTGCCGGCGAGGTGCGCATGCGCATCGATCCAGCCGAGCCGGACCGGGTTCAGGTCGTGCAGCGGCTTGAATTCGGCATTCGGATCCCACCACCGATGGGCGAGGTCGCTGAATTTCTGGAGTTCGTGCGGATCGGCGTTGGTCATGTCGGCAAACGGGCTACGGGAGGAGGGCGGTGCTGCGATTCGTCAGCCCCGAGTATATAAGGAAGCGGACGAGCGGCGAAGCGGCGAGCGCCTGGACGGGCGTCAATGAAAAAGCCCCGCCGGAGCGGGGCTTTGAAGCAGTCGAAAACCGCGGCTTAGTTTGCCGGAACGGTCGTCTTCTGGACTTCTTGCGTACCGACCACTTCGACTTCCACGCGGCGGTCCGGTGCGAGGCAGGCGATGAGTTGCTTGCGGTTCTTCTGGTTGCAGCCCGTCGTAACCGGGTTGCGCTTGCCCTTGCCTTCCGTGTAGATCTTGTTGGCCGGCACACCCTTGCTGACCAGGTACGACTTCACGGCTTGCGCACGGCGCAGCGACAGACGGTCGTTGTACTTGTCCGAACCGATGCGGTCCGTGTAGCCCGTTGCGACGACCACTTCCGTGTTCATGCCCTGGATCTTCGACGACAGTTCGTCCAGCTTTTGCTTGCCCAGCGGCTTGAGCGTTGCCTTGTCGAAGTCGAACAGTGCGTCAGCTTGATACGTGATCTTCTGGCTCGTGATTGCCGGAGCGGCCGGAGCGACCGGTGCCGGTGCCGGTGCCTGGGCGACCAGTGCGCCATCGCACTTCGCGTTGGCGGTGGCCGGCGTCCAGAACGCATCGCGCCAGCAGAGCTCGTTCGTACCGTTCATCCACACCCATTCGCCCGTGCCGTTGACCCAGTTGTCATTGACGGCTTGGCGCGACGCCGGCACCGACTGTGCCGAAGCGGATGCAGCCATAACTGCGGTAGCTGCAATGAACGCGAGCTTTGAAAGTTTATTCATATTTCTCCTCTCGAAATTGAGATTACCGCAGGTTTACTGCGAGCCTGTTGACGGTGACAAGTCATACATTGCTCGAAGTATAACATTGGTGCGGCACAAAAAACGCGGCGCCGCCTCTGTGTAGACTTCGAGCAGCGTCTAACTTTCAGTGCGTTGGCATTTTGCCATATCGTTCCCTTCCTACGAAAAAAAATCCTCCCCACCCCAAGATCGCTTCAACTTTGTGGTGCATGCGCAACACTGACCTGCCGTAACTTTTAGAGATTGTCAAGAGTGTGGCGGCGAAATTGCGCCGATGAATGCAGTTGTTTACTCGTGCGCGAGAAACACGTGACGCGGCAATCGTCTGTGATGCCGAGTCGGGTGCGATTGCGAGGTGCAATTGCGGCCGATTCGCTGACGCCGCGATTTTTGCTATTCATATATAGAGGGGGCGAATTGGCGGCTGATGGGCGCATGTTAGAATCTCGCGTTGCGTTGCGCATGCAGCGCCCACGCGAAAGGCGTTCGCCGTCTTCGCTCCGAAACGATACGGATACATGGATCAATTCGCCAAAGAGACCCTGCCCACCTCCCTAGAAGAGGAAATGCGCCGTTCGTATCTCGATTACGCGATGAGCGTGATCGTCGGACGTGCCCTCCCGGATGTCCGCGATGGCCTGAAACCCGTGCACCGGCGCGTGTTGTTCGCGATGCACGAACTGAACAACGACTGGAACCGCGCGTACAAGAAGTCGGCGCGTATCGTCGGTGACGTGATCGGTAAGTACCACCCTCACGGTGACACCGCGGTCTACGACACCATCGTGCGGATGGCGCAGGACTTCTCGCTGCGCTACATGCTGATCGACGGGCAGGGCAACTTCGGCTCGATCGACGGCGACAATGCCGCGGCGATGCGTTACACCGAAATTCGCATGGCGAAGATCGGTCACGAGCTGCTCGCGGACATCGACAAGGAAACGGTCGACTTCGAGCCGAACTACGACGGCAACGAAATGCAGCCGTCGGTCCTGCCGTCGCGCATCCCGAACCTGCTGATCAACGGCTCGTCGGGTATTGCGGTCGGCATGGCGACCAACATCCCCCCGCACAACCTGAACGAAGTCGTCGACGCGTGCCAGCACCTGCTGGCCAATCCGGAAGCGACGATCGACGAGCTGATCGAGATCATCCCGGCGCCGGATTTCCCGACGGCCGGCATCATCTACGGCGTCGCCGGCGTGCGCGACGGCTATCGCACCGGGCGCGGCCGCGTCGTGATGCGTGCGGCCACGCACTTCGAGGAGATCGACCGCGGCCAGCGGATGGCGATCATCGTCGACGAGCTGCCGTACCAGGTGAACAAGCGCTCGCTGCTCGAGCGGATCGCCGAACTCGTCAACGAGAAGAAGCTCGAAGGCATCTCCGACATCCGCGACGAGTCCGACAAGAGCGGCATGCGCGTCGTGATCGAGCTCAAGCGCGGTGAAGTGCCGGAAGTGGTGCTGAACAACCTGTACAAGGCGACGCAGCTCCAGGACACGTTCGGCATGAACATGGTCGCGCTCGTCGACGGCCAGCCGAAGCTGCTGAACCTGAAGGAAATCCTGCAGTGCTTCCTGTCGCATCGACGCGAAGTGCTGACGCGCCGCACGATCTACGAACTGCGCAAGGCTCGCGAACGCGGCCACGTGCTCGAAGGTCTCGCGGTCGCGCTCGCGAACATCGACGAGTTCATCGCGATCATCAAGGCCGCGCCGACGCCGCCGATCGCGAAGGCGGAGTTGATGGCGAAGCCGTGGGATTCATCGCTCGTGCGCGAGATGCTCACGCGTGCCGAGAGCGAGAACGCGGCGGCCGGCGGCCGCTCCGCGTACCGCCCGGAAGGCCTGAACCCGGCGTTCGGCATGCAGGCCGACGGGCTGTACCGCCTGTCCGACACGCAGGCCCAGGAAATCCTGCAGATGCGTCTGCAGCGCCTGACCGGCCTCGAGCAGGACAAGATCATCGGCGAGTACCGCGAAGTGATGGCCCAGATCGCCGACCTGCTGGACATCCTCGCGCGCCCCGAGCGGATCACGACGATGATCGGCGAGGAGCTGACCTCGGTGAAGGCCGAGTTCGGCGACGCGCGCCGCTCGAAGATCGAGCTGAACGCGACCGAGCTGAACACCGAAGACCTGATCACGCCGCAGGACATGGTTGTCACGATGTCGCATGCGGGCTACGTGAAGTCGCAGCCGCTGTCCGAGTACCGTGCGCAGAAGCGCGGCGGTCGCGGCAAGCAGGCGACGCAGATGAAGGAAGACGACTGGATCGAGACGCTGTTCATCGCGAACACGCACGATTACATCCTGTGCTTCTCGAACCGCGGCCGCGTGTACTGGGTCAAGGTCTATGAAGTGCCGCAGGGCTCGCGCAACTCGCGCGGCCGCCCGATCGTCAACATGTTCCCGCTGCAGGAAGGCGAGAAGATCAACGTCGTGCTGCCGGTCAAGGAATTCTCGGCCGACAAGTTCATCTTCATGGCAACGTCGCTCGGCACCGTGAAGAAGACGCCGCTCGAGGCATTCAGCCGTCCGATGAAGAAGGGCATCATCGCGGTCGGCCTCGACGAAGGCGACTACCTGATCGGCGCGTCGATCACCGACGGCGCGCACGACGTGATGCTGTTCTCGGACTCCGGCAAGGCCGTGCGTTTCGACGAGAACGACGTGCGTCCGATGGGTCGCGAGGCGCGCGGCGTGCGCGGCATGCAGCTCGAGGACGGGCAGCAGGTCATCGCGATGCTGGTCGCCGGCAGCGAGGAGCAGACGGTGCTCACCGCCACCGAAAACGGCTACGGCAAGCGCACGCCGATCACCGAGTACACGCGTCACGGCCGCGGCACGAAGGGTATGATTGCGATCCAGACGTCCGAGCGTAACGGCAAGGTCGTGGCTGCGACGCTCGTCGACGCCGAGGATCAGATCATGCTGATCACGACGGCCGGCGTGTTGATTCGCACCCGTGTTTCCGAGATACGCGAAATGGGGCGCGCCACGCAAGGTGTTACACTCATCAGTCTCGATGAGGGTACCAAGCTCTCTGGCCTGCAGCAGATCGCGGAGGCCGAAGAGGGAGAGGGCGAAGCCGACGAGGCGTCGGACGGCGAAGCCTGAAGAACGGATGAGACTCTGGCCGCCGCGGGCGCGAAGCGCCGCGGCCGGCGAGCAACCATTCATATTTCCAAAAGGGAGTGATGATGCAAAAGCAATTCAAGCAACTGGTTCTGCTGGCTGCACTGGTGCCGACGTTCGCGATGGCGCAAGCGCTGTCGAATTCCGCACCGGCAGCTCCGGCGGCAGCTGCGCCGATCGACGCCGACAAGAAGGCAGCGATCAAGGATCTGCTCGACGCGATCGACGCGCCGAAGCTCGTGTCGGCAATCGGCAACAGCGCCGAAATGCAGGCCAAGCAACTCGTCCCGGCGATCCTGTCGGACGCGCTGTCGGAAAACAAGACGCTGAACGACAAGCAGAAGCAGGCTGCCGTTCCGACGCTGCAGAAGAACGCGGTGCCGAAGCTGGTTGACGGCGCAGGCAAGGTGTTCGGCACGCAGCAGTTCCAGAGCGACGCGATGTCGGCTCAGTACGACGCCTACGCGAAGTACTACAGCACGTCGGAGATCAAGGATCTGACGACGTTCTACAAGAGCCCGACGGGCCGCAAGTTCATCCAGGTTCAGGATCAGGTCGGTCGCGACGTGGTCAACGGCCTGATGCAGAAGTACATGCCGCAAGCTATCCAGGCAACGCGCACGCAGGCTGACAAGGAAGTCGCAGCAGTCAAGCCGGGCAAGTAAAGCCGTCCGGGCACGCCCCCGGCCGTTCGGCCGGGTTTGGCGGGAGCCTGACGACAGTGCGATAATGGCCGTTTGCGCGCGAGCGCAAGCGGCCATTTCTTTTCTGGCGCGTTCTGCCGGCGGCGAGCCGGTCGCGTCCCTCCGAGGTTTTCACGATGCGCGTCTTTAATTTCTCCGCCGGCCCTGCGGCGATGCCCGAGGAAGTGCTGCGGCAAGCGGCCGACGAAATGCTCGAGTGGCATGGCAGCGGCATGAGCGTGATGGAGATGAGCCATCGCGGCAAGGAATTCATGTCGATCCACGAGGCCGCGCTGACCGACCTGCGCGACTTGCTCGGCGTGCCGGCCAGTCACCGGATCCTGTTCCTGCAGGGCGGCGGTATCGCGGAAAACGCGATCGTGCCGATGAACCTGCTCGGGTCGCGCAAGACGGCCGACTTCGTCGTCACGGGCTCGTGGTCGCAGAAGTCGTTCAGCGAAGCGAAGAAATACGGCACGCCGCATCTCGCCGCAACCGGCAAGACGGAAGACGGCTTCACGCGTGCGCCCGCGCGCGCCGAATGGCAGCTGTCGGACGATCCGGCCTACGTGCATCTGTGTACCAACGAGACGATCGACGGCGTCGAGACGTTCGAGATTCCCGATCTCGGCGACATCCCGCTGGTCGCGGATGTCTCGTCGCACATCCTGTCGCGTCCGATGGACGTCGCGAAGTACGGCGTGCTGTTCGGCGGCGCGCAGAAGAACATCGGGATGGCCGGCGTGACGCTCGTGATCGTGCGCGAGGATCTGCTCGACCGCGCGCTGTCGATCTGCCCGTCCGCGTTCGAATGGAAGACCATCGCCGCGAACAACTCGCTGTACAACACGCCGCCCACCTACGCGATCTATATCGCGGGCCTGGTGTTCCAGTGGCTGAAGCGGCAGGGTGGCCTCGAAGCGATCGAGGCCCGCAATATCGAAAAAGCGAAGCTGCTCTACGACACGATCGATGCGAGCAGTTTCTATCTGAACAAGGTCGAGCCGGCAGCACGTTCGCGGATGAACGTGCCGTTTTTCCTGGCTGACGAAACGCGCAACGAAGACTTCCTTGCCGGCGCAAAGGCGCGCGGGCTGCTGCAGCTGAAGGGCCACAAGTCCGTCGGCGGCATGCGGGCGTCGATCTACAACGCGGTGCCGCTCGAGGGCGTGAAGGCGCTCGTCGAGTACATGAAGGACTTCGAGCAGCGCGGCGCCTGACGGCGGCGCTGCTCAAACAGCACGGCAAAACGCATGGACGACGAACTGAATTCCCGCCTGAAACCGCTGCGCGACCGCATCGACGCGATCGACGCGCAGCTGATCGCGCTCCTGAACCAGCGCGCCGCGGTGGCGCTGGAGGTGGGCGAGGTCAAGAAGCATTTTAACGCGCCGGTGTTCCGGCCCGAGCGCGAGCTGCAAGTGATCGCCCGGCTGCAGGACATGAGCGCGGGGCCGCTCGCGAGCGAGCACATCAGCGCCATCTGGCGCGAGATCATGGCCGCGAGCCGCGCGCTCGAGCAGACGATCCACGTCGCGTTCCTCGGCCCGGTCGGCACGTATAGCGAGCAGGCGATGCTCGAGTATTTCGGCCAGTCGATCGAAGGGCTGCCGTGCCCGTCGATCGACGAGGTGTTCCGCTCGGTCGAGGCCGGCGCGTCCGCGTTCGGTATCGCGCCGGTCGAAAATTCGACCGAAGGCGCCGTGTCGCGCACGCTCGACCTGCTGCTGCAGACGCAACTGCTGATCAGCGGCGAACTCGCGCTGCCGATCCATCACAACCTGCTGACGCAGAGCGGCACGCTCGACGGCGTGAAGCGCGTCTGCGCACACGCGCAGGCGCTTGCGCAATGCCAGCAGTGGCTCGCGGCGAATGCGCCGCAGCTCGAGCGGCAGGCGGTGGCGAGCAACGCGGAGGCTGCGCGTCTCGCGGCGGCCGATCCGACCGTCGCGGCGATCGCGGGCGACCGCGCGGCCGCACACTACGGCTTGCAGATCGCGTTCTCGTTGATCCAGGACGATCCGCACAACCGTACGCGCTTCGTCATCATCGGCAAGCAGCCGGCCGGGCAGAGCGGTCACGACCAGACGTCGCTGATCGTGTCGGTGAAGAACGAACCGGGCGCCGTGTTCAAGCTGCTCGAGCCGCTCGCGCGGCACGGCGTGTCGATGACGCGCTTCGAGTCGCGTCCGGCGCGCGTCGGCACGTGGGAGTACTACTTCTACATCGACATCGAAGGGCATCGGGACGATGCGTCGGTTGCGGCCGCGCTCGCGGAACTCGGCCAGAAGGCCGCGTTCCTGAAGATACTCGGTTCGTATCCGCGCGCACGCTGAGGCGTGGCGGCCCGTCGCCTGTTCACGCAGGCGTGGGGGCCCGGCGGGCAGGGCAGGCCGATCGGCGCTGCCGAAGGCGGGTTCGGGCGGCACCCGGCGCAGGTTGCGCCGGATGCGGGCCCGTTGCCCGGAATCTGGAATTCCGCGTGCGGGGCGTCGTCCTGCGCGCGTAACTTGGCTCTTGTCGTGTCAGGCTTTGCATTCAACAAACTGGTCATCTTCGGCGTCGGCCTGATCGGCGGATCGCTGGCCCGCGCGCTGCGCGAGCGCGCGCCGGGCGGCGCGGGCGAGGTTGTCGGCGTGGGCCGTTCACGTACTTCGGTCGAGCGTGCGCTCGCACTCGGCGTGATCGACCGCGCGGCGGCGCTCGACGACGACGCGCAATTGCGCGACGCACTGGCGGGCGCCGATCTGGTGCTGCTGGCCGCGCCCGTCGCACAAACGGGCCCGTTGCTCGCGCGCATCGCGCCGTGGCTTGAAGCGGCGACGATCGTCACCGATGCGGGCAGCACCAAGTCCGATGTCGTCGCGGCCGCGCGCGAAGCGCTCGGCGCGCGGATCGCACAGTTCGTGCCGGGGCACCCGATCGCCGGTCGCGAGTCGAGCGGCGTCGAGGCCGCGTTGCCGGATCTGTACGTCGGCCGTAACGTCGTGCTGTGCCCGCTGCCGGAAAACGCACCTGAATCGGTCGCCCGGATCGACGCGATGTGGCGCGCGACCGGCGCCGACGTGCGCACGATGAGCACGGAGCAGCACGATCGCGTGTTTGCGTCGATCAGCCATCTGCCGCACGTGCTGTCGTTCGCGCTCGTCGAGCAGATCCTCGGCGAAGCGGACGCGGAACTGAAATTCTCGTACGCGGCGGGCGGCTTCCGTGATTTCACGCGCATCGCGGCGTCGAGCCCGGAGATGTGGCGCGACGTATGTGTCGCGAACCGCGCGGCGCTGCTCGACGAGCTCGATGGCTACACACGTGTGCTCACGCGGCTGCGCGCAGCGATCGACGCCGGCGACGGCGCGGCGCTCGAAGCGGTGTTCACGCGTTCGCGCGCGGCGCGCAAGGCATGGCAGGAGCGCGGTGGTACGCCCGCTGCCGAACCGGTCAAGAAATAACAGGACGATTCCCATGGACTATCTCGATCTCGGCCCGTACTCCAGTGCATCGGGCACCGTGCGCCTGCCCGGCTCGAAGAGCATTTCGAACCGCGTGCTGTTGCTCGCGGCGCTTGCCGAAGGCGAAACGACGATCACCAACCTGCTCGACTCCGACGACACGCGCGTGATGCTCGACGCACTCGGCACGCTCGGTGTGAAGCTCAGGCGCGATGGCGACACCTGCGTCGTGATGGGCACGCGCGGCGCATTCACCGCGAAGACGGCCGACTTGTTCCTCGGCAATGCGGGCACGGCCGTGCGGCCGCTGACCGCCGCGCTCGCGGTGAACGGCGGCGACTATCGCGTGCACGGCGTGCCGCGCATGCACGAGCGGCCGATCGGCGATCTCGTCGACGGTCTGAGGCAAATCGGCGCGCAGATCGACTACGAACTGAACGAAGGCTACCCGCCGCTGCGGATCAAGCCCGCGAACATTTCCGTCGATGCGCCGATCCGCGTGCGCGGCGACGTGTCGAGCCAGTTCCTCACGGCGTTGCTGATGACGCTGCCGCTCGTGAAGGCGAAGGACGGCAAGATCGTCGTCGAGGTCGATGGCGAGCTGATCTCGAAGCCGTACATCGACATCACGATCCGGCTGATGGAGCGCTTCGGCGTGACCGTCGAGCGCGACGGCTGGCAGCGCTTCGTCGTGCCGGCCGGCGTCCGCTACCGCTCGCCGGGGCGGATCATGGTCGAGGGCGATGCGTCGTCCGCTTCGTACTTCCTCGCGGCCGGCGCGCTCGGCGGCGGCCCGCTGCGCGTCGAAGGCGTGGGGCGCGCGAGCATCCAGGGCGATGTCGGCTTCGCGAGCGCGCTGATGCAGATGGGCGCGAACGTGACGATGGGCGACGACTGGATCGACGTGCGCGGCATCGGCCACGACCACGGCAAGCTCGAGCCGATCGACATGGACTTCAACCTGATTCCCGATGCGGCGATGACCATCGCGGTCGCGGCGCTGTTCGCGAACGGCACGAGCACGCTGCGCAACATCGCGAGCTGGCGCGTGAAGGAAACCGACCGCATCGCCGCGATGGCGACCGAGTTGCGCAAGGTCGGTGCGATCGTCGAGGAAGGCCCGGACTACCTCGTCGTCACGCCGCCGGAAAAGCTCACGCCGAACGCGGCGATCGACACGTACGACGATCACCGGATGGCGATGTGCTTCTCGCTCGTCAGCCTGGGCGGCGTGCCCGTGCGGATCAACGATCCGAAGTGCGTCGGCAAGACGTTCCCCGACTATTTCGACCGCTTCGCTGCGCTCGCCAAAGCCTGACCCCACTGTTCTGATGAAATCGACCCGACCCTTTCACCCGACTCCCGTCATCACGATCGACGGCCCGACTGCTTCCGGCAAGGGCACCGTCGCCGCGCTCGTCGCCGCGCATCTTGGCTTCCACCTGCTCGATAGCGGCGCGTTGTACCGGCTCGCCGCGCTCGCGAGCGTGCGCTACGGCATCGAGGCCGAGGACATCGACGCGCTGGTGAAGCTGATCGACGATCTCCACATCACGTTCCGCGAAGGCTGCGCACAGCTCGACGGCGTCGATGTGTCGAACGACATCCGCGCCGAAGCGGTCGGCAACCGCGCGTCGGCGATTGCCGTGCACGGGCCGGTGCGCACCGCGCTCGTCGCGCGCCAGCGCGCGTTCCGCAAGACGCCGGGCCTCGTTGCGGACGGGCGCGACATGGGTACCGTGATCTTCCCGGACGCCGTGCTGAAGGTGTTCCTGACGGCCAGCGCCGAGGCACGCGCGACCAGACGGCATAAGCAATTGATGCAAAAAGGTTTTTCTGCTAATATAGATGACTTGCTCCGGGATCTACGTGAACGTGACGCGCGCGACAGCAATCGCGCGGCCGCGCCGCTGAAGCCTGCAGCAGATGCCAAGCTGCTCGATACGTCGGCGCTTTCGGTCGATGAAGCGGTCGACCAGGTGCTGCAGTGGTACCGGGCGCTCGGCCAGCCCGCCTGAGAAGGCGGGCAGCGGTAGGTGCTCCGCGCGTAACGGCGGAGCGTGTTTCGAACCCTTAACCCCGTGTGGACATCGATCTGGCCCTTTCAGCCTGCCATTCCGGCCGGCGTGGCACAGCGATCCATGCACAATCAGATTTTTATGTCCGACCTGCAAACCTCTACCCCGAATACTGAATCTTTCGCGGCTCTGTTCGAAGAGTCGCTGACCCGCCAAGACATGCGCGCCGGCGAAGTGATTTCCGCCGAAGTCGTGCGCGTCGACCACAACTTCGTGGTCGTCAATGCAGGCCTGAAGTCCGAGGCTTACATTCCGATCGAGGAATTCCTGAACGATCAGGGCGAGGTTGAGGTGCAGTCGGGCGATTTCGTGTCCGTCGCGATCGACGCACTCGAAAACGGCTACGGCGACACGATCCTGTCGCGCGACAAGGCGAAGCGCCTTGCATCGTGGCTGTCGCTGGAAAAGGCGCTCGACAACAACGAGCTCGTCACCGGCACGATCACCGGCAAGGTGAAGGGCGGCATGACCGTGATGGTCAACGGTATCCGCGCGTTCCTGCCGGGTTCGCTGGTCGACACGCGTCCGGTCAAGGACACGACCCCGTACGAAGGCAAGACGCTCGAGTTCCGCGTGATCAAGCTCGATCGCAAGCGTAACAACGTCGTGCTGTCGCGTCGTGCAGTGATCGAAGCAACGCAAGGCGAAGAGCGCGCGAAGCTGCTCGAGACGCTGAAGGAAGGCGCGATCGTCAACGGCGTGGTCAAGAACATCACCGACTACGGCGCGTTCGTCGACCTCGGCGGCATCGACGGCCTGCTGCACATCACCGACATCGCATGGCGTCGTGTGCGTCACCCGAGCGAAGTCCTGTCGGTTGGCCAGGAAGTCACCGCGAAGATCCTCAAGTTCGACCAAGAGAAGAACCGCGTCTCGCTGGGCATCAAGCAACTGGGCGACGATCCGTGGGAAGGCATCTCGCGCCGTTACCCGTCGGGCACGCGCCTGTTCGGCAAGGTCACGAACATCACCGACTACGGCGCATTCGTCGAAGTGGAATCGGGCATCGAAGGCCTCGTCCACGTGTCGGAAATGGACTGGACCAACAAGAACGTTGCTCCGTCGAAGGTTGTCCAGCTGGGCGACGAAGTCGAAGTCATGGTCCTCGAGATCGACGAAGACCGTCGTCGTATCAGCCTCGGCATGAAGCAGTGCAAGCCGAATCCGTGGGATGACTTCAGCCGCAACTTCAAGAAGGGCGACAAGATCACGGGCGCAATCAAGTCGATCACCGACTTCGGCGTGTTCATCGGTCTGCCGGGCGGCATCGACGGCCTGGTCCACCTGTCGGACCTGTCGTGGAGCGAAGCTGGCGAAGAAGCTGTTCGCAAGTACAAGAAGGGCGACGAAGTCGAAGCAATCGTGCTCGGTATCGACGTCGAGAAGGAACGTATTTCGCTGGGCATCAAGCAGCTCGAAGGCGACCCGTTCAGCAACTACGTTGCAATGAACGACAAGGGCTCGATCGTCGACGGCGTCGTGAAGACGGTCGATGCGAAGGGTGCGGTCGTTACGCTGACGGGTGACATCGAAGGCTACCTGCGCGCGTCGGAAATCTCGCAGGATCGCGTCGAAGACGCACGCAACGTGCTGAAGGAAGGCGACAAGGTCAACGCGATGGTGATCAACATCGATCGCAAGTCGCGTGGCATCAACCTGTCGATCAAGGCGAAGGATTCGGCTGAACAACAGGAAGCGATCCGCGGCCTGCAGTCGGACTCGAGCGCTGCTGCGACCGGTACGACCAACCTCGGCGCGCTGCTGAAGGCGAAGCTCGACGGCCAGAACCAGTAAGCCTCACGAGGTCTGCTGAAGTATGACCAAATCCGAGTTGGTCGCGCAGCTGGCATCGCGATTTCCGCAACTTGTCCTCAAGGATGCGGATTTCGCGGTGAAAACGATGCTCGATGCGATGTCTGACGCCCTGGCGAAAGGGCATCGCATTGAAATTCGGGGTTTCGGCAGCTTTGGCCTCAACCGTCGCCCGGCGCGCGTCGGACGCAACCCGAAGTCAGGGGAGAAAGTGCAGGTGCCCGAGAAGTTCGTGCCGCACTTCAAGCCTGGCAAGGAATTGCGTGAACGCGTCGACGGCCGCGCCGGTGAACCGCTGAAGGCTGATGATCCGGACGACGAGCGTTAAGCGTCATCCGGTTTGCCCGGAACCCATCCGGCGAAGGCTGAAAAGAAAAGCGCCCCTTGCGGGCGCTTTTTTCATTTCCGGCGATCGTCGCGCAACGGCGGCACGCAGGATCTGCGCAGCCGCGGAAACGCATCCTTTACAATACGGGTCGATTCGGCGCGACGAAGGGGAGTCGCGCGCCGCGGCAAACCTCAACAAAGAGAGGGCTTCATGAAGTTTATCGTCTGGCTGATCCGGGTATTGGTGTTTGTCCTGCTGCTGGTGCTCGCGCTGGCCAATACGCAAACCGCGACGCTGAATTTCCTTGCCGGCTATTCATGGCAAGCGCCGCTGATCCTGATCGGCCTGGCGTTCTTCGGCGTGGGGCTGCTGGCCGGCCTGCTGTCCGCGCTGCCTTCGATCTTCCGCCTGCGTCTCGAGAACGGGCGTCTGAAGCGCGATCTGCGTGCGGCGCGCGAAACGCCGGCCGTCATCGACCAGCCGCCGATGCCGCCCGTCATTTAACACGGACGCCGCGCGATCATCGCGCGGTTTTCGTCTCTGCTTCGATATTTCGCATGGATCTGGATTTCTGGTGGTTGCTCGCGATTCCGGTCGCGTTCGCGCTCGGTTGGGCGGCGTCACGCTATGACCTGAAGAATCTCCTGTCGGAGAGTGCCAACCTGCCGCGATCGTATTTTCGCGGCCTGAATTTTCTGTTGAACGAACAACCTGACAAGGCGATCGACGCGTTCATCGAGGTCGCCAAGCTCGATCCCGAGACGGTCGAGCTGCACTTCGCGCTCGGCAACCTGTTTCGCCGCCGGGGCGAGACCGATCGCGCGATCCGCGTGCACCAGAACCTGCTGAGCCGCACGGACCTGCCGGTCAACGAGCGCGACCACGCGCTGTACGAGCTCGGCCAGGATTTCCTGAAGGCCGGGCTGCTCGATCGTGCCGAGGAAGCGTTTCACAAGCTCGCCGACGGCGATTACGCGCTTGGCGCGCAGCGGGCGCTGCTGACGATCTACGAGATCGAGAAGGACTGGAACAAGTCGATCGATACGGCGAAGCGCATCGAGTCGATGAGCGACAAGCCGCTCGGCGTCGAAATTGCCCAGTTCCACTGCGAACTCGCACAGGATGCGCTGCAGCGCAAGAACGCGGCAGCGGCCGCCGAACAGCTGCGCCTTGCGCTGACCGTGAACCCGCAGAACGTCCGCGCGACGGTGCTGTCCGGCGACGCGGCGGAAGCCGAGGGCAACCACGCGGCCGCGATCGAGCACTGGAAGCGCGTCGAGGCGCAGAATCCGGCGTATCTGCCGCTCGTCGCCGACAAGCTGATGAAGGCGTATGTCGCGCTCGGCAAGCATGCCGAGGGCGCCGAGCTGCTGATGGGGTATATCGACCGCTATCCGTCGAACGACCTGCTCGACATCGCGTACCAGCACATCGCGGGGTTGCGCGGCCAGGATGCGGCGCACACGCTCGCGCGCACGCAGATGGAGAAGTCACCGAACCTGTCGGGGATGCTGCATCTGCTCGATGCGCAAATCGCCGCGGCCGACGAACCGCGTCGTAAGGAACTTGAAATGATGCGTGCGCTGATCAAGCAGCGCACGAAGAATCTGCCACGGTATACGTGCCAGAATTGCGGTTTCCGGGCACGGCTCTTCTATTGGCAGTGCCCTGGATGCAGCGGCTGGGAAACCTATGCGCCGCGCCGCGTCGAACCTGCGATGCCGGGCTGATCCCGGCACGCGGAGCCAACGCGCTGCGGTTGCCGCCGGGCTCGTCCCGGCGGCCAAGTTAGTCAATTACCGGGAAGTACCGGAACATCTATGAAAATCACCATCATCGGCACCGGCTATGTCGGTCTCGTCACGGGCGCCTGCCTCGCGGAGATCGGTCACGACGTCTTCTGTCTCGACGTCGATCAGCGCAAGATCGACATCCTGAACAACGGCGGGATGCCGATTCACGAACCGGGGCTGCTGGACATCATCGCGCGCAATCGCGCGGCGGGGCGCCTGCGCTTCTCGACCGATATCGCGGCGAGCGTCGCGCACGGCGAGATCCAGTTCATCGCCGTCGGCACGCCCCCCGACGAGGACGGCTCGGCCGACCTGCAGTACGTGCTCGAAGCAGCACGCAACATCGGCCGCCACATGACGGGCTTCAAGGTGATCGTCGACAAGTCGACGGTGCCGGTCGGCACCGCGCAGCGCGTGCGCGGCGTGGTCGACGAGGCGCTTGCCGCCCGCGGTCTGGCAGGCAGCGTCGCGCATCGCTTCTCGGTCGTGTCGAACCCGGAGTTCCTGAAGGAAGGCGCTGCGGTCGAAGACTTCATGCGTCCGGACCGGATCATCATCGGCGTCGACGACGACGAGACGGGCACGATCGCGCGCGAGAAGATGAAGAAGCTTTACGCGCCGTTCAATCGCAACCACGAGCGAACCATCTACATGGACGTGCGTTCGGCCGAATTCGCGAAATATGCGGCGAACGCGATGCTCGCGACGCGTATCTCGTTCATGAACGAGATGTCGAATCTGGCCGACAAGGTCGGCGCCGACATCGAGGCCGTGCGCCGCGGGATCGGCTCCGATCCGCGCATCGGCTATCACTTCCTGTACGCCGGCGTCGGCTATGGCGGCTCGTGCTTCCCGAAGGACGTCCAGGCGCTGATTCGCACGGCCGGCGAGAACGGCCAGCCGCTGCGCATCCTGGAGGCCGTCGAGGCGGCCAACTCTGCGCAGAAGGACGTGCTGATCAGCAAGATCGAGCAGCGCTTCGGCGCCGACCTGACCGGCCGCGAGTTCGCGGTCTGGGGCCTGGCGTTCAAGCCGAACACCGACGACATGCGCGAGGCGCCGAGCCGCCGCCTGATCGCCGCGCTGCTCGAACGCGGCGCGACCGTGCGTGCGTACGATCCGGTCGCGGTCGACGAGGCGCGGCGCGTGTTTGCGCTCGATTTCGGCACCGATCCGGACGCGCTGGCCCGGCTGCATCTCGTCGAGACGCAGGACATCGCCGTGACGGGCGCAGACGCGCTCGTGATCGTGACCGAGTGGAAGGAGTTCCGGAGCCCCGACTTCACGCGCCTGAAGGCCGAACTGAAGGCGCCGGTGATCTTCGACGGTCGCAACCTCTATGAGCCGGATGCGATGGCCGAACTCGGCATCGACTACTACGCGATCGGCCGGCCGTATGTCGATCCCCAGTCGTCCACCCGTGGCTGACCACACGATGAATACTCTCCGCGAAGTCGTTCCGGTGCCGCGCGAGCAGCTTGCGCGCTCGCGCGTGCTTGTCGTCGGCGACGTGATGCTCGACCGTTACTGGTTCGGCAACGTCGATCGCATTTCGCCTGAAGCGCCGGTGCCGGTCGTGCACGTGCAGCGTCAGGAAGAGCGCCTCGGCGGTGCGGCCAACGTCGCACGCAACGCCGTGACGCTCGGCGGCCAGGCCGGGTTGCTGTGCGTCGTCGGTTGCGACGAACCCGGCGAGCGGATCGTCGAGCTGCTCGGCAGCAGCGGCGTGACGCCGCATCTCGAGCGCGACCCGGCGCTGCCGACCACGATCAAGCTGCGCGTGCTCGCGCGCCAGCAGCAACTGCTGCGCGTGGACTTCGAGGCCATGCCGACGCACGAGGTGTTGCTCGCGGGGCTCGCGCGCTTCGATGCGCTGCTGCCGCAGCACGACGTCGTGCTGATGTCGGATTACGCGAAAGGCGGGCTGACGCACGTCACGACGATGATCGAGAAGGCGCGTGCGGCCGGCAAGTCCGTCCTCGTCGACCCGAAGGGCGACGACTGGGCACGCTATCGCGGCGCGTCGCTGATCACGCCGAATCGCGCTGAATTGCGCGAAGTGGTCGGGCAGTGGAAGTCGGAAGACGATCTGCGCGCGCGCGTCGCGAAGCTGCGCGCGGAACTCGGCATCGACGCGCTGCTGCTCACGCGTTCGGAAGAAGGGATGACGCTGTTTTCCGCCACCGGCGAACTGCACGCACCGGCGCTCGCGCGCGAGGTGTTCGACGTGTCGGGCGCGGGCGATACCGTGATTGCAACGGTCGCGACGATGCTCGGCGCGGGCGTGCCGCTCGTCGACGCCGTCGTGCTCGCGAATCGCGCGGCAGGCATCGTGGTCGGCAAGCTCGGCACGGCCACGGTGGATTACGACGAACTGTTTCACTGAGCGCATGCGGTGGCGCGACGAGCGCGCCGCACGCATGGCTCGCACTTTTCAGGCAGGACGATCATGACCCTCATCGTCACCGGCGCAGCCGGTTTTATCGGCGCGAACATCGTCAAGGCGCTCAACGAGCGCGGCGAGACGCGCATCATCGCGGTCGACAACCTGACGCGCGCGGACAAGTTCCGGAATCTCGTCGATTGCGAGATCGACGACTATCTGGACAAGACGGAATTCGTCGAACGTTTCGCACGCGGCGATTTCGGCAAGGTACGCGCGATATTCCACGAAGGCGCCTGTTCGGACACGATGGAAACCGACGGCCGCTACATGATGGACAACAACTTCCGCTACAGCCGCGCGGTGCTCGACGCCTGCCTCGCGCAGGGCACGCAGTTCCTGTACGCATCGTCGGCCGCGACCTACGGCGGATCGACGCGCTTCGTCGAGGAGCGCGAGGTCGAGGCGCCGCTGAACATCTACGGCTATTCGAAGTTCCTGTTCGACCAGGTGATCCGTCGCGTGCTGCCGACCGCGAAGAGCCAGATCGCCGGCTTCCGCTATTTCAACGTGTACGGCCCGCGCGAGACGCACAAGGGGCGCATGGCGTCGGTTGCGTTCCACAACTTCAACCAGTTCCGTGCGGAAGGCAAGGTGAAGCTGTTCGGCGAGTACAACGGCTATGCACCGGGCGAGCAGACGCGCGACTTCGTGTCGGTCGAGGACGTGACGAAGGTGAACCTGTTCTTCTTCGATCATCCGGAGAAGTCGGGTATCTTCAACCTCGGCACGGGTCGTGCGCAGCCGTTCAACGATATCGCGTCGACGGTCGTGAATACGCTGCGTGCGCTCGACAACCAGCCGCCGCTGACGCTCGCGCAGCAGGTCGAGCAAGGACTGATCGAATACGTGCCGTTCCCCGATGCACTGCGCGGCAAGTACCAGTGCTTCACGCAGGCCGATCAGACGAAGCTGCGCGCGGCCGGTTACGACGCACCGTTCCTGACCGTGCAGGAAGGCGTCGACCGCTATGTGCGTTGGCTATCTGGCCAGGTTTAAGCGGAAGCGTTGAATCGATAGACTGGGTCTCACGGTCGGCAGCCGCCGGCCGTTTTTCATCGGAGATCCAGCACATGATCAGGAAATGGTTGGCCGCAGCGGCAATGCTCGGCACGATCGCGTCGGCCTGGGCGGCCGTTGACGTCAACACCGCGAACGAGGATGCACTCGTCGGCATCAAGGGCATCGGCCCGGCACGGGCGAAGGCGATCCTCGACGAACGCGGCGCACGCGGTCCGTTCAAGAACGCGGAAGATCTCGCATCGCGCGTGAAAGGCATGGGTGGCCATACCGTCGAGCGGCTTCAGCAGGAAGGCCTGACGGTAGGCGCGGCCGGCACGGGTGCCACGCTGCCGGCACCGGGCAAGCCGCTCGGCAAGCCCACGGCACCGCCTGCCCGCACGGCACAGAAGTAACGCGTCGCGCGCGACCGACAACGAGCTCCTTCAGTCGCCGTCGTTGCGACGGCTTCCCGCGGCATGCCGCGGGTTTTTTGCGTGGGCGCGGCGTATGCGGCGGCGCGTTGCACGGCACGCGTATTCCATCGTCGCAATGGGGTTGCCGGCGTGAGCAGCGGTGCTGGTTTACAATCGATCGATTGATCGGCCTCGTACTCACGGTATATCCATGGCTTACAAAACTATCGAAGACACGATCGGCAATACGCCGCTCGTCCAACTGGTCCGCTTGCCGGACGATGAAATTCGCGCGCGCAACAACGTGGTGCTCGCGAAGCTCGAAGGCAACAATCCGGCTGGTTCCGTGAAGGATCGTCCGGCACTGTCGATGATCAGCAAGGCCGAGGCGCGCGGGCGCATCAAGCCGGGCGATACGCTGATCGAGGCGACGAGCGGCAACACGGGTATCGCACTTGCGATGGCAGCGGCGATCCGCGGCTACAAGATGGTGCTGATCATGCCGGAGGACCTGTCGGTCGAGCGCCGCCAGAGCATGGCCGCCTATGGCGCTGAAATCATCCTGACGCCGGTGAAGGGCGGGATGGAGCTGGCACGTGATCTCGCGGACCAGATGCAGCGCGAAGGCAAGGGCGTGATCCTCGATCAGTTCGCGAACCCCGACAATCCGATTGCGCACTACGAAGCGACGGGCCCGGAAATCTGGCGCGATACCGAAGGGCGCATCACGCACTTCGTGTCGGCCATGGGCACGACGGGCACGATCATGGGCACGTCGCAGTATCTGAAGGAACAGAATCCGGCGATCGAGATCGTCGGTGCACAGCCGGAAGACGGTTCGCGCATTCCGGGCATCCGCAAGTGGCCGGAAGCGTACATGCCGACCATCTTCGATCGCAGCCGCGTCGACCGCGTCGAGAGCGTGAGCCAAGCCGCGGCGGAAACGATGGCGCGCCGGCTCGCGTCGGTCGAAGGCATCTTCGCCGGCATTTCGTCGGGCGGCGCATGTGAAGTCGCGATGCGCATCGCACGTCAGGTCGAGAATGCGACGATCGTGTTCATCATCTGCGATCGCGGCGACCGCTACCTGTCCACGGGCGTGTTTCCTGCCTGAACGCAGGCAGGTGCGCGCAGTGCGCGTGCGATAAAAAAAGCGCCGCTAGTGCGGCGCTTTTTCTTTGAGCGGCTGGTGCTTATTGCGACTCGGTGTCGACGCTGGCCGGCGGAAGTGCGCCGCTCGCTTCCATCTGCGCCTTCACCGCCTCGCCAAGCTGGTACACGGTGAGCGCGTAGAAGAAGCTGCGGTTGTAGCGCGTCAGCACATAGAAATTCTTGAGACCGAGCATGTACTCGGTCGCACGCCCCGGCGACGGCAGGTCGACCACCGTCACGGGGGTACCGCCTTCGGTCGTGATGTTGACGGTCGGCTCGTTCAGCGTCATGCCCGCGCGCAGCAGTTGCGACAACGCCCAGTGCGGTTCGGGCTGGCCGTCGGCGGCGGCCTGGGCGATCCCCAGGCTGCCCGTGTCGGGCGTGATCTGCCAGACCACCGGGCGGTCGGTTTCCCAGCCATGCTGCTTCAGGTAGTTCGCGACGCTGCCGATCGCATCGGCAGGACTGCTGCGCAGGTCGACATGGCCCGTGCCGTCGAAGTCGACCGCGTATTCGCGGATGCTGCTCGGCAGGAACTGAGGAATCCCGATCGCGCCCGTATACGAGCCGAGCACGGTGGTCGGGTCGAGCTGGTTGTCGCGCGTCCAGACCAGGAAATCCTCGAGGTTCTTGCGGAACGTCGCCTGGCGGCTGTCGCGATTCGGCGTATCCGGATAGTCGAACGAGAGCGTCGTCAGCGCGTCGAGCACGCGGAAATTGCCCATGTAGCGACCGTAGATCGTCTCGACGCCGATGATGCCGACGATCACCTCGGGCGGCACGCCGAACTGCTCGGACGCGCGCTGCAGCGTTGCCTGGTTCGCCTTCCAGAATTTCACGCCCGCGTTGATGCGGATCGGCTCGATGAAGCGCGAGCGATAGACGCGCCAGTTCTTGACCGTCGGCGACGGGGCCGGCTTCACGAGCTTGACGGCCGTCGCCGAATAGCTGACGCGCGAGAACAGCGCATGCAGGCTCGCGGAGTCGAAGCCGTTGCGGCTTACCATCTCGTCGATGAACGCATCGACCTTCGCGTTGTTCGCGTAACGCTGCGGAACAATTTCCTCTTCGAAGGTCTGGCCTGGCGGCGTCGGCTGCTGCGGCTGGGCCTGTGCGACGAGCTTGCCCGCGGACTTCGCGGGTTGCGTCTGCGCGCCGGCAGGCGCGGTGCCGAGGGCCGCGACTACAGCGGCCGCAACGAGCGGCACGCGAACACGGAACAGCGCGGAGAGAAGGGCGGCAGGCTTGCTGGAATTCATGTCGAAGCGGGCGGACAAGGCGATTGGGTTCGGCGCAGTATACCCGACGGATCCGGCGCGCCGGGGCGTGGCAGGCCCCCGTTGTGGTAAGTTAGCGGCGAATTCGCGGCAGACGATGGACATCATTGATGGAGACCTGCGGCGCATCGTGCGCTGCGGATGACAGCTTATGGCAACCGCTTTCTATACGCACCCCGACTGCATGCTGCACGAGATGGGGGAGTGGCATCCGGAATGCCCGGCCCGCCTGTCCGCGATCCAGGATCAGATGATCGCGAGCCGCATCGACGACCTGATCGTGCACGAAACCGCGCCGTTCGCGAGCGAGGTGGCGCTGGGCCGGGTGCATACGCAGGCGCACATCGACTACATCCGGAGCATGACGCCGGTCGACGGCCACGTGGAGATCGATCCCGATACGCTGATGAACCGCGATACGTGGCGCGCGGCGCTGCGCGCGGCCGGAGCCGCGATCGCGGCGACCGATGCGGTGATCGAAGGCCGCTATGCGAATGCGTTCTGCGGCGTGCGACCGCCCGGCCACCATGCGGAGCCCGCGCGCGCGATGGGCTTCTGCTTCTTCAACAACGTCGCGATCGCCGCGCGGCATGCGCTCGACGTACACGGTCTGGAGCGTGTCGCGATCATCGATTTCGACGTGCATCACGGCAACGGTACGGAGGCCGCATTCGCGAATGACGAGCGCGTGCTGATGTGCAGCTTCTTCCAGCATCCGCTGTACCCGTTCTCGGGCGTCGATCACCAAGCGCCGAACATGGTCAACCTGCCGATGCCCGCGCGCAGCAACGGGATGGCGATCCGCGAGGCGGTCGACATGTTCTGGCTGCCGCGCCTCGATGCGTTCAAGCCGCAGATGCTGTTCGTGTCGGCGGGGTTCGATGCGCATCGCGAGGACGATATCGGCAACCTCGGCCTCGTCGAGGCCGATTTCGAATGGCTGACCGCGCAGATCGTCGACGTGGCGCGCCGGCATGCGCAGGGCCGCATCGTGAGCTGCCTCGAAGGCGGCTACAACCTGTCCGCACTCGGGCGCAGCGTCGTCGCGCACCTGCGCGTGCTGGCCGGTATCTGACGATCGATTGACCGGCCGTGCCGGGCGCTCAGCACGCCGGCACGCGTGCGTGAATCCACGCGATCAGCGCGTCGATCACGCGATCGCGTTCGAGATCGTTCATCGTTTCGTGAAAGCCGCCTTCGTATAGCGTCAGCGTGTGATCGGTCGAGCCGACGCGCGCGCCGAACGCCCGGCTGCCGTCGGGCTCGGTCAGCTTGTCCTCGGTGCCGTGATAGACGAGCACCGGAACGCGGAGCCCACCGCGGCCGCTTTCGATGCGCGCCATCGCGTCGAGAATCTCCGCGCCGGTGCGTGCGGGCACCGCGCCGTGATGCACGAGCGGATCGGCACGATTGGCCGCAACGATGGCCGGATCGCGCGACAGCAGCGCCGCATCGATCCTGATGGCAGGGAAGGTCGGCCATACGCGGCTGATGACGCGGCTCACCGCGAGCATCCAGCGCGGCACGTCGCGCCCCGGCGCGAGCGCCGGGCTCGACAACACGAGGCCCGTCAGCGCGTGGCCGCGCGTCGGCGCGCGTTCGATCGCGTACAGCGCCGCGACCGCGCCACCCATGCTGTGCCCCATCAGGAACAGCGGCGAATTGCCGCGCGCGGCTTCGGCGACAAGCGCATCCGCATCGTTCAGGTAGCCGTCGAAGCGTTCGACCCAGGCGCGCTTGCCGGGTGACTGGCCGTGTCCGCGCAGGTCGATCGCGAGCACGTCGATGCCGGCCGCATTCAGCCGGCCGGCGAGCGCGGCATAGCGGCCCGCGTGTTCGGCAAGACCGTGCACGAGCGCGATCGTCGCGCGCGGCGGCGCGGTGCCTTCGCCGGCGGGCCACCGGTACGACGCCAGTTCGATCCCGTCCGCGGTACGCAGCCGGCCCATGGTCGGCGCGCGCGGCGACGAAGGCGCCGGTCCGGCGGTGGCGGGTGCGGCGGCCGGCGTAGTGGTGGCGGTCATCTGGCGTGTCCCCTGTCGGTTGGCATGTGTGTTCCGGATCATAGTCGCGGCACCGTCGCGGCGCGCCAGCGGTGCTCCTCTAATTTCGTGCGGTTATGAAAAGATCGAAATCGATTATTAAGGGGAATGAGGGGTTTGCGGTAAAATCGACGGTTATTCCAGATGCATCGGCGGCCGACTGGCGGGCCAACTCGCCAGCCGGGCCGCCGTTTTGTTTACATGATCGAATTACGCAATCTTTCGCAGCGATTTCCCGGGCCGGGTGGCTGGGTCGAGGCGCTGCGCAACATCAACCTGACGATCCCGCAGGGTGAGGTGTTCGGCATCATCGGCCGAAGCGGCGCCGGCAAGAGCACGCTCGTGCGCACCATCAACCTGCTCACGCGGCCGACCGAAGGCAATGTCGTCGTCGGCGGGCGCGATCTCACGCTGCTGCCGGCTGGCGCGCTGCGCGAGGCGCGCCGCGAGATCGGCATGATCTTCCAGCACTTCAACCTGCTGTCGTCGCGCACGGTGTTCGACAACGTCGCGCTGCCGCTCGAACTGGCCGGCGCAAGCCGCGCCGAGATCGAGGCCGCCGTGCTGCCGCTGCTCGACCTCGTCGGGCTGTCCGCGCAGAAGGATCGCTATCCGTCGCAGATCAGCGGCGGGCAGAAGCAGCGCGTCGGCATCGCCCGCGCGCTCGCGAGCCAGCCAAAGGTGTTGCTGTCGGACGAAGCGACGTCCGCGCTCGATCCCGAGACCACGCGTTCGATCCTCGACCTGCTGAAGCGCATCAACCGCGAACTCGGGCTGACGATCGTGCTGATCACGCACCAGATGGAAGTGATCAAGCAGGTGTGCGATCGCGTCGCGGTGCTCGATGCGGGGCGCGTGGTCGAGGAAGGCCGCGTGATCGACGTGTTCCTGCAGCCGCATCACGAAGTGACGCGCGCGCTGATCGGCGACGTGATCGCGCAGGAATTGCCGCCCGCGCTGAAGGTGCGCGTGGCCGAGCGGCTGAAGACGGGTAGCGGGCATTTGCTGCGGCTTGCGTTCACGGGCTCGGGTGTCGACCAGCCGATCCTGTCCGAGACGATCCGCCGGTACGAACTCGATTTCAACATCCTGCACGGCCAGATCGACGAGATCCAGGGGCAGGCATTCGGTTCGCTCGCGGTGCTCGCGGGCGGCGAGCCGGGCAAGGTCGGGCAGGCGCTCGCGTTCCTGCGCGAGCAAGGTGTGGTGGTAGAGGAGCTTTCGTATGTTGAGTGAGATGTTCGATATGTTCGTGCAGTCGTTCTGGGAGACGCTGATCATGGTCGGCATCTCCGGAGTGGTCGGCGCGCTCGTCGGCCTGCCGCTCGGCGTGCTGCTCTACCTGACCGACCGCCAGGGCGTGCTGCAGAACCTCGCGGTGAACCGCGTGCTCGGCGGCGTCGTGAATGCCGTCCGCTCGACACCGTTCATCATCCTGCTGGTCGCGGTGATTCCGTTTACGCGGCTCGTCACGGGGTCGTCGATCGGCACGGCCGCGGCGGTCGTGCCGCTGACGCTCGCGGCCGCGCCGTTCATCGCGCGTCTCGTCGAGACGGCGTTGCGCGAAGTCGACCGCGGGCTGATCGAGGCCGCGCAATCGATGGGCGCGACCACGTCGCAGATCGTCTTCAAGGTGCTGCTGCCCGAATCGCTGCCGGGCGTCGTCGCGGGCCTGACCATCACGTTCGTGTCGCTGGTCGGCTATTCGGCGATGGCGGGCGCGATCGGCGGTGGCGGCCTCGGCGATCTCGGGATCCGCTACGGCTACCAGCGCTATTTGCCCGAAGTGATGTGGACGGTGGTCGCGATCCTGATCGTGTTCGTGCAGATCGTGCAGTCGTTCGGCGACTGGCTCGTTCGCCGGCTGAGCCACAAGTAAAACAAGATTGATCCGTCAGGGGACACTCGATGCAACGACGCTTCATGCTGAAATTCGCGGCGGCACTGGGCGCGGCCGCGCTGTTCGCGGGCGCGCACGCGCAGGCCGAAACCATCAAGGTGGGCGTGACGGGCGGGCCGCACGCGCAGATCATGGAAGCGGTGAAGAAGGTCGCGGCGAAGAGCGGCCTCGACATCCGCATCGTCGAATTCTCCGATTACGTGCAGCCGAACGCCGCGCTTGCGTCTGGCGACCTCGACGCGAACAGCTACCAGCACGATCCCTATCTGCAGGCGCAGGTGAAGGATCGCGGCTACAAGCTGGTCAAGGTCGCGGATACCGTCACGTTCCCGATGGGCATCTATTCGAAGCGCGTGAAGTCGCTGGCCGAGCTGAAGCCGGGCGCGCGCATTGCGGTCCCGAACGACCCGACCAACGGCGGCCGCGCGCTGCTGTTGCTGCAAAAGCAGGGCCTGCTGAAGCTGCGCGCGGACGCGGGGCTGAAGGCGACGCCGCTCGATATCGTCGACAATCCGCGCAAGCTGAAGATCGTCGAACTCGATGCGGCGCAGATTCCGCGCTCACTCGGTGACGTCGACGCGGCCGCGATCAATACCAACTACGCGATGGAAGCGGGGTTGAAACCGAAACAGGACGCGATCGCGATCGAGGGTCCGAACGGCCCGTACGCGAACATCCTCGCGATCCGCGAGGCGGACCGGAGCAAGCCGTGGGTCGCGAAGCTGGTCGCGGCCTACCATTCGGCCGAGGTGAAGCAGTTCATCGAAGGCAAGTTCGGCGGCGCGGTCATTGCCGCCTGGTAACAGGCGAAGCACGGGGCGCCCGGCGTGATTAGAGTCGATGATCGAAAACCCGGGCTTTGCGTCCGGGTTTTTTCTCTTTTAAAATAGAACGACCGTTCGCTATCATTGGCGCGTCGCCAAGAAGCGGTATCCTCGACAACCACGAAGGTTGGGTCCGCTTGGCCGCGCAGTCATGAGGCCTCGCTATAGAATGGCCTCTGGTCGTATTCGTAACTTTGGAGCGTGTGCATGAAAATCCTGGTGCCAGTGAAAAGAGTGGTCGATTACAACGTGAAGGTCCGCGTGAAGTCGGACAACACGGGTGTCGACATCGCGAACGTGAAGATGTCGATGAACCCGTTCGACGAAATCGCGGTTGAAGAAGCCGTGCGCCTGAAGGAAGCGGGCGTGGCGACCGAAGTGATCGCCGTGTCGGTTGGTGTCGCGCAAGCGCAGGAAACGCTGCGTACGGCGCTGGCGATCGGCGCGGATCGCGCGATCCTCGTCGAGTCGAACGATGGCGTCGAGCCGCTGGGCGTCGCGAAGATCCTGAAGGCGCTGGTCGACAAGGAACAGCCGCAACTGGTGATCCTCGGCAAGCAGGCGATCGACGACGATTCGAACCAGACGGGCCAGATGCTGGCTGCGCTGGCAGGCCTGCCGCAAGCGACGTTCGCATCGAAGGTCACGGTGGCCGACGGCAAGGCAACGGTCGCCCGCGAAGTCGACGGCGGCGCGGAAACGCTGTCGCTGTCGCTGCCGGCCGTGATCACGACCGACCTGCGCCTGAACGAGCCGCGTTACGTGACGCTGCCGAACATCATGAAGGCGAAGAAGAAGCCGCTGGAAACGGTGAAGCCGGAAGACCTGGGTGTCGACGTCGCGCCGCGTCTGAAGACGCTGAAGGTGGTCGAGCCGCCGAAGCGCGCAGCTGGCGTGAAGGTGCCGGACGTGAAGACGCTGGTCGAGAAGCTGAAGACCGAAGCCAAGGTGCTGTAAGAGGGAGCGGAAAGAAATGACGATTCTGGTGATTGCAGAACACGACAACGCGTCGATCAAGGCCGCGACGCTGAACACGGTGGCGGCGGCAGCGAAAATCGGCGGCGACATTCACGTGCTGGTCGCGGGCCACAATGCGCAAGCGGCCGCGGACGCGGCAGCGAAGATCGCGGGTGTGTCGAAGGTCCTCCTGGCCGACGCGCCGCAACTCGAAGCGGGCCTCGCGGAAAACGTCGAAGCGACCGCGCTGAACATCGCGAAGGATTACTCGCATATCCTCGCGCCGGCTACCGCCTACGGCAAGAACATCGCGCCGCGTATCGCCGCGAAGCTGGACGTCGCGCAGATCTCCGACATCACGGCGGTCGATTCGGCCGACACGTTCGAACGCCCGATCTACGCGGGCAACGCGATCGCGACGGTGCAGTCGAGCGATCCGATCAAGGTCATCACGGTGCGTGCAACGGGTTTCGATCCGGTGGCAGCGGAAGGCGGCAGCGCGTCGGTCGAGAAGATCGAAGCGGCGGCGGACGCCGGCAAGTCGCAGTTCGTGAGCCGTGAAGTGACGAAGCTGGACCGTCCGGAACTGACGAGCGCAAGCATCATCGTGTCGGGCGGCCGTGGCCTCGGCAGCGGCGAGAACTACACGAAGGTGCTGGAGCCGCTGGCGGACAAGCTGAGCGCGGCACTGGGCGCATCGCGCGCGGCAGTCGACGCAGGTTACGTGCCGAACGACTACCAGGTCGGCCAGACCGGCAAGATCGTTGCACCGCAGCTGTACATCGCGGTCGGCATCTCGGGTGCAATTCAGCATCTGGCAGGCATGAAGGATTCGAAGGTGATCGTTGCGATCAACAAGGATCCGGAAGCGCCGATCTTCAGCGTGGCCGATTACGGCCTCGTCGGCGATCTGTTCGCGCTCGTGCCGGAACTCGTGACCGAACTCGGCTAAAGCCGTGTGACGCTTCGGCGTTAAGCACACGAGAAGAGGGGCGCGATGAGCGCCCCTTTTTTTCGCCATCGACAGAAGAGAGAGGAGACGCGCCATGAGCTATCACGCCCCCGTCAAGGACATGCTGTTGTCGGCACGAAGGGCAACGAGGGCCTGCTCGCGTTGACGGAAGCCCAGTTCTGACCGGCTGACCGTTCGATGAAATGAAAAAGGCGCCCCGAGGGGCGCCTTTCTTTTCGATGCCAGCCGGGCCCGCTTGGCTGCGGGCGGCGCGGCTTATGCGTATGCCGGGCGCGTCTGGCCAGCCACGTCCTTCAGGTAACGATGCACCGACAGGTCGTCGGCCTGGATCGCCGGCATCTTGCCCGAGATCAGGTCCGCGAGCAGCTGGCCCGAGCCGCACGACATCGTCCAGCCGAGCGTGCCGTGGCCGGTGTTCAGGAACAGGTTCGACACCGGCGTGCGGCCGACGATCGGCGTGCCGTCCGGCGTCATCGGGCGCAGGCCCGTCCAGAACGTTGCCTTCGACGTGTCGCCGCCGCCCGGGAACAGGTCGTTCACGCACATTTCAAGCGTTTCGCGGCGCGCGGCGCGCAGCTTCTTGTCGAAGCCGACGATTTCCGCCATGCCGCCGACGCGGATGCGCTGGTCGAAACGCGTGATCGCGATCTTGTAGGTCTCGTCGAGCACGGTCGACACGGGCGCGGCCGCTTCGTTGACGATCGGCGCGGTGATCGAATAGCCCTTCAGCGGATAGACGGGGATCTTCATCAGGTTCGAGATGAAGCGGGTCGAGTACGAGCCGAGCGCGACGACGTACGCGTCCGCGCGCACCGTCTCGCTGCCGCACTGCACGCCGGCGATCTTGCCGCCCGCGATCGCGAGCGCATCGATCGGCGTGTTGTAGCGGAACTTCACGCCAAGCGATTCGGCGAGCGCGGCAAGGCGCGTCGTGAACAGCTGGCAGTCGCCCGTTTCGTCACCCGGCAGGCGCAGGCCGCCCGTCAGCTTGTGCGAGACGGCGGCAAGCGCCGGTTCGGCTTTCTTCAGGTCGGCAGGGGAAAGCAGTTCGAACGGCACGTTCGCTTCCTGCAGGACGGCGATGTCCTTCGCCGCACCGTCGAGTTGCTGCTGCGTGCGGAACAGTTGCAGCGTGCCGCCCGTGCGGCCTTCGTACTGGATGCCGGTATCGGCGCGCAATGCCTGCAGGCAGTCGCGGCTGTATTCGGCGAGGCGAACCATGCGGCCCTTGTTGACCGCGTAGCGCTCGGCCGTGCAGTTGCGCAGCATCTGATACATCCACTGGAGCTGGAAGCGCGTGCCGTCGAGGCGGATCGCGAGCGGCGCGTGCTTTTCGAACATCCACTTGACGGCCTTCAGCGGCACGCCGGGTGCGGCCCACGGCGCGGCATAGCCGGGGGAGATCTGGCCTGCGTTCGCGAAGCTCGTCTCGAGCGCCGGGCCGGCTTCCCGGTCGATCACCGTGACTTCATGGCCGGCGCGCGCGAGGTAATACGCGCTTGCCACGCCCACCACACCGCTGCCCAGAATGACGACTCGCATAGCTGCTCCAGATGGAAGGGACCAGATCGAGGCCGGGCGCACCTGCGTCTCCGTGTAACCTCTAGCTGATCTAGTTTTTTGCGCTATGGTATTGTCGAATGTGTAGGTTTTGTTATCGTATTTTTCAGGTTTTCAGCATAAACAAATGAGAACGCAACGTCAGCCCGTACGCTCGCTCGACAAGCTCGACCGACGCATCCTGAAACTGCTCCAGGACGACGGCCGGATGGCGATGAAAGACCTTGCGGAACAGGTTGGACTGACCGTGACACCGTGTATCGAGCGCGTGCGGCGCATGGAGCGGGATGGCGTGATCACCGGTTATCACGCACGGGTCGACCCGCACCAGCTGGATGCCGCGCTGCTGGTGTTCGTCGAGATCACGCTTGGCCACAAGGGCGGCAACATGTTCGAGCAATTCCGCCGCGAAGTGATGAAGATCGACGAGGTGCTCGAGTGTCATCTCGTGTCCGGTGATTTCGACTACCTGATCAAGGCGCGAATTGGCGAGATGGCCGACTACCGGAAGCTGCTCGGCGACATCCTGCTGCAGCTGCCCGGCGCCGTGCAGTCGAAGAGCTATGTCGTGATGGAAGAAATCAAGGAGACGCTGACGATCGCGGTGGGCGACTGACGCGCCCGCGGCGGGCCGTCGGGCCCTTTATCCCGCCCTTGGCATGCTGCACCCAATACTGTATAAATATACAGTATTGGGTGCAGGCGAATGGGTGGGCACATGGACGATCGATCCGACAACGAATTTCCGATAGCGCCGCCCGTGCCCCGCAAGGGGCGCGGTGCGGTCGACAACCTGCAGGGGCGATATGAGATCGCGCAGCGCGAAGCGGTCGACGACGGCTGGGCACACGAGTCGGACGATACCGATTTCCCCGCGCCGCTGCGCACGCAGGTCTTCGAGGAGCGTGCGAAGAGCATCCTGACGCACAACCAGTCGCCCGACATTCCATTCAGCGTATCGCTCAATCCGTATCGCGGCTGTGAGCACGGTTGCATCTATTGCTTCGCGCGGCCGACGCACAGTTATCTCGGCCTGTCGCCGGGGCTCGATTTCGAAAGCCGCATCTATGCGAAGGTCAATGCGGCCGAACTGCTCGAGCGCGAGATTTCACGCAAGCGCTACGTGCCGGAGCCGATCGCGCTCGGCGTCAACACCGATGCCTACCAGCCGGTCGAGCGCGACCTGCGCATCACGCGCAGCGTGATCCAGGTAATGCACGATCGCGGGTTGCCGTTCGCCGCGATCACGAAGTCGTCGCTGATCGAGCGCGATCTCGACCTGCTCGCGCCGATGGCCGAACGGGGGCAGGTGATGGCGGCGGTCACGATCACGACGCTCGATGCCGATCTCGCGCGCACGCTCGAGCCGCGCGCGGCAACGCCGGCGCGCCGGTTGCGTACGATTCGGGCGCTGAGCGAGGCGGGCGTGCCGGTCGGCGTGAGCATTGCCCCAATGATTCCGTTCGTCACCGAGCCTGACTTGGAGCGCGTGCTCGAGGCATGCGCGGAAGCCGGCGCGACGCATGCGAGCTACATCATCCTGAGGCTGCCGTGGGAAGTCGCGCCGCTGTTCAAGAACTGGCTTACCGCGCATTTTCCCGATCGCGCGGAGCGCGTGATGAACCGCGTGCGCGACATGCGCGGCGGGAAGGATTACGACTCGGATTTCTCGAAACGGATGAAGGGCGAGGGGATCTGGGCCGACCTGCTGCGGCAGCGTTTCCGCCAGGCCGTCAAGCGGCTCGGGTTGAACGAGCGCACGAACGGGATTCTCGATCTGTCGCAGTTTCGCGGTGCACCGGCCACCGCGGCGCCGCGCGTTGCCGTTCGTTCAGCCGCGACGCGGTCGACGCAGTCGCGTGACGACACGCAATTGAACCTGTTCTGACCGGCGTGCCAAACCGGCGCAAAGCGCCGGTGCGTAGCGGCCGTTACGCTTACTGCGAAATCTGCTTGGCTGCTTCGACCTGTGACTCGAAGTACGTCTGGAACGACAGCGCGAGTGCGGTCATCAGCAGGAATGCACCGATCAGCAGCGAGAAGATCACCACGAAGATCACGGTCCAGCCCGACTTGCTGTGCTTACCCGTCTCTGCGTTGAATTGCGCGTCCCATTTTTCGTCGGGGCGCAGCCCGTAGACGAGCGCGGCGAGAAACGCTGCCAGCAGCGAGATCGCGCCGGGAACGGCAAGCCACCAGCCGAGGCCCGCGCTGCGCTGGGTGGCGGCGAGCAGGAGGAAGCCCGGGATGCCGACGATCGTCGCGAGCAGGTGCGCCCAGCCGAACACGTCGCGGAAGCCATACAGATAGAAGCGGTGCGCGCCGAGCGATCCGAACAGGAACGCGAGGGCGGTGGTGAGCGTCTTGGAGCGAAAGCGGCGGGACGGTGCGGTGCTGCTGGACATGGATGGCGGCGTATTGTCGTTGGCATGGGCGGCCGGCGGGCCGGCGCGGGCACGCGGCCCGGCACGCATTCTACGATGCCCGGTCGGGCCCGGTCACCCCTGTCCTGCGTCAAGGTGCCGCATAGGTCACGCGGTAGATCGCGCCCGCGTAGTCGTCGCTGACGAGCAGCGAGCCGTCCGGCAGCGGCAATACGTCGGCGGGGCGTCCCCATACCGTGCCGTCGGGCCGCAGCCAGCCCGTGACGAACGGGGTTTGGCGCGCTTGGCTGCCATCCGCCGAGACGACGACGCGCATCACGCGGTAGCCGACTTTCGTGCTGCGATTCCATGAGCCGTGTTCGGCGATGAAGACGTTATTGCGATACGACGCCGGAAACATCGACCCTGTATAGAAGCGCATGCCGAGTGCTGCGACGTGTGCACCGAGTTTCAATACGGGCGGCACATAGCGGCGGCATACGTCGGCGCTGCCGAATTCGGGGTCGGGCGTGTCGCCGCCATGGCAGTACGGGAAGCCGAAGTCGAGGCCGGCGCGCGGTGCGCGGTTCAGCTTGTCGTCGGGCACGTCGTCGCCCATCATGTCGCGCCCGTTGTCGGTAAACCAAAGCTCGCCCGAATCGGGGTGCCACGCGAAGCCGACCGTATTGCGTACGCCGCGGGCAACAACCTCATTCCCGCTGCCGTCCGCCTTCATGCGTGCGATGATCGCGTAGCGGCTGCGATCGGCGAGACAGACGTTGCACGGTGCGCCAGTCGGTACATACAGCTTGCCGTCGGGACCGAACGCGATGAATTTCCAGCCATGATGGTGTTCGGTCGGCAGCGCGTCGGTGACGACGGCAGGTGCGGGCGGCGTGGCCAGCCGGTCGTCGATGCGATCGAGACGCAGGATGCGCGAGACGGCGGATATATAGAGTGCGCCGCCGCGGTAGGCGACGCCGACCGGCATGTCGAGCCCGGACGCTACAACATAGCGCGCGCTGATCCGGCCCTCGTGCATGACGAACGCGTGAACGCGGCCTTCCCGGGTGCCGACATACAGGATGCCGCGCGGCGACCACGCCATTTCGCGCGCGGTCGGTACCGCGTCGGCCAGCACTTCGACGTGGAAGCCGGGCGGCACGACGAGTTCGCCCACCGGCAACGGCGCGGCAAACGCCAGTGAGGACGCGAGGCAGGCAAGGCCGGCAAGCAGCGCCGCGAAACGGTGCTGCGCGCGGCGCATCGAGGCGGCGCGAAGGGGCGGCATGACGGTGTGGAACGTCCCGGACACGACGATTGTATGCCCGGCGGACAGGCCCCCTCCGGATTTTTTACGCGTAAGTGTTTGTTGTACCTCTGGTTTCCGGCTATAATCGCGTGTTTCAGTAGTTTCGAACCCGGTTTTCCCGAAGGACATCATATGGTTATCATCCGTCTGGCTCGTGGCGGCTCGAAGAAGCGCCCGTTCTACAACATCGTTGCTACCGATTCGCGCAACCGTCGTGACGGCCGCTTCATCGAGCGCGTCGGCTTCTACAACCCGGTCGCTACGAAGGGCGAATCGCTGCGTATCGCTCAGGATCGCCTGACGTACTGGCAAGGTGTTGGCGCGCAACTGTCGCCGACCGTCCAGCGTCTCGTGAAGGAAGCGCAAAAGGCGCAACCGGCTGCCTAACATGGCACGGTGTGCCGGTCGTGCCGGCTGTGAGGTGCATTGATGGCGGGTCACGATTCCGGTAATGCAAGGCGCGGGCGTGCGTCGTTTGGCGCATTCGTCCGCAAGCCGGTCGAGCGCGACGCTGTCGCGAACGCCGGTCAGGCTGCCGAGCAGGGCAGTCTCGAAGTGGCGCAAGCCTGGCCCGACGATGCCGTCGAGGTCGGCGCGGTGGTCGACGCCTATGGCCTGAAGGGTTGGGTCAAGGTGGTGACGCATGCCGACGCCGGCCGCGGTGGCGATGCGCTGCTCAAGGCGCGCCACTGGTGGCTGGAACGCGGTGCGGAGCGGCTTTCCGTCCGCATCATGCAGTCGAAGGCGCACAGCGACACCGTCGTTGCGCAACCCGCGGGCGTCAGCGACCGCGATGCCGCGTACGCGATGCGCGGCTTTCGCGTGTTCGTGCGCCGGGAAGATTTCCCGGCATTGGCCGCGGACGAATTCTATTGGGTCGACCTGATCGGTCTCGACGTCGTCAACGAGCAATCGGTGGCGCTCGGGAAGGTGAGCGGGATGATCGACAATGGCGTGCATTCGATCATGCGTGTCGAGTATCCGGCGACCGGCAAAGACGGTCAGCCGACCACCGACGAGCGGTTGATTCCGTTCGTCGGCGTATACGTCAAAACGGTGGATCAGGCGGCGCGTCGCATCGTCGTCGACTGGGAAGCCGATTACTGAAATGAACCAGGTTACCGAGAGCGCGGTGCAGTTCGACGTCGTCACGCTCTTTCCCGAGATGTTCCGTGCACTGACCGACTGGGGGATCACCAGTCGGGCCGTCAAGCAAGGGCGCTTCGGGCTGCGCACCTGGAATCCGCGTGATTTCACGACGGACAACTACCGCACGGTCGACGATCGTCCGTACGGCGGTGGTCCGGGCATGGTGATGCTGGCCAGGCCGCTCGAAGCCGCGATCGACGCCGCGAAAGCGGCGCAGGCGGAGCAGGGCATCGCGAGCACGCGCGTCGTGATGATGTCGCCGCAAGGCGCGCCGCTCACGCATGATCGTGCGGTGCGGATGGCGCAGGAACCCGGCGTCGTCGTGCTGTGCGGTCGCTACGAAGCGATCGACCAGCGCCTGCTCGACCGTTGCGTCGACGAGGAAATCAGCCTCGGCGATTTCGTGCTGTCGGGCGGCGAATTGCCGGCGATGGCGATGATGGATGCAGTCGTGCGGTTGCTGCCCGGCGTGCTGAACGATTCGCTGTCGGCCGTGCAGGACAGCTTCGCCGATGGCCTGCTCGATTGTCCGCACTACACGCGCCCGGAGGAATACGACGGCGTGCGCGTACCGGACGTGCTGCTCGGCGGGCATCATGCCGAGATCGAGAAGTGGCGGCGTCAGGAAGCATTGAGGAATACGTTGCGGAAGCGGCCGGATCTGATCGTCCGGGCGCGCCGCGAGAAGTTGTTGAGCCGCGCCGACGAGGCGTGGCTCGCGAACCTCGCACGCGAAGCGAAGGACGCCTCCTGAGGCGGCTGCGCGAGCGGGAATTGGCGGTGCCGTACATGCGTGTGCGGCGCCTGATGTGAATCCATCCTCTATCGGGGCCAGGCCTGGAAGCAGGCGGGTGTGAACGCCGACACGATGGCATAAGGAGTCAGTAATGAATCTGATCGCAAAACTTGAGCAGGAAGAAATCGAGCGCGCGCTCGCCGGCAAGACGATCCCCGAATTCGCCCCGGGCGACACGGTGATCGTGAACGTGAACGTGGTTGAAGGTAACCGCAAGCGCGTTCAGGCTTACGAAGGCGTCGTGATCGCGATTCGCAATCGTGGTCTGAACTCGAACTTCATCGTCCGCAAGATCTCGTCGGGCGAAGGCGTCGAGCGTACGTTCCAGACGTACTCGCCGCTGCTGGCAAGCATCGTCGTGAAGCGTCGCGGCGATGTGCGTCGTGCGAAGCTGTACTACCTGCGCGAGCGTTCGGGCAAGTCGGCTCGTATCAAGGAAAAGCTGGTGTCGAAGGATCGCGCCGCAGCAGCTTCCCAAGAGTAAGAGCTGTAAGGAAAAAGCACCCAACCGGGTGCTTTTTTCATTCTGGCGCGAGAATATGCTCGATACGACACGAACCCGAGAGCCCCATTGAATCGCCGCCCCATCATCGATCCCGAAGTCCTGCCGGTCGAAGGCACCGGCGCCGGCCTGCCGGCCATCGATTCCCGCCTGATGACGCCGGCCGGCCTGCGCGACCGTTTCGCGCGCACGCTCGAATGGAGCGTCGAGCCCGGCGAGGCGAGGCTGCAGGAGGGCGTCGATCCACGCAGCGCGGCCGTCCTCGTGCCGCTCGTCGTCCGCGAGTCCGGCCTCACCATGCTGCTGACCCAGCGCGCCGACCACCTGAACGACCACGCCGGGCAGATCAGTTTCCCCGGCGGTCGTCGCGAACCGTTCGATCGCGATGCAACCGCCACCGCGTTGCGCGAGGCGAAGGAAGAGATCGGTCTGGCAGACGAGCGTGTCGAGATCCTCGGCGCGCTGCCCGACTACCTGACCGGTACGGGCTTTTGCGTGACACCGGTGGTCGGCCTCGTGCATCCGCCGTTCACCGTGCAGGCCGACACGTTCGAAGTGGCCGAGATTTTCGAGGTCCCGCTCGCGTTCCTGATGAATCCCGCGAACCATCAGGTCCGTGTGTTCCGCTGGGAAGGCGGCGAGCGTCGTTTTTTTGCGATGCCCTATCCGAATGGCGAACCCGGCGGGCATTACTTCATCTGGGGCGCAACTGCCGGCATGTTGCGCAATCTGTACCGCTTCTTGGCCGCCGGCTAGGCGTGCACGGCTGTCGGCGCGCGTGGCCGGCTGGCGGGCGACTGCACCGGCAGCCATCCGGTGCTTACGCTGTGCTATCGTTATGCAAAAAATGACATAACTCCGAAGACGGCGCCACGCATGACTTTCTTTTCGGTTCTCCTCGCTCTCATCATCGAACAGGTCCGCGCGTTGTCGCCGAACAATCCGGTGTTCGCGCTCTTCCAGTTTCATGCGGAAACCGTCGCGCATGGTCTCGACGCGGGCAAGCAGAAGCACGGCATCCTCGCCTGGCTCGCGGTCGTGCTGCCGTGGGTGCTGATCGTCGCGCTGATCTATTTCCTGCTGTACAAGGTGAGCTTCGTGCTCGCATTCATCTGGAACGTCGTCGTCGTGTATTTCACGCTCGGCTTCCGGCAGTTCAGCCATTACTTCACCGACATCCACCTCGCGCTCAATAACGACGACGTGCCGCGTGCGCGCGAAATCCTGCACGAGTGGACGGGCATCGACACGGTCGACATGCCGGTCGGCGAAATCGTCCGCCATACGCTGATTCATGCCGTGGTCGCATCGCATCGCCACGTGTTCGGCGTGTTCTTCTGGTACGTGCTGCCGATCGGCCCGGCCGGTGCCGTGCTGTACCGGATTTCCGAATACCTCGCGCGCAGCTGGTCGACGCCGGGCGACGACCGCACGGCGGCCTTCTCGACGTTCGCGCAGCGCGCGTTCTTCGTGATCGACTGGATTCCCTCACGACTGACCGCGCTCGGCTTCGCGATCGTCGGCAATTTCGAGGACGCGATCTATGCGTGGCGCAACCACACGCGCCAGTGGCCCGATCCGAACGATGGCGTCCTGCTGGCAGCCGGCAGTGGAGCACTCGGCGCCCGCCTCGCGGGGCCGCTCGCGGAACCGTCGAGCCTCGACGCGCTGGCAGTCGGCGACAGCGGTCCGCTGACGGTCGGTGACGATTGCACGCCGCGCACGCTGCAATCCGCGGTGGGCCTCGTCTGGCGTGCGGTGATCCTGTGGATGATTCTGCTGCTGATGCTGACGCTTGCCGTCTGGGTGTCGTGACGGGGCAATGCGGTACCCGATGGTAGGCAGAAGGCCGGCTTGAAGCCGGCCTTTTTGCTGTGGGTCAGTCGTCCAGCGGATCGCGCACAGCGCCGCATTGCCAGCATGCGGTGAACTGGGCTTCGAGCGCCTCGCCGCACTGCCGGCAACGCCACGGCGCGGCGCCGGCCGACGGGCCGTGCGACGCGGCATCGAGGAGCCGGCGTGCGAGCGCGTCGTCGCGTTCGTCGTCGAGCCACAGTTCGGGCGTGCACGCGTCGGCGGGCAGGCCGCCGAGCGCGCCGGTCGCGTAGCAGTTATGCAGTTCGCAACCGATGCCGGCCACCTGAAGCACGTTGGCCCAATGCTGCGCCGTCGCGAGATCGGGTGCCTTGAAACGCATCGCGGCTCCTGTCGGTGAAAGCCGGCCCGCATGGCACCGGCTGGCCGCCGCGCGCGTGCCGCGCGGTCAGCGGACGATCTGGCTTGCCTCGTGCACGAGCTGCGCATACAGCGCATGCCGCGACGGTGCGATGCGGCCGTCGGCGACAGCGTCGAGAATCGCACAGCCGGGTTCGTGCAGATGATGGCAATTATAGAAACGGCAGTCGGCCAGCAGCGGCCGGAACTCCGGAAAGGCGCGCTCGAGACGGCCTTCCGTCAGGTGGTAGAGGCCGAATTCCTGGAAGCCCGGCGAATCGATCAGCGCGCCGCCGCCCGCCAATGGGTAGAGGCGCGTGAACGTCGTCGTGTGACGGCCGCTGTTGAGCGCGGCCGAAATCTCGCGCGTGGCGGCTTCGGCATCGGGAACGAGCAGGTTCACGAGCGTCGACTTGCCCATCCCGGACTGGCCGAGCAGGATCGTCGAGTGCCCGGCGAGGTGCGGCATCAGTTGCGCGCGCGCGTCGTCGGGCGAGCCCTTCACCGACAGCTCGAGCACGTCGTAGCCGAGGGCGCGGTAGGGCGCGAGGCGCTCGCGCGCGACCGGCAGCGCGGCTTCGACGTCGATCTTGTTCAGCACGACGAGCGGCTTCAGCTCGTTCGCCTCGGCGGCGATCAGCGCGCGGCCGAGCAGGTCCTCGCTGAAGTAGGGCTCGGTCGCGAGCACGATCAGCAGTTGATCGAGGTTGGCCGCGAACAGCTTCGACTTGAACTGGTCGGAACGGTACAGCAGGTTGCGCCGTTCGCCGATCTCGACGATGACGCCCTGGTCGGCCGACGCGAGTTCGTACGCGACACGGTCGCCGACCGCGATCTCGCTCTTCTTGCCGCGCGGGAAGCACTGCAGCATCGGGCCGCCGTCGTCGGGCGCGACGATGTAGTGGCGCCCGTGTGCCGCGATCACGCGGCCTTCGGCACGTTGCGCGCCCGACGCGCGCGGGGCCGGCTTGCGGGAGGTCGGCCGGCTCATGCGTGCTGCATCAGGCGGTCGATCCGCTGCGACGCGGGCGGATGCGAGTAGTAGAAGGCCGTGTAGACGGGGTCGGGCGTCAGTGTCGACGCGTTGTCCTCATAGAGCTTCACGAGCGCGCTGACGAGATCCTGTGCGTCGGTCTGGCTGGCCGCGAACGCGTCGGCCTCGAATTCGTGCTTGCGCGACGTGAGGCTGCTGAACGGCGTCGCGAAGAACAGGAACACGGGAATCGCGAGGAAAAACAGCACGAGCGCGGCACCCGCGTTGCTCGTGTCGAGCGACGGCGTGACGCCGAGCCCCGTGTAAAACCACGTGCGTTGCGCCAGCCAGCCGAGCAGCGCAAGCAGCACGAGGCTCAGCACGAACGACACGAGCATCCGCTTCATCACGTGGCGGCGCTTGAAGTGGCCGAGTTCGTGCGCAAGCACGGCTTCGATTTCCTGGCCGGACAGGCGCGCGAGCAGCGTGTCGAAGAACACGATCCGCTTAGACGCGCCGAAGCCCGTGAAGTACGCGTTGCCGTGCGCGGAGCGGCGGCTGCCGTCCATCACGAACAGCCCCTTCGCCGCAAAGCCGCAGCGCTTCATCAGCGACTCGATGCGCGCGCGCAGCGCGTCGTCCTTCAGCGGCTCGAACTTGTTGAAGATCGGTGCGATGAAGGTGGGGTAGATCAGCAGCACGAGCATCTGGAACGCGACCCAGACGATCCAGGTCCACAGCCACCACAGGCTGCCGGCCTGGTTCATCAGCCACAGCACGACGAACAGCAGCGGCAGGCCGAGCGCGGCGCCGAGCAGCGAGTTTTTCAGCATGTCGGTGAAGAACAGCCGCTTCGTCATCCGGTTGAAGCCGAAACGCTGTTCGATCCCGAACTGGCGGTAATACTCGAACGGGACGTCGATGACGCCCGTGATCACGAGCACCGCCGCGACAAGCGCGACCTGCTGCCCGTAGCCGCGGCCGAGCCAGCCGGTGAGCAGCGTATCGAGTGCGCCGACGCCGCCGAGCAGCGTGAGGCCGATCAGCACAGCCGCGCTGACGACGATTTCGAGCATCGTCAGCCGGGTGCGCTCGACCGTATAGTCGGCCGCGCGCTGGTGGGCGGTCAGCGGGATGGTTGCGCTGAACTGCGCGGGGACGCCGTTGCGGTGCGCCGCGACGAAGCGGATCTGCCGCGACGCGAGCCACAGCTTGGTGACGACCATCGCGAGCACGGCGAGCGCGAACAGCAGGGTGAACGAAAAGGGTGACATCGAAGGCGCCAAAGGGTTCTATGCGAGAATTATATGTTCTTGCGGACCGGCCCCGCTGATGCGATGCCGGCCGCCCGGGCGGCGCCGCGCGCCGTCCGCCATTTTCCAGGATGACTCATGACCGATACCGCCGCTTCCGCCAGCCAGCCCGCGCTCGTGCGCAACGAGTTGAACCTCGTCTGGCTCGACATGGAGATGACGGGCCTCGACCCGGATAACGACCGCATCATCGAGATCGCGGTCGTCGTGACCAATTCCACGCTCGACATCGCCGTCGAAGGCCCCGTGTTCGCGATTCACCAGAGCGACGAAACGCTCGCGAAGATGGACGACTGGAACAAGTCGACGCACGGCCGTTCGGGCCTGATCGACCGCGTGCGCGCGTCGACCGTGACCGAGGCGGAAGCCGCCGAGCAATTGCAGGCTTTCCTCGCGCAGTACGTGTCGCCCGGCAAGTCGCCGATGTGCGGCAACTCGATCTGTCAGGACCGCCGCTTCATGGCGCGCTGGATGCCGGAATTCGAGCGGTTCTTCCACTACCGCAACCTCGACGTCAGTACGCTCAAGGAGCTGTGCCGACGCTGGCAGCCCGTGATCTACAAGGGCTTCCAGAAGCGGGCGATGCACACGGCGCTCGCGGACATCCACGAGTCGATCGACGAGCTGAAGTACTACCGCGAGCATTTCCTGATTCCGGCCGCGTCGGCTTCGGCAGGCGAGTCCGCGCCGGCCGCCTGAGCGGGCCGGCACGCGCCTAGCGCGGCGCGCGCTGAGCGCTTTTCGGCCGGAATGCCGCGACCACCGCGGCGTCGGTCTCGATGTAAGGGCCGCCGATCAGGTCGATGCAGTAGGGCACCGCGGCGAAGATGCCGGGCACGGTCGACTTGCCGTCGGCATCACGCAGCCCTTCGAGCGTTTCCCGGATCGACTTCGGCTGGCCGGGCAGGTTGATGATCAGGGCCGCATGGTCGGCCGTCTCGCGGATCACCGCGACCTGCCGCGACAGGATCGCGGTCGGCACGAAATTCAGGCTGATCTGCCGCATCTGTTCGCCGAATCCCGGCATTTCCTTCGTCGCCACGGCCAGCGTGGCCTCCGGCGTCACGTCGCGGCGCGCCGGGCCCGTGCCGCCCGTCGTCAGCACGAGGTCGCACCCCGCGACGTCGACGAGCTCGGCGAGGGTGGCGGAGATCGTCGGCGCGTCGTCCTGGATCAGGCGCGTTTCGGCGCGCCACGGCGACACCAGCGCGCCGGCGAGCCACTCCTGCAGCGCCGGAATGCCCTTGTCTTCGTAGACGCCCGTGCTCGCGCGGTCGCTGATCGACACGAGGCCGACCACGAGCTCGTCCGGGTGGTTACGCTTCGTCGTCGTCATGGTCGTCTCCGGCGTCGTCCGCCGCTTCGTCGTCCGCATGGGACGTGCCGCCGGCGGTCTTGATCCACTGGAACAGCTCGCGGAAATAGCGCGGCGGCTTGCCTTGCTGCGCTTCCTTGCGTGCGTTGCGGATCAGCGTGCGGCCTTCCTGGATGTCGGCTTCCGGGTGCTGACGCAGGAATTCGGTCAGTGCGTCGTCGCTCGCGAGCAACTGTTCGCGGGTGCGTTCGATCCAGTGCAGGCGGGCCGTCGCGGCCTTGTTCACGCCGCGCTGCGCGTCGAGCGCGGTGCGCAGCGCGGCCGTCTCGTCGTCGGTCAGCGAGCGCATCACGCGGCCGACGTACTGGAGCTGGCGGCGCTTGCCTTCGTGATCGGTGATCCGGCGCGCCTCGCGCACGGCGTCGCCGAGGCTTTCGGGCATCGGCATGCGTTTCAGCGCGTCTTTCGGCAGATCGACGAGTGCTTGGCCGAGCACTTGCAGCTCGTGCATCTCGCGCTTCAACTGGGATTTGCTGGGGCGATCGTAGCCATTGTCGTCCTCTTCGGCGGCATGCTCGATCGGCTGGATTCGGGTTTTGCGTGTCATGGACGGCATTGTATCGCGCCGCGGACACCCCAAGCTTGTCGGTGTCCGGCCCCGGACCTTGCTATGATCGCGGGATACGTAATATTTTGAACATGCGGGCGCCCGCCCGCCACCGGATACCAAGACGATGGCAGCCAATCTCGACGTACAAGCGCGCTATTTCCCGCACACGCAGGACCAGCTCAAAGAAATCGCCTCGGACATCCTTCGCCATGCGAAGGCGCTCGGCGCGACGGACGCCGCGACCGAAATCTCCGAGGGCGACGGCCTGTCGGTGTCGGTGCGCCGCGGCGAAGTCGAAACGATCGAGCACAACCGCGACAAAATGGTCGGCGTGACCGTGTTCATCGGCAAGAAGCGCGGCAACGCGAGCACATCGGATTTCTCGCCGGGCGCGATCAAGGATACCGTCGCCGCCGCGTACAACATCGCGCGCTTCACTGCCGAGGACGAGGCGGCCGGCCTCGCCGAAGCCGAGCTGCTCGAAACCGACCCGCGTGACCTCGACCTCTACCACCCGTGGGCGCTGTCGGCCGACGAGGCCGTCGAACTTGCCCGCCGTGCGGAAGACGCCGCATTCGCGGTCAGCCCGCAGATTCGCAACTCGGAAGGCGCGAGCGTGTCGGCCCAGCATTCGCAGTTCGTGCTGGCCACGTCGCGCGGTTTCCTGTCCGGCTACCCGTACTCGCGTCATTACATCGCATGCGCGCCGATCGCGGGCAGCGGCCGTCACATGCAGCGCGACGACTGGTATTCGTCGAAGCGCAGTGCGATCGATCTCGCGGCACCCGAAGCGGTGGGCCGTTACGCGGCCGAGCGTGCGCTTGCGCGGATGGGCGCGCGCCGCCTCGATACCCGCAAGGTGCCCGTGCTGTTCGAGGCGCCGCTCGCGGCCGGCCTGCTCGGCGCATTCGTTCAGGCGGTGAGCGGCGGTGCGCTGTACCGCAAGACGTCGTTCCTCGTCGACAGCCTCGGCAAGCCGGTGTTCGCGCCGCATATCCAGGTCGTCGAGGATCCGCACGTGCCGCGCGCGATGGGCAGCGCGCCGTTCGACGAGGAAGGCGTGCGCACGCGTGCGCGCAGCGTCGTCAAGGACGGCGTCGTCGAAGGCTATTTCCTGTCGACCTATTCGGCGCGCAAGCTCGGCACGCAGACCACCGGCAACGCGGGCGGCTCGCACAACCTCGCGCTGCGCAGCTCGAACACGCAGGCGGGCGACGATTTCGACGCGATGCTCAAGAAGCTCGGCACGGGCCTGTTGCTGACCGAGCTGATGGGGCAGGGCGTGAACTACGTGACGGGTGACTATTCGCGCGGTGCGGCGGGCTTCTGGGTCGAGAACGGCGTGATCCAGTATCCGGTCGAGGAAATCACCGTCGCGAGCACGCTGCAGGAAATGTTCCGGCATATCGTCGCGATCGGTGCCGATTCGATCGTGCGCGGCACGAAGGAAACGGGCTCGGTGCTGATCGAGCAGATGACGATCGCCGGGCAGTAAGCGGCGCGCGGCATCGGCCGCCATCAAACGAAAAAGCCCGACCGGCGCGAGCCGGTCGGGCTTTTTTCATGGTGCGTGACGCGTCAGCCGCGCTTGCGCTCGTAGACGACGAACGCATAGCCGAACGTATTCGGCGCGGCCGCCTGGTGCGCATCGCGCGACACTTCCTGCCACTGCGCGGCGTCGGGTGCCGGGAACGAGGCGTCACCGTCGAAGTCGGCATCGATCTCGGTGACGACCAGCTTGTCGGCGAGTGCGAGCCCTTCGGTGTAGAGTTGCGCGCCGCCGATCAGGAACGCCTCGGGCACGCCGTCGCGTGCGGCGAGCGCGAGCGCATCGGCGAGCGACGTGACCGTGTCGCAGCCGTCGAAGCGTCGCGTCGCGTCGCGCGTGACCACGATATTGCGGCGGCCCGGCAGCGGCCGGCCGATCGACTCGTGGGTCTTGCGGCCCATCACGATCGGTGCGCCCATCGTCGTGCGCTTGAAGAAGGCCAGATCCTCGGGAAGTTTCCAGGGCAACTGGTTGTCGCGGCCGATGATGCCGTTGCGGGCACGCGCGACGATCAGGGTCAACGTCGTCATGAAGGTCGGGGAAAGGAAAACCGGAATGGCGCCGATTTTACCGGAACGGCGGCACGCGCCGGTTCCGGGTGCGCACATCCGCCTTTCTGCACTGCGCGCCGCGACGCCCGAGGCAAGGCGTCGCGGCGACGGAATGAATAAAAAGAGTGCCCGCCGGGGGACGGAGCACAAAAACCGCATCGTGTTGCGAGCGTGACGATACCGGCATCGGGTCGATGCTGGCCGGCTCGATCAAATCAATACGGCATCCTGATCAAATGGATCGACTCGTGCATCACTGATGCGTACTGCCTTGCGTGGTGCCTTCCATCGCGTGCTGCCAGTCGCCCGGATGCGGTGCGGGAAGTGGCATCGGCAATTGAGGCGGTGGCGGGATCTCGTCCCACAGGGTCACCGACGTCCTGCCGGCCGGTAGCGGTTGCGGTGACGACACGGTCACGATGCCGAGCCCGTTGCCGTGTTGCATGCCCGGCGCGTTGGCCGCAAGCAGCGTGGCGCGATCCGGAATCGTGCTTTCGTCTGCGCGTGCGGGCGGGCCGGCGGCCGCGACCGCAATGGTCATCGACACGAAAGAAAGTAAAAGATGTTTTCGCATGGTCGCTGTCTCCGACGGTTTCCATGTTCAGCGAAATGCATGCCATCGCGCCGGGACCGTTGTCGAGACTGCGATTCGTGCTCAAGCGTTGCGAATGGTGTCGGAAAACGGCTGAAAATGTTTCAGGCCTGAAACGAGGGGGCTCGGGAATACTGCGGATTCAATCGACACGCTTCAAGGATGAAAATCGTCGCAAGTGTTGATGACAGAGCGATCGCTGCGCCGGGGGCTATGTGCAGACGATTGACATGCATCGACCTCCTGAGCGATACGGCCGCATCGCCCACCGCGCTGAAACCGGATTGTCGTATTCAGTGCCTACAACTAAGCTGTCTTGATCAAAATAACTGGACGCGAGATAAGCGCCATCATGCGAGGCTTTGTCGTCGCCACGCATCGGCATGGCGAATCGAGCCGCCTTCGGCTGACCGATTCGATCCTTTTCGCACGTGACCTGGCGTGCGCGGCAATCGTTAGACGGTTGATGAACGGGGTGAGCATATGGGCGCCGATCAGCGGCACGTGGTCTACTATTCGCGCGAACCGAACGACGCGTTGCGCGGCCATTTCGACGAATGCGGTTGGCGTGTCGATCTCGCGGAGACCGTGCGAGACGTACGACGCGTCGTGCAGCATGGTGTCGCAACGGCCGGGCTGCTCGATTTTTCGCCGGGCTTCAAGCCTTCCGACCTGCGCGAACTCGAATCCTGTCTGAGCATTCAGCACATCGGCTGGATCGCGGCGACGCGCCGCGGCCAGTTGCAGGACGCTACGCTGCGCCATCTCATTCGCGACTACTGTTTCGACTACGTGACGATGCCGTACGAGACGGCGCGGATCGTCGAGACCGTCGGCCATGCACACGGGATGATCGCGCTGACGGAAACCGTGGCGCCGCCCGTCGGTGCCGGACGCAGCGAAGGCGAAATGGTCGGGACCTGTGATGCGATGCTCGGGCTCTTCAGGACGATACGCCGCGTCGCGGCGACCGACGCGCCGGTATTCATCTCCGGCGAATCGGGCACGGGCAAGGAACTGACGGCGGTCGCGATTCACGAACGTTCGTCGCGCGCGCAGGCGCCTTTCATCGCGATCAATTGTGGTGCGATTCCGTCGACGCTGTTGCAGGCCGAACTGTTCGGCTATGAGCGCGGCGCGTTCACCGGCGCGAACCAGCGCAAGATCGGCCGCGTCGAGGCCGCCAACGGCGGCACGCTGTTTCTCGACGAGATCGGCGACTTGCCGCTCGAAAGCCAGGCGAGCCTGCTGCGCTTCCTGCAGGAAGGCAAGATCGAGCGGTTGGGTGCGCACGTGTCGGTGCCCGTCGACGTGCGCGTGATTTGCGCGACGCATGTGGACATGGAAGCGGCGCTGCGCGAAGGGCGGTTCCGCGAGGACCTGTTCCATCGCCTGTGCGTGCTGAAGATCGAGGAGCCGCCGCTGCGCGCGCGCGGCAAGGACATCGAGGTGCTCGCGCGCCACATGCTCGAGCGTTTCAAGGGCGACGCGCATCGTCGCCTGCGCGGCTTTTCCCCTGACGCGGTCGCGTCGCTGTACGGCTATTCGTGGCCGGGCAACGTGCGCGAGCTGATCAATCGCGTGCGCCGCGCGATCGTCATGTCGGAAGGCCGGATGATCACCGCAGCCGATCTCGAGCTGAACGATTTCGCGACGCTCGCGCCCGTATCGCTGCTGGAGGCGCGCGAGGCGGCCGAACGGCAGGCGATCGAGCAGGCGCTGTTGCGTCATCGCGGCCGTTTCGCGGATGCCGCGCGCGAACTCGGCGTGTCGCGCGTCACGCTCTACCGGCTGATGTGCGCACACGGCATGCGCGATCGCGGCGACACGCTGGCAGGGTTTTCAGCGCCGTCGCCGGAGCTTCCTCACCACGCTTGCTAAAATTGGCGGGTACGGCCGCCCTCGCGGCCGAAGGAACCCGCATGAAACAGTATCTCGATCTCGTTCGTACCATTCTCGATACCGGCACCTGGCAGGAGAACCGCACGGGGATCCGCACAATCAGCATGCCGGGCGCGATGCTGCGCTTCGACCTGCAGCAAGGCTTCCCGGCCGTGACGACCAAGAAGCTGGCATTCAAGTCCGCGATCGGCGAACTGGTCGGCTTCCTGCGCGCGACGCGCAGCGCGGCCGATTTCCGCGCGCTCGGCTGCAAGGTGTGGGATGCGAACGCGAACGAGAACGCGCAATGGCTCGCGAACCCGTATCGCCAGGGCGTCGACGATCTCGGCGACGTGTACGGCGTGCAATGGCGCCAGTGGCCGGGCTACAAGGTGCTCGACGCGGGCGCCGACGCGCAGATCGCCGATGCGACGCGCCGCGGCTTCCGGATCGTCACGCGTTTCGACGAAGACGGTGCGCCGAAGGTGCTGCTGTACAAGGCGATCGACCAGTTGCGCCAGTGCCTGGACACGATCATGGAGAATCCGTCCGACCGCCGCATCCTGTTTCACGCGTGGAATCCGGCCGTGCTCGACCAGATCGCGCTGCCCGCGTGCCACCTGCTGTACCAGTTCCTGCCGAATGCGACGAAGCGCGAAATCTCGCTGTGCCTGTACATCCGCAGCAACGATGTCGGCCTCGGCACGCCGTTCAACCTGACGGAAGGGGCCGCACTGCTGGAACTCGTTGGCCGGCTGACGGGCTACACGCCGCGCTGGTTCACGTACTTCATCGGCGACGCGCACATCTACGAGAACCAGCTCGACATGCTGCAGCGCCAGCTCACGCGCGAGCCTTACGACAGCCCGCGGCTCGAGATTGCCGAGCGCGTGCCGGAATACGCGAAGACGGGCGTCTACGCGCCCGAGTGGCTGGAACAGATCGAGCCGTCTGATTTCTCGCTCATCGGCTACCGCCACCATGAGCCGCTGACCGCGCCGATGGCGGTCTGATCGAGCAAGCCGGGCCGCGCGGATGCATCGAGCCGCGCCCCATAGAAAAAAGGCCCGACCGGCTGATCCCGGTCGGGCCTTTTTGTTTCACGTTTGCGGCGCTTACTGGCGATGCCGCTCTTCGTGACCGCCTTGCGGCGGCGGGTTGCTCGGGTGGGGCGCCTCGACGTGCGGTGCCGGTTGCGGCCGCGGTTCCATGCGCGGTGCGGGCATCGACGGGCGCGGTTCCATGCGTGGCGCCGGCTGCGGTCGCGGCTCCATACGCGGCGCGGGCTGTGGCCGCGGCTCCATGCGCGGCGCCTGCGGTTGCGGGCGCGGCATGTCATGCACGGCGGGGGCCGGCGGACGGTACTCGTTCACACGGGGCGGCGCGACTTCGCGATGCGGCGCCGGTTGTGCGAATTCGGGGTGCGCTTGCGGCGCAGCTGCCGCCCGTTCCGGTTGCGATTGCCCATGCTGGGCCGGCGACTGGAAATCGGGGCGCGGACGCGGCTGCGGAATCTGCGCCGTGCTGTCGAGCCGCGGTTGCGGCAGGGCGCGCGGCGCTTCGTTCCGGCTGCCGGGCTGCGCGCCCTGCGGCGTCGGCACGCCTTCCGGATGCGGCACCGCCGCGCTCCGCACGGGCGGCAGCGCATTCTGTCCCGCCGCGTGGAGCGCGGTCGGCGGAGCAGGGCGTTGACGTTCCATCGGTGTGTGCGGCTGCATCCACGCGGGTGACGGCGTCTCGGCCGCATGTGCATTGCCGATGCCCGCCGGACCGTTGTTCGCGACCGGCGGATGCGGGACGCCGTTGCCGGGCCCGAATGCCTGATGCGGCACCGGGTTGCCGGGCGCCTGCGGCATGCCGCCGTTGGCGAAACGCGGTGCGTTGGGGGTTTCGCCGTTCGCCGGCCGCGCGACATTCGGCGTGCCCGGTATCGGCATGCCCGGTATCGGTGTGCCCGGCCGCCCGGCCTGCACGGCGGCCGGCTGGCCTTCGCGAGGCGCGCGAGCCGGTTGCACGACGGGGCCGTGCGGATTCACGAGCTGCACGTTGTGCATCGCCCATGCGCCGCCGTCCGGCTTGCCCGGAACGCGGACCGGGCGAGCCGTATAGTCGGCCGGCACGTTCGTCTTCACGACAGGTGCGCCGGCACCCGGTACGCGTCCGCCTTGCTGCGCGAGATGGGCCGCCGCGTGGTCGAGATACGCGGCCGGCACGGCGGGATTGCGCGTCGCGACGTACGGGTGCTGGGCAATCGCTGCAGGCGGACGGTAGCTCGCATTGCGCAGCCCGCCCGTGAAGCTCTGGCGCACCGGCGCAATGCCCGGTGTCCCCGGCGTCACGTGCGCGTTGCGCCATTGTTGCGGATCGACGTGCTGCGAGAAGTGCGCGACCGGCTGGCCGTGCACGAACGCGGAGGCCGGTACGGCCGTGATCGCGTGCGGCGCGCGGAAGTTCACGTACGTCTTGTTGATGTTGGTGATATTGGTGATGTTCGTCACGTTCACGGTCTTGTTCACGTTGACGTTGTTCACCACGATGTTGCGGTTCACGCGGTCGTAGTAGTGCGGGCTCCAGCCGCCCCAGCCCGGATGCCACGGTTCGCCCGGGCCGAGCGCGAACCACGCGCAGCCGGCCGCGGCGACGCCGCCCACCGTGAGCGCGACGCTCCAGTCGGGGCCGCCGCCCCCGCCCACGAACGCGACCAGTGCCGGCGCATAGACCGGCGGCTGGCTGACGACCAGCGGGCCCGGTACCCAGGCCCAGCTATCGTCCACGTATGCCCAGCGGCCGTAGTGATACGGCGCGAAACCCCAGGGCGCATCGTCGACCCACGTCCAGCCCCACGGTGCCTGCCAGATCCAGTGGCCGTCGTGATACGGCGCCCAGTCGGCCGGCGTGTCGTTCGGCACCCATACCTGGCCGTAATTCGGCGTTTCGCGCCATGTGCCGTTCGCGTCGAGATCCTGGTAGCCGGGCATGTCGCGGGACACGTAGCGAGCCGACACCGAGCGCTCCTCGGCCGCGTCGCGGCTGGCGGCCCACTGGTCGAGCGGATCGGGGCCCGGGGCGGCGGATTGCTGTGCGACCTGCAGGTCGGTGCCCGTGAACACGACCTGCTGCCCGGGCGACAGCGGGTACTGGCCATTGCTGCCGTAGACGGTCGCACTGCCGCTGCGCACCGTGACCGTCGTGCTCGTGCCGTTCGGCGCGACGTCGACGCGATAGTCGCCGGGGCCCGTGATGCCGAGCGCGAGGTTGGGCGTGTCGATTTCATACGATCCGCCGGCCGGCAGATCGCGCACGTGCGTCGATACGGTGCCGAGCCCCACTTTCAGCTGGGTCGTCGTGTCGTCGAGGTTCAGTACCGACACACTCGTCGATTCACCGAGCCGCACCGCGGTCGAGCCAATGTGCAGTTCCGAGCGCGCACCGGCATCGTTCCAGAGCTGGTCGCCGGTCGTCAGCGGCCGGTTCACGGCGGCATACGACCACGTATCGGTGCCGGCCGGTTCGGTCGTCACGGCGCCCGACAGGTAATTGAGCCGCGCGACACGACCGGGCGGATCGCCGCCCGGTTGCCGTGCCGCCGCCGCATAGGGCGGGGCGCCGGCCGATTGCGCGAATGCGGGGGGCAGTGCCGCAAGCGCGATGAACGCGACCAGCGTGCAGCGGGCGGTTCGCTTGAGCGTGAACAGGGTGGCCATGGTGAGCGTCTTCGTCATTATCGCGGCGCGTCGATTCGTGCCGTTGAGTTCACAATATCCGCTCGGCCTGTTTCAATGCTCGGTGTTTTGTAAGTCGAATGGCACGCGATGTAACAAAACCTGTCGATCGCGCGCCGTTGTCGTGCAGACGCAATCCAGGCGTCAAGCGGACGTAAGCCACCCGTCGAAAACCTGCTGTCCGGGCACCGTGACGCGCAGCACACGCGGCCGTGCGGCGCGCTCGATCCAGCCGTGCGCGCAGAAGCTCTCGAGCAGCGCCGCACCGAGTGCGCCGCCGAGATGCGAGCGCCGTTCGCTCCAGTCGAGGCAGCCGCATGCGAAGCGGCGCCGGCGCGTGCGTTGCTGCGCGACGTCGATGCCCCATTGCGCGAGCGCCTGGGTGCCGAGTTCGGTGGTTTCGATCGCATCGCCGTCGGCAAGCAGCCAGCCGCGCGCGGTGAGCCCGTCGAAGATACGCACCGCGAGTTCGCCGGCCATGTGGTCGTAGCAGGTGCGCGCATAGCGCAATTCGGCCGGGACCGTGCGGGACGGCGCCGGAACCGGGCGATGCGGCGCGGCTGCACGCGCGACGTTCGCGAGCGCCTCGAGCGACGCCGCGATGTCGGCCGATGCGATCCGGTAGTAGCGGTGCCGGCCGCGCACGTCGAGCGCGAGCAGGCCGCCCTCGGTCAAGCGCGCGAGGTGGGCGCTTGCAGCGGACGGTGACAGCCCCGCGATCATCGTCAGCTCGCCTGCCGGTCTTGCGCTGCCGTCCATCAGCACCCACAGCATCGCGGCGCGCCCCGGGTCGGCGATCAGCGAGCCGATGCGGCTCAGGCCCGGAAAGTGGTGGTCGTCTTGGTCGGTCATCGTCGTGTCTCGTCAGGCGGGATGATCTTCAGTGTAGTGGGCGCGCGCATTCGATGTTTCGCTTTTGACTGAAATGTCGGATGCACGGGCGCGGGCGTCGTCGACGCGGCGGAACCGGGCTGCGGCCGCTTGCAGGGCGCGCGTAGAATGATGGCCGAAAGCGGCTGCAGCGGGCGGCCGCACGTGACACGATGCAACGATGAAGACGATTTTCTGTTTGCTGGCGGCCGCGCTCGTCTGCGCGGCCTGTGCGCAGGGCGGTGCGGGCGCGTCCGGCGAGCGTGGCGGCAGCATCGAGATGTACGGAACGATCGATCAGGGCATCACGGTGCGCCGCTGACCGGTGCCGGCTGTGCGCGCGCCGGGCCAATCCCCGGCAGCCGCGCCACACGGGGCGCCCCGCGACGCGTTGCCGCAGCGCAACGTATAATGGCCCGATTACAGCGCCCCTGCCGCCTGGAGCCAACAAGATGTCCCAACCGTCCCCCGTACCGGCCGCCCTCGACCGCACCGAAACCGTATTCCGCTTCCTCGCCGAGCCGTCGTCCGTGAACTTCGGCGGCAAGGTGCATGGCGGCGCGCTGATGAAGTGGATCGACGAGGTCGCGTATGCGTGCGCGGCCGTCTGGTCGAGCCGCTATTGCGTGACGGTCAGCGTCGGCAACATCCGTTTCCAGCGTCCGATCATGGTCGGCAATCTGGTCGAGCTGAAGGCGCGCGTCGTCGCGACGGGCCGCACCAGCATGCACATCCATGTGTCCGTGCATGCCGGCGATCCGAAGGGCGGCATGCTGCGTCAGACGACCGATTGCCTCGTCGTGTTCGTCGCGGTCGACGAGAACGGCAACCCGGTGCCGGTGCCGCCGTTCGTGCCCGAGACCGACGAGCAGAAGGTGCTCGCGAAATATGCGGCCGACGTGCGGGCCGCGCTCGACAAGATCGTCGAGATGAAACCGGAAGAGGTCGCGAAGGGCGCGGTCTGACCGCTGCGGGCGCCGCATCGCGCCGCGCCCGTCGTCCTGCTTCTTCTTGCCGTTACTGCGACCCGATCATCTGCTCGGGACGTACCCACGCATCGAATTCCGCCTCGGTCAGGTAGCCGAGCGCGAGCGCGGCCGCCTTCAGCGTCGTGCCTTCCTTGTGCGCCTTTTTCGCGATCTGCGCCGACTTGTCGTAGCCGATGTGCGGATTGAGCGCCGTCACGAGCATCAGCGATTCGTTCAGCAGCAGGTCGATCCGCGAGCGGTTCGGCTCGATGCCCACCGCGCAGTGGTCGTTGAAGCTCTGCGCGCCGTCGGCGAGCAGCCGCACCGACTGCAGCACGTTGTGCGCGATCATCGGCCGAAACACGTTCAGCTCGAAATTGCCGCTCGCACCGCCCACGTTGACCGCGACATCGTTGCCGAACACCTGGCAGCACAGCATCGTCACGGCTTCGGACTGCGTCGGGTTCACCTTGCCCGGCATGATCGAACTGCCCGGCTCGTTTTCCGGAATCGACAGTTCGCCGAGCCCGCAGCGCGGCCCGCTCGCGAGCCAGCGGACGTCGTTCGCGATCTTCATCAGGCCGGCCGCGACCGTCTTCAGCGCGCCGTGTGCGAACACCAGCGCGTCGGCCGCCGCCATCACCTCGAACTTGCTCGGCGCCGTCACGAACGGCAGCTTCGCGAGCCGGCCGATTTCATCGGCGACGCGCACCGCGAACTCCGGATGCGCGTTCAGCCCCGTGCCGACCGCGGTGCCGCCGAGCGCGAGTTCGTACAGGTGCGGCAGCGCCGATTCGACGTGACGGATGCCCTGGTCGAGCTGCGCAACGTAGCCGGAAAACTCCTGGCCGAGCGTGAGCGGCGTTGCGTCCTGCAAGTGCGTGCGGCCGATCTTCACGATGTCGGCGAACGCCTTCGACTTCGCATCGAGCGTCGTGCGCAGCGTGCGCAGCGCCGGCAGCAGGTGGTTGACGATCGCGTACGCGGCCGCGACGTGCATCGCGGTGGGGAAGACGTCGTTCGACGACTGGCCGCGGTTCACGTCGTCGTTCGGATGAACCTTGCGCGCTTCGCCGCGCTCGCCGCCCATCAGTTCGCTCGCGCGATTCGCGATCACCTCGTTGAGGTTCATGTTGGTCTGCGTGCCGGAGCCCGTCTGCCACACGGCGAGCGGGAATTCGCGCGGATGCTTGCCGGCGATGATCTCGTCGGCCGCGTCGATGATCGCGCGCGCCTTGTCGTCGGCCAGCACGCCGAGCGACTGGTTCACGGCCGCCGCCGCGCGCTTGACGATCGCGAGCGCGTGGATCAGCTCGGGCGACTGCTTCTCGGTCGAGATCCGGAAATTCTGCAGCGAGCGCTCGGTCTGCGCGCCCCAGAGCCGGTCGGCCGGCACGGCGATCTCGCCGAACGTATCGCGTTCCATCCGAACTGCTTCGTTCATGATCCACTCCTCCAGAAAAGGGGAAAGGCCGCGCGTGGTCGCGCGGCATCAGACGTAATCAGACGTATCGTGAGGCAGTCGCGCCGCTTGCGCGGCGTCTCGAGGTGTTCAGCCGACTAGCATAGCGCCGGCCCGGATTTCGCGTCTTGTCGCGCTCAGTGCGACGACGTCACGAGCGACGCGCTTTTCAGATGAAAGCGCCACGCCATCAGCACGGCCACGCTGGCGAGGCCGGCCGCGAGGCCCCACCAGAGGCCGCGGGCGCCGAGGCCCACGTGGAACGCGAACCAGTAGCCGGTCGGAAAGCCGATGCCCCAGTAGCCGAGGGTCGCCGCGAGCATCGGGATGCGCGTGTCCTTCAGGCCGCGCAGCGCACCCGACCCGACGGTCTGCGCGCCGTCGACGATCTGGAACACCGCGGCGATGCCGAGCAGCGACGCGGCGAGCGACACGGTGGCCGCGTTGGCCGGATCGTCGAGGTTCAGGTACAGGCCGACGATCGCATGGGGCGCGACGATCAGCACGATGCCCGACAGCGTCATGAACGCGACACCGAGGCCGAGTGCGACGAAGCCGGCATGCCGCGCGGCGACGGGCGCCCCTGCGCCGACCCAGTAACCGACCCGCACGTTGGCGGCCTGGCCGATCGCGAGCGGCACCATGAACGCCACCGACGCGACGTTCAGCGCGATCTGGTGGGCGGCCAGCGACGTCGCGCCGAGCACGCCGACCGTCAGGCCGGTGGCGAGGAACAGCGTCGACTCGACTCCGTATGTGATCGCCACGGGCCAGCCGATGCCGATCAGTTCGCCCATCATCGGCAGCTTCGGGCGTGCGGCCGTGACGAAATGGCGGAAGCGTTGCCGGCCGTGGAGCAGCCAGATCAGGGCGAATGCGGTGAGCCAGATCGTGATCGTCGTTGCGACGGCCGAACCGAGGAAGCCGAGGCGCGGCAGCCCGAACGCGCCGTGGATCAGCCCGTAGTTCAGCACCCCGTTGACGCCGACACCGCCGATCGATACCCACAGCAGCCGGCGCGCCGCGCCGATCGCCGGCAGGAATGCACGCATCAGCCCGACGCCGATCAGGCTGCCGAGCGCGGCGAAGCGCAGGATACCGGTGTATTCGCCGACGTGATGCGCGAGCAGCGGCGGCTCGTGGAACATCAGCAGGATCGGTTCGGACAGCGACAGCGCGATGATGGCCGGAATCGCGAGCAGCACGGACAGCGCGAAGCCGGTCCAGTAGATGTGCGGGACGCGCTCATCGGCCTTCGCGCCGCGCGCATGCGCGACGCTGACGCTGACCGACGACAGCACGCCTTGCAGCACCGTCACGATGACGAAGAAGAAGTTCGCGCCGAGCCCGCCCGCCGCGAGCGAATCGGGGCCGAGCGAGCCGAGCAGCACCGTGTCGGTGACGCTCATCGCCATCTGCGAGAGCTGCGCGATCGCGAGCGGCGCGGCGAGGCGCGCGGTATCGGCGGCATGACTGGACAGGGACGGCGGCGCGGCGGCCGTCCGCGTAAGACCGGAATGCGACATGGAATGGGCGCTCGCGCGGGTGCGGGCCCGCGCTATATGTATTTATTTTGAGAGACGGTTAGCTTACGGCTTTATTCGAACGGTGTCGAACGCGCGCGCCGATGGCCATGTCGCAGGCAGGGGGAACCGTCGGCCCTAGGCTTCGCGCACGGCAATGCGCGTGTCGCCGAGCAGGACGACCTGGCCCGCGCGGATCTTGCAGGTCTTGCGCAGCTCGACCGCGCCGTCGACTTTCACCGCGCCGGACGCGACGATCAGCTTCGCGGTGCCGCCGCTGTCCGCGAGGCCGGTGATCTTGAGAAGGTTGTGCAGCTCGACGTATTCGCCGGTCAGCGTGAAATCCAGATTGGGCATGACGAAGAAGGTGCGCAAAGCGCGGGAGGAATCGCCTCGCATCATACGGCACCGCGGGCCGGCGCGCGAGCGCGGTCGGCCGCCGCCCGCAGTTGTTAGGGAGTGTGAGCCATTCGTCAGCAAATGAAACGGTGGGTAACAGTCTGAGAGATTCGAGAACCGGCCGCGCGGGCCGCGGGTCTTCTGTCGTACCTGCTGCGTGTTGCGGCGGGGGACGCAACGGACCGCATCGCTGCGGTTCGGGCTCACAACTTCCTGAGGAGAATTGCCATGTCCAAGATTCGTACGATGCTGATCGGTGCCGCGTTGACGGCGTTCGCCACTTCGGCCGCATTTGCCCAGACGGGCACGGCGGTGCAGGGCGCAGCCGGTGCCGGCGTACAGGCGCAGACGCCGGCGGCAGGTGCCGGTGCCGGCATGCAGGGCGGCGCGGGCGCGAACGCGTCGGGCAATGCGGCAGGCGGCGCAACCGATGCAGTCGGCGCGGCAGCCGATGGCGCGAAGGAGTCGGCGTCGTCGGCCGTCCACTCGGCCAAGAAGCACACGAAGCATGCCGCGAAGTCGGCCAAGAGCCATGTCGGTTCGGCCAAGGCGAAGGCTGGCGAAGCGACCGAAGGCGGTGCGTCGGTCGGCGCGGAAGGCGGTGCATCGGCCCAGGGCGCCACGCAGTAAGCGGTGGCCGGCGCCGCGCGACGCTCGTCCTCGACGGCGCGTCGCGACGGTGGCCATCCGACGGCCCGGTTCGCGTGGCGCGAACCGGGCCGCTTTCATCTGTCGATGCGATCGGGCGCGCCGTTACGGCCGCCGTTGGCTTTGCCCCTGGCCCTGCTGACCCTGCGCCGGCCGTGCGGCCGTCGGGGTGAATACGCTGCGCAGCCACGCGGCGAGCCGGGCGAAGACGTCGTACGGTTCCTCGACGAAGATCTCCGGCTTCAGCAGCCGCAGGTACTCCATGATCTGCTGCGCTTCCTGCTTCTGGAACGAGCCGTGCGCGAGCCCGAGCCGCAGCAGCCCGCGTAGTTCGCCGAGCTTGTCGCGCGCGGTGCTGCCGACGCTCATCTCGCACGCGAGCTTGGCCTCGTAGACCCGTTGTCGCAGCGATTCCGCGAGCCGCCACGCAGGCGTCTGCATCAGTTCCTCGAGCGTCTGGATGTCTTGCGCCGCCCCCTTGATCTGCGAGGCGAGCGGATCGATCAGCGACGGGTCGCCCTGCGCTTCGGCGACGATCGCTTTCGCCCAGTCGCGGCAAGCCTTCGCGAGTTCGTCGGGGGTCCATTCGGAGCGCGACGCGAAGCCGAAGCCGAATTCGCCGGCCTGTCGCATCAGGATCGCGACGACGTCCGGAAATTCCTTGTCGAGCGTGCGTTTTGCCCACGCGTACTGGCCGCCCTGCAGCATCCGCTGCACCGCGTGTTCGGTCAGCGGCACCATGTTGTCGAGCAGCTTGGCGCGCAGGAAATCCTCGAACGACGGCGTCGCGAACTGCGGGTCGAGTTTCAGCGACACGCGGACGAACGCGTCGTAGTCCTTGCGCAGGGACTCGAGCGTGTCGTCCTTGAGGGAAAGGGTGATCTGGCCCATGAATCGTCTCGATGGCGGCCCGTGCAAGCCGGCGGCCGGCACGGCGCACCGGGACGGGCGCAGCGTCGACTGACCGTGCGCGCCGAGGCCGGTGGCGGGTATTCATTCCCTTTATCGGCGTGCCGGGCGGAAACTTGAGCGCGCGTGACCGAGCGTTTGCTCAGGCGGGCAGCCAGTGGGGCAGCACGACCCCTTGCCAGAAAAAGAACACCGCGAGCCCTGCCGCGATCGTCACGAGCGGGCGGCGGGTGGCGGCCGACACGAGCACGGCGGCGAGCGCGCCGACGAGCTGTGGATTGCGCCAGGTCAGCTCGGCCGCGCCGCCGTGCGGCGAGACGGCCATCGGCACGATGATCGCGGTCAGCACGGTGACGGGCACGAAGCCGAGCGCGGTCCGCACGAGCGGCGGGAAGGTCAGCCGTTCGCCGAACAGGAACAGCGTCGAGCGGATCGCGTACGTGATGACGGCCATCCCGAGAATCAGCAGCGCGTAGCTCACGATGCGGTCTCCGTGCGCGAGCCGGCGCGCGTGCGTTCGTGCAGCAACGTGAGCGCGACACCGATCGCGACGCCGGCCGCGACCGCGCCGAGCAGCCCGAGCTTGTACGGCCAGCCCTGCCAGAAGTACGCGAGCGTGCCGGCCGTCACGGCTGCCGCGAAATAGCGCAGCGTGCCGAGTTGCGGGACGACGATCGCGATGAAGGTCGCCGCCATCGCGAAATCGAGGCCAAGCGACTGCAGGCCCGGGAATGCCGCGCCGAAGCCGATGCCCGCGAGCGTCCAGACCTGCCAGTTCAGGTACATCGCGAGCCCCGAGCCGAAGAAGTAGTGGGGGCCGATCGCGCCCGGCGGAAAATGCCGGTAGTGCGCATAGGCGACCGCGAACACCTCGTCGGTCATCAGTGCGCCGAGCGTCGCACGCCAGCGCAGCGGCAGGTGTGCGACATAGGGCGCGAGCGTCGCGCTGTACAGCAGGTGACGCAGGTTCACGATCAGCGTGGTCGCGAGCACGACGACGAAGCTCGCGCTGCCCGCGATCAGGCCGAGCGCGATGAACTGCGCGGAGCCCGCGAACACGGCGAGCGACATCAGCGCGCCATGCCATGCGGCGAGCGGGCCGCCGCCCACGAGCGTGCCGAAAATCACGCCGAACGGGGCGGCGCCGATCATCATCGGGATCGTGTCGCGCGCACCGTCGAGCCATTCGTTCAATGGACGGCGGGCAGGCGATGCGGGTATCGGATTCAAAGGATGCTCCTCCATGAGCTGGAGGATAGCGGGCAGGGGGTGTGCCGGCTTGTATGTTCTTGCGCTCGCCGGATGGGCGATGCCGGCGGTATCGCGATGGCGGGTCGGACGCTGCGCGTCAGCTCGCCTGCCAGCGCCCGGGCGGCACGCCGAACATGCGTTTGAAATGCCGTGTGAAGTGGCTTTGGTCGACGAAGCCGCTGGCTGCCGCGACGTCGGCGACGGGCACGCCCGCGCGCAGCGGCGCGAGCGCGCGCTGCAAGCGCAACTGGTTGCGCCACGCATGCGGCGGCATGCCGGTCGTGCGGGTGAACAGGCGCGCCGCGTGGAACGGTGACAGGCCGGCCGCCTGCGCGACTTCGTCGAGCGTCACCGTGCACACGAGGTCGGCAGCGAGACGCTCGCGCATCGCGTCGACGCGCGGTTCGTCCGCTGCGAGCGGCGCCGGTCGCGGCAGTGCGTCGGCATGGCGCACGATCAGCGTCGACAACGCGTCGAGCATCGCCGTTTCGGCGGCGAGCGGATCGTAGATGCGCGGTGCGCCGCTCGCCGGATCATGAGCCGGCTGCCGGTGCGTCTGCAAGGGCAATGCGCGCTCGCTGCCGGCCTCCATCATCCGGTGCGCCAGCGTGAGCCGGGCCGCAAGATCGGCGTCGCGAATCACGTCGGGCGCAAACCACGGGGCATCCTGGGGGCGGCCGGCGATCGAACAGGTGAGTTCGCGAATGAATTCGACCGGCATGTAGCTGACGCGATAGCACCAGCCTTCATCGGCCGCGCGTGACCCCGTATGCACCTCGCCGGGATTGATGACGGGCACGGAGCCGGTTTCGGCGACATAGCCGCTGCCGCGATACGTGTAGCGTTCCGCACCTTCGAGAATCACGGGGATCGTGTACGCGTCGTGCCAGTGGGGTGCGAAGGTGTGATCGCGATAGGTGGCCGTGAGGAGATCCGCGTCCGGCAGCAGCGGCGTGCGCCAGTAGCGTGCGGAGTCGGGAAGGCGGGTGGCGGACATGATCGGGCGCGGAAGCGGTCGAATCGACAGTGTATCGCTCGCGCGCCCGGCAGGCGCGGGCTTTACTTGACCGGAATCGTCGTGCCGGCCGGCATCGGTACCGCAGTGACGGCGTTCTTCGGGCTGCCGCTGACGATGCGGTCGCTGTAGGTCAGGTAGACGATCGTGTTGCGCTTGACGTCGACCACGCGCACGACGTGCAGGGTCTTGAAGATGAACGACATGCGCTCGCTGAACACGTCGGTCTGCTGCTTGAGCGGCTCCTTGAAGCTGATCGGGCCGACCTGCCGGCATGCGATCGACGCTTCGCTCGGATCCTCGGCGACGCCGAGCGTGCCCTTGATTCCGCCGGTGCGGGCGCGCGACACGTAGCAGGTCACGCCGTTCACGATCGGATCGTCATACGCCTCGACGACCACGCGATCGGAGCCCGTGACGCGGAAATGGGTGTTGACGCTGCCGACTTCCTCCGCGTGCGCGAGCGGTGCCGCGGCGAATGCGGAAAGCAGGAGGGCGAAGAGGGCTGAGCGGAGGAGGCGGTGCTTCATCGACGGAACCGGATGCGAATGCGGGACAGAGACTCTAGCATGCGCGCGACCGGGCGATGAAAGCGGAATGGTGGACCGGAAAAACAAAAGGCCCGTCGAATGACGGGCCTTTTGCTATTTGGCTCCCCGACCTGGGCTCGAACCAGGGACCTACGGATTAACAGTCCGGCGCTCTACCGACTGAGCTATCGGGGAATAAATCGGTACATCTGCATGCTTGTTTGTCTACCAGCAAAAAGCCCGTCCACTTTCAACGGGCCTTTGCGCTTTTGGCTCCCCGACCTGGGCTCGAACCAGGGACCTACGGATTAACAGTCCGGCGCTCTACCGACTGAGCTATCGGGGAACAAACAACAACAGCAGAGAAACGAGATTATATGGAGCGTTGATCAGGTCGTCAACACTTTTGAGCCGCGGCGCACAAAAAAATTTCTGCGGCCGCTGCGCGATCAGCGCTCGAGCAGGTGCAGCTTGTCCTGCACGTCCTTCCACTCGTCCGCGTCGGCCGGTGCCGGCTTGGTCTTCGTGATCGACGGCCAGTCCTTCGCCAGCTCGGCGTTCAGCGCGGTGAACTGCTGCTGGTCGCCCGGAACGTCTTCTTCGGCATAGATCGCATTGGTCGGGCACTCGGCGACGCACACGGCGCAGTCGATGCACTCGTCCGGATCGATGGCGAGAAAGTTGGGACCTTCACGGAAGCAATCCACCGGGCACACATCCACGCAGTCCGTGTATTTGCACTTGATGCAGCCTTCGGTCACAACGTGAGTCATTAAAACGCTCCTGCTTGGCGGTATATATGGGGTGGCGGTTGCGCCAAAACCGGCATTGTAACTGAAGCGCAAAACCCGCATGGCGTGGTCGGCTATCCGGCTTATATCGTTTCGTGATTAGTTTATGGGGGCCTCGCAGGGGGCGCTGAAGGGGCGCGCCAGCGGCAGTGCGTGTCGCGCGTACGCCGGAACGGGCGGTGCGTCCGGAGCGGGGCGGCAGGCGGTTTCACGATGGTCCGGCCCGCATTCGGGTAACATGACCCACAGACCGGGCGGCGCGCGGTGCGCCGGCGCCGGTCACGATATTGGCGCTGCCGTCATCATGATCATCACTTCGCTGCTCGACACGGATCTCTACAAGTTCACGATGATGCAGGTCGTCCTGCATCACTTCCCCGCTGCAAGCGTCGAATACCGTTTCCGGTGCCGCACGCCGGGCGTCGATCTCGTGCCGTACATCGACGAGATTCGCGACGAGGTGCGCGGCCTGTGCTCGCTGCGCTTTTCCGACGTCGAACTCGACTACCTGCGGCGGATGCGCTTCATCAAGAGCGACTTCGTCGACTTCCTCGCGCTGTTCCACCTGAACGAGAAGTACATCTCGATCACGCCGTCGCCGAAGGGCAATGGCGAGATCGACGTCGTAATCGAGGGGCCGTGGCTGCACACGATCCTGTTCGAGATCCCGGTGCTCGCGATCGTCAACGAAGTGTATTTCCGCAATACCCAGCGCGAGCCCGACTATCGCGAAGGCCGCGAGCGGCTGCGCGAGAAGATCAAGCTGCTCGGCGCGAAGCCCGAATTCGCCGACTGCAAGATCGCCGACTACGGCACGCGCCGGCGCTTCTCGAAGGTCTGGCACGAGGAGGTCGCGCTTACGCTGCGCGACGGCCTCGGCCCGCAGTTCGCGGGCACCAGCAACGTGCTGTATGCGATGAAGCACGGCATCACGCCGCTCGGCACGATGGCGCACGAGTACCTGCAGGCCTGCCAGGCGCTCGGCCCGCGGCTGCGCGATTCGCAGATCTACGGCTTCGAGATGTGGGCGAAGGAATACCGCGGCGACCTCGGGATCGCGCTGTCGGACGTCTACGGGATGGATGCATTCCTGAACGACTTCGACATGTATTTCTGCAAGCTGTTCGACGGCGCGCGTCACGATTCGGGCGATCCGTTCGAATGGGGCGAGCGGATGCTGCGCCATTACGAGACGAACCGTTGCGACCCGCGGACCAAGGTGCTCGTGTTCTCGGACGCACTCGACATCCCGAGGGTCATGCAGTTGTACGAACGGTTCCGTGGCCGCTGCAAGCTTGCGTTCGGCGTCGGCACGAACCTCACCAACGATCTCGGCTACGTGCCGCTGCAGATCGTGATCAAGATGGTCCGCTGCAACGGCCAGCCGGTCGCGAAGCTGTCGGATTCGCCGGGCAAGAGCATGTGCGACGACAAGGCGTATCTCGCGTACCTGCGCCAGGTGTTTGGCATCGCGCAGCCGGTCGAGGAAGACGCGTCGAAGTAAGCGCCGGCCGAACGGCCAAAGCTGCGTGGCGGCGGGGGCGGCCGGTATAATCCGACGGTATCGCCCGCCAACGTCACGAGGACCGTTCATGGACACTTCCGCTGCCCGTCGCCAGATCCTCGCGCGCATTCGCGCGGCGCAGGGGCGTGCGGCCGAACCCGATGCGGCCGAGCGCGACGGTGTTTCCGACTATCTCGCCCGTCATCCGGAGGGCCCGCGTCCGCCGGCGCCGGCCGATCTCGTCGCTGCATTCGTCGACGAAGCGGTACGCCTGTCGACGACGATCGACGAAGTCGCGACGCTTGCCGACGTACCGGCCGCCGCGGCTCGTTACCTTTCCGCTCACGGCTTGCCGACGCAGGCTATCGCGTGGCGCACGCTGGCCGATTTCGACTGGGCGGGTGCGGGCCTGTCGGTCGAATGCCGCAAGCCGCGCGACGGCGATCTGGTTGGCCTCACCGGCTGCTTTTGCGCGACTGCCGAAACGGGCTCGCTGGTGCTGCTGTCCGGCCCCGACACCTATGCGTCGGCCGGCCTGCTGCCGGAAACGCACATCGCGATCGTTCCCGCGTCGCGGATCGTCGCCGGTCATGAAGACGCCTTTGCGCTGATCCGCTCTGAGCGCGGCGAATTGCCGCGCGCGGTCAACTTCGTATCGGGCCCGTCGCGCACGGGCGATATCGAGCAGACCATCGTACTGGGCGCGCACGGTCCGTACCGCGTACACGTGATCGTCGTACGGGGCGCATGACGCGCCTGCTGCATCCACTACCACTCGAACAAGGAAGTTCTGCATGAAACGACATGCCGCCTGGGCGGGCATGGCGTCGGGGATCGCGCTTGGCGCCGTCCCCGCGCTTGCATCGGCCGCAACGCTCGACGGTGCCACGCTGTCCGCTCTCTGGGGCATCCCGTTCGCCGGGATCCTGCTGTCCATCGCGCTGTTCCCGCTCGTCGCCCCCGTGTTCTGGCATCACCACTTCGGCAAGATCGCGGCCGGGTGGGCGGTCGTGTTCCTGATCCCGTTCGCGTTCGCATTCGGCGCCGGCACCGCGTTCGGCACGCTCGTGCATGCGCTGCTCGAGGAATACATTCCGTTCATCGTGCTGCTCACCGCGCTTTATACGGTCGCGGGCGGTATCTGCGTGAACGGCAACCTGCACGGCACGCCGAAGCTGAACACCGCGATCCTCGCGCTCGGCACGCTGCTCGCGAGCGTGATGGGCACGACGGGCGCCGCGATGCTGCTGATCCGGCCGCTGCTGCGCGCCAACGACAACCGCAAGCATGTTGTGCACGTCGTGATCTTCTTCATCTTCCTCGTCGCGAACGCGGGCGGCTCGCTGTCGCCGCTCGGCGATCCGCCGCTGTTTCTCGGTTTCCTGAATGGCGTGAGCTTCTTCTGGACGACCACCCATCTCGCGCTGCCGATGCTGTTCATCTGCGTTGTGCTGCTGACGCTGTTCTTCGCGCTCGATACGTACTCCTACCGGAAGGGCGGCGAGGAGCGGCCGGCCGTGCTCGACCCGACGCCCGACAGCGAGCGGCTGTCGATCGACGGCAAGATCAATTTCGTGCTGCTCGCGGCCGTGATCGGCCTGGTGCTGATGAGCGGCATCTGGAAGCCGGGCATCGCGTTCGACGTATGGGGCACGCACGTCGCGTTGCAGAATCTCGTGCGTGACGTCGCGCTCGTGGGCGTGACGCTCGCGTCGCTTGCGCTGACGCCGCGTTCCGCGCGCGAGGGCAACGCGTTCAACTGGGCACCGATCGAGGAAGTCGCGAAGCTGTTCGCGGGGATCTTCGTGACGATCGCGCCGGTGATCGTGATCCTGCGTGCCGGCGCCGACGGCGCATTCGCGCAGATCGTCCATCTCGTCACGGGGCCGGACGGCAAGCCGATCGACGCGATGTACTTCTGGGCGACCGGCATCCTGTCGTCGTTCCTCGACAATGCGCCGACCTATCTCGTGTTCTTCAACCTCGCGGGCGGCGATGCGCAGTCGCTGATGACGACCGGCGCGTCGACGCTCGCCGCGATCTCCGCGGGCGCGGTGTTCATGGGCGCGAACAGCTATATCGGCAACGCGCCGAACTTCATGGTGAAGGCGATCGCCGAATCGCGCGGCGTGAAGATGCCGAGCTTCTTCGCGTATCTCGGCTGGGCGCTGGTCGTGCTGATACCGGTATTCCTGCTCACGTCGTGGATCTTCTTCACGGCGTAAGCTGACGATTTTCAACCTAGAGCGGGTGGTTCCAGTGGCGCACGGCGCGCTGCGATCCGCCCGCGGCATGCGGAGATGGCGATGCAGAAGATCCTGGTCGCGCGTCCGATCTTTCCGGACGTGATCGAGCGGCTCAAGCAATATTTCGACGTCGACTGGAACAACGGCGACGCACTCGCTCCCGACGCGCTTGCCGCGCGTCTGGCCGACAAGGACGGCGCGCTGACGGCCGGCGATCCGGTCGGCGCGGCCGAGCTCGCGGCAGCGCCGCGCCTGCGCGTCGTGGCGAACATGGCGGTCGGCTACAACAATTTCGACATGGCCGCGTTTAACGCGGCGAACGTGCTCGGCACCAACACGCCCGACGTGCTGAACGAGTCGACCGCCGATTTCGGCTGGGCGCTGATGATGGCCGCGGCCCGCCGGATCGCCGAGTCCGAGCACTGGCTGCGCGCCGGCCATTGGCAGAAGTGGGCGTACGACGGTTTCCTCGGCAACGACATCTACGGCTCGACGCTCGGCGTCATCGGGATGGGGCGCATCGGCCAGGCGCTCGCGCGCCGCGCGCGCGGCTTCGGGATGCAGGTGATCTATCACAACCGGTCGCGGGTCGCGCCCGAGATCGAGGCCGAGCTGAATGCCGAATACGTGTCGAAGGACGCGCTGCTCGCCCGCGCCGATCACGTCGTGCTCGTGCTGCCGTACACGAAGGAGAACCATCACACGATCGGCGCGGCCGAGCTCGCGAAGATGAAGCCCACCGCGACGCTGACCAACATCGCGCGCGGCGGGATCGTCGACGACGCGGCGCTGGCCGTCGCGCTGCGCAACGGGACGATCGCCGCGGCCGGCCTCGACGTGTACGAAGGCGAGCCGACGGTCCATCCGGCGCTGCTCGAGGTGCCGAACGTCGTGCTGACGCCGCATATCGCGAGCGCGACCGAAAAGACGCGCCGCGCGATGGCGAACCTCGCCGCCGACAACCTGATCGCCGCGCTGGGCGAGGGGCCGCGCGCGGGGCAGCCGCCGAATCCGATCAACCCTGACGTGATCGGGAAGCCGCGCGCATGACGATGACGTTGTTGCTTGCGGCGGTCGTCGTGCTGGCCGTCGCGCTTGCGGTGGCGATCGTCGCGCTCGTGCGTGGCGGTGGCCGCCACGACGATGCGGCGATACTGGGCGACCAGATCGAGGACGCCGCGCATGCGCAGGCGCGCGCGGTCGAGCGGCTCGAACGCGAATTGCGCGGCGAGATCGTCGAGAACGCGCGCGGTTCGCGCACCGAGCTGGCCGGCAGCTTCGCGCAGCTCCAGCAGACGCTCGCCGCGCAACTGACAAGCGTGGCCACTGTGCAGAACAACCAGATCGAGGGTTTTGCACAGCAGCTCGGCAAGCTCGTCGCCGGCAATGCGCAGCAGTTTGACGCGATGCGCGAAAGCGTGCAGCGCCAGGCGCAGCAGGCGCGCGAGGAGCAGACGGGCGCGCTCAGGCTGTTCGGCGACACGTTGAACCGGCAGCTCACGCAACTGACCGAAGCGAACGACCGCCGGATCGGCGAGGTGCGCGCGACGCTCGAACAGCGGCTGAAGGAAATCGAGACGAACAACGCGGCGAAGCTCGAGGAGATGCGCCGCACCGTCGACGAGAAGCTGCATGCGACGCTCGAGCAGCGGCTCGGCGAATCGTTCAAGCTCGTGTCGGACCGGCTCGAACAGGTGCATCGCGGGCTCGGCGAGATGCAGACGCTCGCGGCGGGTGTTGGCGACCTGAAGAAGGTGCTGACCAACGTGAAGACGCGTGGCACCTGGGGCGAAGTGCAGCTCGAGGCGCTGCTCGAACAGATACTGACGCCCGAGCAGTACGCGAAGAACGTCGCGACGGTGCCGAAGAGCAGCGAGCGCGTCGAGTTTGCGATCCGGCTGCCGGGGCGCGAAGCCGGCACGCGCGACGCGCCGCCCGTGTGGCTGCCGATCGATGCGAAATTCCCGCGTGAAGACTACGAGCGGCTGATCGACGCGCAGGAGCGTGCCGATGCGGTGGCGGTCGAGGACGCGGCCCGCGCGCTCGAAGCACGCGTGCGGCTGGAGGCGCGCACGATCGCCGAGAAGTACGTCGCGCCGCCGCACACGACCGATTTCGCGCTGCTGTTCCTGCCGACCGAAGGGCTCTATGCGGAGATCCTGCGTCGCCCGGGGCTGACCGACCTGCTGCAGCGCGACTATCGCGTGACGGTCGCCGGCCCGACGACGCTCACCGCACTGTTGAACAGCCTGCAGATGGGTTTCCGCACGCTCGCGATCGAGCAACGGTCGAGCGAGGTGTGGCAGGTGCTCGGGGCGGTGAAGACGGAGTTCGGCAAGTTCGGCGACGTGCTCGCGCGCACGAAGTCGCAGCTCGAAACGGTCACGCGCTCGATCGAGGCCGCCGAGCAGCGCACGCGCGTGATGAACCGCAAGCTGAAGCAGGTCGAGGCGCTGCCGGGCGATACGGCGGCAGGGCTGCTCGGTGCGGAAGGGGCCGACGGTGCCGATTCGGACGACGTATGACGCACATGGCCGACATCGGCCGGAAAGCAAAAACGGGCGCCGCGGCGCCCGTTTTCTTTTGACGCGATGGCCGGCGTGGCCGGCTCGCGGTCAATGCCCGGCGAGCGTGTCCAGTGCGTCGCCCGTGACGCGAACGATGCGCCAGTCGGGCAGCACGGTTGCGCCCATCTTTTCGTAGAAATCGATCGCCGGCTGGTTCCAGTCGAGGACCGACCATTCGAAGCGCCCGCAACGGCGCTCGACGGCCAAGGCTGCGAGGTGACGCAGCATCGCGGTGCCGAGACCCGTGCCGCGCTGCGACGGCTGCACGTACAAGTCCTCGAGATAGAGGCCGCGACGGCCGAGGAACGTCGAATAATTGTGGAAGAACAGCGCATACGCGACGATCGCGCCGTCGTGCTCGGCCACCCTTGCCTCGGCGGCAGGCTGCTCGCCGAACAGCGCGTCGGCGAGATCGGCCTCGGTCGCGACGAACAGGTGCGTGAGCTTCTCGAACTCGGCCAGCTCGCGCATCAGCGCAAGAATCGCGCCGACGTCGCGTGCTTGGGCCGCGCGGATCAGCGGTGTGCCGCTCACGCTTCTTCCGGCGGGTCGGACAGCACGATCTCGATGCCGCCGAAGCGCGATGCGACCCAGTTGTACGCGTGGCATGCGATCCAGAGCAGCACGAAGCCGAGGATGGCGTTCAGCAGCAGCGCGCTCAGGATCGTGCTCAGTTCGACCATCCCGTAGCGGACGTACGCGACGAGAATGCCGAGCAGCACGATCGGCACGCTGAACGTCAGGTAGACGAGGATCAGCGCTTTTGCGGTCTGCCCCGCGGCGATCGATGAAATTTGTTTCTTCATGTGCGGATTGCCCCCGTAGAAATATACCGATAGTGTGGAATTCAGATCAGGCCGTCGAGCGGCAGGATGTCGACCGGGGTGCCCGCGTCGACTGCCGCGGTATCGTGGCCCAGGACGATGAAACAGTTGGCGGCCGAGAGGCCGCTCAGCGACGCGGAACTCTGCGAGCCGGCCGGTGCGACGTGCCAGCGGCCGTCGGCGGCGCGCGTCGCGATGCCGCGCAGGTAGTCGGTGCGGCCCGGGCGCTTCTTCAGCGCTTGCGTGCTGAGTGCCGTATGCATCGCCGGCGGCTGGGCCTGCGCGCCGGCCAGCGTCAGCAGTGCGGGGCGCACGATCGCGTAGAACGTCACGGCAGACGCGACCGGGTTGCCGGGCAGCCCGAAGAACAGTGCGTGACCGGCGCCTTTGGCCGCGCGCGCGAGCGTGCCGCACGCGAGCGGCCGGCCGGGACGCAGCGCGAGGCTGGCGAACGTTACGTCGCCGAGCCGTGCCATGACGTCGCGCGTGAAGTCGGCTTCGCCGACCGATACGCCGCCCGACGTGATCACCGCGTCGGCTTGCGCGGCGACCGCGCCGCGCAATGCGGCTTCGAGCGCGGCCGGGTCGTCACGGACGATCCCGAGATCGACTGCGTCGACATGCAGCCTTTCGAGCATCGCGATCAGCATCCCGCGGTTGCTGTCGTACAGTGCGCCGGGGCCGAGCGGCTCGCCGGGCTCGCGCAGTTCGTCGCCGGTGGAGAACACGGCGACGCGCACGCGCCGGCGCACCGAAACCTCGGTAACACCGAACGACGCGAGCAGGCCGAGATCGGACGGCCGCAGGATGCGGCCTGCGGCAAGCGCGCACGCGCCGCGCGCGAGATCCTCGCCGGCCTTGCGGCAGTTCGCGCCGCGCGCGAAGTCGTGCGCGGCGAAGTGGATCGTGTCGCCGTCGACGCGCACGCGTTCCTGCGGAATCACCGTGTCGCAGCCGGCCGGCATCGGCGCGCCCGTCATGATGCGCACGCATGATCCGGCCGCCACGGCGCCGTCGAACGGATGGCCCGCGAGCGCGGAGCCGGCGACCGTCAGCGCGATCTCCGCTTGCTGCGATGCGTGCGAGCCGGTGCGCCCGTCGAACGCATAGCCATCCATCGCCGAGTTGTCGTACGCGGGAATGTCGAACGGGGCGTTCACGTCGGACGCGAGCACGCGGTCGAGCGCATCGCGCAGCGTCACCGTGTCACACGCGTCGACCGGCATCGCGAAGCGGCACGCGAGCGCCTGCGCTTCGGCGAGCGACAGCGGGGCATCGGAATCGGGTGCGGATCGGGGGGCGGGCGAGGATTGCGTGATCATCAGTCGGACTGCGCCGCAAGGCGTATCGGGTTCGTGGCCGGTGGCGCGAGGAGGGTGCCTGGGCGCGGGTTTCGCGTGCGGCGGGCGGGAACCGCACGGGTGCCGTCAGCGGCGGGCCAGTGCGGCGAGTTCCTGCCAGGAGTTGGCATTGTAAAACGCACGCTCGTCGTGAAACTCGACTTCGACCGTCTTGTGGCGTGCGTACCACGCACGCACCTTGCGGTCGCCGGCGGCGAGCCGGGCGGCGAGATCGTCGGCCAGCGACGTGCGCAGCAGCGCGAACGTCGGCTGCGGCGAGCGCACGTGTTGTGCGTCGACGGTCACCGCCATGGCGATGTCGGCCTGCTGCGCGTCGAGCGCCGCCTGCAGCCGTGCGACGAGGTCGGCCGGCAGATAGGGCGTATCGCATGGCGAGCACGCCACGAGCGGCGCGCGTGCCGCCCGCATGCCGGCGAGCAGGCCCGCGAGCGGGCCGGGGAAATCGGGGGTTTCGTCCGCGACGATGCGCGCGTCGAATGGCGCACCGAGTTCGGCATAGCGATCGGCATGGCGATTCGCGCTGATCAGCGTCTCGTCGACCTGCGGCGAGAGCCGGCGCAGCACGTGCAACGCGAGCGGCGTGTCGTCGAGCAACTGCAGGCCCTTGTCGACGCCGTCCATGCGTGTGGCACGCCCGCCTGCGAGCAGCAGGCCGGCGATCGAGGGAGAGGCGGAAGCGGGCATGGTAGGAGCGCGGGAAGGGCAGCGTGCGTCAGCCGCCGATATACGACATCTCGACCCGCTTGCCGGCGCCGTCGGGCGCGGCGTCGGCCGACGCGCTGCCGCGCAGCTGCGAATAACGGTCGGTGCGGGCCTGCCAGATGCGGGCGATCGCGGTCGCGATCTCGGCGTCGCTCGCACCGCCGCGCACGAGTGCGCGCAGGTCGTGGCCGGTCGACGCGAACAGGCACAGGTACAGCTTGCCTTCGGTCGACAGCCGCGCGCGCGTGCAGTCGCCGCAGAAGGCCTGCGTGACGCTCGAAATCACGCCGATCTCGCCGCCGCCGTCCGCATAGCCCCAGCGCTGCGCGGTTTCTGCCGCCGTGTGCGGATCGAGCGGCACGAGCGGGAAGTGCTCGGCGATCCGTGCGATGACGTCGGCCGATGGCAGCACCTCGGTCATGTTCCAGCCGTTCGATGTACCGACGTCCATGTATTCGATGAAGCGCAGGATCACGCCGGTACCGCGGAAACGCTCGGCCATCGGCAGGATTTCGCTGTCGTTGGTGCCGCGCTTCACGACCATGTTGACCTTGACCGGCGCGAGGCCCACGGCCTGGGCCGCGAAGATGCCGTCGAGCACGTCGGCGCTCGCGAACTCGGCATCGTTCATGCGCTTGAACAACGTATCGTCGAGCGCGTCGAGGCTGACCGTCACGCGCGTGAGCCCGGCGTCCTTCAGCGCGCGCGCCTTGCGTGCGAGCAGTGAACCGTTGGTCGTGAGCGTCAGGTCGAGCGGGCGGCCGTCATGCGTAGTCAGGCGGGCGAGGCGCTCGATCAGGAATTCGAGATTTTTGCGCAGCAGCGGCTCGCCGCCCGTGATGCGGATTTTCTCGACGCCATGTGCGACAAAGAGTCGCGCTACGCGTTCGATTTCCTCGTGCGTGAGCAGCGCGCTGTGCGGCAGGAACGGGTAGTCCTTGTCGAAGACGGCGCGCGGCATGCAGTACACGCAGCGGAAGTTGCAGCGATCCGTCACCGAAATGCGCAGGTCGCGCAGCGGCCTGGCGAACGTGTCGGCCAGCGTGCCGTCCGGGGCGTGCGCGACGCCGGAGACGTCCGGCATCCCGCTGACGTCGGCGAGGGGAATGATGCGTCGGGACATGTTGAAAGAAGTGCGAACCAGACCTCTATTTTAGCCGCAAGCGGCGGGTCGGTCCGGTGGGCGGAAACCCGCAGCGCGGACATGAAAAAGCCCGCCGGAGGCGGGCTTTTCCTGGCCGGACGATGCGTCGATCAGTGATGCGTCGTTTCGACCTGCTGCATCGGGGCCGTATCGACCGGCGGCAGCGCCTTGCGTTCGCGCGGCACGCGAGCCGGACGCGGGAGGCGCGACGCGGCTTCCTGCGCAGCGGCGAACTTGCTTGCGTCCGTGTTCACCCAGACGAGACCGGCCTGCTCCAGCACGGTATCCAGGCTCGCCGAAGCGGGCTCGGCTGCCGGTTGGGCGGGGGCCGGAGCCGGTGCCGGAGCCGGTGCCGGTGCGGCGGCGGCCTCGACCGGCGCCGCTTCGACATGGGCCGGCTCCGCAGCCACCGGAGCGGCTTCGGTCGTCACGGCGGGCGCGGCCTGCTCGACGGATGCCTGCTGCGGCGCCGCGACGGCGACAGGTGCTGCCGGCACTTCGAACGCGTCGGTCGGCGAAACCGCGACCGGAGCCGGACCGGCTTCCGTATCGACGGCCGGTGCGACCGGTGCCGGTTCTGCCGCCTGGACGACCACTGCTGCTTCGACCGGCGCTGCTTCGACGTGTACCGGTGCCGGCTGCGGCTCGACAGCGGTCGGTGCTGCCGGTTCGGCGTGGCGTTCGACCACGGCTTCGGTGACGACGGCGCTTGCCGCGGCGGCTGCCACGACGACTGCCGGTGCGGCCGTGTGGGCCGGTTCGGCAGCAGCCGGTGCTTCCGGCGTCACTGCTTGCACCGTCACTTCGCCTTCTGCGCCTTGCTCGGCGTGGTCGACGACTGAGCCGTCTTCCTCGCGCTCGCGACGACCGCCGCGGCGGCCGCGACGGCGACGGCGACGTTCCTCGCCATCACGCGCGCCGGCTTCCGCATCGGCTGCCAGCTCGGCGCCGGGCAGGGCTTCTGCGACGGCCTTGTCGGCTTCCGGTTCCGGATGGGTTTCGCCACGGGTGACGGTTTCCAGCGTTGCCGCATGCTGGGTCGGCTTGCGGCGCTCGCCGCGTTCGCGACGTTCCTGGCGCTCGCCACGACCCGCTGCTTCGACGCCTTCCGGCTGCTCGACACGCTCGCGCGGTTCACGCGGTTCACGCGGTTCGCGGCTCTCACGCGGTTCGCGCGGCTCACGGCTTTCACGCGGCTCGCGGCCTTCGCGCGGGCTACGGCCCTCGCGACCTTCGCGGTTCTCGCGACCTTCACGCGGTTCACGACCCTCGCGCGGTTCGCGGCCTTCACGCGGCTCACGAGCCTCACGCGGTTCGCGCACTTCCTTGCCTTCGCGCTCCTGGCGTTGCGGCTGGCCACGGCCGGCCGCGACCTGGTCGCGGCCGCCTTGCGCCTGCTGGGCGCCGCCGCGACGGTTGCGGTTGCGATCGCCGCCGCGTTCGCCGCGTTGCTCGGACTTCTCGGTGCGTTCGCCGCGAGCCGGACGGGCTGCCTGCTCCTTCGCCGGGGCCGGAGCGACCGGTGCGGGTGCGGGCGCCGGCGATACGCCGAACAGACCTTTCAGCCAGCCGATGAAGCCGCCGCTGGCCTGCGCGACTGGCGCGGGCGCTGCAACCGGTTCGACCGGGCGTTGCGGTGCCGGGCTCGGGGCCGGACGCTCGGGCGTGATGCCCTTGACCGCGGCTTCCTGCTTCGGCTTCACTTCCGCCGCGCGCTTGCTGTAGCCGGTTTCCGACTCGAGTTCGCGGGCGGCTTCCTCGGCCATCTTCCAGGACGCGCGCGGATCGTCGAGACGGGCGTCGTCGTGGCGCAGGCGCTCGAGCTTGTAGTGCGGCGTATCGAGGTGCTTGTTCGGGATCAGCACGATGCCGACCTTGAAGCGCGACTCGATCTTGTTGATTTCCTGACGCTTTTCGTTGAGCAGGAAGGCGGTCACCTCGACCGGCACCTGGCAGTGGATCGCCGCGGTGTTTTCCTTCATCGCTTCTTCCTGAATGATCCGCAGGACCTGCAGCGCGGACGATTCGGTATCGCGGATGTGACCGGTGCCGTTACAACGCGGGCAGGTCACGTGGCTGCCTTCCGACAGGGCCGGACGCAGGCGCTGGCGCGACAGTTCCATCAGGCCGAAACGGGAGATCTTGCCCATCTGGACGCGCGCGCGGTCATGCTTGAGCGCGTCTTTCAGGCGCTGCTCGACTTCGCGCTGGCTCTTCGCCGATTCCATGTCGATGAAATCGATCACGATCAGGCCGCCCAGGTCGCGCAGGCGGAGCTGGCGGGCGACTTCGTCGGCCGCTTCGAGGTTCGTGCGGGTCGCCGTTTCCTCGATGTCCGCGCCCTTGGTCGCACGCGCCGAGTTCACGTCGATCGCGACGAGCGCTTCGGTGTGGTCGATCACGATCGCGCCGCCCGACGGCAGCGGCACCGTGCGCGAGTACGCGGTCTCGATCTGGTGTTCGATCTGGAAGCGGGAGAACAGCGGCACGTCGTCGTGGTAGCGCTTCACCTTCGCGACGTTGTCCGGCATCACGATGTCCATGAATGCGCGGGCCTGATCGTGGATTTCGTTCGTGTCGATCAGGATTTCGCCGATATCGGGCTGGAAATAGTCCCGGATCGCGCGGATCACGAGGCTCGATTCCAGATAGATCAGCATCGGCTGGCCGGGGTTGCCGCTTTGCGACGCCGCTTCGATCGCGCGCCACAGTTGCAGCAGGTAGTTCAGGTCCCACTGCAGTTCCTCGGCGCTGCGGCCGATGCCTGCGGTACGGGCGATCATGCTCATGCCGTCCGGGATCTGCAGTTGCGCCATCGTTTCGCGCAGTTCCTGACGCTCGTCGCCTTCGATCCGGCGCGACACGCCACCGCCGCGCGGATTGTTCGGCATCAGCACCAGATAGCGGCCGGCGAGCGAGATGAACGTGGTGAGGGCAGCGCCCTTGTTGCCGCGCTCTTCCTTCTCGACCTGGACGATCAGCTCCTGGCCTTCGCGCAGCGCATCCTGAATGCGCGCGGAGCGCATGTCGATGCCGTCCTTGAAGTACTGGCGGGCGACTTCCTTGAACGGCAGGAAGCCGTGGCGGTCTTCGCCGTAGTTGACGAAGCACGCTTCGAGCGACGGCTCGATGCGGGTAATGACACCTTTGTAGATATTGCCTTTGCGCTGTTCGCGCCCGGCGGTTTCGATGTCGATGTCGATGAGCTTTTGCCCATCGACGATGGCGACGCGCAGCTCCTCCTGCTGCGTCGCATTGAACAGCATGCGTTTCATGAACGACTCCAGGCGGCTCTGCTGGCGGCGCCTCGCGGTTGTCAGTCGCGAGGGCGGGAACGACGGCAGGCCGCGCCTTGTTGTGTTGTCACGAGCACGCTGGAGCGGGAACGATGGCGGGGAGAATTGCCTGAAGAGGCGCTTGGGCCCGAAAGACGGGGCCGGCGGCCATAGGGCACCTGCGAACACGGCTTCAAAGCACGGCGTCCACACACCGCACGCTGTCAAAGCGCGCTAAGCCTGAGGCCGGGCACTGCCGCGGGGCGCGTCGTCGTGCGACGCGCGTGCCAACGGGCGGCAGATGCTGCGGCTCGGGCCGCAGCGGGGAGTATCGAATCCAGCCCGACTTTCCCGCCTGGGGTGTACTTCCCTGGTTTGACGTCGCCAGGCCCCGCACGCTTCGCGGGGCCAAATCGGGCGCAACGCCGTAATTTTCGCAACCGGCAGCCTGCGCGGACGCACTTCGCGCCGTCGGGCTGCCGATCAAATTCTTTTCAACCAACTTTCCGTTACCGCGGCGCCTTGCCGACCGAATCCGCCTGTGGGCGCGATCCTTGCCGACGGGCGGCGCCGTGCGTGCAACTTGCTGCTTCTCTTTAATTAGGGGCGAGCAGCAGACCCCCGGCGCAAGTAAAATAACGGTTTGCGCTTGCGCCTTGCCCGGTTGGTCCGGGCCGGCCGGTGAGGCCGCCCGCAACGTCTGGCTGGGCAAAATTATATTCAGTATGAACGAGTTAGGCAAAATATCCCAGAATTCGGTCGCAAGCGGCCAGGTATCGATGATCGAGATCGACGAAAACTCGGCCGGTCAGCGTATCGACAACTTCCTGTTGCGCGTCTGTAAAGGCGTGCCGAAAAGCCATATTTACCGGATCCTGCGCAGCGGCGAAGTGCGCGTGAACAAGGGCCGGGTCGATGCGCAGTACCGGCTCGCGTTCGGCGACATCGTCCGCGTGCCGCCCGTGCGCGTGGCCGCCGCCGACCTCGCGCGTGCCGAAGCCACCATCGTGCCGCCCGCGCACTTCGACGTGCTGTTCGAGGACGACGCGATGCTCGTCATCAACAAGCCGGCCGGGGTTGCGGTCCACGGCGGCAGCGGCGTCGCGTTCGGCGTGATCGAGCAGATGCGCCAGGCGCGCCCGCGCGCGAAATTCCTCGAACTCGTGCACCGGCTCGACCGCGAGACGTCCGGGATCCTGATGCTCGCGAAGAAGCGCACGGCGCTGGTGGGCCTGCACGAACAGATTCGCGAGAACAAGATGGACAAGCGCTACTTCGCGTGCGTCCACGGTGAATGGCAGTCCGACTGGGGGCGTCGCCGCGCGGTGAAGGCGCCGCTGTTCAAGTATTCGACCCCGGAAGGGGAGCGCCGCGTGCGGGTGCAGGACGACGGGCTGCCGTCGCACACGGTGTTCAACCTCGTCGACCTTTGGCCCGAGTACGCGCTCCTCGAAGCGGAACTCAAAACGGGTCGGACCCATCAGATCCGTGTGCACCTCGCGCATCTCGGCCTGCCGATCGCCGGCGACGCCAAGTATGGCGATTTCGCATTGAACAAGGCGCTGGCGCGCGCGAATGCGCAGCCGTCGTTGAAACGGATGTTCCTGCATGCGTACCGGCTGCGCCTCGCCCACCCGCTGACCGGCGAGGCGCTGCAGTTCGATGCGCCGCTGCCGGACGAATGCCGGCGCTTCCTCGATCAACTCAGCGCACTGCGCGATACCGCCTGAACCGCATGGCTCGACAGCAATTTGACCTGATCGTCTTCGACTGGGACGGCACGCTGATGGATTCGACTGCGCACATCGCGCACAGCATCCAGGCCGCATGCCGCGATCTCGGCCTGCCCACGCCGTCCGACGAGGCGTCACGCTACGTGATCGGCCTCGGCCTGCGCGATGCGCTGCAGATTACGGCTCCGACCCTTGATCCGTCCGACTATTCGCGGCTCGCCGAGCGCTACCGCTATCACTATCTGCTCGATGACCAGCGCATCGAGTTGTTTGCCGGCGTGCGGGAACTGCTCGCCGAGCTGCGCGACACGGGCTATCTGCTCGCGGTTGCAACCGGCAAGGGGCGAGTCGGGTTGAATCGCGTGCTCGACCAGTCGAAGCTGACGAGCCTGTTCGATGCGACGCGCTGCGCCGACGAGACCTTCTCGAAACCGCATCCGGCGATGCTGCACGAACTGACCCGCGAATTGGGGCAGGACCTGTCGCGCACCGTGATGATCGGCGACACGACGCACGACCTGCAGATGGCCGCGAGTGCCGGGGCCGCCGGCGTCGGCGTCGCGTACGGCGCGCACACGGCCGACGCACTGGCTGCGCTCGCGCCGCGCTTCGTCGCGCCGGACGTCGGCGCGCTGGCCGCGTGGCTGCGGGAGCACGCATGAGCGCGGCGCCGGACGCCGTGCGCGTGTGCGCATCGGATGCCCTGGCCGACGGCGGCGCCGGCGTGCGCGTCGACGCGACGCTGCGCGGCGAGCAGGCCGTCGTGTTCTTCGTGCGCTACGAGGGCCAGGCATACGGCTACCTGAATCGCTGCGCGCATGTGCCGATGGAGCTCGACTGGGCCGAAGGGCAGTTCTTCGAATCGTCGGGCCTCTACCTGATGTGCGCGACGCATGGCGCGATCTACGAGCCGAACACCGGCAAGTGCGTCGGCGGCCCGTGCCGGGGTGGCCGCCTGCGGCCGGTCGAGGTCGACGAGCGCGACACGTCCGACGGGCGTGCGGTATTCTGGGTGCCCGACGCCGACCTGCGTCCCGCCGTTCCCGCTACGACCGACTAACGACAACCCTGCATGGCCGACCAACCGAATTCCCCGGATTCCTCCTCCCGTCCCGACAGCCGTGAACCGAACTGGGAGCGCGCGGCGCTCGAGCGGATCGCGCTCGCGGCCGTCAAGGAGCAGCGCGCGGCGCGGCGCTGGAAGATCTTCTTCCGCTTCGCGTTCCTCGCCGTATTCGTGCTGTTCGCGTTCGCGCTGATCGATTTCTCGAGCGATTCGAAGTTTTCGTCGAGCGGGCGGCATACGGCGCTCGTGACGATCGACGGCGAGATCGCGGCTGGCGTCAACGCAAACGCCGATGACATCAATACCGCGCTCGACGCCGCGTTCGACGACGACGGCACGGTCGGTGTCGTGCTGCGGATCAACAGCCCGGGCGGCAGCCCGGTGCAGGCCGGGATGGTCTACGACGAGATCCGCCGGCTGCGCGCGAAGCATCCGGACAAGCCGCTGTACGTCGTCGTGACCGACATGTGCGCATCGGGCGGCTATTACATCGCGTCCGCGGCCGACAAGATCTTCGTCGACAAGGCGAGCATCGTCGGGTCGATCGGCGTGCTGATGGACGGGTTCGGCTTTACCGGGCTGATGGGCAAGCTCGGTGTCGATCGGCGCCTGCATACGTCGGGTGAAAACAAGGGCTTCTACGACCCGTTCTCTCCGGAAACGCCGAAGATGGACGCGCATGCGCAGGCATTGCTCGACCAGGTGCACGCGCAGTTCATCAAGGCCGTGAAGGATGGCCGCGGCAAGCGGCTGCACGAGACGCCCGACATGTTCTCGGGCCTGTTCTGGACCGGCGAGAAGAGCGTCGAGCTCGGGCTTGCGGACGGCTACGGCACGACCGACACGGTCGCGCGCGACGTGCTGAAGGCGCCGGATCTCGTCGACTATACGGTGAAGGAAAGCCTGACGAACCGCGTCGCGCGCAAGTTCGGCGCGGCGGTCGGCGGCGCCGCGATGAAGGCGCTGACGGCCGGCGGTGCGTCGGTCAGCCTGCGCTGACCGGAGGCGGGCGGGCCGCGATGGCCCGCCGTTCAGGGGGCGGTTCGCCTGCCGCGTTCAGTTCGCCAGCAGCAGGAAGATCGCAGGGCGCTTGTGCAGATTCGGTGCAGGCGCCTTTTTCCAGTCCGCGACGGTACGGCTCGCGATCGTCTCGGTCGAGAGGGTCAGGTCGGCCGCGACGCAGATCTGCGTCGACGGCGCGCAGGTCGCGACGAGCGTGTCGAGCATCGCCTGATTCCGGTACGGCGTTTCGATGAAGATCTGCGTCTGGCGCGCCTTGCGTGACAGTTGCTCGAGTTCGCGCAGGCGTTTCGCGCGCGCGGCCGCGTCGACCGGCAGGTAGCCGTTGAACGCGAAGCTCTGGCCGTTCAGGCCCGATGCCATCAGTGCGAGCAGGATCGAACTCGGCCCGACGAGCGGCACCACCTTCACGCCGCGCTCGTGCGCGCGGCGCACCAGCAAGGCACCGGGGTCGGCGACGGCCGGGCAGCCGGCTTCGGACACGAGGCCGGCGTCCGCACCGGCCAGCACGGGTGCGAGCAGCCGGTCGATGGCGCCGGCCGGCGTGTTGACGTTCAGTTCGCTGATCTCGATTTCCTGGATCGGGCGCGTCGTGCCGATCTTCTTCAGAAAGGCGCGCGTCGTCTTCGCGTTCTCGCCGATGTAATAGCCGAGCGTGCCGGCGCGCGCCTGCACGGCCGCGGGCAGGACGGCCGCGAGCATCGACTCGTCGCCTTCGCCGAGCGTGTTCGGGACGAGGTAAAGCGTGCCGGCGGTCATGCGCGGTCTCCACGGGTGATTGCAAACAACGGATAGTCGGCGGCGCGCAGCATGCGCGTGAGCGCGATCAGCGGCAGGCCGACGAGCGCGGTCGGATCGTTCGAGTCGATCGCGTCGAGCAGCGCGATGCCGAGCCCTTCGGACTTCGCGCTGCCGGCGACGTCGTACGGCGTTTCGGCACGCAGGTACGCGTCGAGTTCGGCCTCGGGCAGCGAGCGGAAGCGCACGTGCGTGACGACGTCCTCGACCTGTGCTTCGCCCGTCCGGCTGTCGTACAGGCAGAGCGCGCTGTGGAATTCGACTTCGCGGCCCTGCATCGACACGAGTTGTGCGAGCGCACGCTCGTGGGTGCCGGGCTTGCCGATCTGGAGCCCGTCGAAGGTCGCGACCTGGTCCGACCCGATCACGAGCACGCCGTCCGGCGCGTCGATGGTGGCGGCGACGGCGCGCGCTTTCGCGCCGGCGAGCCGCAGGGCGGTCGCGGCCGGCGTTTCGCCGTCGTGCGGAGTTTCGTCGAGGTCGGGCGACACGACGTCGAAGGGGAGGCCGAGGCGCTCGAGGAGCGCGCGGCGGTAGCGTGAACTGGAGGCAAGAATCAGCCGCGGCGGGCGGCAAACGGTATCCGGCATGGTCGGTTGGATCGGTGAGTCGTCGGGTGTTGTGTGGCGTTGCGCGGACGCAAGCTTAAGTGATTGACCGCAAAAGGTAAAACAGGTATGCTTTCCCGCTTTTCGTCGGCAGGCTTCCGTTGTGGTGGCGCCTGCCGGGTCTTCGGAAGTAAAGTACGTCATCCGTGGATGAGCCGTACGCGAGCGGTACCAAGCCGGATTCGCAAGTCAGCCTGTAGGCAGGAGCGCATATGAACACTTCTTCTGGCAAACCGGCTGCGGCGCTTGATCCGCATGCAATCGACCTGTTCGAGTTCGCCCGCAGCGGGCGGCAGGCAGCCGGTGCGGTGCGCCTCTCGCAACTGCCGCGCATGTTAAACGAAGTGCCCGCGGACGCGCCAGATCGCGACACGGTCTTCACATGGCAGGCGGAAGGGTTCACCCAGAAGGAATTGCAGGACGACGGCGCCGACGGGCAGCAGCCGTATCTGCGCCTTGCGGTGCACGGCCATGCGTGGCTCACGTGCCAGCGCTGCATGAGCCCGTACGACCAGACGTTCGACGTCGATATGACGTACCGGGTCGTCGCGACCGAAGAAGAAGCTGAAGAATTTCCGCTCGACGACGATGAAGCCGATGTGATCGTGGGCTCACGCCAGTTCGATCTCGTCGACTTGATCGAAGAGGAATTGCTGCTTTCGTTGCCGCTCGTGCCCAAGCACGAGGTTTGCCCGGCAGTTCACGAAAGCCTCGTGTCGGGTGCGAGCGGTCCCGCGGAAGAGTCGGACGAAGAGTCCGGTGAAGCCGGGGACGAAGGCAAACGGCCGAATCCGTTCGCAGCGCTGGAAGCGCTGAAGAAGGACGGTGACGGCACCAAGAAACACTAAGCAGTTGTGGCGCGGGAAGGCGTAAAGGCTTTGGGCCAGGGTAGTTAAGCGCCGGATCGGGCTGTGTTAGAATCCGGAAAATTATTTAGGAGTTAGTCATGGCAGTCCAGCAAAACAAGAAGTCGCCGTCGAAGCGCGGCATGCATCGTTCGCACGATTTCCTGACGGCAGCGCCGCTGGCAGTCGAGCCGAGCACGGGTGAAGTGCATCTGCGTCACCACGTCAGCCCGAACGGCTACTACCGCGGCAAGAAAGTCGTCAAGACGAAGAACGACTAAGCGTCAAGTCACGCGTTGCGCGCTACGCTTGCCGTTCGCGTGACAACTGGTTCGCTTGACACTTTCCTGGCTCAACAAAAAGGCGGCATTCAACTGCCGCTTTTTTGTGCCTGAAATTCGTCGCATTCCATGACCGTAAAGCTCACAATCGATTGCATGGGAGGCGACCACGGCCCGTCCGTGACCGTTCCCGCGGCAGTCAAGTTCGTCCGCGCGCATCCCGATGCGCACCTGATGCTCGTCGGCATCGAAAGCGCGATCCGCGCTCAGCTGAAAAAGCTGAAAGCCCTCGACGATCCCGCGCTGACCATCGTTCCCGCCACCGAAGTCGTGGCGATGGACGACCCTGTCGAAGTGGCGCTGCGCAAGAAGAAGGATTCTTCGATGCGCGTCGCACTCAACCACGTCAAGGAAGGCGCGGCGCAGGCCTGCATCTCCGCCGGCAATACCGGCGCGCTGATGGCCGTTTCCCGTTACGTACTCAAGACGCTGCCCGGCATCGAGCGGCCCGCGATCGCGTTCGCCCTGCCGAACCCGACCGGCTACACGATGATGCTGGACCTCGGCGCGAACGTCGACTGCGAACCGCAGCACCTGCTGCAGTTCGCGGAAATGGGGCACGCACTCGTGGCGGCGCTCGAAGGCAAGGAACGTCCGACGATCGGCCTGCTGAACATCGGCGAAGAGGTGATCAAGGGCAACGAGACGATCAAGCGCGCAGGCGAACTGCTGCGCGCCAGCACGCTTAATTTCCGCGGCAACGTCGAAGGCAACGACATCTACAAGGGCACGGTCGACGTGATCGTGTGCGACGGCTTCGTCGGCAACGTCGCGCTGAAGACGTCCGAGGGGCTCGCGCAGATGCTGTCGGACATCATCCGCGAGGAGTTCGGCCGTTCGCTGATGTCGAAGCTGATGGCGCTGCTCGCGCTGCCTGTCCTGATGCGTTTCAAGAAGCGCGTCGACCACCGCCAGTACAACGGCGCGGCGCTGCTGGGGCTGAAAAGCCTCGTGATCAAGAGCCACGGTTCGGCCGATGCCTACGCGTTTGAGTGGGCGATCAAACGCGGGTATGATGCCGTCAAAAACGGCGTGCTGGAGCGCCTCGCGCGCGCGATGGCGGATAATTCAGTGTCGCTCGGCGAAGGCGAACACGACTCGGGCGGCGCGGGCCATGCAAGCCCCGCCGCAGGCCATCACGCCGAACCTTCCGCTGCGCAATCCTCTAAAGCATAAATGGCCCAATCGACTCTCTATTCCCGCGTGCTCGGCACGGGCAGCTACCTGCCGCCTGACCGCGTCACGAACCAGCAGTTGACCGATCGTCTTGCGAAGGAAGGCATCGAGACGAGCGATGAATGGATCGTTGCGCGCACGGGTATCCATGCGCGCCATTTCGCCGCACCGGACGTCACGACCAGCGACCTCGCGCTCGAGGCGTCGCGTCGCGCGATCGAAGCCGCCGGCATCGATCCGCAGTCGATCGACCTGATCATCGTCGCGACTTCGACCCCCGATTACGTGTTCCCGAGCACCGCGTGCCTGCTGCAGAACAAGCTCGGCATCAAGAACGGCGGCGCGGCATTCGACGTGCAGGCCGTGTGTTCGGGCTTCGCGTACGCGATGGCGACGGCCGACAGCTTCATCCGCAGCGGCCAGCACCGCACGGCGCTGATCGTCGGCGCGGAGACGTTCTCGCGCATTCTCGACTTCAAGGACCGCACGACCTGCGTGCTGTTCGGCGACGGCGCGGGCGCGGTCATCCTGTCCGCGTCGGGAGAGCCGGGCGTGCTCGGCAGCGCGCTGCACGCGGACGGCAGCTATTCGCACATCCTCTGCACGCCGGGCAACGTCAACCGCGGCGTGATCGAAGGCAGCGCGTTCCTGTACATGGACGGGCAGGCCGTGTTCAAGCTCGCGGTCAACGTGCTCGAGAAGGTCGCGATCGAGGCGCTCGCGAAGGCGAATCTCGCGCCCGAGCAGATCGACTGGCTGATTCCGCACCAGGCCAACATCCGCATCATGACCAGCACCTGCCGCAAGCTCGGCCTGCCGCAGGAGCGCATGGTCGTGACGGTCGACCAGCACGGCAACACGTCGGCCGCGTCGATCCCGCTGGCGCTCGATACCGCGGTGCGCGACGGTCGCATCCAGCGCGGCCAGCACGTGCTGATCGAAGGCGTCGGCGGCGGCTTCACCTGGGGCGCGTCGGTCTTCCGCTACTGATCCGCGGCGCGCGACTGCTGCGCGCGGATCCCATCGGTGCGCCATTCGTGCGCGCCGTCCGAATCGATTCAATTGGGGACGATATGAAATTTGCATTCGTATTTCCGGGGCAGGGCTCGCAGGCGGTCGGCATGCTCAACGCATTCGCCGATCTGGCCGTCGTGCGCGAGACGCTCCAGGAAGCGTCCGATGCACTCAATCAGGATCTCGGCAAGCTGATCGCCGAAGGCCCGGCCGAGGAGCTGAACCTCACCACCAACACGCAGCCCGTGATGCTGACCGCAGCCTATGCGTGCTATCGCGCGTGGCAGCAGGCAGGCGGCCCGGCGCCGGCGATCGTTGCCGGCCACAGCCTCGGTGAATACACGGCGCTCGTCGCCGCAGGCGCGCTCGCGTTCAAGGACGCGGTGCCGCTCGTGCGCTTCCGCGCGCAGGCGATGCAGACGGCCGTGCCGGTCGGCCAGGGCGGCATGGCCGCGATCCTGGGCCTCGATGACGACACGGTGCGTGCGGTTTGCGCCGAAGCCGCGGAAGCGGGCGTCGTCGAAGCGGTGAACTTCAATGCACCCGCGCAGGTCGTTATCGCAGGCAACAAGGCCGCGGTCGAAAAGGCCTGCGAAATCGCAAAGGCGAAGGGCGCGAAGCGCGCACTGCCGCTGCCGGTGTCGGCGCCGTTCCATTCGTCGCTGCTCAAGCCGGCGTCGGATCAACTGCGCGACTATCTTGCGAACGTCGACGTCAAGACGCCGCAGATTCCAGTCGTCAACAACATCGACGTCGCCGTGGTCAGCGATCCGGCTGCGATCAAGGATGCGCTGGTGCGCCAGGCCGCAGGCCCGGTGCGCTGGGTCGAGTGCGTGCGGCACATCGCCGGCACGGGTGTCACGCACGTGATCGAATGCGGTCCGGGCAAGGTGCTCGCCGGCCTGACGAAGCGCATCGACGGCAACCTGACGGGCGCGTCGGTATTCGATCCGGCTTCGCTCGACGAAGCGCTCAAGCTGGTGACCGCCTGACGCGGCGCCTTTTCTCAAGAGACGGATATTCGATTCATGGACAAGACTCTCGATAAACAGGTTGCGATCGTCACCGGCGCATCGCGCGGCATCGGCCGTTCGATCGCGCTCGAACTCGCCCGCCTGGGTGCGACGGTGATCGGCACGGCGACGAGCGAATCGGGCGCCGCTGCGATTACCGCAGCGTTTGCGGAAGCGGGCGTCACGGGCCGCGGCGCGGTGCTGAACGTCAACGACGCGGCAGCCGCCGAGGCGCTGATCGACGCGACCGTGAAGGAATTCGGCGCGCTGAACGTGCTCGTCAACAACGCGGGCATCACGCAGGACCAGCTCGCGATGCGGATGAAGGACGAGGACTGGGACGCGGTGATCGACACCAACCTGAAGTCGGTGTTCCGCCTGTCGCGCGCCGTGCTCCGCCCGATGATGAAGGCGCGTGGCGGCCGCATCATCAACATCACGTCGGTGGTCGGCTCGGCCGGCAACCCGGGTCAGGTCAACTACGCGGCTGCGAAGGCCGGCGTGGCGGGCATGACGCGTGCGCTTGCACGTGAAATCGGCAGCCGCGGCATCACCGTGAACTGCGTGGCGCCGGGCTTCATCGACACCGACATGACGAAGACGCTGCCGGAAGAACAGCAGGCCGCGCTCAAGACCCAGATTCCGCTCGGCCGCCTCGGCAGCCCGGAAGACATCGCCCATGCCGTCGCGTTCCTCGCATCGCCGCAAGCCGGTTACATCACCGGTACGACGCTGCACGTGAACGGCGGCATGTACATGTCGTAACGATTTTCGTTTACCATCCGCGCCGTATCCCGTTTTTCAGGCGGATCGGTGCTTGATCGACCATCAAGCCAACGCGCGTTTTGGCGTCAGCAAACCTGATAAAATGCGCGCACTTGTAAATCTGAACTTTCCCTCGGAGGGGTAATGGACAACATCGAACAACGTGTCAAGAAGATCGTCGCTGAACAACTGGGCGTCGCCGAAGCCGAGATCAAGAACGAAGCTTCGTTCGTGAACGACCTGGGCGCCGACTCGCTCGACACCGTCGAACTGGTGATGGCTCTGGAAGACGAGTTCGGCATGGAAATCCCGGACGAAGAAGCAGAGAAGATCACGACGGTTCAGCAAGCGATCGACTACGCTCGCGCAAACGTCAAGGCGTAACGAGCGCCTTTCGCGCTTGTCCGCCACGTCGCCGCGATCTTCGCGATTGACGCGCCATCCTGCCGGCCTCGCGCCGGACGGACTAACAGCCACAGGGCTCGCAGGGCTGGTTCCTGTGGCCACTGTGGCTTTTGTTTTTGTCATCCAATAATGGAAAAGAGGTTACCGTGAGCCGCCGTCGTGTTGTTGTTACAGGCCTGGGGCTGATTTCGCCTGTTGGCAATAATGTTGCCGACGGCTGGGCCAATCTCGTCGCCGGCAAGTCCGGTATTGCCACCGTCACGAAGTTCGATGCGTCGAACCTCGCCTGCCAATTCGCGGGCGAAGTGAAGGGTTTCGTCGCCGAGGAGTACATCCCGGCGAAGGAAGCCCGGAACATGGATACGTTCATCCATTACGGCATCGCCGCCGGCGTCCAGGCCATCAAGGACAGCGGGCTGGAAGTGAACGAAGCCAATGCGGAACGCATCGGCGTGCTGGTCGGTTCCGGCATCGGCGGCCTGCCGATGATCGAAGATACGCACCAGACCTACGTCGATCGCGGCGCGCGCCGGATTTCGCCGTTCTTCGTGCCGGGTTCGATCATCAACATGATCTCGGGTCACCTGAGCATCATGTTCGGCCTGAAGGGCCCGAACCTCGCGGCCGTGACGGCCTGCACGACCGGCCTGCACAGCATCGGTCTCGCAGCGCGCCTGATCCAGGCCGGCGACGCCGACGTGATGGTCGCGGGCGGCGCCGAATCGACGGTGTCGCCGCTCGGCATCGGCGGTTTCGCGGCGGCGCGTGCGCTGTCGACCCGCAACGACGACCCTGCTAGCGCATCCCGTCCGTGGGACAAGGACCGCGACGGCTTCGTGCTGGGCGAGGGTGCCGGCGTGATGGTGCTCGAGGAGTACGAAGCGGCGAAAGCACGCGGTGCGAAGATCTACGCGGAAGTCTCGGGCTTCGGCATGACGGGCGACGCGTACCATATGACCGCGCCGAACATGGACGGCCCGCGCCGCTGCATGGTCGCGGCACTGCGCGACGCCGGCGTGAACCCGGACGAGGTCCAGTACCTGAACGCGCACGGCACGTCGACGCCGCTGGGCGACAAGAACGAGTCGGACGCGGTGAAGGCGGCCTTCGGCGAGCATGCGTACAAGATCGTCGTGAACTCGACGAAGTCGATGACGGGCCACCTGCTGGGCGGCGCGGGCGGCCTCGAATCGGTGTTCACGGTGCTGGCGCTGCACAACAACGTGTCGCCACCGACCATCAACATCTTCAACCAGGACCCGGAGTGCGATCTCGACTACTGCGCGAACACCGCGCGTGACATGAAGATCGACGTAGCCGTGAAGAACAACTTCGGCTTCGGCGGCACCAACGGCACGCTGGTGTTCAAGCGCGTCTGACGCCGCAATCGCTTGACGAGTCCATTCGATGCTCCGGCCGGGCGTCCGCAGCGCTTTGCGTTGCGGGCCTCGGCCGTGTCGTATCTCGTGCTGGCCGTGTTCGTCGCATCGGCTACCGCGTCGGCCTACCTGTTCTGGGCGCCGCGCGCGGGCGCTGCCGCCGGCGCAGGCGTGTCGGCCGTGACGGCCGCGCTGCTGGCCGTGTGCGCTGCGCGGGCCTGTGCCCGCCGGCTGCCGGCCGAGTTGCAGATCGACGCATTCGGGGAAGTCGCGGCGTTTGGCCGCACCGGGCGCCTGCTGGCCCGCGGCCGCGTGACGGGCCATGCGCACTGGAGCAGCCTGCTGCTGGTGCTGTCGGTCGGGCAGGGTGCCCGGCGGGCCCGGCCGCTGCTGATTCCGGCCGATGCGCTCGACGCCGCATCGTTCAGCGCGCTTTCCGTGCTGGCGAGAACGGCGGGCGCGGCGGGGCGGGTTTGACGGCGGCACGGTTACCTACCGTAACCAGCGGCCGGCGCGGGAACGCTACAATATCGCTCCGCGTTGCATCCCTAGTTAACGGATTTGTCAGGTGAGTGAAAAAGAAATCGATCAGGCTCTGGTCGAGCGCGTACAGAAGGGCGACAAGGCAGCGTTCGAACTCCTGGTCTCCAAATACCACCGCAAGATCATTCGGCTGATCTCGCGCCTCGTGCGGGATCCCGCCGAGGTCGAGGATGTGGCTCAGGACGCGTTCATCAAGGCGTATCGTGCGCTGCCGCAATTCCGCGGCGAATCGGCGTTCTATACGTGGTTGTACCGAATTGCCGTCAACACGGCGAAGAACTACCTTGCGACGCAAGGCCGCCGGGCGCCGACCTCGACCGAGGCCGATGCGGAGGAAGCGGAAACTTTCTCCGACGCAGACCAACTAAGGGATATCAACACGCCTGAGTCGATGTTGATGAGCAAGCAGATTGCCGAGACGGTCAACGCTGCCATGGCTCTGCTGCCCGAAGAACTGCGCCAGGCAATTACGCTGCGCGAGATCGAGGGCCTGAGCTACGAAGAGATCGCGGAAATGATGGGCTGTCCGATCGGGACGGTCCGGTCGCGGATCTTCCGCGCACGTGAGGCAATCGCTTCCAAATTGCGTCCGCTGCTCGATACGCCCGAAGGCAAGCGCTGGTAAGCGCGACAGGCGGAGCGACGCGGGTCGGGGTCTAGTTACGGTTAGAGTCGTGAAGTCACGACGGGGTGTGCAAGATGGGGAGCATCATGGGGTCGGTCAATACGCAGTCGCAAGCGTGCTCGCGCGGCGAGCGCCTTTCCGCGCTGGTCGACGGCGAAATGTTCGATGGCCCGGACAACGGGCAGTTTCTGGCTGAGCTCAACCGCGCGGATCGCGCTGCGTGGGCCCATTACCACCTGATCGGCGATGCGCTGCGCTCGGACGAGCTCGCGCTGTCGCCTGCGCTGAGCGTCGCGTTCACCGCGCGCATGTCGGCTGCGCTCGAAAGCGAGCCGCACCTGCTCGCGCCGGCGGCCGCACCCGTCGCGCGCAAGCTGCTGTCGCTGCGCCGGCGCGTCGTGCCCGCGTTCGCGGTTGCCGCCGCGGCGGCCACGCTGACGTGGATCGTCGTCCCGCAAATGCAGACGGCCGGTGCCCCGGGCGCCGTCCAGGTCGCGTCGGCCGGTGCGCCGCAAGGCGGCAACCTGCAGCGCGTGACGGTTGCGCAGGCATCGGCCCAGCCGGGCCTGCAGGACGTCAACATCATCCGCGACGCCAGCCTCGACCAATACCTTGAAGCGCACCAGCAATTCGCGCAGCAGCCCGTCGTCACGGGTTCGATGCCGCTGATCCGCGCTGCCGTGACCACCACGCCAGGCCAATAAACCCGATGCGGACATTGCAGTTGAATCACGCCATCTCCGGATGGAAGCGGCTGCCGGCCCTACTGCTTTGCGCAGCCGCCCTGTTGTCCGTTCAATCCCTTCCTGCCAGCGCCCAGCAACCGGACGATCCCGTCGCGACCCGCAAGGGTGCCGCCGACTGGCTCGACCGTGTCCAGCAAGCGGCGCAGCAGCAGAGCTACGAAGGCACGTTCGTCTACCAGCGCGGCGGGTATGTGCAGTCGTCGCGCATCGCGCACGTCGCGTCCCGCGACGGCGAGTTCGAGCGCATCGAGACGCTCGACGGCAAGCCGCGCAAGCTGCTGCGCCATAACGACGAGCTGTACACGTTCGTGCCCGAGCGCAAGCTGTGTGTGGTCGAGCGCCGTCAGACGCGCGATTCGTTCCCCGCGCTGCTCGGCGCGAGCGGCGAGCACGTGATGTCCGTCTACGACGCGAAGTCGCTCGGCAAGGACCGCGTGGCGGGGATCGACGCGCAGGTCGTCGAGCTCGTGCCGAAGGATGCGTACCGCTTCACGTACAAGCTGTGGGCCGACGCGCGCACGGGGCTGCTGCTGCGCTCGCAGACGCTCGATGCGAACGATCACGTGCTCGAGCAGATCGCGTTCTCGCAATTGCAGACGGGCGGCGCAAGCGGCGACAAGGCCGCGATCGCGGCCGGCATGCGCAACCTGAACGGCTGGACGGTCGTACGGCCGCCGGTTGCGACGGTCGACATGGAAGCGCAGGGCTGGCAGCTCGCCCCGAGCGTGGCCGGTTTCCAGAAGATTCGCGAAGTGCGGCGGCCGATGGCCGCGCGCGACGCGGGTGAGCCGCCGATCCCGGTCGATCAGGCCGTCTTCACCGACGGTCTCGCGACGATCTCGGTTTTCATCGAGCCGGCCGAAAAGAATACGCGCAAGGAAGGCGCGGGCAGCACCGGTGCAACGAACGTTCTCGTGAAGCGCCGCGGCGACTACTGGATCACCGTACTCGGAGAAGTGCCGCCGGCTACGTTGCAGCAGTTCGCGTCTGCCATAGAATACAAGGCTTCCAAGTAACGCTACGGCTTCCGACATGACGAAACTCACGCTGCGCAAAGTGCTCGCGGCGGCGGCGCTGTGTGCCTGCCTGCCGCTCGTCCCGCAAACCGCGGTCGCTGTCACGCCTCCCGCTGCCAGCCTTCCCGATTTCGCCGATCTCGTCGAAAAGGTCGGCCCCGCGGTCGTGAACATCCGGACCACCGCGAACGTGCCGGTACCCGGCCCGCGCGGCGTGCTTCCGCCGGGTTTCGACAACGGCGACATGTCGGAATTCTTCCGCCGCTTCTTCGGCATTCCGCTGCCGCAGGCGCCGGGCAACGGTGGCGGCAATGGCGGCGGCAATCCGAAAAACGCGCCGACGCCGGACAATCCGCCCGACACCGAACAGAATCGCGGCGTCGGCTCGGGCTTCATCGTGTCGGCCGACGGCTACGTGATGACCAATGCGCACGTCGTCGACGATGCGGACACCATCTACGTGACGCTGACCGACAAGCGTGAATTCAAGGCGAAGCTGATCGGCGTCGACGATCGCACGGACGTCGCGGTCGTCAAGATCCAGGCGTCGAACCTGCCGGTCGTCGCAATTGGCGATTCGAACAAGGTGCGCGTCGGCGAGTGGGTCGTCGCGATCGGTTCGCCTTTCGGCCTCGACAACACGGTCACGGCCGGCATCGTCAGTTCGAAGAGCCGCAATACGGGCGACTACCTGCCGTTCATCCAGACCGACGTCGCCGTGAACCCCGGCAACTCGGGCGGCCCGCTGATCAACATGCAGGGCGAGGTGATCGGCATCAACTCGCAGATCTACAGCCGTACCGGCGGCTTCATGGGCATCTCGTTCGCGATTCCGATCGACGAGGCGATGCGCGTGGCCGACCAGCTGAAGGCGACGGGCAAGGTCACGCGCGGCCGGATCGCGGTGGCGATCGGCGAGGTGACGAAGGACGTGGCCGATTCGATCGGGCTGCCGAAGGCCGAGGGCGCGCTCGTCAGCAGCGTCGAGCCGGGTGGCCCGGCCGACAAGGCGGGCATCCAGCCGGGCGACATCATCCTGAAGTTCAATGGCCGTTCGGTCGATGCGGCGTCGGATCTGCCGCGTATGGTCGGCGACACGAAGCCCGGCACGAAGGCGACGGTCAGCGTGTGGCGCAAGGGTCAGGCTCGCGATCTGCCGATCACGATCGCGGAAACGCCGGCCGAAACGACGGCAAAGGCCGAGCAGCGCAAGAACGCGCCGCAGAAGCCGCGCCAGACCAATTCGCTCGGCCTGACGGTCAGTGACCTGACGGCGGAGCAGATGAAGACGCTGAAGCTGAAGAACGGCGTGCAGATCGACGGCGTCGACGGCCCGGCCGCCCGTGCGGGCCTGCAGCGCGGTGACATCGTGCTGCGCGTCGGCGACACCGACATCACGAACGCGAAGCAGTTCGCCGACGTGACCGCGCAGCTCGATCCGCAGAAGGCGGTCGCGGTGCTGGTGCGGCGTGGCGACAACACGCAGTTCGTGCCCGTGCGGCCGCGCCAGAAGTAACGCGCCGATGTTCACGCTCTACGGCCGCGGCTGGTGCCACCTGTGCGACGACATGCGCGACGCACTGGCGCCGGTGGCGGCCGAATTCGGCGTCGCGGTCGATTACGTCGACATCGACACCGATGCGGCACTCGTCGCCCGCTACGACGAGGACGTGCCCGTGCTGTTGCTGGACGGGGCGGAGGTATGCCGCCACCGGTTCGACGACGCACGGGTACGCGACGCGCTGACGTCTCGGCGCCGAGCCTGACCTGCCGCTGGCGGGCGTCGTTTCGCACGGGGCTTGACCCGGCGGGCGCCCCCGGCGGGCCACCGCACGGCACGGCGTAGTAAAACCCGCCCGGCAAAGGCCTTTTCGGCTAAAATAAGCTGTTTTTTCACCGACTTACACAAGGCGTGCTCTGCAGTCGTCGAGCGCGCCTTTTTCGCTTGATCGGCACTGAATGGATCATATTCGCAATTTCTCGATCATCGCGCACATCGACCATGGCAAGTCGACGCTCGCGGATCGCATCATCCAGGTATGCGGCGGCCTCGCCGACCGTGAAATGGAAGCGCAGGTGCTCGACTCGATGGATATCGAGCGCGAGCGCGGCATCACGATCAAGGCGCAGACAGCCGCGCTGTCCTATCGCGCGCGCGACGGCAAGGTCTACAACCTGAACCTGATCGACACGCCGGGGCACGTCGACTTCTCGTACGAGGTCAGCCGTTCGCTGTCCGCGTGCGAAGGCGCGCTGCTGGTCGTCGATGCGAGTCAGGGCGTCGAGGCGCAAACCGTCGCGAACTGCTACACGGCGATCGAGCTCGGCGTCGAGGTCGTTCCGGTGCTGAACAAGATCGACCTGCCGGCCGCGAACCCCGAGAACGCGATCGAGGAGATCGAGGACGTGATCGGCATCGACGCGACCGACGCGACGCGTTGCAGCGCGAAGACGGGCCTCGGCGTCGAGGACGTGCTCGAGTCGCTGATCGCGAAGGTGCCGCCGCCGAAAGGCGATCCGGCCGCGCCGCTGCAGGCGCTCATCATCGACTCGTGGTTCGACAACTACGTCGGCGTCGTGATGCTCGTGCGTATCGTCAACGGCACGCTGCGTCCGAAGGACAAGATCAAGATGATGGCGACCGGCGCGCAGTATCCGGTCGAGCACGTCGGGGTGTTCACGCCGAAGTCGCGCAACCTCGAATCGCTGTCGGCGGGGCAGGTCGGCTTCATCATCGCGGGCATCAAGGAACTGACGGCCGCGAAGGTCGGCGATACCGTCACTCACGTGGCCAAGGCCGCCACCGAGCCGCTGCCGGGCTTCAAGGAAGTGAAGCCGCAGGTGTTCGCGGGGCTGTATCCGGTCGAGGCGAACCAGTACGACGCGCTGCGCGAGTCGCTCGAGAAGCTGAAGCTGAACGACGCATCGCTGCAGTACGAGCCGGAAGTGTCGCAGGCGCTCGGCTTCGGTTTCCGCTGCGGCTTCCTCGGGTTGCTGCACATGGAAATCGTGCAGGAGCGGCTCGAGCGCGAGTTCGACATGGATCTCATCACGACCGCACCGACGGTCGTCTACGAGGTCGTGCAGAGCGACGGCTCGACGATCAAGGTCGAGAACCCGGCGAAGATGCCGGAGCCCGGCCGTATCGCGGAAGTCCGCGAGCCGATCGTCACCGTGAATCTGTACATGCCGCAGGATTACGTGGGCTCGGTGATCACGCTGTGCGAGCAGAAGCGCGGCTCGCAGATCAACATGCAGTATCACGGCCGCCAGGTGCAGCTCACGTACGAGATCCCGATGGCCGAGATCGTGCTCGACTTCTTCGATCGCCTGAAGTCGGTGTCGCGCGGCTATGCGTCGATGGACTACGAGTTCAAGGAATACCGTTCGTCGGACGTCGTGAAGGTCGACATGCTGATCAACGGCGACAAGGTCGATGCGCTGTCGGTCATCGTGCACCGTTCGCAGTCGCAATATCGCGGCCGCGAAGTGGCCGCGAAGATGCGCGAGATCATCCCGCGCCAGATGTACGACGTGGCGATCCAGGCCGCGATCGGCGCGCACATCGTCGCGCGCGAGAACATCAAGGCGCTGCGCAAGAACGTGCTCGCGAAGTGCTACGGCGGCGACATCACGCGAAAGAAGAAGCTGCTCGAGAAGCAGAAGGAAGGCAAGAAACGGATGAAGCAGGTGGGTTCGGTCGAGATCCCGCAGGAAGCGTTCCTTGCGATCTTGCGCGTCGAAGACAAATAACAGGACTGATCCTTTTATGAATTTTGCGCTGATTCTTTTTGTGCTCGTCATTTTGACGGGCGTAGCGTGGGTGCTGGACAAACTGGTGTTCCTGCCGCAGCGACGCAAGGCGGCCGACTCGGCGATCGAGGAGTTCGATCGCCAGCAGTCGCGCATCGACAAGCGCTTTGCGGATGAAAACGCGGTGCAGACGCGTTCGAAGCTGCGCGACGAGAAGCTGCGCCAGCCGTGGTGGCTCGAGTACACGGCGAGCTTCTTCCCGGTGATCCTGGCGGTGTTCGTCGTGCGTTCGTTCGTCGTCGAGCCGTTCAAGATTCCGTCGGGCTCGATGGTGCCGACGCTGCTCGTCGGCGATTTCATCCTCGTCAACAAGTTCGAATACGGGCTGCGCCTGCCGGTCACGAACACGAAGATCACGCAGGGCAGCCCGCTGTCGCGCGGCGACGTCGTCGTGTTCCGCTATCCGAAGGACGAATCGGTCGACTACATCAAGCGCGTGATCGGCCTGCCGGGCGATATCGTCGCGTACCAGGACAAGCAGCTCACGATCAACGGCCAGCCGGTGCCCGAAACGCCGCTGCCCGATTTCTTCGACGACGAGCGCCAGAACTACGCGAAGCAGTTCGAGGAAACGATCGGCAACAAGAAGAACGCGATCCTCAACAACCCGGCCGTGCCGCCGTTCGTGATGGGCGCATACGACTATCCGTTTCGCGACAACTGCACGTACAACAGCCGCGGCGTGATCTGCAAGGTGCCGCCGGGTCACTACTTCATGATGGGCGACAACCGCGACAACAGTGCGGACAGCCGCTACTGGGGTTTCGTGCCGGACCAGAACATCGTCGGCCGCGCGTTCTTCATCTGGATGAACTTCAGCGAACTGAAGCGCATCGGTTCCTTCAACTGATCGCATTCGACTCACTCGCACTACGCGACGCACGGGCCGCGTCGCGTAGTGCCGAACTACTTTAAGAACCGGCGGTAACACCGCCTCGTCACGCCTTGTCGCGTCCGGCCGTGCCGTTTCGGCCCGACCGGGCGCCCGCGTTATACTCCTGCACATGCCCTCATCCCAGTTGGAAAGCCGGCTGCGCTACGAATTTCGCAATGCGGAATTGTTGCGCCAGGCTTTGACCCATCGCAGTCACAGTGCCACGCACAACGAACGGCTCGAGTTTCTCGGCGATTCCGTTCTGAATTGCGCGGTGGCCGCCCTTTTGTTCCAGCGTTTCAGCAAGCTGGACGAAGGCGATCTGTCGCGCGTACGCGCCAACCTCGTCAAGCAGCAGTCGCTGTACGAAATTGCTCAGGCCCTGAATATCTCGGACGGGCTGCGGCTCGGCGAGGGCGAGCTGCGCAGCGGTGGGTTCCGCCGCCCGTCGATCCTCGCGGACGCGTTCGAAGCCATCATCGGGGCAGTGTTCCTCGATGGCGGCTTCGAAGCCGCCCAAGGGGTCATCAAGCGCCTCTATATCCCGATTCTCGACCACATCGATCCGCGCACGCTCGGCAAGGACGCGAAGACGCTGCTGCAGGAATACCTGCAGGGGCACAAGATCGCGCTGCCGACTTACACGGTGGTCGCGACGCATGGTGCGGCGCACAATCAGCAATTCGAAGTCGAATGCACGGTGCCGAAGCTCGACGTGAAGGTGTCGGGCTCCGGTGCGAGCCGGCGCGCAGCCGAGCAGGCTGCCGCGAAGAAGGCGCTCGATGAAGTGATGGCGGCCGCGCCGATGCTGGCCGCGAAGCCGAAGCGCTCGAAAAACGCGCGTGGGTCGAAGCATGTCGAACCCGAAATCGTGCCGGGCGTGAAGGGCGTGCAGGAAGCGCTCGACCTGCGCTCGCCGGAGCGGAAGGAACGCGCGGCGGCGCGCGAGGCGAGGGCGGCCGGTGCGGCGCCTGCGGCCACCGCCGCGACCGGTACCGAGCCGGCCGCGGCGCCGATGGCCGCGATTCGCGCGGCGCATGTCGACGCGGCTGCGGAAAAGGGCGAACGGGCGGCGAAGCCGGCGGCCGACAAGGCTGTCGACAAGCCGGCCGAGCGAGCCGACAAGGGCGCGGAGAAGCCCGCGGAAGCCGTGCCCGCTGCACGCGCAGCCGACAAGCCGGCTGGCCAGGCCGCCGATCCGGCATCGTCGTCCGCCGACAAGCCGTCCGCCGGTACCGACCCCGCTTCGCGTGCGGCTGCGCGCACACGCGACGCCGCGGCACCGGATTCCGAGACGCCGCCGGGCGGCGCGAGCCTCGCCGCCGCGCAGGCGCGCGTGGCCGATGCCGACCACTGAATTGCCCATCGATCGTGCCGCGCGCCGCGCGGCCGTTTCCGAACCTGTCTCCCAAACGATATGAACACTCCCGCTCCTACCGGTTTCCGTTGCGGCATGATCGCGATCGTGGGCCGCCCGAACGTCGGCAAGTCGACGTTGATGAACGCACTCGTCGGCCAGAAGATCAGCATCACGTCGCGCAAGGCGCAGACGACCCGCCACCGCATCACCGGCATCAATACGTTCGACGACGCGCAATTCGTGTTCGTCGACACGCCGGGTTTCCAGACCCGCCACAGCACCGCGCTGAACCGTTCGCTGAACCGTGCGGTCACGTCGACGCTCACGTCGGTCGACGTGATCCTGTTCGTGATCGAGGCCGGCCGATTCGGCCCCGACGACCAGAAGGTGCTCGACCTGATTCCGCCCGGCATGCCGACGCTGCTGATCGCGAACAAGATCGACCGCGTGAACGACAAGGCCACGCTGTTCCCGTTCATGCAGAAGGTGAGCGAGCTGCGCGAATTCACCGAGCTCGTGCCGCTGTCGGCGCAAAAACCGGAAGACATCAAGCGCCTGCTGGACACGATCAAGCCGTACCTGCCGGAAGGCGAGCCGATCTACGGCGAGGACGAACTGACCGACCGCAGCTCGCGTTTCCTCGCAGCCGAAATCCTGCGCGAGAAGGTGTTCCGCTGGACCGGCGACGAACTGCCGTACACGAGCACCGTGCTGATCGACAAGTTCGAGGAGGAAGGGCGCCTGAAGCGCATCTTCGCGACGATTCTCGTCGAACGCGATTCGCACAAGGCGATGGTGATCGGCAAGAAGGGCGAGAAGCTCAAGCAGATCAGCACCGAGGCGCGGATGGACATGGAGAAGCTGTTCGACGGCCCCGTGTATCTCGAGACCTTCGTGAAGGTGAAGAGCGGCTGGGCCGACAACGAGGCGGGGCTGCGCGCCTATGGGTACGAATGACGCGCTGACGTCGACTGAAGACGCGGTGACGGCCGGTGCGAACGACGCGCCGCTGCCGGCACCGCCCGAACCGCCGCGCAAGGCGCGGCGCGCGACGTCACGCACGTCCGATTTCCGTGTCGCCGAGCAGCCGGCATACGTGCTGCACAGTTATCCGTATCGGGAAACGAGCCTGATCATCGACGTGCTGACGCGTGATCATGGCCGGCTCGCGCTCGTCGCGAAGGGCGCGAAGCGCCCGCACTCCGCGTTGCGCGGCGTACTGCAGACCTTTCAGCCGCTGCTGCTGTCCTGGTCGGGCAAATCCGAGGTGCGCACGCTGACGGGCGCCGAGTGGGTCGGCGGGATGCTGCCGCTCGGCGGCGACGGGCTCCTGTGCGGCTTCTACGTGAACGAGCTGCTCGTGAAATTCTGCGCACGCGAAGATCCCCAGCCACCGCTCTTCAATCATTACGTGCTGACCCTCACGCGCCTCGCGCACGGCGAACCCGCGGTGCAGGTGCTGCGCTCGTTCGAGCGCGTGCTGCTGCGCGAAACCGGCTACGCGATGGCGCTGAACCGCACGGTCGCGCGCCGCGCGGTCGAGCCTGATCGTCGCTACGTGTTCGATCCCGAGCGTGGCGTGCGCAATGCGGACGACGAAGTCCCATCGCACTGGCCGGTCATTTCCGGACAGACGTTGCTCGATATGGAGCAGGACGATTACCATCGAGCCCAGACGGTTGCGCAAAGCAAGACGCTGATGCGCTTCCTGCTGAACACCTATCTCGGCGGTACGCCGCTTGCCACGCGTCAGATCCTGATCGACCTGCAAAACCTATGAGCTTCTTCCTGACAACGCCCACCGCCATCGACCTCGGCGTCAACATCGACCACGTCGCGACGCTGCGCAATGTGCGCGGCACGACCTATCCCGATCCGATCCGCGCGGCGCTCGCCGCCGAAGAAGCCGGTGCGGATGCGATCACGCTGCACCTGCGCGAGGATCGACGCCACATCGTCGATGCGGATGTGCGCAAGCTGCGTCCGCTGCTGAAGACGCGCATGAACCTCGAATGCGCGGTGACGGCCGAGATGCTCGATATCGCCTGCGAAGTGCGTCCGCACGACGCGTGCCTCGTGCCCGAGAAGCGCGAGGAACTGACGACCGAAGGCGGTCTCGATGTCGCCGGCCACTTCGAGGCCGTGCGTGCGGCGTGCAAGCAGCTTGCCGACGTGGGCGTGCGCGTGTCGCTGTTCATCGATCCGGACGAGACGCAGATCCGTGCCGCGCACGAAGCGGGCGCGCCGGTGATCGAGCTGCATACGGGCCGTTACGCCGAAGCGCACGACGAAGCCGAGCAGCAGCGCGAATACGAGCGCATCGTCGCGGGCGTTCAGGCCGGCGCGCAGCTCGGCCTGAAGGTCAATGCCGGTCACGGGCTGCACTACACGAACGTGCAGCAGATCGCCGCGATCGACGGTATCGTCGAACTGAACATCGGCCACGCGATCGTCGCGCACGCGATTTTCGCGGGCTGGGACAACGCGGTGCGCGAAATGAAGGCGATCATGGTTGCCGCACGCGTTGCCGCGCTGCATGGCGGCGCGCGCTGAAGATGAGATGCCGCCGTGCGTCGCGCGTCATGCCCGACCCGGCCCGGCCGGGTCGTACCGGCGCGTACTGACATGGCGATCTACGGCATCGGTACCGACATCGCCCAGGTGAGCCGCATCGCGGCCGTGCTCGAACGCACGGGCGGCCGGTTTGCCGAGAAGGTGCTGGGCCCCGACGAGCTGCGCGTGTTCCATGCGCGCCGTGCTCGCTCCGAGGCGCGCGGCATCGCGTTCCTCGCGACGCGCTTTTCCGCGAAGGAAGCGTTCTCGAAGGCGATCGGGCTCGGCATGCACTGGCCGATGACGTGGCGTGCGCTGCAGACCCTCAACCACCCGAGCGGCGAGCCGTACGTGGTTGCATCGGGCGAGCTGGCCGACTGGCTTGCCGCCCGTGGCATCACGGCGCGCGTGACGGTCAGCGACGAACGCGACTATGCGGTGTCGTTCGTGGTCGCCGAGACGGACGCCGCGCCTGCACCTGCTTCCCGAACCTCCTCCTGACGGAATTCCCGATTCAATGAAAACGACTCCCGGCCCGGTCATGCTCGACGTCGTCGGCACGGCCCTGTCGCGCGACGATGCGCGGCGCCTCGCGCATCCGAATACCGGCGGCGTGATCCTGTTCGCGCGGCACTTCCAGAACCGCGCGCAACTGACCGCGCTGACCGACTCGATCCGCGCGGTGCGCGAAGACATCCTGATCGCCGTCGATCACGAAGGCGGGCGCGTGCAGCGTTTCCGCACCGACGGCTTCACGGTGCTGCCCGCGATGCGCCGCCTGGGCGAGCTGTGGGATCGCGACGTGCTGCTCGCGACGAAGGTCGCCACGGCCGTCGGCTACATCCTGGCCGCCGAGCTGCGTGCGTGCGGGATCGACATGAGCTTCACGCCCGTGCTCGACCTCGACTATGGGCACTCGAAAGTGATCGGCGATCGCGCGTTCCATCGCGATCCGCGCGTCGTCACGCTGCTCGCGAAGAGCCTGAACCACGGGCTGTCGCTCGCCGGGATGGCGAACTGCGGCAAGCATTTCCCGGGGCACGGCTTCGCGGAGGCCGACTCGCACGTCGCGTTGCCGACCGACGACCGTACCCTCGACGCGATCCTCAAGCAGGACGTCGCACCGTACGACTGGCTCGGTCTGTCGCTGTCCGCGGTGATTCCCGCGCACGTGATCTACACGCAGGTCGACAAGCGGCCGGCCGGTTTCTCGCGCGTGTGGCTGCAGGACATCCTGCGCGGACGGCTCGGCTTCACGGGCGCGATCTTCAGCGACGACCTGTCGATGGAAGCCGCGCGCGAAGGCGGCACGCTCACGCAGGCGGCCGACGCCGCGCTCGCGGCCGGTTGCGACATGGTGCTCGTCTGCAACCAGCCGGACGCGGCCGAGGTCGTGCTGAACGGGCTGAAAGCGCGAGCCACGGACGAGTCGGTGCGACGCATCAAGCGGATGCGTGCGCGCGGCAAGGCGCTCAAGTGGGACAAGCTGATCGCGCAGCCCGAGTATCTGCAGGCGCAGGCGCTGTTGAGCAGCGCACTGGCTTGAGCGGGGAGGGGATGGCGCGGTCTGCGCCGTTCCGGTCACCGAAACAAAAAGCCGCGCAATCGCGCGGCTTTTTCATGAGTGACTGCCGGTGCGAACCGGGCAGCTTCAGGAATCAGGCAGGTCGACCAAGTGTGCTGTGGTGCAACTAACGGTCAAGCCCTGCCAATACCTTCGAGCATCGTCGCCCGCTCAGTTCACCTTCATCCGCTGCAGCTTGTTGTACAGCGTCTTCGGGCTGATACCGAGCAACGTTGCCGCGCGGTGGCGCGTGCCGCCGACGGCGTCGAGCGTCGCGCGGATCAGCAGATCCTCGACGTCGGACAGCGGCGTGCCGACCTTGATCTGCACGCTGCTGCCGTTCAGGGCGGCGCCGGCCGAGAAGCTCGGCTCGCCCGCGCGCAGCGTCTCGATGAAATCGCCCGATGCGTCGTACGCGAAGCGCACGCGCTCCTGCAGTTCACGCACGTTGCCCGGCCATTCGTAGGACAGGCATTCACGGACGAAGCCCGGCGCCGCGCGCTTGTCGGTCGTGCTGCGGCCGGTTGTGCGCGCGTCGCGGTTCAGTTCGTCGATCAGCGCATCCGCGATCGCGAGCGCATCGCCGTCGCGCTCGCGCAGCGGCGGCATCGTGATCGATGCCGCATCGAGGCGCAGCCACAGATCCTCGCGCAGCGTGCCGTTCGCGACCGCTTCGCGCGCCGGGCGGCGCGTGGTCGCGATCAGCCGGAAATCACTCGTGATCGAGCTCGTGCCGCCGATCCGCATGAAGTTCTGCGAATCGAGCGCATGCAGCAGCGCTTCCTGCAGCACGAGCGGCAGTGCGGTGATTTCGTCGAGGAACAGCGTGCCGCCGCCGGCCTGTTCGAACAGGCCCGATTCGCGGCGCTCCGCGCCGTCGAACGCGCCGCGCTCATGGCCGAACAGCACGCTGTCGAGCGAGGCGCCATGCCGGCCGGCCTGCGCGATCGTCCGGCAGTCGAACGACACGAACGGCCCCTTGCGGCGCCGGCTCAGGTCGTGCAGCGTGCGCGCGGCCAGCTTCTTGCCGGTCCCGGCTTCGCCCGAGAACAGTACGGCCGTCTCCGTGCGCGCGTTGTGCTCGATCATGTCGTACACGTGCTGCATCGCGTCGCTGCGGCCGACCAGCGCGCCGAAGCGGCCGAGATGGCGCAGCGAGGCGCGCAGCGACTGCACTTCGTCGATCAGTTCGTACGGACGCGGGATCCGCGCGAGCAGGCTGCGCAGGCGCGGAATGTTGATCGGCTTCAACAGGTAGTCCCAGATGCCGTGACGCAGGCCCTCGATGGCGCTCTCGACCGTCGCATTGCCGGTCAGCACGATGACGGGCAGCGAGCCATTCGGCTGTTGCTGCGGCAGGTGCTGGAGCAGGTCGAACCCGCTGCCGTCCGGCAGGTTCAGGTCGACCAGAACGACGTCGGGAATCGAGCGGCCGAGCGCCGTGCGCGCTTCGGCGAGCGACGTGGCCGTGTCGACCGAGAAGCCGTCCGCGGCAAGCAGCGCGGTGAGGCCGGACAGGCTGTTGGGATCGTCTTCGACAATCAGGGCGTGTGGCATGGTGGACGCGAGTCGAGTCAAGAGAGGCGGGCTGTCGGCCGTCGGGGCCGCAGCCGCATGTCGGATTAAAAACTGATTTTATGCCCCGCTGAACGCGTCACGAGCATTATTTCTCCGACGCTATAAAACAGTTACCGATGATACAAATTGAATATCTTTACCGGTGGATTTTTGTGCTTTACATGACCCTGATTCTCGCCCGGTTGTTGGCGCCGGACAAACAAAAAGCGCCCCGAAGGGCGCTTTGTTCGATGCGGGTATCGCTGGCGATTACGCGCGGCTGCGGTATTCGTTCGTACGCGTATCGATTTCGATCTTGTCGCCGGTGTTGCAGAACAGCGGCACTTGCAGCTCGAAGCCCGTTGCGAGCTTGGCGTTCTTCAGCACCTTGCCCGACGACGTGTCGCCCTTGACTGCCGGTTCCGTGTAGGTGATCTCGCGAACGAGGACCGTCGGCAGTTCGACCGAGATCGCCTTCTCGTTGTAGAACACGACTTCGCAAGCCATGCCGTCTTCGAGGTAGTTCAGCGCTTCGCCCATCATTTCCGCTTCGACTTCGAACTGGTTGTAGTCGGCGTCCATGAACACGTACATCGGATCGGCGAAGTACGAGTACGTCACTTCCTTGCGGTCGAGCACGACGACGTCGAACTTGTCGTCAGCCTTGTAGACCGCTTCCTGGCCTGCGTTCGTCAGCAGGTTCTTCATCTTCATCTTGACGACGGCGGAGTTACGGCCCGACTTGTTGTATTCAGCCTTGGCGATGACCCATGCGTCGCTGCCGATCTGCACGACGTTGCCTACGCGGAGTTCCTGTGCGGTTTTCATAAAAAACTGTCCTGATCAAATCAAATAAATAGGTGCCTGAGCGTTGCGCAACGGCTGACGGCGCAAGCGGTGCGTTCCGGTGGACGCCAAAAGCGAGCGCTTGCCTGGTCAGCCGTCGGATAACCGCTTATTTTAACTGAGATTTTGCGTATTCCGCCAGCTTTCCGGCGAGATCGCCGACGGCCGCGAGCGCATCGGCCCAGCGGACCGCGTTGGCGTCCAGTGCCGCGCGGTGCTGCCAGAAATCGGCCCAGTCGGGCGTGCCGACGCCGTTCCATGCGTGCCAGAACCGCTCGAGCGCCGCGCGCGGCGCGTCGGCGAGGCCGGCCGACAGGTGGGCGAGCGCGGCGTCGAGCTTCGGCAGATGCACGTCGTCGGCCTGCGGGTAGATGTGCCACACGAACGGTTTGCGGGCCCACTGCGCCCGGACGAACGAATCCTCGCCGCGCACGAAATTGAGGTCGGCCACCCATAGCAACGGATCGTAGTCGGCCTGGGGGACGAACGCGAGCCCGTGAGCAGTCAGGTTGCCGCTGCGCGCGTGCGTGCCCGCGCCGAACGACTCGACCCCGAAAAAACGCGCGACGGCAGGCGACACGCGACCGGCCGGCACGAGTGCGACGACCGGCGTCGGGCCGTCGCGCCACTGCGCGAGCAGCGCGTCGACGGCCGGATTCTCGTATGCGAACAGGCTGACGACCGTCGTGCCGGCGGTGGGCGGCGCGCCGCCGGTCGCGCGCTGCCACCAAGCGTCGCGCGCCGCCGCATCGGCTTCGAAGGCCGTGCGGCGCGCATCGAGGTCGTGTTCCTTCAGGACGCCACCGGTGCCGGCCGACAGGCCGGGGAAGAAAAACGTCTTCAGCAGCGGGTAGCGCGGATGCGGCGACGGCCGCAGATGGAAATCGGCGACCCAGTCCTCGGCGCTCAGGTATTCGAGGTTGATCCACACGGGGTGCCGTTCGCGCCGCGCCATCGCCGCGAGATACGCGCCGGGCAGCTCGCACGCGAACGCTTCGATCACGACGTCGGCGATCTCCAGTGCGTCGCCGGCTTCCGCATGCCAGTGCTCGATCACGATCGCGTCGACCGTCTGCCGTCCCGCGTCGGGATCGACCCCGGGCAGCAGGCGCGCGAACGTGCGCAGGTCGTCGACGAACAGGCGAACCTGCCAGCCGTGCTCGTGCGCGAGCTGGCGCGCGACGCGCCAGCAGACGCCGATGTCGCCGAAATTGTCGACCACCGTACAGAAGAGGTCGCAGGCGATCGGTTCGCCCGGCGCGAGCGGCGTGGCGGGCGGGGGGGCAGCGGTGGTGCGGGGCATCGAAGCGGGCCGGTGAATGCTCTAAACTGGCGATTCTAATAGACCCGTTCCGCGTTACAAGGCGCCCGGATCACGCATGACATCCCCTGAAGCTTCCGATACCCCGTTCGAACCGAAGAAGATCCTTGCGCAGTTGCCGCACATGCCGGGCGTCTATCGCTACTACGACACGGCGGGCGCCGTGCTCTATGTCGGCAAGGCACGCGACCTGAAGAAGCGCGTATCGAGCTATTTCACGAAGACGCAGCTGTCGCCGCGCATCGCGATGATGGTTACGCGCATCGCGCGCATCGAGACGACCGTCACGCGCTCGGAGGCCGAGGCGCTGCTGCTCGAGAACAACCTGATCAAGGCGCTCGCGCCGCGCTACAACATCCTGTTTCGCGACGACAAGTCGTATCCGTACCTGAAGCTCACTGCGCACCGCTTTCCGCGGATGGCCTACTACCGCGGCTCGGTCGACAAGCAGAATCAGTATTTCGGGCCGTTCCCGAGTGCCTGGGCCGTACGCGAGAGCATCCAGATCCTGCAGCGCGTGTTCCAGCTGCGCACCTGCGAGGATTCGGTCTTCAACAACCGCACGCGGCCGTGCCTGCTGCACCAGATCGGGCGCTGCACGGCGCCGTGCGTCGGCGCGATCTCCGACGAGGACTACGCGATCGACGTATCGAACGCCGCGCGTTTCCTGCTCGGCCGGCAGTCCGAAGTGATGAAGGAACTCGAGCAGAAGATGCACGCGTTCGCGGCCGAGCTGAAATTCGAGCAGGCGGCGGCCGTGCGCAACCAGATGAGCTCGCTCGCGACGGTGCTGCACCAGCAGGCGATCGAGGTCGGCAGCGACAGCGACGTCGACATCCTGGCCGTCGTCGCGCAGGGCGGGCGCGTGTGCGTGAACCTCGCGATGGTGCGCGGCGGCCGGCATCTCGGCGACAAGGCGTATTTCCCGACGCACGTCGAAAGCGCGCTGACGCTCGCCGAGGGCGGTATCGGCGACGAGTCCGAGCTGGCGGAGGCGGCCGATGCGTCCGCCGATACATTGCCCGACCTGCCCGCGGAAGAACCCGGCCGCACGCGCGGTGACGCGGCGGCGTCGGTCGAGGCCGAGGTGCTCGACGCGTTCATCGCGCAGCACTATCTCGGCAACCGCGTGCCGCCCGTGCTGGTCGTGAGCCATGCGCCCGCGAGCCGCGACCTGCTCGAGCTGCTGTCCGAGCAGGCCGGCCACAAGGTATCGCTGGTGCGGCAGCCGCAGGGGCAGCGGCGCGCGTGGCTGTCGATGGCCGAGCAGAATGCGCAGATCGCGCTCATGCGGCTGCTGTCCGAGCAGGGCTCGCAGCAGGCGCGCACGCGTGCGCTCGCGGAGACGCTCAGCTACGAATGCGACGATCTCGCGACGCTGCGGATCGAATGCTTCGACATCAGCCATACGATGGGCGAGGCAACACAGGCGTCGTGCGTGGTCTACCACCATCACAAGATGCAGTCGGGCGAATACCGTCGCTACAACATCACCGGGATCACGCCGGGCGACGACTACGCGGCGATGCGGCAGGTGCTCACGCGTCGCTACGAGAAGATGGTCGAGCAGGCCGCGCAGGCGGCTGCCGCCGACGATGCGGCCGGTATCGACGGCGAGTCGACGCGCCAGGCCGAGGCATCGAGCCTGCTGCCGAACATCGTGCTGATCGACGGCGGCAAGGGTCAGGTCGAAATCGCGCGCCAGGTGTTCACCGAGCTCGGTCTCGACACGTCGATGCTGGTCGGCGTCGCGAAAGGCGAGGGGCGCAAGGTCGGCCTCGAGACGCTCGTGTTCGCGGACGGCCGTACGCCGCTCGAACTCGGCAAGGAAAGCGCCGCGCTGATGCTCGTCGCGCAGATCCGCGACGAGGCGCACCGCTTCGCGATCACCGGCATGCGTGCCAAGCGGGCGAAGGCGCGCCAGACGTCGCGGCTCGAGGAACTCGAGGGCGTCGGGGCGAAGCGCCGGCAGCGGCTGCTCGCGCGGTTCGGCGGGTTGCGCGGCGTGGTGGCCGCGAGCGTCGAGGAACTCGCGAGCGTCGAGGGCATCTCGCACGCGCTCGCCGAGCAGATCTACAAGCAGCTTCACTGACGCGGCCGTGCGGCCGGCAGCCTTGCCAGCGTTCTTGTGGCAGGCCGGTCGACACGGCACAATTGCGAATCCTTTACTGTCCCGCATGCCATGCCGTTCAATTTCCCGATTTTCCTGACGTGGGTACGAATCGTGCTGATTCCGCTCGTCGTCGGCGTGTTCTATCTGCCGGACACGGTGATGGGCGGCGCGCATCGCAATCTTGCGGCGGCGGCGATCTTCATACTCGCGGCGCTGACCGACTGGTTCGACGGCTATCTGGCCCGCAAGTGGAACCAGACGTCGTCGTTCGGTGCATTTCTCGATCCGGTGGCGGACAAGCTGATGGTGACGGCCGCGTTGTTGATCCTCGTGCAGATTTCGCGGGTCGACGCGGCGATCGCACTTGTGATCGTCGGCCGCGAGATCGCGATTTCGGCGCTGCGCGAGTGGATGGCGCAGATCGGCGCGTCGAAGAGCGTCGCGGTGAACCAGCTCGGCAAGTTCAAGACCGCATGCCAGATGGTCGCGATTCCAATGCTGCTGTTCTACGGGCCGCTGCCGCTCGGCGTCGCGACGATCGACACGCGCGTGTGGGGCGAATGGCTGATGTATCTCGCCGCGGTGCTGACGATCTGGTCGATGCTGTACTACATGAAGCTCGCATGGCCGCAGATTCGCGAGCGCGGCGGCGCGTGATCCGTCCGGTCGAGCAGGTTTTTGTAAAAAGGGCTGGAAAAGCCCTTGACACACGAATGTGCCTTCGACATAATCTCGCTTCTCCGCTGCACGACGAAGTAAGTGTGTGACGGGGAAGCAGTAGCGCAGCAATACGCGGGAGTAGCTCAGTTGGTAGAGCGCAACCTTGCCAAGGTTGAGGTCGCGAGTTCGAGACTCGTCTCCCGCTCCAGATTTTTTCTGGCAGCGTGTTGGTCGGCAAAGCGCTGCAGATGCAGGACACATGCGGGAGTAGCTCAGTTGGTAGAGCGCAACCTTGCCAAGGTTGAGGTCGCGAGTTCGAGACTCGTCTCCCGCTCCAGATTTTTCTGGCAGCGTGTTGGTCGGCGAAGCGCTGCAGATGCAGGACAATGCGGGAGTAGCTCAGTTGGTAGAGCGCAACCTTGCCAAGGTTGAGGTCGCGAGTTCGAGACTCGTCTCCCGCTCCAAGTAATGGGGAAGCCACGCTTCCCCTTTTATTTGATGGACTTTCAGTCCTCGAATAAAAAATCTGTCGCTTGCCTCACGGCATTCGCACAGTCCGCTTTTGGCGCGATAGCAAAGCGGTTATGCAGCGGCCTGCAAAGCCGTTTAGGCCGGTTCGACTCCGGCTCGCGCCTCCAGATAAAGCCCCGCTTCGGCGGGGCTTTTCTTTTTTCTGCGCCCGGAGCCACTTTCCGCGACGTTGCAACCGCCAAGCGTCCGACGTTGGACCGCGGATTGAACATGAGTCGTCTGGAACGAAATTCACGTATGCGTTGCGAGACTGAAACGGAAGCATTCGTTGATGCGACGAATGACCTGACGCACGCGAAATTGTCTGCGACAGTGCGCATCGTACCGATGGTGTTGCGCAACCTCGATTGAGTGCCTCGCGCGAAGCAGGCAAGTGCCTGTATCCGATCGACGTCAGCATGGAAGAGCGCCCGCATGAAGCGTCGTGCCCGACACGTTCGCCACGATGTCGACGACAGCGTTGCAGGTCTGAAACACTTCATGCGATCAATACGACGGCGTTTTTTTGCATACGCCTGACGTGTAATGACGGCGGGCGCCTGCTTCACATGGCACGCCGTTTGCGTTATCGAATTCAGAAATCGAAAGGCTCAAGGCGCGCCATGCGACTTCGGCGCCGCCTGACCCATCGACCAGGCGGGGGACAGTTCAATGAAGTCAAATCGACGAGCGGACAGTGCGCGCGTACCGATCCGCAGCACGATCGTCATCGCAAACGGCTGCCGGATCCCGGCGGCCGGTTTCGAACGCGCGCCGTCACGAGAACCGTCCGGGGCAGGGCCGCATCGTGCCGACGACGGTTTTCCGGTTGCCACGGCTCGCTTCGGCTAAGATCCAGCCACCGTCCCGATGCCGCTCATCATGACCGCACGTTCCCGCAATCGTCTGGCAGCGTGGCTTGGCATGTTTGCCATGCTGCTCGTCGTCATTGCGCCGCTCGTGAGCCATGCCCTGGTCTCCCATGACCAGAATGCGCCAGTCGCATCGATCTGTTCGGCCGACGGACAGCCCGACGCAGACAATCACGCACTTGCCGCTGACCATTTCGCGGCTTGCGGGTATTGCGACCTGCTCGTGCATCATGCGCCTGCACCGTCACCGTCCTTGCCGCAATGGCTGGCGGTTCCCGGCTATGCCGTCGCGCATCCACCCGCTTCACGCCCGTTCGTCCTTCGGGATATCCCCCGGGCGGGCCGGCCCCGCGATTCGCCGTTCTACCTCTGACGTAGTCACTCCAGCAGTTGATCCGGACAGGCTCCCCCGCGGCGCGTGAAACGCCCGCGGCCGCGAGCCGGCAATCGGGTCATCTCGCACCGCGCGTCCGCCATGTTGCGGATAACGCGCGTGCCTGCACACGACATGAGAGGGGAACGATATGCGAATCGAATCGAAGAAGACCGTCGACGCGGCGTTGGCCGCGTTCGCCTGTCTGACGGGCTTGACTCTGCCGGTTGCCGCCCACGCCTGCGCGACCTGTGGCTGCTCGCTGAGCACGGATGCCGCGATGGGGTATTCGGCCATGCCGGGCTGGCGTATCAGCCTGGACTACACCTTCATCCCGCAGAACCAGTTGCGCAGCGGAACGCATGCGGTTTCGGCCGTTGTACCGGCGGCGATCAACGCGGCAGGCGGCAGCCAGGAGGTCGAGAACCAGACGATCAACCGCTACTGGAACCTGGGCATCAGCTACAGCCCGAACCCCAAGTGGAACTTCAGCGCGATCGTGCCGTTCGTCGATCGGGGCCACTCGACGTACGGGAATGCCACGCCGGACCAGCTCACACCCGACAATCTGAGCGGCGTCACCAGCAAGGGGCTGGGCGACATCAAGCTGATCGCCAGCTACCAGGGCTTCCTGCCGACCCGCAATCTCGGCGTGCAACTGGGGGTCAAGCTGCCGACGGGAAAGTACGGCGGCCAGAACGTGCTGACGGGCGCCAACGTCGGGCGTAGCCCGGTGTTCTTCTCGTCAGGCCCGAACAGCGCGAACGGCCAGGCCCTCGATACGAGCCTGCAGCCCGGGACGGGCAGTACCGATCTGATCGTCGGTGCGTACTACTATCAGCCGGTCAGCCAGAATTTCGACGCGTTCATCAACGGTCAATTCCAGGCTGCGGTGGTCGAGAATCTTCGCGGCCTCGGCGAGGACTTCCGGCCCGGTAACCAGGCGACGGTCAGCGTCGGCCTGCGTTACGAGGAGAACCCGAGAATCGTGCCGCAGCTCCAGATCAACGTGACGCGCAAGAGTTCGGACCAGGGGGCGCTCGCCGACACCGGCAACACGGCCGGCACGGTCGTTTATCTGTCGCCCGGCGTGACGGTGAACGTCGTGAAGAACCTGAGCGTCTATGCGTTCGTCCAGAAGGCGCTGTACAGCAGGCTCAGCGGCTATCAGTTGTTCCCGCGCTGGTCGGGCACGGTGGGGGCGAGCTATGCGTTCTGACGGTTTGGGGGGAAGCCGCGGGCGTCGCCGGGCGAGGCGCGACTGGCTGCGCATGGCTGGAGGGCTTGCACTGGGCGCCGGCGTCGGCGGATGGCTGCCGGCCGCACAGGCCGGCAGTCTGACGGTCGGCCGTCCGGCGCCCGGCCTCGTCCTGCACACGCTCGACGGACAAAGCATCGCCAGTGAGGATTTGCGGGGTAATGTCGTCATCCTGACCTTCTGGGCCACATGGTGCGAGCCCTGCCGGACCGAACTGCCGCTGTTGTCCGCGTATGCCGCGCGCCATGCGGCGAACGGCCTGCGCGTGCTCGGCTTCAGCCTGGACGGGCCGGACAACCCCGCGGAGGTGCGGCAGGTGGCGGCCGGCCTGAGCTTTCCGGTGGGGCTGTTGGGGAGTGCCTATGCCGGAGGCTACGGGCGCATGTGGCGGATCCCGGTGAACTTCACGATCGACCGGAACGGGCTCCTCGTCGACAATGGCTGGGACGATCCGCAACCGTCGTGGACTGCCGAGCGCCTTGAGCGCGTCGTTGCGCCGCTCTTGCGAAGATAGAATCGGTATCGATCACATTGTCAGGCGGCTCCCCGCCAGTCGCTATGCACCCCGACGGGACGCTTTCTCGTTCGGATTTGCACTGGCGGGGATAGGTCGCAAGTGATTGAATAAGCCTTGCGTTTATAGTTCCCTCCCCTGAACTACAGGAGGGACGGATACGTCATTCAGGCAGCAGCAGCTCGAGGACGGACTGGAACGTGTCGCGTTCTATGGGTGCAGAGTTTCGCGGATGCACGATGAAGCGCAAGTGTGCGTCACTTGTGTACTCTTGTTTCAGCGTGGCTAGCCGCTGTTGCGCTTTTTCGATGGGGCTCTTTGGTGTTATTTCGCCAGCGTTCTATACCGGAATGCGTGACACATTCACTGAATATTCGTCATCCAGTGCTGGGGATTCGATGCGAACAACAATTGAGCTTGTACGCTGCTCCTCGGCGAAGTCACAAGCCATCATGATATTTGTGCTGCCGTATTGGGCTATCGCATTGACCTGCGATGCTTGCACCGTAAAGCCACTGGCCTCCATGTGGGCCCTGAATAATTTCACGTAGTCGGAAAACAACTCATCGGCTGCCTGCCGAGCGCGAGAGTTCAGTGCCACTTCGAGTTGCTTTGCTTGCCGTACCAGATCGTCTAGTTGTTTCAGTCCGCCCATACACTGGAAAGGCGGTTAAGTTGGGCGGTTAAACATAATAAGTGATTGATATGAAATAAGATGTGACGGTCTGCAAAGCCGTTTAGGCCGGTTCGACTCCGGCTCGCGCCTCAAGGTAGAACGAGATAAAACCCCGCTTCGGCGGGGCTTTTCTTTTTTCTGCGTCGCTTTCGTCCTTGTAACGAAGTTGTTCAGAGTGGTAAAGAGTCGCCTGCAATCAACTAAAAACCGACGCCAACCATCCGTCAATCGGCTAGTTGGCAATCGAGGCGAGTTCATCTGGGCATGGCGAGCAAACGACTGCGGCCGTCCGGCACGAGGGATGCCCCATCAAGCGGGCGAACCTGCTACCAAAAGCCACTTTCCCAGACCTTTGACACTGAGGAAGAGGGCGACGCGTACGTTGACCTCCACCTGTAGTGGTCGACTCGTTCCGGACACTGCGTTAAGTTTTTCTTCCGCGACAGCCGGTGCCAGTCCGCCATTCGATCTGTTCTAGAAATCCAGGCGGTTCAGACCGCGAGCATTCTCACCTAAATCAGTGTCCGGATTCATTTGACCACTACAGTCGGCGGAGCTGATCGTTGCCGCGTTGTCGACAGTTCGGAAGCGGAGGCTCGGCACGATCCTTATCAGCATCAAGGATGAAGTGTTCTCGGCCGACAACGACGAACTGAACAACATTTCACGACTTCGGGTGTCGTACCCAACAAGCGAGAATGCCCGGCTTGTCGCGAGTTTTACATGCGCCGCTTAGAGGCGCCGGCGCAATCCGCAGATGGGGACGTGTTCGCAGCCCAGTCAAACTGGAACGCGTCCTCATATTCGAACGACATAGGACCGAACGCACCGCGCTGCGAACCTTCATCCCTCGCGAGCGAATGGCTCTCGAAGCCCTCGTCTGATCGTGTTGCTGGACAGCCCGGTACGTCGGGAAATATCCCGGAGAGGGACGCCATCGGGAAATGCTTTCGCCGGATTTTGGCCAACATGCTCACCGCAAGCGCTCCGGTTTTCCTGCTTGGCGTCCCAAGCCGGCATTCGAACATGTGGGCCTGTTTTCGATGAAAAAACCGGCTGCAAATGGAGCGGTTTTGCTCGCCTATCAACAGTTGAGATTCATTGTGAAGACTGGGGGGCGGAAATGGTGCAATTGCTAATGTAGCCGTATCCCTCTGTGCTCGCTCTTCCATTCGTTTGAATGGTTACGGGGCGGCCGGAATAGAGGCTGGCCATTAGTGCAACGTAAATGTGATCTATTGCGGATTGACCTCTTGATGGGTCGGCCAGAAATTGAAAATGGATTTCGTCGCCGTTTCGCTGGGCCAGTGTGGCGAGCAGATTGTTGGTGTAGATATTCGGACTTGCCTCGATCCGAATGACTCTTGCGTCTTTGTAAATTTCGAGAATATTCGGTTTGATCGTTTCCATTTTCGATTCCTTTCGATTGTTGATGAGGTGAAGCTCAGAATGATTCTAGATGATGAAAATGTTTCGTCAATCGAAGATCTCGTTTGATCGAATTTTGTTAATTGTCGGGTTAATTGATTCTTTTCGAGGGTTGATGGATGTTATTGGTTGTAATTGAAATTTTCATTGACGGGGTTAGTATCGACGGTGCAGGAGCTGTTTCTGGTTGTGGCGGGTATTTGAGGTTTGGAGTGGCTGCTTTGTGGTGATTTTGGCTCGAATCAATTTATGATCTATTTTTTATAAATGAGGGCGTCATGGCAATCCGTTATGTTCTGGTGGTCGTCAATGTTAGCAAGGCTCTTCAGGAGAAGAATCTTGCCAAATACACGTATATGATCGATTCGACCGGGTACGTTGGAGTCAATGGAGAGGGCGGGAATGAGTTGCAGACGACATGCAAGGTCAAGGATACGATTCAATGGACTGTTACATCAATTAATCCTGGGAATGATGTTTCAATAGCTGGAATTAACGGGCAGGCTGTAAATTCTGGCATGATCAATGTTGATCATATCCCGCCGGGTGGCGTGACTAGCACACAGGCGTATGTTGCGAAGGCGGGTACCAAGGTCCAATATAGTATGAGTTTGATTCTTGATGATTCGCCTCCTATGAGTTTCGATCCGTTTATTACTGCAACTCCTCGCGCGTCCGAAGATGAGAGCGAGTAATTGAATTGACGACTCTAATTAATTGCTGATCGCCAAAATTGGTTGCTTGTCTTGAGTTGGGGCGATGTGGCGTGGCCCGTCAAGTTGTTTTGACGGGCTAGCAGTGTGGTGGCGAGCATAGCCCGCCAGCGGCTGGCGGCGATGAGTCAGTCAAATCTCGCGAACCTGCAGAAAAGTTGCTTTGGCGGGAAACTGGGGGCAGATGTTCCGGACGCGGACTGAACGTCCGCCGGCTTCGAATCCGTTGCGTTTGGAGGCGGAATTGTCGGTCGCGCATCTGCCGCTCGCGAGCGATTACCTCAGTCTCAACGACCATCGGTCGCTTTACCAGAGCCGACGTCGTTGAACGTTGCGGACGACCGCGATGCGATCGGCGTCGCTCCGCATGCGGCTTTCATGCCATCGATGGCGGGTTCCCGGCCATTGAACGGGCGAGAGTAATGCCACCCTGTGACCGGCAGGACCGGAAAGGCGCTGTCGCCCCGCGGGGAAAAAGTACTTGTGGCCGACGCCGGTGTGGGCTTTCCATCAATGGTCGCCGTCGTGCGGCCCTCCAACGTTCGGTGCACATGCACGCGTTCCGGCACGAAGCGTTGTTCGAGCGTCATTTCCTGAAGGTGGTTGTGCTCCAGGCGTCGAGCAACTCGTCCTGTCCCACGCGTTGGCGGAATTCGGGCAACTCGTTTGGAAGGCCCGCCTATGGCATGACCAGACCGTGCGACCGTAATATCGGAGGACACTAAAAAACCCCCTGCCACAACGAGGGAAGTGGCAGGGGCTGCGAACGCACCGTTCAGGCACGAGGTGAAGGTGCGTCATAAATATAAAAGCAGTTGTTGGGATGTTAAATAATTATGCGATTCTTCCTGCTATTACCTCGTGTGACGAGGTGGACTCGTTTTTAGAGGCGATTGCCCCATCAATCGTTCACATTCTCGCAGCTCTTCGGGCCTTCGCCCCAGCTCTTTCCTCCTCCGTTCGTGCATTGCCGCTTGGTGTATTGCTCGGGCAACTGACCTTTCGGCAGCTTTCCGTCGGCAGGACAATTGTGATGGTAATAGCAGAAGGATTTTTCGGCGGCGCCGGCTTCACCGTTGAAAAAAAGGCAGGCCATCAAGGTCGGAAAGAGAATCTTGGCAATGGTGCGCATATCGATTGTCTCGGTCGAAAAGTAATGGGTAACAAAATAGGCACCGTTACGGTACTTATCTCTCGCATAACAATGGCACGCAGCCATTTAGTTACCGTATTCGAGCAAAATCCCGGACCGCGCTGGTTGCGCAGCAATGATTCTTTCCGCCACATTATTTTCGACAGCAACTTGCTGGCCGTATGTGACGTTGAGCTTGATCGTGTTGCCGTCCATGTATGCGTTGACAGTCGCGAGATTCTGCCCGCTAGGGTAGGACAGCTGTAGCGGACCCACCACGACATTGCTTGAAATCACTTCGCCGAGGACGAGTGAATTGAACAAGCCGACCCAATAAGTCGGTGTCACCTGGAACTGAGCCGATGCGCCGCTGACCACGCCCTTCTTGAACACCGATCCCTGACCGCTCATGCCGATGCCAAGGTTCGCGAGATTGGTCGACTTGTTATTGATCAGGACGGAATCTCCCGGTACGGAACCGGACCCCGGCACCAATTGCTGGACGTTATCTTGGAAAATGCAGTCCCATGCCGTTCCCAATTCCGTCTTCAACGTCTGACTGGCTTTGTAGACTCCAATACCACCGATCTGCTGGTAATTGGCAATGGCGACGTTGTAGAAAATATCCCACGTCACACCGCTGGCGCCACTTTGAGGGACGGTCGTTTGCTTCCACGACACGCTCTCCAGTCCAATTGAACTCGGCAGGGTCTGGTATACAGCCATAGTCCAGGTCTGCTTGGTATCATTGTTGAAATCAACATAATAAGAAGTCATTTTCGGTCTCCACGATGAAAGATGGATTTTGTGCCTCGCTGCACTGGGTTCATGGGTGGCTTGATTTTTTACATAAATGTCTCCGTAATCTGCGATTGACGGTCTGATACTCTTTGGTAGACAAAATCTACAGCGCCCGGGATTCGGGTTGTATATTTTTTGACAGGCATCCAGTGCTCGTGCTCGGAATGTTTGTCGTCGGCAATAGGTCTTTCCGCCCCATTGGCGACTGCCGGAGGCTCTGGTGAAATTTCTCAATAGTTTTTAAAAAAGAAGTGCCGTAATGATTTTCCGGTGGCAGGAAATAATCCAGTCCGTCATCCCCGTTAGATCATCTTAGGAAATTTCCTTAAATAAGGTGTGGTAAACGATTTATCGTTTACCCTTAGGTGTCAATTTTATGATTTTATATTTAATTAAATTGAGCGTTTCTCTGTTGGCAATAGCGGATGTTTTTGTCAGCGCCGAGCGTTGTAGTTTCGGTTTCGGATCCGAGTGCCGATCACGATGAATATTCGGTAAATGAAACTACGGCTGCCGTTACCGCTCTACTGCAAATTGCCCGTTCCGCTCGCGCCGGGTTGTTACATAGCGCGTCGGGAGACTGGTAAGGGGAGAGCGTGCTCCGCGGCAAAGAGGTGCGGATTGAATTGATTCACGAGTACGCACCTGATGCTCGGGGAACAAAGTTCTTGGTTGCCGCGAAAAGGCGGTTGGAGGAATGCGGCGTTGAGCTCGTTGCAGGAAATCTACCTAGGGCTATTGAAGGGGCGCAGCCGCAGTGTATCTGCGATGCGCTCAACGATTGCTTCGAAGGTCTGCGCCAGAGCGTTGCGGGAGACCGCAGTGGGTCGGCAACGGCTCGTCCCCGAAAAGGCGGGCGTAGGTCGCGGCGTCGCTTTAGGCGCGAACCTTGTCAGACAGGGCGCAGGCACTGTTGCACCATCGGGGTGATGATTGCAGGTGCCGCGGGGGTTGCGTGCTCATGTGACCGGGAAGTGCTTTGGAACCCGAGTTGCCCAGCGGCCCTGACGAGCAGGCGAGAAGCGCGCTTTTTGGGCCAAGAAGAGGAGGTGGCGGCACGCTTGCACGCTACACGTCTCCGCATCGCTTGGTGGCCGACGCGCACGGCGCATGCAACGGCCTCCCGCCGATCACCCATCCACCGGCTGCGCCGGCGTGTCGAGCGTCAGCTGATAGAACGCCGCATCGAGCCAGCGGCCAAACTTGAATCCCGCCTCCGCGATCGTGCCCGAGTGCACGAAGCCCAGTTTCGTATGCAGAGCGATGCTTCCCGCATTGGTCGCATCGATGCAGCCGACCACCACGTGTACCTGCGCTTCGCGCGCGCGCCGGACCACTTCGCGCAGCAGCACCTCGCCCAGCCCGCGGCCGCGCTGGTCGCGATGCACGTACACACTGTGTTCGACCGTGTACTTGAAGGCGGGAAACGCGCGGAACGTGCCCCAGCTCGCAAAGCCCAGCAGCGTGCCCGACGCATCGACCGCGCCGATGACCGGGAAGCCGCCCGCGCGCTTCGCCGCGAACCACGCGACCATCGCTTCCGGTGGACGCGGCTTGTAGTCGTACAGCGCGGTCGAGTTCGCGATCGCGTCGTTCAGGATCTCGAGGATGGCCGGCGCATGCTCGGCCTCGCTGCAATCGATCAGGCGCACGTCGTCGCGCTGTTTCGGGGAATTCATACCGGCTCCTGTGGGCAATGGATAGGGCGCGCGCACGGCAACTGCGACGACGCGTTCATCAGAGGTTCCGCACGCCGGCGGCGGCAGACGCATCGCAGATCGCGACGACATAGCGGGCGGCATGCGACGACGGATTGCTGAAAATCAGCGGCTGGTCGAGCCGCATCGCCAGGCAGTCGCCTTCGTGAAGTTCGTGAAGCGCGTCGCCGAACGTGACGTCGACGCGGCCGCTGATCACCCACACCTGCTGATGCAGCGCGCTTTCGCGTCCACCGCTGTCGTACGCGACGCGTGCGCCGGGCGGGAAATCCACCTCGACGAGCTGGATCGGCGACGGCCAACCGGCCGGGGAGAGGTTGCGGCGCACATAGCCGGACGCCGGATCTCGCCATTCGGCCTGCTGCGCGCGACGGGCCAGCGGCTGCGCGGGCGTGTCGTCCGGGTCGCCGCCGAACAGGCCAGCCAGCGACACGCCGAGCCCGGCCGCGAGCTTGTCGAGCACGACGGCCGTCGGGCTGGCCGATGCGCGTTCGATGAGCGAGATCATCGAACGGCTGACGCCGGAGCGCGCGGCCAGCGCATCGAGCGTGTAGCCTCGCACGGTGCGCAGGTCGCGTACGCGCCGGGCGATGCGTTCGTTGATGCCGGTGTCGTCGGCAACGGGGGGCGCTGATTCTTTCATGATGGATTTATTTTCCAGCAAACTGGAATTCGCTGTCAACGGGATCGACCTCAGACGGCTCGACGGGATTCCAACAGCTTGCCCGGCAGTCGTGCGCGGCGTAATATACGAATCGACTACGTTTCGTTTAATTGGGGATATATGGGCATCATCAAGATTTCCGAGCACATGCACGAGCGGCTGCGCTCGACCAGCACGGCGCTGAGCCGCTCGATCAACGCGCAGGCCGAACACTGGCTGCGCGTGGGGATGCTGGCGGAACTCAATCCGGCGCTGTCCTACGGTGACATCTGCCGGATGCTGATCGAGGCCGAAGCACGGGGCGGTGAGACGGGGCCGGCGGAACCGGTCGAGCACGGCATCGAGCAGGTGGCGTAATGGCGAAACGAGAAATCCCGATCCGCGGCGCCGCGGAAATCGCCAAGTCGCGCGAAGCCGCGAAGCTCGCGTCGCAGGTGCTGACGATGATCACCGAGCACGTGAAGCCGGGCGTCACCACCGATGATCTGGACGCACGCTGCCGCGAATACATCGTCGACGTGCTCGGCGCGATCCCGGCGAACATCGGCTACCACGGTTATCCGAAGACGCTGTGCACATCGGTCAACCACGTGGTGTGTCACGGCATTCCGACGTCGCGGCCGCTGCGCGACGGCGACATCGTGAACCTCGACATCGCGGTGATCAAGGACGGCTGGTTCGGCGATACGAGCCGCATGTATTTCGTCGGCGAACCGAACGAGCTTGCGCGGCGCCTCGTCGCGACGACCTATGAGGCGATGCACGCGGGCATTCGCGCGGTGCGTCCGGGCGCGACGCTCGGCGACGTCGGCTACGCGATCCAGCAGGTCGCGCATCGCGAAGGATTCAGCGTGGTTCGCGAATACTGCGGGCACGGCATCGGCGATGTCTATCACGACGAGCCGCAGGTGCTTCACTATGGCCGTCCGGGCACCGGCGTGCCGCTCCGGCCGGGGATGATCTTCACGATCGAGCCGATGCTCAACGCGGGCAAGCGCGACACGCGCATGCTGGCGGACGGCTGGACGGTGGTCACGAAGGACCATTCACTGTCGGCGCAATGGGAGCACATGGTCGTGGTGACGGAAACGGGCTTCGAGGTGCTGACCGAGGACGCGAAGCCGCAGGCGTTCCCGGCGCTGTCCGGCACGCACGCTGCCTGATACCTGCCGTGCGCCACGAAGGGTGGTGCAGCGGCACAGTGGAACGGGCCCCTTTGCGGGGCCCGTTTCGCTTTCGTTCGAGGTTGCGCGGCGCGCGCGATTGACGCGCGAACGCGGCGACCGATTGCTTGGTTGGGGAGCGCGGTCTGGCCGCCGCTCAACCGCGCGCCTTCTGCCATGCGTGTTCGACGAACACGCGGCACAGCGCTTCCATCCCCTGGCGGTCTTCGTCGTCGAAGCGCGCGGCGACCGGGCTGTCGACGTCCCACACGCCGATCAGCGTGCCGTCGGCGGCCACCAGCGGCACGACGATTTCCGACTCCGATGCGGCGTCGCACGCGATATGGCCGGGGAAGTCATGCACGTCGCGCACGACCTGCGTCTCGCGCGTCTGCGCGGCCGTGCCGCACACGCCCTTGCCGAGCGCGATCCGCACGCAGGCGGGCTTGCCCTGGAACGGCCCGACCACGAGTTCCGTCCCGTCGAAGAAGTAGAAGCCGGCCCAGTTGAGACGGTCCAGCGAGTGGTAGACGAGTGCGGCGAAGTTGGCCGCGTTCGCGGTCAGATCGCGTTCGGATTCGACGAGTGCACGGGCCTGCTCGACGAGCGTCGCGTATTGATCGGCCTTGGAGGCGTTGGGGTCGTTGGACAGCGTGAACATGGCGGGAAAGCGATCAGGGTTGTGGAATGCGCGATGCGCGTACCGCAGTCTACGGCACGCGCGCAGGGTTTGCAGCGCCTGGTCACGCGTGAAGCGGCGCGCTCAATCGGGTTCGAGTTCGGCAAACCGCTCCGCGAGAAAATCCAGCAGTGCGCGCACCGCGGGCAGCAACCCTCGGCGCGACGCGAACACCGCATGCACGATCTCGCGGCGCGGCGCCCAGTCGGGCAGCACGGTCACCAGCTCGCCGCGCGCGACCTCATCGCGCACCATCATCGTCGGCAACTGCACGATGCCGACGCCCGCGACGGCCGCCGCGCGCAGCGCGAGCATGCCGCCCGTCACGAAGCGCGGCTGGTGATGAATTTCCGCGTGCGCGCCGTCGGGCCCGCGCAGCCGCCACACGTGCGCGGACTGCGGGGCGCCGTGATCGAGGCTCGGCAGGCGCGCGAGATCGGCGGGAACGGCCGGGACGCCCTGCTCGCGCAGCAGCGCCGGGCTCGCGACGAGGCACTGGCCGCGCTCGGCCAGCACGCGCAGCGCGAGATCGCTGTCTTCGAGCGGCGGCGGGCGTACACGGATCGCGACGTCGATTCCTTCGCCGACCACGTCGACGCGCCGGTTGGTCGCTTCCAGATGAATCTCGACGCGCGGGCACGCGACCATGAACGCGGCGATCATCGTGCCGACCAGCGAATCGAGCAGCACGATCGGGCAACTGACGCGCACGATGCCGCGTGGCTCCTCGTGCAGCAGCGCGATCGCCTCGTCGGCCGCATCGGCTTCGACGAGCATCGCGCGGCAATGCGCGTAATAGGTCTGGCCGACGTCGGTGACCGTGAAGCGGCGCGTCGAGCGCTGGATCAGCCGCATCCCGAGCCGCGCCTCGAGCAGCGCGATGCGGCGGCTCAGCTTCGATTTCGGCATGTCCAGCGCCCGCCCGGCCGGAGCGAAGCCGCCGTGTTCGACGACCTGCACGAAGTAATAGAGATCGTTCAGATCCCGCGCTTTATCGTTCATGAAATGGAACGCTGAGTGCGATTTTGGCAGTCTACCGGATCGATCGTTCCACCACTATATTTCTACCCAGGATGCGAAACACGTGTTTCGCCGCAATTCGGAGAAGGCAATGAAGAAGATCCAGGGTGTGTACAGTGCGCCGCGCGGCCATTGGGTCGGCGACGGTTTCCCGGTGCGTTCGATGTTCAGCTACCAGTCCCACGGCGCGCACCTGAGCCCGTTCCTGCTGCTCGATTACGCCGGCCCGACCACGTTCGAGCCGGGCTCGGCCGCGGCACCGCGCGGTGTCGGCCAGCATCCGCACCGCGGGTTCGAGACGGTGACGATCGTCTATGACGGCGAGGTTGCGCACCGCGACTCGACCGGCGCGGGCGGCGTGATCGGCCCGGGCGACGTGCAGTGGATGACGGCCGCGAGCGGGATCCTGCACGAGGAATTCCACTCGGAAGGGTTCACGAAGCGCGGCGGCCCGCTCGAGATGGTGCAGCTGTGGGTGAACCTGCCCGCCGCGGACAAGATGGGGGCGCCCGGTTACCAGACGCTGCTGAACGCCGACATCCCCGTGGTCGAGCTGCCGGACGGCGCGGGGCGTGCGCGGATCATCGCGGGCGAACTCGACGGGCGGCGCGGCCCGGCCCGCACGCATACGCCGATCGACGTGTGGGACGTGCGGCTCGTGGCCGGCGGCCATGCGCGGTTCCCGGTCGCCGAAGGGCGTACGCTCGCGGTGGTCGTGCTGAGCGGTACCGTGCAGGTGAACGGCGAGACGGTCGCCCGCGAAGCGCAGTTCGTGCAACTCGGCCGCGACGGCAGCGATGTCGAGATCGAAGCGAACGGCGACGCGAAGCTGCTGATCCTGAGCGGCGAACCGATCGACGAACCCGTCGTCGGTTACGGGCCGTTCGTGATGAACTCGCAAGCGGAGATTCGTACCGCGATCGAGGACTTCAACAGCGGCCGCTTCGGCCAGATGCCGGCATGACGGACAGGCCCCGCGCAATGCGGGGCTTTTTTTTGTGCGCGGGCAGTCGGTCGCGCGGCGAGTGCGCTTCGAGGCATAATCGTCGATTGCCGCGCGCCGGCCGGCGCGCCCGAATCAGGACCGACCATGAACGCATCCGCTGCATCCCCGAGCGCCGCCGATCTCGACTGGCGCTGGAAATTCTTCGACGCGCTGACGGCGCGCGAAGTCTATTCGATCCTCGAAGCCCGCAGCGCGGTGTTCGTCGTCGAGCAGAACTGTGTGTATCGCGACATCGACGACGCGGATCAGGCCGCATGGCACCTGGCCGCCTTCGATCCGGCCGGTCGCGTGGCCGGCTATCTGCGTGTGCTGCTGCCCGATGCGCAGAACACCGACGTACGCATCGGCCGCGTGCTGACGACCGCCGCGTTTCGCGGCGCGGGCCTCGGCAACGGGCTGCTGTCGCGTGCGCTCGAGCATATCCGCGCGCAGTGGCCGGATACGCCGGTGAGCCTGCACGCGCAGGCCCACTTGCAGCGTTTTTACGGCGCATTCGGCTTCACGCCGAGTTCGGACGTGCACGACGAGGACGGCATCCCGCACGTGTGGATGAGCAGCGCACGCGCGTAATGCGCGATGCGCCGCCCAGCCGTCAGTGCGCGGCGTGCGCGACCGGCGGCCGGGCCGCGCACTGCGCGGCCCGTTCATCGATCAGGCGGCCGCGCGCGGACAGCCGCAGCCAGTGGCGCAGCGCGATCAGCGCGCCGATCACGCTCATCATCGAGCCGGGAATCCACAGCAGCAGGCCGCCGATCTGCTGGTCGCGCAGCGGGCTCAGCCACGTGAACGCACGGCCGCAGATCGAATAGATCGGATACAGCTCGTGCGGCGTGAAGAAGATCAGCGCGCCGAGCGCGATCTGCGGCGGGATCGCCGCGACGACGATCAGGATCCGGCGGCCCGGCGACAACCGCGCGGGCGGCGCGGGGCGCGGATCGACGACGAGCCACCAGAACAGCAGCCCGTCGATCACCATGCTCCAGTTCATCACGCGATAGAGGCGCCAGTCGAGCATCGCGATGAAGTGGATCGGCGACAGCAGCCAGAAATAGATCAGCCCGACGAACAGCACGACCGCGACGACGGGATGGAACACCACGTCGAGCGTCGCGCGCACGGGCGCCCACGCGAGCGCGGGGCGCACGAAACGCTGCCGCCAGCGGAACGGAATGCCCGCGCGCATCGCCGCGCCCGGATACGACAGCGCAATGAAGAACGGCCCGAGGTGGTGCAGCACGAGGTGCTGCGCGCGGTGCAGGAAGAACTCGTGCTCGAAGAAATAGTCGAGCCGCGTATGCAGCGCGATGTAGAGCGCCGTCAGCCCGAACCAGAACGAGAACTGCCGCAGCGGCGATACCTTCGCCTTCTTCACGCCGCGTGCGAACAGCACGGCGGCGGCCAGCACCGCGATTACCACGGTGGGCGACGGTTCCCACGGATCGAGCCAGTACAGGAGGTTCATCGCGCGCGCATCACTTCGCCTGGGCCGGCGATTTCACGGCGAACGGCGCATCGACCGTTTCGCCGTCGGAGAACTTCAGGCGCAGGTGCACGGTGTCGCCCGGCTTGATCGCGTGCTTCGGCTCCTCGAGCATGAAGTGGTAGCCGCCCGGCGCGATGTCGACCTTGCCGCGCGCGGGGATCGTCAGCTTGTCGACCATTTCCATCTTCTGCGTCGAGCCATTCGAGACGGTCTGGTGCAGCATCGCCATCCCGTAGTCGGGGCTGCCGACGTCGACGAGATCGACCGGCTTGTCGCTCGTGTTCACGAGCGTCACGTAGCCGCCTGCCGGCAGCTTGTTCGGCAGCCAGCGCACCCAGCCATTCTGCGCCGTGATCGCGCCGGCGGCATACGCGTGAGCGCCTGCGCACAGCGCGGCGAGGAGGGCGAGCGTCTTGAGGGTCGTTTTCGTTTTCATGTCGGGATGAATTCAGGTAGTGGAGGCGGTGTCGATGATCCGGCGCAGATCGGCGGCGATGGCGTCGGGCGAGTCCCGGTCGGTCGCCAGCAGGCGGGCGCGGCCGCTCGCGTCGAAGATGTAGACGGCCGAGCTGTGCGTGACTTCGTAGCCGCCGGACGGATCGCGCTTTTCCATCTGGTACGCGACGCGATAGCGTTTCGCGAGCGACTCGATCTGGCGGTCGGTGCCGGTCAGGCCGCGTGCATGCGCGGCGTCGAACGCGGCGACATACGATTGCATTGCCTGCGGCGTGTCGCGCGCAGGATCGACCGAAACGAACAGGATGCGCACGTTGTTGGCCTGCGGGCCGAGCTTCGCCAGCACTTCCATCAGCCGCGCCATCGTTTCGGGGCAGACATCGGGGCAGTGCGTGTAGCCGAAGTAGACGAGCGCGACCTGGCCGTGGAACGCATCGGCGTCGACGGGATGGCCGTCGCCGCCCGTCAGCGTGAACGACAGGTCGGGCAGGTGGCCGGTAACGTTGGTCAGGTTCCAGCGCGGCTCGTCGTGCGAGCACGCGGCGAGCGCCACGGCGGCGGCGAGGGCCGCGGCCGTGCGGATGAGGCGGGAGAAGCGCCGGTGCGGCGCGGTGCGGGCAGACGACATCCAGGGGCTCGATCAGACGAAATGGTGGCCGGTGGCGCGGCGCCATGCGTCGCGCGGCAGGCGGTTGCGACTGTAGCGCAATTCGCGCGCCTGCGTCCTTTCGAAACCCGTACGCCGCGGGAGAGCGGGGCAATATGTCGCAGTTGACGCGCGCGGCGGCGCGACGCCGGCGCCGCACCGGTTTCGCCCATCTCGATGCGCAGGCGCGGTAAGATGCGCACAATTCCATTCGCGCAGCGGCCGCCCGGCGTTTGCCGGCCGGCCCTCACACTATCGAATCGATGCAATCCGTTCCGGCTTCCCTGTCCCTGACCGACACCGCGTTCTTCTTCGACTTCGACGGCACGCTCGTCGAACTGGCGCCGACGCCCGACAGCATTCATGTTCCGCCGTCGCTGCTGACGCTGCTCGACGAGCTGCAGCGCCGCTCGCACGGCGCGGTCGCGATCGTGTCCGGGCGCGGCATCGACAACATCGACACATTCCTGAAGATGCCCGGCATGCCGATCGCCGGCCTGCACGGCGCGGAGCGCCGCGATGCGAACGGCGACACGCAGCGCGTCGGCTTCAACGACGAACGCCTGCTGCGCATCGAGCGCGAGCTGGCGGCCGTCGTCGACCGTCATCCGGGCATGCTGCTCGAAATCAAGGGCGCGGCCGTCGCGCTGCACTACCGCAACGCGCCCGAGCGCGAGGCGGCTGCACGCGCGGCCACCGAGCGCCTCGTCGCCGACTACGCCGATGCGTATGTGCTGCAGCCCGGCAAGATGGTGTTCGAGATCAAGCCGAAAGGCGTCGACAAGGGGCGCGCGCTCGCTGCGTTCCTCGACGAACCGCCGTTCGCGGGGCGTATGCCGGTGTTCGCGGGCGACGACCTGACCGACGAGAAGGGCTTCGCGGTGGTCAACGCGCGCGGCGGCCTGTCGATCAAGGTCGGCGCGGGCGAGACGTCTGCCCGCACGCGGCTCGATTCGGTCGACGCGCTGCATGAGCAGATCGCGCGCTGGCTCGGTGCGGGGCAACCGGACGCATGAGTCGCCTCATCATTGTTTCAAACCGCGTCGCGCCGATTTCGGAAGGCGAACCGGCGGCGGGCGGTCTCGCGATCGGCGTCTACGATGCGCTGAAGGAGACGGGCGGCATGTGGTTCGGCTGGAGCGGCGAGGTCGTCGCGTCCGGCGCGCCGCAGATCCGCGTCGAGGAGCACGGGCCGGTCACGTTCGCGACCATCGGCCTGTCGCGGCGCGACTACGACCAGTATTACCGCGGCTTCTCGAACGCGACGCTGTGGCCCGCGTTTCACTACCGCACCGACCTGATCCAGTACGACCGTCACGAGTTCGAAGGCTATAGCCGCGTGAACGTGTGGCTCGCCCAGCAGCTCGTGCCGCTGCTGCAGGACGACGACGTGATCTGGGTGCACGACTATCACCTGATCCCGTTCGCGCGCGCGCTGCGCGCGGCCGGCGTGAAGAACCGCATCGGCTTCTTCCTGCACATCCCGTTTCCGGCTGCGCAGGTGCTCGTCAGCGTGCCGCCGCATCGCGACCTCGTCGAGTCGCTGTGCGCGTTCGACCTGCTCGGCTTCCAGACCGAACCCGACCTGCGCGCGTTCTGCGACTACGTCGAATCGGAAGCGGGCGGCACGATCGAGCGCGACGGCCACCTGGCGACGGTGCGCGCATTCGGCCGGACGCTGCGCGCGGCCGCCTATCCGATCGGCGTGCATCCGGACGAGATCGCGTCGCTCGCGCAGGCCGGCGAGCACGGCAAGGCGGTGCGTACGCTCGCGACCTCGCTGCGCGGCCGCAAGCTGATCATGAGCGTCGACCGGCTCGATTACTCGAAGGGGCTCGTCGAGCGCTTCCGCGCGTTCGAGAAGCTGCTCGAACACGAGCCGTCGCATCGCAATCGCGTGTCGTTCCTGCAGATCGCACCGTCGACCCGCGCGGAGCTGCGCGCGTACCAGGACATCCGCCTGCAGCTCGAAGGGGAGTCGGGGCGCATCAACGGACGCTTCGCCGAACTCGACTGGGCGCCGATCCTCTATATCCATCGCCAGTACGACCGCCAGCTGCTCGCTGCGCTGTACCGGCTCGCGCGGGTCGGCTACGTGACACCGCTGCGCGACGGGATGAACCTCGTCGCGAAGGAGTATGTGTCCGCGCAGAATCCGGAGGATCCGGGCGTGCTCGTGCTGTCGCGCTTCGCGGGTGCCGCACGCGAGCTGACGGGGGCGCTGATCGTCAATCCGATCGATATCGACGGGATGGCCGATGCGCTGTCGCAGGCGCTGACGATGCCGCTCGCCGAGCGGCGCGCGCGTTATACGGACATGATCGCGCAGCTTCGCGAGAACAACGTGTCGGTGTGGCGCGACAACTTCCTGCGCGATCTGCAGCACGCGTAACGGGCGGTTCACCGAGTAATAAAAAAGCCGCAGTGCGACGCGCACTGCGGCTTTTTTGTCGGCTGCGGACCGGTGTGTCAGGCCACGCGTTCGCCGGTCGGCGTGCTGCCGTCGGGGGCCGGGTGATGGCGGCCGTGCTGTTTCGCGAGCAGGTCGCGGTACAGGCCCGGGCGGTTGCGCAGCACGTCGGGCGGGCCGTCGTCGATCACCTTGCCGTTGTTCATCACGATGATCCGGTCGAAGTTGCGCAGCGTCGACAGGCGGTGGGCGATCGCGATCACCGTGCGGCCGACCATCAGGCGGTCGAGCGCGCTCTGGATCGCTTCCTCGGAGGCGCTGTCGAGCGCGGACGTCGCTTCGTCGAGCAGCAGGATCGGCGCATCCTTCAGGATCGCGCGCGCGATCGCGATACGCTGGCGCTGGCCGCCCGACAGCTTGACGCCGCGGTCGCCGACGATCGTGTCATAGCCTTCCGGCATCGCTTCGATGAACTCCGCGCAGCGGGCGTCGCGCGCGGCGGCGAGCACTTCCTCACGGGTCGCTTCGGGGCGGCCGTACGCGATGTTGTCGTAGATCGTCCGGTGCAGCAGCGAGATGTCCTGCGGCACGAGCGCGATCGCGTGGCGCAGGCTGTCCTGCGTGATCGTCTTCACGTCCTGGCCGTCGACCTTCACGGCGCCGTCCTGCGTGTCGTAGAAACGCTGCAGCAGCGCGAGCACGGTCGACTTGCCGGCGCCCGACTTGCCGATCAGGCCGACGCGCTGGCCCGGCTCGATACGAAGGTCGAAGTGGTCGAGGATCGCGCGGCGGTGCGGATAGGCGAACGTCACGCGCTCGAAATCGACGCGGCCGCCCTTGGCTGACAGCGGCTGCGCGTCGGAGCTGTCCGGCATCCCGTGCGGCTCGAGCAGCGTCTTGACCGCCTCGGACAGGCGCGCGATGTGCTGCGTGACGTCGACGAGCGCGACCGCGAGATCGCGCGTGCCGTGCAGGATCGTGAAGCCGAGCGAGCTGACGAGCACGATGTCGCCCGACGTCGCGCGGCCCTGGTCCCACAGCCACAGCGCCCAGCCGAGCAGGCCGGCGGACAGCATCGCGGTGATCACCGCGTGCAGCAGGCGCAGCTTCTCGAGATAGAGCAGGCTCTGCTGGCGCGCATCCATCTCGGCCTTGACCGTCGCGCCGAAGCGTTTCTGTTCGCGCAGCGTCATCCCGAACGCACGCACGAGGCCCATGTTGCCGATCACGTCGACGAGCTCGCCGTCGACCGCCGCGGCCTTCGCCGCGAACGCGTGGTGGCGGGCCGAGCCGCGCCCGGCGAGCTTGAACAGGATGACGGACAGCACGGCCGAACAGCCGAGCAGGCCGGCCGCCATCATCGGATTGACGACGATGATCATCAGGATCGCGCCCATCACCGCGATGCACGGCGGCAGCACGTTCCACGCCATCGTGTTCTCCGACGTGTAGACCGCGTTCGACGTGGCCGTGATGCGGCTCGCCAGCGTGCCGGGCTGCTTTTCGGCGTAGTAGGTGGGCGAATGGCCGATCAGATACTGGAACAGGTCACGCCGCAGGTCGCCGGTGACCGCGACGAACGTGTGCGCGGCGAACCAGCCGCCGACGCGCCAAAGCAGGTTGTCGGCCGCGATCAGCCCGACGAGCAGCGCGAACGCGCTCCACAGCGGGCCGGGGTGATGCCGCCCGGTCGCCAGCACGTCGATCAGGTGCTTGATCGCGTATTGCGAGCCGAGCGCGCAGCCGACGGCGGCCAGCACGCTGCCGAGCACGATCAGGTGGGCGACGGGATGCAGGCGGATGTAGCGGAACAGGAACGCGATCGGTCGATGCGCGTAGCTCGACAGCTTCGCGTTGTGGGCGTTGCGCTGGGCAGGGGTGAGAGATTCCAAAATATGCGTGCGGTGATTCGGTGAGTGAGCGTGGCGGCTGGATCGCAGGCCGGCGTTCGCCCGGACTGAATAATCCGGCATTGTAAACAAGCCCGCGTGTCGCGCTGCGCGAATCTTGCCTTGGCCAGGGGCTCGCGGTCGATTTTGAGATAAAATCCGGCATCCCGTCCTGCCTCATGTGCCGGAATCACGCTGCCGGCGGTCACGGGGGCAAGGAATGCCAAAAGGGCCTTCCACTCTAGAACGGACACCCAAGTCCGCGGGTTGCAAAGTGTTGCGCCTTTGTAACAAAGTAAAGTGTTTGAAATGTTGTGCGCCGTATCGGGATTAACCCTAGATAATCGGCTCCGGGTTCGATTCCAGGTTTTTTACGAACCCCTGTCAACGGGTCTTCGTTTCAAACGTTCTATGCCTGTCGCGTCGCCGACGCTCCTTGAGCAGCGCGGGTTTGACGCCCCCGGCAGGCTGATTCGTCCGATCTTTCGGACGACATGCATCCAGCCCGGACCGCCGGCAGGTTGCCGACCCATACCTGGTTTTTAGCCGATTTTTTAGGAGTTACGCATGCGAATCGCCCAAATCGCTCCGTTGCACGAAGCGGTGCCCCCGAAACTGTACGGTGGTACCGAGCGAGTGGTGTCCTACCTCACCGAAGCACTTGTCGAGATGGGGCATGACGTGACGCTCTTCGCGAGCGGCGATTCGCAAACCTCCGCGAAGCTCGAAGCCTGCTGGCCGCAGGCGCTGCGCCTCGACCCGACGATCCGCGACGTGATGGCGCCGCACATGCTGCTCCTCGAGCAGGTGCGCCGCCGCGCGGAAGAGTTCGATGTCCTGCACTGCCACATCGACTACTACCCGTTCTCGCTGTTCTCGCGCCAGCCGGTCCCGCATCTGACGACGATGCACGGCCGTCTCGACCTGCCGGAACTGCAGCCGATCTTCAACGCATTCAGCGACGTGCCGGTCGTGTCGATCTCCGACAACCAGCGCATCCCGCTGCCGCAGGCGAACTGGCTGTCGACCGTCTACCACGGCCTTCCGGAAAACCTGCTGACGCCGATCCCGAACGTCAAGCCGAGCTACCTCGCGTTCCTGGGCCGCATCTCGCCGGAGAAGCGCGTCGACACGGCGATCCGCATCGCCGAGCAGGCCGGCCTGCCGATCAAGATCGCCGCGAAGCTCGACAAGGCTGACCGCGCGTACTACGAAGAGAAGATCAAGCCGCTGTTCGCGCTGCCGCACGTCGAGTACATCGGCGAAATCAGCGAATCCGAAAAGACCGAATTCCTCGGCAACGCGCACGCGCTGCTGTTCCCGATCGACTGGCCGGAGCCCTTCGGCCTGGTGATGATCGAGGCGATGGCTTGCGGCACGCCGGTGATCGCGTTCAAGCGCGGCTCGGTGCCGGAAGTGATCGACAACGGCGTGTCGGGCTTCGTCGTCGAAGACGAACTGTCGGCCGTTGCCGCGCTCAAGCGCCTCGATACGCTGCCGCGCGAGAAGGTCCGCGCCGCGTTCGAAGCCCGCTTCTCGTCGAAGGTGATGGCGCAGAACTACGTGAAGGGCTACGAGGAACTGCTGCGCCAGAAGCGTCGCACGGTGCTTCGCGAAGTCAACGCAAGCTGATCGCGGCCGCCGCCGCGTTGCGGCGGGCGGCTTGCCATCGACGCCCCGTCCGGGTTCCCGGCGGGGCGTTGTCACATCCACGGCGCGGATCTGTTGTATTCTCGCCGCGCCCGACGCCGCGAACGGCCCCCGAAGCGGCCCGGCAGGGCATCCGTCCGTCTGTCCAGACGGTAATGTCCCTATAATGGCCGTGCCGTGAAATCCGGCCCCGCACGAATATCCAGAGGAGAGCAGTCTTGGCGAGAACGAAATCCACGCGCGCAGCGCCGGCCCCCGGCGCCGGTGTGATCTTCGCGTTGCGTGCGATCGGTCTCGTGCTGCTCGCGCGCTGGCTGTTCTCGATGTCCCAGATGGGCTATCGCTCGTCGCTGTCGGCGATGGTGTCGTCGCCCTGGGCATTCGTCTACCTCCTGCTGATCTTCCTGTTGCTCGCGCTGCCGGGCGCCGTCGCGCGCGCCGAACGGCCGTTTCATCCGCTGCCGCAGTGGCTGCGCCAGGCGCTGCGCGTCTTCGCGCTGATCGGTTTCCTGTTCGCGGTCTGGTCGATCGGCGTGTTCGTCTGGGTGGACGGCTGGCGCCTCGCGCTGCATGCGGTGACGGCGACCAACGGCTGGCTCGTCGCCGCACCGGCGCTTTATGCGGCGATCGTCTGGATCTGCCGCCCGCGGCCGCTGTGGCGGACCAACGTGGCCGCCCGGCGCTTCGCGGTCGGCCGTTATGCGATTTCGCTCGACGTGCTGACGCGCACTGCGATCGTGTGGATGGAAAGCCGCAAGGTCGGCCAGTACGATGCGCGCGAACTGTCGGTGCGCTGGCCCGGCCAGGCGGCGCCTGCCGCAGGCGAGGGTGCATCGGACGCGCAGCCGGCCGTCGTGCCGCCACGCCGCGGCAGCTTCTTCAATCGACCGAAGGTCGAACTGCTGTGGGATTCGCCGGCGGCCGTCGGCCACAACCGGCAGGTCGTCATGCGTGCGCCGCTCGCGACCGAAGGCGACCGCGTCGCGGTGCTCGCGCTCGACGCCGCGCTCAAACAGATCGTCTGACACGTCCCGTGCACGGCATGCGGGCGACAGGGAGGCGTGATGATCGTCCGCTGGTTGCTGGCTGCCATTCACCTGAGTGCGTTCGGCGTCGCGTTTGCCGCGATCGCGGGGCGTAACCGCGCGTTGCGCCGGCTCATCGCGTCGGCGCAGGCGGCCGACCTGCCCGGCGTATTCAAGGCGGATGCCGCGTGGGGGCTGTCGGCGCTCGTGCTGATCGTGACGGGCCTGATGCGCGCGTTCGGCGGTTTCGAGAAAGGCGCCGCGTACTACCTGCACGAACCGCTCTTTCACCTGAAGATGACCGCGCTCGTGCTGATCCTGCTGCTCGAGGTCGTGCCGATGCTCGGGCTGATCCGGTGGCGCATCGCCGCGCGGCAGCAGCAGATGCCCGATCTCGGCCGCGCGCGCACCTATGTGCGGATCGGCCATTGGCAGGCGGTGCTCGTGATCGTCATCGTGTTCGCCGCGTCGGGGATGGCGCGGGGGATTGGGGCGGCCGGCTAGGCCTGGCCGGGTAGGTGCGGCCGGCTAGGCGTGGCCGGGTAGGTGGGGCCCAGGCTCGACCGGGCGACCCTGCCGCCCGGTCCGTCCCACGCTCAGCGCACGAGGCAGGGGCGCTTGTTGTTGAAGGTCCAACCGGGAATCAAATACTGCATCGCCGCCGCGTCGTCGCGGGCACCCAGCCCGTGCTGCTTGTACAGCTCGTGCGCGACCGCGACGGCATCCATGTCGATATCGATGCCGAGCCCCGGCCGCTTCGGCACCTCTACCAGCCCGTTCTCGATCTTCAGCGGTTCGCGCGTCAGCCGCTCGCCGTCCTGCCAGATCCAGTGCGTGTCGATCGCGGTGACCTGGCCTGGTGCTGCGGCCGCGACGTGCGTGAACATCGCGAGCGACACGTCGAAGTGGTTGTTCGAATGCGAGCCCCACGTGAGGCCCCAGTCGCGGCACATCTGCGCGACGCGCACCGAACCCTGCATCGTCCAGAAGTGCGGATCGGCGAGCGGGATGTCGACGGCCTGCAACTGCACCGCGTGACCCATTTGCCGCCAGTCGGTCGCAATCATGTTGGTGGCGGTCGGCAGCCCGGTCGCGCGGCGGAATTCGGCCATCACCTCGCGGCCCGAGTAGCCGTTCTCCGCGCCGCACGGATCTTCCGCGTACGCAAGCACGTGATGCTGGTCGCGGCACAGCCGCACGGCCTCGTCGAGCGACCACGCACCGTTCGGGTCGAGCGTCACGCGCGCGTCGGGGAAGCGCTCGGCGAGCGCCGTCACGGCCTCGATCTCGCTCGCGCCTTCGAATACGCCGCCCTTCAGCTTGAAGTCGTTGAAGCCGTAGCGCGCATGTGCGGCCTCGGCAAGCCGCACGACGGCCTCGGGCGTCAGCGCGGCTTCGTCGCGCACGCGCGTCCAGTCGTCGGTCGCGCCGCGGCCGTCGCGGTAGGCGAGGGCGGTCTTCGTGCGGTCGCCGATGTAGAACAGATAGCCGAGCATTTCGACGCGCTCGCGCTGCTGGCCCTCGCCGAGCAGCGCGGCGACCGGCACGCCGAGATGCTGGCCGAGCAGGTCGAGCAGCGCGGCTTCGAGCGCGGTGACCGCGTGGATCGTCGTGCGCAGGTCGAAGGTCTGCAGCCCGCGGCCGCTCGCGTCGCGGTCGGCGAAGGTGCGCCGCACGTCGTTGAGCACCGCGTGGTAATTGCCGACCGGCTGGCCGACGACGAGCGCGCGCGCATCGTCGAGCGTGCGGCGGATGCTTTCGCCGCCCGGGACTTCACCGACGCCGGTGCGGCCCGCGCTGTCCTTCAGGATCACGAGGTTGCGGGTGAAGAACGGGCCGTGTGCGCCGCTCAGGTTGAGCAGCATGCTGTCGTGGCCGGCGACCGGAATCGCTTGCAGGTCGACGATACGCGGCGTGTCGTGGGAGGGCGAGGCAGTGACGGCGTTCATGGGCGGCGATGGCGAAAGGGTGGGCAATGCCGTGCGGCAAAAGCTTTGCCGCGCGCGACGGGAGGTGCGATCATTCGACAACCGACATGCGCGGCGCGCAAGCCCCGCAGGTCGACGCAACCCGAAACGGGGTGGGGGCGACAACCTGACCAGCGGAGCGCAGAACGCGAACGCTGGCCGATCGTAAGGCATGGGACCAGGCGGCGCTGGACTGCGCGCTTGAGTCGACAGGAGATCCGTGTTTCGATCATCAGTCGTCGGATGACTTGTGACGCAGTATAATGAATCATCGGCTTTCGCTCAAACCCCGCGTAAACCCTCGGCTCACATTACGATCATTCAAAAAGGAACCGGCCTCATGTCCGTGCCTACGCTTCCCGCAGCGCCGCGCCGTCGCGCACGCAGCCTCGCACAAGATGTCGTCGACGCGCTGACCGCGCAGATCGAAAACGGCACGCTGCGTCCCGGCGACAAGCTGCCGACCGAAACCGAAGTCATGGCGGCGCAGGGCGTGAGCCGGACGGTCGTGCGCGAGGCGATCTCGCGGATGCAGGCGAGCGGCCTCATCGAAACGCGCCACGGCATCGGCAGCTTCGTGCTGGAGCCGTCGCGCCGCCAGACGCTCGGCATCGACCCGGCGACGATCACGACGCTGCGCGACGTGCTCGCGGTGCTGGAACTGCGCATCAGCCTCGAAAGCGAATGCGCGAGCCTTGCCGCGCAACGCGCGAACGATACCGACCTGGCCGCGCTGCGGCGCGCGCTCGACGCGATCGCATCGGGGGCGGGCGGCGGCCGCGACACGGCGCAGCTCGACTTCCAGTTCCACCTGCAGATCGCGCAGTCCACCGGCAACCGCTATTTCGTCGACATCATGACGCAGCTCGGCACGTCGATCATTCCGCGCACGCGCGTGAATTCGGCCCGCTTTGCCGGCGACGATCTGGAGCGCTACGTCGGCCGGCTGAACCACGAACACGAGGATATCTACGAGGCGATCGCGCGCCACGACCCGGAAGCGGCACGCGCGGCGATGCGCACGCACCTCACCAACAGCCGCGAACGGCTGCGCCGCGCGCACGAGGCCGCCGAGGCCGAGGCCGGCTGACGCACCGGGCGGCGCGGCCCACAGTGCCGCCGGCCCGGTCGAATCGCCTCAACATCAGTCGTCATACAAGATCGATATCCGTTCATCGATCACCGGGGCCGGGCGGCGTTGCCGCCGCCGGCCGCCGGCACCGCCGATCAGCCTCCCTTCGTCGTGATCGTCTTCCACGCGCCGCTCTTCACCTGGTACAGCGTCGACATCCCGCTCTTCAGCGAGCCGTCGTTGGCGAACGAGATGCGGCCGGTGACGCCTTCGAAGTCGATCTTCTTCAGCGCCGGGCGATAGACCTTCGGGTCGGTCGAGCCGGCCGCCTGCATCGCCTTGATTGCCGCCCACGCGGCGTCATAGCCGAACTGCGCGTACGACAGCACGTCGACGCCGAAGCGCTTCTTGAAGCGCTGTTCGAAATCCTTCCCCTGCGGCAGCTCGTCGAGCGGCCGGCCGTATTCCCACGCCATCGCGCCTTCGGCGGCCGGGCCCGCGATCTTGATGAACTCGTTGTCCTTCACGCCGCCGCCGCCGACGAACTGCGCGTTCAGCCCGAGCTGGCGCATCTGCTTGATGAAGTTCGCGGCGAGCGAATCGAGGCCGCCGAAGAAGATCAGGTCGGGGTTCTTCGCCTTCAGGCTCGTGATCTGCGCGCGGAAGTCGACCGCCTGGTTGCTGGTGAATTCGCGGCCGATGAGGTTGCCGCCCGCGGCCTTCACGGCCTTCTCGAACTCGTCGGCCTCGCCCTGGCCGAACGCGGTGCGGTCGTCGATGATCGCGATGCGCTTCGCCTTCGTCACGTCGACCGCGTACTTGCCCGCGTTGCCGGCGTTCTGGCCGTCGGTCGCGATCACCATGAACATGTTCGCGAGCCCGCGCGCGGTGAGCGTCGGGTTGGTCGCGGCCGGATCGATCACCGGGATGCCGGCCTTGTCGTAGACGACCGACGCCGGAATCGTCGTCCCCGAGTTGAAGTGGCCGACCACGACCGACACGTTCTGGTCGACGAGCGCCTGCGCGGCCTGCACACCGATGCGCGGGTCGGCCTGGTCATCCTGCACGACGAGGTTGAAGTGGGCAGGCTTGCCGGCGATCTGCACCTTCTGCGCGGCGGCATCGTCGAGCGCGAGCTGCACGCCGTTCTGCAGATCCTTGCCGTAGCCGGCGTTCACGCCCGTGAGCGGCGCGGCGAAGCCGACCTTCACGTCGGTCGTATCGGCGGCCTGGGCGGCCTGTTGCGAGAGAAGGGCAAGCGCGGATGCAATCGACACCGACAGCAGGGAATGACGGAATTTCATGTTGTTCCTCTTGTTCGATACCTGCGAGTGAGTACCGCATGCGCCCGGGCGGGCCGGACGCGTGCGACGGGCGGGCGGTTCGACCGCTTCTCGGAATCGGGCGGGGAGGTCGGCATCGTTATCCTCGGAAGAATCTCCCGTCAGGCTCCGCGAAGAAGAGCCCCGATCGCCTCGATATATAGGTCGCCGATATGCCCGGGTCTTGGCAATTCGCCGCGCATTCGGTGCGGATTTGCGCATAGCTTCCGCGCGTGCGGCGGCAGCCGGTATCGGGAGTTTCCCGTCGCGAACGGAGCGGGCCGAGAGGAGGGGGGAACAGGGAGGCGGCGCGGCCCGTCGGGGCCGCGCCGCGCACGGGATGCCGTCAGTCGGACAGGGCGTCCGATGCGGCTTCGGCATCGTCGTGCGATGCGTGCGTGCGGATCAGCGGATCACTGGTGCTCGGGCGGCCGGTTTCGACGTGACCCGCGAAGCGACGCAGGAAGCCGAGCAGGCGGCCGTCGCTGACGGTCAGGTCGTACCAGCCGTGGCTGCCGCGCAGATCCCAGTAGTCGTCGACCTGCTGGCCCGGTGCGAGGTCGAACGTGCGCGCGTGGCCGTGGCCATACGCGTTGGTGACCTTGAGCCGCACCGCCTTGTGGCCACGGTTCATCAGGCGCAGCGTGATGTTGCCGTTCGCGACGTCGTAGCCGTAGATCACCTCGGGGTTCACGTTCGCGCTGCCGACGCCGGTCGCGAACGGGCCGCGGAAATGGCAGTAGAAGCCGTTCGGGCCGTACACGTCGAGGTCGTACAGGCCGAGAGACGCCGTGGCGCTCCACGTGTCGGCGATCCGCTTGCCGGCTTCGACCGTGTACGCCCACGGGCCGTCGAGGCGATTGCGCGACTGCACCTGGAACGCGGCGCCTGCCCGGCCCGTGTTCGCGAAGGTCAGCCGGAACAGGCCGTTCACCGATTCGACGCGGCCGTGCACGAACAGCTCGTACGGCAGCGCGCGCGCCGGACGCAGCCCGGCCTCCTGCTTCGGCAGCTTCTGCAGCACCGGCGGCACAGGGATGTAGTCGGGATGGCGCAGGCGGTCGGGCGGCGCGTAGCTGCTCGTGTCCGGCAGCTTCGGCCAGCCGGCATCGGCCGTCGCGAAATCGAACGCGGCGGTCAGGTCGCCGCACACCGCGCGGCGCCACGGCGAGATGTTGCCGGCCTTGACCGGGTATTGCGCGCCGAAACGTGCCTCGATGAATTGCAGCAGCGACGTGTGATCGTAGGTCTGCGAGCAGACCCAGCCGCCCTTCGTCCACGGCGACACGACGAGCATCGGCACGCGCGGCCCGAGCCCGTACGGGCCGGCCATGTGCGATGCGTCGCCGGGGAACACCTCGTTGGTCGTCGCGACCGTCGACAGCCCGTTGTCGCGCGACTGCGGCGCGAACGGCGGCGGCACGTGGTCGAAGAAGCCGTCGTTTTCGTCGTACGTGATGAAGAGCGCGGTCTTGCTCCATACCTCCGGATTCGACACGAGCGCCTGCAGCACCTGCTCGATGTACCACGCGCCGTAGTTCGCCGGCCAGTTCGGATGCTCGGAATACGCTTCCGGTGCGCAGATCCACGACACCTGCGGCAGCGTGCCGTTCTTCACGTCCTGCTGCAGCACGTCGAACAGCGTGCCGCCCGCGCTGATGTTGGTGCCGGTGCGCGCCTTCTCGTACAGCGGCGTGCCGGGCAGCGCGGTGCGGTACTGGTTGAAGTAGAGCAGCGAGTTGTCGCCGTAGTTGCCGATGTACGGGTTCTGCGTCCAGCCCCACGACCCGGCGGCGTTCAGGCCGGTGCCGACGTCCTGGTAGATCTTCCACGACACGCCGGCGTTCTCCAGCACTTCCGGATAGGTCGTCCAGCCGTAGCCCGCTTCCTCGTTGCCGAGCACCGGGCCGCCGCCCGTGCCGTCGTTGCCGACGTAGCCGGTCCACATGTAGTAGCGGTTCGGGTCGGTCGAGCTCGGGATCGCGCAGTGGTACGCGTCGCAGATCGTGAACGCGTCGGCGAGCTGGTAGTGGAACGGGATGTCGTCGCGCTTCAGGTACGCCATCGTCGTGGTGCCCTTGTTCGGCACCCACTGGTCGTAGCGGCCCTTGTTCCAGGCGGCGTGCATGTCCTGCCAGCCGTGCGGCAGATCCTGCAGGAACTGCAGGCCGAGCTTGTCCGCGCCCGGGTGGAATGGCAGCAGCTCGGCCGGGCCGACCGGCTGGTGGAACACCGACTTGCCGTTCGCGAGGCGCAGCGGACGCGGGTCACCAAAGCCGCGGACACCGCGCATCGTGCCGAAGTAGTGGTCGAACGAGCGGTTCTCCTGCATCAGGATGACGATGTGTTCGATATCGCGGATGGTGCCGGTGCGGCGGTTCGCGGGAATCGCAAGCGCATCGCGAATCACGGGGGGGAACAGGTTCAGCGCGGCGGCGCCGGCGGTGCCGGCAGCGACGCGCAGGAAGTCACGACGGTTCGATCGGGTCATGGTCGTTATCGTGCGGTAAAGGGGGGAGCCGATTGGCGGGACCTGCTGGAAGGGCGCGCCCGGGTCGCAGGATGCGGCTGCGCCGGGTGGTGCCGCCGCGAGCATAGCGAGAAATCGGTGTCATTCATGTGAAGTCCGGAAACGTTTGCATCCGCATCGAAGTGATATCGAAGCGGCATCGGGGTGCATGTCGCCAGCGGTCGCGGTGCGGCGGGGATGAGGCGGGAAAGCGATGCGGCGCGGGATGCGCACCGGTGAAGCGGAGGGCGATGCCGGCGTGTCAGGCGTCCGTGACCCACGCGCCGAACCATTCGCTCGGGCGCGCGATTTCGTCCTGCGCGGCGACGAGTTCGAGCTCGTAGCGGCGCGCATCGTAGGTGGCCTTCACGACCGCGTGGACGGCCGCGAGCGTGTGCTCGAACGCCGCGCGCACGGAGTCGCCGCGCAGCCGGCATGCGACGAAGATCGCGCTGGTCAGGTCGCCGACGCCGACCGGATGGCGCGGAAACGCGTACAGCGGGCGCTGGCCGATCCACGCTTCGGTTTCGGTGACCGCGAGCATGTTGAAACGATCGGCGGGGCTGTTGCGGTCGTGCAGGTGCTTGACGAGGATGATCTGCGGTCCGCGACGGATCAGCGAGCGACAGGCTTCGACGGCTTCGGCGACGGTTTCGATGCGCCGCCCGGCGAGCTTCTGCAGTTCGGTGTGGTTCGGCGACATGCCGTCCGCGAGCGCCGGCACCTCCTGGACCATGAATTCCTCGACGCCCGGCTCGGGCCGGATGCCGCCCGTCTGGCCCATCGCCGGATCGCAGAAGTACCACGCGTTCGGGTTCATCGCCTTCACCGAGCGGACGATCTCGATCGCCGCACGCGCCTGCGGCGGCGAACCGAGGAAGCCGGACAGCACGGCGTCGCAGCGCTTGAGTGCGCCGATCGCGGCGATGCCGTCGACGAGCTGCTCCATCTTCGCGGCATCGATCGCGCTGCCGGCCCAGTTCCCGTACTGCATGTGATTCGACAACTGGACGGTATTGAGCGGCCAGACGTTGACGCCGAGGCGCTGCATCGGGAACACGGCCGCACTGTTGCCGGCATGGCCGTAGATGACGTGCGACTGAATGCTGAGGACGTTTTTCATGGGAAGCGCCTGCACGCGTTTCAGGGTCACGTCACACGATACCCGAGTTCGTCGCGCACGCGGAAGTCGCGCGGCGCCGGAGTGTTGCGCGCCGTCGTCAGCGCGACCGCGTAGAATCGCGGGGCGCGAGGCGGCCCGGCCGCCCGCGTGCGTCTCCAATCACCGTGATCGCCATGCTTTCGATTCGCAAGATGTTGTTTTCCGTGCGCGCCGCCGTGCTCGGCGCGGGTGTCGCCGTCGCGTGCGCCGTGCCCGCCATGGCGGCCGCCGCCTCGCCCGCCGGCAACGACGGGCCCGTGTATGGCCCGCGCCTGGAAGGGTTCACTTATCCGGCGCCCGTGCATCTCTACACGTTCGTGTCGCAGCGCGAAACCCTCGAGATGGCCTACCTCGACGTGCAGCCGGCACACCCGAACGGCCGCACCGTCGTGCTGCTGCACGGGAAGAACTTCTGCGCGGCGACCTGGGAGGACACGATCGGCGTGCTGAGCCGCGCCGGCTATCGCGTGATCGCGCCGGACCAGATCGGCTTCTGCAAGTCGTCGAAGCCCGATCGCTACCAGTACAGCTTCCAGCAGCTCGCACGCAATACGCATGCGCTGCTCGAATCGATGGGGGTGAAGTCGGCGACGATCGTCGGGCACTCGACGGGCGGGATGCTCGCGATGCGCTACGCGCTGATGTATCCGAAGGCGACCGACCAGCTCGTGCTCGTGAACCCGATCGGCCTCGAGGACTGGAAGGCGCTCGGCGTGCCGCCGCTGCCGGTCGACTACTGGTATGCGCGCGAACTGAAGACCACGTCCGACGGCATTCGCCGCTACGAGCAGGGCACGTACTACGCGGGCAAGTGGTCGCCGTCGTACGAGCGCTGGGTGCAGATGCTGGCCGGGATGTACCGTGGCGCCGGTCGCGACGCGGTCGCGTGGAACTCCGCGCTGATCTACGACATGATCCTCACGCAGCCGGTGGTCTATGAACTCGGCGCGATCCGCGTGCCGACGCTGCTGATGATCGGCGACAAGGACACGACCGCGATCGGCAAGGATGTTTCGCCGCCCGACGTGCATGCGAAGCTCGGCCGCTACCCGGAACTCGCGAAGCGCACGCAGGCGGCGATCCCCGGCGCGCAGCTCGTCGAGTTCCCGGCGCTCGGGCACGCGCCGCAGATCCAGGATCCGGACGCGTTCCACAAGGCGCTGCTCGCCGGGCTGGAGGCCGTGCACCCGCAGTGATGCCGGGCCGGCCGCAGGCGGCCCGGGCGCGCGCCGTCAGCGCGTTTCGCTCGCGAGCTCGTCGCGGATCTGCGCGGTCAATTCGAACGAGCGCAGCCGTGCCGCGTGATCGTAGATCTGTGCGGTGACGATCAGCTCGTCGGCCCCCGTCTGCGCGATGCGGTCGCGCAGCTTGTCGCGCACCGTGTCGCGCGAGCCGACGGCCGCGAACGACAGCGAATGCGCGACGGTCGCGAGTTCGAGCTCGTTCGCCTCGAGCACGTCGACCGGCGGCGGCAGCTTGCCCGGCGTGCCGCGCCGCAGATTGATGAACTGCTGCTGCAGCGACGTGAACAGGCGCCGCGCCTCGTCGTCGGTATCGGCGACGAACACGTTGACGCCGACCATCGCATGCGGCTTCGGCCACGCGGCCGACGGCCGGTACTGCGCACGATAGATCTCGAGCGCGCGCATCAGGTAATCCGGCGCGAAGTGCGACGCGAACGCGAACGGCAGCCCGAGCATCGCGGCGAGCTGGGCGCTGAACAGGCTCGAGCCGAGCAGCCACACGGGCACGTCGAGCCCTGCGCCGGGCACCGCGCGCACGCGCTGGCCGGGCACCGGCTCCGCGAAGTAGCGCTGCAGCTCGGCGACATCATCCGGAAACGAGTCGGCGCTGCCGATCAGGTCGCGGCGCAGCGCGCGCGACGTGGTCTGGTCGGTGCCGGGTGCACGGCCGAGGCCGAGGTCGATGCGCCCCGGATACAGCGACGCGAGCGTGCCGAACTGCTCGGCGATCACCAGCGGCGCGTGGTTCGGCAGCATGATGCCGCCCGACCCGACCCGGATCGTCTGCGTGGCGCCCGCGACATGGCCGATCACGACGGCCGTTGCCGCGCTCGCGATGCCGGGCATGTTGTGATGCTCGGCGAGCCAGTAGCGCCGGTAACCCCAGCGTTCCGCATGCTGCGCGAGATCGACGGTATTGCGGAATGCCTGGGAGGCGTCGGCGCCGGCCGGAATGGGGGCGAGATCGAGTACGGAAAACGGAATCATCGGATGGCCTTCGAAAGGGGCGCGCGCGGTGATGCGCTGACGCAACAAATGCCAAGGATTTTGCCAAAGGGTTCCGGAACGTGCTGGAGGCGGCCCGATACCCATGCGCCTTTCAGGGGTGCAGGGTCGAATTCGGTGATCGTTGCAAAAATCAATCTAATTGGTGATTAATTACCGGTCTTTACGGCGATTGGATGTGAATTCGCATCGACGTACAAATTTGCACGAAACGTATGATTTTCAAGACTGCAATACGCCTGCAAACCGCTTACGCTAACGTGAACGCGGGTGCGCCCAAATGGTTCGCCGACTGCACAGCTTTGCCGGAAATGCACCAGTCCGTTTCTCGTAGTGCCAAGCGCGGGGTGCCGCAGGCTGCTAAAATCCGGCGCCTACCCATGTTGTGCCGAAGGTAGCCATACGAATCTTCCCGCATCCCGTCCGGGCGTCGCGCGGAGATGCACCACGCGAAGCCGGGCATGGCCGTATCCGAAAGATGGGTCGAGCCTCCCCCATACACAGACGCTGCTGGAACAAGGAGTCGGGTCGTGCCCGCGTTCGTCGTTGCCGGAATATCGAATCACGCTCAATCATGCTCAAGCGTTCTCCATGGCGTTCAGGTCGCCGGGAGGCGTCGCGCATGACGGCAACCGCAACGATGCTCGACTGGCTCCTGATCGTCTTCACGCTGGCCGCGGCCGGCTATGCGCTCGTCGCCGCGTTCGCGCCGCGGCCGCGTACGCCGCGCACGGCCGTGCGCGACGGCTTCGAGCCGGTCAGCGTGCTCAAGCCGCTGTGCGGCGCGGAGCCGCACCTGTACGAAAACCTCGCGACGTTCTGCGAGCAGCGCCATCCGCGGTATGAAGTGCTGTTCGGCGTCGCATCGGCGGCCGATCCGGCGATTGCCGTGGTCGAACGGCTGCGCGCCGATTATCCCGAGTGCGACATCACGCTCGTGATCGACGCGCGCGTGCATGGCAAGAACCTGAAGGTCAGCAACCTGATCAACCTCGCCGAGCGCGCGAAGTACGGCCGCATCGTAATCGCGGACAGCGACATCGCGGTAAAGCCCGACTATCTGGAGCACGTGACGGCGCCGCTCGCCGACGTGTCGGTCGGTGTCGTCACGTGCCTGTATCATGCGCGCAGCGTCGGCGGGTTCTGGACGCGGATCGGCGCGCAATTCGTCGACGCATGGTTCGCACCGTCGGTCCGGATCACGCACCTCGGCCGCTCGAGCCGCTTCGGCTTCGGCGCGACGCTCGCGCTGACGCGCGACACGCTCGACCGGGTCGGCGGCTTTCCCGCGCTGAAGGACGAACTGGCCGACGATTTCTGGCTGGCCGAGCTGCCGCGCCGTCTCGGGCGACGCACCGTGCTGTCGGAGGTCGAGGTCGCGACCGACGTGATCGAACCGTCGTTCGGGCCGCTGTGGCACCGCGAGACGCGCTGGCTGCGCACGATCCGTTCGCTGAACCCGGCCGGCTTCGCGTTCCTGTTCATTACGTTTACCGTGCCGTGGCTCGCGATCGGCGCGGCGCTCGCGCTGCGCCTCGACGGCACCTTCGCCGGCTCGCTGGCGGGCTGGGCGGCCGTGGTGGGCGCGTTCGGGCGGCTCGTGCTGCACGCCCGCGGCGAGGATGGCTGGCGCGCGTTCTGGCGCGACCTGCCGCTCGTCGCGGTGCGCGACACGCTGCTCGCGCTCGAGTGGCTCGCGGCCGTGTTCGGCACGCACGTGGTGTGGCGCGGCGCGAGGATGACGGTCGTCGGCGGCGAACGCGCGACGGCGGCAGTGGAAGCAGTGGACGGCCGCTAGGGCCGTTCCGACCGAACCCGGCCCGAGGGCCGAGACGCGTTGCACGGCGAGGCCGTGCGGCGCGACATGACAGAGAGGCGGGCGCCGGCACGGCGGCCCGCGGTTTTTTGACTGAATCGTTGTGACGAATCGAACTATGCAGGCTACCGGAGCATTCATGAAAACGCTGTTCTTGCAGGCCCCTTCGTATGACGGCTTCGACGGCGGAGCCGGGTCGCGCTATCAGGCGAAGCGCGAAATCCGTTCCTTCTGGTATCCGACGTGGCTCGCGCAGCCGGCCGCGCTCGTGCCGGGCAGCCGCGTCGTCGACGCACCGGCCGACGGCCTGTCGGTCGAGGAAACGCTGAAGATCGCGAACGACTACGACCTCGTGATCATCCACACGAGCACGCCGTCGTTCCCGACCGACGCGATGTTCGCGCAGGACCTGAAGAAGATGAAGCCGTCGATGCTGGTCGGCATGGTCGGCGCGAAGGTGATGGTCGATCCGCACAACTCGCTCACGGCGAGCGAGGCCATCGACTTCGTGTGCCGCGAGGAATTCGACTACACCTGCAAGGAAATCGCCGAAGGCAAGCCGTTCCCGGAGATCAAGGGCTTGAGCTGGCGCGCGAAGGACGGCTCGATCGAGCACAACGAAGCGCGTCCGATCCTCGAGAACATGGACGAACTGCCGTTCGTCGCGCCCGTCTACAAGCGCGACCTGAAGATCGACAACTACTTCATCGGCTACCTCAACTATCCGTACGTGTCGATCTACACGGGCCGCGGCTGCAAGTCGCGCTGCACCTTCTGCCTGTGGCCGCAGACGGTCAGCGGCCATCGCTACCGCACGCGCTCGGTCGAGAACGTGCTCGCGGAAGCGAAGTGGATCCGCGACAACATGCCGGAAGTGAAGGAACTGATGTTCGACGACGACACCTTCACCGACGACCTGCCGCGCGCTGAAGCAATCGCCATCGGCCTGGGCAAGCTCGGCATGACGTGGTCGTGCAACGCGAAGGCGAACGTGCCGTACAAGACGCTGAAGGTCATGAAGGAAAACGGCCTGCGCCTGCTGCTGGTCGGCTTCGAATCCGGCGACGACCAGATCCTCGTGAACATCAAGAAGGGCGTGCGCACCGATTTCGCGCGCCGCTTCAGCGCGGACTGCAAGAAGCTCGGCATCAAGATCCACGGCACCTTCATCCTCGGCCTGCCGGGCGAGACGCAAGAAACCATCAAGAAGACGATCGAGTACGCGAAGGAAATCAATCCGCACACGATCCAGGTGTCGCTCGCCGCGCCGTATCCGGGCACGACGCTCTACAAGCAGGCCGTGGAAAACGGCTGGATGGAAGAGAACAAGACCATCAACCTGGTCAGCAAGGAAGGCGTGCAGCTCGCGGCGATCGGTTATGCGCACCTGTCGCGCGACGAGATCTATCACCACCTCGAGCAGTTCTATCGCCAGTTCTACTTCCGCCCGTCGAAGATCTGGGAGATCGTCCGCGAGATGCTGACGAGCTGGGACATGATGAAGCGCCGCCTGCGCGAAGGCGTCGAGTTCTTCCGCTTCCTGCGCGCGCACGAGGCCTGATTCGTGGCGACGCACCCGGCGGCGCGGGCGCTGATCTTCACCGCGGACGACTTCGGGCTGCACCCGCGCGTCAACGCGGCGGTCGAGCGCGCGCACCGCGACGGCGTGCTGAACGCCGCCAGCCTCATGGTCGGCGCGCCCGCCGCGCAAGATGCGATCGAGCGCGCGCGGCGGCTGCCGTCGCTCGCGGTCGGCCTGCATCTCGTCCTCGCGGACGGGCCGGCCACGCTGCCCGCACGTGAGATTCCCGCGCTCGTCGGCCCCGACGGGCGGTTCGGCGATGCGATGGCGAAGGACGGCTGCCGCTTCTTCTTCCTGCCGCACGTGCGCGCGCAGCTGCGCCGCGAGATTCGCGCGCAGTTCGACGCGTTCGCGGCGAGCGGCCTGCCGCTCGACCACGTGAACGCGCACAAGCATTTCCACCTGCATCCGACCGTACTGTCGCTGATCATCGAGATCGGCCGCGACTACGGGCTGCGCGCGGTGCGGCTGCCGTACGAGACGAGTGCGCCCGCGCTGCTCAAGCCGTGGATCGCGCTCGTGCGCGCGCGGCTCGACCGCGCGGGGCTCGCGCACAACGACTACGTGGTCGGGATCGAGCATACGGGCGCGATGGACGAGGCCGTGCTGCTCGATGCGCTCGCCAAGCTGCCGCCGGGCGTCGGCGAGATCTACTGCCATCCGGCCGAGGCCGGCGACGGCCCGATCACGCCGACGATGGCCGGCTACCGTCCGGTGGACGAACTCGATGCGCTGCTGTCGCCGCGTGTCGCGGCCGCGCTGAAGGCCGCGGGCGTCGCGACCGGCGGCTTTGCCGACGTGTTCGGCCAGGCCGCCGCACGGCGCGGCACGCCGGCGTCGCGCGCACCGGGAGCGCAGCCGTCATGACCAAGTGGATCAAATGGCTCGGCTGGCCGCTCGGCATCGGCATCCTGCTCGCCCTGGGGCTGCACGAGGGCATCGGCGACGTGTCGCAGATGCTCGCGCGCGCCGGTTACGCGCTGCTGTGGCTCGTGCCGTTCCATGCGCTGCCGCTGCTGCTCGACGCCTACGCGTGGCACCTGCTGCTCGACAAGCGCTCGTCGCTGCCGTTCCTGTGGTGGATCGCGACCGTGCGCGAAGCGGTGAACCGGCTGCTGCCCGTGGTCGGGATCGGCGGCGAGCTGGTCGGCATCCGGCTCGCGCGCTGGCAGGTGCCCGACGCGAGCCGCGTGACGGCATCGGTGATCGTCGAGGTGCTCGTGACGATCGTCGTCCAGTATGCGTTCGCGGCGCTCGGCCTCGTGCTGCTGCTCGCGACGACGGACAACATGGGCGGCGGCACGATTGGCCTCGCGCTGCTGCTGACGCTGCCGCTGCCGGTGCTCGGCGTCGTGCTGATGCGCCGCGGCGGCATCTTCCATGCGATCGAGCGTTTCGCGGGCCGCCTGCTCGGCGATTCGCACCGGCTGCTGCAGGGCGTCGACGGCAAGCGGCTCGACGCCGACATCGACGGGCTGATGTCGCGCACGGGCCTGCTGTTCAGCGCATTCTTCTGGCAGCTGGCCGGCTACGTGCTCGGCGCGCTCGAGATCTACTGGGCGCTCGCGCTGCTCGGCCATCCGGTGTCGATCGGCGGCGCGATCGCGATCGAGGCGATGACGCAGGCCGTGCGCCATGCGGCGTTCATGGTGCCGGGCGGCCTCGGCGTACAGGAGGCGACCGTCGTGCTGCTCGCGCAGATGTTCGGCGTCGACCGGGAGACGGCGCTGTCGCTCGCGCTCGTCAAGCGCGGCCGCGAGGTGCTGTTCGGCTGCCTGGCGCTCGGTTCGTGGCAGCTGGCCGAACTCGTGCGCACGCGGCGCCGCATCAGTGCGCCGCCGGCCGTGCCGCGCTCGCCCCAAGCGGCGAGTCGCGTGGCCGAGACCGAAACCGAAACGACGCACTGAATACGAGACGGGCCGCGCGCCCGTCTCGCGCTTTTGGTGCGCCCGGCAGGGCGCACTCACTAGGAGGTGAAAGTCCTCTACACGCCCGGCAAGGGGAAGTGTTAGCTAGAGGCAAGGGCGTCGTGGGTGACTGCGAGTCTGAAGGAAGCCCGAGGCAAAGCGCTGGCCTGACGAACAGGAAGCGGATAAGAGGCGACGCATCGGGGTAAGGCAGCCAAAACGGCCGAAGCCCGAAACTTGCACGGGGCGATGCGGCGTATATCCGACAGGCATAAGCGTGAAGGTGGGTGCGCAATACCCGGGGAGATCTGCACGGCTGCCGAAGTGCTACTGGCGTCGAGAGGCGTCGGGATGGCCATGCAGAAGTCAGCAGAGGGCATAGTAGGCCACGAGGCTGAAGGCCCGAACATGAAGGACCGCAATTAGGACGGTAGAAACTCGATGCGAGTCGATGAAGCACAAGCCTGTGAGAACGGGGCCATGACGCAGGAGCCGGGGCGGAACTCCGGGGATGGCGCGCGTGGTGCGGAGGCTGGCACGGCGGCTACTGGGCAAGCGAAAGCGGAGGGACCATCGCTGATGGAGGCGGTGGTAGAACGCAGCAACCTGTGGCTGGCGTATCGACGGGTGGTCGAGAACCGTGGCGCGCCGGGAGTCGATGACTTGCCGGTGGAGCAGTTCAAGGACTGGCTGAAGATGCATTGGCCGAGCGTGAAGGCGGCGCTGCTGGAGGGGCAATACATGCCGGCGGCGGTACGCGCGGTGGACATACCGAAGCCTGCGGGCGGGGTAAGGACACTGGGCATCCCGACGGTGCTGGACCGGCTGATCCAGCAAGCGCTGCACCAAGTACTCCAACCGATCTTCGAGCCGGGGTTTTCTGAGTCGAGCTACGGCTTCAGGCCGCAGCGCAGCGCGCAGCAGGCGGTGCTGAAGGCACGGCGGTATGTGCAGGAAGGCCGCCGCTGGGTGGTGGACATCGATCTGGAGAAGTTCTTCGACCGGGTGAACCACGACATCCTGATGTCACGGGTGGCCCGGCAGGTGAAGGATGATCGGGTGCTCAAGCTGATCCGGCGATATCTGGAGGCGGGCCTGCTGCTAGGCGGGATGGTGACGGTGCGACGGGAGGGGACGCCGCAAGGCGGGCCGCTCTCGCCGCTGCTGTCGAACATTCTGCTGACGGACTGGGACCGCGAGCTTGAGCGACGCGGCCACGCGTTCTGCCGTTATGCGGACGACTGCAACATCTATGTTCGAAGCAAGGCGGCGGGCGAGCGGCTGTTGATGCAGATGAAGGCGTTTCTGGAGAGGCGCTTGAGGCTGCGAATCAACGAGGCGAAGAGCACGTGTGCACGGCCGTGGACGCGCAAGTTCCTGGGCTACAGCGTGACGATGCATCGTCAGGCGAGGTTGCGAATCGCACCGGAGAGCCTGAAGAGGCTGACGGCGCGGGTCAGGGAACTGATGCGTCCGGGTCGAGGACGTAGCGTATCGCAGACGATCGAGGCGCTGAACCCGGTGCTTCGCGGCTGGATAAGCTACTTCCGGCACACGGAGGTCAAAGGCGCGTTGGAGGAACTGGACGGGTGGGTCAGACGGCGAATGCGCAGCCTTCTATGGAGGCAGGCGAAACGCCGGGGAGCCCGCGCGACCATGCTGCGTCGAAGGGGACTCACGGAAGCACGGGCATGGCGATCGTCCCGCAATGGGCGAGGGCCTTGGTGGAACGCAGGAGCGAGCCACATGAACGCGGCCTTCCCGAAACGCTACTTCGACGACCTGGGGCTGGTCTCGCTGCTGGACACCCAGCAGCGCCTCCAGCGTTCTTGATGAACCGCCGTATGCGGAACCGCACGTACGGTGGTGTGGGAGGGCTGAGGGGGTAACCCCTCTCCCTACCCAATGCGTTGCGCGGGTATCCTTGCCGCGTGTTTTCTCGACGCGCATTTCTTCCGATGAATTTCCGTTTCCGGCTGCTTCCCGTGACGATGCTGGCCGCTGTGCTGGCGCTGACCGGCTGCGACGACAAGCAAGGCAACCTCGACGTGCAACGTATCAGGGACTTCTTCAACGCGATCAAGCCCGCGCCGCTGCTGCTGAAGGGGCTGAAGGTCGGCGAATCGACCGAGGCCGACGTGCGCGGCACGATGGGCAAGCCCGAGACCGAGCGCGACTTCACCGACGGCTCGAAGCGGCTCGAATACCCGCGCGGCCCGATGGGCAACCAGACGTGGTTCGTCGATCTCGATGCGAATGGCCGCTACACGGGCGCGACGCAGGTGCTGACCGCCGAGAATTTCGCGAAAGTGCGTCCGGGCATGAACGAGGACGAGGTACGGCGCCTGCTCGGCAAGCCCGGCGACATCGCGCAGTATCCGCTCAAGCCCGAGATCGTCTGGAGCTGGCGCTGGCTCGAGGACGGCGTCAACACCGACGCATTCTTCAACGTCCATTTCGGCCCGGACGGGCTTGTCTATACGACTTCGCGCTCCGACATCCTGAAGGGACGGTAGGCGCAACCCGTCTTCGGCGCTATATCGAAAAAGCGACCGGAAAATTGCAAAAAGTCCGCTTCCCTGCACGTTATCCGGTTGTCAGGGAGCGGCTTTTTCCCTTTTGAAACAGCGGCGTAGGTCGTAGTTGCAAATGATGGGGCGGATTGTTGCGATGCAGCAATCGCGTGCCAGGTGGTTTGAGGCAATCAATTTCGCTTGCGACTATCCGCGTCAGCCCGGCGCGGGACAGGTAGACGCGTCGGCATCCATTCCAACTCTGGAGACGCGCGTGTTCCTTTACGGCTTTGGTCCTGTCCTCTGGGCCGGCACCGTGCAGACCATCGAGCTGTCGGTGCTGTCGCTCGCCACTGCGGTGGCGCTGGGGCTGATTGGCGCGGTGGCGAAGCTGTCGCACAACCGGGTGCTGCGAGCGATCGCGACCGGCTATACGACGCTGATCCGCTCGGTGCCCGATCTCGTCCTGATGCTGCTGTTGTTCTACAGCATCCAGATCTGGCTGAACCAGTTCACCGACTTCGTCGGCTGGGACCAGATCGACATCGACCCGTTCGTGGCCGGCGTGCTGACGCTCGGCTTCATCTATGGCGCGTACTTCACCGAGACGTTCCGCGGCGCGTTCCTGTCGGTGCCGCGCGGCCAGCTCGAAGCCGGTGCGGCTTACGGGATGAGCGGCGCGCGCGTGTTCGCGCGGATCATGTTTCCGCAGATGATGCGCTTCGCGCTGCCCGGGATCGGGAACAACTGGCAGGTGCTCGTGAAGGCCACCGCGCTGGTGTCGATCATCGGTCTCGCGGACGTCGTGAAGGCCGCGCAGGACGCCGGCAAGAGCACATTCAACATGTTCTTCTTCATCCTCGTCGCGGCGCTGATCTATCTCGCGATCACGACCGTTTCCAACCTCGTGCTGATCCAGCTCGAGAAGCGTTATTCCATGGGCGTGCGGCACGCAGAACTATGATCGAGATCCTCCAGGAATTCGGCCAGGCGTTCCTTTACTGGGACGGCCAGCGCCTCTCCGGCCTCGCGGTGACGCTGTGGCTGCTCGTCGCGTCGATTTCGCTCGGCTTCGTGTGCGCGGTGCCGCTCGCGGTCGCACGTGTATCGAAGAACAAGTGGGTGTCGACGCCGGTGCGGTTCTACACGTACGTGTTCCGCGGCACGCCGCTCTACGTGCAGTTGCTGCTGCTCTACACGGGCATGTACAGCCTCGAGTTCGTGCGTTCGCATTCGCTGCTCGACGCGTTCTTCCGCAGCGGCTTCAACTGCGCGATTCTCGCGTTCGCGCTGAACACCTGCGCGTACACCACGGAGATCTTCGCGGGTGCGATCCGCGCGATTCCGCACGGTGAAGTGGAGGCTGCGCGGGCGTACGGGATGTCGCCGTTCACGATGTATCGCCGCGTGATCCTGCCGTCGGCGCTGCGCCGCGCGCTGCCGCTGTACAGCAACGAGGTGATCCTGATGCTGCACGCGACGACCGTTGCATTCACCGCGACCGTGCCGGACATCCTGAAGGTCGCGCGTGACGCGAATTCCGCGACCTACATGGCGTTCCAGTCGTTCGGGATCGCCGCACTGATCTATCTTGCGGTATCGTTCGCACTCGTCGCGGCGTTTCGTCGCGCGGAGCGCCACTGGCTTGCGTATCTCGCGGCCGCCCGTCATTGAATCACTTCGAGGAGAGCCAGTTGGCCGAGATCACTCAAACGAGCGCTGCCGCTTCCACCAAGCTTGCCGCGGTCGACATTCACAAGCGCTACGGTGACAACGAAGTGCTCAAGGGCGTATCGCTGAACGCGAAGGCCGGCGACGTCATCAGCATCATCGGCGCGAGCGGCTCGGGCAAGAGCACGTTCCTGCGCTGCATCAATTTTCTTGAGCGGCCGAATGCGGGGCAGATCGTCGTCGACGGCGAGGCCGTGCGCACGAAGACCGACCGCGCCGGTGCGCTCGAAGTCGCCGATCACAAGCAGTTGCAGCGCATCCGCACGAAGCTCGCGATGGTGTTCCAGCACTTCAACCTCTGGGCGCACATGAACGTGCTCGAGAACGTGATGGAAGCGCCGGTGCACGTGCTCGGCATTTCGAAGAAGGAAGCCGAGGAGCGGGCGCGCGAGTACCTGGAGAAGGTCGGCTTGCCGCCGCGCGTCGAGAAGCAGTATCCGTCGCATTTGTCGGGCGGCCAGCAGCAGCGCGTGGCGATTGCGCGTGCGCTGGCGATGCATCCGGACGTGATGCTGTTCGACGAACCGACGTCGGCACTCGACCCGGAACTGGTGGGCGAAGTGCTGAAGGTGATGCAGAAGCTGGCCGAGGAAGGTCGCACGATGATCGTCGTCACGCACGAGATGGGTTTCGCGCGCAACGTGTCGAACCACGTGATGTTCCTGCATCAGGGGCGGACCGAGGAAGAGGGCGATCCGAAGGAAGTGCTGGTACGCCCGCAGAGCGAGCGGCTGAAGCAGTTCCTGTCGGGCAGTCTCAAGTAACGCGACAGGGCAGGTTTCAACCGTGGTACCGGTGTCTCGTCCCGCAGGCGCCACCCGCACGACGCAGGTGGCGATCGTTGCATTGCCGCCCGTGTCGATGTCGGGCGTGGGTCCGATCGTCGATGCGCTGAACCTCGCGAACGAGATTGACGGGCGGCTGCTGTATCGGTGGCAGGTGTGTTCGTGGGACGGGCGGCCGGTGCCGCTCGCCGGCGGCGCGCAGTGGCATGCCGATGCCGCGTTCAACGATGCGATCGCGTGTGATTGGGTGATCGTCGTGTCGGAGCGTTTTCAGCAGTTTGCCGACTATCGGTTGTTTCTCGCGAGTCTCGCGAGGGTGGGGCAGCGGACGCCGGTCGTCACTGGCATTCACCACGGCGTGTGGTGGCTGGCCATGGCCGGGCAGCTTTCCGGGTATCGCGTGAGCGTGAACTGGGAGACGTATCAGCAGTTCGCCGAACAGTTCGAGCGGTCGATCGTCACGCAGCAGATCTTCGAGATCGATCGCGATCGGGCTACCTGTGCCGGTGGGCAGGCCACCGTTGATTTCATGCTGGCCATGATTGGCCGGGAACATGGGCCCGATCTCGCCGAGAGGATCGCCGATGCGCTCGGCGCCGGGACTTTGCGCAGTGGCGAGGAGCGGCAGCGGATTCCTTTTGTTACTGCGCCGGGCGAGCGGCATCCTCGGTTGAATGATGCGTTGCTGTTGATGGAAGCCAATGTCGAAGATCCTTTGACGACCGATGAGATCGCCGAGCTCGTTGGCGTGTCACGCCGGCAACTGGAACGGCTCTTTCGACAGTATCTCGGGGCAATGCCCTCCAAGTATTACCTCAATCTTCGGTTGCTCAAGGCCCGGACGCAGTTGCAGCGGACCAGCAAGTCGGTTGTGCAGGTTTCTCTCGCTTGTGGGTTTTCTTCTGCTGCGCATTTCTCTAACGCTTACCGCGAAAGGTTCGGGGTCACGCCTCGGGAGGATCGGCGAGCCTGGCTCGAAAAGCAGACCGGGGGCGGCGGTGAGCCTCGAGGGGGCGCGCTTGTCGAGCGCGGGGATAAGGGGTGATTTTGGTTTTGGGTGGTTCGCTTGCGGTTTTCGTGAAGCACCTGTGAGCTTGTCGGTCTATTAGTGTCGCCCCTGCGCGGGGCGGCGGTTACTTTTCTTTGTCTTGCCAAAGAAAAGTAACCAAAAGAAAGGCGCCCGGATAACGCATGACTTCCCGGTGCCATGGTACTCGGAGTGGACCGCGCCTAAGTGTCCGCGCCAGTCACGAGCACGGAGTGGTTCGAGCAATGGTTCTGACACCTCCCACTACCCAACAGAGCGGTATACCGCCCGCCAGCTCCATCCTCGCTACGCTCGGCTGCAAGGTACTTCACGTCGCATTGCATGCACTTACGTGCTTCTGCCGGCGATGCATCAGCAAACCACGCAACCCGTCTTTTCTCACACCATTCGTACCTATCGGACTGCTTGCCATCGGTGAGTGTTTGATAACGTCGTGAGTGCGTAAGTGCGTGCTGCGTCCCTTTTTCCTGGCGAATGAGGGCTCGCCTTGATTCGTTGAATTCGGGGTGCTTGTTCGTGATTGCTGGAACTGATTGACCTGAAGCGTTACTGGAGGGGGTGTCCCTGTCGGCCGAGCGAAGCGAGGGCGGAGCTGGCGGGCGGTATACCGCTCTGTTGGGTGGTGAGTGGTGTCAGAACCATTGCTCGAACCACTCCGTGTTCGTGACTGGCGCGGACACTTAGGCGCGGTCCACTCTGAGCGCTATGGCACCGGGAAGTCATGCGTTATCCGAGCGCCTTTCTTTTGGTTACTTTTCTTTGGCAAGACAAAGAAAAGTAACCGCCGCCCCGCGCAGGGGCGACACTAATAGACCGACAAGTCCACAGGTGCTTCACGCCAAACACAAGCGAACCACCCAAAAAGCCTCAAAATACCGCCACCAAAAAACGAAGAACCCCCGCCCGGAAGGGCAAAAACAAACCGCACTATCCGCTTCCGATAGAACCCGTCGCAATTCCGCAAGACGCTTGCGTCACCCTTACCTAAACTTGATCCTGTTGAACCCTCTTACGAAACCGAAAGGAACGACCATGACGACCTCGACCGTGACCCGCCAGACATTCGACGAAGTGATGGTGCCGGTATTTTCCCCCGCCCCGTTCGTGCCGGACCGTGCAGAGGGCTCCCGCGTGTGGGACACCGCCGGCCGCGAGTACATCGACTTCGCGTGCGGCATCGCGGTAACGTCGCTGGGCCACGGCCACCCGGAACTGCTGAAGGTGCTGGACGAACAAGGCCGCAAGCTCTGGCACATCGGCAACGGCTACACGAACGAGCCGGTGCTGCGCCTCGCGAAACGCCTCGAATCGCTGACTTTCGCCGACCGCGCGTTCTTCGCAAACTCGGGCGCGGAAGCAAATGAAGCCGCACTGAAGCTCGCGCGCCGCGTCGCGTTCGATCGCCACGGCGCCGACAAATACGAAATCGTGTCGTTCGTGCAGTCGTTCCACGGCCGCACGTTCTTCACGGTCAGCGTCGGCGGCCAGCCGAAATACTCGGAAGGCTTCGGCCCGGTGCCGGAAGGCATCAAGCACCTGCCGTTCAACGACATCGAAGCCGCGAAGGCCGCGATCGGCCCGCAAACCTGCGCCGTGATCGTCGAGCCCGTGCAAGGCGAGGGCGGCGTGATCCCGGCCGATCCGGCCTTCCTGAAGGCACTGCGCGAAGCGTGCGATGCGCACGGCGCGCTGCTGATTTTCGACGAAGTGCAAACGGGCGTCGGCCGCACGGGCCAGTTCTACGCGTACATGGATACCGGCGTCACGCCGGACATCCTGACGACCGCCAAGGCGCTCGGCAACGGCTTCCCGATCGGCGCGATGCTGACGACGAACGAACTGGCCGCGCACTTCAAGGTCGGCGTGCACGGCACGACGTACGGCGGCAACCCGCTCGCATCGGCGATCGCCGACAAGGTCGTCGAACTGATCGGCGACCCGGCGCTGCTCGAAGGCGTCCGCGAACGCAGCGTGCGCCTGAAAGGCGCGCTCGAGCGCATCAACGCGCGCTTCGGCATCTTCAAGGACGTGCGCGGCAAGGGCCTGCTCGTCGGCGCCGAACTCACCGCGGCATTCGACGGCCGCGCGAAGGACTTCGTCACCGCCGCCGCGGAAAACGGCCTGATCATGCTGATCGCCGGCCCGAACGTGCTGCGCTTCGTCCCGTCGCTGGTGATCCCGTTCGACCTGCTCGACGAAGGCATGAAGCGCTTCGAGAAGGCCGTCGAACAAGTGCTCGCCGCCCAGGAAGCCACCGCGCGCTGATCGGCGCGCCCATCGCAGACAGGAACGACGATGCTATTTGTTCGCCCCGGCAAACTCACGGATCTCGATGCGCTCGCGCACATGGCGCGCATCGCGCAGCCGGTCCTGCACTCGCTGCCGCACGACCGCGCGGCGCTTGAAGCGCGCGTGGCGCTTTCCGAGGATTCGTTTCGCGCGGACGTCGACTTCGCCGGCGAGGAGTTCTACCTCTTCGTGCTCGAGGATTCGTCGACCGGCAAGCTGCTCGGCACGGCGAGCATCGTGGCCGCGGCCGGCTACTCGGAACCGTTCTACGCGTTCCGCAACGACGCCTTGATTCACGCGTCGCGCGAGCTGCACGTGAACCGCAAGATCCACGCGCTCACGATGTCGCACGAGCTGACCGGCAAGAGCCGGCTGGCGGGCTTCTACGTCGATCCGTCGCTGCGCGGCGACGCGGCCGCGCACCTGATCTCGCGTGCGCGGATGATGTACATCGCCGCGAACCGCCGGCGCTTCACGCCGGAAGTGTTCACGCTGCTGCTCGGCGTGAGCGACGGCAACGGCGCATCGCCGTTCTGGGAAGCGGTGGGCCGCAAGTTCTTCGGCCGCGACTTCACCGACGTCGACATCGCGTCGGGCGGCCGCAGCCGGACCTTCATCGCGGAAGTGATGCCGGCCTATCCGCTCTACGTGCCGCTGCTGCCGGAAGCCGCGCAGCGCGTGCTCGGCGAGCCGAACGAATCGGCGCTGCTCGCCTATGACATCCATCTCGAGGAAGGCTTCGAGCCCGACCGCTTCGTCGACATCTTCGACGCGGGCCCGGTGCTGACCGCACAGGTCGACCGCACCGCGTGCGTGAAGCACGGCGCCGAGCGCATCGTGCGCGAGGCCGCGCACCAGCAGGGCGATGTCGCCTACATGGTGTCGACGGGCAGCGGCGAATCGTTCCGCTGCGTGCTGGCCGACCTGCCGGGCGATGCGGGTGATGCGCCGCTGGCCGGCGACGTGCGCGCGGCGCTCGATGTGAAGGAGGGCGATGTCGTGCGCTGCGTGCCGCTGCACCGCCGCGACGATGAAGATTTGAAGGGAGACGCAGCATGATCGTCGTTCGGGTCGTACAAACGGGCGACGTCGACGCGCTCGTGTCGCTCGCGAAGGAAACCGGGCCGGGCCTGACCACGTTCAAGCCCGATCGCGACGCGCTCGCCGCGCGCATCGAGCGCACGCGCCGCACGCTCGCGGGCGAGGCGGCAGCAGGCGAGGCCGGCTACTTCTTCGTGATGGAGGAGTCGAAGACGGGCGACATCGCAGGCGTGTGCGGGATCGAGACGCAGGTCGGCCTCGAACAGCCGTTCTACAACTACCGCGTGAGCACGGTCGTGCACGCGAGCCAGGAGCTCGGCGTGTGGACGCGGATGTCCGCGCTGAACATCTCGCACGACCTGACCGGTTATGCGGAAGTGTGCTCGCTGTTCCTGAGCCCGCGCTATCGCACGGGCGGCGTGGGCGGCCTGCTGTCGCGCTCGCGCTTCATGTTCATCGCGCAGTTCCGCGAGCGCTTTCCGGAACGCATCTGCGCGGAACTGCGCGGCCACTTCGACGAGGACGGCACGTCGCCGTTCTGGCGCGCAGTCGGTTCGCACTTCTACCAGATCGATTTCAACGCGGCCGACTATCTCAGCTCGCACGGCCGCAAGTCGTTCCTCGCGGAACTGATGCCGCGCTATCCGGTGTACGTCGACCTGCTGCCGCAGGACGCGCAGGACGCGGTCGGCCTCACGCACCGCGACACGCTGCCGGCCCGCAAGATGCTCGAGGCGGAAGGGCTGCGTTACCAGAATCACGTCGACATCTTCGACGCGGGCCCCGTGCTCGAATGCCATGTGAACGACCTGCGCACGGTGCGCGAGAGCGTCGTCGTGCCGGTCGCGATCGGTGTGCCCGATGCAAGGGATGACGCGCCGAAGTCGCTCGTGTCGAATACGTCGCTCACCGACTTCCGCGTCGGCGTCGCGCCGGGCGTGGTCGCGAATGGATCGTTCGTGCTGTCGGCCGACGATGCAGTCGCGCTCGACGTGAAGGCCGGCGATCCGGTCCGCGTGCTGCCGCTCAAAGTCAAACAGGGATAAACGAATCATGACGGAACTCTTCATCGACGGCGCCTGGGTCGCAGGCTCGGGCCCCGTGTTCGCTTCGCGCAACCCGGGCACCGACGAGATCGCATGGCAGGGTGAAAGCGCGTCGGCGGCCGACGTCGATCGTGCGGTCGCAAGCGCGCGTCGCGCATTCGCCGGCTGGTCGGCGCTCGACTTCGAATCGCGCTGCGCGATCGTCAAGCGGTTCGCCACGTTGCTCAACGAACGCAAGGAAGCGATCGCGACCGCGATCGGCCGCGAGACGGGCAAGCCGCTGTGGGAAGCACGCACGGAAGTCGCGTCGATGGCCGCGAAGGTCGGCATCTCAATCCAGGCCTACCAGGAACGCACCGGCGAGAAGCGCCAGGACATGGCCGACGGCGTCGCGGTGCTGCGTCACCGCCCGCATGGCGTCGTCGCGGTGTTCGGCCCGTACAACTTCCCCGGCCACTTGCCGAACGGCCATATCGTGCCCGCGCTGATCGCCGGCAACGCGGTCGTGTTCAAGCCGTCGGAGCTCGCACCGGGCGTCGCACGCGCGACGGTCGAAGTGTGGAAGGACGCCGGCCTGCCGGACGGCGTGCTGAACCTCGTGCAGGGCGAGAAGGACACGGGCATCGCGCTCGCGAACCACCGGCAGATCGACGGGCTGTTCTTCACCGGCAGCTCGGATACTGGCACGCTGCTGCACAAGCAGTTCGGCGGCCGTCCGGAAATCGTGCTCGCGCTCGAGATGGGCGGCAACAACCCGCTCGTGATCGGCGAAGTCGAGGATATCGACGCGGCCGTCCACCACACGATCCAGTCGGCGTTCCTGTCGGCCGGCCAGCGCTGCACGTGCGCGCGCCGCATCTTCGTGCCGCAGGGCGCGTTCGGCGACCGCTTCCTCGCGCGCTTCGCCGACGTCACGTCGAAGATCACGGCCGACGTGTTCGACGCCGATCCGCAGCCGTTCATGGGCGCGGTGATCTCGGCGCGTGCCGCGGCGAAGCTCGTCGACGCGCAGTCGCGCCTGATCGAGCAGGGCGCGACGCCGATCATCGCGATGACGCAGCGCGATCCGCGCCTCGGCTTCGTGAACGCGGCGATCGTCGACGTGACGGGCGTCGCGAACCTGCCGGACGAGGAGCACTTCGGCCCGCTCGCGCAGATCGTCCGCTACGCGACGTTCGACGAAGCGATCGAGCGCGCGAACGACACGGCGTTCGGCCTGTCCGCCGGCCTGCTGGCCGACGACGCGAACGCATGGGAACACTTCCGCCGCACCATTCGCGCCGGGATCGTCAACTGGAACCGGCCGACCAACGGCGCATCGTCCGCCGCGCCGTTCGGCGGCACCGGCCGCTCGGGCAACCATCGCCCGAGCGCGTACTACGCGGCCGACTATTGCGCGTATCCGATGGCGTCGGTGGAAAGCACGCAACTGACCTTGCCCGCGAGCCTGTCGCCGGGCCTGCATTTCTGATCGAGGGAACGACGATGAACGCACAAGAAGCCAATTTCGACGGGCTCGTCGGCCCGACCCACAACTACGCCGGGCTGTCGTTCGGCAACGTGGCGTCGCTCAACAACGAAAAGTCGGCCGCGAATCCGAAGGCCGCCGCGAAGCAGGGGCTGCGCAAGATGAAGCAGCTCGCGGATCTCGGCTTCGCGCAAGGCGTGCTGCCGCCGCAGGAGCGGCCGTCGCTGCGCCTGCTGCGCGAGCTCGGCTTCTCCGGCAAGGACGCGGACGTGATCGCGAAGGCCGCGAAGCAGGCGCCCGAACTGCTCGCCGCGGCGAGCTCGGCGTCGGCGATGTGGACCGCGAACGCGGCGACCGTCAGCCCGTCGGCCGACACGAGCGACGGCCGCGTGCACTTCACGCCGGCGAACCTGTGCAGCAAGCTGCATCGCGCGATCGAGCACGAAGCGACGCGCCGCACGCTGTCGACGCTGTTCGCCGATCCCGCGCATTTCGCGGTGCATGAAGCGCTGACCGGCACGCCGGCACTCGGCGACGAAGGCGCGGCGAACCACACGCGCTTCTGCGCCGAATACGGCAAGCCGGGCATCGAGTTCTTCGTGTACGGCCGCGCGGAATACCGCCGCGGCCCCGAGCCGAAGCGCTTCCCGGCGCGCCAGACCTTCGAGGCGAGCCGCGCGGTCGCGCATCGCCACGGCCTTGCCGAAGAAGCGACGGTCTATGCGCAGCAGGATCCGGACGTGATCGACGCAGGCGTGTTCCACAACGACGTGATCTCGGTCGGCAACCGCGACACGCTGTTCACGCACGAACGCGCGTTCGTCAACAAGCAGGCGATCTACGACACGCTGACCGCCGCGCTCGACGCCCGTGGTGCACGCCTAAACGTGATCGAGGTGCCCGAGGCCGCCGTGAGCGTGAACGACGCGGTGACGTCGTACCTGTTCAACAGCCAGCTGCTGTCGCGCGCGGACGGCTCGCAGGTGCTCGTCGTGCCGCAGGAATGCCGCGAGAACGGCAACGTCGCGGCCTATCTCGACGAACTCGCGGCCGGCAACGGCCCGATCCACGACGTGCTCGTGTTCGACCTGCGCGAAAGCATGAAGAACGGCGGCGGCCCTGCATGCCTGCGCCTGCGCGTCGTGCTGAACGAAGCGGAGCGCGCGGCCGTCACGTCGAACGTGTGGATCAACGACACGCTGTTCGCGTCGCTCGACACGTGGATCGACCGGCACTATCGCGATCGCCTCGCACCGGAAGACCTCGCCGATCCGGCGCTGCTCGACGAATCGCGCACCGCGCTCGACGAGCTCACGCAGATCCTGCGCGTCGGTTCGCTGTATGACTTCCAGCGCTGATTCCCGCATGGCCGACGCGCTGCTCGACGACTTCCTCGCGTTCACGCTGGCCGGCGGCGCACCGTCCGCGACGGACGGCACCTGTGCCGCCGGCGCCGTGCGCTGGCAATGGCTCGGCGACGGTCTGCTCGCGCTCGAGCCGGCCGTGGCCGACGCCGCCGGCCCGGCGCGCGCGAGCGTGCTCGTGTCGGCCGGCGTGCACGGCGACGAGACGGCGCCGATCGAGCTGCTGTCGATGCTCGTGCACGATCTCGCGTCGGGCGCGCTGCCGCTCGCGTGCCGGCTGCTCGTCGTGCTCGGCAACGTACCGGCGATGCGCGCCGGCGAACGCTATCTCGACGACGACCTGAACCGGCTGTTCAGCGGCCGTCACGCGCAGGTGCCCGACAGCCGCGAAGCGCCGCGCGCCGTGCAGCTCGAAGCCGCTGCCACCGCGTTCTTCGCGGCCGCGCCGGCCGGCGCCGCGCGCTGGCACATCGACATGCACACGGCGATCCGCGCGTCGGTGTTCGAGCAGTTCGCGCTGCTGCCGCACACGGGCATGCCGCCGACGCGCACGATGTTCGAATGGCTCGGCGACGCGCGGATCGCGGCCGTGCTGCTGCATACCGCGAAGGGCAACACGTACTCGCATTTCACGGCCGAGCACTGCGGCGCGCTCGCGTGCACGCTGGAACTCGGCAAGGTGCGCCCGTTCGGCCAGAACGACCTGGCGCGCTTCGCGCCGGCCGACCGCGCGGTGCGCAAGCTCGTGTCGGGCGCCAATCGTGAGGTGGACGTTCCGTTGCCGCGCGTCTTCACGGTGATCGACCAGATCACGAAGCAGAGCGACGCGCTCGAGCTGTTCGTCGCGGCCGACGTCGCGAACTTCACCGCGTTCGCACGCGGCACGGTGCTCGCGCAGGACGGCGACTACCGTTACACGGTGACGCACGACGAGGAGCGCATCGTGTTCCCGAATCCGTCGGTGAAGCCGGGTTTGCGCGCGGGCCTGCTCGTCGTCGACACGACCCGCGACACGATCGCCGCGCTCGTCTGACGGTAACCGGTTGCGCGTGGCCGCGGCGACCCGCGGCCCGCGCATCGCCCGGCGACCATTCCTATTTCGAGATAACGCTCGCACGCCGCGCAGAAGGCCCGCGGGTCGCGCTTGCGTATTTGCGACATCGTCTTGCAAGTTCGACGGGCCGCCCGGCTGACGTCGGCGCCCGCAGCGCAGCATCGCGTGCCGGCGGCTGCTTTGCCATATCGGGCCGCGCGGATTGGTACAATCGCGGCCTTGCGGCTGTTGCGCCGCATCACGGCGCGGCGGCGGCATTGCCGTGGTCATCCGACCCTGCAATGATGCATGCGCCCGTAGTTCCGGAACATTCGAGTATCGAGGAGAACACCTGATGAAGTTGGATTGGCGTAAAGTGGCCGCGCACGCGGTGGTGGCGGCATCGGCCGTGGCGGCAGGCAGCGCGATGGCGGCGGATCTGAAAGAGATCCGTTTCGGCGTCGAAGCCTCGTACGCGCCGTTCGAATACAAGACGCCCGACGGCAAGCTGACCGGCTTCGACATCGACATCGGCAACGCGGTGTGCGCGAAGCTGAAGACGAAGTGCGTGTGGGTCGAGAACGACTTCGACGGCCTGATCCCGGCGCTGCAGGCGCGCAAGTTCGACGCGATCAACTCGGACATGACGATCACCGACCAGCGCAAGCACGCGATCGCGTTCACCGACGCGATCTACACGATCCCGAACCAGCTGATCGCGAAGCAGGGCAGCGGCCTGCTGCCGACCCCGCAATCGCTGAAGGGCAAGCGCGTGGGCGTGCTGCAGGGCACGATCCAGGAAGCGTACGCGAAGAAGAAGTGGGCGCCGGCCGGCGTCGAAGTCGTGCCGTACCAGACGCAGGACCTGGCGTATGCCGACCTGAAGTCGGGCCGTCTCGACGCGACGTTCCAGGACGCGGAAGCCGGTTCGAAGGGCTTCCTGACGAAGCCGCAAGGCCAGGGCTTCGCGTTCGCGGGCGGTACCGTGAGCGACGCCGAGATCCTCGGCTCGGGCGTCGGCTTCGGCCTGCGCAAGAACGACGCGGCGCTGAAGACCGCGCTCGATCAGGCGCTGAAGGAACTGAAGGCCGACGGCACGATCGACAACCTCGCGAAGAAGTACTTCAGCGTGCCCGTGACGCTCAAGTAAGCGTTGCGTTCGATCGCACGATGCAAGCAAACCGGCCGCTGATGCGGCCGGTTTGTTTTCGGGAGCGGGAATGGGCGGGAAACGGCGCGGCAGCGGCCGGCGGCAGCGTCAGGCCGGAAAGAACCGGCCCAGTTCGCGCGCCAGCTCGTTGAGCACGGCCATCTCCTGCTGCGTGATCTTGCGCGCGGGCTGCGCGCCGGCCCAGTCGCCGTACAGCAACGCGACGGTCGTCGTGCCGACGCGCACCGGCAGCAGCACGAACGCGCGCGTGTCGTCGAATGCGTCGAGATACCACGCGGGCAGGCGCTTCATCATCTTCGGCTCCTGCGCCTGCTCGATGAAGATGCCGACCGAGTTCGAGATGGCGAGATGAAACACGTCCGGCTCGAAGCGCTCGTCGAAGCGCAGCCGGTCGAGCGTCGTATCGACGCCGGGGCCGAAGCCGAGGCGTGCGGCGAACATGCCGTCGTCGTGGCGCACGAACATCACGGTGCGCGTGAACGCGAGGCCGGCCAGCAGGCTTTCCGACGCGAGTGCGAGCACGGGCGTCAGTACGTGCTCGGACGGCAGCGCACGCAGGTCCGCGAGACCGGCCTCGAGGCACACCTCGGGCTCGGCCTGCGCACGCGCGATCGCATCGGCGTTCGCGCGCAGCTCGACGATCTCGCGCATCACGGTGTCGCTCGCTTCCTCGCGCGCGAGCCGCTCGGCGATCTCGACGAGCACGTCGGATTCCATGTCGAGTTCCGCGCCGTAGTGCTGCGCGAGCGCCGCGATGCGCGCATCGCGCTGCGGGCTCGCGGGCATCACGAGCGCACCCGCGACGTCGGTCGAGCAGCGGCTGATCGTGCGCAGCCAGCGGACGCGGTCGGCCGGGCCGTCATCGGTCGCATGGCCCGCATCGTGATCGTCATCCTCGTTGCCGAACGCATCGGCATGGACCACGTGGTCGTGATCGGCCATCCCCGCGCGGATCACGTCGGGCAGGCGCCAGCGCGCGGCCGCCTCGAGCCCGATCTCGTCGAAGCCGACGCCGAGCACATCGACGCAGGCGGCCGCTTCGTCGCCGTTCAGCTCGGCCGCGCGACGGCGGATCCGGTCCCATTCGCTGTCGAGATAGCAGACCACCAGCAGCTTGCCGACCTGGCGCATCAGCGTGCAGACGACGGCTTCCTCGCCCGAGCGCAGCTCGGCGCGCTCGGTGAGCTTGCGCGCGACGCAGCCGGACAGCAGCGCGCGGTTCAGCTCCAGCTTCGCGTCGATGCGCCGCGGCGTGCTCTGATGGAAATGGTCGACGAGCTTGAGCCCGACGACCAGGTGGCCGACGGCGTCCATGCCGAGCACCATCAGTGCGCGGGTCACGGTCGTGATGTTGCCGCCGAACGCCATGTACATCGCGGAGTTCGCGAGCCGCAGCACTTTCTGCGTGAGCGCGAAGTCCGACAGCACGACGCGCACGAGCGCGGTGAAGTCGAGGTCGTCGTTCTTCATCGCGGCCATCGTCGCGCGCAGCGATTCCGACAGCAGCGGGAAATCGCCCCGTTCGTTCATCCGGGCCCACAGCTTGTCGAGCAATGCGGTGCGGGGCAGGTGTTCGGTGATTGACATACGGATCTGTCCGGTTCGCCGCGCGCGTCAGGCGGCGGCGTGCAGGTGCAGCTGCTGCGCCTCGAAGCGCCGCGCGAGCTCCTCGGACGGCAGCGCCTGGCAGACGAGCCAGCCCTGGATATGGTTGCAGCCCATCTCCGTCAGCAATTCGCGCTGCGCCTCGGTCTCGACGCCTTCCGCGACGAGTTCGAGATCGAGCGTCTGCGCGAGGCCGACCACCGCCGACACGATCGCGCGATCGTTGCGCGAGGTCAGCAGGTTCTCGACGAAACTGCGGTCGATCTTCAGCTTCGCAAGGGGGAAGCGCTGCAGGTACGCGAGGCTCGAATAGCCGGTGCCGAAATCGTCGATCGCGAAGCGGATGCCGAGATCGGTCAGCTCCTCGAGCAGCCCCTTTGCCTGCGCGGGGTCGTGCATCAGCAGGCTTTCGGTGATCTCGAGCACGATGCGGCGCGGGTCGATGCCCGTCAGCGCGATCGCCTCGCGCACGCTCTGCGTGAAGCGCGGGTCGCGGAACTGCTGCGGCGACACGTTGACCGCCACGTACTGCAGCGCGAGCCCCTGGCGGTCCCAGGCGACGAGCTGCATGCACGCGGCCTTGAGCACCCAGTTGCCGAGATAGTTGATCAGGCCGATCGATTCGGCGAGCGGAATGAAGGTCGCCGGCGGCACGAGCCCGTGCACCGGATGGCGCCAGCGGATCAGCGCCTCGACCCCGACCACCGCGCCCGACCGGCTGCGCGTGATCGGCTGGAAATGGAGCGAAAACTCGCCGTTGCGCACGCCGTCGTACAGGTCGGCCTCGAGCTTCAGCCGTTCGGCGTCGGCCGGATCGTCGACGGGGGCGTGGAACGCGAGCGCATTGCCGCCCGACGCCTTCGCCTGCGCGAGCGCATGGTCGGCGCGGCGCAGCAGCGGGCTGTGGTGCTGCGCGCGATGCGGCGCCGAGCGCTCGTCAGGGTAGAGCGCAATGCCGATGCTCGCGGACAGGTGCACGGTCTGCCCCTGGTACACGTAGGGCTCGCGCACCGCGGCCTGCAGCCGGCGTGCGAGTGCGTCCGCCGCATCGCTCGCCTGCGCGCGGTTCGGTGCGCCGAGCACGACCGCGAACTTGTCGCTCGCGACGCGCGCGAGCTGCTCGTTCGGCGTGACGAGCGCCTTCAGCCGCTGCGCGGTCTCGCGCAGCAGCGTGTCGCCCGCGTCGTAGCCGAGCGCGCGGTTGATCCGCTGGTAGTCGTCGAGGTCGAGCAGCAGCAGCGCCGCGCAGGTGTCGTCCCCGTCGGCGGCCTGCTGCGCGCGGATCAACGCGGGCACGAGCGCGGACAGGTTGTCGAGCCCCGTCATCGGGTCGTGGTGCATTTCGTAAGTCAGGCGCGCCTCGAGCGCGCGCCACGACGACACGTCGAACGCCGCGATCGCGAACCCGTCGACCCCGTGGTGACGGCTCTTGAACGCGCGGATCTCGACGTCCAGCGGGTAGGTGAGCGACTTGACGATGCACATCGTCGCCTTCTCGACCTGGCCGGAACGCGCGGCGCGGGCGAGCAGGTCTTCGAGCGCCGCGGTATCCTGTTCGGCGATCAGGTCGCGCAGCGTCAGCGTGTGCAGGTAGTCGCGGTGGTAGCCGATGAAGCGCAGGCTCGCGTCGGACACGTACAGAAAGCGCAGCTCGCGATCGACATGGGCGAGGAAATCCACCGTGCCGACCGTCTGTTCCAGCCAGTTGCGCACGGAGTCGTCGCGTCGCGGCGCAACGGCGCGCGCGGGCATCAGCGCGCCGCCCGACCGAGCGAAGCGGCGCAGCGTATGCAAGGCGCTGCGCCAGGAGCCCTTGCGTGACGTCTGTTTCCTGTTGGCTTCCATGTTTCTCGCTGACGTGAAGGGCTGGAACCGGTTGTCCGGAAGGAATAACGGCAGACTGTGCGGAATCTTTAACGGACCGGCCGCGGATGGCGTTGCCGCTGGACCGGATCGGTCGCGCGGGTGTTCGACAGGCGAACGCCGGCGGGGCCTACATCGAGGCTGACTTTATAAGAAATGAGGACGCAGATGAAGCGAAAACTGTTGCTGGGCGCCGCCGTGGCGGCGCTGGTGGCCGGCCATGCGCTGATGGCGCAGGCGGAATTGAAGCCGGGTGCCGCGGCGCCCGATTTCACGACGCAGGCGTCGCTGGGCGGCAAGACTTACACGTACTCGCTCGCGGACGCGCTGAAGCAGGGGCCGGTCGTGCTGTATTTCTACCCGGCCGCGTTCACGAAGGGCTGCACGATCGAGGCGCATGCGTTCGCGGACGCGGTCGACCGTTACAAGGCTTACGGCGCGACGGTGATCGGCGTATCGGCTGACAACATCGACACGCTGGCGAAGTTCTCGGTGAGTGAGTGCCGGAGCAAGTTCCCGGTCGCGGCCGATCCGGACGCGAAGATCATCCGCGAATACGACGCGAAGCTGCCGGCGATCGACAAGGCGAACCGCGTGTCCTACGTGATTTCGCCGGAAGGGAAGGTGCTCTACGAATACACAAGCCTGTCGCCCGACAAGCACGTCGAGAACACGCTCGCCGCCGTGAAGGCGTGGGCTGACGCGCATCCGAAGCAGTAAGCGGCCGCGCCGCACGACCCCCGCACGGCAAAGCGGCCCGTCGTGCGGGCCGCCCGGTACGGAGCAACACGCCCGCCCGAGCGGCGGCGCGCGAGAGGCCGCTAGGCCCGCAATGCCTGCTCGATCGGCACGCTGCCGCCAACGAAGCCGACGATCTTGCGCGAGATGCCCAGCTTGATCGCCTCGATCGCGGCCCAGGCCACATCCTGGCGCGACACGGGCGGGGCGGCTTCGAACCACACGTCGGTCAGCGCGATCTTGCCGACGCCCGGATCGTCCGTGAGCGGGCCGGGGCGCAGGATCGCGTAGTCGACGCCGGACGCGATCACGCGATCGTCGCCTTCGCGCTTCATCTGCGAATAGTGGCGCAGCGCGTCCGGGCCGAGTTCGGGCTGGTACGCGGACAGCGAGCTGATCACCACGAGCTTCTGCGCGTTGTAAGCCAGCGCGTATTCGGCCGCGCGGGCGACCGCGTCGCGGTCGATCTGCTCCTCCTCGGCCGCGCCTTCCGATTCGGCCGAGCCGGCCGCGTAGATCACGTGCGAGATGCCCTGGAATGCGTGCGAGAAATCGTTCGTCAGGTCGGCCTCGACCACCCGTGCGCCTGGCAGCGCATAGCCGTGCCGGCGCACGAGCGCCGTGACCTCGAACTCCGGCTGCTTGAGCAGCAGATCCGCGCAGGCCTGGCCCGTTCGGCCGGTCGCGCCAATCAGCAGTACCTTCGTCGTCATGAAACCGCTCCTTGCTCGATGCGTCATCCGTCCAGATAGGGACGGACGACCGATAACTCAAGTGTAATGTCGATTTGCCGATGCGGCGGGTGTGTATTAAGGGGCATACCGGCAGCGGGCGTACCGGCATCGGGCGCCGGTCAGGGCTGCCCGGTGCGGGCACGTGAGCTGCGGCGGCGCGACCGACGCCGACATTCCGGTCGCCATTCACTCACACGGATGCGGGAATGACGCGCCGACCGGCTATCATGTGCGCGATGCATTTTTCGCCGTTACGTCATACAACGCATCGGCCCACTGGTTGGAGTACACATGGCATTACCCCTGGACAACGTCAGCATGGCCGTGTTCTGCGACTTCGAGAACGTCGCGCTCGGCGTGCGCGACGCGAAGTACGAGAAGTTCGACATCAAGCCCGTGCTGGAGCGCCTGCTGCTGAAGGGCAGCATCGTCGTGAAGAAGGCTTATTGCGACTGGGATCGCTACAAGGGCTTCAAGGCGTCAATGCACGAGGCGAGCTTCGAACTGATCGAGATTCCGCACGTGCGCCAGTCGGGCAAGAACTCGGCCGACATCCGGCTCGTCGTCGACGCGCTCGACCTCTGCTACACGAAGTCGCACGTCGATACGTTCGTGATCATCAGCGGCGACTCGGATTTTTCGCCGCTGGTGTCGAAGCTGCGCGAGAACGCGAAGAAGGTGATCGGCGTCGGCGTGAAGAAATCGACGTCGGACCTGCTGGTCGCGAACTGCGACGAATTCATCTTCTACGACGACCTGGTGCGCGAGCAGCAGCGCGCGCTCGCCAAGCGCGAACAGCAGCAGCGTGCGGGCAACGGCGGCGCGAAGCGGCCGGACGAGCCGTCGCGCAAGCACGACTTGGACGCGCGCAAGGCCGAGGCGATCGCGCTGGCGGTCGAGACGTTCGACGCGCTCGCGTCGGAGCGGGACGACGTCGGCAAGATCTGGGCGTCGGTGCTCAAGAGCGCGATCAAGCGTCGCAAGCCGGATTTCAACGAGTCGTACTACGGGTTCCGCGCGTTCGGCAACCTGCTCGACGAGGCGCAGGCGCGCGGCCTGCTCGAAGTGGGGCGTGACGACAAGTCTGGCGCGTTCGTGTCGCGGGCACGCCAGTCGGCGGCCGCAGAGCAGGCCGGCGACGGTGGTGCCGCCCACCATGGCGCGCACCACGGGGCGCGCGCGGCCGAGCCGGCGCGGGCCGGTCGCGAACCGCGACGCCGCGAGCAGCGGGCGGAAGCGGCCGTGCACGACACCGTGCAGGCCGACGCGGAAGAGGCGGCGATGGCTGAAGCCGCCGAAACCGCGGCGGTCGTGCCGGCTGAAACGGCTGAAGCGGTGGACGTGGCCGAGGGGCACGGCGACGCGAAGGATGGCCGCAAGCGTGCGCGCAAGAGCCCGGCGAAGAAGGCCGGCGCGAAGAAGGGCGCCGCCGCGAAGTCCGCAGGCCGTCAGGCGGCCGGGGAGCCGGACGCCGCCGGGCATGGCGCGCCGAAGCACGCTGGCGACACGCACGCGCATGGCAAGCATGCGGACGAGACGCATCGTGACGCGGAGCAGGGCGATGCGCGGCACGCCGCAGTGACGCACGCCGAGCCGGCGGGCAGCGATGTCGGCGGGGAGGTGGCGGCTGCGCCGGCCGAGGCGGCTGGCGACGCGACGGCCGAAGCCAAGCCGAAGAAACCGGCCCGCAAGGCGGCGCCGCGCGCGCGGCGTCCGCGCAAGACGGCGGCAGCGGCCGAGTAATGGCGGAATAGCGGCCGAATAGCGGCCGCCGGCCTCGGGTGTCGTCCGCAACGCAACCGGCGACACCCAGGCGGGCCCCGCTCCACGCCATGGCGGCCGGCGCAATGCGGGCCCGCCAGCCGGACTAGTCGTTCAGCACATAAGGCTGCGTCATCACTTCGAGAAAGTGGCCGTCCGGATCGTCGAAGTACACGCCTCGGCCGCCGTTGTGGCGGTAGATGTCACCGGGTTGCCGCTTCGCCGGATCGGCCCAGTGCGGCAGCCCGCGCTCGCGAATGCGCGCGAGCACGCGATCGAAGCCGGCTTCGTCGAGCAGGAACGCGTAATGCTGCGACGCGATCTCTCCGGCCTGTTCATAAAAATCGAGCGACACGCCGTTGCCGAGCGGGACGACCAGCATCGCGCCGAACGGCGTCGGCGGCGGCAATTCCAGCAGCTCGGTGAGGAAGCGGCTCGACGCGCGCTTGTCGCGGCACCAGACGATCGTATGGTTGAGCTGGACGTTCATGGTGTGTCCCCGTGAAGGGCCCTGCGGTGGGCATGGACTCACGATAGCCGATCGTCGCCGCTGTTCAAACGCAAAAAAAACGGCCGCACAAGGCGGCCGCTTCATCACTCCCCGGCGACGGCCGGCCCGCCGGAATTCCCGCGGCGGTTGCGCCGTTTCTCGGCCCACACGCGGAAGCGGTCCATGTACAGGTAGACGACCGGCGTCGTATAGAGCGTCAGCACCTGCGACACGATCAGGCCGCCGGCGATCGCGATCCCGAGCGGCGCGCGCAGCTCGGCGCCGTCGCCGTTGCCGAACGCGAGCGGCAGCGCGCCGAGCAGCGCGGCCATCGTCGTCATCATGATCGGGCGAAAGCGCAGCAGGCACGCTTCGTGAATCGCGTCGAGCGACGACTTCCCGTAGTTGCGCGTCTGGTCGATCGCGAAGTCGACCATCATGATCGCGTTCTTCTTCACGATACCGATCAGCAGGATCACGCCGATCAGCGCGATGATGCTGAACTCGGTCTTGAACAGCAGCAGCGCAAGCAGCGCGCCGACGCCGGCCGACGGCAGCGTCGACAGGATCGTGATCGGATGGATGTAGCTCTCGTACAGGATCCCGAGCACGATATAGACGGCCAGCAGCGCCGCGAGGATCAGGATCGGCTGGTCGTTCAGCGACTGCTGGAACGCCTGCGCGGTGCCCTGGAAGCTGCCGACGATGGTCGGCGGGACGCCGACCTGCGCCATCGTCTGGTAGATCACCTGCGTCGCCTGCGACAGCGACACGCCGGGCGGCAGGTTGAACGAGATCGTCGTCGCGACGAACAGCCCCTGGTGGTTGACCGACAGCGGCGTCGTGCTCGGCCCGAACGTCGCGATCGCCGACAACGGGATCATCGTCGACTTCGACGTCGACACCGACGCACCCGACGACGTGCTCGACTTGCCGCTCGCGGCGATCGAGTTGAGCGCCTGGTTGCGCGCGGAGTCGGACGCGATCGCCGCGGCGCTCTGCGTGGCCGTGCCGGCGCTCGACGTGCCGGCGGAGGTCGCGACGTAGGTGCCGGCCGCTGCGTTGGTGGTCTGCGAGCCGTTCGCGCTGCCGCCCGACGTGCTGACCCACACCTGGTTCAGCATCTCGGGGCTCTGCCAGTACTTCGGCGCGACTTCCATCACCACGTGGTACTGGTTCAGCGGGTTGTAGATCGTCGAGACCTGACGCTGGCCGAATGCGTCGTACAGCGTATTGTCGATCTGCGCGGGCTTGATGCCGAACCGCGCGGCCGTCGCACGGTCGATCGTCACCATCGCCTCGAGGCCGCCTTGCTGCTGGTCGGAGTTCACGTCGGTCAGCTCGGGGCGCTTCTGCAGCGCCTCGGTCAGGATCGGCCCCCACTTGTACAGGTCGGCGCTCGAATCGCCGAGCAGCGTGAACTGGTACTGCGCGTTGCTCTGCCGGCCGCCGACCCGGATGTCCTGCGCCGCCTGCAGGAACGTGCGCGCGCCTGCCACGTCCGCCAGCTGCGGGCGCAGCTGCTGGATCACCTGGTCGGCCGACAGCTTGCGCTCGGTGCGGTCCTTCAGCGTGATGAACATGAAGCCCGAGTTGGTCTGCGTGCCGCCGGTGAAGCCCGCGACGCTCTTCACGTTCGGGTTGCCCTGCACGATCCGCATCATCTCGGAGAACTTCAGCTTCATCGCCTGGAACGACGTCGACTGGTCGGCCTGGATGCCGCCGATCATCAGCCCGGTGTCCTGCTGCGGGAAGAAGCCCTTCGGCACGACGATGTACAGGTAGACGTTCAGCCCGATCGTCGCGAACAGGGTCAGCAGGATCAGGAGCGGCCGGCGCAGCGCCCACGACAGCGAGCGTTCGTAGCCGCGCTGCATGCGGCTGAAACAGCGTTCCAGGAAACGCCCGAAGCGGCCTTCGTTTTGCGGGTCGTGCGACTCGGGCAGCAGGCGCGCGCACATCATCGGCGTGACCGTGAGCGACACCGCGAGCGAGACGGCGATCGCGAGCGACAGCGTCAGGGCGAACTCGCGGAACAGCCGCCCGACGATGCCGCCCATCAGCAGGATCGGCAGGAACACCGCGACGAGCGAAATGCTCATCGACAGCACCGTGAAGCCGACCTCGCGCGCACCGTCGAACGCGGCCTGCATGCGCGACTTGCCGTTCTCGATGTGCCGCGAGATGTTCTCGAGCACGACGATCGCATCGTCGACGACGAAGCCGGTCGCGACGATCAGCGCCATCAGCGACAGGTTGTCGATCGAGAAGCCGAGCAGGTACATCGCGCCGAACGTGCCGATGATCGAGATCGGCACCGCGACGCTCGGGATCAGCGTCGCGCGCCAGTTGCGCAGGAACAGGAACACGACCATCACGACGAGGCTGACCGCGATCAGCAGCGTGTGCTCGGTGTCCTTCAGCGACGCGCGAATCGTGGTCGAGCGGTCGAGCACCGGCGTGACGGTGATGTCGGCCGGCAGCGACGCGGTGAGCTGCGGCAGCGCCGCGCGCACGCGGTCGAGCGTCTCGATGATGTTCGCGCCGGGCGAGCGGTAGAGGATCACGAGCACCGCGCGCTTGCCGTTCGACAAACCGAGGTTGCGCAGGTCCTCGACCGAATCGACGACGTCGGACAGGTCGGACAGCCGCACGGCCGAGCCGTTGCGGTACGCGACGACGAGGTCGCGGTATTGCGACGCCTGGGACGCCTGGTCGTTCGTATAGAGCTGGAAGCGCTGCGGGCCGAACTCGATCGCGCCCTTCGGCGCATTGGCGTTCGCGGAAGCCAGTGCCGCGCGCACGTCCTCGAGGCCGATCCCGTAATGGAACAGCGACTGCGGTTCGAGCTCGACGCGCACGGCCGGGTTCGCGGAGCCGCTCACGGTGACCTGGCCGATCCCGTCGATCTGCGACAGCGACTGCTGCAGCACCGTCGACGCGGCGTCGTACACCTTCGCCGGCGACGCCGTTTCCGACGTCAGTGCGACGACCATGATCGGCGAATCGGCCGGGTTGACCTTGCGGTAGGTCGGGTTGCTCTTCAACGCGGCGGGCAGGTCGGCGCGCGCCGCGTTGATCGCGGCCTGCACGTCGCGCGCGGCGCCGTCGATTTCGCGGTTCAGCCCGAACTGCAGGATGATCCGCGCATTGCCGACCGTGCTGGTCGACGTCATTTCGGACACATCGGCGATCGAGCCGAGGTGCCGCTCCAGCGGGCTCGTCACGCTGGTTGCGACCGTTTCCGGGCTCGCGCCGGGCAGCGACGCTTGCACCGAGATCGTCGGGAAATCGACCTGCGGCAGCGGCGACACCGGCAGCCTGATGAACGCGAACAGGCCCGCGAGCGCGACGCCGAGCGCGAGCAGCGTCGTCGCGACGGGGCGGGTGATGAAGGGGCGCGACAGGTTCATGGCTTACGCATCCGTGCGCGAGCCGGCTTGCGGGCCGTGGCGTTCGAACCAGCCGCGCACGCGGCGCGCGAGCGAGTCGAAGCCGAGGTAGATCACGGGCGTCGTGAACAGCGTCAGCACCTGCGACACGATCAGGCCGCCGGCGATCGCGATCCCGAGCGGCTGGCGCAGCTCGGAGCCCGCGCCGGAGCCGACGATCAGCGGCACCGCGCCGAGCAGCGCGGCGAGCGTCGTCATCAGGATCGGCCGGAAGCGCAGCAGGCACGCCTGGTAGATCGCCTCGCGCGGCGGCTTGCCTTCGACGCGTTCGGCCTCGAGCGCGAAGTCGATCATCATGATCGCGTTCTTCTTCACGATGCCGATCAGCAGCACGATGCCGATGATCCCGATGATGTCGAGGTCGTGCCCGGTGATCATCAGCGCGAGCAGCGCGCCGACGCCGGCCGACGGCAGCGTCGACAGGATCGTGATCGGGTGGATGTAGCTCTCATACAGCACGCCGAGCACGATGTACATCGTGACGACCGCGGCGAGGATCAGGAACAGCTGGTTCGACAGCGATGCCTGGAACGCGAGCGCCGCGCCCTGGAAGCGCGTCTGGAACGACGCGGGCAGCCCGATGTCCTTCTCGGCGGCGTCGATCGCCTTGACCGCCTCGCCGAGCGACGCGCCCGCCGCGAGGTTGAACGAGATGGTGGTCGACGGGAACTGCGACAGGTGCGCGACCAGCAGCGGCGACGGCCGCTCGTGGAACGACGCGATCGACGACAGCGGCACCTGGCCGCCGCCCGCCGACGGCAGGTAGATGTCGTTCAGCGATTGCGCGTAGTGCTGCTCCTTCGGCTCGGACTCGAGAATCACGCGGTACTGGTTCGACTGCGTGAAGATCGTCGACACGATGCGCTGGCCGAACGCGTCGTACAGCGCGTTGTCGACGGTCGCCGGCGTGATGCCGAAGCGCGCGGCGCTCGGGCGGTCGATCTCGATGTAGACGGACTGGCCGTTGCTCTGCAGGTCGGTCGCGACGTCGGCGAGCGACGGCTCCTGCTGCAGCCGTGCGACGAGCTTCGGCACCCAGGTCGCGAACTCTTCCGAGTTCGGGCTCGTCAGCATGAACTGGTACTGCGTCGGGCTGACGGTCGAGTCGATCGTCAGGTCCTGCACCGACTGCATGAACAGCGAGATGCCGGTGATGTTCGCGACGCGGTGCTGCAGGTCGCGGATGATCTGCGCGGCCGTCTCGGAGCGTTCGTCGCGCGCCTTCAGGTTGATCAGCATCCGGCCGCTGTTCAGCGTGATGTTGCTGCCGTCGACGCCGATGAACGACGTGAGGCTCTCGACGTTCGGATCCTTCAGGATCTCGGCCGCGAGCGCCTGCTGGCGCTCCGCCATCGCGCCGTACGAGATCGACTGCGGCGCCTGCGTGATCGCCTGGATCACGCCGGTATCCTGCGCGGGGAAGAAGCCCTTCGGCACGTAGACGTACAGCAGGGCGGTCAGCGCGAGCGTCAGCAGTGCGACGACGAGCGTCGAGCGCTGGCGGTTCAGCACCCATTCGAGTGCGACCGCGTAGCGCGCGATCACCCAGTCGATCGCCCGGTGCACGCGCGCCTCGAAGCGATGGCTCTCGGGCGGCGGCGAATGGCGCAGCAGCTTCGCGCACATCATCGGCACGAGCGTGAGCGACACGATCGCCGAGATCACGATCGTCACCGCGAGCGTGATCGCGAATTCATGGAACAGGCGCCCGACCACGTCGCCCATGAACAGCAGCGGGATCAGCACCGCGATCAGCGACACCGTCAGCGAGATGATCGTGAAGCCGATCTGCTTCGAGCCCTTCAGCGCGGCCTCGAGCCCCGTTTCGCCTTCCTCGACGTAGCGGGCGATGTTCTCGATCATCACGATCGCGTCGTCGACCACGAAGCCGGTCGCGATGGTGAGCGCCATCAGCGACAGGTTGTTCAGCGAGAAGCCGGCCATGTACATCACCGCGAGCGTGCCGATCAGCGACAGCGGCACCGACAGGCTCGGGATGATCGTCGCGTAGACGTTCGCGAGGAACAGGTACATCACGAGCACGACCAGCGCGACCGCGAGCATCAGTTCGAACTGCACGTCGCGCACGGCGGCGCGGATCATCGTCGTGCGATCGGTGACGATCTCCACGTCGAGCGCGGCCGGCAGCGTTTCCTGCAGCTTCGGCAATTGCGCCTTGATCGCGTCGACCGTCTGGATCACGTTCGCGCCCGGCTGGCGCTGCACGTTCAGGATGATCGCGGGGTCGGCATTCACCCACGCGCCGAGCTTGGTGTTCTCCGAGCCGGCGACGACCGTCGCGACGTCGGTGAGCATCACCGGGCGGCCGTTCTTGTACGCGACGACCGCGCTGTTGTACTGGTCGGCGCTCGTGAGCTGGTCGTTCGCGTTGATCGTGTACGCGCGCGTCGGGCCGTCGAAGTTGCCCTTCGGCGTGTTCACGTTCAGGTTCGAGATCGTCGTGCGCAGGTCGTCGAGGTTCATCCCGTACTTCGCGAGCGCGGTCGGGTTCGCCTGGATCCGCACGGCCGGGCGGTTGCCGCCCGACAGGCTGACGAGACCGACGCCCGCGACCTGCGAGATCTTCATCGCGAGGCGCGTGTCGGCGAGATCCTGCACCTGCGTGAGCGGCAGCGTCTTCGACTTGACGGCGAGTGTCAGCACCGGCGCATCGGCCGGGTTGACCTTCGCGTAGATCGGCGGGGCAGGGAGGTCGGACGGCAGCAGGTTGCCGGCCGCGTTGATCGCGGCCTGCACTTCCTGCTCGGCGATGTCGAGCGGCAGGTCGAGCGAGAACTGCAGCGTGATCACGGACGAGCCGGCCGAGCTTTGCGACGACATCTGGTTCAGCGACGGCATCTGCCCGAACTGCCGTTCGAGCGGCGCGGTGACCGACGAGGTCATCACCTCCGGGCTCGCGCCCGGGTAGAAGGTCTGGACCTGGATCGTCGGATAGTCGACTTCCGGCAGCGCGGCGAGCGGCAGGAAGCGCAGTGCGACGAGACCGGCCAGCATGATCGCCGCCATCAGGAGGGCGGTGCCGACCGGCCGGAGAATGAAGAGGCGGGAGGGATTCATCGAGCGGCCCGCGCGTTACTGGGCCGCGGGGGCCGCTGCCTGCGACGCGCCGTGCTTGTGTTCGCCGCGATGGCCGCCGGTGCCCGATGCGCCCGACGCCGCACCGGCGCCGCGCGCGCCCGACGCGCCTTTCGGCTTGTCGGCCGGGATCGAGATCTTCGCGCCTTCGCGCAGGCGGTCGGAGCCGTCGGTCACGACGCGCTCGCCGAGCGCGATGCCGCTGACGATGCTGGTGCGTTCGCCGTCGACCGGGCCGATCGTGACCTTGCGCACGGTCACCGTGTTGTCGGGCTTCACGACGTAGACGAACTGGCCGATCGAGCCGGTCAGCACGGCCGCGGTCGGCACGATCGTCGCGTTGCGCATCACGTCGACGAGCAGGCGCGTGTTCACGAACTGATTCGGGAACAGCATGCCTTCCTTGTTATCGAAGTTCGCGCGCAGCTTGACCGTGCCCGTGCTCGTGTCGATCTGGTTGTCGAGCGTCGCGAGCGAGCCCGTCTCGAGCGGCACCGTGTTGTTGCGGTTGTATGCGGTGACCGACAGTTTCTGGCCCGCGTTCACCTGCTTGACGATCTGCGGCAGGTTGTCTTCCGACGTCGTGAAGATCACGCTCATCGGCTGCAGCTGCGTGATCACGACGAGGCCGTTGGTATCGCCCGGCGTCACGTAGTTGCCGGGGTCGACCTGGCGCAGGCCGACGCGGCCCGTCACCGGCGCGGTGATGCGCGCATAAGTGAGGTTCAGCTTCGCGGAATCGATCGCGGCCTGGTCGGTCTTCACCGCGCCTTCGTATTGCTTGACGAGGGAGGCCTGCGTATCGACGGTCTGCGACGCGATCGAGTCCTGCGACAGCAGCGTCTGGTAGCGCTTCAGGTCGAGGCGGGCCGTCGCGAGCAGCGCCGAGTCGCGCGCGTGCGTGCCTTCGGCGTTCTCGAGCGCGACCTGGTACGGGCGCGGGTCGATCTGCGCGAGCAGGTCGCCCTTCTTGACGATCTGGCCTTCCTGGAATGCCACCGATTGCAGGTAGCCGGACAACTGCGTCTTGACCGTCACGTTCGCGAGCGGCGTGACGGTGCCGAGCGCGGACAGCACGATCGGCATTTCGCCCTGCGTCGCGGTTGCGACCTGCACGGGCTGCGGAATGTTCGCCATCGCGGCGGGGCCGCCACGGCCGCGGTGGCCGCCGGCGGCACCGGCCGCGCTTGCGCCTGCGCCGCTCGCACCCGTGCCGGCCGCCGGCGTGCGGTTCCACGGATGCCACCACAGCAGGCCGCCGATGACGACGACCGCGAGCGCGCCGGCCATCAGCGTGCGGCGCGGGCGCCGCGCGGCGGGGGACGCGGGTTCTTTCGAAGGAGGCGTGGGCTTTTGTTCGTTATCCATCGTGATCTGTCAGGAAGACGGCGCGGCGGGCCGGAAATCGGACTGCTGAGCTGCGCGTGGGCGAGCGGTGCCGGGGAGGGGGCGCCCGGCTCGGTCCGGGCCCCCGCCGGTCTGCGCGGGAAAAGAGCGGTGCGCACCGCGAGTGCGGCGCGACGATGGGCATGATCCTACGTCCCGTCCCCGTTACAGTCCAGCGGTCTATCTTTCAACGGGTTACGGTCGTTACAGAACGCGACAGGACGATGACGAAACGATTACACGGCGATGCGACGGGCCGGTGCGCCGCCGATTTCGCGCGTGATTTTCGCGATGCATTCGTGCAGCGCGGGCACCACGTGTTCGTCCAGCCATTCGGGCGGGCACTGGTGCGACGCGCCACCGCAATTCACCGAATAGCGCTGGCCCGACGGACCGACGAAACCGGCCGCGACGGCATTCAGGCCCTCGCGCCATTCGCCGATCGCGATCGCGTGGCCGTCGCGCATCGCGTCGTCCAGCGCGGGGTTCAGGCGCGCGGACACGTGCGGCCAGTCGTCGCCCGCCGTGGTGCGCAGCGACTCGAGCAACTGGCGGCGTTCGTCGTCCTCGAGTGCGGCGAGATACGCGCGGCCGACCGCGGTGCGCGCGATGTCCATCCGCGAACCGATCTCGAGGCGCGTGACGAGCACGGCCGAGCGTGGACGGACCACGTCGATCGCGACCATGTCGAGCCGGTCGCGCACCGCGAGGTGCACGGACAGCGACGTGCGTTCGGCCAGCTCGATCATGAACGGCCGCGAACGCGCGCGGATGTCGAAGTTGCGCAGGAAGCCGTGGCTCAGTTCGAGTACCGACGCGGTGAGCACGAAGCGCTCGCTGTCGGGCAACTGGAACAGGAAGCCCGCGCTGACGAGCGTGGCGGTGATGCGCGAGACGGTCGGCTTCGGGATGCCGGTCAGTTCGGTCAGCTCGCGGTTGCTGACGGGCGCGTCGGCCGCCGCGATGCGACGCAGCACGGCGAGGCCGCGGGCAAGGGCGGTGATCTCGTCGGGCGACGATTCACGGTCCCGCGACGCGGGAGGGGTTACAGTTGTCGACACGAGGGATTCTCTCTAATTCCGAAACTCGATTTCAATTTTGTTGGTATTGTAGGACTATTGTCAAAGGATGCATGTTCCGCGGGTGAACCGGTCATTGGATGAGATTTTACGGGTTCACCCTTGGTTTATTAGGAAAACGCTCAAATGAGCGTTGCCAGAAAGTGCATGAACCGGTGCAAATACCGCTTGACTTGTCGGGCGGAAACGGAAAGAATGTCTCACGTTTTCGAAACATCGTTTCAAGAGTTTAACCGGCAACGATGTTTCGCGCAGTCTCTCAGGTTCTAGCACGGCCCTCGGAATGGCTAGAACTTTTTTAGCGCCACGGTCTCCGTGGCGCTTTTTTTTGCCCGTCTTTCCGGCGACCGCCTGGTTCGCCGCGCCCTTCCGATACAGCCCAAGCCTGCCGCGTCCCGCACCTTCCTGCATCCGGTCCATGATTTTAATTAAATTCGGCTATCGGGACGAGTCTCGCCATACGTCATCGATCCTGCCGCGGCCGCGCAGTGCAAACACCGGCATGTCGCCGACACGGCGTGGTCGGCGGTTGTCATGACCGGCATGGGCGGTCGCGCACCGTCGTTTCGCCATCCCGACGATGCGCTGCAAGCCCGCCCGGCCGCGCATCCGGCCATGTGCGAAGCATGACGCCTCCCGCACACTGGTGGCCCCCTACGCAAAAGTAGGGGGGTGCCCCATCCCGGCCGTTCATGCGCATCTGCAGAATCCAGATACGGGTCAGGGCGATGACGTCGCCAGCCCGCGTCCGCAGCAGAGCATGACGTCCAGCGCGTATCGCTGGTTGACCCCTCGGATGGAGGTCATATGTTCAGTACCCGCGCGTATTGCAGCAGTGTGGCGGCACTGTTGCTGTTCCTGTGCGCCGCTCCTTCGTTCGCTCAGTCGTTCCGGGTTCAATGCCCGTTCACCACGCCCGCCCACCCGACCGCGCTCGCACCGGGCGTCGGCGAGCCCGCCTACACGAAACCGACCTACACCGGACAGACCTCGACCGCGACCGGTGCCGTCAACGGTGCGATCAAATGCCAGCAGATCTCCGGCGGCGACGGTTACGCGACGATGGCCAACGGCGTGCAGACCTACCTGTTCGCGTTCGGCCCGCTCTCCGGGCTTGCCGACGTCAAGGCGGGGTTGCCCGGCACGGAGCTCGCGTCGGTATTCAACACCGTCGGCGACCCGCGAACCGACCCGACCTACAACGGCGCGGTCGGGCTCGCGCCCGACCCGGATGCCGGCGGTGCGTTGACCGGCCACGTCGATCCGCGCCCGATCATGGACATCGGCGTGATGAACGGCAACCAGCCCGCGCCGCTGATGGCGATCGACGAGGACGACGAGTTCTTCCTCACGCTGACCAACGTCGGGATGATCATGCGTCCCGACCTGTTCGAGCGGCACACGGTGCACTTCCACGGCTATCCGAATGCGTCGTCGTTCTACGACGGCGTGCCCGATGCGTCCGTGGCGATCAACATCGGCGCGAGCTTCACTTACTACTATCTGGCGCCGGATGCCGGCACCTATTTCTGGCACTGCCACATCACGCCGCCGGAGCACCTGCAGATGGGCATGGTCGGGCAGATCTACGTGCGCCCGCGCCAGGACCGGGTGCCGAAGGGCGTGTCGCTGTACGAGGCGCTGGTCACGCAACAGGCGGACCTCCGGACGCGCTGCGGCAACGACATTCTGTGCTCGACGCCGCTGCCGACGCGCAACAACGGTCTCGTGCGCGCCGCGAATCCCAACATCCCGGCGACCTCGCCGGAAACGCTGTCGCTCTATGCGTACAACGACGGCGACGGCTCGACCGCGTACGACGTCGAGTATCCGATCCAGATCCACGGCTTCGATCCGAACTTCCACTTCGTCGGCATGACGTTCAATCCCGAGCCGTTCACCGACATGAAGGACAAGTTCTTCCTGCTGAACGGCCGCAGCTATCCGGATACCGTGACCGAAGGGCCGATGTCGACGCCCGCTTCGGACAGTTCGATGCATCCGTCGCAACCGCTGCCGACGTTGGTCAACATTCCGGCCGGCGGCCGGGCGCTGTTGCGGATCTCGGATCTCGACGTGACCGAATATCAGACGCTGGCGTCGATCGGCATTCCGATGCACGTGATCGCGATCAACGCCCGCATGCTGCGCGACATGGCCGGCAACAACATGGCCTACGACACCAATTCGATCACGCTCGGCGGTGGCGAATCGCTCGACCTGATTCTGGACGCCAGCGACAAGACGAAGTACCACTCGGGCCAGATTTTCTATCTGTACACGCCGAACCTCGATCACCTGTCGAACGATCAGGAGAACTTCGGCGGACTGATGACCGAGGTCCACATCTGCAGCGCCGTGGATCCGGTCACGAAGCATTGCACTCTTTGATGACCAGGGTCCGCCCGCCTCATCGGGCGGACCCGGCCGGGAAGTCCTGCCCTGAGGAGAAAAGCCGTGGGACACATCACTCATCATGCCTGGACCGCGACGCTCGCCCGTCTCGGACGGCTTGCACGCGTCGGTGTCGCGACGCTCGCCGCGTTGCTGTCGGTGCACGCGCAAGCCGCCGCGCCGGGCATCACCGGCAAGGTCTTCAACCTCACGGCCCAGGAGGCGCGCATCACGCAGCCGGACGGCACGAGCGTCTATTCGTGGGGCTACGGCTGTGCAGCGACCAGCGCGACGCCGCTCGTCTTCTCGCCGTCGACGATTACCGGTGCGACCTGTCCGACGATGCAGATTCCCGGTCCGACGCTGATCGTCAGGCAGGGTGACATCATCACCGTGACACTCACCAACAACCTGCCCGCGGCGGCCGGCAACACGTCGATGCTGTTTCCCGGCTTCGTCGTGTGCACGGGCACCCTGAGCCCGGACGGCAAGACCTGCACCGGCACCTCCGGCGTTGCCGGGCTGCTGGCGCAGGAAGCGCAGCACGGCGCGACGGTCACCTACACGTTCGTCGCGGCGACGCCGGGTACGCATACGTACTACAGCGGCACGCAGGGCGACCTGCAGATCGAGATGGGGCTGTACGGGGCGATCATCGTGCTGCCGAATACGGCGGTCAACACGGCAGGCTGCATGGCGCTGCCGGATTCGGGCAGGCCGTTCGGCCAGCACGATTTCCGCAACGCAGCGGCGGCATTCGACAACAGCGCGGCATGCTATGACCGTGAGTATCTTTTTCAGTTCTCCGAAATGGATCCGCGTATCCATCAGCAGGCAGAGCAGCAGGTGGCGGCAAATACGTCATGCACGAAGCCGACCGGCTGCATGACGGTCGAGACCGAGCCTTATCACCCGGCCTATTTCATGGTCAACGGCCGCTCGATGCCGGACGACATGGATCCGAACTACGCGCCGCAGTACCCGCACCAGCCGTACAACGGCAACCCGCACATGCATCCGGGCGAACTGGTGCTGCTGCGGATCATCGGCACCGGCCGCTGGCAGCATCCGTTCCACGAGCACGGCAATCACGTGCGCGTGCTGGCGCGCGACGGCAACCTGTTGCTCAGCCCGGTCGACCCGAGCCACCCGGCGAACCCGCAGTTGCCGGCCGGTCCGCTGCTGTTCACGACCACCACCACGCCGGGCACCACCCTGGACGGGATTTTCTACTGGACCGGCAAGGGCCTGAACTGGGACGTCTATGCGCACTACGCGGGCGACGGCTCCGTCTGCGTGCCGGACGCGAACGGCTACTACACGACGGCGTCGAATCCGCCGGCGCCGCGCAGCGCGCCGAACTACTACGAGTGGTGCCAGGACCACGGCAAGGCGCTCGAGAAGGCGCCGTTCGGCAAGGTCGCCAGCGGCGGGCCGGTCACGTTGCCGGACTCGAACATCCTGACGAACGGTTTCTGGTACGGCGGCAGTCCGTATCTCGGGCCGGACGCGACCGTGCGTGCGACCGCGCCGACCGGCACGTCGCCACCCAGCAACACGATCCTGAACCCGCCGGCGACGGAAGCAGGCTTCGCGTTCATGTGGCACTCGCATAACGAGCGCGAGATCACGACGAACAACATCTTCCCGGGCGGAATGATGATGATGATGCTCGTTGATCCTCCGGTATTTCCGATCGACGAATCCAATTAGGGGTGGGGAGAAAGGCGATGAGATCCACCAAGCTCACGGCGACGCTCCTTGATCTGTTCAAGGCGGGGGTCGCGGCATCCATATTGCTGACGGCAGGCGAAGCATGTTTCGCGCAAGCGGTCGTCAATCTGACGGCGAAGGCATCCACGGCATTGATGCCGGACGGGCAGGCGGTGCCGATGTGGGGCTACAGCTGCACGCCGGCCGCCGTTGCGGCGATGCCGGCCGCCAATGCGACCTGCGCGGCGGCGAATCCGGCCGCCGGTGCGAACTGGTCGCCGGTGGTCGTCACCGTGCCGGCAGGGCAGCTGCAGATCAACCTGACGAACAACCTGCCTGCGCCCGTGCCGACCTCGCTCGTCATCGTCGGCCAGCTGGGCGGCGGTCTGGGCGACAAGCCGACGACCACGCCGAGCCCGGCCCATCCGACGCAGACCGCCACGACCTGGCCGATCGTCACGGCGACCTCGACCGCGCCGATGGCATCGTTCGTGCCGCCCGCGCAGGGGCCGCGCATTCAGTCGTTCGGGACCGAGGTGGCGCCGTCGACCGATCCGAAATCGCACACGACGCTCACCTGGACCAATCTCAAGCCCGGCACCTACCTGCTCGAGTCGGGCACGCACCCGTCGATCCAGGGGCCGATGGGCCTCTACGGGGTGCTGGTGGTGAAGAGCCCGGGCGTCCCCAGCTCGACGTGCGCATCGACGAAGCAGGCCTATCCGCAGACGGCGTCGTGCTACGACGCCGACGTGCCGCTCGTGATGAGCGAGATCGATCCGGTGCAGAACGCCGCGGTCGCCGCGGCCGTCGCGACCAAGGGCTTCAGCGAAACCGCTGCGTGGTCGGGGCAGCCCGGCGGGTGCGGCGACTCGAAGTCGGTCACGTTCGGCACCTGCTATCCGCCGGTGGTGAACTACGATCCGCGCTATTACCTGATCAACGGCGTGGCCTTCGATCGCACCAACCCGAACGCGTCGGCTTTTCCGCCGAGCGCGACCGTGCCGCCGTCGACCGGGCAGGTGCTCGTGCGCATGGTGAACGCCGGGCTGCGCATGCACGTTCCGGCCGTGGTCGGCGCGCAAACGGGCAATCCGTCCGTTCCCGGCTTCACGCTGATCGCCGAGGACGGTAACGTGATTCCCGGCGCCGCGCGCATCCAGAACGCCGTGTTCATGGCGGCTGGCAAGACCTACGACGTGATGGTGAACGCGCCGGCCGCAGGTGCGATGCCGGTATACGACCGCGAGTTGAGCCTGTCGACCAACAATATGCGCGATGGCGGGATGCAAGGCTACATCGCGGTCAACAACGCCCAACCGTCGGCGACCGCCGGCGTCGGCGAAACGCCGACCGCCGCGGGCGCGAACTACTACTTCGTGCCGGGCACGACGCTGGCCGTGTCCGATCCGGCCAAGGGCGTGATCGCGAACGACTCCGGCGTGTACGGCGTGAAGGTCCAGACGCCGCCCGCGAGCGGCACGCTCACGTTGAACACGGACGGTACGTTCACGTATCTGTCGAGCAGCGCGACGAACGACAGTTTCGTCTATCAGTCGACCAACGGCACGCCGCCGGTGACGGCGAAGGTGACGCTGACCGCCTGCACCACGAGCAACAAGTGCCTGTCGGTTCCCACGGCCGGCAATGCGAGCTTCTCGAGCAACATCGCGTCGCAGGTTCAGATCGGCGCGCCCGGCGTGCTCGCCAGCGCGAGCGATCCGTCCGGGCTGCCGCTCACCGCGCAGATCGTCGCGTCGAGCGCGACGAACGGCACCGTGACGCTGAATCCGGACGGCTCGTTTACCGCGGCGCCGACGACGCCGCCGATGGCCGGTGCGTCCGCGCAGACGATGACGTTCCAGTACAAGGTCACCAACACGCAGAACCAGACGAGCGCGAACGCAGGGACCGTGACGGTCACGTTCAATCCCGGCAGCGGGCTGGTCGTGAACGTGATGGATGCGCCGAGCATGGCGCCGGATGCGGTCGCACCGAACAAGATGGTCAAGCTCACCGACTATCGCTGGATCATCGAGGAAGACCGCACGATGCAGATCGATCCGGCCTGCCAGGTGAACTCGACGACGTCGCGGCCGGCGAACTGCCCGCCGCTGCCGGTGCCGAGTCTCGGCACGAACTTCCATACGAGCTACATGCCGGTGGTGGCGGCCGGCTGCGTCGGCACCGTCGCGTGCGAATCCGGGCAGACCGTGTACGACCCGGTGTCCAACACGCACCTGCCGACCGTGTGCGACGTCGGCAACGGCGCGTGCCGTACCGGCACGAACGTTTCGCAGCAGACGCCGGTCGATCCGAAGTACGTGGCGCTCGATCCGACCAAGCATTACTACATCTCGATCCTGCCGGGTGACGCGGGCAACACGTTCGTGAATGGCGGCGGCGTGCCGCCCGCCAACACCACGCGGCAATTCAGCATCGCGCTCGACTGCCCGTCGGGCCCGAGCGGCGCGGATTTCGCGCCGGGCACCGGCAAGTGCGGCCACAGCATGGGCGGCGCGCCGATTTCGCCCGCGCAGATCACGGCCGCGAAGGCCGGGCAGACCGCGGCGGGCCAGGCCGGGCAGCTCAACGTGCTGCTGACGGAAACCCCGTACCAGACCGCGAAGCTGTCGGTGTTCGTGTTCGAGGACGATGCGCCGCTGAACGGCGAAGTGGATGTCAGCGGCGGGACCGACGGTTTCGGCACCGCGCGCGAGCCGGGCCTCGGCGGCTTCGAGATCAAGCTCTGGGACGACGCCGGTGGCACTGGCGACCCGACCGGGCAGATGACCTACGACATGTTCAACATGCCGCTGTCGAATTCGCTGCAGGGCACCATCGACCCGCTCACCGGGCTCAATGCGTGCCCGATCACGACGGCGACCGACGGCCTGGTCGGCATGATCCCGACCTGCCCCAAATTCGAATCGGACGGCAAGACGCTGTCGCCGCTGGTCGGCCAGGCGGTCATCGCCAACCTGATGCCGGGCCGCTACGGCGTGATCGCGACGCCGGCCGCCGACCGGATCGGCCGTGGCGAGGAATGGCTGCAGACCAACACGCTTGACGGCCAGAAGGCGCACGACGCGTTCATCAAGGTCGGCGGGCCCGCGTACTTCCAGGAGTTCGGGCCGGCCGGCTATCACGTGTCGATCGGCTTCGCGAATCCGAAGACCATCAACGCGCGGCGCACCAACACGGCCAAGACGGGGCTGTGCGACACCGGCGCGTGCCCGAACACGATCACGGGCCGCGTGACGAACCTGCACTACGGCCGTCCGCCGAACGAGAATCTGTACAGTAGCGGTTCGCACGATTCGCTGGCGTTCTCGCAATGCTATGTGAGCGTCGGCGATCCGGACGGCGAGGATTACGGCTTCACGAAGTGCGACAGCCAGGGCCGCTTCACGATCAGCGGGTTGCCGAGCGGCACGACGCGCATCACGGTCTTCGATCAGTGGAACGACCAGATCGTCGACGGGCTGGCGAAGGCCGTCCAGCTGCCCGCGGCCAACGGGAGCACGACGGTCGACGTCGGTGATCTCGCCGTGCTGCAGTGGCAGACGAACCTCTATACGCGGACCTTCATCGACCTGCACGGCGACGGCATCTCGCACCCGGACGATCCCGGCATCGCGCTGGCGTCGACCAACCTGCGGTTCCGCGACGGCAGCTTCTCGAGCTTCAACAACACGGACGGCAATGGCTATGCGCCGTTCAACGAAGTGTTCCCGTTGTTCAACTGGTACGTGGTGGACGATGACCAGACGCGCTTCAAGTCGACCGGCACGCACGTCGTGTACGACGCGGGCGGTCCGGTCGACAGCACCGGCGTGCCCGGCAGCGGGAACTCGACGATCGCCGGGAATTTCGCGAACACGGTCGAAACCTTGCCCGTGCCGTCGAACCTGCGGGTGCCGGGCGCTCGCTACTGCGCGGACGCGGATTGCTCGTCGACCGGCAGCGGCTCGACCGGCCGGGTCGATCCGCCGTGGGTGAACTCGGAGGCATGGCAGGGCTTCTCCGGGCAGAACTCGTTCATCGAGTTCGGCAAGACGCCGTTCGCGAAGGGCGAGAACGGCGGGATTCACGGCGAGGTGATCTATGCGTCGACGCGGCCGTTCGACGATCCGACGCTGCTTATCCACACGAAGTGGACGCCCAACGTGCCGAACGTCACGGTGAACCTGTATCAGGAGGGCACGGCCGCGGACGGCACGTCCAACCTGACGCTGGTGGACACGACCAAGACGGCGAGCTGGGACGACTGGGCGCAGGGCTTCCGCGCGGACGGCGTGACGCCGAACATGAACTGCCCGGGCCAGGATCCGAACGACCCGTTCTACTTCACGCTGAAGAACAGCACCAACTGGCTCGATCCGCAGCATCGGCAACTGCCGGCGAACGCGCAGTTCAAGTGCTACGACGGCATGCACGTGTTCAACCAGATCCAGCCGGCGCCGTATGACGGGATGTACAAGTTCCCGAGCGTGACGGCGACGGATGCGAACGGCAAGCCGGTCGCGTCGAACTGCACGATCTGCGTCGGCAAGAACCCCGTCGACGGCACGCCGATGCTGCCGGCCGGCAAGTACGTGGTCGAGATCATCGTGCCGCCGGGCTATGAACTGGTGAAGGAGGAAGACAAGAACATCCTGATCGGCGACAACTTCATCGCCCCGGTGACGCAGCAGTTCGGCGGGATCGGCGCGATCTTCATCCTGCCCGACCAGGCCGCGGTGAACTCGACGTACAACAAGAACAATGCGCAGAACCCGACCACGAACCTCGGTTCGACGCCGCATGCCGAAGGCGACACCGGCAGCGTCGAGCGGTTCTGGCCGTGCGTCGGCGAGCTGCGCATCGTGCCGGACTACATCAGCCTGTTCCCGGGCTCGAAGGAAGTCGCACCGTTCGCGGGCGCGTCCCGGCATCTGTGCGATCGCAAGGAGGTGATGCTGACCGACGAGGAATCCGTGCTCGCGAAGTTCTGGATCTTCAGCTCGACGCACGTCGCGGCGCACTACACGGGCTTCATGCTCGACGACTTCTCGTCGGAGTTCGACCCGTATTCGCCGCAGTTCGGCGAGAAGTTCGCGGTGCCGAACGTGCCGGTCTCGTTCAAGGACTTCTCCGGCAACGAAACCTCGCGCACTTATTCGGACCAGTGGGGCATCTACAACGGGCTGACCTTCTCGACCTGGGAAGTGAACCCGCCGAACCCGACCGGCTATGCGCCGACGATGATGGTCACGTGCATGAACGACCCGGGCCCGATCCCCGATCCGAATCATCCGGGCAAGATGATGACCGATCCGATGTACAACCCGGCCTACAGCCAGTTCTGTTACGAGATTCCGTTCATGCCCGGACAGACGCAGTACATGGATACGCCGGTGGTGCCGGTGCAGGCGTTCGCCGACGGATACAACCAGCCCGACTGCGCGTATCCGGATGCGACGCCGGCGATCTCGAGCGTGACCGGCGATGCGATCGGCGCCGGCGCGGGCCCGTGGGTCAGTGCGCCCGGCAAGACGCTGACGATCAAGGCGCTGGGCGACCAGCAGGTGCCGAACCACGCGTACACCGGACCGAACAAGACCGCGGCGCCGTTCAACCAGAAGTTCATCACGCGCCACTACGGCTTCGGCGGATCGCAGGGCACCGGTACGGTCACGATCGCGGGCGTCAAAGCGCCGGTCGTGTCGTGGAGCGACTCGCAGATCGTCGTCACCGTGCCCGACCTGAGCATTCCGACGCTGCCGGGGCTGACGGTGCCGTCGACCTGCACGATCCAGCAGATGGGCGCGCCGGCGACGCAGTGCGGCGAGCTCGTGGTCACGGCCGGCAACGGCAAGCGCTCGATCGACGCGGTCACGGTGACGGTCGGCGGCAAGACGCCGACCTACGTCGGCGGCGAGAACGGCGCGAGCAACGCGCTGCAGACCGCGATCGACAACGCGAGCGCGGGCGACATGATCGTCGTCGGCCCGGGCACGTACAACGAGATGCTGGTGATGTGGAAGCCGGTGCGGCTGCAAGGCGTCGGCGCCGCGTCGGTGACGGTCAATGCGAACACGCATCCGTCCGGCAAGCTCGATCCGTGGCGCAGGCTGATCTCGTGCCTGTTCGGTACGTCGCTGGACGGCGGGATGATTTCGGCCGCGTACGACCCGACGAAGCCGATCTCGCCGACCAACAACCCGTACGATCCGTCAGGCGCCTATCAGTGCTCGACGCAGATGCAGGGGCACGCGGATCCGATCCCGTTCGAGCCGACGGTCGGCTGGGACGGTACGCTGAACGGCAATCTCGGCGAGCTGCTGATGGAGCCGTCGCTGCTGGGCGCGTATGAAGGCGCGGGCATCACGGTGCTGGGCAAGGGTGTGAGGCCGAGCGCGAACTGCACCGCGAACGGCGTCTGCACGCTGCTCACGCGGCACGACTGCACGACGGATCCGAACAACCCGAACTACAGCAACTTCCTGTGCAACCCGTCGCGCATCGACGGGATCACGGTCACCAACAGCTCGCAGGGCGGCGGCGGGATTTTCCTGCACGGCTGGAACCATTACACGGAGGTCTCGAACAACCGGGTGACCGGCAATGCCGGCACGCTGTCGGGCGGCATCACGGTCGGCCAGGTGGAGGTGCCCGACGGCACCATCGCCGCGGACGGCGTGACGCAGCTGCCGTTCATGTACAACACGTTCGTCAACGTTCACCACAACGCGGTGACGGGGAACGCGTCGTACGGCGACGAGATCAACTCGACCACGCCGTCGTCGGCGGGTGGCGTGACGCTCTGCTCGGGCGCCGACTACTACAAGTTCAACTACAACTGGGTCTGCGGCAACATCAGCAGCGGTGACGGCGGCGGCGTCGCGCACTTCGGGTTCAGCTACAACGGCGACCTGTCGCACAACGTGGTGCTGTTCAACCAGAGCAACAACCCGACGTTGCCGACGTACGGCGGCGGCATCATCGCGCAGGGCGTGCCGCCCGACGGCACGTTCTGCGAGAACAGCCTCGTCGACGTCGACTGCGCGCCGCAGCTCTCCGACGGCATCGGCCCGGATCTGGTGATCGACGGCAACCTGATCATGGGCAATACCGCGGAAAGCGGCAAGGGCGGCGGCCTGCGGCTGCAGAACGTCAACGGCACGGACGTGCAGCGCAACCTCGGCAACCCGAACAAGTGGTACCAGGTGCGCGTCATCAACAACATCATCGCGGACAACGTGGCCGGCTGGTCGGGCGGCGGCGTGTCGCTGCAGGATGCGGTGCGCGTGAACTTCATCAACAACACGGTGATCGCGAACGATGCGACGGCGTCGGCGGGCGTGCTGTTCAATACGCCGGCCGCGTCGCAGTCGAACGTGCCGCCGCCCGGATGCACGAGCAGCCCGAACAGCGCGGACTCGACCTGCACGAGCTTCATCGAGACCTCGACGCAGCAACCGGCCGGGCTGGAGACGACGTCCCATACGCAGAACCTGCTGGCAGCGTTCGTCCCGCCCGCGAATTTCAACGGGCACGTCAGGTGTCCCGAGGATGCGCCGAACTGCACGAAGTTCTCGAACCCGGTGCTGACCAACAACCTGTTCTGGCAAAACCGCTCGTTCTACATCTCGGTGAGTTCGCAGCCGAACCCGAACATCCCCGGCGTGCAGAACGCGGTCACGTTGAACCCGGTCCTGAACCAGAAGGGGCAGTCGACTGGCTACTGCGTGACGGGCGGCACGACCCCGCCGTTCTATTGGGATATCGGCGCGTACGGCGACACCGGGCCGGCCAATCACCAGTCCGGGCTGACCATGAATCCGCGACATTCGATCATGACCAGCACGGCGGGCTACGACGCGACCAACATCGCGGCGGATCCGCAGACGGTGGGCCAGTACTGCAACGGGTCGCGGGTGCCGCCGGAAGCCGGCGGGAACGGCTTCGCCGTGCCGCCCGGGATCGCCGACGCGGTGATGCCGAACCCGCTGTTCGGGCTGATGCCGACGGCCACGCCCGATGAAGGCAACCAGTGGATCAACATGTCGTACGGGCCGCTGTCGCTGTTCAACGAGGCGCTCACGCCGGGCAGTGCGGGTTACAACGTGATGATGGGCAACTACTCGATCAAGGGCACGTCGCCGGCGATCGGGGCGGCCACCGGGCATGGCGCACCGCATCACGACATCTTCGGCACGCCGCGGCCGCAAGCCAACGGCTACGACATCGGCGCGGTCGAGTACGTGACGCCGGGCCTGCTTGGCGGCCTGCTCGGCGGCGGCACGCCGATCGACCCGCTCGCACTGGGGGGCCAGCCGACCGGCCTTGCCGCGCTTATCCCTGGGGGCGGTGGAATTCCGGGCGGCGGTGGCATCCCGGGTGTCGGCGGAATTCCGGGCGGCGGTGGCATCCCGGGTGGCGGCGGAATCCCGGGTGTCGGCGGCATCCCGGGCATCGGCGGAATCCCGGCCATCTTCAGCCGTAACGTACCGCTGCCACCGATCGTGGCGCCGGCGCTGAGGCGGCCGCTTGCAGGGGCGCGGCTGGCTCCGCCGGTGACCCGGCCGCGGCCGGCCGGCGCGCTGACGCAGTCTCCGGCGCTCGCGCGGCCGCCGTCAAACGTGCTGCTGCAGGCCCCGGCCCAGACGCCGCCGCGCAATCGCACGCAGACGCAGACCCGTACCCAACCGGGTACCGCGCCGCGCCCGCCGGCGCCGATTCCGGCACAGGCGGCACCCGCCACGCTCACCGGGGCGCTGCGGTGAAACGGGCCGCGTGGCGCACGGCAGCGGCGCTGCTGCTCGCGGGCGGCGCGTGCGTTGCCGTGGTCCTGCCGCGGCCGGCCGCGGCCGGGCAGGACGCGCCGGCCGAGGCCGCGCACCGGCGCTCGCCGTACGTGCCGGTGAGCCTGCCGCGCGAGGCGAAGGCCTATTACCAGATGGGGAAAGGCATCGACGACCTGCACGTGCGCAGCACCGCGTCGGGCAACCTGATCCGCTTCAGCTATCGCGTGGTCGATCCGGACAAGGCGCGGCTGCTCGCCGATACGAAGTCGACCGTCTACCTGTACGGAGAAACGAGCCACGCGATGCTCGTGATTCCGGTCATGGACCAGATCGGCGCGCTGCGGCAGACCGGCCAGCTGATCGCCGGTCAGGAGTACTGGATGGTGTTTTCCAACAAGGGAGGGCCGATCAAGCGCGGCGAACGGGTCAGCATCCTGATCGATTCGCTGCATATCGACGGGCTGGTGGTCGAGTAATCACATAAACGCGTGCCGTCGCGCATCGGCAACGGGCGGCCTGCATGCGGGGAGAGCAGTCATGAACCGGTTTCTTTTCAAGTCGATTTCGGCGGCGTGCGCCGCCGTCTTTCTGACTTTCGGCCAGGCCGCCTTCGCGGCTTCGGCGGCGGGGAATGCGCAGGCGGCGTCGGCCGCGCGCATGGACGCGGCGCAGATCGCCGCGCGCAATGTCGCGGCGCGCGGCGGGTTGCAGGCGTGGCGGGCGGTGTCGACGCTCAGGATGACGGGCCAGCTCGATGCGGGCGGCAAGAAGAACGTGAAGCTGCCGTTCACGCTGACGCTGAAGCGCCCGCGCAAGAGCCGGCTCGAGATCCAGTTCGAGCAGCAGACCGCGCTGCAGGTGTACGACGGTTCGCAGGGCTGGCTCGTCCGGCCGTACCTCGGCCGCAACGACGTCGAGCCGTATACGCCGGCGCAGCTCAAGTCGGCCGCGTCGTCAGCCGAGCTCGACGGCCCGCTGATCGACTACGCGAACAAGGGCACCACGATCGAGACGCTCGGCACGGAGCAGGTGGAAGGGCACCGCGCGTACGTGCTGAAGCTGACGACGAAGGACGGCGCGACGCGGCGTCTGTGGGTCGACGCGTCGAGCTTCCTCGAACTGAAGATCGACGGCGAACCGCGCGTACTGGATGGCAAGACGCATAGCGTCGCCATCCTCTATCGCGATTACCGCAAGGAGAACGGGCTGGTCATGCCGCACACGCTCGAGACCGTCGTGAGCGGCGTCAGGCAGACGCACCGGATCACGATCGAGCACGTCGCGCTCAACGAGACGGCCGACGACGCGCTGTTCGGCAAGCCGCCGCTCACCGTCGCCCGGGTGGCGAGTCACCCGACGGACAGCCCGACGAGGTGACGGCCATGGGACGGATCGGATCGTGGGTGCTCGCCGGCTGCGCGATGGCGGCCCTGTGCGCGTGCGAGCAATTGCCGGGACAGGGCCTGACCGCAGACCAGGTCGTCGAGAAGAACATCGCGGCGCGAGGCGGGCCCGATGCATGGCGCAAGATCCAGACGATGGTCTGGTCGGGCCATGTGGACAGCCCGAACGCGCCCGTGCGCGACATGCCGTTCATCCTCGCGATGAAGCGGCCGAACAAGACGCGCTTCGAACTCACCGTGCTCAACCAGAAGGCCGTGCGCGTGTTCGACGGCCGCGAAGGCTGGAAGCAGGGCGCGAGCAGCGGGGCGAGCCTGCGGCCGTATACGCCGGGCGAGCTGACGTCCGCGCGCGACGAGCAGGTGATCGACGGGCCGCTGGTCGACCATGACGCGAAGGGCATCGGCGTGGCGCTGGACGGCGTCGAATCGCTCGGCGGTCACGACGCGTACCGCCTCGCGGTGAAGCTGCCATCCGGCGCGGTGCGCCACGTGTGGATCGACAGCCATACGTTCCTGGACGTGAAGGCCGACCGCGTGGTGCGCGGGCCCGCCGGCCCGATCACCGTGGAGGTGAACTACAGCAACTTCAAGCGCATCGACGGCCTGCAGATCCCGATGAAGATCGAGAGCGGCACGGCCGCGGCAGCGACCAAGGACACGCTGTTCATCGACAAGGTGTCGCTGAATCCGCCGCTCGACGACGCGATCTTCGCGCGGCCCGCGTCGCCGGGCGGACGCCGTCCGGTGGCGATCGATGCGAACGCGTGGCCGATACTGCCCGGCGTCGGCGGGCCGACGGCCCGGCCATGAACGGCATTCGGGGGCGGCTGCGCGCCCTCGCGCGGGTGTGCCTGCCGGCGTCGCGCAGGCAGCTGGCGCGGTGGATGGTGCTGGCCGTACTGGGCGTGAGCGCAGGGCAGGCGCTCGGCGACGAGGCGGCGGCGCCCGCCGTGCCGACCGCGTCGGCCGTCTCCGCCGTGTCCGCTGCTGCCGCGCCGGCGGACGCGGGCGCGGCGATCTACCAGCGCGGCATCCTCGGTTCGGGCGCGCCGCTCGAAGCGATGCATCAGGACGGCGTGCGCCTGCGCGGTGCCGCGGCCGCCTGCATCAATTGCCACCGGCGCAGCGGCCTCGGTGCGAAGGAAGGCAACAATACGATCCCGCCGATCACGTGGCGCTACCTCGTGCATCCTCGCGCGCAGACCGGCGAGGATCTCGACATTCCGTACGTCCCCGGCATGCGCACCGATCGCGAACCGTACACGGAAGAACAGCTCGCGCGGGCCGTGCGCGACGGGATCGATTCGGAGGGCCGGCCGCTCGCCGGGCTGATGCCGCAGTATGCGCTCGACGATGCCGACATGGCCGCGCTGAGCGGGTATCTGAAACGCCTCGACCGGCGCCGGCTGCCGGGCGTGACGGACACGGTGCTGCATTTCGCGACGATCGTCACGCCGGACGCGGACCCGGTGAAGCGGGCGGGCATGCTCGACGTCCTGCAGCACTACTTCGCGGACAAGAACGCGTTTCCGTTCGGCACGACGCCGCCGCTGCGCTCGACGCGAAAAATGATGTTCATGGTCAATCGGCGCTGGGAACTGCATGTCTGGTCGCTCACCGGGCCGCCGGACACGTGGCATGCGCAACTGGACGCGTATCTCGAGCGGCAGCCGGTGCTGGCTGTGGTGTCGGGGCTCGGCGGCCGGAACTGGGCGCCGGTCCACGACTTCTGCGAAGCGGCGGCCGTGCCGTGTCTGTTTCCGAACGTCGAAGTGCCGGTCGAGACCGATCGCGATTTCTATTCCGTGTACTTCTCGCGTGGCGTGCTGCTCGAGTCGGACCTGATCGCGAAGCGCATCCTGGACGAAGCCGGCGCGCGGCCGGTGAAGACGGTATGGCAGGTCTATCGCGCGGGCGACAACGGCGAGCGCGGCGCGCAGGCGCTGGCAGCCGCGCTGAAGGCGCGCGGCATCGCGGTGTCGAATCACGCGCTCGCGCCCCGCGACGGCGTCGCGCACGCGTTGCGCCGCATGCCGAGCGACGACGTGCTCGTGCTGTGGCTGCGGCCGCCCGATCTCGCGGCGCTCGACCCTATGCCGCCCGCGTCGGACACGGTGTTCGTGTCGGGGCTCCTCGGCGGGCTCGACAGCATGCCGCTGCCGACGAGCTGGCGCGGCGTGACGCGCGTCGCCTATCCGTTCGATTTGCCCGAGGGGCGGCGCGTGCGCGTCGACTACGCGTTCGGCTGGTTCACGATCCGGAAGATACCGATGGTCGCGCCGCAGGTGCAGGCGGATACCTATCTCGCGTGCGGCCTGCTCGCCGAAACGCTGAGTCACGTGGTCGATTCGTTCGTGCCCGAGTATCTGGTCGAGCGCATCCAGGACATGCTCGAACGCCGCATCCTGACCGGCTACTACCCGCGCCTGACGCTCGCGCCCGGGCAGCGCTTCGCGTCGAAGGGCGGCTATATCGTGCGGTTCGCCGGGCCGGACCGCACGAAGATCTCCGCCGACGGAGGCTGGATCGTTCCGTGAACGGCGGTACGCGCCTGCGGATGGAGTGGGGATCAGACCGCGTATGGAGGGAGTCGCCCCATGTCGGTTCCGATGCGTGCTTCGCACAATGAAGTCATCGCGCGACGTTCCGATGTCGCGCCGGAGTATCGCGGCAAACGATGCGGGGAGGGAAATCGTCATGACAACGTTCCTGGCCGGCCATGATGCGCGACATCGCCGGGCATATCGCGGCTGGCTGGCCGTGCTCGCGGCGCTCGCGTTGCTGCAGGCGTCCGTCGCGCACGCGCTGCCGATCTTTGCGCGCCAGACCGGGCAGAGCTGCGTCGCTTGCCATGCCGGCGGACAGTTTCCTGAACTCACGCCGTACGGGCGCATGTTCAAGCTGAACGGCTATACGTTGGGCGAGCGCACGATTCCGCTCGCCGCGATGGCCATCGGCGACCTGAGCACGACACGGGGCAACAGCGACGCCAACGGCAACCCGATCAATCCCAAGAACGCGCTGCCGATCTTCGATTTCGCGAGCGTGTTCCTCGCCGGGAAGATCACCGACAAGATCGGTGGATTCGCTCAGTTTACCTATACGAACTACGATCACCAGAACGACAGCGGCAAATGGAAAGGCCACTGGTCGTCGGACAATACCGACTTCCGCTTCGTCGACCGGATCATGTCCGCCGGGACCGATCTGATCCTCGGCTTGACGTTGCACAACAACCCGACCGTGCAGGACGTCTTCAACACCGCGCCGGCCTGGGGTTATCCGTACATCGCGTCCACGATCAGCCCGGTCGCCAGCGTTCCGGCGCTGCCGGTGCTCGAAGGGAGTCTTGCGATGCAGGTGGTCGGCATGGGCGGCTACCTGTACTGGAACAAGACGGTTTATGCGGAGCTGACCGCCTACAGCACGGCCGACGGCATCTGGTCGTTCCTGAGCCACGGCAACCACGAGGGCAACCCGGACCACCCGCAGGTCTATCTGCGCGGCTACAACCCGTATGCGCGCATCGCGCTGACGCGCGAATGGGGCCCGCACAGCCTGATGGTCGGCGCGTTCGGGCTGAGCGTCGACATCTATCCGAACGACCCGAACAACTTCCCGATCTTCGGCACGGGCGTGACACGCTATCGCGACTACGGTTTCGACACGCAGTACCAGTACCTGCTGGAGCCGCACACGGTCACCGCGCAGGCGCGCTACGTGCGCGAGAACATCCACGACCCGAACAACTTCGTGCTGGGCGACAGTGCGGCGGCGCGTCTCGATTCGCTGCGGCTCAAGGCGTCGTACATCTACCAGAACAAATACGGCGTGAGCCTGTCGTTCTTCAATACGACCGGCACGGCGGACAGCACGCTGTATTCGGGCAGCGCGAACTTCCATCCGAACACGCAGGGCTGGACGCCGGAGATCTTCTGGATACCGGTTCAGTACGTGCGGATCGGCTTGCAGTACACGCATTTCACGCGGTTCCTCGGTGCGGCGACCAACTACGACGGCGCGGGTCGCAATGCACGGGACAACGACACGCTGTTCCTGTACCTATGGGTCGCGTCGTTCTGACTTCCCGGCCGGCGTTCCCCGTTCGCCAGGCCGACTGGAGCACGCGCAGCGAGCGGGTGGCGCGCATCTCGCATCGCGTGTCGATGCAGATGCGCACCGTTGCCGAACGGAATCGGTTCGCGCGGCGTCGGAAATTGCGGCAAGGAGGTGCCTGACATGAACAAGGTGGCCCATATCGTCTCGCTTGCGCTGGTGCTGGCCGGGGCGGGTTGCCACGACCTGGAGCGGTCGCGGCAGGTCGACAACCCGGCCGTGTCCGGCAAGACCATCGCGCTGCAGGTGTGCTCGAACTGCCACGGCGCGACCGGTGTGTCGGTGTCGCCGATGTTTCCGAAGCTGGCCGGACAGCGCAAGGAATATCTCGTCGATCAGTTGAACGACTTCAAGCATCACGCGCGCGCCGATCCGAATGCGAAGCGCTACATGTGGGGCTTCACGCATCTGACCGATGCGCAGATCGACCAGCTCGCGGATTATTTCTCGAGCCAGCCTGCGGCGCTCGGCGAGGTCGGCGATCGCTTGCTCGTCGACACGGGCAAGGCGATCTTCGTGTCGGGCCTGCCGGACAAGGGCGTCGCGGCCTGTATCGGGTGTCATGGCCAGCATGGCGAGGGCATGAGCGGGTTTCCCCGTCTCGCCGGCCAGCACGCGGACTACGTGCTGAAGCAACTGAGGATCTTCCGGGAAACCGACACGCGGCCGCGCGGCGCGATCATGAAGTCGGTGTGCTCGAACATGACGGAGCAGGACATGCGCGCCGTCGCGGCATTCGTCGAGGCATTCCCGGCGGAGGCCAGCGTACCGGCGAACCCGCCGGAAGTCGGTGCATCGACGAGCCCGATGGAAACCGGCGTATCGACGAACGCGCCGGAGGTGGGTGCACCGATGAACGCGCCGGAGGTGGGTGCATCGATGAACGAGCCGGAGGCCGGTGCACCGACGAACGCGCCGGAGGCCGGTGCACCGACGAACCCGCCGGCTGATCAATGAGCAAGCGCCGCCGAATCGGCGTCGCAGGCGGCACGTGCCGCGCGGCGGGCAGGCGGCCGGCGCCGGCTGTGATCATTTAGGCGTTTCGTCTCCCCCGGGGCGGGGCGCCTCTTTTTCTTCCAACCCTGCGCAGTTCCATTCCGGTGAATGCCATGAAAGCGATGCAATCCTCTCGCGGCGATGCGGCTTCCGTTGCCGCGTCGCCGTATCGGCAAACAGGTGCGTTGCGGGAGGTTCGGGCAGTCGATCTGTTCGACGACCGTCCGTTCCTCGCGCGCCTGTCGCTGCTCGACTGGCTGTTCGCACTGGCGCTCGTGGTGGGCGCGGGCTATGCGCTCGTGCACTACAACGCGCACATGGATGACTACGACAAGGCGGTGATGATCGGCGCCGTGCCGGCGCTCGTCGCGCTCGGCTGGCGCTGGAAGCCCGCGCGGCTGATGATGGCGTCGATCGCCGTGCTCGCGCTGCTGTCGATCCAGATCTACCAGGGCGATCTCGCGCGCGCCGATTCGGCGTTCTTCCTCAAGTACTTCCTGTCGAGCCAGTCGGCCATCCTGTGGATGAGCGCGCTGTTCGTGCTCGCGACGATCTTCTACTGGATCGGCTTGCTCGCGCGTTCGGAGTCGGGTTCCGCGATCGGCCAGAAGCTCACGTGGGTCGCCGTGCTGATGGGCTTCACCGGCCTGATGGTGCGCTGGTACGAGTCCTACCTGATCGGGACGGACGTCGGGCACATTCCGGTGTCGAACCTGTATGAAGTGTTCGTGCTGTTCAGCCTGATCACCGCGCTGCTCTATCTGTATTACGAAGGCCACTACGGCACGCGCGCGCTTGGCGCGTTCGTGCTGCTGGTGATCAGCGCGGCCGTCGGCTTCCTGATGTGGTACTCGGTCGCGCGCGACGCGCAGCAGATCCAGCCGCTCGTGCCGGCGCTGAAGAGCTGGTGGATGAAGATCCACGTGCCGGCGAACTTCATCGGCTACGGCAGCTTCGCGCTGTCGGCGATGGTGTCGGTCGCGTACCTGATGAAGGCGCGCGGCGTGCTCGCCGATCGCCTGCCGACGCTCGACGTGCTCCACGACGTGATGGTCAAGTCGATCGCGGTCGGTTTCGCGTTCTTCACGATCGCGACGATCCTCGGCGCGCTGTGGGCCGCCGAAGCGTGGGGCGGCTACTGGAGCTGGGACCCGAAGGAAACCTGGGCGCTGATCGTGTGGCTCAACTACGCGGCGTGGCTGCACATGCGCCTGATGAAGGGCCTGCGCGGCACGGTGGCCGCATGGTGGGCGCTCACGGGCCTGCTCGTGACGACCTTCGCGTTCCTCGGCGTCAACATGTTCCTGTCCGGGCTGCACAGCTACGGGCAGCTCTGAAACGCGCGCGACGGCTTCTACCGTGTTCTACCCATGCACTTCGGCGAGCACTACCACTACAAGCCGGACGCGTGCCGGACCAGAATGTCCGAAGGGGGGATCGCCGCATTGCGCGGTGACGTAGGAGGAACCATGAGACGGGTCTACTTTCTGTTGCCGACGACGCAATGCGCGCAGTCGATCGTCGGCGAGTTGCTGTCGCTGCGAATCGAGTGGCGACATATCCATTGCCTCGCCAATCACGATGTGATGCGCGACGGGTTGCCGGAGGCCACGCTCGTGCAACGCAGCGATCTGCTGCCGTCACTCGCGCGCGGCACCGCGGTCGGCTTCGGGACCGGCATGCTGCTCGGGCTGCTCGTGCTGGCGTTCCCGCCCGACGGTTTGCGGATCGGCGGCGGCATCGTCGTGGCGATCACGCTGTTCGGCGCGGCCTTCGGCGCATGGGTGGCGACGATGATCGGTGTCGACGTGCCGAGCACGCGCCTGAAGCGCTTCGAGGACGGCATCGAGCACGGCGAATTGCTGATGATGATCGACGTTCCGACCGACCGCGTTCACGAGATCGAGGACGCGATCAAGCTTCATCATAGGGATGCGCATCTGCAGGGCGAAGATCCGACCATCCCGGCATTTCCCTGATCGTCTCTCGACCCGTCGGCCGGTGTCACGCCGGCCGCCATCGCTCGGTGACGCCGGGCCGCGGATCGTACGCGCGTCGCGGGCGGCATCGCGTGCCGCCCGCGTTTCAGTTCGCGGCGAGGAGCCGTTTGTAGCGCGCCAGGACGCGCGGCACGTACTCGCGCGTCTGCGGAAACGACGGAATGCGATAACCGGCCCGAATCACGGCGTTCTCCCCGGCGTTGTAGGCAGCGAGCGTGAGTTCGACGTTTTCCTTGAACAGGTCGAGCAGGAAACGCAGATACCGCGCGCCGGCCAGCACGTTGTCGCGCGGATCGAGCATGTCGCCGCCCGAGAAGCGCCGCGCCGTTTCCGGCATCAATTGCATGAGCCCGCGCGCGCCTTTGTCCGAGACCGCCTTCGGGTTGTATCCCGATTCGACGTCGATCACCGCGCGAAGGAGTTCGGGCGGAACGTTGAACGCCGCGCTTGCCTCGGTGATCACGTCCGCGAACGACGACGCGACCGCCGATTTCGGCGCGGCATGCTTCACTGCCGATGCGGCCGGACCGGGGGCCGCGACGATCACTTTCAGATTGGCCGTGCCGGGCTCGTTGGTCAGGACGATGACGCCATTGTTCGCCACCGTGCCGTAAATCTGCGCGTGCGCGACGCCGACGCACGACCATGCCGAGCCGATTCCCACGCATGCGGCAACGATGGCTTTGCTCAATCCGGATGAAGGGTGGCGGTGCATCTTTCTGGCCTCCTGCATCTGCATTGTCGTGGCCGTGCCGGCTCATCGACAATGGGGCACCCTCCTACACTTCGACGCCCGGGGCCATACGCGGCGGCAGCGCTGCAAAAGTGTTACACAAGTAATGATCGGTAGCGCACAGTAATTGACAGAAGTTGACGATCCTTACGCGCGACGATTGTTTTTTGCTCAACGCAATCGTTGCTCAAGAAGAAATCTTTTCGCGCGCGACGAAAGCGATTGGATAGTCGCGCCATCCGTAGTCGTACGGATGCGTCGCACAACGCTGAATCGATGCAACCCTGAAACATTTCCTGCTACCGCGGGGCTATTCCGCACGTGTATGCCGGCGCGGGGGGCTGGCGCGTGGCGCGCTGGCGCGATCCTTGCGGGCACAACGGGCATGGCCGGACAACCGCCATCGGACCGGACCGATGAAATGATTGAAAGCAGTCCGGCACCGTGCAACGAGGCATTGATGTCCAACGCGCGGGAATACTTGGGGGAAGTCGTGAATACTAAATATCGAGTGGTCATTGCAGAGGATCACGATCTGCTGAGAAACGGGCTCCGGTCGATGCTTTGCGCACAGGGGGATTACGAAGTCGTCGGAGAAGCGCGGGACGGCAAGGAGGTCTGCCATCTGGCCATGACGCTCGCGCCGGATCTGATCCTGATGGATCTGTCGATGCGCGGGATGAACGGCATCGATGCGAGCGCGACGATCAAGCGTCGAATGCCGACCATCCGGATCGTCGTGCTCACGGTCCACCAGAACGAAGAGTATGTGCGCGAGGCGCTGCGGGCGGGCGTCGAAGGCTACGTGCTCAAGGACGTTTCGTTTGACGAATTGCTGCTCGCCATGCGCATGGTCATGCAGGGGAAGAAGCACCTGAGCGCGGATGTATACGGCTACATGGTCGACTCGTTCGTGACGGGGCGCGAAATGCCTGCGCCGAAAAGGGCTTGGGACATCCTGACCGCGCGTGAACGTAGCGTACTGAAACTGATCGCGGAAGGGCGTACCAACCGGCAGGTCGGCCTGTACCTGAACCTGAGCCCGAAGACGATCGAGAAGTATCGGGCGAGCATGATGCACAAGCTCCATCTCGCGAATCTGACGGAACTGGTGCTCGTCGCGATGAACATGGGTCTGTTGACCACGCTCGCGGCGAAATGCGCGGAGCCGAACGTAGACGACGTGCTGACGCACCCGGTCGTCGACGCAGGGGTGGTTGAGGGTGCCGTCGTGCGGCTGGATGACTATCCGGCGGGCGGCGCGAAGCGCTGAGCGCGGCTGGCGCATCAGACCGGCCAGGTGGCCGAGACGCGTGTACCCGTCGCGGCGGATGACCGGATCGCAAGCGTGCCGCCGTGCGACTCGATGCGGTGCTGCATGCCGATGAGCCCGAGCCCCGCCGCGCGCGCGTCGTCCGTCGAGAGCGGATGACGCTCGTAGCCGACGCCGTTGTCGTCGATCGTCAGCAGCAGGCCGCCCGGATCGTGTTGCAGGCCGAGCACGATTTCGGTTGCCTGCGCATGCTTGACGACGTTGTGCAACGCTTCCTGCGCAACTCGGAACATGTCCGCCTTCAGATGATCCGGTATGTCGTCGTCGTCGACGTTGCAATTGAACTCGACCGACAGCGGGTTCGCGTCCCGCTCGATGCGCTGGCAAAGCGAAGCGAGCGCGGCCGGCAGCCCGAGCCTGTCGAGCATCGGCGGCTTCAGTTCGCCGCAGATCTGGCGCACTTCGCCGATCGTTTCGCGGATCCGCAACACGGCGACGTCGAGCAGATTCGTCGCGTCGGCAATCTCGCCTCGGCGGATGCGCATGAGCGCGTCCTCATTCATCAGCTTGATGAGCGTCAGCGCCTGGCCGAGCCCGTCGTGCAATTCCGCGGCAAGCCGATGCCGTTCCTTCTGTTGGCCCATCAGCATATAGGTGTGGAAGGCATGCACGCCCGTATCGTTTGCCGCAGCGCCGCGCCGTTCGGGCTCGGGGGGCGGCGGTTCCTCGAACAGCGTCAGCGACAGGCCGGTGCCGGGCAGCACCTGCTGATGTACGACGAATCGCGCGGGATGGCCGCTTCGCCCGCTGAGCATGGCCGCGAACGAATGCTGCGCAAGGGCGCTGTTCCTCGACAGTTCATTCGTCAGTTCGGCGTGGGCGTCGTCGGGTGCCAGTTCGACCAGGTGCCGGTGGACGAGCTCGGTGGTCGTGTAACCGAACAGCGCCGCGGCGCTGCGATTGACCGCCAGGAAGGTTCCGTCGCGGTCGAGAATGGCAAGCGCCGCGCCACGCGCATCGGTGACGATACCGGTGCCGCGATCGTCGGGACGCACGGCACCGCGCAGCTTGCGCATCGCATCGATCAGGTCGAGCAGCCTGATCCGTGGCTCTTCGGGCTGGTGTTCAGTCATGGTAGCTCCCGATGCGCAGTTTTCAGGAAACCGTAAGGTTTCGGTCATTCTAGGACGTGACCGACTCCGGCCGCAACATGGGGATTTCGCGCGTAATGCATAGGGCCATCCCTTACGCATGCACTGGCATTCCAGCCAAGCGGACATGTCCTACCGGCCATTGGGGGGCGTCATCCCATGACGCTTGCGATCAACTTCATGACACTGCATTGACGAGGCACGGAATTATCCGGCGCCTGCACTCGTGTCAGGGAGGCTGGTATGAACAGGATCGCAAGATCGACGATGCGCGCATGGGTGATCGCGGGCGCTGCGCTTGCCACGACGCCCGCGTGGTGTGCGCCCGATGGCAGCGAGATCATGAACGCCGGCGGTGGCGCCGCCGAGGGCGCCGTCGCAAACATGAGCGCCATGCAGGATGCCGCGCCGGACGCCAGCGAAAGTCCGATGGGAATGGACATGCAGAAAGGTGTCGAAGAACCGGTCAGGACCGCCGTAGATAGCGCCGCCGACGCTGCGCCGCCCACCGCGGAGCACGCGACGGAGCCGGCCATCGCGCCTGCTGCTGCGCCTGTTACCGGACCCGCCGCGGAGCCTGCCACCGAGCACCCCGCAGAGCACCCCGCAGAGCACGCACCGGCCGCACCCACCGGGAGCGAGGTGAGCAAAACCGACTCGCACATGACCGAGGTCGCGACCGAAGCCGCCGGCATGCACATGCATCACGCCGTGATGCCGGGCACCGTGCACACGATCGTCCGGTATGCCGAGCCGTCGGTCCAGCTCGTGCGCGACGACGGTCAGGCCGTTTCGCTGGTCAAGGAGCTCGACGACGGCCGCCCGGTGTTCCTGACGTTCATCTACACCAGTTGCACGACCATCTGCCCGATGGTCAGCCAGACACTCGAACAACTGCAGGGCGAACTCGGCGCCGACCGCGACAAGGTGCACATCATGTCGATCTCGGTCGATCCGGAGGCGGACACGCCCGAGCGGCTCCGGACCTACGCGGCACGCTTCGGTGCCGGCCCCGAATGGCAGCACTACACCGGTACCGTCGATGCGAGCGTTGCGGCTCAGCGCGCATTCAATGTGTATCGCGGCGACAAGATGAATCACACGCCGGTGACGTTCGTGCGGGCCGCGCCGGGCCAGCCGTGGCTGCGTATCGACGGCTTCGCGACGCCGACCGAACTGCTCGCCGCCTATCACGATGTCGTCGCGTCCAATTAGGTGCCACGTTTCTGCAAGGGAGCGTCGAAATTGGATAACAAGCACCGCGTGCTGATCGTCGAGGACCAGCATCTGTTACGCGTCGGCCTGAGTCATCTGGTTTCCGAGTTGGCCGACTACTGCATCGTCGGTGCGGCGAGCGGCGGGGTCGAGGCCTGCCGTCTCGCCGAGAAGACGCGGCCCGACCTGATCCTGATGGATCTATCCATGCCGGGCGGCAGCGGCTTCGAAGCGATCGCGACGATCAAGCGCGACGCGCCGCATACGCGGATCATCGTCCTCACGGTCCATCGCAGCGAAGACAACGTGCGCGAGGCGTTCTTCGCCGGCGCCGACGGCTACGTGGTCAAGGACTCGCCGTTCGCCGACCTGGTTCGCGAGATGCGTTTCGTGATGCAGGGAAAGTGTGTGGTCAGCCTCGACGCGTATCGTGCCCGCGCCGGCCTGCACGGGCTGCACGACGCGAGCGCGCACAAGGCGCGATTGTGGAATGCGCTGACCAATCGTGAGCGCACGGTGTTGCGGCTCGTTGCCGAAGGGCACACGAGCCGGCAGGTCGGCGAGTGCCTGAAGGTCAGTCCGAAAACGGTGGACAAGCACCGTGCCAATCTCATGCGCAAGCTCGGCATCGTGAACCTGACCGGCCTGGTCCACTTCGCGATCGACATCGGCGTGCTCGCGCTGAACGACGACGACCGTGTGTGAACACCCTCCATTGACGCATGGCGAAACTGGAGGGGATTTACCCACAGGGATGGACGGCACTCCCTACTTCTGACCCGTACCGACGCGAGCAAGAATGCAATCAACGGCATCGGCGGTGCCGATGCCGCGGGTCGATACAGGGAGGGAGCCGTGAGCCACGAATCGTTCTCGATCCCGGCCGCCGGGGGGGCGGACCAGCGGCAGCGTGTTGAACGACGCGTGTGCCGCGCGTACGCGAGTCGCGGCTTCACCTTGCTCGAGCTGCTTGTCGTGATGGTCATCATCGGGTTGCTGGCAGGGCTCGTGGCGCCACGGTATTTCGAACAGGTCGGCAAGTCGAACGTGAAGATCGCGCGTGCGCAGATCGTGTCCCTCGGCCAGGCGCTGGATCAATACCGGCTCGACGTCGGCTCCTATCCCACGACCGAGGAGGGGCTGGATGCGCTCGTGAACAAGCCGCAAAACGCATCGCGGTGGAGTGGTCCCTATCTGCAGAAAACCGTTCCGGCCGATCCGTGGGACCGGCCCTATCAGTATCGCTCGCCGGGCGAGCACGGCGACTACGACCTGTTTTCGCTGGGCAAGGACGGACGCGGCGGCGGTACCGGCGAGAACGTGACGATCTCGTCGTGGTAGCGATGCGTGGCGCGGCGGCCGTGCCTGTCGCGAGCCGTGCGCAAGGAGAATCGACGTGAAGTTCGTGCTGCGTGTTTTCGATACGAATGGCCTGGTCCAGACGCTTCGCGTCGACAGCGATTCGCCGGCCAGCGCGACGGCGCTCGCACGTGCGCGCGGCCTTCGCGTCGTGTCGGTGAACGCGGACGCACGGCGGCAACGGCGCGGCACGGGCCGGCTAGGCATGCCGGGCGGGCGGTTCGACGTCGAGATGTTCGCGCGCGAACTGGCGGCGCTGCTCGATGCCGGGGTCGGCGTCGTCGACGCATTGCGCACGCTCGGCGGCAACGTGCGGCGCGAGGCGTCCGCGCAGGTCTATCGCGACCTGCTGCGGCGACTGGAGGAGGGGCTGTCGCTGTCGGCGGCGCTCGAGCATGCGAGCCACATCTTCCCGCCGGTGCTGGTCGCGTGCGTCAAGGCGAGCGAGCAGACCGGCGGCCTGGCCGGCAGCCTGACGCGTTACTCGCGCAATAGCGCGACGCTTCACGAGCTGCGCGGGCGCGTCGTGTCGGCCGCGATCTATCCGACGGTCCTGCTTTTCGTCGGCGCGGCCGTCGTGCTGTTCCTGCTCGGCTTCGTCGTGCCGCGATTCGCGACGCTCCTCGAACACAGCGGCCGCGAACTGCCGCTGATGTCGAGGCTGCTGATGGCGTGGGGCGCCATGGTGCACGCGCACGGCACCGGGCTGGGCATCGGCCTCGCGGTGCTGGCCGTGGTGACCGGCATCGCGTTGCGTCGGCCATCGCTGCGGATCTGGATCGCCGATCGCCTGCTGGCGCTGCCCGGCATCGGGCAACACTTCCGCGTGTTTCGCCAGTCCCAGTTCTATCGCACGACGGCGATGCTGGTGGACGGCGGTATTCCCGCCGTGCGTGCGTTCGACCTTGCGCGCGGCCTGGTCGGCCGGGCGGACCAGGCCGCGCTCGCGGGCGCGCTGCAGCAGGTCCGCAATGGCGCGAGGATCTCCGATGCGTTCCAGCAGGCCGGCCTCGCGAATGCGATCGGCTATCGCCTGCTGACGGTGGCCGAAAAAACCGGCGGCCTCGGGCCCGTGCTCGATCGGATCGCCGCGTTCCAGGAAGCGCAGGTGTCGCGCACGATCGATCTGATCTCGCGACTGATCGAGCCCGTGATGATGATCGTGATCGGCGTGGTGATCGGCGGCATCGTCGTGCTGATGTACCTGCCGATCTTCGAGATCGCGTCGAGCATCCAGTAGGCCGCTCAGGAGACACGCGTGGATACCGACATCACCCTCCCGGAAAACCTGCCCGACGCAGGCGTCGAATTGCGCGATATCCTGCGCGCGCTCGGCGAGCGGCACGGTTCCGGTATTCGCGCGCTCGAAGCGCTGATGGCGCAGACGGCCCTCGGCGCGGACGAGATACGTGTGCGGCTCGCCGCGCAATTCCACATGAAGCCGATCGGGATTCGCGAACTGGATCGTCTCGAGCCCGATTTCGACACGGTGTCGTTCGTCGAGGCGACGGCGCGCCTGTGTGTGTGCTTCCGCGATCCCGACGGCGGCGACGCGCTGCTGTTCGCGATCGCAGACCCGCTCGATGCGCGCACGCGTGGCTGGGTCGAGCACCGGATGCGCGCGCGGCCGGCGATGCCGTACGGCTGGGCGCTCGCGAGCGCGGGGGACCTCAACGCGTATCTGGCCGTGCGCGAGAAGGATATCCGCGCGATGGATTCGCTCGCGTTCGACGATTCGATCCAGCACGCGCCGGATCCCGCGTCGCTGGCGCTGACGCTGCAGGGCATCAGCAGCGACGACAGTCCGGTGGTGCGCCTGCTGAATTCGACGATCTACGATGCGCTCAAGATGCTGGCGAGCGACATCCACCTTGAATGCCGGGCGAACGGATTGATGATCAAGTGCCGGGTCGACGGCGTGCTCACCGTGGTGGGGCGCGTCGACGGCCATGACGTCGCCGACCAGGTACTGTCACGCGTGAAGGTGATCTCCGAACTCGATATCGCGGAGCGCCGCATTCCACAGGACGGGCGCTTCAAGGCGATGTACGCCGGGCGCGAAATCGATTTCCGCGTGTCGATCATGCCGAACCAGTTCGGCGAGGACGCAGTGCTGCGGATTCTCGACCGCTACCAGCTTTCCCAGGCCGCGGGCGGCCTGACGCTCGAGGCGCTGGGATTCCAGCCGGGCGACACGCGGTTCATGCGTTCGGTCGCGGCCATGCCGTACGGCATGCTGCTCGTCACGGGGCCGACCGGCAGCGGCAAGACCACGACGCTTTACGCGATCCTCACCGAAATCAACAACGGCCTCGAGAAGATCGTGACGATCGAGGATCCGGTCGAATATCAGCTTGGCGAAATCCTGCAGATTCCGGTCAACGAGGCGAAAGGCCTGACCTTCGCGCGCGGGCTGCGCTCGATCCTGCGGCACGATCCGGACAAGATCATGGTCGGCGAGATCCGCGATCCCGACACCGCGCAGATCGCCGTGCAGGCCGCGCTGACCGGCCATCAGGTGTTCACGACCGTCCACGCGAACAACGTGTTCGACGTGATCGGCCGCTTCACGAACATGCAGGTCGATTCGTACAGCTTCGTATCCGCGCTCAACGGCGTGGTCGCCCAGCGGCTGCTGCGTCGGTGCTGCCCGGATTGCCTCGTCGAGGACAGCGTGGACGCCGATACGCTCGCCCGCTCGGGCATCGATCCGGACACGGCCGGCGGCTACCTGTTTCGGCGCGGCGCGGGGTGCGCGATGTGCCGCGGCAGCGGCTATCGGGGTCGGCGCGCGATCGCGGAGGCGCTGCGCATGAACGACGAGCTGCGGCAACTGCTGTCGGAGCGCGCGCCGCTCGGGCACATCAAGGCGGCGGCGCTGCGCTACGGGATGACGACGCTGCGATCGGCGGCGATCGAGCAGGTGAGGCGCGGCGAGACGACGCTCGAGGAGATCAATCGTGTCACCATGGTCGAATAATGCGCTTGCGATCGGCGTCGGCACGCGCGAAGTCGTGGTCGGGGTCCGCACGTCCGTACCGTGGCGGCTGCACCGGCGCACGCTTGCCGGCGATCCGGTCAGCATCGGGATTCCCGACGAGCGGTTCGGCAGCGAGACGGGCGTGCTCGACGCACTGCGTGCCGCGTTTGCCGCGCCACCTGACGCCGCTACCGATGCCACTGTCTCCGCCTCCGAAGCGCAGGAGCAAGACGCGCACGTGCCGGCGCACGGCAAGACGCCGCCGAAGCGCAGCGCACACATCGTGCTCGACGATTTCTGGTGCCGCCACGCGATTTTGCGCGGCGATTTCCGCACGCTGCGCACGCGCGAACTCGAAACGATCGCGCTCGCCCATTTCTCCGATACGTACGGGATCGACGTCGAATCGCTGATGGTGCGCTTCTGCGTGCAGCCCGGCGGCCGCGCGCTCTTTGCCAGCGCGCTGTCGCGCACGCTGTACGACGGCATCCACGATGTCGGTGCGGCCGCCGGGGTGCGCGTGCGCAGCCTGAGATCGTGTCTGCCGGAGACGCTGAACCGTCTCGCTGTGAAGTCCGACGGCGATGCGCTGCTGCTGGTCGCCGCCGACGCGTTGCTCCAGGCGGTCGTGATCGAGCGGGGCGGCTGGGCGGCGTACGATGCGCAGCGCCTCTTTCCCGGCGAGCTGGGCGACGCGTCGCGGCTCGCCGAACTCGCGGAGCAACTGTTCGAACGCTCGGCGACGCGGGCGGGCCTGAAGTCCAGGGACTGTACGGTCTATCTGCCGGCGCTCGACACGGACGCGGCACCGTTCGAGGCGCGTTTCGCGGCCGCGATCCGGCCCGCACTGCCGGCGCTCGACGGCTCGCCGGCGCGCCGGCTGATGGAGTATGCGCCATGATGCGGCCGCTCGATATCGACTTCTGCCGGCGCGGCGCGCGCGTCCGGATGGGCGGCATGATCCTGCTCGGTGTTGCCGTGCTGCTGTGTGTCGCCAGCGGCGCGCGACTGTGGCACGCCTACGCGGAGAACGACCGCGTGCAGGAGAGCATGGAGGCCGCCCGGCACCGGACGCTCGCGCAGCGGCACGTCGCGAAGGCGCTGCCGACGGCGGCCGAGAAGCTCGCGGAAAAGCAGAGCGGGGCGGTGCTGCGCGAGCTGACGGTGCCGTGGCAGACGCTGTTCTCGATCGTCGAGGACTATCCGGACCACGACGTCGCGCTGATCGGCATCGACCAGAACCCGGCGCAGGGGCAGATCCGCATCACGGCCGAAGCGAAGAACCCCGACGCGATGATCGCGTACCTGAAGTATCTGCAGACGAGCGTCGTGCTGCGCGAAGCGGTGCTCAACGGCCATCTCGTCGAGAGCAACGTGCCGGGCATGCCGGTGCGTTTCCAGATCACCGCCGTCTGGAGGAAGTCATGAAAACCGATCGGTTGGCCGACCGGCTGCTCACGTTGCGTTTCGAATGGCGGCGCGCGTTCGGTCTGCCGGGCCTTGCCGGCCTGCTGCTGGTCGGCGCCGCGACCATCATGGTCGCGGCGGTACCCGGCCTGGATGCCGATACGCGCGCGCTGCGCGCGCCGGCCGGGCTCGTACGGGCCGCGCCCGTCCATCGTCCGGCCGGCGCGCCCGCGCCGGCGGCGGAGGCGGTTTCGCTCGACGCGTTGCCCGAGCTGTTCCCGCGTTTCACGCAAAGCGCGGATGACATCGCGTCGATCTTCGCGCAGGCGCGCGACAGTCACCTGACGCTCGGCTCCGCCGAGTACCAGGTGACGACCGATTCAGGCGCGCGCTTCGCGCGCTACGAGGTGCTGTTGCCGGTCAAGGATCAGTACGGCGCAATCCGGCATTTCCTGGCGTCGGTGCTCAACACCGTGCCGAATGCGGCGCTGCAGGAAATCCACGTCGAGCGTCCCGCGGTGGGCAGCAATATCCTCGATGCGCGGGTGCGCTTCGAGCTCATCTACCGGAGCGCGCAGCCATGAACGCCATCGCCCTGAAGCCGGCTTCGCGCACGCGTATCGTGCTGGCACTGTGCTGCGTCGTCTTCGCCGGCGCCGGGTATCGCGTGCTGGTCGCGGCGACGCGGAGCACGTCGCCGGTTGCGGCGATTGCCGGCGTGCATCGCGACAGCGCACACGCACCGGCAGCCCGGGCCGCCGCGCACGCCGCGCCGGCCACGCCCGCGTCGCGACCCGCGCCACCGGTCGCGGCGCCGACGCCGCTGGAGCGGCTCGCCGCATTGCGTGCGCCGGTGTCCGTCGAGGCGGCGCACGACCCGTTCACCGCGTCGTCGTGGCTGCCGCCGCCCCCCGTCGTGCCGCCGCCGCCCGAAACGCGTCCGGCGCCGCCGACGGCGCCGCCGATGCCTTTCACCTTTGTCGGCGAACAGGATGCCAAGGCGGCCAGGCCGCGTGTGTTTCTCAGCAACGGGGATCAATTGCTGATCGTGTCTCCGGGCGACGTGATCGATCGCCAGTATCGCGTCGAGTCGGTTTCGGAGTCGAGCGTGGTGCTCACCTATCTGCCGCTGAACCAGGTGCAGGTGGTGTCCATTCCAGTGGAAGGAAAGTAGATGAAAACCTCACGCACACGGGATGCGCGCCGCACCGGGGACAGCGGCCCGTCGACCCTCCTCACGCCTGCCGCCCCGTTCGACCTCCGGCATGCGCCGGTCAGCCGGATCGCGACGACACGCGCGCTGGCGATCGCCGTGGCGCTGCTCGCGGGCGGCGGCTGCGCGCATGTGCCGAACGTTCACGACGATCCGACCAATGCGCAGGTGAGGATCGACGCGATGCACGACCGCGACGCGCAGGTCAACGAGTTGCTGGACAACGCCGACACGTTTCGCCGGCAGAACCAGTTCGACGACGCGGCGCGGTCCGCCTACATGGCGGCCGAGCTCGACCCGACCAGCGAGCGCGCGCGCCGGATCGGCACGATGATCGAGCAGGACCGCAAGCATCTGGCGATCCTGCAGGAAGCGGACCGCATGATGAAGCGCGGCTCGTACGCGCCGGCGGCCGACCGCGTGCATCGCGTGCTGGTCGAGGATCCGGCCAATGCGATGGCGCTGAGCATGCAGTCGGAACTCGACGCAAAGCGCCAGCAGCAACGCGCGGAGCGGGACGACAAGCTCGCCGCTTCGTCGATCATGCGCACGCCGGTGTCGCTGCAGTTCCGCGACGCCAATGTGCGGATGGTGTTCGAGGCGCTGTCGCGGACCTCCGGACTGAACGTCATTTTCGACCGCGACGTGCGCGCCGACCTGAAGACGACGATCTTCGTGCAGAACGCGTCGCTGCAGGACACGGTCGACATGATCCTGATGCAGAACCAGCTCGACAAGAAGCAGATGAACGCGAACACGTTGTTCATCTATCCGGCGACACCCGCGAAGGAACTCGAATACCAGGAGCTCAAGGTGCGCACGTTCCAGCTGTCGAACGTCGATGCCAAGCAGATCCAGTCGCTGCTGAAGAGCCTGCTGAAGGTGAAGGAAGTCGTGATCGACGAGCACGCGAACACCGTGACGATCCGCGGCACGCCGGACATGATCAAGGTCGCCGAGGAGATGATCGCCGCGCAGGACCTGCCGGAACCGGAGGTGATGCTCGAAGTGCAGGTGCTGGAGGTGTCGCACGAGCGGATGACGCAGCTCGGCATCGACTGGCCGAATTCGTTCACGGTGTCGACGCCGAGCACGGCGAATACCTGGGGCGGGCTGCACCATCTGCCGATCAATGCACTGAATGTCAGCGGCCTGTCCGCGACCGCGGATTTCAAGCTCACGGATACCGACGCGAACCTGCTCGCGAGCCCGCGCATCCGCACGCGCAATAAGGAGAAGGCGCGCATCATGATCGGCGACAAGGTGCCGGTGATTTCGAGCTCGAGCACGCCGAGCACGAGCGGCCCGTCGTTCACGCAGATGATCCAGTACCTCGATGTCGGCATCAAGCTCGAAGTGGAGCCGCAGGTTTACCGCGACGGCGACGTCGGCATCAAGTTGAATCTCGAGGTCAGCAATATCACCAACACGATCTCGAGCAGCAATTCCCAAGGCCTCAGCTCGCTCGCGTATCAGATCGGTACGCGCAGCGCGTCGACCAGCCTGCGCCTGCGGGATGGCGAAACCCAGATACTCGGCGGGCTGATCTCGGACGAGGATCGCCGGAACGCGAACAAGGTGCCGGGCCTGGGGCAACTGCCGTTGCTCGGTCGGCTCTTCTCGGATCATGGCGGCGATCACAAGAAGACCGAGATCGTGCTGCAGATCACACCGCGCATCGTGCGTCCACAGGTCGCGGCGGATTCGGACACGCAGGAAGTGTGGTCGGGCACCGACGTCAACGTGCACGCCGACCAGCTGCGGCTCGACCCGGTCGCGCTGAACGCGGAAGGGTCCGCCCCGGCGTCCGCATCGTCGGCGCCGGCGCCCGTCGCGAAGGTGGTGCCCGGCAGCGTGGGCGGCGGCACCTCGGGCCGCAGGACGTCCACGCCGCTGGAGGCGGCCGCGATCCGGGCGCAACCGTCGCCGGAGAGCGGCGCGTTCGGGCAGATGCCGGCCGCGCCGCGCACGACGCCGCCGCCCGAACCGTACGGCGGACGCTTCGCGAGACCGCAGTTGCCTGCCCCCGCGGCGGCAACAGGCGGAGCGTCGCCCGCGGATGGCGCGGCGCAGGCCGCCGAGCCGGCGGGCAACGAAGTGGCGCCGGCCCCAGGCACCACCGTGACGCCGGTGGCGACGCCGCAGTCGACCACGCAGGTCGCGGCACCGGCCGCGCCGCCGGCTGCGGCACCGGCTGCGGCACCGGCGTCGACGCTGCAGATGCCGGCGGGCGATATCCCGAGCGAAAACCCGCTTCACGCGGTTCCCACCGGAAATTGAACCGTGGCTATCCATCACCGCACGTCGCGCGTCGGCGGCCCTCGTCATCCCGGTCAGCGGGGCTTCACGCTGATCGAGATGGTGATCACGCTCGCGCTCGTCGGCATTCTTGCGTTCGCGATCATGCCGTTTTCCGAACTGATCGTGCAGCGCCAGAAGGAGCAGGAACTCGGCGCCGCGCTGCGCGAGATCCGCACCGCGGTCGATGCGTACAAGGATGCGAGCGACGCGGGGCAGATCGACAAGGAACCGGAAGCGTCCGGCTATCCGCCGTCGCTCGCCGTGCTGGTGACGGGCGTGAAGAACGCGAGGGATCCGAAGGGCGGCCTGATGATGTTCCTGCGCCGGGTGCCGCGCGATCCGTTCTTCGCCGGCGATCCCGATACGCCCGCCGAGGAGACCTGGGACGTGCGCGCCTATGGAACGCCGCCGGATCCGGCGGCGGGCGACCCGGCGGCCGACGGGATATCCGGGAGCGCCGAGGCCGGCAAGGACGTGTTCGACGTGACCTCGAAATCCGCGCGTGTCGGCATCAACGGCATCCCGTACAAACAATGGTGACGGTGATCATGAACCCCGCTCGCATCCGCAGGACTCGCGGCTTCACGCTGATCGAGATCGTGGTCGTGATGGCCATCATCGGCCTGCTGCTGACGCTGGCGGTGCCGCGTTACATGCACAGCATCGAGCGCGGCAAGGAGCAGGTCCGGCAACAGAACATCGCGGTGATGCGCAACGCGATCGACCAGTACTACGGTGACAACGGTCAGTATCCCGAAACGCTCGACGAGTTGGTCTCGAAACATTATCTGCGCGCGGTCCCGCTCGATCCGGTGAACGGCGACGACAAGTGGGCGGCGATCGCATCGTCGGACGAGACCAAGCCGGGCGTCTACGACGTGGCGCCCGCGAGCAGCGCACAGGCTGCTCAACCCGCTGCGACGAGCGTGCCCAAATGAGCCAGGCCGGCCGAGCCGCGCACGTCGTCGCGCGGGCGATGCGCGGCCGCCCGTGCACCGCACGTCAGCGCGGGCTCGTGCTGCTGGCGCTGCTGATCGCGCTGATGCTGATGTCGATCGCGCTGGCGGGCGCGCTGGATGTCTGGTCGTTGCAGCGTCGCCGCGAGCAGGAGCGGCAACTGCTGTTCGTCGGCGATCAGTACCGGAGGGCGATCGTCCACTACTACCGGCTGGCGCGCGCCTATCCGGAAACCGTCGACGACCTGCTGGAAGACAGCCGCTTTCCGAAGCCGATCCATCATCTGCGCCGCGCGTATCCCGATCCGGTCACCGGTCGGAACGACTGGGGATTCCTGTGGCGCGCCGATCGCTTCTACGGCATCTACAGCAGCTCGGATCTGGCGACGATCAAGCGCGCGGGATTTCCGCCTCGGTATGCGGATTTCGAAGGCGAGGAAACCTACGGAAAGTGGCGCTTCCTTTATCTCGCCCCCGGCCTGATCGCGCCGGCCGACGGTGCGTCCGCTTCCACGCCTGCGCCTGCGTCTGCGTCGGTGGGCAGCTTCCCGAGCCTTTCCGGGTTCGCGGGCGGATACCTGCCGGGGCAGGCGCGGTCCGGTCTGCGTTGATGGACGACGAAAAAAAGCGCGATGCCCACACGGGCATCGCGCATAAACCGGCGTGGAGCGCCGACGAATGAACGTGGTGAAGAAAGGGACGCCCGGTCAGGCCTTCGCGAGCTTGATGCTGGTCTGCTCGGCGGTCAGGTAGCCGACGCTGGCGCCGAAGCGATCCTTGAAGTTCGCGCGCACGAGCGGATCGAGCGTCGGCTTGACCTTGTCGTGCAGCGGCGATTCCCAGTCGCCCGCGTGCTGGAAGTTGCTCATGATGTAGGTCCAGCCGTTGATCTCGTCGACCGCGTGCAGGCCCGTCGATTCGGCGCCGGCCGGGCACGACAGCACGCGTACCAGCGACTTCGTGTCGACGTTGTAGGCCCACAGGAAGTTGTTCACGTGCATGCCCGAGTCTTCGCCGATGAAGAGCGTGCGCAGCTTTTCGGAGAACTTCAGGTTGTCCGGGTTCGCGATCTTGTCCGGGTTCGCGAGGTTGCCGAGCCCGTCGGCCGCGGCGAGATCCTCGCCGACGAGCGCGGCCGGCGCGCCCATGTCGACCGGCACCCACTCGCTGTCGATCGTGCTGCCCGTCGTGTCGCGCTGGCTGCCCTTCAGGTTCAGTGCATAGACGGCGCCCGCGGCGATCTTCTTGTCGACCGCGACGTCGCGCGACACCGCATTGCCCTTGACCATCGACGTTTCGATCCGCGACATCGCCGTGTAGACGATCTTGTCCTTCGCGTTCACGGTCGTGCCTTCGAGCTTCGTGAACGCCATGCTGCCGCCGAGCAGCGCCGCGTAGCGGTGCGTCTCGAGGAACGCGGCCGCTTTTTCCATCCCCGGCTTCACGCGCATCCAGTTGAACTTGCCGCCGAAGTGGATCTTCGTGTAGCTCGCATCGTTCGGGTCGGTAGTCACCAGGTCCATGATGTCCGACGCCTTCAGCGTGTTCGCGAGCGCTTCGATCTCGCTGCTGGTCGCGTGGCCGATCTTGATCCATGTGAGCGTCGCGGTGCCCGCGCCGGCGGACGACGTCTGCGTCCACTTCGCGACGTACAGCGTGCCGGCCGACAGGTCGGCCGCCTTGTCGGCGACGAACATGAACAGGCCGCCGTTGGTGGCGTCGTCACCCATCATCACGGTGCGCTGGTCCGGCATCACCTGGATCAGCTCGTGCGAGATGCGGCCGAGGCAGTAGTGCTTCTTCACGCTGCCCGTGCCGTCCGGATTCACGGTGATCTCGGGCAGGTGGCCGTAGTGGTAGGGGTTCGCCTTCGTCTCGTCGCCGAAGGTGTTCTTGCTGAACGCCTTGAACTGCGCGTCGGTCGCGACCTTCGTCGCGTCCGGCTCGTACTCCTCGCTCGACAGGTGCGTGCCCCACGGCGACAGGCTCGCGCCGCACGTGATCCACAGCCCGTGCGCCTTCGACGTGTCGACGTTGTGGTACTTGACGACCTTCAGCGCGCCGTTGGCCGGATCCTGATCGAGCGTCAGCACCGCGATCGGCGACGGCAGCTGGCCGTATTGCGATGCGCTGGCCTGGTCGCGCGTCGTGTATTCGAACTGCACGACCGCGAACACCGTGTTGCCCTTCACGCCGGGCACGTTCGCGTTCTTCAGCGTCAGCAGCGAACTGCCGTCCGGGCAGTCGGAATAGAACTGGCGTTCCTTACCGGCCACCGAGCGGTCGATGATCGGCTGGTTGTTGATGTCGTAGTAGCCGCCCGCGAGCGTCGTGCCGCCCTTGCCGTCCGGCACCAGGTCGCCCGTCACGAAGAACGGCCGGTACGCCAGCTTGAAGTTGCGCGCCGAGCCGTCCGAGAACGACACCGACAGCGTCGAGCCGACCGTCGTCGTGGCCATCGCGGCCGCGTTGTCGAGCGTCGGAGCGGCCATCGCCGAGAACGTCGCCGACGTGTACGCGGCGGCGACCGGGGCCGGCGTCGACGCCGGATTGTCGTCGCCGCCGCAACCCGTCAGCAGGGCCGGCAGCGCGAGGCCGGAAAGCGGAAGCATCGGCGCGCCGGCGAGGATCTTCAGGGCCTGACGACGGGAAGTATTGGGCAACGCGGGCATGTGGAGTCCAGTTTCAGTTGTTGGAAGAATGGCCTTCGCGAAGCAGGCGATCGGCAAGCTCGGCGAAGGCAAATTGAAAACTGGACGGAAGTGTAGGGACGCTAGATGAAAGTTTTTTGAATTGAAAACGTAATGATGTGTCGGGCGGCCGTCAGGTGAACGGACGGCCGCCGGTCGCAAGCGTTTGCGCTCAATCGCGTTCGGGCGTCGCCGAGATGCGGTGGATCGACAGGTCCGCGCCGTCGAACTCGGCTTCGCGGTCGAGGCGCAGCCCGACGGTCGCTTTCAGCGCGCCGTAGACGAGCGTGCCGCCCGCGGTCGCGATCGCGATGCCGCCGAGCGTGCCGACGAGCTGCGACATGAACGACACGCCGCCGAGACCGCCGAGTGCTGGCAGGCCGAACACGCCGGCCGCGAGACCGCCGAGCGCGCCGCACATGCCGTGCAGCGGCCACACGCCGAGCACGTCGTCGATGCGCCACTTGTTCTGCACGCAGGTGAACATCGCGACGAACAGCGCGCCGGCCGCGGCGCCCGTGACGAGCGCGCCGATCGGGTGCATCACGTCGGAACCCGCGCACACCGCGACGAGACCCGCGAGCGGCCCGTTGTACGTGAAGCCCGGGTCGTTGCGGCCGGCCATCCACGCGGCGAGCGTGCCGCCGACCATCGCCATCAGCGAGTTCACGGCGACGAGGCCGCTGATCTTGTCGAGCGTCTGCGCGCTCATCACGTTGAAGCCGAACCAGCCGACCGCGAGCACCCACGCGCCGAGCGCGAGGAACGGGATGTTCGACGGCGGGTGCGCGGCGATCCGGCCGTCCTTCGCATAGCGGCCGTGGCGCGCGCCGAGCAGCAGCACGGCCGGCAGCGCGACCCAGCCGCCGAACGCGTGCACGACGACGGAACCCGCGAAATCATGGAATGGCGCACCGAACGCGTGCGTGAGCCAGGCCTGCACGCCGAAGCGTTCGTTCCAGGCGATCCCTTCGAAGAACGGATAGATGAAGCCGACGATGATCAGCGTCGCCACGAGCTGCGGATTGAACTTCGCGCGTTCGGCGATGCCGCCGGACACGATCGCGGGGATCGCCGCCGCGAAGGTCAGCAGGAAGAAGAAGCGCACGAGCGCATAGCCGCTGTGCTGCGACAGCGTGCCGATGTCGTCGAAGAACTCGACACCGTACGCGATCGTGTAGCCGATGAAGAAGTACGCGAGCGTCGACACCGAGAAGTCGACCAGGATCTTCACGAGCGCGTTGACCTGGTTCTTCTTGCGGACCGTGCCGAGTTCGAGAAAAGCAAAGCCCGCGTGCATCGCGAGCACCATGACGGCGCCGATCAACAGGAACAGTGTATCGACGCCGGATTTCAGACCATCCATGCCGTGGCTTCCTTGCGCAAAAAACGGGCGAGGAACGCAAGTATCGAGCCAACTTGGTGAACGGCTGCGTGGAGTTGGTGCTTCAACACCGTGTGGTGCGGCAATCCGGTGAATCGTGCACGGGAAGGGGGCGCGGCCGATGCGTATGCTATGTGATTCGGGGTGCACGCGTGTGGTGCGACACGTGCAGAACTGGTGCGTGTGACGTGCCGATTGGCGCGGTGTGGTGCGTCGTGGTGCGCGAAGGTAGGTCGCTGCGCACCGTTCCGGCGCATCAGTGACGTGGGAACAGCAGCGGCGGCCGGCGCAGCCGCAGCGCGCACGCCGACCAGTAGGCGGCGACGGTCGTCAGCCCGAGGGCGGCAAACGCGAGTGCCGCGAAGCCCGCCAGCGACTGGCCGTCGGCGGTCGGGCCGAGGATGCCTTCCGCGACGATCAGCGCGGCCGTCCAGAAGCCGATCACGGCCTGCGTGAGCAGGCGCGCGGACGCGACGCGGCGCGGGCGCCCGGATTCGGCCAGGCGATGGGCCGACGGCGGGCGCAGGCACAGGAACAGGGTGGCGGCGAGCACGGCGGCCAGGGCGATGAGCCAGTCGACGAGAAAATTCATGGGAAAAAGGGGCACGTCCAAAGCGGGTTGAAGCGTGCCCACTTTAGTGTCCTCGCGTGTGCGATTAAATCAGACGAGTCCGAAATTGAAAGCCATTTTTAATAGCGGCGCGTGATTGGCCCTGTTCCACAGGCGGTATCATCGACGTCGGTCCAACCACGAGGCCGCGCGACGCGCGGCCGGAGATTGCTGATGAACATGAAGACATCGCGGGCGCGTCGCGTGCCCGGGTCCGTATTGGCGGCCGTGGCCGCCGGTGCGCTGTTGTTGCTCGCGGGCTGCGAGAAGTCCGGCGCGCCGGCCACGCAACCCGATACGGCCGCGAGCGCGGCCGCCGATGCCGCGAACAATGCGGCCAAGGCGCTCGACCAGGTGGCGAGCACCGTCAACCAGCAGCTCAACGCCGCGAAGGCCGGCATCGCCTCCGCGGCGTCGGCCGTGCCGCCGCTGTCCGCGAGCGGCCTCGCATCCGCCGCGCAGGCGCAGATCGACGCGGCCGCGTCCGCGGTCGTCGCGCATGCGGCTTCCGAAGCCGGCGCGAAGATCGCCGAAGCCGGCAAGAAGCTCCAGCAGTGGAGCCAGCAGAATGCGTCGGGCGCCAAGCCCGCGAGCGGAGAGTGACGCGGGCTTGCATGATCCGCTAAATGTAATTATAGTAGTTACACATGTCGCCGGCTGCGGGATGGGCCGGCGTCGTCAAGTGAGTCAGGAATGAATACCAGCAGCCGGTTCGCGTTTGCCGTCCACGTGCTTGCCTTGCTGTCGATGCAGGAGGGCGTGCCGTTGTCGTCCGACATCATCGCGGGTAGCGTGAACACGAATCCGGCGCTGATCCGCCGGTTGCTGTCGATGCTGGCGGCCGCAGGGCTGACCACGTCGCAACTGGGTGCGGGCGGCGGTGCGCTGCTGGCGCGCGAGCCCGGCGCGATCACGCTGCTCGACGTGTATCGCGCGGTCGACGATGCGCAACTGTTTGCGCTGCACCGTGAGGCGCCGAATCCGGCGTGTCTCGTCGGGCGGCACATCCAGGGCGCGCTGATCGACTACATCGGCGACGCGCAGCGTGCGATGGAAGCATCGCTTGGCACGCGCACGCTGGCCGACGTCACGGCCGACGTGCTGGATCTGGAGCAGCGCACGCAGCAGGCGACACGCGCCGGCGGGTGAGCGGCAGCAGGGCAGGAAGCCGGACGGCGCGAGACGCGTGGCGACCGGCACAACGGGGGCTTTGCCCCGTTTTTTTTCGGTCTTATATGTAATTAACTACGTTACATATTTTTCTTACTGGAGAATCGATATGACGCAACGTACCTTGAATATCGCGCTGTTCGGCGCCACCGGCACGATCGGCTCGCGCATCGCCGCGGAAGCTGCACGACGCGGCCATCGCGTGACCGCGCTGTCGCGCCATCCGGGTGCAGCCGGCGACGGCATCACCGCGAAGGCGGCCGACCTGTTCGACGCGGCCAGCATTGCGGCCGCCCTGCCGGGCCATGACGTCGTCGCGAGCGCGTACGGTCCGAAGCAGGATGATGCGGCGAAGGTCGTCGCCGCTGCGAAGGCGCTGGTCGCCGGCACGCGCCAGGCGGGGCTGAAGCGGCTCGTGGTGGTGGGCGGCGCGGGTTCGCTCGAAGTTGCGCCGGGCAAGCAGCTCGTCGACAGCGAAGGTTTCCCGGAAGCGTACAAGGCGGTCGCGCTCGCGCACCGCGACGCGCTCGACTACCTGAAGACGGTCGGCGATCTCGACTGGACGTTCTTCGCGCCGGCTGCACTGATCGCCCCGGGCGAGCGGACGGGTACGTTCCGCACGGGCGTCGGCAAGCTGATCGTGGATGCGCAAGGCAACAGCAAGATCTCGGCGGAAGACTACGCGATCGCGTTCGTCGACGCGCTCGAGCAAGGCAGCTTCGTGCACGAGATCGCGACGGTCGCGTATTGAGCGGTGCGCTGACGCTGGCCCGTGGCGCGTGAGCGCCGGGCTGGCCGCGACGTGCAGGAACGCCAGGCGATTCCACCTTCACGGGCGGGATCGCCTGTTTCATTTGGCGCGTGCGGTGTGGCGGCGGATCCGCTCGCTCCGCGCGCGTACCGGATCGGTATTTATACCGGTCGACGCGGCGAAGCCGTTTTCATATTGTTCCCCGTTGTGCAGGATGAATAGAATAAATTTCTATCTACGAGGGACTGGAGAAATGGACGCCATCGATCGCAAGCTGCTGGAGCTGTTGCAGGCGGATGCCACGCTGCCGATCGCGGAACTGGCGCAGCGCGTGAACCTGTCGCAGACGCCGTGCTGGAAGCGCGTGCAGCGGCTCAAGGAAACCGGCGCGATTCGCGCGCAGGTTGCGCTGTGCGATCCGCGCAAGCTCGGGGTCGGCACGACCGTGTTCGTCGCGATCCGCACGAACCAGCACACCGAGGAATGGGCGCAGCGTTTCACGCAGGCCGTGCGCGACATGCCGGAAGTGGTCGAGGTGTACCGGATGAGCGGCGAGACCGATTACCTGCTGCGCGTCGTGGTGGCCGGCATCGACGATTACGACCGCGTCTACAAGCAGTTGATTCGTGCGGTGCCGCTGTTCGACGTCAGCTCGTCGTTCGCGATGGAGCAGATCAAGTATTCGACCGCGCTGCCCGTGCGCGATCTTGCCGAGCCGGCCTGACGCGGCAATGAAACGCAGGAACGAAACGCGGCGATGAAACGCGGCGATGAAACGACGCGGGCGCGTATCGCGCCCGCGGGTTCAGCGGCCGCGCGCCAGTGCGCGCGCGCGTTCGTCGGCCAGCGCGTCGCGGCGCACGAAATCCGCGACAAACGGGCTGGCCGGATGGTGATGCAGCGCGTACGGCGTATCCCATTGCGCGAGCTGGCCGTCCTTCATCACGCCGATCCGGTCGGCGATCGCGAACGCCTCGGCCTGGTTGTGCGTGACGAGGATCGCGGTGTGGCCGGTGCGTTTCAGGATGTCGCGCAGCTCGAACGCAAGCCGCTCGCGCATATCGACGTCGAGATTCGAGAACGGTTCGTCGAGCAGCAGTAGCTCCGGTGACGGTGCGAGCGCACGCGCGAGTGCGACGCGCTGCTGCTGGCCGCCCGACAGCTCGTGTGGATACGCGCCGCCGGAATCGGCCAGGCCGACGAGTTCGAGCATCTCCGCGACACGCAGGCGTCGTTCGGCCTTCGGCATGCGCCGCAGGCCGAAGGCGACGTTGTCCGCCGCGCTCAGGTGCGGGAACAGCGCGTAATCCTGGAACATCATGCCGATGCGCCGCCGCTCGGGCGGCACGTCGAGCGATGGCGCCGCGACGGGCACGCCGTCCAGCATGATGCGCCCCATGCGCACCGGCTCGAAGCCGGCGATTGCGCGCAGCACGGTGGTCTTGCCGCAGCCGGACGCGCCGAGCAGGCAGCCGATGTCGCCGCGCGGCAGCGCGAGGCTCAGCCCGTCGACCACGGTGCGGCGGCCGTGCGGCGTGTCGTAGGCGAGGCAGAGGTCGTCGAGTTCGAGCAGGTTCACGGTGTCAGGCTCCGATCTTGTAGCGGGTGCGGGCGAGCAGGATCACGGGCACGAGCCCGGCCAGCACGATCGCGAGCGCGGCGACCGCGCCTTCCTCGTAGGTGCCGCGCGCGGCTTCCGCATACAGCCAGGTCGCGAGCGTGTCGAAGTTCAGCGGACGCAGCAGCAGCGTCGCCGGCAATTCCTTCATCGCGTCGACGAACACCAGCAGCGCGCTCGTCGTGAGCGCGGGCCGCAGCAGCGGCAGGTGCACGCGGCGCAGCGTGCCGCCGGCCGTCTCGCCGAGCGAGCGCGCCGCCTGTTCCAGCGACGGCGGGATGCGCGCGAGGCCGGCCTCGATGCTGCCGGCCGGGATCGCGAGAAAGCGCACGGTATAGGCGATCACGAGCGCGGCGGTCGAACCCATCAGCAGCAGCCCGTCGCGGCCGAGCGCCGCGCCGAACAGCCGGTCGGCCGCCGCGAACGGGATCAGCAGGCCGATCGCGAGCACGGTGCCGGGCACCGCATAGCCGAGGCTCGCGATTCTCGCGCCCACGCGGGCCGGGCCCGCGCGGGCGCTGTCGCGTTGCGCGCGCGCCGCCCATGCGACGACGAGCCCGCACACGAGCGTCGCGAGGGTGGCGGCGGTGGCGATCGTCAGTGTGTTCGCGAGCCCGGTCATCAGTTGTGCGGATACGCCGCCGACCAGGTGCAGCCGCTTGGCCGTCTCGACCGCGAGGTACGCGGCCGGTGCGCCGAAGCCGAGCAGCACGGGCAGCCAGCCGAGCACCGCGGCGCCCAAGGCCGCCGTGCCCGTCAGGCGGCGCGGCGCGATCGGCCGCATGCGCCGGCTATGCGCATAGCGCTGGCGGCGGCGTCCGTAGCGTTCGAGCACGATCATGCCGACGACGATCGCGAGCATCGCGAGCGCGATCTGCGCGGCGCCGGCGAGATCGGAGCGCGTGATCCACGTCGTGTAGACGGACACGGTCAGCGTCTGCACACCAAGGAATTCCGACGCGCCGATATCGTTCAGCGTTTCGAGCAGCGCGAGGCTCACGCCCACCGCGATCGCGGGCCGCGCGAGCGGCACGACGACGCGCCAGAACGTGGCCATGCGTCCCGCGCCGAGCGTGCGCGCGGCTTCGAGCAGGCTCGCGGACTGCGTGACGAACATCGCGCGCGTGCTCAGGTAAACATAGGGATACAGCACGAAGCCGAGCACGAAAATCGCGCCGGGCAGCGAACGCAGGTCGGGCAGGCGGAACTGGCGCGGGCTGTCGAAGCCGAGCAGCCAGCGGACCGCGCCCTGTACCGGGCCGATCGGGTGCAGCAGGTCGAGATAGGCGAACGCGACGATGTAGGTGGGAACCGCGAGCGGCAGCAGCAGCGCCCACGTCAGCATCCGGCGGCCGGGAAAGTCGTACGCGGTCACGAGCCACGCGCAGCCCGTGCCGACGATCGACACGATCGCGCCGACGCCCGCGAGCAGCAGCAGCGTATTGACGAGTGCCTGCGGCAGCACGAATTCGGCGAGATGGCGCCAGTGCGCGAGATCGGCGTCGAACGCGGCGGCCACGAGCACCGCAAGCGGCGCCGCGACCGCCGCGGCGATCGCCAGCGCCGCGAGCAGCCACAGGCTGCCCGCGCGCGGCAACACGCGCGGCCGGCCGGGCGGGCGGCGCGCGCCGCCGGCGGTGGTTGCGTCAGTTGTCAAAACCGACCTTGTCGACCAACTGGCTCGCCTGCTTGCGATGCTTCGCGATGTCCGCCAGCGGCAGCGGGTCGATCTTCAGCGTGCCGAAGCTGGCGATCACCGGGTCGAGCTTCACGTTCGCGCGCACCGGGTATTCGTAGTTCGCCTGCGCATACAGCGCCTGCGCTTCCGGCGACACGAGGTACTCGAGCAGTTTCACCGCGTTGGCCTTGTGCGGCGCGTGCTTCGCGACCGTCGCGCCGCTGATGTTCACGTGCGTGCCGCCGCTCTTCGCGTTCGCGAACGTCGGCCGCACGACCTTGATCGCGTCGCCCCACTTGCGCGCGTCGCTGCCGGGCTCCGCGTTCTTCATGTGACCGACGTAGTAAGCGTTCGCGAGGCCGACGTCGCAGATGCCGCCGAGGATGTCGCGCGCGACGTCGCGGTCGCCGCCCGTTGCCTTGCGCGCGAGGTTCGCCTTCACGCCGCGCAGCCACTTCTCGGTCGCCGCTTCGCCATCGTGCGCGATCATCGCCGCGACGAGCGCCGTGTTGTACGGGTGCTGGCCCGAGCGGATGCAGACCTTGCCCTTCCATTTCGGATCGGCGAGATCCTCGTAGCGGAACGCGTCGACCTTCAGGTCCTTCTCGACGTACAGCACGCGATCGCGCAGCGACAGCGCGTACCAGTCGCCGTTCGCACCGCGCAGGTTCGCGGGAATCGCGTCGTCGAGCGCCTTCGAGCGCACCGGCTGCGTGAGCCCGCCGTCGACGAGATCGAGCAGGTTGCCGACGTCGACCGTCATCAGCACGTCGGCCGGCGACTGCGCGCCTTCCGCCTTCACACGCTCGAGCAGGCCGTCCTTCACGAACACCGTGTTGACCTTGACGCCGCTCTGCTTCGTGAACGCGTCGATGAGCGGCTGGATCAGCTTCGGTTCGCGGGTGGTGTACAGGCTCACTTCCTCGGCTGCCTGGGCCAGCGGCGCGAAAGCGGCGGCGGCAAGGGCGAGGGCGCCGGCAAGCGGCAGCAGGCGGGTGCGCGGATTCGACATGAAGACTCCGGAAGGGGCAGGTGGACGAAGGGAGCGTTCCGGAGCGCGCCTGCCGCCCGAGCGATCCGAAACATTACAAAATGAAAGACTCGAGATTCTAGATCGAAATAGGAACGATTATCAAATGAAAGCTTGCGATGGGCGCGGGGAGGGCGGGGAAGGGGGGCCGGAAACGGCGCGTCGCAGCGGGCGCGCAAGCGCGTAGAATGCCCGCTTCGATGAATTTGACGGAGTCGCCCCGACCATGAACGATCAGCGCAAGAAGAATCCTGTCCGCAACGTGAGCATCCTGATCGTCGTGGCCGTGCTGCTCGTGATCGGGACGATCCTGTACAACGCGATTTCGCAGAAGCACGCGTACGACGAGGCCCATCCGGCCGAGGCCGCGAGCGCGGCGTCGCACTGACGTGCCGATGCGCGGCCCGGCGGGCCGCGCCCGCAGGTGCATGCGAAGGGGCGGAATCCCCGGCTGCTGGCGCGCTGGATGCCGCGCGGAGCCGGGAGAGAAGCGGGCGCCGGAACCGGCGCGCCGCGTAGGCAGGTCAGTCGTGCGTCAACGTGACGCAGGGGCGAATTTCGGGCGGATCCGTGCGTAGAACACGACCGCGAGCAGCGCGAGCCAGGCCGCGCCGACGACCAGCGCGACGCGCGTGTCCTCGAACCAGCCGAGCATCACGATCACGAAGCCCATGAACGCGATCGTCAGTGCCGGCGCGACCGGCCACAACGGCACCTTGAACTTCAGCGCCGCGACTTCGGCGCTCGACAGCCGGCGGCGCATCGCGACCTGCGACAGCAGGATCATCAGCCACACCCACACGGTGGCGAACGTCGCGATCGCCGCGACCATCAGGAACACGTCCTTCGGCATCAGGTAGTTGAGCAGCACGCCGACGAGCAGCGCGACCGCCATCACGAGCACCGTGACCCACGGCACACCGTGCCGCGACGTCGTCATCAGCACGGCAGGCGCCTGGCCCTGGCGCGCCATCCCGAACATCATCCGGCCTGCGCCGAAGATGTCGCTGTTGATCGCGGAGATCGCCGCGCTGATCACGACGAGATTCAGGATCGTCGCGGCCGACTTCACGCCGAGTGCCGAGAAGATCTGCACGAACGGGCTGCCGTCGTTGCCGACACCCGTCCACGGGCTGATCGACATCAGCACGACCATCGTCAGCACGTAGAACAGCAGGATGCGCGCGGGCACCGCGTTGATCGCGCGCGGAATCACGCGCTCGGGATCCTTCGCCTCGCCGGCGCTCATGCCGATCACCTCGATCCCGCCGTACGCGAAGATCACGACCGACAGCGACGCGATCAGCCCGCCGACGCCGTTCGGCAGGAAGCCGCCGTGGTTCCACAGGTTCGCGAACGTCGGCACGTCGGCCGAGTGGCCGAAGTGCATGCCGGTCAGCAGGATCGCGACGCCGCCGCCGATCATCGCAATGATCGCGCCGACCTTGATGATCGACAGCCAGAACTCGAGTTCGCCGAACACCTTCACGTGGCACAGGTTCAGCCCGCAGATGATCGCGACCACGCCGAGAACCCAGATCCATTGCGGGACATCCGGAAACCAGAAGCCCATGTAGATGCCGAAGGCGGTGATGTCGGCGATCGCGACGATCACCATTTCGAGCGTGTAGGTCCAGCCGGTGACGAATCCGGCGAACGGGCCGAGGTTCTCGGTCGCGTAGTGGCCGAACGAGCCGGCGACGGGTTCGCGCACGGCCATCTCGCCGAGCGCGCGCATCACCATGTAGACGGCCGCGCCGCCCAGGATGTACGCCAGGATCACGGCCGGGCCCGCGAGCTGGATCGCGGACGCCGACCCGTAGAACAGGCCCGTGCCGATCGCCGAACCCAGCGCGAGAAAGCGGATGTGCCGCGCGCTCAGGTGGCGCTGCAAGTTTTTCATCGTGTCTCCGATATCGTTATGCGACGGACCGGGCGAGCGGAGCCGGTCCGATTGTCTCAAGTTGTCTATACAACTTAAATGTGAACGAATGATAACAAGCCGGGCCGGGTGACCGGAATCGGGTATTCCCTGACTGGCGCGACGGGCGCAATGGGGGGCTGGGCGGTCGCGCTTCGAGGGCGCGGGCCGCGTGGAACGGGCGGGTCATGCTTCGGGGATCGCTGAATCGGGGAGCGCCGGGGCCGATCCGCGACATGCGCGGGCCGGCCACCGGCGGGGTAAAGCCTGGGTCAGGCGGGCAGGCGGATCACGCTCGCATCCTTGCGGATCAGCAGCGACGACGCCAGCATCTGCTTGCACTGGTGCGCGAGCACCTTCAGGTCGTGCGTGAGCTCGGCCCCCACCGCATCGGATTTCTCCGCGGACACGACCATCGCGTCGAGGTCGCGCGTGATCTGCTTCGACGCGTCGAGCTGGTCGGCGGGCGGCGGCTCGCCCGCCTCGGCCTTCTCGAGATTGTCGAGCACCGCGGCGAGGCCGCGATGCAGCGCGTCGTCGTGGAGGAGGCTGCCGTCGGCCGCGCAGGCCGTGCGGATCAGCGGCGCGGCGGCCGTGATCTGCGCGCCGAGCACGTGCGTCTGCACGAGCAGGTCGTTCAGTTCGGGCACGAAGCGCTGGTGCGCCTTCGGCTCGATCATCATCCGCTGGAACGCCTGCCCAAGATTCGCGAACGCGATGTGCACGTCCTTGCGGGCGAGGCGGTAGCGGTAGTCGTCGTCGAGGGCCGTGGCCGGCGTCTCGATGGCCGCGGCGACCACCGGCACGACGGCCGCGCCGTCGGCGGCCGGCACCGGCGGCGGCGACATGCCGCGCCCCGCGCGCCACACGGCCTCGAAATACTTGCGGGTGGCGGTGAGCATGTCGGCGACCTGCTTGCCCATCAGCCGGTATTCCCAGTACGGGAACAGCCGGCTCGCGGCGATCGCGATCATGCAGCCGACCACCGTGTCGATCGCGCGCTCGCCGATGATCCGCATGCTGCCCGGCGCGAGCAGGTGGAACATCAGCAGCACGTACGACGACGTGAACACGACGCTCGCCGCGTAGTTGAACAGCAGCAGGCTGTAGCTCATCACCATCGACCCGAACATGATCGCGATCAGCAGGTGCGTATCCTTGACCGTGTAGATCAGCGCGACGCTCGCCGCGCAGCCGATCAGCGTACCGACGATACGCGCCGCGTTGCGCTGCTTGGTCAGCGAGTAGCCGGGCTTCAGGATGATGATGGTGGTCATCACGATCCAGTACGCGTTCGTGAGCGGCAGCAGCCGGCCGATCCAGAAGCCGACCGCCACGGCGATCGTCACGCGCAGCGCATGGCGAAAGCTCGGCGAGCGCATGTTCAGGTTCGAGAAGATCAGCAGCGGCGACATGCGGCGGCGCTGCAGGAAGCGCGTGAGCGCCTTGTCGATCTTCAGTTCGGTTTGCTGCGGATCGGCGTGGCCCGACAGGTTGCGGCGCATCCGGTCGATCAGGCGCGTCGCGCTCCAGATGCGCCGGAACGTGGCCAGCACGGCCGCATACGCTTCCGCGTTGGTGGCCGGGAAGTTCTTCTTGCGCATCAGCTCGATCTCGTACTCGATCGCGCGCAGCTCGGCCTTCACGCTGATGTGCGAATGCGGCGCGCGGTTTTCGAGCACCGAGAGGCCGACCTCCTCGAGATCGGCGGCGGCCTTGCGGATCAGGTCTCGATAGAAAATGATCAGGTCCGAGCCGCCGAACGTATTGCGCACGAGCGGGTAATCGGTGTGCGCGCCGACGAACAGCTCGTGCAGGTCGACGCTGTTGATGAACAGGTTGTACATCGTCGTGCGGGCGGGGTCGAGCTTGCCGCGCCGCAGCTTCGGCAGGTTGCGCAGCACGATGTCGCGCGCGGTTTCCTGCGTTTCGACCGCCGTGATCTGCTTCGCGACGAGATTGCGGTAGCACTCGTCGAGATCGGCATCGAGATCGTAGAACTGCGCGCGCGCGAGCAGGTAGTCGGCGCACGCGAACAGGCTCTCGGCAAGCGCCTGCTGCTCGATCCGGCGCGCCTGCCATTGCGACACGAGCGTGGCCCAGTACGTGTACCAGAGGCCGCCCGCGAGAATCCAGCCGGCGTTGATGAACGCCTGCAGCGGCGTGAACTTCTCCTCGAGCGTCATCACCATCATGAACAGCGTCGCGAAGCTGATCTGCGGCCAGCGGTTGCCGTAGACGACGATCAGCGACAGCACGAAGGTGAGCGGCACGATGGTGAGCCACAGCACGAAGATGTTCGGTGTCGCGAGGCCGGTGGCGAGCGCGGCCAGAAAACCGATCACGCTGCAAGCGAGCATTTCGTTGTGCTTGTACTTGAGCGGGCCCGGCATGTCGACGACGCAGGCGCCGAGCGCGCCCGTCGAGATCGTGAAGCCGAGCTCCCGGTTGTGAAACACGATCAGGCACAGCACGGCCGGCAGCGAGACGCCGACCGCGATCCGCAGGCCGCCGAAAAAGTACTGGCTGTAGAAAAACTTTCTGATTTCGACCGAATAGCGCATCGATGGGCTGAATAGCAGACGAAGACGCCCGGGGGCGGCATCTTGACTGGCGACGAGTCTATCGTATTTCGCGGTCCGTAAAACCAGGCTTTCCGGACGAGGTTCGCGACGGCGGCCCATTTGCTATCCTTGGTGATCCTGTTCGCCCGGCCCGGCCGGCGCGAGGTTCCGACGCCTGCCTCATGCTCCATCTCTTCTATTCGAACCGTCACGAAACGCTGGCCGATGCGCTGCTCGAGGATCTGGCCGCGTTCCCGGCCCGCAATGGCCCGTGGGCGTCGCAACAGGTCATCGTGCCGAGCGCGGCGCTGCGCCGCCGTCTCGAGCTCGACATCGCCGCGCGCAACGGCGTGTGCGCGAACGTCGAGTTCACGTATCTCGCCCAATGGCTGTGGGCGCAGATCGGCCGCGTGCTGGCGGTCCCAGCGCGTTCGCCGTTCGCACCCGATCGCCTCGTGTGGCGCTGCTACCGGCTGTTTGCACAGGCGAACGACGGTGCGCCGTGGCTCGCGTCGCCGCGGCTGGCCGCGTATCTGTCCGCGTCCGACGATGCGATGCGCTACGAGCTGGCGCACCGCGTCGCGGCCGTGCTCGATCATTACCTGACTTATCGTCCCGAATGGCTGGCCGCATGGCAGGCTGGCGAGTCCGTGCTCGCGGGCGACGGCGCGCCGCGCGGGATCAGCGACGCCGCGCGCGACGACGAACGCTGGCAGGCCGCGCTGTGGCGCGCGCTGCTCGCGGAGCTGAGCGACAGCGGCACGCCGCCGGCGCACCGTTTCCTCGTCGAGGCGCGCCATCTCGATCCCGACGCCATCGCGCGCGCGGACTGGCCGGAATCGGTCAGCGTGTTCGCGCTGCCGACGATGCCGCCGCTGCACGTCGCCTTGCTGCGCGAGCTGTCGCGCTGGATCGATGTGCGCGTCTATGCGCTGAACCCGTGCCGCGAATTCTGGTTCGACATCGTGACCGCCGCGCATGCCGAGGCGCTCGATGCGGCCGGGCGGCTCGATTACCAGGAAGTCGGCCATCCGCTGCTCGCCGAATGGGGCCGGCAGACCCAGGCGCAGCTGCACATGCTGCACGAGCTGACTGAAAGCGCCGCGTCGGGCGACGCGTCGCGTTTCGTCGAGAATCCCGCGCCGACGTGGCTCGCGCGCGTGCAGAACGCGATCCTCGAACTGCAGCCGGAGGCCGAAATCGGCGATACGCCGGCCGAGCGCGGGATCGAAGTGCACGTGTGCCACAGCCTCGCGCGCCAGCTCGAGGTGCTGCACGACCGGCTGCTCGCGTGGTTCGACGCCGACGCGAGCCTGCAACCGTCCGACGTGCTCGTCGCGGTGGCCGATCTCGCGGCGGCCGGGCCGCTGATCGACGCCGTGTTCGGCACGGCCGGCGCCGGCGGCTCGCGTGTGCCTTACCGGATCACCGGCCTGCCGCCGTCGCAGGCGAACCCGGTCGCGCGCGTGCTGCTCGACTGGCTCGCGTTGCCGGAGCGGCAGGTCGGCGCACCCGAACTGGTCGAATGGCTGCGCGTCGACGCGGTGGCGGCGCGCTACGGTATCGATGCGGCCGCGCTCGAGACGGTGCAGACCTGGCTCGCGGCCGCCGGCGCGCGGCGCGGGCTGTCGCCGCTCGCGAGCGACGACGCGGCCGTGCCGTCGCCGCGCCATACGTTCTCCGATGCGCTCGCGCGGCTCTTTCTCGGTTATGCGATGCCGGAAGGCGCGGCGCCGGTCGGCGCGTGGCTGCCGATCGAGGCGGCCACCGGCAGCGAGGCCGAACTGCTCGGCCGGCTCGCACGCTTCACCGACGATCTCGACGGCTTCGCGCGGCGGCTGGCCGAATCGCATACGCCGCAAGGCTGGAGCGAGCTGTTCGCCGACACGCTCGCGCGGTTCTTCGATTCGGGCGCCGCGTATGCGGACGCGCTCGCGGGCGTGCGCGACGCGCTCGACGCGATGCTGGCCGCGATGACGGAGGGCGCGCCCGACGAAGCGTTGCCGGCGGCCGTCGTCCGGGCGGGGCTGGCCGCCGCGCTCGACGATCCGGCGCGCGGCGGCGTGCCGTGGGGCGGCGTCACGTTCTCGTCGCTGACGAGCCTGCGCGGCCTGCCGTATCGCGTCGTCTGCCTGCTCGGGATGGACGATGGCGTGCTGCCGAGCCTCGCGCGTGCCGACGAATTCGACCTGATGGCCGTGTTGCCGAAGCTCGGCGACCGGCAGCGCCGCGACGACGAGCGCAACCTGTTTCTCGACCTGCTGCTCGCCGCGCGCGACCGGCTGATGATCGCGTACACCGGCCGCAGCATTCGCGACAACGCGCCGTTGCCGCCCGCGGCACTCGTCGACGAACTGCTCGACCATCTCGCGCTCGTCACGGCCGGGCCCGACGCGGCACCGGACGCGGTCGATGCCGCGCGGCGTGCATTCGTCGTCGAGCATCCGCTGCAACCGTTCGCGGCCGCCTATTTCCAGCCCGGCAGCGAACTCGTTTCCTTCGACGCCGAGCGTGCGACGCTCGCAACGTTGCTGGCCGCCGAGGCGTCGCGCGACGGGCCGCGCGAGCTGCCGTTCTTCGCGCAGCCGCTGCCGGCCGAACCGGTCGAGCCTGTCGCATTCAGCGAATTCGAACGCTTCTGGCGGCATCCCGCACGTGCGCTGCTGCGCGCGCGGCTCGGCATCGTGCTTGCCGACGCGCAGGCCGAACTGCTCGACACCGAGCCGTTCGCACTCGACTTCGCCGGTAGCGATGCGCTCGCCGAGCGCGTGCTGCCGCTGCTGATCGAGTCGGACGAGGGCGGCGTGCTCGATCACGCGCTGCGCATCGCGGACGCGAGCCCCGAACTGCCGGGCGGTGCGACCGGCGCCGTGTGGCGCGACCAGGCGCTCGGTTCGATGACGCAGCTTGCGTCGAACGTGCGCCGCGCGCTGGCCGACGGGATGGAGCGGCGGCCGTTCACGCTCACCATCGTGCCGGCCTGGCCGGACACCGAACAGGCGCTGTTCGGCGCCGATGACGCGCTGCTGTCGGGCGACGCAGTGAGCGCGCCGTTCGACCTGCACGGCACGCTGAACCGGCTCACGCCGGCCGGGCAGATCATCTATCGCTATGCACGGCCGAGTGCGCGCGACTACCTGTCCGCGTGGCTCGCGCATCTCGTCTACTGCGCGGTGGAGCCTGACGGCCCGCGCCGCACGCTGTGGTTCGGCAGCGGCGGTGCGTTCGAGCTGACGCCCGTCGCGGCGCCGCTCGAGCAGCTCGCGCCGCTGGCCGCGCTGTTTCGCGCGGGGCGGCGCATGCCGCTGCGGTTTTTCCCGCGCAGCGCGTGGGCGAGGGTGTCCGACGGCGAGGCGAAGGCCGCGAGCGTCTGGATCAACGAGCGGGTCGTGAGCGAAGCCGACGATCCCGCCATCGCGATCGCGTGGCGCGGCGCGCATGCATCGCTCGACGAGCCGTTCGGCACGCTCGCGCGGCTCGTGTTCGATCCGCTCGTCGCGCATCTGAAGGAGGTCGCATGAGCGCCGTGTCACAGCCGCAGCAGGCGCTCGAACTCGACGTGTTCGCGTGCCCGCTCGATGGTGTCAACCAGATCGAGGCATCGGCCGGTACCGGCAAGACCTGGAACATCTGCGCACTGTATGTGCGCCTGTTGCTGGAGAAGGATCTCGGTGCGGATGAAATCCTCGTCGTGACCTTCACGAAAGCGGCGACCGCCGAGCTGCACGAGCGGATTCGCGGTCGCCTCGCGCAGCTCGCGCATGCGCTCGACACCGGTGACGACGGCGGCGATCCGTTCATCGAGCGTCTACTCGAAACCACGCTCGGCGAAGACGGCGCGCTCGATCCCGAAACGGCCGCGAAGCGGATCCGGCGTGCGCTGCGCGCGTTCGACCAGGCCGCGATCCATACGATCCATGCGTTCTGTCAGCGCGCGTTGCAGGAAGCGCCGTTCGCGGCGGCGATGCCGTTCGCGTTCGACATGGAGGCCGACGACGCGTCGCTGCGCTTCGAGCTCGCCGCGGATTTCTGGCGCACGCGCGTCGAGCCGGCAGCCGCGCGCTGGCCGGGCTTCGCGACCTGGCTCGTCGAATCGGGCGCCGGCCCGGCCGCGCTCGATGCACAGCTCGCGCGCCGGCTGAAGAAGCCGCTTGCCGCGCTGCGCTGGGACGGCGTGACCGAGCCGGACGAATCGGCCGAGGCGGCGGCTGCCGAATGCTTCGCCGAGGCCGGGCGGATGTGGGCGGCCGAACGCGAAGCGATCGATGCGTTGCTGCGCACCGCGCAGCCCGCGCTCAACCAGCGCTCGCACAAACCCGAAGCGGTTGCCGATGCGCTGGCCGCATGGGCCGCGCATTTCGCGCAGGGCGACGCGACGGCTGCGCTGCCGAAGGCCGCGCTGAAGCTCACGCGCACCGCGCTCGTGAAGGCCACGAAAAAAGGCGGCGCGACGCCCGAACACGCGTTCTTCGACGTGGCCGATGCGCTCGAAGCGGCCGTGGCGGCGGCCGAGGCCGCGCAGCGCGCGCGCTGGCTCGCGCTGATCGCCGAATGGCTCGACATGGCGCCGGGTGAGTTGGCCGAGCGCAAACGCACGCGGCGCGTCGTCTCGTTCGACGATCTGCTCGCGAACCTGTACCACGCACTGCATGCGCATCCGTGGCTCGCCGAGACGCTGCGCGCGCGCTATCCGGCCGCGCTGATCGACGAGTTCCAGGATACCGACCCGCTGCAGTTCGCGATCTTCGACCGGATCTTCGCGCCGGGTGGCCCGCTGTTTCTGGTCGGCGATCCGAAGCAGGCGATCTACAGCTTCCGCGCGGCCGATCTGCATACCTATCTTGCCGCGCGCGCACGGGCGAGCGAGCGTTATACGCTCGCGGTCAACCAGCGGTCGACGCCCGCGATCGTCGATGCGTGCAACCGCTTCTTCATGTCGAATCCGCGCGCGTTCGTGCTCGACGGGCTCGACTACTACGCGGTGCGTGCCGGCACGCGCGCGCGCGCGCCGTTCGTCGACGCAACCGATCCGGGCCCGGCCGGCGACTTCCGGGTGTGGGCGTTGCCCGGTGGCGAAGGCACGTTGCTCAAGCGTGATGCGCAGGCACAGGCCGCGCAGGCCTGTGCCGCCGAGATCGCGCGGCTGATGCGCGGCGCGCGCGAAGGGCGCGTGCGGCTCGGCGAGACACCGCTGTCGCCGGGCAACATCGCTGTGCTGGTGCAGACGCACCGGCAGGGCAGTCTCGTGAAGCGCGTGCTGTCGACGTGGGGCATCGGCAGCGTCGAACTGGCGCAGGCTTCGGTGTTCTCGACTAATGACGCCGAGCAGCTCGAACGCGTGCTGGCGGCGATCGATGCACCGGGCGACCTGCGGCGCTTGCGCGCGGCGCTCGCATCCGACTGGTTCGGCCTCGATGCCGGTGCGCTGTGGCGGATGGAGCAGGGCGACGGCGATGCGCAACGGGAAGCATCGGCGGCGGACAGCGCCGACGCGATGAGCTGGGTCGAGCGCTTTTCGCGGTATCGGCTGTTGTGGCGCGAGCGCGGCTTCGCGGTGATGTGGCGCACGTTCACGCGGGAGCTGCGGATTGCCGAGCGACTGATGGCCGGCGCGGACGGCGAACGCCGCGTGACCGACATCAATCATCTGGCCGAACTGACGCAGGCGCGCGCGTCCGCGCAGCCGGGCATCGCGCCGACGCTGCGCTGGCTCGCCGCGCAACGGCTCGACGGCGGCGGCGAGGAAGCGCAGCTGCGGCTCGAATCCGATCGCAACCTCGTGCAGATCGTCACCGTGCACAAGTCGAAAGGCCTCGAATACGCGATCGTGTTCTGTCCGTTCCTGAACGACGGCGGGTTGCGCGAGCCGCCCGCGTCCGCGTTGCCCGATGCGCGCGAGTATCACGACGATGCGGGCGACGCCGTGCTGCATTACGGCTGCGACGACGAGGCAGCCGAGCATGCGGCGCGGCAGGCGCTGCGCGAGCAGGCGGCGGAACGCGCGCGGCTCGTCTACGTGGCGCTCACGCGCGCGGTCTATCGCTGCTATGTTGTCGCCGGGCCGTACCTGTCGTCGCGCTCGACGCGAGAATCACGGCGTAGCGTGCTCAACTGGCTCGTCGCGGGCGCAGGCCAGTCGTTCGATGCATGGCTCGACGAGCCGCCCGACGAAGCCGCGCTCGATGCGGCGTGGCAGGCGCTCGCGGGGGGCCCCGTGAGCGTCGCGCCGCTGCCGGCGCCCGTGCGCCCCGAGCGTCTCGCGGCCGGGCACGACGCGTCGCAGACGCTCGCGGCGCGCCATGCGACACGTGTGCTGCACGATGCGTGGCGGATGGCCAGCTTCAGTTCGCTGACCGCGTCGATGGCGCGCGAGGAGGTGGGTGTCGCGGCCGTGCCCGACGACGAGCTGCGGCCCGATCACGATGCGCTTGCCGCGGTGGTGCCGGACGGCGAGTGGCTATTGGCCGATATGGTCGCGCCCGAGCCACCGGACGACGATATCCTCGTGTTCCCGCGCGGCGCGGCGGCCGGCGAGTGCCTGCACCGCCTGTTCGAACTCAGCCGCTTCACCGAGCCCGAGTCGTGGCCCAGGGCCGCGCTCGGCGCGCTGCACGACCGGCCGGTCGAGGCCGTGCCCGAGCTGGCCGCGCGCCTGCCGGCAATGATGGTGCAGCTGGTCGACGATGTCGTGCGCACCGAGCTCGTGCCGGGCATGCGGCTCGCCGATCTCGATCCCGCGAAGCGGCTCGACGAAATGGGTTTCCTGTTCCCGGCGCCCGCGCTCGACCTGATGGCGCTGCGCCGCCTGCTGGTCGCGCACGGCTACCCGGACGTTGCACTGGAGGCGGGCTTGCTCGCCGGTTTCATCAAGGGTTTCATCGACATGATCGTCGAACACGACGGCCGCTTCTGGATCGTCGACTGGAAGTCGAACCATCTCGGCACGACGCCGGACGCCTATGGCCCGCGCGCGCTCGACGTCGCGATGGCCGATCACGCGTATCACCTGCAGGCGCTGCTCTATACGGTCGCACTGCACCGCTACCTGCGCGGGCGGCTGCCCGACTATGACTACGACACGCATGTCGCGGGCTACCTGTACCTGTTCGTGCGTGGTGTACGGCCCGGCTGGCGCAGCGACGGCAAACCGGCCGGCGTGCATGCGCGGCGGCCCGAGCGCGCGCTCGTCGACGCACTCGACCGGATGATGGACGGGGGCCGCGCATGAACGCGCACGACGACACGCTCGAATTTACCGGCGGCCTCGTCGCGCGCCTGCCCGAACCCGCCGATTTCGGTATCGCACTCGCGGAAGGTTTCGCGCGTCGCATCGGCGACCTTTCCCGCCGTGCCGGCGCACCGGCCGCGGCCGCGCGGTGGGCGGCGCGTGCCGCGTTCGCGACGAGTCGTGCGACCGCGGGCGGCCACGTGTGCGTCGCGCTCGGCGCGCTCGCGCAGCGCTACGAAGCACCGCTCGACGAAGTCCGCTCGGCGCTTGCCGCGAGCGGCGTGGTCGCGTTCGGCACGCTCGCACGCGGCGACGAGCGGCCGCTGATCGTCGACCGCCACGACCACCTGTACCTGTCGCGCTATTTCGACTACGAACGGCGGCTTGCCGATGCGCTCGTCGCGCAGGCCGGCGTGGCCGCGCCGGACGACGGTCTCGCGCCCGACCGGTTGCGCGACAGCCTCGCGCGTTACTTCGGGCCGGCAACCGGCGAAGTCGACTGGCAGCGCGTCGCGGCGATCGTCGCGCTGACGGGCCGCGTGACGATCGTCAGCGGCGGCCCGGGCACGGGCAAGACGACGACCGTCGTCGGCGTGCTGGCCTGTCTGCTCGACGCGCATCCGGGGCTGCGCGTCGCGCTGGCCGCGCCGACCGGCAAGGCCGCGCAGCGGATGCAGGAAGCGCTGCACGCACGGGCCGGCGACCTGCCGCCCGAACTCGCGGCGCGCCTGCCGGAGACGTCGTTCACGCTGCACCGGTTGCTGGGCGGCGGCGGGGCGGCCGGCTTCCGGCATCATCGCGACAATCCGCTGCCGTACGACCTGATCGTCGTCGACGAGGCGTCGATGATCGACGTCGCGCTCGCCGCGCATCTGCTCGATGCGCTCGCGCCGGGTGCGCGGCTCGTGCTGCTCGGTGACAAGGACCAACTGGCCGCGGTCGAGGCGGGCGCCGTGTTCGCAGAGTTGAGCGCGCGGCCGGCGTTTACCGCCGCGGCGCGCACGCGCATCGCGCAGGCGCTCGGCATCGACGAGGCGGCATTCGTTGCGGCGCTGCCGGTGCAGGATGAAGCCGCGACCGCAGCGATTCCGGCTGCAGATCCGGTTTCCGCCGCGGTCCGGCCGCCGGCGCCTGCCGCGGCCGCTACGCGCAAACCGGCGTCGCGACGGAAAGTCGATGAGCGACAGGCATCGCTCTTCGACGACGAACCGCAGGATCACGAAGTTTCGACGACCAGCGTCGCGCCGCCGCCGGCCGCAGGTCCGGTGCTGACCGAAACCGGTGAGCCTGGTGAGGCTGGCGCGACAGGCGACGCCCCTGCGTGGATCGAGGTCGACGAACTTGCGTGGCTCGACGCCGTCGAGCTGCCGCCGTTCGACGCGGGAGACGCGGCGCTTGCGTCGATCACTTCGATATTGCCGGACGAAACGGCCGCCGCGCCAGCCACGCCCGCACCCGCACCGCTCGCCGACTGCGTGGTCTGGCTCGAACGCAATTACCGCTTCGGTCTCGATTCGCCGATCGGGCGGCTGTCGCTCGCGATCCGCAGCGGCGACGTGCAGGCCGCGCTCGACGCGCTGCCCGCCGACGATTCGGCTGCCGCATCATTCCACGACGATGCGGGCGAGTCGCTCGCGTCGTCGACGGTCGAGCGGCTCGCGCGGCGCTTCGGTGCTTACCTCGACGCGTTGTGCGACACGCTGGCCGCGCCGGTGCCCGATCCGCTGCCGCTGTTCGACGCGCTCAACCGGTTCCGGATCCTGTGCGCAACTCGCAGCGGCTTGCGCGGTGCGGAGCACGTCAATGCGCTCGTGGCCGCGCACGTGCGCCACGCGGCGCGGGTGCCGCTGGCGGTCGGCGCGCACTGGTTCACGGGGCGGCCGATCATGGTGACGCGCAACGACTATGCGCTCGGGCTGTTCAACGGCGATATCGGCATTGCGCTGCCCGACGCGCACGGTGTGCTGCGCGTGTGGTTCAGGCGTGCGGACGGCACCGCGCGCGCGGTATCGCCGGCCGCGCTGCCGCCGCACGAAACCGCGTTCGCGCTGACGGTCCACAAATCGCAGGGCTCGGAATTCGACGAAGCCGCGCTCGTGCTGCCGGCGTCGTTCGGCCGCGTGCTCACGCGTGAACTCGTCTATACGGCCGTCACGCGTGCCCGCACACGTGTGCAGGTGATCGGGCCGCGGCGCGTGCTGGCGCAGGCGGTCGCGACGCGTACGCAACGCGATTCGGGGCTCGCGGCACGCGTCGACGAGGCGCTGGCACGGCGCCGCGGGGAGGCTTCGCGATGATGATCCGCTATACGCTCGATCCGGCCGAAGTCGAATGGACGGCCGTGCGCGCGCAGGGCGCGGGCGGCCAGAACGTGAACAAGGTATCGAGCGCGATCCACCTGCGCTTCGATATCCGCGCGTCGTCGTTGCCGCCCGTCATCAAGGAGCGGCTCCTCGCCCTGTCCGACCAGCGCATCACGCGCGACGGCATCGTCGTGATCAAGTCGCAGGAATATCGCACCCAGGAAAAGAACCGCGAAGCCGCGCTGGCGCGACTCGATGCGTTGATCAGCGGCGTGGCATTCACGCCGCGTGCGCGGGTCGCCACGCGGCCGACGCGTGCGTCGAAGGAGCGGCGGCTCGAGCACAAGTCGCGCCGCAGCGTGGTGAAGTCGGGGAGAGGGAAGGTGATCGACTGACGAATCGATGAGGGGTGAACGACTGGCGCGCGCGTCGTTTGCCCACCGTCGTGCCGGCTAGCGCATCACGGTCCCGGCGCTGTCGAGCACGAAGTCGACGCAGAACACGACCAGCCGGCTCTGCGCGCGGATCGCGACGGCGGCTGTGTAGCAGTCGCGGCCTTCCGTCAACGAGAAGTGCGGGCCCATCAGCGCGACGCGTCCGGGCGCGGCGATCGCGCGCTGGAAATACGGGCGCCGCGACCAGTTGCTGTGGGTTTCCGGGAAGAGTGGCGAGAGGCGGGTGAAGCCCGCCTGGCCGTCGTCGGCGCGCGCGCCGATCGACGGCAGGAACTGCTCGCCGGTTTCGTCGGTGACGAACACGCGGCGCGCGGCCGGCACCGCGAACACGCGCTGCGCGGCGTCCTGCAGGTTGCCGCTTGCGGAAAACGCCGCCGCGCCGGACAGCACGAGCCGCTCGATCGCGTCGAAGCCCGGCTGCTCGGCGACGACCGGCGCATGCCGGCGCGCGATGAAGCGCTGCCACGCGGCGTCGAGCATCGCGGGTGCTGCCGCGCTGGCATGTGCGATCGATGCATCGGGCTGGCCGAACTGAAAACCCTGCACGAAATCGATATCGGCTTCCATCAGCGCCTGCAGCGAGTCGTCGCTCTCGACCCCCTCGGCGAGCACCATCGCGCCGGCCTGATGCAGCATCGACACGAGGTGATGCATGATGCGGCGATCGTCGGCCGAACCGGTCGAGCGTACGACAAGCGAGCGATCGAGCTTGACGATATCGGGTCGCGCGCGCCACACGCGGTCGAAGTTCGAGAATCCCGTGCCGAAGTCGTCGATCGCGATCAGGAAGTCGCGATGCTGGATCATGTCGATCGTGCGGGCGAGCGCGGCTTCGTCGCGTGCCGGCTGTTCGATGACTTCCAGCACGATGCGGTTCGGCGGCAGCGAGAAATGCCGGCAAAGCGCCTCGACGAATTCGCGCTGCACGAGGCCCGAGTCGAGCACGCGCGGCGTGACGTTCAGGAACAGCCAGCCGTCGCCGATGCCCTGCGCGACGAAGTTGGCCGTATGCAGGCAGCGCGCGAGCCGGTCGAGCAGCAGCGCGTCGGCGTCGGCGCGCGTCTTGTCGAACAGCGCGGTGGGCGAGATCAGTGCGCCGTTCGAATCGACGACGCGCAGCAGCGCTTCGTAACCGACGACCCGCTTGTGCGTGATCGACAGCACGGGCTGGAACACGCTGCGCAACGTCGTGGTGCGATAGGTGGCGACCCAGCCGCCGGGCGTCGGCGTGAGGCTTTCGAGCAGGGAGTCGAGCGAGAGGTCGCGGGCGGGCTTCATGTCACCGGTGCCCGGGAGTGCGCGGCGGAACGGCAGCGCGCCGCCACGCTGAAGCAGTCGTACGCGCCGGCGGACGCGAAAGGACGTGGGACATCGAGACCGCCTTCTGCGGGTAAGTGTTCGGAGTGTAACGGGAACGCGGCCGCTCGCGTATCAGGGAAACTCCAGACGCACGCGGGAATGCAACTGCGGCCGGCGCCGCTCGCATGCGCGCCGCGCATGACCGCCGCGTAGCGTCGGGCGTCGCCGCCGCACATGACAATCCGGTGGCATGGCATGGCATGGCATGGCATGCGAGGCGGGAAATCCTGGCGGCCGGCAAAAGGCGAGCGAAGGTCGCCGTCAGAGGAATGCCGGTCGCGCTGCCGCACCCTCCGCGGCGCGGCGATGAACGGTCGGCGTCCGGTCGTCAGGCATCACGGCCGGAACGATGGCGGCGCGTGCACCTGAATGAATCGTCAGGTCGCTTCGCCGCTGCGCGGCCGGATCCCGGGAATCCGCTTGATCACGCCGGTCGCGAGCGCGGTGCCGACGAGCACGATCGCGCAGCCTTCGATCATCACGGCCGACACGTGTTCGCCGAGGAACAGCGCGCCCCACAGCAGGCCGAACACGGGGATCACGAACGTCACGGTAATCGCTCGCGCCGGGCCGATGTGCGCGATCAGGTGGAAGAAGATGAAATACGCGATGCCCGTGCAGGCGACGCCCAGGGCGAGCACCGAGCCCCACGCGTGCGCGCTGACCGGCGCGGCCGGCCAGGTGGCGATCGCGAACGGCAGCAGCAGGAGGGTCGAGCCGATCATGCTGCCGGTCGCGTTGACGAGCGGATCGACGCCGGTCAACTTGCGTTTCGTGTAGTTGGCCGCGATGCCGTACAGCAGCGTCGCACCGAGCGCCGCGACGGCGGCGAGGGCGGTCGCGGCGGCGCCCGTTTCGCCGTGCGCATTCGCGATCTGGTTCCACACGAGCGTGAGCACGCCGGCGAAACCGATCACGAGGCCGAGCGCGCGCGGCAGCGACAGCTTGTCCTTCAGCCACAGGTAGGCCACGAGCGCGCCCCAGAGCGGCGTCGTCGCGTTGATCACCGACGTCAGGCCGGCCGACAACGTCAGTTCGGCGAACGCGAACAGGCAGAACGGAATGCCCGAGTTCAGTGCGCCGACGACGAACAACGGCCACGCATGACGGCGCAGCCGGGCGCCGAGATCGGCGGGTTTGAAGCGCGTCAGCGCGAAGCCGGCGAGAAACAGCGCGCCGATGCCCACCCGCAACGCCATCAGCGGCGCGACGCCGAAATCGACCACGCCGACTCGGATGAACAGGAAGGACGCGCCCCACAGGGCGGCGAGCACGGTCAGCAGGAAAGCGTTCTTGGGTGACATCGATCGGCGAGGGCGGGGACGGGATGCGGGGAATCTTACACCGCGTTACCGCCCCGTCGTTTCATGATCGGATGAAACGACAAGAAACGGCAATTTCGCCGGTTTGCCGCTGGGCGGCGGACGCCCCGCCACGCGCGGCGCGGCCGATCAGATCAGTGATGGCGCCAGCCGCCGCGTCCGCCGAAGCCGAAATTGAGCGACAGCGCCGGGCCCCAATAACCGCCCCATGCGGGCGCATAGGCCGGCGCCGGATAGTAGTAGGCGGGGGCCGGATCGACATATACGGGCGCGGGCTGTACCGGCACCGGCGCCGCCGTGTAATAGCCGCCCGGATAGTACCCGTATGGGTAATAGCAGCCGGCAAGCGTCGTGCAGGCAAGTGCCGCGGCGACGAAGGTCCTGTTCATGATGTGTCTCCGGCGGAGCCGGCTATCGGCAGATGCCTGAAGCTTAGGCCGAGTACCGATGACACGGTATGAGAAACGGTAACCGATCATTTCCGGGTGGAGCGGCCGCGCCTGTTGCGGCGCGACAGACGAAAACGGCGCTTCCGCACCGCGGAAACGCCGTTGAACCGCGCGGCCTGCGGCGGGGCGACGACGCCCCGCCGGCCGATGTCGGACTGCTTACTTGCCGACCTGGTTACCGATGATGCCGCCAGCCGCCGCGCCGCCCAGCGTCGACAGCGCGTTACCGCCGATCGCCGCGCCGGCGACGCCGCCGACACCCGCACCGATTGCCGTATCACGCTGGCGTCGCGACATCGAATCGCAGGCCGACAGGCTGGCTACTGTCGCGACGAGGAGCGCGTATACCCCAAAACGCCGAATCGAATTCATGATCGTTGTCCTTGTGGTAGTGAACGGAAGGCGCACGACCGGCTGGCGGCCGCGCATGTCCCCAATCTACGCGCCGTCCCGCGCTGCTGCTGTAAGGACTTGTTAAGGCTCGCGCGGTTTCGTAATCAATTGTTTCGCATGGGCCGGCAGGCACGCCGCATGCGCAAAAAAGCCCGCTCGAAAGCGGGCTTCGTGCCTGGCGAGGCGATCCGGCGGGGAGCGCCGGAGCGCGTATTCGCTTACTGACGGTGATAGATTTCGGCGCCGGTCTTGACGAACTCGACCGCCTTCACTTCCATCCCCTTTTTCAGCGCTTCGGTTTCCGACACACCCTGCTGCGCCGCGAACTCGCGCACGTCCTGCGTGATCTTCATCGAGCAGAAGTGCGGGCCGCACATCGAGCAGAAGTGCGCGACCTTGGCGGAATCCTTCGGCAGTGTTTCGTCATGGAATTCGCGCGCCTTGTCCGGATCGAGGCCGATGTTGAACTGGTCTTCCCAGCGGAACTCGAAGCGCGCCTTCGACAGTGCGTTGTCGCGCACCTGCGCGCCCGGGTGGCCCTTCGCGAGATCGGCGGCGTGCGCGGCGAGCTTGTACGTGATGATGCCTTCCTTCACGTCGTCCTTGTTCGGCAGGCCCAGGTGCTCCTTCGGCGTCACGTAGCAGAGCATCGCGGTGCCGAACCAGCCGATCATCGCGGCGCCGATGCCGGACGTGATGTGGTCGTAGCCCGGTGCGATGTCGGTGGTCAGCGGCCCGAGCGTGTAGAACGGCGCTTCCTTGCACCAGTCGAGCTGGAGATCCATGTTCTCCTTGATCAGCTGCATCGGCACGTGGCCGGGGCCTTCGATCATCACCTGCACGTCGTGCTTCCACGCGATCTGCGTGAGCTCGCCGAGCGTCTTCAGCTCGCCGAGCTGCGCTTCGTCGTTCGCGTCGTAGATCGAGCCGGGGCGCAGGCCGTCGCCGAGCGAGAAGCTCACGTCGTACGCCTTCATGATCTCGCAGATCTCTTCGAAGTGTTCGTACAGGAAGCTTTCCTTGTGGTGCGCGAGGCACCACTTCGCCATGATCGAGCCGCCGCGCGACACGATGCCGGTCATCCGGTTCGCGGTGAGCGGCACGTACTGCAGGCGCACGCCCGCATGGATCGTGAAGTAGTCGACGCCTTGCTCGGCCTGTTCGATCAGCGTGTCGCGGAAGATTTCCCAGGTGAGATCCTCGGCCTTGCCGTTGACCTTTTCCAGCGCCTGGTAGATCGGCACCGTGCCGATCGGCACCGGGCTGTTGCGGATGATCCACTCGCGCGTTTCGTGGATGTGCTTGCCGGTCGACAGGTCCATCACCGTGTCGCCGCCCCAGCGGATCGCCCACGTCATCTTGTCGACTTCCTCGCCGATCGACGACGTGACGGCCGAGTTGCCGATGTTCGCGTTGATCTTCACGAGGAAGTTGCGGCCGATGATCATCGGCTCGGATTCCGGGTGGTTGATGTTCGCGGGGATGATCGCGCGGCCGCACGCCACTTCCGAGCGCACGAATTCCGGCGTGATCTCGGCCGGCGCGTTCGCGCCGAAGGCTGCTGCGCCGAACGCCTGGCCCGGGTGCTGGCGGCCCATCATCGCGGCGAGCTTCGCGCCGTTCGGGCCGCTCGCTTTCAGGCTCTCGAGGTACTCGGCGCGGCGCTGGTTCTCGCGGATCGCGATGTATTCCATTTCCGGCGTGATGATGCCCTGACGCGCGTAGTGCATCTGCGTGACGTTCTTGCCGGCCTGGGCGCGGCGCGGGTTGCGGTGCAGGCCCGGGAACCGCAGGTCGGCGGTGGCCGGGTCGGCCGCGCGCTCGAGGCCGTACTGGCTCGACAGGCCGTCGAGCACTTCAGTGTCGCCGCGCGCCTCGATCCAGCCCTGGCGCAGCGGGGCCAGGCCCGCACGGATGTCGATCTTCGCGTCCGGATCGGTGTAGGGGCCCGACGTGTCGTACACGTAGATCGGCGGATTCTTTTCGCCGCCGAAGCCGGTCGGCGTGTCGGCCTGCGTGATTTCACGCATCGGCACGCGGATGTCGGGCTGGGAGCCGGTGACATAAACCTTGCGGGAATTCGGCAGCGGGGCGACGGCCGCGGCGTCGACATGAGCGTCGGCGGACAGAAACTTCGGATTGGCGTTCATGCAATCTCCTGTGTGAGCGCCGGACAGGCGCTTCGGCGCTTGCCCGGAGCCCTTGACGTATGTGGGGCTCGAGCTAAGCAGGAGACGAGGCTTGGTGAGGCGGCGGATTTCGTCAGAAGGATGGCGGCGAAATCCGTACGCTTCCCTGCGCTGGCATTATCCAGATCAGGTTCAAAGGGTATTTCTCACCCGCAATGCCGGTTGTTTGACCGGGCGCATTGCAGGACCCCCGCGTTAGCAGCGCACACGATACACTGGCTTGGCGGCGGTTTCAACCGGGAGAGGATCGGCTGCCCCGGTGCGGCCGCAGCATGGCGGGCGGTGCGATGGCCCGTCGAAATGGCAGCGCGCGTCGCCGCCGCATGGCCTCCCGGCTTGGCCGGCCACGGCAAAGCGGTGCAGCATGACGCGCTTTCGCGCAACCTCAAAAAAAATTTTCGCAGCGGCTGTCATTTCCCGCGACGTCGTCCGTCTATTCGGCTCCTTAAACCCATGTTGTTTTGGAGAGATGTCATGAAAAAAGTACTGATTGCCGCTTGCGTCGCCGCATTCGCCACGATCGCCACGGGCGCGTATGCGCAGAACGACGCGACTTCGCAGCCGGGTTCGTCGATGTCGAAGGATGCGATGGGCCACGACGCGATGGCCAAGGATGCAATGGGCCACGACGCGATGAAGAAGGACGGCATGAAGAAGCATGCAATGAAGAAAGGCGCGATGAAGAAGGACGAGATGTCGCACGACGAGATGGGCAAGCCGTCGGGCGACAAGATGGCGCCGTCGAACTGACGGAAGCGGACGCGGCGCGGCCGGCGCGTGCGTCGCACGGCGGCCGCGCGCATCTCGTCCCGTCCCGTTGACTCATACCGGGAGTCTTCATCATGCAAACCGTTCCCGCCACCGGGCGCGCGGTCGCCACGCCGCCCGCGCGCCCCATCCATCCGCTGTGGGTGCGCGCGAGCCACTGGCTCAACGCGCTCGCGGCGATCCTGATGGTGCTGTCCGGCTGGCGCATCTACGACGCGTCGCCGATCTATCCGCCGTTCACGTTCCCGCACGGGATCACGATCGGCGGCTGGCTCGGCGGCGCGCTGCAATGGCATTTCGCGGCGATGTGGCTGCTCGTCTTCAACGGGCTGTTCTACCTGACGATGTCGATCGCGACGGGGCGCCTCGCGCGCAAGATGCTGCCCGTCACGCCGGCGTCGATCTGGCGCGACGTCCGTGCCGCGCTGGGCGGGCGGCTGTCGCACGCCGACCTGAGCGTCTACAACGCGGTGCAGCGTGCCGCCTACCTGACCGCGATCGTCGATCTCGTCGTGCTGGTGCTGTCGGGGCTCACGATCTGGAAATCCGTGCAATTCCCGCTGCTGCGCGAACTGTTCGGCGGCTACGACAACGCGCGTGTCGTGCACTTCTGGGCGATGTCGCTGCTCGTCGCATTCATTGTCGTTCATGTCGCGATGGCGCTGCTGGTGCCTCGCTCGCTGCTCGCGATGCTGCGCGGGCGCTGACCCGTCAACTTCGGGTGAAGGAAATCATCATGTCGGAATCCGAATACAAGCGCGACGGTTCGCGCTGGACGCTCGACCGGAAGTCGCTCGAACTCGACGTGCGCCGCGAGCTCGAGATGCCGTCGCGGCGTCTGTTCAACCGGCGCGTGCTGACGCTCGGCGGCCTGACGATGCTGACCGGCTGCACGCTGAAGGACGACGCGTCGGTCAACACGTTCCTCGAGACGGTGTCGCGCATGAACGACCGCGTGCAGGCCTGGCTGTTCAGCGGCGAGCGGCTCGCGCCGACCTACACCGAAGCCGACATCACGCGACCGTTCCCGTTCAACGCGTACTACGGGATCGACGAGGTGCCGCACGTCGACGCGTCGACGTATCGGCTCGTGCTGTCCGGCCGCGTGACGGGCAAGCGCGTGTGGACGCTCGACGAACTGTATGCGTTGCCGCACGAGGAACAGATCACGCGGCATATCTGCGTGGAAGGGTGGAGCGCGATCGGCCGCTGGGGCGGTACGCCGTTCGGCGCGTTTCTCGCTCGCGCCGGCGCCGATACGCGGGCGAAGTACGTCGGCTTCAAGTGCGCGGACGATTACTACGAGAGCATCGACATGCCGACCGCGCTGCATCCGCAGACGCTGCTCGCGTTCGACTACGACGGCCATCGGTTGCCGCCGGAATTCGGCTTCCCGATGAAGCTGCGGATGCCGACCAAGCTCGGCTACAAGAATCCGAAGCACATCATGGAGATCTTCGTGACCGATACGTTTCCGGGCGGCTACTGGGTCGACCAGGGGTACAACTGGTTCGGCGGATCGTGAGCGGTGCGCGGCATGCGGTCGCGGCGCATGCGCGGGCCGCGATGCGTCGGGCAGCGCGGCATCGCACGTGACGCGTCACGCGGATTCGCGCACCTGGAGGTCGACGCGCAGGCCGACGGCCGCCGCCATGTTCACGAGCGCGTCGAGCCCGAACAGGTTGATCTTGCCGCGCATCAGGTCGGAGACGCGCGGCTGCGTGACACCCAGTTGTTTCGCGGCCTGGGCCTGACTGAGCTCGAGCTGTGCGATGCGCTGCTTGAGCGCGATCATCAGCTCGGATCGCAGCTTCATGTTCTCGGCTTCGGCCGGCTGGCCCTCGATTGCGTCCCAGACGCTCGAATAACGGTCGTTGGTCATCGTTTCCTCTCCATCGTCAGCGCGCGATAGCGCCGGGCGGCCAGTTCGATATCGGCCCTGGTGGTGCGCGCCGATTGCTTCCGGAAGCAGTGCAGCACGTAGACGGCGTCGGCGAATGTCGCGACGTAAATGATCCGGAACGCGCCGCTCGCATCGCGCAGGCGAATTTCCCGCACGCCGATGCCGACGGTACGCATCGGCTTCCAGTCGTCGGGCGCGAACCCGCGTTGTACCTGGTCGATCTGGTGGCCGGCTTCGCGTCGCGCGGACAACGGAAAGCCGCGAAGATCGTCCAGCGCGCTGCCGACGAAAACAACCGGCTTCGGCGGAAGAATGGTCGAATTATACAAAATATTGTATGGGTGGTGTGGGTTTCGAAAGAGGGCCGCGCAGGGCAGGACGCGCGTGAGTTGACCGTCACGATAAGGGGGAAGCGCTGGCTGGCGCGCAGGACTGGCCGTTTGGTCGATGGCTGACTCGACCGCGACGGATGGGCGTGGATGGCGGGTCGGATTGACACCCGGCAACGCATGCGTGTCGCGTATCGGGCCCCCGATTTCACCCGCCCGCCGGCCGGGAAATGTCGCGCGGAAACATCATTCGCGATCCTTTCAGACTGGTCCGACGATGCTTTCGAATCCTTGATGCCATAATGCCGAGCGTGCGCAGCCGAAACGGTTGCGCGCGTTTTTTTTGTCCCTCTGCCGCCGCTTGCCGGTTCTCTTTCGTCGCCGTTCGCACTGCCATGTCGTTCCGCACGTTCGCTCTGCCTTCCCGGTCCCGCCAGGGCCGTTTGCCGGCATCGCCGGCGTCTTTCAGCGGAGCACGCGGCGTGACGTGCGGGCAGGCTGCGCAATGACGCCGCTCGACCGTCTCCTCGACTTCTTCGCCCGCTTCTCGTTCCGGATCCGCCTGCCGCAAAGCCGCGGCGGCCGCGTCGCGCTGGCGCTCGTCTTCATCTATTTCGTCTGGGGTTCGACCTACAGCGGCCTGCATTTCGCGCTGCAGTCGTTCCCGCCGCTGCTGCTGTCGGGGCTGCGCAACCTGCTCGGCGGGATCGGCCTGTTCATCTTCGCGCTGCGGCGCAAGCCCGAATGGCCGACGCTGCTCGAGATCCGCAATGCGGGGATCGTCGGCACGATGCTCGTCGCGCTGTCGTCCGGCACGATCGCGCTCGGGATCAGTCTGGTCAGCAGCGGCTCGGCCGCGGTGATGGTGGCCACGGTGCCGCTGTTCGCGACCGTGATCGCCGCGGTTGCCGGGCGGCCCGTCACGAAAGGCGAGTGGTCGGCCGTTGCGCTCGGGATGGTCGGCATCGTCGTGCTGAACTCGGGCGGCGCGGCCGCGCACAATTCGGCGCTCGGCACGATCTGCGTGCTCGCCGGCGCCCTGTTCTGGGCGGGGGGCGCGCATCTCGCGACGCGGCTCAAGCTGCCGTCCGACCTGTTTCTGTCCACGTCGCTGCAGATCGGTCTCGGCGGCATGATCTCGACGCTCGTCGCGTGGCTGGTCGGCGAGCGCGTCGAGCACCTGATGGTGGGGCCGGTGTTCGCGTTCCTGTACCTGATGGTGTTCTGCACGATGGCCGCGTACGTCGCGTACGGCTACCTGATCCGCCATACGAGCCCGATCATTGCGAGCAGTTGCATGTACGTGAACCCGATCGTCGCGGTCGCGCTCGGTGCGCTGCTGCTTGGCGAACCGGTGACGATGGCGACCGTGGTCGCGACCGTCGCGATCCTCGGCAGCGTCGGGCTGTCGTTCGTGTTCGACCCGGCGCGCCGGCCCGCGGCGCGCGCGGCGGCTGTCAGTTCGGCGGCCGCGGCAGCCGAGTCGACGGTAGAGGCTTCATCAGTACCCGAACAGATCACGGTGCCGGATGCGGCGCCGATCCTGGCGCCTTCCGCCGTTGCGCTGGCCGTGCCGACGCCGGCTGCCGTGATGGATCCTGCCGCGGTCATTGATCCGGCACCGGCGTTCACCACGCCGCCCATCGCTGAACCGGCACCGGCGTTTGCTCCGCCACCGGCCGCCGAACCGGCCGCACCCCGCGCCGACGCGTGACGCGGCCGTGGCCGGTCGCGCTCAGTCGCGCCGGCCGCCGCGATGGTGGAACCAGCCCCCGAGCGCGGTGAACACCAGCCCGGTCGTGCACATGCCGATCCAGCCGAACGCGTGCCATGCGGCGACGCCGGCCGACGAGCCGAGTGCGCCGCCGATGAAATAGCACACCATGTACACCGTGTTGACGCGGCTGCGCGCCTCGGGCTTCAGCGCATAGATGCGCGACTGGTTCGAGATCTGCGCGGCCTGCACGCCGACGTCCAGCACGATCACGCCGATCACGAGCCCGACGAGGCTCGAACCCGACAGCGCGAAGATCACGAACGACAGCGCGAGCAGCGCGATCGCGAGCGAGATGATCGCGCGCGGGCCGCGCTTGTCCGCGAAGCGGCCCGCGTACGGTGCCGCGAGCGCACCCGCTGCCCCGACGATCCCGAACAGGCCGGCTGCCTGCGGGCCGAGATGGAACGGTGCGCCGGCGAGCAGCAGCGTCAGCACCGGCCAGAACGCGCTGAATGCCGCGAACAGCGCGGCACCCGTCAGCGATGCCTCGCGCAACCCGCGCAGTTCGACCGCCAGATGCCACATCGAACCGAGCAGCTTGCCGTACGACAGCGTCGACGTCGGCGAGCTGCGCGGCAGCCGCAGCACGATCACGGCGGCGAGCGCGACGAGCGCCGCGACCGACGCGGCGAACACCGCGCGCCAGCCGAAATACTCGGCGACGAAGCCGGCGGCCGTCCGCGCGAGCAGGATGCCGAGCAGCAGGCCGCTCATCACGGTGCCGACCGCATGCCCGCGTTCGGCGGGCGGCGCGATCTCGGCGGCGAACGGCACGGCCTGCTGCGCGATGGTCGCGAGTACGCCGATCGCGAGGCTCGCGACGGCGAGCACGGCCAGCGACGGCGCGGTGGCCGCGACGATCAGCGCGATCGACAGGCCCGCGATCTGCATCAGGATCAGCCCGCGTCGGTCGAAGCGGTCGCCGAGCGGCGCGAGCAGGAACATGCCGGCCGCATAGCCGAGCTGCGTCGCGGTCGGCACCGCGCCGATCCACGAAGCGCCGTCGGGAAACGCCGAGCGGAAGCTGTCGAGCAGCGGCTGGTTGTAGTAGATGTTCGCGACGGACACACCCGCGATCGTCGCGAGCAGCAACAGCAGGCTGCGCGAATAGTGGGGCGAGGCGGCGTCGGCCGGACGGTCGGTGGAGGCGGTGGACATGGCTGCGCGAACGGAAGTGGGGCGGCGCAGCGCGCGGCGCACGCGTCGGGTGCGCAGGCGGGCAGGGCGCCGTCGAGGCTGCCGATCATACCGGAGCGACGGGAATCCTGCCGGGCGGGGCAAATCGGCCAAACCGGTGTAACCAGCCGGCCGCTGCCCGTCATCGTGCGTGCGTCAACCCGTCAGTCGACCAGCTCACCCGTCGGTTCATAGAACGGATAAGGCCCGGCCCCTTCATCGACATACACGTGATGTGACGTCATCCCCGTATCGGGCGTATAGCGATGGACCGCGAAGGCCGGCGGTTCGAGCCGGAACGCGGAGGGCGCATCGGTCCGCAGGTCGAATGCGACCTGATGCGCGGGCGACGGCACCGCGGCTGCGAGCGTGCCGCCGAAGCGCGTGAACATCGTGCGATGCACGTGGCCGCACAGCACGCGCTCGACGTTCGGATGGCCGCGCAGCAGCGCGTCGAGTTTCGCGGCGGCGGCCGGCGCGAGGCGCAGCTTGTCCATGTGGCCGATGCCCGACGCGAACGGCGGGTGATGCAGCGCGACGATCACGGGGCGGTCGCGCACCGCGTCGAGCTGCGCGGCGAGCCACGCGAGCCGTGCGTCACACAGGTCGCCATGGCTTGCGCCCGGCACCTGCGAATCGAGCGCCAGCACGCGCACCGCGCCGACGTCGAGCGCGTACTGCACGAATTCGCCGTCCTGCAGTTCGGCGCGATCGGCGAACGCGCGGCGCAGCCCGGCGCGGTCGTCGTGATTGCCGATCATCAGGTAGTACGGAATCTCGAGCGCGGCGAGCAGCCCGCGCAGGTTGCCGTACTCCTCATCGTGGCCGAAATCGGTCAGGTCGCCGGTGACGAGCACGGCGTCGGGGCGCGGCACGAGCGCATTCAGTTTTTCGATGCAGCGCGTGAGCGCGGCCGCGGTGTCGACGCGCCGGTACGCGAGCTGTCCCGGACGCTTGATGTGGAGATCGCTGATTTGAGCAAGCAGCATCGTCGTTCCTCGGAATTGTCTGATTGTTGTCGCGGCGTCGTGCGCCGCGGTGGGGTGCTGCATGAATGATGCCGGAATGACGGATCAGGCGCCGAGCGCGATCAGGCCTTCCGGCGCGATCGTGAGGCCGACGGCCGTGCCGCGTGCGAGCGCGATGCGGCCCGGCACGTCGATCACGAGCGCGTCGGGGGCCGCATGCTCGATCGTGAGCCGCGTACGTTCGCCGAGGAACGCGCACGCACTGACGGCACCGCGCAGCGGCGCCTGGCCGGGATCGGCGAGTTGCGCATCCTCGGGGCGGAAGAACCACTCGTCGGCGGCGTGCGGCGTCGCGATCGCGCCGCCCGTGGTCACCAGCGTGCCGTCGCGCCATTGCCCGGCGAGCCGGTTCAGCGTGCCGATGAACTGCGCGACAGTGCGGTTCGCCGGGTGGTAGTAGATGTCGCGCGGCGTGCCGATCTGCTCGATGCGGCCCGCGCCCATCACGACGATCCGGTCGCCGAGCTCCATCGCTTCGGCCTGGTCGTGCGTCACGTAGACCGTCGTCACGCCGAGTTCGCGCAGCAGCGTATTCATCTCGCGACGCAGCGTGTCGCGCAGCTTCGCGTCGAGCGCGGTCAGCGGCTCGTCGAGCAGCAGCACGCGCGGCCGCACCGCCAGTGCGCGGGCCAGTGCGACGCGCTGGCGCTGGCCGCCCGACAACTGGTCGATCGGCTTGTCCGCATGCGCGTCGAGCCGCATCATCGCGAGCAACTCGTCGACGCGTTCGCGCAGCGCGCGCGGCTCGGTCTTGCGGATCTTCAGCCCGTAGCCGACGTTGCCGCGCACCGTCAGGTTCGGAAACAGCGCGTAGTTCTGGAACACCATGCCGACCTGCCGGCGCTCGATCGGCAGCGCGGTCACGTCGTCATTGCCGAATGCGATCGTGCCGCCGGCGTCCGGCGTGTCGAGGCCCGCGATCAGGCGCAGCGTCGTGGTCTTGCCGCAGCCCGACGGCCCGAGCAGCACGAGCGTTTCGCCCGCGCCGATCGACAGGTCGAGCGGTTCGAGCACGCGCGTGCCGCGGAACGTCTTCGCGCAGCGGGTCAGGGTGATGGGAGTGGAATCGAGTTTCATGTCTGCGAGAAATTCAGCGCGGGCGCTTCTTGAGTGCCCGCGTGCCGGACGGATCGACGCCGAGCCACTGCATCGCGACGAGCAGCGGCAGCGTCATCAGCAGGAACAGGATCGTGTACGCGCTGCCGACTTCGAGGCGCAGCGACGCATACGTATCGGCGAGGCCGACCGGCAGCGTCTTGGTGTCGGGCGTATGCAGCATCCACGTGAGGTTGAATTCGCCGATCGACAGCGTGAGCACCGCGAGCGCACCCGCGACGATGCCGGGGCGCAGGTTCGGCAGCACGATCGTGACGAAGCGCGTGACGAACGACGCGCCGAGGCTGGCCGCGCCTTCCTCGAGCGTGCGCAGGTCGGCGCCGGCTGCGACGGCCGCCACCGCGCGCACCATGAACGGCAGCGTGAACACGACGTGGCCGACGACGATGAACCACAGGCTCATCCGGAACGCGGTGAAGCCGCCGTACACGACCAGCAGCGCGAGCGCCGACGCGAGGCCGGGCAGCGCGACCGGCAGCACGAGCGCCTCCTCGATCGCGCGCGCGGCGCGGCTCTTGCTGCGCGCGAGCGCATAGCCGGCCGGCACGCCGACGGCGAGCACGATCGCGAGCGTCGCGAACGCGACGTAGAGCGACAGCGCGACCGAGCCGTGATACTGCTGCCACACCTGTTCGAGCCAGCGCAGCGTGAGGCCGCTCGACAGGCCGCGGAAATAGTTGACTGTGAGGCCCGCGAGCACCGACATCACGACGGGCACGATCAGGAACGCGCACAGCAGCAGCGTGACGCCCCATTGCAGCGCGGCGATCGCGCGCGCGCCGGTGACGCGCGGCGCGCGGCGGGCGACGCCGTTCGCCTGCGCGGGAGCGGGGGCCGGCGACGGCGCGGAAGAGCCGGAAAGCGATTGCATGCGGAAATCCTCAGGCCGCGGCGGCGGCGGTGTGGCCGGTGAAGCGGCGTGCGAGTGCGAGCACGGCCCAGGTGACGATGCCGAGCACGATCGACAGGCCGGCTGCCGTCGCGATGTTCGCGTTCAGCGTGAACTCGGTATAGATCGTCATCGGCAGCACGTTCAGGTCGGTGGCGAGCGTGAACGCGGTGCCGAACGCGCCCATCGCGGTCGCGAAGCAGATCGCGCCGGCCGCGATCAGGCCTGGCGCGAGCGCGGGCAGCACGATGTCGACGAAGATGCGCCACGGCGACGCGCCGAGCGAACGCGCGGCTTCCTCGAGCGACGCGTCGAGCTTGGACGCCGCCGCGATCACGGTGACGATCACGCGCGGAATCGAGAAGTACAGGTAGCCGATGAACAGGCCCGCGACCGAGTATGCGAATACCCACTTGTCGCCCGTGAGCTTCGCGGACAGCATCCCGATCAGCCCCTGTCGCCCGGCGAGCATGATCACCATGAAGCCGACGACGACGCCCGGGAACGCGAGCGGGAACGTGAGCAGCGCGAGCAGCACGCGCTTGCCCGCGAATTCGCGGCGTGCGAGCAGGAGGCCCGAGATCGTCGACAGCACGAGCGTCGCGAGCGTGACGCCCGCGGACAGCGCGACGGTCTCGCCGAGGCTCTTCATGTAGCGTGCATTGCCGAGCAGCGCCGCGTAGTGCGAGAAGAACGCGCCGTCGGCGGACACCTGCACGAGTGCCGCCATCGGCAGCAGCCAGAAGGCGGCGAACACCGCGAGCGCCGGCGCGACGAGCGCGACGCGCCAGCGCAGCGGGAAAGTCAGGTCAAGCATCGATGATGTCCGGCCGCTTACTGCATGACTTGCAGGTATTGCTGGCCGAATGCCTGCTGACCGGCTGCCATCTTGTCGAAGTCGACCGGTTTCGCACGCGCATATTCGCTTGCCGGCAGGAACTTCGACGCGATGTCGGCGCCGAGCGTCTGCGCGCGCACCGGGCGCAGGTACGCGTTGGCCCACAGCTTCTGGCCTTCGTCCGACAACACGAAGTCGAGCACCTTCTTGCCGTTCGCGTCGTGCGGGGCGCCCTTCACGAGACTCATCACGTACGGCACCGCGATCGTGCCTTCCTTCGGAATCACGAATTCGACGTTCGCGCTGTCCTTGTACTTCGCGCGATACGCGTCGAAGTCGTAGTCGAGCAGGATCGGAATCTCGCCGGACAGCACGCGCGCATACGCGGTCTGCTTCGGCACGATCGGTGCGTTCGCCTTCAGCTTCCTGAACCAGTCGAGTGCCGGCTTGAAGTTGTCGAGGCTGCCGCCGAGCGCCTGGTTCACGGCCACCGCGCTCGCATAGCCGACGAACGCACTCGACGGATCGAGATAGCCGACCATGCCCTTGTATTCCGGCTTCAGCAGATCGGCCCACGAACGCGGCACCGGCTTGCCGTCGAGCGCGTCCTTGTTCACGAAGAAGCCGAGCGTGCCCGAATGGATCGCGAACCAGTAGCCTTGCGGATCCTTCAGGTTCGCGGGGATGTCGTTCCAGTGCGCGGGCTTGTACGGCGCGATCACGCCCTTGTCCTTCGCCTGGAACGCCGACGACACGCCGAGGTAGACCACGTCGGCGACCGGGCTCTTCTGCTCGGCGATCAGCTGCGCGATCGACTGGCCCGAGTTCTTGTTGTCGAACGGCACGCGGATGCCGGTCTTCTGCTTGATCGCCGCGATCTGCGCGGCCCAGTCGGCCCATTCCGGCGGGCAGTTGTAGCAGATCGCCGTTTCGTCGGCGTGGGCGGCGGGCGCGCCGGCGAGGAGCGCGGCGCAGGCGAGCGGCGCGGCAAACGCGCGCAGCAGCGAGGTCAGGCGAAAGGACACTGTAGATCTCCGGGCGAGGGTGAGGCGCTGGGGTGGTGTGGTGGCGTGCGTGTGTACGTGTGTGGCGGCGCGCGTTCAGGCCTTGCGCAATTGCAGGTCGGTGGCCGGCGGAGCGACCGTCGCGCCGTCGCGCACCACGTGCGGCAGGATCAGCGACGTGCGGTCGATCGCTGCGCCGCCGATGCATTCGACGAGACGCTGCCACGCGTGGCGGCCGATGTCGCGGTTCGGCGTCGCGACGCTCGCGAGCGGCGGCGCGAGCAGTTCGCCGATCGCGATTCCGTCGAAGCCGAGCACCGACAGGTCGTCGGGAACCGAGAAGCCCGCGCGGCGCAGGCCGCGCATCACGACCATCGCGAGCAGGTCGTTGCTGCAGAAGAGGGCGGTCGGCCGCGTCGCGTGCGCGGTGAGATGCGCGAGCACCGCGTCGGGCAGCTCGGGCGCGTTGAAGTCGACTTCGACCGGCGGCAGCGTGGCGACGCCGATTTCCTCGAGTGCCTGCGCATAGCCGAGATGACGCTGGCGTGCGCGATCCGACGCGGCGAGCGAGCCGGCCAGCATCAGCACGCGGCGGTGGCCGCGCGCGGTCAGCAGCCGCACGCCGTCATACGCGGCACTGCGGTTGTCGACCGAGACCGACGGGCGGCGCTGCGTGTCGTTGTGCATCAGCACGTAGTGCGGGCCGTCGTGGTCGAGCATGTCGAGCAGCGGGTGGGTATCCGCATCGGCGACGGTGAGGATCAGCCCTTCGACGCGCTGCTCGCGCAGCGTCTCGATCGCGTGGCGCTCGCGCGCCGTGTCGTATTCGGTCGTCATCAGGATCAGCTTGAAGCCGGCCGCGGTCGCGAGCTCGTCGATGCCTTGCAGGCAGTCGGTGAACACGGGGTTCGACAACGTCGGCACGACGACGCCGACGAGGCGCGTGCGCTCGCCGCGCAGTTGCCGGCCGAGCGGGCTCGGGCGGAACTGCAGCGTGTCGATCGCGGTGCGGATCGATTGCAGCGTGGCGGGGCTGACGGTATGCGGGGCGTTGATCGCACGCGAGACGGTGGCGATCGAGAAGCCCGCGAGGGCAGCGACGTCCTTGATGGTCGAGGTCATGAAATCTTGCGATGTAAACGTTTTCGGCGGGGGAATTATCGAAAACCAATGTGACTTCGCGATGACGCGGGCGACGCTTGTTTCGCAAAAAGCACGACACAAACGTCTGACGGATAGGGCCGTCGGACGACGCAGACTTGATTGTATCGGGGATGCTGCAGTGCGGGAGGAAATCGTTGGGGGGCGGTGTGTGGGCGCCGACGACACAGGAGGATGCCGTGCGGCGGTGGGGGGCGTGGTGCAGCGCCGCGGAATAAGGGAACGCATGCGCAAGCAATGGTAGAATCGCGTCCGCCCTCTTGCCGGGGTGATGAAATTGGTAAACATAGCGGACTTAAACGATTGAGTGCCCGGTCGGAAACGGTCGGTGCAGAACCCTTCAAATTCGGCGAAACCCCTGATGCGCGCATCGAGGCAACGCCGAGCCAAGCCTCGCGGCATCCGCGAGGAAGGTGTAGAGACTAGACGGGGGGCGCCTAAGGCGCACGGGCAGCAGGCAAGCCCGCGCGCGACGGTGAAGGCATAGTCCAGCGCACGAACGGCATCGCGCACGCGATGCCGGCTTTGAAAGAAGCAGTGTGACGAAAATCCGCCGCCTTAACTGGCTTGCCGGTTCGAGTCCGGTCCCCGGCACCACGATCGCTTCATCGCGATTCAATGAAGGGACGAAAGCCCGCGAGAAGCCATGCGCTCGCGGGTTTTTTGTTTTTGTGGCGTGGCGTCGGGTGTGATTACCGACGACCGAACGGCGACGCCACCGCCATCAGCGACTCGTCGAATGGACCGGCAGGGTGGTTCTGCGGCCAAGTCACGCCGAGTCATCGCCGACGCGTGATGGAACTCGCGCCTCCTGACGACGCCGCGAACCCCACCACGCAACGAAAACGTCGCACCATGAAGCGACGCGATCCCTACGAATCACCCCCCTCGCGCATGAAGGTCAGATTGCGCGTGCGCGACGTGTCGATGCGAAAGCGCGTCACCTCGTGACCCGAGCGTTCCACCGTCCGCCTGATGCGCCATTCAGATCAGGCCCATTGCCGATGCCTTGAGCGTCGCTGCCGCGCGCGTCGAACAGCCAAGCTTGCGAAACACGCTTTCGATGTGCGTGCGCACCGTGCTCGGACTGATGGTCAATTCCCGCGCGGCCTCCTTGTTGCTCGCGCCGCGCGAGATGACGCGCAGCACGTCGATCTCTCGCCCGGACAGGCCGGCACCGGACGGTGCACTTCTGGATACGCGTCTGGCGACGGGGATGCCTGCCGACGTCAGCACACCGACCGCTTCGCCGCATAGCCGGCCGTGCGAGGCCTCGTCCCTCAGCAGACGGGCGGCCGCGTCGTCGGTCAGCGCGGCGCGCCAGGGGCGCGGCGATCGCAATGCGACCCACGCGACGGATGCCGCCAGCACGCGCGCCTCCAGCGTCAGCGCAGATGCATGTGAGCCGCGAAAATACCCCGAACCGTCCAGCCGTTCGTAAGCATGCGATGCCAGCAGCGCGGCATGGCGCAGCGCGCCGGACTGTTTGCCGGCGCGCTCCGTCCAGTACGGTACCAGCCGAACCTTCTCCCACGCGCTTGCCGGCAACGCCGTAGCCAGGTTCCAGATGTCGTTGGGTACGGCGGCCCTGCCGATGCCGTGAATCAGTCCGGCCTGGTAGACGAGCGAACGCCCGGCGTCATCCGCTTTGAGTCGCGCGTGACACCCGGCCGCCGTCACGGCGACCGCACGCGAAAAACCCGTCATCCACGGCACTTTCAGGTCGACGATGTCGGCGATCAGTTCGGCGGAAGTCATCCGTTGCATGTCGGAGGTCGCCAGTGCGATGTCGAACTCGGCCGGCGACGTGCGTTCCAGTTCCGTCAGCCAGGCTTGCGCGTGACGTATCGTCGTCGCGACGAGGTGCGACGGATACCGCGAGTCGGCGCGCTGCCCGATCAGTCCCAGTGCCCGCTCGACGCCATACGTGCGACCCAGCACTTCCAGATCGCCGGCAAGCGCGACGACCGGCACGGCTGCGGGCACGCGTTCGCGTGCGAGCTGCGCAGGGAAGCCGCTGCCGTCCCAGGCTTCGAAAATGTGACGCAGCGCCGTTTCGGTCGCCGTCGAGAGCCCGAGTATGTGCGCGACCTCGCCGGCGACTTCGCAGTGAATCCGCGCGAGTTGCGTCATCGACGCGGCGGCGCCTCCGATTGCCTCGGCCATGCCGGGCCTGTTCTCGAGCATCGCCGTGCGGATCGCGATGTCGTCGCCGAACACCTGCGCGAACCCTGCTGCGTTCGCTGTACAACCCGACCAGCGAAGCAGCGACACCTCGCGAACCGTATCGCACGTCGATGCGCCCAGTCCGGCCGCGTCCGCGAGTCGTACACCCAGCCACGCGGTGCGAAGCGAATGGTCGGTCGGTTGCCCCATGCTCAGATCGCCGATGAAGGCGATGGCCCTCACGGAATCGAATATGCGCAGTGCGGCGTGGCTGGCGTCGGCGTCGAACATCGGGCTCGGCTTGAAAAAACGCAGGGACGAGCGAACGATCATACGCGACACGGGCGCGGGCGCCGCGTTGCATGACGCTGTCCGGGGTCGGTCATTTGACCGATCCCGGACGGCGCGAACGATCGGGACAATCTGGCTGCAAGTGAGGCAAGCGACATGCAACGCCACACGAATGCTTCCTTGCGCCGCCGGTGTCGCTGAAGTCGCGGCGACCGGGGCCCACATTGTCAGAAGGAGTCGTCGTCTTATGCCTCATCCCATTTCCGCCTTGGGTGCCGGTCACACCCTCGTCAGCCTGGTGACGTTCGCAGCGGGGCTCTACAGCTTCGCTCGGTACCAGAAGATCGACAACGCGACCCGGGCCGCCAGGATTTACGTCGCAGGCATGGCGATATCCGTGTTCACGTCGTTCGGCTTGTCCAGTACCGGCGGCTTCAATGCCGGGCACGCACTCGGCATCCTGGCGCTGATCGCGATATCGGGCGGGCTCCTCGTGCCGCGCATCGAAGCGCTGGGGCGTGCACGGCCGTACCTGGCCCAGTTCGCCTTCTCGTTCAGCTTCTTTCTGTTGCTGGTTCCCGGGATCAACGAGACGCTGACGCGGCTGCCGATCGGTCACCCGCTTGCCAATGGCCCCGCATCCCCCCTCGTGCGCGGGTCGCTCGCCGCGTGGCTGGGCATCTTCGTGCTTGGATCGGTGCTGCAGCTCGTGCGGCTTCGGTCGTACCGCAGCCGCGCCTGACTGTGCGAAAAAGCGGGCGCCGCGTTGCTTCATCGCTCCGCGCGCCCGGGCGTGCGGCTTTTCGGATCGGCATCTACCGGCCGCACCCGCACCAGGTCGATTAGCGCCCGCAGCCCGCCCGAAACGTGGCGATGAACGGCGGCTTGCGCTACCTGAGCGAAGTGCTGGACCTCGCCGCCAAAGGCAAGGTCAAGCCGATCGTCGAGACGTTCTCGCTGGACCAGGCGACCGACGCCTATGACCGCCTCGCGTCAGGGAAGATGCGCTTTCGCGGCGTGTTCACGCCTGCGCAAAGCCACTGACGTTCGAGCGTGCCGGGAGATGCGGGGACGTATCTCCCGGCAAGCGCTCGAGGCCGGCTCGCCGCGCTTCGCATCCGCGTGGTGAGCGAATTGGTCACACCGATCGGCGGCGTTCCTCCGCGATCGACATTCCCCTGACATCGACTGCCGCCCGATCGGGCGCGGCGTGCCGGCGTTGTCCGGCGCATCCGCTCCGCGCCCGGCATCGGTCGTAGCGGCATCCGCGATTTCCCGTCAGGCCCCGGTTCGCACCGGCACGGCGACGCCGGAGCGCCGACCGGTGCCCGCCTGGCGGCCTGCCTGAGCGCGACATGGCAAATATGCTCACCGCAGTCGAGCGGGTTGGTCATCGACGGCTGGCCCCATATTGCCTAAATTTAATAGATTGACGTGCCTATCCGCACGCCAGTCAGCGCGCAGGCCGGCAACCGGCCGCGCGTTCCCAAATAGCGTGAGACACAATCGAGCGTGGAGACGACACGATGAGCCTGTCAGAGCCATTGCGTCTGCATGTGCCGGAGCCCACCGGGCGCCCGGGCTGCAAGACGGACTTTTCCTATCTGCATCTATCGCCGGCCGGTGCGGTTCGCCGCCCGCCGATCGACGTTGCCGCGGCGGACACCGCCGATCTCGCCCGCAGCCTCGTGCGCGTGCTCGACGACAGCGGCAAGGCCGTCGGCCCGTGGGCACCGGACCTCGACGATGTGCGGCTGATCGCCGGCCTGCGCGCGATGCTCAAGACCCGCATTTTCGACGCGCGCATGATGATCGCGCAGCGTCAGAAGAAAATCTCCTTCTACATGTTGAGCCTCGGCGAAGAGGCGATCGGCACCGCGCACACGATGGCGCTGCGCGACGGCGACATGTGCTTCCCGACCTATCGGCAGCAGAGCATCCTGATCGCGCGCGATGTCCCGCTCGAACGGATGATCTGCCAGCTGATGTCGAACGAAGGCGATCCGCTGAAAGGCCGCCAGCTCCCCGTGATGTATTCGGACCGCGAAGCGGGCTTCTTCTCCATTTCCGGCAATCTCGCGACGCAGTTCATCCAGGCGGTCGGCTGGGCGATGGCGTCGGCGATCAAGGGCGACACGAAGATCGCGTCCGCGTGGATCGGCGACGGCGCGACGGCCGAATCCGACTTCCATACCGCGCTGACGTTCGCGCACGTGTACCGCGCGCCGGTCGTGCTGAACGTCGTCAACAACCAGTGGGCGATCTCGACGTTCCAGGCGATCGCGGGCGGCGAGGGCACGACTTTCGCCGGGCGCGGCGTCGGCTGCGGAATCGCGTCGCTGCGCGTCGATGGCAACGACTTCCTCGCGATCTACGCGGCGTCGAGCTGGGCGGCCGAACGCGCGCGCCGCAATCTCGGGCCGACGCTGATCGAATGGGTGACCTACCGTGCGGGCGCGCACTCGACGTCGGACGATCCGACCAAGTACCGTCCGAGCGACGACTGGTCCCATTTCCCGCTCGGCGATCCGATCGAACGCTTCAAGCGCCACCTGATCGTCAAGGGCATCTGGTCCGACAGCGCGCACGAAGCGTTGACGGCCGAGCTCGAGGCCGAGGTAATTGCCGCACAGAAGGAAGCGGAGAAATTCGGCACGCTGGCCGACGACCGGATTCCGTCGCCGGCTTCGATGTTCGACGACGTGTACAAGGAGCTGCCCGCGCACCTGCGCCGTCAGCGCCAGGAACTGGGAGCGTGATCATGGCGCAACACGAGACAGGCACGGCAACGCAGCCGATGACGATGATCCAGGCGCTGCGCTCGGCGATGGACGTGATGCTCGGGCGCGACAGCGACGTGGTCGTGTTCGGGCAGGACGTCGGCTATTTCGGCGGCGTGTTCCGCTGTACCGAAGGACTGCAGAACAAATACGGCAAGTCGCGCGTGTTCGACGCGCCGATCTCCGAAAGCGGGATCGTCGGCGCGGCGGTGGGGATGGGTGCATACGGGCTGCGCCCGGTGTGCGAGATCCAGTTCGCCGACTATTTCTATCCGGCGTCGGACCAGATCGTGTCGGAAGGCGCGCGGCTGCGCTATCGCTCGGCCGGCCAGTTCATCGCGCCGATGACGATCCGCATGCCCTGCGGCGGCGGCATCTACGGCGGTCAGACGCACAGCCAGAGCCCGGAGGCGATGTTCACGCAGGTGTGCGGGCTGCGCACGGTGATGCCGTCGAATCCGTACGACGCGAAGGGGCTGCTGATCGCATCGATCGAGAACGACGATCCGGTGATCTTCCTCGAACCGAAACGGCTGTACAACGGGCCGTTCGACGGCCATCACGATCGGCCGGTCACGTCGTGGCTCAAGCATCCGGCAAGCGCGGTGCCGGAGGGCTACTACACGGTGCCGCTCGATACGGCCGCCGTGGTGCGCCCCGGCAACGACGTGACGGTGCTGACCTACGGCACGACGGTGCACGTGTCGCTCGCCGCGGCCGAGGAGACGGGCATCGATGCGGAGGTGATCGACCTGCGCACGCTGTGGCCGCTCGACCTCGACACGATCGTCGCGTCGGTGCGCAAGACCGGGCGCTGCGTCGTGGTGCACGAGGCGACGCGCACCTGCGGCTACGGTGCGGAACTGGTGTCGCTGGTCCAGGAACATTGCTTCTACCACCTCGAGGCGCCGGTCGAGCGCACGACGGGCTGGGATACGCCGTATCCGCATGCGCAGGAGTGGGCGTACTTTCCGGGCCCGGCCCGGGTCGGTGAAGCGTTGCGACGCGTGATGGAGGCGTGAGATGGGGATTCATGTCATCAAGATGCCGGATATCGGCGAAGGGATTGCCGAGGTCGAGCTGGTGGCCTGGCACGTGGAAGTCGGGCAGACGATCAAGGAAGACCAGCCGCTCGCCGATGTGATGACCGACAAGGCGGCGGTCGAGATTCCGTCGCCGGTGACGGGCAAGGTGATCGAGCTCGGCGGCCGGATCGGCGAGATGATGGCGGTCGGCAGCGAGCTGATCCGCCTCGAGGTCGAAGGCGACGGCAACCTGAAGGCCGGCGCACCGGTGCGGGAATCAAAGGTAGCAACCGCACCGGTCGCGGCGGCGCCGTCGAAGGCGGTGGCCGACGCGCCGGCGGAATCGTCCGCCAAGTCGGCTGCGAAGCACGCACCCGCGGAGCCGCGTCGTGCGAAGCATGCCGACCACGCGGAGAAAGTGGAGCCGCCGCGCGCGGCGCTCGCGCCGGGCGAACGGCCGCTCGCATCGCCGGCGGTGCGCCAGCGCGCATGGGACATGGGCATCGAGCTGCGCTATGTGCGCGGCACCGGCGAAGCAGGGCGGATCCTGCATGCGGATCTCGATGCGTATGCGGGCACCGGTGGCGGTGGGGCGCGCGGATCACGCGGAGCACACGCGCATGGCTACGCCGAACGCAACGACGAAACCGACGTACCGGTGATCGGCTTGCGACGTGCGATCGCACGCAAGATGCAGGAAGCGAAGCGCCGCATTCCGCACTTCAGCTACGTCGAGGAGATCGACGTCACCGAGCTCGAATCGTTGCGGACGGATCTGAACCGTCGCTACGGCGATACGCGCGGCAAGCTCACGCCGCTGCCGCTGCTGATCCGCGCGATGGTGATCGCGTTGCGCGACTTCCCGCAGATCAACGCGCGCTTCGACGACGAAGCGGGTGTCGTCACGCGCTACGGCGCGGTGCACATGGGCGTCGCGACACAGACGGACGGCGGCCTCACGGTGCCCGTGCTGCGTCATGCGGAAGCGCGGGACGTATGGTCGATTTCCGCCGAGATCGCGCGGCTTGCCGATGCGGTGCGTGCGAACCGCGCGCAGCGCGACGAGCTGAGCGGCTCGACGATCACGATCTCGAGCCTCGGCGCGCTCGGCGGCATTGTGTCGACACCGGTTATCAATCATCCTGAAGTCGGCATCGTCGGCGTGAACCGCATCGTCGAGCGGCCGATGATCCGCGACGGCGCGGTCGTCGCACGCAAGATGATGAACCTGTCGTCGTCGTTCGACCATCGTGTCGTCGACGGCGCGGATGCGGCCGAATTCATCCAGGCCGTGCGCGCGGTGCTCGAGCGCCCGGCACTGCTGTTCGTGGAGTGATAACGCAATGAAGAACGAACACACCACGCTGCTCGTGATCGGCGGCGGCCCGGGCGGCTACGTCGCCGCGATTCGCGCCGGCCAGCTGGGCATTCCGACCGTGCTCGTCGAGCGCGACCGGGTCGGCGGCACGTGCCTGAACATCGGCTGCATTCCGTCGAAGGCGCTGATCCACGTGGCCGACGCATTCGAACAGGCCCGCGGCCACGCGGGCGAGGGCGCGCTCGGGATTCGCGTGCGCACGCCCGAGATCGACATCGCGAAAAGCGTCGCATGGAAGGACGGCATCGTCGACCGGCTGACGCGCGGGGTCGGCGCGCTGCTCAAGAAGAACGGCGTGCGCGTGCTGCATGGCGATGCGCACGTGGTCGACGGCAAGACCGTCGACGTCGTCGGCGGCGGCCACACGACGCGAATCAGCTGCGAGCACCTGTTGCTCGCGACCGGCTCCGAACCGGTCGCGCTGCCGTCGATGCCGTTCGGCGGGCATGTCGTGTCGTCCACCGAGGCGCTGTCGCCCGAGACGTTGCCGAAGCGGCTGGTCGTCGTCGGGGCCGGGTATATCGGGCTCGAACTTGGGATCGTCTATCGCAAGCTCGGCGTCGACGTCAGCGTGGTCGAAGCGGCGGAGCGCGTGCTGCCCGCCTACGATGCCGAACTCGCGCGGCCGGTTGCCGATTCGCTCGCGCGGCTGGGCGTGCGACTGTTGCTCGGCCACAAGGTGCTCGGGCCCGCGGAACACGGCGCGGTGCGCGTGCAGGCCGCCGATGGCGCGGAGCAGACGTTGCAGGCCGACCGCGTGCTGGTGGCGGTGGGCCGCCGGCCGCGCGTCGACGGCTTCGGGCTCGAGTCGCTGCCGCTCGATCGCAACGGCCGCGCGCTGTGGATCGACGACGAATGCCGGACGTCGATGCGCAACGTCTGGGCGATCGGCGACGTCGCCGGCGAGCCGATGCTCGCGCATCGTGCGATGGCGCAGGGCGAGATGGTGGCCGAACTGATCGCCGGCAAGCGCCGCAAGTTCGTGCCCGCATCGATCCCGGCCGTGTGCTTCACCGATCCGGAGATCGTCACGGCAGGCTGGTCGCCGGACGACGCGCGTGCGGCCGAGGTCGATTGCGTGAGCGCGTCGTTCCCGTTCGCGGCGAACGGGCGCGCGATGACGCTGCAGGCGACCGACGGCTTCGTGCGCGTCGTCGCGCGGCGCGACAACCATCTCATCGTCGGCTGGCAGGCGGTCGGGCGCGGTGTGTCGGAACTGGCTGCCGCGTTCTCGCAGTCGCTGGAGATGGGCGCGCGGCTGGAGGACATCGGCGGCACGATCCATGCTCACCCGACGCTCGGCGAAGCGCTGCAGGAGGCCGCGCTGCGTGCGCTCGGGCATGCGTTGCATGTGTGACGCGTATCCCGCGTGACACGAAGCCGCCGATGCGCAATGTGCGCATCGGCGGCTTTTCATTTGCAGCGCCGGCTCGACCGGTTGCAGGACGACGGCGCATGCGTCAGGGGCATGTCGGGCGCGGTGCGCAAGATCCGCGAGCAGGCGCCGATCGCGGAAAGGCGGCTGTCGATCAAGGAAATCGCGCAGGAACTGGGATTCAGCGACATGTCGTCGTTCTCGCAGGCGTACAAGCGCTGGACGGGTGTCGCGCCGAGCGTGTCGCGACAAGCGGCGGGTTTGTAGCGTACGGCCTGTAACTTTTAGAGATGTTGGAGGGTTGTCGGCGCAGAGCCGCCCGACGATCATGTGGGAAGCCGGAAACCGGGCCGTTCCCGGCTCGCCAACGCAGGCTCCACACCGAAGGACCGGACATGAAATTGCTGCTCGTCGGCGCGACCGGACTCGTCGGACGTCACGTCCTCGAAGTCGCGCTCGCCGATGCGCGGGTCGATCAGGTGATCGTCCTCGCGCGCCGCCCGTTGTCGCCGCACCCGAAGATGCGCGCGCTCGAGGTCGATTTCGATCATCTGCCCGACACGGCCGACTGGTGGCACGCCGACGCCGTGATCTGCACGCTCGGCACCACGATGCGCGCCGCGGGCTCCCAGGCGGCATTCCGGCGCGTCGACCACGACTATCCGCTCGCGGTCGCGCGGCTCGCGCACCGCTACGGCACACCGGCTTACGTGCTGAATTCCGCACTCGGCGCGGACCCGGCGTCGCGCATCTTCTACAACCGCGTGAAGGGCGAGGTCGAGCAGGCGCTCGCCGGTGTCGGGTTCGTGTCGCTCACTTACGTGCGGCCCGGCCTGATCGGCGGCAGCCGCGACGAATTCAGGTTCGGCGAGCGGTTGCTGGTGTCCGCGTTGAACGTGGCCGGACCGGTGTTGCCGGCGAAGTGGCGCGTGAATCCCGCGTCGCGGATCGCCCGCGCGATGCTCGACGCGGCAATCGACGCGCGGCCGGGTGTGCAGGTCATCGCGTCGGACCAACTCGTCTGACGCAAAACGGGCGGCACGCGCCGGTCACTGACCGGCGAAGCCGTCGAGCCCGCCGAACTGTTCGGCGAGCGCCGCCGTGAACGCGTCCAGCGCTTCGCTGCCGTCGCAGTTGCGCGGTGTCGCGAGCAGGAATTCGACCGTATGGCTCAGCTTGCTCGCGAGCAGCCGGCGCATCTTGCCCGCGGCAACCCACGGCGCCGCGCCGTGGTCGGGCAGGAAGCCGACATGCGCGCCGGACAGGATGAAGATCACGTCGGCGTCGACTGATCTGCCTGTATGCATCGCGCCGGCGATGAAATCCTGACGCTGCAGATTTAACAGCACGCGTGACGGCACGCGTCGGGCAACGTCCGGCGCATCATCGATTCGTAAAACTGTTTCGTCTTACAAAACGATAGCGCCGTCCCCGCGCATGCGCTGACCTACGATGGAAACATTGCTTCCATCGTCCGCCGAGCCGTGTGCACTCACTACCGCGCCCCCGACGAAGACCCGGGTATCAGCGAACTGAAGATCGGCATCGGCGATCTGTATCGCCGCGACCCGTGGGCACCCGACGTGTATCCCGACTACGCGGCGCCGATCGCGCGCGCCGCCGGCGACGGCCTCGAGGTCGTCGCGGCCGTGTTCGGCTTCTGGCCGAAATTCATGCAGCCGGAGCGAGTCGACGAGAACGGCCGTAAAAAGAAGAAGCTCGACACGATGAACGCACGGGCGGAAACGGTCGGCTCGTCGCGGCTCTACGGCAACGCGTGGCGCAACGGTCAGCGCTGCCTGATTCCGGTGCGCTGGATCTTCGAACCCTGCTACGAAACCGGGCGCAACGTGTGGCAGCGGATCGGCGTCGACGGCTGGCAACCGTACTGCATCGCCGGCATCTGGCGGCGCTACGAAGGCGACGACGGCCGCGAACGCGTGGGCATGGCGATGCTCACGGTCAACGCGGATACGCACCCGCTGTTCGCGCGGATGCATCGGCCCGGCGAAGAGAAGCGGGGCGTCGTGATGCTGCGCCGCGACGACTACGACGAATGGCTGCATGGGCGCGACATCGAGGCCGCCCGGCGCATGCTGAACCTCCTTCCCGCCGCCGACATGATGGCCGAGCCGGACCAAGCATCGCCCGCGCGCGCCTGAGCTTTCATTATTCCGACATCCAGCTTTCGCCTGTACGGGTCGAACGTCTCCCCATTATTCGGACAACTTCGATCATCGGCCGATACCGGGTAATCCCCGATACCTTGCAAGTTGTATATACAAGATCATCCGCTGGCAATGTCGGCACACGTCGTGCCGCTTGCGCGCCAGTGCGCAGACCGTGCGTGCGTGGCGCATGCCGGCGATCCACGGCGCCCCGCACCCGCCGAGCCGAAAGGGCGGCTCGCAGTTTCCCGTCTCGTTCAAACCATTTGTGATCCTGAGTATTTTGGAGATTTCCCCGTGTCAACGAACCCCAGTGGAAAAGCCGGCGGCCTGATCGAAGTCCGTTCGATCGACTTCATTCCCGACGCCGAGCGCCACGGCGGCCTGTTGAGCCAGTTCACGCTGTGGCTGTCGGCGAACATGCAGATCACAGCCATCGTCACGGGCGCACTCGCGGTCGTGCTCGGCGGCGACGTGTTCTGGTCGCTGGTCGCGCTGCTGCTCGGCCAGTTCATCGGCGGCGCGGTGATGGCGCTGCATGGTGCGCAGGGGCCGCAGCTCGGGCTGCCGCAGATGATCTCGAGCCGCGTGCAGTTCGGCGTCTACGGCGCGATGATCCCGATCGTGCTCGTGTGCCTGATGTACATCGGCTTTTCCGCAAGCGGCTCGGTGCTGGCCGGGCAGGCCGTCGCGCAGCTGCTGCACGTCGACGACGCAGCCGGCATCCTGCTGTTCGCGGCCGTGATCGTCGTGCTGACCGTGTTCGGCTATCGCGCGATCCACGCCGTCGGCCGGATCGCGAGCGTGGTCGGCATCGCCGCGTTCGTCTACATGTTCACGCAGCTGTTCGCGAACCACGACATCGGCGCGCTGCTCGCGAACAAGCATTTCTCGCTCGCCAGCTTCCTGCTGTCGATGTCGCTGTCCGCGTCGTGGCAGATCGCGTTCGGCCCGTATGTCGCCGACTATTCGCGCTACCTGCCGCGCTCGACGTCGTCGGTCGCGACGTTCGTCGCAGTCGGCCTCGGCTCGGTGATCGGCGCGCAGGCGGCGATGGTGTTCGGCGTGTTCGCGGCGGCTCTGGCCGGCAGCCAGTTCGCGCACCATGAAGTGTCGTATATCGTCGGCCTCGGCTCGACGGGCGCCGTGGCTGCGCTGCTGTACTTCAGCATCGCATTCGGCAAGGTGACGGTGACGGCGCTCAACGCATACGGCAGCTTCATGTCGATGGCGACGATCGTCAGCGGCTTCCGCGGCAAGGGTGCTGTGTCGTCGCGCAGCCGCCTCGTCTACATCTTCGGGATGATCTGCGTATCCACGCTCATCGCGCTCGCGGGCCGCCATTCGTTCCTGAAGGAATTCACCGCGTTCATCCTGTTCCTGCTCGCGTTCTTCACGCCGTGGAGCGCGATCAACCTGGTCGATTACTACTGCTTCACGCGCTCGCGCTACGACGTGCCGGCGCTGTCCGATCCGGACGGCCGCTACGGCCGCTGGAACGTGATGGCGATCACGATCTACGTGGTCGGCATCCTCGTGCAGTTGCCGTTCATGTCGACGCATATCTACACGGGCCCGCTCGTCGACGCGCTCGGCGGCACCGACATCTCGTGGATCCTCGGCCTGGTCGTGCCGGCCGTGCTGTACTACATCGGCGCGCGCGCGTCGCGCCGCAGCATTCCCGAACGCCTGATCCTGCCGCTCGAACGCGGCGAAGTTCACCACTGACGACACGTCACGCGCCTCGGGCCGGCAGGCTGCCGGCCTGACTGTCGCGCGAGCCGGGCGCTGCCTGCGCCCGGTTCTCCCACACGTTTCCTTTCCCACGATGCCGGTGCGGGGCGACTGCCGCGCACGGTGTCTTTTCATTCTCTGACCATTGAATAGTATGACTAAACAAAAGGCGGCCCGCGGAAGCGATTCCCGGGCACGGATGGTGCACGCCGGTCTTCGCATGACGGTCGCGGCGGCGTGCATCGCCGGACCGGGCGCCGCGTTCGCGCAGGACGGCGTCACGCTGTACGGCGTGATCGACGAGTTCGCGCAGTACGTGAATACGGGTAACGGCTATACGGCGGCGATCAATTCGGGCGGCCAGTGGGGCAGCCGCTTCGGGCTGAAGGGCGGCGAGGATCTCGGCGGCGGTCAGAAGATAGAGTTCGCGCTGGAGAACGGCTTCAACCCGAACGACGGTTCGCTCGCGAGTGCGGGCAGCCTGTTCAACCGGCAGGCGTGGGTCGGCATCGCGGGGCAGTGGGGCAAGGTGCGCGCGGGGCGCCAGAATTCGCCGCTGTTCAACGACCAGGGCGGCCAGGATGCGTTCGGCGGCGTCACGCAGGCGTCCGGCATGGACAACCTGACCGTGTTTGCGTTCCGCACCAGCAATACGCTGTCGTACCAGAGCCCGGAGATCGCGGGCTTCCAGGGCGGGCTGTACTTCGGGTTCGGCGATGCGGGCGGCGTGCGCTCGGCAGGTTCCAGCCAGCAGTTCGACCTGACCTATGAGCACGGGCCGTTCGGCGCGTTCGTCGCGGGCCAGTGGCTGAAGAACGCGACGGCGACCACCACCGATCGCACGATCATGGCCGGCGCGTCGTACGCGATCGGCAAGGCCACCGTGTACGGCGGCTTCTCCGCGGTGAAGTGGGCCGATCTCGGCATCGATTCGCGCGTGGTCGGGCTGTCGGTCAAATACCAGTTCAATCCGGCGAACTACGTGGCGCTCGGCTACGCGTATCTGCACGACCGGTCGTCGCAGGGCAACCATGCGGACCAGCTCGGGCTGATGTACGAGTACGACCTGTCGAAGCGCACGAGCTTCTACGGTGCGCTGTCGTACCTGCGCAACCGCAACCAGGCCGGCTATACGCTCGCCGGTGCGGCGAACCCCGGCCTGCCGCTCGCGTATCCGGGGGCGAATGCACGGGGTGTGCAGCTGGGTATCGTGCATCGGTTCTGACGAGGCCGACGCGCCGGGCCGTGCGCGCCCGGTGCATTTCGCGGGCGCGTTCGCGCCGCTATTTCCCCAACCGCTCCGCAAGCGAATAGCGCTGCATGCAGCGCTCCATCGCGTCGAGAAACGCGTGCTCCGCCGCGTTCATCTTGCGATCGCGATGCCACAGCAGGAACACGTCGACATCGACGAGCCCGTCGTCGGGCGGTAGCCGCCACAGCCGCTGCTGTGCGATGTCGTCGCGCACGATGTGCTCGGGCAGGCAGCCGATCCCGTAGCCGGCGAAGATCAGCCGCCGTACTTCCTCGAGGCTCGGCGACGACGCGACGATGCGCCCCGTGAAGCCCCGCTGATCGCGAAACACGGTGAGCGGCGACAGGCTGTCGCCGATCTGGTCGCTCGTGAACGACACGAAATTCTCGGCGAGCAGATCGTCCATCCGCAGTTGCGTCTGCCCGAACAGCCGGTGATGGCGGCCGCAGTAGATCGCATAGCGCTGGCGCAGGAAGCAGCGCATCTCCAGCTTGTCGTGCGGCGTGCGGCACAGGCCGAGCCCGGCCGTGGCCGTTTTCTGCAGCAGCGAAGACAGAATGTCCGACGAGCGCATCACCTCGATCTGCAGGTCGATGCGCGGGTACGCGCGATGGAAGTCCGCGAGGAATTCGTCGTAGACGGGCGACTCGATGCGGCTCACCGTCAGCAGCCGGATCGAACCGGTCAGGTCGGCGGTGCTGTCGTCGATTTCGGTTTCGAGACGCGAGATGCCGCCGTAGATGTCGCTCGCGATCCGGTAGACGGCTTCGCCGGCAGGCGTTGGCGCGAAGTGCGTGCCGCGCCGCTCGATCAGCTTGCGTTCGAGCGTGTCCTCGAGCCGCCGCAACGCCTGGCTCACGGCCGGCTGTGTGACGTGCAGGCGCGCGGCCGCGCGGCTCACGCTGCGCTCCTGGATGATCACCAGGTAGGTGCGCAACAGGTTCCAGTCGAGGCGGTCGTTCAGGAACGGGGCGAGGTCGGGGCGCATCGGGTGTCCGGGCGAGGCGTCATGGCAGACATTAGCTGAATTTATACGCCGAATAATAACTTGAAATTTGACTAATGATTTGCGGTCGCCGATAAAGGAGGGGTGCCGCAGCGTGCGGCCCAAGGCCGCGACAGACGGCCCTCACACGATATTGCGCGTCGCTCTGCAGCGGCGCGCGTCAGGAGCCCGCATGACCCAGTCCCTTCCTTCCGCCCGCCAGCCGGGACGCGCCGCGACGGCCGCGTTCATCGGCACGATGATCGAGTGGTACGACTTCTACATCTATGCAACCGCGGCCGCGCTCGTATTCGGCGAACTCTATTTCCCGTCCCATGACCGCTTCGTCAGCACGATGGCGTCGTTCGCGACGTTCGCGGTCGGCTTCTTCGCGCGGCCGCTCGGCGGCGTGATCTTCGGCCATCTCGGCGATCGTATCGGCCGCAAGAAGGCGCTGATGACGACGCTGATGATGATGGGCGTCGCGACCGTCTGCGTCGGGCTGCTGCCCGACTATTCGAAGGTCGGCATGCTCGCGCCGGTGCTGCTCGTCGCGCTGCGCGTGGTGCAGGGGATCGCGGTCGGCGGCGAATGGGGCGGTGCGGTGCTGATGGCGGGCGAGCATGCGCCGCAGGGGCGCCGCACGTTCTTCGCATCGTTCGCGCAGCTCGGCAGCCCGGCCGGGCTGATCCTGTCGCTGATCGCGTTCCGCGCGGTCACGTCGATGGACAAGGCCGACTTCCTCGCCTGGGGCTGGCGCCTGCCGTTTCTCGCGAGTTCGGTGCTGCTCGTGGTCGGCATCCTGATCCGGCTCGGCGTGAACGAGTCGCCGGAATTCGCGCGCGTGAAGGAAACCAACCGCACGGTGAAGCTTCCGGTCGCGGAAGTGTTCCGCTCCGCGTCGGGGCTCGTGGCGCTCTGCATCGGCGCGAACACGATCGGCATCGCGGGCGTTTACTTCACGAACACGTTCATGATCGCGTACACGACGCAGTACGTCGGCGTCTCGCGCTCGCTGATCCTCGACAGCCTGTTCGCGGTCGCGATCATCCAGTTCGTCGCGCAGCCGATCGCCGCGTGGATCGCCGAGCGCATCGGCGGCGCGCGCTTCCTGAAGCTCGCGGCGCTGCTCGCGATGCTGTCGCCGTATCCGATGTTCATGCTCGTGCAGGGCGGCACGTCCGCGTCGCTGATCGCGGGCATCGCGCTCGCGGTGGTCTGCATGGCCGGCTTCTATTCGGTGATCGCGGGCTTCGTGAGCGACGTGTTCCCCGCGCACGTGCGCTATTCGGCGATCTCGCTCGCTTACCAGATCTGCGGTGCGCTCGCGGGCGGGCTGACGCCGCTGGTCGGCACGTGGCTCGCGCATCGATTCGCGGGCCAGTGGTGGCCGCTCGCGGTGTTCTACACGTGTCTCGCCGGCATCTCGCTGCTGTGCATCGTCGCGCTCGACGCACGCCGCGCGGCACGGCCGGCCGCCGCCGAAGCGCTCGGCTCGCAGTGACCCTCAACGAACGAATTCATCCGGAGTGCACATGAAAGACCTGCTGGAAATCGACGGCGCCCGTTTGTGGCAGAGCCTGGCGGAGATGGCGCGTGTCGGCGCGACGCCGCGCGGCGGCGTGCGGCGCCTCGCGCTCACCGACGACGACCGTCGCGGGCGCGACCTTTTCGCGCAGTGGTGCCGCGACGCGGGGATGACGGTGAGCGTCGACGCAGTCGGCAACCTGTTTGCGCGGCGCGACGGCACCGATGCGCAGGCCGCGCCGGTGCTGATCGGCAGCCATCTCGACACGCAGCCCGAAGGCGGCCGCTTCGACGGCGTCTATGGCGTACTCGCCGCGCTCGAACTCGTGCGCACGCTGAACGACGCCGGCATCGCGACCGACAAGCCGCTGGAAATCGTGTCCTGGACCAACGAGGAGGGCGCGCGTTTCGCGCCGGCGATGCTCGGCTCGGCCGTGTTCACGGGCGCATTGCCGCTCGACGAAGCGCTCGCGAAGCAGGACGCCGACGGCGTCACGCTCGGCGCGGCGCTCGACGCATGCGGCTATCGCGGCGCGCGTGCGGTGGGCGGCGCGGTCGATGCGTACTTCGAAGCGCATATCGAACAGGGCCCCGTGCTCGAGGCGAACGGCACGACGATTGGCATCGTCACGGGCGGGCAGGCGATCCGCTGGCTCGACGTGACGGTGACGGGCGTGGCCGCGCATGCGGGCACGACGCCGATGCCGTATCGCAAGGATGCGTATTTCGCGAGTGCGCAGATGGCGCTCGAACTCGAACGGATCGTCGCCGGTTATGCGCCGCACGGGCTCGCGACGATCGGTCAGGTCGGCATCCGCAATGCATCGCGCAACACCATTGCGGGCGACGTGACGTTCACGGTCGACCTTCGCCATCACGACGATGCGCAAGTCGATGCGATGGAGCGCGACTTGCGCGATGCGTGCATGCGTGTCGCCGCCGCGCGCGGCGTGCAGGTCGCGATTGAAACGTGCTGGCGCAGCCCGGCGACGCCGTTCGATCGCGACTGCGTCGAACAGGTCGCGCAGGCGGCAGCGAAGTTCGGCTACACGAACGAGCGGATCGTCAGCGGCGCGGGCCACGACGCGATCCTGCTCGCGCGTTGCGTCCCGACCGCGATGGTGTTCATCCCGTGTGTCGACGGCCTGTCGCACAACGAAGCCGAGGATGCGCTGCCGGATGACGTGACGCGCGGCACGAACGTGCTGCTTCATGCGGTGCTCGCGCGCGCCGGCGTCGCGGCGGGCGTTGCCGTGGCGGCCGCCGCGCAGGACGCATGACGCGGCGAGCCGGTAAGCCGACAAATCGAAAAACCGACGAGGGCGAACGATGAAAACCTATTTCCATCCCGAGCAGTTGCTGCACCATCCGCGCAGCTACCTGTCGCGCGGCCAGATGCGTGAGCCGCAGGAAGTACCCGAGCGCGCGGCGCGGCTCGTCGCGGCCGTCCGGTCGCTCGACTTCGACGTGCGCGAGCCGGCCGACCGCGGCACTGCACCGATCGCGGCCGTGCACGACATGAACTACCTGCGCTTCCTGGAAGAAGCGCATCGCGACTGGAAGCAGATGCCCGACGACTGGGGCGACGAAGTGATGTCGAACGTGTTCGTGCGCGACCCGAACCCGCTGCGCGGCGTGCTTGCGAAAGCCGCGCGCTACCTCGCCGACGGCAGCTGCCCGGTCGGTGCGAACACGTGGCGCGCCGCGTACTGGTCCGCGCAGGGCGCGCTGGCGGCCGCGGCCGACGTCAACGACGGCGCGCGCGAGGCGTACGCACTGTGCCGGCCGCCCGGCCATCACGCACGCCGCGACGCGGCCGGTGGCTTCTGCTACCTAAACAATGCGGCGATCGCCGCGCAGTCGCTGCTCGGCCGCCATCGCCGGGTCGCGATCCTCGACACCGACATGCATCACGGGCAGGGCGTACAGGAGATCTTCTACGGCCGCGACGACGTGCTGTACGTGTCGATCCACGGCGACCCGACCAACTTCTACCCGGTCGTCGCGGGCTATGAGGAAGAGACGGGCACGGGGGCCGGCGACGGATTCAACCTCAACCTGCCGATGCCGCACGGCGCGCCGGAGTCGGCGTTCTTCGAGCGGCTCGACGACGCGCTGCGCGCGCTCGCGCGGTTCCAGCCCGATGCGCTCGTGCTCGCGCTCGGCTTCGATATCTACAAGGACGATCCGCAATCGCAGGTGGCCGTCACGACCGACGGCTTCGGGCGGCTCGGCGGCGCGATCGGCGCGCTCGGGTTGCCGACGGTGATCGTGCAGGAAGGCGGCTATCACCTCGACAGCCTCGACGCGAATGCGCGTGCGTTTTTCGGCGGGTTTGCCGCCGCGCGCTGACCGGCGCGGCGGGGCGCGATCGCGTGCGTGCGGTTGCAGGTTTTCCGCATGCACGCCGATAATTCGCGCCTATGCTGAATGAATGCATGAAGGAGAGCCGCACGATGACAGCAGACCAAATCAGACGCGGTGCGATCGCCATCGCGCTCGCCGTGCCGGGCGTCGGGTCGCTCGCGAGCGCGACGGAACCTTCGATTCCGCTGCGCGTCAGTCTCACCATTCCGGAAACCTGCACGATCGGCACCGGCGAGCCGCAGGGCGCCGCCGATGCCGGCATGCCACGCGTCAGTTGCGCGCACGGTACGCCGTTCGTGCTCAGTCACGCGCCGCTGCCCGATGTGCGATCGGCGCCGCGCAGCATCGGCGCGGGCGCATCGCCCGCATGGACCGTCACGTTCTGAACGGCGCGTGCGCCCGCTCATGCCACTGAACGCTAGAAACTGATCGTCGCAGTGATCATGTCGCTGTAGTTGCCGGGCGCGGGCGTCGTTTGCGCCGGCACCGCACCGTACACGGTCACGACCTGCGACGTGCCGGTTCCGACACCCGTGACCGTCGAACTGCCGCCCGTGCCGTCGCCCCACGCGATCGAGCGTGCGGCGTCCGTGTAAAGCCCGTAGCCGATCGTGCCGCCACCGCTGCTGCGCTGCATCTGGCGTGCCGTCACGTTGCCGCTGTTGCCGCCGCTCAGCGCGATTTTCCATGCGTCGCCGTTGGTGCACTGCGCGGTGATCGTACCCGTTGCCGTGAGTGTGCCCGACAGCTGGCTCGCGGTGCCGAAGCTGACGTTGGTCGCGCTGATGTTGCAATTGTTGATGACGTTGGCGGTCGCGCTGAACGGGAAGGTCCCGTTCGATGTCGTCAGCGACGCGCAGGTCGGCGCACCGACCAGATAGAACCCGGCGTTGAACGATGTCGTGTTGCCGCCGAACGCCTGCGAGTAGGTCGTCGTGCTGTTGCCGGTCGTCGGCACGGTCGGCTGGTTCCCGGTGATCTGTCCGTATACGGTGACCGTCGCGGATGCGCTCGTGCCGACCGCGGGTTTGACGAGCGTGACGGACGCCGGAGTCGTGCCGGAATACACGGAACCCCACGCGACCGAATGCCCGCCGTCGAGATAGAGGTCGTACTGCATCGCGTTGCTGCCGTTGACGAGGCTGCGCGGGCTCGTGCCGCCGAGATTCAGGCAGACGACCACGTTCGGCGTCAGCGAGACGGGCGACCACGTGCAGGTGATGCCGACCGTGCCGGTTACGGCGACCGGCGCGTTCGAGATCGGGCTGACCGAGCCGAAGCTCACGTCCGATGCGGTGGCCGTGCAGCTTTCGGCCTGTGCGTGACGGGGCGAGCCGAACCACGCGACAAAGGCAACGAGGACCAGCAGCGCGAGCCTCATGGTGCGGCCCGGCAGGTGAGGGGCCCGATGGTCGGCAGTGTGCCGTTGCCGGGCGCGGTGAACGCGAAGTCCGCGACGCAGCGTTGCGTGCCGTAGTCGATCACGAGGTGGTTGTCCTCCTTCAGTCCGTCGATGAACGTGAGCCCGTCGTAGCCGACGATCGTATCCGCGCCGCTTTCGGCGTGATGCACGCGCGCACCGGCCGGCAGCGGGCGGCCGTCGGTATCGCGCAGGATCACCGACGCCGCGCGATAGCGCGACACCCCGAACTGCGCGACGACGCCCGATTGCGCCTGCGGCACGACCATCATCGACGTGCGGGTGATCCGCGCATCGGCGGGCAGCTTCATCGAGTCGATCGCGATCTGGTTGTTCTGGTACGCGTTCAGGTCGGGCACGAGCAGGTGCCCCGTGCGATCGGTCGTGCCGATCACGCGGTTTTCGTGCAGCACCGGAATGCCCGCGACGCCATCGGTCGATACCAGCGCGAAGCCGTCGTAGATGCGGCGCGACAGTTGCAGGCTGCTGTCCATGAACACCAGCGCACCGCTGACGTCGAGCGATGCGCCGGTCTGGCGGTCGATGTTCTGCGCGGCCGCGATGACTTCGCCTGCATGGCCGAGATAGCGTACTTGTGCCTGCCGGTAGGGCACCGCGCCCGTGCCGCCCGTCTGCACGCCCCAGCCCCAGCCGCCACCGTAGTCGGGAGGACGGCTCGCGTCGACGGTGTAGTTCGACTGGCCGCGCTGGCGCCCGACGGTCGTATTGATCGACGTGTTGCGCCCGAGCCCGATGTTCAGCGACACGAACGCGCCGTTCGCACCCTGCTGCGCGAAGTCGCGGTACGCGCTCACGCTCAGCGACGCGAGATCGCCGAAGCTCAACGTGTACGACACCGTGCCGATCCGCGTGCTCGGGCCTTGCGGCAGCCGGAAGCCGATATAGCTGAGCGACAGCGTCTGGCGGTGCATGAACGGCAGCGCGAGCGTCGCCTGGTCGGTCGCCGCGGGCACCGTCGCGCCGTCGCGCGAGGCGAGGTCGCCGTAGCGGCCGAACGCGCGGATCGTCTGCGCGTTGATCGAGAAGCGTGGTTCGATCAATTGGTAGCCGACGCTCACCTGCGTACCCGGATAGCGGCCGGCGCTGCCTGCGACCGCGCCGCTCACGACGCCCGCATTGCCGAGCCGCAGCAGCGCGCCGATGCCGGTGTTGAGCACGCCGCCGGTCGCTTCCGCGTGCCCCTCGACGGTCAGCGCATCGGTGATGCCGCGCCGCATCGAGCCGCTGACGGCCGGCCGCGCGTCGTAGTCGAACGACTGCAGCCCGTAGTTGCGGCGCAGGAAGCCGGCTTCGAACGAATAGCTCGACAGCCCGGCGGACAGCATGCGCGTATCGACGTAGAGCGGCACGGACGTCGCGACGGTGCGCCCGAGCACGTCGCGCGTGATGACGGTCGCCTGGCCGGCGCCCGTGATGCCCGGCACGTCGTGGATGATGAACGGGCCGCTCGGCACGTTGCCGGTGTACTGGCGCACATTGTTGATGTACAGGTCGACGGCCGACGGCACGGCCGCGGAGCCTGCGAGCGACGGGATCGGGAACGTCACGAGATCGGGCCGCAGCGCGAAGTTGCTGCGCCACTGGAAGCCGCCGAGGCGCACCGAGCGCGTCCACGCGAGCGATCCCGAGATCGTGTCGCCGATCTGTGTCGTGCTCGGCCTTGCCGGGTCCGAGCGGCTCCATGACGTATCGAAGCGCGTGTAGCGCCGGCGGCCGTCATAGAAGGTCGCGACGCCCGTGGTGTCGAACACGCCGCCCGGATCGAAGTAGCGCACGTCGGTGTAGAGCGAGTACTGCCGGTCGCCGAGCGTCTGCGCGTACGCCTCGTAGTTGATCGCGATGCCGCGCGACGCGCTGGCCGCCTCCGTCGGCCGCAGCGCGCGGCTGTCGACCGCGTACGGCCGGCGCAGCGTGTCGGGCATCTGCAGGTCGACGCTCTGGTGCGCCGCGTCGTAGCGGTAGCGCAGGCCGGGAATCGTGTCGAGGTCGACCGTCGTCGCGTCGGCGATGCCGAGCCGGTCGGTCGCGACGCCGATCGTGTGCAGGTCTGCGCCGCTCGCCGACAGGCGGCCGTCGCGTTCGCGGAAGTGCGTGAGCAGCGTCGTGTTTTCACCGTTGACGCTGACTTCGAGGATCACGTCGTGCGTGCTGTCGGTCATCACGAGTGCCGCGGGTTCATCCGCGCGTGCGCAGCCGAGCGCGAGCAGGCCGCCGGCGACGACGGCCGCGAGCGCGGCGCGCGGCGAACGGTGCGGCGTCCTGCGTCCGTTGGCTGGACGCGTGCCGGCGCGTGGCGAAGGGGGAGAGGCCGGGCGGCGCACCGGCGGTCTAGCCCGGCGGCTCCACCTTGACGACCGCACTGGCCGGCTGCGAATTGACGGCCGCGCGCACCGTGACCGTACCGCCGAGCGCGACGCCCGCCGGCAGCGGCACGCTCCACTGGCCCGTGCGCCCCGCGAGCGCATAGCCGAGCAGGCCGTGCGTGAGCGGATACGTGTGGCCGTCGCCGGTCACGAGTTCGACCGATGCCAGTTGCGCGCGCCGCGTGCCGCCGTTGCGCACCCGCAGCACCCAGCCGCCGTTGCCGCGCAGCAGCGTCCAGTCGAGCTGCGGCGCGCCGTTGGTTGCCGGCTCGACGAACACCGGAATCGAATAGCGCAGCCGGATCGACACGCCGTTGGCCGGCGCTTCGCCGGGCTGCGGCAGCTCGTCGATCAGCAGCCGGTAGGTCTGCTCGGCGCCGGCGGGCGTGCGCGATGCGCGCACGACGCGGATCAGTTGTTCGGACTGCGTGCCGACTTCGATGAGCGGCGGGCTGGCCAGCAGATCCTGGGTGGGCGTCAGTGTGTCCTGGCCGTCGGCCTGGTCCCAGCGGAACACGCGCACCTGCCCGTACACGGGGCGCCCGCCCGGATTGCGCAGCGTGATGCCGGTGGCCGTGTCGTCGGTGCCGAATTCGATCGTGACCGGGGAGATCTGCAGCGATGCGGCGTGCGCGGCGCCGCCCGCACACAGTAGCGCGGCGAGCGTTCGACGTAGTGCGGACATAGGGAGCAGCGCCGGTCAGAAGTAGACGGTTGCGGTGACGGTCGTCTGATAGGTGTCCGGCTTCGGTGTCGCCTGCGCGGGCACCTGGCCGTAGACGGTAATTGTCTGTGCTGCGCCCGTGCCGGTGCCGGCCACGGTGTCCGTGCCTTGCGTGTTGCCCCAGATCGTCGTGCGACCGGCATCCTGGTAGAGCTGGAAGCCGACGGTCGTCGACGTGTTGCCGGTCGCCGTGCCGGCCATCAGCCGGCTCGCGACGCTCGACCCCGTGACCGTGCCCGCGTCGAGACCGACGTTGTACGGTGTCGTGTTGGTGCAGGTGACGCTCACGGTCGTCTGCTGGTTGATCGCGGTGGCTAGCACCCCGCTGGTGCCGAAGGCGAGCGGGTTCGCGGCGATCGTGCAGTTCGGCTGCAGCGTCAGCGTGACGTTGAAGGTGGCGGTCGCGGTGCCGTTCGAATAGGTGGCAGCGTCGGCGGCGGGAATCGAAAGGCCGATTGACAGCGCGAGCGACAATGTCATGGAAGCAATGGCGACTTTCACACTGACCCCTCATCGATTGTTTTTTCATTGAATTTATGCCGCGCTTCGCATGCCACGGTATCGCAGATGCTGATACGAATCGGCAAGTCTTTCAATCTTTAAATTAATGCTGTTTCATTTTGTTACATTTGATCCGGGTATTGATTGAATAAAACCGGGGAGAGTTGAATTTTTCGATTTATTCCGGGCGATTCGAGCGAAAAATTATCCCGCGGTGCGGCAATGATGAGTAATTCACGCGGGGTTCGATACGATTTTCAGCTGACTTGGCGAGTTGAGCCGGCCCGTGGGAAATGGGTGATTAATGCGTTGGATGAAATGGAAGGGGCGGGGAATGAATCATTCGAATGGATTGGGTCTATTTCAGTATTTTTAAAATGAATGGAATCCGGCTCGCTGTGAAATTGCTCGATATTCCGGATTTTTGCATCGAGGGATTGTCGAATTCGAATTGATCGTTGAAAACGAAAACGGCCGCATTGCGCGGCCGTGAGCGTGTGTCGGTACGGATCGGCGGTTCGGCATGCATCGCCGGCGCGCGACGTGTCGCGATTACGAATTCGCGGCGGCCGGTGCGCGGCGCTGCTGCGCGATCTGCAGGAAGACCAGTGCGAGTCCGGCCGCGGCGATCAGCCCGCCGACGAGCGGCACGGCCGCATAACCGAAGCCCGCCGAGAGCGCTGCGCCGCCGGCCGCCGCGCCGAGCGCGTTGCCGAGGTTGAACGCGCCGATGTTGACGGCCGACGCGAGGCCCGGCGCTTCGTGGGCCGCCCGCATCACGCGCATCTGCAGCGGCGGCACGACCGCGAACGTCGCGACACCCCATACGAGCAGCGTGACGGCGGCGCCGGCATGCGTGCCGGCGAGCACCGGGAACGCGGCCATCGTCGCGATCAGCAACAGCAGGAAACCGATCAGCGTGCCGTCGAGCGAGCGGTCGGCGAGGCGCCCGCCCGCGATGTTGCCGATCGAGAAGCCGACGCCGATCAGCACCAGCATCGCGGTCACGAAGCCGGGCGTCGCGCCGGTCAGGTGTTCGAGCGTCGGCGCGACATAGGTGTAGAGCGTGAACATCGCGCCGGCGCCGAGCACGGTCGTCCCGAGCGCGCCGAGCACGACGGGGCGCGTCAGCACCGAGAGTTCGGCGCGCAGGTCGGGCATCTTGCCGGCTTCGCCCTTCGGCAGCGCGGCGAACAGCCCGGCGATCGCAACCAGGCCGAGGCCCGCGGTCGCCGCGAACGACATGCGCCAGCCGATGATCTGGCCGAGCCAGGTTGCGGCCGGCACGCCGCCGACGTTCGCGATCGTGAGGCCCATGAACATCGTCGCGACCGCGCTGGCCTGCTTTTCGCGCGGCACGAGGCTGGCCGCGACCACCGAGCCGAGTCCGAAGAAGGCGCCGTGGTTGAGGCTCGTCACGAGGCGGGCGAGCAGCAGTGTCGTGTAGTCCGGCGCGCACGCCGACAGCAGGTTGCCGATCGTGAAGATCGACATCAGCGCGATCAGCGCCGAGCGGCGCGACCAGCGGGCGAGCAGCAGCGTCATCAGCGGCGCGCCGACCATCACGCCGATCGCATACGCGCTGATCAGCATGCCGGCTTGCGGAATCGACACATGCACGCCGTCGGCGATCACGGGCAGCAGGCCCATCGGCGAGAACTCGGTCGTGCCGATGCCGAACGCACCGGCGGCGAGTGCCAGCAGCGGCAGCGCGGCGCTGCCACCCGGGCGGGAAGGAGGGGAAGTCGTGGTATTCACGCGATGGGCTCCTGTAGTCGAGAAACAACGAACGGCACGGGCCGTTGAGGACAGGACGAAGTGTGCCTGCATGACTTTTGCGGAAAAAGCCGTGTCCGAACGAAATTATCTTGATTTCATGTCAACAATGCAGCGAGCGCCTGAGGCCCGGTGGTGGAGCGGGTGAAAGAGATGTTTTTGTGAAAGATTTTTGTAAAGCTCGGAATGCGGCTTCAGGCCGGGAGATTGCGATCCATCGGCGCTTCGACGCGGACTGACGGTCGCTCCCGCCAGATGAGCCGGAAGCCGTCCACCGACTGTCCGGCGATGGGTGGCCGTGCGGATCGGACGGGCCGGTCAGGCGGCTGGCGCCACGCCGGGCGAATCTCGCATCATCGCTGAAACCCTTTTCAGACAAGGCCCGCGGGCAAAAAAAGCCCCGATCACAGGGGGACCGTGACCGGGGCGGAAAGGCATCCTCTCTTTGGCACGAGGGTTGGATGCGCGCGCAGTATATTTCGGATCATGACAATTCGAAGCGGCGTTAAACGGCCGTTTTTGGTGTCAATTTAAAAACACCGGCGCTACGGCGTCCGGCGTCGTCGTTTTGAAAGAATTTTTGCAAAAAAGATGCGGCTATTTAGCGTGTTTCGGCAGCCGAAGCGACGATTGGGCGGAAGGGGATTCCGCCCGTCATTCGGCACCGCAAGTCACGTCGCTCAAGTGCCGGGCGAGATTGCCGAATCTGCTGCCCACTCAGCCCGCTTGGCGGGCTTCACCGGTCGCATCGCGCACGGCCTCGAGAAACCGCGCGACGACGGGCGACGGTGGCACGGCCGCACCGTCGAACACGAACTCGATATCGAAGCGGCTCGCGAGTTCGTCGAGCGCGACGAGTCGGACCGTGTGCGGGCAGGTCGGCGACGCGCTTTCCGGCACGAATGCACAGCCCATCCCGGCCGCGACGAGGCCGATCAACGTCGGAATGTCGCTGCCGACCTGCGCGATGCGCGGCATGAAGCCGGCCTGCTGACACTGCGCCATCAGGAACCGGTGGTGCGCGGCGGAGCGCTGCGCGTCGAACCAGACGAACGGCTCGTTCGCGACGTCGGCCAGCGTGCGCGGCGCGGTGAAGCGTCCGCCCGGCGGCGCGGGCATCGCGAGCACGAAGCGGTCGCTCAGCAGCCGCACGCCCGACAGGTGCGGCGCCTCGTCCTGACGCCACGCCATGATCCCGCCGTCGAGCTGGCCGCGCATCAGCGCATTCGCCTGTTCGGCCGACAGCATCGGCGCGATCGACAGCTTCACGTCCGGGCATGCGTCGCGAAACGCCTTGAGGACGGTGCCGACGACGGGCAGCGGCAGGCAGTTCGGCAGCGCTCCGAGCCGCAGCTCGCCCAGCTGGCCGGCCGCGCTGCGCAGGGCGCGCTCGCGGCTGTCCTGCAGTGTCGCGAGCAGGCCGGTCGCGTCCCGCAGGAAGCTGGCGCCGGCCGCCGTGAGCGTGACGCCCGTTGCGCGGCGCACCAGCAGCGGCGTGCCGATCGCGTCCTCGAGTTCGCGGATCTGTCGCGACAGTGCGGGCTGGACGATACCGGCCGCGCGGGCGCCGGCCATCACACTGCCGGCTTGCGCGACGGCCACGAAGTAGCGCAGGTGACGCAATTCGATCTGGCGCATGCGGCATCCATTCAGATTCATCGATATACCTGTGGAGCATAGCAAACGCCATTCGATGGTATTGGAAAGCATGAGGGGCGTGCCGTACGATGACCGTCATTCCCCGCTCGCCATTGCGCGTCGCGAGCATTCTCTCCGTTCCCATTGGTCCCGCCCCATGCCGCTGCATATCCCGACCCCTTATATCCGCTCGCCAATCGCATCCCGCCGGCTCGGCAGGACCATCCGGCTGAAGCTCGAGGCGCTGCAGCCGTCGGGCTCGTTCAAGCTGCGTGGTATCGGCGCCGTCTGCGAAGCGCGACATGCGGCCGGCGCGCGGCGGTTCGTGTCGTCGTCGGGCGGCAACGCGGGCATCGCGGTCGCGTATTGCGGCCGCGAACTCGGCGTGCCGGTGCTCGTCGTCGTACCGGAGAGCGCGTCGGCCCGCGCACGCGAGCTGATCCGTGTCGAGGGCGCAGAGCTCGTCGTGCACGGTGCGAGCTGGGTCGAGGCGAATGCGTTCGCGCAGTCGGTGCTCGGCGAGCATGATGCGTTCGTCCATCCGTTCGACGATCGCGTGCTGTGGCAGGGCCACGCGACGATGATCGACGAGATGGCAGCGGCCGGCCCGAAGCCCGACGCGGTCGTGCTCGCGGTGGGCGGGGGCGGCCTGCTGTGCGGCGTGCTCGAAGGGCTGGCGCGCAACGGCTGGCACGACGTGCCGGTGGTCGCGGTCGAAACGGAAGGCGCCGACTGCTATGCTCGCTCGCTCGCGCAGGGGCAGGTGGTCGAATTGCCGGCGATCACGAGCATCGCGACGTCGCTCGGGGCGAAGCGGCCGTGCGAGGCGGCGGTCGAATGGGCCGCGCGACACGAGATTCACCCGGTCGTCGTGTCCGATGCCGAGGCGGTGGGCGCGTCACTGCGATTCCTCGACGCGCACCGGATCGTCGTCGAGCCCGCGTGCGGTGCCGCGCTGGCCGCGCTCGAGCGGCCGGTGCCCGTGCTCGCCTCGGCGAAGGATATCGCCGTGATCGTCTGCGGCGGCGTGACGGCGACCGTCGAGCAGATGCAGACGCTGCGCGCGACGTTGCGGTAGGTGGGGCGGCCGGCACTAGCCGGTTTGTCGTGGGACGGCTGGATGGTGGTCGACGACGGATATCTTTGCGATCGTCTGCGGCGGCGTGACGGCGACCGTCGAGCAGATGCAGACGCTGCGCGCGACGTTGCGGTAGGTGGTGCGGCCGGCGTTGGCCGGTTTGTCGTGGGACGGCCGGATGGTGGTCGATGACGGATATCTTTGCGATCGCCAGCGATGACGCGACGGCGACCGTCGAGCCGACGCAGACGCTGCGTGCGACGTTGCAGAAGGCGGGGCGGCCGGCACTAGCCGGCCTGTCGGATGACGGCCAGGCGGCCGTCGATCCCGGCGAACGTCGGCATCGGCCGCGTGTGCCCGTCGCGCAGCATCGAAGCTACGTCAGCGACACGACGAGCAGGCCGCCGGCGGCGCAGAAATTCCTGTGACGAATGAGGGAGCGTATCGTCGCGCGTTGCCGGATGTGGTCGGGCGCGACGATACGGATGGCCGGTCAGTGTGCGGCCGGTGCGCTCGCGCCGGACGGTGCGGACGAGGCGACGGGGTTGGCGGCGGCAGGCGCGGGCGATGGGCTCGAGGGCGCCGATGCCGATACGGGGGCCGAGGCGGTGGATGCAGGCGCCGGCGCGACCGGTGCCGGTGTTGCAGCGGCCGGTGCCGAAACGGCGGGCGTCGATGCTGCTGCAGGTGACGATGCCGGGCCGGACGCGGGAGCCGAAGCCGGCGTGGATGCCGATCCGGCCGCCGGTGCGTGCGTCGACGACGCGGCCGATGCAGGCGTCGCACCCGACGCCGCCACCGGCGCGGCAGCCCGCATCGCCGCCGGCGCAACCACGGCCGACGCGGCGGCCGGCACGGCATTCGCCCCCGACTCGGGCGCGACCGCCGGCAACGAAAGCGGCACCGGCGCCGCGGGCGGCGTCGGCACGACCGGGGTCGTCATCTTCATCGGCTCGCCTTGCGGCGTCGGCGCGGGTTCGGGCAGCGGCGTGACGGGTTCCTTCTCGGCGGCCTTGACGGTCGCGCGATCGCGGCGGGCCGGGTCGATCTTCAGGAAATGCTCGACGAGATTGAAGAAGCGCTCATAGAACACGCCGGCGGGAATCGTCTCGCTGGCGGTCTTGACGAGCGCATCGTCGCTCGACCCGATCGGCAACGATAGCGAGCCGAACACGCTCAAGCCCACGCTGGCCGACGTATTCGACTTCTTCAGCGTGTAGCGATCCTGCACCGCGTTCACGTACGCGATGCTCGACGAGCCGTCCGCGTTCGCGTCCGCACACACGACGTGAAACTCGATCACGACGTGCATGTCGTTGTTCGGCTGGAAATTCTTGCTGCCGTCGACCGCATCGTTGCGCGACGACGACACCACATAGCCCTGGCTCAGCAGCGCGCGCCGCGCGGCCTCGCAGGCCGCGTCGGATTTCGAGTGGAACGTATGCGCGTACGGGCTGCTGGTCGCGTCGAACTGTTCCTGCTGGTAGATCGGCTTGGGCGGCGACGAGCACGCCGCCAGCACGGTCGCGGCCGCGAGCGCGCACGAAACGGAAAACAGGCGAAATCGGTTGTGCATGGCGTCTTTCAGAAGGCTTGGCGAGAGGTCGCGCAACGGCGGTGCCTGGATGAAGCGCGCGGCAATCTCGTAAGGCCGGGGCGTCATTATAGTTTCCTTTGATGTCGCGCTCGCTTCAGGCGGCCGGTGCGCCGCGTGCGGCGGCCAGCAATCGCGACGTCAGCGGATGGTGTTCGCCGCGCCGGGAGCGGATCGCGTGGATCTCCTCGGTCACGTCGCCCGCGCGTCCTAGCCGGCGCAATCCGCGCAGCAGCGACGCATCGTTCGCGCCGAGTTCGCTCAGCGGGAACACGCCAAGGCCGCGCGCCGCGAACACGGCCATCAGCGCGCTGTCCTCGAATTCCCCCGCCACGCGCGGCACGATCCGTTCACTCTCCAGCCACTGGTCGAGGCGCGCGCGCAGCGCCGAATGCGCGGTCGGCAACAGCACGGGCAGGTCGGCGAGGCACTGCGGAAAGTGCTGCCGCGCGGCCGGCGTGACGAGCGCCGCGGGGCCATACCAGTCGACCGGCGACGCGACGAGCCGCTCGCTCGTCACGCGCAGGTTCGAGCCGGACGGCGCGCCCTGGCCGGCCAGCACCAGATCGAGATGATGCAGCGCCAGCTCCGCGAGCAGCGCATCGTGCTCGCCTTCGTGGCACAGCAGCCGCAGCGTGGGGGTATCCAGCACGGGTGCAAGGATCGCGTGCGCGGCGAGCTTGGAGATGCCGTCCGCGAGGCCGACCGCGAGCCGCACGGTCGGCTGGCTGGCCGCCGCGCGCACTTCGTCGGGGATCAGCCGCCCCATCTCGAAGATCGCCTCCGCGCGCGCAAACGCGGCCTGGCCGGCGTCGGTCATCGTGACGCCGCGCCCGGCCGGGCGCAATAACTGGTGCCCGAGCGCTTTTTCGAGGTCGCGCACCTGCGCGCTGATGGTCTGCACGGCCATGTCGAGCCGCGCGGCCGCGCGCGCGAAGCCGCCTTCCTTCACGACGACCCAAAAATAGTACAGATGTCGGAAATTGAGCATCGGATCGTAATTTCGGAAAAACCGAACCAAAAATCAGATTCTCTCTGATTTTTTCGAAATTCGGGGCGGCCTATGATCTGGCTTTCCACTTTCGTATCGGCCCATTTCATGGACTACCTGCTGACACTTGCCGCCGACCCCGCCGTCTGGGCGGCGCTCCTGACGCTCGTCGTGATGGAAGTCGTGCTTGGCATCGACAACCTGATCTTCATCTCGATCCTCAGCAACAAGCTGCCCGAAGCGCAGCGCGCCCGCACGCAGCGCCTCGGCATCGCGCTCGCGCTGGTGATGCGCCTCGCGCTGCTCGGCAGCGTCGCGTGGATCGCGAGCCTCACCGAACCCGTGTTCACGCTGTTCGATCACGCGTTCTCGTGGCGCGACCTGATCATGCTGTCGGGCGGCCTGTTCCTCGTGTGGAAGGCGACCACCGAGATCCATCACCACGTGTCGCGCGACGGTGAAGGCGCGGGCGGTTCGGGCGGTGCGGTCGGCCTGACGATGTGGGCCGCGATCGGCCAGATCGTGATGCTCGACATCGTGTTCTCGATCGACAGCATCGTGACCGCGATCGGCATGACCGAGCACGTGCCGATCATGTTCGTCGCGGTGATCGTCGCCGTCGCCGTGATGCTGTTCGCCGCGCAGCCGCTCGCACGCTTCATCGACCGCAACCCGACCATCGTGATGCTCGCGCTGTCGTTCCTGGTCGTGATCGGCATGACGCTGATCGCCGAAGGTTTCGGTTCGCATGTGCCGAAGGGCTATATCTACGCGGCAATGGCGTTCTCGGCTTTCGTCGAAGGCATGAACATGCTGGCGCGGCGCGCGAAGGCGAAGCGCTCGCCATCGACGGATGGCCACTGAGCCAGCGCGCGTGACACGGCTGCCGCTGCGGTGGCCGGCGTCACGCGCCTCTTATGGAATCCAGACGAAATTCGCACGGAAAGGAGAAGCGCGATGAAATGCCCAGTCTGCAAGACGCCCGACCTGCTGATGGCCGAGCGCCAGTCGATCGAGATCGACTACTGTCCGACCTGCCGCGGTGTGTGGCTCGATCGCGGCGAACTCGACAAGCTGATCGCACGCGAGACCGGCGATGCGCCGGTGCGTCGCGACGCGGTGCCCGTGCGGCACGATGCGCAAGCACCGCGCGGCCACGACGGCGGGTGGGGGCGCGACGCTCGCGCGCACGATAGCCGTGACGGACACGACGGCCGCTCATACGACGATCGCTACAAGCACGATGGTCAACGTCGCAAGAAATCGGTGTTCGACCTGTTCGACTTCGACTGATTGCGCTGCACGTCGTAAAAAAAGCCCCGCCGGGCGCTTACCCGGCGGGGCTTTTTCATGCGTGCGGGATGACCGCCCGCGTGGGGGCTTACGCGTTGCCGGCCGTCACGTCGATGCGGCGCGGACGCGTTTCCTCGCGGCGCGGAATCGTCAGCGTCAGCACGCCGTCGCGCAGGTTCGCGTCGATCCTCGACGTGTCGAGATCCGGGCTCAGCACGAAACTGCGCGCATAGCGCGTCGCGCGGATTTCGGCGTGCCGCACGCGCAGGTCGGCCGGTGTGTCGAGATGCGTGTCGGCTTCGATCGTCAGCGTGTTGTCGTGCACCTTCACGTCGAGGTTCTCGCGCGGCACGCCGGGCAGGTCGGCCCGCAGCGTGACGCCGAGATGATTCTCGACGATGTCGACGGCCGGCGTGATCGCGGGCCGGCGGGCCGCTTCGGCGGCAGCGGGGTGGACGGTGTTCGTCTGACGCTCGGCCAGGGTCGGGTTCGCATTCATGTCGGTATCCTGAGTATTATTGAATGGTGATCGCACGCGGCTTCGATGCCTCGCGCCGGCCGACGCGGATCAGCAGGCAGCCGTTTTCGTAGCGGGCGCTGACCTGGTCGGGATCCGCATCCCGCGGCAGCTCGACGACACGGCGGAATGCACCGTGAAAGCGTTCCTGTGCATAGGTGCGCAGATCGTCGCCTTCGCCGCGCGGCGCAGGCTTGCGCTCGCCGCTGATCGTCAGCAGGTCCTTGTCGATCGAGACGTCGAAGTCGGCCGCGGCCATGCCGGGTGCGAATGCGACGATCTCGATGGCGCCGTCGGTGGCACCGACGTTGAGCGCGGGAAAGGCGCCGGGCCGTACCGCGCGGATGCCGGTCGGACGATCGCCGAGCAGGTTGGCCACTTGCCGCTGCACGCGGGCGAATTCGTCGAACAGGTCGCTACCGAAATGGATACCGCTCATGTTGGTCCTCCTGAACAGGGAACGCGGGAGACGTGACGGCGCGGCGCCTGCGGCGGGCGCGTCGTGGATGCTCCACTGGATCGAAACGGGAGCAGTGCGCTGCATGTTGCACTGCCCGACGACGCGTAATTAGTGGCAGCCGAAACGCATTTCAAGAGGGAATCTGCAATCTGCGTCAATGCAGGCCCGCGCGATTCGATGCGACAATCGCCGCGATCTGTTTGCAGACCAACGACACGGGACAATCATGGACATTCGACGCATCGCGATCGTCGGCGCCGGCGTGATCGGCGCGAGCTGGGCCGCCTTCTATCTGACGCAGGGCTTCGACGTCGTCGCGACCGATCCGGCGCCGCAAGCCGACACGCGGTTGCGCGACGCGCTGGCCGCGTTTCTCGGCGAAAGGGCCGCCGAACTTTCCGCGCGGCTGTCGTTCGACGCCGATCTCGTGCGTGCGCTCGACGGCGTCGACTTCGTGCAGGAGAACGGCCCGGAGCGGCTCGACCTGAAGCGCGCGTTGTACCGGCAGATGGACGACGTGCTGCCCGCGCACGTGCCGATCGCGTCGAGTTCGTCGGGCCTGAAGATGTCGGACATCCAGACCGCGTGCGACAAGCATCCGGAGCGTTGCCTGATCGCGCATCCGTTCAATCCGCCGCACCTGATTCCGCTCGTCGAGCTGGTCGGCGGCGATGCCACCAGCCAGGACATGATCGCGCGCGTGAAGGATTTCTACGATGCGCTCGGCAAGCAGACGATCGTCCTCAACAAGGAGATGACCGGCCACGTCGCGAACCGGCTCGCGGCCGCGCTGTTCCGCGAGGTGTATCACCTCGTCGGCGAAGGCGTCGTGAGCGTGGCCGATGCGGACAAGGCCGTCGCATGGGGGCCCGGCCTGCGGTGGGGGCTGATGGGGCAGTGCCTGACCTATCACCTCGGCGGCGGCGCGGGCGGGATCGCGCATTTTCTCGAACACCTGTCGGGGCCGATCACGAGCTGGTGGGACGATCTCGGCACGCCGTCATTCGATCCGGACGTCGATCGCAAGCTGAACGACGAATTGCGCGCGATCCAGGGCGAGCGCTCGATGCAGGAACTCGCGGCCGAACGCGACCGCCTGCTCGTCGAGCTGATCGACGCGCGGCGCCGCAGCTTCCTGCCGTGATCCTGATGGCGTTGCGCCGGCGCGGCGGCGCCGGTCATTGCTGCGACGTCGCCTGGCTGGCGGGCGGCGTGTGGGCCAGCCACGCCGGGCTCACGGCCTGCACGAGTTCGCGGTTGCGCGAACGTGTCGCGGCGTCCGGCGGGTAGTTGCCGTCGTTGGTCGGCAGTTCGCCGTCGAGATAGGCCTGCTTGAGCTGGTCGATGACTTCCGCGCGTGTCAGGCCCTGTTGTGCCGGGGCCGAAGCGTCGGTCTGGGCAAAGGCGGGGGACAGCAGGGCGGCGGCGGCGGTCGCGACGGCGAATCGCATGACATTCATGGCGTGCTCCGATCAAGGGGACGGGACACCGGATGCGCGCGGCGGCTGGCCGTGCGTTCCGATGGGTCCCATTGTCGCGAGCGGGCGCTGCGTGGACGATGACGCGTTCCGGGCAAAGCTGTCAGGTGCGGGTGCGATCTCCCCTGCGTAGGTCGCTCCCGATGCGGTTACAACTCCGACGCCGCCGTGATCAGCGTCGCTTCGAGTGCGAGCGTCGAACGCGACGCAGCCGCCGGCCGGTCGATCACGTATTCGAGTTCGCCGAGTTCGGGCAGCCCGGCGTCGAGCCGCGCGAGCCCGGCCGGGATCACGTAGCCGGCGAACGCGCTGACGCCGAGCCCCGCGCTCGCGGCGGCGCGCAACACCGCGACGCTGCTGCTCACGACCGCGATCCGGTACGGCCGCCCGACGGCCTCGAGCGATTCGAGCACGCGGCGGCGCGACACGCTCGGCTCCGGATGCATCGCGAGCGGCAGTACGGCCTCGTGGCCGGTGATCCGCGAATCGGGGCCCGTGCACCAGTACAGCGGTTCGCTGCGGATCACGCGGCCGCGCCGGCTGCCGGCGATGCGCTTCGCGAACACGAGATCGTGCCGCCCCTCGTCGAGCGCGTCGAACAGGTCGCCCGACAGCCCGGTCGAGATCGCGAGCTCGACTTCCGGATTGCGCTGCACGAAGCTCGCGAGCGCGGCCGTCAGGTGCGCCGACGCGAAATCCTCCGACATCGCGAGCCGCACCTTGCCCGACAGCGGCGGCCCGCACACCGACGTGACAGCCTCGTCCATCAGTTCGAGAATCCGCACCGCGTAGCGGAACAGCGCGTCGCCGTGCTGCGACAGGTGCACGTTGCGCGTGTCGCGTTCGAACAGCGGCCGGTCGAGCAGCTCCTCGAGGCGGCGGATATGCTGGCTGACGGTCGACTGCGACAGGCTCACGCGCTCGGATGCGGCGGTGAAGCTGCCGGACTGGGCGACGGCGACGAAGCTGCGCAGCAGCTCGGGCGGTAACGGGCGCATTGCTAAATCCACTGAATCGGTTTCGACAACTTCATAAATGGCCGCATTGTGCGGCGCTAGTATCGGATCACGCGCCAGTGCGGCCTCCACCAATGGGGGGGAACTGGACGCGTAGCCCGTGTCGCGCCGCCGATGGCATCGGTCAGTCTAAGCCATCCGGCGTCCGGCCCGAAACCGCATCATCCCATCGACCCCGAGAACGCGCTCGCACGACGAGCCGCCGGGCCGCGGCGCCCCGCCGCAGGAGACAGACAGTCCGCCCGGGATCGGCGTGCGGGCCTGGCTCCCGCACGTGTCAGGCGCCCGTCACGAAGAGACTGGAGACGACTCATGATCATCTACGGAACCGCGCTGCTGGCGTTCTGCCACCTGGCCGGACTGTTCCTTGGCGACCTGCTCGGCAGCGCGATCGGCGTGAAGACCAACGTCGGCGGCGTCGGCATCGCGATGCTGCTGCTGATCTGCCTGCGGCTCTGGCTGCACCGCCGCGGCTGGCTGCCGAAGGAGACCGAGGCCGGCGTCGGTTTCTGGGGCGCGATGTACATCCCGGTCGTCGTCGCGATGGCCGCGAACCAGAACGTCGTCGCCGCGCTCAAGGGCGGCCCCGTCGCGCTGCTGGCCGCCGTCGGCGCGGTCGCGATCTGCGCATGCTGCATCGCGGTACTCGCGCGCACGGGGCGCGACGACACGGCCTTCGCGGGCGTGCCGCAATTCGAAGAACAGTGAAGGAGGCCGCCATGCTGCAGATGCTCGAAAAAACCGTCGCCCACAACGGGCTCGTCGCGTCGTTCGCGCTGGTCGGCCTGATCATGTGGCTGTCGTCGATCGCGTCGCGCAAGCTCACGTTCGGCCGCGTGCACGGCTCCGCGATCGCGATCGTGATCGGTCTCGTGCTGGCCTATGTCGGCGGCGCATTCACCGGCGGCGAGAAGGGGCTGGCCGACGTCAAGCTGTTCGCCGGCATCGGCCTGATGGGCGGCGCGATGCTGCGCGATTTCGCGATCGTCGCGACCGCGTTCGAAGTGCAGCCGACCGAGGCGCGCAAGGCCGGGCTCGTCGGCGTCGTGTCGCTGCTGCTCGGCACCGTGCTGCCGTTCATCGTCGGCGCGTGCGTCGCTCGCGCGTTCGGCTATACCGATGCGGTCAGCATGACGACGATCGGCGCGGGCGCCGTCACCTACATCGTCGGCCCCGTCACGGGCGCGGCGATCGGCGCGAGTTCCGACGTGATCGCGCTCAGCATCGCGACGGGGCTCGTGAAGGCGATCATCGTGATGGTCGGCACGCCGGTCGCGGCCAACTTCATGGGCCTGAAGACGCCACGCTCCGCGATGATCTTCGGCGGCCTGGCCGGCACCGTCAGCGGCGTGAGCGCGGGGCTCGCTGCGACCGACCGCCGGCTCGTCCCGTACGGCGCGCTGGTTGCGACGTTCCACACGGGCGTCGGCTGCCTGCTCGGGCCGTCGCTGCTGTTCTTCACGACGCGCGCGCTGGTCGGCGCATAGGCCCGACCGATGGGCGGCTCGTGCGCGGGCCACATCCATCGCCGCGTCCTCTGAGTCGCATTCGTCAACATCATCAATCGGCGGCGGCGCCAGGCTTAGAATGCCGCTGAACCATCGAAGCGGGAGAACTGTTCATGACGGGATGGAATCACGCGCGGCAGGCGCGCGATGCACGCCTCGCGGCCGGCGCGGCTTACGCGCAGGGCAAGCGGGTCGATGCGCGCGACACCGTGGCGTTGCTCGAAGCGGTGCTGCGGCCCGGCGACCGCGTCTGCCTCGAAGGCGACAACCAGAAGCAGGCCGACCTGCTCGCGACGGCGCTCGCCGACGTCGACAGCGCGAAGGTGCACGACCTGCACATGGTGCAGTCGGGCGTCGTGCTGCCCGAGCATCTCGACGTGTTCGAGCGCGGCATCGCGAAGCGTCTCGACTTCGCGTATTCGGGCCCGCAGTCGCAGCGGATCGCGAAGCTGCTGTTCGGCGGCAAGATCGCGCTCGGCGCGGTGCACACCTATCTCGAGTTGTTCGCACGCTACTTCATCGACCTCACGCCGCAGGTCGCGCTGATCGCCGCGGTCAGCGCGGATCGCGACGGCAACCTGTACACCGGCCCGAACACCGAAGATACGCCGACCGTCGTCGAGGCCACCGCGTTCAAGGACGGCATCGTGATCGCGCAGGTCGACCGCATCGTCGACAAGGTGCCGCGCGTCGACATCCCGGGCGACCGCGTGCATTTCGTCGTCGAGGCCGGCCGGCCGTTCTACGTCGAGCCGCTGTTCACGCGCGATCCGGCGGCGATCACCGAAACGCAGATCCTCACCGCGATGCTCGCGATCAAGGGCATCTACGCGCCGTACGGCATCAAGCGCCTGAACCACGGGATCGGCTTCAACACGGCCGCGATCGAGCTGCTGCTGCCGACCTACGGCGAGAAGCTCGGGCTGAAGGGCAAGGTGTGCTCGCACTGGGCGCTCAATCCGCATCCGACGCTGATTCCCGCGATCGAGTCGGGCTGGGTCGAGCAGATCCACTGCTTCGGCTCGGAAGTCGGGATGGACGACTACATCCGCGCGCGCTCCGACATCTGGTTCACGGGCCCCGACGGGTCGCTGCGCTCGAACCGCGCGTTCTGCCAGACCGCCGGCCTGTATGCGTGCGACATGTTCATCGGCTCGACGCTGCAGATCGACCTGTCCGGCCATTCGTCGACGGTCACGGCCGAGCGCATCGCCGGTTTCGGCGGCGCGCCGAACATGGGCAGCGACGCGCGCGGCCGGCGCCATCCGAGCGAGCCGTGGCTGAAGGCCGGCGCGGAAGCCGATCCCGACACGCCGGCGGCGCTCAGGCGCGGCCGCAAGCTCGTCGTGCAGATCGGCGAGACGTTCGGTGACAAGAACGTGCCGATGTTCGTCGAGAAGCTCGACGCGCTGAAGCTCGCCGACAAGCTGCAGCTCGACCTCGCGCCGATCATGGTCTATGGCGACGACGTCACGCACATCGTCACCGAGGAAGGGATCGCGAACCTGCTGATGTGCCGCGACAAGGACGAACGCGAGCACGCGATCCGCGGCGTCGCCGGCTATACGGAAGTCGGCCGCGGCCGCGACCGGAAGATGGTCGAGCGGCTGCGCGAGCGCGGCGTGATCCGTCGCCCGGAGGATCTCGGCATCGATCCGCTCGACGCCGATCGCCGCTGGCTCGCCGCGCGTTCGATCAAGGATCTCGTGCACTGGTCGGGCGGCCTCTATGCGCCGCCGGCCCGGTTCCGCAACTGGTAAGGACAAGGGCATGGAACAGTTGAACTATCGCTTCACCGCGCGCGAACGCGCGAAGGGCGAGCAGGCCGCGGCGCTCGTCGGCGTGGTGGCATCCGGCAATCTCGAAGTGCTCGTCGAGCGCGTGCTGCCGGGCAACGAATGCGAGATCGACATCCGCACGGCGGCGGTCGGGTTCGGCGCGGTGTGGCAGGCCGTCGTCATGGATTTCGTCGAGCGGCGCACGCCGGGCGGCCTGAAGCTGTCGATCAACGACGGCGGCGCGCGCCCCGACATGGTGTCGCTGCGGCTCGCGCAGGCGGTGCGGGCGATCGAGGGAGAGGCAGCATGAACGACGTGAATCACGATCACGACGCCCCCGCGTTCGTCGCGAATGCCGCGAGCTGGTACGAAGCATCGGCGCGGCAGCGCATCGACGGGCTGCTGGACACGGGCAGTTTCAGCGAATTCCTCGGCCCGGCCGAGCGCGTGACGAGCCCGCACCTGCCGCTGTTCGACCTGCCGCAGCAGTTCGACGACGGGATGGTGGTCGGCCACGGCCGGCTCGACGGCCAGCCGGTGTTCGTCGCCGCGCAGGAAGGCCGCTTCATGGGCGGCGCGTTCGGCGAAGTGCACGGCGCGAAGCTCACGGGGCTGCTGCGTGCCGCGCGCGAAACCGGCAAGCCGGTGCTGATCCTGTTCGATACGGGCGGCGTGCGGCTGCAGGAAGCGAACGCGGGCGAACTCGCGATCGCCGAGATCATGCGCGCGCTCGTCGAAGCACGTACGGCCGGCGTGCCGGTGATCGGGCTGATCGGCGGGCGCGCGGGCTGCTATGGCGGCGGCGGGTTGCTCGCCGCGTGCTGCTCGGCGCTCGCGATATCGGAGCAGGGCCGCATCAGCGTGTCGGGCCCCGAAGTGATCGAGACCAATCGCGGCGTCGAGGAATTCGATGCGAAGGACCGCGCGCTGATCTGGCGCACGATGGGCGGCAAGCACCGGCGGCTGATCGGCGGCGCGGACCGCTACGTGGCCGACACGCCCGAAGCGTTCCGTGCGGCGGCGCTCGAGCTGATCGGCCGTGCGCCGAAGTTCGATGCGACGATGCTGCGCGCGGAGCAGGCCCGCCTCGAGGCGCGCATCGAACGGTTCGGCGCGTGCAAGGATGCGCTCGACGTGTGGCGTGCGCTGGGCGCATCGGCGCCGGAAGCGATTCCGGGGATGCCGGACGAAGCCTTCGCCGCGCTCGCGGACCAACTGCAGGAGAGCTCGCATGACGCTCGATGAAGTCCTGAAATCACTGTTCCCGCAAGGCCATTCGATCGCCCGTCACGGCGGCCTGCTGACCGGCCACGCGGAACTGGCCGGCACGCGCGTCGACGTGATCGGAGTCGCCGACCGCTTGCCGTTCGGCATCGACGAGGCGCTGACGCTCGCGGCGCGCGTGCTCGACACGATCGAACGCGGTGGCGACACGCCGATCCTCGTGCTGGTCGACAGCGACAGCCAGCGGATGAGCAAGCGCGACGAGCTGCTGGGCCTGAACGAAGGGCTGCCGCATCTCGCGAAGTGCCTGATGCACGCGGATCTCGCCGGGCACCGGACGATCGGCGTGCTGTATGGCCACACGGCCGCCGGCGCGTTCATCGCGACTGCGCTCGCGACGCGCACGCTGCTCGCGGTGCCGGGCGCCGAGCCGGAGGTGATGGACCTGCCGTCGATGTCGCGCGTGACCAAGCTGCCGATCGACGTGCTGAAGGAGATGTCGCGCTCGACGCCGGTGTTCGCGCCGGGGCTCGACAATCTCGTGAAGATGGGCGCCGTCGACGCCGTGCTCGATCCGGCCCGCGCGCTCGACGCGCAGGTCGGCGAATGGCTCGGCAAGCCGGCCGCCCGCGTCGATCCGCGTGCCGCGCGCGGCCGGCCGGTTGCCGCCGATGTCGCCCAGCGCGTCGAGGCACTCGCGCGTGCCGCACGCTGAGCTGCCGCTGCGCCGCCACACGCTCGTCACGCTGACGGCGGCGGGGTGGGGCGCGGCATTCGCGCGCGATCCCGCGCTCGCGGCCGATCCGCTCGTGCAGGCGTGGGCCGAACGCGGCTGGCCGCTGATCGTGCGCCGCGCGTCGCCTGACGAGGCCGATGCCGGCCGCGTGCCGCTCGGCCTGCCGCTGCCGCCTTCCGCGGGCAAGCGGCGCATCGCGCTGAACGCGGCTGCCGACGCGCTCGCGACGGTCGGCTCGCTGCCGGCGTTGTCCGACGTGCTCGCCGCCGCGCCCGACGCGTGGCGCACGGCGTTGCGCGAACTCGATGCGCTCGGTGCGCGTTACGGCGTGCAGGGCCGCGTGTTCGGCAGCCTTGCATGGCAGGCGCTGACGGGCGAACCCTATCTGGGGGCGTCGTCCGATCTCGATATCGCGTTCCCGCTGCCGGACCCGGCGTCGCTCGCGCCGCTGCTCGACGGCCTCGCGGCGATCGACGCGCGCGCGCCGATGCGCATCGACGGCGAACTGCTGCGCGACGACGGCGCGGGCGTCAACTGGCGCGAACTGCATACGCGGCAGCCTGAAGTCGCGGTCAAGACCGCGATCGCCGTCGAACTGATGCCGGCCGACGCATTCATCGGAGGTGCGCGATGAGTGCATGGGCTGCCTGCCGCGTACCGGCGCCGTCCGAAGCCGAGCGCATCGCCGAACTGGCCGAGCGCAGCCTCGTGCTCGAAATCGAGACCTATCCGAAGCCGGGGCTCGTCAGTCACGTCGACACCGGCAGTCACACCGACATGGATGCCGCGACGTTCGCCCGCAGCGCCGCCGTGCTGCGGCCGTATTTCGCCGAGTTGGCCGACGCGGGCGCACGCGATGCGGACATGGCCGTGCTGCGCAAGATCGGCCTGCGTGCCGAGCACGCGATGCTCGCCGCGACCGGCGGCGTCAACACGCATCGCGGCGCAATCTTCGGGCTCGGGCTGCTGTGTGCGGCCGCGGGCCGCCGTGCGATGCCGGGGGCCGTGCCGCTCGGCATGACGCTGGGTGCGTTCGTCTCCCGCCGCTGGGGTGCCGATATCCTCGGCGGCCCGCGCTTGCCCGACAGCCACGGCGAACGCGCGAGCCGCCGCTACGGCGTCGGCGGCGCACGTCGCGAGGCGGCCGACGGTTTCACGACCGTCTATGCGGTCGGGCTGCCCGCGCTGCGTCGCGCGCAGCGTGACCTGCCGGGCGATCCGGAAGCCGCGCGCGTCGATGCATGCTTCTCGCTGATTGCCGCGCTCGACGATACGAACCTGCTGCACCGGGGCGGGCAGGCCGGCCTCGACTTCGCGCGGGCGACCGCACGCGCGTTCGTGGCACGTGGCGGCGTGCGTGCGCGCGACTGGCGGCTGCGCGCGGCCGCCGCGCATCGTGCGTTCGTGGCACGGCGGCTGAGCCCGGGCGGCGCGGCCGACCTGCTCGCGATGAGCGTCTTCGTCGATGCGCTCGAAGTTGACGAGGGCGTGCGATGACGCTGGCCATCCTCTGTTCGGGGCAGGGCGCGCAGCGCGCCGACATGTTCGACCTGACCGGCACTGCGCCGCAGGCCGACGCGCTGTTCGCGCACGCCGGCAGGCTCCTCGGCGACGATCCGCGCGCGTGGGTCCGGCAGGCCGGGCCGGATGCGCTGCGCGAAAACCGTGCCGCGCAGATTCTCTGCACGGTCCAGGCGCTCGCCGCCGCCGTGCTGCTCGACGCGGTGTGGCCGCGCCGGCGCTGCGTCGCCGGCTACAGCGTCGGCGAAGTCGCGTCGTGGAGCGTCGCGGGAATGATCGAGCCGGACGCCGCGCTCGACCTGGCCGATGCGCGTGCGCGCGCGATGGATGCCGCGAGCGGCGGCGACGAGCGGATGGTGTTCGTACGCGGCCTGACGCGCGCGCAACTCGCGCGGTTGTGCGACGGTCGCGACGCGGCGATCGCGATCGCGAATCCCGGCGATGCATTCGTGGTCGCGGGGCGGCAGGCCGATGTCGATGCGGTGGCCGACGATGCGTCGCGCGACGGCGCGCTGCGCGTCGCGCCCGTCTGCGTGCGGATCGCGTCGCACACGCGCCGGCTCGCCGCGGCCGTGCCGGTGTTTCGCGCGTCGCTCGCCGCGACGCCGGTGCGGCGGCCGCTGCCCGGCGCGCGGCTGTTTTCGGGGATCGATGGCGCATCGGTGCTCGACGTCGACGCCGGCCTCGACAAGCTTGCGCGGCAGATCGCGGAGCCGGTCGAGTGGGCGGCCTGTCTGGCCGCCTGCGTGGAGGCCGGTGCGACCGCGTTCCTCGAGCTCGGTCCCGGCCGCGCGCTGGCCGAGATGGCTGGCGGCGCCTATCCGGCGCTGCCGGCGCGCAGCCTCGCGGATTTCCGTTCCGTCGACGGCGTGGCGAGCTGGCTCTCACGCGTCGCGGCGGGCTGATCGACCGCATGAAAAACGGGCTGTAGCCCGCGCAGCGGGCACCGGTTTTGCGCTGTGTGTTGCGCCGGCGCAGCAGCATCGCAGGTGGTGCTTGCCACGCGAAATGGCGTCGCTAAAATGGCGCCCGCCATGAGACCAGCCGCCTTCCTTCTCGCCGCGCTTTGCTGCGCGGCGGGCGCCCACGCCGCCCAGATTCCGTCCGATGCCGCATCGGTCGGCACATACTTTTCGTATGACAATGCGGCGGCCGACGCGACCGTCGACCTGATCGGGCAGGCGCAGCGCCGCGTGCTGCTGGCCGGCTACACGCACGTGCCGCCGGCGGTCGCGAGCGCGCTGCGCGCCGCCCGCGCGCGCGGGGTCGAGGTGCGTGTCGTGCTCGTGCGTTCGCCGCGCGCGGGCAGGTACAGCGGCGCGGGCTATCTGAAGTCCTCCGGCATCGACGTGGCGATCGATTCGCGGCACGGCGATCCTGCGCCGCGCTTCGTGATCGTCGACGACAGCGTCGCGCTGACCACGCTGTCCGAAGGCGCGGCCGCGCATGCGGAAACGGTGAACGTGTTCCAGCGTGCGCCCGAGCTCGCGCAATCCTATGCACAGTCGTTCTGGCGGCTGTACCGACAGGCCGGCGGCCTCTGACCTTTTCCCTCGGCGCCGCGCGTGCCGGTGTGACCCTGCTTGCATCGGCGCGGCCGATGAACCATGCTCGTTGACAGGCGCCGGCGCGGGTTTCGCGCATCCGGCGCAACGGCAGGGAGCCGATCGTGTTCGAGTGTTTTGCCGATCGCACCGATGCCGGCTGCCAGCTGGCCGGCGCATTGGGTGATTACGCGGGGCGTGGCGATGTCGTCGTGCTCGCGTTGCCGCGCGGCGGTGTGCCCGTCGCGTATCCGGTCGCGTGTGCGCTGCATGCGCCGCTCGACGTGCTGGTCGTGCGCAAGCTCGGCGTGCCGTACGATCCCGAGCTCGCGATGGGTGCGATCGCGACGGGCGGTGCGATTCATCTGCAGCGTTCGGTGCTCCGCTCGATGAACGTGTCCGACGAACAACTCGCCGACGTGGTCGCGCGCGAGACCGCCGAACTGCATCGGCGCGAAGCGCTGTATCGCGGTGCCGCGCCGCCGCTGCCGGTCGAAGGGCGCATCGCGATCGTCGTCGACGACGGCGTCGCGACCGGCGCGTCGATGCGTGTCGCGCTGCAGGCGTTGCGCGAGCGTCACCCGGCGCGGATCGTGGCCGCTGCCCCGGTCGCGCCGGCGGGTACACGGCATGTGTTCGACGATCTGGCCGACGCATTCGTCGCGGTGACGTTGCCGCTGCCGTTCTTCGGGATCAGCCAGTTCTACGCGCGCTTCGAGCAGACGAGTGACGACGAGGTGCGCGCATTGCTCGACGCGGCGCGGCGCTGATTCCGCGTCACGTCCGCCGGATGCGGCGCGGGCGAGGGCGGCGGGATTCGGCCCACGCGAACACGCGCTGCAACATCGGATGCACATCCCCGTGCCAGCGCGCCCCCGTAAACAGCCCGTAGTGATCGCAGTCGTCGATGTCGATGCGGAAGCGCTCGTCGTCGGCGAGGCCGCTGCACAGGTCGAGCGCCGCGTGCGTCTGGCCGGCGCCCGTGACCTTGTCGCATGCACCTTCGACGGTCAGCAGGACGATGCCGCGCAAGGCCGCCGGCTCGACGCGCTGGCCGCCCACGTCCCACGTGCCGAGCGCAAGGCTCATGCGCTGGAACACGATGTCGACCGTATCGAGGAAATACTCGGCCGGCATGTCGAGCAGCGCCGTGTATTCGAGCAGCGCGCGCCGCGCGCCGGCGAGCCCGGTCATGTCGAAGCGCGACGCGGCCAGCGCGTACGCTTCGATCAGCGACAGGAAGCGCTGCGGGTACACGAGCGCGATCTCGCCCTGTTGCAGATAGGTGGGAAACACGTGGCGGCCGTGCCCCGCGAAGCCGGGCGGCACGACGTCGATCAGGTGGCGGTGGCACCAGCCGAGCGAATGGGCGGCAGCGGCTGTGCCGAGCGCACTCGGATTCCGGCGCGCGTCGAGCGGGCCGCCGATCAGCGTGACGCTCGCGGGCGAGGGGAGACCGCGGGCCGCCCGCAGCGCGAGCGCGCCGAGCGCCGGCACGGTCGCCTGGCACACGGCGACGACATGCAGCGGCCGGTCGTCGTGCGCGAGCCCGTCGACAAAGCCGTCGAGCGTCGCGACGTACTCGTCGAGCCCGAATCGGCCCGACGCGAGCGGCACGTCGCGCGCATTGCGCCAGTCGGTGATGCAGACATCGCCGTCCGCGAGCAGCGTCTCGACGGTTTCCCGCATCATCACGGCCGCGTGCCCGGCGAGCGGCGCGCACAGCAGCACCGTGCGCCGCGCATCGGCGCGCGTGAAGTGCCGCAGGTCGCAGAACGGCATGCGCGCGACGACGCGCTCGCCGAGCGCCGGCCATCCGATGTCGAAGTGCGGGGGCCCGTCCGGCGGCCCGAGCAGCGGCTCGAACAGGTCGTCGTAGCATGACGACGCGGCGTGCGGCAGCGTGGCCGCGGGCCACGCGTCGAACGCGTGCCGCGTCGCGGCGCGCCAGGCGCGCATCCATTCCCGCTGCTGCTCGACGAGGGCATACCACATGACGAATCTTGGGGCGGAAGGGGCGTGAACTTGCATTATGGTCACTGTGGCCGGACAACGTGAGCCCCGTGCGCGGCCGGTTGATGCGCATCAGGCGCACGGGCGCGAAGGCCGGCCGCGCACGTTCCGCTATGTCGGCAAACGCATTCGTGGCGCCGGCGGCGGCGGGCGCTAGGCGAAGCCAGACGACGCTGCTACAGTCGTCGTTCCCATTCCCCTCAAGCGGAGCGTTCGCGATGAAGCTGATCGGCATGCTGGATTCCCCGTTCGTGCGTCGGGTCGCCATTTCGGCGAAGCTGCTCGACCTCCCGTTCGAACACGAGTCGATCTCGGTGTTCCGTCATTTCGAGCAGTTCAGGGCGACCAACCCGGTCGTCAAGGCGCCGACGCTCGTGACCGACGACGGCGCGACGCTGCTCGATTCGTCATTGATCGTCGACTATCTCGATCATCGGGTCGCGCCCGAGCGGCGCTTGCTGCTCGATACCGCCGATGCGCGGCTGCGCGCGCTCGTGCCGGTCGGCTTCGCGCTGGCGGCCGCCGAGAAGACCGTGCAGGTCGTCTACGAGCAGGCGCTGCGTCCGGCCGACAAGCAGCATGCGCCGTGGCTCGAGCGCGTGCTGAGCCAGATCGAGGGCGCATACGGCGCACTGGAGCCGCTCGTCGCGGCCGCGAACGGCTGGTTCGGCGGCGCGCGCCTGCTGCAGTCCGACGTGACGGTCGCGGTCGCATGGCGCTTCACGCAGTTCATGGCCGCCGACTACCCGGTGCTCGCGCGGATCGATCCGGCCCGTTATCCGGCACTGGCCGCGCATTCGGCGCGGGCGGAAGCGCTGCCGGCGTTCGTCGAAACACCGCTCGTCTAGGCGTCGCGGCGACAGGCGGCGGGGCCCCGCGCCGCTGCCCGTCGCCCGCTCGGCCTTGTCGGGCATGACGTTGTCGATTGTTCTCGGCGGCTGACAAGTGACTTCGCATTCGCGCTGTTTATCCGGACGCGGCCGGTCCCTAGAATCCACTCCATCGAATGACGCCTTGCCTGATGGAGCCGCTGATGAAAGCCCTGATCGAATCGAGCCTGTACCACCCGTCCCTCGTGTTGCCGCTTGCTGCGCTGACGCAGTTGATGGTCGAGCGCGATTTCAATCTCGGTCAGATCGGGCTGATCGTCGCGGCGCGCGGTGCGCAGGCCGCCGTGTCGCGCTCGCGAGCGCTGATTTTCTGCCGCCACTGCGAAGCGCAGGCATGAGCGCGCTGGCGTCGAATGGATGAAAAAAGCCCGGCCGGCGCAAGCCGGTCGGGCGGATCGGGTTCGATCGGGCCCCGGCTTCGGCCGGGGCTTTTTCATGGTGCGCCCGGCAGGGCGCACTCACTAGGAGGTGAAAGTCCTCTACACGCCCGGCAAGGGGAAGTGTTAGCTAGAGGCAAGGGCGTCGTGGGTGACTGCGAGTCTGAAGGAAGCCCGAGGCAAAGCGCTGGCCTGACGAACAGGAAGCGGATAAGAGGCGACGCATCGGGGTAAGGCAGCCATAAAGGCCGAAGCCCGAAACTTGCACGGGACGATGCGGCGTATATCCGACAGGCATAAGCGCGAAGGTGGGTGCGCAATACCCGGGGAGATCTGCACGGCTGCCGAAGTGCTACTGGCGTCGAGAGGCGTCGGGATGGCCATGCAGAAGTCAGCAGAGGGCATAGTAGGCCGCGAGGCTGAAGGCCCGAACATGAAGGACCGCGATTAGGACGGTGGAGACTCGATGCGAGCCGATGAAGCACAAGCCCGTGAGAACGGGGCCATGACGCAGGAGCCGGGGCGGAACCCTGGGGATGGCGCGCGTGGTGCGGAGGTTGGCGCGGCGGCTACCGGGCAAGCGAAAGCGGAGGGGCCATCGCTGATGGAGGCGGTGGTAGAACGCAGCAACCTGTGGCTGGCGTATCGACGGGTGGTCGAGAACCGTGGCGCACCGGGAGTCGATGACTTGCCGGTGGAGCAGTTCAAAGGCTGGCTGAAGGTACATTGGCCGAGCGTGAAGGCGGCGCTGCTGGAAGGGCGATACGTACCGGCGGCGGTGCGCGCGGTGGATATACCGAAGCCTGCGGGCGGGGTAAGGACACTGGGCATCCCGACGGTGCTGGACCGGCTGATCCAGCAAGCGCTGCACCAAGTACTCCAACCGATGTTCGAGCCGGGGTTCTCCGAGTCGAGCTACGGCTTCAGGCCGCGACGCAGCGCGCAGCAGGCGGTGCTGAAGGCACGACAGTACGTGCAGGAAGGCCTTCGCTGGGTGGTGGACATCGATCTGGAGAAGTTCTTCGACCGGGTGAACCACGACATCCTGATGTCGCGGGTGGCCCGGCAGGTAAAGGATGATCGGGTGCTCAAGCTGATCCGGCGGTATCTGGAGGCGGGCCTGATGCGAGGCGGGATGGTGACGGTGCGACGGGAGGGGACGCCGCAAGGCGGGCCGCTCTCGCCGCTGCTGTCGAACATCCTGCTGACGGATTGGGACCGCGAGCTTGAGCGACGCGGCCACGCGTTCTGCCGCTATGCGGACGACTGCAACATCTATGTTCGAAGCAAGGTGGCGGGCGAGCGGCTGTTGATACAGATGAAGGCGTTTCTCGAGAAGCGCCTGAGGCTGCGAATCAACGAGGCGAAGAGCACGTGTGCACGACCGTGGGCGCGCAAGTTCCTGGGCTACAGCGTGACGATGCATCGTCAGGCGAGGCTGCGAATCGCGCCGGAGAGCCTGAAGAGGCTGACGGCGCGGGTCAAGGAGCTGATGCGTCCGGGCCGAGGGCGTAGCGTATCGCAGACGATCGAGGCGCTGAACCCGGTGCTTCGCGGCTGGATAAGCTACTTCCGGCACACGGAGGTCAAAGGCGCGTTGGAGGAACTGGACGGGTGGGTCAGACGGCGAATGCGCAGTCTTCTATGGAGACAGGCGAAACGCCGGGGAGCCCGCGCGATCATGTTGCGTCGAAGGGGCCTCACGGAGGCACGCGCATGGCAATCGTCCCGCAATGGGCGAGGGCCATGGTGGAACGCGGGAGCGAGCCACATGAACGCGGCCTTCCCGAAACGCTACTTCGACGCCTTGGGGTTGGTCTCGCTGCTGGATACTCAGCAGCGCCTCCAGCGTTCTTGATGAACCGCCGTATGCGGAACCGCACGTACGGTGGTGTGGGAGGGCTGAGGGGGTAACCCCTCTCCCTACCCGATGGCGACGCTCAGGCGCGTGCCGGCGACGCGACACCGTACATCTCCGATTCGTCGTCCTCGCGCATCTGGCGCACGAGCTGGTGGGCTTCGCGGCGCGACGCGACGGCCGGCGGCGAGCCCTTGAGCGGCTGGCGCGCGGTTTCGGCGAGCGCGACGACCGACACGATGCCGATCACGGCGGCGCCCATCATGTAGTACGCGGGCATCATCAGGTTGTGCGTGACATCGACCAGCCAGGCGGTCACGAGCGGCGTCGTGCCGCCGAACAGCGACACCGACACGTTGAAGCCGATCGCGAGCGCGCCGTAGCGGATCTCGGTCGGGAACAGCGCCGGCAGCGCCGACGGCATCACGCCGGTAAAGCACGACAGCAGCACGCCGAGGATCAGCAGGCCGCCGAACACCGACGCCGTGGTGCCCGCGTGGATCAGCATCATCGACGGGATCGACAGCGCGAGCAGGCCGACGCAGCCGGCGAGCATCACGGGCTTGCGGCCGATCTTGTCCGACAGGCGGCCGGCGGCGAGCGTCAGCGGCATCATCAGGACCATCACGATCAGCACGAGCACGAGGCTGTGCGATTCGTCGAAGTGCAGCGTCGACGACATGAAGCTCGGCAGGTACGACAGCACCATGTAGTCGGTCACGTTGAAGATCAGCACGAGGCCGACGCACAGCAGCAGGGCGCGCCAGTTGCGCATCAGCGTTTCGCGAAAGCGCGCCTTCGGCACGGCCTTGTCCTGCGCTTCGCGCTCTTCGGCCTGGCGCTTGAACGCGGGCGTTTCCTCGAGCCTCATCCGGATGTAGAGACCGATCAGGCCGAGCGGGCCGGCGATCAGGAACGGCACGCGCCAGCCCCACGACAGCAGCGCTTCCTGCGACAGCGACGCGGTGAGCAGCGCGACGACGCCCGCGCCCATCACGTAACCGATCAGCGTGCCGAACTCGAGGAAGCTGCCCATGAAGCCGCGGCGCTTGTCGGTCGAGAATTCGGCGATGAAGGTGGCTGCGCCGCCGTATTCGCCGCCGGTCGAGAAGCCCTGCACGAGGCGGGCGACGAGCAGCAGCACGGGCGCCATGATGCCGATCGACGCGTAGCTGGGGATCAGGCCGATCGCGAACGTGCCGACGGCCATCATGATCATCGTGGCGGCGAGCACGCGCTGGCGGCCGATGCGGTCGCCGAGCGGGCCGAACACCATGCCGCCGAGCGGGCGCACGAGGAACGCGGCCGCGAACGTGCCGAAGGTCGCGAGCAGCTGCGCGGACGGGCTGCTGGACGGGAAGAACACCTTGCCGAGCGTGACGGCGATGTAGCTGTACACGCCGAAGTCGAACCATTCCATCGCATTGCCGATGGCCATGGCGCTGACGGCGCGCTTGAGGAGGCTCTGGTCGACGACGGTGATGTCGTCCGCGACGAGCGGGGCTTCGCCGGACGACGAAGCGGTGGAAGAAGCAGCGGTCGGGCTGACGTGTGTTGCGGTCAAGGTCATGCACTCCTTTGACTGCGCCGAACGGGCGAGCCGTCCGACACGGTTTGCCGGCGAGCGCGATGTCGGCTGCGGCGCGTCGGGGCAGACCTTTAAGCACTTACTGCACGATGGGCGGTAAAGGGCCGTAAGGGGCTGCTTCGACGCGGGCCCGATGGGCCGTCGCGACAGTGCGCTCATGAAGAATGGGCCGCGTGATGCAGGCGGCAGCTGCCGGTGCGGACGGTGTCCAGCGTTCCGGCAAGCGCCCCGGAGGGGCAACGAAACGAGAAAAGCGGGCCTGTCGGGCGGGCTTTCCTGTGTGTGCAATTTCGGTCGAAGCGCCGGCCCGCAACGCGCGGACGGACTTCTCTCGGAATCGAATAGACAGAGATTGAATGTTGAAACAGGCGACATGATAGCACGATGACGGATGATCGTGCAAATTGCCGGGAAACGCCCGGCTGGTGGGGCGTCCGGCGGAGGCGGCTCGGGTATGATCGGCGGCGCACGGCGGGGCCGTGCGGCTCCTGGTGACAGGGGCCGAATTCACGAGGAACCGGATGACCGAACTGATGAGGATCGCGGCGCTGTTTGCCGCCACCGCGCTGGCCGAAATCGTCGGCTGTTACCTGCCGTGGCTCGTGCTAAAGGGCGGCCGGCCGGTGTGGTTGCTGGTGCCGGCCGCGCTGTCGCTCGCGCTGTTCGCGTGGCTGCTGACGCTGCACCCGAGTGCGGCGGGGCGCACCTATGCCGCGTACGGCGGCGTTTATATCGCGGTGGCGCTGGTCTGGCTGCGGGTGGTCGATGGCGTTGCGCTGACCCGCTGGGACGTGGCCGGCGCGATGCTTGCGCTCGGCGGAATGGCGGTCATCGCACTGCAGCCGCGCGCGTGAGCGCGGCCGCGGCGCGAACCGCCGGCCGCCTCTGCTTCAAGCCGTTTCGGCGACGCCTGCGGCGGCGGACGTGCGCCACACGCAGGTGCCCTTGACCGATTTGTCGAGCTCGTCGAGCTGCGCCTGGTGTGCGGCGAGTTCGTCGTCGCTTGCGGCCACCACGGCCAGATCGAGCGCGGCGAGCGACACGCGCTGGCCGTTGGCGGCACCGCCGTCGGCGCCCGCGTCGTCGAGCATGTCGATCACGAGGCTGTCCTGGCCGCGCGTCATGGCCAGATACACCTCGGCGAGCAGCTCCGAGTCGAGCAGTGCGCCGTGCAGCGTACGGTGCGCGTTGCTGATGCCGAAGCGGTCGCACAGCGCGTCGAGCGAGTTGCGCTTGCCCGGGAACATCTGCTTGGCCTGCACCAGCGTGTCGATCACGCCGCCGCAATGCTCGGTGAACGGCGGCAGGCCGAGCCGCGCGAATTCCGCATCGAGGAAGCCAAGGTCGAACGGCGCGTTGTGGATGATCAGCTCGGCATCCTTCACGAAGTCGAGGATCTGGTGGGCGACTTCCGCGAATTTCGGCTTGTCGCTCAGGAATTCGGTCGTGAGGCCGTGCACCGCCAGTGCGCCCGGATCGCTGTCGCGCTCCGGGTTCACGTAGAAGTGCAGGTTGTTGCCGGTGAGCCGCCGGTTCAGCAGCTCGACGCAGCCGATTTCGATGAGGCGGTCGCCCGTGCGGGCGTTCAGGCCGGTGGTTTCGGTATCGAGAATGATCTGGCGCATGTCGGGAAAAACAAAGGAAACAGGGGAGCGGCCCGCGTTCAGGCCGTGAGCGATTCGACGCCGCGATTCGCGAGCGCGTCCGCGCGCTCGTTTTCGGGATGGCCCGCGTGGCCCTTGACCCAGCGCCACTCGACCTCGTGCTGCGCGACGAGCGCGTCGAGCCGCTTCCACAGGTCGGCGTTCTTCACGGGCGTCTTTGCCGCGGTGACCCAGCCTTTCTTCTTCCAGCCGTGGATCCACTCGCTGATGCCTTTCTGCACGTATTGCGAGTCGGTATGCACGATCACCTGGCACGGCCGCTTCAGCGCTTCGAGCGCGGCGATCACGCCCATCAGCTCCATGCGGTTGTTGGTCGTGTTGGGCTCGCCGCCGAACAGCTCCTTCTCCTTGTCGCCGTAGCGCATCAGTGCGCCCCAGCCGCCGGGGCCGGGGTTGCCCTTGCAGGCGCCGTCGGTATAGATGTCGATGGTATCGGTAGTCATGAATGTTCTTGATGGGTGGTCGGGGAGGCCGCCGGCGTCAGGCCCGGTGCGAGCACGGGCTTCTTCATCCGGATCTGGCCGACGAGGCGCATGCCGCGCACGCGCTTGACGGCCGTCACCATGTAGACGGCGCCGAAGATCGGCCACCAGCGGTCGCCGGCGGCTTCCATGAAGCCGTAGCGGGCCAGCCACTGGTCGGTGGCGAGCGGCGGCCGGTAGCAGCCGAAGCGGCCGCGTTCGAGGTCGAAGCCGAGCAGCTTGATCCAGTCCTTGAGCCGGATGAACGCGATCTGGTCGCGCGTGGCCGGCACGAACGGGCGGTTCGCCATGCGCCCGAACGATTGCCGCATGCCCCACAGGCTGAGCGAATTGAAGCCGGTGATCACGAGCTGGCCTTCCGGCATCAGCACGCGCTCGGCCTCGCGCAGCAGCCGGTGCGGATCGGACGTGAATTCGAGCGTGTGCGGCATCACGATCAGGTCGACGCTCTGCGACTCGAACGGCAGGTCGAGCAGGTCGCACCAGGTCGTGCTGCGGCCGTCGGGCGCGTGCTCGGGCGCATGCGCTTCGCGCGCCCACGGATACTGGTACGGCGCGCTCGCGCCGCTCGCCGGATCGAGCACGAGGCCGCGATACGGCATGCGGTTCTCGCGCAGCGCGTCGAGCTGCGGCAGGCCGAGCTGCAGCGCGTGGAACCCGAAGACGTCGGACACGATCCGGTCGAGCTGCGCCTGCTCCCAGCCCAGCACGTAGCGGCCGGGTGGTGAGTCGGTCCAGGCGGGCCAGTCTATAATTTGACGATCGGACATAACGATGATTGGGCGCCCATGAACGAGCTGGAATACGTGCCGGTTCCGGCATTCGATGACAACTATATCTGGCTCGTCTCGGACGGCCGCGATGCGGTCGCCGTCGACCCGGGTGAAGCCGCGCCGGTGCGCCGGGTTCTTGCCGAACGAGGCTGGCGGTTGACCGCTATTTTACTCACGCACCATCATGCCGACCACGTCGGCGGTGTCGCGGCCCTGCGCGATAGCCAACCGGACGATGTTCCGCTCGTCGTTTACGGCCCCGCGGCCGAGGCGATCGGCGTGGTCACGCGGCCGCTTTCGGGCGGCGCGCGCGTGACGCTCGACGCGCCGGCCGCCACGTTCGACGTGCTCGACGTGCCGGGCCATACGCGCGGCCACATCGCCTATTTCCAGGCGGCCGGGCCGGGCAACGCGGCGCCGCACGTGTTCTGCGGCGACACGCTGTTCTCGTGCGGTTGCGGGCGCCTGTTCGAAGGCACGCCCGCGCAGATGCTCGCGTCGCTCGACGCGCTCGCGGCGTTGCCGGGCGACACCCACGTGCATTGCGCACACGAATACACGTTGTCCAACATCCGCTTCGCGCTCGCGTGCGAACCCGGCAATGCGGCGCTCGCCACGTGGCGCGACGACGCACAGGCGCTGCGCGCGCGCGGCGTGCCGACACTGCCCACTACGATCGCGCATGAACGCGCCGTTAACCCGTTCATGCGTGCGGACAGCGATGCGATCCGCGCGACGCTCGAGGCCGAACTGCACGAAACGGTGCCGGATCGTCTGACAGCGTTCACGCTGATGCGCGAGTGGAAAAACCGGTTCCGATGATGATTTCCGGAGGACTCCAAAGCTCAAGCAGTGTCTGTAAAAATTGCTCCAAATGTAGGATTTCGCTGAGTTTTCGGTGTTTTTATTGACGTGAAGCACGCACTTCCGTAGTATCGCCTGCAATTTCCAGCCGTCGGAAGCAGAGATTTTCATGCGACTTATATTGAGTGCGATGGTGGTTCTGCTGCTCGCCGCTTGTGCGAGCCAGGCCCCTGTCGCCAACAACGCCGCCGATTCGCAGGCGACGTCCACCTACCTCCGTAAATCAGCCACCGCCAAAGAAACTGTCGACGTCGACAAGCAATCCGTCGGCGACCTGACCAGTGCAGACTCCGATCTCTGGGGTCGCATCCGCCGCGGTTTCCAGATGCCGGACCTGCAGACCGACCTCGTCGACATGCAGACCACGTGGTACACGCAGCGCCCGGACTACGTGCAGCGCATGACCGAGCGCTCGCAGAAGTACCTGTACCACATCGTCGAGGAACTCGAGGCGCGTCACATGCCGACCGAGCTCGCGCTGCTGCCGTTCATCGAGTCTGCGTACAACCCGCAGGCGCTGTCGGTCGCGAAGGCGGCCGGCATGTGGCAGTTCATGCCCGGCACGGGCCGCACGTACAACCTGAAGCGCAACATGTGGCAGGACGAGCGCCGCGACGTGCTCGCGTCGACGAGCGCCGCGCTCGACTACCTGTCGCGCCTGCATGACATGTTCGGCGACTGGTATCTCGCGCTGGCCGCGTACAACTGGGGCGAGGGCAACGTGCAGCGCGCGATCGCGCGCAACCAGGCGGCCGGCCTGCCGACCGACTACCTGAACCTGCGGATGCCGAACGAGACGCGCAACTACGTGCCGAAGCTGCAGGCGGTGAAGAACATCATCGCGAATCCGCAGCAGTACGGCCTCGCGCTGCCGGACATCCCGAACCACCCGTATTTCGTGACGGTCACGACGTCGCGCGACATCGACGTGGCGGTGGCCGCGAAGCTCGCGAACCTGTCGCTCGACGAATTCCGCTCGCTGAACCCGTCGTTCTCGAAGCCGGTGATTCTCGGCGCGACCGAACCGCAGATCCTGCTGCCGTTCGACAACGCGTCGGCGTTCGAGAAGAACCTGAAGGCGTACAACGGCCAGCTGTCGTCGTGGACCACCTATACGGTCAGCGAACGGGCGCGGCCGGCCGCGATCGCCGAGAAGATCGGCGTGGACGCCGATACGCTGATGTCGATCAACAAGATTCCGGCCGGCATGCGCCTGAAGCCGGGCTCGACGATCGTCGTGCCGCGCGGCGATGACGACGACGAGGACATCAGCGCCGACGTCGCCGAAAACGGCGCGCTCGCGATGGAACCCGACGTACCCGACACGCGCAAGATGCTGATCCGCGTACGCCGCAAGCAGTCGATGGCGGCGATCGCCGGCCGCTACGGCGTGTCGGTCGGCCAGCTCAAGGCGTGGAACCGTACGCACCGCGATCTCGCGATGCCGGGCCAGGCGCTCGTGCTGCACGTGCCGGTCGGCCGTTCGGTGCCGGCGGAACCCGGTCCGGAGCGGATCGCGACGTCGGCCGGCGGGGCGCACATCGAGCGCGCGAGCCTGGCGGTGGGCGGCAAGTCGCACGGCGCGAAGCGCGGCGCGGCGAAGCCGGCCGCCAAATCGGCGAAGGCGGCACCGGCCAAGGCCGCTGCGCACAAGGGCAAGAAGAAGTAACGCAGTCGCGAGCGCATCGTGCGGCCGGCCCGGTTCGCGCGGTTGCGGTATCATCCGACGAAATGCAAGGAAACGCCGTCACCGAGGTGACGGCGTTTTTGTTTGTGCGCGGCGCGGGGGCGCTGCTTCGAAGGCCTTCATATAACAAGGAGAGGTGATGTCGTCGGTGCAGGTGAGGGTGCTCGCGCTGTTTTCGGTCGGGTATTTCGTGTCGTACGTGTTTCGCGGTGTCAATCTGGGTTTCGCGCCGTTCGTCACGCACGAGCTCGGGTTGTCGGCCGCCGATCTCGGCCTGCTCACCAGTCTTTATTTCCTCGGCTTCGCGGGCGCGCAGATCCCGGCCGGCGTGATGCTCGACCACTTCGGCCCGCGCCGCGTGACGGCCGGCATGCTGCTGTTCGCGGCCGCCGGCGCGGCCGTGTTCGGCGCCGCGCACAGCCTCGGCACGATGATGGTCGGCCGGCTGCTGATCGGCGTCGGCGTCTCGGTGTGTCTCGGCGCGGCGTTCAAGGCGCTCGCGCAGCATTTCCCGGTCGGCCGGCTGCCGCTCGTCAACGGCCTCGTGATGGCCGTGGGCGGGCTCGGCGGCGTGATGGTCGGCTCGCCGCTCACCTGGCTGCTCGGCTGGACGAGCTGGCGCGCGATCTGCTTCGGCCTCGCGGTGCTGACGGTGATCGTCGCGGCGTCGATCGGGCTGGGCGCACCGGAGGCGCGGCAGGTGCGCCACCAGGGCGGGCTCGTCAGCCAGTTCAAGGGCACGTGGCACATCCTGAGCAGCCGTGCGTTCTGGAAGATCTCGTCGTTTTCCGTTGTCACGCAGGGCGTGTTCTATGCGATGCAGTCGCTGTGGGTCGGACCGTACCTGCGCGATGTCGCGGGGTTCGATGCGTCGCATGCCGCACGCCTCGTGTCGGTGCTCGGCTTCGCGATGATGGCCGGCTGCGTCGGCTTCGGCGCCGCGGCGCGGGTGCTCGAGCGGCGCGGCGTGTCCGTGTACGCGTTCTGCGGCGTGGGCATGGCGCTGTTCGTCGCGACGCAGGCCGTGATCGTCGCGCGCGTGCCGTTGCCGCCGGCCGTGCTGTGGGCCGCCTACGGGATGTTCGGCGGCGTCGGCATCCTGACCTACGCGGTGATGGCCGGGCATTTTCCCGCTCACCTGATCGGCCGCGCGAACACGACGCTCACGCTCGTGATCTTCGTGCTGATCTTTGCGTTCCAGATCGGTGTCGGCGCGGTGCTGTCGCACTGGCCGGCGGTCGACGGCCGCTACCCGGCGGCCGCGCATTTCACTGCATGGGGCGTGCTGCTCGCGCTGCAGCTCGCGAGCGCGGTCTGGTACGTCTGGCCCGCGCGCGGCGCTGGTCAAGCGCACTGATCCGGCGGTACGCTGACGGGTAGGGCGGCCGCGTAAACGGGGCCGCAGCGCGTTGTGCCGCGTCGCCGGACGTGGCGCGCGCACGATCGGACGGCCATATCAATTGAAGATAGGGCCATTTTCAGGCTATAATTTGAAAGTTTGTGCTGATCAACCTCGCACCCTAGCGCCTACCTCATTCATCCCGTTCATCCGCCGCACGCCGCCTGCCGGGCGATGCCGCGAAGCCTCGTGCGCCACGCGCCGGGTTCGCGTCTCGACAACGCAGGCCGCGTCCAGCAAGCGACCACGCGCGCCCACGCAGCGCGGCGCTCGCGCGGCAGGGTAAACAGGTCGGCAGCAGGGTGTTCCCCAAGGAGCCTCCCGTGTTGCCGTCTTTTACTCCCGCCTTGCTTGCACTCGCCGACGGCACGGTCTTTCGTGGTTATTCGATCGGGGCCGAAGGCCACACGATCGGCGAAGTCGTGTTCAATACCGCGATCACCGGCTATCAGGAAATCCTGACTGATCCGAGCTACTCGCGCCAGATCGTCACGCTCACCTATCCGCATATCGGCAACGTCGGCGTCAACGCCGAAGACGTCGAAGCTACGAAAGTCCATGCCGCCGGCCTGATCATCCGTGATCTGCCCTCGCTCGCATCGAACTTCCGCATGGACCGCACGCTCGGCGATTACCTGCGCGACGAAGGCGTCGTCGCGATCGCCGGCATCGACACCCGCAAGCTGACCCGCATCCTGCGCGACAAGGGCGCGCAGAACGGCTGCATCCTGACGGGCTCGGACGACGAAGCGAAGGCGATCGAGCTCGCGCGCTCGTTCCCGGGTCTCGCGGGCATGGATCTCGCGAAGGTCGTGTCGACCACGAAGCCGTTCGAATGGAAGCAGACCGAATGGCGCCTCGAAGGCGGCTACGGCATGCAGGAAGCGCCGAAGTACCGCGTCGTCGCGTACGATTTCGGCGTCAAGTACAACATCCTGCGCATGCTCGCGGAGCGCGGCTGCCACGTGACGGTGCTGCCGGCACAGGCGAGCGCGGAAGATGCGCTCGCGCTGAATCCGGACGGCGTGTTCCTGTCGAACGGCCCCGGCGATCCGGAACCGTGCGACTACGCGATCGCGGCCACGAAGCAGTTCATCGAGCGCGGCGTGCCGACCTTCGGCATCTGCCTGGGTCACCAGATCATGGGCCTCGCGGTCGGCGCGAAGACGCTGAAGATGAAGACGGGCCACCACGGCGCGAACCACCCGGTGAAGGATCTCGGCGACGGTCGCGTGGTGATCACGTCGCAGAACCACGGCTTCGCGGTCGACGCGGATTCGCTGCCGGCCAACGCGCGCGTGACGCACGTGTCGCTGTTCGACGGCACGCTGCAGGGCTTCGAGCTGACCGACAAGCCGGCATTCTGCTTCCAGGGCCACCCGGAAGCGTCGCCCGGCCCGCACGACATCGGCTACCTGTTCGACCGTTTCACCGCGCTGATGGACGCGGCGAAGCAGCGCAACGCCTAACGTCAACGACGCAACCGAAGGACGGGAGATTCGCATCATGTTCGGCCACGCACTCGGCATCACGGATATCTGGACCTACGTGTTCGGCGTGATCTTCATCATCCTGCTGCCGGGGCCGAACTCGATGTACGTGCTGTCGCTCGCGGCGCAGCGCGGCGTGAAGGCCGGCTATCGCGCGGCGTGCGGTGTGTTCGTCGGCGACACGGTGCTGATGGTGCTGTCCGCCGCCGGCGTCGCGTCGCTGTTGAAGGCGAACCCGCTGCTGTTCTCCGTCGTCAAGTACGGCGGCGCCGCGTATCTGCTCTACATCGGCACCGGCATGCTGCGCAGCGCGTGGCGGAAGCTGCGCGCACCGGCCCATGCGCCGGCCGATGCGCCGCCCGCGGTCGACGGCGAGCGGCCGTTCCGCAAGGCGCTGATCGTGAGCCTGCTGAATCCGAAGGCGATCCTGTTCTTCATCTCGTTCTTCATCCAGTTCGTCGACCCGGCATTCCCGCATCCCGCGCTGTCGTTCGTCGTGCTCGGGGCGATCGCGCAATGCGCGAGCTTCCTGTACCTGAGCACGCTGATCTTCGCCGGTGCGCGGCTTGCCGAGCACTTCCGCCGCCGCCGCAAGCTTGCAGCAGGCGCGGCGAGCAGCGTGGGTGGCCTGTTCATCGGATTCTCGGTGAAGCTCGCACTCGCCACGATGAGCTGAGCGCAGCCGGCCGACCCACGACAACGATTACTTATTGAATTCACAAGCCATGCCAAAACGCACAGACATCAAGAGCATCCTCATCATCGGCGCCGGCCCGATCATCATCGGCCAGGCGTGCGAGTTCGACTATTCGGGCGCGCAGGCTTGCAAGGCGTTGCGTGAGGAGGGCTACAAGGTCGTTCTCGTCAACAGCAACCCGGCGACGATCATGACCGACCCGAACACGGCCGACGTGACCTACATCGAGCCGATCACGTGGGAAGTCGTCGCGCGCATCATCGAGAAGGAGCGCCCGGACGCGATCCTGCCGACGATGGGCGGCCAGACCGCACTGAACTGCGCGCTCGACCTGCACCACCACGGCGTGCTCGAGAAGTTCGGCGTCGAGCTGATCGGCGCGTCGCCGGAAGCGATCGACAAGGCGGAAGACCGCCAGAAGTTCAAGGAAGCGATGACCAAGATCGGTCTCGGTTCCGCGAAGTCGGGCATCGCGCACTCGATGGAAGAAGCGACCCAGGTGCACGCCGAGATCATGGCGCTCACCGGCGGCAGCGGCTACCCGGTCGTGATCCGCCCGTCGTTCACGCTCGGCGGTTCGGGCGGCGGCATTGCCTACAACCGCGAAGAGTTCGAAGAGATCTGCAAGCGCGGCCTGGATCTCTCGCCCACGCGCGAGCTGCTGATCGAAGAATCGCTGCTCGGCTGGAAGGAATACGAGATGGAAGTCGTGCGCGACCGCGCCGACAACTGCATCATCGTCTGCTCGATCGAGAACCTCGACCCGATGGGCGTGCACACCGGCGACTCGATCACGGTCGCGCCGGCGCAGACGCTCACCGACAAGGAATACCAGATCCTGCGTAACGCATCGCTCGCGGTGCTGCGCGAGATCGGCGTCGACACGGGCGGCTCGAACGTGCAGTTCTCGATCAACCCGCGGGACGGCCGCATGGTCGTCATCGAAATGAACCCGCGCGTGTCGCGTTCGTCGGCGCTCGCATCGAAGGCGACGGGCTTCCCGATCGCGAAGGTCGCGGCGAAGCTGGCGGTCGGCTACACGCTCGACGAGCTGAAGAACGAAATCACCGGCGGCCAGACCCCGGCGTCGTTCGAGCCGACGATCGACTACGTCGTCACGAAGATCCCGCGCTTCGCGTTCGAGAAATTCCGCGAAGCCGATTCGCGCCTGACCACGCAGATGAAGTCGGTCGGCGAAGTGATGGCGATCGGCCGCACGTTCCAGGAATCGTTCCAGAAGGCGCTGCGCGGTCTCGAAGTGGGCGTCGACGGTCTCGACGAGAAGTCGACCAACCGCGACGAGATCGCGATCGAGATCCACGAGCCGGGCCCGGACCGCATCTGGTACGTCGGCGATGCGTTCCGGATCGGCATGACGGCCCAGGAAATCTTCGCGGAAACCGCGATCGACCCGTGGTTCCTCGAGCAGATCGAGCAGATCATCCTGAAGGAAAAGGCGCTCGGCGGCCGCACGCTCGCGTCGCTGTCGTTCGACGAACTGCGCTACCTGAAGCAGAGCGGCTTCTCCGACCGCCGCCTCGCGAAGCTGCTCGGCGCGACGCCGGAAGACGTCCGCAAGCGCCGCATCGAACTCAACGTGCGCCCGGTCTACAAGCGCGTCGACACCTGCGCGGCCGAGTTCGCGACGAAGACCGCCTACATGTACTCGACCTATGAGGAAGAGTGCGAGGCGCAGCCGACCACCAACAAGAAGATCATGGTGCTGGGCGGCGGCCCGAACCGGATCGGCCAGGGCATCGAGTTCGACTACTGCTGCGTGCACGCGGCGCTCGCGATGCGCGAGGACGGCTACGAAACGATCATGGTCAACTGCAACCCGGAAACGGTGTCGACCGACTATGACACGTCCGACCGCCTGTACTTCGAGCCGCTGACGCTCGAGGACGTGCTCGAAATCGTCGACAAGGAAAAGCCGGTCGGCGTGATCGTCCAGTACGGCGGCCAGACGCCGCTGAAGCTCGCGCTCGACCTCGAAGCGCACGGTGTGCCGATCGTCGGCACGTCGCCGGACATGATCGATGCGGCCGAAGACCGCGAACGCTTCCAGAAGCTGCTGCAGGACCTCGGCCTGCGCCAGCCGCCGAACCGCACCGCACGCGCCGAAGACGAAGCGCTCGCGCTGGCCGACGAAATCGGCTATCCGCTGGTCGTGCGCCCGTCGTACGTGCTGGGCGGCCGCGCGATGGAAATCGTCCACGAGCCGCGTGACCTCGAGCGCTACATGCGCGAGGCCGTGAAGGTGTCGAACGATTCGCCGGTGCTGCTCGACCGCTTCCTGAACGATGCGATCGAGTGCGACGTCGACTGTATCTGCGACGGCGAAGCCGTGTTCATCGGCGGCGTGATGGAGCACATCGAGCAGGCGGGCGTCCACTCGGGCGACTCGGCATGCTCGCTGCCGCCGTACTCGCTGTCGAAGGAAACCGTTGCCGAACTGAAGCGCCAGACGGGCGCGATGGCGAAGGCGCTGAACGTGGTCGGCCTGATGAACGTGCAGTTCGCGATCCAGCAGGTGCCGCAGGCGGACGGTTCGAAGCAGGACATCATCTACGTGCTGGAAGTGAACCCGCGCGCATCGCGCACGGTGCCGTACGTGTCGAAGGCGACCAGCCTGCCGCTCGCGAAGATCGCGGCGCGTGCGATGGTCGGCCAGAAGCTCGCGCAGCAGGGCGTGACGAAGGAAGTCGAGCCGCCGTACTTCAGCGTGAAGGAAGCGGTGTTCCCGTTCGTCAAGTTCCCGACCGTCGATCCGGTCCTCGGGCCTGAAATGCGTTCGACCGGCGAAGTGATGGGTGTCGGCCAGACGTTCGGCGAAGCGCTGTTCAAGTCGCAGCTCGCGGCCGGTTCGCGCCTGCCGGAGTCGGGCACGGTGCTGCTGACCGTGATGGACGCCGACAAGCCGAAGGCGGTCGAAGTCGCGCGCATGCTGCACGACCTCGGCTACCCGATCGTCGCGACCAAGGGTACGGCTGCCGCGATCGAAGCGGCCGGCGTGCCGGTGAAGGTCGTGAACAAGGTGAAGGACGGCCGTCCGCACATCGTCGACATGATCAAGAACGGCGAGATCGCACTCGTGTTCACGACGGTCGACGAAACGCGCCAGGCGATCGCCGATTCGCGTTCGATCCGCATGAGCGCGCAGGCGCACAAGGTCACGTACTACACGACGATGTCGGGCGCGCGCGCGGCGGTTGAAGGCCTGCGCTACCTGAAGGATCTGGAAGTCTATGATTTACAAGGTCTTCACGCTCGCCTAAACTAAGCAGTCAGTTACCTGTCGAAGCAACACGTGCCGCGATTAGGCGGTGTTTCCAGTGCATCGGAAACGCGCTTAATCGCGGTGATTTTTTTTAAAGCCGTTTTTAGCGATTGAGCCGTTTATGAGCACCATTCCGTTGACAAAGCGTGGCGCGGAACTCCTGCGCGATGAATTGCAGCGCCTCAAGTCCGTCGAGCGGCCGGCCGTGATCAACGCGATCGCGGAGGCCCGCGCACAGGGCGACCTGTCCGAAAACGCCGAATACGATGCCGCGAAGGAAAAGCAGGGCTTCATCGAGGGTCGTATCGCGGAACTCGAATCGAAGCTGTCGGCCGCGCAGGTCATCGATCCCACCGTGCTCGATGCCGAAGGCCGTGTGGTTTTCGCATCGACCGTCGAACTCGAGGATCTCGAGTCGGGCGACACCGTCAAGTACCAGATCGTCGGTGACGACGAAGCCGATATCGACCACGGCCTGATCTCGGTCAGTTCGCCGATCGCACGCGCGCTGATCGGCAAGTCCGAAGGCGACGTCGCGGCCGTGCAGGCGCCGAGCGGCGTGCGCGAGTACGAAATCATCTCGGTCAGCTACATCTGAAGCGGGGCGACGTGATGCCGCATCGCGTGTTCCGTCTGCTGTCGGCCGTGTGGGTCGGCAGCCTGCTGACGATCGGGTATGCGGTCGCGCCCGTGCTGTTCAAGACGCTGGAGCGGATGACGGCCGGTTCGGTCGCCGCCCAGTTGTTCCGTATCGAGGCGATCCTCGGTGTCGTGTGCGGCGTGCTGCTGCTCGCCTTGTCGAACCAGCAGGTGCGGCGCGGCAGCAGCGAGTATCGCCGCGTGCGCTGGATCGTCGCCGCGATGGTCGTGTGTGTGCTGGTCGGGTATTTCGCGCTGCAGCCGTTCATGAACGCGCTGCGGGTGGCCGCAATGGACGCGGGCACCGATATCGCGAACTCGCCGTATGCGAGCCGCTTCGGGATGCTGCACGGCGTCTCGAGCGTGTTCTACCTCGTCGAGAGCGTGCTGGGGCTGATGCTGATCTGGCGTCTGCCGGCGCGCGACGCCTGACGCGAATGCCGCGCAGGCCCGGTCGATGCCGGGCCCGCGGGCAGGGTGGTGGCACGGTGAGCCGTGCCGCCTCGATGCTTACTTGTCCTGGAACGGACGCTTCGTGCTGGCCTGGCGCTTCTTGGCGCGCTTCACGTTACCGCCTGCCGTCACGCGCTCGTTGCCGCGCACCGTGACCTTGACCGGCCGCGGGCGACGCACGGGGCTCGCGTTCGGCGACACCTTGACGACCTTGACGGTGCGCGGTGCACGGCCTTTCTTGTCGTCGACGGCTTCGGCCGCGCTCGGCAGCGTGCCGGCACGACGGCCGCGGGACGGGGCCGCTGCGGCGGCTTCGGGCTTCCAGATCACCAGCAGCTTGCCGATGTGCTGGATCGGCGCCGCGCTCAGGCGGTCGCAGATCTCGTCGTAGATCGCGATGCGCTCGTCGCGTTCGTCGCCGAACACACGGATCTTGATCAGCTGGTGCGCATCGAGGTGCACCTTGATTTCCTTCAGTACGGCGTCGGTGAGCCCTTCGGCGCCGATCAGCACGACGGGCTTGAGCGCATGGGCCTGGGAGCGCAGCGCGGAGCGCTCGGCGGGAGAAAGCGAAAGGGCGGGCATGGAAATGTCGAAATCTAAATAAGGGCGCGCTGACTGAATAGCGATCGCGGGAAGTTACCGCGTCAGCCGTGCGCCGAAACCACGTAAAATCGCGGCTTGGGCCTGAAAAGGGGCCGCAGCCGCGCGAAGAAGACGCGTATTATCCGCTAAAAGCGCGGCTTCACGAAGCAATGGGCAGCAATCTCTCTCTCGAATGGCAAAAAACCGCTTCAACCAGCACTGGCTGCACGACCACATCAACGACCCCTACGTCAAAATGGCGCAGCGGGAGGGCTATCGCGCGCGCGCCGCGTACAAGCTGAAGGAAATCGACGAGCAGGACAAGCTGATCCGTCCGGGCCAGGTGATCGTCGACCTCGGCGCGACGCCGGGCAGCTGGAGCCAGTATGCCCGCAACAAGCTCGCGCAGGGCAAGAAGCGTGACGCGGAACGCGAAGGCGGCATCGACGGCACGATCGTGGCGCTCGACATCCTGCCGATGGAGCCGATCGCCGACGTCCACTTCCTGCAGGGCGACTTCCGCGAGGACGAAGTCCTTCACCAGCTCGAAGAAGTGCTCGAAGGGCGCGCGGTGGACCTTGTTATTTCCGACATGGCCCCCAACCTCTCTGGCGTGGCCTCGGCAGACGCGGCGCGCATCGAGCATCTGTGCGATCTGGCGCTCGAATTTGCGCAGAATCATCTGAAGCCGGATGGTGCGCTGCTCGTGAAATGCTTTCACGGCAGCGGCTACAGCCAGATCGTCGAGAAATTCAAACAGCAGTTTAAGACCGTCGCGCCGCGCAAGCCGAAGGCGTCCCGCGACAAATCGTCCGAAACGTTCATTTTGGGTCGGCATCTGAAACGTCCGCGCTGATGCGCAGCGAAGTGCCGCAAACGGGCTCCGGCCCTTGCCAGACAAGCGAAGCGCTATCGCGGCGGTTGTCAATGCTTATGGCGAGGGTGGTCGGACTGGATTAGAATGACCGAGGGGCGCCGCAAGGAAAATGTAGGCGCTCGTCTACGAGTGAAGGAGTGGTGCTTTGAACAACAATATGTTTTCGAAGGCAGCGGTGTGGCTGGTGATCGCACTGGTGCTGTTTACGGTGTTCAAGCAGTTCGACAAGCCCCGCGTCCAGGAAGGCGTGTCCTATTCGCAGTTCATGGACGACGCCAAGAACGGCAAGGTCAAGAACGTCATCGTTCAGGGGCGCAACCTCACCGTCACTCCGGCTGATGGCCAGAAATACCAGATCGTGTCGCCCGGCGACATCTGGATGGTTGGCGATCTGATGAAGTACGGCGTGCAGGTCAGCGGCAAGGCCGACGATGAGCCGAATGCGCTGATGTCCGCGCTGTACTACCTCGGGCCGACGATCCTGATCATCGTGTTCTGGTTCTACATGATGAGGCAGATGCAGGGAGGCGGCAAAGGCGGCGCATTCTCGTTCGGGAAATCGCGCGCGCGGCTGATCGACGAGAACAACAACGCGGTGAACTTCTCCGACGTCGCGGGCTGCGACGAAGCGAAGGAAGAAGTGTCCGAGCTCGTCGACTTCCTGCGCGATCCGCAGAAATTCCAGAAGCTGGGCGGTCGCATTCCGCGCGGCGTGCTGCTCGTCGGCCCCCCGGGTACCGGCAAGACGTTGCTGGCTCGCGCGATCGCGGGTGAAGCGAAGGTGCCGTTCTTCAGCATCTCGGGTTCGGACTTCGTCGAAATGTTCGTCGGCGTCGGCGCGGCTCGTGTGCGCGACATGTTCGAGCAGGCGAAGAAGCATGCACCGTGTATCGTGTTCATCGACGAAATCGACGCGGTCGGCCGTCATCGCGGCGCCGGCATGGGCGGCGGTAACGACGAACGCGAACAGACGCTGAACCAGATGCTCGTCGAGATGGACGGCTTCGAGGCGAACTCGGGCGTGATCGTGATCGCCGCAACCAACCGTTCCGACGTGCTCGACAAGGCGCTGCTGCGTCCGGGCCGTTTCGACCGCCAGGTCTACGTCGGTCTGCCGGACATCCGCGGCCGCGAGCAGATCATGCGCGTGCACCTGCGCAAGGTGCCGATCGCGAACGACGTCGATGCGGCAGTCATCGCACGCGGCACGCCGGGCTTCTCGGGCGCCGATCTCGCGAACCTCGTGAACGAGGCTGCGCTGTTCGCCGCACGTCGCGGCAAGCGCATCGTCGAGATGCAGGATTTCGAAGACGCGAAGGACAAGATCTTCATGGGTCCGGAGCGCAAGTCGGCCGTGATCCGCGAAGAAGCGAAGCGTGCGACCGCTTATCACGAGTCGGGCCACGCGGTGATCGCGAAGCTGCTGCCGAAGGCGGACCCCGTGCACAAGGTCACGATCATCCCGCGCGGTCGCGCGCTGGGTGTCACGTGGCAGCTGCCGGAGCATGACAACGAAACGTACTCGAAGGACTACCTGATGGACCGCCTTGCGATCCTGTTCGGTGGCCGGGTGGCGGAAGAGCTGTTCATGAACCTGGTCAGCACCGGCGCATCGGACGACTTCAACAAGGCAACGCAGACGGCACGCGCGATGGTGGCCCGTTTCGGCATGACCGACGCGCTCGGGCCGATGGTCTACGTCGACGACGAAAACGATGCATCGCCGTTCGGCCGCGGCTTCACGCGCACGATCTCGGAAGCGACGCAGCAGAAGGTCGATTCGGAAATCCGCCGCGTGCTCGACGAACAGTACGGCCTTGCGCGCCGCCTGCTCGAAGAGAACCGCGACAAGGTCGAAGCGATGACCGCCGCGCTGATGGAGTGGGAGACGATCGATGCCGATCAGATCAACGACATCATGGAAGGCCGTCCGCCGCGCTCCCCGAAGAGCTCGCCGGCTGTCGGCGGCGATTCGTCGGGTGGTGGCAGCAGCGCCGAGGTGAAGCCCGGCAACGCGCCGGCGCCGGCTTCGCCGGCGGCATAATCTCCGCTTTAGCGCCGTTCACGGGCTGGTGTGGCTTCACACCGGCCCGTTTTGCATTCATTCACGCCAGTTGCTCGTGTCCGATTCCGCTGTTTCCCCATTCATTCCCGCGCCACTCCAGTGCGGCCGCTTCGAACTGACGTTCGAACGCCCGCTCGTGATGGGCATCCTCAACGCCACGCCTGATTCGTTCTCCGACGGCGGCCGCTTCCTCGCGCGTGACGATGCGCTGCGCCAGGCCGAGCGGATGATTGCCGAAGGCGTCGACCTTCTCGATATCGGCGGCGAATCGACGCGCCCCGGCGCGCCGCCCGTGCCGCTCGACGAGGAACTCGCACGCGTGATCCCGCTCGTCGAAGCGCTGCGGCCGCTGAACGTGCCGCTGTCGATCGATACCTACAAGCCGGCCGTGATGCGTGCGGCGCTGGCGGCAGGCGCCGACCTGATCAACGACATCTGGGGGTTCCGCCAGCCGGGCGCGATCGACGCGGTGCGCGACGGCAACTGCGGGCTGTGTGCGATGCACATGCTTGGTGAGCCGCAGACGATGCAGGTCGGCGAACCCGATTACGGCGACGTCGTGACCGATGTGCGCGATTTTCTCGCCGAGCGCACGCAGGCGCTGCGCGATGCGGGGATTGTGCCGGAGCGGATCTGCGTCGATCCCGGTTTCGGATTCGGCAAGGCGGTCGTCGACGACAACTATGCATTGCTGGCCGCGTTGCCGGGCACGGCACCCGCGCGGCCCGACGGCCGCGCGTATCCGATACTCGCGGGCATGTCGCGCAAGTCGATGCTCGGCGCGGTGATCGGCGGCAAGCCGCCGATGGAGCGCGTCGCGGCGAGCGTGGCGGCCGCAGTGTGCGCGGTCGAGCGCGGGGCGGCAATCGTGCGCGTGCACGACGTCGCGGCGACGGTCGACGCGCTGAAAATCTGGGTTGCCGTGCGCGAAGCCGCGCGGCAACGATAAGTCAGAAGACGAAGGAGGAAGATTCACCATGGGACGTCGATATTTCGGCACGGACGGCATTCGCGGCACGGTGGGTGAGGCACCCATCACGCCGGATTTCGTGTTGCGTCTCGGCTACGCAGCCGGCAAGGTACTGGCCAGCTCGGCCGATGTTGCGGCAGGCTCGCGCCCGACCGTGCTGATCGGCAAGGACACGCGCGTGTCGGGCTACATGCTCGAAGCCGCGCTCGAGGCCGGGTTCTCGGCGGCGGGCGTCGACGTGATGCTGGCCGGCCCGATGCCGACGCCGGGTGTCGCGTACCTGACGCGTGCGCTGCGCCTGTCGGCGGGCGTCGTGATCAGCGCGTCGCACAACCCGTATCACGACAACGGGATCAAGTTCTTCTCCGCCGACGGCAACAAGCTGCCGGACGACACCGAAGCCGCGATCGAAGCGTGGCTCGACAAGCCGCTCGAGTGCGCGTCGTCGGACGGCCTCGGCAAGGCGCGCCGCCTCGACGACGCGGCCGGCCGCTACATCGAGTTCTGCAAGAGCACGTTCCCGGCCGCGTTCAACCTGCGCGGGCTGAAGCTCGTGATCGACTGCGCGCACGGCGCCGCGTACCAGATCGCGCCGCATGTGTTCCACGAACTCGGCGCGGACGTGATCCCGATCGGCGTCGCGCCGAACGGCTTCAACATCAACGATGGCGTCGGGGCGACCGCGCCGGACGCGCTGGTGCGCGCGGTGCGCGCGAACCACGCCGACCTCGGCATCGCGCTCGACGGCGATGCCGACCGCCTGCAAGTGGTCGACGCGACCGGTCGGCTGTACAACGGTGACGAGCTGCTCTACGTGCTCGTGAAGGACCGGGTCGCGACCGACGGCAAGGTCGAAGGCGCGGTTGGCACGCTGATGACGAACCTCGCGGTCGAAGTCGCGCTGCAGCGCGAGGGCGTGAAGTTCGTCCGCGCGGCGGTCGGCGATCGCTACGTGCTCGAGCAACTGCGCGAGCACGGCTGGCAGCTCGGCGCGGAAGGTTCGGGCCACATCCTGTCGCTCGACCGCCACTCGACCGGCGACGGCATCGTGTCGGCGCTGCTCGTGCTGGCCGCGCTGAAGCGCAGCGGCAAGACCCTTGCGCAGATGCTCGACGGCGTCACGCTGTTCCCGCAGAAGCTGATCAATGTGCGAATGAAGCCGGGCGCCGACTGGAAGGGCAGCACGTCGATTCGCGCCGCGATCGACGCAGCCGAGGCCGCGCTCGCCGGCAGCGGCCGCGTGCTGATCCGCGCATCGGGCACGGAGCCCGTGCTGCGCGTGATGGTCGAAGCGCAGCAGGCCGCCGACGCGGTCCGCCATGCGGAGACGATTGCCGACGCGGTGCGCGCGGCGACGGCCTGACGCGCGGGCCCGGCGCGTCAGGTCAAACACCTGCGCGCCGGTGCTCCGGCGAACCCGCACACGGCGCCTTCGGGGCGCCGTGATTTCGTCAGACGCAAAGGTTTGCGATACCTATAAAGAAGGACGCGTCGCCACCGCAATCCAGGGGCGAAAAATCGTCCGACCCCTGATATCGGCCCGCCACGACCAGGGGCTTTCCATGGCGCAGACACCGCGCTACGATCCGCTCGCACCCATGTGAAACGGGTCGTCATCCCGTCCCTTCCAGGCAGGCAATTCTTGCCGCCACCGCTGTTCCGGCGCCGTCCGGGCGCCGCGCACACCGCACCCGATACTCCCTTTCAACCAGTCATGTTACTGTCACGCCAGTTTCATCGATTGTCACATTACCGTCATGAGGAGCCCCTAACCTTCGCGGTGCCGTAGTCATCCGCTCACACACTGGAGGTCTCATGAAATTGATGCAAACCGCGATTGCCGGCCTGGCTGGCGCGCTTTTCGCCGTCGCCGCTCACGCTGCCGACATCACGGGCGCAGGCAGCACGTTCGCGATGCCGATCTATACGAAATGGGCTGCTGACTACCAGCAGACCGGCGGCGCGAAGGTCAACTACCAAGGCATCGGCTCGTCGGGCGGCCTGAAGCAGATCGTCGCGAAGACGGTCGATTTTGCCGGTTCTGACGCTCCGCTGAAGGATGACGAGCTCGCGAAGGAAGGCCTGTTCCAGTTCCCGACGGTGGTCGGCGGCGTGGTGCCGGTCGTCAACGTGCCGGGCGTGAAGCCGGGTGAACTGACGCTGTCGGGCCCGGTGCTCGGCGACATCTACCTCGGCAAGATCAAGAAGTGGAACGACCCGGCGATCGCCGCGCTGAACCCGAAGGTCAAGCTGCCGGACACGGACATCGCCGTGGTTCGCCGCGCTGACGGCTCGGGCACGAGCTTCATCTGGACGAACTACCTGTCGAAGGTCAACGACGAGTGGAAGTCGAAGGTCGGCGAAGGCACGACGGTCAACTGGCCGACGGGCACGGGCGGCAAGGGCAACGACGGCGTCGCAGCGTTCGTGCAGCGCCTGCCGGGCGCAGTCGGCTACGTCGAATGGGCGTACGCGAAGAAGAACAACATGGTCTACACCGCGCTGAAGAACTCGACGGGCACGGTGGTCGAGCCGAAGACGGAAACGTTCAAGGCCGCTGCTGCCGGCGCGAACTGGTCGAAGTCGTTCTACCAGATCCTGACGAACCAGCCGGGCAAGGAAGCATGGCCGGTCGTCGGCGCGACGTTCGTGCTGCTGCACGCGAAGCAGGACAAGCCGGAGCAGGGCGTCGAAACGCTGAAGTTCTTCAGCTGGGCGTTCAAGAACGGCGAGAAGGCTGCCGACAGCCTCGACTACATCTCGCTGCCGCCGGCAGTCGAAGCGGAAATCCGCAAGCAGTGGAAGATCAAGGTGACGGACGCTTCGGGCAAGCCGGTCGCCGCCGAGTAAGCATTGCAGCGGTTCGCTGCCCGGCCGTGCCGGTCGGGCAGTGTGTGCGGTAAAGCCGGGCGTTACGGCGCCCGGCAATCAAAAGCAGGCACCCATGTCTGATATTTCCTATACGTCCTCACGGTCCGCCGACGTTGCGCAGCAACGCGCGCCGAGCCGCCTCGGGGATGTCGTATTCGGCGGTCTTGCACGGCTTGCCGCCATCGTGACCCTGCTGCTGCTCGGCGGGATCATCGTTTCCCTGATCATCGCGTCGATGCCGACCATCCAGAAGTTCGGCCTCGGCTTCCTGTTGCAATCCGAGTGGGATCCCAACTCGGACATCTACGGCGCGCTCGTGCCGATCTACGGCACGATCGTGACGTCGATCATCGCGCTCGTCATCGCCGTACCGGTCAGCTTCGGCATCGCGCTGTTCCTCACCGAGCTGTCGCCCGTCTGGCTGCGCCGCCCGCTCGGCATCGCGATCGAGCTGCTCGCCGCGATTCCGTCGATCGTCTACGGCATGTGGGGCCTGCTCGTGTTCGCGCCGATCTTCGCGGAATATTTCCAGAAGCCGATCGGCCGCCTGTTCAAGGACGTGTGGATTCTCGGCCCGCTGACCGCCGGCCCGCCGATCGGTATCGGCATCCTGGCAGCCGGCGTGATCCTCGCGATCATGATCATCCCGTACATCGCATCGGTGATGCGTGACGTGTTCGAAGTCACGCCCGTGCTGCTGAAGGAATCGGCGTACGGCATCGGCTGCACGACCTGGGAAGTGATGTGGAAGGTCGTGCTGCCCTATACGAAGACCGGCGTGATCGGCGGCGTGATGCTCGGCCTCGGCCGCGCGCTCGGCGAGACGATGGCCGTGACCTTCGTGATCGGCAACACGAACCTGCTCGACAGCGTGTCGCTGTTCGCACCGGGCAACAGCATCACGTCGGCGCTCGCGAACGAATTCGCGGAAGCGCAGCCGGGCCTGCATACGTCCGCGCTGATGGAACTGGGCCTGATCCTGTTCGTGATCACGTTCGTCGTGCTGACCATCTCCAAACTGCTGCTGCTTCGTCTCGAGAAGGGAGAGGGCAAGAAATGAGCGAGCCCATCATGAATTTCCCGGGGCCGGACGGCGCCGTGCTCGACGCGATGCGCAACCGCCTGCAGCGCAAGCGCAAGGCCGTCAATGCGATCGCGCTGACCGCGTCGCTCGCCGCGATGGCCTTCGGCCTGCTGTGGCTCGTGTGGATTCTCTACACGACGGTGCATCTCGGCGTCGGCGGCCTGTCGCTGCAGCTGTTCACCGAATCGACGCCGGCGCCGAACACGGAAGGCGGCGGTCTCGCGAACGCGATCGTCGGCAGCCTGCTGCTGTGCGGCTTCGGTACGCTGGTCGGCACGCCGATCGGTATCCTCGCGGGCGTCTATCTCGCCGAATACGGCCAGAAGAACCTGTTGGCGAGCACGATCCGCTTCATCAACGACATCCTGCTGTCCGCGCCGTCGATCGTCATCGGCCTGTTCGTGTACGCAATCGTCGTTGCGAAGTCGGGGCGCTTCTCGGGCTGGGCCGGCGTGATCGCGCTCGCGCTGCTGCAGATTCCGATCGTGATCCGCACGACCGAGAACATGCTGAAGCTCGTGCCGAACGCGCTGCGCGAAGCAGCCTTCGCGCTCGGCACGCCGAAGTGGCGCATGGTGCTGAAGATCACGCTGCGCGCGTCGGTCGGCGGGATCATCACGGGTGTGCTGCTTGCCGTCGCGCGGATCGCCGGCGAAACGGCGCCGCTGCTGTTCACCGCGCTGTCGAACCAGTTCTTCTCGTGGGACATGAGCCAGCCGATGGCGAACCTGCCCGTCACGATCTACAAGTTCGCGATGAGCCCGTTTGCCGAATGGCAGTCGCTCGCATGGGCGGGCGTGTTCCTGATTACGCTCGGGGTGCTTGGACTCAACATCCTGGCGCGCTCGATCTTCTCGAAAAAGTAACGGCGGAGCAATCCGATGAATATGGCAGAAAGCCACCTGAATCCTGTCGAGCGCACTGCAGCGCCGGCCGGCACGCAAGATGCGGCGCACGGCCGTCCGCTCGAGCCGCTGAACGCGAAGATCGAGGTCAACAACCTCAACTTCTTCTACAACAAGTTCCATGCGCTGAAGAACATCAACCTGAGCATTCCCGAAGGGAAGGTGACGGCGTTCATCGGCCCGTCGGGCTGCGGCAAGTCGACGCTGCTGCGCACGTTCAACAAGATGTTCGCGCTCTATCCGGAGCAGCGCGCCGAAGGCGAAATCCTGATGGACGGCGAGAACCTGCTGACGACGAAGCGCGACATCTCGCTGCTGCGCGCGCGGATCGGCATGGTGTTCCAGAAGCCGACGCCGTTCCCGATGTCGATCTACGACAACATCGCGTTCGGCGTGAAGATGTTCGAAAAGCTCACGCGCTCGGAAATGGACGACCGCGTCGAGTGGGCGCTGACGAAGGCCGCGCTGTGGAACGAAGTGAAGGACAAGCTGAACCAGAGCGGCTACGGCCTCTCGGGCGGCCAGCAGCAGCGTCTGTGCATTGCGCGCGGCATCGCGATCCGTCCGGAAGTGCTGCTGCTCGACGAACCGTGCTCGGCGCTCGACCCGATCTCGACGGGCCGCATCGAAGAGCTGATCGCGGAGCTGAAGAGCGACTACACGGTCGTGATCGTCACGCACAACATGCAGCAGGCCGCACGCTGCTCGGATTTCACGGCCTACATGTACCTGGGCGAGTTGATCGAATTCGGCGAGACCGAAAAGATCTTCATCAAGCCGGTGCGCAAGGAAACGGAAGACTACATCACCGGCCGCTTCGGCTGATGACGGAGAACAACAGCCATGTCGGATAAACATCTGTCGAGCCAGTTCGACGCCGATCTCAACGCGGTGTCGTCGAAAGTGCTGGAAATGGGCGGGCTCGTCGAGTCGCAGATCGTCGGCGCGATGCACGCACTGAACGAATTCGATCGCGATGCGGCCGAGAAGGTGATCGCGAACGAGGAAGTCCTGAACACGATGGAAGTCGACATCGACCAGGAGTGCGGCAACATCATCGCGCGGAGGCAGCCTGCCGCGCGTGACCTGCGCCTTTTGATGTCGATTTCGAAAACGATTACGAACCTCGAGCGCGCAGGCGACGAGGCCGAGAAGATCGCGAAGCGCGTGCGCCGCCTGGTCGACGAGCCGGCCGCGCGTGCGGTCAACATCGCCGAGATCAAGGTGTCGGGCGAGATGGCCGTGACGATCCTGCGCCGCGCGCTCGACGCATTCGCGCGCCTCGATACGGTGGCCGCCGCGCAGATCGTCAAGGACGACAAGGAAATCGACATGGAATTCCGCGCGTTCGTGCGCAAGCTCGTGTCGTACATGCAGGAAGATCCGCGCACGATCTCGGTCGGCCTCGACTACCTGTTCATCGCGAAGGCGATCGAGCGGATCGGCGACCACGCGAAGAACATCGCCGAATTCATCATCTACATCGTGAAGGGCACCGACGTGCGGCACCAGCCGCGCGACACGCTCGATCGCGAAGCCAACAGTTAATCGACTCCATAGGAAGAACAGAGGTGCCGATGCCCAGCAACATTCTCGTCGTTGAAGATGAGCCCGCGATTTCCGAACTGATCTCGGTGAATCTCCAGCACGCCGGTCACTGCCCGATTCGGGCGTACAACGCCGAACAGGCGCAGAACCTGATCAGCGACGTGCTGCCCGATCTCGTGCTGCTCGACTGGATGCTGCCGGGCAAGTCCGGTATTGCGTTCGCGCGCGACCTGCGCAACAACGAACGGACCAAGCACATCCCGATCATCATGCTCACCGCCCGCGGCGACGAGCAGGACAAGGTGCTCGGCCTCGAAATCGGCGCGGACGACTACGTGACGAAGCCGTTCTCGCCGAAGGAACTGATGGCGCGGATCAAGGCCGTGCTGCGCCGCCGCGCGCCGCAGCTGACCGAGGACGTCGTGTCGATCAACGGGCTGCGCCTCGACCCGGCCACGCATCGCGTCGCCGCGCATGCGGAAGGCAGCGAGATCAAGCTCGATCTCGGCCCGACCGAGTTCCGCCTGCTGCATTTCTTCATGACGCATCCGGAGCGCGTGCACAGCCGCACGCAACTGCTCGACCAGGTGTGGGGCGACCACGTGTTCGTCGAGGAGCGCACCGTCGACGTGCACATCAAACGATTGCGCGCGGCCTTGAAACCGGCCGGCTGCGATGCGATGATCGAGACCGTGCGCGGCAGCGGCTACCGGCTCGCCAAGCACGCGTAACGTATCCACGCATGCCGTGTGCCACGGCATGCCGTTCATTCTTTCGGGCGCTGAATCATGAACATCATCTGGGCGCGCTTTCTGGTGTCGCTCGTGCTGCTCGTGCTGATCGGCGTATTGGTCGGCGTTTTCGCCGGCCCGACCGCGGGCCTCGTGTTCGTGGTCGTGATGCTGATCGCGCAGGGCTTTTTCAGCACCTTTCATACGCAGCGTCTGTGGCGGCTGCTCGATGCGCCGGTCTATGGCGAGGTGCCGAGCGCGCCGGGCATCTGGGGCGAGATCTACTATCGTCTGCACAAGCTCGCGAAGCAGTGGCATGCGCAGGTGCGTCAGGTCGAACAGCAGCATTCGCGCTTCATCCAGGCGATCCAGGCATCGCCGAACGGCGTCGCGATGCTCGACGATCACGACCAGATCGAGTGGTGCAACGCGATCGCCGAGGTTCATTTCGGCCTCGACGCGAAGCGCGACCTGCGCCAGCACATCACCAACCTGGTACGCCATCCCGAGTTCGTCCGCTATCTGAACGCGCAACATTACGACGAGACGCTCGTGATGCGCGGCATGGGCGATTCGCGGCAGAACGTGCTGGAAGTGCAGGTGTTTCCGTACGGCGAGAACCGCAAGCTGCTGCTCACGCAGGACATCACCGAGCTCGAGCGGACCGATGCGATGCGGCGCGACTTCGTCGCGAACGTGTCGCACGAGTTGAAGACGCCGCTCACCGTGCTGTCGGGGTTTCTCGAGACGATGCGTGAGCTGCCGCTGAACGAGGAAGACCGTGCGCGCTATCTCGACATGATGGAGCAGCAGGCCTCGCGGATGCGGCACATCGTCACCGACCTGCTGGTGCTCGCGAAGCTGGAAGGCGAGAGCAAGCCGCCGCTCGATCGCGCGATCGACATGCGTGCCGTGTTCGACCATCTGAAGGAGGACGCGCAGACGCTGTCGAACGGGCATCACGACATCGCGTTCGCGATCGACGAGACGCTCGGCGTCACCGGCGCGCAGACGGAGCTGTTCAGCGCGTTCGCGAATCTCGTCACGAATGCGATCCGCTATACGCCGGAAGGCGGCAAGATCGTCGTGACGTGGCGGCGCGAAGGTGCACAGGGTGTGTTTTCCGTCACGGACAGCGGCTTCGGCATCCCGGCCGCCGACCTGCCGCGGCTCACCGAACGCTTCTACCGCGTCGACCGCAGCCGTTCGCGCGACACCGGCGGCACGGGGCTCGGCCTTGCGATCGTCAAGCACGTGCTGCAGCGGCACGACGCGCACCTGTACGTGCAGAGCGAGGAAGGGCGCGGCAGCACGTTCACCGCACGCTTCCCGGGCGCGCGCATCATCGCGATCCGGCCGGCCGCTTACGAGGCATGATCGCGTAACGGCATCCGTCGCTCTTTGGCGAGCGGCGGCATGCCGGGTTCGCAACAAAAAACGCAGCCCGCGGGCTGCGTTTTTTATTTGGAGCGACGCGGTGCGCGACGCGCGCCGCGCTACCGATTCAAGAGCAGAACTTCGCGAGCAACCCGAGTTGCGCGTTGCGGATCGTCTTGCCGGCGCGACGGCGGCGGTAGTGGCCGTCGCTTTGCATCTGCCACGCCGACTGGTTGTCGCCGAGGCACACCGACAGCCCTTCGGCGATCACGCGCCGCTTGAGCTTGCGATCGCGGATCGGGAACGCGACTTCGACGCGGCGGAACAGGTTGCGGTCCATCCAGTCGGCGCTCGACAGATAGACGTCCTCGGCACCGTTCGCGTGGAAATAGTAGATCCGGTGGTGCTCGAGGAAGCGGCCGACGATCGAGCGCACGGTGATGTTTTCCGACAGCCCCGGCACGCCCGGCTTCAGCGCGCAGACACCGCGCACGATCAGGTCGACCTTGACGCCGGCCTGCGACGCTTCGTACAGCGCCGCGATCACCGTCGGCTCCAGCAGCGCGTTCATCTTCGCGACGACGCGCGCGCGCTTGCCGGCGCGTGCATTGTCGATCTCCGCGCGGATCGAATCGATGATGCGCGGATGCAGCGTGAACGGCGACTGCCACAGCTCGTGCAGCGTGAGTTCGCCGCCGATGCCGGTCAGCTGCTGGAACACGTGATGGACGTCCTCGCAGATCTTCTGGTCGGCCGTCATCAGACCGAAGTCGGTGTAGAGGCGTGCCGTGCGCGGGTGGTAGTTGCCGGTGCCGAGGTGCACGTAGCGGCGCAGCGACGCCTTGCCGGCCTGCACGACGCGCCGCACGATCAGCATCATCTTCGCGTGGCACTTGTGGCCGACCACGCCGTACACGACATGCGCGCCGACGGCTTCGAGCTGCGACGCCCAGTTGATGTTGGTTTCCTCGTCGAAGCGCGCGAGCAGCTCGACGACGACGGTCACTTCCTTGCCGTTGCGCGCGGCTTCCATCAGCGCGTCCATCAGCGGCGAATCGGTGCCGGTGCGGTAGATCGTCTGCTTGATCGCGACGACGCTTGGATCCTTCGCGGCCTGCTGCAGCAGTTCGAGCACCGGCTGGAAGCTCTCGTACGGGTGGTGCAGCAGGATGTCGCCGTTGTCGATCGCGTCGAACATCGTCGGCGCGTTCGTGATCGCGGACGGAGTCGACGCGGTGAACGGCGTGAATTTCAGGTCGGGGCGATCGACGAGATCGGGAATCTGCATCAGCCGCACGAGGTTCACCGATCCGGCCACGCGATAGCAATCCTTCTCGCCGAGTTCGCTTTCCTCGAGCAGGCGGCGCACGATGTGCGGCGGCGTGTCGGCCGACACCTCAAGGCGCACTGCATTGCCGAGGTGGCGCGCGGGTAGTTCGCCCTGCAGTGCGACGCGCAGGTTCGTGATTTCGTCCTCGTCGACGAACAGCTCGCTGTTGCGCGTGATGCGGAACTGGTTGCAGCTCTTCACGCTCAGCTGCGGGAAGAGTTCGCCGACGAAGCGCTGCATGAATGAGCTCAACAGCACGAAGCCGTGCTCGAAGCCCGACAGCGCGTGCGGCATGCGCACGACACGCGGCAGCGCGCGCGGCGCCTGCACGATGCCCATCACGGCCTGGCGGCCGAATGCGTCACGGCCTTCGAGCTCGACGACGAAGTTCAGGCTCTTGTTCAGCACGCGCGGGAACGGGTGGGCGGGATCGAGGCCGATCGGCGTGAGCACCGGCAGCAGCTCGTCGAGGAAGTAGCGGCGCGCCCATTCGAGTTGCTCGTCGTTCCACGTGTCGCTCGCGTGGAAGTAGATGCCTTCCTGTTCGAGCGCGGGCAGCACGGTTTCGTGCAGCATCGTGTACTGTCGATGGACGAGCCGCTGCGCGCGTTCGACGACGAGGTCGTAAGCATGTTGTAACGACATGCCGTCGGGCGTCAGTGCGCCGGGGTTGTCGCGGATCTGCTCCTGCAGCCCGGCCATCCGGACTTCGAAGAATTCGTCGAGGTTGCTGCTGGTGATGCAGATGAAGCGGAGACGCTCGAGCAACGGGACTTGCGGATCGGCTGCCTGGGCCAGCACGCGCTCGTTGAAACCGAGGATGCCGAGTTCACGATTGAGAAGCGGATAACGGACGGACATCGGCAGAGTAGGGGGTGATTCGGGCGATGATTCGAAAGGACGCTCGGAAACTCTCACGGTACGATGACGTGCTGATGACAGTAGTGTATTTATATCGGGAAATTCTACGCTGTAACCGTTTCGTCTCATAAATGTTTCGGCTATATGCAAACGAGCAGTATGCATGCCCGTGAAGCGTGGCAACGGCAAGCGTTCCACGCTTAAAATGTCGCCTTTGATTGATCACCCACGGCTGTCGCACCGGCCGCCGCGGGCGAACGCGCACGGAGCCCCCTTCTGATGGTTACAACCCCCCACTTGCTGGCTGCCGTGGATCTCGGCTCGAACAGCTTCCGGCTGATCGTCGGTCGCGTCGAGGAAACGCCGGCGGGCAGCCAGATCTATCCCGTCGACGCGCTGCGCGAGCCCGTCCGGCTGGCCGCGGGCCTGTCGAGTGACAAGATGCTCGATCGCGCGTCGCAGGAGCGTGGCTGGGAAGCGCTCAAGCGGTTCGGCGAGCGCCTGCGCGATTTCCATCCCGATCACGTGCGCGCGGTGGCGACGAACACGCTGCGTGTCGCGAAGAACGCGGGCGAATTTCTCGGCGAGGCCGAAGCGGCACTGGGTTTCCCGATCGAAGTGATTGCGGGCCGCGAAGAAGCGCGGCTGATCTATGCGGGTGCCGCGCATTCGGTGCCCGCGAGCGCGGGCAAGCGGCTCGTCGTCGACATCGGCGGCGGCTCCACCGAATTCATCATCGGCTCGCACTACACGCCGATCGTGATGGAGAGCCTCTATATCGGCTGCGTGAGCCACAGCCGCACCTTCTTTCCGGCCGGCAACGTCGACGAATACACGATGCGGCAGGCCGAGCTCGCGGCCAAGCGCGAGATCCAGATCATTTCAAGCGAGTACAAGAAGGCCGGCTGGGACCAGGCGATCGGCTCGTCGGGCACCGCGCGTGCGCTCGCGGAACTCGTCGAGGCAAACGGCTTCAACGATCCCGGCATCACGCACGGCATTTCGCGCGGCGGTCTCGAGCGGCTGAAGCGCGCGCTGATCAAGTCGGAGAACGTCAACCGGCTGAAGCTGATCGCACTGAAGCCCGATCGCGTGCCGGTGCTCGCGGGCGGCCTCGCGATCATGCTCGCGGTGTTCGAGGAGCTCGGCGTCGACTACGTCGATACGACCGACGGCGCGCTGCGTCTCGGTGTGCTGTACGACCTGCTCGGCCGGACGCAGCACGAGGACATGCGTGCGGTCACCGTCGAGGGCTTCACGCGCCGCTACGGTGTCGATCGTGCGCAGGCCGAGCGGATCGGCGCGCTGGCGGGGCGTTTCTACGACGAACTCGAGGAAGCCGACGAAGAGGCGCGCGAGGAAGGGCGGATGTTCCTCGGCTGGGCGGCCGCGTTGCACGAGATCGGTTTGTCGATCTCGCACAGCGCGTATCACAAGCACTCGGCTTATATTGCGAGCAACGCGGACATGCCGGGTTTTTCGCGCACCGACCAGGCGCGCCTCGCCGCGCTCGTGCTCGGTCACGCCGGCAAGCTCGGCAAGCTGTCGCAGGCGCGCGAGGTCGAGTGGCCGCTGCTGTTCTGCCTGCGACTTGCGGCGCTGCTGTGCCGGCGCCGGACCGATGCCGGGCTGCCGGACATTTCCGTTTCGCAGATGAAGAAAGGTGGGTATGAAGTGCGCCTGCCGAGCGCGTGGGTCGAGCAGAACCCGCTGACCGACTATAGCCTCAGCCAGGAGGCGGCCGAGTGGGAAAAGGTCGGTATCCCGTATCGCGTGGTGTATACCGGCGCCTAAAAGGTCGATAGCGGGGCTGGGAGGGGCCGGGCAGCAGGCAGGCTTGCTGCCCCTCAGGCTTGCCGCATGATCGTCCTAGCGGCCGCTCAGTCCGACGAACAGACGATCGCGGTCAGGAACGGAAACGCCTGCTTGACGGTCGCATCGCTGCCGGCTTTGCGCACGGCTTCTTCCACCGCGCTTTTCGTGCCCCGTACCACGACGCCATAGGCCCAGTCGCCGATCGGCGTGCCGTCGCCCGGACGGAAGATCGGGTCGTTCGCCTGGTATCCGAGTACGACATAGACGCCGAAGCCGTACGCCGTCAGCGTGTGGCTCGTGCGGAATGCATTGACCGAGTTCGATTCGACATGCATCGGCTCCGACTGGATGTCGCCGGCGGCGAGCAGCGGCGCGACGAATTTGTGGCCGGTCGAGTGGCAGTCGAGTGCGTCGTCGAGCGCTTTGGCCGACGCGGTGCCGGCAGTCGCGAGCGCGAGCAGCGATGCGCAGAGGGCGGTCTTGAGAATGTTGTTTTTCATGCGCGGATGCAGGTTGTCCACGCGCATTATCGCGTGTTCCTGCAAGTGCCGTATGCGGGCTGCGGATGGCTTGTTGGCCCGTATGCCGTCGGTGATTCGATGGGCCGGCCAGGCGGGCGCTCGGTCGTTTCCAGTCAGCCTTTCCTGCATTTGAAGCGAAAGGCCGTAAGCCACTTGCTTTGTGCCGACCTTCGAAATAGGGCCGCCGAGGGCTGGGTGGATCGTTGTAGCGTCGATGCCCCAATTGATCCCTACAATGAATCGAGGCGCTGCGAACCGGAATCCCGGTTGACGCTTAACGGGCCCAGAAATGGAAAAGGGGCTACGGTATAAACCGTAACCCCTTGATTCCTTGGTCGGAGCGATAGGATTCGAACCTACGACCCTCTGATCCCAAATCGGGTGCTCCTGCTATTCTCAACGTCATTGGTGATCGATAAAAATCATAAGCCATTGATTTGATGTAAAATTTAAGCTCACTGCGATTTTGTGTTCCGACCCACAACGCTACACGTAGTAGCAAAATGGTAGCAACGATGAGCGATAGCGAGAAAAAGCAGCGGGCGGGCAAGGACGCCCTGAATTTTACGAAAGCGGCGATCGAAGCGTTGCCGATGCCAGAGAAGGGCTGGAAGTATTACTACGACACGAAGGTGAGCGGTCTAGCGATCGGCATCGGCCCGAGCGGCGTCAAGACGTTCATTCTCTATCGGAAAGTCAATCGTAAGCCCGAGCGGATCAAGATTGGGCGCTATCCCGATCTGACGGTCGATAAAGCGAGGACGCAAGCTCTGACTCTGATCGCAGACATCGCCGGTGGGACGAATCCAGCCGATCTGAAGCGTGCCCGCCGCGCGGAGATGACTTTTGGCGAGCTGTTTGACCAGTACTACGAGAATCACAGCGTTCCGCACAAAAAGACGGCAGCGGAAGACAAGCAGAAATTCGAGAAATACCTTTCCAGTAATGGGGACGGTATCAACCTCGCGTCGCGGCAGCTATCGGAGATCACGAAGGCGACGGTTGCTCAACTGTTCACCAAGATCAGCAAGGATCACAAGGTGATGGCGAACCGGGTGCTTGCGCTTGTCAGCAGTATCTTTGGCAAGGCGATCGAATGGGGAATCTGGAGCCAGATGAATCCATGCCACGGTATCCGCAAACATAGCGAAGTCAGCCGGGATCGCTTCCTGCAGCCGGACGAACTGCCGAAGTTCTTCGAACAGGTGTTGGCGTATCCGAATGCCACGGTGCGGGACTACATCTTGGTCAGCCTGTTGACTGGCGCGCGCAGAGGGAATGTTCTTGCGATGCGTTGGGATCAGGTGAATCTCGACCGAGCGGAGTGGCGTATCCCGGATACGAAAAATGGAACGCCGCAAAGCGTTCCTCTGGTTCCGGATGTGGCGGCTATTCTGCGAGGGCGGGGTAAGGATCGAGGGGGCTCGCCGTTCGTGTTTCCGGGCTCGGGCGAGGCGGGGCATCTCGTTTCGCCGAAGAAGGCATGGAAGATCATTCTTGATAAGGCCGGCATTGCCGATCTTCGGTTGCATGATCTTCGTCGCACGATGGGGTCGTGGCAGGCGGGGACCGGCGCGAATCTGTCGGTGATCGGCCGATCGCTGAACCACAAATCAACGCAGACGACAGCAATCTATGCGCGTCTCTGGATGGAACCTGTTCGCAATTCGATGGAAACTGCGGCTGAGGCGATGCTCGAAGCTGCACGAATTGTACGGACACCGGAATCTATCGAGGGAGGTGACGACAAATGAGGATTTGGCGATGGCAAGATGAAGGCGGAAGGGGGCAGTCTTCGCCAAGTGGTAAACCGTAAAAGCCCCCGCCTTGCGGACGGGGGCTTTGCGGAGAGGACGGGATTCGAACCCGTGAACCGTTTGCGCGGTTTGGGGAGTATCAGTCCCCTGCTTTCTGCCACTCAGCCACCTCTGGAATACTGCTGCATTCCGCAGGTGGCTCAGCAAGCGCAAACTGTACCGCCAACAGCACGCGCTCGCAAGGAAGCCGTCGACAACCCGGTTAGCCGTTGTTCGCGTGACGGCCCCGGTTTGACGCTCCGCTCGGCTCCGACCCTAATCCGCACCGACGGAGTCGACGATCGCGTCCCTACGGTCAAAAATCCCCGTTGATTGATGCCTCAGCGCGGCTCGAGATTCCTGGCTCCAGCAACCCATGCTCGACACTAACGCCATTTTTGCGCGCGGCACAACAGGTGTTGTCTGTTTTGACGGCCTGCCTTATCTCACCGATGCCCATCTAGCCGTTCGGCACAGCACTGGAAAATCCCTCCAAAAAAATCTAGATAGCCTGTACAATCCTAGATATCCATCCCATCTAATGTGGGGAATCCAGATGGAAGCCATTACAAAATCAGGTCTCTTGCAGTTCGTTGACATGATCACCAGCAAGGGCTGGGTGAACGTGAACACGGGCAACAGTTGGAAAGCAGCGGTCAAGAAACTGCTCGTCGACATCCCCGATGACGAAGACGTTCGACAGATCGATGTCAAATCTCAGGTATTGAGGTACAACAATTTGCATCCGGGCGATTTGTCCCCTGAATCGCTGAAGACGTATGAAAAGCGGGTGACGGCTGTAATCCAGCAATTCGTCAGCTACAAGACCGACCCCACCAACTACAAGGCGCCCTCGCGTGGGTTGCCCAATGGTAAGAACGACAAGCCAGAGCAGAGAAAAAAGGCTACGGTCAAACCGAACCAAGCGGCGGAAACGCCAGCCGCGACGACCAATCCAGATCAAACTAGGGGCGAGGTTGACCACTCTGTCCCGAAGACCATCGGCGGCACGTCAACGGGCGCGAACCTAGCGCTGCCGTTTCCGCTCCGGCCGGGCCATTTGGCTCAGATTGTTATCCCGATTGATATGACGAAGGACGAGGCAGATCGTCTGTGCGCGTTCATCCAAACGCTAGCGCAGGCAAAACAGTGATCGAGGGGAAAGGCGAAGGGCCAGACGTGCGACCGTCCAGCCCTTCAGTGCAACTATGTCCAGCACGGACAGCCGAGCTTGTCGGCCTGATCAAGCGGAAAGGACCGGTGACGAAAGTGACCATCAGAAGACCCAATCGCCTACAGTGAAAGTTGCATTTCGACTGTAGGCACTCATTGTACTAGCGAGGGCCGTAGCATGCTACGGCTCTCGCCCATGCGTGCCCGCGTTTTCGCGCATGCCCCGCCACTGCAAGAACTGCTGCTGCTCCAAACCGACTTGAGGTCGTCTCGCTAACGGTCGGTTCCCCATTCGGTTATTGTCTCTCGGCCGCGATCGCAGTTCGTAGTTGCGGCCGATGTTTCCGGCTAGCGCTCACTCACCAACGAATTCCGTAACGTGGCGGTATCCTCGATTCGGTAATTAATCGTCCGGTAAGTTACCGGGCCGGTTGCTGGTGTGAGCGTGGTAGACAACTGCGGTCGGACTTGTTGATTGCCAGCCACATTGATATTTGCGATTGGCTACCGGTCAGGACAGCAGGTGCTCTGCGCATGCTCGCTTTACGGTAGCCGTTCCCACACCGAACTGCTCGGCAGTCTCCCGAATGCTCGCGCCGCTTTCAGCGCGCCATGCCTTGATGGCTGCGTAGTCGTGGGATCGCGCGCGCCCCTTGTATTTCCCTTCCGCCTTCGCGATCGCGACACCGCGGCGCTGCATCTCTGCCCGGTTGCGGTAGTCCGCTTCGCCCTGAGCGGCCATAAATGCCAACACTGCATCTCGCGTCGCTTTCTCGATGGGGTCTTTGGCTGTCCCGTCAAAAGCCATTCCGTTGAGCGTGCATTCGACCCGAACGCCGAGGTCCATTAGCCGGCGCATCGTCCGATGTAGTTCGTCATAGCGGCGACTGATCCGGTCGAGCCAGCGCACGACGAGAACGCCGCCATGCCGCAGATCGAGTTCCGCTTTGCGCCACTGCTCCCGCGCGTCAGGGGCGACGTGGTAGCCGCTCACGCCCTCGTCAATGAAAACGTCCTTGTCTTGGACACCGTGGGCTTTGGCGTCATCGTACTGGCTCGCCGAGGACTGGCCGTCCGTGGTGGAAATCCGTCCGTAGTAGAGCTTGCGCATGGCTTTGTGTGGATCATTAGGGTATATGGATCAATTATAACATAGCTCAATTTGACGGTTGACCCCATTGATCCACGCCCCGATCCCCGCACCACTGGCTCGTTACGGTGTACCCAAGTGATCCATATTTATGAATGGCGTGCGCGCTGGTGTTTATGCGTGCTGCTCCCGTTGACTCTGCGAGTTGCGGTAGGCTACGGCATTCGATATCAGGCTTTGTTCGATGTCGTTTTTGACCAAACGGAGACTAAACTGAGGTTCCTACCTGACGGGCCGTCGATCCCAAATGAGCTGCTAAGCCTCAGGGATAAAGGCGAAGTAGTATTTTTTTGTGGCGCTGGTGTTTCTATGCCAGTTGGCTTACCGAGTTTTTTCAAACTCACGAAGTGCGTCATGACGCGTCTGGGTGTTTCCCCAGCGTCAAAAATTGGCAAGCTCATGGCGCCTGCAATGGAGAAAAACGACCCGGACCTGGCGCCGCCGTTGGATCAAGTATTTGGCCTTCTTCATAGAGAGTATTCCCGTCCGAGGGTCGAGCGGGAGGTCAATTGGCTATTGAAGATACCAAAGGCAGCAAATCCGACTAAGCATGAAGCTATCCTCCGTCTCTCTGCTGATGCTTCCGGTACTCCGCTCGTAGTGACGACAAACTTCGATCTGATGTTTGAGCGGGCGAATAGACAGCTGCGTCGGTGGACACCACCGTTGCTGCCACCGATGACAGCCATGGAGGTGCCGACGGGGATTGTTTATCTTCACGGCCGTCTGCGGCAGCAGAGCGACGATGGTCAGAATCTCGTGCTGAGTTCGGCCGACTTCGGCCGTGCGTATCTTGCAGACGGCTGGGCGACGACATTTATGCGTCAGTTGCTTGAGCAGCGGGTGGTTGTGCTATTGGGATACTCAGCAAGTGATCCCCCGGTTCGTTATCTCCTCGAAGGTTTGTCCGCAAGCAATTCCGCGAAATTGCGCACAATTTATGCGTTCGACCGAGGGGAGCCGGAGACCGTGCGCGCGAAGTGGCACGAATTGGGTGTAACCGGTATAGCCTTTCGGCAGTTTGATGACTTATGGACAACGCTCGAAGCTTGGTCTGTTCGAGCAATCAACAAGGACTCGTGGACTGCAAGTGTTCTCGCGCATGCGCACACATCGCCACGGTCGTTGCTTCCACATCAGCGTGGTCAGGTTGTTGCGTTGGTCGAAACTCGAGAAGGCGCGAAAGCGTTTGCTGACGCTGAGCCCCCACCTCCAGCGGAATGGCTGTGTGTTTTTGATAAATTCTCGCGATATGGACGTCCAGAAAAGAATGGCTGGTCGAATGATGCAGCAGAGATCAATCCGCACGTAGAGTTTGGACTGGATGATGATCCACCTCGTCCTCCAGCGAATGGCCGGTCTACGGACGTAGGCGGTGTCGATCTGATCGGAACATTGGCCACTGATGACGATGGTCAGAACTACATGCGCCTCGCTGGGATGCGATCCTCTCCCGGTACCGTGGATTCGAAGCGTCTCTGGTGGCTGGTCCGTTGGTTTGAGCGAGTCGCAGAACAACCTGCCGCTATTTGGTGGGCCGCGCGGCAGCGGAGTCTACATTCATCGCTCTTGGAGGCTGTGGATCGTCGATTGAATGGGCGCAATGGAGCCGTTTCAGCATTTGAAGGCGAATCTAGACATATTTGGGCGCTCATGTCCGAGTCGTTCGCTGAGTTGCCGGAAGATGTAAGGGAGTTTTCATGGTATAGGCTTGCTGATCGAATTCGTACCGAGGGCTGGTCTACTTCCGTACTTCGCAAGCTTGAAAAAATCGCGCAGCCACGGCTTTCAGTGAAGGCTATGTCTGCCACCCGCCCATCCGTACCGCCTCCGATAGATGAATCGGTTGATATGGAGAGGCTTGTTCGATTTGAAGTTGTAACCGCGCAGCGACATGGAGCCGACATTAACGTCCCGGACCATCTCGTGCTTGCTGTTTTTCAGATTGTTCGGCGAATATTGCTCCGTTCAATAGACCTTCTGAACGAAATCATCGGATCGTTAAGTTATTTTAGGTTGCCTGCAATTGAACCTGATGCAAGACCGGGAGGGCATATCCGTCATCGTGAAGGTGTCGAGGCGGATTTCTTCTGGGCGGTTGAATTGTTTCAACGCTTGTGCGATCTTTATCCGGAAGACGCACGTGATGAGGTGGTGAAATGGCCTAAATCAGATAGGTATTTTTTTGACAAACTGAAATTACATTTTTGGCGGAATCGCATCGTATTTGATGGCGAGTGTGTTGAGCAGGGGCTTAATGGGTTATCTGATGAGGTGTTCTGGAATGCATATATGCGGCGGGAAGTGCTTCTGTTGCTCAGAGATCGATGGTGTGATGTTCGACCTGAGATCCGAAGGCGCATAGAGCAGAGGTTCATCGACGGTCGGCAACCGTATGAGGGGGAGGCGTCTGAGGACTATGAGCAGAGAGTTATTTTTGATGCCGGTACTTCTCTAGGATGGCTCGAACGGAATGGCTGCGAGTTATCGCGATCAGCCGTAAATATTCTCAGTGCTATCCGGAGAAGGCCGGGTTGGAGTGAGGATGCTGAGAAGGCTGCCGACCACGATTGGGATGGTAGAAGCGGCTGGGTTCAGCGAAAGACGGACCCAGAGAATTTGCTGCACCTGCCATTGGCCGAAATTGTCCCGCAAGCTCTTAAATTGTCACGACATGACAATTCAGATTTTGTCGAACACGCACCGTTCGCTGGACTTGCGTCGGCGCGGCCAGTCAGAGCACTCAGAGCTCTTTCGGTGTATGAACCAGGGGGCGACCATAGTGTATTTCTTTGGAAACAGTTGCTTTCCAATTGGCCGGATGCCGCGCCGAGAAAAGCACTTCTGATTTGTGCGTACAAGCTTGCTGACGCTCAAGAAGATTTATTTTTTAGAATTCGCTTTGAGGCTACATCATGGATTGAAAAATACTTGCCTCGCTTGTTTTCTTATCGAGAAAATGTCTTCTGGAGTCTATGGGACAGGGTATTCGATAAGATTATTGCGATGGGGGGTAGGGCAACGGAAAGTGCTATTCATGAGATAAGGCAGGGTGGGGAGGTGAAATCTTTTTCGAGGTCGATGGATTTTGCCATAAATGCACCGGTAGGTCGTATGGTTGAGACGTTGTTTTCTACTTTGGGGGAGAAGAGCTACCAATTAAATGAGGGGCTCGATGCTGAACTGCTTGAAAGAATCTGCCGAGCGCTTACATCCCCTGGTGACGGGGCGCATCATGCGGCTACCTTGGTTGGCCGACGATTGAACTTCCTCTTTTATGTGGACAGCCGATGGGTAAAGCGCCGAATACTTCAACTTTTCTCTCGCAAGAACACATTGTCGAACGCAGTATGGGCAGGTTTAATTTGGGAGGCAAATGTGCCTTCGGCTGCGCTCTTTCATTTGTTGAAGAGTGATTTTGTAGCGCTTTTCTCGGAATCCAAAAGTCTGTTGTCAGATGAGGAGCTGGAAAGGAATGCGGTACATATGTTGATCGTCGCCAGATATTGGTGGGCTAACGATAGGCGATATATTAATGCTGTAGAATGCCGTCGCATTCTACAGGAGATCAGTGATTTGGGGCGGCAGTCTGCATTATGGATGGTTGGTCGAATCGTGGTGGATCAGTCAGCGTGGGAAACATTTGGTAAGTCATTTTTTGTATCGACTTGGCCACAGGAAGTCGTATTGCAGTCTAGTGCTATCACGGAAAGCATGATTCGTATGGCTCAGGATCTACCCAATCTCTTCAATAAGGTTGTAGAGGCTGTGCGAGACTACCTTACCCCAATTGAGCATCCGGACGTGGTGCTTTATGGCTTGCGAGAAAAGATGACAGAAAATCTGTCACTCTCCAGAAGATGGCCAAAGCAGGTGCTTTTCTTGATAGACAGAATCATCGAACAGGCACCTAGCTATCCCCCTATGGGATTGCGGGAGCTACTGGATGAAATTGTCGAGGCTGCCCCTACTCTACGAGCCACAAAATCGTGGAGAAGACTACATAATTTATTGTCGGAATAGGGTGCTGATAGCGCCTTGTATTTTTACTGGGGCGCGATGTAGATGGCTCGTGAAGCGGGCCCGTCAACCACTCTGATTTCTCGTAGTAAATGACGCACTGAGTGGTTGACGACTCGACGATCGACAGGTCGGCGGGCGCTGATTTTGGTTGTGCTGGTGTGAAGGTCGGTAATTCGAATCTGCGATGAGTTTCGGCGGATAGCGTCAAGAAGACAGTCAAGAATCGTCACGGCGCCTTTATCGTGGCGAGCGGACTTTGGTATGATCTTTGGAGGCATCTTCCGCAATCACACTTTAGGTCGACTGCGGCCTCTGCGTGAAGGCTGAATTTAATATTTATGTTTGTTATTTGTAATTTTCATGTAACACATACGCAGTCCCGGCGTTTTGATGTCTAGTTACGGTCGGACGCGTTCTGTACAAAACGGGGTGACCGCATGAGCGGGGAAGTCTTGCTGAAGGTGCTGCGCGGAGGCTATGCGCAGTTCGACCGCATCGTCAAACTTGACACGCCGGTTGGTGACGACTGGCTCACGCCGCTGTACGTCAAGATCAACGCGCGGCTTGGGCGCAATTTCGAGGTGACCGTTGACGCCTCATCCGTCATGGGCGACAAGATCAAGCTCAACGCTCTGATGCTGCAACCCGTCACGCTCTGGATTCGGCAGACTGACGGAGGCTATCTGCCGATCCATGGCTATGTGCAGCGGGCTCGCCGCCTTGGAAACGATGGAACCGTCTCGTATTTTCAGCTTCAGTTCTCTTCGTGGTTAAGCTTCCTCAAGCTCAGCAGCGATCGGCGCGACTGGCAGGAAGCCAGCGGCTGGCAGATTCTCACCGACGTCTTCGAAAAACATCCGCAGGCTTCCGGCAACTATGGTCAGGAGCTACGCGCGGCGATGCGCTCGTATTCGCACCGTGTGCAGTGGGAAACCGACTGGAATTTTGTCCACCGGAGTCTGGAAGAGGTCGGCGTGTTTCCGCGATTCGATTTCGCGAAGGATGGCAAATCGCACAAGGTCGTCATGATGGACGACCTCTATTTTGGGCCATCGTTACCGAATTCGGAGATGAAGTTCAGCCACGCGGGTACCGACGAGGATTTCGACGGACTTACCCAGTTGAGCGAACAGCAGGACGCCCAAAGTGCGACGCTGACGCTCGGGACCGCCGACTACAAGCGACCTGACCTCGATAAACAGGCGAGCACGCCAGCGGCCGACTTGGAGGAGTTACCTGGTCAGGGCGAAGAGTATCTCTATACCGGCTCACAGACGTGGGCCGAATCTGATGCTGGACAACAACAGGCCCGCATTCGCACCGAGGAATGGGCTTCGCGAGCAAAACGCTATTTCGCGATCGGCAGTCCCCGCTATGCATTGCCAGGCTACTGGTTCAAGGTGTCGGGACATCCCCTCTTCGATGCATTGCCGGAAGAGGAACGCGAGCTGTCGATCATCGCGAGCGACTGGCTGATCCAAAATAACTTGCCCGGCATGGATGCGCTCACGCGATTCCCGCGCAGCCTGCGCAGCGCGATCGAACAGGTCAAGGTGGCCGGAACTGGTACGACCGTGAGCCACCGCGATGGCGGTACCGGATTTTTTCACGTCGAGATCGAAGCGCAACTTCGCAAGACGCCATTTCGCAGCCCATTCGAGCATGAGAAGCCGGAAATGCATTTGCAGACGGCAATTGTCGTAACCGATAGTGACGAGGAAATCGTCACAGACGACGGCAATCGTGTGCGGGTCCGGACGTCGAACAGTCGAAAGGATCGCAATACGAAGTCTACGTCGTGGATTCGCGCGGCGATGCCGGACGCGGGCGCTAGGCGCGGCGGCTATTTCCCGTTGCGCAAAGATGACCAAGTGCTTCTAGGATTCGTAAATGGCGATTGCGACCGACCGGTGATCATCTCGCGACTGCACGGGGGCGCGACGATGCCGGTATGGCATACGCACGGCCTGCTGTCTGGTTTCCGCTCTCGCGAGTATGGTGGCGACGGCTTCAACCAGCTTGTCATGGACGACTCGAGCGGGCAGAACCGGGCTCAACTTTACTCGTCGAGCTACAGTTCTCACCTGCATCTCGGCTATCTGATCGAACAGTCCGATAACACGCGCGGCTCGTTCGTTGGCAGTGGCTTTGATCTCAAGTCGGAGGCGCATGGAGCGATTCGGGCGGTACAAGGCCTGTCGATCTCGACTCACCCGGCAGCGGTACAGCCAATGAACGTATCGGCCGCGACCGATCAGCTCGCAGCTTCGGAGGCAGTATTAGAGACGGTCTCGCAGGCGAGCGAAACGAATCGGGCCGAAAGCCTGCAGGACGGCAGCGATGCGATGAAGGCCTTTACTGAGATGACGCAGGGCAACGTTCCGGGCGTCACCAAAGGTGGCCGCACGGCTGGCGGTGGAACGGGGAATGCCAGTGGCTTTGCGAAACCGGCGTTGCTGCTGTCGAGCCCGGCAGGTGTCGGCCTATCCAGCCAGCAATCGATTCACGCGTCGGCGAATCAACAGGTCAACTTGGTAGCGGGGAAAAATGTCAATCTCGCAGCCGGGAAGTCGCTGCTCGCGAGCGTGATGAGCAAGATCAGCCTGTACGCTCAAAACCTCGGGATCAAAATTTTCGCGACCAAAGGCCCTATCGAAATTCAGGCTCAGAACGATGCGTTGACGATGCTGGCGCAGCAGGACGTCAAGATCGAGAGTGCATCGGGACGGATGATTCTGCGCGCAGAGAAGGAACTGATTCTTAATGTCGGTGGATCGTATATCAAGATCACGCCTGACATGATCGAGAACGGGACGTCGGGCCAGATTCTCGAAAAATGCGCGTCGTGGGACAAGCCCGGTGCGTCGACCATGACGTTGCGTGATCCGCTGAACGGCACGCCGATTTCGAAGCATGGTGGTTACGCCGACGATTTCTCTGGTTGATCGAGATGCCCCGTTCCTGAAGCACGATAACGACTTACGATTTCAATTGCCATGACGGATAAGCACCCTCCTAAAAAACAACCTCCCAAGACGCCTGAGCCGGACGCCAAACCCGCGTACACGCCTCTTGCATGGAGCTATCCATTTTCGCCTGCTACCAAGGAAGGTGCAGCGTCCGATGCCGCAGACCCCATGACCTACATGAAGGTGCTTGCGACTGCGGAGGATGGATTTTATCCACTGGGAGCTAGCGGCATCTGGCACGGCGGCATTCACTTCGGGCAGAAAACAGGTGAGGCCCTGAAACAGGACGAAGGCGTACGCGCGATCGCCACGGGCGAGGTTGTCGCTTACCGACTCGACAACGAATACCCCACGCTGACCTACCAGGACCAGCGTCATGCGTTGTACTCGCGGGGCTTCGTGTTGATCCGCCATACATTGCAATTGCCACCCGCACCGATAAAGACGCAACCAGCACCCGCCCCCGCAAATGCACCCGCCGGATCACCCGCCTCAGGGGGCAATGCAACGCCTCCGCCGCCAGCCCCGACACCAGCTCCCGCGTCCTCCGGTCCGCCACCCGGTGAAACGCTGACGTTCTTCAGTCTGTACATGCATACGCTCGACTGGAAAACGTATAAAGCCGCGCTCGATCAGCCCAAAACGGAGAGTGCGGACACCAAGGCGCCGCAACTCAAGCCTCTTCCGTACTGGGAAGCTGACCGCTCGTATCGAGCATTGAAACCGAACAAACAGGACCTTCCGAAACCGAAGCCGATCGATCCGAGTGCGCCCGATGACGATTCGTCGCCGCAGCAACGAGGCCCAGATGATGCGCTGCCGGAGCCTGTCTCAGGTGTGCGGGTTCGCATTACTCCGAACGCCAAGCTCCTCGGTTTGCTACCCGAGGGCACGGAACTCACTGTGAATGAGGCTGATAGCGGTGGGCGCAAGGGCTGGGCAAAAATCACGAAGATCATTAAAGGTGATCCGGTGGGCCCAGTCGTTGGTCAGCCGCCCGACGTGCAACTGAAGTGGGGTTACGTTTTCGTTTCGGAGCTCGAGCCGATTCCCCAGTCTGGCCCCGTCGATCAGGTGGTCGTGCTCAAGAAGCCGTACCCTGTCAAGGCGGGAGACGTTGTTGCGCATATCGGACAATACCAGCGATACAGGGAAGCGAAACCCACACCGCCGTTGCCCACCCGACCGTTGCTGCACCTCGAAGTTTTTGCGGGCCCCGATCTTCCAGCGTTCATCGCCAAGAGTCAGGCGCGCGCGAAGGAATTGTCGGCGGCGGATCCGAATATGGACAAGCCTTTTCTGGAAGTTCTGGCAGGTGCAAAACTCGTGACGAAAGCGCCTGATCCAGATTACACCCTTGAGCAGACGGATTTGAAGCTCGTACCCATCAGCGATCCGAAATCGCGATGGGTCAAGGTACAGCCCAAGACCGTAAAAATTCCTGCCGTGCAACCGGAGCCTGCTGCTCCGGCTGGCAAGGGGAAGAAGCACAAGGCAAAGCCAGCGGAAAAGCCTGAATCAATCGAGACGCCGACCGGTATCCCGTTCTGGATCGACAGCACCCTAGGTCTTGTCAATCAAATGACGAAGGCGCCTGTCAAGGGCTGGAAAGACTTTCCGCTAAAGGTTAGCCAAGCAGACGGGCCCCCAACGGACTTCCGGGTCATATTTCGGGTGGTCGATCTTGACAAGCAGGGACCGCAAAGCTTGGCACGAGAAGACAAGGAAGCGAGCGGAAAAACGAAACGCTGGTGGAACGTGACGGTCGGCACGAAGGACGGTGGAACGCGTCAAGGCTGGGTGCGTGAACGGGACCATCTCAAAGTGCAGCTGTGTAGCCAGTGGGACTGGCCGGGGTTCGAGCTCGTCGACAACAGTTCGACCACGATGGTTGATATGTTCAAGCGTTACCTGTTCGTCGCTGAACTGGCCATGGGAGAGGATCAGGATAACTTCAAGCCGAGTGCTGATGCATTGGCCACCAGTGAGCTCATCCAGAAGCTCGAAAAAGCCATTGATGTCAATCACGATGGCAAGGTTACTGCCGCGGAATTGGCGGATGCGCAGAAGACGCCATGGTTAGCCGAAGCGATTTCGCACATAGTCGTGAAAAGTGAAAGCGAATGGGGCGGCAATATGGGGAAGTGGGAGGACATCACGCCTCATATGAAGCTCGTGCCATGGAAATGGCAGAACGAGATGGAGCGGATCAAGAAGCTTCAGTGGTGGGAAGATGTTCAGTGTATTGATTCGAAGATTCTTCCGAAAGAGCCGAAGCCATGGCATTTCCATCCGATTGGGTTGATTGGCAATTTCACGTGTGAAGGCGGGGACTGCATTCCATTAATCGAAGCCCAAAAGATTGCATTATTTATCACGGCAGGTTTTGAGAACGGAGATCCAAGTTTTGGGAAGTGCGCAGATAATTTTGATGGCATGGGCATGTCTTTCGGATTGATTCAGTGGAATTTCGGCATGAATACACTCGGGCCGATTCTAAAAGAAATGCACGACGTCGACCCTCAGGCCTTTGAAGCCGCATTTGCCCCTGGCACAAATTACCAAGCAATTTGGAATGCCATAAATAGCGGCGACTCTGTGGCCCAAAAAAATTGGGCAATCGCGCAGCAAAATAGTAACAAAGCTAACTGGGTGAAAACATTTAAAGCGATCGGTGACAACGAAAAATTTCAGGCGATTCAAATTCATGAGGCTGCAAAATATCACCAATACGTTTTGGGTTGCTTGAAATTTCTGCGCGGGCTTCGTTCTGATTTGATGGAATCAGTGCAACTGGTTACTTACTGCGCTCTGTATGATTTGTGCGTTCAACAGGGTGATTTAAGTAAGGCCTCACAGCAGATTCGGGAGCGCACGGCCACGGAAAAACCTGCAACACAGATTGACTTATTAAAAATAGCAGTCCAAGAGAGAGCAAAGGTAGCCAATCCCAGCTCCGTTTTTGATTGTACCAGTCGTCGCATGGGGATCATTCAACAAAAGCCATATCCACATGCACCAGTCAAGCACGAAAAACCTAGGCCAAGAGATAACGTAAACTTCAAACTTCTTAATGGAAAGGCAGAAAGAAATGTTTGCGGATTGTAAAGTGATTTCGCTGAGGCTGCTACTTGCCATTGCCATAGCTTCCGGTGCCGCAGATGTAATGGCCACTGAGAAAGACGGTTCAGTTAAGTGTGGACCCGGAGATGAGTGCACAACGGCCGTCACCAATGACATGAGCGAAGCAAAAAATCTGTGCCCAAATTCACCAATCCAAATGTCTTGGAACAAAAAAAGCGATTGGACGTTGGTGTCATGCTCATGCAATTGTTCCGAGCAAAACAACAATAACTGGTTTGTCAACCATGATGGAGTGGTGATTGGACTGGAGGCCGGGCGTTATTTCCCTCGTTCATTCTTCTCGCAAAATCTGAATCCAATGGTGCCTGATATTATGGCGTCACATTCAATGTGCAAGCCGGCAGATAAAAAAATGATCGGCCGGAGTGTATTTCTATTGCTAGACAAAAAGCCATCAAACGAAGAAAAAGATCCGTATTGTTACGATACCATCTATGTCGTTGATGAGGGTGGCGCCATTAATTTTATCGAGAACAATAAGATTATCAAAAAAAATGATCGTGCCTACTTCTCTAGGGTTGGAGAGAATGAAAAGAATGACTTGATATCTCTAGTCAAAAAAATACCTCCTTCCTGGAAGGTGGCGGCCGATCAAGCAACGGAAAACGACTTTGTCGTCGCTGAGCGTGCGTATTTATATGATCAACCATCTCCTCAAGGAAGGGGGAAGGCATACTTAATAGCTGGCGACAAAGTAAAGACTCTCGGAGACCCCGAGGGTGGGTATGTTAAATTTCGGTATGTAACCAAGAAAGGCGTTGTTATCGAGAAATGGTTGAAATGCGACGACATAAATTATTTTCATCAAAAAAATTAATACGCAAAACCATTTTATTAGGGTGAGTTATGATGAACTTGATCCGTATCGGTGACGACACCGACCACGGTGGCAAAGTCGAAACAGGCTCCACGACCATGCGTTTCGATGGCCGCTATGTCGCCCGTAAGGGCGATCGCGTCTCGTGCCCCCAGCATCCCGATGTGTCGCCTAACCTCATAGAGGAAGGCGATCCGTCAATGATTGATGATGGTATTCCGATCGCACGGCACGGCCACCGCGCCACATGCGGCTGTCACCTAATCTCAAGTCTCGTTTGAGCCTAAGATCGAAACGGCGGCACTTTGTCGACAACCGTCATCGGACGTGTATCGAAATCTGCACATCGCTGATGTGTAGCACTTAATACCCGGCACACTTTTTCAAGGCGGGGTTGTTGGGTAACACATGGTTTGTTATTGGTAACACGAGCAGTCTTTATGGTACCCGGCAGCGATCGCCTCTCGAAAATTCGTGACTACCTCGCCACGGCGGGATTCACGCTGATGGCCCGCGAGTGGCGCGGTGTCTCGCATCAGTACCGGTTTCGTTGCGAAAACGGGCACGTATCTTCCCAGTTGGGAGCCAGTCTTTTGCGCCTCGTCCGAGTGACGCGGCGCTCGGTACGATGCCTTAAATGCTGGGGCGAGCAGACGATGACTCTAATGCACGAGACGGCTGTCTCGGCTGGAGGTCAGTGTCTGAGTAAGCGGTATCGTGGAAAAAGCGCACACTACCGCTTCGTCTGTGCTGCAGGCCATAAGTTTGAGGCCAGCGCCGCTTCGGTCTTGGCCGATCATTGGTGTGCAAAGTGCTCCACCGAACGACGAGCTGAGCGTCGTCGATATCAAGGCGGCCTGAAACCGATACAGGATCGTGCGCGAGAGCGCGGCGGCGAATGCTTGTCGCCCGTCTATAACGGCCGCATGGCGAAGTATCGATTCCGATGCGGGAATGGGCATGAATGGGAGGCCGCTGGCTACGACATCTTGCGTAAGGCATGGTGTCAAGAATGCTTCGTTGATGCGCGGCGAATTCCCGACGGACTTGCGAAACTGCAAGCGAAGGCGGCGGAGCACGGCGGCAGATGCCTCGCATCCTGCTATCAACGTATTCAGGCTCGTTACCCATTTCAGTGCGACCGGGGACACGAGTGGATGGCGTGGGGTACGGAAATCTTGAAGGGGCACTGGTGTCCGACATGTCGTACCGAAGACAGGCAGCGGCAGGGCATCGAATTGATGCGATCGATCGCTGCGGACCGGGGCGGCATATGCGTATCTGAGCACTATGTCGACAACAACACGAGGCTCGAATGGGAGTGTGCGCGCGGCCATCGATGGTGGGCGAGGCCCCGGCAGGTTTCGTCAGCCGGCAACTGGTGCGCTCAATGTCAGTATCTTTCGCAGATTACCCTGGAAAAAACGAGGCGGAAGCGCCGCTACGAGGTAGTTAAGTCGTCAGAACCTTGATTCGGCGTCGCTTGAGCGGATTTGACCGGACTGGAAACCAATATCGAGCCTCATTTTGGCATTTCAGCGGCCGGTTTGGGTGGGTAATAAAGGCATCAGCCTATATTTCGGGCTGCCAAGTACCCGAGGCAGCCTGTTTTGCTCAAAAAATGAGCACCGGTACCCATTTTTTCACCCCGCAACGGTCCCATCTGGCGGTTGCCGCACCGCGCAAACATTACAAAATTCTTTCGATGAAAAAATTCGGTCCATAGCGCCGCCGCATGGCTGCACCCATGTCAAGCCCTATCTGGGGTGAATCGGAGCCCCTGACGGGCCGGAAAATAAGTCAGAGGGTCATTTCCGGTACCGCCGGAGCGTTCGAGACCGGCCAGAAGACACTGAAAAGTAAAAATTACCTATTTGAGGGTGATTGATCGATCCCTTTTATCGGTTTTGGTCGGGTTGTGCTACATTTTCCGTGCCGAAGAGTCGTTCTGGGGTGTTTTTGGTCGATTTTTAGCGAAAATCCCTAGTACTGCCTCTCTGCCTCGTGGTTGCCTGCACGTTTTACGGCTCCGCCTGGGCGTCGCGTCTTCAACGGCTCTCGCGGTCCCATTCATCGCACCTCGCTTTCCTGAAACGCCCCTATATCGCCTCGCGTTTCAGTCTTTTCCACCCGTGAGATTGTTTCCGAACATCAGTTCGGTGCCTTCGCTCGTCTTAATTATTATGGATACCTAATTATGGATGCGCATCGTCGTGAACCTTTGTTCCCTCTTGGCTTGATTGTTGCCACACCGGGTGCGCTCGATCTTCTCGATCGAACCGGCACCAACGCCAATGGCCTGCTTCGGCGGCACAGCAGAGGTGATTGGGGTGTCGTCTGCGCGGCCGATGCTCGCTCGAACGATCTCGCGGAGACACATGGAACGCGTCTGCTGTCTGCGTATGAGCTGGGCGATCGTGGCGAACGGCTGTGGGTCATCACGGAAGCCGATCGGCGGGCGACAACCCTTTTGTTGCCGTTCGAATACTGACCCGATGGAGGCCACCGTGCAGCAACTCCATCCGGCTCTTCAGTCCGGCCGACGTCTCACCCTCGCGAATTCGAATGCTCCAGCATTTTCGTTTCAGGGTTGCTGGGACGGCGGCTGCGCGTGGCATGCGACAGCAATGGCGCTTGCCATGCTTGGGTTCTTGTCCGATCCCTTGCATGTGTCGTCGCGTCGTAGCTCCCCGGAAGCGGAATTCTGGCGTCGTGCACAGCCGCTCTATCTCTCCGGCGTGTCGCTCGAAGAGTTGCAAGCGCTGATTCGAGAACTCGACTGGGGATTACGCCCAGCCTGCTTCGAGGGAACGCACACAGATGTTTTCCGGTTCAGCAAACGAGAAGTGATGCGCGGTCGGCCGGTGATCCTGACATTTCGACAGTCACGCCGCGCGACCCTGCATGCAGTGTTGGCCGTCGGTATTGAGGGGCGAAAGATCGGGGCGACCTTCGACGGACATACGTTGCTGGTAGTCGATTCTGCCGAAGCCGAGCCTGTACTCGCGGCCTACAACGCGCGGTTGACACGGACAGCAGCCGACCTCGGCAGGTTGAGTGGAAACGCCCAATACGTCACTGGGTTTGATCAACGGAAAGTCGTGCTCACCGGCGCAATGTCGATCAGGTCATCTGCAACAGCGGCAGAGAGGAAGGCTCGGCCGCCGTAGTGCAGCGTCAGCGCAATCGTGAGCGTTCGATCTTGGGCGGCTTGGCGACGTTGATTCGCCGGGCGTCCTTGTCCTCTAGCGTCATCGTTAGCGGCGCGAACAACTCCGAGAGCGAAATGCCGAGCGGCCCGCACAACGCCGCCAACGTCAGCACCGTCGGGTTCGTCACACCCGACTCGATCGAACTGATCGCGGCTCGACCGACCGACGCCTCGTGAGCCAGGTCTTCCTGACTCTTGCCAGCATGTCGACGGACTTCCTTGAGCCGCTTTCCAACGGCGACGGTAATGGGGTTGCGTTCTTCGGTGGGTGGGACGGGTGCTTTCATGACCGAGAGGATGCCGCCTGAACGCAGCAAATACCATCTCCCAAACCACTCATTATTTGTTATGTTAACCGTACAAAACTGCTGAGGGCGCACGCCCAAGGCCATCCGGGGAACCAAAAAAATGTCGGCAACCACCATACAAAAGACCACTACAACAGACGGGATTCAATTCGAGAGCTGGCCCGCGCGGGGACCATCCGGCGGCGGGCACGGTCATTCGTCGATTCAGATTGTCGGCGTGGGGGAAGCGGGAGGCGGATCGGTAGCCGGTCTGTACTACCGGACGGGCATCGACAGTGGCATCACATTCCAGCAGGTCGCAGCGGTGACGGCTGGCAAGTTATCCGATGGCGTAACGCCGGTTGCCGGTCACGTACCGTTCGAGGGGGCGAACGCGGTGATAGTCATCGCCGCCACCGCCGAGCCGGATGCGCTGCGAGTCTCGGCGATTGTGAGCGCCGCCGCACGGAAGGCCGGAGCGCGAATTGTAGTGTTGCTGGCCCAGCCGCCGCTTCCTCCGGGCTCGCTGGTTCGAGCAGTTGCGGCCGAGCTTTCAGGTCGCGCCGATGCGGTCGTGTTCGTTCCCGAATCTCCTCATCCTTCCGTGCTGCATTGCTTGGTTGACGCCTACCTGATGGCGATGCGTGGCGCGCAACCTGCTGCATCGGAATGGAGGATGCCGACCGGAAGCGATTTCCTCGATGTCCGAGAGGCGTTCAGCGACACGACGGGGGCGGTGATCGGTGTCGGCGAAGGAAGCGGCCCTGAGCGGATCAAGGACGCAGCCCGACAGGCGATTCTCGATGTCGGTTCCGCTCGGCTCACGATGGCAGGCGGCTTACTCGTGATGGTTTCGGGAGCAGAAACGCTCCGGCTCCGAGAGGTTGCGGCGGCGGTCTACGCCATCTGCGAGGCAACAACCGGCGATGCGGGCTCCGTGCTCGCCGCGCATTACGACGATCGGCTTGGAGAAACGGTACGCGTCACCGTGATCGTTGCCGAGCGCGACGACTGATCCGCATCGAAATTTCCTACTTCACCGAATTTGGCATGGGTCGTTGCCCGTGCCTTTCGATACCCACACCGAAAGGACTTGAAACCATGAAACTGTTCCTCCATTCGCGCAACCTGATCGCGCTGACGGCCGTTTCGCTGCTGACGCTCTCAGCTTGTTCACGGCAATCGTCGCAAACGGACACGCCGACGGCCGCGAGCGCCCCCGTCGCAAACGCGCCAGCTTCCGCGTCCTCGGCAGCGTCGCCAGCGGTGAGTAACGAGCAACCGGACGAGGCAAAGGAGAACGGAGTGCCGGTCGCACAAGCCGCGTCGCGGCAGGTCAATACAGTCGGTCCGCAGATCAAGGGTATCGCCCTCGGCAATTCGCCAGATGAAGTACGTCAGGCGCTGAGCGCATTGTTGCCAGTAGGAAGTCCATGTCAGTACAGCACTGATGCTGTTCGAGTTGTTTGCGAAAACACTGCACAGCGGCTGCAAGGGAGCTTCACCTACGAATCCGGCAAACTGACTGGATTCAAGTTCTACTCCGCGTTCACTGGTCTGGTCTTCGGTCAGATGCCATTCAATGACTTCACGAAGAACTTCATGACGGCGTACAACATCCCACGCATGGACCCTGCTCAGGACAACCCGGCGCTGAGTCAGTACCTGCGATATCGCGATGATAATGGCTGGGAAGTCGGCATCTACCCCGACAACACGTTCTATGTGAAGAGCGTTGCTATGGCGAACCAGCAGGCGAAGAGCTTCAACTGATGCAAGCGGAGTCTCACTGGCGGATCGGCAACTCCGCCGGTGAGGTACTCGGGTGTTTTGATCAGAATGGCAATGCCGCCAAGAACACGTTCTTGACGTACCCGAAGTCATGGAACACCGTCAATGCCGCGATCGAATTGCACGTAATGAGGTAGGCGGCAATCGCCATCACCATGCCTTCGAAAAGAAAGCCGAGCGACTGATTTAAATCTCGCTCGGTAACGTTGGCATACAGGAAGCGCAACAACGACAAGACGAGCAGCCCGAAGCCGAACGCAGCAAAACAATACGTCACCATCGGGAAAAGAACGTTCGTCGTAGCCTGCAGTCGCTCCAGCGACGACGGTAGACCCTGCTGGATAAGCCAGCGCATCGTCGGATAGATCGTCGCTGTTTTCAGTGCGACATCCGTAAGGAATGGAAGGCTACAGATCGCCAGCCAGCTTACAAATGTCGAGCCGACGACATAGAATGCGTCCCAGACTCGTCCGATTCCATACCCGTTAACGGTAGTAATGAAGGCCAAGGCGGCGAGAGCCGGAACCGCGAACACCAGCAGTTCCAGGACGGAGTTGTAGTGGCTTCCAAGGATCGGGTAGCTTAGCGCCACGATTACCGCCAAAACCCGTTCGGCGAGCGTGAATCCTTTCTGTACCGGCCGGAGAGCTTCGTTGACAATGACAGTGTTGCCGGTGCCGTCGACGTTGATATCGCGACTGACCTTGAGGTTGATGTGCATCGTCTTGATCGATACGATGCTCGCAATGCTGACTGTCAGCAAGCTCTTGATGCTGAAAAGGCTATCCACGTTTCACGATTCCTCGAAGAGTTTTAGTATTCTCGGTCGCAAGAATGTGCGACCGTGACTCGATTATCCCTGACTTCAGGTTGTTGACGTTTTTATGACCACAGAAGATATTCGCGAACTGCAAAAGGAGCTGGGCCGTATCAATCTGCTACTGGAAGAGGCGCGTAGAACGGAGAGAGAAGCAGCGCTGACCGCCATTAAGGATTTTGTGACGGAGTACAGTATCACGGAGTCGGAATTGCTCCGGGCTGCAGGCTTCCTGAAAGCGAAGAAGAAGCGACTGCCTGCGAAGTACTATGATCCGTCGTCGGGGAATTCTTGGTCAGGGCAGGGCTCGTGTCCGAAATGGCTTGTCGGTAAGAACCGTGACGACTATCTGATTCGCGAAACGCCCAAGCCTTGGTGGCCGGAGAAAGCATGATGAGGCTCATGACTACGCCTGCATGAACATGAGGCGGCGTCCGTAGCTAACGGTTGCAGAGCACTGGTTCTTAGACATTGTTCGCATGTGAGAAATGATGCTCGCTCGAAAATTTCGAAAGGCGATTATCCACGGACACGATTTCAGAGTTCGAGACGACTCCGGTACGTTCCTTTGGCAAACGCGCGAAATTTGCGCGATCTCCGAACTTCGCAAGCTGTTGTTCGACAGTCAGAATCGACTGTTTCTCCTCAAGCAACAGGAAGCTCGGCAGTTTGCGAGCGCGACTACGGGCGTCCATGTCTCGGACGATGGCGTATTCCTCCTCGGAGAATCTGGTGCCGACCTGCCGGCCATCGACGATTTTTTGCCATATTCCGCTAAAAGAAGTGTGCGTCCGTTTCTTGCCGATTCAATTCCAGAAACGTCATGGGGGTCAAGTCTCTCGAACCTTTTGACGTGGCCGTGCTGGAATCGACTCCGTCAAGCCGCGTTTGTGGCAACGGGGCATCGATGCTTGCTTTGCGGTGCAGCTGGGAGGCTGGATTGCCATGAAATTTGGAGGTATTACGAGCCCGGCGACGATGGGCAACTCCATCGAGGTGCGTTATGCGGTATTCAACGTCTCGTCAAGCTCATTCCAGTGTGTGCCGATTGCCACGAAACGTTTCATCTCGGTCTAGCCGGGATAAGGGGGCGACTGTCGATCGCCTTGGAACGCATCGCCGCGTTATACCGTCTGTCGGACGACGAGCGCGATTCATACTTGGCTATGGTCAAGGAAGACTGGTACCGTCGAAATGAATTCTCGTGGGCTATTGATGTTTCGGCGGTTGGCACCTCGCTCCTCGAGATAAAGCCGGAGTGGGAACTGCAAGCGGATAGCAGTCTGTCTTCCAAACAGAAATACGGAACGTCTCACACATTCGTCCTTGGTGCCCCTTGGCAACGAAAGGGAGATCATGATGAAAAGTTGATCAGCCTTGATGCATTCTTGCGCAGTTCCCTAGACGACAAGACTGCGAGCAGACGCGGCCACTGAAGTTGAGAGCGTGTGCAGTACTCGCGTTGTTTCCTTGCAGGCATCTGGAAGTGACTTAAAGAAATCGCGAGAGACTAACGACAATGCGATATCACATCTTCAACATCGGCCGCCCGTATACCAACGAGTGGTGGCAACGAAACCGAGAGATGCGGGTAATTACCGCTGGCTTTGACGGAGAAGAGGGGGACCGAGGCGACGTTATCCTGCATGACATGGCGGAAGGTGATTGGGTGTTCGCCTATGCGAACCGCCACGGCTTTGTCGGGGCTGGCATCGTAGGACCTGCGAGTTCATATCGACTGCTCGATCAACGTGAGTTGCCGGACGGATATGAGGCCGACCATCGGCACTTTCGGTCCGTCAACTGGGTTCATCATGTGATCGAGTTGAGCGACGCTGTGCCTCCCTCTGAAATTGATCGCCAAGCACCCCGGCAAACGAAGGAAGAGATTCACGACGCCGCAGTAGCGGAGCGGTTGTTGGCGTGCATCAAGGCGCGGGATCAGAGTGCGTCGGCCGGTCAGTGGTTTGCGGAGGAGGTGCGTCCCGGAGAGACATACCGCGAAGGCAGCGTTGAACAGATAGCAGTAGATCGGTACGAGCGGAATCCGGAAGCTCGGCGCAAGTGTCTCAAGCACTGGGGCACGACGTGCGTTGTCTGCTCCTTCGACTTCGGCACGAAGTACGGCTCGCTCGGCGAGGGCTTCATCCATGTACATCATCTGCGGCCGCTGTCACAGATCAAAGAGGAATATGAGGTTGATCCGATCGCCGATCTTCGGCCTGTCTGCCCGAACTGCCACGCGATGCTTCACCGAGGTAACGGGGTTCTGACCATCGAAGAGCTGAAGAATCTTATCGAAGAGCGGTAGCGTTCAGCTGAACAATCAACTTCGAAGGTCTCCTATATCGTGATTCGGATCGGTGAAGTTTCCTTGGATGCGAGCGCCCTCGCTTTGAGCACACGCTGGTGCAATTCGTAAGGAAGGCCGACATGGTGGAGTTCGATCTCCGGAGGGAACCTGCCAACGTTCTTCTCCTTGCAAAAGTGCTCGTGCATGGATTGCTCGGTGAACACCATAACCATACGTGCCGGATTTTGCAGGTTGAGTAGGTATAGCGCGTCAGTCTTGAGCTTCTGGAACTTGGCCGTTGCGAGATTCCCAGATGCTGTTGTACGTGCGCTCGTTGAGATCGAGCCGACAACTGAATCGTCCATGCTGACGGCGTCGAAGTTGAACTGGCCTCCCCATTTAAGGGGAAGCTTTACGCCGCGAAAAGTCATGCCGGGAAAGATGGTAGGCAGGCCGTGCTCAACGACCCAAGCCTCAGCATCATGTTGTACGGAAGTGTCGGCCATTGTTGGTTGCTTATCTATACCCGCACGCTATGCGGAAACGGCGACCCTGCTGCCTGCCATTCCGCCACCGCCCTTGCGACGAGTGCGCTGGTGGTTTTGGAACTGAATGGCTCAACATCGTCGTTGATCAGGTAGTGATGCCATTGCCGGTCGATGCCTTCCGTGGTTAGGGAAAGAATGGTGGAATTCGGCATTTGCAGTTCTACGGCATCGGCTATCTTCCTGAAATTCGGGCGGCTCGTCTGAATGACAACCACGCCATCGTTCATAAGGTCTCGGCATACCGCATCGATATCGACAGGGTCTCTGTAAAAATCAATCAGCATTTATTCCCTCATGAATGTTCACGTCATGGCCGACAGTCTACCGGTTCTCGTGTCGTACACTGTTAAGTATTTCGGGGACGGCAGACATACCGAATGCACACGCCGGGAACTTGCGTGCCCACTGCGGAAACGCCTTGCGCATTTTTGTGCGACAGAAAATTTCGGAGAGAGGCAACGCCTCAATCATCGGCACGTCGAGCAGGATGTCGATGCCCGTCATACGAAGAATTTTCGAGCGATGCCGATCAAGTGTTGACTTGGCGTAGACCGAGTCCAACTCCGCAGCACGCGCCCACAGTTCAAGCGCATGCCGCAACGGCCGAGGCTTCACGCGGTTGATCGCATGACGGAGTAGGCTAAGCGGGACATGCGCTTCGAAGCGCAGCTTTTCCATCTCGGTCCAGTAGATCGCATGTACCTTCTCGATAGTCCAAGCCGAACCGCGATTGAGTTTGCGATCTTCGAGGTACTTCTTCGATAGTTTCAGCTCGGCACGGATGCTGTTGGAGGCTGCGACCTGCAAACCCGTCCAAATGAGGTGTGCGTCATCGTCAACAACTGCACGCAGGTGTTTCAGCGAATGCGTGCGCAGATCACGTAGCTTTTGCTGCTTGTCGTAGAAAACCCACGAAGCGGAATGGCGCGGCGCAGACATACGAATACCTGTTCCGACGGATATCACGCTGGGACGGAATTCCCATGCGGACTTTGTCCGAATGTGATCGAAGATTTGCTTCTGGCTTAGGTTCTCCGGCAATGTGAAGCGATGCGTGATGTCGAGCGCGTCGATGACGAATTCGCCCGCTTCCCATGCCTGCCGATGCTCGTCGGTGTAGGCGATGCTCAGCCGATCGAGCACGGCCCGGATCAACGTCGATCCGAGCAGGCAGACATCGTCCGAACCGAAGACGTTGTGTCCCTGCAGTGGCATGAGGGGGCAAACACGAATATGGATAACATTGCCGTTATCGAGTGAGGTGACGTCGAACAGCGGGCCGCCTGGTTGCAAAGTAATCGTCTTGCTGAACCACTTCGATATCGGTGGCGAGATCGGAGAATTCTCTGGCAGCTTGATACGTTCGCTGCCGAACGGCTGGTGCTGCAATTGAATTTTGATGTCGATGAGGTCGATCATGCGAATTCCTTCAAGGCAATACGAGTGCGGGGCTGCTATAGCAGCACGGAACTACTCAATGCCTTTACAAGATTCCGGGGAAGGGACTGTAGTAATTGAGGAGATATAGATTAGTATTGGTTCAGGACGCTCAAGCGCGGTCGACCGGGAAGACTTCGCATGGTTTTCGCGCCACCTTCTAGTTTGTGTCTCGATCCGTGCAGGGATGATCTCGCAATCGATGCATGCTGGTGTCCCCGGCCACAAGGCTAAGTTGGGGTATTTCGTCCTCGGTGTAGTGCCGATTGCGCAGGTTGCGGCGATCGGTAAATCCACCGCAACTTGTGCAACCCGCGCAAACCGTACAACCGGTCGAACTAAACGATCCGCTTCGGACGATAGTTCGGCTCGTCTTCAGCGGCATCCTCGTCGCTTTCGTCGCTCGGGTCATTCCAGCCGAGGAACGGGAACCACAGGTCACGCCATCCTTCAGGCGGGTCAACATCCGCGTCGACATCAGTGCCAAGCGGCAAGTTGTCTTGGCGGCGCTTCACGGTTGACTTGTCGATGTCCATCCAATGGGCGATCGTCTCGAGATATTCGCCCTCACGACGCGCAAACCAGATTGCACGATCCTCGGCCTTTGCGGCGATGAACACGCTCGACATTGACGACCAGTCGCTACCCTGATAGCTGATCTCGTACATCGAGTGGCCGATGCCGTTGGCATGCTGACTTTCCAACGACAAAGCCGTGATCGAGTATGCGATGGAGGCGCCCGGCCCCGGCTCGCACTTGTCGACGATAAAGACTTCGTCACAATGTTGCCGCAGCCACGTCACTTCGGTATTCGGCGAACAAGATAAAAAGAGCAACACGATCCCATTCCGATTCCGGCCACCGGCGTCTAGGCGATTGATCGCGTCGATCATCTCGTCGCGGGGCATGCCAACAATGCTCTGCTCTGCTGCGACGCAGCCGTAATCCTTCAAGTTCTTGAGGGTCACATGCACACCTTCATTCGACAACGGCTTGAAAATTCGGCAGTTGTCGAGGCGGATGATCTGCAGCTTATCGATCCGTTGAGATCCGTCAGCGTTGTGACGTACGAGAAGCTCTGCGATGTCAGCGTCGTGCGAGCCCGAACCGTACAGTGCTGTCAGCGTTTCAGTTGCCATGATCGGCACATCGGCGATGGACGTAGCCGAAAGCATGTGCGACTGAAAGGTCACGCGAGCGTGCAACATCAAGGTCGCATCGCGCACGATGACGCAGACGACGCCACTCTGAACAGGCTGCAGCGCAGCACGCAAAACTTCAGCGATATTCTTGGGTTTGTTTTTCGGCGGCGGCATTATTCGCTCTCCGCGATGTTGATGCCGCCGACGCGGCTCTTCTCGATGAACGCCTCGACGTCTTCGCGACGGTAACGTACGCAGCGACCGAACTTGTAGAACGGCAGTTCCTCGGTGAACTTGCCGAGGTGACGCCACTGCGCGGGCGTCTTGTCGGAGATGTCGAGCAGTTCGGCGAGTGCGCGGTCGTCGAGGAATTCGAGCAGCAGGCCGCTGAGCAGCGGGGAGGGTGGAATGGTCTTCGTGGTCACGTTCGGCTCCTGTTGAAGTTGAGTGAACGTGACCAATGTATTCAGACGTGCCCTGCGACGCGATGATCGTGGGGGGACGGGCAAAAAACTTGACGGCGACCGCAGGGATGTGTTGGTGAGTCGCTTAGCGTTTCGTTTTTGTGGAAAAATCCGCGCGCGCCAGCCGGGCATAGTCCCGGTGGATGAGCTGAGCGGCTTGGCTTATCCAAGCGTCGACCGTAACAGCATCGAATTGGTTGCCATCCGGGTTGGCGTTGCACAAGGCATGAAATGTTTCGAGCATCTTGTCGAAAGGGCGTAAGCGCTCTTTGATTGACGCCATTGCACGGCGAGGCTGATTCACCGAGGCTACGTGTCCATGTTCAATGAGCGTGGACAGGTGTGCATGAACGAGCAACGCGGAGGTTTGCAGAGCCGATTGGTGGTCGATCGCAAGCGAGACGGACGGCGTAAGTACGACGAGGATGCGAAGCGCGAATTGATACAGGCGTGTCTGAAGCCCGGGGTGTCGATCGCGCGGACGGCCATGGAGCACGACGTCAATCCAAACCTCGTTCGGACGTGGATTTCCAAGTATCAGCGCGAACAAGCCGCGGGCGAGATAGTCAGCTCCGTGACGGAGCCGTCACGAGAGGCTCGCGTCGAACTGCCGGCGGCTTGCGTGCCTGAGGAATCAGCCTTTATGCAGGTCGTCACCTCCGCGGTTGCTCCCACTCCGACTAAATTGGCTGCGGCATTCTCACTGAATGTGCACCTGCCAAACGGCGTTTCCTTAGAATTGGGCCCGGCGAACTTCGATGAACTGACGGCCGTTGTGCAAATGCTCGGGAGGCTGCCATGTTCCGGTTCGACGAAGGGCTGAAGGTTTATCTGCATCGCGATCCAGTCGACTTCCGCATGGGCATCAACGGACTGTCGATCCTGGTCGAACAGGCGATGCGCCTGAACCCGATGACCTCGGCGCTGTTCGTCTTCGGCAACCGCCGGCGCGATCGAATCAAGATTCTCGGCTGGGGCGGCAACGGCTTCTGGTTGCTGCTCAAGCGACTCGAAGCCGATCGCTTCATCTGGCCGAACGGAGGCGACACAATCACGCTCAGCGCCGAGCAATTGCACTGGCTGCTCGACGGCATCGACCTGGCCGTGATCCAGAAGCATCCCCAGCGATATTACGCGCGGATGAGCTGAACACCGCGCGGGTGACATGGTCTAATCGGCCATGCCGAACAGCCCCGTCATGCCGAGTGTTGAGGAATACCAGGCACTGCTCGCCGAACGCGATGCGCTGCGCGGTGAGCTTCGACTCGTGACGGCCCAGCGCGATCTGGCCGAAGAGAAGCTGCGGGCCTACAAGCACGAACTGTTCGGTGCATCGAGCGAGGCGCGCCATGCCGACCAGCTCGGCCTGTTCAACGAAGCAGAGGCATTGGCGGCGACTGCCGACGCGCCCGCGCGTGAAGACGTGCCCGGCACCTCGGTCGCCGCCCACACGCGCGGCAAGCGCGGGCGCAAACCACTCAATCCGAGCCTGCCGCGCGAGGTCGTGCGGCACGAGTTGCCAGAAGCTGAACGATTCTGCGCGCACGACGGCCACGCCCTCGTCGAGATTGGCGTAGAAACGAGCGAACAGCTCGACGTGATTCCCGAGCAAGTGCGCGTCGTTCAGCACCAGCGGGTCAAGTACGCCTGCCCTTGCTGTGATCTCGGCATTAAGGTCACGCCAGCGCCGACGCGCATCATCCCTCGCGGGCTGCTCACGGAATCCGCGCTGGCGTGGATCATCACTGGCAAGTACCAATACGGCATGCCACTGTATCGCCAGGCCACGCTGCTGCGTCGCTTCGGCGGCGACATCTCGTCGAACACGCTGGCCGCTAGCGTGGTGCGAGTGGGGCTTGCTACGCAGCCGGTGATCAACCTGATGCGTGACGCGCTGCTCGAATCCGACCTGATCTACGGCGACGAGACAACGTTCCAGGTGCTGAAGGAACCGGGACGAAGGCCGCAGGCAAAGAGCTACCTGTGGGCGCAGGTCAACGGCTCAGGGCCGCCCGTGCGGATGTTCTCGTACTCGCCGGGACGTGGTGCCCAACATGCGCAGAAGCTCTATGCCGGCGTGCAGCCCGGCACTGTGCTGATGACGGACGGGTACGAACTCTATAACGGCATCGCCCACGATCACCAGCTCGTGCATCTCGGATGCTGGGCGCATGTACGCCGCGGCTTCATCAAGGCCGAGGAGTCGGTGCCGAAAGCGGCACGCTCATCGGATCTGCTGGCGACGCGCTTCGTTAAGCTGATCGGCAAGCTGTTCACGGCCGAGGCGCGAAGCGCGAAGTGGACGCCTGAACGCCGGCAGCGATTGCGTACCCGATACAGCGCCCGAGCGCTCTCCCTCGTCGAATGCATGATGGTCGAGCATCTGCCCGCCGTCGTGCCGTCGAGTCTGCTCGGCAAGGCGCTGCAATACATGAGCGGGCAATGGCCCAAGCTGGTCCGCTACATCGAGAACGGCAACTGGCCACTCTCGAACAACCTGTGTGAAAACGCGATCAGACCGTTCGTCGTCGGCCGCAAAGGCTGGCTGTTCTCCGACACTGTCGCCGGCGCGCAGGCCAGCGCCAATCTGTACTCCCTCGTCGAGACGTGCAAGGCGAACGGCATCGAACCGTATCGCTACCTCGTCTGGCTGTTCACGAAGCTGCCTCTCGCTGCAACCGCCGACGACTACGCGGCCCTCATGCCATGGAGCATGCCTGCCACTCCCAACCTCTGATGGGTGTCGTTAAAAGACCGCATACGAAAGGGCCATCTCCAGGCGCCAGCTTCTGTTCTTCTAGGTCCGCAAGAAAATCTGCTGCGCGTAGGAGGTAAGGAAGGAATTTGCGTTCCGCTGCCCTTTCATTCCAACCTTTGATTCCGAATTGCACGACTTCCATGTCGTCATCATCGAACAGAGCTGCTTCATCAGGATCGTAGGTTGGGTCGATTTCTACCACGACGGCGTCCGAATCAGCGGTCTGGCGAACCGTTGCGTATTGGGGAATCAGGAGCGTATGGCTACGACTACCGTGTTCGAAGAACCGCCTCAACTGTCGTTCCAGAGACGCCATTTGGTTGTCGATGTCGCCGTCAAGCCGGAGTCGCACCAGCACTTCGCAGTTTCCGCACGTGGCGGAGATCGGGGCGAGATGAAATGGATCGCCAAGGTATGTGCTTTCAATGGGCTTGATTACGTCAACCGTATTGCGGGCAAACAACCATTTCAGGTGGCGGGTGTCTTCCGCTCGCGTTCTGGTGGGCCGGACTTCGGAATAGGAAAGCGCGGGGTCGACGAGGGAGTTGAGCTCCCAGCGCACGCGCAGATGGTCATTGATGGAGCGAATGGTGTGGTGGGGCGCTTCCTGGCAGTACTCTTCGTAGGTGGTATGACGCCCGGAAGGTGCAGGATCGCACAGGTAATTGATGAGATGCGCCATTGGTGTGAGCGGTGGTGGGGAGTCTGTGAAGTCCCGGCGCCACCGGTCGAAGTCAAGCTGGTAGGCGCGGTTGCGTCGCAGGAATTCCCAAGCCCATGCCGATGCGTCGGCCATGTCGTTGGGCGGATAATTGCTCTCGTCGCTCCAGTCAGCGCGACGGACGAATGCGGCTGATTGTGCGGCCGAGTCGGTAGGGGCTGTCATTGTGGCGATTTCTTATGGAAGTCGCCCCAGATGGTAGCAAAAGAGTAGCAATAGCTCGGTGACGCACCAAAGAAAAAGGGGTTAGCATCAGCTAACCCCTTGATTCCTTTGGTCGGAGCGATAGGATTCGAACCTACGACCCTCTGATCCCAAATCAGATGCGCTACCAGGCTGCGCTACGCTCCGACGAGCCAAAGATTGTATCGTTGAATGTCTGATCCGGTCAATCCCTATATGCGGGTAAATGCCGCGGCGGCAAACGTCCGCAATTTGCGACAATTCGCCCGGTCATCGGCGCGGCCCGGACGCATGGGCGCGGGGCCGCTCGCCGAAGCAAGGAGAACATCATGATGAACCTGATCCTGTGGCGCCACGCCGAAGCCGAAGACTACGCGGCGAGCGATCTCGCGCGCCAGTTGACCGTCCGGGGCCGCAAGGACGCGCAGGCGATGGCCAAATGGCTGCGTGGCCGGCTCGAGACGAATGCCGTGATCCTCGCGAGCCCGGCGGCCCGTACCGTGCAGACGGTCGAGGCGCTGACCGACCAGTACCGGACGATCGACGCGCTCGCGCCGGGCGGCAGCGTCGACGACGTGCTGGCGGCGGCCGGCTGGCCGGAGGGCATCGCGCCGACGGTCGTGATCGTCGGGCACCAGCCGACGCTCGGCAGCGTCGCCGCGCAGCTGATCGCCGGCGGCGACGACAGCTGGAGCGTCAAGAAGGGCGGAATCGTGTGGCTGGCGAGCCGCACGCGTGACGGCAGCCGGCAGGCCGTACTGCGCGCGGTAATGACGCCCGACCTGCTGTGAGGCCCGTCTGAAGGGCTTTGAAGGGATTCGTCGTACGGTTTCGCAAGCTTTCTGCTAAAGTCAATTCGGCGACACGTCATTGAAAGGACACGGTCGTGCCACATAACGGTCACGGCCGATTACTACATTGGCGGGCATGTCGTCCTATTCCTTACGACCAGGAAAGCCTAATGCGAGAACTGCCGACGCCTACGCTCCCTTTTGCCTCGCTGCCCCTCGACACGTCGCGGCGTCATCTGCCGCGCGCTGCTGAAACCGTCACATCGGAGTATCGCCTGCGCGCCGCGTGGGCGCGTACGGAAGACGAATTGCGCGAAGCCCAGCGCCTGCGTTACAGCGTGTTCGCCGAAGAGATGGGCGCGCAGGTCAGCGGCCCCTCCGGTCTTGACGTCGATCCGTTCGATGCGTACTGCGACCACCTGCTGGTCCGCGATCTCGACACCCTGAAGGTCGTCGGCACGTATCGCGTGCTGCCGCCGCACCAGGCGGCGCGTGTCGGCCGCCTGTACGCCGAAGGCGAATTCGACCTGTCGCGCCTCACGCACCTGCGCGGCAAGATGGTCGAGGTGGGCCGCTCGTGCGTGCACAGCGACTACCGCAGCGGCGCCGTCATCATGGCGCTGTGGGGCGGCCTTGGCGCGTACATGATGCAGAACGGTTACGAGACGATGCTCGGCTGCGCGAGCGTGTCGATGGCCGACGGCGGCCACTACGCGGCGAACCTGTACCAGTCGCTGTCGGCGGGCTCGCTGACGGCGCCGGAATATCGCGCGTTCCCGCACACGGCCCTGCCGGTCGACGAACTGCAGACGGGCACCGTCGTGGCGCCGCCGCCGCTGATCAAGGGTTACCTGCGTCTCGGCGCGAAGATCTGCGGTGCGCCGGCCTGGGATCCCGACTTCAACTGCGCCGATTTCCTGACGCTGTTCCGCCTGTCCGACATCAACGCGCGCTACGCCCGCCACTTCCTGGGCTGAGCCGCCGGAATCGCGTCGCGCCCGCCCGGGCGCGCGCAAGCGAACGCCGTCCGCGGCACGAGCCGCGCGACGGCGTTCGTCCATCTGATCAACGCGTGTGAGTCGGACCCTGTTAATTTCGGCGATACGCGATCACCGGCGTGCCGCGGGACGGCACGTTCGAGAACGGCCCGGGGAAGGGCCGGACGGCAGCGGCGCGCTTAGTGCTTGCGCCGCCAGTCGAGCAGGTGGTGTTCGGCCATCCAGTGGTGGATCATCCCTTCGCCTCCATGGCTGCGCTTGTATTCGCGCGACTCGAAGAACGACAGGGCGACGAGCACCATCAGACCGACGAACAGCCCGATCAGGCCGGCAATTTCTTCAGACGACATGGCAGCCTCCTTTCCGCGGCACAGCGCCATGCGTACATAGTAGGACATGCGCGGCGCGACTCCGAAGCAGGATTTCCGCTAGACTCGGCGCGGTCCCGGCGTGCGATGGGCGCGCCGATTTCCGGAGCCATACCCGATGACCCGTTTCATGCTGGCCGTGCTGGCCGCATCTTTTCTTGCCGGCTGTACCAGCGATCCGCATCAGGCCCGTCGCGGCCATCCGCCCGAAGATCCGGCCGATTATCACGGCGTGCCGACCGACATGACGCCGCCGTCGATGCTCGACGCGCCGCCGCCGAAACCCACGCAATAACGGCCGGTTCGGTCCGCCGTCAGGCGCGGGCCGCGGGCGCGTCGGCGCCGATGTGCCGCAGCAGCCCCGGCAGGTAGCGCGCCAGCGTCGCGCCGCGTGCGGCCATGAACAGCAGCAGCGCGAACCAGAGGCCGTGATTGCCGAACGTGCCGACGGCGGCGAGCGTGGCCACGACGAAGATCGAGAACGACGCGACCATCGCACGCATCAGCGATTGCGTCTGCGTGGCGCCGATGAACACGCCGTCGAGCAGGAAGCCCCAGACCGACACGATCGGCGAAAGCGCGGCCCACGGCAGGTAGCGCTGCGCCGTTTCGCGGATCTCGGCCTGGTCGGTCAGGCGCGCGACGATCCAGCCGCCGGCGGCCCAGTACACGAGCGCGAACAGCAGCGCGCCGAGCGCCGACCAGAACAGCGTGACGCGTACGGCCTGCCGGAACGCGCTGCGGTCGCGCGCGCCGGCTGCTGCGCCGACGAGTGCCTCGGCCGCATGGGCGAAGCCGTCGAGGCCGTACGCCATGAACGTCTGGAAATTCAGCAGCAGCGCGTTTGCCGCGAGTGTCGCATCGCCCTGTTTTGCACCGAGGTGCGCGAACCAGCCGAATGCGCCGAGCAGGCACAGCGTGCGCAGGAAGATGTCGCGATTGAGGACGATCAGCCGCTTGAGCGCGACGCGGTCGGCGAGGGCACGTACCGCGATCGGCGCAAGGCCGCGCGGCCGTAGCCGCCACAGCATCCATGCGCCGAGCGCGAAACCGCATGTGTCCGCGGTGGCCGTCGCGGCGCCGATGCCGGCGATGCCCCAGCCGAAGCCATACACGTAGAGCAGCACGGCGCCGATGTTCACGGCATTGATGAACACCTGCGCGACGAGCGCGAGCCGCACGCGCTGCATGCCGAGCAGGTAGCCGAGCACGACGTAGTTCGCGAGCGCGAACGGTGCGCTCCAGATTCGCGCATGGCTGTAGGCAAGCGCCGTGGTGCGGACGGCATCGCTGCCGCCGAGCGCGGAAAGCACAAAGGACAGCAGCGGCACCTGCAGCGCCAGTACGGCGGCGCCGAGTGCGAACGCGACGATCAACGCGCGCAGCAGGTTCAGGCGGATCCCGGCGGCGTCGCCGGCGCCATGCGCCTGCGCGACGAGGCCGGTCGTCCCCATCCGCAGGAAACCGAATCCCCAGAACACGAAATTGAAGAACAGCCCGCCGAGCGCGACGCCGCCCAGGTACTGCGTGCCGTCGAGGTGGCCCGCGACGGCCGTGTCGACGGCACCGAGGATCGGCTGGGTCAGGTTCGCCAGGACGATCGGGAACGCGAGCGCGAGGACACGCCGGTGCGTGACGGTGGCCATGCCGGCCCCGTGCGGTAACGCGGATTCGGACATGGCGGACGCGTCAGGCGCGTTCCTGCACGCAGACCCAAGGCGAGACGACGACCGCCCACAGCTCCGGGTTGCGCGCCGCGTAATCGGCAGCGGTTTCGGCCGGCATGCGCGCGACGAGGCCTGCCGACAGCCAGCGCGTGACCTGCTCGGCATCGTCGTCGGCAACGGCTTCCGCGACGCTGACGAGATCGAGGTCGCGTGCCACGGACAGCAGCTTGCCCTGCGCGAAGAAGCGTTCGAGATCGCACCAGTCGATCTTGGCGGTTTCGCCGAGGAGTTTGGCGTAGAGCGGGCTGTGCGACGCGCCCGCGTCGGAGTGGTGATCAGAGGACATCGTTTTCTTGGAAAGACTGCGTAGTGGCGCCACTATAAACCATCCGGCCGGGCCGGCGGCACGGGTGGCGGCCGGCCTACGCGTCGCGTAGCGCGCGGCGCACGATCTTGCCGGTCGCGGTCATCGGCAGGCTGTCGACGAACGCGATCGCGCGCGGATACTCGTGCGCAGCGAGGCGCGTGCGCACATGTGCCTGCAGCGCCTGCACGAGCGCAGCGTCGCCGGTGTGGCCCGGATTCAGCACCACGAACGCCTTGACGATCTCGGTGCGCGTCGCGTCGGGCACGCCGACGACGGCGGCCATCCGCACCGCCGGGTGCGTGAGCAGGCAGTCCTCGATCGGGCCCGGGCCGATCCGGTAGCCGGAGCTCGTGATCACGTCGTCGTCGCGGCCGACGAAGCGCACGAAGCCGTCGGCGTCGACCGTGCCCGTATCGCCGGTGAGCAGGTAGTCGCCGGCGAACTTGTCGCGCGTCGCGTCGGCGTTGCGCCAGTATTCGAGGAACATCACCGGGTCGGGACGGCGCACCGCGATGCGCCCTTCGACGCCGGGCGGCAGGGGCGTGCCGTCCGCGTCGACGATCGCGACCGCATGGCCGGGCACCGCCTTGCCGATCGCGCCAGGCTGCGCATCGAACAGCGCCGCGCACGACGACAGCACCATGTTGCACTCGGTCTGCCCGTAGAACTCGTTGATCGTCACGCCGAGCGCCTCGCGCCCCCAGGCCGTCAGCTCGGTGCCGAGCGACTCGCCGCCGCTCGCGACGGATTTCAGCGACAGCGCGTAGCGTTCGCGCGGTGCCGGGACGGTATGCATCAGCTTCAGCGCGGTGGGCGGCAGGAACGCATGGGTGACGCCGTGCCGCGCCATCAGCGCGAACGCCGCGTCGCCGTCGAATTTCTCGAAGCGGCGGGCGAGCACGGGCACGCCGTGATGCCATGACGGCAGCAGCACGTCGAGCAGGCCGCCGATCCATGCCCAGTCGGCGGGCGTCCAGAACAGGCGCGCGTCGCGCGGGAAGCACTGCTGCGACATCTCGACGCCCGGCAGGTGGCCCAGCAGCACGCGATGCGCGTGCAGCGCGCCTTTCGGTTTGCCCGTCGTGCCGGACGTATAGATGATGACCGCCGGATCGTCGGCGGCCGTATCGGCCGGCACGAAGTCGGGTGTTTCGGCGGCGAGCGCCGCGTCGTAGCGCAGCACGCCCGGCTGATCGGGCGCATCGTCGCCGATGCAGTAGACGGTATGCAGTGCCGGCAGCCGGGCGCGCAGCGGCGCGATTTTCGCGTAGCCAGCCGCGTCGGTGACGAGCGCAGCCGCCTCGCTGTTCGCGAGCCGGTATTCGAGCGCATCGACGCCGAACAACGTGAAGAGCGGCACCGCGATCGCGCCGAGCTTGTACGCGGCGAGGTGCGCGACGGCCGTTTCGGGGCCCTGCGCGAGAAAGATGCCGATCCGGTCGCCGCGCCGAAGGCCGGCGCGCACGAAGCTGTTCGCTAGCCGGTTAGAAGCATTCCTCAGGTCGTCGAACGTGATCCGGAAAACGTCGCCTTGCGCCGTTTCGTGGATCAGCGCGAGGCGTCCGCTGCCGTCGGCCCATTTGTCGCAGACGTCCACGCCGATGTTGTAGCGCGCCGGGATGTCCCACGCGAAGCGGGAGAGCAGGTCGTCGTAGCGGTCGGCGGCGGGCAGCATCGAGGTGTCTCCTGGGGGCGAACGTGGCGTCGCGCGAGCGGCTTACATCAGGATTTCACGCAGACGAATCCACAATGGCGTCTGAGGGTAGGGAATCTTCGTACTCGTCCAACAGCCACGGCTCAGTGCACGATTCCACAATGACGCATAAGATCACGAAAAAATCAGTGTGTGACCATGGATTTGCTTCTGATAGCTGCGGGGTTCAGCCTGATAGGAATCGGCGTACTGGTGGCGTTTGCCCGTCACGTCGATCCGTTGTCCGGCCGGTTCACCGGACGTCTGCGCAAGCGCTGACATCACCTTTCCCGGTTTTCACCGTGACGACACGCGATGCGTGCCGGCATCGCGTGTCGTCCATCGGGCGCTCAGCGCGCCGGCAGGTAGCGTGACGGGTTGATCGATCGGCCGCCGTAGCGCAACTCGAAATGCAGCGCGACCCGATCGCTGTCGCTGTTGCCCATCTCGGCGATCGATTGCCCTTGCGTGACCGACTGGCCTTCCTTCACCAGCAGCGCGCGGTTGTGCGCGTAGGCGGTCAGGTAGTCGGCGTTGTGCTTGAGGATGATCAGGTTGCCGTAGCCGCGCAGCCCGTTACCCGCATAGACCACCACACCCGGCGCAGCCGCGACCACCGGCGTGCCCGGCGAGTTCGCGATGTCGATGCCCTTCGATTTCGAGCCGTCGAACGTGCGGACCACATTGCCGGCGGCCGGCCAGATCAGCGCGATGCTCGTGGCCGGCTTGACGGCCGATTCGACCGGAGCGGAAGGCGCGGGGCGGGCCCGGCCGGCACTGCCGGTGCCGGTGGTCGACGGCGTCGATGCGGTGGTCGTGCCGGGCGGCGGCGCGACGCGCAGCACCTGGCCGACTTCGATCGCATCGGGGTTCGTCATCTGGTTCCAGCGCACGATGTTCGATACCGACGTGCGGTTGTCGCGCGCGATCTTGTAGAGCGTATCGCCGCGCTCGACGCGATAGAACCCGGGGCCGACAGGCGCGGAGCCGCACGCGACGAGCAGGGCGGCGCAGGCGGCTGCGAAGAGTCGCTTCGTTGTTGTTCCGAACATTGAACCTCGCAAAACCCTGCCGCGCGTGACGCGGCAGGCAACACAAAACATCCGATTTTAACGGGTTCGACCCGCGCACCGCAGTTTGGGCCGTTATCGGGGCTGCGGCGCTCCGGTTCGGCGCGTTGCCTGACGGCGTTTCAGCCTACGTATCAGCCGGCGAGCGGGAGGACGCGAATCCGCAGCGTGGCCGTTTCGGTTGCGCCCGACGCGAGCATGCGCAGCCCGAGGCCGTTGTGGATCGCATCCGGCAGGCCGAGCCACGGCTCGACGCAATAAAAGTCCGAATCCGGCTTCTCGGTCCAGGTCGTTACCGCATACCACGGGATCGAACCCGGCACGTCGAGCGCGATCTCGATCGTGCGGCGGCGGCCCGGCATCACGATGCGCACCGGTGTGGCCGGCACGCTGTCGAGGCAGTGGAAGCGGTCGAGGATGTCCGGATTGTCGAGGTGATAACGGGCTTCGCCCGGTTCGGGCGTGCTGATCGAACCGTCGGCCTGCTGCGCGCAACGATGCGTGGGCGGCAGCTCGAGCGTGGTTTCGGCGCGTTCGCCGTGCGGCAGCGCGAAATAGAAATGGTGGCCGGCGTAGTAGGGCAGCGGCGTGTCGCCGCGATTGGTCGTCGTCAGCGCGACTTCGAGCGTGTGCGAGTCGGCCAGCCGGTAGGTCGTTTCGAACCGGAAGTCGAACGGGTAACTTGCACGCAGCGCGTCGGTCGCGTCGAGCGTCATCGACAGCGCGGCGCCATCGGCCGACGGTTGCGCGGCAAACGGCAGGTCGCGCGCGAACCCGTGCATCGGCAGGTCGCGCACCACGCCGGCGGCGTCGCGCCAGCGGCCGAGTTCGCCGTCGACGCGGTGTCGGCCGAGGAACGGGAACAGCAGCGGGTTGCCGCCGCGCACGCGTGCGAGGTTGCTCCAGTCGGCCGTGTCCGGCCAGAAGATCACCGGTTCGCCGTCGACCTCCCATGACAGCAGGCGGCCGCCGAATTGCGGAGCGACCCGGACGAGCGACGGGCCGGCGTGAAGTTCGTGAATGTCGTGTTGCTGGAAGGTCGGCATGGCGAATCGGGTTGGGCGGGTGGACGGGAACGGCGCGCTCCATTATCGGGCCGTGGCGGCTCGGGGAAAACCCTTCTCGGGAAATCGCGAGTTTTTAAGACCGTCAACGGTCGGGATAATGCGTCTAAACCGGTGATGTTGCCGGGTCATGACACTTCGTGGAGGGGGCCATGGATCTGGCAATGGCAATGGGTATCGCCCTGTTCGGCATGTTCACCGGCAGCACGGTATTATTTTTCTATCAGCTCGGCCGCTGACGGCAATTCCTGCCGAAGTCGAAAGGCCCGCCATGCAAATGGCGGGCTTTTTGCTTTCTGGCTGCTTACAAGTTGCAAGCGTTTGTGTGCATTGCCGCAATATCCAGCCAAATGCCTTGGCGCAGTAATCCGGGCTCGGCATAATCGGGGCGCGTTTTTCGGACGCGCATCGCGTCGTCCGCTTCCCTTTCCGCTCAAACTTCACTAAAAGGACCGACGCGTGAGTCTCTGGTTTCTGGTATTCCTGAGCGTCCTGCAGGGCGTCACCGAACTCTTCCCCGTCAGCAGCCTTGGCCATACGCTGCTCGTGCCGGCGCTGTTCGGCATGCACATCGACAAGCACGCACCGCAACTGCTGCCGTTCCTCGTCGCGCTGCACCTCGGCACCGCGCTGGCGCTGCTGTGGTATTTCCGCGCGCGCTGGATCGCGCTGATCAGCGGCTTCTTCGCGCAACTCGGCGGCCGCAAGAACGACGACGGGCACCTGATGTGGGCGCTCATCATCGGTACGATCCCGACCGGCATCGTCGGGCTGCTCCTCGAGAAGCGGATCGAGCGCGTGTTCCACGACCTGCGGATCGTCGCGGTCGCGCTGATCGTGAACGGCGTGCTGCTGTGGCTCGGCGATCGCATCCAGCGCAGCCGCGCGCATCAGGCACCGGAGAAGATGACGTTCAAGCAGGCGTTCTTCGTGGGTCTCGCGCAGATCGGCGCGCTGATTCCGGGCTTCTCGCGCAGCGGGCTGACGATGATCGCCGGCAATGCCGCGGGGCTGACGGCGGAGAAGGCCGCGGAATTCTCGTTCCTGCTCGGTACGCCGATCATCTTCGCGGCGGGTGTGCTGGAACTGCCGAAGCTGTTCCATGCGCGCGACCAACTCGCCGATGCGCTGCTCGGCGGCGTGCTGACGGCGATTGCCGCGTACCTGAGCGTGCGGTTCCTGATGCGCTATTTCGAAGGGCGTGGCCGGCTGGCTTCGTTCGGCGTGTATTGCGTGATCGCCGGTGTGTTCTGCCTCGGCTGGTTCATGCTGCATCCGCAGCCGGTTTGATGCTGCGAACGTTGATCTCGCGTGATGTGGCGCGATGATCGGGTATAATTTCGGGCTCGGCTTCATGCCGGGCCCGTTTTGTTTCGGGGCATCGAGTTGGGCGGTTATGTCGTTGCTCGATGCCTCGTGTCAAATGCAGCCCGCGCCAGCCGTGTCTTTTCTCCCCGACCGCCCTTAGCTCAGTTGGATAGAGCAACGGCCTTCTAAGCCGTAGGTCACACGTTCGAATCGTGTAGGGCGGGCCAGCAATTTCCTGAAAGATCAACGAGTTTCGAGTCGAGCGCACCGTTTGATTGTGCCCCGATCAGCGCGCGGAACTGCACTCACCATGCTCAGAGTGTGCTCGCATTCTAGTTTGCTCGCGATGTTGCGTACCAATCGCAGACCGAAGTCAGCCTATTGACGAGAATATTGCGCGCAGCCAGATTTGTTCTGGCATCCAAGTACTGCTGGTTGGCGAATGCCTTAAGGTTGGCGATCAGTTCATGAAGGCGTTGGTCTCCTCTGTTGACCGTGTCAAGGCATCCTGTAAGCCGCGCCTTAATTTCGTCATTGCTCATTTTCTCGTGGTCGGAAAACGCTATGGCAAAGGCGCTATCCCTGCTCAATCGCCACAATCATGCCATTCAACATGTCCCGCAGCATGGGGAAATACCGCCATGTGTGAGGCTAATTCCCCAGCTAGTACCGTCACGAAACCGGCAATAGTCCTCTGCCAAGAAATGTTGAGGTAGCCGCCAGCGAGCACGCCAATGAACGCGATCAACGCTGCATTGCCGTCCACCATCATTTTTCCCGGGTTTGAATTGGAAGTTGCGGTATGTTGCGCAATTGAGTCAGACTGTGAGCGGATAATTCGAAACCATATTACGGGGGAATCGTGAAAGCGTTGATGTTGGTATGTTCGGCTGTCGTTGCTCTGACTGCGTGTAGTGAATCGGACCAATCGCCTACGGTATCGCCAGTGTCTAGCCCTAATGCGCCAGCAGTTTCGGCTGTTAGCGCGCAGCCGCAGTCAGCAGACGTTTGGATCGACCTTAAACCAGAGACATTCCGAAAGCAGTATGACGAGCTGGCAACGGCCGACGGGAATGATACGATCCGGCGGATGAGCAAGACAAAAGATGGAATCGAAGTAACGCTTAATGACGAACGTTTTCAACGAGGGATAGCTGAACTGAAGAAGCTCGATTTGGCGAATGGGCACTTTGAGAGCCAGCTCGGAATTCACCTCTACGTCAACAGTGCTGACAAGATTACAAGGATTGGCGTGGTAGGGGACCGATCCGATCCCGTCAATCTTATGCACTTTGTCGGTGCCGTGGGCATAGTCAATAACATGCTGAATCCGGGCTCGGATAAAAAAGCGAATACGGACTTTCTCGCGTCTCTAAGCCTTATGAGGGGCGATGCCGACGCGTCCATAGGGCAGCCGGTTTCAGCATTCAACCACGGCGGAGCATTCGCATGTATTTCGATGCCTTCCGAACAATCGACCAGTGTCGCCTGCGTTATGACGCCGCGCTCATAGTTGGTCGCCCGCTCCAGGCCAAAACTCGATAGAGATTTCTGCGCGGGACTGCGGAGCCGATGTGCGCTGGACAATTCAGCGATGGCGATGGGCTGGTGGACCGGTGAAGGTGCGCGGCGTCAGGAGATCGGTCGCGCTTGATCTGCCGATTGTCCATCCTCGTTACTTGCGCAATTTCTGCGCTCGCCACACTGCATACTGCACGGCAGAAAGCTCGCGTAAGGGCGTTCGCAATGACGGCGAAGGGCACGACATACCCGGTGTCCCTGCGGGCCTATAGCACGGCCGTAGCGACGCTGGACAGCGGTACGGTTCACGGCGTGTCCGTTTTCGTGACTGGCAATTACGCGGCACGCCGTTCCATGTCTATGTTTTCCCAGCAAAGGGACGCTAGCTCGCCCCGGCGCATTCCCCTAGCGACAGCATGCCTGATGAAGTCGTGCAGGTCCGGCGAGTTGGATGCAAGCTGCACCCAGCAAGACGCGGCGCGACACGAGCAACGGCCTTCCAAAACGTAGGTCACACGTTCGAATTGTGTAGGGCGGGCCAGCTTGATCCCTCGAAGACCTTCACCAGTCCGCCCCCGGTTTACCCAACCCCCTCACTCGACCGTCACCGATTTCGCCAGATTCCTCGGCTTGTCGATATCCGCGCCACGCAAACACGCCGCGTGATATGCGAGCAACTGCAACGGCACCACATGCAGGATCGGCGACAACAGCCCGTAGTAATCCGGCATCCGCAGCACCGACACGCCTTCGCTGTTGTCGATCCGCGTATCGGCATCGGCGAACACGTAAAGCTGCCCGCCGCGCGCCCGCACTTCCTGCATGTTCGACTTCAGCTTCTCGAGCAGCGCGTCGTTCGGCGCGATCGTCGCGACGGGCATCGTGTGCGTCACGAGCGCCAGCGGCCCGTGCTTCAACTCACCCGCGGGATACGCCTCCGCGTGGATATACGAAATCTCCTTCAGCTTCAGCGCACCTTCGAGCGCGATCGGGTAGTGCAGCCCGCGCCCGAGAAACAGCGCATTCTCGTGTTGCGAGAATTCCGCCGCCCAGCGCTCGATCTGCGGCTCGAGCCCGAGCACATCCTCGAGCGCACCAGGCAGCCGCCGCAATTGCATCGTGTAGCGCGCGAGCTGCGCATCGTCGACGTAGCCGCGCAGCCGGCCGAGCGTGACGGCGAGAATGAACAGCGCGACCAGCTGCGTCGTGAACGCCTTGGTCGACGCGACGCCGATTTCAGGGCCGGCCCGCGTCAGGAAGCGCAGGCCGGTCTGCCGCATCATCGCGCTGGTCGGCACGTTGCAGATCGCCAGCGTGTCGATATGGCCGAGCGCCTGCGCGTACTTGAGCGCGGCGAGCGTGTCGGCGGTCTCGCCGGATTGCGACACGCTCACCACCAGCGTATTCGGTATCGCGAGCGCGTCGCTGTAACGGTATTCGCTCGCGATCTCGACCTGCGCGGGCACGCGCGCGATCGTTTCGAGCCAGCGGCGCGCGGTCAGGCCGGAATAGTGACTCGTGCCGCACGCGAGAATCAGCACGTTGTCGATCTGCTCGAACGCCCGCGCGGCGTCGGGGCCGAATACGGCCGGGTCGAACAGCCCCGCATCCGGGAGGGTCGCGGCCACGGCCTTCGGTTGCTCGAAAATCTCCTTCTGCATGAAATGCCGGTACGGTCCGAGTTCGACCGCGGCCTGCGCAGAGGAAATGGTTTGTACCGCGCGCTCGACCGGCGCGCCGCCGCGATCGAGTATGCGCACGCCGCCCGGCGTCAACTCGACGATGTCGCCTTCCTCGAGAAAGATGAAGCGGTCGGTGATGCCGGCAAGCGCGAGCGCGTCGGAGGCGAGAAAGCATTCGCCGTCCTTCAAGCCGACGACGAGCGGTGAGCCGACCTTCGCACCGATCAGCCGCTGCGGCTCGTGCTTGCTGAATACGGCGATCGCGTACGCGCCGTGAAGCTGTGATGTCGCTGCACGCACGGCGGCGAGCAGGTCGCCGCGATACTGGCTGTGGATCAGGTGCGCGACGACTTCGGTGTCGGTCTGGCCGTCGAATTCGTAGTGTGCGTCAGAAAGTTGCTTGCGCAACGTTTCGTGGTTCTCGATGATGCCGTTGTGCACGAGCGCGATTTCGTTGCGCGAGAAGATCGGATGCGCGTTGCAGGTTGCCGGTGCGCCGTGCGTCGCCCAGCGCGTGTGCGCGATGCCCGTGCTGCCGGCGAGGCCGGTGGTGCGCACGTGCGCGTCGAGATCGGCGACACGCGACACACTGCGTTCGCGACGCGCCTGGCCGTCGACGATCGTCGCCACGCCGCACGAATCGTAGCCGCGGTACTCGAGGCGACGCAAACCTTCAATCAGAATCGGGACGATGTCCCGTTGCGCGACTGCGCCGACGATGCCACACATCACACGTCTCCTACCTGTCAGTCATCATGGATCGCGCACGCCGTTGCGTCAGCGCGATGCGGTTGCCGCTGCCGTCGTGAATCCGCATCGAGCGGGGATGACGGGCGCGGCCGTCCGGTGTTCGAATGCCAGATAAAGCGACTCCTCCAGTACGTTCCAGTGCGCGCCGTGCCGGTATGGGCCCGATCGTGCTTGCCAGCAGGCGACGGTGCCCCAATCGTTCATCTTGAGCGCAACCAGCGCGATCAAGCTCCACGGATAATCGGTGTTGGCGAGTTGCGGCCAGCTCTTGCCGTACTTCCGCATCCACTGCGCGTAGATCGTCTCGCCAGATTGTTCGGGTACCTGAATACCGGAAAGGAGCGGGAGGATCTGCGCGATCTTCGCCGGATAAAAACTCGTATCGCTGATCTGCTGCGTGCTCGCACGAAAGCCGGATCCGGTGCCGCGCCAGAAGACCTTCAGGATCGCGGATGCCAGCTGGTCGGAACGCTGGCTCCACGGACCCGCATGCGTGTAGTCGGCGCGTCGGACGTAGTACGCGGCGAGGGCCTGGAACGCGCTGTGTACTTCGACGTTGTCCATCAGCAATGAGACATGCAGCGACGACGAGATCTGATAGACGCCGGAGGGCTTGTCGAGCAGGGTGTCCAGGTGCGAACCGGCGCGGTTCAGGCTGAGTTCCCACGCGGCGGGCAAGCCGTCGGGCGGCGCGAAGCGGGCGAGCAGTTCGATCCAGGTCGCCATCATCGCGTCGTCGGTTTCCGCGTCGGCGCATGCGCGGTAGCGGCCATTCTTCATGCAGTAGCGATCGAAGCCGCCATCCTGGCGCTGGCGCGGCAGCAGCCATGCGATCCACGCGAGTGCAGCCTGACGGGCATCAAGTTGCGCGTCGGACGCGGCGAGCAGCGCCTTCGCCGCGAAATACGGGTCGATGCCGACGCCGTTCAGGCGCACGGTGATCGCACCGTCGGCGCGTTGGTACAGCCCGTTGAGGCGAAGTTCGGCGGCGCTCGCGTGCAGCGCGAAACCGCACGCAGCGATACAGCAGGCGACGTGCCACAGGCGACACAGCGCGACGGTGGCCGCTACGCGCGAGCGTACGGTCGGGCAAAGCGCGGGCCGGTTCATGGTCTTGGGCTCCTGCGCGGTGGTCCTGTGCAATCGTCGCCGGGCGCGGCGTTGGCCGTGTCGCGCCTGGCTGACGTGTCGACGTTGTGGCTCGGGTCACCGTAGTGCGGGTGAACCCGAGGCTGGTACCTATGTTTGCGTTCACGGGCCGGTTCCTTGCTTCGGAGCGGGAACCAGGCTCGTGGATCACGCGTACTTCGACAGGGCGCGTCGGCACGCTGGAGCACTCGTCATACGCCCCACGCGGACGCGTCGCGTTTCCTTCCTGTTTCGTTGCCCGGGCGCCCTCGTTCGTCCGCTGCCGGGCGAGTGTTTCGGGGCACACGTGTCCGTCATCAAGCAAGGCGTGAGCCATCGGCCGCGATGCCACGCGCAGCAAGGAGCGGGGGTGGAGGGTGCGCGCATGGCGCGAACGACGGCGGAGATTTTTGATTCATCGAAGAATCAGTGTGCCCCCCCCGGCCGGATGCCCGCACGTGATCGGCGTCGCAGCATGTACGTGTCGAGCGTCGAGCGAATTGTCTGCCGAACCTGCGCCGCCTTGGCAGTGCGACGCCGCGCGCCGATGCGCATCGAGTCGTTCGTTGCGTGTGCATCGACCGGAATGCCGGCGCATTCCATGAGGGCGCGTGCGTTGCATGGGCCGGACGCCGATGCGACAACCCCGTTCCGGATCCGCGTTACACATTCGCAACATTTCCCACCCCGTCGATTCGTGCGACGTGAATGACTTTGCGTGTCGAATTGATCCGTCGAGCATGACCACGGCCAGACGATCGCTCGCGCCGTCGGCTGCACAGACAAAAGTGGCGGAGCGAGGAAGCGCAACGCGTTTCGACGGATGCGAGCGATTCGATGCGCAACGGACGCTCGGCATGCATTCGAGATTCCTCGGACGACGTCGTCGAAGGGACCGTGCGACTGCCCGGATATTTGCCTGTATCGCGCCTGGGTGGCGCTGCGACACACGTAGCAGTTGTGAAACATTCCGTCGCGCACGGTGGGTGCGCGGTGCATGCAGTGTGAACTGGACACGGTCGCAGGGCGGCTGGTTTGAATATTGCTGTAAGGAAAAGACGTGACGAACAGACGGGACGCCTGGCCAAGCGAGGAACGACTCATGACGTGACTGATCAAGTGGCAACGGGACGCCGGTAGTACGACGATTCGCGTGGCGCAGACCGCGCGAACCAGGTGGCGTGCTCGCTCCGCGACACCGCAGCGTGTCGACCGTGTGCGAGTACGGGAGGCGCCGCCTGAATACATGCTTCGCACCGCGAGCAGGTTCATTCAGCGCGAAACGGTTCAACGAGGATAACGATGAAAAAGATTTTGCTTGTGTTCGGGACTCGGCCGGAGGCCATCAAGATGGCACCGCTGGTGCGTGCTTTGAAGGCACAAGCCGGTGTCGACGCCAGGGTATGCGTGACCGCGCAGCACCGCGAAATGCTCGATCAGGTGCTGACGCTGTTCGACATCAAGCCCGACTACGATCTCAACGTGATGCGCCGAAGTCAGACGCTGACCGACGTGACGACGGGCATTCTGCAGGCAATCGGCATCGTCTTCGACGAATTGCGTCCGGACGTCGTGCTGGTCCACGGCGATACAACGACCACGCTCGCGGTCAGTCTCGCGGCGTTTTACCGCTATCTGCCGGTCGGGCACGTGGAGGCCGGCTTGCGTAGCGGTGACATCTGGTCGCCCTGGCCGGAGGAGCTGAACCGCCGCGTGACCGATGCCGTGTCGTCGTGGCATTTCGCACCGACCGGGCAGGCACGGGACAACCTGCTCAGCGAGGGCGTATCGGGCGGGGCGGTCGTGCTGACCGGCAATACCGTGATCGATGCGCTGCACGACGTCAAGCGCATGCTCGATCACACCACGGCGTTGTCGGAGAAGGTTGCGGGACAGTTTCCGTTTCTCGAACCGTCGCGGCGCGTCGTGTTGATCACCGGGCATCGTCGCGAAAGTTTCGGCGAGCCGTTCCAGAATTTCTGCGATGCGCTGTGCACGCTCGCGAACCGCTATCCCGACGCGCAGTTCGTCTATCCGCTGCACATGAATCCGAACGTGCGAGAGCCGGCGCGCACCCGGCTCGGCCACCTGCCGAACATCTACCTGATCGAGCCGCAGGAGTATCTGTCGTTTGTATTCCTGATGTCTCGCGCGCATTTCATCATCACCGATTCGGGCGGCATTCAGGAAGAAGGGCCGGCGCTGGGCAAGCCGGTGCTGGTTACGCGCGAGACGACGGAGCGGCCCGAAGCGATTCAAGCCGGCACCGCGCGGCTCGTCGGTACCGATCAGGAACGGATCGTGTGGGAGGCATCACGGCTGTTCGATAGCGACAGCGCGTACGGGGAAATGGCGCGGGCGAGCAATCCATACGGCGACGGTCACGCGAGCGAGCGGATCGTTCACGCGCTGATGCGTAATCCGGGGGCACCCGCGAAGGCAACGACCTTTTCGATGCGGTCGTCGGAGATGCCGTTCAATGCGCTCACGCTGGGGTTGCAGGCGTTGAGATCGCCGTGAGCGTGGCTGGGCACCCGCATGCCGTACGAGCGGGGTGCCCGCAATCACTGGAGCGCCGATCGAGGCCACGCTGGTCGGGAATCGTACCGGGTAGCCCGGCGCGGCATCGTTCCCGGCCGGCGTTGGCAATCCATTGAAGCGCGTGCAATCGGCTTGAAGCACTGGCGCTCGACGTCAGCGCCATGTGACGCACCAGCGTCGCCCCCTCATCGCCCGCCGGGACGGGCGCGTCAGTGGGTCCCACTCGCGTGACGAGCGTCATGCGTCATCGATTCCCTTTCAACCTCTCCCCGGTTTGTCACTCGCCCGTGCCGACATGCACCGGCGACGCAAAACTGCCGCACATCAGTTAGAGTTGGAGCCCGGGCGATTCCGCATACGATTCCAGCTCCCGTGAGCAATGTCGAAGCTGCCGGGGCCGGACATGGCACGCAGGTGCCGCGATCCGGGTCGCCCTTTCTGGCAGTTCCGACATGATCGCGTTGCCGGCGTGACGGTTTGCATGGGGCAGAATCCGGGCGGGTGCGTGCCCGCTATCCATCCGGATCGCATGCCCGATGGCCATCCCAGCCCGCCGCACCGATTACAACGCATTGACCGCCGGTCCAGCCGGCGGAGCAGTCCACAAGACGGCGCGGGACCGGCGCAGCAGGGCGCACCCGCCGCCGTTCGAATCCCCACCGGCACCCGTGGTGCGATGCGGGCGCCTCGACCAGGAGGTGAACGATGATCACGCTGACCGTCAACGGTAGCGAGCAACACTTCGACGGCAATCCCGACATGCCGTTGCTCTGGTATCTGCGCGATGTCCTCGGCCATACCGGCACCAAGTTCGGCTGCGGCATGGCGCTGTGCGGCGCCTGCACCGTGCACCTCGACGGCGTGGCGATCCGCTCGTGCATCACCCCGGTCGCGGCCGCTTCCGGCAAGCGCGTGACGACGATCGAGGGACTGTCGACGGACGTCGATCATCCGCTGCAGCAGGCCTGGCAGGAACTGAACGTCGCGCAGTGCGGCTACTGCCAGTCCGGACAGATCATGCAGGCCGCATCGCTGCTGAAAACGAATCCCCATCCGACCGACGCCGACATCGACGATGCGATGTCCGGCAACATCTGCCGCTGCGGCACCTACACGCGCATTCGTGCGGCGATCCGCCTGGCTGTACGCCGCGGAGGTGCCGCATGAGCGCACCCGAACTCTCCGTCCATAACGAAAGCCGTCGCGCGCTGCTGCTCGGCTTCGCGTCCGGTGGGCTGCTGCTCGCGTTCGGCGTGCCGTCGCTCGTCCACGCGGCGACACCGGTGCAGCCACCCGTCAGCGCGAATCCGCAGTATGGCGGCGCGGGGATGCCGCACGGGTTGCGCGACGATCCGCACCTGTTCGTCGCGATCGCACCGGACGGTACGGTCACCGTAACCTGCATCCGTTCCGAGATGGGGCAGGGCGTGCGCACGAGCGTCGCGCTCGTGGTGGCGGACGAGCTGGGCGCCGACTGGGCGCGCGTGAAGGTCGCGCAGGCCGTCGGCGACGAGCCGCGCTACGGCAACCAGAACACCGACGGATCGCGCAGCCTGCGCCAGAGCTTCGCCGCGCTGCGCCGCGCGGGCGCGGCCGCGCGCACGATGCTCGAGCAGGCGGCCGCCGCGGCGTGGGGCGTCGATGCGCGTCAGGTCAAGGCGACGGTGCATGAGGTCGTCGACACGAAGAGCGGGCGCAAGCTCGGCTTCGGTGAACTGGCGGCGAAGGCAGCGGCGCTGCCGGCGCCGGATCCGGCCACGGTGGCGCAGAAGGCGCCGGCCGAATTCCGCTATATCGGCAAGGGCGAAACGGCGTTGATCGACGGGCGCGACATCGTCGGCGGCCGTGCGCACTATGGGATCGACACGCGGCTCGACGGGATGCTGTATGCGGTCGTCGCGCGACCGCCGGCCCACGGCGACACGGTGGGGTCGTTCGATGCATCGGCGGCGGAGAAGCTGCCGGGTGTCGTCAAGGTCGTGCAGCTGGCGCAAACACCGCTGCCGTCCGGTTTCCAGCCGCTCGGCGGCGTGGCCGTCGTCGCGCGCGATACGTGGACGGCGATCCAGGCGCGCGCGCAACTGAAGATCGACTGGAAGCGCGGGCCCAACGCGAACTACGATTCCGCCGCGTATCGCAAGACGCTCGAAGCGGCCGCCGCGCAGCCGGGCGACGTGATCCGCAACGACGGCGACGCGACGGCGGCACTGGCCGGCGCCGCGAAGCGCGTGCGTGCGACGTACTACATCCCGCATCTCGCGCACGCGACGATGGAGCCGCCCGCGGCCGTCGCGCGCGTGGCCGACGGCCGCTGCGACGTGTGGACCTGCACGCAGGCGCCGCAGACCACGCGCGACGAGGTCGCGAAGGCGCTCGGGTTGCCGACGGAACGCGTGACGGTCAACGTGACGCTGCTCGGCGGCGGTTTCGGCCGCAAGTCGAAGCCCGACTACGTGGTGGAGGCGGCGCTGCTGTCGAAGGCGGTCGGCGCGCCCGTCAAGCTGACGTTCACGCGTGAGGACGACATCGCGCACGACTATTTCCACGCGGTGTCGCTCGAGGCGTTCGACGGCGGGATCGATGCGTCAGGGAAGGTGGTCGCGTGGCAGCATCGCACGGTCGCGCCGTCGATCCAGTCGACGTTCAGGGCCGGCGTCGTGCATGAGCAGCCGGGAGAACTCGCACAAGGGATCGCGGACCTGCCGTTCGCGATTCCGAACGTGCGGATCGAGAATCCGGCCGCGGAAGCGCACACGCGGATCGGCTGGTTCCGCTCGGTCTACAACATCCCGCATGCGTTCGGCATCCAGAGCTTCGTGTCGGAGCTGGCGCATGCGGCCGGCCGCGACCCGAAGGATTTCCTGCTCGACCTGATCGGGCCCGCGCGGCGTTTCGAGCCGCACATCACGGTGAAGAACACGAACTACGGCGAGGATCCGGCGCTGTATCCGATCGATACCGGCCGGCTGCGGCGCGTGGTCGAGAGGGTCGCGCACGGCGCCGGCTGGGGGCGCAAGCTGCCGAAGGGGCACGGGCTCGGGATCGCCGCACATCGCAGCTTCGTGTCGTACACGGCGGTGGTGTGCGAGGTGCAGGTCGATGCCGACGGCAAGATCACGGTGCCGCGCGTCGACATCGCGATCGACTGCGGGCCGCAGGTCAATCCGGAGCGGGTACGCTCGCAGCTCGAGGGCGCGGTGGTGATGGGGCTCGGCATCGCGCTGCACGGCGAGATCACGTTCAAGGACGGCCATCCGGAGCAGAGCAACTTCAACGGCTTCCAGGTGCTGCGCATGAACGAGGCGCCGCGCGAAATCCGCGTGCATCTCGTCGCGCCGGACGATTTTGCGACACCGCTCGGCGGCGTGGGCGAGCCGGGCCTGCCGCCCGTTGCGCCGGCGCTGACCAATGCGATCTTCGCGGCGACCGGCACGCGCATCCGCAGCCTGCCGGTTGCGGATCAGCTCGCGAAGCCCCGGGCAGGGTGACACAATCCCCAGGCCGGGCCGCATCGTGCGGCCCGGTACGCATCCATCCTTGAACGAGGAGTGTCGACGTGGCCTCATCCGATGTCAGCGTGAAGCAGGCAGTTTCCCCGACCGAATGGGACGCGCGAGTCAACCTGGCGGCGGCTTACCGCCTCACCGCGCTGTTCGGCTGGGACGATCTCGTGTTCACCCATATTTCCGCGCGTGTGCCCGGCCCCGAGCACCACTTCTTGATCAACCCGTACGGGATGATGTTCGACGAGATCACGGCATCGTCGCTGGTGAAGGTCGATCTCGACGGACGCAAGGTGTCCGAATCACCTTACGAGATCAACCCGGCCGGCTTCACCATTCACAGCGCGGTGCATGCGGCCCGCGAAGACGCGCTGTGCGTGATGCATACGCATTCGATCAACGGCGTCGCCGTGTCGGCGCAGGAAGGCGGCTTGCTGCCGCTGTCGCAGCAGTCGCTCGGCGTGTTGGCGTCGCTCGGCTATCACGACTATGAGGGCATTGCGCTCAACGAGGGCGAGAAAGCGCGCCTCGTGCACGACCTCGGCGCCAACACGAACCTGATGCTGCGCAATCACGGCTTGCTGACCGTCGGCGCGACGCCGGCGGACGCGTTCGTCGCGATGTATTTCTTCGAAGCGGCCTGCATGATCCAGGTCCGTGCGCAGGCGGGCGGCTCGGCGCTGTTGCCGATCGCGCAACCGATTCTCGACGGCATCAAGCAGCAGATCGCCGCGGTGACGCGCGGGATGGGCGCCGGGGCGCTCGTCTGGCCCGGCTTGCTGCGCCGGCTCGATCGGCGCAATCCCGGTTACGCGGACTAGCGGATCCGTCGTTGTCGTTTTAGAACGACCGTGCTAAATTCCTGCCAGCACTTTCAGTCAAGCAACCCTTCATTCGGCTGACGAAGCCGGCCCCGGGAGGCAGCACGATGAGCCTGTTGATGTCGCGACGCGATCTCGCGTTCCTGCTGTATGACTGGCTCGACGCGGAAGCGCTCGTCGCGCTGCCGCGTTACGCCGAGCACAGTCGCGAGACGTTCGACGCGGTGCTCGACACCAGCGAGCGGATTGCCGAAGACCTGTTCGCTCCGCATGCGGCACGTGGCGATCGCGAGGAACCGCAGTTCGACGGCGAGCGCGTGACGCTGATCCCGGACGTCGAACCGGCCGTGCGCGCCTTTGCGGACGCCGGGCTGATCGCCGCGGGCCATGACGAAGCGCTCGGCGGCATGCGCTTGCCGAAGCTGGTCGAAGCCGCATCGTTCCTGTTCTTCCAGGCCGCGAACATCGCGACGTCCGCCTATCCGTTCCTGACCGCCGCCAACGCGAACCTGCTCGTCGCGCACGGCAGCGCCGCGCAGATCGATGCGTTCGCGCGCCCGGAGCTGGAAGGGCGCTATCTCGGCACCATGTGCCTGTCCGAGCCGCAAGCCGGTTCGTCGCTGTCCGACATCGCGACGCGCGCGGATTTCGAAGGCGACTCGCCGCTCGGCCCGCGCTACCGGCTGACCGGCAACAAGATGTGGATCTCGGGCGGCGAACACGAGCTGACGGAGAACATCGTCCACCTCGTGCTCGCGAAGATTCCCGACGAACACGGCCGGCTGCCGCCCGGCACGCGCGGCATTTCGCTGTTCATCGTGCCCAAGTACCTGCCGGGCGCCGACGGCGCGGCGCTGGGCGAGCACAACGACGTGGTGCTCGCGGGGCTGAACCACAAGATGGGCTATCGCGGCACCACCAACTGCCTGCTGAACTTCGGCGAAGGCACGCGCTACCGTCCCGAAGGGCGTGCGGGCGCGATCGGCTATCTGGTCGGCCAGCCGAACCACGGCCTCGCCTACATGTTCCACATGATGAACGAGGCGCGCATCGGTGTCGGCGCGGGCGCGGTGGCGCTCGGCTACACGGGTTATCTGCACGCGCTCGACTATGCGCGCAACCGGCCGCAGGGGCGCCCGCTCGGGCCGGCGGGCAAGGATGCCGCCGCGCCGCAGGCGCCGATCGTCGAACATCCGGACGTGCGGCGCATGCTGCTCGCGCAGAAGGCCTATGTCGAAGGCGGTCTGGCGCTGATCCTGTATTGCGCGAAGCAGGTCGATGAAGCACGCGCGCACGACGATGCGGACGTGCGCGCTCAATCCACGCGCCTGCTCGACATCCTGACGCCAATCGCGAAAAGCTGGCCGTCGCAATGGTGTCTCGCCGCGAACGACCTCGCGATCCAGGTGCACGGCGGCTATGGCTATACGCGCGATTACGCGGTCGAGCGGCTCTATCGCGACAATCGTCTCAATCCGATTCACGAAGGCACGCACGGAATCCAGGCGCTCGACCTGCTGGGTCGCAAGGTCGCACAGGACGATGGCGCGTTGCTGCACGCACTCGATGCGCGGATCGGCGCGACCGTCGAACGCGCGCGGATGCTCGATGCCGGCCTGCGCGAACAGGCCGATGCGCTGGCGAAGCGGTGGGCGCGGCTGGTCGAGGTCACACGGCAACTCGGCGCGATCGGCGATCCGCAGGCGCGGCTCGCGAACGCGAGCGTCTACCTGGAAGCGTTCGGCCATCTCGTCGTTGCGTGGCTGTGGCTCGACGTGACGCTCGCCGCGCACGGGCACGCCGACGATTTCCACGACGGCAAGCGTGCGGCGGCCCGCTATTTCTTCAACTGGGAATTGCCGAAAGTGGATGCGCAGCTCGATCTGCTCGCGAGCGTCGACACGACGACGCTCGACATGCGCGACGCGTGGTTCTGATCATGGCTTCACCGACATTCCGGAATGCAGACGATGTCGCGGATGCCGATTTTGTCGGCTGTTGCGTATTCGCCGTGAACCGGCCGTGCGGGCGTGTCCCGCGGGATGACTCGACGCGCGGCCACGCCGCACAAGGAGAGAGACGAACATGAAAGCCCTGTTGTGTACCGCATTCGGCCCGATCGACAGCTTGCGCATCGAGGACGTGGCGATTCCCGAACCGGCCGCGGGCCAGGTCCGGGTTCAGGTGAAGGCCGCGTCGCTCAATTTCCCCGACGCGCTGATCGTCCAGGGGCTGTACCAGGTGAAGCCGACGCTGCCGTTTTCGCCCGGCGCGGAATTTGCCGGCGTGATCGACGCGGTGGGCGAGGGCGTGACCGCGTGGCAGCCGGGTGATTCGGTGGTCGCGTTCACCGGGCACGGCGGGTTCGCGCAGCAGTGCGTGGCCGACGTGCACCAGATTGCCGCGCTGCCGCCGGGCATGACATTCGAGCAGGGCGCGGCGCTCGTGCTCGCGTACGGCACGTCGCTGCACGCGTTGCAGCAGCGCGCGCGGCTGCAAGAAGGCGAGACGTTGCTCGTACTGGGCGCGGCGGGCGGCGTTGGCCTCGCCGCGATCGAGATCGCGAAGGCGCTCGGCGCGCGCGTGATCGCGGCGGCGTCGAGTGCGGACAAGCTGGCGCTGTGCCGTGAAGCGGGCGCCGACGAGACGATCGACTATGCGACCGAAGACCTGCGCCGCCGCGTGGACGAATTGACCGGCGGGCGCGGTGCCGACGTCGTCTACGATCCGGTGGGCGGTGCCTACAGTGAAGCGGCGCTGCGCGCGACCGCGTGGCGCGGCCGGTTCCTCGTGGTCGGCTTCGCGGCCGGCGAGATTCCGAAGATCGCGCTGAACCTGGCGCTGCTCAAGGAGCGCGACATTCTGGGTGTGTTCTGGGGCGATGCGGTGCGCCGCGATCCGAAGCAGCATGTCGCGAACATGCGCCTGCTTGCCGAATGGTTCGCGGCCGGCAAGGTACGACTCGCGATCACCGAGCGCGTGTCGCTGGCCGATGCGGCCGATGCGATCGCGCGGATGGCCAACCGGCAGGTGAAGGGCAAGGTGGTGATCCTGCCGGACGCGTGACCGGTTTTCCGCGCGCGGCGTGCCGGTGGACGCCGCGCGGTTGTGGTTCAGTGCTCGTCCGCGTTACACAATCTGCTGCAGAAGGGCCGCGACGCGCTGCCCGAGCGCACGATGCTGATCGGCCGCGAAGTGAACGCCATCCACCGGGCTCACCTCGATGATCGCGCCGGCATCGAGAAAGTGCGCACCGGCGTCGCTTGCCACCTGTTCGTACCGCTTCGCGAGCTGCCTCGACTTCGCGGCGCCGCCCGCGAAGATCTCGCCGAGGAAGCCGACCTCGACGATCGGCGCAGGCGCCATCAGCACGAGCTTCGGTGACGTACCGGACGGGCCGGCACCGCACGCAGCGATCTCGGCAAGCAGCACGCCGACCGACGTCGCGATGTCGGCGGGGGTGACCGAGAAGCGTGTCTTCAGATCGTTGGTCCCGAGCATCAGCACGACGACATCGACGGGCAAGTGACTTTCGAGGCACGCGCGCAGATACGACAAGCCGTTCTTGTGCCGGCCTTCGATCGGATCGTCATGCACGGTCGTGCGCGCGGGCAATCCTTCTTCGATGACCCGCCAGCTCGCGCCGAGCGTGTGCGCCAGCACGCCGGTCCAGCGTTCTTCGCGTGCGAACCGCTCCAGTACGCCGGCGCGCGTCATCGGGCGGGTGCCGTGTGTGTTTGAATCGCCATAGCAGAGCACGGTTTTCTGCGTCATCGTCATGTCCTCCGTCAGTCGTTCAGTCTTTCGGCAAGCGCAGCACGTCGAGCGCATGCTGCGAGAATTCGACCCAGAACCGCTCGTTCGCGATGCCGGCCTGCAGGACCAGGTGCTGAAGGCGCTTCGTGCGCGAATCGACCGCTTCCGAGAAATCGCGTGCCTCGATCTGCAGATACAGGTCGAGCTTCTCCTGGTGCAACGCGATGCGTCGCCTGATTTCGTCCTCGAGGCCGGCCGGGCCGAGCACCGCTTCCGCACGCAGGCGCACCATCAACGCCTCGCGCAGCGGCGTCGGGTCTTCCTGTTCAGCGATCCAGCGCCGCAACTCCTTCTTGCCGGCCGGCAGGATCCGGTACGCGCGCTTGCGGCCGCGCCCCGATTCGGCCGGCAGCGATTCGATCCAGCCCGTTTCCTCGAGACGCCCCAGCTCGCGGTAGATCTGCTGATGCGTCGCCTGCCAGAAATAGCCGATCGAGCGATCGAAGCGGTCGGCGAGTTCGGAGCCTGAACCCGGGCGTTCGGCGAGAGCGGTGAGGAGTGCGTGGGGCAGGGACATGTCGGATCGGAGGTGGCCTCGGAATGAACCGCATCTTGCCATATCGGGGCCACAGTACAAGATGACGGATGCGTTTATGCAACGGGTTGCATAAACGAAAGCGGTCGACTACTATCTGTGCAACTTGTTGCATAAAAATGGAGACACCCCATGACGTCGCGTTATCCGCATCTGACGACCCCGCTCGAGCTCGGCTTCACGTCGCTCAGGAACCGAGTGCTGATGGGGTCGATGCACGTGGGTCTCGAGGAGGCGCCGAACGGCTTCGAGCGGATGGCGGCGTTCTATGCGGAGCGTGCGCGCGGCGAGGCCGGCCTGAGCGTCACGGGCGGATTCGCGCCGAACGAGCGGGGCCGTCCGGCGCCCGGTGGCGCGATGCTGACGACCGAAGCAGAAGCCGAGCATCATCGTGTCGTGACGCGGGCGGTGCATGCGGAGGGCGGCAAGATCGCGCTGCAGATCCTGCATTTCGGGCGCTACGCGTATCACCCGGCACTCGCCGCGCCGAGTGCGCTGAAGGCGCCGATCAACCCGTTCACGCCGCATGCGCTCACCAGCGATGAAGTCGACGAGACGATCGCCGATTTCGTCCGATGCGCGGCGCTCGCGCAGCATGCGGGCTACGACGGCGTCGAGATCATGGGGTCCGAAGGCTATCTGATCAACGAATTCATCGCCGCGCGTACGAACCATCGCGACGACGCATGGGGCGGCGCCTACGAGAACCGCATCCGCTTCCCGGTCGAGATCGTGCGGCGCGTGCGCGAACGGGTCGGCACGAACTTCATCATCATCTACCGGTTGTCGATGCTCGATCTCGTCGAAGGCGGCTCGACGCTCGACGAAGTGATCCGGCTCGCGCAGGCGATCGAAGCGGCCGGTGCAACGATCATCAATACGGGCATCGGCTGGCACGAGGCGCGCATTCCGACCATCGCGACGAAGGTGCCGCGCGCCGCTTACGCCTGGGTCACGCGGCAATTGACGGGCAAGGTCGGCATCCCGCTCGTCGCGACCAACCGGATCAACACGCCGGAAGTCGCGGAGCAATTGCTGGCCGACGGCTATTGCGACATGGTGTCGATGGCGCGGCCGTTTCTCGCCGATGCCGAGTTCGTCCGCAAGGCGCGGGAAGGGCGCGCGGACGAAATCAACACGTGCATCGGCTGCAACCAGGCCTGCCTCGATCATACGTTCAGCGGCAGGATCACGTCGTGCCTCGTGAATCCGCGCGCGTGCCATGAAACCGAGCTCGTGATTCGCCCCGCGCAGCAGCGCAAGCGGATCGCGGTGGTCGGCGCCGGGCCGGCAGGCCTCGGCTTCGCGGTCATCGCGGCCGAGCGCGGTCATGCGGTGACGCTGTACGAAGCCGGCGCCGAGATCGGCGGCCAATTCAATATCGCGAAGAAGGTGCCCGGCAAGGAAGAGTTCAACGAGACGCTGCGCTATTTCCGCCGGCAGATCGAACTGCGGGGCGTGACGCTCCACCTCAATACGCGTGCGACCGCCGAGATGCTGCTGCAACACGAATTCGACGAAGTGGTGATCGCGACGGGCATCGTGCCGCGCACGCCGCCGATCGACGGCGTCGGGCATGCGAAGGCGCTCGGCTATCTCGATGTCCTGCGCGACGGCAAGGCAGTGGGCCGCAATGTTGCGATCGTCGGCGCCGGCGGGATCGGCTTCGACGTCGCGGAATATCTCGTGCATCGTGCGGGCGCCGCGCACGTCGATGCGGACCGCTTCTTCGCCGAGTGGGGGGTCGACCCGTCGTATGCGAACGCAGGCGGCTTGCGTCATGCACACCCCGAGCCGGCAGCGCGGCAAATTCATCTGCTGCAGCGCAAGGCGTCGAAGGTCGGCGACGGGCTCGGCAAGACCACCGGATGGATCCACCGCACGGCACTGAAGGCGCGCGGCGTCGGGATGTCGTCGGCGGTGACCTACCGGCGCATCGACGACGAAGGATTCCACGTGACGATCGACGGTGTCGAGCAGACGCTGCCGGTGGACAACGTCGTGATCTGCGCGGGGCAGGAGCCGTTGCGCGAACTAGCGGAGCAACTGGAGGCCGCCGGGCGCAAGGTGCACGTGATCGGTGGCGCGTACGAAGCGGCCGAGCTCGACGCGAAGCGCGCGATTCACCAGGGCACGACGCTTGCCGCCACCCTTTGAGACCGATTCGTTTCTTTTCCGCCCGACGATACTGGAGTCTTCGATGACGAACGCACCGCTGCATCTTCAACCTGCTGTCGCGCAATCGCTCGACACGTGGCACGCGATGATCGAACGCAAGGATTTTGGCGCACTGGAATCGATCGTCCATCCGGACGCCGTGTTCCGTTCGCCGATGGCGTTCAAGCCGTACGGGCCGGCGCCCGCGCTAGTGCTGGCGCTGCGCACGGTGATCACGATCCTCGAGGATTTCACCTATCACCGCCAGTTCGTCACCGACGACGGCAAGAGCGTGGTGCTGGAGTTCAGTGCGGCCATCGGCGACAAGGCGCTGAAGGGGATCGACATGATCCGCTTCGACGACGAAGGGCGGATCGTCGAGTTCGAGGTCATGATCCGGCCGTTCAACGGGCTGCAGGCGCTGGGTGCCGAAATGGGCGCGCGACTCGGGCAGCAGTTGCCGTCGTTCAAGCTCGGCGGCTGAGCGGGGCGACTGCGGAGCGGTGGGCGCCGCGCGCTTAGCGCGCGAGTTGTGCCTGTGCGAGCCGGCCCAGGCACCGGACGCCCTCCTCGATGTGAGTGTCCCACACGTGCCCCGCGCTCAGGCGCAGGCAATGGCGAAAGCGCCGACTGGCCGAGAAGATGTCACCCGGCGCGAAGCAAATACCCTGTTCGAGCGCGGCATCGAACAGCGCGCGTGAATCGAATCGCTTCGGCAGTTCGAGCCAGAGCACGAAACCACCGGCTGGCCGGCTCACTTTCGTGCCGGCCGGAAAGTTGGCCTCGATCGTGCGCGTCATCCGCGCCAGGTTCTCCTCGAACACGCGCCGGATGCGGCGCAAGTGCGCATCATATGCGCCGCTCGCAAGGAAGTCGGCCAGCGCAACCTGTGGCAACACGGGGCTGCACAGGCTGAGCGCGAGCTTGCGTTCCATCACCTGCTGAGTGCGCGCGCCCGCCGCAATCCAGCCGATCCGGTATCCCGGGGCGAGGCTCTTCGAGAACGAACTGCAGTAGATCGTATCGGCATCGCTGTCGAGTGCGCTGAACGGCCGCGGCCGATTCCGCCCGAAATGGATGTCGCCGTAGACGTCATCTTCGATCAGCGGCACCCGATGGCGCGCGAGCAGCGCAAGCAGCGCCCGTTTGTCGTCCTCGGTCATCGCGGAACCGAGCGGATTGCCGAAGCTCGACGACAGCACGCAGGCGGCGATTGATTCCGATTCGAGCCGCTGCGCCAGCCTGCCGACGTCGACGCCGCGCAGCGGGTCGGTCGGCAACTCCAGCGCCTTCAGCCCCAGTGCCTCCAGCGTGTGAAGCAGACCGAAATAGGTCGGCGATTCCACCGCGATCGTATCGCCGCGCATTGCCACGGCATTCAGCGCGAGCGTCAATGCTTCGGTGCAGCCATTCGTAACGAGGATGTCGTCCGCGGACAGCGGATGCCCGAAACGCATGGCCCGCCGCGCGATTTCGCGGCGCAGCGCCGGTTCGCCGTAGGGCGCGCAATAGACGTTGTAGCGCGTGCCATGCTGGCGCGCCGCGCGCGCGAGGGCGAGGTCGAGCCGCTTCGATTGCAGCAGCGCAGGATCGGGCACCGCGCATCCGAGCGGCACGAGTGCCGAGTTGGCCGCATGTTCGAGCATCGCGGCGACCGCGCCGCTGATCGACACCGTCGATGCTTTCGCGCGCGAGCGCGACGCGCTCGGCAATGCGAGCGTGCCGCCGCGCGCGGCCGTGACATAGAAGCCGGACTGGGGCCGCGATTCGAGTACGCCGCGATCTTCGAGCAGGCGGTATGCCTGCAGCGCGGTAGAGACGCTGATGCGCTGCTGTTCGCTGACGGCACGCACGGACGGCAGCCGGGTGCCCGGCGCCAGCGTACCGTTCTCGATCATGCCGACGATTAGGTCGGCCAGCTGCCTGTAGCGGAATGATGTCTGCGTTTCCATGGGGTACCAGCGGCAGGGAAGTGTCCGATTATCGGCCGTTCGACGCGATCTCGCCACGCATAATTGTGTCGGTCCAATCGACAGAAAATTGTGGCTGTTATGGTTTTTGTGCGAACGCTACGATGGCGGTGTTTCGATCCATCGATCGACCATTGCGAGGCTTGCTCATGCAGACGACACAAGCGCATTCCGGCGTGTGGCGCGGACGGTTTCCGTACAACGAAATCATCTCGCTGCTCGACGTGAACCGGACCTTCAACCTGGCGGAGAGCACGTCGCAGGACCTGACGGTCGGCGAGCTGCTGGATCTGGCCGGCGTCGAAGCGGTCCGCAACCTGAAGCTCGGCTACAGTCAGTCGGCGGGTGCCGCCGTGCTGCGCGATGCGATTGCCGATTCCTGCGAGGTGCCAGCCGAGCAGATCGTGACGACGCAAGGCACCGCGCTCGGGCTGTTTCTGCTGGCCTATGAAGTGTGCCGTCCCGGCGACGAGGCCGTGCTCGCGACGCCGTGCTTTCCGCCGAGTCGCGACTGCCTGGTCGGCGCCGGCGCGACGGTGAGAGAAGTGCGGCTGTCGTTCGAGAACGGCTACCGGCTGGACCTTGCGCAGTTCGACGCGAACCTGTCGTCGAAGACGCGGCTGGTCAGCATCGCGTCTCCGCAGAATCCGGGCGGTGTACAGGCATCGCGCGCCGAGATCGATGCATTGCTGGCGTTGATGGCGCAACGGTGTCCGGAGGCCATACTGTTCATTGACGAGACCTATCGCGAAGCAAGCTATGGCGATGGCGCCGTGGCAGCCAGTTTCGCGGCGGTCGATCCGCGCATCGTCACGGGTTCGTCGGTATCGAAAGCGCTGGGCGCACCCGGTCTGCGGACCGGGTGGCTCACGGTGGCCGACGCGGCGCTTCGGGCGCGTCTGCTCGTTGCAAAGCTGAATACCGTGATCTCGGGTTCGGTGCTCGACGAGACACTGGCTGCGACCGTGTTGCGCCACCGTGAACACGTGCTCGCGCCTCGGCGCCGTCTGCTTGCGGGCGCGCTCGACATCGTGTCGGGCTGGTGCGATCGTGAACGTGCGCGCGTCGAGTGGGTGCGGCCCGATGCGGGCGCACTGTGCTGCGTGCGGTTGCGTCAGGATGCTTTCGACGAGCAGGCCGTGTCGCGCTTCTGGCAGAAGTTGCCGGATCACGACGTGCAGCTCGCATCAGGGACGTGGTTCGGCGAAAGCAGCCGTGTGTTCAGGCTCGGGTTCGGGTATCTTCCGCTGGAGCGGCTGCCGCCTGCGTTGATGGCGCTGTCTCGGGCGATGGATGCAGCGGCTGCATGAATCGGGTGCCCGGCGTCCGGGCGCGGCGAACCTCATTGAACGTCAGGAGTGACACCATGAAGGTAAGGATTGCGTACCTCGAGGAGCCGCCGTTCTACTGGACCGGAGAAGACGGTTCCGTGACCGGCGCGGATATCGAACTGGCCGAAGTGGTGCTGCGCGCGATCGGCGTGACGGAAATCGAATATCACCCGACATCGTTCGACGCGCTGCTGCCGGGCGTGCAGGCCGGGCGCTGGGACATGAACGTGCCGATCTTCGTGACGGCCGAACGGGCGCGGCACGTGACGTTCAGCGTTCCGGTATGGGCGATCGGCGACGGATTCTTGCTGCAGGCCGGCAATCCGAAGCGGTTGACGAGCTACGCGGCCATCGCGGCTCGCAGCGATGCGCGGCTGGCGTGCGTGACCGACCAGGTGCAGATCGATTCAGCCAGGGCGGCCGGTGTGAGCGACGGTCAGATCGTCATCTTCAAGGATCAACCCGATGCGGTGGCTGCGGTGCTTGCAGGGCAGCTCGACGCGTTCGCGAGCACGGCGATCGGGGCCCGCGCGGTCGCCGACACGGACGCGCGGCTGGAGGCCGTGTCGCACGCGCGTGATGCGGGGGCGGCGGTACCTGTCGGCGGGTTTTCGTTCAGCCAGAACAGCGGGCCGCTTGTACAGGCCGTGAACACGAAGCTTCGCGCGTATCTCGGCTCGGCCGATCACCGCGAGCGAATGGCGAAGTACGGCTTCACGCGTGCGGAAATCGACGGCGCAATCGAGAACGGCGGCGCGAAGTCGTAATGCCGCGCGCGGTGCCGACCGTCCGCACGGCCGACACCGCATAGGGCGTCGGCCAGCGTTCGAGGACGATCACGCGATGGCGGGCGCAGCCCAGCATCGATGCGGCGACGAGGCCGGTCGGGCCGTAGCCGACGATGGCGACGTCACTGTGTTCGATTCAGCGCGCGGTCGAGCCGGGCAGGTTGCCGTCGAAGGCGTCCTGCAGCAGCGCGCGCAGGCCGTCGCGTTCGATCGGGCGCGGGTTCCAGTACGGATTGGCGGCCGCGAGATCGGCGGCGCGATCGAGGTCGGCTTCTTGCATGCCGATCGCCTTCAACGAGACCGGCGCGCCGTTGTCGAGTGCCAGTGCGTAGAGGCCGCGTGCGGCGTCGTTCGTGCCGATCGCGCGGGCGATCCGCTGCATCGCGTCCGGCGCGTGTGCGGCGTTGTACGCGAGCGCATGCGGCAGCACGACCGTGTGGGTCGGCGCGTGCGGCAGGTTGAAGCTGCCGCCGAGCGTATGACAGAGCTTGTGGTGCAGCGCCATGCCGACGTTGCCGAGCACCATGCCGCACAGCCACGCGCCGTAGAGCGCGTCGCTGCGCGCGTCGAGATCGGCAGGGTTGCGCCGCACGCCGGGCAGGCCGCGCGCGAGCGCGCGAATGCCTTCTTCGGCCACGAGGCTCATCACCGGATTCGCGTTGTTCGCGTAGAGGCCTTCCGCCGCGTGCGCGATCGCATTGAGGCCGCTCGTCACCGACAGCCCGACGGGCAGCGTGACGGTGAGCGCGGGGTCGTAGATTACCGTCTTCGGCAACACGCGAGCGTCGGAGCCCGTGCGCTTGAGGCCGCCTTCGGTCAGGCCGTAGATCGGCGTCATCTCGCTGCCGGCGTACGTCGTCGGAATCGCGAGGATCGGCAGGCTGCTTTCGAGCGCGATCGCCTTGCCGAGGCCGATCGTCGAACCGCCGCCGATCGCGATCGCGCAGTCGGCATGGCACGACCTGGCGAACGCCTGTGCATCGCGGGCGATCTCGATCGGTACATGCATCGTCGCGCGATCATACAGCCCGGCCGCGCGCGCGCCGAGCCGTTCGACGATGCGTTGCGCGAGGTCGCGCTGCTCCGGCGTGCAGAGCACGATCGCGCGTTGCGCGCCCAGTTCCAGCACTTCGCGTTCGAGATGCGCGAGGCTGCCTGCGCCGAAGATCACGCGGGCGGGGCGGGCCTGGTAGATGAAGTTCATGGCGTCGTTACTCCGTTGCGTAGTCGACTTGATGCCGCGCAATGCGCACGCCCGTCAGTGCGTCGCGTACCCGTGCGTGTTCAGGATGCGTCGCGTAAGCGTCGAGTGCTTCGCGCGACGCGAAGTCGGCGACGAGAATCAGGTCGCACGCGTAGTCGGCCGCGCTGAAATCCGCGCCGACCTCGAGGTGCGTCATGCCCGGAATCCGGCCGCGCAGGCTTTCGAAGGCGGTCTTGACGGTGGTGCGTGCCGCCGCGCGCTCGGGTTCGCTCGCGCCGGCGACGTTCCACATCACGACGTGGCGGATCATGCGGCGCGCTCCGCGGGATTGAGCACGAAGTCGTAATCGAGCGTGTAGAACGGCGTGTCCATGCGCGAGCCGTCCGGCGCGATGCCGGGCGCGTGCCGGACCCAGTCGGCGACGAGCGTCGACCGTACGCCGAACACCGCATCGGAGTCGAGATAGCGGTCGCCGTCGCGGAACACGTGCGTGATCAGCGTTTCGTAGCCGCGCGCCTCGATCATGAAGTGCAGGTGCGCGGGTCGCCACGGATGACGGCCGAGCGCGTCGAGCATCGCGCCGACGGGGCCGTCGTGTGGAATCGGATACGGCTCGGCGAGGATCGAGCGGAATGCGTAGCGGCCGTCGGCATCGGTGCGCAGCCGGCCGCGCGCGCGGTGCGTGACCGAGCCGTCGTCGGCCGGAAGCTGCACGTCGTAGTGCCCGTCCTCGTCGGCTTGCCAGACTTCCAGCGAGGCGTGCGCGATCGGCAGGCCGTCGATGCCGCGCACGTGGCCCGACACGAAGCAGGGCTCGCCGCAAGCGCCGTTCGCGATGTCGTCGAACATCCCGAAGTCGCGGCTGCCTTCGACGTAGAACGGGCCGAATACGGTCGCCTCCGTGCAGCCGGCCGGCTTCGCGTGATTCTGCGCGGTGACGAGGGTCGACAGCCCGAGCACGTCGGACAGCAGGATGAACTCCTGGCGCTTGTCGTCGGTGATGTGGCCCACGGCCGTCAGGAAGCCGATCGCGCGTTGCCATTCGGCCTCGGTGAGCTTCGTCTCCCGTGCAAACGAGTGCAGGTGCTGGACGAGGCTGGTCATCACCGTGCGCAACCGCTCGTCGCGACAGCCGCCCAGCGACGCGATCACGGCCTGTGTGATGGTGTCTTCGTTGAGATTGCGCATAGGGGGTGTCTCCTGATGTCGTTGGATAGCGCGTTGACGTAACATTAATTCCGCCTTGGATCGAAAAAAAGAGGGTTTGGAGGAGTTTTGTTCTCCGCCAGGTGGAAGAATCGAACGCATGGACAAGTGGACGCAGATCGAATTTTTCGTACAGGTCGCCGAGCTGGGCAGCCTGTCGAAGGCCGCCGAGCGGCTCGGGATGTCGAGCGCGGCGGCGAGCCGCTGCCTGAATGCGCTGGAGGAGCGGCTGGGCGCGCGGCTCGTCGAGCGCACCACGCGGCGCCTGTGGCTGACCGACGCGGGGCACGAATATCACCGGCGTTGTGTCGCGATCCTGATGGAACTGTCGGAGGCCGATGCGGCGGTCAACGAAGCGAGCGTCAATCCGGCCGGCACGCTGCGCGTGACTGCGTCGGTATCGTTCGCGTCGATCTATATCGCACCTGCGTTGCCCGAGTTTCATCGGCGCTACCCGAACCTGAACGTGCAGATCGTCGCAGCGAACCGCTATCCGGATTTCATCGAGGCCGGCATCGACGTGGCGATCCGCACGCGCGAGCATGAAGCGGATTCGGGCATTACCGTGCGCAGGCTCGCCGAGACGCGGCGCGTGCTGGCCGCGTCGCCCGGGTATCTGGCGAAGCACGGCGCGCCGGCGACGCCCGATGCGCTGTGCGACCACCGGCTGCTGGTGTACAACCTCGCGAACGATCCGTACGTCCTGCATTTCCGCCACGGCGCGAAGAAGCAGTCGGTCACGATCAAGAGCGTGCTCGACGCGAACGAAGGGCAGGTGATCCGCGCCGCGGCGCTTGCCGGGCTCGGCATCCTGATCCAGCCGCTCTATATCATTCACGACGATATCGTCGCGGGGAAGCTGGTGCCGGTGCTCACCGACTGGCAACTGCCGGCGCTCACCGTCAACATCGCGTACCAGAGCCGCCGTCACCAGCCGGCGAAGATCCGTGTGTTCACCGAGTTCCTGATCGAGCGCTTCGAACGCCTCGGGCTCGCGCGCAAATGGAAGGAAGTCGGCCGCTGATCGCAGGCCGGCGCTGCGCCGTCGCGTATTTCTCCGTGTGACGGAGAACTGTTCTCCCGAACGTCGTCTTTTTCGCCGCTGTCGTGCGCTTTACATTGCGTCTCCCAGTCGCGGCCCGGAAACCAAGTCGGCTGACGTACGGCAGGAACGCATACGTGTTCAGCCCGGTGTTCGCGATCCGGTTCACCGCATACGCAGGACGGCGTCAAGGTCGCGCCGGACGGCTTTCGCGGGCAATCGGTCGCGATCGGTCCGCAGCTTCGCTACATGTGGGGGCCGGCGTCGGGCGTGGTCGTGAAATACCAGCACGAGTTCGCAGTGCGCAACCGGCCGCAGGGCGACAAGTTGTGGGTGCAGTTCAGTTTCCCGGTGTAGGCGCGGCGTACGGCCCCGGCCGAACACACCCCCGCCGGGACAACCTGACAAAATCCTGACGAATCAAGATGATATATTGTATCATCTGAGGTTTGCGCCACCGTCGGGCCGGGCTGCCTGGCACGGCCGCGTGCGACGCCACCATCCGAAGATCGATACGACGTGACGAAAACCAGACACACCCCGGCGCGCGGGGAGCGGCACCACGCCGCGTCGCGCCGGAACGCCGACGCCTGGCGCGTTCGGGCGGCACGCGGCTGCACGACCCTGCTGGGTTGCGCGATGGCGACCACCGGCGCGTGGGCTGCCGAAGTGGCCGCACCCGCACCGGACGAGCGGCATGCGCTGCCGGCGATCAACGTCAGCGCGCAGTCCGCACCGGCCGACCCGCTGACGCAACCGCTCGAAACGGGCTCGCGGCTCGGGCTCGCGAGTCTCGACACGCCCGCGAGCGTCGAGACGGTCACGGCCGACACGATCGACGCGCGCGGCGATCGCACGGTGCTCGACGCGGTGACGCGCACCGCGGGGTTCTCGAGTGCGATGGCGCCGGGCACCGGTGGCACCGCATTGAGCGTGCGCGGCTTCAGCGGGCAGGAATCGGTGATGACGCTGCTCGACGGCGTGCGGCTGATGCCGGCTGCCGGCACGATCACGTTCCCGTTCGATACGTGGTCGGTCGAGCGCATCGAGGTGCTGCGCGGCCCGGCGTCGGTGCTGTACGGCGAAGGGGCGATCGGCGGCGTCGTGAACGTGGTGCCGAAGCGGCCGCAGCGCACGCGCGAGACGACGCTGCAGGTCGGTGTCGGCCTGGATGGTGCGAAGCGCGCCGCGTTCGATACGACGGGCGCGCTCGGCCCGCGGCTGTCGTATCGCTTCCATGCAAGCGATGCGCGCGCGAACGGTCTCGCCGAGCGGGCCGACACGCATACGACGGCCGTCGGCGGCGCGCTGAAGTTCGACGTGAGCCCGACGCTCACGCTGACGCTCGACTTCGACTATGGCCGCCAGATGCCGGCGACCTACTATGGCGTGCCGGCGCCGAACGGCGTGCTCGATCCGTCGCTGCGCAAGGTCAACTACAACGTCGCCGATGCGACGATGTCCTACTACGACCAGTGGACGCGCCTGTCGGCCAGCTACCGGCCGACGGCCGGAGTGACGATCGACAACCAGCTCTACTACCTGACGTCGAACCGCCAGTGGCGCAATGCCGAATCGTATGCGCTCGATGCCGTGACGGGTCTCGTCACGCGCAGCGACTATCTCGACATCGGCCACCACCAGCGGCAGATCGGCGATCGGCTGAGCGCACGCTTCGACGGCACGCTGTTCGGCCGCGCGAACCGCTTCGTCGTCGGCACGGAATTCAGCCAGATCACGTTCAGCGGCACCAACAATTCGCCGTACGGCGGCGAATCGACGGTGCCCGTGCACGGCTTCGATCCCGGCGTGTTCACGAGCCCCGACCCGACGGTGCCGCAGTTCAGCACGCGCGCGCGGCAGGCCGCCGTGTTCGCCGAGAACCGGCTCGAAGTGCTGCCGCGGCTCGCGTGGGTGAGTGGCCTGCGCTACGACCACATCGCGTTCAGCCGCGAGCAGGCGGCAACCGGCGCGGGCTTCGACAAGCGTTTCGCGAACGTCGGCTGGCGCACGGGCTTCGTGTTCGAGGTCGCGCCGACGCTCAGCGCGTATGCGCAGTACACGACGGGCGCGGAGGGCCTCGGCTCGCTCGTGACGCTGTCCGCTTCGCAGGCGAGCTACCGGCTCGCGACCGGCGAACAGTGGGAAGCCGGTGTCAAGCAGACGCTGCTCGACGGCCGCGCGTACTGGACGGTCGCCGTGTACGACATCACGAAGCGCAACCTGCTGAGCACCGACCCGTTCAATCCCGCACTGCGCCAGCAGGTCGGCCAGCAATCGTCGCGCGGCATCGAGCTGACGGGCGGCGCGCGGCTGCCGCACGGCTGGACGGTCGATGCGAACGTCGCGCTGCTGCGCGCGCGCTACGACGAATTCAACCAGAAGGTCGGCAGCGCGACGGTGTCGCGCGCCGGCAATGCGCCGGCCAACGTGCCGCAGCAGACGGCGAACCTGTGGCTCGGCTGGGCGTTTGCCGAGCGCTGGCAGGCGAACGCGGGCGTGCGCTACGTCGGCGCGACGTACGGCGACGACGCGAACCGCGTGCAGGTGCCGTCGTACACGGTGTTCGACGCGTCGCTGCGTTGGCAGCCGACGTCGCGCACGGAGCTGGCGCTGTATTTGCGCAACCTCGCGAACCGAACGTATGCGGTGACGACGTCGAACGGCGGCGAGCAATGGCTGCTCGGCCCGTCGCGCTCGGCGGAGCTCGTCGCGACGATGCGCTTCTGATGGGGCACGGCGCGACTCCCGTGACGCACATGCTCGACATCGAACGCGTGAGCTGGTCTCCCGGCGGGGCGATCACCGTGCTCGACTCGGTGACGTTGAGCGTGGCCGAAGGCGAGTTCGTCGGGCTGGTCGGCCCGAACGGCAGCGGCAAGACGAGCCTGCTGCGCTGCGTGTTCCGTTACGCGCGGCCCGATGCCGGCCGCGTCGCGCTCGATGCGCACGACGTGTGGCGCATGCGGCCGCGCGCGGTCGCGCAGCGCATCGCGGTGCTGCAGCAGGAGACGCCGGACGATTTCGGGCTGACGGTCGATGAACTGGTCGGCATGGGGCGCACGCCGCACCAGCGGCCGTTCGATGCGGAGACGGCGAGCGATCGCCGGATCGTCGAATCCGCGCTGCACGACGTCGGCCTGGTCGAGCGCCGTGCGCAACGTTTCGCGTCGCTGTCGGGCGGCGAGAAGCAGCGCGCGCTGCTGGCCCGCGCACTCGCTCAGCAGCCCGAACTGCTGCTGCTCGACGAACCGACCAACCATCTCGACCTGCGCCATCAGCTCGAATTGCTCGCGCGCGTGCGGCGCCTCGGCATCGCGACGCTCGCCACGATTCACGACCTCAATCTCGCGGCCGCATATTGCGACCGGCTCCACGTGCTCGCGCACGGCAGGGTCGTCGCATCGGGCGTGCCGGCCGACGTGCTGACCGAAGCGCTGCTGCGCGACGTGTTCGGCGTCGCCGCGCTCGTCGATCGCCATCCCGTCACGGGCCGGCCGCGCATCACGCCGCTTCATCCGGAATGACCGCCATGCCGTTTCCTGTCTTGCCCTCCGCTTTGTCGCCTGTATTCCGCCGGCTGCTTGCCGCGACCGTGCTCGGCTGCGCGGCCGCGCATGCGGGCGCCTATCCCGTCACTGTGCGCAGTTGCGATCGCGACGTGACGTTCGAGCGCGCGCCGACGCGTGCGGTGAGCAACGACGTGAACCTGACCGAGATGATGCTCGTGCTCGGCCTGAAGGACCGGCTCGTCGGCTACACCGGGGTCGGCGGCTGGAAGACGGGCACCGCGCGCGTGCGCGATGCGCTGCGCGGCGTGCCCGAACTGGCGAGCCAGTATCCGTCGCTCGAGGTGCTGGCGGCCGCGCGCGCCGACTTCTATCTCGCGGGCTGGAACTACGGGATGCATGTCGGCGGCCCGGTGACGCCCGCGACGCTCGCGCCGTTCGGCATCCGTGCGTACGAGCTGACCGAATCGTGTTCGCACGTGATGAAGCAGGCGGCCGCGTCGTTCGACGACGTGTTCCGCGACCTGAACAATCTCGGCCGGATCTTCGGTGTCGACGCGCGCGCCGCGCAGGTCGTCGCGTCGATGCGCACGCGTCTCGCGGCGGTGGCGCGCACGATCGGGCATCCGGAGCCGCTGCGCGTGTTCGTCTACGACAGCGGCACCGACAAGCCGATGACGGCCGGCGGGCTCGCGATGCCGAGCGCACTGCTGGCGGCGGCCGGCGCGCGCAACGTGATGGCCGACCTGCCGCGCAGCTGGACGCAGGTGAGCTGGGAAAGCGTGGTCGCGCGCGATCCGCAGGTGATCGTGATCGTCGACTATTCGGCCGTGACGGCCGCGCAGAAGCAACAGTTCCTGCTGAGCCAGCCGTCGCTCGCACGGGTGGCCGCGATCCGCGACCGGCGCTTCATCGTGATTCCGTACGATGCGGCGACGCCGGGCCCCGAGAACGTCGCGGCCGTCGAGACGCTGGCGCGCGCGCTGTATCCGGCCGCGTTCGCCGGGCCGGCGCGATGAGCGTGCACGTGCGTGCAGCGCGGCCCGGCATGCGCGTGGTGCTGCCGGCGCTGGCGCTGCTGTTGATCGTGTCGATCGTCGCGTCGGCCGCGTTCGGGCCGGCGCCGATCGCGATGCCGGCGGCGGTGCGCATCGTCGCCATGCACCTCGTGTCGGTATTCGGCGACGCCGACGCGTTCGCGGCGGGGGCGGGCGACGACAGCATCGTCTGGTTGATCCGGATGCCGCGCGCGCTGCTTGCCGCGATCGTCGGCGCGACGCTGGCGGCGGTCGGCGTGGCGTTGCAGGCCGCGACCGCGAACCGCCTGGCCGATCCGCACCTGCTCGGCGTGAGCGCGGGGGCGATGTTCGGCGCCGTCGCGGTCACCGTGATGGCCGGTGCGGCATTCGGCCCGTTCACGCTGTCGGCTGCCGCGTTCGCGGGCGCGCTCGCGGCGACCGCCTGCGTCGTCGCGCTCGCTTACCGGCGCGGCCGGCTCGAATCGGACCGGCTGCTGCTCGCGGGCGTATCGGTGTCGTTCATGATGGCCGCGTTCGGCAACCTGCTGCTGTATCTCGGCGACCAGCGCGCCGCGTCGTCGGTGCTGTTCTGGATGCTCGGCGGGGTCGGGCTTGCGCGCTGGGATCTGCTGCCGGTGCCGGCCGTATGCGCGGCGCTCGCCAGCGGCGCGTTGTACGCACGCCGGCGCGAACTGAATGCGCTGATGTCGGGCGATGTGGCCGCGGCTGCGCTCGGCGTGCCGAGCGCGCGGATGCGGCGCGAGGTGTTCGTCGTCGCGTCGTTCGCGACGGGCGCGATGGTGGCGGTGAGCGGGGCGATCGGCTTCGTCGGGCTCGTGACGCCGCATCTGTGCCGTCGCGTCGTCGGCGCCGAGCATGGCAGGCTGCTGCCGGTGGCCGCGCTGACGGGCGCGATCCTGCTCGTCTGGGCCGATGTGGCCGCCCGCACGCTCGCGGCGCCGGAGGATCTGCCGATCGGGATCGTGACCGCGATGTTCGGCAGCCTGTTCTTCGTCGCGCTGCTGCGCCGCCGCTGAGCGGCGCGCAGGTCAGGCGAGGGCGGCCGGGGCGCCTCCTGCCGCGCGCTTCATTGACGCGGGATGGCCATGCCGGGGCTGCCGCCGAACGCGTCGGCATGCGCGAGGGTATCCGGCAAGTCGAACAGGTTGTCCGGCAATGACAGCGCGGGCAGCGTGATCACGAAGCGTGCGCCGCCGAGCGGTGAATCCTCGAGCCGCACGTCGCCGCCATGCACCTGCGCGACGCGTCGCACGATCGCGAGCCCGAGCCCGAAGCCGCCGGTCTGCCGGTCGCGGCTGGAGTCGAGCCGCTGGAACGGTTCGAACACGCGGGCGCGTTCGGCGGCCGGAATGCCGGGGCCATCGTCGTCGACGCTCAACACGAGCGCGCCGGACGCGTTGCGCTCGGCGGCGAGCAGCACCGTGCGCGACGCGTAGCGCGCGCCGTTGCGGATCAGGTTCAGCAATGCGCGGGCGACCAGCTTCGGGTCGCACACGTGGGTCGCGGGCGCGCCGAGCGCCGACACGTCGAGCGTGATGCCGCGATCGACGATGTCGTTCGCGACGTTGCCGGCGACGCTGTCGATCAGCGCGTCGACGACGACTTCCATCGGCGCGAGCTGGCTCGCGCCCTGTTCGAGCCGGCCGATCGTCAGCAGCTCGGTGACGAGCTCGTCGAGTTCGCGCACGTCGCGCCGCAGCGCGTCGCGGCGTTCGCGCATCCGTCCCGTTTCGTCAGGCTCGGCGAGCAGCGCGAGCCCGAATTCGAGCCGCGCGAGCGGCGTCTTCAGTTCGTGCGAGATGCCGTGCATCATTTCGCGCTGCTGCTTGATCGACGCCTCGATGCGCTCGGCCATGTCGTTGAACTGCTGCGACAACTCGTAGATGTTCGACTTGCCGGACAGCTTCACGCGCGTCGACAGCGTACCGGCGCCGAATGCGCGTGCGGCTTCCTGCAGCCTGCGCAGGTCGCGCCAGTGATAGTGAATCCACAGCACCACCGCGAACAGCGTGCTGAGCGCGAGCAGCATGTACGCATAGATCCTGATGTCGAGATCGGAGGCTTCGATCGGCCGCGCATGCAGGACCGTACCGTCCGCAAGCGGCATGTAGTAATCCTTGCCGTTATAGCTGATCGCAATTCGGCCGGCATTGAGATCGCGCAGCGGCGCGCCGCTCAATTGCGCACGGGCGGCGGTCATCGACAGGAAGCCGAACCCTTCGTTGCCGTGTCTCGCGAGCTCGCGCAGCGCGAGCTCGCGCTGTGCGCCCGGATGGCGTTCGAGGTAGTCGTTGAGCACGAACGCATAAGTCGTCAACGAGTCGCGCTGCGCCTGCACGCTGCGATCGTAGAAGATCCGGTCGAACGACAGCTGGATGAACAGGATCGACGCGGCGACGAACAGGATCACGACGAGGTACAACCGAATCAATGGGCGGAGCATTTATTCGTCCCACGCGGAAGGGCTGAACAGGTAGCCGCGGCCCCAGATCGTCTTGATCTTGTGCGGCTCCGACGACGCATCCTCGAAGCGGCGGCGCAGCTTCGAGATGCCGGAATCGACCGAGCGGTCGAGTCCGTCGAACTCGATCCCGCGCAGCTGCTTCAGGATGTCGTCGCGGCTCAGCACGGTGCCGGCCGCGCGCGCGAGGATCAGCAGCAGGTTGAATTCGGCGGTCTTCAGGTCGACCGGCTCGCCGCGCCACGTGACCGTGCGGTTCGGCGGCGAGATCGCCAGTTCACCGAACACGAGCGCTTCGGGCGCGGCCACCGGCGCTTCCGCGGCGGCCGGCTGCGCACGACGCAGCAGCGCGCGGGCCCGGGCGACCAGCACGCGCGGTTCGATCGGCTTCGTCACGTAGTCGTCGGCGCCCGTCTCGAGGCCCGCGACCTGGTCGTAGACGTCCAGGCGCGCAGTCAGGATCAGCACGGGGACGTTGGTGAACGCGCGGATGCGCCGGCAGACTTCCATGCCGTCGAGATTCGGCAGCATCAGGTCGAGTATCACGAGGGCCGGCTGGTGCTCGCGCACCGCGGCGACGGCGAGGTCGCCGCGTCGTACGACCGTCACCGCGAATTCATAACCGTCGAGGTATTCACGGACGAGCTGCGCCAGGCGGTCGTCGTCCTCGATCAGCAGTACGCGGTATTTGAGCGGATCTTCGTTCATGGTCTCCTCAATATGCACGCGCCATTTCACACCCGGGCAGGCCGGTGTGCGGCGCGGCACGCGAATTCTATCCGGCGCATCGAAGGCCGGGGGAGCGGGGCGACAATCTCGAACAATCGAACACAATTGAGCACAGATTCTCCGAATATTCAGGACAGTCGCGGCGCAAGGCGGCACCTAGACTGCGGGCTCCGTCACTCTTATCCCAATATTGTGCGCCCAATACTTCGCCGCTACCGCTATTGCATGCCGCTCGCCGGCCTGACCCTTGCCGCCGCCGCCCACGCGGAAAACCAGTATTCGCTGTCGCTTGGTGGCGGTTTCGCGCCGCGCTACCCGGGCAGCAACCAGTCTCGCGGTGTCGTCGCGCCGGGTTTCTCCGCGAAGTTCGGCAATGGCTTCTTCATCGACAGCACCCAGGGCGCCGGCTACCGGCTGGACCTGCCGCATGGCGCGTTCGTGTCGGCGGCGGTGAGCTACGACGCGGGTCGAGCCGACGAGAACCGCTTCGACATGCCGGGCTCCGACTACCTGAAGGGCATGGGCCGGGTTCCGGGCTCGGTGCTGGTGGGCGTGCGCGCGGGCGTGACGCTGTTCAACGCGGCGGAACTGAGCGTCACGATCGACTCACCCGTGACGCACACGTCGCGCGGCGTGTCGGGGCACATGGACCTTGCAGTGCCGGTGTTCAAGACCGCGCAGCACGAGATCATCGTGACGGGCACCGTGCATGCGGGCTCGGGGCGCTATACGCAGACGTTCTACGGCGTGACCGATGCGCAGTCGATGACGAGCCGGTTCCGCCCGTATTCGACGAGCGGCGGGATCGACAGCGCGTCGATGGCGGTCGCGTGGAACTGGACGCTGTCGCAGCACTGGTCGGTGCTCGCGACCGGTGGCGTGACGCGGCTGCTCGGCCGCTACGGCGACAGCCCGATCGTCCAGTCGCGCAGCAACTACTACGCCATCGCGGGCGCGACCTACAAGTTCTGAGTGGATCGTCGCGGCACGCAGCGTGTGGCGCAGCCGGCATGCACGTGCCGTCACGCCGCGCGGCGTGCGGTAACATGCAGGCGGCTTCGGCGGCAGGCCGAACCCGCGGCTGCGGGCACGCGGAATCGGCGTGGCCCGGGCGCGCGGACCGAACATGCATGTAACGCCCGGTCGGCGGGAACGCCGCACAGGTTCCACCGGGCGCAACAGGGAGAATCCGATGAAGAAGACGATCGCGATGATGATGGCGCTGGTTGCGGGCGCAACGTTTGCGGGATGCACGGACATGAAGACGAAGAATGCGACCGCGGGCGGCATGGTGATGAATGGCGAGCCGGCACGCACGTCGCCCGCCTGCAAGGCAGACGCGGGGCCGGACGACGCGCTGGTCGGCAAGACCGAGGCCGACGCGGCGGCGCAACTGGACGGCTGCCTGTGGCGCGTGCTCGAGCGCGACGGCACGTCATTGCCGGGCACGATGGATTACCGGCAGGGACGCCGCAATCTCGGCATTCGCGACGGCAAGGTGATCTGGGTGCGGCGTGGGTGAGGGGGGCGGCGTGCGTGCGGGTACGCGGGTGAACGTCGTCGGCATGCGGGCGGTGTCCGGGATGGCCGCGTTTGCGAGGCTGTCGACGCAGACCAGGGCAGGGGCCCGCGCGCTGACACTGGCGGCGCTGGGCGTGCTCGGCATGCTGGCCGGATGCGAACGACATGACGGCGCAGCATCGCTGGCGCCTCGCACCGTTTGCGTCACCGGCTATAACGAGTACACCCGCAAGCTTCACGAGTTCTGGCTCGACAACGAACACAAGTCGGGATGCTTCGGCAATCCGTCCGCGCGGGAAGCCGGTGAAGCCTTCGGCGGTGGCGGCGGGTTCGCCTGCGGCTGCCAGGTCACGCCGGGGCAAACAGTGAAGCTCGCGTGGGTGTTCGCGCAGCCGCTGGACGAGATCGAGCGTGGCGTCCAGGCGGAGCACAAGACGATCGACGTGACGATTCCGCAGCCGGAATCGTCGACGTCGCGCTATCTGCGCGTGTATTTCAGGAAGAACGGCACGGCCGAACTGCAATGGGTGGATGACATGAACGCACCCAAATTGCCGCCGACCGTCGAGCAATGATCGCCGCGCGACGCGGGCGATCGGCGGTGCGCTACTTCGAGATGTACCACAGCGCATCCGCGCTGGCGCGCGACGGCTGAGCGGCTGCAGCCGGCACCTGGGCCGGCGCGGGCGGCGGCGTGTTCGACGTGATCGCGGTGGGCAGCGTGGCCGGAATGTTCGCGGTCGACGGCGAGGCCGTCGTGGTTCCCGACGTCGAAGGCGTATTCACGTACCACAGCGCATCGGCCGACGCCGTGCGTTTTACCGCGGTTGGCGTCGTTGCCGCCGGACTGGCTGCCGTATTCGCCACGGCATTCGCCGACTTCTTCGATCCCGTGGTGGCCGCAGCCGCGCCCCCCGTCCCGGCCTGCGCCGTCATCCCGGCGCCATTGCCCGCGCTACGCTGCGCGCGCGCCTCGAACGGCCCGAGCTGGAAGATCAACGTTTGCGCGGGACGCGTCAGGACGGCATACGGAAACTGCAACTCCCACGACATCAGCACGCGCCCGGACGACGTCTCGGTGAAGATCGCCGGCACGTGCTTCATGTCGCTGAACTGCACGTAGATCCGTGCGCCGTCGTCGAAGACTTGGGTCGGCTTCGCCTGGTCCGCACCCGTGACCGTCCATCCGAAGTTGTACGAGCCGGCCGGGCCGGCGGGGCCGCCCTGCGGCGGCGGAGGCGGCGGGGCCGACGAAATCGTGCGCGGACGCGTGACCTGCTGCGGGGCGGACACGCTCAGGCTCGCGAACGGGTTGTACGCCTGGGCCTGTTGCGGTGGCGTAAAGGACGGTGGAAGGATGGGCATGGGAGTATCCGGCGAATCCGGCATGGTCCGGATTGCATCATAGACCTTGCGCGCATACGCGAGGCGCTTGTCGGGCGATGCGGAGTTGTACGCGCCGATCGCGTTCCAGTTGGCGCCGAGCTGGCGAATGTTCTGCGACAGGATCCACGCGCCGACGTACGCGTTCGTGCAGGCATCGAACAGGCTCTCCCGCGTGATGCCTTCGCGCGCGAGCGTCGGCAGCCAGGTGCTGTTGATCTGCATCAGGCCGATGTCGACCGTGCCGTTCGTGTTGGTGTTGACGGCGTTCGGATTCATGCCCGACTCGACCTGCGCGATGCCGCGCATCAGGCTGACGCTCACGTGCTGGAACGCCGCCGCGTCGTCGAGACAATCGGCCCGCGCGACACCGTGCAGCGCGCACGACATCGCAATCGTCGCGGCGATTTTCAGCGTATCTCGGCTGATCGAACGGGTTGTCTGACGCGGCATGGCAGGATGGGGCGGAATCCGGCCGCCCGGTGCAAGGAAATTACGCAGACGCGAAGTGTGCCATAGCGCGCACGCAAATGGCTCGCGTCAAACTTTCCTTTGCATTTGCCCATGCGTTCGCCACACATTTTTATTGCGTCCGATAGCAGGGGGCGGTGAAGCTTTATCGGTAAAAATGGCCGGATTTTCGCGCAAATGCCGGCGTAGTGGGCGGCCGGAATACTGACGCGTCGCGTCATTCACTCGGGGAAATCGGTGCTGAATCAAACCGGATGGAAATCGCGCGGCAGTCGATATCCGGATTGAAAAGGGCGATGGAAAGGCGATCCGGAAACAAAGGCGGCCGCAGCCGCCGTATCGGTGAAAGCGGATTCGACCGGCCGCGCGGCGCGCAGCCGGCCGTCTCGCATCAGAAGCGGTGGCGCAGGCCGAGGTTGACCATCGTCTGCGAGCTCGTGCCCGCATAGCCGTACGAACCGATCGACGCCTGCGCGGCCATCGAGCCGCCCTTGCCGTCGCCGGTCTGGCCGCTTGCGTGCTGGTACGCGGCGGTCAGGTAGACGTCGGTGCGCTTCGACAGGTTGTAGTCCGCGCCGGCCGATACCTGGTGATAGGTCGCCGACGTGTCGCCGCCCGAGCGCGTGTAGCTGTAGCCGACGCCGACCAGCAGCGCGTTCGTTGCCTGGTAGTTCACGAAGCCTTGCCCCGTGTTGTAGTGCTCGTTCGAGCCGAACACCGAGCTTCCATCGCGGCGGTACTGCGCGTTGCTGTAGCCGAGGCCGACCGTGAACGGGCCGGCGACGTACTGGCCCGCGATGCGCGCGATGCCGATCGAATGCGCGCTCGCATAGCCGCTGTTGACCGGGCCGTCGAACGTGCCGTCGGACGAGCTGGTCCAGCCGCTGCGCTGGGTGTTCGACGCGGGGCTGTTGGTCGTGTGGAAGTAGCCGCCCGCGACGCTGAACGGCCCGTTGTTGTACGACACGGCGGCCGAATACGAATTCGCGGCGCCGGTGCTGCCGGCGATGCCGCCGAACGAGTACATCGCCGAGAACTGCAGGCCTGAATAGACGGCCGACGTGTACTTCACCGCGTTGTCGACGCGGAAGCTGTTGTCGTAGTTGTCGACGTCGCCCGCCGTCGCGAACACGCTGCCCAGATAGTTGTCGGCAGTGATGCCCTGCACGAGATCGATGAGCGGATCGTACTGGCGGCCGAACGTGAGCGTGCCGTAGCGGTCGCTCGTCAGGCCGACGAACGCCTGCCGGCCGAACATGCGGCCGCCCTGGCCCATCCGGCCGTTGCTCGGGTCGAAGCCGTTCTCGAGCTGGAACAGCGCCTTCAGCCCGCCGCCGAGATCCTCGGTGCCTTTCACGCCCCAGCGGCTGCCGGCCAGGTTGCCCGCGCTGCTGTTGCCGAGCATCCACGCGTTGTCCTTGCCCTGCGCATGGTTCACGTAGGTGATCGACGTGTCGATCACGCCGTACAGCGTGACGCTCGACTGCGCATGCGCGACGGATATCGCCGCGAATGACGCGATGGAAATCAGCGAGAGGGTCGTGCGTTTCATGTCATCTCCTTGCGCATTGGCTTGTGTTCGTGATCCGGAATGGCAGGAGACTACCGAGCCCGATTAAAACGGCAAAAATGAAATTCTCTTTTGTGGTCTGACGCAGACAGGGATGTCCTCCGATTTCCGAGATAGAGGGATTTGAATTGTTGAAAATTACGTATCAATCGACTGGACATTTCACGATTTAGCCATTGCGGCTTGCATATCTCGCGACAATTTCGGGCAATTCAGGGAGGAATTGGGATGGCCGGGATATTGTTATCGATCCGTCAAATAATTATTTAATGAATCGAATTGGCCGGGGTGTAATGAATGTGTTAATTACGCGGCGCGCGCGTCTGGCGACGGCCTCACGCTTGGGTGACTGATTCCTCGTCATTGGCGACGCGTGTGTGGAACGCCCTGCGTATGCCACGCCAGCGTGACCGACAGCACCGCGCTGCCCGCCAGCGCGCAGCCACCACGACTGAGCATCGAAACGCCGGTCGCCGATCTGGTTTTGTATATAATAATCATTCTCATTTACAAGATCGTTGACGCCTGCGCATCCCGGAACCCGGCCATGTCCGCTGACAAGCTGTCTCTCCATCGAGAAATCGACGCCCTCTACACCGGCCACCACGCGTGGCTGCGCGGCTGGTTGAGCCGGAAGCTCGGTTGCGCGCATCGCGCGGCCGATCTGGCGCACGACACGTTCATGCGCCTGCTTGCGCGCGACGAGCCGATCGGCGCCGACGAGCCGCGCGCGTTCCTGACGACGGTCGCGCAGCGCGTGCTGAGCAACCACTGGCGGCGCGAGCAGATCGAGCGCGCCTATCTCGACGCGCTCGCACTGCGCCCCGACGCGCATGCGCCGTCGCCGGAGGAGCGGGCCGTCGTGCTCGAGACGCTGCTCGAAATCGACCGTTTGCTCGACGGCCTGCCGCTCGCGGCGAAGCGGGCGTTCCTGCTCGCGCAGCTCGACGGGCTCACGCAGGCCGAGATCGCGCGCGAACTCGGCATGTCGCTGGCGACGGTGAAACGCTATCTCGTGAAGGCCGGCACGCAGTGCTTCTTCGCGATGGCGGCCTGACCGATGGCTGCCCCGGGAGCGCCGGCGGTGCCGCCGCAGGTGGCGCGGCGCGCGGTGGAATGGTGGGTCGACCGGCAGGCCGGCCGCACCGACGACGCGTTCGACGCCGCGCTCGCGCGCTGGCGCGCCGAGGATCCGGCGCACGACGCGGCATGGCGTCATATCGAAACGATGCAGCGCCGGTTCGGCGGGCTGGCGGCCGGGCTCGACCCGCAGGCCGCGCAGGCGGCGCTGCTGCCGCCGCGGGCGGGCCGCCGCCGCGCGGCCGTGAAGGCGCTGGCCGTGCTGCTGTGCGCGGGCGGTGCCGCATGGATGGCCGAACCCGCGCGGCGCGCAGCGATCTGGCCGGCGGACCTGCGCACGGCGGTCGGCGAGCGGCGCACGGTGACGCTCGCGGATCGCACGGTCGTCGTCCTCGATACCGACACGGCGCTCGACGTGCGCTTCGACGATACGGCGCGCCGCCTGCGCCTGCTGCGCGGCACGATCATGGTGACGAGCGGCCACGACGATCGCGTGCCCGCGCGGCCGCTGGTCGTCGCGACGGCGCAGGGCGAACTGCGCCCGCTCGGCACGCGCTTCGCGGTGCGGCAGCGCGATGGCGCGACCCGCGTCGAGGTGTTCGCCGGTGCCGTGCGCGTGCAGCCCGACGATGCGACGGCCGATGCACGCGTGATCGCGGCCGGGGAGGGCGCGGATTTCACGCGCGACACGATCGGTGCGCCGGCGCCGCTCGATGCGTATGCGTCCGCGTGGACGGGCGGCATGCTCGTCGCATCGCGCATGCGGCTGGCCGACCTCGTCGCCGAGCTCGACCGCTATCGCCGCGGCAGCCTGCGCTGCGATGCGGCCGTGGCCGACCTGCGCGTGTCGGGTACCTATCCGCTCGACGATCCCGCGCGCGTGCTCGACACGTTGAAGGCGACGCTGCCGATCGACGTTCACTACCTGACGCGCTACTGGGCGACGGTCGTGCCGGCCCGTTCGTGAGCGTTTCAAAAAATATTTCCACTGACCTGAGCTGTTTCTCGATGTTCGCGTGACATGGGTAATGAAAGCAGCACTGGCTCATCGTCCACCGACCTTCCGATCATGGTTTCCATCCGTCTCACGTATCGGCGCCGTCCGGCGCCTGCCCGACATCTGCCGCGCGCGTCGCGCCCGGCCGCACCGGCCGCGCCGGGTCGCCTCGCGCGCCGGCTGGCCGGCGCCGTCCTGGTGTCGGCGCTGCTGCCGCTGCCCGCGCTGGCCGACACCGACACCGACACCGAAGCGGCGCCGGCCGCGCAGCGCGCGGCACGCCGTGCGTTCGACATTCCGGCCGGCCCGCTCGAAGCGGCGCTGAACCGGTTCGGCCGCGATGAGGGCATCCTGCTCGCGTTTCCGGCCGAGCTGACGGCCGGCCTGACGAGCAGCGGCGTGCAGGGGCGCTTCGACGTCGACGGCGCGCTCGACCGCCTGCTCGCGGGCACGGGGCTCGTCGCGTTGCGCCAATCGGGCGGCGGTTACACGCTCAAGCGCGCGGACGGTTCAGTCGCACGTCCCGCGGGGGCAGGCGTCGCGGCGGGCGCCGAGTTGCCCGCGATCAATGTGCGCACCAGCGCGCTACGCGCCGAAAGCTATCGCGCGCCGAAGGAGGCGGGCGTGCTGCGTTCCGAGATCCCGCTGCTCGACACCGCGCAGGCCGTCAACATCGTGCCCGCGCAGGTATTGCGCGACCAGCGCCCGCGCAACCTGGACGACGCGCTCGGCAACGTCAGCGGCATCACGCAGGGCAACACGCTCGCGGGCACGCAGGACACGATCATGAAGCGCGGCTTCGGCGGCAACCGCGACGGCTCGATCATGCAGAACGGGATGCCGCTCGTGCAGGGGCGCGCATTCAACGCGGCGGTCGACAGCGTCGAGGTGCTGAAGGGGCCGACGTCGCTGCTGTACGGGCTGATGGACCCGGGCGGCGTCGTCAACGTCGTCACCAAGCAGCCGCAGCTCAAGCGCTACAACGCGATCTCGCTCGGCGCGTCGACGTTCGGGCACGGCAAGAACGGCGGCAGCGCGACCTTCGATTCGACCGGGCCGGTCGGTGATTCGCGGCTCGCGTACCGGCTGATCGTCGACCAGTCGAACGAGCAGTACTGGCGCAACTTCGGCGAATACCGGCAGACCTTCGTCGCGCCGTCGCTCGCGTGGTATGGCCGCGATACGCAGGTCGCGGTGTCCTACCAGTACCGCAAATTCCATACGCCGTTCGATCGTGGCACCGCGCTCGACCCGCGCACCAACGCGCCGCTCGACATTCCCGCACGGCGGCGCATCGACGAGCCGTTCAACAACATGGACGGCGAATCGCACCTCGCGCAGGTGAGCGTCGATCACCAGTTCAACGCGGACTGGAGCGCGCATTTCGGTTACAGCTACAACCGCGAGACCTACGACGCGAACCAGTTGCGCACGACGGGCGTCGATCCGGTGAAGGGCACGATGACGCGCAGCAACGACGCAACGCACGGCTCGCTCAGCACCGACAGCTACGGGATCGGCTACGTGAACGGCAAGCTGATGCTGGGCGGGATGCGGCACGACGTGCAGATCGGCTTCGATACCGAATACCGCCGCATCTACCGCAAGGACATGCTGCGGCAGGCCGTGAAGACGCCGTTCAACTATCTCGATCCTGTCTACGGGCTGCTGCCGCCGTCGAGCACGGTGTCGGCGAGCGACAGCGACCAGACCGACACGCTGCACGATGCGTCCGCGTTCGTGCAGGACACGATCCACCTGACCGACAAGTGGATCGTGTCGGGCGGGTTGCGCTACATCACGTACAACCAGGTCGCGGGGCGCGGCCGGCCGTTCGTCGCGAACACCGATCTCAGCGGCTCGAAGTGGTTGCCGCGCGCGGGCGTCGTCTACAAGTGGACCGACACGTTCTCGCTGTACGGCAGCTATTCGCAATCGCTGAAGCCGTCGTCGTCGATCGCGCCGATGACGGGCTACATCATCGACGGCGCGACGCCGCCCGAGGAAGCGACCGCGTGGGAAGTGGGTGGCAAGCTCGACCTGCCGGGCGGCATGACGGGCACGCTCGCGTTCTTCAACATCGACAAGAAGAACGTGCTCGTGTCGCAGTACAACGACGCGACCAAGCTGACCGACTGGCGCACGTCGGGCAAGGCGCGCTCGCGCGGGATCGAGCTCGACGTGTCGGGCAAGATCGGCGAGCGCGTGAACGTGATCGCGAGCTATGCATACATCGACGCGAAGACGACCGAGGATCCGCTGTATGCGGGCAACCAGCTGTGGAACGTCGCGCGTCACACCGCGTCGCTCGCGGCCGTCTACGACTTCGGCACGGTGGTGGGCGGCGACGACCTGCGCATCGGCGCGGACATGCGCTACGTCGGTGCGCGGCCCGGCGATTCGGCGAACAGCTTCACGCTGCCGTCGTACGTGCTCGCCGACGCGTTCGCGACCTACGACACGCGGATCGGCAAGCAGAAGCTGTCGTTCCAGCTCAACGTGAAGAACCTCTTCAATCGCACCTATTACCCGTCGAGCGCGAACCGTTACTTCGTCGCGATCGGCGATGCGCGACAGGTGTCGCTGCTCACCACGCTGCAGTTCTGACCACGCAATCGCCGCGCGGCCGTCACGGCGGCGCGCGGCTTCGGAGAAGATCCAGATGAACCGGAACATGAAGACCGGCGCCGTGCGCGCCGTGGCCGCCGGAGCGCGGCGCCGTGCATTGCGCGCGATCGCGGGATCGGTGCTCGCGATCGGTGCGGGCCTGGGCCTCGGCGCGGGGGTGGCCGCCCCCGCGTTGGCGGCCGATGCCCCGCAGGCCGTCACGCATATCGCGATGCTCGTGCAGCTGAGCGGGCCGAACCTGAAGGTCGACGAACGCATCAGCCAGCATCTCGGCGAACGCGGCTATGCGGTGCGCCTGATCGACGAATCGTCGACGCCCGATGCGGCGCGTGATGCGGACCTGGTCGTGATTTCGTCGACGGTGTCGTCGAAGAACGTGCGGCCCGGCTGGCGCACGCTCGACAAGCCGCTCGTGACCTGGGAAAACGACCTGCTCGACGATTTCGCGATGACGGGCAAGCGTCACGACGTCGACTTCGGCGAAACGGGCAAGGAGCGCTACCTGTGGCTCGTCAATGCGCCGCACCCGATCGCGGCCGGGCTGCCGGCCGGCGCGACGAACGTGTACGGCAAGCAGGCGCCGATGAGTTGGGGCAAGCCGGGGCTCGGCGCGATCACGATCGCGACCGTGTACGGCCAGCCCGACAAGGCCGCGATCTTCGCGTACGAGAAGGGCGCGACGATGGACTACGAGGCGCTCGCGCCGGCGCGCCGCGTGATGTTCTTCCTCGACAACGACACGTTCGTGAACCTGTCGCCGGCCGGTGTCGCGCTGTTCGACGCGGCCGTCGACTGGGCGGCCGGGCGGCGCTGATCGGCAACATCGGCGCTAGGCCGCCTGCAGTGCCGCCGCTTCGATCAGTTGCGCGAGCCGCTGCGCCGGCTCCGACATCGTGCGCCGCGCGCGATGCACGAGCCCGATGTCACGGTGGAACGTGTGATGCCCGAGGTCGAGCGCGCGCACGCCGGGCGGCCAGCGGCGATACACGGCGGTCTGCGGGACGATCGCGACGCCGACGCCGTTCTCGACCAGCTTGACGATCGCGTCGAGCTCGTCGAGTTCGCAGGTGTCGCGCACCGCGATGTGCATCTTCCTCAGGAAGCGGTCGACCTGGCGGCCGCCGAACGACGCGCGGTCGTAGCGCACGAACGGCTCGCGCGCGAGCAGCTCGGCCCAGTCCTTGCCCTTCACGCTGCGCGGCACGATCAGCCGGAACGGTTCCTGCACGAGGGTCGTCCAGTGCAGGTCGCTCTGCAGCGAAAACGGCGGCCGGATGATCGCGGCCATGTCGATCTCGCCCGCATCGACCCGGTTGACCAGCTCGATCGACAGGCCCGGTATCACGCGCGTCCGGCACGCGGGATGCCGGCGATGGAAATCGGCGAGCGCGGCCGGCAGCAGCGCGCTCTGCACCGATGCGATCGCGCCGATCGTCACGCGCACGGCGGCCGGCGAGCCGGGCGACGTCGAGCTCAGGTTCTCGTACAGGCCGATCAGCGCCTGCGCCTGGTCGAGCACGTGATGACCCATCTCGTTGAGCCGCGCCGACCGGCCTTGCCGGTCGAACAGCGCGAAGCCGAGTTCGGCTTCGAGCCGCTGCATCTGCGCGCTGACGGCCGCCTGCGTGAGCCCGATACGGTTGCCGGCGGCGGCGAACGTGCCTTCGCGGGCGACGGCGACGAGGGTTTTCAGTTCGCGGATCATTCATCAATTCTGTTTGTGAATGACGCAACTATATATTGATTTAATTTCTGCTTGACCTTGACTACCATGGTGCCGTCCTCGCGCCCCGCGAGCGTTCCATCACGAGGCCATCATGAGTCTTTCCCCGTTTCACCTGGCGATTCCCGTCTACGACCTGCCGGCCGCGCGCGATTTCTACGGCCGCGTGTTCGGGCTGGAAGAGGGGCGCTCGAGTGCACAGTGGGTCGACTTCAATTTTTACGGGCACCAGCTCGTGATCCACGAGCATCCGAAGACCGCGTCGCAGGAAGGCGCGCATACGAACGCGGTGGACGGTCACGACGTGCCGGTGCCGCATTTCGGGATCGTGCTCGACTGGCCGAGCTGGGAGGCGCTGGCCGAGCGGCTGAAGTCGTTCGGCGTGACCTTCGTGATCGAGCCGTATGTGCGGTTCCAGGGGCAGGTCGGCGAACAGGCGACGATGTTCCTGTTCGATCCGTGCGGCAACGCGCTCGAATTCAAGGCGTTCCGCGATATCGGCCAGTTGTTCGCGAAGTGACCGGCGGCGCGGTCAGCGCCGATTGCCATTGGGTGCGAGAATGCGGCCTCCGGCCCGGTGGCGCGCCTGCGCACCGGCCGGTGCCGCGCCGCACGGCATCCGTCCGTGCGAGCCGTTCTCCAAGGAACCCGTATGGACAGTCACATCGCTCCGGTGGAGCTGAAGAAGGCCTACCGTCTCCTCAACCACGGCCCGACCGTGCTCGTATCGGCCCGCCACGACGGCGTCGACAACGTGATGGCCGCCGCCTGGGCGTGCGCGCTGGACTTCCTGCCGCCGAAGCTGACGGTCGTGCTCGACAAGACCGCGAAGACGCGCGAGCTCGTCGAGCGCAGCGGCACGTTCGTGATCCAGGTGCCGACGGCCGCGCAGCTTCGGCTCACGCATGCGGTCGGCAGCCACAGTCTCGTCGAGCGGCCCGACAAGCTGCGCGAAGCGGGCGTCACGCTGTTCGACGTCGAAGGCCACGACCTGCCGTTCGTCGCCGGCTGCTCGGGCTGGCTCGCGTGCAGGCTGATTCCCGAGCCGCACAACCAGCAGACCTACGACCTGTTCATCGGCGAGGTGGTGGCGGCGTGGTCCGACACGCGCGTGTTCCGCGACGGCCACTGGTATTTCGAATCGGCCGATCCGGCGCTGCGCAGCCTGCACTACATCGCGGGCGGCAATTTCTATGCGATCGGCGAATCGCTGCACGTCGATCCGGACGCGAAGTAAGCGTCGGGCGGGCGACCGGCTCCGCCGATCCGGGCGCGCGGTTCACGCGCGCTTGTTCAATTCCATCAGCATGGCTTCGGCGAACGCCTGCGCGACGCGCGGCAGCGTGCGGCCGCGCTTCGTGACGAGCGCGATCGGCCGCACGAACGCGGGGTCGTCGATCGGCTTCGCGACCAGCTCGGGTTCGGCACGCACCTCGCGCGCGGTTGCCGGCAGGATCGTCACGCCGAGGCCGCCGCGCACCATCGCGACGGCCGTCATCATGTAGGTCGGTTCGCACGCGATGTCGGGCGTGCAGCCGGTCGCGTCCAGCGCGGCATCGACGACGCTGCGCACGCTCGTGCCTCGTGCGGTGAGCACGAGCGGCACGGCCGCGACGTCGGCGGTGGTCACGCGGCGTTTGCGCGCGAGCGGATGATCCTTCGGGCACACGGCGACGAGCCGGTCGGCGCCCGCATACAGCACCTCCAGCGACGCATCGAAGGTATCGCCGCCCGTCAATCCGAGATCGGCTTCCTCGTTGCGCACGAGTGCGGTGACGAGGCTCGCGACGCCGTCGCGGATCTCGAAGCCCGCGCGCGGCACCTCGCGCCGAAACGACTGGATCAGCTCGGGCAGCACGCTGGACGCAAAGGTCGGCAGGCACGCGAGCCGCACCGTGCCGCTCGTGCCTTCGCCGAGCGCGCGCGCATCGCGCAGCACGCGCTCCATGTCGTCGAGCGAGCGTTGCAGCAGCGGCAGCAGCTCGCGCCCGGTCTGCGTGAGCGCGACGCTGCGGCTGTTGCGGTCAAAGAGGCGCGCGCCGACGATCTCCTCGAGCCGGCGGATCTGCACGGTCAGCGCCGGCTGCGACAGGTGCAGGCGTGCGGCCGCGCGCGTGAAATTGCCGGCCTGCGCGACGGTGACGAACGCGCGAATGTCGCGAAGATTCAGATCCATAACGGTTCGTGATTGCTGCGATCAAATCATTTCAATTGTGCTATCGCTGCGCCGACCTTACGCTCGTCTCCAACAAAAGACAAGGTAGGAGACACGGATGCTGCCGTTACTCGGGCTTGGCACGATCGTCGTGCTGCTGGCCGCGATTCTGTCGAAGCGGATGTCGCCGCTCGTCGCGCTGATCATCGTGCCGATCGCCGCGTCGCTGATCGGCGGTTTCGGGCTGCACACCAGCAAGTTCGTCATCGACGGGCTGAAGGGGCTCGCGCCCGTCGTCGGGATGTTCGTGTTCGCGATCCTCTATTTCGGGACGATCACCGACGCCGGCACGCTCGACCCGATCATCGACCGCATCCTGCGCGCAGTCGGCACGCGGCCGACGCGCATCGTGATGGGCACCACGCTGCTCGCGCTGCTGATCCACCTCGACGGCTCGGGCGCCGTCTGCTTCCTCGTGACGATTCCGGCCGTGCTGCCGCTGTACGACCGGCTGAAGATGGACCGGCGCGTGCTGGCCGCCGCGGTGTCGATGGCCGCGGGCATCAACTTCCTGCCGTGGACGGGGCCGATGATCCGCGCGTCGGCGTCGCTGCACCTGCCGGTGTCGGCGCTGTTCAATCCGCTGATCCCGGTGCAGGCGATCGGGCTCGTGTTCGTGTTCGGTGTCGCGTACTGGCTCGGGCGGCGCGAGGAGAAGCGGCTCGGCCTGTCGCGCGACGATGCATCGATTCCGCTGCCGAAGCGCGAGCTGACGCCCGACGAGCAGGCGCTGCGCCGGCCGCACCTGTTCTGGTTCAACCTCGTGCTGACGCTCGTCGTGCTCGGCACGATGGTCGTGATGGGCGAGAAGATCCCGCCCGCGATCATGTTCATGGTCGGGCTGTGCATCGCGCTGATGGTGAACTACCCGGACGTCGACATGCAACGCAAGCGCATCGACGCGCATGCGCGCGCCGCGCTGATGATGGCCGGCATCCTGCTCGCGGCCGGCGTGTTCACGGGGATCATGCAGGGCAGCGGGATGCTGAAGGCGATGGCGCAGGCGGCGGTCGGCTTCGTGCCGCCGTCGATGGCCGGCCACATTCCAGTGGTGCTCGGCCTCGCGTCGATGCCGCTCAGCATGCTGTTCGATCCCGATTCGTTCTACTTCGGCGTGCTGCCCGTGATCGCGGAAGTGGCCGGCCAGCTCGGCGTGCCGGCCGTGCAGGTCGGGCAGGCCGCGCTGCTCGGCCAGATGACGACGGGGTTCCCGGTCAGCCCGCTGACGCCCGCGACCTTCCTCGTCGTCGGCCTGTGCGGCATCGAGCTGGCCGAGCACCAGAAATTCACGTTCCCGCTGCTGTTCGGCGCCTCGATCGTGATGACGATCGCGTGCGTCGTGCTGGGCATCTTTTGATCTTTCCCGGCGGTGACCTCCGCCGGACGACGGTACGGACATGACAGCAAAGCAACCTGAACGGCGTGTGCGCATCGGCGCGGGCGCCGGCTACTCGGGCGACCGGATCGAGCCCGCGGTCGAACTGGCCGAACACGGGCAGCTCGACTATCTCGTCTTCGAATGCCTGGCCGAGCGCACGATCGCGATCGCGCAGCAGGCGCGGCGCAAGGACCCGGCACTCGGCTACGACCCGCTGCTCGACGCGCGGATGCGCGCGGTGCTGCCGGTCGCAGCACCAAAGGGCGTGCGTATCGTGTCGAACATGGGCGCGGCGAATCCGCGTGCGGCTGCACGGCGCACCGCGCAGATCGCCCAATCGCTGGGGTTCGCGAAGCTGAAGGTCGCGGCGGTCGAAGGCGACGACGTGCTCGACGTAGTGCTGCGCGGCGCATTCCGCTTCGAGGAATCGGGCGACGACGTCGCCGCGTATCGCGACCGCATCGTGTCCGCGAACGCGTACCTCGGCGCCGCGCCGATCGTCGATGCGCTCGCGGCCGGCGCGGACGTCGTGCTGACCGGGCGCGTCGCCGATCCGTCGTTGTTCGCGGCGCCGCTGATTCACGCGTTCGGCTGGCGGATGGATGACTGGGACACGCTTGGCGCCGGGACGGTCGTTGGCCACCTGCTCGAATGCGCAGGGCAGGTGACGGGCGGCTATTTCGCCGATCCCGGCTACAAGGACGTGCCGAACCTCGCGCGCCTCGGGTTTCCGATTGGCGAAGTCGCGGCCGACGGCACGGTCGTGATCACCAAGGTGCCGCACGCAGGCGGCCGCGTGAGCGCGGCGACCTGCAAGGAACAGCTGCTCTACGAGATTCACGATCCGGCGCGGTATCTGCAGCCCGATGTCGTCGCGGATTTCACGCAGGTCACCGTCGCCGAGGAGGCGACCGATCGCGTGCGCGTGACGGGCGGGCGCGGCGCCGCGCGGCCCGACACGCTGAAGGTATCGGTGGCTTACGTCGACGGCTGGATCGGCGAAGGCCAGATTTCGTACGGCGGCCCGGGTGCGCTCGAACGTGCGCGTCTCGCGCTCGAGATCGTTCGCGAGCGGTTGGCGATGACCGGCGTCGCCGCGACCGAGTTGCGTTTCGACCTGATCGGTGTCGATTCGCTGTATGGCGACGCGACGCCTGCCGTGCGCGGCGAGCCGGCCGAGGTGCGGGTGCGGGTGGCCGGCCGTGCGGCGAGCGCCGCCGAAGCCGCGCGCATCGGCAACGAAGTCGAGACGCTCTATACGAACGGGCCGGCCGGCGGCGGCGGCGCGTTCAAGTCGACGCGCGAGGTCATCGCGGTGCAGTCGGTGCTGCTGCCGCGCGCGGCCGTGACGCCGTCGTTTTCATTCGTGGAGGCATGATGCAACTGCGTGAACTCGCGCATGCGCGCACCGGCGACAAGGGCAATACGCTGAACGTGTCGGTCATCTGCCGCGATCCGCGTCATTACGATCATCTGCGCACGCATCTGGATGCCAACGCGGTGAAGGCATGGCTCGCGGGCATCGTGCACGGCGACGTCGTGCGTTACGAATTGCCGGCGCTCGGCGCATTCAATTTCGTGCTGCGCGATGCGCTCGGCGGCGGCGTCACGCGCTCGCTCGCGCTCGACGCGCACGGCAAGTCGGTCAGTTCGGCGCTGCTGGCGATCGAGGTGCCCGCCCCGGCGTGACGGATGTCGCCGCCGGAGGCGGGCCGGCGCTTACGGAATCAGCAGTTCGCGCAGGCCGCTGGCGTGCTCGATGCGTTCGCCGCCGATGTGCAGGCGCTGATCGCGGCGATAGTCGTAGACCGCGCGCGACGCGGCGAGCTGGTCGAAATCGAGTTCGACCGCGTGACGCGATTCGGTATTGCCGGCTTCGAAGATCAGGTTACCGAACGGATCGGCCGCGAGGCTGCCGCCCGCGAACACGACGTCGTGTGAACTGTCGCCGACGCGGTTGGCGACTACCGCGAACACCTGGTTCTCCATCGCCCGCGCCGTGGCCGACGTGCGGTGGACGGGGCGGTACGGCTCCATGTTGCCGTCGGTGATGAGGATCAGCTCGGCGCCGAGCGCGGCGAGCGCGCGGCCCGTTTCGGGGAATTCGTTGTCGTAGCAGATCAGCAGGCCGATCCGCACGCCGCGCCATTCGATCGTCGCGAAACGGTCGCCGGGCAGCACGACACCATGCTCGCTCACCCACAGATGCGTCTTGCGATAGCGCAGCGCGATGCCGTCCGGCGTGACGAATACGGTCGTGTTGTAGAAGCGGCCGCCGTCGTTCTCGATCAGCCCGACCACGACCGCCACATCGCGTGCGCGTGCGGCTGCCATGACGGCGCCGACGCTCGGGCCGTCGAGCGGCTCGGCGCATTCCGCGAGATTCGACGGATCGAGGAAGCCGGTGAGCTGCGCTTCCGGAAACATCACGATGTCGGTGCCCGGTGCGCAGGTGGCGATCGCTTCGAGCGTGCGTTGCAGGTTGTAGGGCGTGTCGCCGTCGCGACCGGCGAGCTGGACGATATCGAGCTTCAGTTTCATGGCGATGTCGGTAAGCAGGGGCCCGTCGCCGGTGGCGCCGGAAGGGTGGGTAAGGAGGCCCCAGTATGCGCCGAAGTGGCGGACTTCCCATCCCGCCGGCGCGTTAACCCTTCGGGGGTATTGATCTGTGACGCCGCCGGTGCCGGCGAGCATCGACGCGTGCGGCCCGCGATGCGCGTCAGGTGCCGGTTTGCGCGCTCAGGAACAGCGAGAACAGCTCCGATTGCGAGTTGATGGCGAGCTTCCCGTAGATGTTGCGGCGATGCACCTTGACCGTTTCGGCGGATATCGCGAGCTTGTTCGCGACTTCCTTGTTCGAGCGGCCGCTCAGGATCAGCCGGATCACGTCGAGTTCGCGCGCGGTCAGCGGCGTGCCGAGCCGCGCCATGGCGCGCTCGAAGCCGTCCTGCGCACGTGTGCCGGCCCGCGGCGGCAGCGCGGCTTCGATGGCGGCCGGCTCGAACGCGAGCCGCTGCCGCATCAGCCCGGCCACCCACGGCCGGATCAGGTCGAGCAGCGCCACCTGCTCGGGGCTGAAGCGCCGCTTGCTGCCGAGCGACAGGCACAGCGTGCGCGCATCGTCGAGCACGACGTTGAACTGCACCTCGTCCTCGACGACGTTGTGCGTGAAATAGAGCGTGTAGTACTCGGTATCGCGGAAGCATTCGGGCGCGACGTCGGACAGCCGGAACAGGCCGCTCTTCGGCGCGTCGCGGTTCGCGATGTAGAACGGGTCGAGCTGGTACAGGCCCTGCACGTAGTCGCGGAACAGCGGGTCGGGGCCGCCGCCTTCGTACGGGCATTCGGCGAACACCTGCGGGCGGCCGTCGCCGAACGTCAGCGCGACCCAGCTGTCGACCGCGACGTATTCCTCGATCAGCCGGATCAGCGCCAGCCAGAAACCCGGCTGGTCGAGCGACTCGATGAGCCGTCCGACCGAGCGGTGCCATGCGACGTCCTGCAACGTGAGGTTCATGCGTGGGTCCATGTCGGGCAGGTGCGATGCGCGCTTGCGGTGCCGCACTGTGCGTGTACGCTACGGGCTCGCGGGCCGATTCCCGCGCGCATCGAACGGAGCCTGGGTGAAGAACGAGATCGTAACGCCGGCCGGCGCGAATGGCGAGGCCATGCGCCGCCGCCGGTTCGCCGCGGCTGTCGCCGTGCCTGCCGCGATGGCATGCCTGGGCGCGATGGCGTGGCCGACGGCCGCCGCCACGCCGCCGGTGTCGTGCAATGATCAACTGACCCGGTTGATCGTACCGGCGCTGCGGCAGACCGAGATGAACCGCCGCGACATCCATGCCGACGTGGACGAGCGTGACGGCAACGTCTACCGCGTCAGGCTGTTCACGATGCCGGATCACTCGGGCACGCCGAATCGCGAGGCGACGATCGGCTGGGTCACGCTCGATACGCAGGCGATGCGTGCGCTCGACGTCACGCGCGATCCCGACCGGCCGGACGTGCTGAAGATCGACCGGCGTGCGTTGTCGCGATTCGTGTCGACGTGCGTTGCGCCGGCCACATCGGCCGCACCGGCCGCGCCCGTGCGTAACGCCGTCGATTGCGATGCGCTGAACCGCCGCGCGCAGGCGCAGGGCGATGACGTGATGGGCAGCGATGCCGGGCGCGTCGTCGTCGGCAAGGGGCGCCTGCCGTTCTATTCCGCGCCGGACGACGCGTGCCGGATCGACGGGCTGTTCATCGTCGAGCACGACCACGTCGATGCGCGTGCCGACTATGGCCGTTTCACGTCGGTCGTCTACCTGAATCCGCGCACGCGCGGCATCGCCGAAGGGTGGGTGCCAACTGCGCGGCTGAAGCCGGACGGCACCGGCATCGCGCCACGGCAACCATAAACGTGTGGGCCCGCCACCGTTCGCCACTCCTCTTTTCGAACAGAACGAACCACGTCATGACTGTCCCGCACCGGAACACACGTCTGAAGCCGCTTGCGGCTTCGCTCGCCGCGCTTGGCGCGCTCGCGGTGCTCACCGCACTTTCCGCGTTGCCGCCCGTTTATGCGGCAGAGCCGGTCCAGCCCGACCCGCTGCTGAAGACCTTCATCCACGACACTTACGGCAAGTGGCGCGCGGACCGCAAGGGCTGGCAGGCGGACGGAGACGATCTGATCTATACGCCATGCGGCTCGCTGCGCGTCGCGACCGCGGATGGCCCGCGCACGCTGCTCGCGATGTGCGGCGAGACCGAGGCGGCCGTGCAGAACGGGATGCCAGGCATGGATTCGGACGCGACGACCGGCACGATCGACCTGTATGTGCTGAAACCGACGGCGGACGGCAAGACGCTCGAGCCGGTCACGAAGAAAACGGAGATCGCGTCGGGCGGGCGCGGCGAGCCGGGCACGGTGCGTATCGAACGGCTCGGGCCGCATCTGTTCGGGTTCGTCATCGGCGAAAGCGACACGCGGCAAGGCTATACGCAACGCTTCCGCGCGATCTGGCTGCCGGTCGGTAATGCACTGGTGCTGGCGGCGGCGCGCATCGACGAGGCGCTCGACAACGCGGAGTCGACCGAATGTGCGAACGCCCGGGCGCGCTGCGAGGAACGTCGCTTCGAGATCGCGCCGGACCTGACCGGCACCGGCGACGTCTATCCGTTGACGGTCACGGAAACGGGCATGCGCGGCGACAAGACGATCCGCGCGCGTCATACGGTGAAGTTCGACGCGGCGCGTGGCCGCTACGTCGTGCCGAAGGCATTGCGCGAAGGATACTGATCCTTCGCGCGCAGGAACGGGCGGCGTTGCGCCGCCCGCGCATCACACGTACAGATACCGCACGAGGTGGAAGAACACCGGCGCGGCGAAGCAGATCGAGTCGACACGATCGAGCATCCCGCCGTGGCCCGCGATCATCGAGCCCCAGTCCTTGGTGCCGAGCGAGCGCTTGACGGCCGACAGCACGAGGCCGCCGACGAAGCCCGCGATCACGATCGCCAGCGAGATGCCGAACGCCGATCCGAAGCTGAACGGCGTCACGCGATACAGCGAGGCGCCGCACAGCGTGGCCAGCAGGCCGCCGCCGATGAAACCTTCGATCGTCTTCGACGGCGACAGCTGCGGCGCGATCTTGCGCTTGCCGAACAGCTTGCCGACCACGTACTGCAGCACGTCGCTGATCTGCACGACGAACAGGAAGAAGAACAGCAGCAGCGCGTTCTGCCCCACGTAGTGCGGAATGTCGAGGATCAGCACGGCGGGCGCATGGCTCAACCCGTACACGCAGACCATCAGCGCCCAGTTGATCTTCGCGTTGCGGCTCAGGAATTCGCGCGTGTCCTGCGTGAGCGCCGACACGAGCGACATCGCGAAGAACAGGTGCACGGGCACGAAGATCGAATACATCCCGTACCAGTTGATCCCGAGCAGCAGGTATTGCACGGGAATCGCGACGAAGAACGCGATGAACAGCGTCGTATGGTCGCTCGGCGTGGTGGGGGTGAGCGTGATGAATTCGCGCAGCGTCAGGTAGGACAGCACCGCGAACACCAGATAGGTGATGTTGTTGCCGAGGCCGATCGCGATGGCCATGATCGCGATCATCGCCCACCACGCGCGGATGCGCTGGTTCAGGTTGACGATGGTCGCGCTCGTGCCGCCGCTGCGTGCGCCGAGGATCGCGCCGATCACGGTCGCGACGACGAGCACGCCCGTGACGCCCGCGACCAGTTCCCAGAAAATGGTTCGCATGGTTGATATCCGGAAAGGGGAGAGGAGGGCGCCGCGTTCAGCCGGCCGGCCGCTGCGGCGGCGCGAGCGCGACGACCGCGTCGCGCATGCGGGCGAGGAACGTCGGCTTGTCTTCCTGCGCGCCGAGCGCATCGTTCGCACCGAAGTGCACCTTGCAGATCAGTGGCACCGGCCAGATCGCGCCCTTCGGCATGATCCGCTGCAGGTTCTCGAGATAGACGGGCGCGAGCGCGACGTCCGGAAACTCGGTCGCGAGGTGGAACAGCCCGCTCTTGAACGGCTGCGGCAGGATCTCGGCGCCGCGCGTGCCTTCCGGGAAGATGATGATCGAGTGGCCCTGCTTGAGCGCGTCGCGCACCGGGTCCAGCGGATCGCCGCCGGATTCGCGGTGGCGATCGATCAGCACGACGTTCAGCAGCTTCTGCGCGATGTGGCGCTTCATGTCGCTGCTGTCCCAATAGTCGCGCGCGGCGACCGGCCGCACGACCGCACGCACGTTGCGCGGCAGCGCGGCGAGGATCGCGAGCGTGTCGATGTGGCTCGTGTGATTCGAGAAGTAGATCTTCTGCGTCGGGGACGGCGGCGCCTGATGCCAGACCGGATACGCGCCGGCGACGAGCCGCACGATGGACAGCAGGAAATCGCGCTGCCAGACGTTGAGGATGTTCATCGGCGCTGCGCCTCCTGCGTGCCTGCATGGCCCGCTGCGCGTGAGCGGCGGGCGGGACCCCGGAATGCCGGCGCGGCAGGATGCGCGCCGGACGGCCCTTGTTTAAATTTTTTCAAATTCGTGGCTGCCTGTCGCAGGTCCGCGATAATCGGACGATTCGCCGTCACACGCGGTTGCGTCGCGGCGAATGCGCCGGTCGGCGGCGTGATAGTCGGCTGTTGCACGAGTGCCCGTTTGCAGTTCGAATGGATCTCGCTGCGATCGGGCCAGCGGATTATCGCGAGTTTCCGTCAAAAACGCCAGATTGGCGCCGCGCGTGCGGGCCGGGCGCGTGCTTGACGCATCGGGGCCGCTCGGCGACGATTAGGGCCGTCCATGGAAGGCCGTCCAAGGCCGTTTCGTCGCCCGGGGCATGGCGGCGGGAAACGTATCCGACTGTGCCGCGCGAATAATACGAATACGAAACGATGAGCCTCTACGCACTCAAACCCAAATTCCAGAACACGCTGCGCCCGTTCGCGAACTCGCTCGCCGAGCGCGGCGTGACGGCCAATCAGGTCACGCTGTTCGCGGCCGGCGGCTCGATCGTCGTCGGCGCGCTCGCCGGGCTCGGCGTGTTCGCCCGTGCACTGTTCCTGCTGATCCCGCTGTGGCTGTTCGCGCGGATGGCGCTCAACGCGATCGACGGGATGCTCGCGCGCGAGCACGGCCAGAAGAGTACGCTCGGCGCCTACCTGAACGAACTCGGCGACGTCGTGTCCGATGTCGCGCTCGTGCTGCCGTTTCTCGCGATTCCCGCGTTCGCTCCGGCAGACGTCTGGCTGTTCGCGCTGACGGCGGTGATCGTCGAATGCGCGGGGCTGATCGGCCCGCTGGTCGGCGTGAGCCGTCGCTACGACGGCCCGTTCGGCAAGAGCGACCGCGCGCTCGCTCTCGGCGCGTTCGCGCTGTGGATCGGGCTCGGGTTTCCGGTCGGCGGCGTTGCAGCATGGCTGTGGCGGCTGCTGATCGTGCTGTCGATCGTGACCGTGGTGCGGCGCGTGCAGGCCGGCATTGCGGAAAAGGGCGGTTGAAACAGTAGTCAGCGCAGTTGCGGTATCGGGCGCCGGAGGGCGGCGCACCAAAATTCGAATAACGAAACGAGAGAGAAACGCATGAGCGCACGCATGGCCCGCGAGGCCGACTTCATCACGCACGACGGCGAAACGCTGTTCTATCGTCACTGGCCCGCCACGGGCCCGCGCTGCCGCGGCGCCATCGTGTTGCTGCACCGCGGCCACGAACACTCGGCGCGCGTCGCGCATCTGGTCGACGAGCTCGACCTGCCCGATTTCGCATTTTTCGCGTGGGATGCGCGCGGCCACGGCCGCTCGCCCGGCGCGCGCGGCTACAGCCCGAGCGCGGCCGCATCGGTGCGCGACCTGCAGACCTTCGTCGAGCATATCCGCGACACGCACGGCATCGCGATCGAGGACATGGCGGTGGTCGGCCAGAGCGTCGGCGCGGTGCTCGCGGCCACCTGGGCGCACGATTATGCGCCGCCGATCCGCGCGCTCGTCGTCGCGTCGCCGGCGTTCCACATCAAGCTCTACGTGCCGTTCGCGCGGCCGGGCCTGCGGCTGATGCACAAGCTGCGCGGGCTGTTCTACGTGAACAGCTACGTGAAGCCGAAATTCCTCACGCACGATCCCGAGCGGATCGCGAGCTATGCGTCCGATCCGCTGATCACGCGGCCGATCGCGGTCAACATGCTGCTCGACCTGCACGACACCGCGCAGCGGATCGTCGCCGACGCGGCCGCGATCACCGTGCCGACGCAACTGCTGATCTCGGGCGCCGACTGGGTCGTGCATCGCGGCCCGCAGGACCGCTTCTTCGAACGCCTCGGCGCCGCGCGCAAGGAGCGCATCGTGCTGCCGGGCTTCTATCACGACACGCTCGGCGAACGCGACCGCGCGCAGGCACTCGCTCCGCTGCGTGCGTTCGTGCTGCGCGAATTCGATGCGCCGAGCCCGCGCGTGTCGCTCGCCGACGCGGACCGGCGCGGCGCGTTCCACGACGAATACGCGGCGCTCGGCCGGCCGCCCGCGAATGCGTTCGCGCGGGCGTACTGGGCGCTCACGCGTGCCGGCCTGAAGGCCGGCGGCGCGCTGTCGGACGGCATCGCGCTCGGGCTGCGGCTCGGCTTCGATTCGGGCTCGACACTCGACTACGTGTACCGCAACCGCGCGCAAGGGCGGCTCGGCATCGGTGCGTTGATCGACCGCACCTATCTCGATTCGCCGGGCTGGGTCGGCATCCGCCAGCGCAAGGTGCATCTGCAGGAGCTGATCGGCGCGGCGATCGGCCGCCTGCGCGGCCACGGCGCACCGGTGCGGATCGTCGACATCGCGGCCGGGCACGGGCGCTACGTGCTCGACGCGATCGCGTCGGCCGCGGAGCGCGACGGCGCGGCGCCCGACGACATCACGCTGCGCGACTACAGCCCGCCGAACGTCGAGGCCGGGCGCGTGCTGATCGCGCAGCGCGGCCTCGAGCCGATCGCGCGCTTCGAGCGCGGCGACGCGTTCGACGAGGCGTCGCTCGCGACGCTCGAGCCGCGTCCGACGCTCGCGATCGTGTCGGGCCTCTACGAACTGTTCGGCGAGAACGCGCTGATCGAGCGTTCGCTGCGCGGGCTCGCGCAGGCCGTGCCGCCGGGCGGCTATCTCGTCTATACGGGGCAGCCGTGGCATCCGCAGCTCGAATTCATCGCGCGTGCGCTGAACAACCACCGCGGAGAAGCGACCTGGGTGATGCGCCGCCGCTCGCAGGCCGAGATGGACGAGCTCGTCGCGCGCGCGGGCTTCCGCAAGCTCGACCAGCGGATCGACGAAATGGGCATCTTCACGGTCAGCCTCGCGCAGCGGGTCGACGCGTCATGAGCGCGCTCGGCGGCGGCGCGAGCGACCTCGCCGAACCGGCGGCGGCCGGCGCCGGCGCGCGCGACGCGTCGTTCGCGCTGCGCTTCGGCTGGCTCGCGGTGATGGGCGCCGTGTTCTTCTCGACCTACGGTTTCGCGAACTGGCTCGCCGCGCGTCGCGCGGCGGTGCCGACCTTCGCGTTCGGCTGGGAGCACGCGATCCCGTTCGTGCCGTGGACGATCGTGCCGTACTGGTCGATCGACCTGCTGTATGCGCTGTCGTTCTTCTTCTGGACGCGCCGCGCCGACCTGCTCGATCACGTGAAGCGGCTGCTGACCGTGCAGCTGATCTCGGTCGCGTGCTTCATCGCGTGGCCGCTGCGCTTCGGGTTCGAGCGACCCGACGCCGGCGGCGTGGCCGGTGCGCTGTTCACGCTGCTGATGGGCTTCGACAAGCCGTTCAACCAGGCGCCGTCGCTGCACATCGGGCTGCTCGTCGTGCTGTGGGCCGTCTATGCGAAGCACTTGCGCGGCACGCTCGCGCGCGTCGTGCTGCACCTGTGGTTCGCGGCGATCGGCGTGTCGGTGCTGACCACCTACCAGCATCACGCGATCGACGTGCCGACCGGCGCGGCTGTCGGCTGTCTCGCGCTGTTCCTGTTTCCGCTGCGCGATGCCGCGGGCCGGTTGCCGGGCGCCGATGCGTCGCCGGGCGCGGCCGGCCGTGCGCTCGCGCGCCGCTATTCGCTTGGCGCGGCGGCGGTCGCGCTCGTGGCGCTCGCGTGCGTGCCGCGCGCACCCGGCTGGGCGCTGGCGGCAGGGTGGGTCGCGCTGGCGCTCGCCTGTGTCGCGTGGATCTACCGGCGCGGCGCGCCCGGCGCATTCCAGAAGGACACGTACGGGCGGTTCCCGGTCGTCATGTGCTGGCTGCTTGCGCCGACGATCGCGGGCGCGTTCATCAATTCGCGACTGTGGACGTTCCGGCAGCCGGCGCCGGTGCGGATCGACGAACGTGTTTCGATCGGCCGCACGCCGACGACTCGCGACGTGCGCCGCCACGGTTTCACGGCGCTGGTCGACCTGACCGCCGAAATGCCGCGCTGGGCGGCGGCCGACGCGTCGCTCGCGTATGTGACCGTGCCGCAGCTCGATCTCGTCGCGCCGACGGCCGGGCAACTCGCGCAGGCCGTCGCGGCGCTCGAACGCCTGCACGGGGAAGGGCGCGACGTGCTGGTCTGCTGCGCGCTCGGCTACGGGCGCAGCGTGCTGTGCGCGGCCGCGTGGCTTGCGGCGCGACGCGGGCTCGGCGACGCGCGTGGCGCGCTGGCCGCCGTGCGTGCGGTGCGGCCGCATGCGGTGTGGTCGGACGACGGCGTGGCGGTGCTGCAGCAGTGGATCGATCGCCGTCGCGGCGCGGGAGGCGCGTGATGCGCGACCCGTCCGCGCCATTCAGGATTGCCGCCGCGCGCGGCGCGCTCGATGCGGGCGCGTGGGCGATCGCGACCGCGCTGGCCGCGGCCGGCGCCGGCTGGTGGATCGCGTCGGGCTGGGCGCCGGCGACGATCGCCCGCGTGCTGCTGGCCGTCATCAGCACCGGGTCGGGGATCGCGGCGCTGTGGTACGCGGTGCGGATCGAGATCGACCGCCGGCTGTTCGCCGCGCTCGCGCGTGCGGCGGCGGGCGAGGGATCGGTCGACGACGGCCTCGCGGCGCTCGACCGCGCACTCGCCGATCTCGGCTGGATCGATGCGTCGAAGGCCGGACGCGCACTCGACGCACGCGTGCGCGGCGCGGTCGGGCTGTGCCGGGCCGGTGTGCTCGTCGCGATCGTCCAGTGGCTCGTGGTCGGGCTCGCGATCGCCGTTCCGCAGATCGGCTAGCGCCCGTTCAAGGCCGCCGCAGCCGGCTTGTCGAGCCGCGTTACGCGTGAGCGACCCGCTGCGACCGCGTGCGCTTCACTTCATACATCGCCTGGTCCGCATGCTCGATCAGCGCGTTCATGTCGGTGCCGTCGTCGGGCAGCAGCGCGATCCTGACGCTGACGCCGAGCCGCATCGGGCGCCCCTCGAATTCGAACGGTTCGCCGACCTGGTGCGCGAGCCGCGTGCTTTGCGCATGCGCATCGTCGCGGTTGCCGATGTTCGGCAGGATCACCGCGAATTCGTCGCCGCCGATGCGCGCGACCGTGTCCGAGCGCCGTACCGCCCGCTGCATCCGCGTGGCGATCTCGCGCAGCGCCGCGTCGCCCGCGCGGTGGCCGAACCCGTCGTTGATCGGCTTCAGCCCGTCCATGTCGATGTTGAGGATGCCGAGCCGGCCGTTCGCGCGCAGCGTCGTGTGCATCGACTGCCGCAGGCGGTCGTAGAACAGCGCGCGGTTCGGCAGGCCCGTGAGCGCGTCGTGCGTCGCGCGCAGGTACAGTTCGTTCGCCTCGTTGCGCGCCGCGTGGAACATCGCGGCGGCGATCAGGTCGGCCGTCAGCCGCAGCGTGGCCGCGTCGGCCTGCGAAAAGCCGTCGACTTCCGGCGACATCACCTTCAGCACGCCAACCGTCGTATCGGCATGGGTGAGCGGCATCACGAGCATCGAGCGCAGGCCGACCCGCCGGCAGGCGTCGCGATCGACTCGGGGGTCGGTTTCCGAATCGATGCAGTGCAGCAACGCGCCTTGCTGCACGCACAGGCCCGACAGGCTGCCCGAGCGCCGCAGACGCAGGCCGAGCATCCCGGCGGCCGTGCCCGACGCGGCGCGGTACACCATGTCGTCGCCCTCGGCGAATTCGACCGCGGCGGCGCTCGCGCCGGTGAGCTGCGGCACCTGCTCCGCCACATAGGCCATCACGCTGCCGAGATCGAGACCGAGCTTCGCGATCTCGGTCTGCGCGGCGATGATGCGCAGCAGCGTATCGGGGGACGGAGTGGCGGTGTCGACGATTTGATTCAATTCAGTTTTTCCGTGAAAGAAAGCACGTCCGGCGGCCCGGGAATGCGGTAGCATACGCGCCGCCTCGCGGCCGCGCGTTCCGGCGGGGCGGTCTGCAACGGACCGCCGCCGGCCGGCCGGTCCGCGCCGGCAGTATGCCGTTCGGCCTGTCGGGCGACAACGGCGCAATTCTTACCATTCATCCCTCTCGCGCAGCATTTCCGACCGGATTGAGGTTTTTTTCGCTTCAATGTCGCTAATCGGGGTGAGTTTTGGCTTGTTTTTGAGATAGTGTGACGAATGGGCGTGTGCCGGTGCCAGGCGCGCGCAGCACGATGACGCGCGATTAAAGAATCGCCGCATCGTTTCGATAAGTGAATCAGGTCAGTTTGATACATATGAGGGGAAGCAGTGGGGATGTTCACTCACGGGCATAGCTGCTTTGCGTGCATCGATTTCGATACGACGGACGACCGGATGATCCAGATGAAACGGGGTGCCGCATGAAGCCGGCCGTGTCGCCGCTCGTCCTCTCGGCCGCGATGGCCGGCGCTTTGCATGCCGCCGCGCTGTCGGCCGCGCCGATGCCGGCCGTGCCGGTCGCCGCCGCGTCCGGCGCTGCGCCGGCGCCGGTGCCCGCGACCGTGCCCGCGGCGGCCGGCGCGAGCGCAGCCGGCCTGCCGGCGACGACGGTACACCTGCCGTTCGCGTCGCTCGGCGCGTTCGATCCGCTGCGCCTGCGCGGCGCCGACGACGCCCGCACGATCAACGCGGGCGTGCGGCTCGACCGCGTGGTCACCGGCGCGCGGCTGCGCCTGACCTACGCATATTCGCCGTCGCTGGTGTTCCCGATGTCGCACCTGAAGGTGTCGGTGAACGGCGAGGTCATCGCGACCGTCCCGTTCGATGCCGCGCAGGCAGGCCGCACGGTCACGCAAGAGATCCCGATCGATCCGCGCTACTTCTCGGATTTCAACCAGATCGGCCTGCGCCTGATCGCGCACTACACGCTCGACCATTGCGAGGATCCGGCCAACTCGGCGCTGTGGGCCGACGTGAGCCCGAAGAGCGAGCTGATCCTCGACGAATCGCCGGTTCGCCTGCCGAACGATCTCGCGCTGCTGCCCGCGCCGTTCTTCGACCGGCGCGACAACGGCCGCGTGCGGCTGCCGTTCGTGCTGCCGGCGTCGCCCGATTCAGCGACGCTGCGCAGCGCGGGCGTGCTCGCGTCGTGGTTCGGCGCGCTGGCCGACTACCGGCATGCGCGCTTCCCGGTGTCCTCCGGGCTGCCGGCCGACGACCAGGCGGTGGTGATCGGCACGGCCGCGACGCTGCCGGCCGGCCTCGCGCTGCCGTCGATCAACGGTCCGCTGCTCGCCGTGGCCGACAACCCGGCCGCGCCGGGGCGCAAGCTGCTGGTCGTCACGGGCCGCACGGCGGCCGAGGTCGACGATGCGGTCGCGACGCTCGTGCTGGGCCGCGCGGCGCTGTCGGGGCCGTCGGCGACGGTCGCGCACGTCGATCTCGGCGCGCCGCGCAAACCGTACGACGCGCCGCGCTGGCTGCCGGTGAACCGGCCGATCACGTTCCGCGAGCTCGTATCCGATACGCGCGAGCTGGAAGTGCGCGGCACGTCGCCCGACGCCATTCGCCTGAACCTCCGTGTGCCGTCCGACCTGCATTCGTGGAACGGCGCGGGCGTGCCGATCGCGCTGCGCTACCGCTACACGGCGCCGACGGTGCAGGACAACTCGACGCTCGCCGTCGAGATCAACGACCAGCTCGTGAAGTCGTACCGGCTCGGGCCGGCCCATGCCGAGGATGCGCACGGCCGCATGCAGCTGCCGTTGCTGTCGGTGCCGGAAGGGCGCGTGACGAGCGACGTCGACATCCCGGCGTTCCGGGTCGGCAGCGGCAACCAGCTGCAGTTCCGCTTCACGCTCGATTCGCAGAAGACGGGCCTGTGCTCGAGCACGGCGACCGAGCCGCAGCGTGCGGCGATCGATCCCGATTCGACGATCGACTTCTCGCACTTCGTCCATTACGCGCAGTTGCCGAACCTCGCGTTCTTCGCGAACAGCGGCTTCCCGTTCACGCGCTTCGCCGACCTGTCGCAGACGGCCGTCGTGATGCCCGACCGGCCGTCGCCGCAGGAGCTCGAGGCCTACCTGACGATGCTCGGCCACATGGGCGAATGGACCGGCTTCCCGGCGCTGCGTGTGCAGGTGGCGCGGCCCGGCGACGTCGCCGCGCTGTCGGGCAGCAAGGACCTGCTCGTGATCGACGGCTCGCCCACGTCGCCGCTGCTCGCGCACTGGCGCTCGGCGCTGCCGCTCGTGATCGGCGAGCAGGGTGGCGCGGGCGGCGAAGGCGCCGCGCGCGTCGCGTTCTCGGTGAAGGAGCGCTGGCGCAATGGCGTCGGCCTGACCGAAGGCGGCGCGCATATCGAGCAGACGGGCTCGCTCGCGGCGCTCGCCGGATTCGAGCTGCCGGGCAGCCGGGGGCGCAGCGTCGTCGCGCTGACGGCGACCGACCAGCCGCACCTCGGCGACCTGCTCAACGTGTTCGAGAACGCCGGGCTCGTGTCGCAGTTGCAGGGCGACCTGGCGCTGGTGCGGCCGGGGCAGGTCGACAGCCTGCGCGTCGGCGAGCCTTACGTGGTCGGATTCGTGCCGTGGTATGCGCGGGTGTGGACGCAGGCGGCGCGGCATCCGGTCGTGCTTGGCGCGGTCGGCGTCGTGGCGGGGCTGCTGCTCGCGCTCGGCGTGTTCAGCGTGCTGCAGAGAATCGCCGCGCGTCGTCGGGGGATGTAACGGATGGCGCGGGCAATGGCGAAGCGACGGGCAATGCGGCCGGCGCGGCGCGTCGGCGCGGCCCTCGCGCTGGCGGTGGCGATGACGTGCGCGGCGGCCGGGATGGCCACGCGTGCGCAGGCCGCGGGAGCCGGTGCGGCCGACGCGGGATGCGGCGCGGCGTGGCCGCGCTGGGACGCGTTCAAGCGCGATTTCATCTCGGCCGACGGCCGCGTGATCGACGTCGGCTCGGCCGATTCACGCACGGTATCGGAGGGGCAGGCGTATGGACTGTTCTTCGCGCTGGTCGCGAACGACCGGCGCATGTTCGACACGATCCTCGCATGGACCGAGAACAATCTCGCGCAGGGCGACCTGAGCGCACACCTGCCGGCGTGGCTGTGGGGCCGCGCGCCCGACGGCGCGTGGCGCGTGCTCGACGCGAACGCGGCGTCGGACGCCGACCTGTGGATCGCGTATGCGCTCGTCGAGGCTGGGCGGCTGTGGCACGAACGCAGCTACACGGCGCGTGGCGCGCTGCTCGCGAAGCGCGTGCTCGACGTCGAGACGGCGACCGTGCCGGGCCTCGGCCTCACGCTGCTGCCCGGGCCGACGGGGTTCAAGCTCGCCGACGGCCAGTGGCGCGTGAACCCGAGCTATTCGCCGCCGCAGGTGATCCGTGCGCTCGGCGCGCGCCTGCCCGACGACAAGCGCTGGGCCGCGCTCGTCTCCAGCACCGGACGCGTGCTGCTCGACACCGCACCGAAAGGTTTTTCGCCCGACTGGGCGCTGTATCGCGCGAGCACGGGCTTCGGGCCCGATCGCGACACGCATGCGGAGAGCGCGTACAACGCGATCCGCGTCTATCTGTGGGCCGGCATGCTCGACCGCGCCGATCCGCTCGCCGCGCCGATGCTCGCGCGTTTTGCGCCGTTCGCCGACTACATCGCCGCGCATGGCGCGCCGCCGGAGAAGGTCGACACGACGACCGGCATCGCCGGGCCGAACGACGGCAACGGCGGGTTCTCGGCGGCGGCCGTGCCGTTCCTCGACGCGCGCGGCCAGCGCGCGCTGGCCGATGCCCAGGCGGCGCGTGTCGATACGCTCGCGCGCCAGTCGCCGCCCGGTTACTACACGAGCGTGCTGACGCTGTTCGGGCTCGGCTGGCGCGACGGGCGCTACCGGTTCGGCGCGGACGGCACGCTCGACGCCCGCTGGGGAGGCCGCTCGTGCGCCGCCCGCTGAAGCGCGCCGCGCCGCACGTCGCGGGATTCGCATGGCTCGCGTCGTCGGTGTGCGCGGCGGCGCCGGGCACCGCCGCGGACGCGACGCTGGCGAACCCCGCAGCGCCGGCGACTGCCGCGTCCGCCGATGCGCAGCGTCAGCTCGACACCGCGCGGATGTGGGGCGTCAAGCATCGCGACGACCTCGCGCGCGACGCGCTGCGCAAGGGGTTGCTGATCGCGCCGGGCGATCCCGAGCTACTGGCCGAACAGGTGCGCGTGCTGCTGCGGCTCGGCGATGCGAAAGGCGCGCAGGCGTCGCTCGCGCGCCTGCAGGCGCAGGCGCCGAATGCGCCCGCCACGCGGCGGGCGGCTGACGAATACCGCGTCGCGACGAGCGGGCGGGGCGAGATGGCACAGATTCGCCTGCTCGCGCGCAGCGGCCGCGCGGACGAAGCAGCCCGGCGGATCGTCGCGCTGTTTCCGAACGGCGCGCCGTCGGGTGCGCTCGGCGCCGAGTATTACCAGATCGTGTCGAATGCGCCGGGCGGACGCGAGCCGGCGATCGCCGCGCTGCGCCGCGCGGTCGCGGCCGATCCGCAGGACACGAGCGCGACGATGGCGCTGGCGCGGCTCTTGAACCAGCGCGCCGATACGCGGCCGGAGGCGAACCGGATCGCCTGGGCGCTCGCGAAGCGCGCCGACGCCGACCATACGGAGGCGATGGCGCTGTGGCGGCGCGTGCTGCAGTCGGCCGGTAGCGATCCCGCGTATCTCGATGCACTGCATGCGTACCTCGCGCTCGTGCCGGACGATACCGAATTCGTCGAGCGCGTCGCGGAACTGGATCGCCGGCGCGACGCGCAGCGCCAGCTCGAACGCAATCCCGACTACATCGCGCAGCAGCGCGGCCTGCAGGCGCTCGCGCGCGGCGACCTGGGCGGCGCCGATCCGCTGCTCACGCGTGCCGCGCGGGCGCGGGCGGACGACGCCGACGCGGTCGGCGGGCTCGGCCTGCTGCGCCTGCGCGAAGGGCGGCACGACGAAGCGCGCACGTTGTTCACGCGCGCCGCGACGCTTTCGACCGACCAGCGCGGCAAATGGCAGGGCCTCGCGCGCACCGCGCAGTTCTGGGGGCTGCTCGCGCAAGGCCGCGCGGCGGCCGCCGCAGGCCGTCCGCAGGACGAGGAGCGTGCCGCACGCGCGGCACTCGCGATGCAGCCGGGCAACCCGGATGCGAAGCTGCAGCTGGCCGACGCGTTGCTCGCGCAGCGCGACTGGGCACGCGCGGAGCCGTTGCTGCGCGAGTTGCTGGCCGCGCGTTCGCCGGACCTCTCGGCCGTGCGCGGCACGGCCACGCTGTATGAGAACACCGGCCGCGCGGACCAGATCGGCCCGCTGCTCGATGCGCTGCAAGGCCGCGTGACGGGCCGCGACGATCGGCGCGCGCTCGACGGCCTGCGTGCCGACCTGCTCGCGAACCAGGCGCGCGTGCTGGCGGACAAGGGCGAACGCGGGCCTGCCGCGCAGCGCTACGAGGCGGCCGTGCGCGCGGCGCCCGACGCGCCGTGGACGCGCTTCGCGCTCGCGCGCCTCTACCGCGACATGGGGCTGCCGCAGCTCGGCCGCACGGTGATGGACGACGGGCTTGCGCAAGGCGCGACGCCCGAGATGCGCTACGCGACCGCGCTGTATCGCAATTCGCTCGACGACGTCGCGGGCGCGCAGGCCGCGCTCGCGCCGGTCGACGACGCGCAGCGTTCGGACGGGATGCGGGCGCTTGCGCGCAAGCTCGATGCCGAAAGCGCCCTGGCCGACGCGCGCGGCGCGTACACACGCGGCGATCGCGCGGCCTTCGCCGCCACGCTCGCGCATGCGCAGGCCAGCGCGCCGGACGACCCCGACATGCTCGCCGCGATCGGGGCGCAGTGGATCGACGCGGGCGAACCCGACCGCGGGCTCGCACCGTTGCACGACTGGATCGCCGCGCACCCGCGCGAAGCCGACGCGGACGTGCGGCTGCGCTACGGCGACCTGCTCGGCAGCGCGGGGCGCGACGACGCGCTCGCCGCGTGGCTCGACACGCTGCGCCGGGAACCGTCGCTGACGCCTGCACAGACGGCGAGGATCGAGGACCAGTCGCTGCGGCTCGTGCTGCGGCAGACGGACGACGCGATCGCGCAGCAGGATTACGCGCAGGCGCGCAAGCTGCTCGATCGCGCGAGCCCGGCCGGCCGCGCGGACAAGCGCTATGCGCTCGAACTGGCCGATCTCGAACGCGCGCAAGGCCATTACGATGCGGCGCGCGCCGCGCTTGCGCCGGTCGTCGCGCGTACCCCCGACGACGCCGATACGCAGCTCGCGCTCGCCCGGATCGACGAGGACAGCGGCAATCGTGCCGGCGCGCTCGCACGCGTGCAGGCCGTGCTCGCGCGCACGCCGGACGACGACGTCGACACGCAACTGTCGGCCGTGCGTCGCCTGAATGCGCTGCGCCGTCCGGACGAAGCCGTGCAGGTGACCGACCGGCTGCATGCCGCGTATCCGTCGCGCCCGGATGTGACGGTCGCGGCCGGCCGCGTGGCCGAGGCGCAGGGGCGCTATGACGATGCGGCGTCGCTGTACCGGTTGTCGCAGTCGCAGGAGCGCACGACGGGCGTGAGCCCGGGCCGTGATGGGCTGACGCCCGCGCAGGCCGCGTTCGCGGATCTCCAGCAGCGGCGCAATCCCGAGATCGAAACCGGCTGGACGCCCGCGTACAAGTCGGGCGACGAAGGCATCTCGTCGTATCGCGCGCAGCAGGTGCCGATCTACATGCAGATGCCGATCCGCTACGACGGGCACGTGTTCGCGCAGATCGACACCGTGCATCTCGACCCGGGCACGCTCGACACGAGCAACCCGAACGCGTATTCGCTCAGTACCTTCGGCAGCTACGCGGCGCTCAAGGCGCAGAACGCGCTGACTCCCGCGTCGATCGCGAATCCGCCGGGCTCGCTGCACCAGACGGCCACGGGCGTCGCGCTCGGCGCGGGCTATCTGACGGACGCATGGCGCTTCGATCTCGGCACGTCGCCGCTCGGTTTCCCCGTGCATTACCTGGTCGGCGGCGTGCGCTATCGCTTCGACGCGGGCCCGGCCAGTTTCTCGGTGAATGCGTCGCGGCGGCCGGAAACGAGCAGCGTGCTGTCGTACTCGGGGATGCGCGACCCGTGGACGGGCGCGGTCTGGGGCGGCGTGCGCCGCGATGGCGTGAACCTGCGCGCGTCGGTCGACGTCGGCCGCACGAACCTGTTCGCGGAACTCGGCGCGGGCGTGCTGTCCGGCCGCAACGTCGAACGCAACGCGGAAGTCACGCTGCGCACCGGCTTTACGGTGCCCGTGTACGAGCGCGCGACGATGAAGGTCAGCACCGGGCTCGTCGGCAATGCGTGGCACTACGCGGAGAACCTGCGCTACTACACGTACGGGCAGGGCGGTTACTACAGCCCGCAACGCTACCTGTCGCTCGGCGTGCCGATCGAATGGGCGGGGCGGCACGATGCGCTGTCGTGGGACCTGACCGTCACGGGCGGGATCTCGAACAGCTACGAGAAGGATTCGCTGTATTACCCGATGTCGTCGGACCAGCGGGCCGCGCAGGTGGCGGCCGGGTTCGTGTACGCGGGCAGCTCGACGCGCGGCGTGTCGTTCTCGTACGGGATCAACGGGATCGTCGAGTACCGCGTGAACCCGCACCTGAGTGTCGGCGCGCAGCTGAAGGTCGACCGGTCGCACGACTACGCGCCGAGCTCGGCGCTCGTGTACCTGCGCTATGCGTTCGACGCGCGCGCGCAACGCAGCTGGCTCGTCACGCCGACGCCGGTGCGGCTTTATTCGGATTACTAGGTTACTAGGGGAACGCCGTGAATACGGAACTCGATGCCACCCGTCCCGCATTCGGCGCAGCCGGCCTGCTGGACTGGCTGCGCGCGCTGCTGGGCGCGCCGGCCGGCGGCCGTGTCGGCACGGTGAGCCGGCTCGCGATCGACGGCTTGCCCGATGCGTGGACGCAACTGGAAGCCGGCGGCCTGTACGCGATCTACGCGGCCGGCGCCACGCCGGCCTGCGATGCGCTCGTCTGGGAGAGCGCGCGACAGGCGCGCACGCGCGACGTGACGATCGTGCTCGCACGCGACGCGGCGCAGGTCGCCGACCAGATGCAGGCGCGCGGCTTTGCTGGCGGCGCGCAGCCGGCCGGCTGGCCGCGCAACCTGAACGTGCTGGCGATGCCGCCCGCGGCCGAGCCGGCCAACGGTGACAACACCGGCGCCGGCGCAACCGCGGACGCCCCGCGCCGCGCGGCGCCGGGCCCGTTCGCACGACTGACCGGCGGCCTGCGCGCGATGAAGCGCTACGGTTTTCGCGCGCGCTCGCTGTATTTCGTCGAGGGCGCGCAGCGCTGGTTCAGCTGGGACGACCCGATCGCGCTCGCCGACGAGGCGCATGCACTCGCCGACTGGTGCCGCACGCACCGGATCGCGCTGGTGCTGCTGCTCGATCCCGAAGCGACCCGTGCGGGCGGCGCAGCGCGCACCGACGATGCACCGCTCGTCCGCGATGCGGATCGCGCGCCGCGCAGCGGTTTTCACGGTATCTGCTCGGGCGTCGCGCAGTTGCAGCGCACGCACGGCGAGCTGCTGTGGGTCGTCGATTTCTGGCGGGCGGGCGATACGCTTGCGGCCGGCGAAGTGCGGCCGCTGCGCTTTGCGCCGGGCGGCCGGCTGTCGGCGAACGTCGACGGCGGCGCGACCGAGCCCGCGCACCGGATGAAGATCGCGAGCGACGAGGATCGCGTCGTCGTCAGCCGCGCGGTGCTCGACGGCGCGAACCGCGTGCCGGACGGCTGGGAGGTCGTTGAAGACAACGCGGCCGTCGTCGCCGCATGCGCGCATGCGCAGGCCGCCACCGCGGTGCTGGTGTTCCGCTCGCATGCGCAGCTCGAAGCGCTCTGCGCGGACGTGCACGCATTGCGCCGGCAGTGCGGCGGTGCGCTGAAGATCGCGGTCGTCGAGCGCGGCGAAGTGCTGCGCCAGCAGTTCGAGGTGCTCGTGCTGAGCGTCGGCGCGAGCCGCGTCGTCGCGCGCGACCTGCCGGTATCGCGGATGCAGGCCGCCGTGCACGCGTTGCGCGGCCAGCTCTATGCGCGGCCCGTCGCGGCCGACTATCGTGCGGCGCTCGCGGCTGCGCTCGGCGATTCGGTGCTCGGCTACCTGCCGGTCGGCGCGTTCTGCCTGCGGATTCGCGCGGTGCTCGATCGCGGCGCCGTGCTCGCGCTGCCGCATACGCTCGCGAAGATCGCGCTGCTGCCGAGCGTGTCGCATGTCGACGCGCTGCGGTCTTGCCGGCCGCGCCGCGCGGGCGACGTCGTGACCGCCGATGCCGCGCACCTGTACGTGTTCCTGTTCGCGTGCGAACCGGTCGATGCGGAGGACGCGCTCGCGCGCATCTTCGACGTGCCGGTCGACACGCTGTCCGACCGGGTCGTATGCCTCGGCCACGGCAGCATCGACACCGAGCTCAATGCGCTGAAGGCGGAGAACCGGCGCGCGCCGATCGCCGACTACAGCGATCTGTTCGCGGCCACGCAGCCGGCGGGCGCGACGCGCCAACCGTCGGTGCGCACCGACCTCGGCGCGGCGTTGCCCGACGCGAGCGAAGTGAGCGGCGCGATCGACGCCATCGATACGATCGTCGCGCTCGAGGCGATCGGTGCGACACCGGCGGCCGCGGCTGTCGATGCATCGGCGCCGGAACCTGTCATTCCCGCCGCGCGCAAGCGCAGCGCCGTCCGCAGCGCGATGCCGCTGCGCAAGGAGGGAGTCGCATGATTGCCGAAATCGTCATCGGTTTCATCGTCGGCATCGTGATCGCGGTGCCGGTATGGATCATCGCGCAGCACCTCGGCATCGGCCGCGGTTTTCATGCGCCGCGCGGCATCGACCGGCGCGACGCGGTGCCTTGCGAACTCGTGCCGGTCGCGCTGCGCGGGCGGCTGCTGCCCGATGCGGAGCGCGGCGAGCGCAGCGGCGAGGCGGCCCGATGAAGACGATCGCCATTACGTCGACGACGGGCGGCGCGGGCCGCACGACGCTCACGGCCGCGCTCGCGGTGCTGCTCGCGCGTCGCGGCCGGCCGGTCGTCGCCGTCGAATTCGATGCACAGAACCTGATGGGCGCGACGCTCGGCCTCGACTCGCTGGCCGAGCGTGGCCTCGCGCAGAGCGTGCTCGGCGGCGGCGAGCCGTGGCATGCACAGACGTGGCGTAACGCCGACGGCGTGCTGTTCGTCCCGTACGGGCAGGTCGACGCGGCCGGCGCCGCCGCGTGCGATGCGCGGCTCGCGGCCGATCCCGCGTGGCTGTCGCGCGCGCTCGACGAGATTGCGCTGCCGGCCGACGGCGTCGTGCTGATCGACACCGCGCGCTATCCGTCGACGCAGGCCGAGCAGGCGATTCGCCGCGCGGACCTGACGCTCGTCGTCGTGCCGCCCGAGCCGAGCGCGTGTGCGACGACGGCCGCGCGGCTCGGTGCGCTGCGTGCCGGCGGCGGCGAACTGCAGATCGTCGTGAACCGGCTGAATCCGGCGCGCGACATGCAGCGCGATGCGCTCGGCATGCTGCGCGCGGTCGCGGGGCCGGCGTCGATGCTCGAGCAGCGCATCCACGTCGATGCGGCCCTGCCCGAAGCGCTCGCGCGCGGCAGCTGGATCTTCGACGACGCGCCGTATTCGCAGGCGTCGCACGACCTGAACGGCGTGGCGAACTGGGTCGATACGTGGCTGGCGGCAGGCGCCGCCGGTCGCCGCGGAGCGGCGCGATGAACGCGGGCTTCGTGCTGCGCCTGCGTGCGGTCGGCCGTCGTGCGGCCGACTGGTTCGCACGCGGCATCGGCTTGCCGGCGCAACGCACGCTGGTCGACTGGATCGTGCGGCTGTTCTTCCATGCGCCGCCGCCGGGCCGGCCGGATCACGTGCGCCGCTGGGTGCGCGTCACGTCCCTGCGGCTGGCGCAGGAGTGGGGCGTGCTGCAGCCGCTCAGCCCGCGCGAATGGCTGTGGCGTGCGATCGTGCGTGCGCCGCGTGCGGCGGACGGCCGGCCGGCGCGCGATCCGCTCGCATGGTTCGACAAGTATGTCGTGCCCGTCTACGTGGCCGGGCGCGCGGTCGGCCGGCGCATCGACGCGATGCTCGCGCGCCTGCCGTGGGTGCGCTGGGGCGGCTGGCTCGATGCGCGCGCGAACGGCGTCGGCAGGCGCCCCTGGCTCGCGCCGCTGCTGCTGATCGCCGGCGCGCTGCTGTGGGCCGCGGCCGGGATGTCGCCGCTGATGCCGGGCGCGCAGTTCGCGTTCTTCGCGATCGTCGCGGTGCTGGCGCTCGCGCTGCGCCGCCTGCCGGGCCACCTGCCGACGCTCGCGCTCGCGTCGCTCGCCCTGCTCGCGACGGTGCGCTACGTGTGGTGGCGCACCACGCAGACGCTCGATTTCCGCGGCCCGGTCGAGGCCGTCGCCGGCTACCTGCTGTACGGCGCGGAAGCCTATACGTGGATGATCCTGCTGCTCGGCTTCGTGCAGACCGCGTGGCCGCTCGACCGGCCGATCGTGCCGCTGCCCGACGATCCCGATACCTGGCCGACCGTCGACATCTACATCCCGACCTACAACGAGCCGCTGTCGGTCGTGAAGCCGACGGTGTTCGCCGCGCAGAGCATCGACTGGCCGAGCGCGAAGCTGCGCGTGTATCTGCTCGATGACGGCAAGCGCCCCGAATTCGAGGCGTTCGCGCGCGAGGCCGGCATCGACTATGTGACGCGCGACGACAACCGCCACGCGAAGGCCGGCAACATCAACCGCGCGCTGCCGAAGACGCACGGCGAATACATCGCGATCTTCGACTGCGATCACGTGCCGACGCGCTCGTTCCTGCAGACGACGATGGGCGTGTTCCTGCGCGACCCGAAGTGCGCGCTCGTGCAGACGCCGCACCATTTCTTCTCGCCCGATCCGTTCGAGCGCAACCTCGGCACGTTCCGCGAGATCCCGAACGAAGGCAACCTGTTCTACGGCCTCGTGCAGTCGGGCAACGACCTGTGGAACGCGACGTTCTTCTGCGGCTCGTGCGCGGTGCTCAAGCGCAGCGCACTGGAAGAGGTGGGCGGCGTCGCGGTCGAGACCGTGACCGAGGATGCGCATACGGCGCTCAAGCTGCACCGGCGCGGCTACACGTCGGCGTACCTGCCGACCGTGCAGGCGGCCGGCCTCGCGACCGAGAGCCTCGCGGGGCACGTGAAGCAGCGCACGCGCTGGGCGCGCGGGATGGCGCAGATCTTCCGCATCGACAACCCGTTTCTCGGGCGCGGGCTCGGCCTCATCCAGCGGATCTGCTACGGCAACGCGATGCTGCACTTCTTCTACGGGATTCCGCGGCTGGTGTTCCTGACGATCCCGCTCGCGTACCTGTTCTTCCATCTGTACTTCATCAACGCGTCGGCGCTCGCGCTTGCGAGCTACGTGATCCCGTATCTCGTGCTCGCGAACGTCGCAAACTCGCGGATGCAGGGGCGCTACCGCCATTCGTTCTGGGCCGAGGTCTACGAGTCGGTGCTCGCGTGGTACATCGCGCTGCCGACCACCGTCGCGTTCTTCAGTCCGAAGCACGGCAAGTTCAACGTGACCGACAAGGGCGGCAAGATCGACGAAGGCTACGTCGACTGGTCGACGTCGAAGCCGTATCTGGTGCTGTTCGGGATGAACGTGCTCGCGATCCTCGCCGGCCTGTGGCGGCTGGTGGTCGACCAGGGCGACGAGGCATCGACGATCCTGATCACGCTCGGCTGGACCGTGTACAACCTCGCGATGCTCGGTGCGGCACTGGCCGTGGCGCGCGAGACCAAGCAGGTGCGCGTCACGCACCGGATCGCGATGCGCGTGCCGGCCATGCTGCTGCTCGCCGACGGTTCGACGGCCGCGTGCTTCACGAGCGACTACTCGACCGGCGGCCTCGGCCTCGAAGCGGTGCCGGGGCTCCCGCTTGCCGTCGGTGACACGCTGACGGTGTGCGTGACGCGCGGCGACCGGTCGTTCCCGTTCCCGGTGCGCGTGAGCCGCGTGACGCCGACCCATGTCGGCGTGAGCTTCGACGAACTCACGCTCGAACAGGAGCGCCAGCTCGTGCAATGCACGTTCGGCCGCGCGGACGCGTGGCTCGACTGGCACGAAGGCCAGCGTGTCGACACGCCGCTCGGCGGGTTGAAGGAAGTGTTGCGTATCGGCCTGGACGGCAACGTACGGATGTGGAAGGGTGCGGCGCGCGGCCTGCTGGCCATGCTGGCGCCGAAACTCGATCGGGCGCGCGACTGACGCGGCGCTCATCATGGAGTGGGTTAGATGACGTTCTGGAATCTGTATTTCATCCTGAAGTTCGCGCTGTTCGCGACCGGGCACCTGCAGCCGTTCTGGCTCGCGAACCTCGCGTTCGCGGTGGCGCTCGCGGCGAGCGCACCGATCCGGCGGCGCGCGTGGCGCATCGTCCGGCAGGTCGCGGCGATCGCGATCGCGGCGCCGCTGCTCGCGCGCGAGATGCATGCGCCGCCGCTCGCGCGGCTCGCCGAGGCCGCGCGCGAGGTGAGCACGTTCCGCTTCGAGTACTGGATGGAGCTGCTGCCGCGCCTGTTGCCGCCGGTGCTGCTGCTGACGGTGGCCGGCGCGCTGATCGTCTACTTCATCGTCAATCGCTGGCTGCGCGTCGCGACGTTCGTGCTGGCCGTGCTGATCGTGATGCCGTTGTGGCAGGCCGGCAGCGGGCTGATGGCGCGCGTCGTCGCACCGCTTCCGCAGCAAGCGACCGCGACGGGCACGACGCTCGCCGGCCAGCCGGAGGATCACAACGCCGCGCTCGCGACGTTCCGCACGCAGGAATCGCAGCGGCAGGTCGCGTTCGGCCATCTCGGCAACGATCCGGCCGCGCAGTTCGACGTGATCGTGCTGCACATCTGCTCGCTGTCGTGGGACGACCTCGATGCCGCGAAGGTGCGCAACCACCCGATGCTGAGTCACTTCGACTACCTGTTCAATAACTTCAGCACGGCCGCGAGCTACAGCGGCCCGGCCGCGATCCGCGTGCTGCGCGCGAGCTGCGGGCAGGAAGCGCACGCCGACCTGTACAAGCCGGCGCCGCAGCAGTGCTACCTGTTCTCGCAGCTGGCGAGCGCGGGCTACAAGGTGCAGTCGCTGCTGAACCACGACGGCCACTTCGACAACTTCCTGCAGGTGATCCACGACAACATCGGCGTGCCCGACGCGCCGCCGGTGTCGAACGCGGCCGCGCCCGTCGCGATGCACGCGTTCGACGGCTCGGAGATCAAGAGCGACTACGCGACGCTCGCGAACTGGTACGCGCAGCGCGCGTCGGTGCCGGGCCCGGTCGCGCTGTACTACAACACGATCAGCCTGCACGACGGCAACCGCGTCGTCGGCAGCGCGCTGACGAGCATCGACTCGTATCCGCAGCGCGTGACGAAGCTGATGGACGACTTCGATCACCTCGCCGACCTGATCGCGCAATCGGGCCGCCGCGCGGTGATCGTGTTCGTGCCCGAGCACGGCGCCGCGCTGCGCGGCGACAAGTACCAGGTCGCGGGCCTGCGCGAGATCCCGACACCGCGCATCGTGCACGGGCCGGTCGGCGTGCGGCTCGTCGGCTTTACCGGCAACCACGGCGCGACGACCGTGATCGACCAGCCGACCAGCTTCCTCGCGCTCGCGCAACTGCTGTCGAACCTCGTGTCGAACAGCCCGTTCAAGCCGGGCACGACGCTCGCGCAGTACGCGGCCGACCTGCCGCGCACGCGGATGGTGGGCGAGAACGAGGGCACGGTGACGATGCAGACGGCCGCGGGCTACTCGGTGAAAACTCCGGATGGCGTATGGATCGACGAACAGTAATTCTCCCCGCCGACAGCGACGATGATCGCCTGTCGCAACCGAACGACGTGCTCGGCCTCGCGCGGCATCTGCCCGCGCTCGATCCCGAGCGTTACGTCGACGAGCAGGCGCGCCGCGCGTTCATCGAGTCGCTCGACCGCTGGCCGACGCTCGCGAAGCTAATGGGATTGAAGCGGTAAACGCACAACGGCCGGCAGGTGTGCCGGCCGTTGCGTGGCTCGCCTGCGGGCGAACCCGCTTACTGCGCGTTGTTGCCTTGTTGCGCCTTGCGTTCCGGCTGGCGCGTCCACTCGTGTTCTTCGCCCGGCACCTTGCCGAAGGTCTGATCGGCCCACGCCGCACGGGCCGCATCGATCTTCGCGCGCTCGCTCGATACGAAATTCCATTCGATGAAGCGCTCGCCCGGCAGGTGCGCACCGCCGAGCAGCATCACGCGTGCGCCGTTCGTGCTCGCCAGCGCCACGGTCGCGCCCGGCTCCAGCACCGCCATCGTCGCGGCAGCGAGCGGCGTGCCGTCGATCGAGAGATCGCCGTCGACGAGGTAGACGCCGCGCTCCTCATGTTCGGCATCGAGCGCCAGCGTGCCGCCTGCCGCGAATTCCGCATACGCATAGAGCGTGGGCGAGAACACGGCGACCGGCGACGTGAGCCCGAACGCGGTCCCCGCGATCACGCGCACGCTCGCCCCGTCGCGCGTGAACGACGGCAGCGTGTCGGCCGCATGATGGACGAACGCGGGCGCGGTGTCCTCATGCTCGACCGGCAACGCGACCCAGGTCTGGATCCCGTGGACCGGCTGATCGCGCGGCCGGTCTTCGTCGGGCGAACGCTCCGAATGCACGATGCCGCGGCCGGCGGTCATCCAGTTCACGTCGCCCGGCACGATCTTCTGCCGGAAGCCGAGGCTGTCGTGGTGCATCAGCGAGCCGTCGAACAGGTAGGTGACGGTCGCGAGGCCGATGTGCGGATGCGGCAGCACGTCGATGCCGCTGCCGGCCGGCAGCACCGCCGGCCCCATCTCGTCGAAGAAGATGAACGGGCCGACGAGGCGGGCGGCGCGCGCGGGCAGCACGCGGCGCACGACGAGGTTGCCGATGTCGCTTTCGCGCGGCGTGAGCAGGGTCTTGATCGAGGCGGACATGGTGGGGATCTGGTAGTCGAGGCGGGGCGCGTCAGGCGATCGCCGTGTCGATGGTGATCGGATGCGTGAGGATCTTGTGCACCGGGCACGCGTTCGCGATCTGCAGCAGCCGTTCGCGCTGTTCGCCAGACAGGTCGCCTTCCAGCGTGATGCGGCGCACGATCGTGCTGCCCGCGCTGCCCGATTCGTGCGCGAGCTTCACGTGCACTTCGGTGAGCGGCCAGCCCTTGCGCTGCGCATACATCTTCAGCGTGATCGCGGTGCATGCACCGAGGCTCGACAGCAGCAGCGCGACGGGCGTGGGCGCCGCATCGCCGCCGCCGAGCGACGCCGGTTCGTCGGCGCGCCACTGGTGGACGCCATCGCTGAAGTGGACGAGGTAATCGACGGAGCCGATGCTCGCTTCGACGGACAGTTCGCTCATTGCAGTTCCATGTGAAAAAGGGGGAGGCCGGCGGACGGGCCGGGCGTCACGGTTCGAGCAGCCGCTGCAGCCGCAGTTCCTCGAAATCGAGTTCCGATTCGATCCGGTGCAGCACGGCGTCGTCGACCTTGCCGTCGCGATGCAGGTCGAGCAGCGCGCGGCGCGACACGCCGACGAGTTCGAGCTCGACGCGCAGCATGCGCGCCCGTACGTTGGCCGGCTCGGCGCCGTGGCGATGCGCGCGTTCGTTGAAGGTGACGCGATTCCGGTATTCGGCGAGCAGGCGGTCGAGCGACGGCCGCTCGAGGGTCGAGCCGCGCTGCTCGAGCGCGTCGAGTTCGGCGAGCGCCGCGCCGAACGCATGCGCACGCACCGCATGCTCGGACATCGTGTGCCGCGCGGCCGGGCGCAGCTTCAGCACGCGGATCAGCGGCGCGAGCGTGCCGCCCTGCACGACGAGCGTGGCGATGATCAGCAGGAACGTGCTGAACAGGATCAGGTCGCGGCCGGGGAAATTGGCAGGCAGCGCGATCGCGGCCGCGAGGCTCACGACGCCGCGCATGCCCGACCAGCCGAGCACGACGGCTTCGCGCCACGACCACGGTGCATGGCCGGCGTGCGGCGCGCGCAGGCGGCCCGGCAGCCACATCGCGACGAACACCCAGACGATGCGCGCGGAGATCGCGGCGGCGGTGGCGGGCAGCGCGACGCGCAGGCCGGCCATCAGCACCGCGCCTTCGTGGTTCACGCGCGCGAGGATCGCGTGCAGCGCGAGGCCGATCAGGATGAACACGAGCGCGTCGAGAACGAACACGATCGCTTCCCAGGTCGCCTTCGCCTTGATCCGCATGTCGGCGTCGAACACGCGATGCTGGCGCACGCCGAGCACGAGGCCGCAGGTGACGACCGACAGCACGCCCGAGCCGTCGACGGCTTCCGCGATCCCGTAGCTGCCCCACGCCATCGCGAAGGTCACGACGATGCCGAGCATCGGGTCGCGCAGGCGCGGCAGCACCCAGCTCATCGCATGGCCGCACGCGAGACCGACCGCGATGCCGATCAGCGTGAGCGAGAAGAACAGGCCGGTGGCGCTCGCGGCCGTGATCGACACGGCGAGCGCGGCCGACACGGCCATCTGGTACAGCAGCAGGCCCGACGCATCGTTGACGAGGCTTTCGCCTTCGAGCACCGCGACGAGCCGCGCGGGCAGCGGGTGGCGCTGCAGGATCGCCTTCGCGGCGACCGCATCGGGCGGCGACACGATCGCGCCGAGCGTGAAGCAGGCGGCCCATGGCAGCGCCGGGTTCACCGCATGCACGGCGAGCGCGACCGCGACGGTCGTGAACACCACGGCGCCGAGCGCGAGCGACGCGATCGATGCAAGCTGCTGCCGGAATTCCTTCCACGCGGTGTAGAACCCGCTCGACATCAGCAGCGGCGGCAGCACGGCCGCGAGCAGCAGCGCCGGGTCCATGTCGGGCACGCGCTTGCCGGCAACCGCGACCACGCAGCCGCCGAGCAGCAGCACGACGGCCGGCGGAATCGAAATCCGTTCGGCGAGCCACGTGAGTGCGCCGGCCCCGCAGATCAACAGCAGCAGGTAATGAAACAGTTCGACGTTGGTCATGCGTGGCCGGTGCTGAACGATTGCGTCACGACGGCTTGCGATCGTTCGTGGTGCCGCCGGGCAGCGCGCCGAACATGTGCTGGCTGCATTGTGCATCGCGCCATGCGGTGTTCAGCCGGTGTCCGGAAAGCATCCGGCGCGCGACGGGCAGGATCTGTTCGCCGGCCAGCATGCCGAGCAGGCCGGTGAGCGCGATGATCGGCGGGGCCGGCGAGTTCACGCCGAGCGCGCCGTAGATGACACCGGCGAGGATGCCGGCAAGCAGCGACAGGAAATACGGTTTCATGGCGGGCGTCCCGTGATGGCAGACGAGCGGCGCGGGGCGCGCCGTCAAGATTTCGAAAGCGTATCGGGTTTGCGTGAAGAAAAAAAGAGCGGGCAGCCCCGAACAGGCATCGATTCAGGAATCGGATCGATTCCGTTTCTTGGGTGTTCGCGCCGCGCGTTTGCGGCTTAAATGTTTCGGCCCGGACGACGATCCGGCGCTGACGTACCTCCGGCTCCTCCCGTTCAGACGGTCGAGGCAGGCCCCCTTTTTTCGTTCACAGGACACCTTGCGCCATGAGCAATCCGAAACTTGAAGTACTGACGCCGCAGAACAGCCAGCTGATCTTCATCGACCAGCAGCCGCAAATGGCGTTCGGCGTGCAGTCGATCGATCGCCAGACGCTGAAGAACAACGTCGTCGGGCTCGCGAAGGCCGCCAAGGCGTTCAACGTGCCGACCACCATCACGACGGTCGAGACCGAGGCCTTCTCCGGCCATACCTTCCCCGAGCTGCTCGACGTGTTCCCGAACCAGAAGACGCTCGAACGCACGTCGATGAACTCGTGGGACGACCAGAAGGTGCGCGACGCGCTCGCCGCGAATGGCCGCAAGAAGGTGGTCGTGTCGGGTCTCTGGACGGAAGTCTGCAATACCACGTTCGCACTGTGCGCGATGCTCGAAGGCGATTACGAGATCTACATGGTGGCCGACGCATCGGGCGGCACGTCGCAGGCCGCGCACGACTTCGCGATGCAGCGGATGGTGCAGGCCGGTGTCGTGCCCGTCACGTGGCAGCAGGTGCTGCTCGAATGGCAGCGCGACTGGGCGCGCCGCGACAGCTACGACGCGGTGATGGCGATCGCGAAGGAGCACTCGGGTGCGTACGGGATGGGCGTCGACTACGCGTACACGATGGTTCACAAGGCCGCGCAACGCACCGCAACGCCGCACGAGTCGCTCGCGGCAGTACCGGCGAAGTAACGGACACCGGCCACGATCGCGGCAACGGCCGGCCGCGGCGATCTGCTGTCGCCGGCCGTCGCCCGCTCAGGCTGCAGGCAGCGCCCACGGCGCGCGCGCGAAGTGCTCCGCGAGGAAGTCGAGCAGCACCGTCACGCGCGCGGCGCGCAGCATGCCCGGCGGCGTGACGAGGTTGACGTTGATGTCGGCGATCTTCCAGTCGGCCATCACTTCCTCGAGCTCGCCGCGCTGCATCGCGTCCCACACCAGGAACTCGGGCTGCAGCGCGAGGCCATGACCGGCGATGAGCGCGGGGACGATCACGTCCGCGTTGTTGGTGCGAATGCGGCCGTGCACGGATACGCCGACCTCGTCGCCCGATGCCGCGTGGCGGAAGCGCCAGTGTTCGGGTGTCGGCAGGTTCGTGTAGGTGAGGCACACGTGCTGTTCAAGGTCGCGCGGGTGCGCGGGGCGGCCGCGCCGGTCGAGGTATGCGGGCGACGCGACGAGCGGCCGGCGCACCGCGCACAGCCGGCGCGAGCGCAGCGACGAATCGCTCAGCTCGGCGATGCGGATCGCGACGTCGAAGCCGCCGGACACGATGTCGACGATGTGATCGGTGAGCACGAGGTCGATGTCGACGCGCGGATAGCGTTCGAGAAACGCGGGCAGCACCGGCGACAGGTGACGCACCCCGAACGACATCGGCGCATTCACGCGCACGAGGCCGTGCGGTTCGAGCGCCTGGGCGGACGCTTCGCTCTCGATCAGTTCCGCGTCGGCGAGCAGGCGGATCGCGCGGTCGCGCAGCAGTTCGCCGGTCGGCGTGAGCGACAGCTTGCGCGACGTGCGGTACAGCAGCATCGCGCCGAGACGTTTTTCGAGGCGCGCAATGGCCTTCGACACCGTCGGCTGCGATACGCCGAGCAGGTCGGCGGCTTTCGCGAACGAGCCCGTCTCCGCGACGCGCGCAAAGATGGCCCAGGCTTCGAGATCAGGAAGGTATTGCATGATCGGGATGAATGGCAGGGAAGCGGAACGGATGCAGTGCACCGCGAAAGCGGGCGTGCGATGCAGGTGATTCTAATCCGGCCGGGAGAAAAATCGTTATGGAATCTTATCTACTTTCGTTGGGCGCCGGCGTGCTGATCGGCGTCGTGTACAGCGTGATCAAGGTGCGTTCGCCGGCACCGCCGCTGATCGCGCTGGTCGGCCTGGCCGGCATGCTGATCGGCGCCCAGGCCATCGCGCCGGTCCGTCACTGGCTCGGCTTCTGACCGCATCGAGGACACTTCATGAGCGCAACCGCTACTCAACCCGATCTCATCCTGCACAACGGGCGCATCACGACGCTCGATCGTGCGAACCCCGTCGCCACCGCCGTGGCGATCAAGGACGGCCGCTTCGTCGCGGTCGGCTCCGATGCCGACATCGTGCCGCTCGCGGGCCGTGCGACGAAGGTCGTCGATCTCGATTGCCGCAGCGTGCTGCCGGGCCTGATCGACAACCACACGCACGTGATTCGCGGTGGCCTGAACTACAACCTCGAGCTGCGCTGGGATGGCGTGCGTTCGCTCGCGGTCGCGATGGAGATGTTGAAGCAGCAGGTCGCGATCACGCCTGCGCCGCAATGGGTGCGCGTGGTCGGCGGCTTCACCGAACACCAGTTCGTCGAAAAGCGCCTGCCGACGATCGACGAACTGAATGCGGTCGCACCCGATACGCCCGTGTTCATCCTGCACCTGTACGACCGCGCGCTGCTGAACGCGGCCGCGCTGCGCGTGGTGGGCTACACGAAGGACACGCCCGAGCCGCCGGGCGGCACGATCCTGCGCGATGCCGCCGGCAACCCGACCGGCCTGCTGCTCGCGAACCCGAACGCGACGATCCTCTACGCGACGCTCGCAAAAGGCCCGAAGCTGCCGTTCGAGTATCAGTACAACTCGACGCGCCATTTCATGCGCGAACTCAATCGCCTTGGCGTGACGGGCGTGATCGACGCAGGCGGCGGGTCGCAGAATTATCCCGACGATTACGAGGTGATCCGCAAGCTGCACGACGCGGGCGAGATGACGATCCGCATCGCCTACAACCTGTTCACGCAGAAGCCGAATGCGGAGAAGGAAGACTTCGTGAACTGGACGAAGAGCGTCAAGTACCACGACGGCACCGACTACTTCCGCCACAACGGCGCGGGCGAGATGCTGGTGTTTTCGGCGGCCGATTTCGAGGATTTCCGCGTCGCGCGCCCGGACCTGCCGGCGCAGATGGAGGACGATCTCGAAGGCGTCGTGCGCGTGCTCGCGCAGAACCGCTGGCCGTGGCGCATGCATGCGACCTATGACGAAACCATCAGCCGTGCGCTGGACGTGTTCGAGAAGGTCAACGAGGATATTCCGCTCGACGGACTGAACTGGTTCTTCGACCACGCCGAAACGATCTCGGAGCGCTCGATGGACCGCATCGCCGCGCTCGGCGGCGGCATTGCGGTGCAGCACCGGATGGCGTACCAGGGCGAATACTTCGTCGAGCGCTACGGTGCGCAGGCGGCCGAGGCGACGCCGCCGGTCGCGAAGATGCTCGAGAAGGGGCTCAAGGTGTCGGCCGGCACCGACGCGACGCGGGTGGCGTCGTACAACCCGTGGGTGTCGCTCGCGTGGCTCGTGACGGGCAAGACGGTCGGCGGGATGCGGATGTACCCGCAGCGCAACCTGCTCGATCGGGAGACCGCGCTGCGCATGTGGACCGAGTACGTGACGTGGTTCTCGAACGAAGTCGGCCGCAAAGGACGCATCGCGGTCGGGCAACTCGCCGACCTGATGGTCCCCGATCGCGATTTCTTCACGTGCGCGGAGGACGATATCGTCGAGACGACTGCATTGCTGACGGTGGTCGGCGGCCGGATCGTGTGGGGCGCGGGGCCGTTCGCGTCGCACGACGCGCCGATTCCGCCCGCGATGCCGGACTGGTCGCCGGTGCGCGAGTACGGCGGCTACGGCGGCTGGGGCGCGACGCAGCGCAACGGCGCGCCGCTGCAGCGCGCCGCGGCGGCCGCCGCGCAGTGCGGTTGCGCAAGCGCGTGCGGCCTGCACGGCCATGCACACGCGAACGCGTGGAGCCGCGCGTTGCCGACGTCGGACGCGAAGGGCTTCTGGGGCGCGTTCGGCTGTTCGTGCTGGGCGGTCTGACATGGCGACCCCGACCCATCACGCCGGCACCGGCAACCCGGCGTGGGTCCGCGCGCTGCTCGCGCAGCCGTGGGTCCTGCCGCTCGCGCGGCTGGCGCTGGTGTCCGCGTACCTGATCGGCGGCGTCGCGAAGGCGCTGGACTTCAATGGCGCGGTCGCGGAGCAGGCGCATTTCGGGCTGCAGCCGGCCACGCTATGGGCGGCGTTCGCGATCGCGGTCGAGATCGCCGGCTCGCTGTGCATCGTGCTGGGTCGCTTTACGTGGCTCGGCGCGGGCAGCCTCGGTATGCTGACGCTGGTCGCGATGGCGGTGGCCAACGATTTCTGGAACCGCACGGGCGCCGAGCATTTCATGGCACTCAACAGCTTTTTCGAGCATCTCGGGCTGATCGCCGCACTCGTGCTCGCGACGCTGCTCGCCGATGCGAAGCGCGCGGACGGCGACGGCCGCGCGTGACCGGTTGCACCATTCGATGACACAACAAGGAAACCTGATCATGATGACCATTCGATCCGCACTGTGCGCGCTGACGATCGCGGCCGGCTGCGTCGCGGCGCCGGCGACGTTCGCGAAACCGCCGGTTCCGACGCCGCCGGTGCCGGTGCTGGCCGTCGGGCCGCAGTACGACACGACGCACGTGTGCGTGGCGCCGGAAGACTTCGACCGCTTCACCGACAGCTTCGTCGCGACGTTCGGCGGCAAGAAGTCGAAGCAGGGCGTGTTCCAGGTCACGCCGACGCCGAGCCAGACGATGTCGCAGCTCGTGCTCACGCCGGTCGGCACGGTGTCGGTGTTCGGCTTCAAGACGCCGATCCCGTATCCGTTCTGCGCGGAGCGCACCGGTTATCTCGTCACCGACATGGACGTCGCGATGAAGACGGCGCGCGCACACGGCGCGGACGTGGTCGTCGACACGTTCCCCGATCCGATCGGCCGCGACGCGATCATCCGCTGGACCGGCGGGCTGAACATGCAACTCTATTGGCATACCGAAGCGCCGCACTACGACGCGCTGGAGACGGTACCCGAGAACCGCGTGTACGTATCGCCGGAAAGCGTGCACAAGCTGGTGCACGATTTCGTGAAGTTCTCGAATGGCAAGGTGGTGTCCGACACCCTCAAGGCGCCGGGCATCGAGATCGGCCGGCCGAACGACACGTATCGCCGCATTCGCATCGAATCGGGCTTCGGCAAGATGACCGTGCTCGTGACCGACGGCCACCTGCCGTATCCGTACGGGCATGAAATGACGGGCTATGAAGTCGCCGATCTCGCCGCGACGCTGAAGAAGGCGCAGGCCGCGGGGGTGACGGTGCTCGTGCCGCCGTTCACGTCGGACGGCCGTGACGCTGCGCTCGTGCAGTTCCCGGGCGGCTATGTCGCCGAGATCCACGCGAGCGCCGCGCGATGAAGCACGAGGACACGATCCTTGCCGCGGTGGCCGGCTTCGTCGACACGCTGAGCTTCGTCGCGCTGTTCGGGCTGTTCACCGCGCACGTGACGGGCAACTTCGTGCTGATCGGCGCGGGCATCGCGGGCTTCGGCCAGGGCGTCGTGCTGAAGCTGAGCGTGTTTCCCGCGTTCGTCTGCGGCGTGATCGCGAGCAGCCTGATCGCGCGGTCGATGTCCGGGCGGCCCGCCTGGCAGGGCACGCGCACGCTGCATGCGGTGCAGGCCGTGCTGCTGCTCGGCTTTTGCGCGGCCGGCGTGTGGGCGACGCCCGTCACGCAGCCCGACAGCCTGCCGGCGCTCGTGGCCGGCATCGTCGGCACGTTCGCGATGGGCGTGCAGAACGCGCATCCGCGCGTGATTGCGCGCGCCGGCGGCGTGCCGAACACGGTGATGACCGGTAACGTCACGCAGGCGATTCTCGACGTCGTCGACATGCTGTCCGCCGGCACGGCCGATGCCGCGCGCACGGCGGCGCGGGCGCGCTTCGGCAAGATGCTGCCGGCGATCGTCGCGTTCGCACTCGGCGCCGCATGCGGCGCGCTCGGGTTTCGCTTCGTCGGGTTCCTCGCGCTGCTCGCGCCGGTCGGCGCGCTCGCGACGCTTGCCCTGTGCGCGGCACGAACGGCGGGTACGACCACCCAGGAGCGCGCATGATCGAGCGGGGAGGGAGGAGACATCACGGCCAGCACGCCGCACAGGCCGCGTGCGTGTCGATCGTCGCGGGGCTGCTGTTCGCGGGCGCCGACGCGGCATGCGCGCAAACGGCGGCGGCATCGACGCCGGCTTCCACGCCGGTGCAGGAACCGGCGCCGGCCGCGTCATCGGCAACGCCAACGACATCGGCGACGACAACCGCCGCTGCCGCATCGACCTGCACGGCCAAGCGCCCCGTGGTGCTGTTCAACCGCTGGCAGGAAGACTGGTCGGTGCTCGCGAATCCGTGCGTGCCGCGCGCGCCGCTCGACGGGCTGAAATACATGCCGCTCGGCAACGATCCGGCTTCCTATCTATCGCTCGGCGTGAACGTGCGCGAGCGTCTCGAGACCAATGACGCGCCGCTGTTCGGGATCGGCTCCGCGCAATCGGATACGTACCTGATCCAGCGCATCGAAGTGCATGCCGATGCGCATCTCGGCCAGCACTGGCAGTTCTTCGTGCAGTTGCAGGACGCCCGCGCGTTCGGCAAGAACACGGTGTCGCCGGTCGACAAGAACCCGCTCGATCTCGAGCAGGCGTTCGCGACCTACACGGGCGCGCTCGGCGGCGGCACGTTCAAGTTCCGCGTCGGCCGCCAGGAGATGGCGTTCGACTTGCAGCGTTTCATCGCCACGCGCGACGGCCCGAACGTGCGGCAGGCGTTCGATGCGGTCTGGGCCGTTTACGAGTACCAGAAGTGGCGCTTCATCGGCTATGCGACGCAGCCGGTGCAGAACCGCAACGCGTCCGATTTCGACGACGTGTCGAATCGCGATCTCACGTTCAGCGGCGTGCGCTTCGAGCGGCAGTCGGTCGGGCCGGGCGACCTGTCCGGCTATTGGTCGCGCTACAACCGCAACAACGCGCGGTTCCTCGATGCGAGCGGTCCCGAGCATCGCGACGTGTGGGACGTGCGCTACACGGGCACACTGGGGCGCTTCGACTGGGATCTCGAAACGATGCTGCAGACCGGCACGGTCGGCAACGCGACGATCGGGGCGTGGGCCGTCGGTTCGATTGCCGGCTACAAGCTCGATGCGCCGTGGTCGCCGCGCATCGCGCTGCAGGTCGACGCGGCGTCTGGCGACCGGCATCCGCACGACGGCCGTGTGAGCACCTTCAACCCGCTGTTTCCGAACGGCTATTACTTCACGCTGGCCGGCTATACGAGTTACGCGAACCTGATTCACGTGAAGCCTTCCGTGACGCTGAAGCCGTCGGCGAACCTGTCGTTGCTCGGTGCGCTCGGCTTCCAGTGGCGCGAGACGACCGGCGACGCCGTCTATCAGCAGCCGAACATCCCGGTGCCGGGCACGGCGGGCAAGGGCGGGTTGTGGACCGGGATGTACGTGCAGCTGCGCGCGGACTGGACGATCGCCGCGAACCTGATCGGTGCGATCGAGGCCGTGCATTTCCAGGTCGGCGATGCGATCCGCCAGGCGGGCGGGCACAACGCCGACTATGTCGGCGTCGAGCTGAAGTATGGGTGGTAGCACGCGCGCCGCGGCGCGTCCTCCGGTGAAGCGTTGCCCGATGCGTGGTGCCGGATGAATGCGCGTGTGCAGGTGCTCGCGTATTCGGACGAGATGCTGATCGTGCGCTGGCTCGCGCCGGGCGGCGCGGAACAACGCTGGGCGCCGGGGCGTGCGCTGCGCTCGGGCCACTGCGCGCTGTCCGGCGAGAAGATCGTCTGCGGCGACGCCGTGTTCAGCCCGCGCGGGCGGGCGCCATTCGAATCGAAAGCGATGATCCTGGCGGCGGCGCTCGACCGTCCGCGCGTGTCGACGGTTCGCCCGCACGTACAGGTGCTCGAGCGCTCGGCGCAGCTGCTGGTCGTGCGCTGGGTCGAGCCGGGGCGTGCGCATTTCGGCGAGCAGCACTGGAAACCGGGGCGCGCACGGCAGGCCGGTGTCTGCGTGCTGTCGGGCGCACGGATCGCGTGCGGGGACGACGTGTTCCGCCCGAGCGGACGACCGACGCCGCCAAATGCGCGCGCGATGATCCTGGCCATCGCACTCGATGGCGTCCGGCTGCAGCGCGGCGGGTGATGCGGCGCGCACGTGTTGACGTTTGCGTTTGCGCAATGACAAAGGGCGGCCGGAGCCGCCCTGTGTCATGGGGTGGCCGGCATCGCGCCGGCCGGTTCATTGCAGTGCCGCCAACCCGTTACAGGTTCGGCGACAGTTGCAGCGCGTTCGTCAGGTCGCCCATCGGCTGCCCGCCGTTGGCCTTCAGCGTGTCGTCGCGCTGTTGCAGGCCCGCGAGGCGCGGCAGCGAGAAGCGGCGCGTGATGAAGCGCAGGATCGAGCCCGTGTCGTATTGCGTATGGTCGACGAAGCCCTTCTTCGCGTACGGCGACACGATCAGCGCCGGAATGCGGGTGCCCGGGCCCCAGCGGTCGGCGGTCGGCGGCGCGGCATGATCCCAGAAGCCGCCGTTTTCGTCGTACGTGACGACCACGACCATGTTCTTCCACTGCGGGCTCGCCTGCAGGTGCGCGATCACGTCGGCGATGTGCTGATCGCCGGAGGTGACGTCGGTGTAGCCCGGGTGCTCGTTCAGGTTGCCTTGCGGCTTGTAGAACGCGACCTGCGGCAGCGTACCCGCGTCGATCGCCTTGATGAACTCGGCGCCGTTCGCGCCGCCGTCGAGCAGGTGCTGCGCGCGGCTCGCGGTGCCCGGCGCCTGGTTCGCGAAGTAGTTGAACGGCTGGTGGTGCGGCTGGAAGTTCGGCGTCGACAGATCGGCGCCGTAGATCACGTTCGACGTGCCGTTCTGGCTCGCCTGCAGCGCCTGGCCCCACGCGCCGCCGTACCATGCCCACGACACGCCCGCATTGGTCATCAGGTCGCCGATGTTGGTCGCCGTCTGCGGCGGCATCGTCGACGGATTGGCCGGGTCGGCGAGCAGCGGATCGCCGCCCGTGGCCGCCTTGTTGCCGCTCGGCTGGTACGCCGGCTGCATCGTGTTGACGCCGTAGAAGTCCGGCGTCAGCGCGCCGTCATTGACGAACTTCGGCGGCCCGCTCAGCGCGGAGGCCGGCGAGTTCGTGGCGACCTTCAGCGACTTGCCGTCGGCGTTCAGGACTGCGATCTTGCCGGCCGCCGGGCTCTTGTCCGCGTTCGCATAGAACGGCGCGCACGCGCAGATCAGGTACTGGTGGTTCAGGAACGAACCGCCGAACGCGCCCATGAAGAAGTTGTCGGCCAGCACGTACTGCTGCGCGACCTTCCACAGCGGCAGCTTCGACGGATCGGCCGTGTAGTGGCCCATCGTCAGGCCGCCCGCGTCGGTCCACGCGGCATACATGTCGTTCTTGCCGCCGTTGATCTGCATCTGGTCCTGGTAGAAGCGGTGCACGATGTCGCGCGTCGCGATGCTCATCGACTGGTTGAAGCCTTTCGGATCGTCGATCGCGAACGGCGTGTTCGGCAGGTTCGCCGTCATCGCCTCGGTCACCGCCGGCGTGATGCCGGTCGCGGTCAGGCCGCCCCAGATCTTCGGCAGCGTCGCCATCGTCGAGCCGTCGCGATCCTTTTGCACCGAGTTCGCGGCCGTTGCGTTCTGCAGGCCGTTCGCGCCGGGGAAGTTGCCATACAGGTTGTCGAAGCTGCGGTTTTCCGCGTAGATCACGACAACGTTCTTGACGGCCGACAGGCCTTGCTGCGTGACGTCGTCGCCGCCGCAGGCGGTCAGGCTGAGCGCGGCCGCGAGGGCGATCGGCGTATAGCGAATCCAGGCGTGCTTCTTCATGCGATGTTCTCTCTCATTCGTCGTTGGTCGCGTGTGGGAACCGGGTGGCGGGAGGGCCGGCGCACGAACCTCGCGGTACCGCCCGGCTGCGCGCATTATCTGGAACCGATTTGACAGCCGGGTGTAGGGACGCTTTCAATTGACTGTCGGTTGAACGTCATCCAACGGTCACGGAACTGACATAAGCTCCGGCCGATTGCCCACCGCTACCAGAACAATGACGATGCACACCCTTCTGAAAACCTTCGCGTCCGCGCGATCGCTGATCCCGGCCGCGGCGACGCTCGCGGTGGTCGGCGCGCTCGCGGCGCTCGCCGGTTGCGATGCGCAGCCCGGCACGACTGCATCGGCCGCGTCCGTCGTACCCGCGGCTCAGGCCGCGCCGGCCGCCCCGGCGGTCGCGCCGGCCAGCCAGCCGCAGACGCGCGCGCAGGTATTCGAGGGCGTCAAGCAGATGACGGCGCTCGGCAAGCAGCTGTTCTTCGATCCGTCGCTGTCGGGCTCCGGCAAGCTCGCATGCGCGTCGTGCCATAGCGCCGAGCATGCGTTCGGGCCGCCGAACGCGCTGTCGGTGCAACTGGGCGGCGACGACATGCACCGGACCGGTTTTCGCGCGGTGCCGTCGCTGAAGTACCTGCGCGGCATCCCGCCGTTCAGCGAGCACTTCCACGATTCGCCGGACGAAGGGGACGAAAGCATCGACGCGGGTCCGACCGGCGGGCTGACCTGGGATGGTCGCGTCGACACGCGCGACGCGCAGGCGCGCATTCCGCTCACGTCGCCGTTCGAGATGAGCAGCTCGCCGGCAAGGGTCGCGAAGGCGGTTCGCGCCGCACCGTATGCCGATGCGTTCCGCAAGGCGTTCGGTGACCAGGTGCTCGGCGACGACCAGGCGACGTTCAATGCGGTGCTGCGCGCGCTCGACGCCTTCCAGCAGCAGCCGGCGCTGTTCGATCCGTACACGAGCAAATACGACGCGTATCTGGCCGGCCACGCGCAGCTCACGCCCGCGGAGTTGCGCGGGCTGCAGCTGTTCAACGACGAGAAGAAGGGCAACTGCGCGAGCTGCCACATCAGCCAGCGCACGCTCGAAGGCGGCCCGCCGCAGTTCAGCGATTTCGGGCTGATCGCGGTCGCGGTGCCGCGCAACCGCGCGCTGCCCGTCAATCGCGACCCGCGCTTCTACGATCTCGGCGCCTGCGGCCCCGAGCGCACCGACCTGAAGGGGCGCGACGAATTCTGCGGGTTGTTCCGCACGCCGTCGCTGCGCAACGTCGCGCTGCGCAAGACGTTCTTCCACAACGGCGTGTATCACTCGCTCGAGGACGTGATGCGCTTCTACGTCGAACGCGACATCCATCCGGAGAAGTTCTATCCGGTCGTGAACGGCAAGGTGCAGATCTACGACGATTTGCCGAAGCGCTACTGGCCGAACATCAACCGCGAGCCGCCGTTCGACCGCAAGCGCGGCGACCAGCCGGCGCTGAACGCGGCCGAGATCAAGGACGTGATCGCGTTCCTGGGTACGCTGACTGACGGATATCAGCAAACGGCCGCACCGGCCGGCCACTAGAAGGCGGCGCCGACGGCACGCATGCTATCCTCGCTCGCTGACAGGCGCAGTGTGCGTACCGGTCCGCCGGCATGCACCGCGCCGTTCGATCGAACATCCAAGGAGAAAAAACATGTCGATGCGTGCATCCCTTTCCGTCGTCACGCGTGTGCTGGCCGGCGCCGCGTGCGCAGCCGCGATGCTGCCCGCCCATGCACAGAACAACCTGAACTTCCTGAACGACACGCCGATCAGCTATTTCAACAAGACCGACCGCGCGTCGCTCTCGAAGGCGGTCGTGCAGGTGCGCGACGAAGGCAAGGACGGCGAAACCACGACGTGGCAGAGCAGCGGCCGCGGCACGCAGATCGATGCGAAGCTCACGCCGAGCACGACCGAGACGGACGGCAAGACCTGCCGTGAAGTCGCCACCGAGATCACCGCGAAGGGCCAGACGATGACGCTCAAGCCCGTCTATTGCAAGACGGCCGCGGGCAAGTGGCAACTGCAGAAGCGCTGAGCACGCGCGTGATGAAGCGGGGCGGCGCGCCGCGCACGGTGTCGTGCGGCGTCGTGATCCTCGATGGAGCCGGCCGCGTGTTCCTCGCGCACGCGACGGATACCACGCACTGGGATATCCCGAAGGGGCAGGGCGAGCCGGGCGAGACGCCGGCCGACGCCGCGCTGCGCGAACTGCTCGAGGAAACCGGCATCGCGTTCTCGCCGGCACGCTTGCTCGATCTCGGCCGCTTCGCGTACCGGCACGACAAGGACCTGCACCTGTTCGCGGTGCAGGTGGCCGAAGGCGAGATCGATCCCGCGCAGTGCACGTGCACGTCGCTGTTTCCGAGCCGTCGCGACGGCTCGATGATTCCCGAGATGGATGCGTACCGCTGGACCACACCCGGCGACATCGACGCGTATGCGAGCCGCAGCCTCGCACGGCTGTTTCGCACGAAGCTGTCGCTCGCGGATCTGCATCGGCGGTTGACGGGTGAGTGAACGAGCGCGGCGGCTTCTGCGGCTCCATGTCCCGGCTTCGCTTCGAAGCACGCAACAAAAAACCGGCCCTGGGGCCGGTTTTTTTATGGTCACGCGACGACGGCTTGCGAAGCCGCGTGCCGCGTGTGAAGCATGCCGTTATGCCGGCTTGCCCCAGCTGTCGCGCAGCCCGACGATCCGGTTGAACACCGGCTTGCCCGGCTTCGAATCGACACGGTCTGCAACAAAGTAGCCGTGGCGCTCGAACTGCAGGCGCGTTTCCGGTGCGACGTCGTCGTTGCCCGGTTCGATGTATGCCTGCACGATCTTCTTCGAATCGGGATTCAGCGCCTCGAGGAAGTTCGCGCCGCCCGCGTCCGGATGCGGCTCCTTGAACAGGCGGTCGTAGATCCGCACTTCGGCCGGCTGCGCATGCTTCGCGCTGACCCAGTGGATGTTGCCCTTGACCTTGTACGTGTTCGCGCCTTCGGTACCCGACTTGCTGTCCGGGAAGTAGTTGCAGTGCACGGCCGTCACGTTGCCGTCGGCGTCCTTGTCGAAGCCCGTGCACTCGATCACGTAGCCGTAGCGCAGGCGCACCTTGTTGCCCGGGAACAGGCGGAAATAGCCCTTCGGCGGGTTCTCGACGAAGTCCTCGCGCTCGATCCACAGCTCGCGCGAAATCGGGAACGTGCGCACGCCGCGATCCGGGTGGTGCGGATGCACGGGCGCCGTGCAGGCTTCCTCGAGGTCTTCCGGATAGTTGTCGATTACGAGTTTCAGCGGATCGAGCACGGCGACGGTACGTGCGGCCTTGTCGTCGAGGTCGTCGCGCAGCGCGCCTTCGAAGATGCTCATGTCGATCCACGAGTCGATCTTCGTCACGCCGATCCGCTCGCAGAACAGGTGGATGCTCTCCGGCGTGAAGCCGCGGCGGCGCACGCCGACGATCGTCGGCATCCGCGGGTCGTCCCAGCCGTCGACGTGGCCTTCGGTCACGAGCTGCAGCAGCTTGCGCTTGCTGGTGATCGCGTACGTGAGGTTCAGTCGCGAGAATTCGATCTGTTGCGGCAGCGGGCGCGTGAACATGCCGGCTTCCGCGAGTTCGTTCAGCACCCAGTCGTACAGCGGGCGGTGATCCTCGAATTCGAGCGTGCACAGCGAATGCGTGATGCCTTCGAGCGCATCCGAGATGCAGTGCGTGTAGTCGTACATCGGATACACGCACCATGCGTCGCCGGTGCGGTAGTGGTGCGCATAGCGGATCCGGTAGATCACCGGGTCGCGCATGTTCATGTTCGGCGAAGCCATGTCGATCTTCGCGCGCAGCACGTGCTCGCCTTCCTTGAACTCGCCTGCCTTCATGCGGCGGAACAGGTCGAGGTTTTCTTCCGGCGTGCGATCGCGGAACGGCGACGGCTTGCCGCCTTCCGTCAGCGAGCCGCGGTTCGCGCGCATTTCATCGGCGCTCTGGCTGTCGACATACGCCTTGCCGCGCTGGATCAGCAGCTCGGCGAACTCGTACAGCTTGTCGTAGTAGTCGCTCGCGAAGTACTGGTGATCGACCGCGTCCTTGCGCCAGTCGAAACCGAGCCAGCGCACCGCGTCGACGATCGAATCGACGTACTCGACGCTTTCCTTTTCCGGGTTCGTATCGTCGAAGCGCAGGTGGCACACGCCACCGTAGTCGCGCGCGACGCTGAAGTTCAGGCAAATGCTCTTGGCATGGCCGATGTGCAGATAGCCGTTCGGCTCGGGCGGAAAGCGCGTCTCGACGCGGCCGCCCCATTTGCCGGTGCGGTTGTCGTCGTCGATGATGTTGCGGATGAAATTGGAAGCCGCGGGGGCGTCGTTGCGTTCGGTGCTCATGCGGATGGCGTCAGGGTTGTGTCGGCGCGTCGCGCCGGTTTAATCCTGTAATTCTACCTGACCGGGGTCCGTCCCGCGCGGCTTGCGGCATGACGGGGGCGGGTTTCGACCGATTATCTCGATATTGTGTCGGCTGTAACACGACGTAAATCGGATTGCCCGGGCCGTTTGGCGTTGCCTATGATGGCTTCACCAAATCAACGCCGCCGTTCGGGATGCCGTGCGGCGGGAGGACAAAAAAATCATGATGAAGAAGACCACGTTTATCGTTCGTACCGCCGTGATCGTCGCGGCCCTCTCGCAACTCGGCGCGTGCGCCATGACGCATACGCAGCGCAATGCCGGTATCGGCGCAGCCGCGGGCGGCGCGCTCGGCTACCTGGTGACGGGCGGCCCGCTCGGCACGGTCGCCGGCGCAGCGGCAGGCGGTATCGTCGGCGCGAACGTGCGCTGACCGATGACATGACGCGAGCCGCCTGCCAGGCGGCTCGCAGTCCGGGCGAGACGCAGCGCTCGACGCGTCCCGACCCCACGCACATCCTTCCGGTATCAGACAGGCAGCATCAGGGAGGAACGGGTGTGCGACACTGCGCCGACGCACCATAACGATTTCACCCGTCGACGCACTTTCCATGAGCCGATTCCCCGTTCTCGTCCTGCCGGGCTACGCCAATTCGGGCCCGCTTCACTGGCAGAGCCGCTGGGAGCGTGCCGATGCACGTTTCTCGCGCGTCGCGATGCCCGACTGGGACCGGGCGTTCCGCAACGGCTGGTGTCTCGCGCTCGATCGCGCGGTTGAAGCCGCGCGCGAGCCGGTGCTGATTGCCGGCCACAGCCTCGGTACGCTGACCACCGCGTGGTGGGCGACGCGCTATGCGCGCCCGGCCGCGCTCGCGAAAGTGCGCGGCGCGCTGCTCGTCGCGCTGCCCGATCCCGACGGTCCAGCGTTTCCGACCGACGCGCACGGCTTCGGGCCCGTGCCATACGAACGGCTGCCGTTTCCGACCTGCGTCGTCGCCAGCAGCGACGATCCGTATGGCTCGCTCGCGTTCGCCCGCACCTGCGCGAACGCGTGGGGCAGTGCATTCCACGATATCGGCCCGCGTGGCCACATCAATGCGGACAGCGGGCTGGGCGACTGGCCCGATGCGCGCGGCTGGCTCGACGCGCTCGCCCGTCGCGATTGACAGTTGGATTGACAGTTCGATTGACCGCGCGGGGCAGGGCGGCGGTTGAAGCCGCTGCCACGCGACCATCCGCACCCGCACCCCCCGCCGCGTTCAGATCGCCTGTTTCGCCCGCAGCCTGGCGATCTTCGCGTCGTCGTAGCCGAGCATGTCGCGCAGCACGTCGTCGGTCTGCGCGCCGAGCAGCGGCGGGGCCGTGCGTGCTTCCGGCGGTGTCGCGCTCATCCGGATCGGGTTGCGCACGAGCTTCGCGTCCGCGCCGCACGGGTGCGGCAGCGACACCTGCATCCCGCGTGCGACGACCTGCTCGTTGTCGAACACCTCGCCGAGATCGTTGATCGGGCCGCACGGCACGCCGGCGGCTTCGAGCGCACCGATCCAGTCGGCCTTGTCGCGCGCCTTCACCATCTCCGCGAGGATCGGCACCAGCGTGTCGCGGTGGCGCACGCGCGACGGGTTCGTCGCGAAACGCTCGTCGTCCGCCAGCTCGGGCCGGCCGCCGGCCTCGACGAACTTGCGGAACTGCCCGTCGTTGCCGACCGCGACGATGATCCAGCCGTCGCGCGTCTGGAACGTCTGGTACGGCACGATGTTCGGATGCGCGTTGCCCCAGCGCACCGGCGGCTTGCCGCTCGCGAGGAAGTTGGTGTTCATGTTCGCGAGCAGCGCGACCTGCACGTCGAGCAGCGCCATGTCGATGTACTGGCCTTCGCCGGTCCGGTCGCGGTGCGCGAGCGCGGCGAGCACCGCGATCGTCGAATAGAGGCCGGTCGCGAGGTCGGCGATCGCGACGCCGGCCTTCTGCGGGCCGCCGCCCGGCTCGCCGTCGCGCTCGCCGGTGATGCTCATGAAGCCGCCGATCCCCTGGATGATGAAGTCGTAGCCCGCGCGGTGCGCGTACGGGCCGGTCTGGCCGAAGCCGGTGACCGAGCAGTAGACGAGGTCGGGCTTCACCGCGCGCAGCGAGTCGTAATCGAGCCCGTATTTCTTCAACTGGCCGACCTTGTAGTTCTCGAGCACGACGTCGCTCTGCGCGGCGAGCTCGCGCACGATCTGCTGGCCCTCGGGCGTCGCGATGTCGACCGTCACCGAGCGCTTGTTGCGGTTCGCCGCGAGGTAATACGCGGCCTCGGCGGTATCCGCGCCGTCCGGGTCCTTCAGGTACGGCGGCCCCCAGTGGCGCGTGTCGTCGCCGGCGCCCGGGCGCTCGACCTTGATCACGTCCGCGCCGAAATCGGCAAGCGTCTGCGCGCACCACGGGCCCGCGAGCACGCGGGTGAGGTCCAGCACGCGGATATGGCTCAGGGCACCCATCGTCGAATCGTCTCCTTTCATGGCTCGCCTTGTCGGGCAGGGCCGGTTGGCATGCCGAGCATCTTACGGCGAATCGGCTGCGCGAGTGGCCCACCCGGGCCGGCGGGAGGGCCGAGCCGCTTTCCGCCGCTTTGCCCGGAAGCCGGCCCCGATCCCGTATAATCGATCGTTTCCGAATCCATGCCGCCGCGCGCCCCGACGAGGGCGCCGGCGTTTGAAGCCGTCTTTGCCAGACTGTCCCCGCACGCCATGAAAGCTGCCGAAATCCGCGAGAAATTCCTCAAATTCTTCGAATCGAAGGGCCACACGATCGTCCGCTCGTCGAGCCTCGTGCCCGGTAACGACCCCACGCTGATGTTCACGAACTCGGGCATGGTCCAGTTCAAGGACGTGTTCCTCGGCACGGACCCGCGTCCGTACTCGCGCGCCACGACGGCGCAGCGCAGCGTGCGCGCGGGCGGCAAGCACAACGACCTCGAGAACGTCGGCTACACGGCGCGCCATCACACGTTCTTCGAGATGCTCGGCAACTTCTCGTTCGGCGACTACTTCAAGCACGACGCGATCAAGTTCGCGTGGGAGCTGCTGACCACGGTCTACCAGCTGCCGAAGGAGAAGCTGTGGGTCACGGTCTACCAGGAAGACGACGAGGCGTACGACATCTGGGCGAAGGAAGTCGGCGTGCCGACCGAGCGCATCATCCGCATCGGCGACAACAAGGGCGCGCGCTACGCGTCGGACAATTTCTGGACGATGGGCGACACCGGCCCGTGCGGCCCGTGCACGGAAATCTTCTACGACCACGGCCCGGACGTGTGGGGCGGCCCGCCGGGATCGCCTGAAGAAGACGGCGACCGCTACATCGAGATCTGGAACCTCGTGTTCATGCAGTTCAACCGCGACGCGCAGGGCAACATGACGCGCCTGCCGAAGCAGTCGGTCGACACCGGCATGGGCCTCGAGCGTCTCGCCGCGGTGCTGCAGCACGTGCACAGCAACTACGAGATCGACCTGTTCCAGAACCTGATCAAGGCCGCCGCGCGCGTGACCGAGATCAGCGACCTCACGAACAACTCGCTGAAGGTGATCGCCGATCACATCCGCGCATGCTCGTTCCTGATCGTCGACGGCGTGATTCCCGGCAACGAAGGCCGCGGCTATGTGCTGCGCCGGATCGTGCGCCGCGCGATCCGCCACGGCTACAAGCTCGGCCGCAAGGGCTCGTTCTTCCACAAGCTGGTGGCCGACCTCGTCGCCGAGATGGGCACGGCCTACCCGGAGCTGAAGGAAGCCGAACAGCGCGTGACCGACGTGCTGCGCCAGGAAGAAGAGCGCTTCTTCGAGACGATCGAGCACGGCATGTCGATCCTCGAAGCCGCGCTGGCCGACGTCGAGGCGAAGGGCGGCAAGGTGCTCGACGGCGAGCTCGCGTTCAAGCTGCACGACACCTACGGCTTCCCGCTCGACCTCACGGCCGACGTGTGCCGCGAGCGCGGGATGACGGTCGACGAGCCGGCGTTCGACGACGCGATGGCGCGCCAGCGCGAGCAGGCGCGTGCGGCCGGCAAGTTCAAGGCCGCGCAGGGCCTCGAATACACGGGCGCGAAGACCACCTTCCACGGCTATGAAGAAATCGCGTTCGACGACGCGAAGGTCGTCGCGCTGTACGTCGACGGTTCGTCGGTCAACGAAGTGAAGACGGGCCAGGACGCGGTCGTCGTGCTCGACCACACGCCGTTCTACGCGGAATCGGGCGGCCAGGTCGGCGACCAGGGCGTGCTCGCGAACGCCGCGACGCGCTTCGCGGTGGCCGATACGCTGAAGGTGCAGGCCGACGTGATCGGCCACCACGGCACGCTGGAGCAGGGCACGCTGAAAGTGGGCGACGTGCTGCGCGCGGAAATCGACGCGCATCGCCGCGCCCGCACGCAGCGCAACCACTCGGCCACCCACCTGATGCACAAGGCGCTGCGCGAAGTGCTCGGCGCGCACGTGCAGCAGAAGGGTTCGCTGGTCGACGCGGAAAAGACCCGCTTCGACTTCGCGCACAACGCACCGATGACCGACGACGAAATCCGTCGCGTCGAGCAGATCGTCAACAACGAAATCCTGGCCAACGCGCCGGGCATCGTGCGCGTGATGCCGTACGACGAAGCGGTGAAGGGCGGCGCGATGGCGCTGTTCGGCGAGAAGTACGGCGATGAAGTGCGCGTGCTCGACCTCGGCTTCTCGCGTGAACTGTGCGGCGGCACGCACGTGCACCGCACCGGCGACATCGGCTTCTTCAAGATCGTCGTCGAAGGCGGCGTCGCGGCCGGCATCCGCCGCGTCGAGGCGATCACCGGCGACAACGCGGTGCGCTACGTGCAGGAGCTCGACGCGCGCGTGAATGAAGCCGCGGCCGCGCTGAAGGCGCAGCCGTCGGAACTCACGCAGCGTATCGCGCAGGTGCAGGACCAGGTGAAGTCGCTCGAGAAGGAGCTGGGCGCGCTGAAGTCGAAGCTCGCGTCGAGCCAGGGCGACGAGCTCGCGCAGCAGGCGGTCGAAATCGGCGGCGTGTTCGTGCTGGCCGCGACGCTCGACGGCGCCGACGCGAAGACGTTGCGCGAAACGGTCGACAAGCTGAAGGACAAGCTGAAGAGCGCGGCGATCGTGCTGGCGGCCGTCGAAGGCGGCAAGGTCAGCCTGATCGCAGGCGTCACGCCCGACGCGAGCAAGAAGGTCAAGGCCGGCGAGCTCGTGAACTTCGTCGCGCAGCAGGTTGGCGGCAAGGGTGGCGGCCGTCCGGACATGGCGCAGGCAGGCGGCACCGAGCCGGCGAACCTGCCGGGCGCGCTGGCTGGCGTGAAGGGCTGGGTCGAAGAGCGGCTCTGATCGTTGCATGACCGATGCGATGCCGTCGCAGTGACGGCATCGCGTGAAATGAAAAACGACCCGATCGGCAGGTGCCGGTCGGGTCGTTTCGTTTGTGCGGTCCGTGCGCGTCGATCGCTACGGTGGCGCGCGAATCCGGGTCAGGCCGGCACGGTCATCCGGGTCAGGCCGGCACGGTCGCGGCCGGCTTCGCCGCGTCGCCAGGCTGCCGCGTGGCGTCGGTGAGCGCATCACGCAGGGCGGCGAGCGCCGCCGACGCATAACCGCGCCGCCACCCGAGCAGCGTGTCGATGCCTTCGAGTTCGGGAATCGCGTGCGCGGCGATGTTGCCGGTCTCGGGCTGCAGATCGAGTACCGAGCGCGGCGCGACCGCGATGCCCGCGCCGGCCGCGACGCACGCGACGATCGCGTGATACGAGCCGAGTTCGAGCACGCGCTCCGGCTTCACACCGTGCGCCGCGTACCACCGTTCGACGTACTGCCGATACGCACAGCCGCGCTCGAACGCGATCAGTGTCGGCAGGATCACGTCGCGGGGCGTGCGCACCGGCGGATGGCCGCGCGGCGTGAGCAGCACGAGATCCTCGCGGAAGATCGGCACCGTGTCGAACGTGTCGGGCAGCGTGTCCGGTTCGGGCGGGCGTGCGAACAGGGCGGCGTCGATCTCGAAGTCGCGCACGCGGTCGATCAGGCAGCCCGTCGTGCCCGTCAGCAGTTCGAGCGACACGTCGGGCCACGCATGGTGATAGCGCGCGAGTAGGGTCGGCAGCCGGCTCGCGGCCGTGCTTTCCATCGTGCCGAGCCGCAGCCGTCCGCGCGGCGTGTCCTCGCGCACCGCGTCGCGCGCTTCGTCGGCGAGCGCGAGCAGGCGCTCCGCATACGGCAGCAGCGTGTGCCCGGCCGGCGTCAGCACGAGCCGGCGGCCGTCGCGCACGAACAGCGCCGCGCCGAGTTCTTCCTCGAGCTGCTTGATGCGCGTCGTGACGTTCGACTGCACGCGATTGAGCTTGGCCGCCGCGCGCGTTACGCCGTTCTCGCGCACCACGGCCCGGAAAATCGCCAGCGCCGCCAGGTCCATAATTCTCTCCGAGCGATGAGTAGATTCTCAATTATTCATTTTTCGAGAACGTTTGGTCAAGCTAGGATGGCAGCATTCCGATTTCCGATCCGGCCGGCGCGTCGAACGCCGGCCCATGCCGCCATGTCCCGCTCCGATGCCCCGACCGCCGCCGCCGGCGCACCTTCCGTCGATGATGCCGACCGCCGCGCCCGCGCGGCCGCGCTGGCCTGCATGGTCGGCCTCGCGGTCGTGCTCGGCGTCGGCCGCTTTGCGTTCACGCCCTTGTTGCCGCTGATGCTCGCGGACGGTTCGATCGGGCTGAAGGGCGGCAGCTGGCTCGCGTCGGCGAACTACGCGGGCTACTTCGTCGGCGCGGTCAGTTGCGCGGCGCTGCGGGTGGCGCCCGCGCGAATGGTGCGCGTCGGGCTCGTGGCCACCGTGCTGCTCACCGCCGCGATGGGTGTCGGCCACCTGCTGCCGGTATGGCTCGCGGTGCGCTTCGTCGCGGGCATCGTCAGCGCATGGACGTTCGTGTTCGTGTCGCAATGGGGGCTGCGGCGGCTCGCCGAACTGCGTGCGCCCGAGTGGAGCGGGGTGATCTACGCGGGGCCCGGCGTCGGCATCGTGGTGACGGGGCTGATCGGCAGCGCGCTGGCCGGCCAGCGCGCGGCGTCGGGCTGGCTCGGGTTCGCCGCGCTGTCTGCGGTGCTGTCGGTCGCGATCTGGCGCACGTTCGCCGCTGCCCCGGCGGTGCAAGCCGTGCCGTCGGGCGGTGCCGCGCCGCAGGCGGCCGCCGCCACCGCGTCGAACCCCGCGCACAAGCGCCGCCATCGCGCGGACGCCGCATGGCTCGTCGTGCTGTACGGCATGCCGGGCTTCGGCTACATCATCACCGCGACGTTCCTGCCGGTGATCGCGCGCGCCGCGCTGCCGGCCGGTTCGCCGTGGCCCGACCTGTTCTGGCCGATGTTCGGCGCGGCGCTGATCGTTGGCGCGATCACCGCCGCGCGGCTGCCCGGGCACTGGGACAACCGGCTGCTGCTGGCGGCCGGCTGCGCGACGCAGGCGCTCGGCATTGCCGCCGGGATCGTGTGGCCGAACGCGGCCGGCTTCTCGGTCGGCAGCGCGCTGCTCGGCCTGCCGTTCACCGCGATCACGCTGTTCGCGATGCGCGAGGCGCGGCGGTTGCACGGCGAGCGGGCCGCCGGGCTGATGGGCTACGCGACCGCGTCGTACGGGGTCGGGCAGATTCTCGGCCCGCTCGTCGCGGCACCGCTGGCCGCGCGCTTCGGGTCGTTTTCCCCCGCGCTGTGGGTCGCGGTAACCGCGCTGTTGCTGGGCGCCGCCGGCTTCGCGGCGACCGCCGCGCGAGGGCGCGGGCAACCCTGATGTCGGCGGGGCCGGATCGTCTGCGGCACGGGCAAACTCGCTAGAATGAAGCCTTTCCCGCGCCAAGCGGGTGCGCGGGCAGCCGGCAGGCGGCCGTCCGGCGCCTGCCAGATTCCCATCGATGACCACCGCCGATTACCGCTTTTGCCCGCGCTGCGCGAGCCCGCTCACCGAGCGCGCCGATCCCGACCATGAAGGCGGCCGCATTCGCCAGGCGTGCCCCGACGACACCTGCGGCTATGTGCACTGGAACAACCCGCTGCCCGTCGTCGCGGCGATCGTCGAGCTCGACGGCAAGATCCTGCTCGCGCGCAACGCGGCCTGGCCCGAAGGCATGTTCGCGCTGATCACCGGCTTCCTCGAGAACGGCGAGACGCCCGAGGACGGCATCGCGCGCGAAGTGTTCGAGGAAACGGCGCTGAAGGCCGAACACGTGTCGCTCGTCGGCGTCTACGAATTCATCCGCAAGAACGAGCTGATCATCGCGTACCACGTGCGTGCATCGGGCACGGTCGCGCTGTCACCGGAACTGCTCGAATACAAGCTCGTCGATCCGCCGCTGCTGCGCCCGTGGCGCGCCGGCACGGGCGTCGCGCTCGCCGACTGGATGCGTGCGCGCGGCCTCGATTTCGAGTTCGTCGACCGGCCGGGGCAGTGACGGGCCGGCCCGTCAGCAGCGTTGCATCCGCCGTGCCGCGAGCGATCGCGGCGCGGCGTTCCGCTTCTTGCCGGTGCGCCGTGTCCCGCGGCGGCCGCGCGTCGTCCACCTCGCTTCCCTCGTCCTGACCGCCATCGCCATGTCCGACAAGCCGCAACCGCGTCCGCGCGACGCCTATCGCCACTTCCTCCCGATCACGACCCGCTGGATGGACAACGATGTCTACGGGCACGTGAACAACGTCGTCTACTACAGCTACTTCGACACGGTCGTGAACGAATACCTGATCCGCGCCGGCGTGCTCGACGTCGAGCACGGGCAGACGATCGGCCTCGTGGTCGAGACGCAGTGCAACTACTTCGCGCCGCTCGTGTTCCCGCAGTCGGTCGACGCCGGGTTGCGGGTCGTGAAGCTCGGCACGTCGAGCGTGCGCTACGAGGTCGGGCTGTTCGCGCAGGGCGAAGCCACGCCCGCCGCGCAGGGGCATTTCGTGCACGTGTACGTCGATCGCGGCACGCGCCGGCCGGTGCCGCTGCCCGATGCGCTGCGCGCCGCGCTCGAGCCGCTCGCGGCCTGACTGCGCGGTGCACGCGTTCGCGCTCCAGGCCTTCAACGGCCTCAGCTACGGCTTGCTGCTGTTCATGCTGTCGGCCGGCCTCACGCTGATCTTCAGCGTGCAGGGCGTGCTCAATTTCGCGCATGCGAGCTTCTACATGCTCGGCGCGTACGTCGGCTACAGCATCGCGGCCGGCGCGGGCTTCTGGCCCGCGCTGGTGCTCGCGCCGCTCGCGGTCGGGCTGCTCGGCGCCGGCTGCGAACGCATGCTGCTGCGCCGCGTGCAGGCGCGCGGCCATACGAGCGAACTGCTGCTGACCTTCGGCCTCGCGTACCTGATCGGCGAGGGCGCGAAACTCGTGTGGGGCCTCGCGCCGCTGCCGGCGCCCGTGCCGGCGCTGTTCGACGGCGCGCCCGTGACCGTATTCGGCCTCGCGCTGCCGCGCTACCGGCTGTTCATGATGGGAATGTCCACGGCGATGCTGGTCGCGCTAGGCGCACTGCTGCGCGCGTCGCGCATCGGGCTCGTCGTGCGCGCGGCGCTCACGCACCGCGCGGCCGTCGAGGCGCTCGGCTACGACGTGCCGCGCGTGATGACGGCGCTATTCGGCGCAGGCACCGCGCTCGCGGCGCTGGCCGGCGTGATCGGCGCGCCGCTCGCGGTGATCGAACCCGCGCTGGCCGAGACCGTCGGGTCGGTCGTGTTCGCGGTTGTCGTGATCGGCGGGCTCGGCTCGCTCGGCGGCGCGTTCGCGGCGTCGCTCGCGGTCGGCTTCGCGCAGACCTTCGCGGCCGCGAGCGACACGTCGCTGCGCGACCTGACGGAATGGGCCGGCATCGTGCTGCCCGACAGCGTGGCCGCGGTGTCGATCGCGCAGCTGGCGCCGCTGGTGCCGTACCTGCTGCTCGTCGTGGTGCTGGTCGCGCGGCCGCGCGGGCTGTTCGGCGAGCGTGCCGATGCGTAGCCGCATGCTCGCCGGCGTCGCGCGCTGGTCTCTGTTCGCCGCATGCGTCGCGCTGCCCGCGTGGCTGTGGCCGCACGGCGCGGTGCTCGGCTATCTCGCGCAGACAGCCGCGCTCGTCGTGCTCGCACTGTCGTACAACCTGCAACTCGGCACGACCGGGCTGCTGTCGTTCGGGCACGCGGCGTTCGCGGGCCTCGGCGCGTTTGCGGCCGCGCACTGGTTCAATCACTTTGGCGGCCCGCTGCCGCTGTTGCCGCTCGTCGGCGGCGTGGCTGGTGCCGCTTTCGGCTTCGCCGCCGGGCTGCTCGCGACGCGCCGCTCGGGCACCGCGTTCGCGATGATCACGCTCGGGCTCGGCGAATGCGTCGCGGCCGCCGCGTGGAGCGTGCCGGCCTGGTTCGGCGGCATCGGCGGCGTGCCGATCGACCGCGCGAGCGGCACGCCGTGGGGCGGCTGGCATTTCGGCGCACCCGTCCAGGCTTATGCAGTGATCGCCGTGTGGTGCCTCGCGTCGGCGTGGGCGATGCATGCGCTGACGCGCACGCCGCTCGCGCGGCTCGCGAATGCGGTGCGCGACAACCCGGTGCGCGTCGCCGCGCTCGGGTCCGATCCGCGCCGCGTGCGGCTCGCGATGGTCACCTGCGCGTCGTTCTTCGCCGGCGTCGCCGGCACGCTGACGCTGATCGACGTCGAGATCGCGACGCCCGACAGCGCATCGATGGCGCGCTCGGCGACCGTGCTGATCGCCGCGGTGATCGGCGGCACCGGCGCGTTCTTCGGGCCGGCGGCCGGTGCGGCCGTGCTCACGGTGCTGAGCATCGTCGTCGCGGGCGTGTCGCGCGCGTGGGCGCTGTATCTCGGCGTGCTGTTCGTCGTGATCGTCGTGGCCGCGCCGCGCGGGATCGCCGGGATCGTGCAGGCGCTCGCGCATGCGTTGCGGCGCGGCGCGCCGGCGGCCGAGCGGTGGCGCATGCTGTGCGCGGTCGGTGCGTGTGTGTTCTGGGGCGTCGCGATCGTCTGCGCGGCCGAGCTCGGCTACGCGTGGCGTTTCGCGCAGGACGACGGCGCGGGCTTCGCGTTCGGCGCCTGGAGCGTCGACGCCGATACGCCGGCCGGCTGGGCCGTCGCGTGCTCCGCGTTCGGTATCGGTACGCTGCTGTGGGGTTGGCGCACGCGGCTCGCGCCGGGCGGGCAGGCCGGCCAGCGGGAGGACGGGCGATGAACGGCAACGCGATCGCGCTGCACGGCGTGGTGCAGCGCTTCGGCGCGCAGACGGTGCTCGATGGCGTCGAACTGAGCATCGCGGCCGGCGAGCGTCATGCGCTGATCGGACCGAACGGCGCGGGCAAGTCGACGCTGTTCGGCGTGATCGCCGGTGCGGTGCCGCCGACGCGCGGGCGCGTCGTGCTGCACGGCGTCGAGCTGCGCGGGCGCGGGCCGGTGGTCGCGAGCCGGCTCGGCATCGGTCGCAGTTTCCAGCAGACGAGCGCGTTCGCGCGATTGACCGTGTTCGACAACCTGCGCTGCGCGGCGCTGCATGCGCCGGCCGAACGGCGGCGCTGGTGGAACCGGCTGCGCGAATCGGCGTCGGTCGATCTCGCGGCCGCTCGCGTGCTGCACGACATCGGCCTCGATGCGCACCGCGACACGCTGGCCGGCGAACTGAGCTATGCGGAACAGCGCGCGCTCGATCTCGGGATCGCACTCGCGAGCGGCGCGCGCACGCTGCTGCTCGACGAGCCGACGGCCGGGATGAGCCGCGCGCAGGCGGCGCGGATGATCGCGTTGATTCGTGCGACGACGCAGGGGCGCACGGTCCTGCTGATCGAACACGACATGGATGCGGTGTTCGGCTTCGCCGAACGCATCACGGTGCTCGTGCGCGGCACGGTGGTCGCGACCGGCGCGCCCGATGCGATCCGCACCGATCCGGCCGTGCGTGCCGCCTATCTGGGCGAGGGCGGCCCATGAGCGCGTTGCTCGACATTCGCGGCCTGCGCGCGTGGTACGGGCTGCAACCCGTGCTCGACGGCGTCGATCTCGCACTGGCGCCGGGCGAGACGCTCGCGCTGCTCGGCCGCAACGGCTCGGGGCGCTCGACGCTCGCGAAGGCCGTGATGGGGCTCGTGCGCACGGCCGGCTCGGTGCGCATCGGCGGCGCCGAATGCGTGGGGGCGCGCACGTTCGAGATCGCGCGGCGCGGCGTTGCTTACGTCGCCGAAAGCCGCGACGTGTTCCCGCTGCTGACGGTACGCGACAACCTGCGGCTCGGGCTGCGCGGCGCCACCGGCGCGGCCGAACGGACGGCGCTCGAACGGTTGTTCGACCGCTTTCCGTTGCTGGCCGCGCGCGCGGACGTGAAAGCGGGGCGGCTGTCGGGCGGTGAGCAGCAGGTGCTCGCGCTGGTGCGGGCGCTGGCCGGCCGCCCGCGCGTGCTGATCGTCGACGAACCGGCCGAAGGGCTCGCGCCGCTCGCGGTCGACGAAGTCGGCACGTGCCTTGCCGCGTTGCAGGCGGACGGTGTCGCGATCGTGCTGATCGAGCAGCGGCTGCAGTTCGCGCCGCGGCTCGCGCGGCGCGTCGCGGTCATGGGGCGCGGACGGATCGTCTACGACGGTGCGCTCGACGGCCTGGGCGGCGACGTCGCGAACGCATGGCTGAGCGCCGGCTGACGGCGCGCGAGCGATTGTTCGGAAAACGCTGCCAGTCAATTCGTGTCGAGCCGCTTTATCGCTGCGGTGCCGCACCGTAAATTGCCAGCCATACCGGTTGCATATCGACGCAGCAACGCAACGACGCAGCAACGCGGCAGCCGGCGCCATCCATCGAAAGTCTTGGACTGAGGAATGAAATCATGAGCAAGCTGGCAAACAAGGTCGCGATCGTCACGGGCGGCTCGAAGGGCATCGGCGCGGCGATCGCGAAGGCACTGGCCGCGGAAGGCGCGTCGGTCGTCGTCAACTACGCGAGCAGCAAGGCGGGCGCCGATGCGGTCGTGAGCGCGATCGTCGAAGCCGGCGGCCGTGCGGTCGCGGTGGGCGGCGACGTGTCGAAGGCGGCGGATGCGCAGCGCATCGTCGATACCGCGATCGACACGTACGGCCGTCTCGACGTGCTCGTCAACAATTCCGGCGTGTACGAATTCGCGCCGATCGAAGCGATCACCGAAGAGCACTACCGCCGTCAGTTCGACACGAACGTGTTCGGCGTGCTGCTTACCACGCAGGCAGCGGTCAAGCATCTCGGTGAAGGCGCGAGCATCATCAACATCAGCTCGGTGGTGACCAGCATCACGCCGCCTGCCAGCGCCGTGTACAGCGGCACGAAGGGCGCGGTCGACGCGATCACCGGCGTGCTCGCGCTCGAACTCGCGCCGCGCAAGATCCGCGTGAACGCGATCAACCCGGGGATGGTCGTGACCGAAGGCACGCACAGCGCGGGCATCATCGGTTCCGATCTCGAAGCGCAGGTGCTCGGCCAGACGCCGCTCGGCCGCCTCGGCGAGCCGGACGACATCGCGTCGGTCGCCGTGTTCCTCGCATCGGACGATGCACGCTGGATGACCGGCGAGCACCTCGTCGTGAGTGGCGGGTTGAACTGACCGGATCACGCCGCCCCGGCAGCAGGGGCGACGAAATCCGGCGGACGCTGCGGCGAGTCTGCTTCGGCAGGCCACGCAGCGTGCCGCCGGTTGCCGTGCGACCCACGGCATTCGATGTACGCATGCGGGATGACTACGATTCCTGTAGAGGCCGCCCTCTGATCCCACATCGCACCGCGGCATAAAACTGTCATGCGACGTGCGTGGCGACGGTGCATCCCGCTTGCCGTGCATGACTGAAGCCATCTCCCCGAATTCTCCTTGATCGCCCGTCGCGTAAGGCTGACGGGCGTTTCCCGTGCCGCGTCAGCCTCTCGACAGGTGCCGGTTCGGTGCGTCACGCGCATGCCACCCATTCAAGTTGCGAATGTGTGCATCGCAACAATCCATTTCATCCGCGGCGCGCCGGGCGGTATGGTGAACGCACGTTCGACATTCATCGAACGATGCACATTCACCACGCGAAGGCGCCATGAAAACGACTGACGATCGATCCGGGCAAGCGGCACGTCCAACCGCCGGCGGCCCGCCCGAAGGCGGCGACGACCGACGCAACGCAGGTCTGCGCCTGCCGGCGAAGCTGGTGGGTCCGATCGTGCTCGGCACGCTGCTCAACGCGCTGAACTCGTCGATGATCGCGGTCGCGCTCGTCAGCATCCAGCAGGCATTCGCGCCGCACGGCGCCGCGCAGGCGCGCATCGATACGCTCTGGCTCGTGTCGGGTCTCTATCTCGCGACGGCCGCCGGCCAGCCGACGATGGGGCGGCTCGCCGATCGCTTCGGTGCGAAGCGGATCTTTTGTATCGGCCTCGCGATCGTGCTGGTCGCGTCATCGCTTGCGCCGTTCGCGCCGACGCTCGGCTGGCTGATCGCCTCGCGCGTCGCGCTCGGCATCGGCACGTCCGCTGCCTATCCTGCCGGCATGGCGATGATTCGTGCGTGGTCGCAGCGGCACGCGAACGGCGCGACGCCGACGGGCGGCCTCGGCGCGATCTCGATCGCGGCACAGGTGGCCGTCGCGTTCGGCCCGCCGCTCGGCGGCGCGCTCGTGCAGTTCGCCGGCTGGCGCGCGATCTTCTGGATCAACGTGCCGATCGTGCTGGCCGCCTTCCTATTCGCGTGGCTGTGGATTCCGGCCGACCCGGCTTATCGCGGCGCGCAGGCGCGCACCACGCTGCGCGGCACGCTGAAGGAACTGGACCTGCCGGGCGTCGTGCTGTTCGTGCTGACACTCGCGAGCCTGCTGCTGTTCCTGCAATCGGTGACGCGCGAACCCGACTGGCTGCTGCTGGCCGCGACGCTCGTGCTGGTGCCGCTCCTGATCCACCGCGAGCGCCAGGCCGCGGCACCGTTGATCGACATCCGGATGCTGGCGGAAAACCGTCCGCTGCTCGGCACGTACCTGCGCTGCATCGGCACCTATGCGGTGTTCTACGCGATCTTCTATGCGCTGCCGATGTGGCTGCAGGAGGCGAGGGGGCTATCGGCCGCCGATGCCGGCCTCGTGATGCTGCCGGTCGCCGGTATCGGTACGGTTACGACGATGCTCGCGACCCGCATCGTGCACCGTCACGGCGCGCGCCCGGTGCTGGTCATCGGTTCCGCGCTGCTCTGCATCGGCAGCGTCGTGATGAGCCTGATGACGAGCAGCCTGCCGGTCGCGGCGATCGTCGTGCTGTCCATCGTGTTTGGTATTCCTAATGGTTTCAACAATCTCGGCAACCAGGCCACGCTCTACCAGAGCACGCCGCACGACCGGATCGGCACGGCCTCGGGGCTGTATCGCACCGCGCAGTACGTCGGCGGCAGCCTGTCGTTCGCGCTCGTCGGTCTCGCGCTCGGCCATCCGGCGAGCGATCACGGCCTGCGCGAGCTTGCCGTCGTCCTGGCGGTCATCAGCGTGCTGCTGTTGCTCAATGCCGTATCGAGCCGGCACCTCGACGCCGCCGTTTCTTCCGTTCCACAACAAAAGTGAGGGTTTTACATGTCCATTCCGACGCTCAATCGCACCGCCGCGCTCGTCGCCATCGATCTGCAGAACGGTATCGTCTCGCTGCCGGTCACGCCGTACACCGGCGCACAGGTGGTCGCGAAGACGGTCGAGCTGGCGGCGGCTTTTCGCGCGCTGGGGTTGCCCGTCATCTACGTGCACACGAGCTACCTGCCGGACGGTGGCGTGGCGCTGAAGGTGAAGACGGATGCGCCGTCGCCGCCGCCGAATCTCGATCCCGAATGGAGCGCGTTCGCGCCGGCGCTCGGCGTATCGCCGTCCGACATCGTCGTGACGAAGCATCAGTGGGGCGCGTTCACCGGCACCGACCTGGACGTGCAGCTGCGTCGCCGCGGCATCACCGACATCGTGCTGACGGGCATCGCGACCAACATCGGCGTCGAGTCGACGGCGCGCCAGGCTTACGAAAACAACTACAACGTCGTCGTCGTGAGCGACGCGGTCAGCACCTCGTCGGCCGATGCGCAGACGTTCGCGCTGACCCAGATCTTCCCGAAGCTCGGGCAGGTCGCCGCGGCGGCGGACGTGGAGGCGGCACTGGAGCAGGCCCAGTCGCGCTGAAGCCGGCGAGTCGTTCGGCGCGCTTTTTCACATACCAGTCGTTTACCGAGGAATGACGATGATCAAGACCGATGCATGGGTTCTTTACGCAGGACCGGAACCGACCCGCCAGCAGCCGCCCGTCGCGGGCGAGCTGCGCCGCGAGACCTTCGAATTTTCCAGTCTCGAAGCCGACGAGGTGCTCGTCGAGCCGCTGTACGGATCGTGGGAAGCGAACCTCGACCACGCGCTGTCGCGTAATCCGGTCGATATCTGCCGCCAGCGCCGCGAGGACAAGATCGTGCTGGGCAACGGCGCACTGGTGCGTGTCCTGGAGCGCGGCAGCGCGGTCGGTACGCTGAGGGACGGCGAGATCTGCATGGTGATGCCGTTCGGCAAGCGCGACGAATACGGGTTCGCCGAACTCGTCTACGCGTACGACGCACCGGGCACGATCGGCGTGATGGCGCAGCGCACCAAGATGCGCGCCGACAACCTGGTGCCGGTGCCGACCGACAGCCGTCACTCGCTGCTGCAATGGGCGACCTACGGCCGCTACTTCACCGCATGGGACAACTGGAAGGTCGCGTCGACGTGCTGGCGTTCGCAATTGCCGGACGTCGATCCGGCCGACTATCTGGTGTTCGGCTGGGGCGGCGGCACGACGCTGGCCGAGTTGCAGCTGGCGAAGCGCGAGGGCTTTCGCGTCGCGATGACGGCGAGCAACGATCGCCGGCTCGAGGAACTCGCGAAGCTTGGCATCACGCCGGTCGACCGCCGCAAGTTTCCGGATCTCGCGTATGACGAGGCGCGCTACCGCGCCGATCCGGACTACCAGGCACGTTACCGGGAGTCGGAGCGCGTATTTGCCGAAACGATCGCCGAGCTGAGCGGCGGCCGCGGCGTCGCGATCTTCCTCGACAATCTCGGCGGCGCACTGTATCGCGCGACGATGCGTGTGACGGGCCGCACCGGCATCGTCGCGACGGTCGGCTGGAAAACCGGGATGCGTCTGTGGAACCTGCGCGCGACGGAATGCATCAACCGCCGCCTGCACATCCACACGCACGCATGGCGTTACGACGACAGCATCACGATCCGCGACTTCCAGGAGTCGACCGGCTGGATCGGCCAGGAACCGACCGAGATCTTCGATTTCGACGACGTGCCGAAGCTGGCGTCCGATTACCTGAACGGGAAGATCGAGACGTATTTCCCGATCTATCGGATCAACGTGGTCTAAGCCGCGGGTCGCGCGCCGTGCCTGCCTCGTCGCACGATGATTAGTCATGCAGACGATGGCGACGCACGGCGCGCCGTGCAATCCATCTCGTAGGAGAACGCCATGGCCTCAGTGGAAACCGGGGAGGTCGACGCCGGCACGGCGTCGGACAGCTCCAGCCGCGCGCCGCTCGGCGGCATTCGCGTGATCGACGCCGCGACGCTGTTCGCCGGCCCGCTCGCGGCGACGATGCTCGCCGACTACGGTGCCGACGTGATCAAGGTGGAGCATCCGACGGGCGATCCGGCGCGCAAGTACGGCGCGCGCCGCGACGACGTCCCGTTGTGGTGGAAGGTGGTCGCGCGCAACAAGCGGGCGGTCACGCTGAATCTCGGCACGGCCGACGGCCAGCGGATCTTCCGCGAGCTGGCGGCGCAGGCCGACGTCGTGGTCGAGAATTTCCGGCCCGGCACGCTGGAGCGCTGGGGGCTCGGCTACGACGTGCTGTCCGCGATCAATCCGCGGCTCGTGCTCGTCCGGGTGACGGGCTTTGGCCAGTTCGGCCCGTATGCGCGCCGCCCCGGCTTCGGCACGCTCGCGGAGGCGATGAGCGGGCTGGCGGCGGCGACCGGCGAGGCAGGCGGACCGCCGCTGCTTCCGTCGTTTCCATTGGCGGACACGGTGGCGGGGCTGACCGCCGCGTTCGCGATCATGACGGCGCTGAAGGCGCGCGATCGCACCGGACGCGGGCAGGTGGTCGATCTCGCGATCATCGAGACGATGCTGGCGGCGATGGGCGCGCAGGTCGCGAGCTACGACCAGACGGGGCGCGTGCCCGAGCGCACCGGCAACCGCTCGCCGAACAATTCGCCGCGCGGCGTGTATCGCACGTCGGACGGCAAGTGGGTCGCGCTGTCGACGTCGGCGCACAGCATCGCCGAGCGCGTGATGCGGCTCGTCGGCCGCGCCGACCTGATCGACCAGCCGTGGTTCGCGAACGGCGTCGAGCGCGCGAAGCATGCGGACGAACTGGACGCGGCGGTCGGCGGCTGGATCGGGCAGCGCACGCGCGCCGAGGTGCTCGATGAGTTCGAACGCGCGGAGGCGGCCGTCGCGCCGATCTACGACGTGGCCGACGTGCTCGACGATCCGCAGTATGCGGCGCTCGGCTCGGTTGTCTCGGTGGCCGACGCCGAACTGGGCGCGTTCCGCACGCACAACGTGCCGTTCCGGCTGTCCGATACCCCCGGCGCGATCCGCTGGGGCGGGCCGTCGCGCGGCGCGCACAACGATGAAGTATTCGGCGCATTGGGACTGGAACCGCAGGACCTTGCCGATTTGACCGAACGAGGTGTGATTTGAAACAGAGCGCAACCTGCCGCAGCTATCTGTACGTGCCTGCGCACAAGACGCAGGTGGTCGAGAAGGCCTATGCGAGCGACGCCGATGCGATCGTGCTGGATCTCGAGGACGCCGTGCCGGCGAGCCACAAGATCGACGCCCGCAAGGCCGCCGCCGCGATCCTCGCGGGCGGCCCGCCGAAGCCGACCTACGTGCGCGTCAACCCGATCGGGAGTCCATGGTGCCGCGACGATGTCGAGGCGATTGCGCTGCCCGCGCTGCAGGCGCTGCGTCTGCCCAAGTGCGATTTTCCCGCGCATATCCAGGAAGTCGCGGGCTGGCTCGATGCGCTCGGCAGCGAAGCGGGGATCCAGATCCTGATCGAATCGGCGTATGGCGTGGAGACGGCTTACCAGCTCGCGACCGCGTCGCCGCGGCTGGAGCGGATCGGGCTCGGCGAAAGCGATCTGCGCGCCGACCTGCGGATCGGCGTCGACAACTTCACGCTCGAAGTGTGTCGCGCGCGCTGCGTGGTGGTGTCGCGCGCGGCGGGGCTGAACGGGCCGATCCAGACGGTTTATCACACGCTGAACGATCTCGACGGTCTGAAGGAGTCGACGTTGCGTGCGAAATCGATGGGGTTCGTCGGCCGTTTCGCGATTCATCCTTCGCAGGTTCCGGTCATCAACGCGGTGTTCACGCCGTCGGACGAGGAAATCCATGCGGCCGAGCGGGTGCTGGAGGCCGTCGATGCGGCGGATGGCGAATCGTCGGTGTTCGTGCTTCCCGACGGTCGCGTGGTGGCGCCGCCGCTGATCGCGAACGCGCGCGTGACGCTCGCGCTGGCGACCCATCTCCGGCGCGACGGAGCACCGGCATGAACGCGCCCGACACGCTTGCCGCCCCGGCCGCGGTCGCCGGGCCCGTGAGTCCGGACGGCATCATCGGCGCGCTCGGTCGCTTCGCGGCGGCGGTGCGCACCGATGGGCTCGACCGCACGCTGCGCGTCGAGGCCGCCGCCCGCGTGCTCGACCTCGTCGGCAACAGCCTGATCGCGCATGACGAGCCCGTCGCACAGTCCGTGCTGCAGGTCGCGCGGCGCTGGGCCGGCAACGGTCCTGCGACCGTGATCGGCGCGCCCGGCCGGCTGCCGGCCGCGAGCGCCGCGCTCGTCAACGGCACGCTTGCGCACGCGATGGATTTCGACGACTCGCACATGCTGTCGGTGCTGCATCCGAGCGCATCGGTGATTCCGGCCGCGCTTGCCGCCGCACAGGCGAGCGGCGCGTCGGGCACGGCGTTGCTCGATGCGATCACGGTTGGCACCGAGATCTGCATCCGGCTCGGCGTGGCCGCCTACAACCCGCAGATCGGCAATTCGGTGTTCTTCGAACGCGGCCAGCATGCGACGTCGATCTGCGGGACGGTCGGCGCCGCCGCGGCCGCGGCGATGCTGCTCGGGCTCGATGCCGCGCAAATCGCCGCCGCGCTCGGCATTGCCGCGAGCATGGGCGCGGGCCTGCTCGAAGCCAATCGCACCGGCGGCTCCGTGAAGCGGATCCACTGCGGCTGGGCAGCGCATGCGGGCGTGAGCGCGGCGGAACTGGCGGGCGCGGGCGTGACCGCGCCGCCGACCGCGCTCGAAGGCCGCTTCGGCTTCTTCCGCGCGTGGTGCGGTGAGCTGGCCGACGTCGACGCGGTGCTGCGCGAACTCGGTGTCGACTGGGAGACGAGCCGGATCATCTTCAAGCCGTATCCGTGCAACCACTTCACGCATCCTGGCATCGACGCGGCATTGCAGTTGAAGGCGCAGGGCGTGACGGCCGACGACGTGGTGTCCGCCGAGCTGCGGGTCGCGACGTCGACGCTGCGCACGATCGGCGAGCCCGCCGCGCTGAAGGCCAACCCGCCGGACGGGTATGCGGCGGCGTTCTCGGGGCCGTACACCGTCGCGGCCGCGCTGCTCGGCGGCGGCGGGCTCGGGGTCTGGTTCGACGATTTCGACGACACGCTCGTGCGGGATCCCGCGCGCCGTGCGCTGGCCGCGAAGGTGCGCTGCGTCGGCGATCCGTGGTGCGACGAGCGGTTCCCGCATTTCCTGCCCGCCGTGCTGCGGGTGGAACTGCGCGACGGACAGGTGCTCGAGGCGCGCGTCGAGTCGAGCAAGGGCACCAATGCGCGGCCGCTGACCGAACAGGAACTCGTCGCGAAGTTCATACTCGCGGCGAGTTCGACGATCGGCCTGCCTCGCGCGCTCGAACTGCGCGACGCGGTGCAGGCGCTCGCCGACGGCGCGCCGCTCGATGGGCTGGCGGCGTTGACCTCCGGCGCGCATGCGAACCTGGAAGGAGGAGATCCATCTTGAGCACACCACGCTGGAACAAGCGGCCGCCCGGCTCGAACTGGGGCGATTTCGGTCCGGACGACCAGAAAGGGCGGTTGAACTGGCTGACCCCGGACAACGTGCGGCAGGGCGTTGCCGAGGTGCGCGAAGGCCTGTCGTTCTCGCTGAGCCTGCCGCTCGACGTGCCGCGTGGCGGCGGGCTGAACGCACGCCGCCGGCCACCGGCGATCATGCCGGCGCTGCTGGGCGGCAAGCCGTACTTCGGCTATCGCGCGGATGAACAGGTTGCAAACGCAACCGACGTGGTCTGCGACGATTCGTTCTGCATGCATTCGCAGTTCTCGACGCAATGGGACGGTCTCGCGCATGTCGGCGGCGTATTCGATGCGGACGGCGACGGCGTGCCGGAAATCGTGTTCTACAACGGCTTCCGGATGGGCGAGCATCTGCGGGTGCCGCAGGAGGGCGACGCCACCGGCGGCGCGCGCGCGCTCGGCATCGAGGTGATGGCGCGGACCGGCGTGCAGGGGCGCGGCGTGCTGATCGACCTGCGGCATCACTTCGGCGTCGCCCGCACGAAAGTGGGCTTCGCGCAGCTGATGCGCGTGATGGAAGAAGACGACGTGCGCGTCGAGCAGGGCGACATCGTCTGCATTCACACCGGTTTCGCCGATCTGCTGCTGAACGACGAAAGCGGGTCGCCCGCGACCGTCGCGAGTGCGTGCGTACTGGACAGCAGCGACGCCCGCCTGCTGCAGTGGATCGACGAGTCGCGGCTCGCCGCGCTCGTAGCCGACAACCATGCGATCGAGGAGCGGCCGCAACATGCGCAGCCGCTCGCGCAGCCGGAGGCGCTGATGCCGCTGCACGAGCTGTGCCTGTTCAAGCTCGGCATCCACCTCGGCGAGCTGTGGCATCTGACGCCGCTCGCGAACTGGCTGCGTGCGCATCGGCGCAACCGGTTCCTGCTGACCGCGCCCCCGCTGCATATCCGGGGCCTGGTCGGTGCGCCGGTGAATCCGGTCGCGACGGTCTGACGCGCGGGCGGACGGCGGCCCGTACGCGCGTGCCGGCGCGAACCGTTTCCATCCATCGATTGCTGATTTCGATTGACTCGTTTTTTCAAAAAAATCCTGGAAAACGAGTCATTTAAATCAAAAATCGAATCAATGGCGGCAGGTATATAAAAAATATTGAAACGTCAAGATTGGACTATTCTCGTTTATTGAACTAAATATCAGGGGAATTCCCCATTGCGATAATCGTGAACCGGGGAGGGCGATTAACCCGTTTAGTGGATGGTCACAATCATGAATCTACGTTCGATCGACCTGAACCTGCTGGTCATACTCGATGCGCTGCTGACCGAGAAACAGGTGACACGGGCCGGCCTGAAGGTCGGCCTGACGCAGCCGGCGGTCAGCAATGCGCTGTCGCGGCTGCGGTATCTGTTCAACGACGAGATCCTCGCGCGTGGCGCGATAGGGCTGGAACTGACCCCGCGCGCCCAGGCGCTGATCTCGCCGGTCCGGCAAATCATGCAACAAATAGAAGAATTGTTTGAATCGGATTATCAATTCCATCCTTTTACATCGGAACGTCATTTCACGGTCCGCATGTCGGATCTGACCGAATTGCTGCTGCTGCCCGCATTGTTGCGGCGCATGCGTACGGCGGCGCCGAACATCAGCCTGGACGTCGTGCATCCGAGCGCCGCCAAGACGGCCGAAGCGCTCGAAGCGGGGCGGCTCGACATGGCGATCAGCGCGGGCCTCGAGCATGCCGGCACGCTGTCGTCGGAAACCGTATTTCACGACCGGCTGGTCTGCATGCTGAGCCGCAAGCATCCCGACGCGGACAAGCCGCTGACGCTCGAACGGTTCCTCGCGCTCGACTTCCTCAACGTATCGATCAACCCGGTCGACCACAGCCTGATCGACAACCTGCTCGCGAACATGGGCTGCAAGCGCCGCATCGTGCTCAACGTGCCGCACTGGCTCGTCGTGCCGAACATGCTCGATGCGCTGCCGTACGCGGTGATCATGTCGGAGCGGCACGCGCTGAGCCTCGGCGATCCGCGCCTCGTGATCCGCGAACTGCCGCTCGCGATGGAGCCGGTCACGTGGTCGCTGTACTGGCATCACCGGTACGATGCGAGCAACGCGCACGGCTGGATGCGTCGCATGATCATTGCGGTCGCGGAGTCGCTCGAGGACGATGTCGCGGCGGACGCGTTCAGCGTCGGCTGAGCGTGAAGCCTCGTGGTGCCTCGTGGTGCCTCGTGATGCCGGCCGTGCACGGGTCAGCCCATGACGAACAGCGGCGGCAGCGTCGCGACGTCGGGCTGTTCGTCGAGGCGCCACAGATAATCGAGCGCGGCGCGCATCCGTGCCGCGCTCCAGTGCGGCCGGCAATTCTTCATGAACTTCGCTTCGTAGTCGTCGCGCTGCATCGGTTGTGTCGGCGAACCCGGCAGGTCGTCCACCTGCTTCGCATGAATCGCGCCGTCGTCGCACACGGCCGTCACGCGATTCGGCGCATGCGCGGGATAGCGGGCCGTCAGCGCCGGATCGGCGCTGACCGTGATTTTTCCGACCAGCGCGCGCAATGCCGGGTCGCGCAGCGCGGCGCTCGCATAGCTTCGGGTCGTGATGTCACCGTCGAGCATCGCCCGCGCGACGATGTAAGGCAGGCTGTGATCGGCGGTCTCGTGGGTCGACGGTGCCCATTTCTCCGGATCGCGGCCGGCCGTCACGTAGCCGACTTCGGTCGTGTGGATCTCGATGCGGCGGATGCGCCGCAGGTCGCCGACCTGGGCGGCGACCGCGAGCGCGGCCGGAATCGCCGTTTGCGTGAGCCCTTGCGCCGGATAGAACTTCACGAAGCATCGGCCGATCCGGAACGCGCCGCCGCGCCCGCCGAATTCGCCCGTATCGAGCGTGAACGGCCCGGATACCCGCTCGAAGAACCCGGCCGTCCCTTCGAAGATCGGCGCGGGGCCGGTGAGGCCGGCGCGGGCGAGTTCGGTCGAAAACACCGCGTTGCGCGCCGCGTCCGCGTCGGCGAGCGCTTTCCAGTTGGACAACTGCTGCACCCGTGTCTGGTTCAGCGCGAGATGGCTGTTGATCGACAGGTTGACCGCCTGCACGAGTTGCGGCGCGGGCAGGCGCATCAGTTTCCCCGTGGCGAGCGCGACGGCGGGCAGGCTGTAGCAGGTGTGGTCCCAGCCGCGGGGGCTGATGGCGGCGGCGTCCATCAGCCGGCACGCGATTTCGTACGCGATCGCGATCGACAGGATCAGGTCGCGGCCGGTGGCGTGCTGCGCTTCGGCGACCGCGAGGCACGCGGCGACGTTGTCGCTCGGATGGCCGGTTTCCTTGCCGGCATACGCATCGTTGAAATCGAAGTAGCGCAGCGCCGTGCCGGTTGCGAATGCGGCGAGATCGGGGTTCGTGCGCCGGTTCGTCCCGATCACGGTCGCGACACCACCGGGCGAGGCGAGCGCCGCATTGCGCGCGATGCGCACGGGCGGCTCGTCATACGCGGCGATCGCGCAGCCGAGTGCGTCGATCAGATGCGCCTTGATCGTCTCGACCGTCGCGGCGTCGAGGTCGCGATACTGCAGCCCGGCTGCATAGTCGGCGAGCTGCCGCGCGAGTTCGGGCCGGTCGGTGTCGCGCAGGTCGGCACGCGTGGCGCCGCTGGCGGCTGGTGACGCATCGGCGCGGGCGCGCATGACGGGCAGTGTCAGCGCAGCGCCGGTCAGGGCGGAAAGGAAATGGCGGCGGTTCATGGTTCTGGACTCCGAAGGTGTCAGGTGCGGGAAGGGGCTGCGAATGTCAGAACGCCTTGCGCAGGCCGAGCGCGACGCCCGCACTGCCCGAGCGATCGGCGGCGAGCGAGTAGTGCAGGAAGTTGTAGTTGTCGTTGTCGAAATCGAGCGCGGCGCGATGCGCGTAGCCGCCCGCCAGGTACAGCGTCACCGTCTTCGACACGAAGTAGTTCAACTGCAGCGTGACCTGCTGCGGACTGACGGGATGGGACGCCGGCGCGGGTGAATGGGCGGGATTCTGCGTACGGATGTGTTCGTAATAGACCGCGCCGATCACCTGCAGGAAATCGGTGATCGCGTAACGGACGCCGGCCCACCAGAACGTGAAGTTCGTCACGACCGACGGCGCGGCGATGTCGCTGCGCGCGTGTTCGACACCGGCCAGCAGTTGGGCGCGGCCGAGCGGCACGAGTGCGGAAGCGGCGTAGCGGCGGAAATGCGCGAAGCCGCCGGGCTGCGGCGTGTGGACATCGTCGAACGCCGCGGCGAACGAGAACGCATCGCCGGCGTAGTCGAAGCCTGCGCCGTACGCGGCGTTCGACTGGAACGCGCCCGCCGTGCCGCTGAACGCGTAGTGCGTTTCGAGCGTCAGCGCGCCGAGCTTCGCCAGGTATTTGACGACGTTGTTCTCGCGATAGTTGATGCCGACGATCGCGCCGTCCGGCTCGTACAGCGTCGAATAGGCGCCCGTCGGCGAATAGCGCTCCATGATGTCGAACAGCGTCGTGTACTGGCGGCCGAGCCGCAGTGCGCCCCAGCGGTCGTGCTGCAGTGCGACCCACGCGGAGCGGTCGAAGCCGCCCGAGCCGGCACCGGTGCCGTTGGTCAGGTTGATGCTGCTTTCGACGCGAAACGCCGCCTGCCAGCCGCCGCCGAGATTCTCGACGCCCTTCAGGCCCCAGCGCGAACCGCTCTTGCCGCCCGACGCCATCCGCACGAGCGATGCCGACGATTTGCCGTCCGGTGCGACCTGGCCGGTGAGAAATTCGGTGTACACGTCGGCGACGCCATACAGCGTGAGGCTGGTTTGCGCGCAGGCGCCGGCCGATACGAGGCCCAGTCCGCACAATGCGGACATTCGCTTGCCCATGGGGCTGTCTCCTTGTTTGAGGTTGTTGTTCTCCATACGCCGCGCGGGTCGAGAGGCGCGGCGCCGCAGCGCTATCCGGGGCGGACGGCGAACGGGGCGTGCCGCGCCGGGCCGCTCGCGTGCGTCGGGCGACGTACGCGGGCGAGGCGTGGCTGCGGGATCACGCGGGGGGACGGGCGCATCGCAGGCTCGCGCGGGTCAGCGTGCGCGCGCCCGTACGGCGGCGTCGCGCGCGAGCACGCGCGCCGCCTGTGCGACGCCGGCGGCGTCGACCATCCGGCCGTCGATGCGCAATGCGCCGCGGCCGTTGGCACGCGCGTCGTCGTAGGCGGCGAGCACGGCGCGCGCGTCGCGCACTGCATCGTCGTCGGGGCGGAACGCGCGGTTCAGCGCATCGACCTGCAGCGGATGGATACAGGTGGCGCCCGCATAGCCGAGTGCCGCGGACGCGCAGGCGATGCGCTCGAACGCATCGAGGTCGCGCAGTTCGTCGAGACCGTCGATCAGGCCGAGCGGCAGGATGCCGGCCGCTCGCGCGGCGATGATCAGCAACTGCTTCGGCACGCGCAGCACGTCGGCGCCGGTGCCGCTTTCGCAGTTCAGCGCGAAGTCGCCGCCGCCGAGCATCATCGCGACGACGCGCGGCGAGGCGCGCGCGATACGGTCCATTGCCTGGAACGCGCGCGGCGTTTCGATGATCGCGACGATACGCGTGCTGCCGGGCGCGGCACCGGCTTCGTCCTCGAGCGTGGCCAGCAGTTCGTCGATCGCCTCGACGTGCGAGCCGCCACGCACTTTCGGCAGCACGACGCCGTGCACGCCGGCCCGCACGGCTGCCCGCAGGTCCGGCACCAGCAGGTCGAGCGGGCCGTTGGCGCGGACCAGCACGTCGCAGCCGGCGCCGCGCAGCATCGGCACGGCGTCGGCGAGGCCGGCGCGGGCGTCGGGCTTGCACGCGAACGGGACGCTGTCCTCGAGGTCGAGGATCAGCGCATCGGCTGCGCTGGTCGCGGCTTTCGTGACGAAACGGGGGACGTGGGCAGGGACGTAGAGGAGCGAGCGCCAGACGGGTTGGGAAGAGGGGTTCATCGTCGTTCTCGTAAAATAAAAGTCACTTTCATTTTTGTGACTGATTGGCGCATTCGTCAAGATTATCGTTAACGCCTATAAATAACGGGAATTGAAAGAAGATGAACGATCTGCGCCATGCGAATTCATGTTGATGTCGTCGGCACTCTGCGTATAATGAAAGTTACTTTCATTTTTAGATGATCTTGGGCGATGCGGATCACCCGGTCGCCCGGCACAGCGTGAGGCGGACATGAGCAAGGTGGAGACGAACAACCCGGCAGAAGGCGGCGTGGCCGCGGTCAATCGCGCGCTGACCGCGCTGCTGGCTTTCTCCGGCGCGCCCGGCGGGCTGATGCTCGCGCAGGTCAGCGAGGTGACCGGGCTCAACATGAGCACGCTGCTGCGGATGTTCGAATCCCTCGAACAGTTCCGCTTCATCAAGCGTTTGCCCGACGGGCGCTACGTGCTGGGGCCGGCCGTATTCCAGCTCGGCGTGATGTACCGCGAGTCGTTCCAGCTGCGCGAGCATGTGATGCCGATTCTGTCGACGCTGTCGGTGCAGACCGGCGAAACCGCCGCGTTCTACGTGCGCGAAGGCGACCAGCGCGTCTGCCTGTTCCGCATCCAGGCCCAGCGCGCGGTGCGTACGCATCTGCGCGAAGGCGACCGATTTCCGCTCGACGTCGGCGCGGCGGGGCGCGTGCTGCTCGCGTTTTCCGGCACGCGCGGCGGCGAGTACGAGAAGACGGCCGAGCAGGGCTACACGGTGTCGATTGCCGAGCGCGATCCGGAGAGCGCGGCGATCGCATGTCCGGCGTTCGGCGTCGGCCGCGTGCTGAGCGGGGCAATCTCGCTCGGCGTGCCGCGCTATCGCTTCAACAAGAAAGTGCTGGCCGATTACCTGCCGTACGTGCAGGCCGCCGCTGCCGAGCTGACGCATGCGCTCGGCGGCGACCTGCCCGCCGCGGGTGCGCCGTTCCCGGCGGCCGACCAGCTTGGCGCGCTGCTCGAATAGCGCAGGCGCGCGGCGCGCGCCTCCCTGACCCACCGACAGACACCTACCAGGAGACAGTCATGTCCGTACCCGACACGCAGGCCGCTCATGCGGCCGGCGCGCATCGTCGCGCGCCCACCGGTCCGATCCGTCAGAAATCGTTCGACGCAGGCGCGGGCGGACCGCTGTCCGGCGTGCGCGTGGTCGACCTGTCGCGATTGATGGCCGGCAATATGCTGAGCGTGCAGCTCGCCGACTTCGGCGCGGATGTCGTGAAGGTCGAAAGCGAGCGCGGCGATACGCTGCGCGCGGTCGGCGCGGGTGGAATCAGCACGAACTGGAAGGTCTACGGACGCAACAAGCGCAGCGTGTGCGTCGATCTGCGCACGCCGGAGGGCGTCGACATCGTGCGCCGGCTGGTGCGCGACGCGGACGTGTTCGTCGAGAGCTTCAAGCCGGGCGTCGCGGAGCGGATGGGGCTCGGCCCCGACGACCTGCTCGCGATCCGGCCGGAACTGGTGATCGCGCGGATTTCCGGCTGGGGGCAAACCGGCCCGTATCGCCACAAGCCGGGCTTCGGCACGCTCGCCGAAGGCTATGCGGGCTTCGCCGCGATCAACGGATTCGCCGATCGGGAGCCGGTCCTTCCGCCGATGTTTCTTGCCGACATGACGGCAGGGATGTCCGGCGCGCTCGCCGTGCTGGTCGCGCTGCATGCACGCGGGACGCAGCGGGCGGCGGGGCAGGTGATCGACGTGTCGTTGTTCGAGCCGCTGCTGTCGATCCTCGGGCCGGCCGCGGCGAACTACGTGATGACCGGCGAGATCAAGCCGCGCACCGGCAGCCGCTCGACGAACACCGCGCCGCGCAATGCGTATCGCACCCGCGACGGCAAGTGGCTGTGCCTGTCGAGTTCGACGCAGGCGATGGCCGAACGGTTGTTCCGCGCGATCGGCCGCGCGGATCTGGTCGACGATCCGCGCTATGCCACCAACGTGCTGCGCGTGCGGCATGCGGAGGCGCTCGACGCGATCGTCGGCGAATTCATTGTCGCACGCGATCTCGATGCCAATCTCGCGTTCTTCGAGGAAGCGGGCGTGACGGTCGGGCCGATCCAGGACATCGCGCAGATCGTCGCGGATCGCTACGTGATCGAGCGCGAGGCGCTGGTCGAACTGCCCGACGACGACGTCGGCAGCCTGCCGATGCACAACGTCACGCCGCGCCTGTCGGGTACGCCCGGCGCGTTCCGCCGGCCCGCGCCCGCGCTCGGCGAACACAACCGCGAGATCCTCGAGCCGCTGCTCGGCGAGCACGAGTACGCGCGGCTCGCTGCGCGGGGCGTGATCCGTTCACGGTAAGCGGACCGCGCAACGACGGAAACCGGATGCACCGGACATTGCATGGAGGAGACACCATGAATCCGCGCTGGACCCATCGGCCGCCCGGCTCGAACTGGGGCGATTTCGGCCCGGACGACCAGAAAGGGCGCCTGAACTGGCTGACGCCCGACGCCGTGCTGCGCGGCGTCGCGGAAGTGCGCGAAGGCCGCGTTTTTTCGCTGAGCCTGCCGCTCGACGTGCCGCGCGGCGGCGGACTCAACGCACGGCGGCGTCCGCCGGCGATCATGCCGGCGCTGGTCGGCGACAGGCCGTACTTCGGCTATCGCGCGGACGAACAGGTTGCGAACGCAACCGATGTCGTGTGCGACGACGCGTTCTGCATGCATTCGCAGTTCTCGACGCAATGGGACGCGCTGTCGCACGTCGGCTCGCTGTTCGATCCGGCGGGCGACGGTGAAAAGACCCGGGTGTTCTACAACGGCTACCGGATGGGCGAGCATATCCGCGTGCCGGAGACCGGCGCGCCGGAAGGCGGCGCACGGGCGCTCGGCATCGAGGTGATGGCACGGACGGGCGTGCAGGGGCGCGGCGTGATGGTCGACCTGCGCCGTCACTTCGGCGACGCGCGGCGCAAGATCGGCTTCGACGACTGGATGGCGGTGCTGCGCGCGGATGACGTGAGCGTCGAGCGCGGCGATATCGTGTGCGTGCATACGGGCTTCGCCGACCGTCTGCTGGAAGCGGCCGCGCGCGGCGAGACCGGTGCGCCGCACGCCTGCTGCGTGCTGGACGGGGCCGACGCGCGCCTGCTGAACTGGATCGACGCGTCGGGGCTCGCGGCGCTCGCGGCCGACAACCATGCGGTCGAGGAGCGCCCGCGCGACGCGCAGCCGTTCGCCCAGCCGGGTGCGCTGATGCCGTTGCACGAGCTGTGCCTGTTCAAGCTCGGCATCCATCTCGGCGAACTGTGGCACCTGACGCCGCTCGCGGACTGGCTGCACGCCCATCACCGCAGCCGCTTCCTGCTGACCGCGCCGCCGCTGCATCTGCGCGGGCTCGTCGGTTCGCCGGTCAATCCGGTCGCCACCGTGTGATTGCCACGCCGCGCGGCCGGTGCCGCGCCATGACCGCCGTCCCGCGCGCCACGCGGGCGACTACCGAGGACACGCCATGTCTGACTCCCTTGCGGCATCGCTTGCCGCGCGCATCGATCGCCTGCCCGCGACAGCCGGTATCTGGAAGCTCGTGCTGTTCCTGAGCGTCGGCGGCTTCTTCGAGGTCTACGACCTGTTCCAGATGACCTATCTGCCGCCCGGGCTGATTCGCGACGGCATCTTTCACACCGGGGCACGCGGCCTGCTCGGCATGTCGGACCAGGGCGCGCTCGGCGCGGCGACGTTCATCGGGCTGTTCATCGGCGAAATGTTCGTGTCGCGCCTGGCGGACCGCTACGGGCGCCGCGCGGTGTTCACCGGTGCGCTGCTGCTCTATACCGCGGCGAGCCTGATGATGTGCGTGCAGTCGAGCGCGCTCGGCGTGCTCGTGTGCCGCCTCGTCGCAGGCTGCGGCGTCGGCGCGGAGCTGATCACGATCGGCGCGTTCCTGACCGAGCTGGTGCCGAAGGCGGTACGGGGCCGGGCATTCGCCGTCTGCTTCGCCGTCGGGTACCTGGCCATGCCGGTGCTCGCGCTGGTGTCGTGGCTCTGGGTGCCCCACGATCCGCTCGGCTGGTCCGGTTGGCGCTGGGTCGTGCTGCTCGGCGGAAGCGGGGCGGCGGTCGTCTGGTGGCTGCAGGCGCGCTTGCCGGAGTCGCCGCGCTGGCTCGTCGGCGTGGGCAGGGAAGCCGAGGCCGAACGCATCGTGCGGCAACTCGAACAGAGGGTGGAGCGTGAATCCGGCCGGCCGCTGCCCGCGGTCCGGCTACCGGCTGCCGCCGTGCCACTCGCGCCGGGTGCGCCGTCGATGTGGGGGGCGCGATACCGCGGCCGCACTGCGATGCTGATCGCGTTCAACGGATTCCTCAGCATCGGCTTTTTCGGCTTCAGCCAATGGCTGCCGACGCTGCTCGCCGCCCGGGGCGCAACCGTCGCGACGAGTCTCGGCTATGCGTTCGTGATCGCGTTCGCCTATCCGGTGTCGCCGCTCGTCGCCGGTCTGATCGCGGACCGGATCGAACGGAAGTGGCTGATCGTCGCGTCGGCGTTCGGCGTCGCGCTGTTCGGCAGCGCGTTCGCGATGTCGGCGCAAGCGCCGTTCGTCATCGCGTTCGGCCTGCTCGTCACGCTGTCGAGCACGGTACTCGCGAGCAATGGCACCGCGTACCAGGCGGAACTGTTTCCGACCGCGATCCGCGGGCGCGCGCTCGGTTTCGTGCATTCGATCGGCCGCCTGACCGGGGCCGTCAGCAGTTTCATCGTCGCGCTGCTGCTCGAGCGGGCGGGCGTATCGGCGGTGTTCGCGCTGATCGGCGGCAGCATGCTGATCGTGATGCTGTCGATCGGCGCGTTCGGGCCGCGCACCAACAACCGGTCGCTCGACGATATCCCGGACGAGCAAGCCGATGCGGCCGTGGCGAAACGGCCGGCCAGCACGCTCGACGTGTTGCCGACGCGCCGTTCGTGACGGCGCGCGTGCGACCGCGCAACGGCTGTTACGCGCTCATCGCCAGCGCATTCGCGCCGACGTGCCACCGCAAGCATTCGACGACGAGCGCGTGATTGGCTTCGGACCCGAGCCCCGCGATCGTCATCGCGCCGACGATGCCGGCGCCGTCGAGCCGCAACGGCACGCCGCCGCCGTCGAGCGCGTAATCGTCGTCCGACAGGCCCTGCGAGCGCAGCGACCAGCCGGCACGCCGAAAGCACGCGCCGACCGCGAGCGAACTCTGGCCGAAACGCAGCACCGTGTTCTGCCGGCGGCGGACAGCATCGCTGTCGTGCGCGCCGCTGCCGTCGAGCGCGCAGTAGAACAGCGGCGCGTGCCCGCCGACGATGCTGACCGCGATCGGCAGCCCGCGTCGCGACGCGAGGTTGACCGCGATCTCTCCGATGCGGCGCGCGACGGACGCATTGAAGTGCGGCAGCGCCGGGTTCGACGCATCGTCGTCGAAGGCGGGGTGGTCGAGGCGAAAGAGGGGCGTCACCATGGCGGCTCCGTAGCGTTGCCGGCGCGGTACGCGCGTGCCGGGCGTCGCATCGTCACGGGCCGCGCGCGGGCCCGTCTTCCGTTTAGTGCTTCGGCGTGTCGGCACGTCGGCGTTTCAGCGCTTGGGCGCCGCGTCGAGCATCCACTCGTGCGCGGGATCGTTCTTGAACGCCCACGCGCGGCTCGGCCCGGCCATCACGTTCAGGTAGTACAGGTTGTAGCCGTGCGGCGCGACCACCGGATGGTAGCCGCGCGGCACCATCACGACGTCATGGTCCTCGACCGCGCACGCTTCGTCGAGGCTGCGGTCGTCCGTGTACACGCGCTGGAACGCGAAACCCTGCGGCGGATCGATCCGGTGGTAGTAGGTTTCTTCGAGCGACGTTTCTTCAGGCGCCGCGTCGCGGTCATGCTTGTGCGGCGGATAGCTGCTCGAATGGCTGGCCGGCGTGACGACCTCGACCACGAGCAGCCGGTCGGCCGCCGGGTTGTCGCCCATCAGGATGTCGCACACGTAGCGCGTGTTGGTGCCTTGCCCGCGTACCGAGCGGCGCATCCGCTCGCCGTCGAGGCGCTGCACGGGCTTGTCGCCGCTCGCATACGGCGCGGTGCACAGCGCGATTTCCGCATCGCGCGTCGCGACCAGCGTGACCGTCTTGCCGCCCGGCACGTACAGCGCGTCCGGCGAAATGTCCTCGAACACGCTGTCGCGTTTGCCGAGCGCATCGTAGGGGGTGCCGTCGACATCCGCGCGCACCGTGCCGGTGAGCACGACGATGCACAGCTCGCGCGCGCCGGTGTCGAGCGTTTCGGTGTCGCCGGCTTTCAGGCGCAGCGCGCGGAAACCGACGTGCTTCCAGCCGGCCGACTCGGGCGTGACGTTGCAGATTTCGCGGTCGGCAGAGGCTTTGACCAGCAGGGGAGAAATCGTCATGGGGTGGGGCTCCGCAACAGGGTAGGGCTCATGCGTTCACGCGTTCATGCGTTCACGCGCTCAACCGGTCGACGATCGCGCGCAGCGATTCGTAACCCTTCTTCGCATACGCATAGCTCGGCGCGACGGCCGGATCCTGCTCGGCCTCGACGACGAGCCAGCCTTCGTAGCCGGCATCCTTCAGCGTGTGCAGCGTCGCCTCGTAGTCGAGCGCGCCGTCGCCCGGCACGGTGAAGGTGCCGTTGATCACGCCGTTCAGGAAGCTCCAGCCGTCGTTGCGCGCCTGCGTGACGACCTGCGGCCGCACGTCCTTGCAATGCACGTGAACCACCCGCGACACATGCTTCTTCAGCAGCGTGACCGGATCGGCCGCACCGCCGAAATACGCGTGGCCGGTGTCGAACAGCAGGAACACTTTCGCCGGGTCGGTGAGCGCCATCAGCCGGTCGACGTCGTCGGGCGACTCGACGTACGCGCCCATGTGGTGATGGTAGGCAAGCTTGATGCCGTACGTGTCGAGCAGGTGTGCGCCGAACGCGTCGAGGCGCGCCGCGTAGCGTCGCCAGGCTTCGTCGTCGACGAAGCGCGGGCGCTTCGCGACCGGCGTGTCGATGTTGCCCTGGATCGTGCCCGCGCATTCGCCGTACACGACGACCTTCACGTCGTTGTACTGCAGCTTCGTCAGGTGTGCGCGGCAACGCTCGATCTCGGCGGCGACCGCATCGGCGTCGCTCATGCCGGGCTCGACCTCGGCGAGGAAACCCGAATACCAGCCGGACACGCACACGAGCCCGAACTCGGCGAGCTTCGCCTTCAGCTCGGGGCCCGTCTTCGGAAACTTGTTGCCGAGCTCGAAGCCCGCGTAGCCGATTTCGGCGCCTTCCTTCAACGCCGTTTCGAGCAGCGTCTCGCCGCCGAGCGACGGCAGGTCGTCGTTCATCCACGACAGGGGATTGATACCGATGCGGACGTTCCAGCTCATGGTGCTTCCTTGGTTCGAATGTGTTTTTCGCGGGGAGGGTTCGTGGGCCGTGCGCGCGATCAGCGCCGCTGCCGGGTCTTCGCGTCGAGATACGCGCGGTGCGCTGCATCGACGCCGGCGCGTTCGGATACTTGTGGCACCGCGACTTCCCACCACGCGCCGCCGTCGTCGGTCGTGCGACGGTGCGTGGTGTCGATCACGAGCACCTGGCTCGTCGTCGCCGCGCGGGCGCGTTTCATCTCGCTGCGCAGCTCGCCGATGTCGCGCACGTGCACGGCTTCGGCGCCCATCGCGCGCGCATGCATCGCGAAATCGATGGTCGAGCGCTCGCCGCCCTCCGGCACGCAGTCGTCGAGCATGTTGTTGAAGCTCGCGCCGCCGCAATTCAGTTGCAACCGCTCGATGCAGCCGTAGCCGCGGTTGTCGAGGATCACGACGATGATCTTGCGGCCGAGCATCACGGACGTCGCCAGTTCCGCGTTGAGCATCATGTACGAGCCGTCGCCGACGATCACGATCACTTCGCGCTCGGGCCGCGCGAGCTTCGCGCCGAGGCCGCCCGCGACTTCGTAGCCCATGCACGAGTACGCGTAGTCCATGTGGTAGTTGCCCGGCACGCCGCTGCGCCACAGCTTGTGCAGCTCGGCCGGCAGCGTGCCGGCCGCGCACACGACGAGGTCGTCGCGCGCGCTGTCGCGGCCCGCGTCGGCCGCGGAGTCGCGCACCGCGCCGATCACTTCCGCGTCGTACGGGAGCGTGTCTTTCGGAATACGCGTCGTCAGATCGGTCACGCGCGCGTTCCAGGCGGCGGCCTGGTCGCGGTTGCTTGCGGTCCATGCCGGATCGGCTTGCCAGCCGGCGAGGGCGGCCGACAGCTGGCCGAGGCCCGTGCGCGCATCGGCCACCAGTTGACGGCCGCGTTTCTTGCCTGCGTCGAACGGCTGCACGTTCAGGCTCAAGAGCGTCGCATTGCCGTAGAGCGCATGCGAGCCGGTCGTGAAATCCTGCAGCCGCGTGCCGACCGCGAACACCACGTCGGCCTGCGCGGCCGCGCGGTTCGCGGCAGGCGAACCCGTTACGCCGATCGACCCGAGATTCAGCGGATGGTCCCACGCGAGGCTGCCCTTGCCGGCCTGCGATTCGGCGACCGGCACGCCATGCGTATCGGCGAACGCGCGCAGCGCATCCCACGCCTGGCTGTACAGCACGCCGCCGCCCGCGACGATCAGCGGCTTCTTCGCGGCCTTCAGCACGTCGAGCGCATCGGCGAGTTCGAGCGCGTCGGCCGGCGGCCGGCGCATCCGGATCACCGGCGACGCGAAGAAATCCTCGGGCCAGTCGTACGCGAAGGTCTGTACGTCCTGCGGCAACGCGAGGCACACGGGGCCGCACTGCGCGGGGTCGGTCATCACCTGGATCGCGCGCGGCAGCGCGGCGAGCAGTTGCTCGGGCGACGTGATCCGGTCGAAGTAGCGCGTCACCGGCCGGAAGCAGTCGTTCGCGCTGACGTCGCCCTGTTCGAAATCCTCGACCTGCTGCAGCACCGGGTCGGGCAGCCGCGACACGAACACGTCGCCGGGCAGCAGCAACAGCGGCAGCCGGCCGACGTGCGCGAGCGCGGCCGACGTCAGCATGTTGGTCGCGCCGGGGCCGATGCTCGACGTCGCGGCCATCATCCGCTGGCGGAAATTCGCTTTCGCGAACGCGACGGCCGCATTGGCCATCCCTTGCTCGTTGTGGGCGCGGAAGGTCGGCAGGCGGTCCTTTTCCGCGTGCAGCGCCTCGCCGAGCCCGGCCACGTTGCCGTGGCCGAAGATCGCGAACACGCCGCCGCAGTACGGCAGGATCTCGGTGCGGCCGTCGGGCTGTACGACTTCGGCGCGCAGGGCGGCCAGGTAGCGCACGAGCGCCTGGCTGACGGTCAGTCTCACGGTAGAGGTCATGTCGGTCGGTGAAGAGGAATGGGTCATCGCGGGCGTCGCATCAGGCCGCGGCGGCGCGGGCGGCCGCGGCACGGCGGCCGAGCCATGCGTCGACGAGCTGCGCGAAGTTGCCGGCGACTTCGTCGATCAGCGCCTGGTCGTCGATCCGGCCGGCGAACCAGTTCAGCGATGCGTCGGCCCACAGCGTGCGCCCGACCATGAAGCCCTTGACGATCGGGTTGGTCGCGGAGCGGAAGCTGTCGACCAGGTATTGCAGCGGCTGGTTCAGCCCGAGGATCACGGCGCCGCGGCAATGCGGGTCGCGCTCGGCGATCAGCGCGGCGAGCCGCGTCCAGCCGTCGGCGGTGAGCGGCGTGAGCTTCCACCATTCGGGCTTCACGCCGAGGTTGTAGAAGCGCGCGATCGTGCGCAGCACCGCGTCGTCCTCAGTGCCGGCCGGCGTCACCGCGCGCGGCGGAATCATTTCCAGCAGTAGTTCGTTGCCGCTGGCGCGCGTGGCTTCCCACAGTTCCAGCACGCGCTGCTCCTGTTCGACGCGCAGGTCGACCGGGTCGTCCGGGTGATAGTGCACGAGGCACTTCACGACCTGTTCGGTCGGCCAGTGCGTGAGCGACGAGCCGACCGAGCGCGTTTCGTCGAAGCGCAGCGGCCGCGAGCCGGGCAGCTCGACCGGGCGGCCGACCCACCAGCCGCGTCCGGTCGCCGACGCCAGCGCGTCGCTGCCGTAGCCGCCGCCGTCGATCAGCACGCCGACGTGGCCTTCGATGTGGCGATCGCGCTCGACCTGTTCGACCGCGCGCACGAGCAGGCGCTTCAGCGTCTTGATCCGCGCTTCGTCCGCACCGGCCTGCACCGCGAGTTCGTAGAACTGGCTGCGATGGTCGAACGCCATCACGCACAGGTCGTCCCATTCGCGGCGCGGCACCGTCACGCGATGCAGGTGCGCGAGTGCGTGGTCGGCGTCGACCACCGGGTTGCGGCTGCCGTCGAACCAGTGCGCGAGCTCGGCCGGCGTCGGCATCGCGGCCGAACACGCGTGGCGCGACACGACGATCGCGCCGCACGCATTCGCGATGCGCGTCGACTCGGCCCAGTCGCGGCCGCGCAGCAGCCCGGACAGCAGGCCCGACAGGAACGCATCGCCCGCGCCGAGCACGTTGAGCACCTCGACGCGTTCGCCGAGGAAGGTCGGCGCATCGTCGATGCGCGCGGGAACGTCGCCTTCGATCACGCAGCAGCCGAGCGCGCCGCGCTTGACGACCAGCGTCGCATTCGTGATCTTGCGCACCGCCTGCAACGAGCCGATCACGTCGTGCGGCACGCCGCCCGCGATCAGGAATTCCTCCTCGGTGCCGACCAGCAGGTCGAATTCGCCGAGCACCTGCTGCAGCTGCCGCGTCACCTGCGCGTCCGGCACGTAGCGGTTTTCGCCCGCGCCGCGCGCGGTCAGCCCCCACAGCACCGGCCGGTAGTCGATGTCGAGAATCCGCACGACGCCATGGCGGCGCGCATAACCGAGCGCGGTCAGCGACGCCTCGCGCGTGCCCGGCGTCGACAAGTGCGTACCGGTGATCGCGAGCGCGCGGCAGCCGGCGATGAAGTCCTCGCTGATCTCGTCGGCGCGCACGGCCATGTCCGCACAGTTCTCGCGCACGAACAGCAGCGGGAACGTGTCGCGGTCCTTCAGCCCGAGCAGCACCAGCGCGGTGAGGCGCTCGCGGTCGGTCTGCAACTGGCTCGTGTCGCAGCCTTCGCGCTCGAGCGTCTCGCGCAGGAAGCGGCCCATCTGCTCGTCGCCGACGCGCGAAATCATCGCGGTCTTCAGCCCGAGCCGGGCCACGCCGAACGCGACATTGCCCGACGAGCCGCCGAGATACATCTGGAAACTGCGCGCATCCTCCAGGCGGCTGCCGTACTGCTGCGCATAGAGATCCACGGCCACGCGGCCGAGGCAGGCGAGATCGATGGGGCGGTCACTCGGAAAGTTCAGCAGGCTCATATCACGTGTCACGCTCGCGGCCGGCGTTCGGCGATGCCGGCGGATTAGGGGACCGAACCTCGGGCGGCGAGCCGCACCGTGTGCTGCACGACGCGGGACTGCCTGCCGCAAGGAATCGGGCTACGGAACGGAGTCTAGACTTTTTGGAAATCCAGTTCCCTAGGTGAAATCACGTAGAAATAAATTTCCAAATTTTCGAGGAAGTGATCTACAGTTTCATCCGGATGCTTCAGTCCCGATCGGACCCGATGGGGCCCCGATCGGACTCGGCCCGGCGGCGCGCAACGCGCCGTCTTCCGCCCCCCGGAGATGAGGAGACAGATTGATCATGAAGACCAAGCTGATGGCCGTCGCGGCCGCCGCGATCCTGGCAGCGCCGCTCGCGCATGCCGAGAAGATCGGCGTGACGATGGCGTCGTTCGACGACACGTTCCTGACCATCCTGCGCAACAGCATCGCCGATTCGGCGAAGAAGGACGGCGCGACGGTACAGATCGAGGACGGCGGCAACGACGTCGGCAAGCAGTTGAGCCAGGTCCAGAACATGATCGCGCAGAAGGTCGACGCGATCATCGTGAACGCGGTCGATACCGACGCGACGCCGAAGATCACCAAGATGGTGACGGCCGCGAAGATCCCGCTCGTGTACGTGAACCGCAAGCCGGTCGATTTCGACAAGCTGCCGGCCGGCGTCGCGGTCGTCGCGTCCGACGAGAAGCAGTCGGGCACGCTGCAGGCGCGCCAGGTGTGCAAGCTGCTCGGCGGCAAGGGCGACCTCCTCGTGCTGATGGGCGAGCTGTCCAACGAATCGGCGCGCGCCCGCACCAAGGACATCGAGGACGTGATCGCGACGAAGGATTGCTCGGGCATGAAGATCGTCGACAAGCGCGAAGGCAAGTGGAGCCGCACGCAGGGCCAGGACATCACGATGAACTGGCTGAGCTCCGGCACGAAGTTCGACGCGATCGTGTCGAACAACGACGAAATGGCGATCGGCGCGATCAACGCGCTGAAGGCCGCGCGCAAGCTGACGCCGAAGACGGTCGTCGCGGGCATCGACGCGACGCCGGACGGGCTCGCGGCGATGAAGGCCGGCGAGCTGAAGGTGTCGGTGTACCAGAACGCATCCGGCCAGGGGCAGCAGGCCGTCGCGGCCGCGCTCAAGCTCGCGAAGAAGCAGCCCGTCGACCGCTACGTGAACGTGCCGTTCGAGCTCGTGACGCCCGAGAACATGAACCAGTACGCGAAGCACTGACCGGTGATCCGTTGAATGGCGCGGGCCCGGCACGACCGGGTTCGCGCACGACTTGTCGAGGAACGTCCATGTTTACAGCCAGAGTCGCGCGCCCGATGGCCGGCGACGCTGCGCGGGCCGCTTCGTCCGGCTCGACCGGCGCGTCGGCCCCGCCGGCTTCTTCCGCGGCCGACTGCGTGCTCGAGGTGCGCGGCGTCGGCAAGTCCTTTCCGGGTGTCGTCGCGCTTGACGGCGTGCAGTTCCGCGTGCGCCGCGGCACCGTCCATGCGCTGATGGGCGAGAACGGCGCGGGCAAGTCGACGCTGATGAAGATCATCGCGGGCGTCTACACGCCCGACCAGGGCGAGATCCTGATCAACGGCGAACCGGTCGTGCTGAACGGCCCGCTCGACGCGCTCGACCGCGGCATCGCGATGATCCACCAGGAACTCAACCTGATGCCGTACATGACGGTCGCGGAGAACATCTGGATCCGCCGCGAACCGAAGAACCGCTTCGGCCTGATCGATCACGCCGCGCTGCGCCGCCAGACGGCCGAGCTGTTCGAGCGGCTGTCGATCGACATCGATCCGGAAACCGACGTGCGCACGCTGACGGTCGCGAGCCGCCAGATGGTCGAGATCGCGAAGGCCGTGTCGTTCGACTCCGACGTGCTGATCATGGACGAGCCGACTTCCGCGCTGACCGACAAGGAAGTCACGCACCTGTTCCGGATCATTCGCCAGCTGCGCGAGCAGGGCAAGGGCATCGTCTACATCACGCACAAGATGAACGAGCTGTTCGAGATCGCCGACGAGTTCTCGGTGTTCCGCGACGGCAAGTACATCGGCACGCATGCATCGAGCGACGTCACGCGCGACGACATCATCCGCATGATGGTCGGGCGCGAGATCACGCAGATGTTCCCGAAGGAAGAGGTGCCGATCGGCGAGGTCGTGCTGTCGGTGCAGAACCTCGGCGTCGACGGCGTGTTCCGCGACGTGAGCTTCGAGCTGCGCGCGGGCGAGATCCTCGGCGTGGCCGGCCTCGTCGGCTCGGGGCGCTCGAACGTCGCGGAGGCGCTGTTCGGCGTCGTGCCGGCCACGTCGGGCGAGATCCGCATCGACGGCAAGCCGGTGCGCATCACGACGCCCGCGCAGGCGATGAAGCACGGGATGGCCTTCCTCACCGAAGACCGCAAGGACACCGGCTGCTTCCTGAATCTCGACCTGCTCGCGAACATGGAAGCCGCGGTGCTCAGCAACCGCTACGTGAAGTTCAATTTCGTGCGGCAGGCGCAGCTGAAGCGCGACTGCGAGGAAATGAGCCGGATGCTGCGCGTGAAGTCGCCCGGGCTGCACGAGGAAATCCAGAACCTGTCGGGCGGCAACCAGCAGAAGGTGCTGATCGGCCGGTGGCTGCTCACGCAGCCGCGCATCCTGATCCTCGACGAACCGACGCGCGGCATCGACGTCGGCGCGAAGGCCGAGATCCACCGGCTCGTCAGCGCGCTCGCCGGCAAGGGCGTCGCGGTGCTGATGATCTCGTCGGAGATGCCGGAAGTGCTGGGAATGAGCGATCGCGTGATGGTGATGCACGAAGGGCGCATGACCGGCATCGTCGATCGCAAGGACGCCGACCAGGTCCGCATCATGGATCTCGCGTCGCGCTGAGCCGAACCAAGATTGGAGACAAGGAAATGGGCAACATGAACCCGGTCGCGGATGCGCAGACCATGACCCTCAAGACGCGGCACACGAAGTGGCCGCCCGAGCTGAGCATCTTCCTCGTGCTCGTCGGCATCAGCCTGTTCTTCGAGATCGTCGGCTGGATCGTCGTCGGCCAGAGCTTCCTGTTCAACACCGAGCGGCTCGAGATCATCGTGCTGCAGATGGCCGTGATCGGCATCATCGCGGTCGGCGTGAACCTCGTGATCATCACCAGCGGGATCGACCTGTCGTCGGGCTCGGTCGTGGCCGCCGCGGCGGTCGTCTCGGCCAGTCTCGCGCAGGTGTCCGACTTTCCCCGCGCGGTGTTTCCGCACCTGACCGACCTGCCGATCATCTGGCCCGTGCTCGCCGGCGTGTGCGTCGGGCTGCTGGTCGGCCTGCTGAACGGCTCGCTGATCGCGATGACGGGCATCCCGCCGTTCATCGCGACGCTCGGCACGATGGTCGCCGCGCGCGGCTTCGCGAAGTGGTTCACCAACGGGATGCCGGTGTCGATGCTGACCGATCAGTTCGCGGCCATCGGCGCCGGCGCCAATCCGGTGATCATCTTTCTCGTGATCGCCGCGATCTTCCACGTCGTGCTGCGCTACACGCGCTTCGGCAAGTACACCTATGCGATCGGCGCGAACCGGCATGCGGCCGTCGTGTCGGGCATCAACGTCACGCGCCACCTGATCTTCGTCTACGCGATCGCGGGCCTCCTGAGCGGGATCGCCGGCACCGTGACGGCCGCGCGCGCGATTTCCGGCCAGTCGGGCATGGGCGTGATGTACGAACTCGATGCGATCGCGGCGGTCGTGATCGGCGGCACGTCGCTGTCGGGTGGCCTCGGCCGCGTGACCGGCACCGTGATCGGCGTACTGATCCTCGGCGTGATGACGTCGGGCTTCACATTCATCCGCATCGACGCGTATTACCAGGAGATGGTCAAGGGCGCGATCATCGTCGCGGCCGTGATCGCCGACCAGTACCGCAACAAGAAGAAGCGCCGCTGACCCGTCATGCATCGCCGGGCGAGGGCGGCACGTGCCGCCGCCTGCGTCCGGCACCCATCACTGTCGAGGACATTCGATGAAGATCGCGCTGGACCCCTACATGATTCGCCACCTGCCGCTCGACCGCCTGCCGCACGCGGTGGCCGAGCTCGGTTACGACCAGATCGAGCTGTCGCCGCGCAGCGACTTTCTCGACTGGTGGGTGATGCCGCGCGCCACGCGCGAGCGGATGGCCGCGTTCCGGCAGGCGATGCGCGCGAGCGGCGTCGGCCTCGCGTCGCTGCAGCCGATGTACCGCTGGGCGAGCCCGTTCGAGGACGAGCGCCAGTGGGCAGTGCGCTGCTGGAAGAAGGCGATCGAGGTGGCGGTCGAGATGGAGTGCGCGCTGATGGTGTCGGAGTTCGGGCGCGGCGCGTCGCCCGAGCGCTCGGTCGGCGAACGGCCGGGCGCAAACCCGAGGGAGCTGTGCGAAGCCGCGTGGTTCCGGTCGATGGACGAGCTGTTGCCGATCCTCGAGCGCGAACGCATCGTGCTGTCGGTCGAGCCGCATCCGGAGGACTGGATCGAGCAGCTGCAGCCGGCGATCGACATCGTCACGAACATCGGCTCGCCGTCGCTGAAGCTGTCGTATATCGCACCGCACACGTTCTACTACGGCGACGACATGGCCGCGATGATCGCGCAGGCGGCGCCGATCCTCGCACACGTGCGCGTGGCCGATACCTTCGACCATCGCAAGAGCAGCCAGCTGCGCTACATCGTGAACCCGCCGGGTTCGAACCAGATTCGCGTGCACCAGCATCTCGACATCGGCCAGGGCGAGATCGACTGGGACGTGTTCTTTCGCGCGCTCGGCGCGGCCGGCTTCGACGGCGTGATGTCGTCGTGCGTGTTCGCGTGGGAGGACCGCGCGGAAGCGTCGTCGCGCTACATGCGCGACACGATCCAGCGCTACGTCGATCGTCATTTCGATCGCACGGCGCGCTGACGGATGACTGACCGGTGCGGCGCGTGCCGCACCGCCAATGAACGACTGGAGACTCCTAGATGACCTTGCAAATCGGCGTGATCGGCTGCGGTGCGATCGGCCAGGACCATATTCGCAGACTGACCCGCACGCTGTCCGGCGCGCGTGTCGTGGCCGTCAACGACATCGATCCGCAGCAGGCGCGCGACGCGGTGACGAAGTATGGGCTCGACGCCGAGATCTACGGCGACGGCCACGAGGTGGTCGCGGCCGCCGACGTGCAGGCCGTGCTCGTCACGTCGTGGGGGCCGACGCACGAAGCGTTCGTGCTCGACGCGATCGCGCACGGCAAGCCCGTGTTCTGCGAGAAGCCGCTCGCCGTCACGGCCGAAGGCTGCATGCGGATCGTCGAGGCCGAAGTCGTGCACGGCAAGCGGCTCGTGCAGGTCGGCTTCATGCGGCCGTACGACGAAGGCTACCGCGCGCTGAAGCGCGTGATCGACAGCGGCGAGATCGGCGCGCCACTGATGTTGCATTGCGCGCACCGCAACCAGTCGGTCGGCGAGCGCTACACGACCGACATGGCGATCACCGACACGCTGATCCACGAGCTCGACGTGCTGCGCTGGCTGCTCGGTGAGGACTACGTGAGCACGCAGGTCGTCTATCCGAAGAAGACGCGCCATGCGTCCGCCCATCTCGCCGATCCGCAGATCGTGCTGCTGGAAACCGCGAGCGGCGTGCGCATCGACGTCGAGATCTTCGTGAACTGCCAGTACGGCTATGACATCCAGTGCGAGGTGGTGGGCGAGCAGGGCATCGCGAAGCTGCCCGATCCGCCGGCCGTCGGGCTCAAGCAGGCGGCGCGGCAGTCGGTCGAGATCATGACCGACTGGAAGGAGCGCTTCATCGCGTCGTACGACGTCGAGCTGCAGGCGTTCATCGACGGCGTGCGGGCGCATGCGCTCACCGGGCCGTCGGCCTGGGACGGCTACGCGGCGGCGGTCGCGGCCGACGCCTGCGTGCGTGCGCAGAAGAGCGGGGCGGTCGAACCGATCGCGATGGCTGAACGCCCTGCGTTCTATCGCGGCTGAACCGCAGCCGCCTATTTGCGGGACTGACCGACATGACGATGAAGATAGGTTGCGCACCGTGCTGCTGGGGTGTCGACGACGTGAAGAACCCGCACCTGCCGCCGTGGCGGCAGGTGCTTGCCGAAGCCGCCGAGGCCGGCTACTCGGGCATCGAGCTCGGGCCGTACGGCTACATCCCGCTCGAACTGGACGTGGTGAGCGCCGAGCTCGAGCGGCAGCGCCTGAGCATCACCGCCGGCACGATCTTCGACGATCTGGTGTCGCCGGAGAACCTGCCGAACCTGTTGCGCCAGACGCGCGAGATCTGCGCGCTGATCACGCGGCTGCCGAAGCTGCCGACGCAGGAAGGCCAGCGCTACGCGGCGCCGTACCTCGTCGTGATGGACTGGGGCCACGAGGAACGCGACTACGCGGCCGGCCATGGCGATCGGGCACCGCGGCTGTCGGACGAAAGCTGGGCGGCGATGGTCGGGCACATCCGGCAGATCGCGACGATCGCACGCGACGAATTCGGCGTGCGCACGGTGATTCATCCGCATGCGGGCGGCTACATCGAGTTCGCGGACGAGATCGACCGGATCGTCGCCGATATTCCGGCGGCCACGGCCGGCCTCTGTCTCGACACGGGCCATCTGTACTACTCGGGCATGGACCCGGAGGCGTGGCTGCGCCGCCACGCGACGCGCGTCGACTACGTGCATTTCAAGGACATCGACGCGGCCGTGTACGACGCGGTGATGGGCGAGCACATCGCGTTCTTCGCCGCCTGCGCGCGCGGCGTGATGTGCCCGATCGGCACCGGCGTGCTCGACTACCGGTCGATCCGGCACGCGCTCGACGATATCGGCTATGCGGGCTATATCACGATCGAGCAGGAGCGCGACCCGCGCAATGCCGGCACGAGCCTGCGCGACGTCGCCGCGAGCCGCGCGTTTCTCGCGTCGGCCGGCTTCGCGTGATCCACCTCATCACGCACACCCTGAACTGAACACGGACCAGGAACACCCTCATCATGATTGACGGACAGATTCTGCTTGGACATTCGATTCGCTGGGGCATGGTCGGCGGCGGGCTCGGCAGCCAGATCGGCTACAGCCATCGGTCGGCCGCGCTGCGCGACGGCAGCTTCCAGCTGGTCGCCGGCGCGTTCGACATCGATCCCGAACGCGGCCGCCAGTTCGGCGTGAAGCTCGGCGTCGCGGCCGAGCGCTGCTATCCCGACTACGCGACGATGTTCGACGCCGAGGCGCGTCGCCCGGACGGCATCCGCGCGGTGTCGATCGCGACGCCGAACAACACGCACTTCGAGATCTGCCGCGCCGCGCTGAACGCGGGGCTGCACGTGGTCTGCGAGAAGCCGCTGTGCTTCACGACCGAGGAGGCCGAGGCGCTGGAGCGGCTGTCGGTCGAGAAGAACCGGATCGTCGGTGTCGCGTATGGTTATTCCGGACACCAGATGATCGAGCAGGCGCGCGAGATGATCGCGCGCGGCGATCTCGGCGAGATCCGCATCGTGCAGATGCAGTTCGCGCACGGGTTCCACAGCGAGGGTGTCGAGGCCGCGAGTGCGGCCGCGCGCTGGCGCGTCGACCCGAAGTTCGCGGGCCCGAGCTACGTGCTCGGCGACATCGGCACGCATCCGCTGTACATCTCCGAGGTGATGGCGCCCGAGCTGAAGATCCGGCGGCTGATGTGCTCGCGTCAGAGCTTCGTGAAGAGCCGTGCGCCGCTGGAAGACAACGCGTTCACGATCATGGAATACGACACGGGTGCGGTCGGCTACGTGTGGTCGAGCGCGGTGAACGCGGGCTCGATGCACGGCCAGAAGGTGCGCGTGATCGGCTCGAAGGCGAGCGTCGAATGGTGGGACGAGCATCCGAACCAGCTGCGCTACGAAGTGCAGGGGCAGCCGGCGCAGGTGCTCGATCGCGGGATGGGTTATCTGCATCCACATGCATTGCGCGAGGATCGCATCGGCGCCGGGCATCCGGAAGGGCTGTTCGAGGCCTGGTCGAATCTGTATGCGCGCTTCGCGCTCGCGATGGATGCGGCCGACCGCGGCGACGTTGCGGCATTGAAGAACATCCGCTATCCGGACGTCCATGCGGGCGTGGAAGGCGTACGCTGGGTCGAGAACTGCGTGCGCTCCGCCGATGCGGGCGGCGTGTGGGTCGACTATCGCTGAACCGGCGGCATGGGCCGGCCGCGGCGCGCGGCGCGCCTGTCGTACAAGGCTTCGCACCGACGGCCGGCGTTGGTAGACACCCTGATCTTTACGACGCCGCGAGAGCGTTGGACAATCGCTTCCAGTGTTGCCGTGGAGCGTAGGCAAGTGATGATCGAGCGCGTGGGAGCGAGCACGCGGCGCGGGCCGCGCCGCAAACGTGATTAAATTCGCCCTTCATGCATGTATCCAGTCGAGTCCCGGGCCGCGCCCGCCAATACCGCGCGCACATCGGGGCCGTCAACTTCGCGCTATCCGATGAGTTCATCCGAGAAACCTCCCGCCACCGTCGAGCAGTTCCTGCAGCATTTGACGCAGGAGTACGACGGCCTCAGCAATCGCCTGAAGGTGATTGCGCGCCACGTGGAAACGCATCGGGACCAGCTTGGGCTGGAAGGCATCCAGTCGCTCGCGGAGGCGTGCGGCGTCCAGCCGTCGGCCGTCGTGCGCTTCGCGAAGCATTTCGGCTTCTCCGGCTTCTCCGAAATGCAGAAGCTGTTCCGCGAAGGGCTCGCGCAGCAGATCGCGCCGGGGCGCGCGTACAACCTGCGGCTGCGCGACGTGATCGAATCGGGCTCGTCGAGCCTGCAGCCCGAGCAGATCGCCGACGAATTCATCAAGGGCAGCATTGCCGGGATGCAGCAGCTGCGGCAGACGCTCGATTCGCAGGCGCTCGCGCGTGCCGTCGACCTGCTCGCCGATACGCAGGCGATCTGGATCGCGGGCTCGCGGCGCGCGTTTCCGATTGCCGTGTACCTCGACTATGCGCTGCAGCACACCGACAAGCGCATCGGGCTGTTCAGCGCGCTCGGCAGCATGCATCTCGGGCAGATCCGCTCGGTGCGCGAGGGTGACGTGATGATCGTCATCTCGTTCATGCCGTATGCGGAGGAAACCGTGCAGGTCGCGCAGCAGGCCGTGCAGCGCGGCGCGCGGCTGATCGCGATCACCGACAGCCGGATGAGCCCGCTGGCGCGGGAGGCCGAGGTGACGCTGATGGTGCAGGACAGCGCGACGTTCGGCTTCCGCGCGTTGACGGCCACGATGGGTCTTGCGCAGAGCCTGTTCGTCGCGCTCGCGTACCGGCTCGAACTGTCGTACCTGCCGACCGCCGACGGCGCGCACGGGACGAAGGCCAGCTGACGCATCCTGCCGACGTACCGCCCGCGCGACCGATCGGCGGGCGGTGTGCCGTAGGGTAGTTACTTCGCAGTCGGCATCGCGAATTCGGCGCCCTTGCCGATGCTCGACGACCAGCGCTGCATCACCGACTTCTGGCGCGTGTAGAAGCGCACGCCTTCCTCGCCGTAGGCGTGCATGTCGCCGAACAGGCTCTTCTTCCAGCCGCCGAAGCCGTGCCACGCCATCGGCACCGGAATCGGCACGTTGATGCCGACCATCCCGACCTGGATGCGCCGCGCGAACTCGCGCGCGATGCCGCCGTCGCTCGTGAAGCACGACACGCCGTTGCCGAATTCGTGCGCGTTGATCAGGTCGACCGCTTCGCCGAAATCCTTCACGCGCACGCAGCCGAGCACGGGCCCGAAGATTTCTTCCTGGTAGATGCGCATGTCGGGCGTCACGTGATCGAACAGCGTGCCGCCGGTGAAGAAGCCGGCCTCGCGGCCCGGCACGCGCAGCCCGCGGCCGTCGACCACCAGTTGCGCACCTTCGTTCACGCCTTGCTCGATATAGCCTTCGATGCGCTTCAGCGCATCGCCGGTGACGATCGGGCCCATCTCGACTTCCGGCGACATGCCGTCGCCGATCACCAGCTTGCGCGCGCGCTCGGCCACCAGCGGCACGATCTGGTCCGCGATGTCGCCCACCAGCACCGCGACGCTGATCGCCATGCAGCGTTCGCCGGCCGAGCCGTACGCGGCGCCGATCAGCGCGTCGACCGCCTGCTCGAGGTTCGCGTCGGGCATCACGACGAGATGGTTCTTCGCGCCGCCGAGCGCCTGCACGCGCTTGCCGGACTGCACGGCACGCTGCTGCACGTACGCCGCGATCGGCGTCGAGCCGACGAAGCTGACGGCCTGCACGTCGGGGTGGTCGAGCAGCGCGTCGACCGCGCCCTTGTCGCCCTGCACGACGTTGAACACGCCGGCCGGCAGCCCGGCCTGTGTGAGCAGGTCGGCGATGAACAGGGCCGCCGACGGGTCGCGCTCGCTCGGCTTCAGCACGAACGTGTTGCCCGTCGCGATCGCGACCGGGAACATCCAGCACGGCACCATGCACGGAAAGTTGAACGGCGTGATGCCCGCGACGACGCCGAGCGGCTGGCGCATCGTCCAGTTGTCGATGCCGGTGCTGACCTGGTCGGTGAAGTCGCCCTTCAGGAGCTGCGGCACGCCGCAGGCGAATTCGATGATGTCGATGCCGCGGGCGACTTCGCCCTGCGCATCGGAGAACACCTTGCCGTGCTCGGCCGTGATGATCGCCGCGAGGGCGTCGCGGTGCTCGTTCATCAGTTGCAGGAAGCGGTGCAGCACGCGCGCACGGCGGATCGGCGGCGTCGCGGCCCAGGCCGGGAACGCGGCGTGGGCCGACGCGACGGCCTGCTGCACTTCGCTGTCGTCGGCGAGCGCCACGCGGCGCACCGCGCGGCCGAGCGACGGATTGAGGACGTCCTGGAAGCGGCCGCTGCGGCCGGCGACGGGCGCGCCGTCGACATAGTGGCCGACGTCGGCGTCGGAGGTGTACGCGGGAACCGGATTCATCGTGTCTCCTGGGGGGATCGGGTGAGGGTGGACAGCGCCCAGTCTAGGCAAACGGGCAGGGCGGGAGAAGGCCGAGCAGCTTGATTCACTGTTCAGAATTCTGAATAATCACCGGATGAATCAGCAAAATGTCCAGGCGCTCTGGCCGCATATCCATTCGCTGACGGTGCTGGCCGCGGCCGGCAGTTTCACGGCCGCCGCGCAGCGGCTCGGCATCAGCAAGGCCGCGATGAGCCAGCGCATCGCCGATCTCGAAAAGGCCGCCGGCGTGCCGCTCGTGCGGCGCACGACGCGCAGCGTGCGGCTCACCGACGCGGGCCAGACGCTCGTCGACAGCACGCGCGACGCGTTCGAGTCGATCGGGCAGCACTTCGCGCGCGTGAAGGATCTGGCCGGGGAGCCGCGCGGCCTGCTGCGCCTGACGGTGCCGGTCGCGCTCGGGCGCCAGCAGGTCGTGCCGCACCTGCCCGATTTCCTGCGGCAGCATCCGGGCGTGCAGATCGAGCTCGACCTGTCGGACCGGCTGCATTCGCTGACGCAGGAGGGTTTCGATCTTGCGATCCGCCATACGACCACCGCGCCGCAGACCCACGTCGCATGGAAGCTGTGCGACACGCGCTCGCTGCTCGTCGCGAGCCGCGACTATCTCGACGCGCGCGGCGCGCCGCGGCACCCGGGCGAGCTCGTCGACCACAGCTGCCTGTGCTACCTGCGCGACAACGAGCCGGCCGCATGGAGCTTCGAGCCGCACGGCCGGCGGCGCGAGCGCGTGAGCGTGCCGGTGCGCGGCAGCTTCGCGGCGAACAACAGCGAGGCGATGCGCGAGGCCGCGCTCGGCGGCCTCGGCATCGCGCTGCTGCCGGATTTCAGCGCGCAGCGCGATCTCGACGCCGGCCGGCTCGTCGCGCTGCTCGACGGCTGGCGGCCGTCGGGCGCGTTCGGCGACCACATCTTCGCGATCCGCCCGTACAGCCCGGTCGTGCCGAGCGCGGTGCGCGCGCTCGTGCGTCACCTGCGCGAACGGCTCGCGGGCGGCTTTTCGGGCACCTGAGCCCGGTGTCCGCGAGCGCCGGGCCGCTGGCGGCCCGGGCAGGCGCGGCGGCGCTGCGGTAAAATCGCGGCTTCTCTCCGCGCCTTGAACGGCGCGTCATTCGAAGGTCGACAGCCGATGCAGATTCACAAGGAAGTGGACGCGCGCGGGCTCAATTGCCCGTTGCCGATCCTGCGTGCCAAGAAAGCGCTCGCCGATATGGAAAGCGGGCAAATCCTCAAGGTGCTCGCGACCGATCCCGGCTCGCAGCGCGATTTCGCCGCGTTCGCGAAGCAGACGGGCAACGAGATCGTCGAATCGACGACGCAGGACAAGACCTTCGTGTTCCTGATGCGCCGCCGCTGACGGCCCGCATCACGCTGCCGGCAGCGCCTGGCGCCGGCTACCCTTTTCTGACAATTCTTAAACCTCGCTTCGTGATCGGCTGCGTATACTCACCCGGCCGGTCGTCCGCTCCCAGCGGATGCGCCGGCCACGGTACGTCGTACGGCGGGCACGGGGGCCATGCCTGATGCTACCGTCGTACAACGGGGAGAGGACATGTCCTTCAGACCAGGGACCATTCGAAGTCCGTCCGGAGCGGGACGCAGCGTATCGGGACTGAGCCGTATCGAGCTCGACCCGCAACAGGATCGCCACGCGCGTGCCGCGCTGGAGGCCTACGCGGATTCCGTCGCGGCCGAGATGCCGTGGCTGGCCGAGTGGCTCGACGAACGGCTGCGCGATGCCGCGCAGGACGACGGCTCGGGCCTGACCTACTGCGGTGCAACGATCGAGCGCGTGTTCGATCTGGCGCAGGCGTGGGCGGCGAGCCAGCCGGACTATGCGGCCACCGCGTGGGAACGCGTGCGCGGCCAGCTGCAGCGGATGCTTGTCGAGCCTGCGCGTCCGGAACCGCTGCCGCATCGCGTGCCGGCCGACGATGTGGCCGAGCCGGTGGCGGGCATCACGGGCGCCGATTAGGCGCTCGATTGCGCGGGGGGAAGGATTATTCGAAGAAAAGACGGTAGTCCGCGCAATTTATTGGCGAATTTCATACTACTATGATGAAATCGCCGGTTCGTCCGTGCCCCGTTTTTGAGATATTTAGCCGGGGTCGCCGGTTTGCGCAGGTGGCGCGAGCGGCGAATGACGGCTCGCCGGCCGGTATCCGGAAGCGGCCCACGTGCTGCGCGGCCGGGTGGGGGCGGGAAGCTGAACTGGACGAATCGATTTCGATTTGCGGGGTGCTATGAGAATTGCTGTACTGGATGACGATCCGGCCCAGACGGATTTCGTCAGTCAAACGCTGACGGCCGTTGGCCATACGTGCTATGCGTTCAAGGAAGGCAAGGCCCTGAAGAAGCGTCTGCAGCGCGAGACGTTCGATCTGCTGGTGCTCGACTGGAACGTGCCCGACATGTCCGGCGAGGAAGTGCTGAAGTGGGTGCGTGCCAATCAGACCGAGCACAGCCTGCCGATCATCTTCATGACGAGCCGTGACGACGAGGCGGGGATCACACAGATCCTCAACGCCGGCGCCGACGACTACGTGGTCAAGCCCGTGTCGGGCCCGATCCTGCGCGCGCGCATCGGCTCGCTGCTGCGTCGCGCGTATCCGGTCAACGCCGAGGCTACCGTTCGCGAATTCGATCAATTCCGTTTCGACGTGAACCTGAAGCAGGCCTACGTCGGCGACAAGGCCGTGAGCCTCACGCAGAAGGAATTCGAACTCGCGCTGCTGCTGTTCCAGCACCTCGACCGGCCGCTGTCGCGCGCGCACATTCTCGATCTCGTGTGGAAGCAGGCGACCGACATCCCGTCGCGCACGATGGATACGCACATCTCGATGCTGCGCACCAAGCTCGGCCTGCGGCCCGAAAACGGTTATCGCCTCGCGCCGATCTACGGCTACGGCTACCGGCTCGAGCGGGTCGGCCAGGGAGAACCGGAGTGACCACGGGAATCACGCAGCGCACGGCGAACCTGCGCACGGTCGCGCTGCGCGCGGCCGGCGCGGTCGCGTTTGCGTTCGCCGCGCAGCATGCGGCTGCCCAGCCGCCCGCGGCGGCGGGCAAGATGGTCGTCTACCGCACGCAGGCGGGCGACACGCTGTACGACGTCGCCGCGCGCTACCTGCAGGGCGCGGACGACTGGCAACTGCTTCAACAGATCAACGGCGTGCCCGCGCCGAAGCACCTGCAGCCCGGCATCGCGCTGAAGCTGCCGGTGGCGCGCCTGCGCAAGGAAAAGCTGACCGCCCGCGTCATCGCGGTGCAGGGCACGGCCGAACGCGCGTCCGGCGATGCTTTTGCGCCGCTCGCGAACGACGCGACGCTCGCCGAGGGCGATCGCGTGCGCACGGGCCCGAACGGCTTCGTGACGCTCGAACTCGCCGACGGCACGCACATGAGCCTGCCGCCCGACAGCCAGCTCGACCTGAAGGCGCTGCGCCGCACGGTGCTGACCGGCACGCTCGATCGTGAGTTCGAACTCACGCGCGGCTCGGTCGACAGCGAGGTCACCCATCTGAAGAAACGCGACGACCGCTTCCAGATCCGGTCGCCGTCGGTCGTGGCAGGCGTGCGCGGCACGCACTTTCGCGTGAACTACGACGCGGCCGGCAATGCGTCGACACGCGTCGAAGTGCTCGATGGCACCGTCGGCGTCGCGGGCGGCCGGAAGCCGGCCGATCCGACGCTCGTGCATGCGAATTTCGGCAGTGTCGCGACGTCGTCCGGCGCGGTCGGCGCGCCCGTCGAACTGCTGCCCGCACCGGCACTCGCGCATCCCGACAAGGTGCAGGACGAGCCCGACGTCGCCTTCGACGTCGTGCCGCTCGCCGACGCACAGGCATACCGCGTGCAACTCGCGCACGACGCCGGGCTGCTCGACCTGTTCCGCGAAACGCGCACCGATTCGCCGCGCGCGGTTTTCCGCGACGTGCCGAACGGGAACTACTTCGTGCGGGTCGCCGCGATCGATGCGAACGGCCTCGAGGGCCGGCCGCGTACGTACACGTTCGAACGCCGCGTGATGGGGCTCGACGCGAGCGCGTCGCCCGGCGCGGGCGGCTACGAGTTCCGCTGGTCGCCGAACGGTTCGGGCAAGGGGGCGCGCTACCGGTTCGTGCTGTCGCGCTCGAAGGACCTGAGCGCGCCGGTCGTCGACCAGGTCGGCCTGCATACGCGCCAGATCACCGTCGCGCACCTGCCGCCGGGCGACTATTTCTGGGCCGTGACCGTCGAGGAGTTCGAAGGCGGCAAGTTCTACGAGAAGACCAGTCCGGTCAGCGCGTTCACGTTGTCGCGCTGATCCGCGGCGCATGAAACCCGACTCCGTTTCTCCGCGGCGGCACCTCGGCCGCCGCTTCCTGATCGAATGGATCGCGATCGGCTGCCTCGGGATCGCGGTGATCCTCGCGTGCGCGCTCGGCCGGCTGTCGGCGAGCGTCGACGGCCTGATCTACGACCGGCTGCTGATGCTGCGCAGCCTGCCGCTGTCTCCCGACGTGGTCGTCGTCGACATCGACAACCAGAGCGTGTCCGCGCTCGGCCGCTGGCCGTGGTCGCGCGACGTGCATGCGCGGCTGCTCGACACGCTCGCGCGCGCGCAGCCCGCCGCCGTCGTCTACGACGTGCTGTTTACCGAACCGTCGCCGGAAGATCGCGCGTTCGCGGACGCAATGAGCCGCGTGCCGACCTTCTTGCCGGTGCTGCTGAGCCCCGAGCAGGCGGACGGCACGCGATCCGTCGATCCGCCGGTCGCCGCGCTCGCGGCGCGCGCGACGGGGCTCGGCCATATCAATCTCGAAGTCGACCGCGACGGCATCGTGCGCAGCGTCGCGCTGTTCGAAAGCGACGGCCGCGTGCGCTGGCCGCAGCTGATGGTGCCCGTCTACCGCGCGATCCAGGCCGGCCGGCTGCACCCGGTCGGCGGCGTGCCCGGCGCGGATGCGCACGACCTGTCGCGCGATGCGGCGGGCGAGGGCCGCTACCTGATCCCGTTCAGCCGCAACACGCCCGCGTATCCGACGCTGTCGTTCGACGACGTGCTCGAAGGGCGCGTGAAGCCCGACGCGTTGCGCGGCAAGATCGTCGTCGTCGGCGTGACCGCGTCGGGGCTTTACGATCGCTTCGCCACGCCCGTGTCCGGCGAGTTCGGGCCGCTCGCCGGCGTGTATATCCATGCCAACGTGCTCGACATGCTGGCGACCGGCAGTGCGATCTCGCCCGCGTCGCGCACCGGGCTGTTCGTCGCGTCGCTGCTGCCGCTCGCCGCGCTGCTGGGCGGCTTCCTGATGCTGTCGCCGTGGCGCGCGCTGCTGCTGACGCTGAGCCTGGCCGCGCTTGCCGTCGTCGCGAGCCTGGCGCTGCTGTTCGAGGCGCGCGTCTGGCTGTCGCCGGCGCCCGCGATCTTCGGGCTGATCGCCGTCTACCCGATCTGGAACTGGCGGCGGCTGGAAATGACGATGTCGTACCTGCGCCGCGAGCTGCAGAAGCTCGCCGACGAGCCGCACCTGCTGCCCGAGGCGCCGCGCACGCGCAGTGTCGGCGGCGACGTGCTGGAGCGGCAGATGGCGCTGATGGCGCAAGCCGCGCAGCGCGTGCAGGACATGAAGCGCTTCGTGTGGGACAGCCTCGACAGCATGCCCGAGCCGATCTTCGTGACCGACCTGGCCGGCACGGTGCTGATCGCGAACCATGCGGCCAAGCGCTACGGGTCGCGCCTGTCGCTGCCGCTGCCGGAAGGTCGGCCGCTGCGCACGGCGCTCGGCGAGCTGACGTTCATGAAGACCGTCGACGGCAACACCGAGCACGACGTGACGATCCGCGAAAACTGGCCGGCCGCGCTCGACCCGACGCTCGAGGCCGAGCACGACGCGATGGCGCGCGGCATCGAGGTGCGCGATCGTGACGGGCTCGACCATCTGCTACGCTACGCGGCGTGTACGAACGCGCAGGGCCGCGTGACGGGCTGGATCGCCGGCCTCGTCGACGTGACCGAACTGCATGCGGCCGAGCGGCAGCGCGAGGAAGCGCTGCACCTGCTGTCGCACGACATGCGCTCGCCGCAGTCGTCGATTCTCGCGCTCGTCGAGATCGAGCGCGACCGCGCCGAGACCGATGCGATGCGCGGGCTGCTCGCGCGGATCGAGCGCTATGCGCACCGCGCGCTGTCGCTGGCCGACGAGTTCGTGCAGCTGGCGCGCGCGGAGTCGCAGGTGTACCAGCTCGAGGTGACGAGCCTCGTCGACGTGCTGATCGATGCGAGTGACGAGGTGTGGCCGCAGGCGCAGGCGAAGCACATTCGCGTCGACACCGACGTCGGCACCGACATGTGCTGGGTGCGCGCGGACCGCTCGCTGATCACGCGCGCGTTCGTGAACCTGCTGAACAATGCAGTCAAATACAGTCCGTCCGATACCGTGATCACGTGTACGCTGGCGGTCGAGCACGCGTCGAAACGGATGTTCTGTACGATTCGCGATCAGGGGTACGGCATTGCGCCGGAAGATCAGCGGCATCTGTTCGAGCGTTTCAAGCGATTCCATGCCGGCGAGCGGCCCGAAATCTCGGGCTCGGGGCTCGGCATGGCATTCGTGAAGACGGTCGTCACGCGCCATGGGGGCAGCGTGTCGGTCGACAGCGAGGTGGGTGTCGGCACCGCGGTGACGGTGTCGCTGCCCGCGATCGACGAGCCGTCCGCCTGACAGGGCCGGGTGCGACGGCAGGCATTTGGGGAAAGCCATGAGAAAGCAATGGGCAGCGACCGCGCTGGCGGCGTCGCTGTTGACGGGTTGCGCCGGCGTGACGAGCGGCGTGAGTGCGGTCGGACAGCCGAACGCGTTCGCATCCGACGCGCACGGCTACGATTTCGTGCGGACGGCCGCGCAGGCCAATGATGCCGAATACCGGCAGATCGAGACGCTCGTGCGCGACGAACTCGCGCACCGCGGCTTCGATGCGCAGCCGCTCGCGGCCGCGCGCTACCGGCTGTCGATCGCGTATGCGACGCAGCCGGCCTCGGTCGCGGCGAGCGCCGACGGGTGCGGGGCCGCGAGCAGCGCATGCGTGACGGTCGACGGGCCGGCGCCGTTCGCGCTGCCGTTCATGGGCCGCGTGTATCGCCATGTGCTGACGCTGCGCTTCGTCGACGCGAAATCGGGCGCCGACGTCTACCGCGTATCGGCCGCGCTGCGCGATCGCGATCCCGGCACGCAGCAGGCCGCGCCGGCGCTCGTGAAGAGCGCGCTCGCGAAGGTGCCGTTCGGCGACGGCGGCGGCTGGCTCGTCAAGACGAAAAAAGACGACGCGGGCGGGATGCCGGGCGTCGTCTCGGTGAAGCCGGCCGAAGCGCGCTGAGCGTCGGCCGGTGAGGTGAGGGCGGGGCTCGCCGGAGCGGCCCCTCGTGCCCTTGCCGCGTTCAGTCGGCCGGGTGTGCGCCGTTGCGCGCGCGCAGGTACGCGTCGAATTCCGCGCCGACTTCCGCGTGGCGCAGCGCGAATTCGACCGTCGCCTTCAGGTAGCCGAGCTTGCTGCCGCAGTCGTAGCGCGTGCCCTGGTACTTGTAGGCCAGCACTTGCTCATCGGCGAGCAGCGCCTGGATCGCGTCGGTGAGCTGCAGCTCGCCGCCTGCGCCGGGCTTCAGCGCACGCAGGTGCTCGAAGATCCGCGGCTTCAGGATGTAGCGGCCGACCACGCCGAGGTTCGACGGCGCGACTTCCGGCGCCGGCTTCTCGACGATCGCCGACATCTTGACGATCGACTCTTCCCACTCCTTGCCGTCGACGATCCCGTACGACTTCGTCTCCGACGGCGGGATCTCTTCGACGCCGATCACCGAGCTGTGATAGTGGTCGAACACGTCGACCATCTGCTTCATCACGGGCGGGTTGCCGTCGAGCAGGTCGTCCGCGAGGATCACCGCGAACGGGTTGTCGGCCACGAGCTTTTCCGCACACAGCACCGCATGACCGAGGCCGAGCGCTTCCGGCTGGCGCACGTAGAAGCAGTCGACATGGCTCGGCTTGATGCTGCGCACCAGTTCGAGCAGCTTTTCCTTGCCGCGCGCCTCGAGTTCGGCCTCGACTTCGTACGACTTGTCGAAGTGGTCCTCGATCGCGCGCTTGCTGCGCCCGGTGACGAAGATCATTTCGGTGATGCCGGCGGCGATCGCTTCTTCAACAGCGTACTGGATCAGCGGCTTGTCGACGACCGGCAGCATTTCCTTGGGGCTCGCTTTCGTTGCCGGGAGGAACCGCGTGCCGAGACCAGCAACGGGGAACACTGCCTTGGTAACTTTCAACATGATCGAACCTTTATTCCTGTAATCGACTTGTCAGACGGTGTATGTTCACGTCCCCATTATAGTGAACGCAAACGACCTTACCCTTTGTTACGCAGGCAACCGATCGAGTTGCGCGCGCAGTTTTTCAAGCGTGCTCTGGAATTCCGCGACGCGCTTCTGCTCCTGCTCGACCACGGCCGGCGGCGCTTTCGCGACGAATGCCTCGTTGCCGAGCTTCGCATTGCACTTCGTGATCTCGCCCGTCAGGCGCGTGATTTCCTTCGACAGGCGCTCGCGTTCGGCCGCGACGTCGATCTCGACCTTCAGCACCAGCTTGTTCGGCCCGACGATCGCGATCGGCGCGCCGTGCGCTTCCTTGTCGAGCGTCGCTTCGTCGGCGAGGATCTGCACTTCCGACAGGCGCGCGAGGGCCTGAACGTACGGCGCGAACGAGCGCAGGCGCTCGGCATCGCCGGCTGCGAGCAGCGGCACCTTGGTGGCCGGCGACAGGTTCATCTCGCCGCGCAGGTTGCGGCACGCGTCGACGATCGCCTTCAGGTCGGCCGCCCACTGTTCGGACACCTCGTCGATCTTCTGCAGGTTCGCGATCGGGTACGCCTGCGTCATCAGCGACGCTTCGCCCTCGGCCTTGCCTTGCGGATAACGGCCCGCGAGCGGCGCGACCTTCTGCCAGAGCGCTTCGGTGATGAACGGGATGATCGGGTGCGCGAGGCGCAGCACCGTCTCGAGCACGCGCAGCAGCGTGCGGCGCGTCGCGCGCTGCTGTTCCGGCGTGCCGTTCTGGATCTGCACCTTCGCGAGTTCGAGATACCAGTCGCAGTATTCGTCCCACACGAACTTGTAGATGCCGCTGGCGATGTTGTCGAAGCGGTAATCGGCGAAGCCCTTCGCGATGTCGGCCTCGGTACGCTGCAGCAGCGACACGATCCAGCGGTCGGCCGCCGAGAAGTCGAGGTAGCCGCCCGGGCCGCAATCGCCCGCGCCGCAGACTTCCGGCTTGTCGCTGCCGCAGTCGTGGCCTTCGCAGTTCATCAGCACGAAGCGCGTGGCGTTCCACAGCTTGTTGCAGAAGTTGCGATAGCCTTCACAGCGCGCGAGGTCGAAGTTCACGTTGCGGCCGAGCGTCGCCATCGACGCCATCGTGAAGCGCAGCGCGTCGGTGCCGAATGCGGCGATGCCGTCCGGGAATTCCTTGCGCGTCTTCTTCTCGATCGTCGCGGCCTGCTTCGGGTTCATCAGGCCCGTCGTGCGCTTCGCGACCAGCGTGTCGAGGTCGATGCCGTCGACGATGTCGATCGGGTCGAGCGTGTTGCCCTTGCTCTTCGACATCTTCTGGCCTTCCGCGTCGCGCACGAGGCCGTGCACGTAGACGGTGTGGAACGGCACCTTGCCCGTGAAGTGCGTGGTCATCATCACCATCCGGGCGACCCAGAAGAAGATGATGTCGAAGCCCGTGACGAGCACCGACGACGGCAGGAAGTGCTTCAGTTCAGGCGTTTCGTTCGGCCAGCCGAGCGACGAGAACGGCACGAGCGCCGACGAGAACCACGTGTCGAGCACGTCGTCGTCGCGCTTCAGCGCACCCGTGTAGCCCTTCGCGGCAGCCTGCGCGCGCGCTTCTTCCTCGTTGCGCGCGACGAACACCTCGCCGTTCTCGCCGTACCATGCGGGAATCTGGTGGCCCCACCACAGCTGGCGCGAGATGCACCAGTCCTGGATGTTCTCGAGCCACTGATAGTAGGTGGTCGTCCAGTTTTCGGGGACGAACTTGATTTGGCCGCTGCGCACGACGTCGAGCGACGTTTCCGTGATCGACTTGCCCGGATTGAACGTGCCTTCCGGCGCCGGCTTCGTCATCGCGACGAACCACTGGTCGGTCAGCATCGGCTCGATCACGACGCCCGTGCGGTCGCCGCGCGGCACCATCAGCTTGTGCGGCTTCACCGAGTCGAGGAAGCCTTCCGCATCGAGGTCGGCGACGATCGCCTTGCGCGCGTCGAAGCGGTCGAGGCCGCGATACTGCTCGGGGCCGTTGTCGTTGATCTTCGCGTCGAGCGTCAGGATCTCGATCGGCGCGAGCTTGTGGCGCTGGCCGACCTGGTAATCGTTGAAGTCGTGCGCGGGCGTGACCTTCACGACGCCCGTGCCGAACTCGCGGTCGACGTAGTCGTCGGCGATCACCGGGATCTCGCGGCCCGTCAGCGGCAGCGTGACGAGCTTGCCGATCAGGTGCGCGTAGCGCTCGTCTTCCGGGTGGACCATCAGCGCGACGTCGCCGAGCATCGTTTCCGGACGCGTCGTGGCAACGGTCAGCGAACCCGAGCCGTCGACGAGCGGGTAGCGGATGTGCCACAGGTGGCCGTTTTCCTCTTCGCTCACGACTTCGAGATCCGACACGGCGGTCAGCAGCACCGGATCCCAGTTGACGAGGCGCTTGCCGCGGTAGATCAGGCCCTGTTCAAAGAGCGTGACGAACACGTCGCGCACGGCGGCCGACATCTTGTCGTCCATCGTGAAGTATTCGCGCGACCAGTCGGGCGATGCGCCGAGGCGGCGCACCTGGCCGGTGATCGTCGAACCCGATTTTTCCTTCCATTCCCATACGCGCTCGACGAACTTCTCGCGGCCGAGGTCGTGGCGCGACACGCCCTGCGCGTCGAGCTGGCGCTCGACGACGATCTGGGTCGCGATCCCCGCGTGGTCGGTGCCGGGCACCCACAGCGTGTTCTCGCCGAGCATCCGGTGGTAGCGGGTAAGGCCGTCCATGATCGTCTGGTTGAACGCGTGGCCCATGTGCAGCGTGCCCGTCACGTTCGGCGGCGGCAACTGGATCGAGAAATCGGGGCGGGCCGGATCGAAGGCCGGGGCCGCATAGCCGCGCTTTTCCCACTCCGGCCCCCATTGGGACTCGATGGTGTGGGGCTCGAAACTCTTCGCAAGCGTGTTGTCGCTCATGTTGGAAATCTGCCGAAAGATGCGTGAATTGGATGCCGAATCTGACAATTATAAATGGATGCACATCGACCAGCCATCGCCTTGCCGGCGCGGGCCGCTCGGGACGCGGTCGCCGCGCGCTTGTGACGTGCTGTCGAACGGATCGGGAACAGCATCGCGCGGCCGACTTATAATGTCGGGTCCGCATTTTTCTCGCCCGTTCGCTGCCGCTCCATGCCCGACCTGCTCGCCAATCTGAACCCCGAACAACTCGCCGCCGTCACGTTGCCGAACGAACCGGCGCTGATCCTTGCAGGGGCGGGCAGCGGCAAGACCCGCGTGCTGATCACCCGCATCGCGTGGCTGATCCAGCAGGGCTACGCATCGCCGCCCACCGTGCTCGCCGTGACCTTTACCAACAAGGCCGCGCGCGAGATGATGGCGCGCCTGTCGGCGATGATGCCGATCGACACGCGCGGGATGTGGATCGGCACGTTCCACGGCCTGTGCAACCGGATGCTGCGCACGCACTGGCGCGACGCCGGCCTGCCGCAGACCTTCCAGATCCTCGATACGGCCGACCAGCTGTCCGCGATCAAGCGGCTGATGAAGGCGGCGAACGTCGATGATGAAAAGTACCCGCCGAAGAACGTGCAGTACTTCATCAACAACGCGAAGGAGCAGGGGCTGCGTCCTGACAAGGTCGACGCGTCCGACAACTTCAACCGCAAGTTCGTCGAGCTGTACCAGGCGTACGACCAGCAGTGCCAGCGCGAGGGCGTCGTCGATTTCCCCGAACTGCTGCTGCGCTGCTACGAACTGCTCGCGTACAACGCGCCGCTGCGCGCGCACTATCAGGCGCGCTTCCGGCACATCCTCGTCGACGAGTTCCAGGACACCAACAAGCTGCAGTACGCGTGGCTCAAGATGCTCGCGGGCGGCGAGAACGCGATCTTCGCGGTCGGCGACGACGACCAGTCGATCTACGCGTTCCGCGGCGCGAACGTCGGCAACATGCGCGACTTCGAAGACGAATTCCGCGTGCGCAACCTGATCAAGCTCGAGCAGAACTACCGGTCGCACGGCAACATCCTCGACGCGGCGAACCAGCTGATCTCGAACAACGCGCACCGCCTCGGCAAGAACCTGCGCACCGACGCGGGCCACGGCGAGCCCGTGCGCGTGTACGAGGCGAGTACCGATTCGCAGGAAGCCGGCTGGATCGTCGAGGAGATCCGCTCGCTGATCAACACCGGGATGGCGCGCAGCGAAGTGGCCGTCCTGTACCGCAGCAACGCGCAGTCGCGCTCGATCGAGCACACGCTGATGTCGTCGGGCATCCCGTACCGCGTGTACGGTGGCCTGCGCTTCTTCGAGCGCCAGGAAGTGAAGCATGCGCTCGCGTACCTGCGCCTGATCGACAACCCGAACGACGACACCGCGTTCGTGCGCGTCGTGAACTTCCCGACCCGCGGCATCGGCGCGCGCTCGATCGAGCAGCTGGCCGACGCCGCGCGCCTGTACGGCTGCTCGATGGCCGCCGCGATCCCGTACGTGACGGGCAAGGCCGGCACGAGCCTTGGCGGATTCGCGAACCTGGTCGCGAAGATGCGCGCCGACACGCAGCACATGAACCTGCCCGACACCGTCGAGCACATCGTGCGCGCCAGCGGCCTTGCCGATTTCTACCAGGGCGAGCGCGAAGGCCAGGACCGTCTCGAGAACTTGCAGGAACTCGTGAACGCGGCCACCGCGTTCATCGCCGAGGAAGGCTACGGGCTCGACACGCCGGCGCGTTCGATCCCGCTGCGCGCGGGCGCGATCGCGGTGCCCGAGCTCGGCACCGCGACGGACGATCCGGCGGTCGACGTGCTCGACCCGGTATCGCCCGCCGACCCGGCACAGAACCCCGACACGATGACGCCGCTCGCCGGCTTCCTGTCGCATGCGTCGCTGGAGGCCGGCGACAACCAGGCGCAGGCCGGGCAGGACGCCGTGCAGCTGATGACGGTGCACGCGGCGAAGGGGCTCGAATTCTCGGCCGTGTTCATCACGGGCCTCGAGGAAGGGCTGTTCCCGCACGAGAACAGCGTGCTCGAATCGGACGGCCTCGAGGAAGAGCGCCGGTTGATGTACGTCGCGATCACGCGCGCAAAGGAGCGGCTCTACCTGTCGTTCGCGCAGAGCCGGATGCTGCACGGCCAGACGCGCTACAACGTGCGCTCGCGCTTCTTCGACGAACTGCCCGAGCACGTGTTGAAGTGGCTGACGCCGAAGGTCGAGGCCGGTTCGCGCTGGGGCGGCCGGTCGGACAACGCCGGGTACGGGCGCGACTGGTTCGCGCGGCCGGGCGGCGGCAGTCGCGAGCAGATCGTCGATCCGGCCGTATCCGCGCCGCTGCCCGCGTTCGCGGACAAGCAGCGCGCCGCCGATGCCGGCTTCCGGGTCGGGCAGCAGGTGTTCCACACCAAGTTCGGCGAAGGCACGGTCACCGCGCTCGAAGGCAACGGCACCGATGCGAAGGCGCAGGTGAAATTCAAGCGGCACGGCGAGAAGTGGCTCGCGCTCGCGGTCGCGAAACTGCAGGCGGTGGAATGATGGGCATCGACATGGATGTGACGCTTGCGGCCCGTCCGCTCGGCATTCTGGCCGCGCTGCCCGAGGAACTCGGCGACCTGATCGCCGCGATGCGCGCCGACGGCGCGATGAAGACGGTCACGCTCGGCCGCCGCGATTATCACGTCGGCACCGTGCACGGCGCGGCCTGCGTCGTGACGCTCGCACGGGTCGGCAAGGTTGCGGCCGCCGCGACGGTCAGCGCGCTGATCCACGTGTTCGGCGTGGCGGGCGTCGTGTTCACCGGCGTCGCGGGCGGCGTGTCGCGCACGGTGCGGGTCGGCGATGTCGTCGTGGCCGATACGCTGCTGCAGCACGATCTCGATGCGTCGCCGCTCTTTCCGCGCTACGAGGTGCCGCTGCTCGGCATCACGCGTTTCGCTACCGACACGGCGCTGACCGCGAGCCTGCGGGCGGCGTGCACGCAGTTCGTCGAGGAAGAGGGCGCGCAATTCGCCGCGCGCTTCGGCCTGGCCGGTGCGACGCTGCATGCGGGGCTCATCATCAGCGGCGACCGCTTCGTGTCGAGCGAGCGCGAGGTCGTCGCGCTGCGCGATGCGCTGCCGGATGCGCTTGCGGTCGAGATGGAAGGGGCCGCGATCGCGCAGGTCTGTGCGGAGCACGACGTGCCGTTCGCGCTCGTGCGCACGATCTCCGATACGGCCGACGATCACGCGACGCAGTCGTTCTCGCACTTCCTGTCGGCGATCGCGAGCAGCTATTCGTCCGGCATCCTCAAGCGTTTCCTGACGCTGCATGCGACGACGGCGGCCTGACACCGCCGCCGTTTTCTTCTTTCCTTCATTCGAGCCGTTCGACCGGCCGCGGCGCGCACGCCGCGGCCGGTTCGTCACGCCCGCTTGCGCCGGCTGCTTTCGAGGTTCGGCAGGAACACCGTCAGCACGCCGATCAGCGGCAGGAACGAACACACCTTGTAGACGAACGGGATGCTCGTCGCGTCCGCGAGCTGGCCGAGCACGGCCGCGCCGACGCCGCCCAGGCCGAACGCGAAGCCGAAGAACAGGCCCGCGACCATCCCGACCTTGCCGGGCATCAGCTCCGTCGCATAGACGAGGATCGCGGCGAACGCCGACGCCAGCACGACGCCGATGATCACGGTCAGCACGCTCGTCCAGAACAGGTTCGCGTACGGCAGCAGCATCGTGAACGGCGCGACGCCGAGGATCGACACCCAGATTACGTACTTGCGGCCGATCCGGTCGCCGACGGGCCCGCCGATCAGCGTGCCGGCCGCCACGGCCGCGAGGAACACGAACAGGTGGATCTGCGCGGCCTGTACCGACAGGTGGAACTTGTCGATCAGGTAGAACGTGAAATAGCTGTTGATGCTCGCGAGGTAGAAGTACTTCGAGAACACGAGCAGCACCAGCACGCCGATCGCGCCCATCACGCGGCCGCGCGACAGCGTCGGGTGGCCGGCCGCCGTGGCCTTCTTCTTCATCGACGGATGCTTCTTGTACCAGTGGCCGATCTGTGTGAGCACGATCATCGCGACGAGCGCGGCCGCCGAGAACCACGCGATGCTGTGCTGGCCGTGCGGAATGATCACGAGCGCGGCGAGCAGCGGCCCGAGCGCGGAACCCGCATTGCCGCCGACCTGGAACACCGACTGCGCGAGCCCGTGCTGGCCGCCCGACGCCATCCGCGCGACGCGCGACGATTCGGGATGGAACACCGACGAGCCGCAGCCGACGAGCGCGGCGGCCACCAGCAGCATCGGGAAACTCGTCGCAACCGACATCAGCAGCAGCCCCGCGAGCGTGAAGCCCATGCCGACCGGCAGCGAATACGGTTTCGGGCGCTTGTCGGTATAGAGGCCGATGAGCGGCTGCAGCAGCGACGCGGTGATCTGGTAAGTGAGCGTGATCAGGCCGATCTGCGCGAACGACAGCGCGAACTGGCTCTTGAGCATCGGATAGATCGCGAGGATCAACGACTGGATCATGTCGTTGAGCATGTGCGAGAAGCTGATCGCGCCGAGCACCGGGTAGACGGTGCGGGCGACGGGGGGCGTGGATGGCTGGGCGGTGGCTGCGCCGGCGGAGCCGGTGTCGAGGCTGGTTTCCATGTGAGAGCTGAACGAGTTGAGGTGGCGGGCGCGCTCTGCTGGGGATCGGCGCGTCTTGAATCGTTGCTGCGTCAAAGAAGTGTAATGTGGCGTATCGAGAATGTCAGGACAACTTTTATCGTGAATCGGACATTCATCTGATGGATCGCCGGGTGCGCGTTTTTTTGACCGGGTATAACGCTGGCGATGCGCCTGCCGGTTAGATGGAGGGCGCGCCCGGGGCCGGTGCGTGGTTTCCCGGACTCAAGAAACGGCGGTGGGGGCCGTAGAACGACCCAATGACAACAGGCGCGCCGCACCCGGCACCGGCTACCCGCCGGGCAGGATGCAGGACGCGCGGCATGGCCAGCCATCGCGGGAACGCCGGGACCGACCTTTCCGGCTGCGTGATCAATATGGGGATAGTTCGATGAAAGCAGCATCTTTGCATCCACAGCCCGGTGCGGCGGCTGCCGCACCCGACGTTGCCGCCGGTCGCGCCGCACGGCGCCTGCGCGCGGCGCGTCGCGAGCGCCGGCCGTGGACCGTCAAGGCGACGTTGCGCGCCGCATTCGCGATCCTGCTCGCCGGCACGCTGGCGATCGGCATGTTTTCGCTCTGGCAGATCAGCCGGCTGAATGCGTCGATCTCGTCGGTCTACGAGCAGGGCCACGTCGCGAGCCGCGCGGCCGAGGAGGTCCGGGCCGAAGTGCTGCGCGCGAGCCGTGCCCAGAAGATGCTGCTGACTGCGACCACTGCGAAGGAGCGCGACGAACTGGGCGCCGACGTGGGCGCGGGGCTCGCGTCGATCGGCCAGGCGCTCGGTACGCTGCAGCGCTACGCGGATCCGGCCGACGCCGACGATTCGGCGCGGCTGCGCGCCTTCTCGACGGCGGTCGGTACGTGGAGCGCGCATCTGCGCGATTTCGTCGAACTCGTGCGTGCGCAGCCGCTCGACCTGTCGCAGATGAACTGGCAGGTCGGCACGCAGGACGTGTCGCTGCTGGTCGAAACCGGCAAGCTCGAGAAATTGGTCGCCGAACTCGTGAAGACGCGTGGGGCGAAGTCGAAGGCGACGCTCGATGCGTCCGCCACCATATTCTCGTCGTCGTTCGCGATGATCGCGGCGATGACGGTTGCGCTGATCGTGCTCGCGATCGTGATCGCCGAGCGCGTCGTGCGCCGTCTCGCGTCGCAGCTCGGCGGCGAGCCCGCGCACGCGAAGGCGATCGCCGCGGACATCGCGCGCGGCGACCTGACGCGACCGATCACACTGGGCCGGCACGACCGCGACAGCATGGTGCGTGCGCTGGCCGAGATGCAGACGGGGCTCGCGGCGACGGTCGGCGAGATCGCGGTCAGCGCCGAGGCGATCGCGGCGGCGTCGGGCGAGATCTCCACCGGCAATCTCGATCTGTCGAAGCGCACCGAGCAGCAGGCCGTCGCGCTCGAACGCACCGCGGCCAGCATGGAGCAGCTCACGTCGACCGTACGCCAGAACGCCGAGAACGCGCGGCAGGCGAGCGCGCTCGCGGCCAATGCATCGGCCGTCGCGGAGACGGGCGGGGAAGTCGTCGGGCGTGTGGTGGCGACGATGAGCGAGATCGACGACAGCGCGAAGAATATCCGCGACATCATCGGCACGATCGAGGGGATCGCGTTCCAGACCAACATTCTCGCGTTGAACGCGGCGGTCGAGGCGGCGCGCGCGGGCGAACAGGGGCGCGGTTTTTCGGTGGTCGCGGGCGAGGTGCGGTTGCTCGCGCAGCGTTCGGCGACCGCGGCGAAGGAGATCCGCGAGCTGATCGGTGCATCGGTCGAACGCGTCGCGAACGGCGCGACGCTCGCGCACGATGCGGGCCGCACGATGGGCGACGTCGTGCGGGCGGTGAAGCGCGTGACCGACATCATCGGCGAGATTTCGGCGGCATCCGACGAGCAGAGCGCCGGCATCGAGGAGATCGGCCGTGCGGTCACGCAGATGGATGCCGGCACGCAGCAGAACGCGGCGCTCGTCGAACAGGCGGCCGCGGCCGCGAATGCGCTCGACGAGCAGGCTCAGGCGCTGAAGTCGCTGGTCGGGCGTTTCCGCATCGCCGCGTAAGCGCGCCCGGCCATCCGGCGCTTACGACTTCTTCTGCTTGTCCGGATCGATGATGACCGTGCAGGTCGTGCCCGCCGACAGCACCACGTCGGCCGGCACGTCGTCGATCTTGATGCGCACCGGCACGCGCTGCGCGAGGCGCACCCAGTTGAAGGTCGGGTTCACGTCCGCGACGAGATCGCGGCTCTGCGGGTTGTCGCGGTCGTAGATGCCGCGCGAGATGCTCTCGACGTGGCCCTTCATCACGCCGCCGCTCATCAGCCGCATCTCGGCCGGCGCGCCGATCTTCACGCGCGGCAGCTTGGTTTCCTCGAAGTAGCCGTAGACCCAGAACGAATGGCTGTCGACGATCGCGAGCTTCGCCTGGCCGGCCACCGCGTAGTTGCCCTTGAACGTCTGCAGGTTCGTGACGTAGCCGTCGACCGGCGCGACGACGCGCGTGCGCTCGAGGTTGAGCTTCGCGGCATCGAGCGCGGCGATCGCCTGCTGGTACTGCGCATCGGCGCTCGATGCGCTGTGTGCCGCGTTCTCGCGGTTTTCCTTCGACACGACGAGCGCATCGAGATCCGCGCGGCGGGCCGCGTCGTCGCGGCGCATCTGCAGTTCCGCGCGACGGGCGGCGACGGCCGCCTGCGCCTGCTCGACCGCGATCTGGTAGTGCGACGGGTCGATCTGCATGATCAGGTCGCCTTTCTTGACGAGCTGGTTGTCATGCACGGGCAGCTCGACGATCGCGCCCGACACGTCCGGCGCGACGTTGACGATCTCGGCGCGCACGCGCCCGTCGCGCGTCCACGGATCATCCATGTAGTGCACCCACAGCGAGCGCCCGATCAGGATCGCGACGAGAAGAATGACGGCGGTCGCGACGAAGCCGAAGAGTTTTCTGAGAATCATGATGGTTCGGAATCAACGGTAAACGGCAAGACTCAGTCCGCCGCAAATGCAGACGAGAAGGCAGGCCCGGAACAGCGACGGGTGCCAGACGAGACGGTAGAGGCCCGTGTAGGCGAGCAGGCGGTCGACGGCCCAGGTCGCGAGCGCGCCGAGGACGAACATCAGCACCACCGTGGGCATGTAGGCATCGAGAATGGCGATTTCACGCGGCATCATGACGAGGCTCCTGGTTGGGGACGCACGGGGCGGTTGCGGTTGAGCGCGGCGAGCGGCGATTCGGGATCGAGCAGGGCCGTGCGCACGAAATGCAGGTGGCTCAGGATGCGCTGCAGCCGGTGGCGCTCCTCGCGCGAAGGCGTGAACGCGTCGAGCGTCTGCCGGGTCGCGTCGATCGCATCGTTGACCGCGGCGAGCGTTGCGTCGAAGCGTTCGGCGTCCGGCCGGGCGAACAGCGACGACAGCGCGGCGCGCATCGTCTCGATCGCACGTCGCCACGGCGTCGTCGGCGCATAGCGCGGCTCGGACGGCAGCGTGGCCAGCTCGTGGCGCAGGTCGATGGCCGCGTTGCCGGTTTCGAGCACGGCGAACATCCAGCGCAGCGCGTCGCGCTGCACGTCGGGCTGGTCGGCCGACAGCGTGTGCGCCTGGTAAATCAGGTCGCGCGCGCCGCTCTCGAAGCGCGTGCGCAATCCGGCGAGCCGCGCATGGCAGGCCGCGACGGCCTGGTGGCGCAGGTCCGCGAACAGGCGTTTCTTGAGCCACGGCGCGGTCGGCGGGAACAGCACGGCGAACGCGATCGCGGATACCAGCATCGACAGCAGCAGCGCGAGCGCGTCGTTCATGAAGCTCATCGGATCGTAGTGCGTGATGCTGTCCGGGCCGGCGAGAAAGCAGAAAAAGATCAGGTAGCCCATCCCGTAGCCCGCGAGCTTCGGCTTCAGCGTCATGTAGATGCCGATCGCGAGCAGCGGCGCGAGCGCCGCGCACAGCAGCCAGAAGCCGTCGATCCGCGGATAGATGCCGAACATCAGCAGGAAGCCGGTACAAACGGCCAGCGCCGTGCCCATCCCCATCTGGGCGGCCATCGCGGTCGGGCGCGGTGCCGACGACGCGAGCGCGCAGGTCGCCGCGGCATTCAGCACCAGCATCACGCCGCTCGGCCACGCGGTCTCGATCCAGAACCAGCCCAGCGCGAGAATCACCGTCGCGGTGCGGATCCCCGCGATCGTGGCGGCCGTCCGGTTGGTGCGCGGCTCGTAGCGCTCGATCCAGCGTTCGCGCTCGTGCGTCGCGGTCGCGAGCGATGCATAGGTCGCCGCGTATTCCTGCAGGTCGGTGATGAAGCGGTACAGCAGCTCGGCGGCCGTGTCGAAGTCGAGCAGCGGGAAATCGGGCTGCGTTTCGAGTTCCGCGCGCGTCGCGCGGATGCGGCGCGGCAGCGCGTCGCGCCACGCGAGCAGTTGCTCGGCCGAGTGCGCGGCGTCGATCGACGTGCGCACGGGTTCGCCATGGCGCGTGAGCAGCGGCGCGATTTCGCGGAAATACGGTTCGATCGCATCGATCGCAGCCTGCGCACCGGCCGCGTGCAGCCGGTTCATCAACTGATGCAGCGCGTGAAAGCGGCTCGATGCGCTCATGAACTCGCTGTTCAGGCGCGCGAGCCGGCCGCTACGCATGCGCGTGTCCGGATTCTCGAATACGGCCATGCTGCGCGCGGCCTCGAAGCCGACCACGTCGGCGACGAAGCGCGTGTGGATGGTCTCGATGTGCGCGCGGTCGAGCTGGCCCGACAGCGCCGACGCGACGTAGTCCACGAAGCTGCCGAAGCGCTTGCGCACCGTCGTGCGCATCTGTTCGCCCGTGTACTGCGGAAACACGAGCGCGCTGACGACGCCGGCCGACACGATCCCGATGATGACTTCGGACACGCGCGTCATCGCGCTCATGAATGCTCCGTCCGGGTGCTGCGACGCGGGCAAGCCGATCAGCGCGGTCGTATAGCCGGCGAGCAGGAAGCCGTAGCTGCGGAAGTTGCGATTGCGCGCGGCGCCTGCGGTGCACAGTGCGATCCAGATGGCGATCGCCAGCAGGAACAGCTGCGGCTGCTGCGGGAACAGCCCGACGAACGTGAGCGTCGCGATGAGCCCGAAGATCGTTCCGGCGACCCGGTAGAAGCTCTTCGCGAGCACGGCGCCGCTTTGCGGCTGCATCACGATGAAGACGGTCGTCATCGCCGTCTTCGGTGCCGGCAGGTCGAGCCGCATCGACACGCCGAGCGCGATGAAGGTCGCGAGCAGCGCCTTGAACAGATAGAGCCACGCAGCGCCGTCGGTGCGGGCCCAGTCGCCGAACGCGGCGGTCCAGGCCGCGAACGGGCCGCCGGCGGGCGTGGAGGCGGGAGAGGAGGCTGACATGGCGTCGCTCCGCGTTATCGTGCGGCCGGCACGCCGGACGCACCGGCGGCGGCCACCTGCGCGGGCCGGGCGACGGCTGCCACGGGCTTCGCGCCCGACGCGGCGGCAGGCGCGGCTGCGCCCGCGGCGGATTCGTCGTGCGACGGATGGCCGTCCCGCGGATGGCCACCCCGAACGTCCATTCCCGTCTCGACGCCACCGCCGAGCGCGGCCATCAACTGCGCGTGCGCGGCGAGGCGTTCCGCATCGATGCGGGCGGCCGTCTCCTGCGCGCGCAGCAACTGCTGCTGCGCGACCAGCACGTTCACGTAGTCGGTCAGCCCGCGGCGGAAGCCTTCGCGCGACAGCTGGTAGCTGCGGTCGTTGGCGGCCACCGAGCGTGCGGCGTCCTTTTTCTGCGTATCGAGCGAACGGATCCGCACGACCTGGTCGGCGATGTCCTTGAGCGCGCCGACGATCGTCTGGTTGTAGCGCTCGACCGCCTGGTCGTAGCCGGCATTCGCGGCGCCGAGTTGCGCACGCAGCCGGCCGCCTTCGAAGATCGGCAGTGACAGCGCGGGGCCGGCCGTCCAGCCGCCGTTCATTGCGCGCAGGAAGTCGGTGAACGGCGCGGTCACGCCGAAGCCGCCGACCGTCGCGAGCAGGTCGATGTTCGGGTAGAACGACGCCTTTGCGACATCGATGCCGCGCGCCTGCGCGTCGACCGTCCAGCGCGCCGCGACGACGTCGGGGCGGCGGCCGAGCAGGTCGGCCGGCATCGCCGACGGCAGGCCGGCCGGTGCGTCGAGCGACAGCTTCGGCCGCTTGATCGCATCGCCCGCGCCCGGGCCCTTGCCGGCCAGCGCGGCGAGCTGGTGCCGCGCGAGCTGGATCGCTTCCTCGTAGCTGTCGATCTGGCGCTCATAATCGGGCAGCGTCGATTCCGCCTGGCTCACTTCGAGCTGCGTGCCGAGGCCGGCCTGCAGCCGCTTGCGCGCCAGATCGGCGAGCGAGCGCTGGCGTTCGAACGTTTCGTGCGCGAGGTCGAGCAACGCATAGTTCATCGACATGCCGACATACGCGCGCACGACGTTGACTTCGAGCTCGAGCTTGGCCGCACGCGCGTCGGCGGCGGTCGCATGCGCGGTGTCGAGCGCGCGCTCGGTCGCGTTCTTGTCCTTGCCCCACAGGTCGAGGTGGTACGACAGGCCGAGCGTGCCGGTGTTGTTCCAGGTATCGGCGTTCGCGAGCGGGCCGGGGCCGTAATACACGTTGTCCGGCCAGTGCTGGCGCATCAGCGACAGGTTGCCGTTGATCTGCGGCAACTCGGCCGAACGGGCCACGCGTGCCATTGCCTGCGCTTCGCGCACCCGTGCCTCGGCGGCCGCGAGCGTCGGGTTGCCGGCCTGGGCGTCGGCGATCCAGGCGTCGAGTTGCGGATCGCGGTAGGCGCGCCACCAGTCGGCTGCGGGCCAGCCCGCGTCACGGTCGGCCGCACGGATCGCGGCGCCGGCATCGAGCGCGTTCGCCTCGATGCGGGCCGACTGCGGCTTGTTGTCGCCCATGCTCGCGCATCCGGCCATTATTAATGAGACTGCAAGAACCGCCAGTGCGAGCGTCCCTTTTGTCGCCGGAGACTGCACGATTTTCTCCCTTTCGGATATAGATGAGTCGGATGCGATTATATTTTTCAGTGATTCCTGAATAAATGGACAAGGGTGCAAGTCATTTTTACGAATCCTGAGACAATACTTGTTCGCCTCTGTGCAACAATCCGTCCGGATTCAAATGGGTAATGGGATGGATACGTTACAAAACATGCGGGTATTCGTCCGCGTGGTCGACGCGGGAAGCTTTACCGCGGCCGCCCAGCAGATGAATTCGACTACCGCCTACGCGTCGCGCGCGGTCTCGGATCTCGAGGCGCACCTGCGCACGCGTCTCCTGAACCGCACGACGCGCCGGATCGCGCTGACCGAAGCCGGCGAGCGCTACCTGCAGCGCTGCGAGCAGATCCTCGCGTATGTCGACCAGGCCGAAGCCGAGGCGGGCGACGCACATGCGCGCCCGTCGGGCAAGCTGAAGGTGCATTGCTTCACGAGCCTCGGCCAGCACTACCTGGTGCCGGCCATCGCGCGTTATCGCGAGCGGTACCCGGACGTGCACGTCGAGCTGACCCTCGCGCAGCGGATGCCTGACCTGCTCGACGAGGGGTATGACGTCGCGATCGTCGTCGGCCGCGACCTGCCGGATTCGGGGCTCGTGTCGCAGCGGCTCGGCGAGAGCTACAGCGTGGTGTGCGCGTCGCGCGGCTACGTCGAGGCGCACGGCGTGCCGCAGCGGCCGGCGGATCTCGCACAGCACGTCTGTCTCGGGATGATCGGGCCGGGCTTCCAGTTCGACGAATGGGCGCTGGCGGGGCCGAACGGCGACGAGGTCGTCCCGATCACGGCGCCGCCGTTTCGCGTGAACGTCGCCGAGGCGCTTGCGGTGGCCGTGCGGGAAGGGATGGGGATCGGCGGTCTGCCGCTCTATTCGGCGATCGGCTGGTTGCGCAGCGGGCACATCGTGCGCGTGATGCCCGATTACCGGTCGCACGCGATGAACATCTACGCGCTGTATCCGTCGCGCCAGTACCTCGACGCGAAAATTCGCACCTGGGTCGATTTCCTGCGCGACGAACTGCCGGCCACGCTCGCAGCCGACGAAGCCGCGCTCGAGCCGTACACGCGTGCGACATGACAGCGCGGTTGACCGCAATCTGACGAGATTTGTCCTTCACGCAACATTTTTTTACGAACGCGTGTCAGACAGTTTGATACTGTGGGAATTAACGAGATACGCAACCCCGGAGTAGCAATGGATACGCACCTGATGATCGGCCTTGGAGTCCTGCTGGGCGCGGCCGCGGCCGCCGCGGCGACCCGCGACCTGCTGCGCGCGATGAAGGCGAAGGCGCAGATGAAGCCGGTACCGGTGCGAGTGCGCGAGCAACGCCGCCCCGGCCGCTGATCCGGCCGTCACGCTCCGGGTCGAAAAAGGCCGTGCAACGCGGCCGCGCGGGCTCGGCGTTCAGCCGAGCTCGACGACCTTGCCCCACGCGAACGCGGTATTTTCCAGTTCGCCGGTGCGCCGGTGGATGTAGCCGCGCGGGTTGCACACCACGCGTGTGCCGCCGTCCGCCACATAGTCGAATGACGTATGCGTGTGGCCATGGAGCCACAGATTGACCGGCGGCTTCACGAGTTCCGCCATGTCTGTCACGAATCCCGCCGACGCAAGATCTTCCGCGTAGCGCTCCGCCAGCGAGCGCCGGTGCGGCGCATGGTGGGTCACGACGATCGTCTGGCCCGCGAACGGTGTGGCGAGCTGCGCTTCGAGCCACGCGCGGCTGCGTCGATGCAGCGCGATCGCGTCCGCCGGCGAGAAATCCCGCTCTTGCGTGCCCGGCGCCGCATGCAGTGCCGCGTCGTGCGGCCAGGTCACCTGGATCAATCCCTTGAAATCGAGCATCACGCGCAGCCCGGCCTCGATCGAACCGGCGAGGCTGGCTTCGTCGTTGCCGAACAGCGAAAAATCGGCCCAGAGCGTCGTGCCGAGCACGCGGAAGCGCTGCTCGGGATCGACGTAGACGTCGTTGTTCAGGTAATGCACGTTGTCGAGCGCCTGCGCCGCATCGCGCATCGCCGTCTCCAGCGCACCGAATTCCCCGTCGTAGTACTCGTGGTTGCCCGGCACGTAGATCACCGGCACCGCGGGATCGAACGTTTCGGCGGCCCAGCGCAGGCCTTCTGCGTGATTGTGGATGTCGCCGGCGAGCACGACGAGATCCGCGTCGGCATGCGGGATCGCATCGGGCAGGTTGCTTTCGAGATGCAGGTCGGACAGGACGCGGACTTTCACGGGCGTGGCTCCGGAGTGGACGGCTTCAGCGCAGGACCTTGCCGGGATTCATCAGGCCGCGCGGATCGAGCGCGGTCTTCAGCGTGCGCATCAGCGTCGTTTCGACCGGCGACTTGTAACGCTGCGCGTCGTCGATCTTCAACTGGCCGATGCCGTGCTCCGCGCTGATCGTGCCGTGGTGGCGATGCACGTTGTCGTAGACGATCCGGTTGATCGGCGCCTGGAACGCGGCCAGGAACGCTTTCGGGTCGCCGCCTTCGGGCATCTGCACGTTGTAGTGGAGATTGCCGTCGCCGAGGTGGCCGAACGTGACCATCCGCGCGCCCGGCGCGGCCTGCTGGATCGCCGCGTCGGTCTCGTCGATGAAGCGCGCGATCGACGAAATCGGCACCGCGATGTCGTGCTTGATGTTGAGCCCTTCGTCGGCCTGCGCGAGCGGGATGTGCTCGCGCAGATCCCAGAACGCGCGCGACTGCGCGAGATTCTCCGCAACCACCGCGTCGACCACGAGCCCGGCCTCGAATGCTTCTTCCATCAGTTTCTCGAACAGCGCGCGCGCATGCGCTTCGCTTTCATTGTCGGACAGTTCGAGCAGCACCGTCTGCGCATGTGTCTGCGCGAACGGGTAGCGCAGTTGCGGGTAGTGCTTGCCGACGAGCTGCATGCAGAAGTCCGACATCAGCTCGAAGCCGGTCAGCAGCGGCCCGGCCGCGCGCTGCGCGAGGGCGAGGAAATCGAGCGCCGCGTGCGGCGATTCGAGCGCGGCGAGTGCGGTGACCTGTGCCGCGGGCAGCGGATGCAGTTTCATCACGGCCGCCGTGATGATCCCGAGCGTGCCTTCCGCGCCGATGAACAGGTCGCGCAGGTCGTAGCCCGTGTTGTCCTTGCGCAGTCCGCGCAGGCCGTCCCAGATCTCGCCCTGCGGCGTCACGACCTCGAGCCCGAGACACAGCTCGCGCGCGTTGCCGTAGCGCAGCACCGCGGTGCCGCCCGCGTTGGTCGACAGGTTGCCGCCGATCGTGCAGCTGCCTTCCGCCGCGAGGCTCAGCGCGAACAGCCGGCCGCCTTCGCGGGCGCGCGCCTGCACGTCTGCGAGGATCACGCCGGCTTCGACGGTGATCGTGTTGTTGTGCGGATCGAGCGCACGCACGCGGTTCAGGCGCGCGACGCTCAGCACGGCCTGGCTGCCGCTCGCATCGGGCGTGGCGCCGCCGGCCAGGCCCGTGTTGCCGCCTTGCGGCACGAGCGCGATGCCGTGTGCGTTGGCCAGCTTGACGAGCGCCGCGACTTCGGCCGTGTTCGCGGGCTTCAGCACCGCGCACGCGGCGCCCTTGTAGCGGCGGCGCCAGTCGGTCAGGAACGGTTCGGTATCGTGCGGGTCGGTCAGCACATGATCGGCGCCGATCGCGTCGCGGCACGCGGAAACGAAAGCTTCGGAGGACATCATCACCTTGTCGCGTAAGGGTCAGGACGCGGCGCGCGACTTTTTCGCCGCGCGCTTGAACGGCGCGACGTACGCCAGCGCCGCCACGAAGAAGACGACGGCGAGCGCGGTCTCGCACCAGCCGAGCGTCGCGGACAGCCCGCGATCGGACATGCCGCGCACGACGCCTTCGGCGAAATAGACGAGTATCAGCATGCTCGCCCACTGCATCGTATAGATGTTACGCCGCCAGACGCCGGGCAGCGCGAGCGCGAGCGGGATCGCCTTGAGCATCAGCGCGGAGCCGCCCGGACGCAGCGGCGCGAGCCACAGCTCCCACGCGAGCGACAGCGCGATCAGTGCGACGAGGCACGCGGTGGCGACCAGCGCGTAGCGCGGCCGCGCCGCGACGGCGGGGCGGGCCGGCGAGTTCATGCGGTCTCGGCGGCCTGGGCGCTGGAAAGGGCGGCCGCCGCGCGCGCGAGCCGCACGCCGAGCGCGGCCGCGAGCGCCTTTTCGTCCGCCGACAGCCCGGCGGCTGCCGAGCGATCGTGCTGCGCGACGTGCGATGCGCCGTACGGCGTGCCGCCGGTGCGCGTCGTGGTGAGCGCGGATTCCGTGTACGGGATCCCGACGATCATCATTCCGTGATGGAGCAGCGGCAGCATCATCGACAGCAACGTCGATTCCTGGCCGCCGTGCAGGCTGCCCGTCGACGTGAACACGCTGGCCGGCTTGCCGGTCAGTGCGCCCGACAGCCATTGCGGTGTGGTGCCGTCGAGGAAATACTTGAGCGAGGCGGCCATGTTGCCGAAGCGGGTCGGCGAGCCGAGCGCGAGGCCCGCGCATTCCTCGAGATCCCGCAGTTCAGCGTACGGCGGGCCGTCGGCGGGAATGTCGGGGGCGGTGGCTTCGCAGACGGCCGACACGGGCGGCACGGTGCGGATGCGGGCCTGCATGCCCGGCACGCTGTCGATGCCGTTCGCGATCGCGAGCGCGAGATCGCGCGTGGCGCCGTGGCGGCTGTAATAGAGGACGAGGATGTCTTTCATGGGCTACGGAGCCGCGTGCGGCCGCGCGCGTGCCCGGTGCAGTCGGCCCCTGCTGGAATCGAGCGGCTATTATAGGGGCTGAAGCCGTCGCGCAGCGCGGCGGCGGCGCGCCGTCGGGCGCGCGGCATCAAGAAGGAGAAGTCGTTTGCCGAAGTTGAGCGTCGATCTCGACACCATCAAGCGCCTCGCGCGGTTCGCGGCCCGGCGCAGCGCCGAGGATCGCATCCCGCAAGTGGCGGGCAGCCTGACGTTCACGACGATGCTGGCGCTCGTGCCGCTCGTGACGGTCGCGTTCGCGCTGTTCACCGCGTTCCCGATGTTCGCGTCGTTCCAGATCTCGCTGCAGGGGTTCCTCGCGGATCACCTGATGCCCGCGCAGTTCAACGTCCAGATCTTCAAGTACCTGAACCAGTTCGCGTCGAAGGCGAAGGGGCTGACGACGGCCGGCCTGATCGTGCTCGTCGTCACGTCGGTGATGACGATGATGACGATCGAATCGGCCTTCAACCTGATCTGGCGGGTGCGCAAGCCGCGGCCGTTCGCGCAGCGCGTGCTCGCGTACTGGGCGCTGATCACGCTCGGCCCGCTGCTGTTCGGCGTGAGCCTGTCGATCTCGTCGTACCTGTTCACGCAGTCGCTCGCGTTCACCGGCGCGGGGCCGTCCACGTCGATCGTCGAGTGGCTGCTCGCGCTCGTATCGTTGCCGTTGACGGTGCTCGCGTTCACGCTGCTGTACGTGTACCTGCCGAACTGCACGGTTGCGTGGCGCGACGCGGTGATCGGCGGACTGTTCGCGGCCGTCGCATTCGAGCTCGCGAAGCGCGGCTTCGGCTACTACGTTCGGCGCATTCCGACCTATACGGCCGTTTATGGCGCGTTCGCGGCGCTGCCCGTGTTCCTGTTATGGGTGTACCTGAGCTGGTTCATCGCGCTGCTCGGCGCGATGGTGGCTTCCGCGCTGCCGGCGATTCGCGTCGGCCAGTTTCACCGCATCCACTATCCGGGCAGCGACCTGCTCGACGCGCTGGAGATGCTCGCGCGGCTGGCCGAAGTGCGCACGGCCGGCAAGCGAGGCTACACGGCGATGCTGCTCGCGACCATGCTGCGCTGCGACATGGAAACCGCCCAGCGCCTGCTGACGACGATGGAGGAGCGGGAGTGGATTGCGCGGCTCGACGGCGGCGGCGAAACCACGCCGCGCTACATCCTGCTCGCGAATCCGGAGCAGTTGACGCTTGCGCAGCTGTTCGACGTGCTGGTGATCGACCGCACGGAACTCACCTACCAGCTGCAGCGGCGCCGCAGCCACGTCGACGGTGCGGCGCTGCTTGCGGTGTTGTCGAGCGACCGCTTCGACGTGTCGCTCGCGACGCTGATCGCCGCGCACCGGCTGGCTGGCGCACAGCCGGCGGGCGTTCCGGGACAGGCGCCAGGCGGCGTGTCCGACCCGCATGCACGTCCGCCGCGGCCCGCGTGAGCAGGGCGTTCGGCCGCGTTACAACGGGATCTTGCCCGTACAGATATCCTTGAACATCACCCAGTCGCCCATCAGGCTGTAGATCGGGTGCCGGAACGTGGCCGGGCGGTTCTTCTCGAAGAAGAAGTGTCCGACCCACGCGAACCCGTAGCCGCAGACGATGGCTGCAGGCAGCCACAGCCAGTCGCCGGTCGCGATCGCCATCGCGACACAGCCGATCACGCCGAGCGAGCCGATGAAGTGCAGCCGCCGCGACGTCCGGTTCTGGTGTTCATTCAGGTAATACGGGTAGAAATCAGCGAAGCTGGCGAATTGCTCCGAATGCGTATGCGCCATGGACGTCTCCTCCGGCCGCTGTTCATGGGGCCATTGTGCTGCCGGCAGTCCGCTTCCGCAAGCGGGGGCGGGCCGCCGCGCGGGCCCGCGCTTTCCTTTTGACAGGCTTTCCGATACGATCGAAAGAGGTTTTGCATTCAAGCATGAGGGGACTACGATGCGCGTCAGCGATATTCTGAAAGTGAAGGGCAACACGCTGTTTACGGTGACGCCCGATAAGCCGCTGCGCGAAGCGGTCGATACGATGGCCGAACACGACATCGGTTCGCTCGTCGTGATGGAGTACGGCGATCTCGTCGGGATGCTGACGTTCCGCGAGATCATCCTGCGTCTGCACGTGAACGGCGGCGCGATCGGCGACGTGCAGGTGCGCAAGGTGATGGACGAGCCGCTCACGTGCACGCCGGAAACGGACGTCAACGAAGTGCGCCGGATGATGCTCGAGCGCCATGCGCGCTACATGCCGGTGCTCGACAAGAAGGTGCTGATGGGCGTCATTTCGTTCTATGACGTCGCGAAGACGGTCGTCGAGGCGCAGAGCTTCGAGAACCGGATGCTGAAGGCATACATCCGCGACTGGCCGGAATCGGAAGCCGAAGCGCACAAGTCGTGAATCACGCCGCGCCCGTCGCCGTCACGCGCGGGCGCCGCCACCCGGCACGCGGCGGCGCAGGTTTGTCCTGCGCCGCCGTTTTTTCAATGACCACACGAGGCCCGCGCAGCGCTGCCCAGACGGCGCGCGCGTATTCCGCATGAGCGATCAAACGCAAGCCACTTCCAGGCGGCGTGACGAACGGCACGCGCACGCGTCGCAGTTCGACCTGCTGCGCGAGCGCCGTTTCGCGCCGTTCTTCACGACCCAGTTCCTCGGCGCGCTGAACGACAACGTCTTCAAGATCGGCTTTACGTCTCTCGTCACCTATCACACCGCGCGGTTCTCCGGCGTCGATGCGAAGACGGCGGCTTTCCTGATTTCCGCGATCTTCATCTTACCGTTCGTGCTGTTCTCGGCGACGTCCGGCCAGATCGCCGACAAGTACGACAAGGCGACCCTCACGCGTTTCGTGAAGACCTTCGAGATCGTGCTGATGCTGGTCGGCGCGGCCGGCTTCGTCACGCACAGCGCGCCGCTGCTGTATCTGTGCACGTTCATGATGGGGATGCACTCGACGCTGTTCGGGCCCGTCAAGTATTCGTACCTGCCGCAGCATCTCGGCGAGCACGAGCTGGTCGGCGGCAACGGCCTCGTCGAGATGGGCACGTTCATCGCGATCCTGATCGGCACGATCATCGGCGGCGCGGCCGCGGGCATCGAGGGCAACGGCGAGCGCGTGCTTGCGGTGAGCGTCGTCGTCATCGCGCTCGCGGGGCGGCTCGTCGCGCAGCGCGTGCCGTCCACGCCGGCGCCGCAGCCCGATCTCGTGATCAACTGGAATCCGGTCAGCGAGACCTGGCGCAACCTCGGGCTCGCCCGGCAGAACCGCACCGTGTTCCTGAGCCTGCTCGGCATCTCGTGGCTGTGGTTCGTCGGCGCGACGTTCCTCACGTCGTTCTTCAATTTCGCGAAGGACGTGCTGTCCGCGAGCCCCGACGTCGTCACGATCCTGCTCGCGACGTTCTCGGTCGGCATCGGCCTCGGCTCGCTGCTGTGCGAACGGCTGTCGCAGCGGCGCGTCGAGATCGGCCTCGTGCCGCTCGGCTCGATCGGCATCAGCGTGTTCGCGATCGAGCTGTATTTCGCGAGCCATGCGCTGCCGTCGCCCGGCCATCTGCTGTCGGTCGGCGAATTCCTGGCCGGTGCGCGCCACTGGCGCATCCTGGCGGACCTGTTCCTGCTCGCGATGTTCGGCGGCTTCTACAGCGTGCCGCTGTACGCACTGATCCAGAGCCGCAGCGCGCCGACGCACCGTGCGCGGATCATCGCCGCGAACAACATCCTGAACGCGCTGTTCATGATTCTGTCGGCCGTGATGGCGATGGGGCTGACCAAGGCCGGCGTCGATATCCCGGGGCTGTTCCTCGTCACCGCGCTGCTGAATGTGATCGTCGCCGCTTATATCTATCTGCTCGTGCCCGAGTTCCTGCTGCGCTTCGTCGCATGGGTGCTCGTGCATACGTTCTACCGGATTCGCCTCGTGCACGCGGAGCGGATTCCGGCGGAAGGGGCGGCCGTGCTCGTGTGCAACCACGTCAGTTATGTCGATGCGCTCGTGCTGGCCGCCGCGAGCCCGCGCCCGATCCGTTTCGTGATGGACCACCGGATCTTCAAGACGCGCTTCGCGAGCTGGGTGTTCCGGCATGCGAAGGCGATCCCGATCGCGCCGCGCCACGAGGATCCCGCGATGCTCGCGCGTGCGTACGACGCATGCGAGGCCGCGCTGAAGGAAGGCGAACTCGTGTGCATCTTCCCGGAAGGCAAGCTGACGAAGACGGGCGACATCAACACGTTCCACCACGGCATCACGGAGATCCTGGGGCGCACGCCGGCGCCGGTGATCCCGATGGCGCTGCGCGGGCTGTGGGGCAGCTATTTTTCGCGGCATTCCGATGCGCGGATGCCGCGGCCCATCAAGCGCGGCGTAATGAGCCGGCTGACGCTGGCGGTCGGCGAGCCGATCCCGGCGTCGGTCGCGACGCCCGAAGCGCTTCAGGCGGCAGTTACCGAACTGCGCGGCGCGCGGAAGTAGGCGGGGCGGGCCCGGCGGCATCGCCCCGGGCCGTCATGGCCGCCGTGAACGGGCCCGTTCGACCGGAACGGCGCGGGTCTGCAATCGTCGCCCGGGCCGTTCCCGTACCAGGCCGGTATGGTCCGAACGGTTCACACGGCCCGCGTGCCCGGGACGGCTGGCATAATAGCGGCTTACCTCTTTTCTCGACCGGCAAACGATCGACCTGCCTGCGGCCTGGGCAGCGCATCGGTTTGTCCATTTCTCTTTGGGCGGTTCCATCATGTCCGGCAATACCCTCGGCACGCTTTTCACTGTCACGACCTTCGGCGAATCGCACGGTCCCGCGATCGGCTGCGTGATCGACGGCTGCCCGCCGGGAATGGGGCTGACCGAAGCCGACATCCAGGTCGAGCTCGATCGCCGCAAGCCCGGCACGTCGCGTCACGTGACGCAACGTCAGGAGGCCGACGAGGTCGAGATTCTGTCGGGCGTGTTCGAAGGCGTGACGACCGGTACGCCGATCGCGCTGCTGATCCGCAACACCGACCAGCGCAGCAAGGACTACGGCAACATCGTCGAAACGTTCCGCCCCGGCCACGCCGACTACACCTACTGGCAGAAATACGGCATCCGCGACTATCGCGGCGGCGGCCGCTCGTCCGCACGGCTGACCGCGCCGATCGTCGGCGCGGGTGCGGTCGCGAAGAAGTGGCTGCGCGAGCGCTTCGGCGTCGAGGTGCGCGGCTACATGAGCGGCCTCGGCGAGATCGACGTGCCGTTCGTCGACTGGTCGCACGTGCACGAGAATCCGTTCTTCTCGCCGAATGCGGCCGTCGTGCCGGAGCTCGAGGCGTACATGGATGCGCTGCGCAAGGATGGCGATTCGATCGGCGCGCGCATCGACGTCGTCGCATCGGGCGTGCCGGTCGGCTGGGGCGAGCCGGTGTTCGACCGTCTCGATGCGGACATCGCAAAGGCGATGATGAGCATCAACGCGGTGAAGGGCGTCGAGATCGGCGCGGGCTTCGACAGCGTCGCGCAGCGCGGCTCGGTGCACGGCGATGAGCTGACTCCGGCCGGCTTCGTCGGCAACCATGCGGGCGGCGTGCTCGGCGGGATTTCGACCGGGCAGGACATCGCCGTGTCGATCGCGATCAAGCCGACGTCGAGCATCCGCACGCCGCGTCGTTCGATTACGAAGGCCGGCGAGGAAGCGACGGTGGAAACGTTCGGTCGTCACGATCCGTGTGTCGGCATTCGCGCGACGCCGATCGCCGAGTCGATGCTCGCGCTGGTGCTGATCGATCATGCGCTGCGCCATCGCGCGCAGTGCGGGGACGTCGAGACGACGACGCCGAAGATCGCGGGCAGCGCGACCTGACGCAAGCGGGTGGGGCGCTGCGCGTCTCGCCCGGCCGTTGCGCGGAGCATGCAAAACGGGGCGCTGCTTGATGCAGCGCCCCGTTTCGTTTGCGGCAGCCAAACAACGCGCCGCTCGTGGCGGCGCGTTCCGGCAATTACATGTTCGGGTAGTTCGGCCCGCCGCCGCCTTCCGGCGTGACCCACACGATGTTCTGCGTCGGGTCCTTGATGTCGCAGGTCTTGCAGTGCACGCAGTTCTGCGCGTTGATCACCAGGCGATCGCTGCCGTCGTCATTCTTCACGAATTCATACACCGCCGCCGGGCAGAAGCGCGCCTCCGGCCCCGCGTAAGTGCGCAGGTTCACGTTCACCGGCACGTTCGCATCCTTCAGCGTCAGGTGCGCCGGCTGGTTCTCTTCGTGGTTCGTGTTCGAGATGAACACCGACGAGAGGCGATCGAACGTCAGCTTGCCGTCCGGCTTCGGATACTCGATCGGCTGGCATTGCGATGCCGGCTTCAGCATCTCGTGATCCGCATGCTTGTGGTGCAGCGTCCACGGCACGTTGCCGCCCATCACCTTCTGCTCGAGCCCGACCATCAGCGTGCCGAGGTACAGCCCCTTGGCCATCCACTGCTTGAAGTTGCGCGCGCGGTACAGCTCCGTGTACAGCCACGACTGCTTGAAGGCGTCCGGATAGGCGTTGAGCTCGTCCGACTGGCGGCCGGCCTGCACCGCGTCAAATGCGGCGTCGGCTGCCAGCATGCCGGTCTTGATCGCCGCGTGGCTGCCCTTGATCCGCGACGCGTTCAGGAAGCCCGCGTCGTCTCCGATCAGCGCGCCGCCCGGGAACACCGTCTTCGGCAGCGACAGCAGCCCGCCCGCGGTGATCGCGCGCGCGCCGTACGACACGCGCTTGCCGCCTTCGAGGAACGCGCGGATCGACGGGTGCGTCTTGTAGCGCTGGAATTCCTCGAACGGCGACAGGTACGGGTTCGTGTAGCCGAGGCCCACCACGAAGCCGACCACGACCTGGTTGTTGTCCATGTGATACAGGAACGAGCCGCCGTAGGTGTCCGACTTCAGCGGCCAGCCGGCCGTGTGGATCACGAGGCCCGGCTTGTGCTTGGCTGGGTCGATTTCCCACAGTTCCTTGATGCCGATCCCGTAGGCCTGCGGATCGGCATTCGCGTCGAGCTTGAACTTCGAGATCAGCTGGCGGCCCAGATGGCCGCGGCAGCCTTCGGCGAACAGCGTGTACTTCGCGTGCAGCTCCATGCCGAGCTGGAAGTTCTCGGTCGGCTCGCCGTTCTTGCCCACGCCCATGTTGCCGGTCGCGACGCCTTTGACCGAGCCATCGTCGTTATAGAGAATCTCCGCGGCCGGGAAGCCGGGGAAGATCTCGACGCCGAGCGCCTCGGCCTGTGCCCCAAGCCAGCGCGTGACGTTGCCCAGCGAAATCACGTAGTTGCCGTGGTTCTGGAAGTTGGCGGGCAGCGCCCAGTTCGGCGTGGTGACCGCGCTCTTCTCGGACAGGAACAGGAAGCGGTCTTCCGTCACCTCGACGTCGAGCGGCGCGCCGCGTTCCTTCCAGTCGGGGAACAGCTCGGTGATCGCGCGCGGGTCCATCACCGCGCCCGACAGGATGTGCGCGCCGATCTCGGAGCCCTTCTCGAGCACGCACACGCCGATTTCGGTGCCTTTCTCGGCGGCCAGCTGCTTGAGCCGGATCGCCGCCGACAGCCCGGCGGGGCCGCCGCCGACGATCACGACGTCGTATTCCATCGATTCGCGCGGGCCATATTGCTCGATGAGGCTTGCGGGGGTCATTGGCGTTCCTCTAACCGTTAGAATGCTTTTATTCGGGAGCGTATTGTCTGCGAAACGAAACGCTTGCCGCAACAGCATGCGGCTAGATTAGCACGATCGTTCTATTTTCGTGCTAGGGTAATGCCGCTCGGGCCGTGCTGCCCGTGGCGGCGAAACGACATCGAAAGGGGAAGTGCAAATGGGTCGATCGATCAATCTGGAAGGCAAGGTTGCGCTGGTCACGGGCGCGTCGAGCGGCCTCGGGCAGCGCTTTGCGCAGGTGCTGTCGCAGGCCGGTGCGAAGGTCGTGCTCGCGAGCCGTCGGGTCGAGCGCCTGAAGGAGCTGCGTGCCGAGATCGAGGCGGCAGGTGGCGCCGCGCACGTCGTGTCGCTCGACGTCACCGACGTCCAGAGCATCAAGGCGGCGGTCGCGCACGCGGAGACGGAGGCCGGTACGATCGACATCCTCGTGAACAATTCGGGCGTCTCGACGATGCAGAAGCTCGTCGACGTGACGCCGGCGGATTTCGAGTTCGTATTCGACACCAACACGCGCGGCGCATTTTTCGTCGCACAGGAAGTCGCGAAGCGGATGATCATGCGCGCGAACGGAAGCGGCAACGGCAAGCCGCCGTGCCGGATCATCAACATCGCGTCGGTGGCCGGGCTGCGCGTGTTTCCGCAGATCGGGCTGTACGCGATGAGCAAGGCCGCGGTCGTGCAGATGACGCGTGCGATGGCGCTCGAATGGGGGCGCCACGGGATCAACGTCAACGCGATCTGTCCGGGCTATATCGATACCGAAATCAATCATTACCTGTGGGAAACCGAGCAGGGCCAGAAGCTGCAGTCGATGCTGCCGCGCCGGCGCGTCGGCAAGCCGCAGGATCTCGACGGGCTGTTGTTGCTGCTCGCGGCCGACGAGTCGCAGTTCATCAATGGCTCGATTATCTCCGCCGACGACGGCTTCGGCCTCGCCTGAGCGGATGACATTCAGCAACAAAGAAGACTGCAATGAGCGATTATTCCCCCGTTTTTGAGATGTCGATGCCGATCCGCTGGGGCGACATGGACGCGTTCGGCCATGTGAACAACACGGTCTATTTCCGCTACATGGAGCAGGCGCGGATCTCGTGGTTCGAGGAACTCGGCATTGCCGGCGGCAATGGCGAGGGGCAGGGGCCCGTCATCGTCACGGCGTCGATGGAATTTCTCAAGCAGCTGCACTATCCGGGCGACGTGATCGCGAAGATGTCGGCTGCGAAACCCGGCCGGAGCAGCTTCGACACGGGTTTCGAGCTGACGCGCGCCGACGATCCGCAGCATGTCTATGCGCGCGGCAATGCGCGCTGCGTGTGGGTCGACTACGCGCTCGGCAAGTCGGTGCCGCTGCCGCAGTTGCTGCGCGACACGATCGAGCGCGCGCTCGCGGCGAAGGTCGGCTGAGCGTCGAGTCGGCGAGTCCGGGCCGGCACAAGGTCGCCGGGGCGGCACGCCATATCCGTTGTTTACCGAATCGGCCGCCATGAGCGGCCGATTGTCATCCGGGCGCCGTCATTCACTGCCCGAGCAGGCGTTGCAGCAGCTCCGGCGTATTGTTGGTCCCGTACTTGCGCATCAGCCGTGCGCGATAGATGTCGACCGTGCGCGAACTGATGTCGAGCACGCGCCCGATCTGCTTGCTGGTCTTGCCGGTCGCGAGCTGCGCGGCGATCTCGCGCTCGCGCGGGGTCAGTTCGACGGCGACCCGGCGCGTCGCGCTCAAATCCTCGAAGGTCCACACGCCCGCCGCAAGGGGCGCGGTGCGGTCGATCGCGCGGCCGGTGACGTGGCACCAGAACAGCTCGCCGTCCGCCCGTTTCATGATTCTGTCATCCGAGTAGATGCCATTCGCGGCCATCACGCGCGCGATGCGTTCGCCGATGCGCTGGAATTCGTCCGTCGACGGGTAGAGCACCTCGTACGATTTCCCGATCAGGTCGGCGCGCACGCAGCGGAAGATCGACGCGAGCGCGTCGTTGCAGTCCTCGATCACGCGGTCGCGCGACAGGACGAGGCCGAGCGGCGCGAGGAGGAAGGCGGTCTGGTAATCGAGAGCGGGCATGGCGCAGGCAAGCGGAGGCAAACGCTTATGTATTTTTGCGTATTGTGCCGCATCCGCGCCGCATCGTACCCTTTCAGGCATCTCGTGGCGGTTTGCCGCGATATAAAAACAGCGCGCCTCGACGCAGGCATCGCCGTGCATGCATAGAATGATGCGGCGGGCTTGCGGGCCACGTGGGCGCGTGAACCGGTTTCGCTGGTTTCCATAGAGGAAGGGACAACTGATGAACAAAGTCTATCCAAGCGCGGCTGCCGCGCTGGAAGGGATCGTCCGCGACGGACAGACCTTCGCGGTGGGCGGCTTCGGCCTGTGCGGGATTCCGGAGGCACTGATCGCAGCGTTGCGCGATTCGGCCGTCAAGGGCATCACCTGCATCAGCAACAACGCGGGCGTCGACGGTTTCGGCCTCGGCCTGTTGCTGGAAACGCGCCAGATCAAGAAGATGATCTCGTCATACGTCGGCGAGAACAAGGAGTTCGAGCGCCAGTACCTGGCCGGCGAACTCGAGCTCGAATTCACGCCGCAAGGCACGCTCGCCGAGAAGCTGCGCGCGGGCGGTGCGGGCATCCCGGCGTTCTTCACGAACACGGGCTACGGCACCGTGATTGCGGAAGGCAAGGAAACGCGCCAGTTCGGCGATCGCCACTACGTGCTCGAGCCGTCGCTGACGGCCGATGTCGCGCTCGTGAAGGCCTGGAAGGCCGACAAGTCCGGCAACCTGATCTTTCGCCGCACCGCGCGCAACTTCAACCCGATGTGTGCGATGGCCGGCAAGATCACCGTCGCCGAGGTCGAGGAGATCGTCGAGAACGGCGCGCTCGATCCGGACCACATCCACACGCCGGGGATTTTCGTGCAGCGCATCGTGCTGAACGCGACGCCCGAAAAACGCATCGAACAACGCGTCGTACGCGCGAAAGGAGACTGACATGGCCTGGAATCGTGACCAGATGGCCGCGCGCGCGGCGAAGGAACTGCAGGACGGCTTCTACGTGAACCTCGGCATCGGCTTGCCGACGCTCGTCGCGAACCACGTGCCGGAAGGCGTCGAGGTGTGGCTGCAGTCGGAGAACGGGCTGCTCGGCATCGGCCCGTCGCCGACCGAAGACGAAGTCGACGCCGATCTCATCAACGCCGGCAAGCAGACCGTCACGACGCTGCCGGGTTCGTCGATCTTCTCGTCGGCCGATTCGTTCGCGATGATCCGCGGCGGCCACATCAACCTCGCAATCCTGGGCGCGATGCAGGTCAGCAAGCAGGGCGACCTCGCGAACTGGATGATCCCCGGCAAGATGATCAAGGGGATGGGCGGCGCGATGGATCTCGTCGCCGGCGTGAAGCGCGTCGTCGTGCTGATGGAGCATGTCGCGAAGGGCGACCAGCACAAGATCCTCGAGGAATGCAACCTGCCGTTGACGGGTGTCGGCGTGGTCGACCTGATCATCACCGATCTCGGTGTGATCGAAGTGACGCCGTCCGGCCTGAAGGTTCTTGAACTCGCCGACGGCGTGAGCGTCGACGAGATCCAGGCGAAGACGGGCGCGCCGCTCGACGTCAGCGCGGTCGCATAAGGTTCCGCGCGTCGGCGCGGCTTCGACGCCCCGCATGCCGGACGACGGCATGCGGGGCGTTTGTCATCGTGTCCTCCGTCAGGCCGATTGTCGGGTGCCCGGCGAGCGGACCCGTGCGGCTGAAGCGGTTTACAATCGTTTGCATCGGGCGTCGCAAGCGTTGCCCCGCGCGTCGCCCCCGTTCGACAGGATGCCAACGATGCCAACGACCCCAGCGAATTCCCAGGTTCCTCGCCAGCGGCGTGTGCAGTGCGCGAGTGCCGCCGGCCTTCACCACGTCGCCTACACCGAGTGGGGCGATCCCGCCAACCCGCGCGTGCTGGTCTGCGTGCATGGGCTGACCCGTTCAGGGCGCGATTTCGACCGGCTCGCCGCGGCGCTGTCCGATACGTATCGCGTCGTCTGCCCCGATGTCGTCGGGCGCGGCCAGTCGGACTGGCTGGCCGATCCGCGGCTCTATGCGATCCCGCAATACGTGTCCGACATGGTGACGCTGATCGCGCGGCTCGATGTCGAATCGGTCGACTGGTTCGGCACGTCGATGGGCGGGTTGATCGGCATGGCGTTCGCGGGGCTGCCGGGTTCGCCGCTGCGCCGGATGATCGTCAACGACGTCGGCCCGCGCATCGAGCCCGATTCGCTGACGCGCATCGGCGAATATCTCGGCGTGCAGCCGCGCTTTGCGACCCGGCAGGAAGGCATCGACTATCTGACATCGCTGTCGCTGCCGTTCGGGGCGCTGACCGCCGACGAGTGGCGCGAGATCAACGGGCCGCTGCTGCGCGAGCTGCCCGAAGGGGGCTGGACGATCCGCTACGATCCGCGCATCGCCGAACCGTTCAGGGCGACGACGCCCGAATTGGCGGCGCTCGGTGAGGCTGCGCTGTGGCACGCGATCGAGACGACGAACGCGTCGCTGCTCGTCGTGCGAGGCGAGGCGTCCGACTTGCTGTCGCGCGAGACGGTGGCCGACATGGAGCGTCGCGGCCGGCATGTGACGCATGCCGAGATCCCAGGGGCGGGCCACGCGCCGGCGTTCATCGACGCAAGCCAGATTGCCCTCGCGCGGCGGTTTTTCGTCGAAGGCGGCGCATAAACGCGTCATAATATGCGGTTCAGCGGCACGCGGGCCGTGCCGCCGCCCGAATCTCCATCCACTCACGACCGGAACATTCCATGGCAGTCATTCGTCACCACGTCGGGGCCCGTCTCTCCGAAACCGCGATCCACAACGGTACCGTGTATCTGGCCGGCCAGATCGCCGAAGACACCACACAGGACATCAGGGGCCAGACGCGCGAAGTGCTCGGCCACATCGATCGCCTGCTCGCCGAAGCGAACAGCGACAAGGCGCATCTGCTGTCGGTGCAGATCTACATCTCGGATCTGGCGAATTTCGAAGGCATGAATGCGGAGTGGGATGCATGGGTCGCGCACGGCAACACGCCGCCGCGCGCTACCGTCGAGGCGAAGCTCGCGGATCCCGCGCTGCTCGTCGAAATCGTGGTCGTCGCTGCGCAGCGGAGCTGAACTGAACGTAACCCGACGATGATCGCATTCCGCCAGACCGAGCAATGACCGAGTCCGTTTCCGCATCCCCCGTCGCGGCGCCGTCGTTCGACGACGTGCTCGCGTTCGTGCGCGAGCGGGCCGGCGACGTGCGCCTGTCGTCGGGCGAACTGCTTGCCGATCACTCGGCGGGCACGGCGTCGATCATGCGCACGCTGAACGTCGATCCGTCCGCGATGCAGGCGGCCGCACTATTCGTGCTGACGCCGCACCTGAGCGACCCCGAGCGTGAGCTCACCGAGCGTTTCGGCGACGAAGTGGCGCGGCTCGTGTCCGACGTGCGCAAACTGTTGCGGCTCGGTACCGTCAGCCTGCGCGCCGCGCAGAACGCGGGGTCCGACGCGGGGCGCGATGCGGCTGAAGAGCGGCGCACGCAGATCGAGGCGCTGCGCAAGATGCTGCTTGCGTTCGCGCAAGACATCCGCGTGGTCCTGATCCGGCTCGCGTCGCGCTTGCAGTCGCTGCGCTACTACGCGGCCGCGAAGATCGACCCGCCGCCCGACGTCGCGCGCGAGACGCTCGAGATCTATGCGCCGCTCGCGAACCGTCTCGGCATCTGGCAACTGAAGTGGGAGCTCGAGGATCTCGCGTTCCGCTTCGAGGATCCCGTCACTTACAAGCGGATCGCGAAGCTGCTCGACGAGAAGCGCATCGAGCGCGAAGCGTACGTCACGCGGGCGATCGACCGGTTGCAGCAGGAGCTGGCGGATGCGCACATCCAGGCCGACGTGAGCGGCCGGCCGAAGCATATCTACAGCATCTGGCGCAAGATGCGCGGCAAGGAACTCGACTTCTCCGAGCTGTACGACGTGCGCGCGTTCCGCGTGATCGTGCCGGACATCAAGGATTGCTACGCGGTGCTCGGCATCGTGCATCACCTGTGGCAGCCGGTGCCGAAGGAATTCGACGACTACATCTCGCGGCCGAAGCCGAACGGCTACAAGTCGCTGCACACGGTCGTGATCGGCGACGACGGCCGTGCGTTCGAAGTGCAGATCCGCACGCAGGAGATGCACCGTTTCGCCGAGTACGGCGTCGCCGCCCACTGGCGCTACAAGGAAGCCGGCGCGCGTGGCTACGGCGGCCAGTTCTCGGCAAGCGACAAGTACGACGAGAAGATTGCATGGCTGCGCCAGCTGCTCGCGTGGAAGGATGACGTCGAGGACGGCGCGGAAAAGTCGGGCGACAAGGCGTGGGCGCAATTGCGCGAGACGTCGCTCGACGACGATCACATCTACGTGCTGACGCCGCAGGCGCGCGTGATCGCGTTGCCGCAGGGCGCCACGCCGGTCGATTTCGCGTACCACCTGCACAGCGAGCTTGGCCATCGCTGCCGTGGCGCACGCGTCGACGGCGCGATGGTGCCGCTCAACACGCCGCTCGCAAACGGCCAGACGGTCGAGATCGTCGCGGTGAAGGAGGGCGGACCGTCGCGCGACTGGCTGAACCTGCAGCTCGGCTATATGAAGAGCCCGCGCGCCCGTCAGAAGGTGCGGGCGTGGTTCAACTCGATCGAGCAGGAAGAAAACGTCGCGCATGGCCGCGCGCTCGTCGAAAAGACGCTGCAACGCGAGGGCAAGACGTCGGTCAGCCTGGATAATCTCGCCGCGAAGCTCGGCTTCAAGTCGCCCGAGGAGCTGTTCTCGGTCGTCGGCAAGGAAGAGTTCAGCCTGCGCAATGTCGAGCACGCGCTGTCCGACGCGCCGCCGCCCGAACCGGCGCCCGAGGCGCCTGCCGATTTCGAAAAGCGCAGCAGCGGCGCCAGCGTGGCGCATGGCGCGTCGACCGGTGTGCTGGTCGTGGGCGTCGACGCGCTGCTGACCCAGCTGGCGCGCTGCTGCCGTCCGGCGCCGCCCGATCCGATCAGCGGTTTCGTCACGCGCGGCAAGGGGATGTCGATCCACCGCACCGATTGCCCGACATTCCGCCGGATGGTCGAGCGTGCGCCGGAACGCGTGCTGCAGACGACCTGGTCGGCCGACGTGCTCGGCGGGCGCGGTGCGTCCGTCTATCCGGTCGACCTGATGATCGAGGCGAGCGACCGGCAAGGGCTGCTGCGCGACATCTCCGAAGTGTTCGCGCGCGAGAAGATGAACGTCGTCGGCGTGAAGACGCAGAGCCGCCGCAATGCGGCATTCATGCAGTTCACGGTCGAGGTGTCGAACTCGGCGCAAGTGCAGCGCGCGTGCACGTTGCTTGGTGAGGTGCAGGGCGTCGTGCGGGCGGGGCGGAAGGCGTGATGTGGGGTTCGAACACCGTTATTTTGCTGCGGCCGCATAAAAATACTTGCCAAGCGGGTAACGGCTCCATATAATCTTAGCTTCACTAGGCTCGTAGCTCAGCTGGTTAGAGCACCACCTTGACATGGTGGGGGTCGTTGGTTCGAGTCCAATCGAGCCTACCAACGAATTGAGAATGCCCGGTCTCCGGGTGTTCGATGCAGTAAATAACTCAACGCGAACAAGGCGAATACGGTTATGACACCGCGAACGTTGACCGAAACCTTTTCGGAGCGACGCTAGTCGAGGAACCCTTTCGCCCTTTTAGTTTGAGTGAAGTATCGAATGCGGCCCCTCGAAAGCGGGGCCGCATTTTTTTTGTCGCGACATTTTCCCGCGTGATTTTTATATCGCGTACCTGGTCTGCCGCCCACTGTCGGCATCACGGAGATTGCTATGGTTTCGATACGCTTGCCTGACGGCTCAGTTCGACAATACGAGCATCCGGTGACAGTTGCCGAGGTTGCAGCCTCGATCGGTCCCGGCCTTGCGAAGGCTGCGCTTGGTGGCAAGCTCGATGGCGAGCTCGTCGATACGTCGGCCGTGATCGACCGCGACGCGTCGCTCGCGATCGTGACCGACAAGGATGCCGACGGCCTCGACATCATCCGTCACTCGACGGCGCACTTGCTCGCGTACGCGGTGAAGGAACTGTATCCGGACGCGCAGGTGACGATCGGCCCGGTGATCGACAACGGCTTCTATTACGACTTCTCGTACAACCGTCCGTTTACGCCCGAAGATCTGGAGAAGATCGAAAAGCGCATGCAGGAGCTCGTGAAGAAGGACGAGCCCGTGACGCGCCGTGTCGTGTCGCGTGACGAAGCGGCGGGCTACTTCCGCAGCATCGGCGAGAAGTACAAGGCCGAGATCATCGAATCGATTCCGCAAAGCGACGAAATCAAGCTGTATTCGCACGGCGGCTTTACCGATCTGTGCCGTGGCCCGCACGTGCCGTCCACCGGCAAGCTGAAGGTCTTCAAGCTGATGAAGGTCGCCGGCGCGTACTGGCGCGGCGATTCGAAGAACGAGCAGCTGCAGCGCATCTACGGCACGGCCTGGACGAAGAAGGAAGACCAGGACCAGTACCTGCACATGCTCGAGGAAGCGGAAAAGCGCGACCACCGCAAGCTCGGCAAGCAGCTCGACCTGTTCCACATGCAGGAAGAGTCGCCGGGCATGGTGTTCTGGCATCCGAAGGGCTGGGCGCTGTGGCAGCAGGTCGAGCAGTACATGCGCCGCCGCGTGAACGAAGCTGGCTACCTCGAGATCAAGACGCCGATGATCATGGACCGCTCGCTGTGGGAAGCGTCGGGCCACTGGCAGAACTACCGCGAGAATATGTTCACGACGGAGTCGGAGAAGCGCGACTACGCGATCAAGCCGATGAACTGCCCGGGCCATGTCCAGGTGTTCAAGCACGGCCTGCGCTCGTACCGCGACCTGCCGCTGCGTTACGCGGAATTCGGTTCGTGCCACCGCAACGAGGCGTCGGGCGCGCTGCACGGCCTGATGCGCGTGCGCGGCTTCGTGCAGGACGATGCGCACATTTTCTGTACGGAAGACCAGTTCATCTCGGAATCGATCGCGTTCAACACGCTGGCGATGAGCGTGTACAAGGACTTCGGTTTCGATCACATCGACATCAAGCTGTCGCTGCGCCCGGAGCAACGCGCGGGTACGGACGAGACCTGGGATCGCGCCGAGCAGGGCCTGCGCGACGCGCTGACGGCATGCGGCCTCACGTGGGAAGAGCTGCTGGGTGAAGGCGCGTTCTACGGTCCGAAGATCGAGTACCACATCAAGGATGCGCTTGGCCGTTCGTGGCAGTGCGGCACGCTGCAGCTCGACATGGTCCTGCCGGAGCGCCTCGGCGCCGAGTATGTCGCGGATGACAGCAGCCGTCGCCGTCCGGTGATGTTGCACCGTGCGATCGTCGGTTCGATGGAGCGTTTCCTCGGCATTTTGATCGAGCACCACGCTGGTGCGATGCCTGCCTGGCTCGCGCCGTTCCAGGCAGTTGTGCTCAATATCGCCGAAAGTCAGGCCGAATATGCGCAATCTCTGGCCCAATCGTTGCAAAAACAAGGGGTTAGAGTGACGGCCGATTTGCGCAATGAGAAGATTAGCTATAAAATACGCGAGCACACGCTGGAAAAGGTGCCTTATCTCCTCGTCGTGGGGGACAAGGAGCGTGATGCGCAAACGGTAGCCGTGCGTGCCCGTGGCGGCGTCGATCTTGGCGTGATGCCGGTCGAAGCCTTCGTTGAGCGTCTGCAGGAAGACCTGCGCTCGTTCAAGTAACCGCCCTGGCAGCGCGGCTCGTTTTTTTAATTTTTAGAGGAAACGTAACATCGCTACTGATAAGTCGTCGCACCGCATCAACGGTGAAATCACTGCGCCGGAAGTGCGCCTGGTCGGGATCGAGAACGAACCGCTCGGTATCGTAAAACTCGCTGATGCTTTCCGTAAATCGGAAGAACTGGATGTTGACCTGGTGGAAATCGCGCCGCAAGCGGTTCCCCCGGTTTGCCGTCTGATGGATTACGGCAAGTTCAAGTACCAGGAGTCGAAGAAGCAGCACGAAGCGAAGCTGAAGCAGAAGGTCATCCAGGTCAAGGAAGTCAAGTTCCGCCCGGGTACCGATGACGGTGACTACAACGTCAAGCTCCGCAATCTCGTGCGCTTCCTCGAAGAAGGCGACAAGACGAAGATCACGTTGCGTTTCCGCGGCCGCGAAATGGCTCACCAGGAAATCGGTATGCGGATGCTTGAGCGTCTGCGCACGGATCTCGAGGAAGTCGGCCAGGTCGAGCAGATGCCGAAGATGGAAGGGCGCCAGATGATCATGGTGCTCTCGCCGAAGAAAAAGAAGTAACGGGCCCGCGCGCGTCGCGCGCAGGTTCGCAGAGGTTCGGTGCGTTGCCCGGTCAGGGCGGCGCGCCAGCAATGACGGCGGCTGCGCAAGCGGTTCGCCGTACACAAGTGGACTGGGTTTCGAAGGGCGGGTCAAGGGCGCAAGCCAACCGCACACCCATCGCCATCTAATAAACTGGAGTTGTTCGTCATGCCTAAGATGAAGACCAAGAAGAGTGCTGCAAAGCGCTTCGTGGTGCGTCCGGGCGGTACCGTCAAGCGCGGTCAAGCCTTCAAGCGTCACATCCTGACCAAGAAAACCACGAAGAACAAGCGTCACCTGCGCGGCGCAACGGCAGTTCATGATTCCGATCTGAACTCCGTCCGCGCGATGCTGCCGTTCGCGTAACCCCTAACTGATACTCTAAGGAGAGAAACATGCCTCGAGTCAAACGTGGGGTAACCGCACGGGCCCGCCACAAGAAGATCATCAACCTGGCCAAGGGTTATCGCGGCCGCCGCAATAACGTCTACCGCATCGCCAAGCAGGCGGTGATGCGCGCTGGTCAGTACGCGTACCGCGATCGCCGCAACAAGAAGCGTGTGTTCCGCGCACTGTGGATCACGCGTATCAACGCGGCAGTTCGCCAGCACGACATGACCTACAGCGTGTTCATCAACGGCCTGAAGAAGGCGTCGATCGAACTCGACCGTAAGGTTCTGGCCGACATGGCGGTGTTCGACAAGGCTGCTTTTGCTGCGATCGTCAAGCAGGTGAAAGCCGCCGTTGCAGCCTAATTGCGAAATTAGCACTGCGTGGTTAGTTGCAGCGAGGTTCCGGTAGTCTCGGCCGCTGCAGCGAAAACGGGGCTCTTCCGAGCCCCTTTTTTGTTTGGTGGGCGATTTCGCTCGCCAAGACCGAATGACGTTGGAAATGATGGGATCTATGGATCTGGACCAGATTGTCGCCGACGCGCAGCAGTCCTTCGAACAGGCTGCCGACATCACCACGCTCGAAAACGAGAAAGCACGATTTCTCGGCAAATCGGGTGCGCTGACCGAGTTGCTGAAGGGCCTCGGCAAGCTCGATCCCGAAGCACGCAAGACCGAAGGCGCACGCATCAACGTCGCGAAGCAACAGGTTGAAGCCGCGCTGACCGCCCGTCGCCAGGCGCTGGCCGACGCGCTGCTGAATCAGCGCCTCACTGCCGAAGCGATCGACGTGACGTTGCCGGGCCGCGGCGCCGGTGCAGGCAGCCTGCACCCCGTGATGCGCACGTGGGAGCGTGTCGAACAGATTTTCGGCTCGATCGGCTTCGATGTGGCCGACGGCCCCGAAATCGAGACCGACTGGTACAACTTCACGTCGCTGAACAGCCCGGAGAACCATCCGGCGCGTTCGATGCAGGACACCTTCTACGTCGAAGGCAAGGATGCCGACGGCCGCCAGCTGCTGCTGCGCACGCACACGAGCCCGATGCAGGTGCGTTACGCGCGCATGAACCGTCCGCCGATCAAGGTGATCGCGCCGGGCCGCACGTATCGCGTCGACAGCGATGCGACCCACTCGCCGATGTTCAATCAGGTCGAGGGGCTGTGGATCGACGAAAACATCAGCTTCGCCGACCTCAAGGGCGTCTATACCGACTTCCTGAAAAAATTCTTCGAGCGCGACGACATCCTCGTGCGCTTCCGTCCGTCGTATTTCCCGTTCACGGAACCGTCGGCCGAGATCGACATGATGTTCGAGCAAGGCAAGAACGCCGGCAAGTGGCTCGAGATCTCCGGTTCGGGGCAGGTGCATCCGACCGTGATTCGCAACATGGGCCTCGATCCCGAGCGCTACATCGGCTTTGCGTTCGGCAGCGGCCTCGAACGCCTGACGATGCTGCGCTACGGCGTCCAGGATCTCCGGCTGTTCTTCGAGAACGACCTGCGTTTCCTGCGCCAGTTCGCGTAACGCCGCGCGCCGCGCCGACCTGTGCCCGTGCACGCCCCGACGGATGATCCGACGGGGCCCGGGCGTCGATCTAACCTGTTTCGAACGTAGACATCCATGCAATTCCCTGAATCCTGGTTGAGAACCTTTGTCGACCCGCAGCTGACGACCGACGAACTGTCGCACGCGCTGACGATGGCGGGGCTCGAAGTCGAATCGCTGAGCAAGGCTGCGCCGCCGACGTCGAAGATCGTCGTCGGCCGCGTGCTCGAAGTCGTCAAGCATCCGGATGCGGACAAGCTCAATGTCTGCCAGGTCGACGCCGGCACCGGCGCGACGCTGAATATCGTCTGCGGCGCACCGAACGTCGCGCCCGGCATCAAGGTACCGGTCGCGCTGGTCGGCGCGGAACTGCCGCCGGCAGAAGAGGGCGGCAAGCCGTTCGCGATCAAGCTGTCGAAGCTGCGCGGCGTGGAGAGCCAGGGGATGCTGTGCTCGGCGCGCGAGCTGAAGCTGTCCGAGGATCACAGCGGCCTGCTGGTGCTGCCGGAAGACACGCCGGTCGGCCAGGACATCCGCGAGACGCTGAACCTCGACGACACGATCTTCGAAATCAAGCTGACCCCGAACAAGGCCGACTGCCTGTCCGTGTTCGGCATTGCGCGCGAGACGGCTGCAATCACCGGCGCACCGCTGACGCCGGTCGACATCCGCCCGGTGCGCGTCGAGCTCGACGAAACGCTGCCGGTGCGCATTGCCGCGCCCGATCTGTGCGGTCGCTTCTCGGGTCGCGTGATCCGTGGTGTGAACGCGCATGCGAAGACCCCGCAGTGGATGGTCGAGCGCCTCGAGCGTTCCGGCCAGCGCAGCGTGTCGGCGCTCGTCGACATCTCGAACTACGTGATGTTCGAGCTCGGCCGTCCGTCGCACGTGTTCGATCTCGACAAGATCCACGGTGGCATCGAGGTGCGCTGGGGCAAGCGCGGCGAATCGCTGAAGCTGCTCAACGGCAACATGGTCGAACTCGACGAAACGGTCGGCGTGATTTCGGACGACCGTCAGGTCGAAAGCCTGGCCGGCATCATGGGCGGCGACAGCACGGCCGTCACGCTCGATACGACCAACATCTACCTGGAAGCCGCATTCTGGTGGCCGGACAGCATCCGCGGCCGTGCGCGCAAGTACAACTTCTCGACCGATGCGGCGCATCGCTTCGAGCGCGGCGTCGACTACGCGACGACCGTCGAGCACGTCGAGCGCATCACGCAACTGATTCTCGAGATCTGCGGCGGCAAGGCCGGCCCGGTCGACGATCAGTCCGTGAACCTGCCGCAGCGCGCGCCGGTGAAGATGCGCGTATCGCGTGCGAACCGCATCATCGGCGTGCAGATCGACGCCGACGAGATCGCCAGCATCTTCACGCGCCTCGGCCTGCCGTTCGAGCGTGAAGACGACGCATTCCTCGTCACGCCGCCGTCGCATCGCTTCGACATCGAGATCGAGGAAGACCTGATCGAGGAAGTGGCGCGCATCTTCGGCTTCGAAAAGATCCCGGCGCGTCCGCCGGTCGCGACGAGCGAAATGCGCGCGACCAACGAGACGCGGCGCTCGATCCACGACATCCGTCACGCGCTCGCCGCGCGCGATTACGCGGAAACCGTCAACTTCAGCTTCGTCGATGCGGAGTGGGAGCAGGATTTCGCGGGCAACGACCATCCGATCCGCCTGCTGAACCCGATCGCGAGCCAGCTGTCGGTGATGCGCACGACGCTGTTCGGCAGCCTGATTTCCGTGCTGCGCCACAACCTGAACCGCCGCGCGGATCGCGTGCGCGTGTTCGAGGCTGGCCGCGTGTTCCTCACCGATACGGCGGCGAAGGCCGGTGAGCTGACGGTCGAGGGCTACGTGCAGCCGAAGCGCGTCGGTGCGCTTGCCTATGGTCCGGCACTCGACGAGCAATGGGGCACGGCGACCCGCCCGGTTGATTTCTTCGACGTGAAGGGGGATCTCGAGGTACTGCTCGCGCCCGCGACCGCACGCTTCGTGAAGGCAGAGCATCCGGCCCTCCATCCGGGCCGCAGCGCGCGCATCGAAGTCGATGGTCGTGCGGTCGGCTGGATCGGCGAACTGCACCCGCGCCTGATGCAGAAGTACGAACTGCCGCACGCGCCGGTGATGTTCGAGGTCGACGCGGACGCACTGATTGCGCGTGCGTTGCCCGCGCCGACCGACGTATCGAAATTCCCGCCGGTTCGTCGCGATATCGCCGTTGTCGTCGATCAGGCGGTCGAGGTTCAGGCACTTTTCGACGAAATGAAGAAGGCGCTTGCCGAAGAGGCCTGCCGATTCGTTCAGAAGGTTGTACTCTTTGACGAATTTCGTGCAAAATCAAATACTTCCGGTGGTCTTGCCGCGCACGAGAAGAGCCTTGCCTTCCGCGTGACGCTGCAGGACGCGGCTGGCACGCTACAGGACGAGGTCGTCGATCAGGCGATCCAGACGCTGGTCGAGCGGATGGCTCGTGCCGGTGCGCGTCTGCGCGGCTAAGGGGGAGGTCCGTCCGCTTGCGGGCGGCCTTTTCCGATCGTAAGTTTTGATTTAACGCGCTGTATGGCAGATATGAACGACATGACCTCGAGTGAATTCGAAGCCCTCCTGACGGCGCAACGCAGCGCCATGAACCGCGACGCTTCGGCGCCGGCGTCCACCGAGACGCCCACGCTGACGAAGGCGGAACTGGCGGAGCTGCTGTTCGACAGCGTCGGGCTGAACAAGCGTGAAGCGAAGGACATGGTCGAGGCGTTTTTCGAGGTGATCCGTGACGCGCTCGAAAACGGCGAGAGCGTCAAGCTGTCGGGGTTCGGCAATTTCCAGTTGCGCGACAAGCCGCAGCGTCCGGGCCGCAATCCGAAGACGGGCGAGGCGATTCCGATCGCGGCCCGCCGGGTGGTAACCTTCCACGCGAGCCAGAAGCTGAAGGCGCTGGTCGAAAACGGCGCGGAGTAAGCCCCGCGCGCTGACGTCTCCGCGCGGCCGCCGCGCACCCTTTACCGACGGTTAACCGACGATGACCACTACGGTTGAGAAAGTCGTCTTGCCTCCGATTCCCGCGAAGCGCTACTTCACGATCGGTGAAGTCAGCGAACTGTGTGGGGTCAAGCCGCATGTGCTGCGTTATTGGGAACAGGAATTCACTCAACTGCGGCCGGTGAAGCGGCGTGGCAATCGTCGGTATTACCAGCACCATGAAGTGCTGCTGATCCGGCGGATTCGCGAGTTGCTGTACGAGCAGGGATTCACGATCAACGGCGCGCGCAACCGGCTCGATTCGCCGGCCGGCGAGCGGGCCGCGGCGGCACCCGTCGAGCCGGAGGCGCCGGCCACCGATGCACGCACACCGGGCAAGCCGGGCGCGACCGTCGACGTCATTGCATTGCGGCAGGCGCTGCTCGACGTGCTCGACGGACTGAAGCACGACTGAGTAACCGTCTTCCGAGTCAAGCGCGAAGCGAAGGATGAAATGAAAAGCCCGGTTGGCCGCGTGCCACCGGGCTTTTTTCATGCGTGCCATGTGCGTTTCAGCGTGACGCGAGCGGGTTCTTCTGCCCCATGTCGACGACCAGCGTGCCGTCCGGCAGCATCCGCACCGAGCCTTGCGCGACCTGGCTGCGGTAGCCGTACAGGTCGAAACGCATCGGGCCGGCCTCGGCCGAATTCCGGATCAGCGCGCGCACGTTCAGTTCGAGCACGTTGAACATCTTCATGTCGCCGCCTTCCATCCACATGTAGCTCGGTGCATCGATCTGCGGCCGTTGCGGCGCGGGCGCGCCTGCCATGCGCCTGAACGTGAGGCGCAGCCCGTCGCGTTCGACCGTTGCCTGTCCGAGCTTGCCGTTCAGCACGGGGGGCGGGAACACGGTGTACTGGTCGAGCACGAGCGTGTCGCCACGCAGTTCCGCGCCGCGACGCTGCAACGGCGTCAGCGAAGCGAGCTCGATGCCGAGCGAACGCAGCAGCTTCGCCTGCGGGATGCCGAGCACCGACACCTGGGATGGCTTGAACGCGAGATGCCGGTCATCGAGCACGGACAGCGTGCCGTTCATGTCGGTCGGCAGCCAGACGCCCGGTACGTGGTTCCACAGCTTGATGCCGCCCTGGACGCGCAGGTTCGTGCCGTCCGCGCTCAGTTGCAGGTCGTTGAGCGAGCGCGGCGAGTAGTCGAGCAGATAGTTGTTGAAGAGCGCGGACATCGCCTTCCACGACTCGACGACGGTGCCGCCAAGAATGCGGATGTCGTACTGGTTCGGATCGTCGAGATCGACGGGTTCGCCGGGCCGCTTCGAGACGAGTTCCACGTCGAGGTCCTCGACGTGAAAGCCGATATCCCCGGACAGGTTGAAGTCGACGTTGCGAAGATGGATCGTCGGGTTGCGGTTCGACACGTGCCGTTCGTTGAACGGCGTGGTCGACGTGCGCCGCATGGCGACCTTCTGCATGCCGGGGTGAGCGGTGTTCGCCGCGAGTGCGTAGGCTTCCCAGTGCTGGCGTATGTCGCGCAGCGCATTCTGTTGCGCGGCGAGGAAGCTGTCGTTCAGGCGCGCGGTCGCGCTGCCGAGCAGCGCGCCGCTGGCCGGGCCCGCATACGACGGCATCCGGATCGCCATCGCGCCGCTTTCGTCGAAATTGAAGTAGCCGGCCGATACCTGGTCGCGATAGTGATAGAGATCGAACACGAAAATCTGGTCGCGCTTCGTGGAATCGACCGGACCGATCAGGATGTCCGCGTTCATCGGCATCGAGCGCATGAACTTCACGTCGCCGCCGCGAATGTACATCGCTTGCTGCGGTGCGTTCGCGGGCATCGCGAAGCCGGCATGCGTGCCGTCGTCGAGCTTCAGGTCGAGCCCGGCCGGCGTCACGCGCAGCGCGGTGATCGTGAGCTTCAGGCGAGGCGGCGGCATCAGCTTGTCGACCGACATCACGAGATCGTCGCCGGCGAGTTGCGCGATCGGCGTCTGGACTTTCAGCAGGTCGGCCATCTTCACGTTGGCCGCGCGCATCACCGGCTGCGCGTTGATGCCCGATACGCGCACGCCTGTCGGATGGAACACGAGCTGGCTACCGTCACGGATCGCGAGGGTACCGGTCAGCGAGAACGGCACCCAGCCGTCGCGCTGCATCTCGCCTTGCAGATGGATCACGCCGTCGCCGGCCGACACGGCGAGCTTGCGCAGCGGCGCGTTGCGGTAGCCGAAGATGTACGTGTTGAAGAGGGCGGTGAGCTTCGCGTCGTCGAGCGTGACCGTGCCTTCATGCACGTCGATCTGGAAACTGGTCGGATCGTCGAACACGATCGGCGCGCCGGCTTGCGTCGGTACCAGCGTGGCCGACAACTGATGGATGAAGAAGCCGAGGTTGTTGACGATGCGGAAATCGACGTCGCGCAGGAACGTCATCGCGCCGTTCTGGCCCGAGTCGCGCAGCGTGAACGGGCGCGGTTGCGTGAGGCTGATCGATGCGAGCGACGGCATGGTGCGTGCGACCTGCTGCTCGCGGGCGAGGCGTTCGGCCTTGGTGCGTTCGATCTTCGTCGACGCGACCGACGTGTTGCCGTCACGCTGCGCGGATGATTCCGCGCAACCGGCGCACAGCAGCGCGAGCGTCAGCACGCCGCAGCCGAACACGCGGAATGTCCCGGGCGAGATGGGGCGGGCCGCACGTGGCGGGCCGGAAATCCAATCGAAAATTGCCAAAGGCGAGCGATGGCCGCGCCGGACCGCATTCCGCATCGTCTGTCTCCATGTCTTGTCGTGATCGACGGCGGCGCGCGCCACTGCACGGCGCGAGCGTCGATGCCGTGCAGTGTGGCATAGCGCGCTAGAGCGGCGTTACCAAACAACGGGCGCCGGGGCGCGGCGGTCCGGCGGGCTGCGGGACAATGGATTCGCGGTGGTTGGGCGGCGGGCTCAAACGGTCGTTTGGTTTGCGCGGCCCGTCGTCGGCGAATGCTTCTGCGACCTGGAAAATCCGTCGCAGCCTTCGCCAATGCGGGTTTCGCCGGATGCGACGGGCAGCGGCCGCGGCGGTCGAAGCGGGGATGCGATCCGGCCCCGTCGCAGCACCCCGCGGGTCGGTCAGACCAGCATGTGCTGCCGGATTGCGTTCAGCGTCGCCTGGTCGAGTTGCAGCCCGTTCGCGATATACGACGTCATCGAGCCGTACGACGCGGTGACCTGGTCGAATGCCGCCTGCAGATAGTCGGTGTGCGCGCCTTGCAGCGCGGTCATCATGTCCGCTGCATTTTGCCCGCCGGCTTTTTGTGCCTGGGCGACTGAAGCGGCGATTTCCGACGCGCTATAGATGTTCGTCAACAGATAGTCGGCGAGTATCGTCTGCTCGGACGCGCCGAGGATCGTGTGCAGGATCGCGGTTGCCCAGCCCGTGCGATCCTTGCCGGCCGTGCAGTGGAACACCAGGTTTGCGCCTGAGCCAGAGAAGCCGGTGAAGAGCGCGTGATAGCCGGCATGCGCAGCGTCCGACGTGACGAACGCGCGGTACATGCTCGACATGAATGCCGTCGCCGTGGCGCCGGTGGTCGGGATCGGATCGATGCTGGCAGCCCCGAGCACGTTGAGGTTTTGCCAGGTGGCGCCGGCCAGCGGCACATCCGGTTGCGTCTTGATCTCGGCGGGCGTGCGCAGGTCGCAGACCTGCCTGATGCCGAGCGTGCCGACGGTGGCGATGTCCGCGGCCGACAACGCGAGCGCGGATGAACGATAGATCACGCCTTTTTTCATCCTGGCGCCGCTCGTTGTCACGTAGCCGGTTCCGTCCGGCCCGGCCGTGTCGCGAAAATTCGATGCGGAACTCAGCCGCGGTGTCGTGACCGGCGCGACCGAAATCGAGTCGCCTCCGCATGCCGACAGAAGTGATGCGCTTCCCAGCGCCATGCCTATCGTGCCGGCGCCCAGCCGGAGAAAATGTCGACGGGTAATTTCGTTTTTCTGATGCATTCAATGCCCTGTGTCGAAGACGGTTACAAGAGATCGCGACTGCGGGGGTGACCGAAGTCGCCCCTGTCTCACGCGACGCGGCAAAGCCGGGGCGGGCCGGATCGATCGGCATGCAGTCGGACGGTCCGCCCGTGCGCATCGATCTCGCGCCGGGTAACCGCACGGTAGCGATTTGCGGCGAACCGGCCATCGTCCTTTTCGATTAGGTCGGAATGCGGGTTGCCGGTGTCGGCTGCGCGTTGTCGACAGGTAGGATCGGCGGCGGCAGCGAGGTAAGATCGGCATCAGTGGCTGTATCGACCAAAGCACAGTAGCCATCACGGGGAAACGTCATGGATCTCAAGGAAGTCGACGTACTGGGTGCGGGCGTGGGCGATCACTGGTACTACGCGTCGAAGGCGAGTGCGATCCGTCGGTTCCTGGGGGTGCCAGGCGCGAACCGGATACTCGATGTCGGTGCAGGCTCGGGCTTTTTTTCGAAGCACTTGCTGGAGCGTACGCAGGCGACGGAGGCGTGGTGTGTCGATACGAGCTATGCCGACGATACCGACGGCGAGGCGTCCGGCAAGCCCATCCACTTTCGGCGATCCGTTGACCGATTCGACGCCGATCTCGTGTTGCTGATGGACGTGCTCGAGCATGTCGACGACGATGTCGGTCTGCTCACGCAGTACGTCAGGGGCGCGCCTTCGGGCAGCCGCTTCCTGATCACGGTTCCCGCGTTCCAGTTCCTCTGGAGCGGTCATGACGATTTTCTCGAGCACAAGCGCCGATATACGCTCGGCAGTCTCGAGGACGTGGTGCGTCGCTCGGGGCTCGACGTCGAGCACGGCGCCTATTATTTCGGTCTCACGTTTCCGCTTGCGGCAGCGTTGCGGCTCGGCGAGCGGGTGCGACGGCAGCCGAGCGAGCCGGCGTCGCAATTGCGTCGTCACCATCCGTTCGTCAACGGCCTGCTCAAGTCGATCTGCCGGATCGAGTTGCCGATCTTCCGCTTCAACCGCGTCGCCGGGCTGACAGTCATCTGTGTTGCGCGCAAGCGGTGAATGCGATGCGGGGCCGTGTGGCCGGCGCGCGAATCGTCCATGCCACGCGCGTCGTTGCTCGCATCGGCGCCTTCACGCCAAAAAATTTCACAAGAATATTCACAAAATGCATGCGACCCGTTCTAAATCGGAAAACTGTCTGTTATAATTTTTTTCTTTCGGGGCGTAGCGCAGCCTGGTAGCGTACCTGCATGGGGTGCAGGTGGTCGGAGGTTCAAATCCTCTCGCCCCGACCAGATAAAGAACCCGCGTCAGCTCAGGCTGACGCGGGTTTTTTCTTGCCGGTCGCTTTTTTGCACATCGCGGCGCGGCCCCGGTAAAATGCAAGGTTGATCCACGGAAAGCGCCGTGATTTAGCGGAAGAGGATTCCCCGAACATGACTGATCTTCGTCTTACCATGCGGTTCGCTGCAGTGCTCGCCACCGGCGCGCTCGTCGCCGGTTGCGGTACGTCGTCGCCCACGAAAGTGGACTACAAGAGCGATTCGAAATCGAAGGAAGCGTCGCTCGCAGTGCCGCCCAACATGCTCGACGAGACGGCCGATCAGCGTTCGCTGCCGCCCCAGGGCGGCGCGACTTCCCTGTCCGCGCTTCAGCAGGTCCAGCAGGCCGCGCCTGCGCTGGACACCGTTGCTCCGGCCGTCGCCGGCATGCATATCCAGCGCGACGGCACCGAGAGCTGGCTCGTGATCGACGGCAAGCAGCCCGCCGACGTCTGGCCGCAGGTTCGCCGCTTCTGGCAGGAACAGGGCTTCCTGCTCGTCGTCGACCAGCGCGACAAGGGCGTGATGGAAACCGACTGGAACGAAACCCATCCGCAGATCAACGACGGCCTGATCCGCAGCGTGATCTCGAAGGCGATGGGCAACTCGTACGTGACGGCCGAGCGCAACAAGTACCGTACGCGTCTCGATTCGGCACCGAATGGCGGCACCTACGTGTTCATCAGCCAGAAGGGGATGCGCGAAGCGATCACGGGCTCGAACAACGATTCGAGCAAGTGGGAAGCGAAGCCGAATGATCCGGCGCTCGAGACCGAATACCTGAAGCGATTGATGGCCGTGCTCGCACAGAACGAGCAGCGCGCGAAGAACGGCGAGCCGCCAATCGCGAACATCAAGGACAACACGGTACCGGTGGCCAAGGACAAGAAGGCCGACGACGCATCGTCGAAGGCTGCTGCAGCGATTGCCGCGCAAAACGTCTCCCGCACGTCGGCGCAAGGCAACGATGCGGCCGATGCTGCCGTCCCGTCGGAAGTCACGCTCGGCGAGCCGTACGACCGGTCGTGGCTGCACGTCGGTCTGGCGCTCGATCGTGCGAACTTCACCGTCGACGATCGTGATCGCACGAAGGGCCTGTATTTCGTGCGCTATGTCGATCCGAAGGATCTGACCTCGGCCGAGCAGGGCTTCTGGAGCCAGTTGTTCCACGGCAAGAAGGAAAAGCAGGCGAAGCAATACCGTGTCAACGTGAAGGCGCTCACGGCCGACCAGACGCGCGTCGCGATCGTCGACGATTCGGGTGCGATCGACACGTCGTCACCGGCTCGCCAGATCATGGGGCTGCTTGTGAATCAGCTTCGCTGATCTCGACGTTTCTTCGTATCAATGGAAAGCCCGCCACATGGCGGGCTTTTTTCATGGCCGCTCGCCGGCATGCGCATGTGCTGGACGGTCGGTCCCTCCTCGTGACGTTACGTAACATCCGTGCGTTACGGCGGCAAAACACCTGCCGCATCGTCGGCGTCCAAAAATTTGTCCTTATGAATCAATGGGATGATTGGTTCATGTCAGTTGGCACGCAACCTGCTTTATATGTTGGAATTGTTGAAACAGGGAGGATGGCGTCAGATACCGGGCGTGCGCCGCGAGCGCCTGATCAACGGTATCGACGTCTTCGAATGTCGCCGCGGCAAGCGTCGGCGCAACGAATGACGATCCGCGCCAGTGTGCGGATCTCGATGGCCCCGTCGCCTATCCTCGTAGGGCGACGGTTTCGCCCGCGCTTCTCTGAAGCGCGGGCTATTTTTTGGGGCCGTCGTGCGATACCGTGCTGGCGCAGCCGATGCACGATTCGCGTATTCTCGGGCTTTTCCAGATGAAGGGGAGCGGGAATGGCGGAAATTGCAGTCGTGGCGCTGGTCGTGGCGAAGCCGGGCGCCGAGGAGGAGTTGCGTGCTCAGCTCGAAGGGATCGTCGAGCCGACCCGCAACGAAGCAGGAGGGTTGCAGTACGACCTGCATCGGGACCTGAAGGAGCCGGCGCGATTCGTATTCGTCGAGCGCTGGGAAAGCGAGGAGGCACTGGCTGCTCATGCGCGTTCCGCGCACATTCTCGCTTATCGGGAAGCGGCCGCGGACTGGATCGAGCGTTCCGAAATCCGCGTGCTGTCGAAGCTCGTCTGAGCCGGGCGGGGCGACCGGACGTGTCCGGTCGCGGGGTGCGTCAGTGCGACGTGTTGGGTACGTCGAGGATCAGGATGATCGTCCAGTCGGCGTCGCCGTCGTGATGGTACTGGCGCTCGGCGACGATGAACGGTTGCTGCTTGCCTTGCGGGCCGAGGAAAAGCACGTCGCCCTCCATCGGCAGGCATTCGATCGGCGGCAGCGCGAGGAACGCGTCAGCCGAGCCGCGGGGCATCAGTTGCTTGATCTGGCGAGTGGCGGCTTCGGTCCACTCGATGTCGAGTTGAATGTTGCTCATGCTGTCCTCCGCACCGGGGTGCGCACGGGTGGAAAATTTCGGTGCGCGACTTTAGCACAGCGCACGGGCACCGCAACCAAAAAAGCCGAACCCGGTTGCCCGGATTCGGCTTTTCGCTTGTGCGGTGCCGTCGAACTTACTGGCTGGCAGCGTCTGCGGCCTTGGCAGCCTTCTTGCCGGCCTTCTTCGCAGCAGCCTTGTGGTGAGCAGCCTTCTTGCCGTGGTGATGCTCTTCCTGCATCGCCGGCTGTGCGGCTTCAGTCGCTTGCTGCTGCTGCAGCGCCTGTGCGCGTTGCTCGATCTCGGAGATCTTGGCCGGATCGGTAATCGTCTTGATTTCCGTGCTCTCTTGCGCATACGCTGCGCCAGTCAGCGCCGACATCGCTACCAGGATAGCCAGGGACGTCTTCTTCATTGCTTTACCTCCGCTAAGTGGTGATGAACCCGAGTGTTGCCGTTTTGTCTGGCGACTGCAATCGAGTGCGTGTCGAGTGTAACAAAAGTGACGGATCAATGTGCACCGGATCGTGGCGCGACGCAAGGTCCCGTTGAAGTCGCGCAACACTTCGCTCACTCCGTCACGCGCCTGCCATCGTCGCCGTCGCGGTCATTTCCGCTGCGGTTTCCCGGAGCCGTCAGAACCACCCGAGCCATCGATAGACATGGAACTGCGCGATGCCGACCAGTTCGTGCAGCGCCTGCTCGGCGTTGACCACATTGCGCCAGTGCGGCAGCCAGCCCGTTTGCGCACGCCGGCGATTCGCATAAACGGGCTGCGGATCGATCCCGAACCGGTGGAAATCGAGCAATGCGCGGCGCATCTGGTATGAGGAGGTGACGAGAATGCGTGCGTCGTCATACTGTGAGCGTAGTATAGACGCAGTGAATTTCGCGTTTTCGTAGGTTGTGCGGCTATCCGGCTCCAGCACGAGGTCCGCGGGCGCGACGCCTTCGGCGACGAGTTGGCGCCCGTATACGGCAGCCTCGGTTTCGCCGTGATGCTGCGGGTCGCCGCCCGACATCACCACGGTGCAGCGCTCGGCTTGCTGCCGGCAGGTGCGGTAGAGCGCTGCGACCTTGTGGATGCGGGCGGTTCCGTCAGGTGGCGGCCGCAGCCCGGAGTCGCCGTGCTTCGTACCTGCGCCGATGAGAATCAGTGTGGTCCGTCCATGCATGTCCGGGTGCTCGACGGGTTCGACGCCCGCCTCGGTCCAGGCGATCAGCGGCGCGGCGAGCCAGCCTGTCGCGAGCAGCCAGAACAACGCAGCGGCGGCGATCGAGATGATTCGTCGCCGTTTGCGGCAGAGCATGAAACAGATGAAGAGAAGTACAAATGAATCGAACAGAATCAATTTGATTGGGGTATGGTGTCTTTTTATGGACGGCTGACGATCCGGCCCTGACGCGACGCCGAACGTCGGCATCCAGAATCGGTGGTGGTATCGGCGGGCGGAGAAGCCGCCCGGCGCGCCGCTTCGCATTGTCGCTGCACTTTAAGAAAGAATCGAGATGGCCACGTATTCCAACGAAGCGGTGCTCGACGCATTGAGACGAGTGCAGTACCGCCAGGTACCGTGGGCGCGCCGCCCGGGCGTGTTCGAGTATCTCCGTTCGCTCGGGCTGATGGACACGGTCAGGCAGAAAACCGTTGCCCCCGCGCCGGGCTTCCATGCACCGGTCGATATTGCCGTACTGACCGAAAGCGGTCGAGCCGAATTCTCGCGCCTCGAGCGCGACGAGAAATTACTTTCCTGGACCGATCGCCGCATGGCCGACTACGCACTGAGCGAAGCGAGTGCCGTGGCGATTCTCGAAAGCCGCCTGTAGCGGTCGATCATCCCGTCACGCGCATCGCCGCGCGGCTGGCGATAACCAAAAAAAAGCCCGTATCGCGAGGATACGGGCGTACCGGATACTTTTGCTGTTGCCACGCTGTGCTCATGGCAACGTTGTGACTCGTCGCGTGCGGCGCAGTTCCCGACCGTGGGCATTTTCTTTGGCGAAATCCCGAAATTAGCAGGACTACGGATGACGCGGGACGTCGGTCGGCTGCGAGCCGATGCGCGCTCTCGCGTTGCTGGCGATGTCGCCGCGCAGGTCGCCACGCGGCACGGTTTGCCGGCTAGGCAGGTTGGCGGACGGCGGCTGGCGGAGGGTGTTCCGGTGATCCTGCTGGCGGTGGGGCGGCTTCACGCGATCGTCGGCGTGGGCCGGAGCGGACAACGCCACGGAAATGACAATGCCGCATGCGACGAGCAGTGACATTGGTTTCATGGCGGGGCTCCCTTCAAGCCGTCGACGCGGCCTGTTGATAATTCGCTAAGGTAAGCGTGGGAGCGCAGGCTTGCTGTAAATATTGGTAAATAGATGTATCGCGGCACGTCAACGGTAATCGACGGCAACGCACGCGTCGCGGGCAAGTCGCGTCGCTGAAAGAAACCGGGCGGCCGAAGCCGCCCGATCGAGCATTCGTTACGCCATCTTGACGGGCGCGCGCCAGGATTCCGGATTGGTCCAGAAGGCGCCGCGCAGCCGGTCGCGGCTCGGCGGTGCGGGCGGCTTCGCGGCGCTTGCGCCGATGCGCCCGCGCAGGGAGATCTGCCGGCCGCTCGTGCCGAGTCGCTTCACGATTTCGGCGAGCGTGCCGTCCGCCTGCCATTCGTCGAAGCGACGGCGGCAAGTCGGCGGCGACGGATAGCGGCCCGGCAGCTTCGACCAGCCTTCACCCGTCGACAGCACCCACAGCACGGCGTTCACCACCGAGCGGGCTTCCACGCGGGGGCGGCCGCGCCGCTCACTCCGTGCGGGTTCAGAGCAAAACAGACCCTCGACCAGCGCCCACTCGTTATCTCTCAAATCGTCGAACAGCATCATGTCCTCACCTCAGCGAAGCTAACTCCGGTGCGCTGCCCTGCGCCGCGCACTCTTCAAGCACTCGATCGTCGAGTGCCGGGTGAGGGCGTCCGGTTGGCCGGCAGCGGCGTTTCTGCTCTTCCGTCCGACGAAACCTGCGCCCTGTGCGTCAGGTAATGCACGAAGCGTGCCATGTCGGAGGTAATTCCCTCGAGAGCCGCTTGGCAGCGAGCTAACGGCTAAGTCAGCTAGGGGCGTATAAGACGCCAAAATAACCCGCCAGCAAATCGGGACAATCACCAATCTTGTGCAGTTCGCCCGCACCACGTGCGTTCGCTGACGTATTGCACCGCAGCGAAACATGTGGGGCAGGTGCCTGATTCGCACATCGAAGCCGGATTCACGCATTAAAATCGCGCATCGATATCGACGATTGATGAGGTCAGGAAATGAACGTCACGCTGCGTCAGCTTCGCGTCTTCATCGAGGTCGCGCGGCTCAAGAGCTTCAGTCGCGCGGGCGACGAGATCGGGCTCACGCAGTCCGCGGTCAGTCGCTGCGTGCGCGAGCTCGAGGCCGAGCTCGGGTTGAAGCTGATCGACCGCACGACGCGCGACGTGCAGCTGACCGATGTCGGTGCAAACCTGATCGCGAGCGTGTCCCGTCTGCTCGACGATCTCGACGACACGCTGCGCGAGATTCGCGAGATCGGCGAGCAGCGCCGAGGGCGCGTGATCGTCGCGGCCAGTCCGACGATCGCGTGCCGGTTGATGCCGCGCGTGGTTGCGTCGTGCGAGCGCCAGTTTCCGTTCGTGACGCTGGGTTTGCGCGACGACGTGCAGAGCGACGTGTTGCGCAAGGTGAAGTCGAGCGAGGTCGATTTCGGCGTCGTGATCGGCCCGCTCACGGTGGCCGATCTCGTCTGCGAATCGTTGATGACCGATTCGTTCTGCCTGGTCGCGCGTGCCGACCATCCGCTCGCGGCGCGTGCCGAGGTGCCCTGGACGGCGCTGGACGGCGAGCGCCTCGTGCTCCTTGATCATGCATCGGGAAGCCGGCCGCTGATCGATGCCGCGCTGGCCGCCCATCGTGTCAACGCGACGGTCATGCAGGAGCTCGGGCATTCGGCGACCGTGTTCGGACTCGTCGAGGCCGGCGTCGGCGTGAGCGTGCAGCCGTGGCTGTCGCTGCCGCTACCGGCCGGCTCGACGCTCGTCGCGCGGCCGCTCACGCCACGCACCGAGCGCACGGTCGAACTCGTGCGCCGCCGGGACCGGTCGTTGTCGCCCGCTGCGCAGGCGATCTGGGAACTCGTGCGGCAGATGCCGGCGAGGGCAGAGGACCTCGACTGACGCGCATCGACGTGCGCCGGCCCTGCTTGCGGGCCGGTACACTACGCGGATCGTGTTCCTCGAAGGTGGTTCTCGATGGTGCATTCCGCAGATTCTCTTCCGGTGGCCGGCTCGCCGGCGGCCCGCGACGCCGTACACGCGTTGCGTCCGTCGCTGATCCGGGAAGTGGCAAACGCCGGCTTTGGCGTGCCGGACATGCTGCCGTTCTGGTTCGGCGAATCCGATCGCGTGACACCGGACTTCATCCGCGCGGCCGCCGCGGCGGCGCTGCGCGATGGCGCAACCTTCTACACGCACAACCTCGGCACTGCGCCGCTGCGCGCCGCGATCGCGGCCTACGTCGGCGCCCGTCACGGGGCGACGGCGGCCGACACCGTGGCCGTGACGAGTTCGGGCGTGAGCGCGCTGATGCTGGCCGCGCAGATGCTGGTCGGTCCGGGCGAGCGCGTCGTCGCGGTCACGCCGCTGTGGCCGAATCTCGTCGAGATTCCGAAGATCCTTGGGGCGCAGGTCGAATGCGTCCCGCTCGGCTATGGCGATGCGGGCTGGCAGCTCGATGTCGGGCGGCTGCTTGCGGCGCTGACGCCCGATACGCAGATGCTGCTGATCAACTCGCCGAACAATCCGACCGGCTGGACGATGTCGCGCGACGACCAGCAAGCCGTGCTCGCCCATTGCCGCCGCCACGGTATCTGGCTGGTTGCCGACGAGGTGTACGAGCGGCTCGCGTTCGACGCAGGCGGCGCGGACGGCGCGCCATCGTTCCTCGACATCGCATCGCGCGACGAGCGGGTCATCGTCGTGAATTCGTTTTCGAAAGCGTGGGCGATGACGGGCTGGCGCCTGGGGTGGCTCATCGCGCCGGCAGCGGTGATGGCTGACCTGTCGAAGCTCGTCGAATACAACACGTCGTGTGCGCCGGGCTTCGTGCAGGCCGCGGGTGAGGTCGCGCTGCGCGATGGCGAGCCGTTCGTGCGATCGTTCGTCGCGGCACTGCGCGATGCGCGCGATCACCTGGTCGCCGCGCTGCGCACCCTGCCGGGTGTCGAGGTGCCGCCTCCGCCGGGCGCGATGTACATGTTTCTGCGCCTGCCGGGTGCGTCAGACAGCCTCGCGTTCTGCAAGACGCTGGTGCGCGAGGCGGGGCTCGGCCTCGCGCCTGGGCGTGCATTCGGCCAGGAGGGGGAAGGGTTCGTGCGCTGGTGCTACGCGTGCGATCCGGCGCGCCTCGACGCGGGTGTCGAGCGGTTGCGGCGGTTCCTCGCGCGGGGCGTGGCCGACCGCTGAAGCGGGGCCGGAGCGGGCGCGGCGCGCTGGCGGCAACCCGTTCGGCTCATCTTTACGCACCGGGCAATTTTGCGTAATATGGCGCTCAGTCACGCGGTTCCGTCGTTGAGCCGTGCTGTTCCGTCCGGTTTGGGCCTGGCCTGAAGTTGGTTCGCCGCCCCCGGTTCGTGCTCCCATCAATATGACCGATCAGAATCGGGCGAGCGCGTCTTCCGTTCCTTTCGTCTGTTTGTTGATCCGGTTCGTTTGACCACAGGGTCTGGCCTAGCTGCATGAATACCCAAGAGGCGAAGATCGTCCTCGAGACTGCTTTGATCTGCGCGCAGGAACCGCTGAAACTCGGCGATTTGCGCAAGCTCTTTGCCGACGGCGTGTCGGCTGACACGGTCCGCACGTTGCTCGAAGATCTGAAACAGGATTGGTCCGGCCGCGGCGTCGAACTGGTGGCGCTGGCAACCGGATGGCGCTTCCAGAGCAAGCCGGCGATGCGTCACTATCTCGACCGCCTGCATCCCGAGAAGCCGCCGAAATATTCGCGTGCGGTGCTCGAAACGCTCGCGATCATCGCGTACCGGCAACCTGTCACGCGCGGCGACATCGAAGAGATTCGCGGCGTGACGGTCAATACGCAGGTGGTCAAGCAACTCGAGGATCGCGGCTGGATCGAAGTGATCGGTCATCGCGACGTGCCGGGACGCCCGGCGCTGTATGCGACGACCAAGCAGTTCCTCGACGACCTCGGCCTGAAGGCGCTCGATGATCTGCCTGCCCTCGAAGAGCCGGCCGCGAACATCGAGGCCGCGCTGCTTGCGCAGCAGGCGATGGATTTCGACGAGGGCATGCCGGTTGCCGGCGACGCCGCGGACGACGCGCCGCAAACGGATGAAGCATCCGCCGGTCAATCGGCCGGCTTGCCGGATGATCCCGCGGCGGACGTCGCGTCGACGCATGAAATCGCGAGCCGCGATACGCTCGATGCTGTCCGCGGGCAAACGGAACAAATGGAACAGGCTGGCGCCGAAGCAGTGCCGGCCGGTGTGCAGCCCGAACCGCTGCGCGCGGATTGGAGCGAGGAAGATCGCAAGCCGGCTGCCGAAGCGGTTGCCGGAGACGGAGCGGAAGCGGCCGGCGACACGCCCGGCGAGGCTGGTCAGGCCGACGCCCCCCGTTCCCGTCCTGCGGACGACGAGATGCTGGACGACACGTCCGACAGTCTCGCCGATGCCGTACGAAGCGCCAGTGCACCCATCGGTGCCGATGCGCTGCCGGACGACGAAGCAGAACCTGAACAGCGTCGCGCCTGATCGCGGCCAACTTCTTGCCGCGCCCGCGCCGGGCGCGAGACCTGACATTTTGAGGTTGTTTTGACAGATATCCACGATATTGAATCGTCCGCGCCTGCCGTGCAGGCAGCGCGTGCCGACGATGCGCCGGAGCAGGGCGCTTCGGCCGAGGGTGGCGACGAGCGTCCCCGCCGCGGTCTGCGGCGAGGCCCGCGCAGCCTGATCGCGCGGCGTCGCGCGGCAGCCAAGTCGAAGGGCGCCGAAGGCGAGTCGCAGGGCGGCGAAGGCGCTGACGCGCAGCCGGCCGAGGCCGCCGAAGCGCAGCAGCCGACGCGTGCGCCGCGCAAGGAAGGTGCGGCCAAGGGTGCTCGCAAGCCGGCGGCCAAGCGCGAAGGCGCGGCCAAGGCTCAGGGCGGCCAGGGTCGTCGCGGCAGCGCACCGAAGGCTGAAGGCGGTGAGGCAAAGGTGGAAGGCGATGCGTCCCAGGACGAACTGTTCGCCTACGTGACGTCGCCGGCATTCGACGCGGACAACTCCGCGGGCGGTAGCGGCGTGCGTGCGCCGATGCTGCGTCGCGGCCGTAGCCAGCCGGCGAACAAGCGCGTGCTGTCGCCGGACGACGACGCGCCGAAGCTTCACAAGGTGCTGGCGGAAGCGGGCATGGGCTCGCGCCGCGAAATGGAAGAGCTGATCGTCGCCGGCCGCGTGTCGGTGAACGGCGAGCCCGCGCACATTGGCCAGCGCATCATGCCGACCGACCAGGTGCGGATCAACGGCAAGCCGGTCAAGCGCAAGCTGCCGAACAAGCCGCCGCGCGTGCTGCTGTACCACAAGCCGACGGGCGAGATCGTCAGCCACGCGGATCCGGAAGGCCGTCCGTCGGTGTTCGACCGCCTGCCGCCGATGAAGACGGCGAAATGGCTCGCGGTGGGCCGCCTCGACTTCAATACCGAAGGTCTGCTGATGCTGACGACTTCGGGTGACCTCGCAAACCGCTTCATGCATCCGCGCTACAGCGTCGAGCGCGAGTACGCGGTGCGTGTCGTCGGCGAACTGGCCGAAGGCATGCGGCAGAAGCTGCTGCACGGCGTCGAGCTCGATGACGGCCCGGCGAACTTCCTGCGCATCCGCGACGGCGGCGGCGAAGGCACGAACCACTGGTATCACGTTGCGCTGGCCGAAGGCCGCAACCGCGAAGTGCGCCGGATGTTCGAGGCGGTCGGCCTGATGGTGAGCCGCCTGATCCGTACGCGTCACGGCCCGATTCCGCTGCCGCGCGGCCTGAAGCGCGGTCGTTGGGAAGAGCTCGACGACACGCAGGTGCGCAAGCTGATGGCGACCGTCGGCCTGAAGGCGCCGTCCGAGGAGAAGGGCAAGCGCGCCGGTGCAGGCCAGGCAGAGCGTCGCCAGCCCGATCCGATGCAGACGTCGATGGGCTTCATCAGCCGCGAGCCGGTGCTGACGACGCACGGGCAGCTGGATCAGCCGCGTCGTGGTGGTGGTCGTCGTGGCGGGCCGGGCCTGCCGGGTCTGAGCGGCTACGGCAGCCTGCCGGTCGCACCGTCGGGCTACGGCAATCGCGCCGGCGGCGGCCGGGATGGCAACCGTGCGGGCGGAGGCGGACGCGATGGCAATCGCCCTGGCGGTGGCCGTGGCGATGTCGACGGCAACCGCGCGTCGTATGGCGCAGGCCCCAAGCGCGACGGCGCGGGCCCCAAGCGTGGCGGCAGCAAGGGCGGTAACCGCAACCCGAACGGCAATCGTGCCGAGGGTGCCGGCAACGGCGGCGGCCCGCGCGGCGGTCAGCGTCCGCAGCGCAGCCGTACGCGCAGCCGCTGAGCATTCAGGCATGCGGCGCAAGGCCGCCGGTGTGCCGGCTGGATCGGCATCCGGCCGGTCCTGCCGGCGCGAGGCATTGCGTTTATTGCTTTCGACTGTATATATGTCACGCGGTGCTGGACGGCCGCCGGCATAACCGATCACCGGCATGCCACGATGGCGCCGGTCGATCATGCAGCCCGATTTCGCATTTTTGGGCCCGTAAAGGCAGGCGACATGCTGCTTTTACCGGCTGGCTTGGCGTTTGCGCCAAAAATCGCTATAATCGCGGAGTCGCTGGGCGTACGGATTCAATGTGCGGCTCAGGTGCGACCACCAGTAAGAAGATGGGCGTTCCGCCCATTTTTTTTTGCTGAAACGGTTAGGCATCTCGGGTAGCGCTTCCTGCGCCGGCTAAGGCGCGCGCCCGCGGGTGAATCGCGAGCGGCGGGCGCGAACACCTGAGAGGACACAGTGCAACTGACGGAACTGATAGAAACCACGGTCACCGGGCTCGGCTACGAGCTGGTGGATCTCGAGCGCACCGGGCGCGGCATGCTTTGCATCTATATCGATCAGCCTGCCGGCATCTCGCTCGAAGATTGCGAAAAGGTCACGCGTCAGCTCCAGCACGTCTTGACGGTCGAAAACATCGATTACGAACGGCTCGAAGTCTCGTCCCCGGGGCTCGACCGCCCGTTGAAGAAGCTGGCCGACTTCGAGCGCTTCGCCGGCAGCGAAGTTTCCGTGACCTTGAAAAAGCCGCTGGACGGGCGCAAGACGTACCGGGGCATTCTGCACGCGCCGAATGGCGAAACGATCGGTTTGGAATTTGAGAGGAAGAAGGGCGAGGCGGCCATGCTGGATTTCACGCTGGCCGATATCGACAAAGCCCGCCTGATTCCGCAAGTTGACTTTAGGAGCCGCAAATAATGAGTCGCGAAGTGTTGATGCTGGTGGATGCGCTGGCGCGCGAGAAAAACGTCGACAAGGATGTGGTGCTGGGCGCCCTCGAGGCTGCGCTCGCGTCCGCTTCCAAGAAGCTGTTCGACGAAGGCGCCGAAATCCGCGTCCATATCGATCGCGAAAGCGGCGAGCACGAAACCTTCCGTCGCTGGCTCGTCGTGCCCGATGAGGCAGGTTTGCAGGAGCCGGATCGCGAGATCCTGCTGTTCGAAGCACGTGAGCAGAAGCCCGACGTCGAAGTCGGCGAGTATGTCGAGGAACCCGTTCCGTCGATCGAGTTCGGTCGCATCGGCGCGCAGGCCGCCAAGCAGGTGATCCTGCAGAAGGTGCGCGACGCCGAGCGCGAGCAGATCCTGAACGACTACCTCGAGCGTGGTGAAAAGATCATGACGGGTACGGTGAAGCGCCTCGACAAGGGCAACTTCATCGTCGAATCGGGCCGTGTCGAGGCGCTGCTGCGCCGCGATCAGCTGATCCCGAAGGAAAACCTGCGCGTGGGCGACCGCGTGCGCGCTTACATCGCGAAGGTCGACCGCACTGCGCGCGGCCCGCAGATCGAGCTGTCGCGTACGGCGCCCGAGTTCCTGATGAAGCTGTTCGAGATGGAAGTGCCGGAAATCGAGCAGGGCCTGCTCGAGATCAAGGCGGCTGCCCGCGACCCGGGCGTGCGCGCGAAGATCGGCGTCATCGCGTACGACAAGCGGATCGATCCGATCGGGACCTGCGTCGGCATCCGCGGTTCCCGCGTGCAGGCCGTGCGCAACGAGCTCGGTGGCGAAAACATCGACATCGTGCTATGGTCGGAGGATCCCGCCCAGTTCGTGATCGGCGCGCTCGCGCCGGCAGCTGTCCAGTCGATTGTCGTCGATGAAGAAAAGCACTCGATGGACGTCGTCGTCGACGAGAACGAGCTGGCTGTCGCGATCGGCCGCAGCGGTCAGAACGTTCGTCTTGCAGGCGAACTGACCGGCTGGCAGATCAACATCATGACGCCGGACGAATCCGCCCTGAAGCAGGGTGAAGAGCGCGACCGGCTGCGTGCACTGTTCATGGCGCGTCTCGACGTCGACGAAGAAGTTGCCGACATCCTGATCGACGAAGGCTTCACGAGCCTGGAAGAGATCGCGTACGTGCCGCTCAACGAAATGCTCGAAATCGAGGCGTTCGACGAGGACACCGTGCACGAACTGCGCAACCGCGCACGCGACGCGCTGTTGACGATGGCCATCGCGAACGAAGAAAAGGTCGAGAACGCAGCGCTGGATCTCAAGAGCCTCGACGGCATCACGCCGGAGCTGCTCGCGAAGCTGGCCGAACACGGCGTGCAGACGCGCGACGATCTCGCCGAGCTGGCTGTAGATGAACTGGTCGACATGACCGGAATGGAAGAGGATGCCGCTAAGGCGTTGATCATGAAAGCACGTGAACATTGGTTCCAGTGAGAAATGACCATGGCGCACTGATTTGATGGCGGCCGTATGGCCTGACCCGATGCTAACCGCAAGGAATCGGTCCTTGCACTAAGAGGAATGAATGGCGAGTAACAACGTAGCCCAATTTGCCGCGGAACTGAAAATGCCTGCTGGTGTGCTGCTCGAACAGCTGCAGGCAGCGGGCGTCCAGAAAGCGAGTGAAGACGATGCGCTGTCCGAAACGGACAAGGCGCGTCTGCTCGATCATTTGCGCAAGTCGCACGGCGCAACCGACGGCGACAAGCGCAAGATCACGCTGACCCGCAAGCATACGTCGGAGATCAAGCAATCTGACGCGACGGGCAAGGCTCGCACCATTCAGGTCGAGGTCCGCAAGAAGCGTACGTTCGTCAAGCGCGACGACGTGAGCGAGGGTGCGGAACAGGGTCAGGCGCAGGTTGCCGAAGCGGACGACGATGCGGAACTGAAGCGTCGCGAAGAAGAAGCGCGCCGTGAGGCCGAGCTGCTCGAGAAGCAGGCGCAGGAGCTTCGCGAGCGTCAGGAACGCCTCGAGCGCGAGGAAGCGGAGCGCCGCGCCCGCGAGGAAGCGGCTGAAGCCGAGCGTCGTCGCGCCGAGGAAGAGGCAGCGACGAAGCGTGCTGCGGCCGAAGCTGCGGCCGCTCAGCAGCAGGCAGCCGCACAGCAGGCTGCAGCAGCCGAGCAGCAGGAAGCGGCGAGCACGCAGTCCGCGCAGGACGAAGCACGCGCAGCCGCCGAACGTGCGGCTCAGCGCGAAGCGGCGAAGAAGGCTGAAGACGCTGCCCGCGAGGCGGCGGACAAGGCGCGCGCCGAGCAGGAAGAGATCAGCAAGCGTCGTGCGGCGGCAGAAGCCGAAGCGCGTGCGATTCGCGAAATGATGAACACGCCGCGCAAGGCCGTGGTCAAGGCAGTCGAGCCGCCGAAGCCGGTCGAGCCGCCGAAGCCGGCCGAAGCGAAGGGCACGCTGCACAAACCGGCAAAGCCGGAAGGTGCGCAGGCGCGTCCGGCCGTGAAGAAGCCGGCCGGTGCAGCACCGGCAACGACGCAGGCGCCGGCAGGCGCGGGCGACCGCAACAAGAAGCCGGGCGCAGGCAAGGGCGGCTGGCAGGACGACGCATCGAAGCGTCGCGGCATCAAGACGCGCGGTGATTCGAGCGGCGGCGTCGACCGCGGCTGGCGCGGCGGCCCGAAGGGTCGCGGCCGTCACCAGGACAGCTCGACGTTCCAGGCGCCGACCGAACCGATCGTCCGCGAAGTGCACGTGCCGGAAACCGTGTCGGTTGCCGACCTCGCGCACAAGATGTCGGTCAAGGCCTCTGAAGTCATCAAGGTGATGATGAAGATGGGCCAGATGGTCACGATCAACCAGGTGCTGGACCAGGAAACGGCGATGATCATCGTCGAGGAACTGGGCCACCGCGCGGTTGCCGCGAAGCTGGACGATCCGGAAGCGCTGCTCGTCGAAGGCGAAACGGGTACCGATGCGGAGCAACTGCCGCGTCCGCCGGTCGTCACGGTCATGGGTCACGTCGACCACGGCAAGACCTCGCTGCTCGACCACATCCGCCGCGCGAAGGTTGCTGCTGGCGAAGCGGGCGGTATTACGCAGCACATCGGCGCTTATCACGTCGAGACGCCGCGTGGCGTCATCACGTTCCTCGATACGCCGGGTCACGAAGCGTTCACGGCAATGCGTGCACGCGGCGCGAAGGCGACCGATATCGTGGTGCTGGTGGTGGCAGCCGACGACGGTGTGATGCCGCAGACGAAGGAAGCCATCGCCCACGCGAAGGCAGGCGGTGTGCCGATCGTCGTCGCGATCAACAAGATCGACAAGCCGGACGCGAATCTCGATCGCGTCAAGCAGGAGCTGGTCGCGGAAGGCGTCGTGCCGGAAGAGTACGGTGGCGATTCGCCGTTCGTGCCGGTTTCGGCGAAGACGGGCGCGGGTATCGACGATCTGCTCGAGAACGTGCTGCTGCAAGCCGAAGTGCTGGAACTGAAGGCACCGGTCGAGGCGCCGGCCAAGGGCATCGTGATCGAAGCGAAGCTCGACAAGGGCAAGGGCCCGGTCGCGACGATCCTGGTGCAGTCCGGTACGCTGAACCGAGGCGACGTCGTGCTGGCGGGTACGGCTTACGGCCGCGTGCGCGCGATGCTCGACGAGAACGGCAAGCCGACGAAGGAAGCCGGCCCGTCGATCCCGGTCGAAATCCAGGGTCTGTCGGAAGTGCCGGGTGCGGGCGAGGAAGTGATCGTGCTGCCGGACGAGCGCAAGGCGCGTGAAATCGCACTGTTCCGTCAAGGCAAGTTCCGCGACGTGAAGCTTGCGAAGCAGCAGGCCGCGAAGCTGGAGAGCATGCTCGAGCAGATGGGCGAAGGCGAAGTGCAGAACCTGCCGCTCATCATCAAGGCGGACGTGCAGGGCTCGCAGGAAGCACTCGTGCAGTCGCTGCTCAAGCTGTCGACCGACGAAGTGCGCGTGCAGATCGTGCACAGCGCGGTGGGTGGCATCAGCGAAAATGACGTCAACCTCGCAACGGCATCGAAGGCGGTCATCATCGGTTTCAACACGCGTGCAGATGCACAGGCGCGCAAGCTGGCCGAGTCGAACGGCATCGACATCCGTTACTACAACATCATCTATGACGCAGTGGATGAGGTGAAGGCGGCAATGTCGGGCATGCTGGCGCCGGAGAAGCGCGAAGTCATCACCGGCATGGTCGAGGTGCGCCAGGTCTTCAAGGTACCGAAGATCGGTGCAGTCGCCGGCTGTATGGTGACGGACGGTATCGTCAAGCGCTCGTCGTCGGTGCGCGTGCTGCGCAACAACGTCGTGATCTTCACGGGCGAACTCGAATCGCTGAAGCGCTTCAAGGACGACGTGAAGGAAGTGAAGCAAGGCTTCGAGTGCGGTATGTCGGTGAAGAACTTCAACGACATCGTCGAAGGCGACCAGTTCGAAGTCTTCGAAGTGACCGAAGTCGCGCGTACGCTGTAACCCTCGCGCATCGGCTCATGGGCGGGGCAGGCTTGGGCCTGTCCCGCCCATTTTCATGTGGCGTGCCAACACTGGCCGCCGCTTCATCCTGATAAACGGATCACGGATCGATCATGTCCAGGAAACGTACTTCCCCCAATCGTAACGTGCAGATCGCTGACCAGATTCAGCGCGATCTGTCCGAACTCATCATGCGCGAGGTCAAGGATCCGCGCATCGGCATCGTGACCATCCAGAGCGTGGAACTCACGCCGGATTACGCACACGCGAAGGTCTACTTCACCGCGTTGACCGGCGATCCGGACAAGACGCAGGAAGCGCTGAACCACGCGTCGGGTCACTTGCACAACCTGTTGTTCAAGCGCCTGCACATCCATACGGTGCCGACGCTGCATTTCCACTACGACCAGACGATCGAGAAGGCCGTGGAAATGTCGCGCCTGATCAAGGAAGCGAACTCGACGCGCGCGAAGGACGACGACGAGGCCGACGCGGCCGCCAAGGACGACTGAGCTCGACCGGCCTATGACGACTGCAGCATCCCAACGTCCGCGCGTGCCCCGGCGCGTGCTGGATGGCGTCCTCCTGCTCGACAAGCCCGTCGGCCTGTCGAGCAACGACGCGCTGATTCGCGCGAAGCGTCTGCTGCTCGCGAAGAAAGCCGGTCACACCGGCACGCTCGATCCGCTGGCTTCGGGCCTGCTGCCGCTGTGCTTCGGCGAGGCGACGAAGTTCTCGCAGGATCTGCTCGAAGCGGACAAGACCTACGAAGCGACGATGCGTCTCGGCCAGCGCACGGCCACCGGCGACGCGGAAGGCGAGGTGATCGACACGCGGCCGGTCGAGTGCGATCGCACGGCGGTGGAGGCCGCGCTCGTGCGCTTCACCGGCGAGATCGTGCAGGTGCCGCCGATGTATTCGGCGCTCAAGCGCGATGGCAAGCCGCTGTACGAATATGCGCGGGCGGGGCAGACCGTCGAGCGCGAGGGCCGCAACGTGACGATCCTCGCACTCGACCTGCTCGCGTGCGACCTGCCTGACGTGACGTTTCGCGTGACCTGCAGCAAGGGCACTTATGTGCGCACGCTGGCGGAGGATATCGGCGAGGCACTCGGTTGCGGTGCGCATCTGACGATGCTGCGTCGCACGGGCGTCGGTGCGCTGACGCTCGAGCATGCGGTGACGCTCGATGCGCTGTCCGATGCGGACGAAGCGTCGCGGGATGCGTGGCTCCAGCCGGTCGACGCGTTGCTGTCGACGTTTCCGCTGGTTCGTCTCGATGAAACCAGCGCGAAACGGTTCCTGCACGGCCAGCGTCTGCCGCTGTCGGGGCTCGATCCGATCGATGCGGCCGAAGGCGAGCGTGTGCGCGTCTATGACGCCACTCGGCTGCTCGGCGTGGCTCGCAAGGCGAACGGCGTACTTGCGCCGGAACGGCTCGTCGTCACGGCGGCCTGACGCAGCCGCGCGAACGCGCTTCCGTCGGAATGAAAAAAGCCCGGTCGACGTGAGATGTCGACCGGGCTTTTTTGCGTTCAGGCTGCGTGTTCAGTGTGCAGCCGATGCTGCGGCACCTGCATCGCCGCCACCCGCGCGCTCGGGCTTCGTGATCCAGATCAGCCCGATCAGCAGCACGAAGATCGCCGCAGAGATGTAGAACAGGTCGTTCACGCCGAGCTGCGCGGCCTGCTGCGTGGCCATGTTGTTGATCAGCCCGTGCGCCTGGTCCTGCGTCAGCCCGAGGTTGCCCATCTGCGTGACAGCCTGGTTGAACGTCGGGTTGTAGACGTTCGCCTGCTCGACCAGTTGCGCGTGATGGAAGTTGTTGCGATGGTCCCAGGCCGTCTGGAAGATCGATGTGCCGATACCGCCGCACATGATCCGCACGAAGTTCGACAGGCCCGATGCCGCGGGGATGCGGTGGCCGGGCAGGCCGGACAGCGTGATCGACACCAGCGGGATGAAGAAGCCGGCCATCGCGATGCCCTGCACGAGCGTCGGCAGCGTCAGCGACCACTCGTCGACGCCCGTCGTGTAGCGCGACCGCATCCAGAAGCACAGCGCAAACGTCAGGAACGATGCCGTCGAGATGAAGCGCGGATCGGTGCGCGGCAGATACTTCCCGGTGAGCGGAGACAGCAGGATCGCGAACAGCCCGACCGGCGCCATCACGAGACCGGCGTCGGTCGCGGTGTAGCCGATCTGGGTCTGCAGCCACAGCGGCAGCAGCACGAGGTTGCCGAAGTACAGGCCGTACCCGATCGACAGCGCAACCGTGCCGCCGGTGAAGTTCCGCATGCGGAACAGCGACAGATCGACGACCGGATGCTCGGCAGTCAATTCCCAGATGACGAAGAACGCGAACGCAATGACGGCGGTCAGCGCGAGCACGATGATGGTCGTCGACGCGAACCAGTCGAGATCCTTGCCCTTGTCGAGCATGATCTGCAGCGAGCCGACCCAGACGACCAGCAGCGCGAGGCCCACGCCGTCGATCGGCGCGCGGCGCACGGTCGACTCCCGATTGCGGTAGATCGCCCACGTCGCGGCGGCGGCGGCGATGCCGACCGGGATGTTGACGTAGAAGATCCACGGCCACGAGTAGTTGTCCGAGATCCAGCCGCCGAGAATCGGGCCGGCGACGGGCGCGATCAGCGTCGTCATCGCCCATAGCGCGAGCGCCATCGGTGCCTTGGCGCGCGGATAGCTCGACAGCAGAAGCGCTTGCGACAGCGGAATCATCGGGCCTGCCACCGCGCCTTGCAGCACGCGCGACCCGAGCAGGAACGGCAGGTTGGGCGAGAGACCGCACATCCACGACGAAATCACGAACAGGATGATCGACGCGAGGAACAGGCGCACCTGCCCGAAGCGATCGGTCAGCCAGCCGGTCAGCGGCACGGAAATCGCGTTCGCGACCGCGAACGACGTGATGACCCACGTGCCCTGGTCGGACGACACGCCGAGGTCGCCCGAGATGGTCGGGATCGCGACGTTCGCGATGGACGTGTCGAGCACGTTCATGAACACCGCGAGCGATACCGCGATCGTCCCGATCACGAGTTGCCCGCCCTGCAAGGGCGGGTGAGAGACAGGAGCCTGTGCCATGTCGGTTGTTTTTCCGGAGTCGGAGCGGTTACATCATCTTCGCGACGGCATTCGACTTCGACGCGGCCGGCGCCGGTGCGTTGCCGCCTGCGTTCTCGGCGATGATGCGGGCGATTTCGGCATCGGCTTCGTCGCCGTACTTCGCGAACACGTTGGTCTCGTAGACGGTGTTCGGCGCGTTCACGAGCTGGTCGCCGCGTTCGTCCTTGATGTCCACGTCGACCTGCATCGACAGGCCGATGCGCAGCGGGTGCTTGTCGAGATCCTTCGGATCGAGTTCGATCCGCACCGGCAGGCGCTGCACGACCTTGATCCAGTTACCCGTCGCGTTCTGCGCTGGCAGAAGCGAGAACGCCGAGCCCGTACCGGCCGAGAAGCCGACCACCTTGCCGTGGTAGACCGCCGACGAGCCGTAGATGTCGGCCGTCAGTTCGACCGGCTGGCCGATGCGCATGTGCTTGAGCTGGACTTCCTTGAAGTTCGCATCGACCCACACTGCGTTCAGCGGCACCACCGACATGAGCGGCGTGCCCGGCGACACGCGCTGGCCGACCTGCACCGAGCGCTTCGCGACATAGCCGGTGACCGGCGCGGGCAGCACGTTACGGGCGTTTGCCAGGTACGCGTCGCGAACCTTCGCGGCCGCAGCCATCACGTTCGGATGCGAGGCGATCGTCGTGTTCGCGGTCAGCGCGCGGTTCGACGCGAGCTGTTGCTGCGAAGCGTCAAGCGACGCCTGGGCGGCGCGAACGGCGTCGCGAGCGTGCGAGATTTCTTCCTGCGACACGGCGCCCGTTTGCGCGACGGCCACGCGGCGGCGGAGGTCGTCCTCGGCCTTCGACAGGTCGGACTGGCGCAGCGCGACTTGCGCGCGGTACTGGTCGTCGTTGACGAACAGGCCACGCACCTGGCGCACCGTTTGCGCGAGATTGGCTTCGGCCTGCTGCAGCGCGACTTGCGAGTCGGCCGGGTCGAGCACGACGAGCGGATCGCCGGCCTTGACGGTCTGCGTATCGTCGGCCTTCACCGCGATCACGGTGCCGGTGACTTGCGGCGTGATCTGCACGACGTTGCCGTTCACGTACGCGTCGTCGGTCCCTTCATGGAAGCGGGCGACGAGGAAGTAGTACAGACCATACGCGATGGCCGCGATCACGATGACCGCGACGAGCAGCGTCATCATCCGTTTGCGCTTGCCATTGTTCTGCGGCTGCGCGCTGGCGGCGTTTTGTTGGTCGCTCATGGCGATTTTCTCCGTCCGTTATTTCGAGTGTCTGCGTAGTGGTGGCGCCGGATCAGTTGGCGGCCTGTTTTGTCGGCTTGTCGGCATCGGGTGCGGCGAGCGGCGTGCCGGTCGCGTCGAACCCGCCACCCAGCGCCTTGATCAGCGCGAGCTGCATGTCGCGCCGGCGCATCTTCAGGTTGGTCACCGTCTGCTCCGATGCGAGGCGGTTGCTGTCCGCCGTCAGCACCTGCAGTTGCGGCGACAGGCCGGCCTTGTAGCGGATGACCGCGAGGTCATAAGCGCGCGTCGATGCGTCGAGTGCGCGTTGCGCATCGCCCATCTGGCGATCGACCGCGCGGATCGATGCGACCTGCGTCGCGACGTCGTTCAGCGCACTGATCAGGGTCTGGTTGTAGTTCGCCACCGACAGGTCGAAGTCCGCGTAGCGGCCCTTGAGCTGCGCGCGCAGCGCGCCGGCGTCGAAAATCGGCAGGTGGATCGCCGGGCCGAACTGCGCCTGACGGCTCGCGAAGTTCAGGAATTTGCCCCAGCCGAACGCATCGAAGCCGAAGCCGGCCGCGAGGTTCACGTCGGGATAGAACTCGGCCTTCGCTTCCTTCACGTCGTGCATCGCGGCTTCGACCTGCCAGCGCGCGGCGACGATGTCGGGGCGGCGCGAGACGAGATCGGCCGGCAGGTTGCCGGGCAGCGCGACTTCGCCGCTGGGGTTCAGCACGGGCGCCGCGATCTGCAGCCCGCGATCCGGGCCCTTGCCGAGCAGCGCGGCGAGCTGGTAGCGCACCGTCGTGATCTGGCCATCGAGATCGGACAGCGAAGCCTGGGTCGTCGCGATATTGCCGCGCGCCGTCTGGCGTTCGACGTTGGTGTCGAGGCCTGCCGACACACGGCCGTCGGTGATCTTGCCGACCGTCTCGCGATTGGTGATCTCGCGCTGCGCGATATCGCGCAGCGCATAGAGCTGTGCGAGCGAGTTGTAGGTGCGTGCGACCGACGACGCGAGCGTGATGCGCGCCTGCTGCATGTCGGCTTCGGCCGCCTTCTCCTGCGAGACGGCAGTGTGCAGGCGTTCGCGGTTCTTGCCCCACAGGTCGAGTTCCCACGACGCACTCGCGAGCGCGTTGTTCTCGCTGTACCACTGGCCGCCGTACGGGGGCGGGAACAGCGCGTTCGACGAATACAGCTCGCGCGTCCACGAATAGCTGGCTTCCGCCTTCGGCATCAGATTCGAGCGCGACGATTCGATGTACGACGACGCCTTTGCGATGCGCGCCTGCGCCTGTGCGATCGACGGATTGCCCTGCAGGGCTTCGTCGATCAGCTTCGGCAGCTGCGGGTCGCCGAACTGGCTGGCCCAGTCGAGCGCCGGCCACTGGCCGCCCTGGGCCGGCAGGCTCTGGGCGGATTCGAATTGCGACGCGGGAGCGATCTGCTTGTCGCTCTTGATGCCGATGTAGTTCGCGCAGCCCGCCAGCGCCAGTGCGGCGACCGCGGCGGCGACGGCGGCGCGGCACGAGCCGGCGCGCACGGACAACGGGGAGGATTTCATCGCGCTGATCCCTGACTCGGAATGAATGATGGACACTGCAAGGATTTCCTTACATTAATCTGTCAAAAGTAATTGTTATGGCAACTATTACGTGATGCTGCCGCCGGCGGTCTCGCAGTAGTTGCTGAGAATGCGGCGCAGCATGCTCTTCAGGAACCCGACTTCTTCCGGCGTAAACCCGTCCAGCACCTGGTCGAGCACGCTGCGGAAAATCGGCGGCAGCCGTTCGGCGAGCGCACGGCCTTCGTCGGTCAGTTCGAGGCGCACGACACGCCGATCTTCGACGCTGCGCACGCGGGACAGCAGGCCGCGTTTCTCGACCCGGTCGAGCAGGCGCGTGACCGCGCTCGCATCGATCCCGTATTCGCGCGCGAGCTCGGCGGCCGTCGAGCATTTGCCGACCGCGATCATGAACAGCATGCTCGCCTGTGTGCCCGTGATGCCGAGCTCTTCCTGCGTGCGTTGCGTGACGAGGTTGGTCATCACCGACTTCACGCGCGACATCAGATAACCGACGCTGTCGTTCATCTGATACGAGGACAGCGGCGAAACGGGTGGTTGCGTAGAAGAATCCGACATAAAACCCTGAAGCTGCAATAGTTGACTAGGCAGCAGTATAGGCACAGTTGCTTGCCGCGGCAAATGTTAATCGAACGGCAAAGGGCGCGCTTTACGTCACACAAATCCCTTATAGAAATAAGGTCTTTGAGCTCTCCGGTGACGTGGGCTTCGATTGACTGGTGTGTCCGAGGGGGAGGGGTAGTCGGCCCACTTGTGTTGCGTCGCAACGCGCCGTCAGCTCCCGACATCCGCACGTGCTATAATTTGTGGCTTTCCAAGCTGCAATGCGCGCGCCCGTGAGAAACGAGCGGGCGCTTTTGCGCGTTCAAACGATTTCCAGGTTTCTATGACCCGCGCCCTTCGCAATATCGCCATCATCGCCCACGTCGACCACGGCAAGACTACGCTCGTCGACCAACTGCTTCGCCAGTCCGGCACCTTCCGCGAGAACCAGCAGATTGCGGAGCGGGTGATGGACTCGAACGACATCGAAAAAGAGCGCGGGATCACGATTCTCGCGAAGAACTGCGCGGTCGAGTACGAAGGCACGCACATCAACATCGTCGACACGCCGGGGCACGCGGACTTCGGTGGCGAGGTGGAGCGCGTGCTGTCGATGGTCGACTCGGTGCTGCTGCTCGTCGACGCGGTCGAGGGCCCGATGCCGCAGACGCGCTTCGTCACGAAGAAGGCGCTCGCGCTCGGCCTGAAGCCGATCGTCATCGTCAACAAGATCGATCGTCCGGGCGCGCGGATCGACTGGGTCATCAACCAGACCTTCGACCTGTTCGACAAGCTCGGCGCAACGGAAGAGCAGCTCGACTTCCCGATCGTCTACGCATCGGGCCTGAATGGCTATGCGTCGCTCGACCCGGCCGCGCGCGAAGGCGACATGCGGCCGCTGTTCGAGGCAGTCCTCGAGCACGTGCCGGTCCGCCCGGCGGATCCGGACGCGCCGCTGCAGCTGCAGATCACGTCGCTCGACTATTCGACGTACGTCGGCCGGATCGGCGTCGGCCGCATCACGCGCGGTCGTATCAAGCCGGGCCAGCCGGTCGCGATGCGCTTCGGGCCGGAAGGCGATGTGCTGAACCGCAAGATCAACCAGGTGCTGTCGTTCACGGGCCTCGAGCGCGTGCAGGTCGAGTCGGCCGAAGCGGGCGACATCGTGCTGATCAACGGTATTGAAGACGTCGGCATCGGTGCAACGATCTGCGCGGTGGACACGCCGGAAGCGCTGCCGATGATCACCGTCGACGAGCCGACGCTGACGATGAACTTCCTCGTCAACTCGTCGCCGCTTGCCGGCCGCGAAGGCAAGTTCGTCACGAGCCGCCAGATCCGCGACCGCCTGATGAAGGAACTGAACCACAACGTCGCGCTGCGCGTGAAGGACACCGGCGACGAAACGGTGTTCGAGGTGTCGGGCCGTGGCGAACTGCACCTGACGATTCTCGTCGAGAACATGCGTCGTGAAGGTTACGAGCTGGCCGTGTCGCGTCCGCGCGTCGTGATGCAGGAAATCGACGGTGTGCGTCACGAGCCGTACGAACTGCTGACCGTCGACGTCGAGGACGAGCATCAGGGTGGCGTGATGGAAGAGCTCGGTCGCCGCAAGGGCGAAATGCTCGACATGGCGTCGGACGGCCGCGGCCGTACGCGTCTGGAGTACAAGATCTCGGCGCGTGGCCTGATCGGCTTCCAGAGCGAATTCCTGACGCTCACGCGCGGCACGGGCCTGATGAGCCACATCTTCGACTCGTACGCACCGGTCAAGGACGGCTCGGTGTTCGAGCGCCGCAACGGCGTGCTGATCTCGCAGGACGACGGCGCTGCCGTGGCCTACGCACTGTGGAAGCTGCAGGATCGCGGCCGCATGTTCGTGAAGCCGGGTGACGCGCTCTATGAGGGCATGATCATCGGCATCCACAGCCGCGACAACGACCTCGTCGTGAACCCGATCAAGGGCAAGCAGCTGACCAACGTGCGCGCGTCGGGTACCGACGAAGCCGTGCGTCTCGTGCCGCCGGTCCAGATGTCGCTGGAATACGCGGTCGAATTCATCGACGACGACGAACTCGTCGAAGTGACGCCGCAATCGATCCGCCTGCGCAAGCGCTTCCTGAAGGAGCACGAGCGTCGCCGCGCGAGCCGCGAAGGCGCGGTCGACTAAGCGTTTCGGCCGTTCGCTGCATCACGGAAAAGGCTGCCTGCGGGCAGCCTTTTTTGCATCTGCGCGATGCGCAATCGGGTTGACTGCAAAACACTGTTCCCGCGGGTCGTGGCAATCCGGCAAAACCCCGTCGCGCGGTGCTTTCAGGCACATTTCGCCGTGAACTCCGGTATCGGTTCTGTGATATGCTGCGCGCACGCAAGTTTTAGGTCCTTCCAAGCAAGACTTGATTCGCAATCCGCTAAACGGTCAGGCCGTGTCGCGGAAGGTTGAGTAACCCGCTATTTCTCGAGAAGCTCGAAGAAAGGTGAGCGTAAAATGTCAGATGTAATGAAGCAGTTTCAGCTGAACTCCTATCTGTTCGGCGGCAATGCTTCGTACGTTGAAGAACTGTACGATGCATACCTCAACAATCCGGCATCGGTGCCGGAGAACTGGCGAGAGTATTTCGACGCGCTGCAGAATGTACCTGCAACGGACGGTTCGAATGCCAATGACGTCGCCCATTTTCCGATCGTCGAATCGTTCGCCGAGCGTGCGAAGGCCAATGCCTTCATCCCGCGCGAAAGCACGACCAATCTGGCTGCGGCACGCAAGCAGGTGCACGTCCAGTCCCTCATCAGCGCGTATCGCTTCCTCGGCTCGCAATGGGCCAATCTGGATCCCCTGAAGCGTCGCGAGCGTCCCGCCATTCCCGAGCTCGAACCCGCGTTCTACGATTTCTCCGAAGGCGACCTCGACCAGACGTACAGCGCAAGCAACCTGTACTTCGGTTTCGACCAGGCTTCGCTGCGTGACATCGTCAAGGGTCTGCGCGACACGTACTGCGGCACGATCGGCGCCGAGTACATGTACATCAGCGACCCGGAACAGAAGCGCTGGTGGCAGGAGCGCCTGGAGTCGACCCGCGCGACGCCGAACTTCTCGGCGGACGAGAAGAAGCACATCCTGAATCGCCTGACGGCCGCTGAAGGCCTCGAGCGCTACCTGCATACCAAGTACGTCGGCCAGAAGCGCTTCTCGCTCGAAGGCGGCGAAAGCTTCATCGCGGCGATGGACGAAGTCGTCCAGCACGCGGGCAAGCGCGGCGTGCAGGAAATCATCATCGGCATGGCCCACCGTGGCCGTCTGAACGTGCTGGTCAACACGCTGGGCAAGATGCCGGCCGACCTGTTCGCCGAATTCGAAGGCAAGCACGTCGACGACCTGCCGGCCGGTGACGTGAAGTACCACAAGGGCTTCTCGTCGGACGTGTCGACGGAAGGCGGCCCGGTCCACCTGTCGCTCGCGTTCAACCCGTCGCACCTCGAAATCGTGAACCCGGTGGTCGAAGGTTCCGCGAAGGCGCGGATGGACCGTCGCGGCGACGAAGACGGCCTGCAAGTGCTGCCGGTGCAGATCCACGGTGACGCGGCCTTCGCTGGCCAGGGCGTCGTGATGGAAACGCTGAACCTCGCGCAGACGCGCGGCTACGGCACGCACGGCACGCTGCACATCGTCATCAACAACCAGATCGGCTTCACGACGTCCGACCCGCGCGATGCGCGCTCGACGCTGTACTGTACCGACGTCGTCAAGATGATCGAAGCGCCGGTGCTGCACGTGAACGGCGACGATCCGGAAGCCGTTGTGCTCGCGATCCAGATCGCGATCGACTACCGGATGCAGTTCCACAAGGATGTCGTGATCGACATCGTCTGCTTCCGCAAGCTGGGCCACAACGAGCAGGACACGCCGGCGGTCACGCAGCCGCTGATGTACAAGAAGATCGCGCAGCACCCGGGCACCCGTGCGCTGTACGCCGAGAAGCTCGTGCAGCAGGGCGTGATCACTGCGGAAGACGCCGACAACTTCGTGAAGGCGTACCGCAAGGCGATGGACGATGGTCACCACACGGTCGACCCGGTCCTGTCGAACTACAAGAGCAAGTACGCGGTTGACTGGGTTCCGTTCCTGAACCGCAAGTGGACGGATGCAGCCGACACGGCCGTGCCGCTCGCAGAACTGAAGCGCCTCGGCGAACGCATCACGACGGTCCCGGAAAACTTCAAGGTCCACCCGCTCGTCGAGCGCGTGATCAACGACCGCCGCAACATGGCGCGTGGCGACCAGCCGCTCGACTGGGGCATGGGCGAACACCTCGCGTTCGCGTCGCTCGTCGCATCGGGTTACTCGGTGCGCCTGACCGGCCAGGACTCGGGCCGCGGCACGTTCACGCACCGTCACGCGGTGCTGCACGACCAGAACCGCGAGCGCTGGAACGACGGCACGTACGTGCCGCTGCAGAACATCGCTGAAGGTCAGGCGAAGTTCACGGTGATCGACTCGGTGCTGTCGGAAGAAGCGGTGCTGGGCTTCGAATACGGTTACTCGACCGCCGAGCCGAACACGCTCGTGCTGTGGGAAGCGCAGTTCGGCGACTTCGTCAACGGCGCACAGGTCGTGATCGACCAGTTCATCTCGTCGGGCGAAGTGAAGTGGGGCCGCGTGTCGGGTCTGACGATGCTGCTGCCGCACGGCTACGAAGGCCAGGGTCCGGAACACTCGTCGACGCGTATCGAGCGTTTCCTGCAACTGTGCGCGGATCACAACATGCAGGTCGTTCAACCGACGACGCCGGCACAGATTTTCCACCTGCTGCGTCGCCAGATGATCCGCCTGTTCCGCAAGCCGCTGATCGTCGCGACGCCGAAGTCGCTGCTGCGTCACAAGGAAGCGGTGTCGGACCTGTCGGAACTCGCGAAGGGTTCGTTCCAGCCGGTGCTGGGCGAAACCGACGGCGGCATCGACGCGAAGAAGGTCAAGCGCGTGCTGGCATGCTCGGGCCGCGTGTATTACGACCTCGTCGCACATCGCCGCGAAGCGAAGGCGAACGACGTCGCGATCATCCGTATCGAGCAGCTGTATCCGTTCGCGCACAAGCAGTTCGAAGCCGAAATGAAGAAGTACGAGAACGCGACTGAAGTGGTCTGGGTGCAGGACGAGCCGCAGAACCAGGGCCCCTGGTTCTACGTCGAGCACCATCTGAAGGAAGGCATGAAGGAAGGGCAGAAGCTGGCATACAGCGGCCGTCCGGCTTCGGCCTCGCCGGCGGTTGGCTACTACGCGAAGCACTACGAGCAGCAGAAGGCCCTCATCGAAGGTGCTTTCGGCCGCCTGAAGAGCGCATCGATCGCGAAATAACCGACGGAAGCGAAACGGGAAGGCGCCATGCGCTTTCCCGTCTCTTTTGGCCCGCCGGGCGCGTTGCGCGCCGCACCGGCCGAAGGAATCGCACGAACCTCGTCATTACCCAGATTAAGCATCCAGGAAAATCACATGGCTATCGTAGAAGTCAAAGTCCCCCAGCTTTCGGAGTCGGTTTCGGAAGCCACCATGCTGCAGTGGAAGAAGAAGCCGGGCGAAGCAGTTGCTCAAGACGAAATCCTGATCGAACTCGAGACCGACAAGGTCGTGCTCGAAGTGCCGGCACCGGCCGCGGGCGTGCTCGCGCAAGTGCTGCAGAACGATGGTGACACCGTCGTTGCCGATCAGCTGATCGCAACGATCGACACCGAAGCGAAGGCAGGTGCAGCCGAAGCCGCGGCAGGCGCCGCCGAAGTCAAGCCGGCAGCAGCGCCTGCTGCAGCCGCACCGGCAGCACAGCCGGTCGCCGCAACCGCAGCGGCATCGTCGACCACCGCATCGCCGGCCGCATCGAAGCTGCTGGCCGAGAAGGGCCTGTCGGCGGGCGACGTCGCAGGTTCGGGCCGTGACGGCCGCGTCACGAAGGGCGACGCGCTGGCGGCAGGCAGCGCACCGAAGGCCGCTCCGGCTGCCGCACCGGCGAAGACCGCCGCTGCGAAGCCGTCGCTGCCGGAAGTGAAGGTGCCGGCATCGGCCGCGACCTGGCTGAACGACCGTCCGGAACAGCGTGTGCCGATGTCGCGCCTGCGTGCGCGTATCGCCGAGCGTCTGCTCGAGTCGCAGCAGACCAACGCAATTCTGACGACGTTCAACGAAGTGAACATGGCCCCGGTCATGGAGCTGCGCAACAAGTACAAGGACAAGTTCGAGAAGGAACATGGCGTGAAGCTCGGCTTCATGTCGTTCTTCGTGAAGGCGGCCGTCCACGCGCTGAAGAAGTTCCCGCTCGTGAACGCGTCGATCGACGGTAACGACATCGTCTACCACGGCTACTTCGACATCGGTATCGCTGTCGGCTCGCCGCGCGGCCTCGTCGTGCCGATCCTGCGCAACGCGGATCAACTGAGCCTCGCCGAGATCGAGAAGAAGATCGCCGAATTCGGCCAGAAGGCGAAGGACGGCAAGCTGTCGATCGAGGAAATGACGGGCGGTACGTTCTCGATCTCGAACGGCGGCGTGTTCGGCTCGATGCTGTCGACCCCGATCATCAACCCGCCGCAGTCGGCAATCCTCGGCGTGCACGCGACGAAGGAGCGTCCGGTCGTCGAAAACGGCCAGATCGTGATCCGTCCGATCAACTACCTCGCGCTGTCGTACGACCACCGCATCATCGACGGCCGCGAAGCCGTGCTGTCGCTCGTCGCGATGAAGGATGCGCTGGAAGATCCGGCACGCCTGCTGCTCGACCTGTAAGCCGAGTTTCACCGCATTGACCCGCACCGCACGGGCGCGCGACACGCGCTGCCCGTGCGGTTGCACAAGAAGAAAGGATTGTCATGTCCAAGGAATTTGACGTCGTCGTGATCGGTGCAGGCCCCGGCGGCTACATCGCCGCGGTGCGCGCCGCGCAGCTCGGCAAGACCGTTGCCTGTATCGAGAAGTGGAAGAACCCGGCCGGCGCGCTGAAGCTCGGCGGCACCTGCCTGAACGTCGGCTGCATCCCGTCCAAGGCGCTGCTCGCGTCGTCGGAAGAGTTCGAGAACGCGTCGCACCACCTCGCCGACCACGGCATCAATGTCGACGGCGTGAAGATCGACATCGCGAAGATGCTCGGCCGCAAGGACGCGATCGTCGAGAAGATGACGAACGGGATCGAGTTCCTGTTCAAGAAGAACAAGATCACCTGGCTGAAGGGCCATGGCAAGTTCACCGGCAAGACCGATGCCGGCGTGCAGATCGAAGTGAGCGGCGAAGGTGAAACCGAAGTCGTCACTGCAAAGAACGTGATCATCGCGACGGGCTCGAAGGCGCGTCACCTGCCGGGCATTCCGGTCGACAACAAGATCGTGTCGGACAACGAAGGTGCGCTGACGTTCGATACGGTGCCGAAGAAGCTCGCCGTGATCGGCGCAGGCGTGATCGGCCTCGAGCTTGGCTCGGTGTGGCGTCGCCTCGGTGCCGAAGTGACGGTGCTCGAAGCGCTGCCGGCCTTCCTCGGCGCAGCTGACGAAGCGCTCGCGAAGGAAGCGGCCAAGCTGTTCAAGAAGCAGGGCCTCGACATCCATCTCGGCGTGAAGATCGGCGAAGTGAAGACGACCGCGAATGGCGTGTCGATCGCCTACACGGACAAGGACGGCAACGCGCAGACGCTCGACGCCGACCGCCTGATCGTGTCGGTCGGCCGCGTGCCGAACACCGACAACCTCGGCCTCGAGGCAATCGGCCTGAAGGCGAACGAGCGCGGCTTCATCGACGTGGACGACCACTGCCGCACGGCGGTGCCGAACGTGTACGCGATCGGCGACGTGGTGCGCGGCCCGATGCTCGCGCACAAGGCGGAAGACGAAGGCGTGCTGGTCGCGGAAGTGATCGACGGCCAGAAGCCGCACATCGACTACAACTGCATTCCGTGGGTGATCTACACGTACCCGGAAATCGCTTGGGTCGGCAAGACGGAGCAGCAGCTGAAGACGGAAGGCCGCGAGATCAAGTCGGGCAAGTTCCCGTTCTCGATCAACGGCCGCGCGCTCGGCATGAACGCGCCGGACGGCTTCGTGAAGATGATCGCGGACGCGAAGACCGACGAACTGCTCGGCGTGCACGTGATCGCGGCGAACGCGTCGGACCTGATCGCGGAAGCCGTGGTGGCGATGGAATTCAAGGCGGCGTCGGAAGACATCGCCCGCATCTGCCATCCGCACCCGTCGATGTCGGAAGTGATGCGCGAAGCGGCACTCGCCGTCGACAAGCGCTCGCTGAACAGCTGAGCGCGGTATAGCGCCGGCCGGCCATCGGCCGGCGCAGCCGTCTCATGACGAAGGCGGGCGGGGATTCCCGTCCGCCTTCGTTTTTTCCGGTTTGCCCGATGAACGTCACCGAATACTACACGCGCGAACTGACCACGCGCGGCTATCAGTCCGATCCCGCACAGCGCGCGGCCGTCGATCGCCTGCAGGAATGTTTCGACGAGTGGGTCGAGTACAAGGCGCGCCGCTCGAACGCATTCAAGAAGCTCATCAATCATCCCGACCTCCCGCGCGGTGTCTACATGTGGGGCGGCGTCGGTCGCGGCAAGAGCTTCCTGATGGACAGCTTCTACGCGGTCGTGCCCGTGCAGCGCAAGACGCGCCTGCATTTCCACGAATTCATGCGCGAAGTACATCGTGAGCTCGAGGAGCTGAAAGGGCAGGCCGATCCGCTCGACGAACTCGCACGGCGCATCGCGAAGCGCTACCGGCTGATCTGTTTCGACGAGTTCCACGTGTCGGACATTGCCGATGCGATGATCCTGTACCGTCTGCTCGACCGCCTGTTCAACAACGGCGTGCAGTTCGTGATGACGTCCAACTACGATCCCGACGACCTGTATCCGGACGGCCTGCATCGCGACCGCATGCTGCCGGCGATCGCGCTGATCAAGTCCAAGCTCGACGTACTCAACGTCGACGCGGGCGTCGATTATCGCCAGCGCACGCTCGCGCAGGTGAAGATGTATCACACGCCGCTCGGTGCGGATGCCGATCGCGAATTGCGGCATGCGTTCCAGAAGCTCGCGGCCGTTCCCGACGAAAGCCCGCTCCTGCATATCGAGAAGCGCGAGTTGAAGGCGCTGCGCAAGGCGGACGGTGTCGTATGGTTCGACTTCGCGACGCTATGCGGCGGCCCGCGCTCGCAGAACGACTATCTCGAACTGGCGAGCCGCTTCCACGCGATCGTGCTGTCCGAGGTGCCGCAGATGTCGCCGCGGATGGCGTCCGAGGCGCGGCGCTTCACGTGGCTCATCGACGTGCTGTACGACCACAAGGTCAAGCTGCTGATGTCCGCAGCGGTGCCGGCGGAGCAACTGTACATCGAAGGCCCGATGGCCAACGAATTTGCGCGAACGGTCTCGCGAATCGTCGAGATGCAGTCGAAGGAATACATCGAAACGCCGCGCCGCATCGTCGATACGTCGCTGACCTGAATACGATTTCCGGCAATTGACGGGATTCAAACGTCAATTCCGGTCAAATTAAAGCAATCCCCGGGTAATTTCGGATTTGTCTTATATTCATCGTTGAGGTGAGCCGATATCGTTGTGTCATGGTTACCAAGGCTGGAGATGTCCATGACACCGTATCGCGATCTGAACGACCAAGAGTGGCGCTGTGTTGCGTCGCTTCTACCCGAAATGCAGCCGCGCACCGAGTTGCGCGGCCGGCCGTTGGCCAATACGCGTGCCGTCCTGAACGGCGTGCTCTGGGTGATCTACAGCGGCGCAACGTGGTCGGCCATGCCGCGTCGTTACCCTTCGTACCAAACTTGCCATCGTCGCTTCAAGGTCTGGCACGAGACGGGCACGTTGATGAGTGTCATGCGTGAGCTCTATGGCGACGCAGGCGTGAAACTGTGCAACGAGTTGTCCACGCGGATGCGCAAGCACACGCAATCGAAGGCGGCGGAAGCACGCAGCAATGCGGCGCCCGCGTATCGCGCACCTGGCAGTTATGCGTCGGACACGCTGAAGCATGCAGCGTGATCTTCATCCGTTCCACCTACGCACGCACCAAAACAAAATCGGCCTGACGACTTCGTCGCAGGCCGATTTTTTCATTGCGCCGCGCATTTAAGCGCGAGCCGCATTACTGCTGGCGAACCCAGGTCTGCGAACGACCGAGCAGCGACACGCCGATGTAGCCGCGCACGACGAGTTTCTGGCCGCCGTCTTCAAGCGTCATCTTGCACTTGTAGACCTTGCCGTTTTCCGGGTCGAGAATGTTGCCGCCGTCCCAGTGGTCGCCTTCCTTCTTCATGGCCTTGATGATCGTCATGCCCTTGATGAGCTGATCCTTGCGCTCGTCCGTGCAGGCAGTGCAGCGGCGATCCGGCGTATCGTTCGCGCCGAGGCCCTTCACGACCTTGCCGGTCAGCGCACCGTCACCGTCCTCGGCGATCTGTACGAGTGCCTTCGGCTGATGCGTGTTGTCGTCGATCGTCTGCCACATGCCGATAGGGCTGTCTGCTTGTGCGAACGTGGGGGCGGCGCAAGCGAGCAGTACGCCTGCGACGGCGATTGCACGAAACGGGTGGGTCAGTTGAATCATTGTCGTCCTCCTTGTTTTGCATGTCGTGTGCGATTTGCTCGCACGACCGTCTGCATGGGGCGGGCATGTTGCGAGCTTCGCCAGAATACGTGAAACCGCGTGCCACGTTTGATAGAGGGGACTCTAATCGAAACAGCCCGCGTGGCGCGGGCTGTTTGGTGACCGATCAGTTGAGCTGATATGAGAATGCAGCGTTGATGCGCGGGCTGCGTGACGCGCTTTCGACGGGAGCGTCACCCACCGGCTTCGCGACGTTCAGGTCGAGGCTGTAGAAGCGGCTGTCGGTGAAACGCACGCCGATACCGACCGACGACATGCGGTTCGGCGATGGGGTGCCCGCATGCAGGTACACACGCGCCATGTCGTAGGCGATGTACGGCGTAACGGATTTCATATACGTCCAGCCCGGCGTGAAGCCGCGGTTGACCTCGAGCGACATCCCCCATCCCGAGTCGCCCGACGCTTCGCCCGGCTGATAGCCGAGCGCGTAACGCGTCGAGCCGAACGAGATCTGCTCGGACGTCGGCAGCGAGTCGGGGCTGTATTGACCGGTCAGCGAGACCGACGTGCCGATCCGGAACGGCCACTCGTTGGTTTGCGTGAAGGTCGCGCCCGTGCGGACGAACGTCAGCGAAGTCGGGTCGGCGTACGTGATCGTCGAGCCGTTGGCCTGGGCGACCTGCGATTTCGACGCGCCGAGGATGTCGAACGCCTTGGCCACGTTGACGCTCAACTTTCGCACTTGCTTCGGCTGGACGCTGGTGTAGTCAAGTTGCAGTTGCACCACGCGAACCTGCGACCGATTGTTGAGCGTCGCGCCGTTGATCTGGTTCTGGTAATTGTCCTCGTTGTGCGCGGCGTAGCCCGACACCGTGCCGAGCAGGCTGCGCTGGTTGTTCAGTAGTATCGGATAGGATGCCGAAAGACCCAGTTTCTCGTTCTTGACCGTGCGTTGCACGTACGACGGCAGCCCCGGGTTGTCGGTCGGCTTGCCGCGATAGGTGCTCGCGTCGAGGCGCGTGATCAGGCCGCTGCTGCCCACAGGTACCGCGCCGCTGAATGCGAAATAGGTTTGCTTGTCGCGCCCAGGCGGCGCGAGCGCGGAAATGCTCAGTTGCTCGCCGAACGACGTGAGGCCGTTTTCGGTCGCGGTGATGAGACCCTGGACGCCCGGGTGGTTGAAGTCGATACCGGTGCTGACGTTGAACGGCTTGCGGTCGACCGCGAGCTCGAGCGTGGTGGCACCGTCGGTGGTTTGCGGCGGCGGTACGTTCGCCTTGACCGTGAGGCCGGGCAACAGGCCGAAGGTGTTCACGTAGCGTTCGAACGTCGCGCGGCGCAGCGGGCGATCGGCAGTGATATGCGCGGCGATTGCACGAATCTTCGATTCCATCGCACCGGGCTTGCCGGTGACCTTGACGTCCGACACATAGCCTTCGACAACCGTGATGCGCACGACGCCGTTTTCGAACGTCTGCGCCGGAACGAACGCGAACGACAGCGCGAAGCCGCGATCCTGATACAGCTTCGTCACGCCGTTGGCGGTTTCGATCAGTTCGCCGATCGTGATGTCCTTGCCGACGAGAGGGGTGAAGCGACGCGAGATTTCCTCGAACGGAACGGACTTCACGCCTTCGACCTGGAATGTGGTCGGCGTCAGGTGGCGCGACAGCAACTCCTGCAATTGCGGCGCTTGTGGTGCGACCTGCACGGTCACGTTCGGGCCGGTTTTCGGCGCATTGATCTGGGGCAGGGAGTCGAGCGGGTTACCGCCGACGCGCGTTTGTGCATGTGCCGTGCCTGCTGCCGCGATGGCGAGCAGCATCATCCATCTGTCGAGTCTGGATTTCATTGTTCTTCCTCGTTGGCCTTGCTCTTCGTCTTCTTTGTAATGCCGGCGCGCGACACCAGGGTGCCGCGCGCCGCGTGCCGCAATGCCGGTTGTGTTTGTACGGCCGCGCCATCCGCTCCGGCTGCGAAGGTGCGACCGTCCTCCTTACTTGCCAACGCTACCCAGCGTACCCAGCAACCCCGTTACCGGTGCCAGCAGCCCCGTCGAGCCGCCGCCCGACGTTGCCGTACCCGTGACGCTGCCAACCAGCGACGTGACCGGTGCGAGCGGGCTCGATCCCCCGGCTCCTGCTGCGCCGCCCACTGCTCCGGTGACAGTATTCAGCAAACCGGTGACAGGCGCGAGAGGGTTTGCACTGCCTGCACCACCCGTAGCGCCACCGAGCGTGCCCGTGACCGTCGACACGAGATTCGTAACGGGCGCGAGCGGGCTGCTACCCGAACCGCCGGTCGCGCCGCCGAGTGCGCCCGTGAGCGAACCGAGCGGCGTCGAGCCGAGACCCGACAGCAGGCCGCCGAGCGGATTCGTCGAGCCGGAACCCGACGACGTGCCGTTCTGTACGGTCGCCGTCGAGCCGCCGACGAGGCTCGTGATCAGGCCGGGGATCGGTGCCGCGCCATTCGGGCCGTTCGGATTGACGAGGCCGCCCGCGTTGGTCACGGTGTTGCCGACCGCTGTTACGAGCTGACCGACGTCGCCGACGAGCGGCTGGCTCGACGTACCGGCGACCTGCTTGCCGGCCGAGCTGATGGCGCCGCCGATCTGGCCGAGCAGGCCTGACACGGGCTGACCGAGGCCGGTGGTCGTGCCGACCTGTTGCGTGACCTGGCCCGCGGTAATCACCAGCGGCGTGATCGCCGAGCTGAGCGGCTGCGTGACTTGCTGTACGGCACCCGACGACAGCGTCGAGCCGACCGTGGTACCGGCCGCCGACAGGCCGTTCGCGACTGTGTCGAGCACCGTGCCGACCGGCGTCGTGACCGGCGCGAGCGGTGCCAACGGGCCGGTGCCCAGCGCCTTGACGGTCGAGCTCAGGCCGGACACCGTGTTGCTCGTCGCGCCGACGACGTTGCCGAGGCCGGCGACCGTGGTGCCGACCGGATCCTTGATGGAGCCGGTCTGGCCGAGCCCGTTGCTCAACGCATCCGCGGCCGCGTTGATGATCGTGCCGGTGCTCGACACGGTGCTACCGACACCCTTCGTCACGCCGTCGCCGAGGCCCGGCAGGCTGACGTTGCCGATCGTGCTGCCGAGGTCGGTTGCGGTCTGGCCGAGCGTGCTGACGGCGCCCTTGGTGCCGGTCGGCGAGCCGCTGGTACCGCTCGTGCTCGGCGTACCGCTCGTGCTCGGGTTGTTATTGTTGCTGCTGCTGGTCGGCGGCGAGCTGACGCCACCACCGCCGCAGGCGGCCAGCAGGCAGGCGGCGGCGAAGGCCGTGAGGGGCGCGCGCCATTGGCGCAGGGCGGCTGTCGTGAGAGAACGTTGCTGGGACATGATGGACTCCTCGCTGTCTTGTCGATTGATGGATGTTGGTTTACTTGCCGTGCGTGCCGCCGAGCAGGCCGCCGATCAGCGACGTGACGGGCGCGAGCGGATTCGACGACGAACCCGAGTTCGTGACGGCGCCCGTGCCGCCGGTCAATGCCGGTGCGCCGACCGCGCTGGTCACCGTGGACACGACGTTCGTCACCGGGGCGAGCGGGCTGCTGCTGCCTGCACCGCCCGTCGCGCCGCCGAGTGCGCCCGTTACCGCGCCGAGGAGACCCGTGACCGGGGCGAGCGGGCTGCCGCTCGTGCCGCCCGTTGCGCCGCCGAGTGCACCCGTGACCGTCGAGACGAGGCCGGTAACCGGGGCGAGCGGGCCGCCGCTGCCGCCTGCTGCGCCGCCGAGCGCGCCCGTGACCGTCGAGACGAGGCCGGTGACCGGAGCGAGCGGGCCGCTGCCGCCGCCTGCTGCGCCGCCGAGCGCACCCGTGACCGTCGAGACGAGGCCGGTGACCGGAGCGAGCGGGCCGCTGCCGCCGCCTGCTGCGCCGCCGAGCGCACCCGTGACCGTCGAGAGGAGGCCGGTGACCGGAGCGAGCGGGCCGCTGCCGCCGCCTGCTGCGCCGCCGAGTGCGCCCGTGACCGTCGAGACGAGGCCGGTAACCGGGGCGAGCGGGCTGCTGGCGCCACCCGTTGCGCCGCCGAGCGTACCCGTGACCGTCGTGAGGAGACCCGTGAGCGGTGCGAGCGGGTTGGTCACGCCGCCGGTGCCACCCGTGAGCAGGCCGCCGACGGCCTTCACGGTGTTGCCCGTCGACGAGACCGTGTTGCCAAGGCCGGTCGTGGCAGGGTTGCCGCCCGCCGACGCGAGCAGGGCGCCGGCCTGGTTCAGGCCGTTGCCGACCGTGCCGAGCAGCGTGTTGACGGGCGCGCCGAGGCCGGTCGCGGTGCCGATCGTCTGGGTCGTCTGACCGACCATCGTCGTGATCGGCGTGATCGCCGAGCTGACCGTCTGCGTGACTTGCTGGATCGGGCCGGTCGACAGCACGTTGGACAGCGTGGTGCCGCCGTTCGCTACCGCGTTGCCGACCTGCGTGACCAGGCCGCCGACGGCGCCGGTGACGGGTGCGAGCGGCGACAGCGGGCCGCTGCCGAGGCTGGTGACGAGGTTGCCGGTCTGCGTGACTGCGCCGCCGAGCTGGTTCACGACGCCGCCCGTGCTGGCGACCGTGACGCCGACCGGGTCTTTCGTCGCGCCGAGCTGGCCGAGGCCGTTGCCGACGCCATTGCCGAGTGCCGTGACCGCGCCGCCAACGCTCTGCACGATGCCGCCTGCCGCTTGCGTCGTGCCCGGGTTCACGCCCGGCAGCGACTGGCCGGCGATCGCGGTGCCGACGCCCGACACGGTGCCGCCGATATCCGTGATGAGATTGCTGCTTTTTGCGATGACGGTACCCACTGGATTCGCCGACACGCCGGAGGTGCCGCTCGTGCCGCTGGAGGTACCGCTGGAAGTGCCGCTGGACGTTCCACTCGTGGTGCCGCTGGTCGACCCACTCGTCGAGCCGCTGGTGCTGCCCGACGTGCCGCCGCTCGTCGAGCCGGACGTGCCGCCCGAGGTGCCGCCGCCCGACGTGGAGATGGAGTCGCCGCCGCCGGAGCTCGAGCCGCCGCTGATGCCCTTGCTGATCGAACCGGAGCCGCCGCACGCGGAGAGGGAAAGCATGGCTGCAACGGTGGCCGCGATCAGAGTCGTCCGGAACACGCCATGAGGGATAACCTTAATGTCCATTTCTTCCTCGCATTAAAAATGTGTTGTGAACTGCGTTGTGTTGAGTGGTGCGCGGACTACTCTGCAACTGTCGTGCCATTTCGATGCTCGACGGTTCGACAACAGGTTTTAAACGGGGCAATTCCTTGTCGGAAAAGGAAGTTATGGAAATTGAAAGATTGTTGAATCTGTTTAAGGACGGATGAATGAGAACGGTTTCGAGTGTTTCGTAACGTAACGTCACAACATTGGCGTTACGCGTGCGGCGTAACGTGGGGCGCGCGCAGGCTTGGTGGACGAGGCAATTGTTTTACTGGTGGATTAGGTGTGCACATCTAACCTATCGTAAATCCTATGTGTAAGTAGTACCGAAACGCCGTACAAATACGTTGCGCTCCGGGTCATTTTTCTCGATCCAGGCCGTTAAAAGAGGTTGGAAGTTAAATAGGATCGGATATAGAATCCGAAGCAGATGTAAGCAAATGTACGGTTCGGTACACAACGTTCGAGGAGGGTCACTATCGCGAATGTTAACTTGCATCAAATGTTGAGCCATGCCCCTCGGGGCAATCTATAAAGAAAGCGCACCCGGTTGTCGTTGCAGCAGATGTGGCGAACAGCGCGGGGCAACGGCTGGATATGCGGGGACGTATACGTATAAAAGGCCAAAGAACGCAAATACAGGCACGAGGAATAAAATGAGAGCAAACATCAAGCGTTTTCTTAAGGAAAACAACGGGGTTACCGCGATCGAGTACGGGCTGATTGCGGGTCTTATCGCTGTCGCGATCCTGGCTGGTGCCTCAACGATCGGCACTAATCTTGGCAATATGTTCACGAACCTCGGGGCGTGTCTGACCACCCCGAGCGGGACGAACTGTACGGCTGCCAGTATCTTTAAGTAACCCACCTGGCGTTAATTGGTACGACCTCGAAACATTGAGTCGTCTTGATGTTGTGGCGGGCGGATTGCCGTTGGCAGTCCGTCCTCCGCGACATTTGTCGCAGGTTGCGGTGCGATGGCACATTTCATTTTCAGCGGGGTGTTCCTGGTCTGGGCTGCGTTCGTCGCAACCAGCGACATCCGTTATCGGCGCGTTTCGAATTCGCTCGTTCTGGCGGGGTTGGTCTTCGGCCTGAGTGGAGCGTATTTCAACGCCGGCCCATTCGGCATTCTCCCGGCGCAGGCGATGATCGGCCTGCTGGTCGGGTTGGTCGCCTTTTTTCCGCTTTTTTTGCTGCGCGTCATGGGTGCGGCGGACGTCAAGATCTTTGCCGCGATCGGCGTGTGGTGCGGCGCACATGCGCTGCTGTGGATCTGGATCGCCGCCAGTCTTGCCGCCGGCATTCATGCTCTGGCCCTGATGCTGCTGTCGCGCACGTCGATCGGCGCGTTGTGGCAACGGGGCCAGCCGGCAATGGTGCTCGGCAAATACCGGGCAACACCTTATGCGGCATGTCTCATGGCGCCAGCTGCCGCATGGGTTGTCTTTCTTGTCGCAACGGGGGGCGTGCGATGAAACGACAGACGTGTCCGCGTGGACGCCGTCGGCAGCGTGGCGCGACGGCAGTCGAGTTTGCGATCGTGTTTCCGTTGTTGTTCGTGATTTTCTACGGCGTCGTCAGTTTCGGGATGATCTTCACGATTCAGCAGAGCCTGACATTTGCCGCCAGCGAAGGTGCACGGGCCGGGTTGGTTTACGCCCCCACTCTTGCGGCGCGCATAACGAACGCCACAACGACTGCGCAGAGTGTCGTGGCCTGGCTGAATGTCGGTACGCCGCAAGTCGTGGCACCGCCGTGCAGTTATGACACGTCGGTTCCACCGTCGTTGTACTGCCTGTCGGTTACGGTGAATTACACCCCCAAGGACTGGATAACAACCATGCCATTTCTGGGAAGCATACTGAATCGACCGTTGACGAGTACGGCGGTCGTGCAGATTCCGCAGTCGATCCTTTGAAGTACGTATCGTGACGCGAAGGGCCCGCTGACGCGCGAATCACGCAGAAACCCATCGGACTTTCATCCCGGCATCCACACAACAACATGGCCAACAATTTAACGAAGATCATCGCGGGACTGCTGATTGCAATCGCCGTATTGCTCGGAATCTACGCGTGGATGCTCGGGCGCAGCACGCAGAATGCGACGCCAGTCCAGCAAACCGTGGCGGCCAGCCCGTTTCCGGTCGTGATCGCGACACGGGTGTTGCCTGCCGGCCAGCCGATCACGGCCGACGCACTGAAGATCAAGCAGACGGCACCGGTACCGACGGGTGCGTTTGCCGATCCGTCCGTGCTCGTTGGCCGGGTGCCGGCAGCGGATATTCCGGCTTCGTCGCCGGTTGTCGCGGGGGCGCTGGTGTCGGGGCTTGCGGAGGACGTACAACCGGGCGAGCGTGCGATCGCAGTGCGGGTCGACGAAACCAATGCGGTCGGCAACCGGTTGCGGCCCGGCAATTTCGTCGACGTATTTCTGAATTTGAAGCGCGAAGGCGGGGGCACGATGCTTGACGGCGAAGTTTCGCAGACGCAGGCGCGGCTGCTGTTGTCGAAGGTGCGTGTGTTGTCGTTCGGCGACGCGACACCCGATCGAGACAGCGGCAACACCGCCAACGGCAACAACGGTCAACCGTCCGGTGTCCGCATCGCGGTGCTTGCGGTGCCGACCGCGCAAGTCGATGCGCTGACGCTCGGCGAGGCGAGCGGGCGCCTGACGTTCGCGTTGCGCAACCCGCGCGACGACGAGCTTGCGATACAGACGGTCGCGGTGCGGACGGACAACAAGCTGTCGCCGTCGGCGCTCGCCGCCGCTGGCGTCTCGCTGCAGCAACTATCCGGCACACAGAGAGCCGCGGTGGCCAATGTGAACGTGCCGCCGTTGCCATCGCGTCTGCCGCCGGCGGTGCGGACGGGCGGGGGCGGCGGAGGCGGCATCGAAGTGATCCGCGGCGGCCGGTCGGAAACGGTTGCCTATTGAACGACATCGACGGCCATCGATATCAGCGACGACAAGTAAAGGGCCGCGTGACGGTCGACCAAACAATGAAAAACACACTGATTGGATTCGCGATTGCTATCTGCACCATGACTTTGGCGTCGTTTGCGAGCGCGAACGGCACGATCGAGCTGGCGGTCGGCGCGCAGCGGCAGCTTTCGGCGGGCCGCGCGCTGCAGCGTGTCGCGGTTGGCGATCCGACAATCGCCGACGTACTGATCATGAAGGGCAGCCGCTCCGGTTCCGTGCTGCTGACGGCGAAGGCACCCGGCGCGACGAATGTGATGCTGTGGGAGCGCGGTCACGACGAACCGACGGTCTGGAGCGTCGAGGTTGTCGACGCGGCGGCGCAAGCGGTGCTCGACGGCTCCACGCCGCGCGTGAATGCATACGGTGGCACTGCCGTGCTGCAGGGTTCGTCGGCGTCGCTCGATGCGCATGCGCGCGCGGCCGCAGTCGGCAAGAACATGAGCGGGAAGGGCGCCGTGATCGATCGCTCGACGATCGCGGGCAAGAGCGTCGTGCAGGTCGACGTGCGGGTCGTTGAATTCAGCCGCTCGGTCCTCAAGCAGGTTGGGTTCAATTTCTTCAAGCAGAGCAACGGCTTTTCGTTCGGATCGTTTTCGCCCGGCGGTGTGCAATCGTATAACGGTGGGTCCCCTGGCGCGGCGGGGTACATTCCGACGCTCGGCTCGCCTGTCTCGTCCGCGTTCAACCTGGTCGTGAACGCTGCGGGCCGCGGGATCTTCGCCGACCTCTCGCTGCTCGAGGCGAACAATCTCGCCCGCGTGCTTGCGGAGCCGACGCTCGTTGCGTTGTCCGGCCAGAGCGCGAGCTTCCTCGCCGGCGGCGAGATTCCGGTGCCGTCGCCGCAAGGGCTTGGCTCGACCGCGATCCAGTGGAAGCAGTACGGTGTCGGACTGTCGCTGACGCCCACGGTGCTGAGCCCGCAGCGGATCGCGTTGAAGGTTGCGCCCGAATCGAGCCAACTCGATTACGTGAACAGCGTGACGATCAGCGGTGTTGCGGTGCCGGGAATCACGACGCGTCGTGCCGACACGACGGTCGAGCTCGGCGACGGCGAGAGTTTCGTGATTGGCGGCCTGATCGATCGCCAGACCATGTCGAACGTCAACAAGGTGCCGCTGCTCGGTGATTTGCCGATCATCGGTACGTTCTTCAAGAATCTGAACTATCAGCAGAACGACAAGGAATTGCTGTTCATCGTGACGCCGCATCTCGTCGCACCGATTGCGAAGGGCGCGGTATTGCCCGCGACACCTGGTGAACTGTCTGAGCAGCGGGACGGGCCGGTTTGGAAATCGTATTTGGGCGGAGCAGCATCGCCGGATGCAGCTCCGGGTTTTTCGAAATGAGTGCGATGCATCGCGAGTCGCGACGTATTGCCACGCCTTGCGTAATCCGGGTTGTTCAACATGAACGCGCGAATCCAATCATTGTGTGAACCCGCCGTGACAGACTATTTCGTTTGCGCATCGCAACAGGAGGCGCACGTCCGCTGGTTGGCCGATACGCTCGTATCGGCCGGTGCGGTCGAGCCTGCGTCACTTGAGCCGGGCGTGCTCGCGCAGCGCATTACGGGTCTCAACCCGGCTCTCGTATTCATCGATTTTTCCGGTGGCAGCACGGCGGCGAGCGTGGCGGCCGCAGCGGTACGTGCATCCCATCCGGGCCTGCCGATCGTTGCGCTCGGCTCGCTCGCACAGCCGGAGAGCACGCTGGCGGCATTGCGTGCAGGCGTGCGCGATTTCATCGACGTGTCGGCGCCGTCAGAGGAGGCATTGCGCACGACTCGCGGACTGCTTGCGAACGTCGGCGAGCCGGCGAGCCGCCATGGCAAGGTCGTCGCATTGCTTGGCGCGCGCGCCGGCATGGGGGTGAGCACGCTCGCTGCGAATCTCGCCGTATGGCTGCAGAAGCGCGCGGTGAGTCCGGGAGGGAGCGGCGAGTCGAATGGCGGTACACCGGCCGGTCGCCAGACCGCGCTCGTCGACCTGGGGCTGCCGGCAGGCGATGGCGCGCTGTTCCTGAATACCCGCTGCGAATTCCATTTCATCGATGCAGTTCACAACCTGCGCCGCATCGACCGAACCTTCGTGAATACCGCACTGACCCGGCATGAGAGCGGTGTTGCATTGACGACGCTTCCTGTCGATCTCGGCGGGCTGCGCGATGTCTCGTATGCGTCGTGTGCCGGATTGCTGAACCGGTTTCGAGCCTTCTTCGATCAGCAGATCGTCGATCTCGGTGGTTTTTCGAATCGCGAGTTCGTTGCCCAGATGACGACGTCGGCCGATGAGGCGTGGCTCGTCTGTGATCAGGGCGTCGCGTCGATCGTGTCCGCAGCCGATTTGCTCACCGGGCTGCGCGACGCGGGTGTCGACACCGATCGCGTCCGGCTCGTCGTCAACCAGTACGATCCCGCGCTCGACCTGACGCCTGCACAGATTGCCGAGCGTCTCGGCCTGGCGCTGGTGGGTACGTTGCCGTCGCGACGCGTCGCGATCGGCCATGCGGCAAACCAGGGCCGGCTCATCGTCGACATGACGGAGCGCGACCCGTACGTTCGCGCGCTCGAGTCGCTTGCCGCGCGGCTGCCGGGCGTGTCGGTCAGATCGACCGCCACGCGACCGGCATCCGGCCTGTCTGCGCTGAAGCGCTTCATTCAACCCTCGTCCAAGCGGTCGTAAGCGATGGCACACGACATTCAATTCGCCGACGGCGCAGCGCCGTTCTCCCAGACGCAGCAATTCCACGATATCAAGAATGCCGCGCATGAACATCTGCTGACGCGCATCGAAGAACTGGGCGCCGAATTCGGCCGATGGTCCCGACAGGCGATCAACCAGTTCGTCGATCTCGAGATCGACAGCTTCGTGCGCTTGCGCCGCATTCCGCTCAACGAGAACGAGGTGCGTACGATCGCCGAGGCGCTGACCAAGGAGCTTGCGGGCTTCGGGCCGATCGAGGACCTGCTCGCGGACCCGGCCGTCGAGGACATCCTGATCAACGGCTACAACGACGTGTACGTGTCGCGTCACGGGATCCTCGCGAGGCTGCCGGTGCGCTTTACCGACAACGCGCACCTGCTGCGGATCGTGCGCCGGATTCTCGCGCCGATCGGTCGTCGGCTCGACGAGTCTAACCCGATGGTCGACGCGCGGCTGCCCGACGGTGGCCGCGTGAATGTCGTGATCGAGCCGCTGTCGATCGACGGCCCGGTCGTATCGATCCGGAAATTCCGCAAGGATCCACTGAAGCCGTCCGATCTGCTCGGCAACGGCACGTTCAACGAAGAGATCAACACGCTGCTCCAGGCAGCGGTCGAGGCACGCTGCAACATTCTCGTGTCGGGCGGCACGAGTTCCGGCAAGACGTCGTTGCTCAACGCGCTCGCGTTCCACATTCCGGAGATCGAGCGTGTCGTGACGATCGAGGATACGGCGGAACTGTCGCTGAACCACCCGCACGTCGTGCGGCTCGAAAGCCGTCCGGGCGGGTTCGACGGCACCGGCGTCGTGTCGATTCGCGACCTGTTGCGCAATACACTGCGGATGCGCCCTGACCGGATCATCGTCGGCGAAGTGCGCGGCGGCGAAGTGCTGGAAATGCTGCAGGCGATGAATACCGGTCACGACGGCTCGATGGGCACCGTGCATGCGAGTTCGCCGCGTGAGTGTCTGTACCGTCTCGAGATGCTTGCCGGCTTTGCTGGCTTCCAGGGCACCGAATCGAGCCTGCGCCGGCAAATCGCGAACGCGATCGACTTCATCGTGCAGATCGGGCGTCTGTCGAACGGGCGGCGGCGGATCCTGTCGATCACCGAAGTGACCGGATTGTCCGACAACATCATCGCGACGCAGGAGCTTTATCGCTATGAAGCGCGCGTGACGCCGGAGGGCGAGGAAGTCGACAACTGGGAAACGCTGGGCATTCATCCGCATTCGCCGAAGCTCGCACGATTCCGTCAGACGCTGACGAGCGGCGGGTTTGGCGGTGGCTTCGGTGGTGGCGGGTTCGGCCGCGGCGGCGGGGGCTTCAATGTATAGCGCGATGGCGTGGGTGCTGGCTTTCGCGATGCTGTGCGTCGCGGCGGCGGTGATGCTGTGGCGTCACGCGGAGAACCGGCGCGTACGGACCGACGCGAAACGCTTTATCGACAGCCGGCTCGAACCGGGCGCACGTGCCGGGGTTGCCGCACGGGCAGCCCGACCGTCGACGGCAGGTGCCGAGCGTGCGATGTCGCCGCAACCTGGCGCTGCACGGAGCGCATCGTCTGATACGTTCTGGAAGCATCAGTATGCGGTCGCATCCGAATATCTGACGAACCTTGTGAGTCGCGCGGGGATCGAGGATGCGCGCGGCAAGGCGCTGGTCGCGCTTGCCGTGTTGGTTGCGATCGCGGCGTTCGCGGGCAACCGTGGTGGCGCGCTCGCGTGCTTCGCCGCGCTCGCGTGCGGCTGCTCGATTTTCGGCGTCTGGCTCGCGTCGCGAATTCAGCGGCGCAGGCTGAAGATCGTCCGGCAGATCCCGTCGTTCCTCGACGGCATCGTGCGTCTCGTGACCCTTGGCAATAGCGTGCCGGCGGCATTCCAGTCCGCGCTGCTGACGACTGAGGAGCCGCTTCGCGGCTGTCTCGATCACGTGTCGAGGATGTTGCGAGGCGGTGTCGAAATCGATCGCGCAATGGTGCACATCGCGAAAATCTACCGGACCGAGGAGTTCGAACTCGTCGGTTCCGTGTTGCGACTGTCGGTCAAGTACGGCGGCCGCGCGGACGTGATGCTCGAGCGCATGGCCGTATTCATGCGCGATCTCGAACAGGCGGAGCGCGAGTTGACGGCGATGTCGGCAGAAACGAGGTTGTCGGCGTTCGTGCTCGTGATGTTGCCGATCGGGATCGGCAGCTTTATCGTCGTGACCAATCCGAAGTATCTGCACGGGATGTGGAATGATCCGAGCGGTCGGACGCTCCTGATGTTCGCGTTCCTGTTGCAATTGGCCGGCAGTCTCTGGCTGTATCGAATGGCTCGGCTCAGGTGATGTTATGACAGCGACTCAGATCGGAGCGATTGCCCTGGGGAGCGGCGCACTCGGCGTGCTGCTGTTCGGCATGATCGCATTGTTGCGCGCGAGTGCCGCGACGCGCGCCGAGCGCGCGCTTGTCGATGCGCTCGACCGGCGCATGGCCACGCTCGAAGCAGCGAAAGCGCGGACCGCGCCGGACGGAGGCGAGGCGCCAGTCAAGCCCGCCGTCCGGCGGGGACAGCGCGTCGAACGAATTCTCGATCGCCTGTCGGCGGCGGGTGTGCGCTGGCTCGATACCGGGCTCGGCAAATACGCTGTCGCGGAAGAGGATCGCCGCTTGCTCGAGCAATGCGGGTACGTCGACACGCGCACGCGCGGGCTGTTCCTGAGCGCGCGGGTCGCATGCGGAATCGGGCTGCCGCTGCTGTTCGCGATTTTCGCGAGCGGGCATATGAAGGGCAGCACGTGGATGGTCGGCTTATTTGCCGCTTTCGGGCTCGGCTTCATGTTGCCGAAGCTATACGTGCAGCGCCGCGCGGCGGCGCGGCGTCAAAGCGTGATCGACGAACTGCCGTTGCTCGTCGACATGCTGCGTCTGCTGCAAGGCGTCGGGTTGTCGCTCGATCAGAGCCTGCAGGTCGTGACGAACGATTTTCGCGGAATGATGCCGGTACTGTCGTCGGAAATGGGGATCGCACAGCGCCAGTTCGCGGCAGGCCGGACGCGCGAGCAGTCGTTGCAGCGTCTGTCCGGCGGATTCGACAACGAGGATCTGCGCGCGATCGTGCGATTGATGGTCCAGGTCGACAAACATGGCGGTGCGGTGCAGGAGCCGCTCAAGCAGTTCGGCGACCGGCTGCGCGAGACGCGCCGTGCGATGTTGCGTGAACGGATTGGCCGATTGACCGTGAAGATGACTGGCGTGATGGTGTTGACGTTGCTGCCCGCCTTGCTGATCGTGACGGCCGGACCGGGTTTGCTGGCCGTGACGCACGCACTGTCGTCGCGCCATTGACGGTGGAAGGAAAGACGATGAAGCGGATCAGCGGGATGGCATCGCAAATGGGTGTGGCTGCGGCAGCAGTGCTGCTGCTCGGTGCGTGCGCAACCAAGGAAAACGGGTACGGCGTCAGCTCGCAGACCGAGCGTGCGGCGCTGATGCAGGCGGCCGATCAGAAGCAGTCCATGCCGGATACGCCCGGGATGTACCTCGGTCTGATCCAGCGGATGCAGGGACAGGGGCTCTACTTTGCATCGCTCGCGCATATCGATGCGTACGACAAGACCTATGGCGCGATTCCGGAGTCGATCCTGTTGCGCGCGGACGCACTGCGGATGACCGACCAGCCGGCCGCAAGCGCGGCCGTCTATACGCAACTGCTGAAAACGCCGCTTGCCGCGCGAGGTTATCGCGGGCTCGGGTTGATCGCCGGCGCGGCAGGCGATTTCGATCGTGCGGCGCAGGTGCTCGCGCAGGCGTCGGATCTTGCGCCGACCGATGCGTCGCTGCTGTCCGATCTCGCATATGCGAAGTTGCGCAGCGGCGACGTCGTCGGTGCGCGGGTGCCGTTGATGAAGGCGGCCGAACTGGATCAGCGCAATCCCAAGATCGTCAGCAATCTTGCGCTTTACCTGATCGCGGCGGGGCGTACACAGGATGCTCAGCGGTTGATGAATCAGCAACATCTACCGGCGGATATCCGCAAGGACATCGCCGGCGACGCGGCGAAGATCGTCGCGGCGGCACGGGCGCAGCAGCGTGCGGTCGCGACACCATCGGTGGTGTCGCGTCGCGCTGCCGCAACGCCGATTACACCGATGGCGAACAATTTCGGCTATGACCAGACCGTGCCACTGTTGCAGCGCTTTGCACAATGAACAGACATCGGGGGAACGACATGAACAATAAACATCATCGAAACGTGCGCGTGGGCCGGATCGCAGCACTCGGTGCGATCGTGTGGATCGTGGTCGGCTCGGCTGTCGCCTATGCACAGGATGCAGGTGCGCCGCGCGCGTCCGAAGTTGAGCGCTCGGCGAAGGAATGGCTCGCCATGCAGCGCGGCAATCTTGCTGCGGCGCCGGCGCAACCGGTGCTCGGCGACGTTGCGTCGCTTGTCTATCAACGCTATCTCGACTCGTTCAAGAACAAAATTCCCGACACGATGAATTCGCAGCTCGGCTCTGCCAGCGGCATGTCGGGTGGCGGGCAAGCTGCGCAGTAGGCGAGACGGCGATGCGCACGACTCAATCACACGCGGTTCGGCGGTGCCGGGCCAACTGCTTGCGCAAACATCACCAGCGCGGCGGTGCCGGGATCATGGCGACGATCTTCCTGGCGATAGCGGTCATTGTGCTGGGTGCGACGGATATCGGACGCTACTATGCCGAACGACGCCATATGCAGTCGGCCGCCGATTTGGCCGCGCTTTCTGGTGTTACGCAGGTCGCCAGCGACGCCACTTGCACGGCAGCAACGACCGCGGTCAATCAAGTCACGAACGTGCCGGCAAGCCTGCTGTCGGGAAAGGCCACTGCAGCCGTGACGTGCGGGATCTGGAGCCCGCCGGCAACCAGCGGCGCCAGCGCACAATTTACGCGTACCTCGGGAGCCCCGCTGCCCGCCAATAACCAATGCGCCGGCTTGTCAGGCGGAGCGGTCGGCGCGGGGCAATCGGTCAACGCGGTGTGCGTGACCGTTTCGGAGCCGGTGAGCGGGATCTTTATCAACGGCGTCACGATCAGTGCGTCGGCTATCGCCAAGAGCGTGCCGACCGACAGCTTCACGCTGACCACGTCGCTGGCTGCGTTGAACGGCGGGTTGGCCAACAAGTTGCTGCAAGTGCTGACGGGGTCTCCGAATGCGCTGAGTCTGAAGGTCCTCGACTACCAGGGTCTGGCGCAAGTCAACGTGAAACTGGCCGGTATTCTCGCCAATCTGCCAGTCGGCACGACCACGGGCGTATTGAACGGTACCGTGACGCTCGGCCAACTGGCCACTGCCGTATTGCAGGCAGCGACACAGCAAAACGTGGCCGCGGCGAATTTGACGGTGCTGAATGCGCTGAACATCGCCCTTTGTTCGACCGGTGTCTGCACCGGGCCGCAGATCGCGCTCGGCCAATTGGTTTCCGCTGCAACCGCGACCGGAACCTCCGCAGTTGACGCTAGCGTCAATGCCCTCGGATTGCTGTCGACCGCATTGCAGATCGCGAATGGCACGAATTCGGTCGCCATTCCGAGCGTCACGGTCCAGACGCCTACGTTGCTCGCGCCGTTACTGAACGTGACCGTGTCGGGTTCCGTCAAGCTGGGGGCCAATCCGCCGTCCACCGCGAGTGGTCCGCCCGGGCCGTCGAACTGTGGAACGGACAATTGCACGACCAATACGTCGACCGCGCAAGGGAACATTTTCCTCAATACGTCGATATCGCTGCTGTCGAGCTGTCCTACCGGCGGATTGGTCTATCCGGGCGGCAGTTGCCCTTCGGGTAGTCCGACGCCGCTTGCTGCCGTTCAATTGCCGATCACCGCCTCCGTGGCGCCGGCCAAGGCCGGCCTCGCGTCCGTCACCTGTTCCGCGGACGGTACGAAGAGCGCGACTGTGAACGTGCAGACCGGAGTGGCTGCCGTGTATATCGGCGGTTCATCGACTACGCTGCTCAATCTCAACGCACCGTCTGGATATACGCCCGACAGCGGAGCAACCCCGATTCCGCTGGTGACCGTCAGCCTGCAGAGTCTGCTCGACCTGCTCGGCCTTGGTTCCGTGACGGATTTGCTCACTGCTCTGACGTTGGGGCTCATCAACCTGAATCAGATTTCGGTCAACATCGCCATACAGCCAGGACAGGTGACGATTCCTGTTGCCAATCAGAATTGGGCGCCGCTGACGTTTACGTATCCTGGACCTGGGTCGTCCGCGCTGCCGAGTCCTGGGTCGCCGTACATGCTTAGTACGACAACGGGTCAGTTTCTGGCGCCTGCTGTCAAGGGAATAGCCAATAGTGGACTATCGTTCACGTTGTCGGCGCAAGGTGGCCTTGCAAAGGTGCTGGCCGGCATCTTGAATCCGGTGTTGAATATTCTGACCGTGCCGCTCCTGAGCGCACTCGGAAGTACGCTCGTTCCGCTGCTCCTGCAACCGGTCGACTCTCTCCTGAACTCGGTCACGGGCCTGCTCGGTCTGAGCCTCGGGAACGCCTATGTCACGAACACACCGGACTCGATCAAATGCGGCAACCCCATGCTGGTTCAATAAATGCCTGAACGTTCAGTCATCAACGCGGGCAGCGTCGCTGCTGCCTGCAACTGCGCACTGATCTGCAATGCAAAGCAACTCGTCAATCACTGAAGCCGCACCCGAAACATGAGAACCACGCCAGCAATCGAAGAGCTCGACCTGTACGTCTGGGAAGGCAAGGCGGACATTGTCGACCGCGTCGCCCGGTGCATGGCGAGCTTCGACGTCGAAGTGATCCGCGCCGACAACGCGACGGTCTCGCCCGAGCGCGCCGCGATGCGGCGGTCGCTGGCGATCATCAGCGTGACGATGATCGAAGGCGGCGCGGCATTCCTGCGCGACTGGCAGGCCAATATCGGCATGCCGGTCGTCTGGGTCGGCGCGGCGCGCGATCACGACGCGTCGCAGTATCCGCCCGAGTATTCGCACATCCTGCCGCTCGACTTCACGTGCGCGGAACTGCGCGGCATGATCGGCAAGCTCGTCACGCAACTGCGCGCGCACGCAGCCGAAACGTCGCATCCGGCCGAACTCGTCGCGCACTCGGAATCGATGCAGGCTCTGCTGCACGAAGTCGATACGTTCGCCGATTGCGACACCAACGTGTTGCTGCACGGCGAAACCGGCGTCGGCAAGGAGCGCATCGCGCAGCTGCTGCACGAAAAACATTCGCGCTACCGGCATGGCGAATTCGTACCCGTGAACTGCGGCGCGATTCCCGACGGTCTGTTCGAATCGCTGTTCTTCGGTCATGCGAAGGGATCGTTCACGGGCGCGGTTGTTGCGCATAAAGGCTATTTCGAGCAGGCGGGCGGCGGCACGCTGTTCCTCGACGAAGTCGGCGATCTGCCGCTGTACCAGCAGGTCAAGCTGCTGCGCGTGCTCGAGGATGGCGCGGTGCTGCGCGTCGGCGCGACGACACCGGTCAAGGTCGATTTCCGTCTGGTCGCGGCGAGCAACAAGAAGCTGCCGCAGCTCGTGAAGGATGGGCTGTTCCGCGCCGATCTCTACTACCGGCTCGCGGTGATCGAGCTGAGCATTCCGTCGCTGGAAGAGCGCGGCGCCGTCGACAAGATCGCGCTGTTCAAGTCGTTCGTCGCACAGGTCGTCGGCGAGGAGCGGCTCGCTCAGTTGTCCGACCTGCCGTACTGGCTGACGGATTCCGTCGCGGACAGCTATTTCCCCGGCAACGTGCGCGAACTGCGCAACCTCGCCGAGCGTGTCGGCGTGACGGTGCGGCAGACGGGCGGGTGGGATGCCGCGCGACTGCAGCGGCTGATCGCGCACGCGCGCAGTTCGGCCCAGCCGGTACCGGTGGAGAGTGCGGCTGAGGTCTTCGTCGATCGCAGCAAGTGGGACATGAACGAGCGCAACCGAGTCATTGCTGCACTCGACGCAAACGGTTGGCGGCGTCAGGATACGGCGCAGCAGCTCGGCATCAGCCGCAAGGTACTGTGGGAAAAAATGCGCAAATACCAGATCTTCGACGAGGAGCCCGAGACCCGCGAAAGTGAGTAATTAATGAGATAAAATCGCGCTGAATTACAACGACTCGGGCGGGAATAGAACTTCATGAGCCATATGACGGGGTTGGGAAGGGCGTGCGTATTGTTCGCCCTGGCGGGAGGCATGCAGGGCGCATATGCGCAAAGTCTGGCGGACAGCGGTTCGCCGGTCGTACAGCAGGCATCGGCGCCGGTGGCGGCGATTCCGGTGATCGATTCGCAGACGTCGCTGCAGCCGCAGGCCGGCGAGTCCACGGGGCCGAGCACGGTCGACGACTTGCAGCGCCAGATCCAGGCGCACTCGCTGACGGAAATGCGCACGAGCTACAACGGCAGCTACGGCGCGAGCCTGCTGTTCAACGTGAAGGACGGTGCGTACTTCGTCGCGCTGTTCCAGCAGAAGGCTTTCTGGCGTGTCATCAAGACTTACGACGAAACGCGTGCGGAAGCGATTTATCGCGATTTCTCGCGCCAGGCGGAGCGGCTGGCCGTGAACGAACTGCGGGCGGCGAAGCTGGAATCGCAGAAGGCGCAAATGGACAAGCAGATCGAGGTCACGCAGGATCGCGCGCGGCGTCTGCAGGCCGATATCTCGATCGCGCGCCAGCAGCAGGCGGCGGTCGCGGATCGCCAGAAGAGCGTACGCAACGAGACGGCCACATTGCAGGCGCAGCAGGCCGAGCTTCAGTCGCAACTGCGTGCGTTGCAGCAGCAGGTGCGTTCGTTGCAGCGTGAGGCCGATGCGGGCCTGCCGACGACGGCACGCTGAACCCGGCGGCGGTGCGGCGACATGCCGCGCGGCAGCACAAGTAAAAAGGGCAAGCCGGTTGGCTTGCCCTTTTGCTTTACTGGCCGTCCGGCACGATTCGCCGGCGGCGCGTCACGATGACCGGCCCGCTGCCGCCGCGGGAATCCGACGACGAGGCGTTGCCGGATGCGTCGCCGGTGTCGCGCGGTGCGCCGTAGCTTTCGCGCGGTTCACGGGGTTCGCGCGGGGCACCGTAGCCTTCGCGCGGCTCACGCGAGCCGTAACCCTCGCGCGGTTCGCGCGAGCCATAGCCTTCACGCGGTTCGCGGGAGCCGTAGCCGCCGTCGCCGCGCGATTCACGCGGGCCGCCGTGCGAGCCGTACGGGCTGTGACCGCCGCCTTCGCGGCCGCCGGGGCGCCCGCCGGTGCGCGGCCCGCGGGGGCCGCTGCCGCCCGGGCGCGAGCCGCCCGTGTCGAGCTGGATCGTGGAAATCGCGCGCTTGTAGATGCCTTGCAGACCCACGGGGGTGCGCAGCATCACCAGGTACTGGTCGAACGACTCGATACACCCCGTCAGACGAATGCCGTTGACGAGATAGATTTCAACGCGCTTACGTTCCTTGCGCGCCGAATTGATGAAGTCGTTTTGCGGATGGGATTCTGCGGGATTGGCCATTGAGGTGCGGCAGGAGCCTGCGTCAGAGAATATGTTGTGCGTGTGTGTGGCGTGTTCGTCCACAAGCCGTTTCGCGGAATTCTACCCTGTTCGATCGGGGAGCGCGAAGTCGTGATTGTGTCGAACCGTAACCCACTATAGACGTTCCAGCGCATTTTCGCGATTCGGCCGAACGGCAAATGCCATTTCGTTACGCCGCGTTACGACTCTCGCAATGGCGTATCACCTTGGCTCGCGCGCGACGCTTATATTGCTTCGCGCGAGCCGGGCGGGCCGGTATATCAGGGATTCAGAACATGAACAAGAGGCAATGGGCAGGGTGGGTCGGGAGCGTGGCGTTGCTGGCCTCCGGCAGTGCGATGGCGGGGCATGTCGACCTGTCGGTCGGCATCGGCGTACCGGTCGCGCCGGTCTATGTCGAGCCGGCACCGGTCTATGTGGCGCCGCAGCCGGCCGTCGTCGCCTATCCGGGCTATGGATACGGCTACGACGGCGATGATGACGACGATCGCTATCGCAAGTGGCGCAAGCACTATTACAAGCATTGGCATCGGCACCACGGCGACGACGATGACGACTGAGCCCGGGATCCACCCCGCCGGCGCGCGTCAGAACGCGTAGTCGGGGTTTTTCGGGTCGAATGCGGTGTCGTCGAGCGTCGCCGGCGCGATTTTCTCGATGACGATCCGCTCGAAGGCCCTGCCGTCGTTGTCATACGACTCGACGGTCCGGAAATAGGGCGCGTGCAGGTCGAGCCCGAGGACTTCTTTCTTCGCGTAGAACTGCGGCCGGCCGGTCGGTGTTTCGTAGGTGAGCGTAACGACACGCACGCCGTTGATCGTTCTGGCTTCCACATCGGTCGGCCGCTGCACGCCGGCTTCCAGATATTTCTTCCCTTCGGTCAGGTACAGGTTCGTGATGAATTCGGTGCCGAGATCCTTCACCTGGTGATTCGACTGGGCGCGCGCGAGTGCGCCGTCGATGGCCGTCCACAGCGGAATCTTGCCGAGCAGGCCGCCGAGGTGGCCGTACATCTCGTCCTTGCGCTGCGTCGTGTCGTAGATGGTCTCCTGTCCGGCATGCGCGCCGCCCGGCAGCCATTTCGCATAGACGCGCAGCGGCTCGCGGGTGGTCTTCACGAGCATGCGGTCGGGCGTATCGGACCATTTTCCGCTGATGCGTTCCTGGCGCACCATCGTGAACTGGTAGGACGGATAGCCGTTGGGACCGTTACGGATATAGAGCGGCACGGCGAGCGGATCGAGTGCCTTGAAGAGCGCCGTGAGCGTCGCGTCATCGAGTTGCGCGAGCGTGCCGCGCTGCGCGGCCGTGCGCAGCCAGCGTGCCTGCTGCGCGACCGGCTCGCGTACGACTTTCGCGAGATCGGCCGGCAGGGCGATCTCCTGCGCCGCGCTCACGGCGCTGGCCGCTTCCTGCGCACGCAGGCCACTCTGGGCGAGCGACAGCATGCACGCGACTGCCACGGCGGCGGCATGCCGCGCGTGGCGCTTCTTTCCTTCGTTCATCGACGGCGTCTCCCGGGGCGATGGATCGTTCAGCCTTGCTTCGCGGCCTTGATTTTGGCGAGTTCCTCGTCGCGCAACGCACGGCGCAGGATCTTGCCGACGTTCGTCTGCGGCAGCGCGTCGCGGAACTCGACGAATTTCGGCATCTTGTAGCCGGTCAGGTTCTTGCGGCAGTGCGCGAGCACGTCGTCGACTGTCAGCGACGGGTCGCGGCGCACGACGAACACCTTGATCCGTTCACCTTGTACCTCGTCAGGAATGCCGATCGCCGCGGCCTCGCTGATGCCCGGATGCATCACCAGCACTTCCTCGATCTCGTTCGGATACACGTTGAAGCCCGACACGAGGATCATGTCCTTCTTGCGGTCGATCAGGCGGATGAAGCCGCGTTCGTCCATCACGCCGATGTCGCCGGTGCCGAGCCAGCCGTCGGCGTCGATCACCTTGGCCGTCTCGTCGGGGCGCTGCCAGTAGCCGCGCATCACCTGCGGGCCACGCACGCACAGCTCGCCCGGTTCGCCGACGGGCGCCCAGGTGCCGTCCTCGCGGCGAAAGCGCACGAGGGTGGACGGCGCGGGCAGGCCGATCGAACCGCTGAACGCGGCCATGTCGTTCAGGTCCACGGGGTTCATCGTGACGATCGGCGAGCACTCGGTCAGGCCGTAGCCTTCGACGACCGGCCGGCCCGTCACCTGCTGGAAGCGCTCGGCGACCGCGCGCTGCATCGCCATCCCGCCGGCCATCGCGAGCTTCAGCTTCGAGAAATCGCGCTTGCGGAATTCCTCGTTGTCGAGGAACGCGTTGTACAGCGTATTGATGCCGGTGATCCCGGTGAACGTCTCGTTGCGAATGATCTTCATCACCATCGTCATGTCGCGCGGGTTCGCGATCAGGATGTTGCGCCCGCCGAGCCCCATGAAGATGAAGGCGTTCACCGTCAGCGAATAGATGTGATACAGCGGCAACGGCGTGAGCACGGTTTCGACGTCGCCCGAGACCTGGTCGGCGATCCAGGCCTTCGCCTGCAGCAGGTTCGCGATCAGGTTGCCGTGCGTGAGCATCGCGCCTTTCGCGACGCCGGTCGTGCCGCCCGTGTATTGCAGGAACGCGAGGTCGTCGCGCGTGATCGGCACCGGCTGCGGCTTGCCGCGCGCACCGAGCGCGAGGGCGGAGCGCAACCGGATGGCCTGCGGCAGGTGGTAGGCCGGCACGAGCTTCTTCACGTGCTTCAGCACGAAATTGATCAGGCGTCCTTTCGCATTGAAGCCGTCGGCGAGCAGGTCGCCGAGCGCGGTGACGACGATGTTCTTCACCTGCGTTTCCGGCAGCGCGTCCTGCAGCGTGCGCGCGAAGTTCTCGAACACGACGATCGTTTGCGCGCCGCTGTCCTTCAGCTGGTGTGCGAGTTCGCGCACGGTGTAGAGCGGATTGACGTTGACGACGATCGCGCCGGCCTTCAGCGTGCCGAACAGCGCGACCGGATACTGGAACGTGTTCGGCAGCATGATCGCGACGCGGTCGCCGGGCTTGATGCCGATGCTTTGCAGGTACGACGCGAACGCGTCGACCTTCTGCGCGAGCGTGCGATAGGTCATCGATGCACCTGCGCTCACGTAGGCGACGCGCTCGGCGAAGCGGCTCGTGCATTCGTCGAAGAACTGCACGAGCGACGCGTATTGCGTGACGTCGATGTCGTGCGGGACGCCGGGCGGGTATGACGCGTACCAGATGCCGTCGGTGTTCGGCGGAACCTGGGCCGCTGCGGTTGCTGCGGAAGATGACATGACGAGTCTCCGGTCTTTGCTCTCGGCGAGGGTGGGCGCTTCGGCGCCGGCCCGTGCCCCGTGCCGCACGGTCGATCGATGGGGCGCCTCGACGCCCCGCACGACCGTGCGTTTCAATCAAATCGTGAACAGGACGCCGCGCGTGGCCTCGCGCGCTCAGTTCGTGGAATGCAGCGTCGCCGCATCGACGGGGCGCGCACCCGACTGCGGCAGCCCGAACGCTTCGCTGGCTCCCGCATCGTCGAGCACGGCCGCGAAGATCGACAGTTGCGCGCTGTCGGGCATCGGCGCTTTCAGCGCGGCGACGATCAGCGACGACAGTCGCGCGATCATCTGCACGTCGTTCATCGTGCGGCCTTGCGAGAACTCGTCGATCAGGCTTTCCGTTTCGGCGCCCGCGAGCGCGCCGGACAGCGCGCCGATCGCGAAGTGCAGCCGCCAGCCGAGCTCCGTGCGCGGCAGGTGCGGCAACGCGCGCTGGAACGCGTCGAAGAAGCGGCCGGCGACGCTCGCATAGTGCGCGGTCAGGAAGTTGCGCACGAACGGCGACGGATCGGTGTACGCACGGCCGATCAGGCGCAGGAAGCCGGGCCCGCCGCGTTCGGGATTGCGCGAGGCCTTCAGCGCGGGAATGAACATCGCGCCGAGCACGTGCTCGCAGGTGATGTGCGTGCCGAGTTGTGCATCGAAGCGGTCGAGGATGCCGAGGCGCTCCTGGTTGAGCTGGTCGAGCCGGCGCGACAGCATCGCGTGGATCAGCGCTTCCTTGCTGCCGAAGTGGTAGTTGACCGCGGCGAGGTTGACCGCCGCGCGCGAGGTGATCTGCCGCATCGACATCGCCTCGAAGCCATGCTCGATGAACAGGTCCTCGGCCGCATCGAGGATGCGCGCCTTCGTCCCGCCGGTCTGCCGCGTGCCGGATGACCGTGCCCCGGACGGCCGTCCCGCGGATGGCCGCCCCTCCTGACTTACTGCCATGTCCCGCCTCCCATGCCGGTCGCCCGGCCGCGAACTGGTGATTTGTTTGTCTGATTCAAACAGTCGTTTTTATTAAGATAAAAAATCGCGGACCGTGCGGGCAAGCGGGGAATCTGGACAAATTCCTCTAGTTCGATGTGCGAATGCGGAAAGTATCGCGCGTGCCCTCGACAGGACGGGGCATGCGCGATGATGCGGTGCGGCAATGCACGGGTTCAGGTGACCGTGCTACGCGTATTGACCGATTGCGTCATGTCGATGCCGCGCCGCTCGCGGCTGAACTGGATCAGCACGGCGATCACGACGGCAACGATGCCGGCCACGAGCGCGAGCGCGAAGCTGTAATTGTTGTTGTTCGAAACGGCGAGCGAGGCCTGCATCGTCGCGTTGCCCGACGCGAGCAGGTTGCCGAGCTGGTAGACGACGCCGGGGAAGGTCGCGCGGATCTCGTCGGGCGAGATCTCGTTCAGGTGAACCGGGATCACGCCCCACGCACCCTGCACCGAGATCTGCATCAGGAACGCCCCTGCGGCGAGGGCAACCGGGCCGCTCGAGAACGCCCACAGCGGCAGCACGGGCAGGGCGATCAACGCAGCGATGAAGATGGCGCGACGGCGGCCGATCCGTTCCGAGATCGCGCCGAACGACAGGCCGCCGACGATGGCGCCGATGTTCAGCACGATCGTGATCCACGACACGGTATGCGGATCGAAGTGATGCTGTTCGCGCAGGAACGTCGGATAGAGATCCTGCGTGCCGTGCGAGAAGAAGTTGAATGCGGTCATCAGCACGATCGCGTAGATCGTGAGTTTCCAGTTCTGCTTCAGCGTGGTGCCAAGGCTCGGGCGCGGGCGCTTTTCCATCTGCTTCCATGCCGGCGATTCGGGCACGTGCGAGCGCACGTACAGCACGAGCAGCGCGGGCAGCACGCCGACCATGAACATTCCGCGCCAGCCGATGTACTGGTAGAACAGGCCGAACACGACGGACGCGAGCAGGTAGCCGCTCGGATAGCCGGCCTGCAGCAGTCCCGACACGAAGCCGCGCGCATGGGTCGGCACGGTTTCCATCGTCAGTGCGGAGCCGACACCCCATTCGCCGCCCATCGCGACGCCGAACAACGCGCGCAGCACGAGCAGCGCGGTCAGGCTCGGCGCGAAACCCGATGCGAGTTCGAGCAGCGAGTAGCAGGCGATGTTGACCATCAGCGTCGGGCGGCGCCCGAAGCGATCGGCGAGCCGGCCGAAGATCAGTGCGCCGAGCGGGCGCATCGCGAGCGTCAGGGTGAGCGCGAACGCGACGGCAGGAATCGTCGACCCGAATTCGGCGGCGATGTCCTTCAGCACGAAGACCATCAGGAAGAAATCGAACGCATCGAGTGTCCAGCCGAGGTAGGCGGCGATCGTGACGTTGCGTTGTTCGCGGGTCCAGCTCATGTCCGAGGTCTCCTCGTTGGCTTGCGCGCTTACGTTGTGCATGCGGATGCCGGCCCGGCTTGCGCGCGGTGCGGGGGCATTGATCGAGTGTAGGCCGCGGCGTCGGACGATGTGGGGCGCGATAACGTCGAATCGGGAATAATCCCTAGGAAATGAACTGTTTCGGAAACGGCAATGCCGTCGCACGAAACCGGCGACAGGCATCTGTATCATTCCGGAAGGCTGTTTGTATCTGTTTTGTAATGCGCCCGATGCGCATCGTCACCGAATCAGGAGTCCCGATGACCGAACGTTCCGCCGCCACGCTGCCCGTGCTCGAGACTGCCCGGCTGTGGCTGCGTCCGCGAGTGCTGGCCGATCTCGACGCGTGCCTCGCGATGGATCGCGATCCCGAGGTCACGCGGCACATCGCGGGCCCGTGGCACGATCCCGTCGAGCATCGGCGCTTCGTCACGCACCGGATCACGTGTAACTATCCGCCGGGCCTCGGCTACTGGTCGATCTTCGAGAAGGCCGCGCCCGATGCATTCATCGGCTGGATCCTGCTGATTCCCGACTACGTGGACGGCGCGCACGACGTCGAGATCGGCTGGCGGCTGGTGCGTGCGACATGGGGGCGCGGCATCGCGAGCGAAGCCGCGGCAGCCGTCGTGCGTCACGCGTTCGATACCGTGCGCCTGCCGCGCGTGATCGCCGATATCGCCGAGGCCAACAGCGGCTCGCTGAATGTCGCGCGCAAGCTCGGGATGCGTCGCGTGAGCGTCGTGCACGATGGCATTCCTTACATTCGACATCGTCTCGAGCGCAACGATCTGCGCGCGTAGCGCGGCGCCGTGCGAGGGCGGGGCGTCGGGCGGTTGTCAGAGATCGTCAACCGGACGCGTATCGAGGTCATGACGTATTAACGGCTCGCGCGATCAGGAGTATCGTTGCCGGAATTTCGCAACATGGGGTACGACCATGGCTCTCGGCAACGATGTTCACCTGATTCCCGTCAAGCTTGAAGAACTGCGTCCCACGCAGATGACGGTCGGCTATCGCGAAGTCAAGGCGAAGCGCAAGCACTGGAAGGCGCTCAGCAAGCGCGCGCGCAAGGCCGCGATCGATTCGCACTGGTTCCCGGCGGTGCTCGGCCCCGACGGGCTGCACTACATCACCGATCACCACCACCTCGGCCTCGCGCTGATCGAGGAAGGCGAGGCACGTGTGAACGCGATGCTGCTGAAGGACCTGTCATGGCTCGACGACACGATCTTCTGGCGGATGATGGAACACAACCAGTGGGTGCATCCGTTCGGTGCGGACGGCACGCGCCGCGACTACGCGAATCTGCCGAAGGCGCTGACGGGGCTCGTGGACGATCCGTACCGCAGCCTTGCCGGCGAGCTGCGTACGGCGGGCGGCTATGCGAAGGATGCGACGCCGTTCAGCGAATTCCTGTGGGCCGACTACCTGCGCCAGCACGTGTCGCTCGACCAGATCCGCAAGAACTTCGCGAAGGCGCTCGACATCGCACTGCATCGCGCGCATGAGCAGGATGCACGCTATCTGCCCGGCTGGTCGGGCGTCATCGCCGTCAAGCCCTGACCGCCTCATGACGACCGCCCCGATCCGCCCCGATGCCGGCCCGCAGCATGCCGACCATTTCGCCGCGCTCGACACGGCCTCGCCGCCACCCACGCGACGCATCGGCCTCGATGCGTTGGCCGGCCTGTCGATCGCGGGGCTGCTGATCCCCGAGGCGGTCGCGTACGCGGGGCTGGCGAACCTGCCGCCGCAGGCCGGTCTCATCGCGTTGCTGTCGGGGCTCGTCGTCTATGCGCTCACCGGCAGCAGCCGCTTCGCGATCGTGTCGTCGACGTCGTCGTCGGCCGCCGTGCTCGCGGCGACCGTGCTCGCGGAGTCGGGGATGGCGCTTGCCGCGCAGCTCGCGCTCGCGGCGGCACTCGTCGCGATGACCGGCGTGCTGTTCATCCTGGCCGGTGCCGCGCGGCTCGGCGGCATGTCGGACTTCGTCGCACGGCCGGTGTTGCGCGGCTTCACGTTCGGCCTCGCGCTGACGATCGTCATCAAGCAGTTGCCGAAGATACTCGCGATTTCCGTGCAGCACAGCGATGCGCCGCATGTCGCGCTCGACCTGATCACCGGCGCGCCGCATGCGAATCTCGCGAGCCTCGTACTCGGTGCGATCGCACTGGCGTTGCTGTTCGCGCTCGGGCGGAGCTCACGCGTGCCCGCGACGCTCGTCGTGATCGTGCTGTCGATCGCAGTCGGCTATGCGATCGACTGGCAGCGATACGGGATCGCGATCGTCGGCCATATCGATTTCAAGCATATCGAGTTCGGCCTGCCGGCCCTCGACCGCAACGCGTGGATGCAGACCATCGAGCTTGCGTTCGCGCTGATGCTGATCCTGTACGCGGAATCGTACGGGTCGATCCGCAACTTCGCGCTGAAGCATGGCGACAGCGTGTCGCCGAACCGCGACCTCGTCGCGCTCGGCTGCGCGAACCTCGTGTCGGGCCTGCTGCACGGGATGCCGGTCGGCGCCGGCTATTCGGCGACCTCGGCGAACGAAGCGGCCGGCGCGCAGTCGCGCTTTGCCGGCCTGTGGGCGGCGGGCGTGGTCGCGCTGATCGTCTGGCTGCTGCTGCCGCAGCTCGCGCGCACGCCGGAGCCCGTGCTCGCGGCGATCGTGATCTTCGCGGTCAGCCACTCGCTGCATCCGTCGGTATTCCGGCCGTACTGGGCCTGGCATCGCGACCGGCTCGTCGTGATCGCCGCGCTGCTCGCGGTGCTCGTGCTCGGCGTGCTGCACGGGTTGCTCGCGGCCATCGGCGTGAGCCTGCTGCTGACGCTGCGCAAGCTGTCCGAGCCGAACGTCAGCGTGCTCGGCAGGCTGCGCGACAGTCACGATTTCGTCGACGTGGCGAGCCATGCCGATGCGAAGCCGGTGCCGGGCGTGCTGATCGTGCGGCCCGAGGCGCAACTGTTCTTCGCGAATGCGGACCGGATGCTGAACCGCGTGCGTGCGCTGATGAAGGCCGCGCCGGACGCGCATACCGTGATGCTGAGCCTCGAGGAAACGCCGGATGTCGACAGCACGACGATCGAGTCGTTGCGCACGTTCGCGGCCGAATGCACGGCGCGCGGGTTGCGGCTCGCGATCGTGCGGCTCAAGGTGCACGCGCTGCACGCGTTGCGCCGCGCGGCCGACGATACGCTGCACGACGATGAGATGTCCGAACTGAGCGTCGACGAGAGCCTGCAATTGCTGCAGGCACGGATGCCGCCGGACGGCAGCGACGGCACGACCGCCGCGTGACGAGGCGGCGCGCCGGCGCGCGCTATGGCGAAACCACGGCGTCGGCGGAGCGATCGATCATGGCGGTCACTTCGGCCGCCGTCGGTGCATAGGCGCCTGCATGCGCACAGGCGACCGCCGCGCACGCGGCTGCGTAGCGCAGATGTTCGGCGGCTGATGCATCCGGACGCGCGAGCTGGCTCGCGAGCCAGCCGCCGATGCTCGCATCGCCGCAGCCGACGGTGTCGGCCACGTCGGTCGGGAACGCGGGCTGGAACAGCACGATGTCGCGATGCAGGAGCTGCATGCCGGATGCGCCGCGCGTGACGAGCATCGCGGCGTCCGGTGCCCACGTGCGCAGTTGCGCGAGTGCGGCGGCTTCATCGAGTTCGGGAAACAGCCCGCGCAGGTCCTCGTCGGATACCTTGATCCAGTCGGCGAGCCCGGCCAGCCGGCGCAGCGTGTCGCGATACGACGGCGCGGCCATCGGTGCGCGGAAGTTCGGGTCGAACGAGATCCGCTTGCCGGCCGCCCGCGCAGCCTGCGCCACGTCGATCAGGCGCGACGCGAGCGGCTCGCGCACGACGCCGAGCGAACCGACGTGCACGATCTCGGCGGCGTCGAGTGCGCCGGCGGGCAGGTCCGCCGGATCGAACGCGAGATCGGCGCTGTTCTCGCCGATGAAGAAGTAGTGGGGCGGCTGCTTCGACACGACCATCGCGAGCAGCGGCGCGCGATCGACCTGCCGGATGAAGCGCAGGTCGAGCCCCGCGTCGGCGCTCTTGCGCATCAGCTCGTCACCGAAGGTGTCGCGGCTGACCGTGCCGGCGAAGGCCGTCGGCACGCCGAGTCGCGCACCGACGCGCGCGACGTTCCAGCATGAGCCGCCGGCGACGCTATGCCAGTGCTGTGCGTCGTCGCGGATGAAATCGGTCAATGCTTCGCCGAATACGATCAGGCGGGGAAACGTCGTCGTCATGTCGAAACCTTGTGCCGCGGCGGGGTGCGCGGCGATGCAGCGATTGATCTGAAACGGCGCGCAGTGCGGGCCGTCGCACGCTGCGACGCGGCCCGGCACTGCCCGGTCGTGCGGACGGGGGGGCGCGATCAGCGCGGGGCGCTCCAGCCCTTGTAGCTCTTCACGTTGTCGCGCGTGATGAGCGTCGGCTCGATCAGGATCATCGGATTGGCCGGTTTCTGGCCATTCATGATGCCGTAGCCGACGTTGACGGCCTGCTGCGCCATCGCCCAAGGGTCCTGGCTCGACGACGCCTGCACGAGCGTATTCGACTTGAGCGCGACCTCGATATCGGGCGCACCGTCGACCGACGTGATCACGATGTTCGGGCGGTTCAGCTGTTTCGCGGCGAGATCGCTGCCGATCGCCTGCGGGTCGTTGATCGTGAACACCGCGTCGAGCTTCGGAAAGCGCGTCAGGTAGCCCTGCATCGCATTCATCCCGCCTTCACGCGAGCCCTTGCCGTCCTGGTCGCTCGACAGCACCTTGATGCCGGCGCTTTTCGCGAGCACGGTCTTGCAGCCGTTGACGCGATCGATCACGGCCGACACCTGCGGGCCGTTCTCGATGATCACGTTGCCCTTGCCGTTGAGTTTCTTCGCGATGTAGTCGCAAGCCAGCTCGCCGGCCTTCACGTTGTTGGTCTGCACGGTCGCGTTCGCGCCGGCCGCCGCGACGTCGACCGCGACGACCGTGATGCCGGCTGCCTGCGCTTTCTTCACCGCCGGCTCGATCGCCTTCGGATCGGTTGCGTTGAGCAGGATCATGTCGACGTGCGCGGAGATGAAGTTGTCGATCTGCGTGAACTGCTTGTTCAGGTCGTAGTCGGCCGACACGGCCGTGACTTTCGCATTCGGGTTGAGCTGCTTGGCGCGCGCCTCGGCGCCCTTGACGATCGTGACGAAGTACGGGTTGCCGAGCGACCCGACCGTGACGCCGATCGATTTGAGCGGCTTGTCGGCCGCGTGCACGGCGGAAGCGCCGAAGGCGAGTGTGCAGGCGACGGCGGTCAGGGCGGCTTTGTGCTTGAACATGTCGTGGTGTCTCCGTGAAGTTGCTTGGCGGGCGGGCGCAGGGATCGGCCTGCGCCGCCAGGTTGAATGGACGGGCAAGGGCTCAGGTACGGGCCGAATCGCGCTGGCGGTAGCGGTCGAGCGCGACGGCGCCGATGATCACGAGCCCCTTGATGATGTACTGCCAGATGTCGGACACGCCGAGCAGCACGAGCCCGTTGGTCAGCACCGCGATGATCAGCGCACCGATCAGCGTGCCGACGATCGAGCCGACGCCGCCGACGAAGCTCGTGCCGCCGAGGATCACCGCGGCGATCGCGTCGAGTTCGTACGACTGGCCGAGCTGCAGGCCGTTGGCCGCATAGAGCCGCGCGGCCGACATCACCGCGCCGAGGCCGGCGAGCAGCCCCGACGCCGCATACACGAACAGCTGGATCGCCCGCACGTTGATGCCCGACAGGCGGGCGGCTTCCGGATTGCCGCCGACCGAATAGATGCGCATCCCGAGCACCGTGCGGCGCAGGATGAACCACGAGATCGCGATCACCGCGCATGCGATCACGACGAGCCACGGCACGCCGAGGATCGTGCCGTTGCCGATGAACGCGAACGGCAGTTGCGGATTGAACACGGTCGTGTCGTTGCCGATCAGCCGCGCGACGCCGCGCACGGCGGTCATCGCGCCGAGCGTGACGATGAACGGGGGCAGGCGCAGGAACGAGATCAGCCCGCCGTTGATCGCGCCGAACACGAGGCCGACGAGGAGCGCGAACGACACGCCGAGCCAGCCCCAGCCCGGGATGGTCGATGCGAGCAGCGCCGCGACGGCCGCGGCGGCAAGCACCGAGCCCACCGACAGGTCGATGCCGCCCGTCAGGATCACGAAGGTCATGCCGGCGGCGAGCACGATGTTGATCGACGCCTGCTGCGTGACGATCGACAGGTTCTGCAGCGTGAAGAAACCGTCGGTCAGAAAGCCGAAGCCGATGCACAGCACCAGCAGCACCGGCAGCATGCCGGCGGTGCGGATCAGCGACTGCATGCGGGCGCGTTGATCGGCGCCGCGCAACAGCGGCGTACGGGTGGCCACCGGCTGGGCCGTCGCGGAAGCGAGGTTCCGCTGCTTGGTCGGGTTGATCATTTCGGTAACCTGAATGTAAGAAGGAGATGAAGAAGGCGAGGCTCAGTGCGCGTCGACGCGTTCGGCTTGCGAGCCGGTGGCGAGCGCGATGATGGCTTCCTGCGTGATGGGCGTAGGCGTGTAGCCGCCGAGTTCGCCGGCGATCTCGCCTTCGCGCATCACGAGCACACGGTCGGCGACACCGATGATTTCCGGCAGTTCGCTCGAGATCACGATGACACCCACGCCGGCCCGGGCCAGTTCGTTGATGATCCGGTAGATCTCGGATTTCGCGCCGATGTCGACGCCGCGCGTCGGTTCATCGAGGATCAGCACGCGCGGCTTCGTCTCGAGCAGGCGCGACAGCAGCACTTTCTGCTGGTTGCCGCCGGACAGCGCGCCGACGTTGACGTTCGCGTTCGGCACGCGGATCGACAGCGACGCAATGGCGTCCTTCGCGCGTTCGGCGCCGCGCGCGAGGTCGAGCGCACCGAGCCGCGCATCGCGGTTGCAGACCGAGATGTTGATGTTGTCGCGCACGCTCATGTCGAGGAACAGGCCCTGGCGCTTGCGGTCTTCGGTCAGGTAGACGAGGCCCGCATCGATTGCGTCGCGCGGCGAGTGCGCGCCGAACGTGCGCTCGCCCACCTTCACGTCGCCGCGCACGCGCGGTTCGGCGCCGAAGATCAGCCGCGCGAGTTCGGTGCGGCCTGCGCCGACGAGCCCCGCGATGCCGAGCACTTCGCCGGCATGCAGGTCGAGGCTGCAGCCGCGCACGCGCGCGCCGTCGGCGATGTCGCGGACCGACAGCAGCAGGTGGCCGGGGTCGTATGGTGCGTGTTCCTTCTTGTAGAAACCGGAGATGTCGCGGCCGACCATCATCGCGACGAGGCGCTCGGCCGACAGCGATGCGCGTTCGAGCGTGCCGACGTACGCGCCGTCGCGCAGCACCGACACGCGGTCGGACAGCTCGTAGATTTCCGCCATCCGGTGGCTGATGTAGATGATCGCGAGACCTTCCTCGCGCAACTGGCGGATCAGGCGGAACAGGTGCTCGGTTTCGCGCGACGACAGCGGCGTGGTCGGCTCGTCCATCACGAGGATGCGCGCGCGCGTGTGCACGGCGCGTGCGATCTCGACGAGCTGCTGCTCCGCGATCGACAGCGTGCCGACGAGCGTGTCGGGCCCGAACGATGCACCCAGGCGCGCGAGCACGTCCTCGCAGCCGCGCGCCATCGCCGCGCGGTCGATCGTGCCCCAGCGCCGGTTGCCGCGCCGCAGTTCGCGGCCGATGTAGATGTTTTCCGCGACGCTCAGGTTCGGCGACAGGCACAGCTCCTGGTAGATCACTGCGACGCCCGCATCGCGTGCGGCAAGCGGACCGTCGATGTCGATGCGTGCGCCGTCGATCAGGATCTCGCCGCCGGCATCGGCGCGGTATGCGCCCGACAGGATCTTCATCAGCGTCGATTTGCCGGCGCCGTTTTCGCCCATCAGCGAATGGATCTCGCCGGGATAGACGGTCAGGCTGACGTTGTCGAGCGCGCGCACGGCCGGGAACGTCTTGCTGATCCCGCGCATCTCGAGCAACGGGCGGGGCGACTCAGATCGCGACATGGTTGACCTCCTGCGAGTCGGTGCGGGCGCCCTTGAGGATGCCGGCCCGCGGGGAGAAGTTGAAGAACATCGGCAGCGTGGCGGCACCGATCGCACCGGCGTCGGCACCGAACGTGCCGCGTACGAGCACCGGCGTGCCGCGCGCCTCGGGCGCGGTGGCCACGAGCGCCGCGCGCAGGCGGGTTGTGACCGCGTCGAGCAGGCCCGCGTCGGTATCGGCGTCGAGCACGACCACCGGCGCGTCGACCACGCACAGCACCGCGCGCAATGCCGGCGCCAGCGCGTCGACGCAATCGTCGATCCATTCGTCGACGGCGGGCAGGCCGCGGGCGATGCACGCTTCGAGATCGGCCCGGTTGTCGACCGTTTCGCCGTGATGGCGCAGATGGCGCACCAGCGCATGCAACGAAGCGCGCGCGAGCAGGATGTCCCACGGGCCGCGCGGCGGCGGCGCGGAAGCCAGCCGGCTCGGTGGCACGGGAATCACGGCGATGTCGCCCGCATTGCCGGTCACGCCGCGCAGGCAGTCGCCATCGATCGCGATGCCGCCGCCGATGGCCGGCCCGATGAACAGGTAGACGAAGTCGTCGCACTGCCGGCCGTATCCGTAGAACAGCTCGGCGATCGCGGCGGCGTTGCCGTCGTTTTCGCCGAACACCGGAAGCGACAACGTGCGACCGAGGTCGGCCGCGAAGTCGACGTCTTCCCACGCGCGGAACGTGTCGGGTGCGAGGCCGAGTTCGCGCATCCATGCGCCGAGGTTGTACGGCTGCGCGACGCCGATGCCGGTCAGGCGCGCTCGGTCGTGGTCGGGAAGCAGGGCCTGCATCGCATCGATGTCGTGGCGGACGATCTCGAGCACGTCGGCAGGCGGCGGCAGCAGCGTGTCGTGCGAGCGACGGCCGAGCACGTCGCCCGCGAAGTTGACGAGTGCGGTTTCGATGCGCATGCGGTCGAGATGGACGCCGATGCCGAACGCGCCGCGCGGATCGAGGCGGATCAGCGAGGCTGGCTGGCCACGCTGGCCTTCGGTGCGGCCCGCGAATTCGATCAGCTTCGCGTCGGCGAGTGACGCGATGATGCTGCCGACCGCCGTTCCCGTCATGCTCGCAAGGCGGGCGAGGTCTGCCTTCGACGCGCTGCCCGCGCGACGCAGCGTCTTCAGCAGCAGGCGCTCGTTGTAACGGCGCACGTTGGCCGAGTTGCTTCCCTGGCCGAAGTGCGGGCTTCTCATGGTGTCTCCTTCCATGGTGCGCCGTTCGGTGGCGCATTAAATAAATCACGTTGATTTATTTAACCGCGTGAGCGACGTCATGTCAGCCTAGGGAAATCCCGGTTTTGGGTGGGGGCAGGGATGGCGGTGCGGGCGTGCGGAATCGGGGATGGATCGTGGAGATCGAGAAAATTGGGCTCGGGGTGGTTTGTGAGGCGGTCCTAACCGGGTAATGGCTCGTCGCCGGATTTGCCGCATGCCGTTACGGCTCGCCGGCGCTGGGGCGCGCAAACCGAAGCGACTGGGTTGCTGTCGGGGATGAGGAGGGAGGTATGTTTCCTGGGCCGGAAATGAAAAAAGGCCGGCTAGAAGCCGACCTTTTTAAATACAGATGGTGCCCAGGAGAGGACTCGAACCTCCACGATGTTGCCACCGCTAGGACCTGAACCTAGTGCGTCTACCAATTCCGCCACCTGGGCACGTTTCGCTTGTTGCTGCATCGCGAAAGAACGCAATTATAGCGTGTTCGAAGGGGCTGTCAACACAATTTGAGGTCGCGAACGAAAATAATTGGGCGGGCGTGTTCGAGGCGTCGGGCAGTGCGAGCAAACACTGCGGCGGTCGACGTGTATCGTCGAAAAACTTGGGATGCCGACCGGGAGCGTGAGCGCATCATTTCCGGATGCGGGAAATGAAAAAGTAGAAAGCGGATGGTGGTCAGCAGGGGGTGCTCGATCACGCTTGCAAGCGCAGCCATTCGAGATCTCGCGCGAAGCGAGCAGGTGCTTTGCTTCCGGTGCTGGAAATGAAAAAAGGCCGGCTAGAAGCCGACCTTTTTAAATACAGATGGTGCCCAGGAGAGGACTCGAACCTCCACGATGTTGCCACCGCTAGGACCTGAACCTAGTGCGTCTACCAATTCCGCCACCTGGGCACGTTTCGCTTGTTGCTGCATCGCGAAAGAACGCAATTATAGCGTGTTCGAAGGGGCTGTCAACACCATTTCATCGACGACGATGAAAATTATCGCCCTTCGCTGAACGCCCACTCACACACCAACCGGTTCCGCCCGTTTCGCAGCGAAATTCCAGCGCTGCGCCTGGCTCGTATCGACGCGGGCGGGCAGCAGTCCGGCGGCCAGGAACGTGTCGGCGATCTGCTGCTGCTCGCCGAAATTTTGCGGCGCCACCGCACGGACGAGATAACTACGCCGCGCGTTCGCGCGCTCGATCGTCGTCGCGTCGAGCCCCCAGATCGGCGCGAGGGTGTTCGCAGCCTCCTGCGGGTGGTCGCGCAGCCATGTGCCCGCCTGCGACAACTGGTCGAACAGGATCTGGACGACGTCGGGCCGCGCGGCGGCGAAACTGCTGGATGCGAGGTAGTAGCGCTGGTACGACGCGAGTCCGTTGCCGTCGGCCAGAATCCGCACGTCGGGATTCTGGTCGACCGACGCGACATAGGGATCCCACGTGATCCACGCGTCCACGCTGCCGCGCTCGAACGCCGCGCGGCCGTCCGCGGGCGTCAGGTAGTGGATCGTCGCATCGGCGGGCCCGAGCTTCGCGCGTGCGAGCGCGGCAAGCAGCAGGTAATGGCTGCCGGCTGCCTTCGTGACCGCAATGCGCTTGCCCCTGAGATCGGCGAGCGTGCGCAGTGCGCCGTCCTGCTTGACGACGATCGCCTGTGCCTTCGGCGAAGGCGCTTCCTGCGCGACGTACACGAAACGTGCATGCGCGGCCTGCGCGAACGCCGGAACCGTGTCGGCCACGTCGGCACTGAAATCGACGGCGCCAACGTTGAGCGCTTCGGTCAGCGGCAATCCGCTCGCGAATTCATGCCACGACAAGCGCAAGCCGAACGGCGCGAGTGCCCGTTCAAGGGTGCCGCGCGTCTTGAGCAGCGTGATGAGCGTCGATGATTTCTGGTAGCCGATACGCAACCCATCGGGTGCGTTCTCGGCTTGCGTTCGGACGCCGGCGACAGTGAGACCTGCGGCCAGCAACACGCGCGTAAATGCGCGGCGGTTCATCGACGTCATGGATCGTGCTCCTGGTTCGTTGCATCGAAGCGAGCCGGCTAACGTACCAACGAGGCGGGCGGACGATAACCGATAAATTCTGCTATCGATCCGGCTGGCAGGCATAAGAGAAGGCGAGGGCGCCCGATCGATGTCTCCTGCTTGCGATTTGATATGCGCATGGAGCACAAGGGGCTCGTCGAGCGTTGACGCAGCGTGAGCGATCGGCGGGTGGTGAGCATCGCGCTGACCGAAGCGGGGCAGGCAGTTGCCGTGCAGATCCCGGAGATTGCGCAGAAGGTGCTCAATGCCCGCTTGCGGAAATTTTCGAAGGCCGGGTTTGATGAACTGACCCGCCTGCTGCGCAAGTTCATCGGCGAATGAGCCGAGCGGCGTTTCCTGGGCCGGAAATGAAAAAAGGCCGGCTAGAAGCCGACCTTTTCAAAAAACAGATGGTGCCCAGGAGAGGACTCGGTCACACATGCGCGACCCCGGCTGCGCTTGCAAGCGCAGCCTTTCGAGTCCTCACGCAAAGCGCGCAGGCGCTTTGCTTCCTGGGCTTGAAATGAAAAAAGGCCGGCTAAAAGCCGACCTTTTTAAATACAGATGGTGCCCAGGAGAGGACTCGAACCTCCACGATGTTGCCACCGCTAGGACCTGAACCTAGTGCGTCTACCAATTCCGCCACCTGGGCACGTTTTGCAGTAGCTGCTTGCTGCAAAGAAGCGAAATTATAGCGCCCCAATTATTCGTGTCAACACTTTTTTGCGATGCATCGCAAACCGGGCTCCGCCGCGCCGGCTGGCGGCATTCCGGTCATTTGGCGACACAGGCGGGTGATAGAATGACCCGCCGCCGTCAATATAGAACTGTCTGAAGGACACCTCTATGTTGATGCCGTGCACCATCAATCAACGCAACGAGAACAACCATCGATAAACCCTTGAGCAAATATCCGTACCCCATTCCGAGCCGTGAAGAGATTCTCGGCGTGCTGCGTACGAGCGACGCGCCGCTGGCCGCCAACGACATCGCAGAAGCACTGTCGATCAAGCGTCAGGAGCGCGAGGGGTTCTTCCGGCGTGTCGCCGCGATGGAACGCGACGGCCAGATCCGCCTCGACAAGCGCGGCCATTACCAGTTGACCCATCCGTCGAACTTCGTCGCCGGGCGCGTGCAGGGGCATCGCGACGGCTACGGGTTCGTGATCCGCGACGACGGCCAGGACGACCTGTTCCTGCCGAACGGCGAAATGCAGAAGGTGATGCACAACGATCGCGTGCTCGCGCGGATCGTCGGCTACGATCGCCGCGGCCGTCCGGAAGGGCATGTCGTCGAAGTCACCGAGCGCGCGAACAAGCGCGTGATCGGCCGCCTGCTCAACGAGAACGGCGCGCTGATCGTCGCACCGGAAGACAAGCGCATCGGCCACGACATCCTGATCACGCAGAACGTGAAGAAGGCGAAGGTCGGGCAGGTCGTCGTCGTCGAGCTGACCGATTTCCCGAGCCGCCATTCGCAGCCGCTCGGCCGTGTCGTCGAGGTGCTCGGCGACATCGACGATCCGGGCATGGAAATCGAAATCGCGGTGCGCAAGTACGGCGTGCCGCACGAGTTCAGCCAGCCGGCGCTCGACGAAGCCGCCGCGCTGCCCGACAAGGTGCGGCCGACCGACCTGCGTTTCCGCGTCGACCTGCGCGACGTGCCGCTCGTGACGATCGACGGCGAGGACGCCCGCGACTTCGACGACGCCGTCTACTGCGAGCCGGTCAAGGTCGGCCGCGGCGACGGCTACCGGCTGATCGTCGCGATCGCCGACGTGTCGCACTACGTACAGCCGGGCAGCGGGCTCGATGCCGACGCGCTCGAGCGCAGCACGTCGGTCTACTTCCCGCGCCGCGTGATTCCGATGCTGCCGGAGAAGCTGTCGAACGGCCTGTGCTCGCTGAATCCGCAGGTCGACCGCTGCGTGCTCGCGTGCGACATGGTGATCACCGCGCGCGGCGAGATCAAGGCGTACCAGTTCTATCCGGCCGTCATCCATTCGGCGGCGCGCCTGACGTACACCGAAGTCGCCGCCGTCCTGTCGAACACGAAGGGGCCGGAGGCCGCGCGCCGCGCAGACCTGCTGCCGCACCTGCAGGACCTGTACGGCGTCTACAAGTCGCTGTTCGCCGCACGGCAGAAGCGTGGCGCGATCGACTTCGACACGACCGAGACCTACATCGTCTGCAACTCACAGGGCAAGATCGAGCAGATCGTGCCGCGCCAGCGTAACGATGCGCACAAGCTGATCGAGGAATGCATGCTGGCCGCGAACGTCTGCGCGGCCGACTTCCTGAAGCGTCACAAGCATCCGGGCCTGTACCGCGTGCACGCGGGGCCGACGCCGGAGAAGCTCGAGAACCTGCGTGCGTTCCTGCGCGGCATGGGCCTGTCGCTCGGCGGCGGCGAGAAGCCGCATGCGAGCGACTACGCGGCGCTGATGGCGCAAATTCGCGACCGGCCCGACGCGCAGATGCTGCAGCCGATGCTGCTGCGCTCGATGCAGCAGGCCGTCTACAGCCCGGACAACATCGGTCACTTTGGCCTGGCCTACGAGGCGTACGCGCACTTCACGAGCCCGATCCGCCGTTATCCGGACTTGCTCACGCACCGCGCGATCTACGCGATCCTGTCCGGCAAGAAGTACACGCCGAAGGCGCCGGACGGCTTCGAGCTGAACACCGCGCTGTCGCCGCGCGCCCGCGCGATGCAGCAGGCCGACGACGAATCGCGCGGCCGCTCGCGTTCGAACACGGCGATCTGGGAAGAGCTCGGCCTGCACTGCTCGGCGAACGAGCGCCGCGCGGATGAAGCATCGCGTGACGTCGAGGCCTGGCTCAAGTGCTACTTCATGCGCGACAAGCTCGGCGAGGAGTACGGCGGGATGGTGAACGGCGTCACGTCGTTCGGCATCTTCGTGCAGCTCGACACGCTCTTCATCGAAGGGCTCGTGCACGTCACGGAACTCGGCTCGGACTACTTCCAGTACGACGAGATCAAGAACGAGCTGCGCGGTGAACGCACGGGCATCCGCTACCGCCTGTCGGATCGGGTGCGCGTGCAGGTGAGCCGCGTCGATCTCGATGCACGCAAGATCGATTTCCGCCTCGTGCGCGATACGCCGGTGAAGGCGCCGCGTCCGTCGCCCGCGCCGGCTTCCGCTGGCGGCGGGGTCGACCGCGGCAATGGCCCGCGTGTACGCACGCTGCCGCAGGTGGACGAGCCCGCGCCGCGCCACAAGAAGGCCGCGAGTGCGCCGAGCGTCGCGGTGAAGGAAGCACGCGCCGCGCGTAAGAAGGGGGGCAGCGGTGGCGGTGCGGCGGCGAAGCCGACCGCGAAGAAGACACGCGCCCGCAAGAAGTACTGAGCGTTCGGGGCGGCGCCTGCGCCCGCCCTGCAGTATCGAGAGACGCCGCGTGACCGGTCATCAGCCGGCACCGCGGCGCTTTCCTTTTCCATGGATCGTGGCTGCGCGCGTCGCGCGGCCGCACGTTTGATCGAAGGTTGTTCCAGTCATGTCACGTCTGAAGGTTCTTTACGGTTTTCATGCGGTGACCGCACGTTTGCGGCACGATGCATCGACGGTTGCGGAGGTGCTGTACGACCAGACGCGCCGCGACCGCCGCATGCAGGACTTCCTGCACACCGCGAAGGAAGCGGGCGTGCGGCTGATCGCGGCCGACGAAACGCGCCTGTGGGGCCTCGCGCATACCGAGCGTCACCAGGGCGTCGTCGCGCGTGTCGAGGACATCCCGCTCGCGCAGAACCTGTCCGAGCTGCTCGACGGCATCCAGGGCCCCGCGCTGCTGCTGGTGCTCGACGGTGTCACCGATCCGCACAACCTCGGTGCGTGCCTGCGTGTCGCCGATTCGGCCGGCGCGCACGCGGTGATCGCGCCGCGCGACCGTGCGGTCGGCCTGAACGCAACCGCGGCCAAGGTGGCGAGCGGCGCGGCGGATACGGTGCCGTACATCACGGTGACGAACCTCGCCCGTGCGCTGCGCGAGCTGAAGGACGCCGGCGTATGGATCATCGGCACGTCGGACGAGGCATCGGCGACGCTCTACGAAACCAAGCTCGACGGCCCCGTCGCGCTCGTGATGGGCGCGGAAGGCGAAGGCATGCGCCGGCTGACGCGCGACACCTGCGACGAAGTGATGAGCATTCCGATGGCCGGCAGTGTGGAAAGCCTGAACGTATCGGTCGCAAGCGGCGTGTGCCTGTACGAAGCCGTGCGCCAGCGGCGCGTGAAGGGCTGACGCAGCCCGTCCCGCGCGCCCTGCGCGGGCCTCGAATGACCCGAACGACGCGTGTCGCGATCCGATGCGGCACGCGGCTCTCCGGAGCTCGCGACCGATGACCCTGTTTCGCGCTGGCGTATCCTGCGCCGTGCTGTGCCTGCTGGCTGCCTGCGCGTCGCCGTCGCTCGTCGAACGCGGTACCTACTACGCCGACACGAGCCTGCACGCGCGCGGCGCCGATTCGCGGATCCGCTTTCTCGTGATGCATTACACCGAAAGCGACGAGGCGAAATCGCTGCGCACGCTGACGGGCGACTCGGTGAGCGTGCATTACGTCATCCCACCGCAGCCGCGCATCGAGCGCGGGATGCCGGTCGTCTACCAGCTCGTTCCGGAATCGGAGCGCGCGTGGCATGCAGGCGTCAGCGAGTGGCAGGGCACGACCGAGCTGAACGCGGTGTCGATCGGCATCGAGAACGTGAACCGCGGGCCGCTCGATCCGCAAAACCGCACCTGGCAACCCTATCCGCCCGAACAGGTCGCGGCGCTGACCCGGCTGTCGCAGGACATCGTCGCGCGCTACGGGATTCCGCCGACGCGCGTGGTCGGGCACAGCGACATCGCGCCGCAACGCAAGATCGATCCGGGGCCGCTGTTTCCTTGGCATGCGCTGGCCCGAGCCGGCGTCGGCGCGTGGCCGGACGATGCGGCCGTGGCCGCGCGGCTCGGCGGGCGTGATCCGCATGCGCCGGTCGATGTGCGCGAACTGCAGCTCAAGCTCGCGCGCTACGGTTACGACGTGGCCACCGACGGGGTGCTCGACGCACGCACGCGACGCGTGTTTGCGGCGTTCCAGATGCATTTCAGGCCGTCCGACTATGCGGGCAACCCGGACGCCGAAACCGACGCGATCGCGCAGGCGTTGCTCGACAAGTACTTCCCCGGCACGCAACCGGCGGACAACGCGCCCGATGCGGGCGCGCCCTGAATTCGCCGTGCCCGACACGCCGAAAAACGCGGGCCGTCAGCCGAGTCCGGTAAACTGGCGGTTTTCCGCAATCCCGCAGCATTACCACTCCATGACTCAAGACGAACTCAAACGCCTCGTCGGCCAGGCCGCCGCTGATTACGTGATCCAGAACGTGCCGGAAGGCGCCGTGATCGGCGTCGGCACCGGCTCGACCGCCAACTGCTTCATCGACGCACTCGCCGTCGTCAAGGCGCGCTATCGCGGCGCCGTGTCGAGCTCCGTCGCCACGACCGAACGCCTGAAGTCGCACGGCATCAAGGTGTTCGACCTGAACGAGGTCGACTCGCTGCAGGTGTACGTCGACGGCGCCGACGAGATCGACGCGAGCGGCGCGATGATCAAGGGCGGCGGCGGCGCGCTGACGCGCGAGAAGATCGTCGCGTCGGTGGCCGATACGTTCGTCTGCATCGCGGACGCCAGCAAGCGCGTGCCGGTGCTCGGCGCGTTCCCGCTGCCGATCGAAGTCGTGCCGATGGCGCGCACGGCGATCGGCCGGCGCGTGACCGCGCTCGGCGGCGTGCCGGTGCTGCGCGTGACGAAGGACGGTGCGCCGTATATCACCGACAACGGCAACGAGATCATCGACGTGAAGGGGCTGCAGATCGCCGATCCGCGCGGTTTCGAAGCCCAGGTGAACGCATGGCCGGGCGTCGTGACGGTCGGCCTGTTCGCCGAGCGCGGTGCGAATCTGTGCTTGCTCGGCACGGAAAACGGCGTTGAAACGATCGTATATTCGGCTAATTGAAAGATATGGCAAGCAGTCCGTAATGATGCGTCACGTGTCGTAATAGACTGAATGTTTAAATCTTGTGGAAATCGGGGCCCGGTAGGCGCAATGCGCTTCCCGGGCCTTATTTTTAGCCGTATAAATCACCCCGTCAAAAAGAGGGATAACCCTGTCAGGTGTTTACCAGATAGCGAAATATCGTCGAACTCATCAACTTATAGATCATAAGAACAGTCGTAACCAGGGCCGGCGGAACTGCGGAGCAGGTGTTCGCAAATCGACGCACGGGGAGGTGTCATGGAGCAGGGCAAAGACCGGTCACTGGTCGCGAAAGTGATGGATGGGCTTGTCTCGGGTATCGTCGAGGACAAGTATGGCGGCATCTTGCCGCCGCAGGACGTGCTGTCGAAAGAGTTCGATGTGAGTCGCACCGTGATGCGGGAAGCGCTATCGATGTTGCTTGCACGCGACATGCTCGACGTGCGTCCGAAAGTCGGCACGCGCGTGCGGCCGATGCGCGACTGGCGGATGATCGACGAAGACGTGGTGAGCTGGCGATTCCGGGCGAAACCCGATCCGCAGTTCATGCGCGACGTCATCGAATTCCGGATGCTGATCGAACCGCGCGCGACCGCGCAGGCGGCGGTGCGTGCGACGGCTGGCGACATCGCGAGCATCCGCGAAGCGTTCGATGCGTTCAAGGTGCTGCAGCCGGGCGACCCCGGCTACGACACGGCGGACGAGTTGCTGCACACGCGGATCGTGCAGGCGAGCGGCAACCAGTTTTTCCAGCAGATGGCGGCGATCGTGCGCGGTGCGGTGCGTCTCGTGAATCCGCGTGTCGTGCAGAAGGAAGGTGCACACGATGTCGTCGTGAAGGCGCATGCACGTGTGGTCGACGCGATCGAGCGTCGCGATCCGCGCGAAGCCGAAGCCGCTTCGCTCGCGCTGATCGATTTCAGCGCCGACGAGATCTCGCGCGATTTCTCCGTCGACGTGCCCGTGCGCGCCTGACGCTGCGTGAGTCCCTCATCCGTGTGCCGCCGGGCCGTTTATCATGACGGCCGGCCGGCAGCGTGCCGGCCACCGTCATACGACCGACACGGAAGATCAGGATGAACGACAACGACCATCGCACGGTGCGCTTCGGCATCATTGGCGCAGGCAGCATCGCGCGCCGTTTCGCGCAAAGCCTCGCGCATGTGCCGGGCGCCACGCTCGCCGGTGCCTGGGCCCGCCGCGCCGATGCCGCGGCAGACTTTTGCGGAGCGTACGGCGGTACGCCTGCCGCAAGCCTCGAAGCACTCCTCACGAGCGATATCGACGCGGTCTACATCGCGACGCTCCATGACAGTCACGCGCAGTACACGCTGGCCGCGCTTGCTGCCGGCAAGGCCGTGCTGTGCGAAAAGCCCGCGACGCTGAACGCGGCGCAGCTCGACACCGTGCTGAGTGCGGCACGCGACGCCGGGCGGCTTTTCATGGAGGCGATGAAGCCGCCGTTCTTCCCGCTGTACCGTCAGTTACGTGCGCATCTGCATGACGATCCGATCGGCGAGATCCGGCTCGTGCGGGCAGGGTGTGCATCGTCGTCGGTGCCGGACGACCATGCCGTCTATCGCCTCGATCGCGCGGGCGGCGCACTGCTCGATATCGGGATCTACGAGGCGTTTCTCGCGGTGGACTGGCTCGGCGCGGCGCTCGACGTGCAGACGCTCGGCCGCGTCGGGGCAACGGGTGTCGACCTGTTCGCAAGCCTGAACAGCGTGCACGCGAACGGCGGGATCGCGCAGCTCTTTTGCGGGCTCGACGTGATGGGGCGCGGCGACGCGCTGATCGCCGCGGCCGGCGGCCACGTGACGATTCACGAGAAATGGTGGAACCCCGCGCGTGCGACGATTCGCTATGCGGACGGGCGCACCGTCGAACTCGATGCGCCTGTCGACGGCGGCGGGCTGAACTACGAGACCGCGCATTTCTGCGACCTGCTGCGCGCGGGCAAGACCGAAAGCCCGATCATGACGCACGACCATTCGCGGCAGATGATCGCGATGACCGATGCCGCGCGCGCGGCGCTCGGGGTGCGTTATTCGGGCGAGTAAGCGGGAAGGCGGGAGCCGGGCACGCGCGCGCGGCCCGGCGGACGGCGTGTGCTCAATGCCGCGACGGCAGCGACAGGCGCTTTTCGTACCAGCGCTGCACCCATTCGAGGATCTGGCACAGGATCCAGTACACGGCCGCGGCGGCGAGATAGAGCGGCAGCGGCTGATAGGTCGCCGCGATCACTTCCTGCGCGCTGCGCAGCAGTTCGGTCACGGTGATCACGGACACGAGCGACGTGTCCTTGATCAGGCTGATCAGGCTGTTCGACAGGCTCGGTACCGCGATGCGCAGCGCCTGCGGACCGATCACGTAGCGCAGCGTCTGCCCCCACGACAACCCGAGGCTGTACGCGGCGAGCCATTGGCCGCGCGCGATCCCGTTGATCGCACCGCGCATGCTTTCCGACATGTAGGCCGCGACGTTCGCGGAAAGCGCGATGACGCCGGCGGGCGTCGGGTCGAGCGAGATGCCGAGGCTCGGCAGCCCGTAATAGATGACGAAGATCTGGACGAGCAGCGGCGTGCCGCGCATCAGGCTCACGTACGCGCGTGCCAGCCACGCGAGCGCGTTGACCCAGATGCGTTCGAAGCCGTCGAGCGCTTCGCTTTGCCGGATGCCCATCATCGCGAGCACGACGGCGCCAAGCAGGCCGAACACCATCGACAGGACGGCGAACTTGACGGTCAGAACGGCGCCCTGGGCGAGCACCGGCAGCGATTGGACGAGCAGGGACGTTGTCGACATGGAATACGAATCGAATGCGTGCGCGAAAGCGCAATCATAAACCGGACGCATAAAACAAAGGGCGGCATCGTTACGGATGCCGCCCTTTCCGGCCCGCCGTCAGGCGGGAAATGCAGGCGTGCTTACTTGATCGGCTTCGTCACGTCGATGCCGAACCACTTGTCCGAGATCTTCGTGAAGGTGCCGTCGGCCTCGAGTTGCGCCATCGCGTCGTCGATCGCCTTCTGGAACTTCGGGTTGCCCTTCTTGAACGGGATGCCCGACGGGTTCGCCGAACCGACGTTCGCGCCCGGGCGCAGCGGCAGTTGCGAGTTCTTCGTCAGGTACGCGAGCATCAGGCGGTCGTTGAGCGCCGCATCGAGACGGCCGGCCGCAAGATCGCGCAGGTACTCGGGCGCGCCCGGGTACGTCTTCACGTCGATGCCGGGCACCGACTTCGCCATGTCCATGTAGTTCGTGCCGAGCGCGACGCCGAGCTTCTTGCCTTTCAGGTCTTCAAGCGACTTGAACTGGCGCGTATCGTCGTTGCGCTGGATCAGTTGCGCGGACGAGTACGTGTACGCCGGCGAGAAGTCGAGCGTTTCCTTGCGCTTGTCGGTGATGCCGACCTGGTTGGCGATCACGTCGAATTTGCCGGCCTGCAGGCCCGCGATGATGCCGCTCCATTCGGTCGTCACGAATTCGGCCTTCACGCCGAGCTTCGCGGCCACGGCCTTCGCGATGTCGACGTCGAAGCCGACGAGTTCGCCTTGCGGGTTCTTCGAGTTGAACGGCGGGAACGTGCCTTCGAGGCCGACCCGCAGCGTGCCGCGTTGTTTCACCTGGTCGAGGAGGTCGGCCGCATGCGCGGTGGCAGCGGCGAACGACGTGCCGATCAGGCCGGCAACCAGCAGCTTCTTCAGCAGCGCAATCTTCATCGTGTGTTTCCTTGCCCTGTCCGGGTCATTGATTCTGGTAACGAGGCCGATGATAGCAAAAATGCAATCGACCACTAAATATCGTTTGTTTATGCCTATATTACGCGGTGCGTTCGCGGGCGACGGCCTTCACGCATTCCGCGACGAGCGCGGGACCGCGGTAGATGAACCCCGTATAGAGCTGCACCAGCGCCGCGCCGGCCGCGAGCTTCGCCCGGGCATCCTCGCCCGAGAAAATGCCGCCGACGCCGATGATCGGCACTTCACTGCCGACTTCGGCGTGCAGCTTGCGGATCACTTCGTTCGACGCGTCGAACACGGGGCGGCCCGACAGGCCGCCGGCTTCGTCCGCGTGCGGCAGGCCCTGGACGGCCGCGCGCGACAGCGTCGTGTTGGTGGCGATGACCGCCTCGATCTTGTGGCGCAGCAGTGTGTCGCCGATTTCCTTGACCTGTTCGTCGTCGAGATCGGGCGCGATTTTCAGGGCGAGCGGCACGAGCTTGCCGTGCAGGTCGGCGAGGCGCTGCTGCTTGTCCTTCAGCGCCGCGAGCAGTGCGTCGAGCTCGCCCGCCCCCTGCAGCTGGCGCAGGTTCTTCGTGTTTGGCGACGAGATGTTGATCGTCACGTAGCTCGCGAACGGGTACACGCGCTCGAGGCAGTACAGGTAGTCCTCGGCGGCGCGCTCGATCGGCGTATCGGCGTTCTTGCCGATGTTCAGGCCGAGGATGCCGCGATAGCGGGCAGCCTGGACGTTCTTCACGAACTGGTCGACGCCGTGGTTGTTGAAGCCCATCCGGTTGATCAGTGCTTCGGCCTGCGGCAGGCGGAACATCCGCGGGCGCGGGTTGCCGGGCTGCGGGCGCGGCGTGACCGTCCCGACTTCGATGAAGCCGAAGCCGAGTGCCGCGAGGCCGTCGATGGCCGCGCCGTCCTTGTCGAGGCCGGCTGCAAGGCCGACCGGGTTGCGGAACGTGAGCCCCATCACGGTGCGCGGTGCGTCGGGCACGCGGGCCGACAGCGCGCAGGCAAGGCCCGTGCGGCCGGCCGCGCCGAGCGCGCGGAGCGTGAGGTGGTGAGCGTCTTCCGCATCCATCTTGAACAGGGATGCGCGGGCCAGCGGATAGAGGGAACTGAACACGGGAATAGGGCGGACAGCCGGAATGAATGACAACCCGCTATTTTACCGGGAGTTGGGCGGCAGGGGCGCGCTTCGCTTCGTTACCCCCGCGGCGCGCGTCAGCCCGAGCCGGAATGTCCGCCCGGCAACGGCGCACGGGCCAGCGCCGCGTCGACGGGCGGCAGGTCGATCCGTTCCGGATCGAGTATCTTCCAGCGGCCGTCGATCAGCCCTTCGAGCGGGTGGAAGTTCGCCTTGTAGGCCATCTTCGGGCTCTCGCGGATCCAGTAGCCGAGGTACACGTAGGGCAGGCCGAGGCTCTTCGCCTGCTCGATCTGCCACAGGATGTTGTAGGTGCCGTAGCTCGTGTGCTGGTCGTCGGGCTCGAAGAACGTATAGACGGACGACAGCCCGTCGCCGAGGATGTCGATCATGCTGACCATGCGCAGCTTCCCGGGCTCGCCGCCCGCGGCGTCGAGGTCGCGGAATTCGACGAGGCGCGAGTTGATCCGGCTCTGCAGCAGGAATTGCTCGTACTGGTCGCGGCTGTCGCGATCCATGCCGCCGCCCGCGTGGCGTGCGGACTGGTAGCGCATGTAGAGCGCGTAGTGCTCTTCGTCGTAGTGCAGCGGCGAAACCGTCGCGACGAGCGTGCGGTGCCGTTTCCACATCCTGCGCTGCGTGCGCGACGGCGCGAACGCGTCGACGGGCACGCGCACCGGCACGCAGGCACGGCAGCCGTCGCAGTACGGACGATACGTGAAGACGCCCGAGCGCCGGAAGCCGGCCTTCACGAGCTCGGTGTAGATGTCGGAGTTGATCAGGTGGCTCGGCGTCGCGACTTGCGAGCGCGCGACGCGGCCGTCCAGATAGCTGCACGGATAGGGCGCCGTTGCATAGAATTGCAGCGCCGAAAGCGGTGAAAGCGGCAGCTCAGTCGGGTGAGTCATGGGCAGCTCTCGTTGCAGGGAGGGAGTGCCGCGCTAGCGCTCGATCCCGGAGGGGGCCGCCGTTTCGGCGCGGCCCGTCAGCGCGGCGAGCACGCGCTTGTCGAACTGCCACGGAATCGGCGGTTCGGCTACCGCGCTGCGCACGTGAGCGACAAAGGCCTTGCGTGCGATCTCGCGGCCGCCGAGCGACGCTAGATGCGACGTATTCTGCTGGCAGTCTATCATTTCCAGCCCCTGCTCGCGAAGGTGCGCGACGAGCGCGGCCAGCGCGATTTTCGACGCATCGGTCGCGTCCGCGTACATCGATTCGCCAAAAAACATTCGCCCGAACGACACGCCGTACAGGCCGCCGACGCGCCGCCCGTCGTGCCACGTCTCGATGCTGTGCGCGTTGCCGGAGCGGTAGAGCGACGTATACGCGTCGATGATCTCGGCCGTGATCCACGTGCCGCGCTGCCCTCGGCGCGGCGCCTGCGCGCACGCGCGCATCACGCCCGGAAAGTCGTGGTCGACGCGCACTTCCCATTCCGGCTCGCGCAGCACGCGCTTCAACGTCTTGCGCAGCGAGGGCGACACCTTGAATTCGGCCGGCACAAGGATCATGCGCGGGTCGGGGCTCCACCACAGCACGGGCTGGCCGTCGGAATACCACGGGAAGATGCCGCGCAGGTATGCGTCGATGAGGCGCGACGGCAGCAGGTCGGCGCTCGCGGCGAGCAGCCCGGGCGCGCCGGTCGCGGGACCGAGCGCGCGTTCGATGGGCGGAAACGGATCGTCCGGGCCGAGCCAGGGGACCATGGCGCAGGGGCTCAGCCGTTGCGCAGCGAGCGGAAGATATCGCCGGTGTGCACGCCGTAGTCGCCCGCGGCTCGATCGGCGAAGAAGAATCGCAGGGTCTGGCTGACGGTCGGGAACGCGATTTCGTCCCACGGGATGTCGGCTTCGTCGAACAGCTTCACTTCGAGGCTTTCCTCGCCGGCCTCGAAACCCGGATCGGTGAGCCGCGCGAGGTAGAACAGGTGGACCTGATGCACGTGCGGCACGTTGAGCAGCGTGAACAGGTTCTGCACCTCGACGCGCGCGCCGGCTTCCTCGAGCGTTTCGCGTGCGGCCGCTTCGGCCGTCGTCTCGCCCATTTCCATGAAGCCGGCGGGCAGCGTCCAGAACCCGTAGCGCGGTTCGATCGCGCGGCGGCACAGCAGGATCTGATCGCCCCAGACCGGGACCGTGCCGACGACGTTGCGCGGATTCTGGTAGTGGATCGTGCCGCAGTGATCGCAGACGAAGCGCTCGCGATTGTCGCCCGGAGGAATGCGCGCGAGGACTTCGTGACCGCAGACGGAGCAGAATTTCATGTCGAGTGGAAGGGACGAGGTGATGCGAGTGTATCACCGGGGCGCGGCATTCTTGAACGCCTGCGCGTGCAGGCCGCGGGTCGCGCGAAGCGTGGCGGGGCCTGCGGCGGAAAAACAAAAAGCCCGGCGCTGGGCCGGGCTTTTCGCATCATTCTGGACGTTGGTTGCGGGGGTAGGATTTGAACCTACGACCTTCGGGTTATGAGCCCGACGAGCTGCCAGACTGCTCCACCCCGCGTCCGTCGAAGAAATGAATTATAAGGAGTAACCCGAAGGCGCGCAAGCGCTTTCTGACAATTTCTTGTCGCCGCTTGTGGGGCCGGTACGGAGGGTGCGTGCGCTAGAATCGAGCGGTTTGTTTCGTTTCTTCGGCAGCGGGGCCGTGCGCGATCGCTTCGGCGCTGTTGCGACTCTCATTACTGTATCGACGGATTCATGGACATCGCTCACGATCTGCAATCGATCGGCGCGCAGGAACAGGCGCTTGTATTTCCCCATTTCGACCCGGCCCGCGCGTGGGCGCTCGGCAACCGGATGCACGCGCTCGCGACGTCGCGCGGCCATGCGATCGGCCTGCGCATGCAGCAGGCCGGCGCGACGCTCGCCGACAAGCACGGGCTGCCGATCGCGGAATATTCGCCGCACGGCGGCTCGTTCCCGCTGACCGTCGCCGGTGCCGGCGTGATCGGCTCGATCACCGCGTCGGGGCTGCCGCAGCGCGCGGACCACGAATTCGTCGTCGAGGCACTGTGTGCCGAGCTTGGCCACGACTACGCCGTGCTGGCCCTCGCAAGGAGCTGAGCGATGCAGCTTCCCGGTTACGCATGGCTCGCGATCGCGATCGTCGCGGAAGTGATCGGCACGTCGGCGCTGCGCGCGGCGGACGGCTTCACGCGTCTCTGGCCGTCGTTGCTGGTCATTGCCGGTTATGGCATCGCGTTCTACTGCCTGTCGATCACGTTGCGCACGATGCCCGTCGGCATCATCTATGCAGTCTGGTCGGGCGCCGGCATCGTGCTGATCACGCTCGTTGCGATGCTGCTCTATCGCCAGGTGCCGGACCTGCCGGCCGTGATCGGCCTCGGCCTGATCATCGCCGGCGTCGTGGTGCTGAACCTGTTTTCGAAGATGCAGGCGCACTGAGCGTGCGACTGCCAATTGCCGGATGACCCTCATGACCGATTCCACTTTCGCTGCCGCTTCCGCCGAATCCACTCAGCCCGACGTGCGCGCGACAGTCGCGAACCGCATCGGCTTTCTCGAACTGAACCGGCCGAAGGCGCTGAATGCGCTGTCGGTCGGCATGATCCGGCTGATGCAGCAGGCGCTCGACGCGTGGCGCGACGATCCCGAGGTCGTCGCGGTCGTCGTGCACAGCCCGCATCCGCGCGCATTCTGCGCGGGCGGCGACGTGCGCTTCTTCCACGACGCGTGGCAGCGCGGCGACCGCGATGCGGTCGATACGTTCTTCATCGAGGAATACACGCTGAACCACACGATCTTCACGTATCCGAAGCCTTATATCGCGCTGATGCACGGCGTCGTGATGGGCGGCGGCATGGGGATTTCGCAGGCGGCGCGGCATACGGGCGGCCTGCGTGTCGTGACCGACTCGACGAAGATGGCGATGCCGGAAACGCGTATCGGCCTGTTCCCGGACGTCGGGATGAGCTGGTTCCTCGCGCGCACGCCCGGCGCGATCGGCCGCTATCTCGCCGTGACCGGCGCGACGCTCGACGCGGCCGGCGCGCTGTACGCGCAACTCGCCGACGTCTATCTGCCCGATGCCGCGCTGCCGGCGTTGCTCGATACGCTGCGCAGCGCGCGCATCGACAGCGGCGAGCAGGCGGTCGCCTGCGTGGCCGACGCGGCGGCCGCACACAAGGTCGTGCCGACGCCCGACACGTCGGCGCTGGCCGACGCGCGTGCCGGGATCGACCGGCATTTCGCGCAGCCGGACATCGGCGCGATCCTCGCGTCGCTCGACACCGAGCAGGATTGCGCGGCCGTCGACGGATGGGTGGAGAAGGCGACCCATGCGATGCGCGAACAGTTGTCGCCACTGTCGATGGCCGTATCGCTGGAAGTCGTCGAACGTGCACGCGGGGCAACGATGGCCGATTGCCTGCGGCGCGATCTCGATCTCACGCGCTCGACGTTCGCGCGCGGCGACGTGATCGAAGGCGTGCGCGCGCTGATCGTCGACAAGGACCACCAGCCGGCCTGGCGTTTCAAGTCGTCCGCCGATATCGATCGCGCGGACGTGCTCGCGATGTTCGACAGCCCGTGGACGCCGGACACGCATCCGCTGCGGAAGCTGCAGGACTGACGTCGGTCGGACTGACCGAAGCGCGAGCTGGAAAAGAAAAGGCTGCCTGCATGTGTGCAGGCAGCCTTTTTCATGTGTGTCGACCGCGTTACTCGTCGCCTGCGTCGTCCGACATGAACGCGCGCATGAACACGAGTGCGCCGAAGCCCCATACCGCGTTCGCCGCGAAGCCGGCTGCGAGCACGGGCATCATGTTGCCCGACGGCCAGATGCCGCGCAGCGGATCGATCGCGAACACGCGGGCGGCCGTCAGCACGATGCCGCCGAACACCAGCGCGCCGATCCACGAGGCCTCGCGCTCCGGCGAGACGCGCAGCAGCCATGCCATCGGGATCGCACAGCACGCGCTGATCAGCGCATTCGCGACAAATTCAGGAATGCCGAGCGGCGCGAACGGCTGTGTGGAGAAGCCGGTTGCGGCGATCAGGTCGGCCGTATGAAGGAGTGCGAGCGTGGCTTCGCGGAAGAACAGGGCGGCCAGGAAGCCGGACAGGAATGGCAGGATGACTTTCTGCATCGATGAGTGCACCGCAGGCGCGCACGGCCGGGGCCGTCCGCGCGGAGTTATTCGGATAGGTGCGCCATTATAGGGCCCGCCCGCCGCGATATTCGCTCCAGCGTCGTGCTAATCACGAAAGCGGAAAACCTAAGCTCAAAAAAATCGTTCCAAAGCCCTGCACCGATCCCTAGACTGATTTCCCAGAAACAGCCGTGCAATTGCGTCCTCGCCCGCTGCACGGCCTGACCGGCGAGCCATCCCGATTCGAACGCACACCATGCATGCGCCGCTCATCCGCGACGCGAGCAGGGCGGTGTCTTTTTCAAATTCCGGCAAGGACAGTCAAGCAGGAGCAGCAGATGAATGTGTTCTGGTTTATCCCCACGCACGGCGACAGCCGCTATCTCGGTACGGCCGAAGGTGCGCGCGCCGCGGATTACGATTACTTCAAGCAGGTCGCGGTGGCGGCCGATACGCTCGGCTACGAGGGCGTGCTGCTGCCGACCGGCCGTTCCTGCGAGGATGCGTGGGTCGTTGCATCGAGCCTCATCCCGGCGACGCAGCGCCTGAAATTCCTGGTCGCAATCCGTCCCGGCATCGCATCGCCGGGGCTGTCGGCGCGGATGGCCGCGACGTTCGACCGCCTGTCGGGCGGCCGCCTGCTGATCAACGTCGTGACGGGCGGCGATGCTGCCGAGCTCGAAGGCGACGGCCTGTTCGCGGATCACGACACGCGCTATGAAATCACCGACGACTTCCTGAACATCTGGCGCGGGCTGCTGTCCACGTCGCACGACAACGGCGGGTTCGACTACATCGGCAAGCATCTGCAGTCGAAAGGCGGCAAGGCGCTGTATCCGCCCGTGCAGCGTCCGCATCCGCCGCTGTGGTTCGGCGGCTCGTCGCCGGCTGCGCACGAGATCGCGGCCGATCACATCGACACCTACCTGACCTGGGGCGAGCCGCCCGAGGCCGTCGCGAAGAAGATCGCCGATATTCGCGCCCGCGCCGAGGCGCGCGGCCGCAAGATCAAGTTCGGCATTCGTCTGCACGTGATCGTGCGCGAGACCGAGGACGAAGCATGGCGCGACGCCGAGCGCCTGATCAGCCGCCTCGACGACGAAACCATCGCACGCGCGCAGAAGGCGTTCGCGAACATGGATTCGGAAGGCCAGCGCCGGATGGCCGCGCTGCACGGCGGCAAGCGCGGCGGCCGCGAGGCGCTCGAGGTGTACCCGAACCTGTGGGCCGGCGTCGGCCTCGTGCGCGGCGGCGCGGGCACCGCGCTCGTCGGCAATCCGGAGCAGGTCGCGGAGCGCATGCGCGAATACGCGGATCTCGGCATCGAGACCTTCATCCTGTCCGGTTATCCGCACCTGGAGGAGTCGTACCGTTTTGCGGAACTCGTATTCCCGCTGATCAAGGGCAACGGCGCGGCGAAGGCGACTGGCCCGCTGTCGGGCCCGTTCGGCGAGATCGTCGGCAACAGCTATCTGCCGAAAGCGGCCCAGAGCTGAGCGACAGGAGGCCTGCGATGACAACGAAAACGTCGACGACGGGCGCGGCCGTGGCTGCCCGCGCATGGCGCGGCGTCGCACCGTGGCTCGTGCCGCTCGCGCTGCTGGCGGCATGGGAAGTCGGTGCGCGCACCGGCTGGCTGTCGACCCGCGTGCTGCCCGAGCCCGTGGCGGTCGTGCGAGCGGCCTGGTCGCTCGTGACGTCGGGTGAAATGTGGGCGAACGTGAAGGTCAGCACTTGGCGTGCGCTGTTCGGTTTCGCGATCGGTGGCGGTGTCGGCCTCGCGCTGGGGCTCGCGACCGGCTTGTCGAAGGCGGCCGAGGTCGCGCTCGATTCGACGATCCAGATGATCCGCAACATCCCGGCGCTCGCGATGATTCCGCTCGTGATCCTGTGGTTCGGCATCGACGAGAAGGCGAAGCTGTTCCTCGTTGCGCTCGGGGTGTTCTTCCCGGTCTACATCAACACGTACCACGGGATTCGCTCGGTCGATGCAAACCTGATCGAGATGGCGAAGAGCTACGGCGTACGCGGCTTTGCGCTGTACCGCGACGTGATCCTGCCTGGTGCGTTGCCGTCGATTCTCGTCGGCGTGCGCTTTGCGCTCGGGCTGATGTGGGTGATGCTGATCGTCGCGGAAACGATCTCCGCGCAGTCGGGCATCGGCTACATGACGATGAACGCGCGTGAATTCCTGCAAACCGACGTGGTGGTGGTCGGCATCCTGCTGTACGCGGTGCTCGGCAAGCTGGCCGATGTACTGGCGAAATGGCTCGAGCGCGTGACGCTGCGCTGGCACCCCGCTTATCAATCAGGAGCAAAGGCATGAATGCGACGACTTCGGCGGCCGCCTACAGCCCGCTCGCCGGCGCAGACCTCGAGGCCGAACTGGCGCAGGCGCGTGTCGCGGACGGCGACGCGCGGGACGCAGCGGTTCTCGAACGTGACGGCAGCGCATCCGTCGTTCCGCTCGCGCGGCGACGGCCAGGAAGCCCGGCACCCGACGATGCCGTGACACTGTCGGGCGTCAGCAAGCGCTTCGGGGCACGCACGGTGCTCGACAACGTCGAGCTCGGCATCGCGCGCGGCAGTTTCGTCGCGATCGTCGGCCGCAGCGGCTGCGGGAAATCGACGCTGCTGCGTCTCGTGGCGGGACTCGAGCAGCCGAGCAGCGGCACGCTCCAGACGCGCGGCGAGGGCGGCGGCGAACTCGATACGCGGATCATGTATCAGGATGCGCGCCTGCTGCCGTGGAAGACCGTGCTGCAGAACGTGATGTTGGGCCTCGGACGCGGCGCGCGCGACCAGGCACGCGCGGTGCTCGATGAAGTCGGGCTGCTGGAACGCGCGAACGACTGGCCCGCGCAACTGTCGGGCGGCCAGCGGCAGCGTGTCGCGCTGGCCCGTGCGCTCGTGCACCGGCCCCAACTGTTGTTGCTCGACGAGCCGCTCGGCGCGCTCGACGCGCTGACCCGTATCGAGATGCACGCGCTGATCGAGCGGTTGTGGCGTGAGCATCGATTCACCGCGCTCCTCGTTACGCACGACGTGCAGGAGGCCGTCGCGCTCGGCGACCGCATCCTGCTCATCGAGCAGGGGCGGGTGGCGCTGGATCAGCCGGTGCCGCTCGACCGGCCGCGCGCCCGCGCGTCGGCCGCGTTTGCGGCGCTCGAGGATCGCGTGCTGAAACGCGTGCTCGCCGGCGGGCCCGGTGCGGCCGACCACGGCGCACCGCATGAGACAAACAACGTTCGACCGGTCGGGCAGATCCGCTGGGCCGTTTAAATCCGGGCGGCAGCGGCCGCCCGTTCTGAGATCTTTTCTTCGGAGCGATCAACCTGATGAGCATCACTGCAATCAACGTACGTAACCAGTTCAAGGGCAAGGTCAAGGAGATCATTCGCGGATCGGTGGTTTCCGAGGTCGACGTCGAGACGCCGTTCGGCATCGTCACGTCGGTGATCACGACCCGTTCGGTTGACGAACTCGAACTGAAGGTGGGTGCGGAAGTCGTCGCGCTCGTGAAATCGACCGAAGTATCGATCGCGCGCCTCTGAGCCCGCGTGTCCTGCACCGGCGCGGCGCCGCGGGCAACCTGCCCGTCGGCGCCGCCCGGCATTTGCGCAGCGCGTTTGCGTTGGTATTCGACGCTCGGACGAAGTGCTAGGATGGAGCGACACCGATGTCGGAGGCCAACGCATGACCCCCATCCTTTCCCCCGAAGCCATCGAGGCGCTGAAATGGATCGATCAGTTCGGTGAAAGCCGGCCGGTTCCCGCTGCGTTCGACGACGTCGTTTACGCGTTGCTGAACGAGGGGCTGATCTACCAGGCGGCGGCCGACCGGGTCGACCTAACGGCCGATGGCAAGTCCTTTTTGTCCGACGAATACGATTGAGCGCACGGCGCCGGCCGCGCGGGCGACCTGGCGCTGCGTCGCCACGGAGCGTGCGATGGAACCGAGAGGCAGCGACCTCGGCGATTTCAGCGAGCCGTACCGCGGCTTCGAGATCGAGGTGAAGACCGAGCAGGTCTGGGACGGCGAGCATGCGCATTACCGCGTGCTGCAGGGCGATGCCGTGCGGATCGACTGGCGGCGCGTCAAGGTCGACGGGATGCTGCTGACCGAACGACGCGTGATCGAGCGTGTGCTCGACGAGGCTCGGCGGGCGGTCGATGCGGAGCTGGGCGAGGGGTAGCGCGCGTGCCGGGCAGGTACGGCCCGTGTTGCGGTAAAATATCAGGTTGTTTCCGCGCCACCTGGCCTGTTGCCCGAAATCCATGTCCGTACCGTCTTCACTTCCTCCCCGCCGCGTATCCGTCGCGCCCATGCTCGACTGGACTGACCGCCATTGCCGGTCGTTCCACCGTACGCTGACGCGCGACACGTGGCTGTATACGGAGATGATCACGACGGGTGCGCTGCTGTTCGGCGATGCCCAGCGGCATCTCGCGTTCACGCCGAACGAATCGCCGGTCGCGCTGCAGCTGGGCGGCAGCGAGCGCGACGATCTCGCGCGCGCGGCGAAGCTCGGCGAGCAGTGGGGCTACGATGAAATCAACCTGAATTGCGGATGCCCGTCCGAGCGCGTGCAGCGCGGCGCGTTCGGCGCGTGCCTGATGAACGAGCCGCAGCTCGTCGCCGACTGCGTGAAGGCGATGCGCGATGCGGTGTCGGTGCCGGTCACGGTCAAGCATCGGATCGGGGTCGACGCGGTCGAGGACTACGCGTTCGTGCGCGACTTCGTCGGCACGGTGGCCGAAGCTGGCTGTGAAACGTTCGTCGTGCATGCGCGCAATGCGATCCTGAAGGGGCTGTCGCCGAAGGAGAATCGTGAGATCCCGCCGCTCAAGTACGACTATGCGTATCAGCTGAAGCGCGATTTTCCGTCGCTCGAGATCGTCATCAACGGCGGTATCACGACGCTCGACGAGGTTGCGCAGCACCTCGAGCATGTCGACGGCGTGATGCTCGGCCGTGAGGCGTATCACAACCCGTATGTGCTGGCGGAGGTCGATGCGCGCTTCTACGGGTCGACCGCCGCGGTGCCGACGCGCGAAGAGGCCGAGGCGAAGCTGATCGAATACTGCGCGGCCGAACTGAAGCGCGGGACCTACCTCGGCGCGATCGTGCGGCACGCGCTCGGACTGTATCGCGGCATGCCCGGCGCACGCGGCTGGCGTCGTGTGCTGTCCGACAACAAGAAGCTCGCGCGTGCTGATCTGGCCGTGTTCGACGAGGCGCGCGCGCATCTGAACGAGGCCGAAGAAGTTTTTGAAAAAAAAGCTTTGCAAGATTCAAAAGTGTTCGTATAATCTTGTTCTTCGCTGCTGAAACACAAAAGCAGCGAAGAACAAAAAGTAGTAACAGTGGTGGCTGTAGCTCAGTTGGTAGAGTCCAGGATTGTGATTCCTGTCGTCGTGGGTTCGAGTCCCATCAGCCACCCCAAAGAATGCATTAACAAAACAGGCGCTTAGGCGCCTGTTTTGCTTTGCGGGGGACAACTCGGGGACAATAGCGTCGATTCGAGCCTCGCCATCTCTAGAGCGTTCTGCTCGCCATCCATCCATTTCGCGTACGTTGTCAGGAACATCTCGATGCTGTGCCCGAGTTGTTTCGCGCAGAAGGCTGGGGTCATTCCGGCCATCAGCATTGCCGTCGCGTAGCTATGTCGCATGTTGTACGGCCGGCGGTAGCGAATTCCGAGTCGTTTCAAAATGGGCGTCCAGAAGCTTCGTCGGAATGCTCGTTCGTCCTCCCAGCGTATGCTGTACCGCGGGTCATGAAAGATTGCGGCTCCGGAGATCTGTGTAAACGATCGCTGACGGTTCAACGCAGCAAGTGCCCGGCTGTTGAGACGAACCGTGCGCGCGACTGCCGTTTTTGTTCGATCTTTGTGTTCGCCACGTACTAGCGCTTCTGCGACCAAAATCGTCCCGTTCTGCAAATCCGCATTCACCCATTGCAAGCCAAAAATCTCGGACGTACGAAGACCGGTCCAGAACCAGAATTCGATGAGATTGTGGGCTTGCCCCGGATATGCGCGCTCGGCCTCGCTGATGATTCTTTCTGACTCTTCACGAGAAAATGGATCGGGTGGGGGCTTCTGATGCTTGGCGCGAGGGACGTTCGCGGCGGGATTGTCCGTTAGCACGTTGTCGGACACAGCCAGGTCGAGCGCCTTTCTCAGAACTGAAACGTAGTTGTTGATCGTTTTGCCGCTTAGGTCAGGCCGGCCTGCGATCGCAGTCAATATGTGACTGAGCTTCAATTTGCGGAGCGGAGTGGGTCCGAGCGGATTCTGATTCTTGTCACAAGCCGCTGCTTTCCAGAATCGGATGGCGCTCTCGTATCCATCTTTCGTCGAAGACTCAATTCGCTGGGCGGCGAGCCAGGTGTCGAGCCAGCCCCCGACAGTTAGCGTGCTTGGTGCTCCAGCGGTCGGAAAATATTCGACCAAGCTGAACGTGCCGAGCCGGATCCGATCGACGATCTCCGCGATCAGGCGGTAGGCATACTTCACGTTCGCGGGGGTTGGCGGCATCGGCTTGCCGTTCAGCATCAGTGTTTGCCGCTCCCGCTTACCTTCGAGCGTGAAGTTTAGTCGGATGGAGGATGCGCGGATTTCTACGCCGCCGCTTGTTCTACCCATTGTTGATACCCCTTGATAGAAATAAAGATGCCGCCGTCAGGCGAGCGCCGGTACTCGCGACCATCGAGCCACTTTCCGTCCTCGATCTTTCGGCGGATGGCTTTCTCCGTGAGGCCCGTGATCATGGCGGCAAGCGCCACGGTGACGTAGGGGGCGGGTGCAATTAGAGTAGGTGAGTCGACCATGCTACGATCCCTCTGTCTCAAAAAGGCGTTGATCCAATGCAGAAGAAATTTGTGATGCGCGGGTACGAGATGAACTGCGAACCGCGCGTGGCGGAGGATGGCAAGTACGCCGCCTAGGTCGAAGTAACGAAGTTGGGATTCAGCCGGGAAGCTGCGTTTCCGAATCTTGGCGTGTTTGGCACTGAAGCCGAGTCTGTTGCCTGCGCGAAGAATTATTCTGAAGAATGGCTGAGCCGGTACGCGTGACGGAGCAGGAGCAACACCTATCTCTGCTACGACGTCGAGATTGAGGCGACCAAGCGAGATGCGGATATAGCGGTGGCGTCGTAAATTTCGCGTCACGCCTGCCAAAGTGCGCCGTCAACCTCAAACAGTGTGCCGCTTCCCGAAATCTCAGTCGCCGCCGCGTGCTACGATGATCGATCGGCGAGCGGGGGGGAGCAATGGACCTGGACGAATTCAAGCCATATCGTGGCTATTTCTACCGAGTCTCTGCAAATTTCGGCGACGATGGCCAGTGGCGCGGCACGATAGATGTTCTTCGGCGCCATTGGAACGGCACCACCGAAACCGTGATTTCGCAGATGAGCGTGCCTGGCACTTTCATTTCGGAGGGTCTGGCACTCGACGCGTCCGACGCCTACTGTCATTTGCTCATCGACGAGGGGAGTTTCGGGGAGGAGTAGTTTCAAGACACCGTCCAGTCCGGAATTCAACAACCCACACCCAGGGGTTTTTATCCCAGCCGTGACCGCGGGCGGCGTCGATGGCGGCATCGAGTTCATCGGCGCGCAGCGTGTCGCCAATGCCGTTGATCACGCTCCAGCGCTGGCCGTGCCGTAGGCATCGATACCGCTCGGCACACACCTTGTCGTCGTCTGTCACCTCGGCGCGCGGCTCCCGCTGAAACTCGTACATCAGGGCGACTCGAAGTGTAGTTCGCGTATCGCGCGTCGGTTTCTCGTGGTAATCGTCTACGAGGGTGAGGATTCGCTTCGAACGTTCGATCGCGTCACGCGGCTCGGGCTGCTGAGCGACGAGAAGGGTGTCGATCGTCGAGAACAGATCAACGACGCGTCTCGGCGGATCGTTTTCCCATTCGACAATCTCAAGTTCGGCACGCGCTCGGCGAAGGGCGTCCGTCAGCGCATCAGCGCGGCTCTTATCGGTGGTCGTGGTCATGGCGCTCCTCACGCGTGCGTTGCATATACGGCGTACGGGCCGTCGTCGTTGTCGCCGATCTCGATCAGCCACCAGCCTGGCTCCGGATCGGGATTCCAGAGCGAGACACCTTCGCCGCGTTCCCAATACGCCACGACGGCCGGATGATCTGCCGGCTCGGATTCGAGGTAGTAGATCGACGTCTTGATGCCGGCCTGCGCCTCGAGCGCGGCCCACTGTTCCTTCGTGCAGTGCTCGGCGCTGTCCATCGTGACCGTCCAGAAGTGGAGCAAATCAGGGTGGATGAAATAGCCGTCTTGGTCACGCACGACGGGGATTTTTTGCAGCATCGGTGTGGTGATCATGTGTGGTCCTCAGGACGTCGGAAGGTTGTATTGCATTCGTGCTAGGCTCGGACTCACATAGCGGAGGTTCTCATGCAGCGAACTATCCAGTACCGCGGCTTTGAAATTGATGTCCAACTGACCTCATCTGCTCCGGACATGTACGACGTCACGTTCCAGATAAAGGGTCACGACAATCTCGGTATCCTTGGTGCGCGTGGACATCGGATAAAGCTTAGAAACGGCCCATTTACCCGACGCTGGGCATATCTCGTGGCCGAGATCGCAGGGCAGGCGGCGATTGACGTTTTGCTTGGTCCCGACGAGTGATCTGCGTCCTCGGACCGCGTGCCGTTATCCGCTGATGACAGTCCTCGTGCCTCGATTGCTGTTCCGTTTTCTTAGCCGCTCGCGTTCCGCGTGAACGGGCTTTTTTTCGTTTTTGGTAGTCATGGTGTGGTCCTCAGGAGGTCCGGATTCAGGTTCAATTTTTTTGGTTTTGAGCAACATGTAAATTGCAAAAAACAATCGAAAGGCCCATGCTGGTCCCATACCTCAGGGAGGGGGGGCACCATGGCGAACCGAATTCACCTGGACGGCAATTACGAAGGCCGCGAATTGAGCATTAGAGCCCATGAGGTCGAGGGCGGTTTTAAACTCGTCTCGCAATTGGCTCGCAAACTGGGGCAGCGCACATGGACGCTGGTCAAGATCGAAAGCCCCGACAAGATCCACCCCAGCAGGGCGGCGGCGCATGCAGCGTCGAAAGCCACTCTCAAGATGAGCATTGACGGCGGATTCGCGTAAGCGGTTGGAATGCATGGCGGTCATGCCGCGGCGTACGCGAGCTGTTGTTCGTGGGCGAAGTTGGCGCGGACGAGCGCCTCGGCCTGCCCCGGTGACACGCTGTTGCCGCACATGCGGATCTGCGCGGTGATGGAAAGCGGAATGCGCGGGAGGTCGCGCGGATCGCCCGGCACCTGCACGCCATCCACAAACAGAAGCTTCGGATCGGGGATCTCGTGGATGATGTAGCTGTCGGGGAAGTCCTGAGCTCGATAGAGTTCCCGAGCCTTCAGCATGCGCAGCGTGATGTCGACGAGAACCCACCAGGCGCCGGCGTGATGCATCATCACCATGTCGGCGTCTTCCGTGAATTCATCCGGCAGGTGCTCGCGCAGCAGCGCCGCGCATTTGCTGGCCTTCTCTGCATGCTCTTCTGACAGGTAGGCTGCCGGCACTTTCACTGCCTGCACGAGCCCCATGCGCGCCTTGGTCGGCAGCGTATGCATTGGCGCGCCGATGTCCTGCCACTGGCCGCCCGAGCTGTAGTACTTCACGAGGTAGGCAGTGACGAGGCGCTGATTGGCTCCCTTCGACGCGATCGTCGACAGCGGGGCGGTTGCGGGCCGGCCATCGTTGTCTTCCCAGAAGCCGCCGTTCGCCTGCTCAAAGAACGCCGCGGCCAGCGCCTGTTCGCCGCGATGCGCGCCGGTGACGGTCGGCAGCGGATGCGCTGGCGTGCTGCCAGCGCGATCGCCGTGATGCGTCACGTGCATCAGACGCGCTGAGACGATGCCGAGCGGCGCCGAACCGCCCGGGCGCTTCACGAAGCTGTTGGCCGTGACGGTCGGTATCGGATCGTCGAGCGATGCGCCGGCGCTCCCAGTGCGGAACTTGGTGATGTGCGCGACGACGATCGCTTGCTTCACTCCGCCGGCGACGACCGTGCCGAGTGGTGCTGCGATCTCCTGCGTGCGCGGCCGCTGGCCGGCGCGCTCGCCGTAGCCGATCGTGATCAGGTGCGCACTCGCGAGCGCATGATGGTTGCCGCCGGCCGACACGGTCGACAGCGGCTGTTCGACGCTATCGGCACGGAGGTGCGCCTCGCTCGTGCCGCGCAGCTTGACCATCGTTGGCGCGACGACGGAGAAATGGCCGCCTTTCACCTGAGCGCAGATCGTGCGCAGCGGCTCATCGACGCGCATCGTGCGCTGATTGCTGGCGTTCGCGTGTTCGTTGACGAACGGCGCAGATACGCCGTAGGCGGACGGCACGATAAACGGCGTCGGACTCGCGAGCACGTGGCGCCACATTCCCTTCGCGACGCGGCGCAGCGTGTTGTGCACGAGCCCCTTCTGTCGATCGAAGATGCTGGGCGCCGCGATGCTGAAGTCAATGCATTCGGCCGCGGTGCGATGCGGCGCTAGGATGCCGCGAAGCACCTCGGCCGACGTCGGCTCGGCGTGCGTCGGACGTGGGAATGCGAGTGGCAGTCCGTCGCGGCGCGCCACCAGAAACAGGCGTTTGCGCAGCGTCGGCGCGCCGTTGTCGCACGCGCGCAGCTCGCGCCAGTCCACCTTGTACCCATGCTGGCGCAACTGGCGCACGAAGCTCTCGAACGTCTTTCCCTTCCGCTTCGGGTCCGGCCGCGCGTTGCCGTCGGCGTCGATGATCAGCGGGCCCCAGTCCTGGAACTCCTCGACATTCTCGAGCATGAGCACGCGCGGCTTCGTGAGTGCGATCCACCGCATGCCGACCCATGCCAGGCCGCGGATGTTCTTCGACACCGGCGTCGCGCCCTTTGCTTTGCTGAAGTGCTTGCAATCAGGGCTGAGCCAGACCAGGCCGACGGGCCGGTTGTTCGTCACCGCGATTGGATCCACTTCCCACACGGATTCGCACAGGTGCTTCGTGTGCGGATGGTTCAACGCGTGCATCGCGAGCGCTTCGGGATCGTGGTTGATCGCGATGTCAACGTGGCGGCCGAACGCGCGTTCGAGGCCGGTCGAAGTTCCACCGCCGCCGGCGAAGTTGTCGATGATCAAATCGCTGCCGAGGTCGAGCGGCATCGTGAAGTTGTCGCGCTTCATGAGTTCTCTGTCGGGAAAAAAGTAGGGTGCTATTCAAGCCGCCCACAAGAAAAAGCCACGCATCCGAGGCACCGGAATTTGCGCGGCTTGGGGGTAGGGTGGTCGTGCTAGGATCGAGAACGCATCTACGGGATCTGCGTCAGCAGAGTTGCTCTACATCTGCGTGCTCTTGGAGCCGAAATGAAGATTGAGAATATTTCGATTATCGAATTGCTCGACATGGGTGACCGTTTCGAGGTATTCGCAGAGGCGCTTCTCGACAGAGGTTGGGTAAGTGACGACGACCTTCATCTGACGCCATTCGCTTTTCGACACTGGCCGAAGGGTGACGAGCTCAGGCCGCTGGTACGCAAGTATGGATTTGACGAGATTCGCGACCTCACCATACAAGCCCGAGCATTTCGGCAAAACAGCGGCGAATACCTCTATTGCTTCTATGACGCAAAGCGATTCGAGAGTTTCGATGAACTCGAAGCGGCTTTGCGGAAAGCCGGGATCGACGTAGGAGGCTGACGATCTACGTGCAGTAGCTACTTGCGCAGCGCGCGGACTCATCCCATTGCTGGGTAGTAGCGAGGACCAGCACTGCAACGATCAACACGCCGAGGCTCTTGAGCCACAGGATCAGAAGGGTTTTCACGACCAGGCTCCCATCAGTGCTTCGATCGGGGGAGCGACGGCGCCGGCAAGCAGGTAGAAGCTGGCTATCAAACAGAGCGGAATCCAATCTCGATTCATCGTTACCTCACGTTGTTGATTTGGCGTGGTGCGGCCGGCATCAGATAACGGCAGTCAGTGTCGTGCTGCCGTCGCCGTGATCGGTTCGAAGCATGAGTGGCGTTCCGCCAAACAGTTCGGGCCGGAGTTCACGCAGCGCGTTGCCGAAATTCACCGGCGCCTCGAATCCGTTTCCGAGGAGTGCGGTCGTGACCGCGAGCTCCGGATCGTCGTCGCCGGGTGTGAAGAACGACGCGAGAATCGGAATTTTGTGTTCCTTGCAGATCGCGATGATCTGGGCCATGAGCGGCGAGATCTGCTCGTCGTAGATCTGCTCCTTGGTGATAGTCACCATTTTTCCCTCTCTAGTGATTAGGAATGCGAATATATGAAAGCGCTCAATGAATGACACTGGGATCAATGCCGTCCGATCAACGCTGTCATGGCGTCCGAAAAATAAATACGAAAACTGGAACCCCTAACGGTGGCTTTGTTATGCTTATAGGGCAGGTCGTGAACCCTGCCGGCGGTGTCACGAACCGCTGAAGGTAATCTGCCCAAGTGGGCGCCATCCGTAGCACGTGGTCACGCCCACGTAAAAATAGTGCAGCCTTCGGATGACCACCCAGGAGGATGGAGAGCCGCCCGGTGAGCGTGCCCCTCGCGGGATACCACGCAAGCCGGAGCGAGGAGCGATCCTAGGAAGTGACTCGCACGCGCCGAGCAGGGGCGCGCTACAAATACTCAACGGGCTTAACGCCTGTGGCCACAGGCTTTCTCCGGTGCTCAACACATGGCGAAAGTAACTGTGAAGGTGGACGTTAAGGTTGATCTGGCCAAGTGCCTTTGGCACTTGTTCCTGATCCTCACGATCGTCTTTACCTAGGATGAGCGACCCGACAGAACACCGTCGGGTCGCTGCTCCTGACATCTCCGCAATTTCGATTCCAGCACTCTCAAGGACGCGCACTCGGCAGGGGGCTGCTGGGCTGGGTTGGTGAATGCGGACGGAGGATCCGCGAACCGAATGCGCGCTCTTGAGAGCAGCTTTCATGGGATGGGGCCATTGCCGTCGCCGGCTTCGCTTTCCCCACCGGTCAACTCTCCGGCTATCTCGCGAACCATCATGTGTGTCGCGACCGACTCCCGTGACCTCTGGCTCCCTTGCCGCGGCCAGACCGCGTCCGATTCAGCAGGGCCCCATCTCATGAAAGCTGTGCGGTGTCGGGCGCTACCCCGTTTCTCGGCTACACCGTTGAGCCAGCCGGTTGCTCCCTGTATTGCGGTCCCGGCGCGCTAGCACTCTTAAAGATCGACCGCTGGGGCGGTGGAGCAGCTCTCGGCGCTGCATCGGAACAAACTATACCCGAATGAATGGAAATAACAAGCCAAATCTATTCTCGAATGAATATATGTGTGGGCTGATCAGTGCTGGCATGCGTACGCCGTACTGACATGCACGTTGTGAATCTAGCCTCTAGCAGTGGTGAATCCCGCGCCGATGGAAGGCGGGGGCGAGAGAGAACAGATGATGAAGAGCTGCGCGTGGATCATCGACGAGACGTAAGCGAGTCTCCAGCACCGTCTCGACGGCGTGACCGGAAGTTGCCAGAGTAGTGCCCACCACTTCAAGTAGCGGGGACTACTTTGACAACAGAAGCACCAAAGAGGATTGGCCGCAAAGGCATCCCGAATCACCCACTCGAATTCCGGCGCGAGATGGCCAGGCTGGCATGCGAGCCCGGCGTGTCGGTCGCGCGCCTGGCAATGGAGCACGGCCTGAATGCGAATCTGGTGTTCAAATGGCGCCGTTCGTTGCGGGCCGGCGAATACGATTCGGCTGGACTGCTACCGGTGAAAGTGGAGACGCCGCTTGCCGAGACTACGCCGCTGGTGCCGGTGTCGGCGCCGACCACGATACCGACCGGCGCGATTGAGATCAACGTAGGCAACGCCCATGTCCGCATCGAAGGCGCTCCGGACGAGAGTACGTTGACGCTGGTGCTGCACATGTTGCGCGGCATGCCGGGGATGGCAGCGTGATCGGTTTGCCGAGTCGAACTCGCGTCTGGTTGGCTGCAGGCGTGACCGACATGCGCTGCGGGTTCAACACCCTGGCGGCTAAGGTCCAGACCGTGCTGGAGCGAGATCCGTTCAGCGGGCACGTGTTCGTGTTTCGTGGCCGGCGGGGCGATCTGGTCAAAGTGCTATGGTGGAGCGGCGACGGCATGTGTGTGCTGATGAAACGCCTGGAGCGTGGGCGCTTCATCTGGCCGCGCGCCGATGGCGGCGTGGTCTGCCTGAGTCAGGCCCAGTTATCGATGCTGCTCGAAGGCATCGACTGGCGGCAGCCGGTGCGTACGACCGAGCCGAGTTCGGCGTTGTAAACCTACCGGCGCCCGCGTAAACTGTGGGCATGACCACGGCCAACGCCTATCCGGATGACATCGAAGCGCTCAAAGCCTTGTTGCTTGAGCGCGATGCGCGCATCGGTCATCTGGAAGATCTGGTCGAATCACACGAAGCCGTGGTGGCCACGGGCAAGGCCGAGATCGAGCACCTGAAGCTGTTGATCGCGAAGCTGCGCCGTATGGCATTCGGGCGCAGTTCCGAGAAACTGGATCGCCAGATCGAGCAGCTCGAACTGAAACTGGAAGATCTCGAAGCCGACGAAGGCGCTGCGCCCATCGAGATTCCCAAGGCACCGCGCACGGTACCGGAACAGATACAACGCAAGCCGCTGCCGGAGTATCTGCCGCGCGACATACGAATGTACCTGCCGGAGTCCGACGAAACCTGCACGGCGTGCGGTGGCGAGATGAAGCCGCTCGGCGAAGACGTGTCCGAGCAACTGGAATACGTGGCGGCCAGCTTCCGTGTGATTCGCCATGTTCGACCGAAACTGGCCTGCACCTGTTGCGATCAGATCGCACAGGCGGCAGCGCCAAGCCGCCCCATCGAACGGGGTCAGGCCGGCCCGGGACTACTTGCGCATGTGCTCGTGGCGAAGTTCAACGATCACCTGCCGTTGTACCGCCAGTCGGCGATCTACGCCCGAGAAGGCGTGGAACTGGATCGCTCGTTGCTGGCGAAATGGGTGGGGCACAGTGCCAAGCTACTGCAACCGCTGGTCAATGCGCTGCGCCTGCATGTGATGGCAGCCACGAAGCTGCACGCCGACGATACGCCAGTTCCGGTGCTCGCGCCGGGCAATGGCAAGACGAAAACCGGGCGGCTATGGGTCTATATGCGCGATGACCGGAACTCGGGCGACAAGGCGCCACCGGCAGTCTGGTTCGCCTACACCCCCGATCGCCGTGGCGAGCATCCGCAACAGCATCTGGCCAAGTTCAAGGGGACGCTGCAGGCCGATGCCTATGGCGGCTATCAGAAGATCTACGAGACCGGCAAGGTACTTGAGGCGGCTTGCTGGGCGCATGCCCGGCGCAAGTTCTACGATCTGTATGCGGCGCGGCCCAACGCGCTGAACAAGGAGGCGCTGGAACGCATCGGCGCGCTCTACGAGGTCGAAGAAGCGATCCGGGGCAAACCGCCAGACGAGCGGCAAGCGCACCGGCAGACGAACGCCAAACCATTGCTCGAACAGTTCCATGTGTGGCTGAACGCCGCGCTGGCAACACTCTCGCGCAAATCGGACACGAGTCAGGCCATCCTCTATGCCCTGAACCGGTGGGAAGCATTGACGCGCTACTGTGACGACGGACAATTGGAAATCGACAATCTGCCGGTCGAGCGGGCACTGCGCGGCGTTGCCCTGGGCCGACGAAACTACCTGTTCGCCGGCGCGGATTCCGGCGGTGAACGTGCGGCCGCGATTTACAGCCTGATCGGCACGGCCAAGCTCAATGGTATCGATCCCGAGGCGTACCTGCGTCATGTCCTGGCGCGCATCGCCGATCACCCGATCAACCGAATCGACGAACTGCTGCCCTGGACGGTGCCCCTTCCCACGCCGTGAAGGGATAATGCCACTGATGCCCAGACCTCGGAGATCAGATGGCCAAGTCGTTTCAGCGCTATACCTTGCACGTGCAATTACTGTATATCCAACCGCCTATCTGGCGCCGGATCACAGTCGAAGGACCCGACTCGCTGCGCAAGTTACACCACATTCTGCAAGCAGCCTTCGGATGGGAAAGCACACACATGCACGACTTCCTGATCGACGGCAAAACCTACGCCATGTTCGATGTCGATGCGGCACTAGAGTTCATGGATCGATCGAAGACATTCGACGACCGGAAAACCAAACTGAACAAAGTCCTGCGACCTGACTCGCGCATTCTCTACCGCTATGACTTCGGAGACGGCTGGGATCACCAGATCGTGGTCGAAAGCGTTGAGACGATTGCAGACGAGTCGTGGGGCGAGTCCAGGGTGATCGATGGTGCTCGCGCTTGCCCACCGGAAGACGTCGGCGGTGCGCCAGGGTATGAAACGTTCCTGACCACGTTGCGCGACAGGCCTGACAGCGAAGAAGCGGATAACTATCGTCAATGGGTCGGCCCAGGATTCGACCCGGAGCTATTCGATTTGCGTGCTGCCAACGCCGCGTTGATGCGACTCGCGACCAATCGATGGGGTAATCGATAACTCCGTCACGACGGTGCTGGTGACGCGCTTACGACGAGACTTTGCTTTCGGCATGTGGTGGCAACGAGAGCTATGTGATCCGGCGTGCAGGAAGAGAGTTAGATAGCCAAGCCACCGCGCCGTGCCGAGATTGCGCGACGTCCCACGCTACTCTTTCGAGTACGGTTGATTTTTCTGTGTTGGGAACTCGAGTTGTCGAGCAGCTGGAAGGCTCAACATTAACGGAGGGCAGGTATGCGAGAGGCACGCCAGCTAAGCTGGTGTCTGATGCCGCTCGCACGATACGAGCGCTCTTTCGCCGGAAGGCTTTGAGTGCTGCGAGAAATGAAAAGCCCCCGCTGGATGACGGGGGCATACGAAATTCAGCTGAAATGTTGTGCAGCGCCAGGTCCGGGGGCGGCGTCGATCTCCAAGGCTGGCGCAGGGATGATCATTCCATCGTCGAACGTGCAGCGCACGCGAAAAATCGTTTTTTGTGAGAACTCTAGGTTCTCGAATATGAATGGAATCATGAATCGAAGATATCCCTCTTCCCGGCCGGACGTCCACGCATCTTCCGGGGGGGTAAGCTCAGATTCGGCAAATAGTGACTCGTCACGGTAAACGGCCACCTTTGCGTGCTGAAACGGCTGAACTTTTGGGCAAACGAGTTGCTGTATCACACAAAGACGCGGCACACGTGCGGGTAGTGCGGGGAAAATCAACTGTCCTTGATACATGCCCATGAAAGACAGCTTATTGTTCACTTCCTGCCGCACGTCATCGCAATAGGTGACTGAGAGGGCTCGGTCGACGTCAGTCGGTTGCGGAACTGTTTGAGTCATTTTCAATAACCGAGTCGAGGATTTCGTCAGCAGTAACACCAAGAGCGTCTCTCAGCCTCTTGATTGTCTTTGCGCCGGCACTTGCTATGGCCCCGGCCTCCAATCGAGCAATCTGCGGCTGTTGCAAGCCGGTGAGTTGAGCAAGCTGGGTTTGAGAGAGGCCCTTGCTCAGCCGCATTGCCGCAAGCGAACGCCGACCACCATGAGCGTCCTCGATTCGCGCCGCAAGCTTCGCGCGCGCTCTGTCCAAGGCAGCTTTCTTTACGGGGTCCGCTTCGTATTTAGCGGTTACATCTCGAATCGATCGCCCAGCGCCGCGATGTGTGGTCGGCTCAAATGTACGCACAACGAATTGGACGATCGTTGCAGCCGAAGCAGGGCTACTTGGCTCGATAAATCCCAATGGCCTCGTAGTCAGAAATGCATCTTCTGACTTTTGGGTGGCTTGTGTCATATGCGAACTCTCTATGGAGAATGCCGAGCACGTGGGTACAGTCGGTGCGGCCGTCGTAGCAAGTGAGCACTCGATAGTCCAACAGTGCTCCGTCGAAGTTCCAAATCTTCAGGCGGAAGACAGTGTACCCATCTTCCCAGAGCTCGATAAAACGCTCCACATTGAAAGCAGGATCTTCATGCCGTGCCGATCTGTTCTCGCAGAGGATCTCAATCAGACCGTTGTTGCCATAGATTTCATCTAACAAAACGTTGATGACTGCAGCGGCGTCTTCGTCTTGGTCAAACAATTCGTCGAGGTCCGCCTCGGCATTCGGCTCTACGATAAGGCTTGGCATTATAACACGCAAGTTATATTTTTTGACCTGCCCAGAAATCGGGGAGGGAGCGTAGTGGTTCCGTGTGGTGAGCGCACCGACGCCTGAGAGCCAAGCCGATGCAGGTGCGATTATATCCAGATTGCCAACAAAGCTGACCAGTGGAACGCTGCCGTCCGCGTGAATACCGTTGAAAGCTTACTTGTTCTGGCGCTAAACTACTGTACATGCATACAGTATTCTTGGTGGGCAAGCGGGGGGCTAAGGTGAATCGAGGGACAAACGCAAGCGGGCTGCGGTGCAGGCCGGGAGATTTGGCGAAGGTTAAGGAGGCTTGGAACCCGGCCCTAGTCGGTCGGATCGTGCTGATTAAGGCAGCCCATTCGAGGACGGAATGGGTCGTGACGTTGCTGGGGGAGCCGGGTGTTACGCTAACGAAAAATAGAAAGCGGATGGCGGCTAGTAGCTGCGTGCTGGCGTATGACTCAGCTCTTGAACCCATCCGGGCTGTGGGCTCGGATGAGCGTAGCGATTTTACGGCTGCAGGTGAGGAAGATCGCCGTCGTCGTCGGAGGTTTGGTGCGCCGGTATCAATCTAAGCAATGTCAATACGGCAGCAAATGCATCTTCCGGGATACCCGCCTCGCCTGCCCGTCTTATCTCGGAAAGCAATTTCTGAGCGTTCGGCGGAAGAGGCCGGCCAGTCTCAGCCATGCGCTCATGAGGCTGCGCGGCATACAGCTCTGCCACAAACTTGGGCCCACGTTCGGTCAAAAGCCACTCGCAGGTCACGCCGAATGGAATCGCAAGGGCTGCCAATGTCTCAAGCTCGGGGACGGACCCGCCGCGAAGGATGCGGCTGATCGTGGGCTGTGGAACCCCAGTATCACGTGAAAGCTTGCTTTGCCCGCGTTCCCCATAGTTGGGGTGGGCAAGCATGAGTTCTTTCAATCGGTCGCCGACATTTTTCATGGCGAGACTATGCGTCAATGAATAGGCCATATCAACAAATCACTCAACCGCGCATTGACATGTAGTCATTCGCGTATAGAATGCCGGCATGGACATGCCAACTACTGCCTCTGCGCTTCTCAGCGCCATTAAGACTCAACGGAGTCTCAGCGAAGTTGAGATTGCTCGTCGCCTCGAAATTTCCCAGCCAACAGTCAATCGAATCCTGCGAGGGAAATCGGACTGCAAGAGCAGTACGTTCGTGGCGATACAGGCGTGGTGGAGCGAGCTTGCTCAACGAAAGGAAATCGTATGAAGCGCTTGTACGCACGCTTGGTCCCATGGTTGATCGGTTCAGCTCACTTGCCTTGCTGTTCCCAGACGTCAGCCCATGACCGAATCAGTTCTAGGTTGGTATGCATGTCGCTCCAGACGCCGTCGGAACCTCCTCGATGAGATTGGTGTTTCCGAGCGCTGTAGAACGTGCTCGCAAGGGTCGTGATTTTTCCCGCTTTTTCGCCGCAGTAGTTGCAGTGTGCTCTGAGGCGAGAGGCGTGCAGTTGAAGGGCGCCAATCGCGCTTGAATCGGGAGTTGCCAGGTCGTGCTCTCGCAGCACTTGTTCGATGTCGTCCGCAATCTTGCGGATCTCCACGGAGGTCTTATTCATGGCTGGATTATTGAAAAGCGCAGTGACGATCTGCGTCGACGGAGTCGGCCTCGGAAGTGTTGAGGTTGACGGCGTGGACATCGGTCGATGCGTGCGCGGGGTCAGCTTGACCGCTACAGCGGGTCGCCAGCCGTTGGTACGGCTGGAGCTGGCAGCGCCCGACAACGTCTTTCGACTCGAAGGAGCAGAAATTCTGGTCGACAGCATTGCGGTTCCCGCTGCCGTTGAAGTTGCCATGTGGAAGCATCTGTCGTCCAAGTACGGAAAGGAAGTGGAGGTGACGACGATGAGCTTGACTAGTCGTGAGTACATCGTCGCCGGAGATTAAACGCGAGTGATTTCGATACCCGATCTGAGGACGCGGAAGACGTTCTCAGAAACGCGATTTAGCGCCTCACCGGTTGATAAGCGAAATTCCTTCATTCCCAACATGCTGCTGGGACCATCGAGGTCGCTGGTATCGATTTCGTCTTGCAAAACAACGACTTCGTAAACCTTTCCAGCATTGTCGGTCGCTTTGAAGCGCTCTGTGATCATGAGGGTTCCCCGTATCGGAATGGTTGTGTGAGAGCTGCCAATTCTACAGATAGGGCCGGAACCCTCGCCTTAGTCCGATCTGCATCGAGATTCGATGCTTGAAGTTTAGAAAATTCGACCTTCAAGGTCATTCAATTAGTTTTGAACGGAGTTGAGTTGCTATGAACACGATTGAGGTCATCCGGAAGCCGAGCATCGAGCGGGCATTTCGGGAAGCGCTGAGCGATCCGCGTAGCCGCGGGCCGGTGGCGGATGCGCTCGGTTGGGACGACTCGCAGGTGAGTCGGTTCCTGTCCGGGAATCTCGGCGTTCCGATCAACAAAATCGACGCCGGACTGAATTCGCTGGAACTGCGCGTCGTCTCGCGCGAGTACCTGGACGGGCTGTCGACGATGAGCAAGGTGGGTGTGAACTGCCACTGTGCGAGGGAAGGGTTCGGGGAGTGCGGCGGCCGGTGGTGATGTAAGCGGCCGGTCTAGGCAAAAGCATTTTCGACGGAGAGTGCTTCTGTCTTGGCTTAGTAATCCTAAAAAATTGAATTTATGGAAACCAATCCGATTTGCCAGCAGGACGAAGTCAGACAGCGGAATCCGATCCTGTCCGACGAGGTGAAGCGCATCGTGCGCGACACCAACCAACCTCCGACTTATCCGCGCAAGTGCCTGTCGTGCGGGGCGTCCGAATCTCTCGATGGCTCCGTGCCGTGCGGTCACTGAAATGGCCCGCTTTCATTGCCGCTGCCGGCACTGCGAAACGCGCCGGGTGCTGAAGAAGCGTCCCGACGAGTACGTGCGGCAGCCGCAATGCGACGTCTGCGGCCGGCGCGATTTCCGAATCGATTCTTGGATGCAGAAGCGCAACACGCGTCTGATGGCGTGCACGTGCGCCGGTTACTGGTTCTGGCATCGGCGCGGTTCGCTGTACTGCTGGCACCGCACCGACGGCTCGACCCGATCACCCGGCGATCCCGATTTCGCGGATCGCAATCCGCCGCCCGAAGCGCTGGCGGCCTGAATTTCTCTTCTGGAGGAAACGTGGCAAAAAGCTCCGTTGAAGCATATGGCGCGAAGAGCAAGGTAACTGCGCTCGCGATGGACCCGAACGACCTCGAACTCGTTGTCGACCCTTCGCACCCGCTGTACGACCGTCGCGTGCATCAAGAGCCGAACCCGAAGACGGTACTGAACTACCGTGCGATCGGTGTGCGCGAGCCGGTGCTGTTCTACAAGGATCCGGAAACCGGCAAGAACCTGGTTATCGACGGCCGGACGCGCGTTATCAATGCCCGTGAGCTGAATCGACAGCTGATTGCTGCTGGCGAACCGCGGATCACGATCCCTGCCATTCCGCAGAAGGTCATCAATGACGGCGGGAAGTCGTTCACTGCCGTGATGGTTAGCGCGAACGAGATCCGCCACGAGGACTCGCCGATCAATCGTGCCGAAAAGATGGCGCGCATGCTCGACGTCGGCCATACGGAAGAAACAGTCGCTGTTTACTTCGGCGTCGAGGTGCCGACGGTCCGCCAGCAGTTGAAGCTGCTCGACTGCACGGCCGCCGTGCGCGATGCGCTCGAAGCGGACCAGATCACTGTGTCGAGCGCCCTGAAGCTCGCGAAGCTGACGCCGGACCAACAGCGCGAAAAGGTGAAGGCAGTCATCGCCGCAGCCGACGGCAAGGAGGGGCACGAACGCTCGCGCGCGCAGAAGGCCGCATTAACCGGCGACGCGGCCCCGCGCATGCGTACCCGCAAGCAGATCACGGCCGAGCTGGCGAACGCCACTGGCGAGCGCGCAGAGGCATTGCGCTGGGTTCTGAATCTGGCTGATGGCGAGCCGGCGGCCGATGCTGCCGATTCCCGCCAAATGTCGCTCGACGAGGCTGCATGAGCTTAGACGCGACAACCTGGGCGCGCCATCAGAAGGTTGGCAAGGGGCCGGCCAAATCGGTCCTGATGGCGCTGGCCGACTACGCGAACGAGAACTTCGTTTCGTATCCGAGTGTTGAGACGCTGGTCGCATGGACCGAACAGGACCGCAAGACCGTCATGGCTAACCTCGACCGGCTGAAGGAAGGTGGCTGGATCACCGACACGGGCGAGCGCACCGGGCGAACGCGTCAAGTCGTGGTCTACGTCATCAACGTGGGTCGTGGTGTGGAAGTGAAGATCGGGCCGCGAGAGTTATTAACAGGCCCGAATTCGGAACAGTTCCATAACCGGAACAGTTCCGAAAACGGAACAGTACCGAATTCCACCGGAAACAGTCCCAATTTCGGTGGGAAACAGTCCCAAAAACCGCCGGGAACAGTCCCAAATTTGGGACACAGAACAGTAGGAACAGTAGAGAACGGTGGGAACGGTGTTGGTGCGCGCGGAACGCGCTTACCCGACGACTGGGTTCTCTCGAAGGCGTTGGGAGAATGGGCTCTTGCCGAGCAACCGACGTGGACTGTCGATCACGTCCGCAAGGTTGCTGAGAAGTTCGCGGATCACTGGCGTGCCCAGCCGGGGCAGAGGGGGCGCAAGACCGATTGGGCGGCAACGTGGCGCAACTGGGTCCGCACCGAAAAGCCGCTCGCTGGCGGCATTGCCGGCGGTGAGAACAAGCAGGAATCGTTGGAGGCCCGGAATCGCGAGATCGCTCGACGGGCTGCCGAGAAATTCAAGGCTCAGAACGGAGGTGCGGCATGACGCCGAACGACTACGAAGAGTTTTCGAACCTGATTGCCGGAGTGTTCGCGTTCTACAAGCGCGACTTTTCGGAGTTTGCGCTCGGCGTTTGGTGGGCTGCGATGAAGCCGTACGACCTCGCCGCGGTCAACGATGCACTCGGCCGCCACAGCGTCAACCCTGACTCGGGGCAATTCATGCCGATGCCGGCAGACATCGTGAGGATGCTCGGCGGCTCGACTCAAGACGCGGCGCTCGTCGCGTGGGCGAAGGTGGACCGCGCTGTCCGGTCGTGCGGGACGTACAACAGCGTCGTCTTTGACGATGCGCTTATTCACCGGGTGATCGCTGAAATGGGCGGGTGGGTGCTGGTTGGCGGGAAGGGCGAAGAGGAATGGCCGTTCGTGCGGAACGAGTTCGTCAATCGCTACCGCGGCTACAAGATGCGCAGCGAAACGCCCGAATACCTGCCGGTGCTCATCGGCATGGCCGAGGCACAGAACCACCGCACCGGGCACAAGAGCCAACCGCCAGTGCTGATCGGTGATGCCCGAACGGCTCATCAAGTGATGCTCGCCGGCCAAGACAAACCAATGCTCGGCTTCGTGCGCATGACGCCCGAACTGGCGGCAAACCGGCCGATGCCGTTGCTTGGTGCGGCATGACGCCAGATCAGTGCCGCGAGCGGTTCATGGCTGCTGTTCGTGACGCTCGATTGGGAAGAAACGGCAAGGCGCACGCGCTCATCACTTCGGTGCGTGAACGCTTTGGGGATACGGCAGCCGCGACGGCGCGCCGTGAGTTGAGGAATTACGTGGATAGCGACAGGAAGGCATGACGAAACGAACCACATGGCCGATGCGCGTCGACGCGGCAACGATGAAGGTCGGCACGGCACGCGTTCGCGATGACTCGCGACCGAAGATGACGGCGGCACAGAAGGCGGTATTCGACGCGACTGGCAATCGGCCGCAAGTCGACGCAGGGTTCGACGATATCAGCAATGGAATCGGTGCGCCGCCCGTGCTGACGCCTGGGTACCGCCAGCCAGACGCCAAGGCGCGCATGCAGGCGCTCGGGCGCCTGAAGACCGGCGAGATGAACAAGACCGAGCAGCGATATGCGAATCACCTCGAGGAGCGGAAGCAGGCCGGGGAGATCGCCTGGTATCGGTTCGAGGGCATCAAATTCCGACTCGCTGACAACACGTTCTACACGCCGGACTTCGCCGTGATGCTGGCGAGTGGGCAGCTCGAAGCGCATGAGGTCAAGGGCCACTGGCAAGACGACGCGCGCGTGAAGGTGAAGGTCGCGGCGGACCAATATCCGGTGCGGTTCATTGCAGTGACGGCCGGCCGCGCGAAGACCGGTGGCGGCTGGCAAACGGAGGAATTCTGATGGCTGATGGGAAGGTGGGGCCGGTCTCGAAAATGATCATCGAGTGCGTGAAGGCGAATCCCGGCATTCACGCCGGTGAAATCGCTCGTAGGTTGGGTCTGAGTCAGGGCGGTGGCCCGCGCGAGACGATCCGAACCTTGATCGCTGCTGGATATTTGAAAAGAGGCGAGAAAGCGACCGCTGCGGGTACCAAGGGGCACGCGGCTTCGCCGCTGATGTACACGGGAAAGCGGTTCAAAGGGTTCGATAAATGGGCCGGCTCTGAACGCTGGCGACGAATTCAGGAGCGTATTGCGGCAGAGGCCGCACGTGAGCGGCAAGCAGTTGAATCGATCGAATGGGCTGAAAGGGCGATACGCGCAATGGTCGAAACCGGACGAGCGGCGGCATGAAGCGCCCAGGCTTTGGCACGCGCAAGACGCCGATGAAGCGCGGTTCGTGGATCCGTAAAAGCTCACCGTTGCCCGATCAGGCGCCCCGCAAGGTGGCGATGAAGCGGCGAGCGAAGCGTCCGACGGTCGCTGAAGGATCGAAATACCTCGAGGCCTGCCGGGGCGAGCCGTGCTATCTGCGCATGCGCGGTTGTCTCGGCGGAGGGGAAACGGTAGTTCCCTGTCACTCGAACCAGGCGAAACACGGTAAGGGCATGGGCATCAAGGCACGCCACGAATTTACGGTACCTGGATGCGCCAATTGTCACTCACTGATCGATCAGGGCCCGGGGCTGCGGGAGCAAAAGTTCGCGGCATGGGACGTCGCTTACGAAGCATGGGCGCCCGTGCGCGCCCGAAAGATGGGAGAGGCAAATTGCCAGTGAGATTGTGGGTTGAGATTCCAGACGGGGTATATAGCGCGTCGAGAAAGCGTGGGAGCGGTGGCATCGTCTTCTATGAGCGTACGCGCGAGATCGATGCGACCGTGTTTCGCATTGCCCGTATCGCTACCGTTAAGCGACAACTGATCACGGCCGTCGAAGTGGACGCGTTCATTCCCGAAATGCATCGGGCGCGCATGCCGAAGGCCGATCCGCGGTGGGTTGAGCCGGGCGTGTTCCGGACGAAGGCATACGTATACCGCAACCAGAAGTCGCCCGAGCTGGGGCGTTTCCTTGCGAGCGGCGCACACGTGCTGGAGTTGAGAGGTGAGGTATGAGTGCCGCCGCATGCATCTTGTACAGCGACGTGCCCGAGCAACTGCTCGTATCGGCGATCCGTCATCGTGACTCGCTGACCGGTGCAGACCTCATCGCGCTCGACGAATGCCCGTTTTCTGGGGAGATCACGGATACGGAACACGGCACGCAGGTTTCGTTTCCTTGGCCGCGGAATCGAACGATGCGCCATGCCGTAGGCGACTGGCTTACTCACTACGGGATCAACTTCACGGTCGTCATGTAACGACGAACAACCCGGCCTCTCAATCAAATCGAAAAAGATGAACATGATGACCGACGAAAGCAACCAGATCGAAGAACTGCTCGGCGAATGGTACGACTGGCAGGCAGGCTATGTGCCGAGCCTTGGCTATGGGCGCGTCGATCCGTCGTGCCGTGGCTTCTCCGAAGACGAACGGACGGTCACGGCTGACGAGCGGTCGGAAGAGGCAGACCGGAAGGCGGCGAAGAAGCGTGCGGAACAGGTCGACGTGTGCGTTGACGCGCTGACGTGGCAGGAGCGCGCAGCAATCCAGCGACACATGAAGGCGAAGCGAATCGGCGCGATGAACGAGGCATGCGGCGCAAAAGTCTGGAGCAATCCGCGCGGCCTTGATCTGTCGGACGCCCATGCGAGCTATCAGGCGGCGAAGGTAGCGCTGTATCCGCGCGTGAGGGCGCGCGGTCTGTTGAAGGAGCCACACCCGGAACAAAGTGCGTAAGGTTAGGCCTCGTCGTTCGGTCAACGCCACCCCACTGTTGATGTCCGCGCAGAACTGACCCACTAGAGCTGGAAATTTTCATCGAATTTTGACCCACGTGATTGAATGCTCTGCTCAATCTTTGAGCAGGGGATACAAAGGTGATCACGGTGGGTATATTGGCCAAGATCAGGCGGATGTATTTCCGCGAGAAGGTCCCGTTGCGCGAGATTGCGCGGCATACGGGCCTGTCCCGAAACACGGTGCGCCGCTGGCTGCGGCAGACTGATGCCGTCGAGCCGAAGTATCCGAAGCGCGTCAGCCCGAGCGTCATCGACGACTGGGCCGCACAGCTGACAGGTTGGCTGCGTGCCGACAGTCATCGCCCGAAGCGTGACCGGCGCACCGCCCGGTTCATGTTCGAGGCGATCCGCGCCGAGGGTTACGCCGGCAGCTACGGCCGGGTGAGCGCGTTCGTGAGGCGTTGGCACGAGGAGCAGGCTGAGGCGCCTCGCAGGCAGGCCTTCGTGCCGCTCGCCTTCGAACCCGGCGAAGCCTTCCAGTTTGACTGGAGCTGCGAATACGCTTTTATTGGCGGGCTGCGGCGACGCCTGGAGGTCGCCCACGTCAAACTTAACTCCAGCCGCGCGTTCTGGCTCGTCGCCTATCCCACACAGAGTCACGAGATGCTGTTCGATGCGCACGCCCGCGCGTTCGCCGCGTTCGGCGGCGTGCCGCGGCGCGGCATCTACGACAACATGAAGACCGCCGTGGACAAGGTTGGCCGCGGCAAGGAGCGTGCGGTCAACGCGCGCTTCGAAGCGATGTGCAGTCACTACCTGTTCGAGCCGGAGTTCTGCAACCGGGCTGCAGGCTGGGAGAAAGGCATCGTCGAGAAGAACGTTCAGGACCGGCGACGTCAGATCTGGCACGAAGCAGCGCTACGGCGCTGGGAAACGCTGGAGGTCCTGAACGAATGGGTCGCTGGTCAGTGTCGTGAGGCGTGGCACATGCGGCACCCGCAGTGGCCTGAGCTGACGGTCGAGGATGTGCTGCAGGACGAGCGTACCCGGCTGATGCCCAATCCACGGCCGTTTGACGGCTACATCGAGCAGACCCTGCGAGTCTCGTCGACCAGCCTGATTCACTTCCAGCGCAACCGCTACAGCGTGCCCACCGAGTACACGAACCAGCTGGTGAGCGTGCGCTGCTATCCGGCATATCTCAGCGTCGTCGCCAACGCCCAGGAGATCGCACGCCACGAACGCAGCTTCGAGCGGCACATGACCTTCTACGATTGGCGCCACTACGTCACGTTGGTCGAGCGCAAACCCGGCGCACTGCGCAACGGCGCGCCGTTCATCACGATGCCGCAGCCGCTGCAACTGCTGCAGCGGCATCTGCTGAAACACCCGGGCGGCGATCGCGTCATGACGCAGGTGCTCGCTGCGGTGCGCGAACACGGGCTCGATGCGGTGCTGCTCGCCGTACAGGCTGCGCTGGATTCAGGACGCCCCAGCGCAGAGCACGTCCTGAACGTGCTGAGCCGGCTGAAGGCGCCCGTCACGAATGGCAGCCTCGCCACGACGAAACTCCAGCTCAAGGAAGAGCCCGCGGCCGACGTGAGCCGTTACGAGACGCTGCGCGCCAACCCACCGGAGGATCGTCATGTCTAACGATATCGCGGCCCAGCTCAAGGGTCTTAAACTGCACGGCATGGCGAGCACGTGGCCGGAGCTGCTCGCGCAGTCGCGCCACACGGACTTCGAGCCGGAGCGCTTCATGAAGCAGCTGTTGATGGCTGAAACCGCCGAACGGCAGGTGCGCTCGATCGCCTATCAAATGACCGCTGCGCGCTTCCCGGCCCACCGCGACCTGAAGGGCTTCGACTTCGCGCAGGCACACGTCGACGAAGCGCTGGTGCGCGAACTGAGCGAGCTGTCGTTCCTCGAAAGCGCGCACAACGTCGTGTTCATCGGTGGTCCGGGCACTGGCAAGACGCACCTCGCCTCAGCGATCGGAATCGAAGCCGTACAGCGCCACGGCAAGCGTGTGCGCTACTTCTCGACCGTCGAGCTGACCAACGCCCTGGAGCAGGAGAAGTCCATCGGCAAACAAGGCCAGATCGCCCACAAGCTGATGTACGTCGATCTGGTGATTCTCGATGAGCTGGGCTATCTGCCGTTCAGCCAGACCGGTGGTGCATTGCTGTTCCATCTGCTCTCAAAGCTTTACGAGCACACGAGCGTCGCGATCACGACCAATCTCAGCTTCGGCGAGTGGGCGAGCGTGTTCGGGGATGCAAAGATGACGACAGCGCTGCTGGACCGCGTCACCCATCACTGCCACATCGTTGAAACGGGCAATGAATCGTGGCGCTTCAGGACCAGTTCTGCCAAGGCGAAGACGACAAGAAAGAGAGCAGCAAAACCAGCGGGTAACGAAGAGTTATCCACACCGGAATAGATGTACTACGCTGTCTCGGGGTGGGTCAGATTTAGATGAAATCGGTGGGTTAAGACTCGGTGGAAATCAACAGGCGGCGCAGATTCGTCACATCATCCCGGCGCGCCCCTTTTCCTTCCGGAGAAGGTGGCGCAGCTCCTGCAATTTCCCATTCCCGCCACCAAGCTGACCGCGATCCTCGACGTTCTTGTCGACGTAGTCGAACCACTCCTGAATCCGATCCAGCGATTTTCGAAGGGCAAAGATCTCGAGGATCAACCAGCGAACTTGAAGATCGGAGTACTCGCGCCACAGTCTGCGCAGCTCGGCATCGTTGAGGCGTCGAACTCCGGTACCCGATCTTCTCCCGGATGCGCAAACCCGACGATGAGAAACGGGCGGTCGTGATCCTGTGTCCGGACGACTGGGAGGAATGGCTGACGACGTCGAACGTAGAAGCCGCGCGCGCGATGCTGCAGCTCTATCCAGCGGACGAGATGGTCACCGAACCGGCGCAAGCGGGAATGTAAACGGGGCACAGGTGAAGCGTTCGTCGAAAGCCAACAGTCCCTAGTATCGCCGCCCGTAGCCTTCGCGATACAGCGTCGCGCCGATAGATGTCAGCAACGCAATGTCCTCTTCCCCTAATGTATCCCACACGCCCGCCAGCCAACCAGCGAAGCCGGTACAAGCGTGGTCTAGATCGACCGCTGCCCGCCCTTCTGCATTCAACCGCTCGAAGATCGTGATTACGTCGTGGGGGGTCATGGCTTGCTCCGGTGATGATGGCGCCTTCGGACTGCCGCCTGGAATGCGCGTGCACCCGGAAGGAGGTGAGAGTGAAGGGGTAGATTCCTACTTGCGACAGTGCGGATCCTGGATCAGTGCGAGGCGGGCTAAAAGCTCGTCCACTTGGATTTCGAGGACCTTGTTTCGCATGGATTGCGTGCGGAGCTTGTTGAGCTTGACCCTCCAGTACGCCGGGTCGTTCACCGACGATTTGTTAATGAAGGCGTGTTGGGCTTGCTCGAGTAGTCCGATCGCTCGCCTAATATGCAGTAATTCGCGTTCCGCTTCGCAGTACCAGCTCATGTTTGCCGCCTTCTGATGATTTTTATCTTGATTTGCTGCTTCGCGAGAGCCCTTGAGCTCGCTCAAAGAGGACGCGCGAGCCGATCTCGAGCCGTGCTGCTGCACGGTCCGACGAGTGTGGTGTAAGGGGCAAATGTCGTGCGCAGGCAGGGTGTGGCACAGACTTGGGGAGAGGGCGAGCGGTGAATCTACAATTGGTGCTCGGATCAACCCATCATACGCGTATCCCTGTTCAGGCAACCGCTGTATTTCGTCCGCGGCGAGAGAGGCGGCCCGACCTGATCCTGAGGCCCGGCGACTGTGACGATCGGCTGACGACGTCGAACATTGAGGCCGCGCGCGCGATGATGCAGTTCTACCCCCGCTGACGAGATGATCGCGGCGCCGAAGTAGTGATATTCCGTCAGGGGCGCGACGACCGGTGAACTCTTGACGCACGCTCGCACGGCTCGGCGGCCGTGCGTGCACTTACATGGATGTCTGCAGTTTCTGCGTCTTGTGCAACTCGACCCAGTATCCGTTGAGTTCGTCGTCGGGCACGTTGAAGCGCCGCAACCACGCCTCGCTTGCCACGGTCGTATTGAGCAAGGGTGCGGTGCTGTTGACCGTGCCGCGTTGGAGGATACCGCTCTCGGTGGCCACGATCGAACGCAACGCATGGTTAAGAAGGACGTATGCGGCTGGCGGCGCGGGCGGGATGCCCTTGCCAAGTGGCACGCCGGCAACCGGGTCGACTCCTGCTTGAATCAGCAAACCGCCGTTAGCGATCGGAGTTTTGCGGAACCAGTCGGGGGGCAGCATCAAGGCGTCAGCGCCGCCGACGCGGCGGACGAAATCCCCATCAAGAGCCGTCAGCCAATCAACTGTCTTGATCTTGTCCACCAGGTCGCGGATCGACGTTCGCATCGGGTCGCCGACATCGACACCCGGACCGTATAGCCGCGACCAGAAATTCTCGCTCGCCTCATTCGCTTCCGGGTCCAGCGGCGGGAGATTGACGCCGATGCCCGCATGCCCCCAAATCGTCGGCACTGCCGCGGCGAATTCCGCGAACAGCTTCTCGAACGTTCCGGGGCACATTTCGAGGAAGCGGCGCGGGACGGTGAACACCATCGCGTCCAGTCCGCGATCCCCTTGTTCTGCCTGCCAATCTGGGATGCAAAACGCTGAGAACTCAAAAAAACCGGTTGCGAGCTTGTGGCCCGCGCTGGTCGTCGTTGCCACGAGAACCTGACTGCTCGGCACGTCGGAGGCAACCGTCGGAAATCCGCGCGCTTTGGCGAACTCGACCGGTTTCTGCCCCTCCTCGTAAAACCAGCGCATCGGGCTCGCCTTCGGGGGTTCCAGCCCGGCCGCTCTCGCATAGGTTTTTTCGAAGTCTTCGATCGTTGTCATATACCGGTTGTAGCAGGCGACGATTACCTCGCGCACGGCCTTCGTGTATCCGCCTTTGAAGTACAGTGCGCCGCGCACGACCAAGGCCGCCCCGACGATCGCTTTCTGTTCGAGCGGTTCGTACAGGCCGAAGGGCAGGGTGTCTTGTCGGCGCGGGTCATTGGCCCACGCAATCAGTTCGTCTTTCGTCATGATCTTCAGAAAGGAAGGGCAATGCCGGGAGCTGCCGGGCCGGGGCCGACAGGTGGCAATTGCGGCAATCCGAGCGGGCCGGTTTTGTGCGCTCCACCAGCATTTCCGCCGAATAGTTCTTCAGTGTCCGTGCTGGTGCTACGTTGAGTCGATCGCGCCGGCTCTTTCTCTGCATCCTCGTCGGGGCAACCACATTGCGCCTTCTTCAGCGGCACGTACTTCGCTTCGTCGCCCGCGATCTTGATGTAGTCGGACGCTTGGCCTCGCGTGAGCTGGTCCTCGAACTTCATTTCGATGACGGCTCGAATGTTCGATTGCTCAGGCGGCTGCGATGGATCGTACACGATCACGACGTCAGGGCGGCGCGTCTGATCTAGGCCGGCACGCTTCCCTTCGAGGTAGCCCTTCATCTTGCCCGGCCAACTGTTACGAATATAGTCCAGCAGATCGCCGTGGGGTTCTAGCGGATCGTCGTTTGACATGATCGGAGAAGGCGGTTTAGCGATCATGTTGTAGTTGACCTCTGGGACGTATACGGTCTTCTGCCCGGTCGCTTCAACCGATCGATCGTTGTCAGCGTCGACCCGTTGCTCAACGCACTTCTGTCGCTGAAGCCGCCCGCCGCCGCGCGTCCAAACGCCGATCCTGCCGCAATCGCACATGACGCGACATAGAAAGGCCTTGTCCTCTTGCGTTATCCCCTTCCTGGCACCGACGACAGTCGTTTGGCCGTTGCCGGTTGCCGAGCCTCCGACGGCCGAGCCGCCCGAATACCCGCCGCTCATGATTTGCTCACACCCGCAGCTCCGGTCGAGCCAGACTGATCGAACGTTAGCGACGACGCTTGGTGACTGCTCAACCAGCCCGTGTGGCCGTTCGCATCCGTCGTGCCTTGTATTGTCTGTCCGTCGGCCGACGTGACGGTGTAGCGGTGGTTCGCGAGAGGCGCGCGCGTCTGGTCATCGACGAGTTGGAAGCGCCCGCGGTATGCGCCGTCGTCTTGCGCAGTGGTCTGCGCGAGCACGCTTTTGCCCGCGCCGACAGAGCCACCCGCACCGGACGTCGGTTCTACCGTGGCATTGCCCTGCGACGCGATCAGGCGCGCGCCGCACGCCGTCCGGTCGCCGTCGGTCGCGACGGCCCGGCCGCCGAACGTCATGCTTCGAACGCGGACGCCCACGATGGGATAGACGCCGCTGCATTTCGGACACGACACCATGTCGCCTTCGAGAGCGAGCGGCTTACCGAAGACGACGTTGGTCGACGTGCAGGCGAGCACGCGGCCGCCGTGGTCGGTCGTGTCGCCTTCGCGGATGAATGCAGAACTCATGCTCATTCCTTACAGGAAAACCCGCACGAAATTTAGCATGGGCTTTAGACCTGTAACTATCCTGTCAGGATTGCCGGGATGATCGACGCCCAAATCGTCCCGCGTGGCGCGCCGGGCGCCGCTGCATGGTTCCGGCCGACGGGCTCAACGAGACGGGCAAGAACGTGTGGCACCTGATCGGCCTAGCCGGCTGGCGAACGATGTGCGTCGCCGGCATCTGGCGGACCCTAGCAGGGCCGGACGGCGCGGAGCATCACACGATGTCCATGATCACAGTCAACGGCGAGGGGCATCCGATTTTTTCCCGGATGCACAAACCCGACGACGAGAAACGGGCGGTCGTGATCCTGCATCCAGACGACTGGGAGGAATAGCTGACGACGTCGAACGTCGAAGCTGCGCGCGCGATGCTGCAGCTCTACCCAGCCGAAGACATGGCGGCGGAGCCGGCGTCCTCTGAATGATGGGATTTCTCAGGAAGATGAAGGCACCAACTGCGCTCGTATGGCGATACGGATTCGGTGAGGTCGACCATGCGCTTCCGGTAGAATCTGCACGCTCACGAAATGTGGGCTCAGACAATTATTCGAAAGCTACGGCAGACATCCCTTATGTTGAAGTTCTTGGGCATTGGCGCACAAAAATGCGGGACGACGTGGCTGTATCACGCGCTATCTCGTCATCCTTCCGTGGCATTTCCTGGTGGGAAGGAGGTGCATTTTTGGGACGCACATCGAGCCCGCGGGCTTGCCTGGTACTCTGATCTTTTTTCCGACGCGACGCGGACCAATGGAGACATTACGCCTGCTTACAGTTTTCTGCCGCTTGATGTCATTCGTGAGATTGGAGCGTTCGCGCCAGACCTGCGTTTGATTTATATGATTCGCGATCCTCGGGAGCGGGCCTGGTCATCGGCGCGCATGGCGCTTGCGCGCGCGGAAATGACACACGAGGAAGCATCAGACGAGTGGTTTATTGATCATTTTCGATCGCGCGGCTCATTGGGACGCGGCGACTACGAGTCATGCATTCGCAACTGGCGGTCAGTCTTCGGTGAAGACCGCTTGTTAGTCATTCGTTACGAGAGCTTGAATGAGGATGCTATCGCCGTCGCCAATCGCTGCCTAGATCATCTTGGAGTTTCGGACGGGCGGTTTGTTGAAGGGGATCGACCTGCTTTGCAGGCGCGACAATTTGAGGGTGATGGCGTTCCCTTGCGCCCCTCGTTGCGTCCGATTCTCGATGCGCTTTACGCAGAGCGAGTGTCTTCGCTTGGTCGGTACTTGGGTGAAGATTTTTCGGCGTGGCAAAGCTAATCCTGATCGACGTGGAGGGCTCAAGGCTGGACACTCTCACCGGACACACAGTCGGTTAATGCCGGCGATTCGCGATCATGCACGGGCCGGCGACGAGAAGCGATCGGCCGTGATCTTGCGGCGGGACGATTGTGAAGAATGGTTGATGACGCCAAACGTTGAGGCTGCGCGTGCAATGCCGCAGCTCTATCCAGATAAAGATATGTTGGCAGAATAAAAATGATTTTCAGTTAGTTGAATGTCGGACCTTGGGGAAGAAAGTTGTTTGATCCGAGTGCAATGATGTCGAGCGACGGATTTCGCCTCAACATGTTAAATGCGGCAGTCCTAATTCGCTCTTTATTGGCATAAAAAATATCCAAGTCGCTGGCATTCTTGGCCCCAAGGGTAGTCAATGCAGTTCGCGAGATGCGGCCCGGAATTTCTCGATCGCTATCTGAAATCTTGAAGCTTAAGAAGTCGCCGCTGGTTTTGTCTATAGGATCTGAGATTTTGAAGGTTGCACCCATTCCTTTCGTCGTGCGACGGTGCGGGTTAAAAGATTTATTTTTGATGAAGCTTAAGTAAACGGCGTACTTGTCTAGATTGTCAGCTAGATTCTCAGGCTCAGATAGTTGCTTAACTCCGTTCTGTGAGGCGCTTTCTTTCCGACCCGTGATTGCACTGACTTCTCGGACTGTTTCGGCCATGCGTCTGACGAAGCTTCCCATTTCGTCTGCCGCGCCGGCTAAACGATTAAAGATGCCTAAAAACTCAGCAATTGACTCGTCGTTAGAGTATGCAGGGTATTTTACAGTGTGATCGATTTCGGCCCAGCCTTCCTCGAATATCGTTCGGACTTGAAGCTCAGCAAGGATCTTCTTGCGCCTTGGGCTCGTCGAAATAATGTAATGAACAGACCGATAGTGGGCCGTACGTGACTGAACATCGAATCCGGCCTCCTCAAGTTTCTCTTTCTGATCACCGTCGCGAACATAAGCGACCGGTGGGGTTTCCTCCAATTCCCAAGTTTCCAGGATGCTTTGGTTGATGCGGAACAAGTCCTCCTTGAAGAGATGCAAGGCTCTCACGCCAACAAGGTCAGTAATTTTCGTTTGATAGTTTTCGACGCTAATGTCGGCATATTTCTCGCTTCCTTCAACGCGCTTTCGGATAATCTTCGCCAAAAGATGGTCGGTGTCCTTGATACGAAATCTTACAGAATGAACGAGATCGATACTCTGAAGGTCACGGGCCATCGCCTCTACTGCTCGGGTAAGAGAGTTTTTTTGCGATTCATGGTGTCGTCCAATCGCCAAAAGTGTCTTCCAGTCAATCTTAGCGACTTCCCACTGACCATCCGGAATGTTGTTCTGCTGCCGGAATTCACTTTCAGTTTTTTGGTACATCTGCTATCCCCATTCGTCAGCGGCGGGCAATTGCCCGATTGGTGGTCACGAACACACTCTATTGGCCTCGATTGCGAGGTGGTGAGTTGGTGAAATTCTACGGTACTAAGTGGAAACAATGCGACCCCCAGATGAGGGCTTCCACTTGGCATGCCGCGGCAGGTACACTCGATCTATGATCGACTAATTGTGATGGCGTCCAAGGGGAACGGAAACGGCTTCTCACGATAAAGACAAGCGTAGGTTTTGGCGTAAGTTTGTTGTCAGCAGGCTGTGAAATAAGGAGCAAGCATTACTTCGAGGGAGGTCGACGAATGTGGCCCTACGTCCGCTCGAAGATCGCTACCAAGCCGGTAGACAGATGCCTTGAGTTCTCAGCGAAGTGGGTGTGTGTTTTCCTGCCTTCGAATGACGCGTCACTGTAAGCATCTACGGCATTGACGAATGCCCAGACCGGCTTCAGTTCGCGAGTTTACGACCTGTCAACTGATCTTGCATACATTCGAATCGGCCTTCAAATCCGGTATGGATCTAATCGAACTTGTATCGGTCGCGATGGCGTGCCAGGAAGGTTTTGTTGCCCTCTGTGAGTTTACGTAGCGCCGGATACCGGTCGAGCGCGAGGACCTGTTGGTCGCGTTTGGACAGCTTCGGTCCTACCAACAGGCCGCCATCCTGGTCAAACGAAATCAGCCCCTTGTCGAACAGCCGGTCAATATGTGGGGCGAGCAGCAACCCGTTGTCAGGATCGATCCGCTCGTCGTTCGTGCTGAGGCTCCAAGCGTGGATGTGCGAGGCGATGAGAAGGTCGGTGTTTGCAAGGCCCGTGAGCGAACATTGGTTGTCCCATCTCTTGAGCAGATCTGCCCGAAATTTTCCCTGGCCGACTCGGGCTTTCACGATCGCATCGCGCGTCGTCTTCGATACCTTCTTCCCGTTTCCACCATCGGTTACCAGCGCGTCTTCGAAGCGTTCGATCATCTGCGATGACTCAAGCAGATAGGCACCAGCATCTTGCGGCAAGTGCGCCATATAAATCTGCTTGAGCGTGCCGGTTCTCGTGAACAGGGATGGTGACGTGTGCTCGTCAAACCGCGACATAAACTCGCCCGAGACTTCGTCACGAAGCATCGGGGTGTTCAGTTCGATCAGTTGGACGTCGACACGGTGCCCGCCGGCATTCCATTCGGAGAAGGAGCGACTCGGAGGTCTGGGAGCCCAATACGAGTCTTTGGCCGCCTTGGCAATATGAGAAATGCGCTGATTGTGGCAGCAGAAGATCAAGTCTCCAGCTTTGACTTTCGCAACATTGTCCCAGTGCTCTAGGTGCTGTTCCTTGCCCGATTGCGTGATCGTGTATTGTGGTGCCCAGAGAAAATTGCCGCTGAGTACTTCATTGATCGTCAGCCCGACGTTTACCCAATAGAACTCCATTGCCCCGTAGCCCCGGTTGTTGTGTCCGTGAAACGTTACCTGTCTTTACTCGGTAGTGGAAGGGGCAGATCAGGGTGCGCGAATGTTTAGGTTCGCGACCGCTTCAGGGACAATTTCGGGGACAACCGGGGGGATCGAAGGGGGATAGATCGCCGCGAGAATTCAAAAATCATAGTAAAAACAAAGGCATATGTCCCCGGTGCCCCCCTTGGCACCCCGCCTAATTGGGTTCGAGTCCCATCAGCCACCCCACAGAATTCCAAGCGGTATCAAGTTGTTAAAAACGGCACTGTCCCAAAAGACAGTGCCGTTTTTGTTTTGGAATTCCACAAAACGGAATTCACTGCGCTTTCCGATTTTGTTTCGGTCGTACACCGTGCGGTTGTCGCCGGGTTCGCATGCAGGTCGGGCAGAGCGCCGTGCTCGCTCTAATGTTGGGGCGCATAATATGCACGCAGGTCATGGAACGCGAATCGACCGGCAATAACCTTCGCCTCGATCGTTTCGCTCATCAACTTCCCTCGGAATCCCTTGAATCCGTCGCGCGTGTAGTGCGTGCCACACTTCGGCGTGAACACGTACAGGCATTCCTTAGTGTCGCGGATCGCCTCCGATCGATCGGGGCGTGCCGCGAGCGTTGGCGTGATTTCGAACTGCTCGATTACCTTGCGGCACATCTTCCGGCACTGCATTGCGCGCTTCACGCCAATGTGACCGGCCTGCGGTCGACCTGCGGCCGGGCGAGGTCGAGGCATTCGATCTTGCGGTTTCCGGCGAGCGGAGCATTCGAACGCAGGGCGATTTCGCGGATCGCGCACTTGGGCGCTCCCTTCGATTCCTTCCCCGGATAGCATGCAACGTCTGGAACCTCGATGTCGGACGCGCGGGCGTCCGTGAACCAAACGAATATCGGTCCGGAGCATTGCTCGTAGTCTTTCCGGTCGTCAGGCGCTCAGCGCTTCCAGTGGCCGTCTCCTCGAACTCTTCCCATGGCTTCCAGATCGCCATGCCGTGCCACGTCTCGGCATCTGCTTGGTGTCCGATGACGATTCGCTGCCGCCGCGTTCATACAGGCTGCCGACGCCCACACTACGCATCATTGACACGATGCAGTCGACGTGCGAGGCGATGCACGTCGCGCTCGACAGCTCGAATGGGGTAACAGTGGTGCGAGTATCGACCGGCTAAGTGAGTGCCTTCGATCGACACAAGGCGGTCGAGACGCGGAAACGCCCCTTCAACGGTGGATATACCGCAACCGTCTCCGCTATGAGTGCCGTTCCCGCGACGACTGATTTGGCGGGCCTATGACAAACGCCCAGTGTAATTTTTTGCCGGGCGTGATTGAATATGTGCTGACAGGACGGACACACCGTCAATAAAAAGCATGCCGGGGAAAATATGAGAACGAGAGTATTGGGGGCGTTTGCGATTGCATGGATACTGACGGGTGTAATGTTTGCTGTCGATTTCGCGACCATGGGCCGATTTGGGCTGTCCCTCATTCACGAGTGGTATCTGCAATCGGTCGAGACGTGCGTCATGACGCTACTGATCTGCGGTGTCTTAGTCGGCATCGGACGTATCCCGCGCTATCGGGAAATTGCCGAAAAACTTCGTTGTCGGGATATCGCGCTCTCTGTCCTTTGCTTTCGGATCGTCACGATGAATGCGCAGGCGGCAGTAATTGCGACGTATATCGGGGCGGCTGTCAACCGCCCCGAGATCCAGGGTGCGCTTCTGGCATGGGAGCAATCGTTCGGATTCGACTGGTTGAAAAGCTACCAATGGGTCGTGCGTTGCGAGGTTATTCAGCAAGTACTTTTGTTTGCATATAAAACCATTTCATATCAGATGGTTTTTTTGTGCTTTTTATTCGGACTGTTGCGCCGAAAGCAAGAGCTTTGCGAGATGATGCTGATATTCGTGATTTCGCTGATATTCGTAGTTGCGATTTCGACGTGGTATCCGGCGGCGAGTGCATTCCCACACTTCGGCATTAGCGATTCCGGGCCGGCGTCTCACGTTTCTGATTATTTCAGTGCCAGAAGTGGGGCGCCCATAGTGATGAATCCTATGGCGATGCAGGGAATCGTATCGTTACCGTCATTTCATGCAGTCGTCGCGGTAATGTTGATCTACGTCACACGTAATCTTCGCTTCATTTTTCCCGTCGCGCTCGCGCTCAATTCTGTCATGTTGGTGTCGACGTTCTCGGTTGGTGGCCATTATCTGGCAGATATCGGTACCGGCGTGATTGTGGGCATCGTGACGATATGGTTGGTGCGTCGCTGGTTCTTGGGATTTGAAATCGCGCGGCGACCGCTCCTGACGGGACGCTGAATCAACCTTTCCACCGTCTGCATGCTTACTCCACGCGCTGAAAGGGTAAGCCTGTGGTCCAGACAATGGAACGGGAAACAGATTCAAAGAGCAAGGTCATGGCTGAGACGACTTCCAGGGGGCGTTTTATTCGCTCGCTGGAGTTGCTTCCGCCGTGCCCCTGCTGATCTTGTGGTGGCTTCTGTTGAATCCTGGTGACTTTGCATCATTGCTTGCAATGTTGTGGCGATCATCTATCTGCTCGAAGCACTGGGGCTCCGCGTGCAAGATGCTTGACCAGGCTTCTCGGGCGATAGCTTCCGATCTTGTCCCTGTCACAGCCTCGCTGCGCGCTGTTACCCTTTCCCAAGCAGTGCTCTCACGCACTGAAGCTGATACAGGCTGTTGCGTACGTGTCGAACGTCTTCCATCAAAGCGTGGTCGGCTATATCTGGAGGGAGCGCGCGTGACGATCGAGTTCGGCGCTATGCCAAGCTTCTTTCACAAGTGGAGGCAGCAGATCAAGGCAATATTGCGTCCGATCGAGGGCTTCGACCCATGACTGTATCCGCCGATCTGCTTGCTTCTCATCTCCCTTCAGGCCTCGTGCCGTTCGGCGCCGTGTTTGCCCTGTTCGGTGTGCTGCGGATTGGGCTTTTTGCTTTTTTGGCGTCCGGGCCGGCGTGGATATATACGTAGTGAACGCTGCGTAAAAGCAAACCCGTCCTCACCGATCGACCACATTGCTCGCGATCCCCACCTGAGCCGTTCGGGTATTTCTAAAAACCACCCACGACCACAAAGCGCCGCCCGCCACCTTTGCGACGAACTGCAACGCGGCGATCGTCGGAAACACTGTCCCGAACGCAATAAGCGGAAAGACGATGGAGTCGACAGCCGCACCCGCGACGTTCGCGCCGTTGGCGCGCGCCAGTATCGGAAAGCGAGGTGCGAGTTGAAACACGATTGCACTTGCCACGGCAGCCGAACCGAACGCTACGAGAGACGCGAGGGCGATTTCCTTGGCAGCGGGATTGAGCGCGTAACTGACAATGCCGGCGGCTGCGATCAACGCAAACATTCGTGACCAGAGCGCGCGGCCGCGCCAGTCCAGATGGAGTCGGTCTCGAATCGCGAGATCGAGTCCGATCAGAAAGAACGCGATGATCGGTGTGGCAGCTGGCCCGAAATGAGCGACCATCAGGTTCGCGACAGCGACTGCTGCGATATAGATCAAGACGTACATGATTTCCCTGCAATAAAGAGTGCGCGCTGCGTCGATTCGGAGCCGAAGTTTGCCATACATGGCTGATAAGATGGACAGGTGCTTCGCTACGAGCAAGCCGGGTGGAACGTCGCACGATTGGCAGACGGCCAGCGTTGCGAGCGACTGGATATCGTCACTGTGTCGCCGGCTTTCATCAATGGATCTTCGACGCGAGAGTGTATGGCCGTATCCCGTCGCCATGATGTTGCGAAGTTTCCTGTCGCAGCTAAGGTTCTTGCGCCCCGTGCCGTTATCTTCCATGGACAGCCCTCGTGCCTCGAATGCTGATCCGTTTTCTTGCCTGCTCGCGTTCCGCGCGAGCAGGCTTTTTTCGTTTATGGCCGCGCTTTGCGCATGAATGGCGGAATGGGACAGGGACTTGGCGTGAAGCGACAGCGCGCAACAGTCTTACATTGGTGTAATGTGTCGGCTTCCTCGTGCCCTCATGCTTTGCAGGGCCGTTCGATCCCGACGACCAATGACGGTGTCGGGATTTTTTTTCTGCATCCCGTTGCACGGGCAACGAGTTGCAGCGACGCCCGGCGGGCAGGCGCTGACGTGATCGCGTCAGATGTGAAGAAGACGAGCGCTGGCGAACGTCACGAGCCAGTGGGGGGCGACGGCGCATGCGAGGTACGCGACGATAACGTGCGGAGTGCGATGCCTTGATTTCGTCGTCCCGGGACAGGCCGACACGGTATCGTTCTGGCGCAGCGTCGTTGAGGGTTGCATGCCGCAACGCGCGGTATATTTTGCGGCGAGACGTCCCGATCAAGAGAGCAAGCCGAAGGAGTGACCACCGATGCCGGAAACCCGGGCCACGCTGCGTGCCGCGACAGCGCAAGACGCAAACCACATCGCTCGCCTGCACACGCTGAGCTGGCAAACCGCATACAGCCACGTCCTGCCGGCTGCCTACCTGACCGACGAGGTGCCGACGGAACACGCGAACCGATGGCGGCAGTATCTCGATCGCGATGAAAAAGAGTGGGGTCTCGTGCTGATCGCCGAGGCGGACGGCGAGCCCGTGGGCTTCGTCAGTGCCGAGCGTCCCGTCGACCCGGTGCTCGGCGTGTTGCTCGACTGCCTGCACGTCCATCCTTCGCATCACGGAAGCGGCACGGGCAAGCGCATGATCGAAGCCGTCCGCGCCTGGGCGCGCACGATTGGCGTGGACAAGGTCCACCTGAAGGTGCTGGACGACAACAAACGCGCGATCGGTTTCTATGAATACAACGATTGGCAACTGGCGGGTATCGAGACGAGCCGCATCGGCCAGACGGAGGTCACCGACCGGATCTATGCGATACAGGCGTAGCGGCCTGGCGACATTCGAGCGAACGGTCGCACGATGGGCGGCCGTCGCCGGGCGAAAGCCGAACGGACTCCGTCGCTACTCGCCGCAGTACCGCACGAGCAGATCGGCTTCCGTCTCGTGCACTTCGACGGGCAGGGTCGTTGCGCCTGCATAGGCCAGATAGCGCGCGCGATGCTGGCCGTTGCGGAACGACGCGACGCCGACCTTCGACAGGCCGGGGATGCCGAGCAGCGTTCGCGTTCTCGTCTCGCGAAACGTGATGTACGGCATGTCCGCAATCCTGTCTTGGTCAGGATCGAGGAATTCGCGAATGCCCGCGGCTTTTCCAGGGGCCCAGTACAGAACAGACGGCAACACGTAGTCAGTCGTGTCGCGGTCGGCACATGCCAGCAGTTTCGTCAGATCGATCGTCACGACCCGATGTCGCGTATCGTCGGACGAGAAGACCCGCTTGAGGTGCGTATAGGCATAGGGGGTGTGCCCGGGAAGCTGGATAACCCAGACTTCTACGCCATTTTCCTGTGCGTGGGCGAGTGCCATTGTTTCCTCTGATGTCGCAAGCGGCCTTATTGATTCCAGTTTAGCAGCGCGATTGCGGCGGCGCAGCAGGGCAATACCAGGAATAGGAAAGCGGGGCGATTCGCGGCAGAACCTGAACCGCATGAAAAAGTGCGGAGAGGAAGGGGGGTAAATCGAATGCGGTCAGGTGTCGGCGATCGATATCGACAGGTCACGAGAATATCGCGATACTGCCCGCGGACATGATGCGCCGCGCGAATTTCATCGAAGATTCACACAGTCTCGCGAAACCCGGTGCGCGGCTCATCATAAGAACAGAGCTGGCAGATTGATCGGAGAAACCATGTCGTCGAAACTTGAAATCGAGTACCTCGATTACTGTTTCACCGCGACGCTTGAAATCAGGGCGTCCGGTCGGACAGGTGTGGTCGACTGGCATCTCGAATCCGATTCACGAAGCAAGACGCTTGCATGGATCGTGTTCGACCGCTTTCTCGAGCGGCATGATTTCGTCGATGAAGAGGATGCGCGTGCCAACATTGTCGACTGGCTGGAGCGGCTGGCCGATCCAAGATCGGGCGCGTCGCTCGAAATGGCGAACGTGAGTGCGGTTGCTGCCGGAGCGGTGGCGACGGGCGTATCGCCCACATCGACTGCCGAAATCGTCGGCGAAACCGTCATCGATATCGCTGGCGATCTCGACTGGATCGAGAGGGTCGCAGAATGGCTTTTCAGCTGACCGTCACGATGATGAAACCCGGTTGCCATGACGCGAGTCCCGGTGTTTGCAAAACGCGGTTTTGAAAAAATCGGTTCAGGAAAATGAAGCCCGAATCATGTCGATCGGAAAAATAGAATAAACCTGCTTTGACAAACACCCGCGACTGACCGGAAACTGGGCCCGGGCCTGAAAATATCCGATTGAATCAAAACAAAATAAAACTCCAGACATGAAAAGAAGAACGCTGCTGACGGCGGGCGCGATCGTTGTCGCTGCGGGCCTGGCAGGCTGCACCGCAATGCTGTTCGAAGACGGCCATTACGAAGAGACAGTCGACCGATTCCTCGTCAGCGAGGACGGCAAGAAATTCGTCGTGCTCGGCAAGAAATATCACTACATCTTCGATATGCCGGAGCATCTCGGCGCGGTGCTGGCATCGCCTTACCGGAAATCGATCAAGGCGTCGCTATATGAGTTCGTCGCGCAGGGCAGCAAGATTTCGGGCGACTTCTCGCTGCGGCTCCACCGCGATGACATGACCGATGAGGATTGGAATCGTGCGCTGGAGGACGGCTTCACGAAGCTCGGAGACTGGGATCTGGGGATGAAGGGTGAACTGGCCGGATCGCGCTATCTCGCCGATGGTTTTGCGCAGGGCAAGACGTGGTCGTCGTTTACGCATTCGTACAAGATCCAGGTCACCGACCGCATCACGACGGCGGGCAAGGCCGTGCGCGTGCTCGCGACGCCCGTCACGCTCGCGGCCGACGGCGTGATGATGATCGGGGCCGTGGTGCTGTCGCCCATCATCGTGGTGACGCTCGCGCCGGTCGCGGGCGTTGGGCTCGGACCGTGACGCGATCCGCGCGGCACGCGAGCGAACCAATTGCCGCCGCATTGTCACCAAATGGTGAGTTGCCGCACAGATCGTTGCGCGGCCCACGCTCACAATTTGGCCGGTTGACCGTTCTTCCCCGGCCCGGTCAACCGTTTCCCCGCTCGCTCGCGCAGGAGCGGGGGCTTTTTGCCCGTCCGACGCGGGAAGGCTGCGTCGACGGAACCGGACAGGCGTCCGGCGGGCGGCGTGATCGCATCGATTGCGCGCCCCGGCATCCGTTCGCCTGATCCGCACGAATCGCTTTCCTCGTGCCTGGGCGAACCCTCAGGCCCATCGCCGGTTTCGGCCGGTGATGCCTTGGTCCCGGCGGCGCGCAAGCATGCCGCCGGGATATTTTTTGCGCCGGATGCGTTGCATCACGTGTCGCACAGCGGGCAGGTCGACCCGCTCAGTCAGCCTGTTCGACGCTGGTTTCCCATCCGTCGTAATCCCCTCCGAGGGCACGCACTTCGTGGTTGATCGCGATCGTATGACGCGTGATGTCGGCCAGCGCCATGGTGCCTTCATGCGAAAACCGGACTGCCGACTTGCCGTCCTCGGTGGGCGCAACCGATTCGACCGGATAGCCTTTCGATTCGGCCCAATCCGCGAACTGATGCGCGTCGCTCGGGTCGGGGAAGTACGCCCAGTGCATCACGCGCCGGCTTACCTCGCTGGCGTCGCCTTTCTTCCGCAATTCATCCAGCACGCGCATGTCGCGCATGATCAGCCAGTCGTCGTCGGTCGGATAGAGCGTCTGCCAGTACGCTTCCTTGTCCGGATCGTCCTGGTGCGCGTACTGCAGTGCGTAGGTCGTCTGATCGGCCAGCGCGTCGACGATCTCCGCCGCGGCCTCTTCGTCGAACGGCACGTAGAAAAGGAAATCCCGGTGGCCGTCGACGGTGACGCGGCCAACCTGCACGCCACCTTTCGCGGTGATCGTGGCGTCGAGCAGATCCTCGATCTGCGCGAGACCGGCGAATTCGTCGCCGGTGGGCAGGCCTTCCGGCGACGGATGCGCAAAGGGGACGCGCACGCTGAGCAGCGACGTGCGCGGATCGCCTTCGGCGATTTCCGCAAAGCTGTGGTTGAAGCTGATGAAAGCCTGATGGTCGCCCATTCTGGCAGGGAAGGTTCCCCAGGCGTCGGTCATGTGTTTCTCCCGTGCACGATTGTCTGTTGACGGTTGTAAAGCGTCCCAATGTATCATCGAAAATCGCGTTGACCGGAGAAGCGCGCATGATCGCGAGTCTGGGCATCCTGGTGCCGGTCGAAGACGATCGCTTCCGGGCGGTGGTGGATTTTTATCGTTTGGCGCTCGCGTTGCCCGTGCATTCCGAAGGCGTGTCGGCTGCGGGGAATCCGTGGCATCGCTTTGTCGTGGATGGGGCGACGCTGACCATCCATACGGGCAGCGGTGGCAAGTTTCCGTACCCGGAGTTTCGTCCGACCGGCCATGGCATTGCGCTGGCCATCGAAGTGGCGCATGTCTCGGAAGCCGTTGCGCGACTTGAGTCGAGTCGCGTCAGTATCCTGAACGAATGGGACTACGGCGACGGCACGATCGCGATTTCCGTGGCCGATCCGGCGGGAAACGTCTGCGAGATCTGGGGCCGTCCGTGACCGTGCATCGGTACGGCGGGCCGCAAAAAAATTCGAAGGAGATGCCGATGTCGATGTTTGCGGTGAATGGCGTGCGAATCGATCCGCTCAGCGCGCGCGTGACGCACGTGCGCTGGGCGGCCGTGAATCCGGCCGATCGGTCGTGGGCGGCGACACCAAGCGAGGCGCCGGTGGCGGACGTGGCGCGCGCGCTCGCGTCCGGAAACGATGTCCGTGCAATCTTCTCGGCATCGGACGCCACCGCGATCGGGCCCAGGCTGAAACGTGTGCTGTATCGCGATGCATCGGAAGGCATCGAGCTCGACATCGATGCAACGAACGAGTCGCGGACGCTGCGCGACCTGCCGCAAATCTGACCGGCGCGGCATGCGTCAGCGATAGCGGGCGCCATCGCATCGATGCCGGCACCTGGCCGAACGGCCGTTAGTACGACGTCGATCGCGGGGAGTAGTATTGGACGATCGTCACCTGCTGCGTTGCCGGTTGCGCTGAACGGTTCGACGGGCCACGGGACCTTCATCGAGCCGTTAACGGAAGCGAATATCGCAAACGCGTACGAGATCATGTCCAGACCGCTCATCGCCCTGTTGGCATCCGTGCTTTGTCTGGCGCTGTCGGCTTGCCAGACCGCGCCCGAGCCGCCTCCGCTACCGTCACCCGACACCGCGTCGGCCGCCGCGGCCGTTCCGGCATCGTCGCAGTCCGAGCCGATCCGTGGCGTCGGCCAGGCACCTCATCTGGCAGGGCAGAGCCACTGGGCTATTGGTCAATGCACGACCAACGGCACCGTCAAGGTGTGCAACTGAACATGACCGATGCCGACGGAGCGTGGCCCGTGCCGCACGGACGAAGGCGCATTGTCGTGCGTCGATGCTTGCCTTCGTCGATCCCGACCATTTCCTGTCGGCAGGCCGCGTGTCCCGGCGCGTCGATAGGGTGTCCGGCCTCGATGAGCCGGTTGTCGTCGATGTGAGTGATCGCGCGATGAACGACGAAAGCGAGACCGCCGATTCCGGCTGGCACGTCGATCCCGTTGCGGAAACTGTCGTCGGCCAGTTGCCGATGACGCTGGCAGTCGACGGCCGGAGCCTGAAAAGAAGGGCGATCGTGTGTGCGGTGCTGGCCGTGGCGAGCCTGTGCGGTTATGCAGCTGCTCCGGCGCTCTGGCCGGTGGCGGCGCTGGCCTTGTTGCTGGCGCTGGCGGGGGCCGCCTTCTTCGTGTCGTCGCGGCGCAGGATGGCGCTGCATGTCGACGAAACGGGCTTCAGGCTGATCGGGGCTTTGCGCGAGCAACCCGTCACGCCGTGGCGTGACGTCACCGAATTCAGGATCATCAGCGTCGCCGGAAATCGCTACATCGGCTACCAGTTTTCGGCGCTTTCATCGCGCAACAAGGTACCGGGTGGCGTGATGCTGCCGATCGCCCGGTTTGCCGATCTGCCGCTCGATGCGGTGGCCGGATTGCTGGAGGCATGCCGCCGGCAGTTCGGCATACCGGACAACGAGGCCGACCGACCGGGCCGATGACGCCCGATGCGGGGAAGCCGCGCGCCGATACCCGGGAAAAAAATGTCAGGCGCCGTGTCGATTTCCGCCGGGTTCGTCCGTCGTAGCATCGGAGGCGTGCGCATCGCGCGTCCGTCCCGATTCCGATACGACAACCGACCGAAGGAGCGACACACATGTCCACGTCCGTCAAACCGATCCCGGAAGGGATGCGCACCCTGACGCCGCACCTGATCTGCGCCGGCGCAACAGCAGCCATCGACTTCTACAAGCGCGCGTTCAATGCGAGCGAACAGTTTCGCCTGGCGATGCCCGACGGCCGGCTCGCGCACGCGTGTCTCGTGATTGGCGATTCGACACTGATGCTGGTGGATGAAATGCCCGAGCACGGCGCGTTCGGGCCGAAGGCACTGAAAGGCACGCCGGTCTGCCTGCACCTGTACGTGCCGGACACCGACGCGGCGATCGCGAAGGCGGTCGCGGCCGGCGCGACGGTCACGATTCCGGCTGCCGACATGTTCTGGGGCGATCGCTACGGACAGGTCGAGGATCCGTTCGGCCATCGCTGGTCGCTCGCGACGCACCAGCGCGACCTGACGCCTGAGCAGATCGCGGAGGCCATGGCCAGCGCGCCGCCGTGCGGAAGCTGACGCAACCACGCAATCGCAGTCGAGCGGCAGGGCGGCGGCAGGCGCCTGCGCCCGGTCCGCCCGCGCTTACGTGCCGGCCGTCTTGCCGCGCTGCTTGTCCTCGTACATCCGTTGATCGGCCGAGGCGAGCAGGCCGGCCACGTCGCGATGGTGCGCGGGATCGTAGTCGACATGCCCGACGCTGAACCGGATGTCATAGCCGCGTGCGTCGGCCGCGTCATTTGTCCCGGCTGCGAGGCCGCTTACCGGATCGTATGTCGGACCGTATCGCGCATTGTTCGGCGCATCGCCACGTTGCCAATCCGCCGACCGGTGATTTTGGCCCGACACGAATCGATGCAGATGAGGTGAGAAGTGAGCGTCATGGGCACGCATTTCGCCCCGATGCGCAATCGGAAGCACGATACCTCAAGGTGCCCGGCGCAGTGCCGTAAAACAGGGTGAGTCCATTCGTTCATCGCTCCCCATCGCACCATGGTTCGATTTCTCTACGCGGGTTATCTCGCGTTTGCGCTATATCTTCTTTATCCGATGGTTCAGAACACGCTGGCGTTCGGCGTCGTTTGCGTGAGCAGCGCGCTGCCGGGCGGCGTCAGCGGCTTGCCGACGTCTCCGGCAAGCGGCGCGAGCGGACAGGCGAATCGCTGTGCGCCGACGGCGCAGGCCGGTGCGGCGACCGGGCGGGCGCCCGACATCCATTGATGTGTGGCGGCGCGCTGGCCATTCGGCTGAATTGCGCTTCGCGCCGCGCTCGCCGATTATCAGCAACACGGCGGATCGAACACGGGGCGCGCGCCGTGCGGCCTGCCTCAGTAGCTGGAGCGGTACGGCGTGCCCTGGTCGAAGCGGCTTTGCCAGTGCGTGAGATAACGCGACGCGAGTTGCGGGTTGTTCCACACCACGACGACGTTCTCGGAATTGCGGCTGGCCGCCGATGCGCTGTAGTTGAACGAGCCCGTTTCGACGTGCTCGGCGTCGATCACGAGGTACTTGTCGTGATGGATCGCGTAGGCATCGATCGTGCGCGTCGGGATACCTGCGTTGACGAGCAGGTTCAACGCCTGCTTGCTGCTCTTTGCGCGATTGCCCTTGTCGTCGACGACCACCGCGACATTCACGCCGCGTCGCCTGGCCGCGAGCAGCGCGCGCGTGACGGGCGGCGACGTGAACGAATACGCGGCGACGCGGATCGAGCTGCGCGCGGCGCCGATCGCTTTCAGCACGAGCGCTTCGGCACCGCCGTCGGGCGAAAATGCCGATTCGACGACCTGTGTCGCGGGTGCTTCGTGAGTGGGGGCCGGCAGCCAACGCGACACAAAGTCGATCGCCTGCTGGAGCAGCGATTCACTTTGCGTCTTGCCGAAGGCGGCGAACGGAGTGGCGAACAGGGAGGCGGCGAGACAGGCAGCGGCGAGGCGATTGCGCGACAACATCTTGGACAGCGAACAATTTCGAGACAGCGGGCCGTGAGTGTAACGCAGACGTGGCGGCCCGGTCACGTGTGGATGAGACGGGATGACGCATCGCGATGACCGCGATGGCAGAGGCGGTGACGCAAAGTTGCGTTGAGCGGGATCCCGTGATCGGGTTGATCCGCGGATGGGGGCGATAGCAGCGCGCGATTGCGCGTGCGATGGTGGTGGAATGGCAGCGTATAAGCGCTGCGCGAGTGCAGCCGCGCAGGGTCGACGCGGCACGCGACAGCAGCACGAGTGCGACTAACGATCCGTGTGCGTTACACGTTCACTCACGGATGCGCGACGCTGCATCAATCCTCGGCCGCGGGCGCCCCGGCTGCTTCGGCTGCGATCCAACCGGGGCCACGCTCCGGCTGCACGTCGCGTGCGTCGAGCGGTTCGCCGCACGCGGAGCATACGGTGACCGCATGCATCAGATGGCCGCACGTGCGGTGACGCAACTGCACCGGCGGCCCCTGGCCGTCGTCTTTCCAGCGATCGCCCCACGCAGTCAGCGCGAGCAGGGTCGGGTAGAGGTCGAGGCCCTTGTCCGTCAGCCGGTATTCGAACCGCGGCGGCCGCTCCTGGTACGCGCGCTTGACCAGCACGCCTTCGTCAACGAGTCGCGCAAGCCGCTCGGCCAGCACATGGCGCGTGAGGCCAAGCTGGGCCTGGAACGCGTCGAAGCGGCGGCAGCCGAGGAACGCGTTGCGGAGGATCAGCATGGTCCAGCGGTCGCCGAGCACGGCGAGCGTACGCGCGACCGAACAGTTCAGCGTGCCGATGTCATCCCATTTCATCGTCGAGTCTCTTGCATCCTTTGCGGCGGTTCGGCGAAATAGCGGGTTCGATTATAGAACCCGTCTTCGGTTTCAACGGGCCCGGCCACGTTGACAACGGGCGCCGTCGTTGCCAATATTGAGTTCCAATTTAGAACTTACTCGCGCGACGACGCGCTTTCAACCCGGAGACAACCCGATGAACCCGCTTTCCCTGTCTGGTCTCGATCTGCTGCGCGCGGCGGTGTCGGGCGATGCCCCGCTCGCGTCGATTTCCGAGACGATCCCGATGCGTCCGCTCGACGTCGAGCTCGGCTATGTGAAGTTTTCGGCGCGGGCGGACGACCGGCACCTGAATCCGCTTGGTGGCGTCCATGGCGGGTTCGCCGCGACAGTGCTCGATTCGGTCACCGGATGTGCGGTGCATTCGATGCTGGATGCGGGCGTCGGCTACGGCACGGTCGATCTGCATGTGAAGATGCTGCGGCCCGTGCCGCGCGACGTCGACCTGGTCGCGGAAGGGCGCGTGATTCACCTGTCGCGCTCGCTGGGCGTCGCGGAGGGCACGCTGAAGACCGCGGACGACAAGATCGTCGCGCATGCGTCGGCAACCTGCTTCATCCAGCGGCCGCAGTAACCGCGGGCGGCAGCGCCATCGTTCGGGGCGGCGCGTGAGCCTCGTTGCCGGCGCCGAAGGCCGCCTGTAAGCGTAAGCGGCGCCTGTCTGAAGCAGTCGCTTCAATGTGATAGCGTTTCTGCTTTCCACCGACGCGACAGGAACAGCATGGATTACCGCACACTTGGCGATTCGGGCATCGAGGTCAGCCTGATCGGCCTGGGCACGATGACGTGGGGCGAGCAGAATTCGGAGCGCGATGCGCACGAGCAGATCGACTACGCGATCGGGCAGGGCGTTACGCTGATCGATGCCGCGGAGATGTATCCGGTGCCGCCGAAACCCGATACGCAGGGGCGCACCGAGGCGTACATCGGCACCTGGCTCGCGCAGCATCGCGCGCAGCGCGAGCGCATCGTGCTCGCGACGAAAATCGCCGGGCCGGCGCGGCAGCCGCACAATCCGCGCCATATTCGCGGCGAAGGCAACCAGTTCGACCGCAAGAACCTGACCGAAGCGCTCGACGGCAGCCTCAAGCGCCTGCAGACCGACTACGTCGATCTCTACCAGCTGCACTGGCCCGACCGCAGCACGACGACGTTCGGCCGTCCTGCCTATCCATGGGTCGACGACGCTTATACGGTGCCGATCGAGGAAACCCTCGGCGTGCTCGCGGAATTCGTGAAGGCCGGCAAGGTGCGTGCGATCGGCGTGTCGAATGAAACGCCGTGGGGCGTCGCGCAATTCCTGCGCGCGGCCGAGAAGCTCGGGCTGCCGCGCATCGCGAGCATCCAGAATCCGTACAGCCTGCTGAACCGCACGTTCGAGAACGGGCTGTCGGAATTCACGCATCGCGATGGCGTCGGCCTGCTCGCGTATTCGCCGCTCGCGTTCGGCTGGCTGTCCGGCAAGTACGAGAACGGCGCGCGTCCGGCCGGCGCACGCATCACGTTGTTCGAACGCTTCCAGCGCTACAGCAAGCCGCAGGCCGTCGAGGCGACGTCGCGCTATGTCGCGCTCGCACGGCGTCACGGGCTGTCGCCCGCGCAACTCGCGCTGGCGTTCGTCAACAGCCGCCCATTCACGCGCAGCAACCTGGTCGGGGCGACGTCACTCGAGCAGTTGAAGGAGAACATCGGCAGCGTCGACGTGAAGCTGTCCGACGAGATCCTCGCCGAAATCGACGCGCTGCACGAGCTGCAGCCGAACCCTGCGCCGTAAACGGCGCACGGCCCGCACGGCAGCGATGCCGCGGCGGGCCGCACCGCTGCGCCGCCGTTTCTTCCGTCATCGCATCTTGAGCCGTGTGCGCGCGACGAACAGCGCGGCGAGGCTCAGCAGCGCGCAGCCCATCAGATAGAGCGCCGGCGACAGCCGGTTGCCGGTCGCGCTGATCAGCCAGGTGATGACGAACGGCGCGAAGCCGCCGAACAGCGTGACACCCGTGTTGTAGCTGACCGCGAGCCCCGTTGCGCGGGTCTGCGACGGGAACAGCTCGGCCATCAGCGCCGGCAGCGCGCCGCAGTACATCGCCTTCAGCGCACCGATCCAGACCAGGGCGGCGAGCATCGTCGCGAACGACGCGTGACGCGTGAGCCACGCGAACGTCGGGTACACGGTGACGAGCATCAGGACCGCCGCGACTGCCATCATGCGGATCCGCCCGGTACGATCGGACAGGTGGCCGACGACCGGCGTGACGAGCGTGAGCACGAAGCCGGTCGCGAGCGTGGCCGCGAAGCCCGTCGATGCGGGCAGGCCGAGCTGCTTGATCGCATAGGTCGGCATGTACAGGATCATGTAGTTGATCGCGGTCGAGATCACGAGCGCGCCGATCGACAGCAGCACCCGCACTTTTTGTTCCGCGAACAGCTCGCGCACCGGCGCTTCCGAGCGTTCCTGCGTCTTGAACTCGACGCCTTCGTCGACGTAGCGGCGGATGTACAGCCCGACCGGGCCGATCGCGAGCCCGAACAGGAACGGCACGCGCCAGCCCCAGCTTTCGAGTTGCGCGGTCGTCAGCGTGGAGGTCAGCAACGCGCCGAAGCCCGATGCGAGCAGCGTCGCGAGGCCCTGGCTCGCGAACTGCCAGCTTGACATGAAACCGCGCCGCTGCGGGGCGTGCTCGACGAGGAACGCGGTCGAGCTCGCGAATTCGCCGCCCGCGGAAAAGCCCTGCATCAGCCGCGACAGCATGATCCCGAGCGGCGCGAGCAGGCCGATCGATGCATAGGTCGGCATCAGTGCGATCAGCAGCGTGCCGGCCATCATCATCGCGATCGACAGCAGCAGCGACGCCTTGCGGCCCGCGCGATCCGCGTATGCGCCGAGCACGAAGCCGCCGATCGGCCGGATCAGGTAGGACAGCCCGAACGTGCCGAGCGTCAGCATCAGCGACGTCGCTTCGCTGGTGGCGGGGAAGAACAGCTTGGCGATCGTCACCGCGAAGAAGCCGTAGACGATCAGGTCGAACCATTCGAGTGCGTTGCCGATCGACGCCGCGAAGATGATGCGCCGGATCTTCGCGGCGCTGGGGCGGGCGGCTTCCTGCGAGGTCAGGGTGGTCGTATTCATCGTGTGTGCAGGTCCCGTAAAAGGGCGAAGCGCGTTACAGGGCGGCGCCGGCCGCGGCGGGCGCCGCGCGGCGAGCGGTCGGCGCGTCGTCGCCGAGATCCCAGAAGAGGCCGGCCATCATCTGCAGCCCCTCGCTGACGACGCTCGCGAGCAGGTGCTCGTCCGGTGCGTGCTGCGAGCACGCCGGGTACGAGTGCGGCACCCACAGCGTCGGCAGCCCGAGCGTGTCGGCGAACACTTCGTTCGGCAGCGTGCCGCCGAGATTCGGCAGGATCGCGGGCTTCTTGCCGGTGGTCCGCGCGAGCGACGCGACGGCCCAGCGCACCCACGGATCGTCCGGCGGCACGCGCGTTGCCGGTGCGCCGCGTTCGACGTCGATCTCGATATCGGCGAAGCCGTGTGCGTCGAGGTGCGTGCGCAGATGCGCGTGCAGCGCCTCCCAGTCGGTGCCGACGACGAAGCGCAACTGGCAGTGTGCGTAAGCGGCGGGCGGGATCGCGTTGACGGGATGCTCGGGGTTGCCGGCCTTGAACGCGAGGATCTCGAACGTGTTCCAGCCGAACACGCGCTCGGGCGCGGTGAGGCCGGGCTCGCCCCAGTCGGCGTCGAGCGCCGGATCGCCGGGGCCGCCGCCGACGGAAAGATCGGCGAGCGCATCGCGCACGGCCGCCGGGATCGGCGGCGGACGCAGCCCCGCGACGCGAATCGCGCCGCGCGCGTCGACGAGGCTCGCGAGCGCGTGCGCGAGCACGATCGCCGGATTGCGCAGCAGCCCGCCCCAGTTGCCGGAGTGATGCGCGCCGTCACGGGCGCGCAGGCTCAGCTTGAAATTGACCGAGCCGCGCGAGCCGAGGAACACCGTCGGACGCGCGGCGGCGATGCGCGGGCCGTCCGACGCGATCAGCACGTCGGCCGCGAGCGCGTCGCGCTCCTGGCGGCACAGTGCGTCGAGGCCCGGCGAACCCGTTTCCTCGCCCATCTCGATCAGCAGCTTCGCGTTGAAGCCGAGCCGGCCGCCGCGCGCGTCGAGCACGCTCGCCAGCGCGGCCAGGTTGATGGTGTGCTGCCCCTTGTTGTCGGCGCTGCCGCGGCCGTACCAGCGGTCGCCGTCGGCCGTCAGCGTCCACGGCGACAACGGCGCGCGCCACTGCGCGTCGTAGCCGCGCACGACGTCGCCGTGGCCGTAGATCAGCACGGTCGGCAGTGCGTCGTCTTCGTGGCGCGAGGCGAGCAGGAACGGGCCGCCGCCGTCGACGGGATTGTCGACAATCCGCGACGTGAAGCCGAGGCGCGCGGCTTCGGGGGCGATCTCGTCGGTCAGGTAGGCGCGCAGTGCGGCACCGTTGCCGCTTTCCTGGCTTTCGGTGCGAAGGCCGACGCGGCGGCTCAGGGTCGTGAAGAACGCGCCGGATTCGAACTGGTTCAGCGCGTGCTGGATGGCGGCGGTACGGCTCAAGTCGGGTCTCCTCTGTCGGGTTCGCTGCACGCGCCGGATCGGGCATGCAGCGGGAAGTGCGATCGATTCTAGGAAGCCGTTTTTTTTGTCACAATGATCGAATTTCGAACCTTTCTTTGCCGAAAAGGCAAAGCAGCGCGGCCGACAGCCGGGCGGAGACAGAACGATGGCGGCTTTCCTGCATGGCCTGGCGTTGCGGTATTTCGTCGAAGTGGCGCGCACCGGCTCGATCAGCGACGCGTCCGCGCGGCTGCACGTGGCCGTATCCGCGATCAGCCGCCAGATCGCGAAACTGGAGAGCGAGCTCGGCGCGCCGCTGTTCGAGCGCCGGCCGCGTGGGATGGCGCTGTCGGAGGCCGGTGAGCGGCTGCTGGCGTTCGCGCAGCGCAGCCTGCTGGAGGCCGAGCACGTGATGAAGGACATCGGCGGGCTCGACGCGCTGCACGGCAGCCTGCTGAAGATCGCGTGCTCGGAAGGGTTCGCGATCGACTTCCTGCCCGGCACGCTGGCCAGCTTCAAGGCGCGCCATCCGGGTGTCGATTTCTCCGTATGGGTGGTGTCGCCGGCGGACGCGACACGGCGTGTGCGCGACGGCGATGTGGACATCGCGTTGAGCTTCAGCCTCGCGCCGGAGAAGGGTGTGCGCGTCGACCACACCGAGCGCGCGCCGATTTTCGCGCTGGTGCGGCACGACCATCCGCTCGCGACGCGGGAAGCCGTGTCGCTCGCCGATGTCGCGCGTTACCCGCACGTGCTGCCTGAGGCCGGCACGACGGTGCGCCAACTGATCGACATCGCGTGCGCGCTCGACGGGCTGCTGCTCGAGCCCGAACTGACGAGCAACAACACGGCCGCGATGTACGGCTACGCGCGGCGCACGGGCGCGGTGATGTTCACGGGCCTGCTGTCGGTGCGTGACCGCTGCGCCGCGGACGGCTTCGTCGTCGTGCCCGTGACGAACCCGCAGTTGCGCGAGCGCAGCATCCAGGTGCAGACGATGGCGGGGCGCGATCTGCCCGCGTCGGTTCGCGCATTCCGCGACCATCTGATCGATGCGATGCAGGCCGCGTCGGCGCCGCCGACTGCCGTGCGCGGCCCGAGAGGCCGGCCCGTGAGATAATCGTCAATCCGCCTTCCGTGCCCATGCGGCTCATCGAGCCGCATCGCCCCTGTTCGACGCCAAATTGAAGAACCTGATTGTCACCCTCGATCGCGCCGGCGAGTTCGACGAGATCATCGACGTGCGCACGCCGCTCGAGTTCGCCGAGGACCATATTCCCGGCGCGCTGAACGCGCCCGTGCTCAGCAACGAGGAGCGCGTGCTCGTCGGTACGATGTACCGCCAGGTGTCGCCGTACGAGGCGACCCGGGTCGGCGCGGCGATGGTCGCGCGCAACATCGCGCGTCATCTCGACACGACGTTCGCCGACCGTCCGCGCAATTGGCGGCCGCTGATCTACTGCTGGCGCGGCGGCAAGCGCTCGGGCTCGATGACGACCTGGTTCAACCTGATCGGCTGGAAGGCGCGCCAGCTCGACGGCGGCTACAAGGCGTACCGCCAGTCGGTGTGCGCGACGCTCGACTCGCTGCCGACGCGCTTTCGCTACATCGCGCTCGTCGGCCATACGGGCTGCGGCAAGACGCGCCTGCTGAACGCACTGCGCGACGTGGGCGCGCAGACGCTCGATCTCGAGGCGCTGGCGTGCCATCGCGGTTCGCTGCTCGGCGCGCTGCCGGGCAAGCCGCAGCCGACGCAGAAGGGGTTCGATTCGGGGCTCGTCGAAACGCTTGGACGTTTTGACCCCGAATGGCCGGTGTTCGTCGAGTCGGAAAGCCGCCGGATCGGGCTCGTGCAGTTGCCGATCGCGTTGATCGAAGCGTTTCACGCAGGGCCGTGGGTGCATGTCGACGCAGCGCATGACGAGCGCATCGCATTTCTCCTCGACGATTACGCGCACCTGTTCGACGAACCGGAGGCGTTCAAGGCGCAGCTCCATCGGCTGATCGGCCTGCACAGCCGCGAGCAGGTGACGCACTGGAAGGCGCTGATCGACGCGAACGCACGCGCCGAACTGTTCACCGAACTGATCGACAAGCATTACGATCCGGCCTACGCACGGACCTACCGCGCGGCATACAACAAGCCGAACCGGGCGCTGACGTTCACGTTCCGGCCCAACGCCGCCGACGGGCGCGAGCAGGCGCGTGCGCTGCTGGCCCAGCTCGCACAGGCCGGGCTACCCGCATCGGCCGCGTTTGCTGCAGGCGCGACATTCGAAACTGATCAAAACCAATCGACGACCACACGATGACGACCACACGCACCCAACCCAATCCGGCCCTCGGCTGGATGACCTTCCTGCTGATCGCGGTCGCGGGACTGTTCTATGTGAAATGGTTTCCGTACTACAACAAGGCGTTCGTTGCCGCCGAGCACCATTCGATCGGCCAGTCGATCCTGATGGGCACGTCGGCGGCCGCGCCCGAGCCGTCGCTCAAGGCCGCGCTCGACTACGCGTGGGCGTACGGCAAGGCGATCTGGCAGGCAATGGTGCTGGGCCTGCTGCTCGGTTCGGCCGTGCAGGCACTGCTGCCTGCGCACTGGGTCGCGCGCGTGCTCGGCCGTACCGGGTTCGGCAGCGTCGCCGCGGGCGGTCTGCTGTCGCTGCCCGGCATGATGTGCACGTGCTGCGCGGCGCCGGTCGTCGCGGGGCTGCGTGCGCGCCATGCATCGCCGGGCGGCGCGGTCGCGTTCTGGCTCGGCAACACGGTGCTGAACCCGGCGGCGCTGGTGTTCATGGGCTTCGTGCTCGGCTGGCACTGGAGTGCGCTGCGCCTCGTGCTCGGCATCGCGATGGTGTTCGGGATCGGCTATCTGCTGAACCGTATCGCACGCCCCGAAGACCGCAGCATCGACGATGCGCAGCTCGCCGCGCTGGCGGCCGAGCAGGCCGCGGCCGGCAATCCGTTCGTCCGCTGGATGAAGCTGCTCGCGCGCATGGCCGTGCGGCTCGTGCCCGAATACATCGTGCTCGTGCTGCTGCTCGGCGCCGCGCGCGCGTGGCTGTTCCCGCATATCGGCCCGGACATCGGCAATCATCTCGGCTGGATCGTCGCGTTCGCGGTCGCGGGCATGCTGTTCGTGATCCCGACGGCAGGCGAGGTGCCGATCATCCAGGCGATGCTGTCGCTCGGCATGGGCGTCGGCCCGGCCGCCGCGCTGCTGATGACGCTGCCGCCGATCAGCGTGCCGTCGCTCGCGATGCTCGCGCGTTCGTTCAAGCCGTACATGCTGGCGATCGTCGCGACGCTCGTCGTCGTGTTCGGGATCGCGAGCGGCCTGCTCGCGATCGCGTTCGGGTTCTGACGCGCGCCAGCAGGGCGCAATCGTATTCATCCGGCGCCGCCGTTTCACCCGTGCGGCGCCATTTACAAGAAGCAAACAGGAAAACGCATGACCCAACCGAAGATCCATCCTCGACTCGAAAAGGCGCTGACGCGCGGCGATCTCGCGATCCGCCAGGCCAATTCCGCGCGGGCGACTGCCGTGCTGAACGCACTCGGCACGATGATCATCGAGGCCTCCGCGACGATCGGCGTCGAGGCCAGTATCGACATTCCGCAAGGCGATCGCATCTACGATCCGGTCAACGGCCTGTGGCCGCAGAAGATGCTGGTGTCGTTCGACGGCCCGGTGGACGAAGCCGACAAGGAAGAGCTGCGCACGGTCTATCTGCTGGCCGACGATCCGGGTACGCAGTTCCGCGTGGAGTGGCATCGCGCGGACGGCAAGCTCGGCCGCCAGGAAGGCGGCCCGCTCGCGACCGTCGCGTTCCTGACCGACGTCGAGATCCCGTGGAGCGACGACGACGAGTAACGTCGTCCGCATGAAGCCGGCGCCTGGTGCGCCGGCCGTCAGCGCATCATCCGCCGCCGGAACAGCCACGCGGACAGCAGGAATCCGCCGACCGCGTAACCGGTGAGCACCGCGACATGCAGCGCGACGTCGGTCGCCGGCCGGCCGAGCATCGCGGGCCGGATCAACTCGACGGCATTCGCGAGCGGCAGCGCCTGCGCCGCACGCTGCGCGATCGGCGGCAACTGCGTGATCGGGAAGAACACGCCCGACAGCAGCAGCATCGGCGTCAGCACGAGCGTCTGATAAAACATGAAGAAATCGTAGGACGGCGCGAGCGCCGTGACGATCATCGCGATGCTGGCAAACGCGAGGCCCGCGAGCGCGATCACGGGCAGCGCCGCGAGCATCGACGGAAACCGCGCATAGCCGAGCGCCCCCGCGACGAGCATGATCGCGGCCCCCGACAGCATCGCCTTGCTGGCCCCCCAGACGATCTCGCCGAGCACGATGTCGCCGAGCGCGAGCGGCGTATGCATGATCGCTTCCCACGTGCGCTGCACGTGCATCCGCGAGAATCCCGAATACATCGACTCGAAGCTCGCGGACATCATCACGCTCGATCCGACCGTGCCGGCTGCGAGGAACGCGATATACGACACGCCGTCGACATGGCCGAGCATCAGCCCGAGCCCGAACCCCAGCCCGAACAGATAGATCATCGGATCGGCAAGATTGCCGAACATCGACGCGAGCGCGAGCTTGCGCCAGACGAGATAGTTGCGCCGCCAGACGGCGATCCAGTTGGTCGCGTTCGCGGGCATGGCGATCGCGAAGCGCGACACGCGCGGGGGTGCCGACGGCGCGGCGGTGGAATAGTTGCGGACGTCCATGATCGATCAGTCCTGCATTTCGCGGCCCGTGAGCCGCAGGAACACATCTTCAAGATTGGCCGGGCGATGCAGATAGCGCAACCCCGTGCGACCCTTGAGTCGTGCACTGAGCGGCTCCGGATCGCTCACGTAGCAGAACAGCGTCTCGCCGCTGATCTCGGTGTGCTTCGCGAATGCCGACAGCTCGTCGCGCAGCGTGGCCGGATCGGGCCCGTAGATCTCGATCACGTCGCAGCCGATCTCCGATTCGATCAGCGCGTGCGGCGCGCCTTCGGCGATCTTGCGGCCTTCCTCGATCACGCACAGGCGGTCGCACAGGCGCTCGGCTTCTTCCATGAAGTGCGTGGTGATCAGGATCGTCTTGCCGCGCGCGAGCAGCGAGCGCAGCCGCTCCCACATGAGGTGACGCGCCTGCGGGTCGAGGCCCGTCGTCGGCTCGTCGAGCACCAGCACATCGGGATCGTTGACGAGCGCGCGAGCGAGCGTCAGGCGGCGCTTCATGCCGCCCGACAGCTCGCCGACCTTCGCATCGGCCTTGTTCTCGAGCTTCGCGAATTCGAGCAGCGGCTTCACGAGCGCGTGCGCAGCCTGCGCCGACATGCCGAAGTAGCGGCTGAAGACGAGCAGGTTCTCGCGCACGGTGAAGTCGGGGTCGAGATTGTCGAACTGCGGGACGACTCCGACGCGCTGGCGTGCATGCCGCGCACGCGATGGAACCGGTTCGCCGCAGAGCGAAATGGTGCCTGCGTCGGGATGCGTGAGGCCGAGCAGCATTTTCAGCGTGGTGGTCTTGCCGGCGCCGTTCGGCCCGAGCAGGCCATAGCATTCACCCGCCTGGACGGTGAAGGACAGGCCGTTGACGACGAGCTTGTCGCCATAGCGCTTTTCGACGTTCCGGAAATCGATCGGTGCAACGGACATGGGCATGTTGTCGTTGTAGGCGGGCGCGGAAGCGTTCCGCAGCTGCCGGATGCATGGCCGGTTGGCGAACCGATCGGACGATTGCGTGTCACACGGGCATGACCGAAGCGCACGACGCCGGCGCCTGATGGCCCGCTGGAGTACGAACGGGCCATTCTAGTGCATCGGCTGCGTCTCTTCAGGGCATGCCTGCACGGTGCGATGCATGGACGCACCGATCGTGCACTGCATCATCGCGCGCGAGCCGAGCGGGGCGAATCAGCGTTTTCCATCCCTTGCGTCCTGAATTGCGGCGCACCATGATGAATGCGTAGGCTCGGTGTTGCGACAGGGAGGTTTCATGGCTAGCTACAACAAGATTTTGCTGTGTTACGACGGCACGCTCGAAGGACGCAAGGCACTGCGTTGTGGCGCCAATCTCGCGATGGACCTGAAGGCCGAGACGCATTTGCTGTCGGTGGTCGACATGCGCTCGAGCATTGCACAGAGCGCGGGTTTGCTGACCGACGTCGCGTGCGGCCGGTTCGAGGAAACCGCGCGTGAAATCCTGCAGGAAGGGGTGAACTGGCTGCGCGAGCGCGGTGTGCAGGCCGAAGGCCATTTCGCGTTCGGCTATCCGATCGACGAAATCGCGAATCTCGCGACGGAGCTGAAGGCCGACCTCGTCGTCGTCGGCCATCGGTGCCGCAGCGGGTTGTCCAGATGGTGGATGGGGTCGGGCAACACGCAACTGCTCGATCGCGTGAACTGCAGCATCCTGGTTGCGTGTTCGTCGGCGCAGGAGCAGAAGGAAGAAATCGCGCGGGAGCGTGAAGCGGCCACGGCGAACGGCAAATGATCCAATGATTCGATGACTGCCTGACCGGCGAATCGTGCCGGTCGGGCGTCGTGTCACGTCCGTGGGCCGGGCGCTGACCGCGGCCATTCAAGACCGGTCAAGCGTGCATGTCGATCGCGGACAACTTCCACGAGAACAGGCCGAAGCGGTGGAATATCGCCGCATAGCGCGTGCCGTCGGCACTGCGCTGGTAGGTCACGACGAATTCATCGATATTCCGGTACCCGGCGCTGGTTTGCTGCTGGTGCGGCGTATGCGTTGCATCGACCGGGCTGGCCGGTGCGGCAGCGGCGGGTGGCGGCGATGACGCAGTTGGAGCGGCCGCATTGCTGCCCGGAGCGGCTGCGCTCGCCGGGGGAGCCGGATTGGCTGCAGGCGCAGCCGGCGCATTGCTGCCCGGCGGCAGATTCGACCATTCGGGTGGACGCTCACCTGGATTGCCACGCGGTGGCAATCCGCTCATCAGCGCGGCTACGCCTTCCGGGGTCGCGTACGCATCGACCAGCGGGCCGATCAGTGCCGACCCGATCAGCGCGCCGATCACCGCGAACGGATTGTTTTTCTTCACCGCGTCGATCCGGCGCATCAACTCTTCCGTGACCTGCTGCTTCAGGCTGATGCGCAGCGACGGGAAATCGACATATTCACTGATGGCTTGCGCATCGCGCGCATCGATCGCCGATTTCAGGCGACCGAGCGCGACGTACGGCGACGCGTACGCATAGCCGATCGCCGTAATGATGGCGACGGCCAGCACGGCGATCAGCAGGGGCTTGAGCCGCCATGCGCGGCCCGAAGATCCGGTCACGTTGCCTCCGGTGCGGGGATGTTCCGCAATCAGAGACCGCCTGGCGTGGCCGATCGTTCCTCTGCGATGCAGCGATCGATCATCCGGCACACGGCATCGATCGTGCCGACCATGATCAGGCGCGAACGGCCGTGATAGACGCGCACCGGTGCACGGCGCGCGGGTTCGGCGTGATTCAGGCCGGCGTTCAGCGATACCCGCGCGAAAGCGGGTAGCGCCGACGGCAGCAGGGACGCCTGCCGTTCGACTGCGACTTCTTCTTGCACAGGCGCCGCCGCGGACAGCGGTGCGCAGGGCGTGCGGCCGCGCAGGTGACGCAGGCGGCCGAATTGACGGAAAGGCAGCAGACGGGCAAGGCGTTCCATGATGTTCTCCTAGCGAGACGGAATGTCAGAGTTCGCCCGAGCGAATCAGCCCGACGGCGATGCCTTCCAGCGCGAATTCCGCGCTGCCGGCCTTGACGAAGATGTTTTCGTAATCCGGGTTCTCCGCGATCAGTTCGAGACCGCCAGGCCGGCGCATCAAGCGCTTGACCGTGACGTCGTCGCCGAGGCGCGCGACGATGATCTGGCCGTCCTTCGCTTCCGTGCGCTTCTGCACGGCGAGGAGGTCGCCGTCGAGGATGCCGGCGTCGCGCATCGACAGGCCGCGCACTTTCAGCAGGTAGTCGGGCTTGCTGGAGAACAGCGCGGGATCGCACGCGTAATGCTGCGAGATGTGCTCCTGCGCAAGGATCGGGCTACCGGCTGCGACGCGGCCGACGAGCGGCAGCGACAACTGCATCAGGCCGGCGTGCGGCAGCGTGAACTGGTGCGGGGCATCGTCGATGCCGAGCAGGCGGATGCCGCGCGACGCGCCGGCGGCCAGCTCGATCACACCCTTGCGCGCCAGCGCGCGCAGGTGCTCCTCGGCCGCATTCGGCGAACTGAAGCCCAGTTCGGCCGCGATCTCGGCACGGGTGGGCGGGAATCCGGAGCGCTCGATCGCGCGACGGATCAAGTCGAACACTTGCTGCTGACGGGCGGTGAGTTTGGTCATGGCTCAACTGTATGGATAGACAGTGAGCTGTATTTTTATACAGTAGTCCGCGAATTTCAAGTGTTACTTGAGGTTCGACGCGATCACGCCGGTTCCGACGCGATTTCACGACGCCCGGACGCCGGTTCATCCGCCACAACCGTCCATCCCGTCTGCGTTAGCACTTTTGAGTATTAAAAAATAAGGAACGATTATTTTTAATCATGTAACCCGTTCGTTAGACTGGCCCGACATCGCAATACCGACAACACTGGAGAACCAAGGATGGGCAAGCGCAACACGGGGCTGGTGGGCGGAGTGGGCCGCCTGATCGCAACACTCGCGCTGGGCGCGGCGGCGGCGCTGGGCGTCGCGACGCACGCACAGGCCGATACGACCTTCCTGAACGTGTCGTACGACCCGACGCGCGAGCTGTATCAGGACTTCAACCAGGCGTTCGGCAAGGAGTGGAAGGCGAAGACGGGCGAGACCGTCAACTTCAAGCAGTCGCACGGCGGTTCGGGCGCGCAGGCGCGCTCGGTGCTCGACGGCCTGCAGGCCGACGTCGTCACGCTGGCGCTCGCGTACGACATCGATGCCCTCGCGAACAAGGGGCTCGTCAACAAGGACTGGCAGAAGCGCCTGCCCGACAACGCGTCGCCGTACACGTCGACGATCGTGTTCCTGGTGCGCAAGGGCAATCCGAAGGGGATCAAGGACTGGGACGACCTGACCAAGCCGGGCATCTCGATCGTCACGCCGAATCCGAAGACGTCGGGCGGCGCGCGCTGGAACTACCTGGCCGCATGGGCCTATGCGGTGCACAAGCCGGGCGGCAACGAGCAGACGGCGAAGGAATTCGTCACGAAGCTCTACAAGAACGCCGGTGTGCTTGATTCGGGCGCGCGCGGCGCGACCACGAGCTTCGTGCAGCGCGGGATCGGCGACGTGCTGATCGCATGGGAAAACGAGGCATTCCTGTCGGTCAAGGAATTCGGTACCGACAAGTTCGAGATCGTCGTGCCGTCGGTGAGCATCCTGGCCGAACCGCCCGTCGCGGTGGTCGACAAGGTGGTCGACAAGAAGGGCACGCGCAAGCTGGCCGATGCATACCTGAACTTCCTGTACAGCCCGCAGGGCCAGGAGATCGCGGCGCGCAACTACTACCGGCCGCGTTCGAAGAACGTGCCGGCGGAGCTGACGAAGCAGTTCCCGAAGCTGAAGCTGTACACGGTCGACGATACCTTCGGCGGCTGGACGAATGCGCAGAAGACGCATTTCGCGGACGGCGGCGTGTTCGATTCGATCTACAAGCCGCAGTAACGCCATAACGACAGCGGCGCGCCACGATAGCGCGCCGCATCCCCGACGGCCCGCCGGCGCGATTCACTGCGCCGGCGTTTGCGTCGGACCCATGAGCAGCACCGACCCAGCAAGAGCATCCGATGACGACGTACACCTTTCGCAAGCCGAGCGCGCTGCCCGGTTTCGGCGTGACGCTAGGCATCACGGTGGCCTATTTGAGCCTCGTGGTGCTGATACCGCTCGCCGCCACGTTCCTGAAGACCGCGACACTGTCGTGGGAGCAGTTCGTCACCGCCGTCACGTCGCCGCGCGTGCTCGCGTCGTACCGGCTGACGTTCTCCGCCGCGCTCGGCGGCGCGCTGATCAACGCCGTGTTCGGTTTCCTCGTCGCGTGGGTGCTCGTGCGCTACACGTTCCCGTTCAAGCGGCTCGTCGATGCGATCGTCGACCTGCCGTTTGCACTTCCGACGTCGGTCGCCGGCATTTCGCTCGCGGCCGTTTACGCGACCAACGGCTGGGTCGGCCAGTATCTGGCGCCGCTCGGCATCAAGATCGCGTTCACGCCGGCCGGCGTGCTGGTCGCGCTGACCTTCATCGGGCTGCCGTTCGTCGTGCGCACGGTGCAGCCGGTGCTCGAGGATTTCGAGCGCGAGCAGGAAGAGGCCGCCGCGTGCCTCGGCGCGTCGCGCTGGCTGACGTTCCGCCGCGTCGTGCTGCCGGCCGTGCTGCCGGCGCTCCTCACCGGGTTCGCGCTCTCGTTCGCGCGCGCGCTCGGCGAATACGGCTCGGTGATCTTCATCGCCGGCAACGTGCCGATGAAATCCGAGATCACGTCGCTGCTCATCATCACGAAGCTCGAGCAGTACGACTACGCGGGCGCGACCGCGCTCGCGGTCGTGATGCTCGTCGTGTCGTTCCTGATGCTGCTGCTGATCAACACGCTGCAGTGGTATCTGCAGCGCCGCACGAGCAAGGGCGCGAGCGGCCCCGCGCCCGCCGCCGTCATCGCTACCGCAGCAGGAGGCCAGCAATGAGCCAGGAGGCCACCGTCGTGCTGAAAACCCCGTCGCCGGCCGCACGCGCCGCGAAACGGCTCGACCCCGTCAGCGAGTCACGCGTCGTTCGCTGGCTGCTCACGGGCATCGCGCTGGCGTTCCTCGCATTCTTCCTCGTCGTGCCGCTCGCCGCGGTGTTCGTCGAGGCGCTGCGCAAGGGCGTCGGCTTCTATTTCGAATCGCTGGCCGATCCCGATGCGTGGTCGGCGATCAAGCTGACACTGACCGTCGCCGTGATCGCGGTGCCGCTGAACCTCGTGTTCGGCGTGTGTGCATCGTGGGCGATCGCGAAGTTCGAATTCCGCGGCAAGGCGCTGCTGACGACGCTGATCGACCTGCCGTTCTCGGTGTCGCCGGTGATCTCGGGCCTTGTATACGTGCTGTTGTTCGGCGCGCAAGGCTGGCTCGGGCCGTGGCTGCAGGAGCACGACGTGCAGATCATCTTCGCGGTGCCGGGCATCGTGCTCGCGACGATCTTCGTCACGTTCCCGTTCGTCGCGCGCGAACTGATTCCGCTGATGCAGGCGCAAGGCACCGACGAGGAAGAAGCCGCGCGCGTGCTTGGCGCGTCGGGCTGGCAGATCTTCCGCCGCGTGACGCTGCCGAACGTGAGGTGGGGCCTGCTGTATGGCGTGATCCTGTGCAATGCGCGCGCGATGGGCGAGTTCGGCGCGGTGTCGGTCGTATCCGGCCACATCCGCGGCGTGACCGACACGATGCCGCTGCACGTGGAGATCCTGTACAACGAATACAACTTCGCGGCGGCGTTCGCGGTGGCGTCGGTGCTGGCGCTGCTCGCGCTCGTCACGCTCGCGCTGAAGCTGATCGCCGAGCGTCATCTCGCGGCCGAACTGGCCGACGCGCACGACGCCGTTCCCGCACATGCCGGCCCCGTCGGCGCCGTTTCGTCGAAATCGTAAAGAGGCAACCAGAATGGGTATCACCGTCCGTAACCTTCAGAAGCGCTTCGGCGATTTCACGGCGCTCGACAACGTATCGCTCGACTTCCCGCCGGGCGAGCTGGTCGCGCTGCTCGGGCCGTCCGGCTGCGGCAAGACCACGCTGCTGCGCGTGATCGCGGGCCTCGAGCACGCGGACGCCGGCCAGGTCGTGCTGCAGGGGCTCGACGTGGCATCCGTCGGCGCGCGCGACCGCCAGGTCGGCTTCGTGTTCCAGCACTACGCACTGTTCCGCCACATGACGGTCTTCGAGAACGTCGCGTTCGGGCTGCGCGTGAAGCCGCGCCGCGAGCGGCCGTCGGAAAGCGCGATCCGCGAGAAGGTGCACGAGTTGCTGAAGCTCGTGCAGCTCGACTGGCTCGCGCAGCGCTATCCGTCCGAGCTGTCGGGCGGCCAGCGCCAGCGCATCGCGCTCGCCCGCGCGCTCGCGGTCGAGCCGAAGGTGCTGCTGCTCGACGAGCCGTTCGGCGCGCTCGACGCGAAGGTCCGCAAGGAGCTGCGCGGCTGGTTGCGTCGTCTGCACGACGACCTGCACATCTCGACGATCTTCGTCACGCACGACCAGGAGGAGGCGCTGGAAGTCGCGGACCGCATCGTCGTGCTGAACCGCGGCCACGTCGAGCAGGTCGGCAGCCCGCAGGACGTCTACGATCATCCGCAGAGCGCATTCGTCTACGAGTTCCTCGGTGCGGCCAACCGGTTGCCGGGCACGGTCGCCGGGCGCGGCTTCGTCGCCGAGGGGGCGGCCGCGCCGATCGAGGTCGACGCCGATTTCGCCGGTCCCGCGAACGCCTATGTGCGCCCGCACGACCTTCAGCTGTGGCCGGTCGGCGAAGGGCACCGCGACGGCATCGCGGTGGACGTGCGCCGCGTGATCCCGCTCGGCGGCTCGGTGCGCGTGGAGCTCGAGGCGCGTGCGGGCGGCGCGCTCGAGGCCGAACTCGATCGCGACGCATGGCGGGCGCTGTCGCTGCAGGTCGGCGACGGTGCGACGGCCGTGCCGCGCGCGGTGCGTGTGTTTCCCGCGCGTTGACGAGCAAATACAGGGCAGGGGGCGGAACATGCTCCGAATCGACAATCAAACAACGACAGCCTAAGAGGCATACCCATGAATTTTCAGCAATTGCGGTTCGTGCGCGAAGCGGTGCGCCAGAACATGAACCTGACGGAAGTCGCGAACGTGCTGTACACGTCGCAGTCGGGCGTGTCGAAGCAGATCAAGGATCTCGAGGATGAGCTGGGCGTCGACATCTTCATCCGGCGCGGCAAGCGGCTGACGGGGCTCACGGAGCCCGGCAAGGCCGTGCATCAGCTGATCGAGCGGATGCTGCTCGACGCCGAGAACCTGCGCCGCGTCGCGCGCCAGTTCGCCGACCAGGACAGCGGCCACCTCGTCGTCGCGACGACGCACACGCAGGCGCGCTACGCACTGCCGAAGGTGATCCGCCAGTTCACCGACGTGTTCCCGAAGGTGCATCTCGCGCTGCGTCAGGGCAGCCCGCAGCAGATCGCGCAGATGATCCTGAACGGCGAGGCCGATCTCGGCATCTCGACCGAAGCGCTCGACCGCTATCCGGACATCGTCACGTTCCCGTGCTATTCGTGGCACCACACGGTCGTCGTGCCGAAGGGCCATCCGCTCGTCGGCCGCGAGAACCTGACGCTCGAGGAAATCGCCGAGTACCCGATCATCACGTACGACCAGGACTTCACGGGCCGCTCGCATATCGACCAGGCGTTCACGCAGGCGGGCGCCGTGCCCGACGTCGTGCTGACCGCGATCGACGCGGACGTGATCAAGACCTATGTCGAGCTCGGCATGGGGATCGGCGTGGTCGCGGCGATGGCCTACGATCCGCAGCGCGACACGGGGCTCGTCGCGCTCGATACGCAGCACCTGTTCGAGGCGAGCACGACGCGGGTCGGGCTGCGCAAGGGCGCGTTCCTGCGCGCATACGCATACCGGCTGATCGAGATGTTCGCGCCGCACCTGAACGAAGCAGAAATCGCGGGGCTGTTGCGCGAAGCCGTTTGACGACGGCGCGCCGTGCGCCATCCGCGCGCTCACGGCGGATGGCGCGACGTACCGGCGCGGGTTGTCATGTATTGGGGAGCGGCAGGCGATCCGCCGCTGCCTGGGTAGTTCGACTCACCGTATCATCGACCGCCATCGCGGTTTCCCGTCAGCCTCTTCGCCGCACGCGGCGAACGACATGTATTCGCTTGCCGGCACGACGACAAGAACACAAGAGGGTGCGCGTGTACGCCTCGTTTCGGGTTCGGCCATTTGCCGCATCGAGCGATCCATCGGCCGGCAAATGTGATTCAATGCGCGTGAATGCCGGGCGACGTGCGCTCGGGCCGTCCCTTGGCCGCCATCCTGCCGGCCGGATCGCATCAGCGACGCAATGCGTAACACCGGGAGACAGTGCGAAAGGCGAAGCCGGCAGCCCGTCCACCTTCACAAAACAAGGCATGCGGATTGCCGGTCCCGACACGCTCGGAGACATATCGCGCAGCACGCAACACGCGTGACGAAGAGGTAAACAATGAACCTGAAATGGTTTCTCTTCTCCTTCGAAGGCCGGATCGGGCGCCTGCCGTGGTGGATCTACGCGCTGGTTTCCACGGTGCTCAGTGCGATTTTCGATGCGAATTCGCGCAGTGCGCCGGAAGACGATCTGCCGCTGCTGGTGATGCTGGTGGTCGTCGTCATCGCGGTCGTCGCGGTGTGGTCGTCGATTGCGGTCGGCGTGAAGCGGCTGCACGACATCGACAAGTCGGGATGGTGGATGCTGCTGTTGTTCGTGCCGATCGTCGGTGCGCTTGCGTTGTTCGTGATGAACGGCTTCATCGCCGGCACGCCGCATGCGAACCGCTTCGGCGAGCCGCCGTCGGCCGATGAAGACGAACCGGCGCCGCGGGACCCGGCGTGACTCGCGCTCCGAATAAACCCTTAAATATTGATCAGACAGGTTGCACACCGACGCGAATCGGTACAGCATAGCCTTCACTCCGCCGGCGTCCCGCCGGCGGCGGCGCGTCAACAACAGCACGCGCCAGGCAGTCGGCCGTCTGCCTCGCTTCCATTCCGTGGTACCGACAGCAGCATCGATGGCCATTGCCCGGGTAGTGTGGCGCAAACGTTTGCTCACATTAAAACAACAGTCAAACAATAGTCCGGCCCTTGGGGGCCGGTCGCCAGGAGATGAGTATGAATGTCCTCTTTCGCCGTCGCTTCCTGACCGCCGCGCTCGCCGCCGTCGCGGTTGCCGCCGCACCGGCCGTCCACGCGCAATCTGCAGCCAAGCCGAAGGTCGCGCTCGTGATGAAGTCGCTCGCCAACGAGTTCTTCCTGACGATGGAAACGGGCGCGAAGGAATACCAGAAACACAACGCGGGCCAGTTCGACCTGATCACCAACGGCATCAAGGACGAGACCGACACCGCGAACCAGATCCGCATCGTCGAGCAGATGATCGTGTCGAAGGTCGACGCGATCGTGCTCGCGCCGGCGGATTCGAAGGCGCTCGTGCCGGTCGTGAAGAAGGCGGTCGACGCGGGCATCGTCGTCGTGAACATCGACAACCGGCTCGATCCCGACGTGCTGAAGTCGAAGAACCTGAACGTGCCGTTCGTCGGCCCGGACAACCGCAAGGGCGCGCGCAAGATCGGCGATTACCTCGCGAAGCGGCTGAAGGCGGGCGACCAGGTCGGCATCGTCGAAGGCGTGTCGACGACGACCAATGCGCAGCAACGCACGGCCGGCTTCCAGGACGCGATGAAGGCGGGCGGGATGAAGGTCGTGTCGGTGCAGTCCGGCGAATGGGAGATCGACAAGGGCAATGCGGTCGCCGCCGCGATGCTCAACGAATACCCGAACCTGAAGGCGCTGCTGTGCGGCAACGACAACATGGCGATCGGCGCCGTGTCGGCCGTGCGCGCGGCCGGCAAGCAGGGCAAGGTGCTCGTGGTCGGCTACGACAACATCAACGCGATCAAGCCGATGCTGAAGGACGGCCGCGTGCTCGCGACCGCCGATCAGTACGCGGCGAAGCAGGCCGTGTTCGGTATCGACACGGCGCTCAAGGCGATTGCCGAGCATCGCAAGCAGGCCGACATGTCGGGCGTGGTCGAGACGCCGGTGGATCTCGTGACGAAGTGACGCAGCCCCGATGCGGCCGCCGCTCTCAAGAATCTCGCGCGGCGGCCGTTATCCGAGGTGAGCGCGATCACGGCCACTGCATGCACATGCACTTGTGAGCGTCACACCCGCGCGCCGCGTGCGCGCGGCCGCAACCAGGATCGCGATGGACCCGACTTTCCAACCCTCCCGCGCAGCCACTCCCGTGCTGTCCGTATCCGGCGTCGGCAAGACCTACGCCGAACCCGTGCTCGCCGACGTCACGCTGACGCTCGAGGCGGGCCACGCGCTTGCGTTGACGGGCGAGAACGGCGCCGGCAAGAGCACGCTGTCGAAGATCATCGGTGGGCTCGTCGAACCGACCGCCGGCACGATGCAGCTCGGTGGCAAGCCGTATGCGCCGGCGAGCCGCACGCAGGCCGAGGCACTCGGCGTGCGCATGGTGATGCAGGAGTTGAACCTGCTGCCGACACTGACGGTTGCCGAAAACCTGTTCCTGAACCGCCTGCCGCGGCGTTTCGGGATCATCGATCGCGCGCGGCTGCGCGACGATGCGCGGGCCGCGATGGCGCAGGTCGGGCTCGACACGGTCGACCCCGATACGCCGGTAGGCGCGCTCGGCATCGGCCACCAGCAAATGGTCGAGATCGCGCGCAACCTGATCGGCGACTGCCGCGTGCTGATTCTCGACGAACCGACCGCGATGCTGACCGCGCGTGAAGTCGAGCTGCTGTTCGAGCAGATCGACCGGCTGAAGGCGCGCGGCGTCGCGATCGTCTACATCTCGCACCGGCTCGAGGAACTCGCGCGGGTCGCCGAGCGCGTCGCGGTGCTGCGCGACGGCCGGCTCGTCCATGCGGGCGACATGGCGGCGACGACGTCCGACGGGCTCGTCACGCTGATGGTCGGGCGCGAGATCGGCGAGCACATCGATCTCGGCGAGCGTCGTATCGGCGCGCCGCGGCTCGTCGTGTCGGGCCTCACCCGCGGGACGGCGGTGCGCGACGTGTCGCTCGAGGTGCGCGCGGGCGAGATCTTCGGCATCTCGGGGTTGATCGGTGCGGGACGTACCGAGCTGCTGCGGCTGATCTACGGCGCGGACGCGCCGGACGCGGGGACGATCGCGATCGGCCAGCCGCCGAAGCCGGTGCGGATCGGTTCGCCCGTCGAGGCGGTGAAGCAAGGCATCGCGCTGATCACCGAGGATCGCAAGGGCGAAGGGCTGCTGCTGACGCAGTCGATCACCGCGAACGTGTCGCTCGGCCAGCTCGACCGGCTCGCGCGCGGCGGGATCGTCGACGGGGCGCGCGAAACGGCGCTCGCCGAGCAGCAGATCGACGCGCTGCGGATCCGCACGCACGGCGCGACGCAGGCGGTCGGCGAACTGTCGGGCGGCAACCAGCAGAAGGTCGTGATCGGCCGCTGGCTCGCACGCGACATGGGCGTGCTGCTGTTCGACGAGCCGACGCGCGGGATCGACGTCGGCGCAAAGTTCGAGATCTACACGTTGATGGGCGCGCTCGCGCGCGAAGGCCGCGCGCTCGTCGTCGTGTCGAGCGACCTGCGCGAGCTGATGCTGATCTGCGACCGGATCGGCGTGATGTCGGCCGGGCGCATGACCGCCGTGTTCGAGCGCGGCAACTGGACCCAGGATGCGCTGCTGGCCGCGGCGTTCGCCGGCTTCGGCCGCGAGACGCCGCCGGGCGGCGCGCAGCATCCGGACGCGGGGCAGGCGCCAGGCGCCGCTCCCGGTACTTCGAATACAGGACGACAGCAATGACCCAGCCTCCCGTAACCCCGACCGACGCAGGCGCGCAGCAGGACCTGACGGGGCGCCGTGCGCGCACGCTGTCCGGCACACGGCTCGGCCTGTCGAACTACCTCGGGCTCGCCGGTGCACTCGCCGCGATGATTGCGCTGTTTTCGGTGCTGAGCTCGCATTTCCTGACCTACGATACGTTCAGCACGATTGCGAACCAGATTCCCGATCTCGTCGTGATGTCGGTCGGGATGACCTTCGTGCTGATCATCGCCGGGATCGACCTGTCGGTCGGCTCGGTGCTCGCGCTCGCCGCGTCGATGGTCAGCGTCGCCGCGCTGAAATGGCAGTGGGGGCCGCTGCCGGCCGCGCTGATCGGCATCGCGGTCGCGACCGCGACGGGCGCGCTGACGGGCGCGGTCACGGTCGGCTGGCGAATCCCGTCGTTCATCGTGTCGCTCGGCGTGCTGGAGGCCGCGCGCGGCCTCGCATACCAGCTGACGAATTCGCGCACGGCCTACATCGGCGACGCATTCGATTTCCTGTCGAACCCGATCGCGCTCGGCATCTCGCCGGCGTTCCTGATCGCGGTCGCGGTGATGATCGCCGCCCAGTTCGTGCTGACGCGGACCGTGTTCGGACGCTATCTCGTCGGGATCGGCACGAACGAAGAAGCGGTCCGACTTGCAGGGGTTAACCCGAGGCCGTATAAAATTCTCGTATTCGCATTGATGGGCGCCCTCGCAGGGCTGGCGTCGCTGTTCCAGATTTCGCGGCTCGAGGCGGCCGACCCGAATGCGGGCGTCGGTCTCGAACTTCAGGTGATCGCCGCCGTCGTGATTGGCGGCACGAGCCTGATGGGCGGGCGCGGCTCGGTGATCAGCACGTTCTTTGGCGTGTTGATCATCTCCGTGCTGGCCGCGGGGCTGGCGCAGATCGGTGCGAACGAGCCGACGAAACGGATCATCACCGGGGCGGTGATCGTGGTGGCGGTCGTGCTCGATACGTATCGCAGCCGGCGCACACGCGTGCGGTAGAAAGACAGACAGAACAGACCAGAGAGAAACGGGAAATGGCGACGATCAAGGATGTGGCGGCCATGGCGGGCGTGTCGTTTACGACCGTCTCGCACGTGGTGAACAATTCGCGGCCGGTGTCCGCGGATGTGCGTGCGAAGGTCGAGGGCGCAATCCGCGAGCTGAATTACGTGCCGTCGGCCGTGGCACGCTCGCTGAAGGCGCGTGCGACGGCGACCATCGGCCTCGTCGTGCCGAACAGCACGAACCCGTACTTCGCGGAGCTCGCGCGCGGGATCGAGGACCAGTGCGCGGCCAACGGCTATTGCGTGTTCTTCTGCAACTCGGACGACGATCCCGTCAAGCAGCGCAACTACTTGCGCGTGCTGCAGGAAAAGCGCATCGACGGGCTGATCGTCGCATCGGCGGGCGAGGATGCGGTGCTCGCGCAGACGCTTGCGGATATCCACGCGCCGCTCGTCGTCGTCGACCGCAATATCGAGGGGCTCGCGGCCGACCTGGTGCAGATCGACCACGAGCGCGGAGCGTACCTGGCGACGCGCCATCTGCTCGAGCTCGGGCACGCGAAGATCGGCTGCATCACGGGGCCGACCGACACGGCGGTCAGCGCAATGCGCGTGCACGGCTTCATCCGCGCGATGGCCGAGCGCGGGGTCGACATCGTGCCGGGCGCGATCGCGGAAAGCGACTTCTCGTGCCTCGGCGGTTATCACGCGGCGTCGCGGCTGTTCGAATCGGTGCGGCCGAGCGCGATCTTCGCGGGCAACGACCTGATGGGCGTCGGCGCGCTGCGCGCGGCGGCTGAGCGCGGCATGCGCGTGCCCGACGACTGTTCGATCATCGGGTTCGACGACATCGAATTCTCCCGCTACACGTATCCGGCCCTGTCGACGGTCGGCCAGTCGGTGCGCGCGCTCGGCGAAATGGCCGCGCAGACGCTGATCGAGCGCATCGGCGGCGGCTCGACCGCCGTGCCGAGCCGCCGCCGCGTCGTGTCGCCGCGCCTCGTGCTGCGCGAATCGACGGCGATCTACCGCGAGCCGCCGGCCTCCGGCGGTCGCGCATGACGGCGCCCGTGGCAGGCGCCGGCCGCGTGACGGTGGTCGGCAGCCTCAACATGGATCTCGTCGTGCGCGCGCCGCGCCTGCCGCTTCCGGGCGAAACGCTCGCCGGTCACGCGTTCGCGCAGGCGGCGGGCGGCAAGGGCGGCAACCAGGCCGTCGCGGCCGCCCGGCTCGGCGCGCAGGTCGCGATGATCGGTTGCGTCGGCGCGGATGCCCACGGCGCGGCCCTGCGCGCGGGGCTCGAAGCCGAGGGGATCGACTGTACAGGGCTCGCGACGAGCGCATCGGCGTCGACCGGTGTCGCGCTGATCGTCGTCGACGATGTGAGCCAGAACGCGATCGTGATCGTCGCGGGCGGCAACGGCGAGGTCACGACCGAGACGGTTGCCCGGCACGAGGCCGCACTGGCGTCGGCCGACGTGCTGATCTGCCAGCTCGAGACGCCGCCGGACACGGTGTTCGCGGCGCTGTCGGCCGGGCGTCGGCTCGGCCGCACGGTGGTGCTCAATCCGGCCCCGGCCGTCGCACCGTTGCCGGACGGCTGGCTGCCGCTCGTCGATTACCTGATCCCGAACGAGGTCGAGGCGGCCGCGCTGACCGCGCTGCCGGTGCGCGACCCGGCGGAGGCGGAAGCCGCCGCGCGCGTGCTGCAGGCAGGCGGCGCGCGCAACGTGCTGGTGACGCTGGGCGCGCGCGGCGTGCTGGCGCTGACGGCCGATGGCGCGGCGCGGCACTATCCGGCGCCGGCCGTGCAGGCCGTCGACACGACCGCGGCCGGCGATACCTTCATCGGCGGCTTTTCCGCACGGCTTGCGGCCGGCGCGGACGTCGACACGGCCATCCGCTTCGCGCAACGTGCAGCGGCACTGTCGGTCACGCGAGCGGGCGCGCAACCGTCGATTCCAACGCTTGCAGAACTGGCCGGATAGGGCCTGATCACGCATCGCGGCCGGTTCGTCGCAGACGACGGCCGGCCGCGTCTCCACGACGCTCGCCGGCAGTGGAGCGCCTCCCATTGCTTGGCTTCCAGTACACGCTGAAACGTGCATTATTCGTTCAGCTATTTGTAATAAACAGACAAATAATTCGAAAAAATAACGGAAACACCATCAAGTTGTGCGGTGCATGGTCGTAAATGCATCGGGAGAAGCAATGCTTCGAAGCGACGGGTCCGTCCCGTCCATCACGACGCAACACAGGAAGGATGATGGTGTTCAAAAACCTGACGATTCGTGCGCGCATCGGTCTCACGATGGCGTTTCTGGCGGTGCTCCTGGGGGTGATCGGCGGGCTCGGCGTGTACGGCATGACACGCGCGAACGATGCGACGCGCGAAATTTTCACGAACCAGATGCCGAGCGCGGTCGATGTGTCGGTGGCCGATATCTACGCCGCGCGTGAACGCCTTGCGCTCGACCGTGCGGCACTCCTGGCCGGCACGCCCGACGCGGCCGCCGCAGTCGAGCGAAGCCGCGGGATGCGCGCGCAGTCCGACGCGTGGTGGCAGAAATACCTCGCGTTGCCGCGCGGCCCGGAGGAAGACCGGATCGCCCAGGACGTCGCCGCGAAGCGGCAGGCGCTGCAGCGCGAGTGCGACGCGTTCGCGAGCGTGGTCGGGGCGAATCAGGCCGACCGGATCGGCGACGGCGCGAAGCGGCTCCAGGCGAGCTTCAACGACCTCGCGACGGCAAGCGAGGCGCTGCGCAACTTCCAGTTCACGGATGCGCAAGCAGGCTTCGATCACGCGGAATCGGTATACGACACGCTGCGCGTGCTGGCGATCGTCACGCTGGTGGCCGGCTTCGGCGCCGCGGTCGTGTCGTGGCTGACGCTGAGCCGCGCGATCGGCCGTCCGATCGCCGACGCGCTCGCGCATTTCGATGCGATTGCCGCCGGCGACCTGCGCCGGCCGATCGTCGTGGATCGCCGTGACGAGATGGGCCAGCTGCTCGAGGGCCTCGGCAAGATGCAGCGCGGGCTCGTCGACACGGTGCGCACCGTGCGCGGCGGCAGCGAGTCGATCGCGACCGCGGCGCGCCAGATCGCGGCCGGTAACATCGACCTGTCGTCGCGCACCGAGGAACAGGCCGCGGCGCTGCAGGAAACCGCGTCGAGCATGGAGCAGCTGACCGGCACCGTGAAACAGAACGCGGACAATGCACGCCAGGCGAGTTCGCTGGCCGCGAACGCGTCGGAGATTGCAAACAAGGGCAATACGGTGGTCGGCCAGGTGGTCGGCACGATGGGCGAGATCAACGACAGCTCGGCGAAGATCGCGGACATCATCGCGATCATCGAAGGAATCGCGTTCCAGACCAACATTCTTGCGCTGAATGCGGCAGTCGAAGCCGCGCGGGCAGGCGAGGAAGGCCGCGGTTTCGCGGTCGTCGCGGGCGAGGTGCGCAGCCTGGCCCAGCGGTCGTCGACCGCGGCCAAGGAGATCAAGGTGCTGATCGACGCATCGGTGGAGCGCATTCGGTCGGGTTCCACGCTGGTCGACGAAGCAGGGCGCACGATGAGCGACGTGATCAGTGCGGTGCAGCGCGTGACGGACATCATGGGCGAGATCGCGGCGGCGTCGGAGGAACAGAGCGGCGGGATCGACCAGGTGGCGCGCGCGGTCGCGCAGATGGACGAGGTCACGCAGCAGAATGCGGCGCTCGTCGAGGAAGCCGCAGCTGCCGCGCAATCGCTCGACGAACAGGCCGGGCGCCTGCGTGAAACGGCCGCGGTCTTCCAGCTCGATGAAGACACGGCTCGCCCGGGCGGCGCGGCGCCGGTTGCAGTGCGTCACGCACCGCGTGCGGTGGCCGCCACGGTTGCGGTGCCCGTCCAGGCGGCTGCGCGCGACGATCGCGACGCACCGCCGAAACGCGTCGCCGCAGCGGCGCCGGTACGCAAGCCCGCCGCTGCTGCTGCGGCGCCCGCGCAAACGGCCGCTACCGCTGACGCGGACGATTGGGAAACCTTCTGATTCGCGCGCGCCGCGCATCTATCCCCATTTGGTGACGAACGACGCCCGCGACCTGCGGGCGTCGTCGTTTCTGCGACGGGAAAATGTGACATGGCGACGTCATGAATGACGATCGTGCAACGTCGCATGCACAGTGAAACCTGCATCGAAGGATGCGTGCACAGGTTGTGTGCCATGTTCCCGCATCCGTCGTACGGGTATTTCCGTAAGGGCGCTGCGAAAAAAATTTGTAACGGCGCACGCAACGTGTCGTCGAAAACGACCGCTCGAACGTATAGGGATGAAGGGGGAGGCGACGACGTCGGATGTGTCCAACACACAAGACGTTCCGTTGTTCGACGAGACGCGACGGATGCAGTTTCTGCGGCTCGGGACGTCGATTGTAAAACGACGAAATGTGTTGTCCAAGCGGTGTTGTCGAGAATGACGAACTTCATACGAAGAGTTCGTGAAAAAAAATAAGAAAGGGTTTAGGATGAATTCGAACGCGCTTGCTTCTGCGCAGTCGTACGAAGGCAGGCACGTCTTCAGACTCAGGCGAGGGAGGTAGCATGGATATTTACAGCAGCTTCGCGAACCGCTTCGAAAAAACGCGAGAGGAAGAGCTCTCGCTGGAGGAGTATCTCGCGCTCTGCAAGAACGATCCATCCGCGTACGCGACGGCTGGTGAACGCATGCTGGCAGCAATCGGGGAACCTGAACACATCGATACCCGCAACGAGCCGCGCCTGTCGCGGATCTTTGCGAACAAGGTCATCAAGGTCTATCCCGCATTCCGTGAGTTCTACGGAATGGAGGAGGTGATCGAGCAGGTGGTCGCCTATTTCCGCCACGCTGCGCAAGGGCTCGAAGAGAAGAAGCAGATCCTCTATCTGCTTGGCCCGGTGGGCGGCGGCAAGTCGTCGATCGCCGAGCGTCTGAAGCAACTGATGGAGCGCGTGCCGTTCTATTCGCTGAAGGGGTCGCCCGTCAACGAGTCGCCGCTCGGGCTGTTCGACTACGACGAAGACGGCCCGATCCTCGAGGAACAGTACGGCATTCCGCGCCGCTACCTGAAGAACATCCTGAGTCCGTGGGCCGTCAAGCGGCTGCACGAATACAACGGCGACATCCGCCAGTTCCGCGTGGTGCGCCGCTATCCGTCGATCCTGCGGCAGGTCGGCATCGCGAAGACGGAGCCGGGTGACGAGAATAATCAGGACATCTCGTCGCTGGTCGGCAAGGTCGATATCCGCAAGCTCGAACAGTACGCGCAGGACGACGCCGACGCGTACAGCTACTCGGGTGGTCTGTGCCTGGCGAACCAGGGGCTGCTCGAGTTCGTCGAAATGTTCAAGGCGCCGATCAAGGTGTTGCATCCGCTGCTCACCGCCACGCAGGAAGGCAACTTCAAGGGCACCGAGGGCTTCGGCGCGATTCCGTTCGACGGGATCATCCTCGCGCACTCGAACGAGTCGGAGTGGAAGGCGTTCCGCAACAACCGCAACAACGAGGCACTGCTCGACCGGATCTTCGTCGTGAAGGTGCCGTACTGCCTGCGCGTTTCGGAAGAAACCAAGATCTACGAGAAGCTGATCCGCAACTCGTCGCTGGCCGAGGCCGTCTGCGCGCCCGGCACGCTGAAGATGATGTCGCAGTTCTCGGTGCTGTCGCGCCTGCACGAGCCGGAGAATTCGAGCCTGTTCTCGAAGATGCAGGTGTATGACGGCGAAAACCTGAAGGACACCGATCCGAAGGCGAAGTCGTACCAGGAATACCGCGACTACGCGGGCGTGGACGAAGGGATGACGGGCGTGTCGACACGCTTCGCGTTCAAGATCCTGTCGCGCGTGTTCAACTTCGATTCGAGCGAGGTCGCGGCCAACCCCGTGCACCTGATGTACGTGCTCGAACAGCAGATCGAACGCGAGCAGTTCCCGCCGGAAACCGAGCAGAAGTACCTGTCCTTCGTGAAGGACGTGCTCGCGTCGCGCTACGCGGAATTCATCGGCAAGGAGATCCAGACGGCCTACCTCGAGTCGTATTCGGAGTACGGCCAGAACATCTTCGACCGCTACGTCACGTATGCGGACTTCTGGATCCAGGACCAGGAATTCCGCGATCACGACACGGGCGAGAGCTTCGACCGCGCCGCGCTGAACGCGGAGCTGGAGAAGATCGAGAAGCCAGCCGGCATCAGTAATCCGAAGGATTACCGCAACGAGATCGTGAACTTCGTGTTGCGTGCACGGGCGGCGAATGCCGGCAAGAACCCCGTGTGGACGAGCTACGAGAAGTTGCGCGTCGTGATCGAGAAGAAAATGTTCTCGAACACCGAGGAACTGTTGCCGGTGATTTCGTTCAACGCCAAGGGTTCGGCGGAGGAGCAGCGCAAGCATGAGGACTTTGTGAACCGGATGGTCGCGAAGGGCTATACGCCGAAGCAGGTGAGGCTGCTTTGCGACTGGTACCTGCGCGTGCGCAAGTCGTCATGACGCGCGCGGTACCGCGCCCGTACGGCGTCGCCGTACGGGTGTTTTCAGAGACGCCGCCCGCATGACGGGAGACGGCATGTGCGGCGAGCGTCCCGGCGTATCGATTTTCGAGCGGGAGACCGGGAGTGCTTCATCAAATCATCGACCGCAGGCTGGCCGGCAAGAACAAGAGTATCGCCAACCGCGAACGCTTTTTGCGTCGCGTCAAGAACTACATTCGTCGTGCCGTGTCCGACGCGGTGCGCGACCGTAGCATCAAGGATATCCAGAGCACGCAGAGCATCACGATCCCGCGCAAGGACATCGCGGAGCCGAATTTTCGGCACGCGCCTGGCGGGCGTCGTGAATACGTGCACCCCGGCAACGAGGACTACGTGCGCGGCGACAAGATCCCGCGTCCGCAGGGTGGCTCGGGCGGCGGGGGCAGTCAGGCGAGCAACGAGGGCGAAGGGCAGGACGACTTCGTGTTCGAGTTGTCGCGTGACGAGTTCATGCAGTACTTCTTCGACGATCTCGAGCTCCCGCGCCTCGTGAAGACGCACCTGCTGACGGTGCCGAGCTGGAAGAACGTGCGCGCGGGCTGGTCGGCGGAAGGCACGCCGAACAACATCGACGTCGTGCGTTCGCTGCGCAGCGCGCTCGGTCGCCGCATCGCGCTCGGCTCGCCGCTCGTCAACGAGCTGCGCGAACTCGAAGCGCAGCTCGAGGCGATGAAGACCGATCCGGAAGACCGGCGCGCGGAGATCGCGGTGCTCGAGGCCGAGATCCATCACCTGAAGGGGCGCATCTGGCGGATTCCGTTCATCGATCCGTTCGATCTGCGCTACATCAACCGCGTGAAGCAGCCGCAACCGTCGAGCCAGGCCGTGATGTTCTGCCTGATGGACGTGTCGGGCTCGATGGACGAGCAGCGCAAGGATCTGTCGAAGCGCTTCTTCATCCTGCTTTACCTGTTCCTCAAGCGGAACTACGAGCGCATCGAGGTCGTGTTCATCCGTCACCACACGCGAGCCGAGGAAGTCGACGAGGACACCTTCTTCCATTCGACCGAGAGCGGCGGCACGGTGGTGTCGAGCGCGCTCGAGCTGATGCGCAAGGTGATGAACGAGCGCTACTCGCCGACTGAGTGGAACATCTACGGCGCGCAGGCGTCCGACGGCGACAACTGGACCGACGATTCGCCCAAGTGTCGCAAAATCCTGGAAGAGGATATCCTCACGAAGACGCGTTACTTCGCGTATATCCAGGTCGCGCCGGAAGAGCAGAACCTGTGGCTGGAATACGCGCAACTGGCCTTGTCTCAGCCGCATCTCGCGATGAAAAAAGTCGAATCGGCTGCCGATATTTACCCGGTGTTTCGCGAATTGTTCGAAAAGCAGGTGGAAATGTCATGACGACCCGCCATCTGCACAACGAGTCGCGCGGCTATGCGCCGCGCCCTTCCGGCGACGACACGGCCGGCCCTGCCGCACCGCAGCAACGCGGGCAGGCCGAACCACCGCCGCCGCCGGCCGCCGACTTGCCCGGCCCAGGGCAAAAGGAAGCGCGTATGAACGTTGCCGAACGCAAGCCGCTGCCGTGCCCGTCCGACTGGACGTTCGAACTCCTCGAGGAATACGACACCCACATCTCGCAGGTCGCCGAACAATACGAGCTCGACATCTACCCGATCCAGCTCGAACTGATCAGCGCCGAGCAGATGATGGACGCGTATGCGTCGGTCGGGATGCCCGTCAACTACCGTCACTGGTCGTTCGGCAAGCATTTCCTGTCGACCGAGAAGAGCTACCGTCGCGGCCAGATGGGGCTCGCGTACGAAATCGTCATCAACTCGAACCCGTGCATCGCGTACCTGATGGAAGAGAACACGATGACGATGCAGGCGCTCGTCATCGCGCACGCGGCGTACGGGCACAACTCGTTCTTCAAGGGCAACTACCTGTTCCGGCTGTGGACCGACGCACACGCGATCATCGACTATCTCGTGTACGCGAAGAACTACGTCGCGGAATGCGAGGAGCGCTACGGCCTCGATCGCGTTGAGGAACTGCTCGATTCGTGCCATGCGCTGATGAACTACGGCGTCGACCGCTACAAGCGGCCGCAGAAGCCTTCGCTGTCGAAAGAAGCCGCGCTGCGGCGCGAGCGCGAGGCGTACCTGCAGTCGCAGGTGAACGAACTGTGGCGCACGCTGCCGGGCAAGAAGCCCGAGCTGATGGAGGAACAGGAAGAACGCTATCCGCCCGAGCCGCAGGAGAACCTGCTGTATTTCGCGGAGAAGAATGCGCCGCTGCTCGAGCCGTGGGAGCGGGAAGTGATCCGCATCGTGCGCAAGATCGGCCAGTATTTCTACCCGCAGCGGCAGACGCAGGTGATGAACGAAGGCTGGGCGACGTTCTGGCACTACACGCTGCTGAATACGCTGTACAACCAGGGGAAGCTGGAAGACAGCTTCATGATGGAGTTCCTGCACTCGCACAGCAACGTGGTCTACCAGCCGCCCGTCACGAAGCCGTACTACAGCGGGATCAACCCGTATGCGCTCGGCTTCTCGATGATGAGCGACATCCGGCGGATCTGCGAAGCGCCGACGGAAGAAGACTACAAGTGGTTTCCGGAGATCGCGGGCACCCCGTGGCTGCCGGCGATGCACTATGCGATGCGCAACTTCAAGGACGAGAGCTTCATCGCGCAGTACCTGTCGCCGAGCCTGATCCGCGACATGCGGCTGTTCTCGGTGCTTGACGACGACATGCGCGATTCGCTCGAGGTGTCGGCAATCCACGACGATTCGGGTTACCAGTACGTGCGGCAGGCGCTGTCGCGGCAATACGACATCCATCACCGCGAGCCGAACATCCAGGTGTGGGCGGTGAACACGCGCGGCGACCGCAGCCTCACGCTGCGCCACTTCATGACCGACAACCGCCACCTGTCGAACGACAGCGACGAGGTGCTCAAGCACATGGCGCGGCTCTGGCAGTTCGACGTGTTCCTGGAAAGCGTCGACGAGGCCGGCACCGTGCGCAAGCGCTACGAGTGCCGCTACGTGCCGCCGGAGGTGAGGATCTGAACATCGCAAGCAGAAAGTTTGCATCGGACGCCAGCCTTGCGGCTGGCGTTTTCATATGACGAACGCGTGGCGGGAGAAAAATCTTCTACATCCGGACGAACCCGGAGAGCCCGTTACTTTACATTTCGCTAAAATCCCGTAGCGCCGTGCGCCGGAACCGGTGCCACGTACGATCGCACGCGGCGGCCCCCGGCCGTCTCGCCCAGAAAGCACTAAAAGGAACTGACCAATCCATGGACGTCCAGACCGACCAAGCTGCGCTGTCCGCGCATGACACCCGGCGGCGCGTATTCGCCATCGTCGGCGCCTCGTCGGGCAACCTCGTCGAGTGGTTCGACTTCTACATCTACTCGTTCTGTGCGCTGTACTTCGCGCCGGCGTTCTTCCCGAGCGGCAACACGACGACGCAGCTGCTGAACACGGCCGGTGTGTTCGCGGCCGGCTTCCTGATGCGTCCGATCGGCGGCTGGCTGTTCGGCCGCATCGCCGACCGCCACGGCCGCCGCAACGCGATGATGATCTCGGTGCTGATGATGTGCGGCGGCTCGCTCGTGATCGCGGTGCTGCCGACCTATGCGCAGATCGGCGCGCTCGCGCCGGCGCTGCTGCTGGTCGCGCGGCTGTTCCAGGGGCTGTCGGTGGGCGGCGAATACGGCACGAGCGCGACCTACATGAGCGAGGTGGCGCTGAAGGGCCGCCGCGGCTTCTTCGCGTCGTTCCAATACGTGACGCTGATCGGCGGCCAGCTGTGCGCGCTGCTCGTGCTCGTGATCCTGCAGCAGACGCTGTCGGCCGGCGAACTGAAGGCGTGGGGCTGGCGCATTCCGTTCGTGGTCGGCGCGGCGGCCGCGCTGATCTCGCTGTACCTGCGCAAGTCGCTCGACGAAACGTCGACGACGGCATCGCGCGACAAGAAAGACGCGGGCACGATCCGCGGCGTGTGGCAGCACAAGGGCGCGTTCTTCACGGTGGTCGGCTTCACGGCCGGCGGCTCGCTGATCTTCTACACGTTCACGACGTACATGCAGAAGTACCTCGTGAACACGGCCGGCATGCATGCGAAGACGGCCAGCAACGTGATGACCGTCGCGCTGCTCGTCTACATGCTGATGCAGCCGGTGTTCGGCGCGCTGTCCGACAAGATCGGCCGCCGCACGTCGATGATCCTGTTCGGTTCGTTCGCGGTGATCGGCACGGTGCCGCTGATGCATGCGCTGAAGGACGTGACGAGCCCGGTGGCCGCATTCGTGCTGATTACCGTCGCGCTCGCGATCGTCAGCTTCTACACGTCGATCAGCGGCCTGATCAAGGCCGAGATGTTCCCGCCGGAAGTGCGCGCGATGGGCGTCGGCCTGTCGTACGCGGTCGCGAACGCGATCTTCGGCGGTTCCGCCGAGTACGTCGCGCTGTGGTTCAAGTCGATCGGCAGCGAGGAAACCTTCTACTGGTACGTGACCGTGCTGTGCGCGATCTCGCTGATCGTGTCGTGGCGGATGCGCGATCCGAGCAAGGAAGGGTATCTGCGTCACGAGCCGTGATCGCGTGCGGCGCAGCCCGGCCTTGCGGCCGCGGTTGCCCGCTGCGACAGGCAGTCAGCGGCGTCCCGCCATCATGGCGGGGCGCCGTTTTCTTTGGGGCGTGCGGCGGTGGCTCGGCGGCTCGGAAGGTCATCCCGGTGCCGGCGATATCGATATCGGAATCGCTTCGTTGTCCGGGGCAGGCGATCCCCTTATTCTGAATCCGTAGTTCGTGTGACACCTCCTTGACTGGGATTCGCGCCCGCTGCTTGCAGCGGGCGTCTTTTTATCCCGGGCTCGCCGACCGGCTCCGTCTCACGCTCGTTTCTTGCGGGACGCGAAATATAATGGCGCTCGCGCTGCTCACGCGCGACAACCCATACCAAGATCCCGATGAGAGAACAACAAGCTTCCTGGCCGTGGCTGACGATTCTGCTGGCCGTCGTCAATACCGCCGTTTTCGTGCTGATATGGCGACAGGCATCGTATGGCGAGCTGTCGAACCCGCTGCTGCTCGACTGGGGCGCGAACTTCGCGCCGTATACGCTCACGGGGCAGCCGTGGCGGCTGCTGACAAGCGCGTTTCTACACGGCGGCTGGACGCATCTTTTGCTGAACATGTACATGCTGATCGTGCTCGGCACGGTGCTCGAACGCACCGGCGGAACGCTCCGGTTCGGCGTCGCGTACCTGTTGTCCGCGCTCGGCGGCTCGCTGCTGAGCGCGCTGTGGCATGGCTATCACGAAGTCGGCAGCACCAGTTTCGCGTTCGGTGTCGTGCTGGAGTCAAGCGGGATCCGGCCGGTCGTGAGTGTCGGCGCGTCGGGCGCGCTGATGGGACTGGCCGGCGCGGCCGCGGCATTCGCGCTGCGACGCAGGAGCGACGGCGGCCGCGATGCGCCGGTTGCGATCAATCTCGGTGCGGTCGGTCAGGTGATCGCGATCAACCTGGCGTCGGGCTTTTTCATCTCCGGCATCGACCAGGCCGCGCATCTCGGCGGCGTGATCACCGGGTTCGTCGCCGGTTGGCTGATGTACGGGGCCGGGCGCTCGATGCGTGTCGCCGTGCCGCTCGTACTCGCGGTGCTCGGCAGCGCGGCGATGTTGTTCGCCGCGCAGCGGGCGGGCAGCGAGGAACTGCAAGGCTGGCGCGTCGCGACACATCGCGAGATCGCGCGCGACGCCGCGCAGCGGCAGGCGAAACAGCAGGCGGCCGCGATTGCCGAGCAGATTCGCTACGACGAGCAGCACCGCCCGACGCCCGTGTCGGCCGAGCAGGCGGCAGGCACCGTCGTGCCGGTCGGCAAGTGGCCGTACGCGATGGTGCTGGGCGCATCGGGCAAGCGCCTGTACGTGACCGACATCGACCGGAACACGCTCGTCGTCGTCGACGTCGAGCAGCATGCAGTCGTTCGCACGATCGAAGGCGGGCCGTTCGCGACGGGACTCGACGGCTGCCCGGGCAACATGTGCCGCGGCCGCGGCGCGAGCGGCCTGTACGTGAGCCCCGACGAACGCTATGCGTATGTCGCGTCGATGCGCGAGAACGGCCTCGTGCGCATCGACCTGAACAGCGGCGCGATCGTCGACGGCGTGACGCTCGGACGGTTCCCGCGCGCGATCGTCGCATCCGCGTCGAACGACAGGTTGTACGTGCTGAACAGCCTCGACGACACGATTTCCGTCGTCAGTCTCGCGCACTGGCCGCAGGTCATCGCGACGCTGCCGCTCGGCGAGCATGACGCCTCGGGCGTCGAGTTCGGCCGCGCGCTGTCGATGTGGCTGTCGCCCGATGGCCGCCGGCTGTATGCATATGCGATGCAGAAGAGCGCGATCGTTGCATTCGATACGGCGACGAACGCGCCGGTGCAGACCTATCCGGTCGATTCGGATTTCATCCAGGCGCAGCCGGCCGCGAAGGGCGCGGGTCTCTGGGTTGATAACGCGTCGTCGATTCAGTGGAGCGATGGGGCGAGCCTTGCCATACGCGACCGTTATCCGGTCTGCCAGACGTCGATGCACAGCTTCGACGGCAGCGGCGATGGTTCGCTGATCGTGGTGGCGGGCTATGACGACAAGCCGATGCGCGTGATCAAGACCGCTACGCGCCGCACCGTGGGCGAATTTCCGGTTGCGGGCGGCGTGTCGCAGGTGATCTTCGCGCCGGATCACCGGACGCTGTTCGCGCTGGGCGCATCGGGCACGCTGTCGTTCCTGAGCATGGACCGCTCGCTCGACTACCTGCAGGACGGCGGTGATGGCGAGTTCCTGTGTGCCGCGTCCGCGGACGGCGCCGAAGACGGCGGCAGCGAATGACCTCACGCGCAGGTGCGTGCGGGGCACATGCCGCCCCTCATCACGAAACCCGCTGAGCAAAGCACCATTTGTTGGTTCGGATTCGCCGCACGCGCTGATACGTTAGCGGCTTCGCGACGATACACATCCGTCGCGATGTTCTTCGAACCGGGCCGCCGCGCGATCCGCGGCGGCCTTCATAACAAATCAGGTCGTGCTCATGAAATTCCACACGCTCGCTACGTGGCTCGTCGGAGCTGCGCTCATCACCGCCGGCGCCGTCGCGCATGCGGATCGTCTCGACGACATCAAGAAGGCCGGTGTGCTGCGCGTCGCAACGTTCGACAGCAACCCGCCGTTCGGCTATGTCGACGGCAAGAGCAATCACATCGTCGGCCTCGACGTCGACTATGCGAAGGCGCTCGCCGACAAGCTCGGCGTAAAGCTGCAGCTCCAGCCGACCAACCCCGCGAACCGCATTCCGTTCCTGACGTCCGGCAAGGTCGATCTCGTGCTCGCGAATTTCACGATCACCGACGAGCGCGCGAAGCAGGTCGACTTCAGCATTCCGTATTTCTCGTCGGGCCAGCAGTTTCTCGCGAAGAAGGGCGTGCTGAAATCGGCCGACCAGCTGAACGCGCTGCGCGTCGGCGCCGACAAGGGCACGACCAACGAGATCACGCTGCGCGAGAAATTCCCGAAGGCGACGATCGTCGCGTATGACGACACGCCGTTCGCGTTCGCCGCGCTGCGCGCCGGCAACGTGCAGGCGATCACGCAGGACGGCCCGAAGCTCATCGGACTGCTCGCGAACGTGCCCGACAAGCAGAACTACGAGATCCCGGCGTTCACGATCTCGAACGACTACATGGGCGTCGGCGTGCCGAAGGGCGAGACGCGCCTGCTCGGCTTCGTCAACGACACGCTGAAGGGGCTCGAGGCGAACGGCCGCGCCGCGCAGATCTACGACGCCTGGTTCGGGCCGACGACGAAGACGCCGCTCACGCGCATCTTCCGGATCGGCGACAAGACCTGATCCGCATCGCACGCGCGCCGCGACCGGCCGGACCCTCGGCCGCGCGGCGCTTTTCGTTTTCTTCCGATCGCGCGCTTCGCGCCCGCAACACAGCATGCTCGGGTTGGCTCCCAAATATTTGTCCTGGCTCTGGCAGGGCTTCCTGCTGACGCTCGGCCTTGCGGCCGCGTCGGCCGTCGTCGCGACCGCCGGCGGGCTGCTGCTCGCGGTCATGCGGCATGCGCGCGGCACGGCGCCGCGCGCGGTGGCGGCCGCGTACGTCGTCACGTTCCGCAACACGCCGCTGCTCGTGCAGTTGCTGTTCTGGTATTTCGGTGTCGCGTCGCTGCTGCCCGATACATGGATCGCGTGGCTGAACGCGCGTCATGCGTTGAGCATCGGCCCGTTCACGCTTGCGTGGCCGTCGTTCGAATTCGTCGCGGGCTGGGTCGGGCTGAGTGCCTATACGGCCGCGTTCGTCGCCGAGGAGTGCGAAGCCGGCCTGCGCGGCGTGCGGCGCGCACAGCACGATGCGGCGGCCGCACTCGGCCTCACGCCGATGCAGTCGCTGCGTTACGTGGTGCTGCCGCAGGCGGTGCGCATCGCGTTGCCGCCGCTGTTCGGCCAATACATGAATCTCGTGAAGAACTCGTCGCTCGCGATGGCGATCGGCGTGGCCGAGCTGTCGTATGCATCGCGGCAGGTCGAGACCGAGACGTTCAAGACGTTCGCCGCCTTCGGCGTGGCGACCGTGCTGTACGTCGCGGCGGTGGCCGCGATCGAAGCGGGCGCGTATGCCGCCACGCAATGGCGCGACCGGCTGGGAGCGGGGCGCTGACGATGGATTTTTCGCTGCTGCTCGCCAATCTGCCGTACCTGCTCGTCGGCGCCTTTCCGGACGGGCCGCTCGGCGGCGCCGCGCTGTCGCTGCTGCTCGCGATCGCGTCGGCCGTCGCCTCGGCCGTGCTCGGCATCGCGCTCGGCGTTGCGATGGCGCTCGCGCGTGGCCCCGTGCGCGTGCTGTTGCTCGCGTTCATCGGCTTCTTCCGCGCGATTCCCGTGCTGATGCTGATTTTCTGGACCTACTTCCTGATGCCCATGCTGCTGCACATGGACGTGCCGGGGCTCGCGACGGTCGTGTGCGCGCTCGCGCTGATCGGCGGCGCGTATCTCGCGCACGCGGTGCATGCGGGCATCGTTGCGGCCGGCGACGGGCAATGGCAGGCCGGGCTGTCGCTCGGGCTCACGCGCTGGCAGACGGTGCGCTACGTGTTGCTGCCGCAGGCGATCCGGATCATGACGCCGTCGTTCGTCAACCAGTGGGTCGCGCTCGTGAAGGACACGTCGCTCGCGTATATCGTTGGCGTGCCGGAGCTGTCGTTCGTCGCGACGCAGGTGAACAACCGGCTGATGGTGTATCCGGCACCGATCTTCCTGTTCGTCGCGCTGATCTATCTGGTGCTGTGCACGTCGCTCGACGGCGCGGCGCGCTTGTTGCTGTCGCGCCGCCCGGGCGCGGAACGCGCCGCGCACGCGGCGGCCGAGTATACGGAACCCGCGCGGTGACGGCATGCCGCGGCCGTTTCGAATGGCCGACGAGGCTGTATCGATGAAAGTGTGGCGCGGACAGCACGCCGGGCAGCACGGACCACGACGGTAGAGGGCCGGCCGCGCGCGCCGCTGCTCATCGAGCGACGGCGGGCGGCACGTGCATCACGACGCCGAGTAATGCGTATTGAAGACGGCGCGCAGCGTCGATGAATCGGTCGCGAAATCGCCCCACAGCGGCCCGTCGTTCTGCGCGAACGCGAACGGCGCCGTATTGATCGAGGCGAGACGGAAGCGCCATTGCGCCGCTTCCTGGCGGAAGGCGGTGAGCTGCATGTCGGACAGCGCCGTCTGCGCGCTCGCGAGCGTGACGAGCGGATCGACCGGATCGTTCGCGACGCGCACCTCGAAGTGCAGGTGCGGGCCCGTCGCGGCGCCCGTCATCCCGACCGAGCCGATGCGTTGCCCCTGCTTCACGGTTTCGCCGACCTTCAGCCCGCGAGCGTACGCGGACAGATGCGCGTAGTAGGTCGAATAGCCATCCGCATGATCGACGATCACGTAGCGGCCGTAGCCGCCCGGATCGGTGCCGACGAACGATACGACGCCGTCGGCCGCCGCATCGACGGGCGTGCCGCTCGGCGCGGCGAGATCGACACCCGTGTGGAACGCCATCGCCTGCGACAGCGGGTGAATGCGCTCGCCGAAGAACGAGCTGATGCGCGTCCACTTGACCGGCATCGTGAAGGCGGCGGCCTCGAGCGGCGAGCCGTCGAGCGCGTAGTACGCGCCGTGCTCGGCGCCCGGCGCGCGGAACCAGATCGCGCCGAACGTGCGGCCGGCAATGCGCAGTTCGAGCGCGGTGAGGCGCGGCGTGCCGTCGTTCGTATCGAACGCGACGCGGTAGTAGTCGCCGCGCTGCGCGCTCGCCCGCATCGCGACCTTGCCGCTGACGAGATCGCCGAGCTGGATGCGCACCTCGGGCGGCACGTCGAGACGGTTCAGCGTATCGGACAGCGTGAGCTCGATGTCGCCCGCGCGCATCCCGTGCTGGTTTTCGGGGGCCGCGAACTGGAACAGGCTCGCGTAGCCGAGCATGTCGTTGCGGTGCGCGCTGAGCGGCGCGAACAGCCCCGGCTGCTGGCTGCGGTCGTTGCGTTCGCCGGCATCGTTGCGCTCGCCGATCGTGCGGGCGAGCTCGCTGGTCACGAAATGCTGCGCGGTGGGAAACGGCGTGTCGGACAGCACGCGCTGCGGCAGCGCAGCCGTGCCCGAATCGACGGCGCCCGGCAGTTGCGACACGGCCGGCAGCGCGGCGAGGCCGAGTGCGGCGAGGGCGCCGAGCACGGCGGCCGGCACGAGGGCGCGCGCAATGCGCTGCGCGCGGCCGGGCGCGAAAGCATCAGGGGTAGCGGCAGACTTGACCAAGGTGTCCACATCCAGGAAAGCGGTTCAAAGGGGTGTGGGCAGGGTCCACCGGCGGCACATCCGTCGGACAGCGACGGGGCGGGCGGCGGGCGTGCAACAAAACAGGCCCCGCCAGGGGCCTGTGTCGTTTCCGTTCGACCCAACGCGCGGGGCGGGCCCGCTTCGAACGGCGGCGTGCAGACCGGGTCGTACCCGGTTATCACGAAGACGCTAAAGAAAGATGACAGCGTCAGTCTACCGATGTTCCGCAAAACGTTAAAAATTTTAAAGGGGGTCAGCTCATTCGTTTCGCAGTGCGGTAAATCGGGTTAAATCAGCATTTATTACGACAAATTGCGTCAGTCCGGCAATTTGTGCGCGTGGATGCACAGCGCGGCGGACGTGCGCACGGTGTCGAAGCCGGCGTCGAGCATGGCCTCGGCGTCGTTCCACAGGTTGCCGCGCAGCCGGTTGGTCCAGATCATCGACGCGAACACGCCTTCGAGCAGCGAGACGAGATAGACGGCGGCCAGGTGCACGTCGAGATCGGCGGCGACTTCGCCGGCCGCGATCGCGCGGCGCAGCAGCGCCTTCGTGATCCGCAGCATCTGCAGTTCGAGCAGCATGCGGCGCCGCTGCAGCGCGCCGTTTTCCTCGCTCTGCTCGCACTTCGTATAGAGGATCACGAGCACGCGCTGCATCGGGCCCGGCTCGCCGCATTCCTGCAGATAGTGCGACGCGGCGCGCCGCAGCGTGGCGAGCGGGGGTAGCCCTTCGCCCGCGTCGAAGCCTTCCGACGTGCGCGCGAACGCGCGGTCGCACATCGCGAGACACACTTCCATCTTGTTGCGGTAATGGCCGTAGACGGCGCCCCGCGACATCCCGGCGGCCTCGGCGAGGTCCGCCATCGCGGTTTGTGCCACGCCTTTCTCGAGCAGCACGAGCTCGGCGGCGTCGAGGATCCGGTGCTTGATGGCGAGCGATTCTTCGCGGGTCTTGCGGGCCATGTCCTGAAATTCCTTACAATTCGCTGTCGTTTTATTGAGACAGTGTGGCGGTCAGATTGAAACGGTGTGTATTTAATCAGTCGTGACTGATTATAATCGGCCACCCTGAGCCGTCGCATTTTATCGGTGGCGAACGATCCGAGGTCACATATGAATAACAATCGCTCCCTGTTGCGCCACCGACTGGCGCCGTTCGCGCTGGCGGCCGTGCTGGCCCTGGCCGGATGTGGAAAGGGCGACAAGGACGCCGCGCCGGAGGCCGCGAAACAGGCGACGGTCGTGACGGTGCGCCCGACGGCCGTGGCGATGACCGTCGAATTGCCGGGCCGGCTCGACGCGTACCGGCAGGCGGAAGTGCGTGCGCGGGTCGCGGGCATCGTGACCGCACGCACCTACGAGGAAGGCCAGGAAGTGAAGCAGGGCGCGGTGCTGTTCCGCATCGATCCCGCGCCGCTGAAGGCCGCGCGCGACGCCGCGCAGGGTGCGCTCGCGAAGGCGCAGGCCGCCGCGCTCGCGGCGAGCGACAAGCGCCGCCGTTACGACGATCTCGTGCGCGACCGCGCGGTGAGCGAACGCGACCACACCGAGGCCGTCGCGGCCGACACGCAGGCGAAGGCCGACGTCGCTTCCGCGAAGGCGGAACTCGCGCGCGCGCAGTTGCAGCTCGACTATGCGACCGTCACCGCGCCGATCGCGGGCCGCGCCCGGCGCGCGCTCGTGACCGAAGGCGCGCTCGTCGGCCAGGACCAGGCGACGCCGCTCACGACCGTCGAGCAGCTCGATCCGATCTACGTAAACTTCTCGCAGCCGGCCGCCGACGTCGACGCGCTGCGCCGCGCGGTGAAGAGCGGGCGGGCGACGGGCATCGCGCAGCACGACATCGCGGTGACGCTGCTGCGCGCCGACGGCACGGCGTATCCGCTGAAGGGCAAGCTGCTGTTCAGCGATCTCGCGGTCGATCCGACCACCGACACCGTCGCGATGCGCGCGCTGTTCCCGAATCCGGAGCGCGAGCTGCTGCCGGGCGCGTATGTGCGGATCGCGCTCGACACGGCGGTCGACCAGCGGGCGATCCTCGTGCCGCGCGATGCGCTGCTGCGCACGGCCGACCGCTCGTCGGTGCGGGTCGTCGGCACGAACGGCAAGGTCAAGGACGTCGAGGTCACGGCCGACCAGATGAGCGGCCATGACTGGCGCATCACGCGCGGCCTCGCGGGCGGCGAGCGCGTGATCGTCGACAACGCTGCGCAGTTCGCGCCCGACACGGCCGTCAAGCCCGTCGAGAAGGAGCCGCCGTCGAAGGCAGCGCCGGCAGCGGCCGCTTCGCAGGCGGCCGCCCGTCAAACCTGACTGGTCAACACCACACCACCATGGCACGTTTCTTCATCGATCGCCCCGTCTTCGCGTGGGTGATCGCAATTTTCATCATGCTGGGCGGCGCATTCGCGATCCGCGCGCTACCCGTTGCGCAGTACCCGGACATCGCGCCGCCCGTCGTCAGCATCTATGCGACGTACCCGGGCGCGTCCGCGCAGGTCGTCGAGGAATCGGTGACCGCGCTGATCGAGCGCGAAATGAACGGCGCGCCGGGGCTGATGTATACGTCGGCCACCAGCAGTGCTGGGGCGGCGTCGCTGTACCTGACGTTCAAGCAGGGCGTGAACGCCGATCTCGCGGCCGTCGAAGTGCAGAACCGGCTGAAGACGGTCGAGGCGCGGCTGCCCGAGCCGGTGCGACGCGACGGCATCCAGGTCGAGAAGGCCGCCGACAACATCCAGCTCGTGGTCTCGCTGACGTCCGACGACGGGCGGATGACCGACGTGCAGCTCGGCGAATATGCGTCGGCGAACGTCGTGCAGGCGCTGCGTCGCGTCGAGGGCGTCGGCCGCGTGCAGTTCTGGGGCGCCGAGTATGCGATGCGGATCTGGCCCGACCCGGTGAAGATGGCCGGGCACGGTCTCACCGCGTCGGATATCGCGTCGGCGGTACGTGCGCACAACGCGCGCGTGACGATCGGCGATATCGGCCGCGCCGCGGTGCCGGCCAGCGCGCCGATCGCGGCGACCGTGTTCGCCGATGCGCCGCTGAAGACGCCGGCCGATTTCGGCGCGATCGCGCTGCGCACGCAGGCCGACGGCTCCGCGCTGTATCTGCGCGACGTCGCACGCGTCGAGTTCGGCGGCAACGACTACAACTATCCGTCGTACGTGAACGGCAAGGTCGCGACCGGGATGGGCATCAAGCTTGCGCCGGGCTCGAACGCGGTCTCGACCGAGAAGCGCGTGCGCGCGACGATGGACGAGCTGTCCGCGTATTTCCCGCCGGGCGTGAAGTACCAGATCCCGTACGAGACGTCGTCGTTCGTGCGCGTGTCGATGAACAAGGTCGTCACGACGCTGATCGAGGCCGGCGTGCTCGTGTTTCTCGTGATGTTCCTGTTCATGCAGAACCTGCGTGCGACGCTGATCCCGACGCTCGTCGTGCCGGTCGCGCTCGCGGGCACGTTCGGCGTGATGTATGCGGCCGGTTTCTCGATCAACGTGCTGACGATGTTCGGGATGGTGCTCGCGATCGGCATCCTCGTCGACGACGCGATCGTCGTGGTCGAGAACGTCGAGCGGCTGATGGTCGAGGAGGGGCTCGGGCCCTATGACGCGACCGTCAAGGCGATGAAGCAGATCAGCGGCGCGATCATCGGGATCACCGTGGTGCTGACGTCGGTGTTCCTGCCGATGGCGTTCTTCGGCGGCGCGGTGGGCAACATCTACCGGCAGTTCGCGCTGTCGCTCGCGGTGTCGATCGGCTTCTCGGCCTTCCTTGCACTGTCGCTGACGCCCGCGCTGTGCGCGACGCTGCTCAAGCCCGTGTCGGGCGACCATCACGAGAAGCGCGGCTTCTTCGGCTGGTTTAACCGCCTGGTCGCGAGCTCGACGCAGCGCTATGCCACGCGCGTCGGCAAGATGCTGAAGAAGCCGGTGCGCTGGCTCGTCGTGTACGGCGCGCTGACCGGCGCCGCGGTGCTGATGCTCACGCAGCTGCCGACCGCGTTCCTGCCGGACGAGGATCAGGGCAACTTCATGGTGATGGTGATCCGGCCGCAAGGCACGCCGCTCGCGGAAACGATGCAGAGCGTGCGGGAAGTCGAGTCGACCATCCGCCGCGACGAGCCGACCGCGTTCACGTATGCGCTCGGCGGCTTCAACCTGTACGGCGAAGGGCCGAACGGCGGGATGATCTTCGTCACGCTGAAGAACTGGAAGGAACGCAAGAACGAAGACGCGCACGTGCAGGCGATCGTCGCGCGCATCAACGAGCGCTTCGCGAGCACGCCGAACACGACGGTATTCGCGATGAACTCGCCGGCGCTGCCCGATCTCGGCTCGTCGAGCGGCTTCGACTTCCGGCTGCAGAACCGCGGCGGGCTCGACTACGCGACGTTCAGCGCCGCGCGCGAGCAGTTGCTGGAGACGGGCCGCAAGGATCCGGCGCTGACCGACCTGATGTTCGCCGGTACGCAGGACGCGCCGCAGCTGAAGCTCGATATCGATCGCGCGAAGGCGTCCGCGCTCGGCGTGTCGATGGACGAGATCAACACGACGCTCGCGGTGATGTTCGGCTCCGACTATATCGGCGACTTCATGCACGGCACGCAGGTGCGGCGCGTGGTCGTGCAGGCCGACGGGCTGCACCGGCTCGATCCGGACGACGTGAAGAAGCTGCGCGTGCGCAACACGCATGGCGAGATGGTGCCGCTCGCGGCGTTCACGACGCTGCACTGGACGCTCGGGCCGCCGCAGCTCACGCGCTACAACGGCTTTCCGTCGTTCACGATCAACGGCTCGGCCGCGGCAGGCCACAGCAGCGGCGAGGCGATGGCCGCGATCGAGCGGCTCGCCGGGAAGCTGCCGGCCGGCACCGGCTTCGCGTGGTCGGGGCAGTCGTTCGAGGAGCGGCTGTCGGGTGCGCAGGCGCCGATGCTGTTCGCGCTGTCGGTGCTCGTCGTGTTCCTCGCGCTCGCGGCGCTCTACGAGAGCTGGTCGATTCCGTTCGCGGTGATGCTGGTCGTGCCGCTCGGCGTGATCGGTGCGGTGCTCGGCGTCACGCTGCGGATGATGCCGAACGACATCTACTTCAAGGTGGGGCTGATCGCGACGATCGGGTTGTCCGCGAAGAACGCGATCCTGATCGTCGAAGTCGCGAAGGATTTGGTCGCGCAGCGCATGTCGCTCGTCGACGCGGCGCTCGAGGCCGCGCGCCTGCGGCTGCGGCCGATCGTGATGACGTCGCTCGCGTTCGGCGTCGGCGTGCTGCCGCTCGCGTTCGCGTCGGGCGCCGCGTCCGGCGCGCAGATGGCGATCGGCACCGGCGTGCTGGGCGGCGTGATCACGGCGACCGTGCTCGCGGTGTTCCTCGTCCCGCTGTTTTTCGTGATCGTCGGCCGCCTGTTCGACGTCGGCCCGCGCCGGCGCGGCGCGGCACAGCCGGCGACGATGGAGGGTTCTCGATAATGTTTGCGCTGAATGCACGCGCCGTGCTGCGGGCCCAGGTTGCGCTGGCCGCCGCGCTCGCGCTGGCCGGCTGCACGCTCGCGCCGCGTAACGAGCGGCCGGCGGCGCCGGTGCCGGCGACCTATGCGCCGGTCGACGGCAGTGCCGCACCGGCGGCCGAGGTGTCGCCCGCCGACACCGCGCTGCTCGACGACTGGCGCGCCTACTTTACCGATGCCGCGCTGCAGGCGTGGATCGACGCGGCGCTCGCGAACAACCGCGACCTGCGGGTCGCGGCCGGCCGTCTCGAGGAAGCGCGCGCGCTGTATGGTGTGCAGCGCGCGGATCAGATGCCGTCGGTCGATGCGAATCTGGGCTATGACCGTACGCGCCAGTACGACCCGGTCGTGCGCGAAAGCGCGATCAGCGGGCTGTATCGCGCGGGCGTCGGCCTCAGCGCGTACGAGCTCGACCTGTTCGGCCGCGTGCGCAGCCTGTCCGATGCGGCGCTCGCCGAATATTTCGCGACGGCGAACGCGCAACGCACGGTACGCATCGGCGTGATCGCCGACGTGGCGGGCGCGTACGTATCGGAGCGCTCGCTGCACGAGCAGCTCGCGCTGGCGCAGCGCACGCTGGATGCGCGCCAACGCATGGCCGCGCTCACGCAGCGCCGTTATGCGGCCGGCACGAGCGACGCGATCGAGCTGCGTTCGGCCGAGATGCTGGTGGCATCCGCGCGTGCATCGCAAGCCGCGCTGCAGCGCGAGCATGCGCAGTCCGTGCGGGCGCTGCAGTTGCTCGCGGGCGACTTCGCGCGCAACGTGCCGGATGACACGACTGCGCTCGACGCACTGTCGATCGCGCCGGTGGCGCCCGGTGCACCGAGTGCGCTGCTCGAACGGCGGCCGGACATCCGGCAGGCAGAGGCACGCCTCAAGGCCGCCAACGCGCAGATCGGCGCCGCGCGCGCGGCGTTCTTCCCGCGCATCACGCTGACGAGCGACTATGGCTCGGTCAGCGATGCGTTCTCGAGCCTGTTCAGCGGCGGCACGAACGTGTGGACGTTCGCGCCGCGCCTCACGCTGCCGATCTTCGCGGGCGGACGCAATCGCGCGAACCTCGACGTCGCGAACGCGCGCAAGCACATCGCGGTTGCCGATTACGAGAAGACGGTACAGACCGCGTTCCGCGAAGTGGCCGACGCATTCGCCGCGCGCGACTGGATCGATCGCCAGCTTGCCGCACAGCAGGACGTGTATGCGGCCGACGGTGCACGGTTGAAGCTCGCCGAGCGCCGCTACGCGGGCGGTGTCGCGACGTATCTCGAACTGCTCGACGCGCAGCGCAGCACGTACGAGTCGGGGCAGGAGCTGATCCGGCTCAAGCAGCTCAGGCTCGCGAATGCGATCACGCTGTACCGTGCGCTCGGCGGCGGCTGGTCGCCGGCGTCGGCGGAGGCTGCGGCATCCGCGTAATGCCTGTCGCCTGACGCGACGACGCGTGGGCGGCATGACGGCGGCGGTACGCATCGGCGTGCTGCCGCCGCTTCCTTCGATCCGCACCGCAGCTCCAGCGATATCTTTCCCCACTGACAGGCCGGTCAGGACGCTTTTCATCGTGTCGCAACCGCACGTGTGCGTTCCGGAGCAGCCCTCGTCTTGCGACCGCTCGTGTCGCCATTCCGCGCAAACGTGTGCGGGACATTTCTCCTTCCTTCTCCCATGCGATGCGGTCCGGATGTCGAGTTCCGGCGACCGCTCATGCGTGCGATTTACGATCCGGAATTGACGATCGAATTAATCATATATTGGAAATAATGAGGGCGGCAAAGTGTCGCAGTAAAACGTTTGTACCCATTGCGCAATCGTTTGCGCGAAAAAATTATATTGATTGAATCGATCTTTAATTTCCTGTTTGTTGAAAATGATTTGATATCGGCGTTGCCGCCGGACAACGATGGCGGCTCTGGACAATGTTTTGTCCTTTTCGCGGATGACTTTCCCGGAGCCAATGCCAGCAAGGAAGAGCGGGGTGGTGGCGACTATCTATCGAAAATATCTTTAATCTTCAATTGCTTCCGTCGAATAAAAAAGGACTGCGGATAAAAATCACGGGATTGGAAATCGACGCGAAATAGTGTGGATTTAGAGGGCTAAATCGAACATTGTCAGAAGCATTTGACAATGATTTACAGAAAACTTTCACGATTATCTCGATAATGCGGCCTCGTGACGGACGGGAGCCACCACACGCTGCCGTTTGTGTCCGCCACGTCATCTACTCCATTTGTACTCCTTACGGGTAACGTCATGAAAAAATCCCTCCTGACCGCTGTCGCACTCGCGGCCCTGTCGACCTCGGCCTTCGCAGCGGGCACCGGCACGATCAACTTCACGGGCGAGATCGTCGCGGGCGCATGCGGCATCGATTCGGGTTCGGTCAACCAGACCGTGAACCTCGGCAAGGTGCCGACCAACGTGTTCAAGCAGGCCGGCGACAAGTCCACGCCGACCAACTTCGACATCAAGCTGACCGACTGCGACACGAGCGTCGCGCAGAACGCGTACTTCACGTTCACGGGCACGTCGAGCGCAGGCCAGCCGAAGCTGCTCGCGACGATCGGTTCGGCGACCAACGTCGGCATCCGCCTGCAGGCAGCATCGGGCGAGTACCTCGACAACGGCGCCGAGCAGAAGGCACCGACCGTGCTGCAGAACGGCACGAACGTCGCACGCTTCGCGGCTATGTACGAAGCGACCGCAGCCGGCGTGACGCCGGGTACCGCCGAGGGCGTCGCGAACTTCACCGTCCGCTACCAGTAAGCCGCCGTACCGGGGAAGGGTGCGCGCACCCTTCCTCGTTCGTTTTTCCTCCTTTTCTCCCTCCCTGGACTTCCGGTAGCACCGCGTGCGAATCAGACATTCCTTCCTTTGCGTCTCCGTGCTGGTTGTCGGCAGCCAGAGCCATGCGACGGAATTCAATTCGTCGTTCCTGAACATCGACGGCTCGAACAACGTCGATCTGTCGCAGTTCTCGCAGGCGGACTTCACGCTGCCCGGCGAGTACATGCTCGACGTGCAGGTCAACGACCTGTTCTATGGGCTGCAGGCGATCGAATTCATCGCAGTCGACACTTCGGGGGCGGGCAAGCCGTGCCTGCCGCCGGAACTCGTCGCGCAGTTCGGGCTGAAGCCGTCGCTCCTGAAGGACCTGCCGCGCTTCCAGGGCGGACGCTGCGTCGACCTCGGCGCGATTGAGGGCGCGACCGTGCGCTACCTCAAAAGCGACGGGCGGCTCAAGATCACGATTCCGCAGGCCGCGCTCGAGTTCACCGATTCGACCTACCTGCCGCCGTCGCGGTGGTCCGAAGGGATTCCGGGTGCGATGCTCGACTATCGCGTGATCGCGAACACGAACCGCAACTTCGGGACGGGCGGCCGCCAGACGAACTCGATCCAGGCCTACGGGACGGTTGGCGCGAACTGGGATGCATGGCGCTTTCGCGGCGACTACCAGGCGCAATCGAACGTGGGCAATACGGCCTACGCGGACCGCACGTTCCGCTTCAGCCGGCTTTATGCATTTCGTGCGCTGCCGTCGATCCAGTCGACGGTGACGTTCGGCGACGACTACCTCACTTCGGACATCTTCGACACGTTCGCGCTGACGGGCGCGTCGATCCGCAGCGACGACCGCATGCTGCCGCCATCGTTGCGCGGCTATGCGCCGCTGATTTCGGGCGTCGCACGCACCAACGCGACCGTGACCGTGTCGCAGGCAGGCCGCGTGTTGTACGTGACGCGCGTGTCGCCGGGCGCCTTCGCGCTGCAGAACATCAATACGAGCGTGCAGGGCACGCTCGACGTCGCGGTCGAGGAAGAGGACGGCAGCGTGCAGCGCTTCCAGGTGACGACGGCCGCCGTGCCGTTCCTCGCCCGCGCCGGGCAGTTGCGCTACAAGGCCGCCGTCGGCAAGCCGCGACTGTTCGGCGGCGCCGGCATCACGCCGTTCTTCGGCTTCGGTGAAATCGCCTACGGCCTGCCGTTCGACGTCACGGCGTACGGCGGCTTCATCGCCGCGTCGGGCTATACGTCGATCGCGCTCGGCGTGGGCCGCGATTTCGGCGCGTTCGGCGCGCTGTCGGCCGACGTCACGCATGCGCGAGCGAAGCTGTGGTGGAACGGTGCGACCCGCAACGGCAACTCGTACCGCATCAACTATTCGAAGCACTTCGACGGGCTCGATGCCGACGTGCGCTTCTTCGGTTATCGCTTCTCCGAGCGCGAATACACGAACTTCGCGCAGTTCTCGGGCGACCCGACCGCGTACGGCCTCGCCAACAGCAAGCAGCGCTACTCGGCCACGCTGTCGAAGCGTTTCGGCGATACATCGACCTATTTCTCGTACGACCAGACGACCTACTGGGAACGTGCGAACGAGCAGCGCGTCGGCCTCACGCTGACGCGGGCGTTCTCGATCGGCACGCTGCGCAACCTGAACGTGAGCGTGTCGGCTTTCCGTACGCAGAGCGCCGGTGCAAGCGGCAACCAGGTCTCGGTCACCGCGACGTTGCCGATCGGCGGCCGCCACACCGTCACGTCGAACCTGACGACGGGCAGCGGCAGCACGAGCGTGAACGCGGGCTACATCTACGACGATCCGAATGGCCGGACCTACCAGGTCAACGCGGGCGCGACCGACGGGCGTGCGTCGGCGAACGCGAGCTACCGCCAGCGCTCGTCCGCGTATCAGCTGACCGCACAGGCGTCGACGCTGGCCAATGCGTATGCGGCGGCATCGCTCGAAGTCGACGGTTCGTTCGTCGCGACGCAATACGGCGTGGCGGCGCATGCGAACGGCAATTCGGGCGACACGCGCCTGCTGGTGTCGACCGACGGCGTGCCCGACGTGCCGCTGTCCGGCACGCTCTCGCATACCGATTCGCGCGGCTATGCGGTGCTCGACGGCATCTCGCCGTACAACGTGTACGACGCGACCGTCAACGTCGAGAAGTTGCCGCTCGAAGTGCAGGTGACGAACCCGATCCAGCGCATGGTGCTGACCGACGGCGCGATCGGCTTTGTGAAGTTTTCCGCCGCGCGCGGCAGCAACCTGTACCTGACGCTGACCGACCCGGCCGGCAAGCCGCTGCCGTTCGGCGCATCGGTGCAGGACGTGGCGAACGGCAAGGAACTCGGCATCGTCGGCGAGGGCGGTGCGGCGTTCCTGACCCAGGTTCAGCCGAAATCCACGCTGGCGGTGCGTGCGGGCGAACGCACGCTCTGCACGATCGATACGCTGCCGAACCAGCTCCAACTCGAAGGCACGCCGATTCCGGTGACGTGCCAGACGCCCGGCGAGTCGCATGCAGCGGCCGCACGGGTCGAACGATGAATTCACGGATCCCGCGATGAAAAATTCCTTCTCCCTTTCCTTTTCGCGGCGCGCATGGTGCGTGCTCGCGACCGCCGGCACGCTGTTCGCAGGCGCCGCGCAGGCGGCGATCGTGCCCGATCGCACGCGCGTGATCTTCAACGAAGGCGAACAGGCCGCGATCGTCACGATCACCAACCAGAGCACGACGTACCCGTATCTCGTGCAGTCGTGGCTCGAGGACGCGAAGGGCAACAAGATCACGTCGCCGCTGATGGTCGTGCCGCCGCTGCAGCGCGTCGAGGCGAACGAGCGCAACGTGCTGCGGATCGCGAAGCTGCCGGGCACCGAGCTGCCGGCCGATCGCGAAACAGTGTTCTACCTGAACATCCGCGAAGTGCCGCCGAAGACGGATACGCCGAACACGCTGCAGATCGCGCTGCATACGCAGATGAAGCTGTTCTATCGCCCGAAGGCCGTGCAGCCGGCGCGCGACGAGGACTGGACGCTGCCGATGACGTTGCGGGTCGATTCGGCCGCGCACGCGCTCGTGTTCGACAACCCGACGCCGTATCACATCACGATCGTCAACCTGGCTTCGGGGGCGCAGAAGACGCCCGTGCCGCTGGAGCCGGTGATGGTGAGCCCGATGAGCACGTCCGACGTGCCGTTCAAGGCCGCGACGCCGTCGACGCTGTTCGTCACGCATGTGGACGACTACGGCGGCCAGGTGGCGGTGGAGTATGCGTGTGAGGCCGGTGCTTGCAAGAGCGTGAAGAAATGAGCGGGGGCACGCGAAGCGGAGTGACGACGCGGATGCCCAAGTGGCTTCGGTGGTGTGTGCTTGCGCTGTTCGTCGCGCTTGCGCAGCCGGCGTGGGCGTTGAAATGTGTCGCGAACGGCGGCGGCATGTCGCTGACCGAGTCGATCGGCAACGTGGCGTCGTATCCGACCGACGCACCCGACGGCTACGTGATCTGGGTGTCGCCGCCGCGCACGACCACCGGCTATTGCTACAAGGACATCGCCAAGAACCTGCAGTACTTCGACGAGCAGATCTACTTCTACGCCAACCCTGAGAAGCAGAATCCGGTCGCGTGGGGGCTGGAAGTCGGGATTCGCTTCGAGGGCCAGGACTACTACGGGCGCAGCAGCCAGCCGGGAGACGGCATCGACACGCACCGCACCGTGGAAGCCTGCAACATGAGCGATTGGGAGGTGGAGGCCGGGCTGTGCAAGAAGTGGCCCATCAGCATCGCGTACCAGGTCGTCGTGCGCAAGCGTGGAGCGTGGGTGACACCGCCGTCGGACATCTACGCGGTGTTCCAGTTCGACGGCAGGTACGGGCTGAACAGCAAAGGGAGTTTCCGTTACAAGCTGAGTGGGCTGCAAAAGCTCAAGCCCACACCATGTACGGTCGACGTGCTGGTCACGCCCGAGCCGGGCATCGTGAATTTCGGGCAGGTGCAGGCCTCGGGCAACGGGTTCCTGCCGGCCGTGCCGCGCAAGCGGTTTTCGCTGTCTCTGACCAAGAAGTGCAGCATTCCGGTGCGCGTCGACGGTTACTTCGAAGCGACGAAGGGCACTGTGCAGAACGGCCTGCTAGTGCCTGAAAGCAAGAGCAACTTTGGCATCGGCATGGAAGACAGCCAGGGCAAGCCGATCGAATTCAACAAGCAGTTCACGCTCACGCAGTTTGCGGCCAACGTCGCGAATCAGACCGTGTTGCTCGATGCGGTGCTCAAGTCGTTCGGACAACCGAAGATAGGGCCGTTCGATGCGTCCGCCACGATCCGGATTTTCCTGTATTGAGCGTTGCGCGGTATGAGCGACGCGTGTCGTAAAAAGGCGCCACCAGCACCGGAATTTCATTGACGAACCGACGGAGGAGAAGGAGATGCATCTGAGACGCAGTGTCGTCGTGGCCGTGCTGGCCATGTCGGCTATGAGTGAAGGTCACGCACAGACGGTATCGGCTGGCGGGTATTCGTTGACCGTGATCGGCGACCTGGGCGGGCCGCGCAATATGCGATACAACGGCCATGCCGTCAGTGCGGACGGCAAGACGATCATCGGCTCGTACTGGAGCGACGTGCAGCCCGGTGGATCGACGGCCTTCTCGTGGTCGGCTGCGACGGGCTGGCAGAGGCTGGCTGCGCCGGCAAACGCCTACGACTCGCTGGCGCAGACGGTGTCGGCCGATGGCCGAGTGATCGGCGGTTCGATCAGCGCGCGCCAGGCGGACAGCAGCAACCTCGATCGATGGGCGGTGCGATGGCCCGGCGACGGTCGCACACAGAAACTCGTTCCGGATACGGCGGGCTGGGGCGCATCGGTCGAAGTTGCGAACCTCGCCGGCACGAGGATGACTGGCAGCTTCACGGCGACAGGCGGCCGGAATGCACGGTTCATGTGGGACCAGCCGAGGGGTTTCCGCGAGTTGCCGCCGGGCGGCGACTATGCCGTGCAACTCCTGTCGATGACCTCGTCCGGGAATGCGGCAACCGGGTACGCCGGCAATGTCGACGGCGTGTATGGCTCGCGTGCACTCCTGTGGACGGAACGATTCGGCGAACGACTGTTGCCGACGATCAACACGGGCGTGGCCAGAATGGATCTGGCCCATGGCGTGACCGAAGACGAACGGACGATCGCCGGCTCGCTCGGCACCCTGGTGGTCACGCCGGATGGACAACGGGTCGACTCGGAGGCCGTGCTGTGGACGAACGGCGGTGACACCATCCAGCGGCTCGGTTTTCTCGACGGCGACAACAGTAGCTACGCGTCGTCGATCAGCTCGGACGGGCGGGTTGTAATCGGCGCATCGAGCAACGGACAGATAGATGGCACGCGTGTCTTCGTCTGGACGCCGCAAAGCGGCATGCGCAGCCTCGTTGCGTTGCTCGAAGAGGCCGGCCTGTCGGTCGGCACGCTGAATCTGAGCAGCGCGATCGGCATGAGCCCCGACGGGCAGACCATCACGGGGCAGGGCTATCGCGAAGACGACCCCGACGGGAGGCCGCAATTCTGGCAAGTGCACATCGATGCGGCGACGCTGCGTGCATTGCGGCCGGCGAGCCCGGGTGCGGACGCATCGCGGGTACGGGCGTCGCAGCCGAAGACGATGTCACGCATGCTGGCGGCAAAGCCGAACGCCGCGATACGGCGAGACGTCTGCCGCATGCCGGTCACCCCGGCGCGGCTGGTGCAATGCCGGCTGCTACCGGCCGCACGCTAGCGATCACGGTCGCATGCAGGTAAAGCGATGAAGCAAGGCGCCGGTTCCCCGGCGCCTTGTGTCGTTTACCGCACCCAGCGGCAAACCTTGTGATGGTGATGCTCGAAGTGACACACGCGGTGCGGATGGGCTTCGGCGATCGCCGGAACGAGTACAGCGGCGGCGAGCGCCGCGACGGTCAGGGTCTTGAGTAGCGTCTTCATATTTGAGGTCCTGTCGTTGAATAGCGGATCACGGGAGCGGCAGCGCATTACCACTGCGGCCGCTGATCGTCGCGACGGTCGTCCCGGCGACCCTCGCGGCGTTCGTCACGACCGCCGCGATGCTGTGCCTCCCAGTCGCGGCGCTCCCAGTAGCGATTTCCGTCCCAGTAACGATCGCCATGCCAGCCGATCGTGACTTCGGCCGGGCCAGGATAGGCGACACATCCGGTGAGCATCACGCTCGACAGCGCACCCAGCATGACAGCGGATACCACGATGGATTTCATGTTTGTTCTCCCTGGGGAAACGGCACGTCGATCGTACGGGCCCTCAAAATTTCACGTGGTAAGAAGTTGCTACCGCACATGACACGACACCCGCAGGCGTTTCGTCAGAACCCCGTGAAAGCAGCGGCAGCCGTATCCGCCGGACAGACGCGTCGATGGCCGCCTGCCACGGCCGGCAGCATGCGTCCCATCTACCCCAGTAACGATTTCGCCGATTGTTCAGACAAATCCTGACAACCGAAAGGGTTATCTCGTAATCGAATTGAGAATGATTTGCGTTTACGTTAAATTGCGCTATCTCGGAATTTGACGGAGCAGATCGATGGCGATGGCGGAAGTGCTCGAACGACCGGCGACGGCAGCGGCGAACCCGTTCCTCGGCAGTTTTCCCGACCGGCCGCCGCGTGCGCGCCGCACCGCGGAGCCCCGTGCGCAGGGCGCGTTGCTGGATGTGCTGATCTCGCATCGGACGATGCTCGTCAATGTCGCGCGCGGCTTCGTCGGCTGCGCGAGCCGCGCCGAGGACGTCGTGCACGACGTGTTCGTGAAGCTCGTCGAATTCCCGAACCAGGACGCGGTGCGCCAGCCGGTCGCATACGTGACGCGGATGGTGCGCAATGCGTCGATCGACGCGTGCCGCCGGCAAAGCCTCGAGAACGTCTATCACACGGAAGAGGACGACGGCTTCGACGTGCCGTCGCCCGAGCCGACGCCGGAAGCCGCGCTGCTGACGCGCGACACGCTGCGGCGTGTGTGGGCCGCGCTCGACGACCTGCCGGCGCGCAGCCGTGCGGCGTTCGAGATGGTGCGGCTGCGCGAGGAGACGCTGCAGACCGCGGCGCGCGCGCTGAACGTGTCGCAGACGCTCGTGCATTTCATGGTGCGCGACGCGGAACGCCACTGCGCGGAATGCCTCGACGCGTGCCATCGCGGCGTCGCGTGCCCGGTGTTCCTGGGCGGCCGCGCACGGCGCCGGTAAAAAACCGCGCCGGCCAAACGTCTATCAGACAGGAGCGGCCGAAACCGCCGCTTCGCCACCTTCAACCGCCTCAGCAATTCCCGATCATGACGCAAGCCACGACGCCTTCCGCCGACACCGATGACCTCGTCTATACGGTCGTCATCAACGACGAAGAACAGTATTCGATCTGGCCGACGTTCCGGCCCGTGCCGGCCGGCTGGCGCGAGATCGGCGTGAGCGGCCCGAAAGCCGACTGTCTCGCGCACATCGAGACCGTCTGGACCGACATGCGCCCCGCGAGCCTGCGCCGCGCGATGGACGGCGAGCGCGCATCGCGCGCGTCGTGACCCGCTGCGCCGAGATCCGGCGCGCCACCTGAAGAGGACGTTGCATGACCCTGCTTTCGTTGCCGACGCTCGACGACCTGCGTATCGAGCCGGGGCTGCCCACCGTCGTGTCGCCGCGCGGCAGCGACGGCATGTCGATCGACGATGTCGCGCCGCTGGCGCGCGAGATCGCGGCCGACACGCTCGAACGGGCGGGCGGCGTGCTGTTCACGGGTTTTCACGTGCCGTCGATCGACTCGTTCCAGCAGTTCGCGGCGTCGTTCGGCGATCCGCTGATCGGCTATGAATACGCATCGACGCCGCGCAGCCAGGTCGAAGGCGCGGTCTACACGTCGACCGAATATCCGCCGCACCGCGCGATTCCGCTGCACAACGAGCAGTCGTATACGCGCGAATGGCCGCTGCGGATCTGGTTCCACTGCGCGCTCGCCGCGCCGAAGGGCGGGGCGACGCCGATCGCGGACAGCCGCGCCGTCTATCGCGCGCTCGATCCGGCGTTGATTGCGCGTTTCGAGAAGCGCGAGCTGCTGTACGTGCGCAATTTCGGGCAGGGGCTCGACCTGCCGTGGCAGCAGTCGTTCGGCACCGACGAGCCGGCCGAGGTCGAGCGGATGTGCGCGGCGCGCGGCATCGAATGCGCGTGGCGCACCGACGATGACGGCGAATTGCTGCTGCGCACGCGCGAACGCTGCCAGGCCGTCGCGCGCCATCCGCGCACCGGCGAGCGCGTGTGGTTCAACCAGGCGAACCTGTTTCACCTGTCGGCGCTCGACGACGACATGCAGGAAGCGCTCGCCGACGCGGTCGGGCTCGAGAACGTGCCGCGCAACGTGTATTACGGCGACGGCGAACCGCTCGAAGCCGACGCGCTCGCGGAGATCCGCGGCGTGCTCGACCAGCAGCGCATCGTGTTCCCGTGGCGCACGGGCGACGTGCTGATGCTCGACAACATGCTGACCGCGCATGCGCGCGACCCGTTCGAGGGGCCGCGCAAGGTCGTCGTCGCGATGGCGCAGAGTTATACGGTCCCGCGCGACCGAACGGAGGATTGATGACGCGTAGTACCGCCGCGCTTGCCGCGCGCGGGCTGTCGGTAGGGTATCGCGACCATGTCGTGATCGACGGGCTGGACCTGTCGATCGCGGCCGGCCGCGTAACCGCGCTGTGCGGACCGAACGGCTGCGGCAAGAGCACGCTGCTGCGCACGCTCGCGGGCCTGCAGCCCGCGCGTGCCGGCCATGTCGAAGTCAACGGCCAGCCGCTTGCGGCGTTTCGCCGCCGCGCGCTCGCGCGCGAGCTGACGATGCTCGCGCAGTTCAACCAGATTCCATCGGGCCTCACGGTGCGCGAGCTCGTCGCGTACGGGCGCTATGCATACGGCGGCTTCCTGCGCGGCCTGTCGCGAGCCGACCATGCGGCGATCGACGAGGCGCTCGAGACGAGCGGCCTCGCGTGCGATGCGGACCGCGACGTCGGTGCACTGTCGGGCGGCGAGCGCCAGCGCGCATGGATCGCGATGGCGCTCGCGCAGCAGGCGCCGATCGTGCTGCTCGACGAACCGACGACCTACCTCGACATCCATCACCAGCTCGACATCCTCGATGCGCTGCGCACGCTGAACCGCACGCGCGGGCTGACGATCGTATGGGTGCTGCACGACCTGAACCAGGCGGCCGCGTACAGCGACGAGATCGTGCTGATGCGCGCGGGCCGCCTCGTCGCGCAGGGCACGCCCGACGCGATGCTCGATCCGGCGCGGCTGCGCGCGGCGTTCGGCGTCGAGATGCTGAAGCTTTCGCATCCGCAGACGGGCGCGCCGATGTGCGTGCCGGCCTATGGGCCGACGACCGACGGCGCGCCGCAGGCGGCCGTCTTCGACCGGGATCTCGCTGTATGACGACGTTCGCGATGCGCAAGCGCCTCGCGGCGGCGGGGAAGGGCACGACGTCGGGCCGAGCGGGCGCGATCGCGCTCGGCCTCGTCGCGCTGATCGCGGCACTCGCGGCGCTGCGCGTCGCGCCCGATCTGCGCGTGTGGTGGGACGCCGTGTCCGGCAGCGATGCCGCCGCGCTCGCGCACGTGTTCCTGTTCGACCTCAACCTGCCGCGCGTCGCGGCGGCGCTCGTCGCGGGCGGGTGCCTCGGCATCGCCGGCGCGCTGTTCCAGTCGCTCACGCGCAATCCGCTCGCGTCGCCCGACCTGCTCGGCGTGACGGGCGGCGCCCAGCTCGGCTTGCTCGCGGCGATGCTCGTGCCCGCACTGGCCGGTGTTGCATCGGTGCCGCTGCTGTTCGTGTGCGGGCTGGCCGCGGCCGCCTGCGCGATCGTCGCGGCCGGCGGCTGGCGCGCGACGCCGTTGCGCCTCGTGCTCGCCGGCAGCGTGTGCATGCTGCTGTTCGCCGCGCTGTCGACGCTCGTGCTCGCGTTCTTCGAGCAGAACATCGCGGGTGCCGCGCTGTGGACCAACGGCAGCCTCTACCAGCCGGGCGCGACGGGCCTCGCGCTCGCCGCGCGCTGGCTCGTCGTGCCGCTCGTCGCGTTGCCGTTCGTGATCCGGCCGCTGAATCCGCTCACGCTCGGCGACGATGCGGCGGCCGCGGCCGGCGTGCGCGTCGACGCGACGCGGCTCGCCGCGACGATCGTCGCGGTCGCGTTTACGAGCGTGGCGGTCAGTATCGCGGGCCCGCTGTCGTATGTCGGCCTCGTCGCGCCGAACCTGCTGCGCCAGGTGCGCGGCGCGCGCGCGGCGCGGCTCGGCGTGCTGGTGCCGCTGTCGGCGCTCGCGGGCGGTGCGCTCGTGCTCGTCACCGACAGTGCGGTGCTCGCGTCGGGTCTCGACGCCACGCTGTCGACCGGCGTCGCGATCGCACTGGTCGGTACGCCGCTGATGCTCGCGATGATCCGGCGGGGCGCCGCGTGGTCGGGCGTGCTGCACGCGGATGCCGAACGCGCGTCGGGCGGCGGCTCGACGCGGCTCGTCGGCTGGCTCGAACGGCTCGGCTGGCCGCTGCGCACGGCGCTGTTCGTCGTGGCAGGCGTGCTGATCGTGTTCGTCGGCGTGTCGGCCGGCCCCGAGTGGCTGTCGATCGCGCGCTGGTCCGATGCGCTGTCCGGCCACGATGCGCTCGCGCGGATGCTGATCGACCTGCGCATGCCGCGCCTGTTGTGTGCGCTGCTTGCCGGCGCGTTGCTGGCGGTGAGCGGCGTCGCGATGCAAAGCATCGTGCGCAATCCGCTCGCGGGCCCCGAAGTGCTCGGCGTCACGCAGGGCGCGGGGCTCGTCACGCTGTTCGCGTTGTCGACGTGGCCGCTGATGGGCCATGTGACGCTCGCAGCGGCCGCGCTGATCGGTGGCGGGCTGTCGCTCGCAGTCACGCTCGCGCTGAATCACCGGCATCGCTATGCGCCGCTCGCGGTGGCGCTGACCGGTATCGTGATCGGCGCGCTGTGGACCACGCTCGCGCAATGGCTGATCACGCAGGAAAGCGTGCAGCCCGCGCGCTTCGTCGTGTGGCTCGTCGGCGGTACCTATGGCCGGAGCTGGGGCGAGGTGTCGATGCTGCTGCCGTGGTGCGTGCTCGCGGTGCCCGTGTTCGCATGGCTCGCGAAACCGCTCGACATGCTCGCGCTCGGCGACGACCAGGCCGCCGCACTCGGGCTGCCGGTGGCCGCGCTGCGGCCGCTCGCGCTGACGATCGCGACGCTCGCCGCGTGCGCGGCCGTCGCGGCGGTCGGGCCGGTCGGCTTCATCGGGTTGATGGCGCCGCACGTCGCGACGATGCTCGGCGCGCGCCGGCACCGGACGCGGCTGTGGCTCGCGGCCGCGTGCGGTGCGCTGATCCTTGGCGTGGCGGATCTCGCGGCGCGTACGGTCGTCGCGCCGCGCGAAGTGCCGGCCGGCGTGCTGACCGCGCTGATCGGCGCGCCGTACCTGCTCGGGCTGCTGATCCTCGAGGGGCGCCGCGCCCGGCGCGCAGGGCGATGACGCCCGCGCTCGACGGCGCGCGCGCCACGCGTTTTTCGACGTTCGCGCCCGAACCGTTCGCCGAACACCTCGACGTCGTCTGGCTCGGGATGCCGGACGACGCTCACGATGCGCCGGGCCGCATCGTCGTACCCGTCAGCGCGTTGCCCGCGCATCGCGACATCGTGCTCGACGCGATGGTCGGCCATTACGGCGGCGATCCGGCGCAGCATGCGCGCGCGCTGATGTCGCAATGGAGCAAATACTATTTCGGTCGCGCGGCGCCGGCCGGCGTCGTCGCCGCGCTGACGCTCGGCCGGCCGCTCGACATGTCGCCCGAGCGCACGTTCGTCGCGCTCGACGACGGGATGCCCACCGCGCTGTATTTCCCGCACGATGCGCTCGGCGTACCGTGCGACGACCCGGCGCCCCGCTATGCGGGGCTCGTCGCGCATCTCGGCACGGTGATCGACCTGCTCGCGGCGATGGGCCGCGTCACGCCGCGCGTGCTGTGGAGCAACGCGGGCAACCTGCTCGACTATCTGCTCGATACGTATCGTTCGCTGCCATGCGCGGCTGATCCCGTCCGCGATGCGGACTGGCTGTTCGGTTCGCGCTGCGTGCATGGCGAGCCGAATCCGCTGCGCGTCCCCGTGCGCGATGCCGTGCCGCGCTCGCCGCTGCTGCCGACGCCGTTTCGTGCGCGTCGCGTGTGCTGCCTGCGCTATGAAATTCCTGGAGAAACGCAACTGTGTGGAAGCTGCCCCCTGCTACTGACGATGGACGACGCGGCGCTGGCCGAGCAGGACGCGATCCGGTGATCGATGCCGGCCGCCGGCACGCGCTTGGCGCACTCGCGGCGCTCGGCGCCGCGTGCTGTGGCGCGCTATCCGCATCGTCCGGCGCCGTTGCCGCGACGCTCGATGCCCACCGCGCGCAGGGGGCGGTGTCGCTGGCCGGCAATCCCGTCGTGTCGCAGGCGAGCGCGACGATGCCGGTGCGCCCGCAACGCGTGGTCGCGCTCGACTTCATGTTCGCGGAAAGCGTGATCGCGCTCGACATCGTGCCGGTCGGGATGGCCGATACCGCGTTCTATCCGGGCTGGCTCGGTTATCAAAGCGAGCGGCTCGCGAACGTGACCGATATCGGTTCGCGCCAGGAGCCGGGCCTCGAAGCAATTGCGGCGGTCAAGCCCGACCTGATCATCGGTGTCGGTTTCCGCCATGCACCGATCTTCGACGCGCTCGACCGGATCGCACCGACGATCCTGTTTCAATTCAGCCCGAACGTGTCGGACGGCGGCGTGCCGGTCACGCAGCTCGACTGGATGCGGCAGATCTTCCGGACGATCGGTGCGGTGACGGGGCGTGACGCGCGCGCGCAGGCGGTCGAAGCGAAGCTCGATGCGGGCATCGCGCGCAATGCGGCGCGGCTCGCGGCCGCGGGCCGCAAGGGCGAACGCGTCGCGCTGCTGCAGGATCTCGGCTTGCCCGATCGTTACTGGGCCTATACGGGCAACAGCACGTCGGCGGGCCTCGCGCGGGCGCTCGGCCTCGATCCGTGGCCGAAGAAACCGACTCGGGAAGGCACGCTGTACGTGACGTCGGCCGACTTGCTCAGGCAGCGCGAGCTGGCCGTGCTGTTCGTGACCGCATCGGGGATGGACGTGCCGCTATCCGCAAAACTCGATTCGCCGGTGTGGCGCTTCGTGCCCGCGATGAAGGAACACCGGATCGCGCTGATCGAACGCAATATCTGGGGGTTCGGCGGGCCGATGTCTGCACTGAAGCTGGCCGACGTGATGACCGATACGATGCTGAAGCTGCCGGCCGCGCGTTGAGTGGCGTGCGCGGCGGTCGATCGGCGGATGACGCCGCTTCGACTTCGACGGGGAGGGCGTTGCGGTTGGCCTGACGCTTCGTGATCGAAGCGGGCCGCTACACGAACGCGCCACGCGCCCGTCATACTTCCTTCCGAAACGAAAATCGCCGACGCACTGCCATTGCAGCGCGTCGGCGATTTTTTCCATCGACTGCCTGTTACGCGCTCAGCGCATCGACGCCGTCCTGCGCGCGAGACCGCGCCGGCGTCGTATCGCTGACGATGCGCCCGTTGTCGAGCTTCAACAGGCGGTCGGCGAGATCGAAGTAGCGGTCGTCGTGCGTGATCACGATCACGGCCTTGCCGCGCGCGCGCAGCTCGGGCAACAGTTGCTCGTAGAACACGGCCTTGAACGACGGGTCCTGGTCGGCCGCCCATTCGTCGAACAGGTAGAACGGCCGGTCCTCCAGGTACGCGACGACGAGCGCGAGCCGCTTGCGCTGCCCGGTCGACAGCGCGCGGGTCGAGAACGCGCCGTCGACCACCTTCACCTTGTGATCGAGCGCGAGCTTCGCGACGAGCGCGTTCGCGCGCGCATCGGCCTGCGCGCGGGACGGATCGTCGGGATCGACGATGCCGAGCAGCGCATCGAACAGGTGGAAATCGTTGAACACCGCGCTGAAGCGCTGCCGGTACGCGGCGCGCTCGCGCCAGCCGATCGTGCGGCCATCGACCTCGATCGTGCCTTCCTCGGGCTCGTAGAGGCCCGTCAGCACCTTCGCGAGCGTCGTCTTGCCGCTGCCGTTGCCGCCGACGATGAACACCAGCTCGCCCGGCTGGATCGTCAGGTCGATCGGCCCGATGCTGAACATCCGTTCGTCGCGCTCGTGGAAGTACGCATGCGTGACGCCGCGCAGCGTGACGGCGCCGGCCGGTGGCACGTCGGGCGCGTCGGCCGCGGGCGGCACCGTGCGCAGCGCGCCGAATTCGGCCATCACGCCTTCGATCCGCGTGAGCGACACGCGGGCCGCGTTGACGGTCGGCAGGTTGTTCAGCAGCCCGTCGAGCGGCACGAGCATGAACAGGAACACGACGACGTAGCCGGCGGCCGCGGCCGGATCGGCATGCACGCCGAGCTGCGGCCAGAACGACGCGATGCCGAGGAACACATAGAACAGGAAGATGATCCAGCCGACCCCGACCGCATACGCGCTGAACGCGCGGCGGCGGTGGTCGCGCACTTCGCCGATCGCGGCGCCGAGCTGGCCGTCGACGAACTGGCGGGCGCGTTCATCGTGCAGCTTCAGCTCCTTCGCGCCGGAAAACAGCGAGCCGAGATAGCCGAACAGGCGATCCTGCGCCTGGCCGGCCGCTTCGAGCGATGCGATCGCGCGGCGGTCGCCGGTGTGGTAGCCGAGCGAGCCGGCGATGATCGCGGCCAACGCGAGCAGGCACACCGGCCACGACAGCCACGCGAGATAGCCGAGGCAGCCGAACACGATCGAGCCGTGCATGACCAGGTTCGGCAGCGCGAAGAACAGCATCGACACGTTGGTCGCGTCGTCGGTCAGCACCGACTGCACGGGCGCCGCGCCGATCCGCTCGATGTCGCGCAGCTCGGCCGCGCCGACGCGCCGCGCGAGATGCAAGCGCAGCCGCGCCATCGTGTCTTGCGACAGGCGCGCGAACAGCGTGCCCGACACGATCCGCGTGACGAGTGCGATCACCGCGCACAGCGCGAAGCGCCACGCGAGCGACGCATCGGCCGCGCCCGGCTGCGAGAGCGCGCGGTTCAGCGTCGCGACGAGCAGCACGCTCGCGACGCCGTTCAGCACACATGCGGTGAGCGCCAGCGCGAGCGACACGCGGCTTTCGCGCAACAGCGCAAGGATCAGGCGTGCCGCGGGGCGGCCGGGGGAAGCGTCGAGGGACGGCGGGGAAGAAGGCTCGTGGGCGGCTGTCATCGGCAACGTCGGTAAAGGGAAGGCAAGCGAAAACGCGGAAACGGCAAAACTGATGTGAAAGCGGTGGGCGAGGCGGGGCCCCGTTCCGGCTTTCCTCCCTGATAGACGAACGGGCCGCGCAAATATTTAGCGGCCCGTTCAAAAAAAGCGTCCGCACGCGCTTTGCGCACAAAACGGTAAAAAATCGGCCGCGCCGTTCGTCACACCAGTGAAGCCGCCCCAAGCGGCCCCGAGACTTGGCCGAAGCGGCCGGACCGAAGGACTTCACGCACATGACGAGTTTCCCGACTGCGCTGCATCACCGAATCCGCGAACTGGCGCGCATCGCGCCCGATGCACCCGCCATCGCGGTCCCTTTCCAGAATGACTTGCGCCTGTCGCGCGGCGCGCTCGACGCGCGGGCGTCGCGGCTGGCCCGGCAACTGCGCGCGGCCGGCGTCGGCGCGGAAGTGCGGGTGGGCGTGTGCGTCGAGCGCTCAGGCGAACTGTTCGTCGCGCTGCTGGCCGTGCTGAAGGCGGGCGGCGTGTTCGTGCCGCTCGATCCGCGTCATCCGGCCGCGCGCCTCGACTGGATCGTCCAGGATGCGCAGTTGCGGCACGGGATCGTCGACGCGGCCGGCCGTGCGGCGCTCGGCAAGCCGTTCGAACACGCGTTTGACGCGGCAGCGGAAGCCGGAGCGGCGGACGGGCAGGAGATTGCCGCCGATGAAGAGGGCGTGTCCGTCCACCCGCGTTCGGCCGCTTACATGATCTATACGTCGGGTTCGACCGGCACGCCGAAGGCGGTCGTCGTCGAACACGGGCCGCTCGCCGCGCACTGCGACGCGCTTGCGGCCGCGCTGCCGATCGAGGCCGGCGACCGCCTGCTGCATTTCGCGTCGGTCAATTTCGACGCCGCGCACGAATGCTGGCTCGCGCCGCTCGCGACCGGCGCGAGCATCGTCGTGGCGCCGCCGCAGCCGTTCGCGCCGGATGCCGCGCATGCGCTGATGGTGAATGAATCGGTCAACGTGGCCGCGTTCCCGCCCGCGTACCTGCGCGAGTTCGCGGCGGTGGCCGCGAGCGACGGCGTGCCGCCGACATTGCGCGTGCTGGCGTTCGGCGGCGAAGCGCTGCCGCAGCAGGCATTCGAATTCGTGCGCGGCACGTTCCCGTCGGTACGCCTGATCAACGGCTACGGGCCGACCGAGACCGTGATCTCGCCGATGCTGTGGCCGGTCGAGCCGGGCGAGACGCCCGTGCTGGCCGCCGACGATGCATACGCGTCGTTGCCGATCGGCCGCGTGATCGGGCCGCGCGTCGCGCGTGTCGACGGCGGCGAGGCCGGCGGCGTCGGTGAACTGCTGCTTGGCGGCGTCTGCGTCGCGCGCGGCTATCACGGCCGCCCGGCGCTGACGGCCGAACGTTTCATTCCCGATGCGGATGGCGAACCCGGTGCGCGCGTGTACCGCACGGGCGATCTGGCGCGGCTGCGCGACGACGGCGCATTCGACTATCTCGGGCGCCTCGACGATCAGGTCCAGGTGCGCGGCGTGCGTGTGGAGCCCGGTGAAATCGCCGCGTGCCTGCGCTCGCATCCGGCCGTGGCCGACGCGGCCGTGGTCGCTGAAACCGGCAGCGGGCCGACGCGGCTGATCGCGTGCGTCGCGTTGCGCGCGGCGGCCGACGATGCGGCGCTGAAAGCGCATGTGGCCGCGCAACTGCCGGCCGCCTGGCAGCCGCACCGGTTCGTGCGGTGCGATGCGCTGCCGTACACGCTGAACGGCAAGATCGACCGTGCCGCGCTGCGCGAAAAGATCGCCGCCGCGCGCGACACCGCGCAAGGCAGCGGCGACGCGCCGCGCACGCCGACCGAACAGCAGCTCGCCGGCCTCTGGCAGACGCTGCTCGGCCTCGAGGTCACGCCGTCGCGTGACGACCGTTTCTTCGCGCTGGGCGCCGATTCGCTCGCCGCGATGCAGTTGCAGGCCGCGATCCGTGCCGCGGTACGCGTGAACCTGCGGCTCGACACGCTGTTCGCCGATCCGGCGCTCTTCGAACTGGCCGAAGCGGTCGATCGTGCGGAGCGCGAAACCGGCGAGCCGCTGGCCACGATTTCCGCACGCCGTGCAGCGCGCGATGCGGGTGCGGCGGGTGTACCGCACGTCGACCGCGCCGCGTCGCTTGCACAGCAACGTTTCTGGGTACTCGCGCAAACGCGCGATGCGAGCGCCGCGTATCACATCGCCGCACACTGGACCATCGACGGCACGCTCGATCGCGCGGCGCTGCAGCGCGCGCTCGATCACGTGATCGAGCGCCACGAAGCCTGGCGCACGACGCTCGTCGACAACGACGACGGCGTCGTGATGCAGCGGATTCATGCCCATCTGCCGGTGTCGATCGCCGACATCGACCTGCGCGACCAGCCGCCTGCCGCCCGCGACGCGCAAGCCGCGCGTCTCGCCGAGCGCGATGCGGCCGAACCGTTCGACCTCGCACGCGGCCCGCTGCTGCGCGCGACGCTGGTCGCACTCGCCGACGATCGTCATCGCCTGTTGTTGACCGCGCATCACGCGATCACCGACGGCTGGAGCTCGCGCTGCGCGTTCGACGAACTGTCGGCCGCCTATTGCGCGTATGCCGAAGGCCGCGAGCCTTCGCTGCCCGATCTGCCGATCCAGTACGCCGACTATGCGGACTGGCAACGCGACATGCTGGCCGGCGGCGAGGGTGAGCGTCAGCTCGACTACTGGCGCAGCGCGTTGCGCGACGTGCCGGGCCCGCTCGCGCTGCCGGTCGATCGTCAACCGGGCGCCACACGCACGCTGCAAGGCGCGCGCGTGTCGGTGCGGCTGCCCGACGCGGTCGCGGCCGACGTGCGGCAACTCGCGCGCGACGCGCAGGCAACGGTTTTCACGGTGCTGCTGGCCGGGCTCGACGCGTGGCTGTCGCGCCTGACCGGCGCAACGGATGTCGTCGTCGCAGTGCCGGTCGCGCATCGCCAGCGCCCGGAAACGCGCGCGCTGCTCGGGCTGTTCCTGAATACGGTCGCGCTGCGTGTGCAAGTGGCGCCGACGCTGCCGTTCCGCGCGCTCGTCGATGCGACCCGCACGGCGGCGCTCGACGCGGTTGCGCATCAGGACGTGCCGTTCGAGCGCGTCGTCGATGCGGTGAAGCCGCCGGTCAAGCGCGGCGACGAATGGCTGCGCGTGAAATTCGCGCAGCAGTTCGACGCGCGGCACGACAGCGTGCTGCCGGGCGCGACGGCCGTTGCAACGCCGGGGCCCGACCTCGCCGCACGCTTCGATTTCGCCGTGGATTTCACCGACGATGCGAATGGCATCGAACTGGTCGCGGCCTATGCGACCGACTGCATTGACGCCGACACCGCACGGGCGTGGCTCGACAGTTACGCGGCGCTCGTCGGCGCGGCCGCGCGCGATCCGCACCAAACGACGGCCGTATTGCCGTGCGACGCGTCGGCCGCTTCACGCCAGCCGCGCGACGGCCGTGCACTGCGCGTCGAGCATGCGGACATCGTCGCCGCGTTCGCGCGGCAGGCCGCCGCGTATCCGCATCGCGTCGCGCTCGCCGATGAGTCGGCGTCGCTGACGTTCGCCGAACTCGACGACGCATCGAACCGCATCGCACGTGCGCTGACCCAGCGCGGCGTGGCCGCCGAAGCGTCCGTCATCGTCTGCATCGAACGCTCGGCGCGCTTCGTCGTCGGCCTGCTCGGCGCGCTGAAGGCCGGTGCGCTCGCCGTGTTGCTCGATCCCGCGCAGCCCGCCGCGCGACTGGCCGCGGCGGCAGCCGACTGCGGCGCGCGCTGGGCGCTCGTCACGGGCCCGGCCGCATGGCCTGCCGGCATCGACGCCCAGCCGCTCGACGTCGACGCGCTTGCGCAGGACGCAACCCTCGCGCATGCGGCCGGCGTGCGCATCGCACCGCATCCGGAACAGGGCGCGTACCTGATCTATACGTCGGGCTCGACCGGCACGCCGAAGGGCGTCGTCGTGTCGCACGGCGCGCTGGCCGACTACGTGCAGGGGATGCTCGACGAACTCGCGTTCGCACCGGACGCGTCGTTCGCGATGGTGTCGACCGTCGCGGCCGACCTCGGTCACACGACGCTGTTCGGCGCGCTGTGCGCGGGCCGCACGCTGCACCTGCTGCCGGCCGCCTGCGCGTTCGATCCCGACCTGTTCGCGGACGAGATGCGCCGCCGCGACGTCGGCGTGCTGAAGATCGTGCCGAGCCACCTGCAGGCGCTGCTCGACGCACGTGTGCCGACCGACGTGCTGCCGCGCCACGCGCTCGTGACCGGCGGCGAAACGCTCACGTGGGCGCTCGTCGCGCGCGTGGCCGCGCTTGCGCCGGCCTGCCGCGTGATCAACCACTACGGGCCGACCGAGGCAACTGTCGGCGCGATCGCCTGCGACACGGCGTCGATCGCCGTCGATGCGCGCGATCCGGCGAGCGGCGTGCCGCTCGGCCTGCCGCTGCCGAATGCGCGCGCGCTGGTGCTTGACGCGTTCGGTGCGTGCGTGCCGGCCGGCGCGGCGGGCGAGTTGTACCTGGGCGGGCCGGGCGTCGCGCGCGGCTACCTGGGGCGCCCGGCGCAGACCGCCGAGCGCTTCGTGCCCGATCCGTTCACGCCCGGTGCGCGGCTGTATCGCACCGGCGACCGCGTGCGCTTGCGTGCGGACGGCCGTCTCGCGTTCCTCGGCCGTATCGACGACCAGGTGAAGATTCGCGGCTACCGCGTCGAACCGGGCGAGGTGAGTGCGGCGGTGCGTGCGGCCGGCCCGGTTGCACAGGCCGAAACGCTCGCGATCGAACACGACGGCCGCGTGCGGCTCGCGACGTTCGTCGTGATGCGCGATGGCGCGAACTTCGACGAGGCTGCCGTGCGCGCGGCGCTCGCCGCGAAGCTGCCTGACTACATGGTGCCGGCGCAGTTCGTCGCGCTCGCACGCCTGCCGGTGACCGCGAACGGCAAGATCGATCGCGCCGCGTTGCGCGAACTGGCGGCCGCGCCGGTCGTGACGGTCTCCGGCGATGCACCGCAGGGCGCGGTCGAAACGGTGCTCGCCGAAGTCTGGCAGGCCGTGCTGAAGGCGCCGAAGGTCGGCCGTGACGACAACTTCTTCGAGCTCGGCGGCGATTCGATCCTTGTGCTGCAGGTGATCGCCCGCGCGCGCAAGCGCGGCGTGCGCTTCACGCCGAAGCAGCTGTTCGACGGGCCGACGGTTGCCGAACTCGCGCGTATCGCGAAGACGGAGGACGTGACTGCGGCTGCCGCGCAGCCTGCGGTTGCAGTCGCTGCCAGCGCGCCGGTGACGGCGCAGGTCCTGACGCCCGCGCAGCAGCGCTTCTTCGCACTGGACATCCCGCAGCGCGGCCACTGGAACCAGTCAGTTGCGTTCGATGTGCGCGGGTCGTTCGACGCCGATGCATTCGCGCGCGCGTTCGATGCATTGCTGACGCATCACGACGCGTTCCGCCAGCGCTTCGCGCGCGGCGCGGACGGTACGTGGCACGCCAGCGATGCGGCGAAGCCATACGATGCGCTGCCGTTCGTCGAAGTCTCCGCCCGCGACGCGGCCGACGCGCTCGCGCGCTTCGACGCGTTGCATCGCCGTCTCGACCTCGGCCGCGGGCCGCTTGCCTGCGCCTGCGCGGCACGCTTGCCGGACGGCTCGACGCAGCTCTATCTCGCGATTCACCATGCGATCGTCGATGGCGTGTCGTGGCGCATCCTGCTCGACGACCTCGACGCGGCCTATCGTGCCGCATGCGAACGCGCGCCGGTTCGACTGTCGCAACCGGGCCTGCGTGCGGACGCATGGGCTGCACGGCTCGCCCGTGCGGCAACGGAACCGGCATCGCCGTTCGCGGCCGAAGCCGCTTACTGGGCCGGCATGGCGCAGGGCGACGACATCGTGCCCGATCACCCCGATGCAGCGGCGACGAACGCCGATGCGGCCACTGTCGTGCAGACGATCGACGCGGCCTTGACCCGCGCGACGCTGACCGATGCGCACGCGGCCTATCGCACGCAGACGATCGAACTGCTGGGTGCGGCGCTCGCCCTGGCGCTGGCCGGCGTGAGCGGTGCCGCATCGTGCCGCGTCGAACTGGAAGGGCACGGCCGCGAGGCGCTGTTCGACGACGTGGATGCCAGCCGCACGATCGGCTGGCTGACGAGCCATTACCCGGTGATGCTGCCGGTGGCAGCCACGGCAAGCGACACGCTGTGCGCGGTCAAGGACGTGCTGCGCGCGGTGCCGCACAAGGGGCTCGGCTTCGGCGTGCTCGCGCACTACGGCGATGCGGCGACGCGTGCGGCGCTGGCCGCCGTGCCGCGTCCGCGCGTCACGTTCAACTATCTCGGCCAGTTCGACGCGCCGCGCGATGCAACGCTCGTGCCGCGCTTCGGCGGCACCGGCGTCGAGCGTGATCCACAGGGTCCGCTCGGCAATACGCTCGCGATCCACGCGTATCTCGACACGGATCGCGATGGCGCACGCACGCTGAAAGTGCACTGGGTCTACGGTGCACCGCAATTCGAGCGCGCGACGATCGACGCTTTCGCCGAACGTTTCGCGGCGGCGCTGCGCGAGCTCGTCGACGCCTGCGCGTCGCGCGTCGCGCATCGCGGCGGTGGCGCGACGCCGGGCGATTTCCCGCTCGCGCAGGCCGCCGGCCTCACGCAGGCCGCGATCGAGCGCACGCCGCTCGACTGGCGCACGATCGACGACGTGTATCCGTTGTCGCCGATGCAGCAGGGCATCCTGTTCCATGCGCTGTTCGCCCCCGGTCACGCCAGCTACGTGAACCAGCTCGTCGCGACCGCGACCGCGCTGGACGCCGACCGGCTCGCGGCCGCGTTCGAAGCGTCGATCGCGCGCCACGACATCCTGCGCACGAGCGTGATGCCGGACGAAGCCGCGCCGCTGCAGTGCGTGCATCGTCATGCGCGGATGCCGGTCGAGCAACTCGACTGGCGCACGCGCGTCGACACGTTCGATGCCGACTTCGACGCATGGCTCGCGGCCGATCGCACCCGCGGCTTCGACTGGCGCGAGCCGCCGCTGATGCGGCTCACGCTGATCCGCGTGACCGACGACGCATGGCGCGTCGTGTGGACGCGTCACCACGTGCTGCTCGACGGCTGGAGCACCGCGCGCCTGCTCGCCGATGTGCTGCGCGACTATCGCGACCCGGATGCCGTGTCGCCGTTCGCGAGCCGCCCGGCACTGCGTTATCGCGACTTCATCGCCTGGCTCGGCACGCGCGACCGCGTTGCCGACGAGCGCTTCTGGACCGAACGACTCGCTCGACTCGACGCACCGACGCTGATCGCGGAACGGGCGGCCGACCGCGCGGATGCCGAAATGGTCACGTGGCGCGCGACGCTCGATGCCGACACGCTGACGCGTGTCGCGCAGACGGCGCGCGCACTGAAGCTGACGGTCAACACGCTGGTGCAGGGCGCTTGGGCGCTCGCGCTGCAGCGGATGACGCACAAGCCGGCCGTCGCGTTCGGCGCGACCGTCGCGGGCCGCCCCGATGCGCTCGCGGATGTCGATAGCGTGCTCGGTCTCTTCATCAACACGCTGCCGGTGATCACCGCGCCCGCGCCGCAGCAACGTGCGGCCGACTGGCTGCAAACGCTGCAACGCGAGAACGCGGCCGCCGCCGAGCACGCCCACACGCCGCTCGCTGACATCCAGCGCTGGGCGCGCGGCGCGGGCGGCGCACTGTTCGACACATTGGTCGTGTTCGAGAACTACCCGGTCGACGATACGGCGCGCGACGCCGATCCGCGCGCACTCGCGTTGAGCGGCGTGCGCAGCATCGAAGCGACCGATTTCGCGCTGACGCTGGTGATCGAGAGCGGTGCCGAGCTGACGATCGACTATGGCTATGACACCGCGCGCGTCGACGCGCGGCAGGTTGAAACCTGGCACCGCGCGTTCGCGTGCGCACTCGATGCACTGGCCCGCACGCCGGATGCGCGGCTCGGCACGCTGTCGATCGCCGACGAAGCCACCCGTGACGCACTGGCGCGGACGCAAGACACCGCCCACGCATGGCCGGCTTCGCAGCAACAGCCGCTGCATCTGCAATTCGCCGATGCGGCACGGGCGACGCCCGACGCGATCGCGCTCGAATACGCGGACGTTCACGGTGGCGTCCATCGCGCGACCTATCGCGAACTCGATGTCAGCACGTCTCGCATCGCGGCTGCGCTGCGCCGACGCGGCGTGCAGCCCGACACGCCGGTCGCGCTGTGCGTCGAGCGTTCGTTCGACATGGTGATGGCGCTGGTCGGCGTGCTGAAGGCCGGTGCGGCCTACTTGCCGATCGATCCCGACTATCCGGCCGAGCGCATTGCCTACATGCTGCGCGACGCGCGGCCGGCCGTGGCGATCACGCAGGCCCACCTGCACGAGCAGGTCGAGGCCGCGCTCGGCGACGGCGTCGCGACGCAGTTGCTGACGGTGGCAGACCTGCTCGCCGATGAAACCGCCAGCGACACCGCCGACGTGACCGCCCCGATCGACGACGCCCAGCTCGCGTACCTGATCTACACGTCCGGCTCGACCGGCAAGCCGAAGGGCGCCGGCAACACGCACGGCGCGCTCGCGAACCGGATCGCGTGGATGCAGCACGCCTACCGGCTGACGCGCGACGACGTCGTGCTGCACAAGACGCCGTTCGGCTTCGACGTGTCGGTGTGGGAATTCGTGTGGCCGCTGGCGATCGGCGCGAAGCTCGCGATCGCCGCGCCCGGTGACCATCGCGATCCGGCGCGCCTGGCGGCCGCGATCCATGCGCACGGCGTGACGGTGCTGCACTTCGTGCCGTCGATGCTCGCTGCGTTCGCCGCGTATCTCGACGATTTCTCGGCCGCCGCGCAGTGCGACAGCGTGCGCCTGATCGTCGCGAGCGGCGAGGCGCTCGCGCCGGAACTCGTCGCGAAGATGGCGCGGCTGCTGCCGAACGCGACGCTCGTGAACCTGTACGGGCCGACCGAAGCGGCAATCGACGTGTCGCACTGGACCTGCGGCCCCGACGATGAGCATGCGGTCGCGGTGCCGATCGGCCATCCGATCGCGAACCTGCAACTGCACGTGCTCGATGCGGCATGGCAGCCGGTGCCGGCCGGCGCGACCGGGGAACTGTATCTCGCGGGCGCGGGCCTCGCACGCGGCTATCTCGGCCGTCCGGCGCTGACCGCCGAGCGCTTCGTGCCCGATCCGTTCGTGCCGGGCGCGCGCATGTACCGCACGGGTGACCTCGCACGCCGGCGCGCCGACGGCGCGCTCGACTATCTCGGCCGCGTCGACACGCAGGTGAAGCTGCGCGGCCAGCGGATCGAGCCGGGCGAGATCGAGGCGCTGCTGCGCGCGGCGCCTGGCGTGAACGACGCGGTCGTGATCGTGCGCGACGAGCAACTGATCGGCTACGTCGCACGCGGCGACGCGGGCCCGCTCGACCGGGCGGCGCTGCTCGACGCGCTGCGCGCGCAGTTGCCGGCCTACATGGTGCCGTCGCAACTGATCGAACTCGACGCGTTGCCCGTGACGCCGAACGGCAAGTGCGACCGCCATGCGCTGCCCGCACCGGTGCGCGAAGCGGCGGCCGAAGTCGAGCTGGCGACCGACACGGAACGCGCGCTCGCCGGGATCTGGCAACGCGTGCTGCACGTGGATGCGATCGGCCGCGACGGCGACTTCTTCCTGCTCGGGGGCCATTCGCTGCTCGCGACGCAGGCTCATGCGCAGGCGAACCTGCACTGGGGGCTCGCGCTGCCGCTGCGCACGCTGTTCGACACACGCACGCTGGCGCGTTGCGCGGAAGCGATCGACGCAGCCTGCGCGGCCCGTGGCGCGACCGATGCGGCGAGCGCGATCGACGCGCTGCTCGGCGAACTGGAAACCCAATAAGGACGACGGATGACGAAGGTTCAACCCGACTGGCTCGCGCTCGCGACGCGTTTCGCGCAACTGCCCGACGCGCAGCGCGCGGTCTTCATCGACAAGCTCGGCGCGGCCGGCATCGACTTCCGCGTGCTGCCGATCCCGCCGCGCACCCCGCGTAGCGACCGCGTGCCGGCGTCCTTCGCGCAGACGCGGCTGTGGCTGCATGCGCGGCTGATCGATGCGCCGGACGCATATCACATCACCGAGCGCCTGGCGCTGACGGGCCCGCTCGACGCGCATGCGCTGCGTCTTGCGTGCGACGCGCTGATCGCGCGCCATGAGGCGCTGCGCACGACCTTCGACGAAACAGAGGACGGTGTCGCACAGACGATCAACGCACCGCTGCGCTGCCCGTGGCGCGAAACCGATCTCGAAGCGTTGCCGGACGCGCAGCGCGTACCGCGCGCGGAAGCCGTCGCGACGGCCGACGAAGCCGAGCCGTTCGATCTCGGCGCGGCGCCGCTGATACGTGCGCACTTGGTGCGCTTCGACGCGACGCATCACTGGCTCGCGCTGACCGTGCATCACATCGTGTCGGACGGCTGGTCGTCGGGCGTGATGCTGTTCGAGCTTGCGTCGTTCTATCGCGCCTATGCGTCGGGCGAGCCGGTGCCGCTCGCGCCGTTGCCGATCCAGTACGCCGACTTCGCGCTGTGGCAGCGCCGCTGGCTCGACGCCGGCGAGCGCGACCGCCAGCTCGCGTTCTGGCGCGAACGGCTCGATCCGCAGCGCGGCGTACTGACGCTGCCGGGCGCGACGGCACGACCGGCGCGCCGCAGTGCGCGCGGCGCACGCCACGTGTTTTCGCTCGACGCGCGCATCGGCGCGCAACTGCGCGCATTCGCGGCTGCATCGGGCGCCACGCCGTTCGCGGTGCTGCTCGCCGCGCTCGATGCGCTGCTGGCGCGCGCGACCGGCGACGCGCGGATCTGCGTCGGCGTGCCGGCCGCGAACCGTGAACGCGCGGAGGTCGCCGGCCTGATCGGTTTCTTCGTCAACACGCTGGCGATCGACGTCGACGTGCCAGCGCATGGCGATTTCGCGTCGCTGGTCGCACGCACGCAGCGCGCGCTCGTCGACGCGCAGATGCACCAGGACGTGCCGTTCGAGCAGGTGGTCGATGCGCTCGGCGTGCCGCGCAGCGCGAGCCACCATCCGCTGTTCCAGGTGATGGCCGCCTATGGCGAGCGCCGCGCGCTGCCGGCGCTCGGCGCGGCATCGGCCGCGTTGCTGCCGTCGGGCACGCCATCCGCGAAATTCGACCTGACGCTGTCGGTCGAAGCGACGCCGGACGGCACGTTCGACGCCGCCTTCATCTATGCGCTCGACCTGTTCGAGGCGGACGCGATTGCTCGGCTGGCCGCACGCTTCGTCACGCTGCTCGCCGATGCGCTCGCGCGCCCGGACATGCCGATCGGCGATCTCGACTGGCTGCCCGCCGATGAGCGCGCGCAACTCTTCGCATGGAACGCACCGGCAGGCGCAACCGAATCCGAACCGTTCGTGCCGGTGCATGCCCGCATCGCCGCGCATGCGCAGGCACGGCCCGACGCACGCGGCGTCGCCGATGTCGATCGCGCGCTGACGCGCGGCGAAGTCGATGCGCGCGCGGCGCGGCTGGCCCGCCACCTGGTGACGGCCGGCGTCCGGCCGGAAATGCGCGTCGGCGTCGCGCTGCAGCGCTCGGTCGACCTGCTCGTCGCGCTGATCGCGGTGCTGAAGTCGGGCGCCGCGTTCGTGCCGCTCGATCCGGCGCATCCGCGCGAACGGCTCGCACAGATCGTCGGCGACGCGAACATCGCGCACGTGCTGACCGACCGCGCGAGCGCCGCGTCGCTGCCCGAACTGCCGGACCTGCGCGTGTGGCGCGCCGATGAAATCGATGCCCTCGACGAAGCCGCGCACGTCGTGCTGCCGGACGTGCTGCCGGGCCACGCGGCCTATGCGATCTACACGTCGGGTTCGACCGGCAAGCCGAAGGGCGTGATCGTCGACCACGCGTCGTTCGCGCTGCATTGCGCGGCGATCGCCGAGCGCTACGGCGCGGGCGAGAACGACGTGTTCCTGCTGTTCCAGTCGGTCAACTTCGACGGCGCGCACGAAGGCTGGTTTTCGCAATACATGTCGGGCGCCGCCGTGTCGGTGACGGCCGACGTGCTATGGCCGCCCGCGCAGACCTGCGCGATGATGGTCCGCGACGGCGTGACGATGACCTACGTGCCGCCCGGCTGCGCCGCGCAGCTCGCCGAATGGGCGCTCGCGCACGGCGCACCGCCGACGCTGCGTTCGCTGACGGTTGGTGGCGAGGCGACGTCGCGCGAGGCGTTTGCGATGCTGCGCCGCGCGCTGCCGAACGTGCGCGTGGTCAACGGCTACGGCCCGACCGAGACGGTCATCACGCCGACGCTGTGGATGTTCCGGCCCGGCGACGATCTCGCGAAGCTCGGCGACGCCGCGTACCTGCCGATCGGCACGCTGGTCGGCGCGCGCACCGCGCACGTGCTCGACGAACGGCTGCATCCGCTGCCGGTCGGCGTGATCGGCGAACTGTACCTGGGCGGCGAGGGGATCGGCGTCGCGCGCGGCTATCTCGACCGCCCGGCGCTGACGGCCGAGCGCTTCGTGCCCGATCCGTACGGCGCGCCGGGCGCGCGGCTGTATCGCACGGGCGACCTCGTGCGGCGTCGCGCGGATGGCGTGTTCGACTTCATCGGCCGCGTGGACCACCAGGTGAAGCTGCGCGGGCTGCGCATCGAACTCGGCGAGATCGAGGCCCAGCTTGCCGCGCACGACGCGGTGCGCGAAGCCTGCGCGGTCGTGCACGGGCAGGGCGCACTGGCGCAGCTCGTCGCGTATGTCGAACTGACCGCCGACGCGCAGGCGGCCGCGCAGCCTGTGGAAGCCGCGACGCTCGACGCGCACCTGCGCCGCACGCTGCCCGATTACATGGTGCCCGCGCAACTGATCGTGCTCGATGCGCTGCCGCGTAACGCGAACAGCAAGGTCGACCGCGCACGGCTGCCGGCGCCGGTACGCGTCGAGCGTGCGTACGAAGCGCCGCACGACGGCGACGAAGCCGCGCTCGCGGCGATCTGGCGCGACGTGCTGAATCTCGAGCGCGTGGGCCGTGGCGATCACTTTTTCGATCTCGGCGGCCATTCGCTCGCCGCCGTGCGCGTCGCGACGCGCGTGGCCGAACGGCTCGGCCGCGACGTGCCGGTGCGCGCACTGTTCGAGGCGCCGGTGCTCGCGCAGTATGCGGTGCAGGTAGCCGATGCGCCGCGCGCGGCGCATGCCGGTGCGGCGGCGCCGGGCGTGGCCGTCGCCAAGCCGGATGCACACGGCGTGTGGCCACTGTCGCCGGCGCAGCTCGGCCTGTGGTTCCTGTGGCGCGCGCAGCCGGACAGCGCCGCGTACAACATTCCGGTCGCGCTGCGGGTGCGTGGCCCGCTCGACGTCGATGCGCTGCGTGCGGCGTTCGCGGATGTCACCGCCGAGCATCCGGCGTTGCGCGTGCGGCTCGTGGCGCGTGACGGCGCACTGCCGGGCCAGCGGATCGATGCCGCCGTTTCTGTCGAACTGCCGGTGCTCGACCTGTCGACGCAAGCCGATGTGCTCGCCCGCGCCGCAGCGCTGACCGACGAGGATGCAGTCGCGCCGTTCGACCTCGCTGCCGATGCGCCGCTGTGGCGTGCGCGCGTGCTGCGTCTGGGTGCGGACGATCACGTGCTGTCGGTGACGATTCATCACATCGTGTCGGATGGCGAATCGATCGAGCTGTGGCTCGACGCGGTTCGTGCGTGCTATGTCGCCCGCGTGCAGGGCGGCGCCGGCGCCGTGTCGGCCGACGAGGCCGTCCAGCTGGCCGCCCAACCGCTCGTGCTGCCCGCACCGTGCCATCCGGCCCGCGTCGCCTACTGGCGCGATGCGCTGGCCGATCTGCCGGCGCGCGTGCTGCCGCAGCGCGATGACGCACCGGCGGTGCCGCAATGGCGCGCGGCCCGCATCGCGTTCGAATTCGACGGCGCGCTGATCCGCGCCGCACGCGACACGGCATCGGCCGCGCACGCGACGCTGCCGATGCTGCTGCACGCGGCGCTCAACACCGCGCTGTTCCGCGCGACGGGTGCGGTCGACCAGCCGGTCGGCGTGCTCGCGTCGACGCGCGAGCTGACGGGCGATGCGGCCCGCGACGCGCTCGGCCTTTTCATCAACTCGGTCGTCGTGCGCACGCGGATCGACCCGGCCGCGCGTCGTGCGGACGTGCTTGCACAAGTGCGCGACACGGCGCTTGCGGCCTACGCGCACGCCGACGTGCCGTTCGCGGACGTCGTCGCGGCGCTGCGCGCGCCGCGTGCGGCGCACGCCAATCCGCTGTTCCAGGTGATGTTCAACTACCTGCGCCCGACGGGTGCCGCGGCGCGCGACTGGGCCGGCCTGTCGCTGGCCGGCTTCGACGACGTGCGCCATCGCGTCGTATTTACGCTGGAGCTGGACGTCGTCGAGCATCCGGACGGCCGCGTGAGCGCCGCGTTCTCGTATGCGGACGAACTGCTCGATAGCGGCTTCGTCGATGCGCTCGTCGATCTCTATCACGATGAAGTCGCGCGTTTTGCCGGCGCGTCGGAAGCGGTGCTCGGTGCGCCCGACAAGCGTGCCGTTGCGCAGGCGCCGCATCGCGCGCAGACCGAAAGCCATGCACGCGCCGCAACGCCGCCCCGCGCACCGCATGCGGCTGCCGTGCTCGCGGCGTTGTGGTCCGACACGTTCGCGACGGCCGCGCCCGAACCCGATGCCGACCTGTTCGAAGCCGGCGCGACGTCGTTCGACGTCGTGCGCTTCGTCGACGCGGCCAGCCGCGCCGGTCACGTGCTGACGGTCGCCGACGTATTCGCGTCGCCGACGCTCGCGGCACTCGGCGCGCGGCTCGATGCGCACACGGAAACGGGACAGGAGGCGCGCCATGCTGGCTGAAGTGCGTCCGGACGGATTCACGATGCTCGATACCTACCGACTCGCGTTCGCGGACGGCCTGTTCGCCGTGCGTGACGGCGCGGAAATCCGCGTCGCGCAGGGCGACGGCATCGGCGCGCAGTTGCTGCGCGCACAACTCGGCGACGACGGCGCGCTGCGCCTCGTCGCGTACAACCATCGCGCGGCGCCGGCCGACCAGCGGCGTGCGCTGCTGGCGGCACTGGCCGCGGCGTTTTCGGACAGTGCGCGTCACGCCGCGATCCGGCTCGACCCGGCCGCGTGGCCGGCGGTCGCGCTCGATGCGCTGCGCGCGAGCGGCGTGCTCGCCGACGGCGGCCGCTGCATGCGTGAAGGCTGGGCGCAGCAGGCCGATCTGTGGCGCGTCGGCCCGCATCTGCCGTGCGCGACGTTGCCGATGTTCACTGATGGCCGCCGTCATCCGCGCCGGCCGCCCGCGCCGCGCGGCGAGGTCTACGCGCGCGACCTGCCGGCGCTCGGCGTGCGCTTCACGCTGCGCGGCTGGCAGCCGGCCGAGGACACCGCGCGACTCGCGTGCTGGTTCGACGAGCCGCGCGTGCGCAACGGCTGGCCGGGCACGCCGCCCGGTGCGGACGGCACGCAAGGCGCCGCGCCCGACACCGATCCGCACGTGATTCCGCTCGTCGGCTGCTTCGACGGCGAACCGTTCGCGTATGTCGAGGCGTACTGGCTGAAGGAAGACGCGCTCGCGCCGCACGTCGCGGCGCGCGACTACGACCGCGGGCTGCGGATGCTGGTCGGCGAGTCGCGCTGGCGCGGCCCGCATTGCGTGGCGGGCTGGCTGCCGTCCGTCGTTCATTACCTGTTTCTCGACGACCCGCGCACCGAAGCGGTCGGCTGTGCCGTTCCGGCCGGCCACGCGCGGGTTGCCGACCATCTCGCGCGGCACGGCTTCGCGCGGCAGCGCCGTCTCGCGCTGGCCGACGCGCAGCCGCTGTGGATGCGCACGCTGCGCGAGACGTTCTTCTCCGGCCGTCACGTCTGACGCGCCGGATTCACCGACAAGGGAGCTGAGACATGCAGAGAGAAACCGTATTCGACCTGATCGGCGTCGGCTTCGGGCCGTCGAATCTGGCGCTGGCCATCCGCCTCGAGGAACGGCGCGCGGCGCGCCCGCTCACCCATTGTTTCGTCGAGCGCCAGCCTGAATTCGGCTGGCATCGCGGCATGTTGCTCGACGACTGCCGGATGCAGATCTCGTTTCTGAAGGATCTCGTCACGATGCGCGATCCGAAAAGCCGCTACACGTTCATCAACTACCTGTTCGAACGCGGCCGGCTGAACGAATTCGTCAACCTGAAGAACTTCTATCCGACCCGCGTCGAGTTCCACGACTACCTGAGCTGGGTGGCCGAGGCGTTCGACGATCGCGTCCATTACAGCGAGACTGTCCTCGCGATCGAGCCGGTGCACGGCGACGGCGCGAGGATCGACGCGCTGCGCGTGCTGTCGTGCGACGCGGCCGGCCACGAGCGCCAGCGCGTCACGCGCGCGCTGTCGGTCGGCGTCGGCGGCACGCCGGCGGTGCCGGACGCGTTCGCCGCGCTCGGCCGCGACCGGGTGATCCACTCGTCGTCGTACCTGACCGACATCGACCGGCTCGTCGCGTCGCCGGACGGCGAGCGCCGCCGCGTCGCCGTGATCGGCGCGGGGCAGAGCGCGGCCGAGGTGTTCATCGACCTCGCGCGCCGCTTCCCGCACGTCGACGCGAACCTCGTGATGCGCGCGGGCGCCCTGAAGCCGGCGGACGACAGCCCGTTCGTCAACGAGATCTTCAGCCCCGAGTTCACCGATGTCGTCTATGCGCAGCCGCACGACGCGCGCCGCGCGCTGCTCGAGCGCTATCGCGACACGAACTACGCGGTGGTCGACCGGCCGCTGATCGAACAGATCTACGAAATGCTGTACCTGCAGCGCATCGACGGCACGCCGCGTCATGCGCTGCTCGCGAACAGCGCGATCGAGGCCGCGGTGCGCACCGCCGACGGCCGCATCGAGCTGACGCTGCGCGACCGGATGAGCGGCGACACGCGCGTCGAGCGCTTCGACGCACTCGTGCTGGCCACCGGCTACCGCCGCGACACGCATTCGGCGCTGCTCGAAGGGCTCGCGCCGCACCTGGGCGATGCGCTCTCACGGGGTGACGTCACGCGCGACTACCTGCTCGCGACGCCCGAGCATTTCGCGCCGCGCATCTACCTGCAAGGCTGCTGCGAAGACAGCCACGGCCTGTCCGACACGCTGCTGTCGGTACTGGCGCGCCGCGCGGACGAAATCTGCGCGTCGCTCGAAGACGGGATCACGCCCGCCCATGAAGAAGGCGCGGCCCGGGCAACACAGGAAAAACGACAGGAAAACGGGGCGAGCGCGAGCCGGATGGCTTTCGCTCTTTGACAAAGGCGCGGTCGGAGACCGCATGAAAAAAGTGGAGCAGAGAAAGATGGAGTGGGCAACAGGCACGCGTTTGCGTGCGATCGCAGCCGCGGCGAGCGTGGCGTTCGGTGTGGCGGCAGGGCACGCACATGCCCAGACGGCGCCGGCCGTGAACGCAGGCGCAGCGGCGTCGGCCAGCAGTGCGCAGAACGGTGCGGCGGCGAGTGCGTCGGCCGGCACGCTGCCGACGATCAACGTCAACGCGGGCTCGGAAGGAGACGGCACGGTCGGGCTCGTCGCGAAGCGCAGCCGCACCGGCACGAAGACCAGTACGTCGATCAACGAGATCCCGCAGACGATCAACGTCGTCACCGCGCAGCAGATCGAGATGACCGGCGCGACCGACGTGAACGCGGCACTGCGCTACGTGCCGGGCTTCTCGTCGTACGGCTCGGACAACCGTTCCGACTGGTACGCGGCGCTGCGCGGCTTCACGCCGACCGCGTACGTGAACGGGCTGCAGGTGCCGAACACGATCAACCTCGCGAGCTGGCGCGTCGATCCGTACATGATCGACAGCATCAGCGTGCTGCGCGGGCCGACGTCGGTGCTGTACGGCGCGGGCGACCCGGGTGCGATCGTCGACGTGCAGACCAAGCTCGCCGACGGCGAGCGCGTGCGCGAGGCCGGCGTGCAGATCGGCAACTACGCGCGCAAGCAGTTCATGATCGACGTCGGCGACAAGCTCGACCCGGACGGCAAATACGCGTACCGCTTCGTCGGCGTCGCACGCGACGGCAACGCGCTGACCGGCCCGAACAACGACCAGCGCGTCGCGCTCGCGCCGTCGTTCCGCTGGCGTCCGAACGCGGATACGTCGCTGACGCTGTCGGCCACCTATCTGCAGGATTGGGGCGACATCTCGTCGAACTTCCTGCCCGCGGTAGGCACCGTGCTGCCGAACCCGAACGGTCAGATCAACAAGGACGTGTACGAAGGCGATCCGAACTTCAACTACTACCGCAAGAAGCAGTGGTCGGTCGGCTATCAGTTCGAGCGGAACCTGACGCCGGCGTGGACGTTCCGCCAGAACACGCGCCTGATGCACCTGTCGCTCGACAACGGTTCGGTATTCGGCAACGGCTTCGTCGATGGCAGCACGACCGACGTGTCGCGCTGGGCCGGCGTGTTCCAGATGAACTACAGCCGCTTCGACATCGACAACAACCTCGAAGGCCGCTTCGCGACGGGCCCGCTCCAGCACACGCTGCTGCTCGGCTTCCAGTACAACCGCCAGACCGCGACCGACAGCGAATGGCTTGCCGCCGCGCCGCCGCTGAACCTCTACAACCCGGTCTACCTGCCTGTCACGAAGGCGGTGCTCACGCCCGACTCGACGTTCCGCACCAACACGTACACGACGATGAACACGTTCGGCCTGTACGCGCAGGACCAGATCAAGTGGAACCGCTGGACGTTGACGCTCGGCGGCCGCGAGGACTGGGTCAACATGCGGATGGACGACCGGGCGGCCGGCACGTCGACGAAGGCGGACGTCACGGCGTTCACCGGCCGCGTCGGCCTCACGTACCAGGGCGACTACGGGCTGTCGCCGTACGTCAGCTACGCGACGTCGTTCAATCCGCTGATCGGCGTGAACCTGGTCGGCGGCGGGCTGCCGCAGCCGACCCGCGGCAAGCAGATCGAAGCCGGCTTGCGCTGGCAGCCGCCCGGCAAGAACCTGATGCTGAACGCGGCGATCTACCAGATCAACCAGACCAACGTGCTCACGACCGCGCTGCCGAGCCAGGACCCGACCGGCACGAAGTCGGTGCAGACGGGCGAGGTGCGTTCGCGAGGAATCGAGCTGAGCGCGACCGGCAAGGTTACGCGCAACCTGTCGGTGATTGCCTCGTACGTGTATCAGGACGTGAAGAACGTGAAGGCCAACGACAGCTCGCTGAACAACTGGCCGGTCGACATTCCGCGTCCGCGCCAGATGGCGTCGCTGTGGACCGACTGGACGTGGCACACGGGGCCGCTCGCGGGCTTCGGCCTCGGCGGCGGCATTCGTTACCAGAGCGCATCGGCCGGTGCGGCCGACAACTCGCTGACGGTATCGAGCGTCACGCTGTTCGACGCGGGCGTGCACTACGACACGCGTAACTGGCGCTTCGCCGTGAACGGAACGAACCTGGCCAACCGTCACTACATCAGTGGCTGCCAGTCGATGAACGTCTGTGTGTTCGGCACCGACCGTACCGTGATCGCGACCGCGAAATACAACTGGTGACGTCGCGCGCCGCGGCCCGCCGGCTGGCCTTCGTGGCCGGCGCGGGTGGGCCTCGGCGCCTTCGTCCGCTTTTCCACGACGCATCCATGCCGAAGAAAAATCTCGTCTACATCCAGTCGCTGCGCAACGGCGCGGCCGATCGTGCCGGGCAGCCGGTCGCTTATCAGGGCGGTACGCGCTACATGAAGGCGCCGCTCGAATATCTCGTCGAACGCCTGAACGACTCGTCGCTCGGCGAGCGTTACACGCTCAAGGGCGTGATCGTCGACGACGACGACGGTTCGCCGGCCGACCGCGCGAAAGTCGCCGACTACGGCTTCGCCCGCACGCCGGGGCGCCCGTGGATCCTGCCGGAAGGGTTGGCGGTGCAGGGCCGGCCGGTCGACGAACTGTTCTGCACGATTGCGTCGACGTACCGGCGGCTGCCGCGCGACGCGCGCGAGCGCGTGGCCGGCAAACAGGCATTCGAGCGCCGCCTGCTCGAGCGCCTGCTCGAACTCGACGCCGACGTCGTCGTGCTCGACGGGCTGCTTGTGATCCTCGACGAGCTCGTGCGGCCCGGCGCGCGCTTTCACCGGCGCATCGCCAACATCCACCCGGGCATCACGGCCGACGGCTCGCCGTTCCAGCGGCGCGGCGCGTGGGCGACGCTCGACGCGCTGCACGGCGCGCGCGGCGAACGGGTCGACTGGTCGAACGGCACGACGTCGGCCGTTGCGCCCGTGATGATGACGGGCGCGTCGTTTCACTACGTCGACAACGGCATCGATTCCGGCGAGGTGATCTGCGACGTGCTCGACACGCCGATCGCGCCGGACGACACGATTCTCGAACTGCGCTGGAACAACTTCCAGCGCAGCCTGTTTCCGGCACTCGAGCGGGGGCTGCACGTCCTCGCCGACCGCCATGACGCGGGAGCACTGTGATGCAAGACACGTTGACGAAACCGGCCGGCGCCGCGGACACCGTCGAAGGTGAAGTGGCCGCCGCGCTCGACGGCGCCGCACACGGGCAGGCGATGGCCCTCGCCGAGCACACGCTCGACGCGTGGCGGCCCGACGACTCGCCGGACGAACTGCTCGCGGCGTTCGTCGCGCTGTTCAACACCGACACGCGCCACGACGCGGCGACGATCACGGTGCCGCTCGGTGGCGCCGACGCGGCAGCCGTGGCGGCGTACGTCGCGCGCGCGGTGCGCGAGGGCGTGATCGACGGCGCGCAGGTCGCCGGCGACACGCTGCGCTTCACCGTATCGCGTGCGACGTTCTGGCAGAACCCGCGGCCGTGGCTGAAGGCGCCCGCATCGGGCGGGATGCCGCTGCGCCATGTGATCACGAACGGCCACCGGCACCCGGTGCGGCCGCCGTCGCCGGCCGGCGAGATCTATGCACGCTATATGCCGCAGGTCGGGATGACGTTCAGCCTGCGCACCGTCGATGTCGACGCGCACGCAGACCTGTTCAGCGGCTGGATGAACCTCGATCGCGTCGCGCATTTCTGGGACCAGCGCGGCACGCGCGACGAGCACGCGGCGTATCTCGCCGAGCGGCTCGCCGATCCGCACATGCACCCGATGATCGGCTATTTCGACGACACGCCGTTCGGCTATTTCGAGTTCTACTGGGCGAAGGAGGACCGTCTCGCGCCGTTCTACGACGCGCACGACTACGACCGCGGGCTGCACCTGCTGATCGGCGATTCGCGCTTCCAGAGCGCCGGCAAGCTGCATGCCTGGTGGAGCGGGGTGCTGCACTACATGTTCGTCGACGAAGCGCGCACGCAGCGGCTCGTGGGCGAGCCGCGCGTCGATCACGTGCGGCACATCGCGTACATGCACCGGCTCGGGTTCTACACGCTGAAGGAGTTCGACTTCCCGCACAAGCGCGCGGCGCTCACCGTGATCGAGCGCGATACATTCTTCGACACTTTCCGGTTGCCGTGACGGCGCGGGGGCGCGGTGCGGCGCGGTGCGGCGCGAGGTGGCGCGAGGTGGCGCGCGGCGCCGTGGCTCGCGGGCATCGGCCGTCCGGGATATGGACCGCGCGGCCTGCGTCGTGAAGAATGGATCGCTCTCCTCATCGACGACAGGCCCGCGACATGGCAAAAGCATCCGCGACAACATGGGGCGCGACATCCGGTTTGCACGCGCCCACATTGACATATGCTGGCATATGCCTAAAATGGGCGCATCGTACTCCCATGGAGTGGCTCATGCGCACCGTTTCCATTTTCAAGAACGCCCGTAACCAGGCAATCCGCATCCCGAAGGACATGGAGTTCGAGGGCGTGACCGAACTCGAGATCCGCCGCGAGGGCGACACGCTGCTGCTGCGGCCCGTGCGGCCCACGTGGCTCTCGTTCGTGAGCGAACCGCTGGCCGACGCCGACTTCCTCGCCGAACGCCCGGCCGTCATCGAATCCGGCCGCTTCGACCTGTCCGGTGGTGGCGCCGCGCCGATGGAGTCCGGCCAGTGACCACGCTCTACATGCTCGATACGAACATCTGTTCGTTCATCATGCGCGAGCGGCCGCCCGTGGTGCTGTCTCGCTTGCAATCGTGCGTCAATGCGCAGCACCGGATCGTCGTCTCGGCGATTACCTATGCCGAAATGCGGTTCGGCGCGGTTGGCCGGAAGGCGTCGCCGAAGCATGCGGAACTCGTGACGGCCTTTGTTGCGCGGCTGGATGGCGTGCTGTCGTGGGATACGGCGGCCGTCGACGCAACCGCCGCGATTCGTGCCGATCTTGCCGCGCGCGGCACGCCGATCGGCGCGAACGACGCGTCGATCGCCGGTCATGCGATCGCGGCCGGTGCCGTGCTCGTCACGCACAACAGCCGCGAGTTCGGCCGGGTCGCCGGGTTGTCGCTCGAAGACTGGGCGGCCTGAACGCAGTCGGGTCAAGCTGTGCCCGTGTCGGGACTTGTTCACTTTTCAGCCGGCGTACACAGAAAACGCACACGGGCGAAAAGTGAACAAGACGAACTCAAGTCATTGATTTAAATAAAATTCCCGCCTTCTTCCATCGGCTTGCCGCACTCTCCGGGGGCCGGAAATCGAAGACGGACACACGGTTCGGCCAACCCCGCGAACCTGTGTCGATCGTTCCGGAAATCGATTCAGGCTCGTCCCGCCGCGCGTTGAACCAGCGGCAACTATCAGTTGCTACCACGACGACTTTCCGTCTGCCCGGTTGTCGTCGAACCCACTATCCTTGCCTGCATATTCCCCACAGGACAGGAGACGACACCGTGACGCACAGCGTGATTCCCGCAGGCCTCGCCGACGAAATGATCGAGATCCGGCACCGCATCCACGCCCACCCCGAGCTCGGCTTCGAGGAATTCGCGACGAGCGACCTCGTCGCGGAGCAACTGCAGTCGTGGGGCTACACGGTGCATCGCGGGCTGGGCGGCACGGGCGTCGTCGCGCAGTTGAAGGTCGGCGACGGCGCGCAGCGTCTCGGCCTGCGCGCCGACATGGACGCACTGCCGATCCACGAGGCCACGGGCCTGCCGTACGAGAGCAGGATCGCCGGCAAGATGCATGCGTGCGGCCACGACGGCCACACGGCGATGCTGCTCGCGGCCGCGAAGCATCTTGCGCGCGAGCGCCGTTTCTCCGGCACGCTGAACCTGATTTTCCAGCCGGCCGAGGAAGGGCTCGGCGGCGCGAAGAAGATGCTCGACGAAGGGCTGTTCGAGCTGTTCCCGTGCGACGCGATCTTCGCGATGCACAACATGCCCGGCTTCCCGACGGGCAAGTTCGGCTTCCTGCCGGGGTCGTTCATGGCGTCGTCGGATACGGTGATCGTCGACGTGCAGGGCCGGGGCGGCCACGGCGCGGTGCCGCACAAGGCGGTCGACTCGGTGGTCGTCTGCGCGCAGATCGTCATCGCGCTGCAGACGATCGTGTCGCGCAACGTGTCGCCGCTCGACATGGCGATCGTCACGGTCGGCGCGATCCACGCGGGCGAGGCGCCGAACGTGATTCCTGATCGCGCGCAGATGCGCCTGTCGGTGCGCGCGCTGAAGCCGGAGGTGCGCGACCTGCTCGAGACGCGCATCAAGGAAGTCGTGCATGCGCAGGCGGCCGTGTTCGGCGCGACCGCGACGATCGACTACCAGCGCCGCTACCCGGTGCTCGTCAACGATGCGGAAATGACCGCGTTCGCGCGCAACGTCGCCCGCGAATGGGTGGGCGATGCGAACCTGATCGACGGGATGGTGCCGCTCACCGGCAGCGAGGATTTCGCGTTCCTGCTCGAGAAGCGGCCGGGCTGCTACCTGATCATCGGTAACGGCGACGGGGAGGGCGGCTGCATGGTGCACAACCCCGGCTACGACTTCAACGACGCGGCGCTGCCCACCGGCGCGTCTTACTGGGTGAAGCTGGCGGAGACGTTCCTGGTGTGACCAGGGAAACGGCACATGTGGCGCGAGGCTGGACATCGGCAAGGTTGCCGCAGCGGCTGAGCGCCTGAAGTATCAAACTTTGGTATATGAAGGCCGCGTTGAAACAGGAGGTGACTCATGTCGCGAAACACATCCGTTTCCCTGGGCGACCACTTTGCCGAATTCGTCGACGCTCAAGTTCAGTCGGGACGATACAGTTCCGCGAGCGATGTCGTACGAGCTGGTTTGCGACTTCTCGAATCACATGAAACGCAGGTGCGCGCATTGCAGGAAGCGTTGAAGGCTGGTGAGGCATCGGGAACACCCCAACCATTCGACAACGAGGCCTTCCTGGCCCGGATGCGGCCGACGCATGGCGGTTAAAGGCAGACCGCTTCAGCTCACGCCGTTGGCCGAACTCGACCTCGAAGACATTTGGCGCTATACCGTCGGGCGTGGGTCGCTCAAGCAAGCCGACCTTTACCACCGCGATCTGATCGGAACCATGGAAGCGCTGGCGCGCGGTGAAAAGGCCGGTCGGACTTGCATTGTTCGCGATGGATATTTCCGGTACGCAGTGGGGTCCCACGTCATGTTCTATCGCGAAACGGAATACACGATCGATGTGATTCGGGTCCTGCATCAACGCATGGACATCGAACAACATTTGTAGTCGCACAAAACAGGCACGTGATCGTTGCGACGGGGCATGCAATTCCGGTATGACTTGAGCGATCCCGAGTCTAGAACGCTTCGCCGCTGAACAACGCCACGACCGCATCCGGATTCGACGGCCAGTACATGTGCATATAGGTTGCGACGATCGCGTTGTGGCAATAGACGGCTTCGCCGCTGCCCGATATGCCGTCGGGGTGTACGGCATGCGCGACCGGTTCCATTGGCGTCGCGAGCCGCGAATAATGGAACGTATGCCCCCGCATCGTCCCGCTGCGCGTGTCGAGCTGCTGCATGCCGAGCGCCGCGAACCGGCGCTGCATCGTCGCCTGACCCGGCAACAGCCCAAGCATCGGCGTCGTCAGGCCGTCCACGTCGGTCAGCGATTCACACAGATACACCATCCCCCCGCATTCCGCGACGATCGGCCGGCCGGCCGCCGCGTGCGCGCGAATCGACCGCGCGGTCGCGGCGTTCGCCGCGAGCGCCGCCGCATGCAATTCCGGATAGCCGCCCGGCAGGAACAGTGCGTCGCAGTCGTCCGGCACGGGTTCGTCGGCGAGCGGCGAAAAGAATCGCACCTGCGCGCCGAGCGTGTCGAGCAACGCGAGATTCGCCGGATAAATGAACGAAAAAGCCACATCGCGCGCCACCGCGATCCGCTTGCCGGCGAGCGCACACGGTAGCGGCGCTGTTGCATCCGGTTCCGCGAACGCAACGGCCGGCGGCAACTCGGCAAGCGCCGTCAGTGCGAGCACATCGGCCGCGCGATCGAGCCGCGCGTCGAGATCGCCGATGTCGTTCGGCTGGTGCAGGCCGAGATGCCGCTCCGGCAGCGCGATGCCCGCATCGGCCGGCACGTGCCCGAGCCAGTGCAGGTCGTCGGGCAGCGCCTGTTGCAGCAGTTCCGCGTGCCGGGCCGAGCCGACGCGATTCGCCAGCACGCCGTGAAACGGCAGCCCCGGCCGGAACCGCGCGAGCCCGAACGCGATTGCCGCGAACGTCTGCGCCATCGCCTTCGCCGAAATCACCGCGACGACCGGCACGCCGAACGCGGCCGCGAGGTCGGCGCTGCTAGGCGTACCGTCGAACAGCCCCATCACGCCCTCGATCAGGATCAGGTCGGCCTCGCGTGCGGCGTCGGCCAGCAGCGCGCGGCAGCCGGCCTCGCCGACCATCCCGAGGTCGAGCGCATGCACGGGTGCGCCGCTCGCGCGTTCGAGCAGCATCGGATCGAGAAAATCGGGCCCGGTCTTGAACACGCGCACGCGGCGGCCGAGCCGGCGGTGCAGCCGCGCGAGGCCAGCCGTCACCGACGTCTTGCCCTGGCCCGACGCGGGCGCACTGACGAACAGCGCGGGGCAGGCGGGCATGCTCAGAACTCCACGCCGCGCTGCGCCTTCACGCCTTGCTCCTTGTACGGATGCTTGACGAGCCGCATTTCGGTGACGAGGTCGGCCGCGTCGATCAGCGCGTCGGGCGCATGCCGCCCGGTCACGACGACGTGCACCGAATCGGGACGCGCGGCGAGCGTCGCGAGCACTTCGTCGAGCGGCAGGTACTCGTACTTCAGCACCGTGTTCAGCTCGTCGAGGATCACCATCCGGTAATCGCCGCTCTCGATCATCCGGCGCGCCTCGTCCCAGCCTTTGCGCGCGGTCGCGATGTCGGCGTCGCGGTTCTGCGTGTTCCACGTATAGCCGTCGCCCATCGTCACGAAATCGCATTCGGCCACCGCGCCGAGGAAGTCGCGCTCGGACGTGTGCAGCGCGCCCTTGATGAACTGCACGACACCGAGCCGCATGCCGTGGCCGAGCACGCGCACGGCCATGCCGAATGCGGCCGTGCTCTTGCCCTTGCCGTTGCCGGTGTTGACGATCAGCAGGCCCTTCTCGTTGACGGCGGCAGCCTGCTTCTTCTCGTGGCCCGCACGGCGGCGTTCGGTCATCCGTTGATGGGATTCGGCGTCGGTTTTCATCGGATTCGTCCTGTCGAAAGAAAGCGAAACAAAGGGTTCAAAGCGGGCCGGCGAGTGCGACCGTCACGCCGTCCCGGATGGATTTGGGGCCCAGCAGCCGGCCGTGCGGCGCCGCGAGCTGCGCGCACGGCTCGGCCACGCCCGCGACGCCGAAGCGGGCGAGCGCGGCGGCCGACGGGCCGCTCGCGGCCAGGTCCGGGTGTCTCGCGAGTTGCGCCGCATCGAACGCGACGAGCGGCCAGCCGCGTCGCGCGCACAGCGTGCGCAGCGCGCGGGCGCGCGCCTTGTCGGCGAGCGTGGCCACGAGCGTCGGTTCGGCGGCCGGGTACGGCATCAGCGCCGCGCGGATCGCAGCATCGAGTTGCGCGGCCGTCACGCCTGCGCGAAAACCAATGCCGAGCGCGACACGCATCATGCGCCGCCGCCGAGCGCGGCACGTACCGCCGGATCGTCGGCGAACGCCGCGACGCGACCGATCACGACGATCGCCGGCGAACCGATGCCGGTCGTGCCGATGCGTTCGACGAGCGTGTCGAGCGTCGCGAGCACGTGGCGTTGTTCGGGGCGCGTCGCGTTCTCGATCGCCGCGCACGGCGTCTCGCCGGGCAAGCCGCCTTCGCGCAGCGCCGTTGCGATCGCGTCGAGCCGGCGGATGCCCATGTAGATGACGATCGTCATGCGCGTGGCCGCGAGCGCGCGCCAGTCGGGTTCGTCGGCGCCCGCGCCGTGGCCCGTGACGAAGATCACGCCCTGCGCGTCGCCGCGCTGCGTGACCGGGATGCCGATTGCGGCCGGCGCGGCGATGCCCGCGGTGACGCCGTTCACGACCTCGACCGGGAATCCCGCCGCGCCGAGCGCGGCCAGCTCCTCGCCGCCGCGGCCGAACACGAACGGATCGCCGCCCTTGAGCCGCGCGACGCTGCGGCCCGCGCGCAGATGCGCGAGCATCGCGACGACGATCGTCTCCTGCGGCGTCGACGCATGACCGCCGCGCTTGCCGACGTGCTCGATGTGCGCATCGGCGCGCGCATGGCGCAGCACGTCGGGATTCACGAGATCGTCGACGAGCAGCACGTCCGCCGCGCCGATCGCGTGGACGGCCTTGAGCGTCAGCAGGTCGGCGTCGCCGGGGCCGGCGCCGACGAGCCAGGCGCGGCTCATCGGGCGCGGCACGGCGCGCACCGTGTCGTCACAGCGGAAAAGGGCAGGCGGGCGGCACGGCGGCGGCCAGCGGACAGGTAAACCATGGCGGATCGAACGAAGCCCGCGCGGACGCGGGCGGAATGCGCACCTCATCCGTCCCCCGCGGATCGGGCGTTCGGCGAGCGTCGGGCTCGCCCCTTGCGTCGGCCGGTATCCGGGCTGGCCGCTTGCCAGGCCGCAGCCTTCCCGCCCGGCTGACGGGCAGTGGCATCGTGGGCGGCCTGGGCGCGTGCGCGGGGAAGCGCGTCGCGCGGGCGGCGTACCGTTGCGGGGACAGCACAGGCCGGGCGGTGGTCCGCCTCCTGTTTCCCGTTTAACTGCAGGCGCGGAATGCGCATGCGAGCACCGAACGCGGCGCTACGATAGCACAGCGACTCCCCCGCGCGAACCGCCGCGCACGGCTTCCGGCCACGCGCGGCGGCCATCCGGAACCGGGCCCGGCGGCCCGCTTCGCCTTGACGCTCCCCGCACCGCCGCCTACACTCGCACGCGTTTTGGTGCTCGCGCGCGCCGCTCCGGTGCGCGCAGTTAAACGGGAAACAGGGAGCCTGCCTGCGCCGCAGTCGAGCCAACCTGTGCTGCCCCCGCAACGGTAAGCGAACGCGTCGCGCGCATGCGCCACGCAACGCCGCTTCGCCGCATGCCACGCGCGTGCGGACGACCGCCACTGGATGCCGCGCGCATCCGGGAAGGCGAAGCGGCGTGTTCGTCAGCCCGGATACCGGCCGAAACGTTGGGGTTCAGCGCCGCGGGGAGGCGGCGCATCGTCCACGGCCGCAGCAGGTCCGACGCCCGCGCATTGCCCGCTTCCTCCACCGATCCGTCTCCGCGCGAACCCGCGCCGGCCGGCGTGGCGAATGGCAGGCAGCGCGAGCCGGGCCGGCAGCAGCCGTGTTGGCATTCACGATGTCGACCGTTCGCAAGGAAGCACCATGTCCGATTCGTCGTCCCGCCCGTCCCGCGACTGTCCGTCCGGATCGCGCGGCGGCATGCCCGCGATCCGCCAGACGAACTGCCACGCCGCCATCGACGCGACGATCCCGGGCTGATTCCATTTTCGACACAGGACCTACCATGACCCTACGCAAGCTTCCCGTCACGATCGTCACGGGCTTTCTCGGCAGCGGCAAGACGACGCTGATGCGCCACATCCTGCAGCACGCCGAAGGCCGCCGCATCGCGGTGATCGTCAACGAATTCGGCGAGCTCGGCATCGACGGCGAAATCCTCAAGGGCTGCGGCATCGGCTGCGAGGATGCCGAAGGCGCGCAGGGCGAAGCGGCGGGCCAGCTGTACGAACTCGCGAACGGCTGCCTGTGCTGCACCGTGCAGGAAGAGTTCTATCCGGTGATGGAAGCACTCGTCGAGCGCCGCGCGGACATCGACCACGTGCTGATCGAGACGTCGGGCCTCGCGCTGCCGAAGCCGCTCGTGCAGGCGTTCAACTGGCCGACGATCCGCAACAGCTTCACGGTCGACGCGGTCGTGACCGTCGTCGACGGGCCGGCCGCCGCAAGCGGCCAGTTCGCGGAAAACCCGCAGGCCGTCGACGCGCAGCGCCGCGCCGATCCGAACCTCGACCACGAATCGCCGCTGCACGAGCTGTTCGCCGATCAACTGTCGTCCGCCGATCTCGTGATCGTGAACAAGGCCGATCTCGTCGGCGACGCCGAGTTCGCGCAGATCGAAACCGCGATTCGCGAAGAAATCCCGCCGCAGGTGAAGATCGTGCGCGCGACGCGCGGCGAGCTCGACCTCGCGATGCTGCTCGGCCTCGAATCGGCATCGGAAGAAACGATCCACCTGCGTCACGACCATCACGGTTCGGCCGACGACGGCGATCACGATCACCATCACGACGATTTCGACTCGGTGGTCGTGTCGGGCGACGCCGGCACGCGCGAAGCGACGATCGCCGCGCTGCAGCGCGTCGTCGAAGCGCACACGATCTATCGCGCGAAAGGCTTCGCCGCGCTGCCCGGCGCGCCGATGCGGCTCGTGATCCAGGGCGTCGGCCGCCGCTTCGACAGCTATTTCGACCGTCGCTGGCAGGACGGCGAAACGCGCGCGAGCCGCTTCGTGCTGATCGGCGAAGATCTCGACGCGGCCGCGCTGCAACGTGCGTTCGACGCCGCGTGCGCGGCCGAGCCGCAACAGGCGTAACGCACGATGCATCTGCTGCGCACCACGCCGGGCGGCTTCGTCGACGATACGCAGGGCGTCGTCCGGATCGACCAGCAACCGGCCGACATCGTGATCCTGAGCTCGGCCGACACGACGCTGTCGCTCCTCGCGAGCGTCGTGCCGCATCTGCCGGCCGGCTTCCCGAGCGTGCGGCTCGCGAACGTCACGTTCCTGCGGCAGCCGGCGTCGGTCGACTTCTACGTCGACGACGTGCTGCAGCATGCGAAGTCGGTCGTGATCGATCATCTCGGCGGCGAGGCGTACTGGCCATACGGAATCGAGCAGGCCGTGTCGCTCGCGTCGAAGCGCGGGCAGCAGCTCGCGATGTTCTCGGGCGACCTGCAGGAAGACCCGAACCTCGTCGCGAAGAGCACCGTCGCGCCCGATCTGTGCCGGCTGTGGTGGCGCTACCTGCGTGAAGGCGGCGTGCACAACGCCGAGGCGCTGCTGCGCAGCATTGCCTTCCACACACTCGGGTTCGGCGAAGAACCCGAACTGCCGCGCCCGCTGCCGGCCGCCGCGCTGTATCACCCGGCGCGCGACCGTGCGAGCGCTGACGACTGGCGGCCGCGCTGGACGCCCGGCGCGCCCGTCGTCGCGATCCTGTTCTATCGCGCGCACTGGCAGGCCGCGAACACGGCCGTGTTCGACGCGCTCGCCGAGGCGCTCATCGAGGAAGGGCTGAATCCGCTGCCGATCGCGGTTACGTCGCTGAAGGATGCGGTGAGCCGCGAAGTCATCACGCAGCTCTGCGACACGCACGATGTTTCACTCGTGCTGAACACGACCGCATTCGCGGCGGGCGCGATCGACAGCCCCGAGCACGACGTGCTCGCCGGCGACGCGCCGGTACTGCAGGTGATCCTGTCCGGCGGCAATCGCGACGCGTGGGTGGCCGACAACCAGGGCCTGCATGCGCGCGATATCGCGATGCACATCGCGCTGCCCGAGGTCGACGGGCGCATCGTCACGCGCGCGGTGAGCTTCAAGGGGCTCGCGTACCGCTGCCCGCACACCGAGGTCGACGTCGTGCGCTACCAGCCGGATGCCGAGCGTATCGCGTTCGTCGCGGCGCTCGCGCGCGGCTGGTGCCGGCTGCGCACGCTCGACCACGCCGACAAGCGCGTCGCGCTGATTCTCGCGAACTATCCGCAAAGCGAAGGCCGGATCGGCAACGGGGTCGGGCTCGACACGCCGGCGTCCGCGCTGCGCGTGCTCGCGGCGCTGCGCGACGCGGGCTACGCTGTGGCCGACTTGCCGCCCGACGGCGACGCGCTGATCGCGCGGCTCACCGAAGGCGTGACCAACGACGCGGCCGTGCATGCGTTGCGGCCCGCATTCCAGAGCTTCCCGGTGGCCGACTACGTCGCGCGTTTCGCGCGGCTGCCGGCGGCCGTGCGCGATGCGCTGAACGAACGCTGGGGCCCGCCCGAAGCCGACCCGACGCTGCGGCAAGGCCGCTTCACGATCGCCGGCTGGCGCGCGGGCAACGTGTTCGTCGGCATCCAGCCGTCGCGCTCGCGCGGCGAGAACGACTACGCGAGCTACCACGACGCGGATCTTGTGCCGCCGCACGCGTATCTCGCGTTCTATTTCTGGCTGCGCGATGCGTATCGCATCGACGCGGTCATCCACCTCGGCAAGCACGGCAATCTCGAATGGTTGCCGGGCAAGAGCGTCGCGCTGTCCGACGCGTGCTGGCCCGACCTGACGCTCGGGCCGCTGCCGCACCTGTATCCGTTCATCGTCAACGATCCGGGCGAGGGCAGCCAGGCGAAGCGCCGCGCGCAGGCCGTGATCATCGATCACCTGATGCCGCCGCTCACGCGCGCGGAAAACTACGGCCCGCTGCAGGATCTCGAACGACAGGTCGACGAATACTACGAAGCGCTGATGGTCGATGCGCGGCGCGCGAAGCTGCTGCGCAAGACGATCCTCGCGACGATCGCCGAGCACCGGCTGCACGACGAACTGAGCGTGTCGCCGCCGCGCGATGCGGGCGACGAGGATGCGCTGCTCACACGTGTCGACGCGTGGCTGTGCGAACTGAAGGAAGCGCAGATCCGCGACGGGCTGCACGTGTTCGGCGAGTCGCCGATCGATCGTCAGCGGCGCGACACGCTGCTCGCGCTTGCGCGCTTTCCGGTGGGCGACGGCAAGGGTGCGCGCGCCGGGCTGATCGGTGCGCTCGCACGCGATCTCGCGCTCGGCGATGACTTCGATCCGCTCGCGGCCGACTGGGCCGCGCCATGGGTTGGCCCGCGTCCGGCGATCCTGCTTGCGCTCGACGCATCGCCGTGGCGCCATGCGGGCGATACGCGCGAGCGGCTCGAACGGCTCGCGCAGCAATGGCTCGACCGGCTGTGTGCGGCGGACGGCGGCAACACCGGCACCGACTCGACACCGCCCGGCGATTGGCCACACACGCTCGCCGTGATCGAACGCGTCCGCGCGACGCTGCTGCCCGCGCTCGACGCGTGCGGCGGCGAGGAAATGCGTCAGCTGCTGCGCGGGCTCGACGGCCGCTTCGTGCCGCCGGGGCCGAGCGGATCGCCGTCGCGCGGCCGCCCCGACGTGCTGCCGACCGGCCGCAATTTCTATTCGGTCGACACGCGCGCGGTGCCGACGCAGGCCGCGTGGTCGCTCGGCCTGAAATCCGCGCAGCAACTGATCGAGCGCCATCTGCAGGATCATGGCGACTATCCGCGCGCGATCGGCCTGTCCGTCTGGGGCACGGCGACGATGCGCACGGGCGGCGACGACATCGCGCAGGCGTTCGCGCTGCTCGGCGTGCGGCCGAAATGGGCGCACGGCAGCCATCGCGTGACCGACTTCGAGATCCTGCCGATCGAGATCTTCGACCGGCCGCGCATCGACGTGACGCTGCGCGTGTCGGGCTTCTTCCGCGACGCGTTCCCGAACCTGATGCACCTGTTCGACGCGGCCGTGCAGGCGGTGGCCGCGCTCGACGAGCCCGAGGCGCTGAACCCGATCCGTGCGCGCATCGAGCGCGAACGCGAGAAATGGGTCGCGCAGGGCGTGGCGCCGGACGAAGCGCGGCGCCGCGCCGGCTGGCGCGTGTTCGGCGCGCGGCCGGGCAGCTACGGCGCCGGCCTGCAGGACCTGATCGACCAGCGCCGCTGGCAGACCGACGCGGATCTCGCCGATGCCTACCGCCAGTGGGGCGGCCATGCGTATGCGCAGAACAGCGCGGGCGACGCCGCGGCCGACGTGTTCGGCGAGCGGCTCGCGACGATCGACGTCGTCGTGCAGAACCAGGACAGCCGCGAGCACGACATCCTCGATTCGAACGACTACTACCAGTTCCAGGGCGGGATGACGGCGGCCGTGCGGCACCTGTCCGGGCAGCAGCCGAGCATCTATCACGGCGACCACGCGAACCCGGTCGCGCCGAAGATGCGCACGCTGCGCGAGGAAATCGCGCGCGTGATCCGCTCGCGCGTCGTCAACCCGAAATGGCTCGACGGCGTGAAGCGCCACGGTTACAAGGGCGCGGCCGAGCTGGCCGCGACGGTCGACTACCTGTACGGCTATGACGCGACCGCGCGCGTGCTGTCCGACCACCAGTACGCGCTCGTCGCCGACGCGTACCTGTTCGACGACGCCACCCGCGCGTTCCTCGAACGGCACAATCCGAAGGCGCTGCACGGCATCTGCGAACGCTTCGTCGAGGCGATGCAGCGCGGCCTGTGGCAGCAGCCGGGCGACTATCGCGAACGGATCGAAGCGGTCTGGCTCGCGAGCGAACAACTCCAGGAGGGGGGACGGCGATGACCGATCCGACGACGCACCGCGCCCGCGCGGTTTTTCCGTTTGCGGCGCTCGTCGCGCAGGATGCGCTGCAGCAGGCGCTGCTGCTCGCTGCGATCGACCCGTCGCTCGGCGGCGTGCTCGTGAGCGGGCCGCGCGGCACCGCGAAATCGACCGCAGCGCGCGGCCTCGCGGAGCTGTTGCCCGAAGGGCAGTTCGTCACGCTGCCGCTGTCGGCGAGCGACGAGCAGGTGACGGGTACGCTCGATCTCGCGCATGCACTCGCCGAAAACGGCGTGCGCTTCCGCCCGGGCCTGCTTGCGCGGGCGCACCTCGGTGTGCTTTACGTCGACGAAGTGAACCTGCTCGCCGACGGGCTCGTCGATACGTTGCTCGACGTCGCCGCGAGCGGCGTGAACATCGTCGAGCGCGATGGCGTGTCGCACGCGCACGATGCGCGCTTCGTGCTCATCGGTACGATGAATCCGGAGGAGGGCGAGCTGCGTCCGCAATTGCTCGACCGCTTCGGTCTGATGGTCGAGCTGGAGAACTGCTTCGACGCCGCGCAGCGCGAGCGGATCGTGAAGGCGCGGCTTGCATTCGATCTCGATCCGGATGCGTTTCGCGCACGTCATGCTTCCGCGCAACGCGAACTCGGCGACCGGATTCACGCGGCACGCGCGCGGCTCGCGGCGCTTGATTTCGACGATGCGGTCCATGCACGCGTCAGCGCGCTGTGCATCGACGCGGCTGTCGACGGGCTGCGTGCCGATCTCGTGATGCTGCGCGCGGCGCGTGCGCTCGCCGCGCTGGAGCAGGCCGACGCGGTGACGGTGTCGCATGTGGAGCGGGTGGCCGACGCGGTGCTGCGGCATCGGCGCCACGCGGGGACGCCGTCCTCGTCCGGCGCGCCGCAACCCGGCGACGAAGGCGACGGTCGCTCTGCGCCCGATGCACGCAAGCGCCCCGATGATGCGTCGGATGTGGCGAAGAACGATGCCACGGCATCCCAGGGCGACTGGGGCTACCTGCCACCCGAGCCGGCCGGGCTGCGCGACGTGAAAGGCGTGGTGCCGCTGCCGCTAAAAAAACGCTGAGCCATCGAGCCGGCGCCGCCGCGGACACCGTTCGCGGTCCTCGATGGCAATCAGGCGCAGCCGCGCGCGTGCCGGGCACGGTGCGCGCCGGCACGGCCGTGGCGTGGCCGGCGACGCTCGCCGCGAAGCGCGGCGGCCCGCTGCAGCGCGACCATCTGCGCTTCCGCAAACGCGCCGGCACGCCGGATGCACTGCATTGCTTCGTGCTCGACTGCTCGGCGTCGATGCTGCCGCACGAGCGGCTCGCGTTGGCGAAGGGGCTGATCGTCGCGTATTTCGATCAAGCCGCGCGCGACCGTGTCGAAACCGCGCTGATCTGTTTCGGCGGCAATGGCGCCGCGCGCCGCTTCGGCCCGGCCGTGCCGCGCTGGTGGAATGCGCGCTGGCTCGAACCGGTCGAAGGCGGCGGCGGCACGCCGCTCGCGGACGGCATCGCAGCCGCCGCGCAGTTGCTCGCGCGCGCGGCGCGGCGCGCGCCGGCCAAGCAGCGCTGGCTGTGGGTGTTGTCCGACGGACGCACGCGCGAGATGCCCGCGAAACCCGCGGCGGCCGATCACGTCGTGTTCGTCGACTTCGACGACGCGGCGGTACGGATCGGGCAGGGCGCGCGGCTGGCCGCGGCCTGGGGCGCGCAGTGGGTGACGGCCGACGCGCTGTGCACGGGTCGCGCCGGCTGATGGCCGGCCGGCGGTGCGCTATGATCGCCGTTTCTGCTTCAACCCATTGGAACAACCCGCCATGCAAGTACTGGTCGATGCCGACGCGTGTCCCGCCGTCATCAAGGACATGCTGTTTCGCGCCGCGCGTCGTGCCGAAATCTGCGTGACGCTGGTCGCGAACCAGTTTCTGCGCACACCGCCGTCGCCGTTCATCAAGGCGGTGCAGGTACCGGCCGGCTTCGACGTGGCCGATGCGCGCATCGTCGAGCTGGTGGAAGCGGGCGACCTCGTGATCACCGCCGACATTCCGCTGGCCGCCGCCGTGCTCGACAAGGGCGCGCATGCGCTCGACCCGCGCGGTAACTGGTTCAGCCGCGAGAACATCGAGGAACGCCTGTCGACGCGCGCGATGATGGATCAGTTGCGCAGCGCGGGCATCGACACGGGCGGGCCGGCGCCGTTCAGCGCACGCGACGGCAAGGCGTTTGCCTCGCAGTTCGACCGGTTCCTGGCGCGACAGGGCAAGCCTTGAGGTTGCGTCGCGGCGGCCGCGTGTCGTGATCGCCCTGCGTGGGGCTGCCCCTGCGCGCCATGCGCTGCATCACCGAATCCGCGTTGAATCGCACGCATCGCCCATGCGCGGATGCAGGTTCGTGCCGGCGCTGTTATCGTGGTGGAAACCACAACACAGCATAGGAGCGCACGCGTGTCACCGACTCAACTTCTCGTTCCGACCTTCACCCAGATGCTGCGCGCGCAGTCCGCGTGGCTCGACAAGGCTGCCGCACACCGCGAGGCCGCGGGCGACGCGCCCGACGCGGCGATGTCGCTGAAGCTGGCGCCCGACATGTATCCGCTCGCGGCACAGGTGCGCTTCTCGTGCTTCCAGGCGATGGAGCCCATCCACCGGCTGCGCGGCGAATCGCTGCCGGCCGCGCTGCTCGCATTGCGCGAGGCGGGATGGCATGCGGATGCGCAGCCCGGCACGCTCGCCGACGCGCAGGCGATCATCGCCGGCACGCTGACCTTTCTCGGCGACCTCGCGCCGGATGCGCTCGATGGCGGTGCCGCGCGGCCGATCGCGCTCGACATGCCGAACGGGATCGCGTTCGACATGACGGGCGAACAGTACGCGCGCGACTGGGCGCTGCCGCAGTTCTACTTCCACGCGATCGCCGCTTACGCGATCCTGCGCCACCACGGCGTCGAACTCGGCAAGGCCGACTACGTGCCGCACATGCTCGCGTACGTCCGGCCGGGCACGATTCCGCAAGGGTGAGCCGGCAGGCGCCGGGCAACCACGAGGCGACATGACGCGGGCACTCTTCATCTGCAGCCGCAACCGGCTGCGCAGCCCGACGGCCGAGGCGGTATTCGCCGCGTGGCCGGACGTCGAAACCGATTCCGCGGGCCTCGCGCCCGATGCGGACACGCGCGTGTCCGCCGAGCAGCTCGACTGGGCCGACGTCGTATTCGTGATGGAGCGTGCGCACAAGGCGAGGTTGGCGGCGCAATTCGGCGCGCATCTGCGGCACAAGAAGATCGTGTGCCTCGACATTCCAGACCGTTACGCTTACATGCAGCCGGAACTGGTCACGTTGCTCGAACGCAAGGCCGGCCCGTTGCTGCGCGCGTGACCGGTGCGGGTGATAGGGACGTCAGCGCAGCCGGCCGCTCGCGATCGCCGAGAAACAGTCGAGACGCAGCAGCTCGATGATCTTGCGCGTCGGCACGCTCGCACGCAGCGTGTCGAGCCGGTCGACGGTGAACCACTTGCAACGGGCGATCTCGTTGCTCGCGCGCGGCGTCAGGTGCGCCGGCACGTCGGCCACGAACACGTGATGGAGCTTCGTCAGCCCGCCGAACTGCACCGCGTAGTCGAGCGAGAGCCCCTCCAGCCGTGTTTCCTCGGCAAGCTCCCGCAATGCAGCATCGAGCGGCGTTTCACCACGCCGGATCGTGCCGCCCGGCAGCGACCAGCGCGACGCGGTGCGGGCGACCAGCAGCACGCTGCTGCGCTGACGGCACACGATCGTGGCGCGTTCCTTGATGACGGCGAGAGTGTCCAGCCCGGTACTCATGTTCGGTAAAACAGGTGCTGAATCGTGGAGAAAATGCGTGTCGGCGGCGCGTTCCCGGCAGCAGGCCGCAACGGCGTACAGGCACCCGCACCGATCTTAGCGGCCGTTCATGACAGTTCCATGCACGCCTTCGCGGGACCCACCCCGGGTCACGCGTGCGTATAGATGCCGCTGCGCGCGGGCTTCGCGTGGCGCGGCTGGCGGCGCGTGTGAACGGCACGCCGGTGGTGGGACGGCGGCGGCGTGACGTGCCGGCGCGTGGGCGCGGGCCGTGCGGTCGGTGAAGCCGACTGCGGCGATCCACCCGGCATCCCGGTCTGTCCTTCGCCGAAATGGAACGTCTGGGTTTGCGCGTGTCCGACGCCCAGCGTCGACGCCAGCATGAAGGCCGCCAGCAGCATCCGTTTCATGAATGATCCGTCCGATTTTTTGAGATGAAGATTGCCCGCCAGCTTAGCGAAAGGCGGGACGCCCCTGCAACCGGCCCGTGTTCGGTGTGGCCCCCACGTGCGCGTAGCGGGGCCGTCCGCTGCGCCTCAGGGTGCCGCCGGGGTTGACAACATAATTCCCGGGTGTGAATATAAATTCACGCACAAGAATTATTCGCCAAATCCGGAAGGTCGCGCCCAGGCGCTGGGCCGCCGGAGCCGGCAGTCCGATCAACCGGAACCAGGAGCGGGACGCATGGCGGAACACGAGCAGCAGGGCGCGCTGGCGGGATTGCGCATCATCGATCTGTCGCGGGTGCTGGGTGGCCCGTATGCCACGCAGATCCTGGCCGACCACGGCGCGGAGGTGATCAAGGTCGAACCGCCGTCCGGCGACGAGACGCGCACCTGGGGCCCGCCGTTCGACGGCGATACCGCGTCGTACTTCCTCGGCGTGAACCGCAACAAGCTCGGTATCGCGCTCGACCTGACGCAGCCCGCCGACCGCGAGCGGCTGCTCGGCCTGCTCGAACATGCGGACGCGATCGTCGAGAACTTCAAGATCGGCACGATGGAGCGCTGGGGGCTCGGCTTCGACGCGCTGCATGCGCGGTTTCCGCGCCTCGTCCATTGCCGCGTGTCGGGCTTCGGCGCGGACGGCCCGCTCGGCGGGCTGCCCGGCTACGACGCGGCCGTGCAGGCGCTCGCGGGGCTGATGAGCGTCAATGGCGAAGCCGGTGGCGCGCCGCTGCGGGTCGGCGTGCCGATCGTCGATCTCGTCACCGGGCTGAACGCGGCGCTCGGCGTGCTGATGGCGCTGCGCGAGCGCGACGCGAGCGGCCGCGGCCAGTTCGTCGAATCGACGCTGTTCGACTGCGCGCTGTCGATCCTGCATCCGCATACGCCGAACTTCTTCCATTCGGGGAATGCACCGGTGCGCACCGGCAACGCGCATCCGAACATCACGCCGTACGACAGCTTTCCGACGGCGAGCGTCGACATCTTTCTGGCTGTCGGCAACAACGGGCAGTTCGCGGGCTTGTGCGACGTGCTTGGCACGCGCGACTGGCTCGACGATCCGCGTTTCGCGGACAACCGCGCGCGCAGCGCGAATCGCGCCGCACTGCGCACGCTGCTCGAAACGGTGCTGGCCGGACACGACGGCGCGGTGCTCGCCGAGCAGTTGATGCGCCGCGGCGTGCCGTGCGCGCCGGTGCTCGGTCTCGATGCGGCGCTCGACCATCCGCATGTCGCGCATCGGCAGATGAAGGTCGAGCTGGGCCGGCATCGCGGCATCGCGTCGCCGATCAAGCTCGGCCGCACGCCGGCCACGTACCGGCGGCCGCCGCCCGCGCTGAACGAACACGCGGCGCAGGTGTTCGCCGACGCGGACGCCTGCGACCACGACACACGCCGGGACTGACCGGCATCGCGGCCGCCGGCCGTGTCGCGCGCCCGACGGCGCCGCACGATCACGCGTGCCGCACGACCCTTCGAACACCATGCCGGGCGCCTGCACAGGCGCACCGGCTGAAGAGGAGACGCATCATGCTTGCATGGATCGGCGCGATCGCCATCGTCGCGCTGTTCGGCCTGATCATCACGAAGCGGCTGTCGCCGCTCGTCGCGCTGATCGTCGTGCCGGTAGCCGCGTCGCTCGCGGCCGGGTTCGGACTCGCGACCGGCAAGTTCATCGTGCACGGCGTACAGAACATCGGCCCGATCGCCGGGATGTTCGTTTTTGCGATTCTTTTTTTCGGAATCCTCACCGACGCCGGGATGCTCGATCCGATCATCGCGGGCGTGCTGCGCGTGATCGGCTGCCATCCGCCGCGTATCGTGATGGGCTCGGCGCTGCTCGCGCTGCTGATCCATCTCGACGGCTCGGGCGCCGTCACGTTTCTCGTCACGCTGCCCGCGATGATGCCGCTCTATACGCGGCTCGGGATGGATCGCCGCATCCTCGCGTGCGTCGCGTCGATGGCGGCCGGCGTCAATTTCCTGCCGTGGGTCGGGCCGATGCTGCGCGCATCGGCGGCGCTGCACATTCCCGGCTCCGCGATCTTCATGCCGATGATTCCGGTGCAGATCGTCGGGCTGGTGTTCGTGTTCGGCACCGCCTACGTGCTCGGCGTGCGCGAGGCGAAGCGGCTCGGGCTCGATCGTGCCGGCGCGGCGTCGCTCGCGATTGCGCCGCGGGCGCTGACCGATGCCGAGCGCGCGTTGCGCCGGCCGGAGCGCTTCCGGATCAATCTCGTGCTGACGCTCGTCGTGCTCGTCACGCTCGTGTCGGGCATCGTCGACCCGATGGTGATGTTCATGCTCGGCACGGTCGCCGCGCTCGTGATCAATTACCCGGACGTGCAGGCCCAGCGCGAACGGATCGACGCGCATGCCAAGGCCGCGCTGATGATGGCGAGCGTGCTGCTCGCGGCCGGCGCGTTCACCGGCATCATGTCCGGCACCGGGATGCTGAAGGCGATGGCGGACGTGGTCGTCGCACACGTGCCGGTCGAGCATGCGCGCCACATGCCGTTCGTGCTCGGGCTGCTGTCGATGCCGCTCAGCCTGCTGTTCGACCCCGATTCGTTCTACTTCGGCGTACTGCCGGTGCTCGCCGAAAGCGCGAAGCTGCTCGGCGTGCCGCCGATCCAGATGGCGCAGGCCGCGCTGCTCGGCCAGATGACGACGGGCTTTCCGGTGAGCCCGCTCACGCCCGCGACGTTCCTGATCGTCGGCCTGACCGGCGTCGAGCTGGCCGAGCACCAGAAATTCACGATTCCGTTCCTGTTCGCCGCCACCGTGCTGATGGTGTTCGCCGCCGTGATCGTGGGCGTGTTTCCGTTGTGAGCGCCCGGGACTTGCCGCTTCGTGCCGGCGCGCCCGGCAAAGGGGCGTCGTTCGGAGCGGAAACTTCGGCGCAGCCTGTCGCTTTCTTGAGAGCGGCGCGACCGCTCACCTTTCTCCGGGAGTCCATTCCATGCAGTTCGACCTGACCGATGACCAACGCGCGATTGAAAGCGCGATCGAGAAAATCTGCGCGCGCTTCGGCGACGACTACTGGCTCGAACGCGATCGCGCGGGCGGGTTTCCGGCCGATTTCCACGCGGCGCTCGCCGAGGCCGGCTGGCTCGGCATCGCGATGGACCCGGCCCATGGCGGCGCCGGGCTCGGCATGACCGAGGCCGCGCTGATGATGCGCACGATCAGCGCATCGGGCGCGGGCCTGTCCGGCGCGTCGGCCGTCCACATGAACATCTTCGGGCTGAATCCGGTGCAGGTGTTCGGCAACGACGCGCAGAAGGCGCGCTTCCTGCCGCCGCTGATCGCCGGGCGCGACAAGGCGTGCTTCGCGGTGACGGAACCCGATGCGGGCCTCGACACCACGCACCTGACCACGCAGGCGCGCCGCGACGGCGATCATTACGTGCTGAGCGGGCGCAAGATCTGGATCTCGACCGCGCAGGTCGCGAACAAGATGCTGATCATCGCGCGCACGACACCGCTCGACCAGGTCGCGAAGCCGACCGACGGGCTGAGCCTGTTCTATACCGACCTCGACCGCTCGCGCGTCGAGGTGCGCGAGATCGAGAAGATGGGCCGCAAGGCGGTCGATTCGAACATGCTGTTCATCGACAACCTGCGCGTGCCGGAAGGCGACCTGATCGGCAACGAGGGCGACGGCTTCCGCTACCTGCTGCACGGGCTGAATCCCGAACGGATCCTGATCGCCGCGGAGGCGATCGGGCTCGGCCAGGCCGCGCTGCGCCGCGCGACGCAGTACGCGTGCGAGCGCGTCGTGTTCGGCCGGCCGATCGGGCAGAACCAGTCGATCCAGCATCCGCTCGCGCAGGCGTGGATGCAGCTCGAGGCCGCGTGGCTGATGGTGATGAAGGCCGCGACGCGCTACGACGCGGGGCAGTCGTGCGGCGCGGAGGCGAACGCCGCGAAATACCTCGGTGCGGAAGCCGCGTTCCAGGCATGCCAGACGGCGGTCGCGACGCACGGCGGAATGGGCTATGCGAAGGAATACCATGTCGAGCGCTACCTGCGCGAGTGTATGATTCCGAGGCTCGCGCCCGTGAGCCCGCAACTGATCCTGTGCTACATCGCGGAGAAGGTGCTCGGGCTGCCGAAGTCGTACTGACCGGTCCGACCCGGCGGCCGGCCCGGTGCGCGGTTTCCCGTTCCGATTCAAGCCCTCGTCATGGACGTCAAACTCGTTGCCCGCACGCTCGACCTGTTCGAGCTGTTCGCCGCCGAACGGCGGCCGCTGCCGCTCACCGAACTCGCGCGCCTGCTCAATGTGCCGGCGTCGAGCTGCCTCGCGATGGCGCGCACGCTCGTGAGCCGCGGCTACCTGTACGAAGTGCGCAAGCGCGGCGGCTACTACCCGACGCGCCGCCTGCAGACGCTCGCCGCCACGATCGACGCGACCGACCCGGTCGTCGACATCGTCCATCCGCATCTCGTCGCGCTGCGCGACGCGAGCCGCGAGACGGCCGTGCTCGGCAAGATCCAGGGGGTGTCCGTCACGTATCTCGACGTCGTCGAATCGGAGCAGGCGATCCGCTATACGCGCGCGCCGGGCGAACTGCGCCCGCTGCATGCGAACTCGATCGGCAAGGCGATCTTCGCGGAACTGGCCGGCGACGCGCAGCAGGCGCTCGGCGCGCAGTTGCCGTTCGAGCGCTTCACCGATGCGACGGTGGCGGATCTACCCGCGCTCGTCGCGCAAACCGCCCGGTTTCGCGAACTCGGCTGGGCCGAGAACTTCGGCGAGAGCGCGCCCGAGCTGTCGGCGATCGCGGTTGCGTTGACGCTCGACGGCGACTGGTACGGGCTGTCGGTGGTCGGGCCGACCGAGCGGATTCGCCAGCATCGCGACACGCATGCGGCGCTGCTCGTCGACGCGAAGGCCAGGCTGCTGGCCGAGCACGCGCGCGACTGAAAGCGGGCAGGGTGCGCCGATCAGCGGGCCGTCCGCTGGCGATCCGGTAGCGAGCGATCGCCGTGAACGGCCCCCGATGCACAGGCCTGAAGCCTAGCGACGGCCGCTACGCCGCATCACGACTTCACCCACACACCGCCCGCACTCGGGTTGTCGCCTTGCGTCCACCATTTCGCGCAGTATTTCGCGCCCTGGTACATCACGCAGGTGCCGCCTGAATACGCGGTGGTTGCCGACCACGTGGGCGTGCCGCCGCCGACCACTTTCCACACGGCGGCCTGGCCGGGCACGTCGCCCTGCGTCCACCATTGCGCCTGGTACGTCGTGCCCTGGTAGGTGACCGTCGCGCCGGCCGTATAGACCTGGCCGGCCGCCCAGGGCGCACCCGGCTGCGGCGTGCCGCCGTCCGAGCCGCCGCCGTAGTTCGGATCCTGCGTGACGCCCGCACCCCATTTGCCGTCGAGCCGCTTGAAGATCGTCGCAAATGCGTACGGCTGCTGCGCGACGCCCGAGCAGGTCGGCGACGCATACGTGCCGCCCGACGGGCACGCCTGATCGCGGCCGACCGACCAGTTGCCGAAGAAGCCGTAGCCGTTGCTGACGGCCGCGTTCAGCACGCTTTGCGCATTCGCTAGCGTGAAGGTTTCGCCCTGCACGTCGTTCACGCCGATCATCGGCGTGACGCCGACCATCTGCCAGAGCTGCGCGTTGGTCTTCGGCTGGCCGGCCGACTTGAAGGCCGTATCGAGTTGCGAGTACAGCGCCTGCGCGGCACTGATCGCGGCCGCGCCCATGTCGAGGTTCGCGGGGCCGTAGTCCATCGCCATCACGTTCACCGCATCGAACACGGTCTTGTTCGAGATCGCCGCATTGACGACGTTCAGGCCGTCCTGCGTGAGCCCGGTCGGCATCGTCGGCAGCGTCAGCGTGACGTGCAGCGGCTTGCCTTTCGCCGCATAGCTTGCCTGCAGCTGCGTGACCGCCTGGAAGTTGCGCGCGACCGCGGCCGTGTCCGTTTGCGACGCACCTTCGATGTCGAAGTCGACGTGCGTGAGGCCGTACGTGTCGATCACGGTCTGGTACGCGCTCGCCAGCGCGGGGACCGTCGTGCATGCCTGCATCAGCGGCGTGCCGTTCGCACCGCCGAACGACACGGCGACTGCACCGCCTTTCGCGCGATAGCTCGCGATCGACGTCGACAGCGCGGTCAGCAGGCCGCCGCTCGCGCCGTTGCCGATCGGCTGCACGCCGCCCCACGACGGCACACAGCCGTTGCCCGCGACCACGAACGCGAGCGTGAACTGCTGGATGCCTTGCCGGACGCCGATCTGGTCGACGAGCGGCGTCGGATAGAGCGTCACGTCGACATAGGGCGCATAGACGCCGGCGCCCTCGGACACGCTCGCCACTGCAAGCAGGCAACCCGCTGCAAATGCGCGCGGGATGAAACGCGGCAACACATTGTTGTGCATTGTGTTCTCCAAGTGGAAGAGGGATACGCTGGCCCGCGTATCGCCGCCGGTCGGGCGACCGGGGATGCCCGGCCGACGGCGTGCTCATCTTGGAGGATTCGCGTCGAATAGTGAATAGTCAGGAGTTCTTTTTGTTATTTGATTCCCGATACGTAACGATCTTGCCGATTCGACACAGTTCCTGAATGCGTGACGCGGGTGATTTTTCCGATTCGATCGGGTGAGGCCCGACGCGTGTCGTTCGTCGCGCTTCAAGCCGATGGCGACTGCACGAGCGAGCGTGCCAGTGCGACGAAGCGCTCGACGCACACCGACGTGAACGGCTCGTTCCATGACACGATCTGCTCGACCGCGCGCGTGCCGGCAAGCGGCACGTAGACGACGCCCGGACGCTGCAGCGTCGCCGTGAAGCCCGGCACGATCGCGATGCCGCGTTCGGCGGCCACCAGCGACACGAGCGTCGTGATCTGTGCCGCGGTCGCGCCGATCCGCGGCGTGAATCCGGCTTGCGCGCACAGGTCGTGCAGTGCAGCGGTCAACGCCGAGCCGTAACCGGGCGGAAAGGTGACGAAGGTTGCGTTCGCAAGCGCCGCGACGTCCACGTTCGCATGGCCCGCGAGCGGATCGCCGGCCGGCACGGCCGCGACGAGCGGTTCGCGCGATGCGACGAGCGATGCCACCGGCACGCCGGGCGCACCGCGCCACGCCCAGCCGAAACCGATGTCCATCGTGCCGTCCGCGATCTGCTGGCGCTGGCTCGCGGTCGCCGCCTCGCGGAACGTCAGCTGGACGTCGGGCATCGTCCGGCTCGCGACGCGAATGACGTCAGGGAACGTGTCGGACATCGGAATCGAACTCGCATAGCCGATCACGATTCGCCCGGCGATGCCTTGCGCGATCTTGCGCGCGCTCGCTTCGGCCTCGGCGGCCGCGCTGACGACGTGGCGCGCATGGTCGAGGAACGCGGCGCCTTCCGGCGTCAGCCGCACCGCACGCGTCGAACGCTCGAACAGCCGGACGCCGAGCTCGCTCTCGAGTGCGGCGATATGGCGCGTCAGCGGCGGCTGCGCGACCCGCAGGCGCAACGCGGCGCGGCCGAAGTGCAGTTCGTCGGCGACGACCACGAAATAGCGGAGGCGGCGCAGGTCGAGCATTGTTGTCGTTCCGGTATCAATGGCGTTTGAAAACGGTATTGGCGTGCCCGCGGCGCACTCGTCAGACTGTCGGCATCGACGACCAGGCTGCTCCGATGAACGACAGGACCACGCGCATCGCGTTCTTTCTCTGCGGCTTCGCCGCGTTTCTCAATCTGTATTCGACGCAGGGCATTCTGCACGAACTCGCGGCCACCTTCGGCGTCAGCGCGGAGCGTGCGGGGCAGGGCGTGAGCGCCACCACGACGGCCGTCGCCATTATCGCGCCGTTCGTCGGCGTGCTGGCCGCGCGCATCGAGCGGCGCGTCGCGATCTCGCTCGCGGCGGTGGCCGTCGCGCTGCCGGTCGTGTGGTCCGCGCATGCGGGCAGTTTCGCGTCGTTCCTCGGCGCGCGCTTTGCCGCCGGTCTCGTCATGCCGTTCGTCTTCGCGCTGTCGATCGCCTATGTCGCCGAGCGCTTCGATCGCGGCAGGTCCGCCGAGATCAGCGCGCTGTTCGTCGCCGGCACGACGCTCGGCGGTTTCGCCGGCCGCTTCGCGACCAACCTGATGACGTCGATCTGGGGCTGGCGGCATGCGCTCGACGTCGTCGCGGCGCTGTGTCTCGTCACGGGCGTCGCGATCTACGCGAGCCTGCCGGCGTCCGGCGCGATCGCGCGGCGCGTCGAGCAACATGCGGACAGCGGTGCGGGGCCGTCCTGGCGCATCGTCACGCGCGGCCCGCTGCTCGCGTCGTTCGCGATCGGCGCATGCGTGCTCGCGTCGCAGGTCGCGGCGTTCACGTTCGTCGGCCTGCGCCTGGCCCGCGCGCCGTTCGGCTTCGGCACGGTCGGGATCGGCGCGATCTATGCGGTGTTTCTGGTGGCGGTGGTCGTGACCCCGCTGGCAGGACGCATCGCGCGGCACCGCGGCCCGCGCGCGCCGGGGCTTGCCGCGGCCGCGCTCGCGATCGGCGGGGCGCTGCTGACGCTGTCCGACAACGTGCCGGTGATCCTGGCCGGCCTCGCGCTCAGCTCGACCGCCGTGTTCGTCGAACAGGCGTCGGCCAACACGTTCATCTCGCAGGCGGCGTCCAGCGCGCGCTCGACGGCGATCGGCATCTACCTGTCCTGCTATTACTTCGGCGGCAGCCTCGGCTCGATCCTGCCGGTGCCCGGCTGGCATCGGTGGGGATGGACCGGCTGCGTCGCGTTCGTGGTCGCGGCGCAAGCGATCGTCGGCGTGCTCGTGTACCGGTTCTGGCATGCCGACGGCGCAGCCGGTGCCGCGCGTGCCGACGCAAGCGGCGTCACGCCGACACGCTGACCGGGTTCAGCGATACCAGCGCGGCGTATAGACCCACTCGCGTGTATTGCCGATCGCGAAGCGCCGCGTCGTCGACGAGCCGACGATCACCATCGTGCGCATGTCGACCTGGTCGCTGCGTAGCGCGCCGAGCGTCGTCGTCGTGAGCGTCGCGCCCGGCCGGCCGATGTCACGGCCGAGCACGACCACCGTATCGGCCGTGCGGTGTGCGCGCACGAGATCGAGCGCGCGATCGAGCTGCCACGGACGTGCGCGCGAGATCGGGTTGTAGAACGCCATCACCAGATCGGCCTGCGCCGCGTGCCGCAGGCGCGTCTCGATCACGTCCCACGGCTTCAGGTTGTCCGACAGCGAGATCGCGCAGAAGTCGTGGCCAAGCGGCGCCCCGGCCTGCGCGGCCGTCGCGAGCGATGCCGAGATGCCGGGTTCAATGCGCAGGTCGACCGCAGCCCAGTGCGGATTGCGCGCTTCGTCGAGCGCTTCGAGCACGGCCGCGGCCATCGCGAACACGCCCGGGTCGCCCGACGACACGACCGCGACGCGCCGGCCCTCGGCGGCAAGCTCGAACGCATGGCGCGCGCGCTGCATTTCCTCGCGATTGTCGGTGCCGTGCACGCGCTGGTCGTCGCGGAACGGGCCGGCCATGTTCACGTAGGTCGTGTAGCCGAGGATGTCGGTCGCGTCCGAAAGCGCGGTGCGCGCGGCCGGAGTGAGCCAGTCGGCACCGCCCGGGCCGAGCCCGAGCACCGTCAGGCGGCCGCGCACAAGGCCGAGCGTGGCGGGATCGACCGGATGCGACGCGACCGCGCATGCGATGCCGTTCGTCGTGGCACGCAGCGTGTGCGCGACACGCAACGCGCGGCCGAGCAGGGTGGCCGCATCATCTGTCGCGTCAGCGTCAGCGTCAGCGTCAGCGTCAGCGTCGGTATCGGCATCGACGAAGCGCAGCGGCACGTCGAGCGTTTTCGCCGCGTCTTCCAGCACGGCATCACCGATTGCCGATGCGGGCGCAACGATGGCCGCGAGCGCCAGCCGCGCGAGACCTTGCGAATCGAGAGCGACGTCGATCCGCGCAGCGAGCGCTTCATCGCCGTGGATAGCCTGCGCATCGACGCCGACCACCACGCTGCGCGGATGAATCACGAGTTCGTCGCGCGTACCGCGCCATGCATCGGGGGTCACGCGGATCGCGTGCGCGGCCGCGTCGTCGCGCGGCAGCGCGACATCGTCGAGCCACGGCGCCGCGCCGTCGATGCGCGTCGACGCGCCCGCGAGCAGATCGGATACGAAGCGCTTGCCCTGCGCGAGATCGGCGAGCGCATAGCCTTCCGGCGGATTGAGCACGCACGCGCCGAAGCGCAGTTCGCCGCTCGTCGTGATCGCCGGTGCGACACCGACGCATGCGGCGATTTCCCGCGCGATCACGTTGACGCCCGTCAGCCCGCCCAGCAGCGGCACGACCGCCGAGCCGTCTTCCGCCACGGCGAGCACGGGCGGCTCGACGCCCTTGTCGGCGAGCGCGGGGGCGATGCAGCGGATCACGATGCCGGCCGCGCACAGCGCGACGATCGGCAGGCCGCGCGCATAGAGTTCGCGCAGGTGCGCGCCGAGATCGTCGAACGGCACATCGGCCGCGACGCGCGACGCGAGGCCGTGCACGAGCGCCCCCGGATAACGCGCCTGAATGCGCCGCGCGGTATCGAGCGCGCCCGCGCCGAGAATCACGATCGCGGGCGGCGTGGTCATCCTTGCCATTTTTCCCCCGGCACGACGAGCAGCGAGAAATACGGCGACGCCATCGGATCGACTTCGTCGAGCGGCACGATGCGCTGGCTCGCCATCGTCGCGCGCTCGACATACAGCGCGCGCTTCGCGAGCCCAAGCTCGTCGAGCACCCGCCGCACCTTGTCGAAATTGCGGCCGAGCTTCATCACGACGGCCGCGTCGGCCCGCGCGAGCCGCTCGCGCAGTTCGTGCTCGGGCAGCACGCCCGACAGCACCGACAGGCTCTGGTTGCGATAGACGAGCGGCTGGCCGAGCACCGCGGTGCCGCCGAGCATCGCGCACACGCCGGGGATCACCTCGGTGTCGTAGCGCGGCGCGAGGCGGTCGTGCAGGTACATGTACGAGCCGTAGAAGAACGGGTCGCCTTCGCAGATCACCGCGACGTCGCGCCCTGCGTCGAGATGCGCGGCAACGACCTCGGCGGCCGTATCGTAGAAGTCGGCGATCACCGTCTCGTAGCACAGCGGCGGCGGCAGCGCCTCGGTCGTCACCGGATAGACCAGCGGCAGTTGCGTCTGCCGGTCCTGCAGGTGCGCTTCGACGATGCCGTACGCATTGCCTTTCTTGCCCTTCGCGACGAAATACGCGACCACGGGCGCGGCCTGCAGCACACGCAGCGCCTTGATCGTCATCAGTTCAGGATCGCCGGGGCCGACACCGACCCCGAACAGGCGTCCGCGCGCGGTCGTCATTCGACCTCCGTCGCGAGTGCGTTGACCGCCGCAGCGGCCATCGCGCTGCCGCCGCGCCGGCCGAGCAGGGCGACGTACGGCACGCCGCGGCTGTCGGCATCGAGGAGCGCCTTCGATTCGGCCGCGCCGATGAAGCCGACCGGGAAACCGAGGATCAGCGCGGGGCGCGGCGCGCCGGCGTCGATCATGTCGAGCAGGTGGAACAGCGCGGTCGGCGCATTGCCGATCACGACGACGCTGCCCGCGAGATGCGGACGCCACAGCTCGAGCGCGGCGGCCGAACGCGTGTTGCCGAGATGCCGCGCGAGATCGGGCACCTCCGCCTCGCCGAGCGTGCAGATCACGCGGTTGTCGGCAGGCAGCCGCGCACGCGTAATGCCTTCGGCGACCATCCTGGCGTCGCACAGGATCGGCGCGCCGGCTGCGAGCGCCGTGCGGCCCGCCGTGCCGGCGCCGGCCGAGAAGCGCAGGTCGTAGACGACGTCGACCATCCCGCACGCATGGATCACGCGCACCGCGAGTTTCTCGAGGTCGGGCGGAACCTGCGACAGGTCGGCCTCGGCGCGGATCGTCGCGAACGACTGGCGGTAGATTTCCTGCCCGTCGCGAATGTAGTCAAGCATCGGTGGTGTCCTGGCTGTGCCGCGCGTCCGTCAGTCGGGCCGCGGCCTGGTCAATCGTCAGATGGCGCGCGAGCGGGGCGCCAAGGCCCGCAGCGGCGTCGCGCCGGTAAAGGTCGTAGTGCGCGGGCGCAACCGCGACGAGCGTGTGCGTCGCGGGATGCGGCAGCGCGCAGTGGCGCTCGCAGCCGGTCAGGTGCACGTCGACTGCATGGCCGATGCGGGCGGCGAGCGCGAGTGCGTCGTGCTTCGTGTCGGCGCGCGCCTTCGCGCAGCCCGCGCTGCCGGCGCACGCGACGAGCGTCGCCAGCGGATCGGACGACACGCAGACGAGGCCGAGCGACGCGAGCGCATCGAGCGCGGCCGGTGCGCGTTCGCGCGATACGCGATGCAGGAATACGCCTTGCCATGGCGTCATCGACAGCGTGCCGTCGCCGTCGCTTTCGGCCAGCGCGGCGAGCCGTTCCAGTTGGGCGGCATCGAGCCGGCCGAGCACGAATTGGGCGCCGACGTTGCAACGCGTCGCCTCGCGCGACGGGCGCACGCCGAAACGCAGCGTCGGGTCGGTGCGCGTGCGGCGCCAGCCGGTGAGCGCGGGATCGGCCGCGAGCGGGAAGGGAGCATAGTGCTGCGCGCGTTCGAGCAGCGCGTGTTCACCGCATGTTGAAAGCAGGGTGCGCATCCGCGTGACGTCGGCCGGCGCAAGATCGAGGAACGCGAGCAGCAGCGCGCGCACCAGCGCGATACCTTGATCGGGCGCTACGTCGACCAAAGCGGGTTGGTCGCCATGCGTGACCGGCGGGCAACCCGCCAGCCCGGCCGCGAGGCGCACCGCGCCGTCGCCGCGACGCCATGCGGCCAGCCAGATGTCGTGCGGATGATCGAGCGCCGCAACCGATTCGCCGCCGTCGAGCTGGATCGAGAATTTCGGCGATAGCTCGCCGCGACGCGGCTCGCGCGCCAGCATGTCGAAGAGCGGCGCGGCGAGCGCGCGGCTGTCGACGAGCGCGGCAGGGTCGTGGCCGGCGAGCGGGCTGAGCATCACGTTGCGGACGTCGTCGCTCGCGGCGAGCGCCGCCGTATCGGCGGCTGCTTTCGAGGTGGCGTCGACGGACGGCCCGAGACCCGCTTCGAGCAACGCACGCGTCAGCGCGTCGGCCGCGCCGTCGCGAATGCCGCGCAGCTGGAGATTCGCGCGATTGGTCGCGTCGATCGCGCCGGAGCCTAACGCACGCGCGGCGGCGGCGATCGCCCGTGCCTGGCGCGCATCGAGCCGGCCGCCCGGCAGCTTGATCCGGCACAGTCCGCCGTCGGCGGCCGCGACCACGCGCACGAGCCCCGGGCAGGCCGACGGGCGCACGATGGGCGACGCAGGAATCGAAACGGGGGCGGAACTCAACGGGGTACCGGGACAGTGTCGCGCCGCGGCCAACGCATCGGTACACCCCGCCCGACGCCGACTGGCACGCACGCACTTTCTGGCCGGCAGGTCTCCTGGCTGACAGGTCGGCGCCGGCTCCCGGCCTTCCCGGTGGAACCAGTGGCATGAGGGGGAGATCGGCTCGCTGTCTACAGTTGCGGGGGCAGCCACAGCGGCGCGTGGCGCGCCCTGTGTTCCCTCTTCGGCCCCGAAGGGCACCGGCGAACGAACGGCCGTAGGATACCCGATTTTCGCGACGATCCGGCATCGGAGATACGTTGCACAACCGCGTCGCAGCACGGCTGCAACCGGTTTTTCGCTATCTCGCAAATGGTACGATTGGCGGCTCGACACCAGACCGGCGACCGCCGGAATCCGCGATGAAACTCGGCAGGACGGAGCTGTTCGGCATGGGCATCGCGCTGGGCCTGCTGGCCATCCCGGCCTGGATGCTGCTCGCGTGCATGCTGATCCCGCTTGCGCCGTTGGCCGAGTGGCCGAAGAATGTCGGGCTCGCCGGCCTCGGCGTGCCGATCGTGGCGGGCGGCACGTTCCTGTACAGGACAAGCGGGCCGCGGCCGCTGATGTGGCTGCTGCTCGGCTGGCTGCTGATCGCGTCGATCGGCGGCATGGTCCTTGGCTTGCTGGTGTTGATTGGCCCGGTGCCACGCGGCTGACGTCGTCGCCGTATCGCCCCGGCGGGCGGGCGACACGCACGGCGCGGGAGCGGATCAGAATCATCAACGAATCAACGCGCGGCGGCCCGGCCGCCGCGCATCGCAACACACGGTAGGGAATCGAACGATGGGGAAGGGTGCATGACGGCGTGGCTGACGGTAGTGGGCATCGGCGACGACGGTTACGCGGGGCTCGGACGCAGCGCGCGGCGCGCACTGCTCGACGCGACGCTCGTCGTCGGCGCGAAGCGGCATCTCGACATGCTGCCCGCGCGGCTGCCGGCCGCGCGCGAAGCGTGGCCGTCGCCGTTCGATCTGGCGGGCGTGCTGGCTCGACGCGCGTCGCCCGTCTGCGTGCTCGCCAGCGGCGACCCGATGCTGTTCGGCGTCGGCGCCACGCTCGCGCGCCAGCTTTCCCCCGACGAATGGCGCGTCCTGCCCGCGCCGTCGTCGCTGTCGCTCGCGGCCGCGCGCCTCGGCTGGGCGCTGCAGGATGTCGGCGCGGTTTCGCTCGTCGGCCGCCCGCTGGCGACGCTCGCGCGTCACCTGCTGCCCGGGCGCCGCCTGTTCGTGCTGAGCGCGGACGGCCGCACACCGGCCGCCGTTGCGGCCGAACTCGTCGCACGCGGCTTCGGGCCGACGCGCATCAGCGTGTTCGAACATCTCGGCGGCCCGCTCGAGCGGCGTCTCGACGGGCTCGCGCAGGACTGGCGCATCGACGAAACCGCCGCGCTCAACCTGGTCGCGCTCGACTGCCTGGCCGGCCCCGACGCGCCGCGCCGCGCGCTCACGCCCGGCCTGCCCGACGATGCGTACCGTCACGACGGCCAGCTCACCAAGCGCGACCTGCGCGCGATGACGCTCGGGCGTCTCGCACCCGCGCCCGGCGAGCTGCTGTGGGACGTCGGCGCCGGCAGCGGCTCGATCGGCATCGAATGGATGCGCGCGCATCCGTCCTGCCAGGCGATCGCGATCGAAGCGCATGCGGAGCGGCAGCGCTTCATCGAGCACAACCGCGACGCGCTCGGCGTGCCGGGCCTGCAGCTCGTCGCGGGCCGCGCCCCCGATGCGCTCGCGGGGCTCGCCGCGCCCGACGCGATCTTCATCGGCGGCGGGGCGACCGCGCCGGGTGTGCTCGACGCGTGCTGGGCAACGCTGAAGCCCGGCGGCCGGCTGGTTGCGAACGCGGTCACGCTGCAGGGCGAGATGACGCTCGCCGCATGGCGCGATGCGCACGGCGGCACGCTCACGCGCGTGTCGCTCGCCCACGCCGAGCCGCTCGGCCGCTTCGATACGTGGCGACAACCGTTGCCGGTCACGCTGTACGACGTGCGCAAGCCCGACGTGGCCGACACGCCCGCATCGTCGGCCACGACGAACGCAACGGACGCGTGATGCGCGACGAGACCCCCGAACAGCCCGCGCCGCTACGCTTCGGCTATACGACCGGCAGCTGCGCGACCGCGACGTCGCTCGCCGCCGCGCGGCTGCTGCTCGCGGGCCGGGCGGACGACGCGGTCGAGATCGTGTTGCCGAAGGGGCAGCGCGTGATGATGCGGCTCGAGTTCTGCCGTACCACCGCCGACGGTGCGGAAGCCGGCACGATCAAGGATGCCGGCGACGATCCGGACGTCACGCACGGCGCGCTGATCTTCGCGCGCGTCGCGCTCGCGGCGGCGCCCGGCGTGCGGTTTCATGCGGGGCCGGGCGTCGGCACGGTCACGCGCGCGGGGCTGACGCTGCCGGTCGGCGAACCGGCGATCAACCCGGTGCCGCGCCAGATGATGACGACGCACCTGGAAGCGCTGGCGGCCGAGCACGGCTATGCGGGCGGCTTCGACGTGACGATCGGCGTCGAAGGCGGCGAAGCGCTCGCACTGAAGACGATGAACCCGCGCCTCGGCATCGTCGGCGGGCTGTCGATCCTCGGCACGACCGGCATCGTGCGGCCGTTCTCGTGCTCGGCCTATATCGCGTCGATCCACCAGGGCATCGACGTCGCCCGCGCGAACGGCATCGCGCACATTGCCGCGTGCACCGGCAACGCGAGCGAGGACGCGATGCGCGCGCACTATCAACTGCCCGACATGGCGCTGATCGAAATGGGCGATTTCGCGGGCGCGGTGCTCAAGCACCTGCGGCGCGCGCCAGTCGCGCGGCTGTCGATGTGCGGCGGCTTCGGCAAGCTCAGCAAGCTCGCGGCCGGCCACCTCGACCTGCACAGCCGCCATTCGAGCATCGACCTGCCGCTGCTCGCGCAGTGGGCGGCCGAGGCGGGCGCAAGCGACACACTGCAGGCCGAGATGCGCGCCGCGAACACGAGCCAGGAAGCGCTGAAGCTCGCGCACGCCGACGGCGTGCCGCTCGGCGATCTCGTCTGTGCGCAGGCGCTGCGCGTCGCGCGCGACATCGTGCCGCCGTCGGTAGCCGTCGAGATGTTCGCGATCGACCGGCAGGGCCGCTTCGTCGGGGAGGCGCGATGAGCACGCGCATCCTGCTGCTCGGCGGCACCGGCGATGCGCTGAAGATCGCGCGCGCGCTCGGTCCTTACCATGTCTACAGCCTGGCCGGCCTCGGCAAGGTGCCCGACGACCTGCGCTGCGACGTGCGCGTCGGCGGCTTCGGTGGCGCGGCCGGGCTAGCCGCGTATCTGCGCAGCGCCGGCATCGGCCTCGTGATCGACGCGACGCATCCGTATGCCGCGCGGATCAGCGCGAATGCCGCCGCCGCGGCGCGTGAAGCAGGCGTGCCGCTGTGGGCGCTGCGCCGCGCGCCGTGGGAACCGCAACCCGGCGACGACTGGCGCATGGTCGACGACTGGGCCGGCATCGAGGCCGCGCTCGCGCCGTTCAGGCGGCCGCTGTTCACGCTCGGCCGCGAACCGCTCGCGCATCTCGACGCGATCCCGCCGCACCAGTTCTGGCTCGTGCGCTGCCTCGACGCGCATCCCGGCAATGCGCATGCGCAGATCGTCGCCGCGCGCGGGCCGTTCACGCTCGACGGCGAGCGCGCGCTGTTCGCGCTGATGGGCATCGACGTCGTCGTCAGCAAGAACAGCGGCGGTGCGGCCACGGAAGCCAAGCTCGATGTCGCGCGCGAACGCAGGCTGCCGGTCGTGATGCTGCGCCGGCCGCCGCTGCCCGACGCCGACCGCGCGTTCGATTCGACCGCGGCGCTCATCGACGCGCTCGATCCGGCCGCGCGCGCATGACACCGCGCGGCCGGTCATCCCATGAATTGACGGAGATTTTTCGATGACGGTGTATTTCATCGGCGCGGGCCCCGGCGACCCGGAGCTGATCACGGTGAAGGGCCAGCGCCTCGTGCGCACGTGCCCGGTGATCCTGTATGCGGGTTCGCTGGTGCCGGCGGCCGTGCTCGACGGCCATCGCGCGGAGCAGGTCGTCAATACGGCCGAACTCGACCTCGATGCAATCGTCGCGCTGCTCGCCGGCGCGCACGCGAAAGGGCAGGATGTCGCACGCGTGCATTCGGGTGACCCGTCGTTGTACGGTGCGATCGGCGAGCAGATTCGCCGATTGAAAGCACTCGGGATTCCGTATGAAATCGTGCCCGGTGTAACGGCCACGGCCGCGTGCGCGGCAACTCTCGGCGTCGAGCTGACGCTGCCCGGTGTCGCGCAGACGGTGATCCTCACGCGCTTCGCGGGCAAGACGACGATGCCGGAAGGCGAAGCGCTCGGCTCGCTCGCCGCGCACCGCGCGACGCTCGCGATCCATCTCGGCGTGCGCCATCTCGCCCGTATCGTCGACGAAGTGCTGCCGCACTACGGCGCCGATTGCCCGGTCGCGGTGATCTATCGCGCGAGCTGGCCGGATGAAGCGCGCGTGACCGGCACGCTCGCCGACATCGTCGGCAAGGTGCAGGGCACGCAGATCGAGCGTACCGCGCTGATCCTGATCGGGCGCGTGCTGGACGCCGAAGGGTTCGCGGATTCGACGCTGTACGCGAGCGCGGGCTGATCACGCGCGGGCCGGCCCGGGTTCGGTGCGGCGCTCGCGCCGGTGCGTGTAGCGCGCCGCGCCGATCATGATTGCGCCGCCGACGAAGTGGATCGGCGACGCCGATTCGCCGAGGATCAGGATCGACGCGGCGATGCCGACGACAGGGATCAGGTTGAGCACGACCACCGTCCTATCCGATCGCTGCGGGTCAACAGGCGCGGGACACGCGCTACGCTCGCGCGGCGTGCAGCACCCGCTTCGGCGCAAACCCCGCCGCCAGCGCGAACAGCGCGACACACAGGCAGGCCATCGCGATCCATGCGGGCGTCAGGTCCGCGAGGTGCTGGCGCACGATGCCCGCCGCGAACGGAAACATCCCGGCGATCAGGTAGCCAATGCCCTGCACGAACCCCGTCAGCGACGCGGCATCGGCCGGCGTCGCGGCATGGTCAACGGTGACGATCAGCGACAGCGGAAACAGCGCGCCGATCCCCGCGCCCATCAACAGCGCGGCCGGCAGCGCGAGCGCTTCCGGCGCGGCCAGCATCACCAGCAAGCCGACGAACAGCGACGCGATCGCCGCATGCAGCGCGGGCCGGCGATCGGGCAGGCGGTCGATCGTCGCCGAGATCGTCAGCCCCGCGACGACTTCCGCGAGCGTCACGCCGCCGAGCAGGCTGCCGGCCGCCGTCGGCGACCAGCCGAGCCGCATGTAGTACGGCGGCAGCCATGCGAGCACGAGCGTATACGCGCCCGTCGCGATGCCGAAGAACAGCGCGAGCCGCCACGCGCGCGGCGAGCGCGACGGCTGCGCGTTCGACGCCGACGTCGGCCCGGCGGCGAGCGCGTCGCCGCCGCGACTGGCCAGCGGCCACGCCAGCGCGGCCACCAACGCCGGCAGCGCCCAGCCCGCGAGCGCGGGGAGCCAGCCCCAGCGCGCCGCGGCGAACGGCGCGACGACGCTCGCGAGCACGGCGCCGCCCATGATCGACGTCGAATAGACGCCCATCGCACCGCCGATCCGCGTCGCGAAATGCGCCTTCACGAAGCCGGGCAGCAGCGCCTGCACCATCGCGATCCCGACGCCCGCGCAGCAGGCGCTCGCGAGCAGCAGCCACGCGTGCTGCGCGCCGATGCGCGCCACGCAGGCGAACCCGATCAGCGCGACGCCGAGCCAGACGCCGCCCGCGATGCCGGTCAGGCGCTGCAGGCGCCGCGCACTCAGCGCGCCGAGGCCCATCAACAGGATCGGGATCGTCGTCAGCAGGCTGGCCGCGCCGTCGCTGATGCCGGTCGCGCGCTGGATCATGTCGAGCAGCGGGCCGACCGCGGCAAGCGCCGGCCGCAGGTTCAGCCCGACAAGGACGACGGCGGCAAGCCGCCATCCGGGGGAAGTGAAGCGATTCATTGCAAGGCCCTCGATATTGGTGCGCAGCCCCGGTGAGACGCCGCGTGTTTTTTAGGTAAAGTATCTCGACATCAAGATAAATGCTGATTTATCTCGACGTCAAGATAACTGGTGAGCCGAGGAGGGTTAATGGATCGAGCCGCGCATGCGCTCGCACAATGGCGCGCCGAGCGTCCGGATCTCGACGCGTCGTCGATGGTGGTGATGGGGCGGCTGCAGGAAGCCGCGCTCGTGATCGCGCGCGACCGTCTCAATCCGCTGTTCGCGCGCTACGGGATGCAGCCGGGCGAATTCGACGTGCTGGCCACGCTGCGGCGCGGCGGGGCGCCGTTCGCGCTGACGCCGACGGCGCTGTACGACGCGCTGATGATGTCGTCGGGCGGGATGACCGCGCGCATCGACCGGCTGCAGAAGGCAGGGTGGGTGGAGCGCCGGCCGAACCCGGCCGACGGGCGCGGGACGCTCGTCGCGCTGACGGATGCCGGCCGCGCGCTGATCGATGAGGCAGTCGTCGCGCACATCGACAATCAGCGCGCGGTGCTGGCGGTGCTGTCGGATGCGGAACAGGCGCAGTTGTCGAAACTGCTGGGGAAGTTGCTGGCGGGGTTGGGAGAGGCGTCGGAAGGGGCGGAGGGAAGGTAGCGCTGCGAAAGCGTGACGCGAACTCTGCCGAGGTCGGCTTTGCGGGGGCTGACTCAGCAAGCCCCTCTCTCAATTACATCGACAGAAGCCCGCTTAGCGTCACGACGAATGCCCAGCTTACGCCAGATATTGGCATCGTCAAAAGTCGACTTTTAGCTTTCAGGCTCAAGCTTTCGGATAAGAAACCGATAATTTAGTCGAGACGCTGGTCAGTCAACGAGGGGCTGTGTTTGCAAGCAATGAATATTTTGCAAATCGTGTGCAAGGCAATCGATTGCGCGGGTTCCAAAACCTAACTTTGGCCCATTCGGGCGGGCTACCAGACAAGTAAACTTCGATCACACAGGCAATTTGATGGCCGACTACTCACCTGAATCCCTAATTGACCACTTCTTTGCAGATGCGAACGTTCAGCGACTCGTTACGTCGACGGCCTCGTGGCAACCCCTACGCATCTGCTACCCTAAAGAAGTTAACGTATCCCGGTTCTTGGCATGGTTGCTCGATCCATCCGAAGGTCATGGACTGGGGGACTTGGCGATTCAGTCGCTTCTCACACGCGCCTGGTGGAATTCAGACGACGCGGACGTGCCACTAACGACTCGACGATTCCTGTCGCCCTCCAACGTGCAAACAGAAGGCTTCTCCTCGGCGGTGGTTACCACTGAGGTGGATCTCAATGGCCGCTCCCTGGACGTGCTGGTCGTAGACTCGAACCGTCGACGGTATATTGCAATTGAGAATAAATTTGGCGCGCAACAATCACGTGCACAACTCAAGGACTACCGCAAGCAGTTGGAAAAACTTCTACCAGACTTCCTTGGCGTGCACGTTTTCCTCGATTCTCGTGAGGCGGTACCCGAAGATGCCGCCTGGATACCAGTAGGCTACGACTGGCTCGCTGAGTTTCTTCGTGAGGTTGAGAAACGCGAAGCCACCGCGCGGCACGTTCAGCAGGCGCTTGCACAGTTTCGTAACGTCATCGAAGATGAAACGGAAGATTCAATGGGAAAGAGTTCGTTCGGGCGTCTCGTGACGGAGGTCGCTGGCGGCCACCCAGAAGTTCTCGAACTCATGACCCCTTGGGCACGGCATGGCTCCAAGGGAGCGCGCGCACATATGCTTGTCGAACTAATGTCCGAAGCAAATACGCTTGAAGGGAAGTCAATGCTGCGCCTGTTTCAGCTTTACTGGCGCCGGGCTTCGGTCTGGGACCATTGCATTCGCCAGGCGCAATTTGCGCCATTCGTTTCCGCCTTGCGGCAACGATTCGACGATGTTCTCGTCGACCCCAAACGTGTACGCACCGGATTTTCACTTCTGCGATGGGACTCGTTAATCGATCTGGACCAGTTTCCCGATTGGAACTATTACCCAGCCGGGGTTAACGTTCGCCAGACTGGTGAGACGTTTCAGGTGACAACCTTTGTCCAGCTCAATCACGTCCGTGCTGAGAAGCGTGATGTGTTAATTGAAGCGGCGGAGGCGCTCCGCAAAACCAATGGCGTACGACGTCAAATGAGCGACGAGCAATCGTTCGTGGTCTTGCGTAGGCTCCGCGACCTCAATAAGACTCGGGCCATCAACGAGACCGTATCGCAGTTCGTTGAATTGCAATCCAAGCTCGAATCGATTCGTTAGTTGGGGCGGAAACCACTTTGCGACAGCCGCCAGGACAAATTCCGCGAGAGGGGGTGGGCAATTGATGTCCGTGTAGCACCACATCGGCGATCCCCCCAGAATCACCACGATCATCGACATACTCATGGAAAGATAAACTCAAATAACAAAAATACTCCGAGGCACTTCGTCAACACAGCTAGCGCACCTCAATGGTGGAAAGCTCTTTGAAGGGACATCGTCGGCGCAAATGGCAAAGATTGACGGAAGCAAGGTCTTCCATGGCACATCGTCCACGCAGATTCTTAAGGTCGACTCTGGAAGGATTTTTGAAGGCACGTCGTCCAGGCAAATTGCGCGAATCGATGGCGGAAAAGTGTTTCGCGGAACGTCTCAGAATCAGATGGCGAAGGTTGAAAATGGGAAGGTATATGAAGGGACTTCGTCGACGCAAGTTGCTCGCGTCGACGGGCCAATCAGCCACGCGGAACTGGCATCAGTTTTACGCTTGGTCCTTGCCCTTATATGAACGAGCACTAGCGAGCTGAAGGCGAACTGAGCGATTGGTCACTGACCGTCCGCTATGCAATATCGAGCGACAGTCCGATGACCGACGAAGCACGCATGGGAACGGCGGTTAGCGGCCGAGGACTATCAGTCTTCCCCGCGTTCCCCAGATAATTCGCGATGAACGTCAAAAAAGCCTGCCGCGCAATGCGGCGGGCTTTTCAGGTCACAGCCGGCACAACGTGTGCCCGCTTAACCCCTCAACCGCGTGCCGGAATATTCAGCCCACGCTCGACAGCCGGCCGCGCAACGAACGCGTCGAGCACCCGCTTGACGTTCCGGAATTCGCTGAAGCCCACGAGATCACCCGCTTCATAGAACCCGACGAGGTTGCGCACCCACGGGAAGATCGCGATGTCGGCGATCGTGTAGGTATCGCCCATCACCCACTGGCGGTTCGCGAGATGCGCGTCGAGCACGCCGAGCAGGCGCTTGGACTCGTCGACGTAACGGTCGCGCGGACGCTTGTCCTCGTAGTCGCGGCCGGCGAACTTGTGGAAGAAGCCGACCTGGCCGAACATCGGCCCGATGCCGCCCATCTGGAACATCACCCACTGGATCGTCTCGTAGCGGCCCGCGAGATCCTTCGGGATCAGCTGGCCCGTCTTGTCCGCGAGATAGATCAGGATCGCGCCCGATTCGAACAGCGGCAGCGGCTTGCCGTCCGGGCCGTTCGGATCGATGATCGCCGGGATCTTGTTGTTCGGGTTCAGCGACAGGAACGCGGGCGAGAACTGGTCGTTCGTGTCGAAGCGCACGAGGTGCGGCTCGTACGGCAGGCCGGTTTCCTCGAGCATGATCGACACCTTGACGCCGTTCGGCGTCGGCAGCGAGTAGAGCTGGAGACGGTCGGGATGCTGGGCCGGCCACTTTTGCGTGATCGGGAAGGCGGACAGGTCGGACATGGAGGGTCGCTCGTCGAAGTGAAGGATCCGCGCCCCGTTCCTGCTGCCGCACGCGCCACGGTCGATGGCGAGACGGCAGGGCGGAGCGCGCCAAAAACGCCCACTGTAGCCGATCCCGCGGATCGATGCAGGCGGTGGCCACGCGCGACCGCCGCGGCATCGCCAAGCGCCGCCGGCAACCGTCAGAAGTTGTGCCGCAGCCCGATCATCGCGGCCGTCGTGCCGACGCCCGGCGCGACCGGCTGCCCGTATACGAGCATCTGGTCCATCGTGCCGCGATTGTTCACGTGGCCGATCTGCGCATAGACCATCGTCCGCTTCGACAGGCTGTAGTCGGCCGCGAGCACGACCGCCGTCGACTTGTTCGCCGAGACGTTGCGGTCCTTCAGGTAATACACCGCGGACGTCACCTGCAGCGCGGGCGTGAAGCGATAGCCGATGCCGGCCGACAGCATGTCGAGGTTCACCTTGTCCGCATGCGACGGATTCCTGCCGTTGCCGTACGACGCCGACACCGAGAAATCGTGGATCGTGTATTTCGCGCCGAAGTAGATGAAGCGGTTATTGTCGACGCCGGTCGGCGCGACGCCCGGCGCCGGGCTCGTGTCGTGGCCGCTGTAGTAGGCGGCCGAAGCGTTCAGCCCATCGTTCGCATACCTGAGCACGACCGACTCGCGCGTGCCGCCCTGGAACTGCCCGGCCACGCCGCCCGGCGCGTATTCGAGCGCGATCGACGCACCCGCGAAGGTCGGCGACTGGTAGACGAGCGCATTGCTGTCGTACAGCGCGCCGATCGCTGCGTTGGTGCTCGTCCCCGACCAGCCGGCCGCCGTGTTCAGGCCGAGCCACGCGATCAGCACGCTGCCGAAGAACTGCGCGTTGCGCACGTCGGTGTCGGCCATCGCGTAGATCATCGGCACGATCTGGCGGCCGGCCGTGAATGTGCCGAACGGGCCGGACACGCCGAGCGACGCAACCTGGTTGAAGATCGCGACGGCGCCCGGCGTATCGCTCAGCTGCAGCTTGCCGGTGCCGCTGTCGAACGAACCCTGCAGCTTGAAGTTGACCTTGTAGCCGCCGCCGATGTCCTCGCTGCCCTTGATGCCCCAGAAGCTCGAGTAGATACCGCCGTCCTTCATGCGGAACACCTTGCCCGTATTCGGCGCGGTCGGGCTGAACGACGCCGCCGACGTGCTCTGGTACAGCAGGCCCGAGTCGATCACGCCGTAGAGCGTGACGGAGGATTGCGCGTGCGCGAGCGCCGAACAGCCGGCAAGCGCCGCGAGCGCGGCCAGTTTCGTCTTCATCCAAGTCTCCAGGGTCTTGTGTCGTGACCGGACGGGGTCGAGCCCGTCCGGGTGAAGCGGGGAAACATCGAGGCTGGCGGGCAGGCGTGACAGGCATCGCCCGTGCGAGCCGTGCGGAAAGACTACGCAACGGCGGGCGGCCGCTCCCCCCCATGCGCGGGGGGCAGGGTTGCGGAGAATCGGAGGAAGACGGGCGCGGCGATGGGCCCGATTGGCGGAACCGGCGCTACAACGTCAGGGCGCGCTTTCGAGGAGACCCAGCACCAGCGCGCGGCGCACCGCATGCTTGCGCGAACTGGCGTCGAGCTTGCCGAACAGGTTCTTCAGGTGCCACTTCACGGTTTCCTCGCCGACGGCGAGCGCCACCGCGATCTCCTTGTTCGACAGGTTGCGCGCGAGCAATTCGAGAATCGCGCGCTCCTTCGGCGTCAGCACGACGCTCGGTACCGCGCGCGGGCTGGCCGCGGTGCGCGGCGCGGGCGGCACGATGCGCGGTTGCGGCAGCGCGTGCCGCGCGGGGCCGGCGCCGGCGGCCGCTTCGTCGCCGGCGCGGCGCGCCCAGTCGGCGATGGCCGGATGCGCATCGGCGAGCGTGCGCGTCAGCCCGAACAGGTCCGCGAGGTTCATCGCTTCGTCGAGTAACGCGCGGCCGCCGCCGCCCGACTGTTCGCGCGCGAACGCGCTGAGCGCCATGATCTCGATGCGCGCCTGCCCCATGCTCATTTCGCGGGCCAGCACGGCGGCTTCGTCGAGCGCCGCGCGCGCGTCGTCCCAGCGGCGCGCGGCCAGCGCCGCGCCCGCGTGCGCGGTCGCCTGCAGCAGCACGACGGGGCGCCGCCACAGCGGCCCGTGCGACGGAAACTCGGCCGCGGCGATCGCATCGATCCGCTCGACGAGCGCATGGCAGGTCGCCTCGCGATAGCGCGCGGCATGAATGCGCACCTGTTCGGCGAGACTCGCGACCGACAGGCGCGGCAGGCGCCGCGCGACGCCCATCGCATCGAGCGCTTCCAGCAGGTCGATCGCGCGGTGCTCGACGCCGCGCAGCAGCGCGATGCGCGCGGCGGTGCAGTAGCCGAGCAGCACGGTATCGGGCGTGCCCGCATGCTCGAGCACGTCGAGCCGGTTCGCGAGCAGCGCGGCGGCCTGGTCGACGCGATCGGCCTCGTACGCGAGCGCCGCGCACATCGCCGCGAGCATGCACGTCAGCGGATGGCGGCGCCCGAGATCGGCCTCCGCACGCGCCAGTGCCGGCGACAGCGCATCGTCGGCCAGCCGGATCTGGCCTTCGCGCAGGTAGCTCAGGCCCGTGATGAGCTCGCCCCAGCGTGCGACGTAGCCGAACCCGGCCGCCGTCTCGCCGCGCGGCGCGGCGTGCTGGAAGCGGCGCGCCTGCGCCGGTTCGCCGACGATGATCGCACGTGCCGACAGCCGGTTCGCGTGCATTTGCGCGAGCCACGTCGCCGCCGGCGGCGTGAAGTCGGCCCACGGCTCGAACAGCTCGACGAAGCGGTCGATTTCGTCGGCGTAATACGCGGCCGCGCTGAGGATCAACGCGCATTCGTAGCGCATCGCCGCGGGCGTGCCGGGATCCGCGAGGATGCCCGCGATCTGGCGTTGCGCCTCGACATGGCGCTCGCCGAGCGCCAGCGCCCACGCCACCGCGACGCGCAGCGTCGGGCGCTTGTCGAGTTCCGCATCGGGCAGCAGCGCGAGCCAGTCGAGCACGTCGTTGATGCGGCCCTGCTTGATCGCATCCTCGAGACAGCGCTGCGCAAGCGCGTACGCCACCTCGAACTGGCCGGCCGCATACGCGTGGCGGGCGGCTTCCTCGGTCATCCCGTGCGTGTCGAGCCACGCGGCCGCACGCGCATGCAGCGCGCTGCGCTCGGCTTCCGGGCCCGCGGCCAGGCGGTCACGCAGCGTGTCACGCACGAGTGGATGCAGCCGGCACCAGTCCGAATCGTCCGACGCAATGAACAGCGGCGTGTCGCGCGCGAGCCGTGCGAGACGGTCGGGTGCGTCTGCGTCGTCGAGCAGCGCGGCGCACAGCGACGGATGCAGGCGATCGGCGACGCTCGTGCGGGTCAGGAACGCGGTGTCGTCGGCCGACAGGTTCGCGAGCAGCAGTTCGACGAGCCGGTCGCGCGTACCGTCCACGCGTGCAGCGAGTGCGTCGACCGCCTGGCGTGGGTCGGCCGAGCGCGCCATCGCGGCCATCGCGAGCTGCAGGCCGAGCGGCCAGCCGTCGACGCGCTCGAACAGCCGCGCGCACGCGTCGGCGTCGACCCGCTGCGCAAAGCGCGCGCCGACCAGCGCAATCGTCTCGTCGAGCGTGAAGCGCAGCCAGTCAGGGCCCGCGAGCGTGCATTGCCCGCCGGCGAGCAGATCGCCGGCCACGTGATCGAGCCCGCGCCGCGCCGCGACCACGACATGCAGGTTTTGCGGCGCGTTGTGCAACACGTAGGTCAGCGCATCGAGGCCGGCGGGCGGCAGCCGCTCCGCATCGTCGACGATCAGGAGCGCATCGATCGACAACTGCGCGACCTCGGCCAGCCACGCGGTCACGCCTTCCAGCGCGCGCGCCGCGTCGGCCGCGCCGACCGGGATCAGGCGCCCGAAGCCGGGCCGCGCGCAGCCGGTCCGCACCGCCTGCACGAGCCCTTGCAGCAACCGCGCCGCATCGTCGCGCTCGTCGGCCGACAGCCACACGACCGCGCGGCCGAGCGCGAGGGTTTCGCGGCGCCATTGCGCGAGCAGCGACGTCTTGCCGTAGCCGGCCGGCGCCTGCACGAGCGTGACCGGCCGGCCGTCGAACGCGGGCGCGGCGAGGCTCAGCCGCGCGCGGGCCAGCAACTGCGCCGGCACGCGCGGCGCGGTCGTCTTCAGGACCAGTTCGGTGGGAGGCGCGTCGGCGCGATCGGGTGGGTGGGCCATCGGGGCAGCAGTCGGAATCCGGCGGTGCCGTGTGGGCCAGCGTCCGGGGTGGGTGTGGGGGGAAGGATCGGTCGAACCGCGTTCACCCGTCAATCCCCCCCGCGACGAGTGGGGCCGCACCGGCACCGCATCGATAGCATGGGTTCCGATGCATGACGAACACCACGAGGAGCCCACCCATGAAGATCGTATCGACCGGCACGCGGCGCAGCGCGCCGCTCGCCGGATAAGCGGAGCGGCACGATGTACCGCCATCTGCTCGTGACGGTCGACGGCACGCCCGGCGGCATCGACGCGATCGGCCATGCGCTCGAACTGGCGCGCGCGGTCGGCGCCCGGGTCACGTTCATGCTGACCGGCGCCGCGCCGGACTCGCGTTTATCCGGAGCGCGGCTGCCGGAGCACGGTGCGAAAGTGGAAGCCGCCGCGCGGGCGCAGGGGTTGTCCCATGCGATCGCGGGGGCCGGCCATCCGGGGGCCGGCCATCCGGCGGCGGCTGGCGACGCAGCGCCTGGTGCGCTGGCGGCCGAACTCGGCTGCGACCTGATCGGCGTCGCGGCGCTGCCGCACGACGCCGACGCGGCGGCCTGCGCGCAACGGCAGCACCTGCTCGCAACGAGCGGCGTGCCGGTGCTCGTGTGCACGTCGCGGCGGACGCCTGCCGAGGCGCGCGTGATGGCGCGTTGCCTCGATGCGCATCGTGCGGTCGAAGGATGGCTGCGAGCGCTGATGGCCTCGGGCATGCACGCGGACATGGACGCGCCGCAGCGGCATGCGGCCGACACGCAGGATGCGCTGGCATCGCTCGCTGCGCTGCAGCGCGCCCGGATCGGCACCGCCGCCGAAGCGCGCCTCTTCGCGGCATTGCGCGTCCGTGCGGAGTGCGTCGCGGCCGAACTGGACGAACTCGACCGCCAGCGGCAGCGCGATGCGCAAGCGCTCGATGCGCTCCTGCGGATCGCCGCGGAAGGGCTGCCGTCGGCCGCGTTCGACATGGCGCTCGCCCGCTATGCGCACGGCGCGTTCGAGCAGATGGGACGGATGGAAGGCGTGATTTTCCCGGCCGCGCGGCGCTATCTCGGCGACGCGGACTGGGCCGGACTGGATGAATCGCTGGCGGACGGCGCAGCCGCGACGCCGCCACGCGTGAACGAACCGAACGAACCCGACGATGCGCGACGCGCATCCGACTGACACCTTACGGAGAACACCATGGCACATGCAGTGCGATTCCACGAAACCGGCGGCCCCGAGGTCCTGCGCTGGGAGGAGGTCGACGTCGGCGACCCGGGCCCCGGCCAGGTGCGCCTGCGGCACGACGCGATCGGCCTGAATTTCGCCGACACGTACTTCCGCAGCGGCCTGTATCCGGTGCCGCTGCCTGCCGGCCTCGGCGTCGAGGCGGCCGGCGTGGTCGAAGCGGTCGGCCCCGGCGTGACGAACGTCGCCGTCGGCGACCGCGTGACCTACACGGGCTTCCTGAACACGCTCGGCGCGTACAGCACCGAACGGCTGATTCCCGCCGCGCCGCTCGTGCGGCTGCCGGCCGGCATTTCGTGCGAAACGGCTGCGGCGATGACGATGCGCGGCCTGACGTCGGCCTACCTGCTGCGGCGCATCCATGCGTTCGCACCGGGCGACACGATCCTGTTGCACGCGGCCGCCGGCGGCGTCGGGCTGATCGTGTCGCAATGGGCGAAGCTGCTCGGGCTCACGGTGATCGGCACGGTCTCCAGCGAGCACAAGGCCGGGATCGCCCGCGCGCACGGTTGCGACCATACGATCGACTACAGCCGCGAGGATGTCGCGAAGCGCGTGCGCGAACTGACGGACGGCGCGGGCGTCGACGTCGTGTTCGACAGCGTCGGCAAGGACACCTTCGAGGGCTCGCTCGATTCGCTGAAGCGGCGCGGGCTGATGGTGTGCGTCGGCACGGCGTCGGGCCCGATCCCGCCGTTAGATCCGCAGCGCCTCGCGATGAAAGGCTCGCTGTATCTGACGCGCCCGGCGCTGGCCGACTACATCGCCGATCCGGCCGAGAAGAACGACCTGGCCGGCGAACTGTTCGCACACGTCGCGGCCGGCCGGATCCGGATCGAGATCAACCAGCGCTACGCGCTGCAGGACGCCGCGCAGGCGCACCGCGATCTCGAATCGCGCAAGACGACCGGTTCGTCGGTGTTCAACGTCTGAGGAGACGCGCATGCGAGTCGAACCCTTGACCTGCGCGATCGGCGCGGAACTGCTGGATGTGAGCCTCGCCGACGCCGTGCACGACGACGGCCTGTTCGCCGAGATCCGCGCGCAGCTGCTCCGGCATCGCGTGCTGTTCCTGCGCGACCAGGACATCACCCGCGCCGAGCACGTCGCGTTCGCGCGCCGCTTCGGCGAGCTCGAGGATCATCCGGTGGCCGGCAGCGATCCCGAGCACCCAGGACTCGTGCGGATCTACAAGTCGCCCGACCAGCCGAACGACCGCTACGAGAATGCGTGGCACAGCGATGCGAGCTGGCGCGTGGCGCCGCCGTTCGGCTGTGTGCTGCGCTGCGTCGACGGTCCGCCGGTTGGCGGCGACACGATGTGGGCGAACATGGTGCTCGCGTACGAGCGCCTGCCGGAACACGTGAAGCAGCAGATCGACGACTTGCGCGCGCGTCACAGCATCGAGGCGAGCTTCGGCGCGGCGATGCCGATCGACAAGCGCCTCGCGCTGAAGGCGCAATATCCGGACGCGGAGCATCCGGTCGTGCGCACGCACCCCGAAACCGGCGAGAAGGTGCTGTACGTGAATGCGTTCACCACGCATTTCACGAACTTCCACACGCCGGCGCGCGTGCGGGTCGGGCAGGACGCGAATCCCGGCGCCGGCCAGTTGCTGCAATACCTGATCAGCCAGGCCATGATCCCGGAATACCAGGTGCGCTGGCGCTGGAAGAAGAACAGCGTTGCGATCTGGGACAACCGCAGCACCCAGCACTACGCAGTGATGGACTACCCGCCGTGCGTGCGCAAGATGGAGCGCGCGGGCATCGTCGGCGACGTGCCGTTCTGAGCGCGTCAGCCCCGTAACCGGTCCGCACCCCTGAACCACGCGCCGGGCCTGCCGCCCGGCGCGGCGGGATACGCACGCCCGTACGCCCGCAATACAACGATTTCCACTGGAGGACGACATGCAATTTCTCGACGATTCGCTGCACCCGGAAAACCAGGACAAGGTAGTCATCACGGTCGCGCCGTACGGCCCCGAGTGGATGCCGGCCGACTTTCCGGAAGACATTCCGGTGACGATGGACGAACACGTACAGAAGGCCGTCGACTGCTACAACGCCGGCGCGACTGTGCTGCACATGCATGTGCGCGAGCTCGACGGCAAGGGCAGCAAGCGGCTGTCGAAGTTCAACGAACTGCTCGGCCGGCTGCGCGAGGCGGTGCCCGACATGATCCTGCAGGTGGGCGGCTCGATCTCGTTCGCGCCGGAAGGCGAGGGGGCTGACGCGAAATGGCTGTCCGACGACACGCGCCACATGCTCGCCGAGCTGACGCCGAAGCCCGACCAGGTGACGGTCGCGATCAACACCGTGCAGATGAACATCACCGAGCTGATGAACCGCCAGGACATTGCCGGCACGTCGTTGAACGAGGCCGCGTACTGGGATGCGTACCGCGAGATGACCGTGCCGGCCGGCCCGGGCTGGGTCGACGAGCACCTGCGCCGCCTGCAGGCGGCCGGCATCCAGCCGCATTTCCAGCTCACCGGCATGCACGCGCTGGAAACGCTCGAACGGATCATCCGCCGCGGCGTCTATCGCGGCCCGCTGAACGTCACGTGGGTCGGCATCGGCGGCGGCTTCGACGGCCCGAATCCGTACAACTTCATGGAATTCGTGCGGCGCTGCCCGGACGGCGCGTGCATCACGTTCGAATCGCTGATGAAGAACGTGCTGCCGATCAACACGGTCGCGATGGCGCTGGGGCTGCATCCGCGCTGCGGGATCGAGGACACGATCATCGACCAGAAGGGCAACCGGATGACGTCGGTGCAGCAGGTCGAACAGTGCGCACGGATCGCGCGCGAACTCGGCCGCGACATCGCCACCGGCAAGGAGGCGAAGGCGATCTACCGGATCGGCGTGCAGTACGACGGCATCGACGAGACGCTGGCGCACCTCGGGATGGCGCCGAACCGCCGGCCGGGCGAGGTGAACGTGCCGCTGCGGGCAGCCTGACGCATCGCGCATCCGCGCATCCGGGTATGCGGCCGTGACGGCCGCTGCCCGCCGATCGTTGTGGCGTGGCACCCACCCCTGCGCAGCGCGCGGGAGCGGACTCCGGTCAACGGAGCGGGGCCACGCAAGCCGCGCCGGAGCACGACCTCCGGCGCCGGAGGAGACACGCATGCTGATCCATCATGTCGAGCCGTCGATGCAGGACGTCGCCGCCGCCGGCCGGCGCGCGCCCGCGTATGCGTGGCTCGTGTTCGGGCTGACCGTCGGCCTGCTGCTGTCGGACTACATGTCGCGGCAGGTGCTCAACGCCGTGTTCCCGCTGCTCAAGCACGCGTGGGCGCTGTCGGACACGCAGCTCGGCTCGCTGTCCGGCGTCGTCGCGCTGCTGGTCGGGCTGCTGACGTTTCCGCTGTCGGTGCTCGCCGACCGCTTCGGGCGCGTGCGCAGCATCGTGCTGATGGCCGCGTTGTGGAGCGTCGCGACGCTCGGCTGCGCGCTGTCGACGAACTACGCGGAGATGCTCGTCGCACGCGGCCTCGTCGGGCTCGGTGAGGCCGCGTACGGCAGCGTCGGCGTCGCGCTGATCCTCAGCATCTTTCCGGCACGGCTGCGCGCGACGCTGACCGGCGCATTCATGGCCGGCGGCGCGTTCGGCTCCGTGTTCGGGATGGCGCTCGGCGGGCTGGTCGGCGCGCATCTCGGCTGGCGCTGGTCGTTCGGCGTGATGGCCGCGCTCGGCATCGTGCTGCTCGTCGCGTATCGCTGCGTCGTGACCGAACGGCGGCTCGCCGCGTATCGCATCGAACCGTGCCGGCGCGACGCCGGCGCACCGCGCGACCTGCGCGGCAACGTGCGCGCGCTGATGTCCGGGCTGTTCGCGTCGCGCTCGGTGATCTGCGCGTATCTCGGCAGCGGGCTGCACCTGTTCGTGCCGGGCGCGCTGTTCGCGTGGCTGCCGAGCTACCTGAACCGCTACTACGCGATGGCGCCCGACCGCGCGGCCGTGCTCGCGGCCGGCTTCGTGCTGCTCGCGGGCGTCGGGATGGTCGGCTGCGGGATCGTCACCGACCGCATCGGCAAGACCGACGGCAAGCGCAAGTGGCTGACCGCGATCGCGTATTGCGTACTCACGGGCGTATGCCTCGCGATTGCGTTCCGGCTGCCGCCCGGGCCGCTGCAGCTCGCGCTGATCTGCGCGGGGATGCTGGTCGGCGCGGGCGCATCCGGTGCGTCGGGCGCGATGGTCGCGAACCTGACGCCGGCCGCGATCCACGCGTCGGCGTTCGCAACGCTCACGCTCGCCAACAACCTGCTCGGCATGGCGCCGGGCCCGCTGCTGACGGGGTGGGTCGCCGATCGTGCCGGGCTCGTCGGCGCACTGCAATGGATTCCCGTCGTGCCGCTCATGGCCGCCGTGCTGTTCGCGATCGGACGCGCGAGCTACGTGGCCGACCTCGCGCGCGTCGAACGCGACCGGCGCGCGTCCCACCTTTCCTGAACGCTTCGGAGACTGCATGACCCTGACGACCACCCCCACCATCCTGATCGTGCCCGGCTTGCGCGATCACGTCGAAGACCACTGGCAGACGCACCTCGAACGGCGCCTGCCGAACGCGCGCGCCGTCGCACCGCTCGAAGCCGACAAGCTGAGCCGCGCCGCGCGCGTCGCGGCGCTCGATGCTGCGCTGGCCGCGATCGACGGCCCTGTGATCCTGGTCGCGCACAGCGCGGGCGTGATGATTACCGTGCACTGGGCGCGCCAGGCCACGCGCAAGATCCACGGCGCGCTGCTCGCGGCGCCGGCCGATCTCGAGTCGCCGATGCCCGCCGGTTATCCGGCGCCCGATGCGATCGCCGCGAACGGCTGGACGCCGGTACCGACCGGACGTCTGCCATTTCCGAGCATCGTCGCCGCGAGCCGCAACGATCCGCTCGCGCGTTTCGAACGCGTCGAGGCGCTGGCGGCCGGGTGGGGCAGCCAGCTCGTCGACCTGGGGGAGGTCGGGCACCTGAACCCGGCGTCGGGATATGGCGAGTGGCAGGATGCCGAACGGCTGATCGGCGAAGTGGCCGCACTCGGCGCCGCCTGACTGACCGAATATTCCCGCCTTCCGCGCGCCGCGTGCCCGGCGCGCGCCCCGTCACCGTCGGGTCGCGACGCGGCCCCGAACCGATTCCATTTCGCTTCCCGCCGAGATACGACGTCTTAACACGCGGCACAATCGACACGGCACGGCTTCCCACCAGTGATTGACACACAAATCGTCAACAACCGGAAGCTGTTTGTCAGGGAAAGTCCCGCCCCACGCGCCGTGGTTTTTTGTTGACCGACATCGTATAACGCCGTCATGATTTCCTGAAAAGAAAGGTCCCATCCACCGACCGAAGTGAGGAGACATGAACGCCACCACGATCGCTCGCCGTGTCCGCCGGATCACACTCGCCCTGGGCTTCACGCTGTCTGCCGCGGCCGCCGTTGCCGCCCCCGTCTCGCTGAACATCGTCGATGTCGCGGGCAACCTGCAGCTCACGCAGAAGGCCATCGAAGCCTTCAAGGAAAAGAACCCGAACCTCGTCTCGAACGTCACGTTCACGAACGCGCCCGCGCCGCAGTTGCCGGGCAAGATCAAGGCGATGCAGGCGGCGGGGCGTGCCGACATCGACCTCGTGCTGACGGGCACCGACGCGCTGGCCGCCGGCATCGAGCAGAACCTGTGGCAGAAGCTGCTGCCCGACGACGCGGCCGCGTTTCCCGGCGTGCTCGATAAATACGCGCCCGGCCCGCGCAAGATGCAGGATCTCGCGCAGGGCTACGGCCTCGAGGTCACCTACATGCCGGCCGGCCCGCTGCTCGAATACAACCCGGCGAAGGTCAGCGACCCGCCGAAGACGCCCGATCAATTGCTCGCCTGGTGCAAGGCGCACCCGAACAAGCTGATCTATGCGCGCCCGGCGAACTCGGGCCCCGGCCGCACGTTCCTGATGGGGCTGCCGTACGTGCTCGGCGACAAGAATCCGCAGGATCCGATCAACGGCTGGGACAAGACCTGGGCGTTCCTGAAACAGTTGAACGACTGCGTGCCGTACTACCCGGGCGGCACCTCGGCGGTGATGAAGGAACTCGGCGAGGGCACGCGCGACATGACCGTGACCGTCACCGGCTGGGACCTCAACCCGCGCGCGCTCGGCATCGTGCCGGCCGAGTTCAAAATCCAGGCGTTCGACAACATGACGTGGGTCAACGACGCGCACTACATGGTGATCCCGAAGGGCGTGCCGAAGGAAAAGCTCGACGTGCTGTTCAAGCTGATGAACTTCCTGCTCGAACCGGCGCAACAGTCGATGACCTACGACGACGGCTACTTCTATCCGGGCCCGGCGGTGAAGGGCGTGACGCTCGAGATGGCGCCCGCGCACAGCCAGGAGGTGGTCCGCAAGTTCGGCCGACCCGAGTACGCGAAGCTGCTCGCGGATCGCCCGCACGTGCAGCCGCTCAGCGCGCAGGCGATGGTCGCCGCGTTCCAGAAGTGGGATCGCGAGATCGGATCGCAGAAGTCGAAGTAACGCATGGACCGGCGGGCGCCGCGGCGCCCGCGTCGATGGAGTTCGCGCAATGAAGCACAGTTTCGAACGACTGCGGCTCGATGGCGTGTGCCGCAGCTTCACCAATGCGGAAGGCGCACAGGTCGCCGCGCTGAACGGGCTCGATCTCGAGATCCGGCGTGGCGAATTCATCGCGCTGCTCGGCCCGTCGGGCTGCGGCAAGTCGACCGCGCTCAACTGCATCGCCGGGCTGCAGCCGCTCACGCGCGGCGGCATCTGGCTGGACGACACGCGCATCGACGTGCTGCCGCCCGAGCGGCGCGGCTTCGGGATGGTGTTCCAGAACTACGCGCTGTTTCCGCACATGTCGGTGCTCGACAACGTCGGCTTCGGCCTCAAGATGCGCGGCGTGCCGAAGCAGGAAACGCGGCGGCGCGCGCAGCAGGCGCTCGAACTCGTGCAGCTCGTCGGCCACGAGGGCAAGCTGCCCGGGCAGCTGTCGGGCGGGCAGCAGCAGCGCGTCGCGATTGCGCGCGCGATCGTGATCGAGCCGCCGCTCGTGCTGATGGACGAGCCGCTGTCGAACCTCGACACGAAGTTGCGCATCGAGATGCGCGCCGAGATCCGTCGCATCCACACGCAGCTCGAACGCGCGACGATCTACGTGACGCACGACCAGGACGAGGCGCTGTCGATGGCCGACCGCATCGTCGTGATGAAGGAGGGCGTCGTGCAGCAGGTCGCGACGCCGAAGGACGTCTACACGCGCCCGCACAACCTGCATGTCGCGCGCTTCATGGGCTATCGCAACGTGCTGCCGTTCACACTCGAAGGGATGGCCGGCGATTACGTGAGCGTCGCTGCCGGTGGCGTTCGCGTCACGGGCGTGCCGATGGCCGGCTTCGACGCGAAAGAGGTCGTGGTCGCGCTGCGCCCCGACGACATCGAGCGCGCGGACGAAGGCGGCGACAACACGTTCGACGCGACGGTCGAAACGGTCGAGTACGGCGGCCGCGATTCGCTGATCCGCGCGGTCACACCGTTCGGCCCGATCTGGGCGCGCGTCGCCGGCGAATTCACGGAAGGCGAGTCGCTGCGGCTGCGCGTTGCGCCGTCGCGCACGCTCGTCTACCCGGGAGCGCCGACATGAGCGGCGTGGCCGCGGCGCGGTTACACCAGGAGGCCGCATGAGCACGTTCGCGTCCGGCGGCACGCCGCGCGACGCGAAAGCCTGGCTCGTCACGCCCGCGCTCGCGTTCATCGTCGCACTGTTCATCTATCCGTTCGCGTACGGCCTCGTGCTGTCGTTCCAGCCGATGAACGGCGGCGGCGCGCTCGCGAACTACGTGCAGTTCTTCACCGACACGGCGATGTGGCCGACCGTGCTCGTCACGCTGAAGCTCGCGGTACCGGCGACACTGCTCAACGTCGGCATCGCGGTGCCCGTCGCGTTCGCGCTGCGCCGCCATTCGCCGTACCAGAAATTCGTCACGACGCTGCTCGTGATTCCCGTCACGCTCGGCACGGTGCTCGTCGCCGACGGGATGCTCACGTATTTCGGGCCGAACGGCTGGTTTCCACAGGCGCTGCAGGGGCTGCACCTGTACACCGACGAAGTGCGCCTCACGCACAACTACTGGGGCGTGCTGCTGTCGCTGATCGTGTCGGGCTTTCCGTTCGCGTTCCTGCTGATGCTGTCGTACATCAGCGGCATTGACCCGACGCTCGCGCGCGCAGCGGCAACGCTCGGCGCGAACCCGTGGCAGCAGTTCCGGCAGATCTACCTGCCGCTGCTCGTGCCGGGGCTCACGATGGCCGCATGCCTGTCGTTCGTGCAGGCGTTTTCGGTGTTTCCGTCGGCCGTGCTGCTCGGCGCGCCGGCCGGGCCCACGCGCGTGATCTCCATCGCGGCGGCGGAAGCCGCGTTCGAGAGCTACGACTATTCGCTGGCGTCGGCGATCGCGATCGTGATGGGCTTCGTGCAGTTGCTGGTGGTCGCGTCGATGCTCGGCGCGCGCCGCTTCTTCTATACGGGTGCGGTGACGGGAGGCAAGGGCTGATGGCGACCGACAATCATGCCGCGCGCACTTGGCCGCCGAAGCACGACGCGCCCGACGCGCCCGATGCGCCCGATGCGCGCCCCGTCGATGCGAGGAAACCGCAGAAGATGACAAGCAATCTCGCCGGCCGCGCATGGAAGGCGCTCGTGTGGGGGCTGATGGCGTTCTTCCTGCTGAACGTGATGCTGCTGATCGCGACCGTCGCGGTGAATTCGATCGCGACCCGCTGGTTCGGCACGCCGCTGCCGCAGGGCTTCACGCTGCACTGGTATGCGAAGGCGTGGGAGGACTTCCAGCTCGCGAGCGTGCTGTGGGTGACCGTCGAGGTCGTCGGCGCGGTCGTGCTGCTGTCGATCGCGCTCGGCGTGCCGGCCGCGTATGCGCTGGCGCGCGTGCAGTTTCGCGGCAAGCGCTTCGCGCTGCTGGTGTTCCTGCTGCCGCTGATGGTGCCGCCCGTCACGTACGGGATCCCGATGGCCACCGTGATGTACAAGGTCGGGCTCGCGGGCACGCTGCCGGGCGTGATCCTCGCGAACCTCGTCCCGGCGCTGCCGTTCGTGATCCTCGTGATGACGCCGTTCATCGAGCAGATCGATCCGAATCTCGAGTCCGCCGCACGCATCTTCGGCGCGAACACGTGGCGCTATTTCCGCTACGTGCTGCTGCCGCTGCTGGTGCCCGGCATGCTCGCCGCCGGGTTGCTCGTGCTGGTGCGCACGATCGGGATGTTCGAGCTGACCTTCTTCACCGCGGGGCCGAGCACGCAGACGCTCGTCGTCGCGCTGTATTACGCGGTGTTCTCGACCGGCGTGCGCGCGCCGCAGTCGATCGACGCGATGGCGATGATCTACATGGCCATCACGCTCGTGTGGGTCGTGATCGCGCTGCAGTTCGTGAGCCCAACGCAGCTCGTCAGCCGCGTGAAGCAGGAGCGGCAGTAGCCGAGGGCGACGCACGGGCACGCGATGCCGCTTGCGCCTCCGTGCAATTGGTTACAAATGGATACCGCGCACCGCGCGCGGACGTTGCAGACTACGCGGCGTTCACCCGATAACGGATACCCATGAAGTTCCATACGCTGCTGACACTCGCCGGTGCATCGACGCTGCTGGCCGCCTGCAATCTCCTCCACGACGGCCCCGGGTCGAGCGACGTCGACGCCGCCGTGCGCCGCGCGCTCGAGGCGGAAAACCACGGCGGCCTGAACGCGCTGTTCGGCCAGCCGCTGCCCGTCTCGGCCGATGTCGTGTCGGCGAAGCCCGACGGCGACTGCAAGAAGCTCGGCGATCGTACGTACTCGTGCGACGTCGTGGTCACGTGGCGCAATGCCGACTACAAGCCTTCGCGCGCGAACCTGACCTTCGTGAAGGCCGCCGACGGCTCGTGGCAGACGTCCGGCGTCGACGCCGCGATCGTGACGGGCACCGCGAAATCGCTGGTCGACGAGATCGGCAAGGCGTGGCCCGGCAATGCGGCGAGCGGCGCGTCGGCGCCGCAGTAAGTCGGCGGGGACATCGTTCACGCTTTCTCCCTGGCCCGATCACGCCGACACATCGACAAGCCGCCAGGCGACGCGAATCCGCATGTCCGGCCCGTGCGGCGCATTCTCCCGCGTTGAAACCCCGAACTTGCCGAATGCCATCGCACGGTTTGCCCGCTGCGAAGGCGGGTGCCGCGCTGCGCACACCATGCCCGATCCGGAACGGATGAGCCAGTTCCGGCAACAAAATCGCGCATTGAAAACCGGATCGAAATTCCGCTGACGCGATGCCATGGCGCAACGTTCTCGATCGACGACCTTGCCCAGTCCTGCGGCTTGCAGTGCCAGGGGATGCCACCTATACATATGACTAATCGGGCGCCATACCACGGCAAGGGTGCGGCGTGTCACGGGGGACCATCACCCGTTCGAGCCAACGGGTGCCGAAGGGGGACCCAACATGGGCAAGTGCGTGTCGGCCACGCGGATTTGTTCTGATACCGGGTCTTCGAATGGGTTACACGCATTCACCCGGTGCGGCTGCAGGCGCGGTTCGCCGGTCGCTCGCCGCGCGAACGCGTTCGCGCAGGGAACGACGGTCCGCTCCGTCGAGTTCGAGCGCGGCTGTCCCGGCAGTCGGCCTATGCGCTGCGCGGGACTCGGGCGAGCGCTGGCGATCATTGCGTGCTTCTTCGCGATGACGGGCCCCGGCGCCAGCGTCGCGGCGGAACCCGGCGTGACTGACGATGCGATCCGCCTTGGCATGGTCAACGCGCAGTCGGGCAATTCCTCGGGCCTGGGACACGGGCTGCTGGTCGGCGCGCAAGCCGTATTCGACGATGCGAACGCGCACGGCGGCGTACATGGCAGGAGGATCGACCTCGTGGTCGCCGACGATCGCTACGAGCCCGACCGGACCGTGGACGACACGCTGGAGATGATCGAGCGGCGCAACGTCCTCGCCCTGTTCGGCTACGTCGGCACGCCGACGACCACCGCGGTGCTGCCGATGATCCGGGATGCGGGCATTCCGCTCATCGGCGTCTTCAGCGGCGCGACGGCACTGCGCAAGCCCGTCATTCCGGAGGTATTCAACATTCGGGCGAGCTATGACGACGAAACGCGCGTGCTGGTCGAGCATTTGATCGCGCACGATCGCGCAAAGCGTTTCGCGGTGTTCTACCAGGACGACGGCTTCGGGCTCGCGGTACTGGCGGGCACGCGGCTCGCCTTGCAGCGCCATGGCCTCGACGTCGTCGCCACGGGCACGTTTCGCCGCGGCACGACCGCGGTCGCCACGGGCCTTGCGGCCGTGCTCGGCGGCCGGCCCGACGTCGTGATCATGGTCGGGCCGTATACGCCGGTGGCCGCATTCATTCGCGCGGTGCATCGGGAAGGCCTCGATGCGCGGCTCGCGGCGGTGTCGTTCGTCGGCACCGACGACCTGTTGCGCCTGATCGGCGACGAAGGCAACGGCACGCTGATCTCGCAGGTCGTGCCGCTGCCGCGGAATGAACGCCCCGTGATCCAGGATTGCGCACGGCTGATCGCGCAGCGCTTTCCGGACGAACAGGTGGGCGTGGTGCACATCGAGGGCTGCCTCGACGCGAAGATCGCGCTGATCGGGCTGGAACGCGCGGGCCCGAAGCCGACCCGGGCAACCCTGAAGCAGGCGCTCGAATCGATTCATCATCTCGATCTGGGCGGCCTGGTGGTCAACCTGGGTGCCGACGATCACCAGGCACTGGACGACGTGTTCCTCACCGAAATCGCACACGGTCGCGTCACACCGCTGGACGCGCCGGCCAGATAACGGACCGGATGGCCGCGGGCAGGCCATCCCGATCCTGGAGGGCTGCATGGACATCAAGGCGAAACTCGTCACCAGCACCGGCCTGATGCTGCTCGGCGCGGTGGCGACTTCCCTGACGAGCCTGACCGCCGTGCACGGCATTGCATCCGGTGTGCGCATGCTGACGACGGAATCGATTCCGCAGCAGGTGCGCAGCAACGAACTGGAGCGTGCGTACGCGGAACTGGCGGTCGATTTCGGCCGGCTCGAACGGGCCCGGGACGCGTCGGAGCGCGAGCAGTCGTCGTCGGAGATCGAAACGCAATTGCAGCGGATCGCCGACATTACGACCGCCGTGCGCGCGATCGACGGGCACGGGATCGACGAGCCGTCCGCCGATATCCGGACGATGCTCGCGTCGATGAACGAAGGCGTCGAGAAGCGCCTGCGGAGCGACGCGCAGCTCGTCGCCGAACGCCAGTTCATCGAACGCGTCCAGGCACGCGGCGCCAGGCTGCTGAGCGAGGTCGCCAAGGAGACCGAGCAGCTCGACCACGAAGCCGATGCCGCGGTGAGCAGTGCGCTTGCGGCCAATTCCGCCTACAACCGGACGATTCATGCGCTCGACCAGGTCCGCCTGAACGTCAAGGACATCATCACCCTTGCCGGTCGCGTCGACGTCGCACCGAACCGATACCGGCTCGCGCCGCTGCGGGAACGCATGCAGGCGTCGCTCGACGGCGCGAGCAATGCACTCTCGACCGCGGCGCCGAACCTCGACGGCACCGCGGCGCAGGGTGCGGCGAACGCGCTCGGGCGCCTGGCGGCCGACATCCTCGACGGCAACGACGGTCTGCTCGCGCTGCGCGGCGGCATGTTCGCGGCGCCGCCCGTCGCGGCACGCTACCGCGCGAAAGAGGAGCGGGTCCTGCAGTCGCTCGATGCACTCGACGTGACGCTGGCGGAGATCGCGGATCCGTTCGCGCTGCGAATCGTCGATGCACGACATCGACTCGACGAAGCCGTCGCATTCCAGCGCCGGGCGGTACGGATCGCGTCACTGTCGACCGTCGTCAATGGCGGAATCAAGGAACTCGCGGCCGACCTGCGTGCGGTCGCGCAGAGCGAAGGCACCGACCGCATCGAGCGCGGCGAAGGCGTGCGCAAGAATATCGGCGCGCTCGCCACATCCGCCGCCGCCTTGCGCGATGCGCTCGTCGCAGACCGGCTCGGCAGCGCGAGCCGCGCACGGGAAGTGGCTGCGCTGGCGACGGAACTGGCCGGATCCGCCCGTCGCATCCTCGCGGTGAAGTCGGACGTGCTGTCCAACGACTTGGCCATGCAGCGCATCGTCGCGGACGTCGACACGACCGCGAATCGCCTCGCGGCCTACTCGGAACAGCAGGCCGTACGCGTCGATCTGCAGCAGCGCGCCGTCGTATCCGACGTCTACCGGGCCGTGACGAGCGCGTTCCTGATGATCGTGGCGGTATCGTTCCTGCTCGCGATCGGCGGCCTCGTGACCAGCCATCGTCTCGGCACGTCGATCGCCCGCCCGCTGTCGAACCTGACGCGCACGATGGCGCGCATCCGCCACGGCAACGATCTGTCGCTGCGCATGGCCCACAAAGGCCGCGACGAAGTCGCGGCCCTGATCGCCGGCTTCAACATGATGCTCGACGAAATCGAGCGGCGCGATGTCGATCTGCAGGCGGCGATCGCGACGGCCGAAGCCGCGAACTCGGCGAAATCGGAATTTCTCGCGAGGATGAGCCACGAGATCCGCACGCCGATGAACGGCGTGCTCGGCATGACCGAACTGCTGCAGCGCACGCGGCTGACGTCGAGGCAACGCAAGTTTGTCGACACCGTGTATCGATCCGGGCAGACGCTGCTCGTCATCATCGACGACATTCTCGATTTTTCGAAGATCGAGGCCGGCAAGCTGACGCTGGAGCGCATCGATTTCAACCTGCATCAATTGCTCGACGATGTCGTCGCCCTGCTGGAGCCGAACGCAGGACGCAAGGCACTCGCGCTCGTGTACCGGCGCGCCGCCAACGTTCCGGAATGGATGCGCGGCGACCCGGTGCGCCTGCGGCAGGTCCTGACGAACCTGATGGGCAATGCGATCAAGTTCACCGAGCACGGGCACGTCGAGCTGAGCGCATCGTATGCGGAAGACGGTCGCATCGTGTTCGTGATCGCCGACAGCGGCATCGGCATCGCGCCCGATGTGTCCGCGCAGTTGTTCCAGCCGTTCCAGCAGGCCGACAGCTCGATCGCACGCAAATACGGCGGGACCGGCCTGGGGCTCGTGATTGCCCGGCAGTTGGCCGAGATGATGGGCGGCTCGCTCGCGCTCGACTCGACGCCGGGAAAGGGCTCGGTATTTACCGTGACGATGCGGTTCGAGCCGGCATCCGGCGGGGGCGGCATCGCGGCGCATGCGAGATCGTCGCTCGCGGGCCTGAAGGTGCTGATCGTGGACGACAGCGAGACCGATCGCAGCGTGTTGCTCGAGCACGCGATCGAATGGCAGCTGTGCGTGGCCACGGCGATCGGCGGCGACGACGCGCTGTCGCAGTTGCGCGCGGCCGTCGCCGACGGTTCGCCGTTCGACCTCGCGATCGTCGACGTCCGGATGCCCGGCATGGACGGCATCTCGCTCGTGCAGCACATCCGCCATGATCCGTCGCTGCGTGCGCTCAGGATCATCACGCTGACCGCGTTCGAGATGATGGACAGCGTCCAGGTCGCGCGCGAACTCGACATCGCCGCGCGACTGACGAAGCCGCTGCATGGCGCCGACCTTTATTCGGCGATCGCATCGACGATGCAGGTGATGCCGCACCGCATGCCGCCGGCGGCCGATGAAGCCGGGCCGGACCCGGACAGGCCACTCGACGCAATCCCCGCGCGTGTGCTGCTGGTCGAGGACAACGCGGTCAACCAGCAGATCGCGCTCGCGATGCTGGAGGACACCGACTATCGGGTCGCCGTGGCCGACGACGGCGAGCAGGCGTTGAAAATGCTGGACGACGACGCCTTCGACGTGGTTCTGATGGACTGCCAGATGCCGCTGCTGGACGGCTTCGAGGCCACGCGGCGGCTGCGACGGCGCGAAGCCGAAGCCGGCGCGCCGCGCATGCCGGTCATTGCGTTGACGGCCAATGCGCTCAGCGGCGACCGCGAACGCTGCCTGGCCGCCGGCATGGACGACTATCTCGGCAAGCCGTTCCACCGCGATGCGCTGCTGCGGATGCTCGCGCGCCATGTTCGCGCCGACGCAAGCGTGCCGGCCGCCAAGAGCGATGAGGCAGGGGCGCCGGTCGACATCGAAACGGGCACGCAGGCGACGCCCGGCGCGAGCGAGACGGCGGCCGCCGGTCCGGACGAGGACGCCGGCGTGATCGACCGCAAGGCGCTCGATGCATTGCGCGCGCTCCAGCGGCCCGGCCGCCCGGATGTGCTGACCCGGATCATCGATCAATTCACGGCGGACGCGCCGCGGCTGATCCGCGACATGCACGCAGCGGTCGAAGCAGGTGACGCCGATGCGCTGAAGCTGGCCGCCCATACGCTGAAATCGAGCAGCGCGAACGTCGGCGCGCACCTGCTGTCAGCCCGCTGCCGCGAGATCGAGCGTCTGGCGCGCGCTGCCGACGTGAGCGCCGCAGAGACGCTCGTCGCCGGCACGGATACGGAATTCGGGCACGCGCACGCCGCGCTGATCGCCGAGCGCGTGGACGGTTGAAGCTTGAACGATCGCCGGCCGGTCGCCGCGGCGATCGCGCGTCGGCGCAAACAGGAGGACGGTCGTGAACCAGGACAATGCCGATTTGCCGGCGATTCTGATCATCGATGACGATGCAATGACGCGCCTGCTGGTCGTGGAAACGCTCGAGCCCGAAGGTTTCCGCGTCGAGGAGGCGACGGGGCCGCAGGAGGGCATCGACGCGTTCCTGCGTTGTCGCCCCGCCGTCGTGCTGCTCGATGTCGAAATGCCCGGCGGCGACGGCTTCGACTGTTGCCGCGCGCTGCGCGCCTTGCCGGAAGGTCGCCGCGTGCCGATCGTGATGCTCACGGGCAACGACGACGACGAATCGATCGCCAGCGCGTTCGATGCCGGCGCGACCGACTTCGTGTCCAAGCCGATGCGGTGGAAGCTGCTGGGCTACCGGATCCGGTATCTGCTGCGCGCCGCCGCTGCCGTCGAAAAACTGGCGACGACCGAGGTCAGCCTCACGCACGCGCAGGCGCTCGCGCACCTGGGCAACTGGGAGTACCAGGCCGGGCGCACGGACGGCTACTGGTCGCCGGAGCTGTACCGGATTCTCGGGCTCGACGCCACGCGCGCGCCGCCGACGTTCGAGCGGCTGGTGCAAGCCGTTCCGGCCGACGAGCAGCCGCTGCTCGTGCAGTCGTACACGAGCCTGCGCACCGAGGGTGTCGCATTCTCGCTCGAGCATCGACTGATTCACGAGGACGGCACCGAGCGCTACGTGCTGCACCAGGCGGAGTCCGGGCGCGATCCGAACCACGCGATCATCCTGCGCGGCATCGTTCAGGACATCACCGAGCGCAAGATGCAGCAGGGGCGTATCGAATACCTGGCCAACCACGATGCGCTCACCGGCCTGCCCAACCGCAACCTGCTCGGCGACCGGATGGAGCAGGCGATGTCGCAGGCGAGACGCACCGGGCAGCTGATCGCGGTGATGGTGCTCGACCTGGACCGTTTCAAGCACGTCAACGACAGCTTCGGCCACTCGGTCGGCGACGGGCTGCTGCGGGTCGTCGCCGCGCGCCTGACGAGTTCCGTGCGCGACGGCGACACGGTCGCGCGGCTCGGCGGCGACGAGTTCGTCGTGATGCTGGTCAACCTGTCGACGCCATCGGATGCGGATGTGATCGCCCGCAAGATCCTGGACACCTTCATCGCGCCGTTCGTGCTGGAAGGGCACGATCTGCACGTGACGACCAGCGTCGGCGTGAGCCTCTGTCCGACCGACGGCACGAACGCGGAGGCGCTGCTGAAAACGGCCGATGCCGCGCTGTACTGCGCGAAGGAACACGGGCGCAACTGCTACAGCTTCTATACCCGCGAACTGGGTGCGCGCGTGGAAGAGCAGACCATCCTGGAAAACGCACTGCACCGGGCCGTCGCAAACGGCGAACTCGAGCTGTACTACCAGCCGAAGGTCGATCTCAAGACCGGCCAGATCAGCGGGGTCGAGGCGCTGATTCGATGGCGACGCCCGGGAATCGGCATCATTCCGCCGGACCGCTTCATCCCGATCGCCGAGGAATCCGGACTGATTCTGCCGATCGGAGAGTGGGTGCTGCGCACCGCGTGCGCACAGGCCGTCGCCTGGCAACAGGACGGGCATCCCCCGATCCGGATCGCCGTCAACCTGTCGGCGTGCCAGTTCCGGCAACAGGACGTGGCCGCCATGGTACGCAAGACGCTCCGGGAAACGGGACTGGCGCCGGCCTCGCTCGAACTCGAGCTGACCGAAAGCGTACTGATGCAGGACTGCAATACGATCGCACACACGCTGCGCGAACTGAAGGCGCTCGGCGTCGTCCTGTCGCTGGATGATTTCGGCACCGGCTATTCGAGCCTGTCGTACCTGAAAGACTTGCCGATCGATGTCGTCAAGATCGATCGGTCGTTCCTCAGCGACGTCACCACCAGCGCGGAAGGCGCGTCGCTGACGCGCTCGATCATCGCGATGGCGGAGTCGCTGCACATGGAGACGGTGGCCGAAGGCGTCGAAACCGAAGCACAGCTGTCGTTCCTGAACCGGCACCGCTGCCACTCGATGCAGGGCTACTACTTCAGCCATCCGGTGACCGGCGATGAAATCGCCGGCATGCTGTCGGCCGGCTCGGAACTGCCCGAACACTGCCGGCAGCGCGAACTGCTGCACCGGACGCTGCTGCTGGTGGACGACGATCGCGCCACCCTGCAGATGCTCAGGCAGGCGCTGGGCCGCGACGGCTACGAGATCCTCGATACGACCGACCCCGACGAGGCGCTCGGCCTGCTCGCCCGGCATCGCGTCGGCGTCATCGTGTCCGACTTCCACTTGCCGAGCGCGTCGGGAATCGACCTGCTGCAGCGCGTCAAGGCGTTGTACCCGGACATCGTGCGTATCCTGCTGTCGGGTTACGGCGACGGGCAATCGATCGCCAGCGCATCCGGCGACGGATCGGTCCAGAAGCTCCTGATCAAGCCGTGGGATGTCGCGCTGCTGCGCAAGCACATCGTCGAGTCGTTCCAGCGATTCGAGCACGACTCGCTGCACAACGGGCTCGGCATCGGCGCGGGGCGCCTCGGCGCGCACCGATCGCCGCTCCGGCCCGTCGGCGCGCCGGAACCGCGCGACCGGGCCTGAGCAAGGGCCACGCGAAACGGCGGGGGTGGACGGCCGTCATAAAGGGTACGACCAGGCTGATAAACGGTATGCGGCCCGGGTTATAGGGAAAACCCTTATTTCGAGATATAATCACGGCCTGAGAGATAGGTCGAACCATGCCTGAACGTTTCCAAACCCTTGAAAAATTTGTGTTTTCCCTCGTCGTGATGTCCGCGGTCGTGTGCTCGGCATTCCTCGCGTACGAGCGTCACCCCGAGATCAAGATCGCACTGCACGAAGGCGAAGCGCTGATGCGCGAGAGCGCCAAGTACTCGGTCATCTGCTCGCCGTCCAAGGTCGATCCTTGCGTCGAGATGTCTGCTTACTGAAATTCGCGTCGATAGCGGTGCGCTGCTATCGAAACGGACGTTTCCAGAATTCGTCCCATTCAGTTTCGGACTCGTCCTATACCGTTGGCCGTCTGGATTCCTTAAAGTAGAGCCCTTCAGGCATTCAGAAACCGGCCGCAAGATAGGGCGGATGCACGAACCCGTAACGTGCCGAGTCGCTGGCGTAAGCAGCCCCCGAATTCAGCCGGCCCCGCTTCGAGCCATCGAGCGGGGCCGTTCTGTTTGCGCGGTTCAAATCACCTTCCGTTACGCCATGCGCCACGCGCGTCACACCACGTGCCGCGGCGCGCCACCCACGAACGCGGCGACGTTTTCCACGAGCTGATCGGCGAGCGCCTGCATCGCTTCGTCGCTCGCCCACGCGACGTGCGGCGTCAGGATGAATGCCGGATGCGACAGGATCGCGTGGAACGGATGAGCGGCCGGCAGCGGCTCCTGCGTGACCACGTCGAACCCCGCGCCTGCGATCTGCCCCGACTGCAACGCATCGACGAGCGCGCTTTCATCCACGAGCCCGCCGCGCGCGGTATTGATCAGCAGCGGCCGGCGCGTCATCCGCGCGAACGCGGCCGCATCGATCACGTGCCACGTCGCCGGCGTGAGCGGGCAGTGCAGCGTGATCACGTCGCTGTCTCGCAGCAGCGTGTCGAGCGGCGCGTAGTCGTCTCCTGCCGCATCGCCGTGCGCCGCGAACCGCACCCGCATGTCGAGCGCGCGGGCGATGCCGGCCACCGCGCGCCCGAGCACGCCGTCGCCGACGATCCCGATCGTCGAGCCGGCCAGGTCGCGAATCGGATGATCGAAAAAGCAGAACTGCCCGCTGTCGAGCCAGCGCCCCGCACGCACCGCGTCGCGGTACGCGACGAGGCTGCGGCGCAGCGCGAAGATCAGCGCGAACGTGTGCTCGGGCACCGTGCGGACCGCATACCCACGAATATTGCTCACGACGATGCCCCGCGCCGCGCACGCGTCGAGATCGACGATGTCGGTGCCCGTCGCGGCGATCGCGATCATCCGCAGGCGCCGTGCATCGGCGAGCGTTGCCGCGTCGAGCCGCACCTTGTTGGTCACGACGATGTCCGCGTCGCCGATGCGCGCGGCAATCTCGTGCGCGGCCGTCCGGTCGAACGTGCGCAACGCGTGCGGGAACGGAAACGGCTTCAGCACGGTGTGCGGCGACAGCGTGGCGCGATCGAGAAACACGATCGTCGCGGGGGAGGAAACAGAAAACATGGCGAGTCTCGCTGACAGGCGCCCGGCGGGCGCGGAACGGGTTCGATTCTGCCGGCGGCGCGCGTGGCGTCGTTTGACCGTTGCGCGAGCGCGCTTTCCCGGATGGAAAGGCTGACGCAACGCCCGCGCGAAGGGCGTGACGCGCGCCTTTCCAAAACGGAAAGGCTGGTTGAGCATCGATCGATTTTCGCCGGGCGCGAAGGTCGTCATGATCACCTTCATCGACAACACGATTTCATCGGAGACAGCCATGACACGCCCCCTGGACGGCATCCGCGTGCTGGAACTCGGCCAACTGATCGCCGGGCCGTTCGCGGGCCGGATGCTCGCCGAATTCGGCGCCGACGTGCTCAAGGTCGAGCCGCCCGGGCTCGGCGATCCGCTGCGCAAATGGCGGCTGCTGCATGAAGGCACGTCGGTCTGGTGGGCCGCGCAGTCGCGCAACAAGACCTCGCTCACGCTCGACCTGCGCACGCCCGAAGGGCAGGACGTCGTGCGCCGCCTCGTGGCCGAGACCGACGTGCTGATCGAGAACTTCCGGCCCGGCACGCTCGAGGGCTGGGGGCTCGGCTGGGACGCGCTGTCCGCGATCAACCCGGGGCTCGTGATGCTGCGCGTGTCGGGCTTCGGGCAGACGGGCCCGTACCGCGACCGCCCCGGCTTCGGCGTGATCGCCGAGGCGATGGGCGGCCTGCGGCACCTGACCGGCGAGCCCGGCCGCACACCGGTGCGCGTCGGCATCTCGCTCGGCGATTCGCTGTCGGCGCTGCACGGCGTGATCGGCGTGCTGCTTGCGCTGCGGCATCGCGAGCAGCAGGGCGGCAAGGGGCAGGTCGTCGACGTCGCGCTGTACGAGTCGGTCTTCAACATGATGGAAAGCCTGCTGCCCGAATACTCGGCGTTCGGCGCCGTCCGCGAGGCGGCCGGCAGCAGCCTGCCCGGCATCGCGCCGACCAACGCGTACCGCTGCCGCGACGGCAAGTACGCGCTGATCGCCGGCAATGGCGACAGCATCTTCCGGCGCCTGATGGAGCTGATCGGCCGGCCCGATCTCGGCAACGATCCCGCGCTCGCGCACAACGACGGGCGCGTCGCGCAGGTCGAGCGCATCGACGCGGCAATCGGCGAATGGAGCGCGCGGCACGATCTCGACGCCGTGCTGGCCGCGCTGAACGAAGCACGCATTCCGTCTGGACGCATCTACGACGTGGCCGACATCGCGGCCGACCCGCATTACCGCGCACGCGACATGCTCGTCGATGCCGCGCTGCCCGACGGTACGCCGGTGCTCGTGCCAGGCATCGTGCCGAAGCTCGGTGCGACGCCCGGGCGCATCGAACACGCGGCGCCCGCGCTCGGCGCGGATACCGACGCGGTACTCGAATCGCTCGGTATCGATGAAGCGACGCGCGGCGACTGGCGCACGCGCGGCGTGATCTGAGATGCGGAAACAGGAGCAGACAACATGAGCAGCCAACGCAAACGCCTCTACCTCCACGAAGTCGCGACCCGCGACGGTTTCCAGAACGAAGCGGCATTCGTCGACACCGACGACAAGATCGCACTCGTCGACGCGCTGAGCGCGTGCGGCTACGCGAAGATCGAGGTCACGTCGTTCACGTCGCCGAAAGCGATCCCCGCGTTGCGCGACGCGGAGGCCGTGATGCGTGGCATCACGCGTGCATCGGGTGTGGTCTATACGGTGCTCGTGCCGAACGTGCGCGGCGCGGAGCGCGCACTGTCGTGCGGCGTCGACGAAGTGAACCTCGTGATGTCGATGAGCGAAAGCCACAACCGCGCGAACCTGCGGATGACACGCGAGCAATCGTTCGCGCAGTTGCGCGACGTGATCGACGCGGTACGCGGCACGGGCGTCGCGATCAACGTGTCGCTGTCGACCGCGATGGGCTGCCCGATGGAAGGGGACGTACCGGCCGAAGGCGTGCTCGCATGGATGCAGCGCTTCGCGGATCTCGGCGTGCACGGCTTCACGCTGTGCGATACGACCGGCATGGCGTTTCCGTCGCAAGTGCGCGACCTGTCGGCACGGGCCCGCGAGCGCTTCGGCGCGCTGCAGCTCACGCTGCACTTCCACAACACGCGCGGGATGGCGCTCGCGAATACACTCGCGGCGCTCGACGCCGGGATCGACCGCTTCGACGCGTCGCTCGGCGGGCTCGGCGGCTGCCCGTACGCGCCGGGCGCGACCGGCAACACGTGCACCGAAGAACTCGTGCACATGCTCGAACTCGACGGCTACGATACGGGCATCGATCTCGCGGCGGTGCTGGCCGCGTCGGCACGGCTGCCCGCGCTGATCGGGCATGACGTGCCGAGCCAGATCCTGAAGGCCGGGCGCCGCTCGGACCTTCATCTGCCGCCGCGCGCGGACGCCGGCGACATGCCCGCGCAACGCGCGTTCTCATGAACCACGAACAGGAGCGAACCTCATGGCGCTGATCGACCACCTCGACCATCTCGTGCTGACCTGCGTCGATCCCGACCGGACCAGGCATTTCTACACCGAGGTGCTGCAGATGCAGCTCGAAACCTTCGGCGCGGGCCGGATCGCATTCCGCTTCGGCAACCAGAAGATCAACCTGCACGTTCGCGGCGCGGAGTTCGAGCCGAAAGCGCATGTGCCGGTGCCCGGCGCGCTCGATCTGTGCTTCATCGCGTCGGTACCGCTCGACGACGTGATCGCACACCTGAAGCGCGTCGATTGGCCGATCGTCGAAGGGCCCGTCGAGCGCACGGGCGCGACGCAGAAGATCCGGTCGGTCTACGTGCGCGATCCCGACCTGAACCTGATCGAGATCTCCGAGTTGATCTGAGTGCCGGCGCACAGCCGCGCCGATCTCCCGCCGAAAACGGACAGCCGGTTTCCGCGCTCGCCGATTCCGGATAGCCGGCCCGTGCCGCGCTGCGGATAATGCAGGCATCGGCGACTGAGAAGCCGCCTTCGCACCGGACGCAACGCTTGCGTCCGCGCTTCCGCAACCCGACCCAGGCAATTCACGATGACGATCCTCTATCGCGGCATGGACCGCGCGGCGCTCGACGCCGCCTATCTGAACACGAAGGTAGTGCCCGATTTCCCTGCATTGCTGGCGTCGATGCAGGCGCGCAGCGCAACGCTCTATGAAGCCGCGTCCGTCAGGCGCGACCTGCGTTACGGCGCGCAACCCGCGCAGCGTTTCGACTGGCTGTCGTGTGGTCAGCCCGATGCGCCGCTGTTCGTGTTCATTCATGGCGGCTACTGGCAGCACTGCGCGAAAGAGGATTTCGCCTACGCGGCAAGCGGGCCGCTCGCGCGCGGTTTCGACGTGATACTCGCCGAATACACGCTTGCACCGGTCGCGACGATGACCGACATCGTCGGCGAGATCGGCGCGCTGCTCGACTACCTGGCGAACGACCCCGACGGCCTCGGCACGGCGAAGCGGCCGATTCACCTGAGCGGCCATTCGGCGGGCGGCCACCTGACGGCCGTGCACCGCGCGCATCCGGCCGTCGTGTCGGCACTCGCGATCAGCCCGCTCGTCGATCTCGAACCGATCTCGCTGTGCTGCCTGAACGACAAGCTGCAGCTCACAGCGCACGAAGTCGAAACGTACAGCCCGTTGCGCCATGTCGGGCCCGGCGCGCCGACGGTCATTGCGGTCGGCGATGCGGAGCTGCCCGAACTCGTCCGGCAGGCACGCGACTACGCAGCAGCGTGCGACGCGGCCGGCGAACGGATCGTCCATGTCGGGTTGCCCGGCATGAAGCACTTCGACGTGCTCGACGATCTCGCGAAGCCGGACGGTGCGATGCTTGCCGCATTACGGTCGATCGCGCCGCGCCAGGCGTGCCGTTTCGCGCTCACACGGCCGGGCGTATGATCGGCGTCAGGCCGCTGCGTTGACGGCAAGCGCCGGCACGGCACTCCCAGGAAACACGACATGGTGAACCCGCTTCATTTCGATCTGCAGTCGCTGCGCGTGTTCGCGCTCGTCGCCGAGCACGGCAGCCTGACGAAAGCGGCCGAACACGGCCAGCTCACGCTGTCCGCGGTCAGCAAGCGCATCGCCGAGCTCGAAAGCGTGACGGGCAGTGCGCTGTTCATCCGGCATGCGCGCGGCGTCGAGCTGACGCCCGCGGGCCGTGCGCTGCTCGACCATGCGGCGAAGGTGATCGAGCAGGTCAACCGGATGGCGCACGAGATGAGCGACTACGTCGCCGGCGTGCGCGGCCACATCCACGTGTGGACCAACACGTCCGCGATCGTCCAGTTCCTGCCCGCCGATCTCGCCGCGTTCCTCACCGACAATCCGGGCATCAAGGTCAGCCTCGAAGAGCGGCTGAGCCACGAGATCGTCGACGCACTCGCATCCGGCAAGGCCGATCTCGGCGTGTTCGCCGACAACGTGCCGGCCCCCGGCATCGAACGGCGGCTGTACCGGCGCGACGAGCTCGTGCTGCTCGTGCCGCGCACGCACCGGTTCGCCGCGCGCGACAGCATCCGCTTCGCGGATACGCTCGACGAGGACTACGTGGGGCTCAGCGACGGCAGTTCGCTGCTCGCGCGCATGACCGACGCGGCGTTCGCGGTCGAGCGCTCGCTGAAGCTGCGGATCCAGGTATCGAATTTCGACGGCGTGAGCCGGATGATCGAGGCGGGGCTCGGCATCGGCATCCTGCCGCGCGATGCGGTGACCGGCGAGCGCGCGGCGCGGCTCGGGGTCGTGAAGCTCGACGATGCGTGGGCCACACGCACGCTGTGGGTGGGGGTGAAGGCGGGCACCGTGCTGACGACCGATATCGCGAAGCTGTTCGATTTCATGTCGGCAAGGTGAGGCGGGGCTGCGTGCGCAAAGCCGGTTCGGCCCGGATTCCGGAAAACACGATCATCGGTCCACGTTCGCACCGCTTTCCAACGTTCTGTCCAATCCCTCAACAACTGGATCCGGGGCCGCTATATGCACGAATTGAACTACCGCCTTATTGCCGGCTTTGTCGTTGTCGCTTACGGCATCGCGATGTCCGCCATCATGGCATTTCGTCCGGAACGGATCTTGGCCTTCTATTGCCGATCGAGGGCCTGGCGATGGTCGTACAAATTCTTTTACAACATGTCTACCGAAGACATCATGTCGGCCAAAATGGTTCGAATCACCCGATTCCGGGGATGGGTGGGGCTGGTGTTCTGTACGGTCCTTATGTGGGGCTTCCTGTTCCGCAGGTAGCGAGGCGTCACCTGCTCGCGCATTCATGAGCGCGCCTTTGGGGATCGGGCGAACGTGTCACCACAGATGACTGGCAACATATCGCCCAGGAAATCCAGCAGCCATCGAAAATGATGCGGGCGCACGCTCCCATGCCCCCGCATTCCCCCGCTCAAACCGGATTGATCTCATCCTGACTACGCCGCGTAGTCAGCGGCCCGAGCACACGCAGCGTGACGGCAACGATGCCAAGCGCTACCGAAATCACGCCGAACATCGCACCCGCGCCATAACTGCCGAGCACCGGCAACAACACGAACGGCAGCACACCGCTGACGATCCGCGACAGCGCATAGGTACTGCCGATCGCCGTCGAGCGCACCCGCGCCGGGAAAATCTCCGCCTGGTACACGTGATACGCGTTGCTGAACACGTTCGACGCGCAGGTCGTCAGGAATCCGAAGCCGACGATCAACGCGGTATTGCCCGAATACGCGAAGCACAGCCCGAACCCGGCGATCGACAGGATCGACACGATCACGAGCGTGCGACGCTCGATCCAGTTGAGCAGCGGAATCGACAGCAGCGAGCCGACCGGATAGCCGACGAACGACAGCGCGATGAACAGCGTGCTGTCCGTCACGTCGAAGCCGCGACTTTTCACGACCGTGCCGGCCAGCGTACCGAACCCGTAATAGCCGAAGCCCTGAAACAGGTGAAAGATCGCGAGCATCACGTAGCGCGCGCCGTACGGTTCGCGCCGCAGCAGCGCGATGCGCTCGCCAAGCCCGAGCGGCCGTTGCGGCTCGACCGGCTCCGCGAACTGCTCGGGCACGCGCACACCGGTGCCTTCCGCGAAGCGCCGCAATGCCGCATGCGCGTCGGCGGTGCGACCCTGCGCGAGCAGCCAGCGCGGGCTCTCCGGCAGCCGGTGCTGGACGAGCAGTACGTACACGGCGCCGAGGCTGCCGATCGCGAGAATGATGCGCCAGCCGGCCACGCCGCCCACATGCAACGGGTTCAGCCACAGCGCGAGGAACCCGACGAGCGGTACCGCGACATAGGAAGTCGTATAGGCCCACGCGGCGAGCCGCCCGCGCTTTTCCTTCGGCAGGATCTCGGACAGGAAGCTGTCGGCAACCGGATAGATTGCGCCGACGCCGATGCCGGTCAGGAACCGGCACGCGACGAGCATGTCGGCATTCACCGAAAACGCACCGACCAGCGAGAACGCGCTGTACCACGTGAGCGTCAGCAGGAACGCCTTGCGCCGGCCGATGCGGTCGGCGAGGCTGCCGAGGCACATCGCGCCGAAGAACATGCCGATGAACGCCGATGCGAGCAGCAGCTTGAAATCGGTGCTCTGCCGGCTCAGCCCGTATTCGTTCTGCAACGCGGAACCGATCGTGCTGACGAGGAAAATCTCGTACATGTCGAAGAACAGCCCGATGCCGATCACCCAGACGACGAACCGGTGCAACGCGCCGACGGGCAGGTCGTCCATGAAATCGCCGAGCGTGACGCGGCGGGCGGGGAGGGCCGACGCATCGGCGCCGACGCCGGCAGCGGCCGGCGGTCGTGCGGACGCGGGTCCGCCCGCGTTGCCGCCGAGATCGAGGGAATGGCTGTTCATCGTGTCTCCTGATTATCGATACGCCGTGGCGCGAGGCCCGGCCGTTCGCGACCGGCGCGATGCATCCGGTCGCACGACGTGGCGGCAGGTACCGCAAGGCCGGTGAAGGGGCCGGACAGGCGGGCTGTACCGATCGTCCGACACATGGTGGGCAAATCCGCGGCACGTGATAATTGCGGATGTCTCAAGCGTCCTTTCCTGCGCAGAAAGGGTGCGGAACACGCGGCAGCCGGCATGCACGCGGCAGGCCCGTGCAGCCTGCCTGGCGCGCGGTCATGCACCGGAGCCGATTGCGCGCTCGCGCAACCCGCAGGCCGGGAAAACCATGAGGCCGATGGCCTGGCCGCCGGTGCGAAAACCGCCGGCGGCCAGGCGTTCGTGCTTAGTCAGCCGGCACGAACGCCGCCCCGTAAAACACGCGCACGGGGTTGCCGCGCTCCAGCGCAAAGTGCTGCATCCGCCGCTGCCGGCGCGCATCGGACGCGTGACGGTCGGCTTCCTGCTGCAGTCGAACCTGCAGCAACTGCAGCGCCAGGCGCTTGTTCGCGTGCTGGCTGCGCTCGCTTTCCACGCGCACCGACAGGCCGGTCGCGACATGGGTCGCACGAATCGCGGAGCTCGTCTTGTTCACGTGCTGGCCGCCCGGCCCGCGCGCGCGCATCGCTTCGAACCGCACATCGCCGTCCGGCAGCGGCTGCGCGTCGGCACAGCGCGTAACACCGATGAACCAGTTCTTGCGCGGATGGCGCAACCGGTACGGGCTCGCGCAAATCCATTGCAGCGTGCCCGTCCAGCGGTCCGCGAGCGCCTGCGCGCCTTCGCCGTCCAGGTCGAGCAGCGCCGAGCGCAGCGTGCCGGAGCGTTCGCCCGGCTGCGCATCGAGCACGGTGACGACGACGCGCTGCGCATCGGCTTCCGCCTGCAGGCGCCGCAACGCATTGGCCGCGGCCAGCTGGCACTCGAGCGGGCCATGCGCCGAAGAAATCTGCATCAGCATCGGCCAGCCTCCCCGGACGTCTTGTAGGTCAGCACCGGCGCGAGCCGCGCCAGCTTGCGCAGCAGCCCGGCCGCGTCGAGCGCGTCGACGACGCTGTCGATCGGCTTGTAGGCCTGCGGTGCTTCCTCGTACAGCAGTTCGCGGTCTTCGCAAATCACGTGGCTGCCGAGCGGCGTGCGCGTGAGCTGAGACGGCGTGAAGCGCCGTTCGAGGCGCCCCTTGCAATCGCCGCGGGCCCACTTGCGGCCCGCACCGTGCGCCAGCGACGCCAGGCTGGCCGCATCGTCCGACCGCACCGGCGCGACGAGGTAGCTGTAGTCGCCGCGCGATCCGGGAATGACGACCGGCCCCGCGTCGGCCGGCGTCGCACCTTTGCGATGCAGCCAGCCCGGCTCGCCGTCGACGCTCGCGCGGCTCACCAGGTTGTGGTTCACGTCGAGCACGCACCGGCCGTCGGTGCGCCAGCGCGCCAGCATGCGCCGCGCGATCAGGTCGCGATTCGCGATCGCGTAGCGCAATGCCGCGTCGTGACGCGCGAGGTACGCCGTGCACGCGGCATCCGTATCGTCGAGGCCGTTGTAGCCGTGCTCGCGCATGTGCTGCTCGAGGATCGACTGGCCGAAGCCGCGCGATCCGCTATGCACGAGCAGCAGCAGGCGATCGGGATCGAGGCCGAGCGCCACGACGGCATCGGTGTCGTACACCGCGTCGATCCGCTGCGCTTCCGCGAAATGATTGCCGCTGCCGATCGTGCCGAGCGATGCCGCGTACGCGTGATCCGTGAACCCGGCGGCCGCAATGAGCGGCTGCCAGCTTGCATCGGGCGTGGCGTCGATCGAGCCGAGCCGGCTCGCGAGCTTCGACGCACTGGCGCGCCGCGCATCGAGCGCGGTTTGCCACAGCGCCATCCCGCAGCCGATATCGCCGCCGATCAGAGCCGGATATAGCCGGCCCGTCGAGAAGAACGCGGCGCCCACCGGGTAGCCGCGTCCGGGGTGAAGATCGGGCATGCCGGCGACGCGCCGCATGCCGGGGAGGGTGGCAGCGTGTTCGAGCTGCCGGATGGCCTCACCTTCGATCCAGGTGGTGGCGCAAGCGCACAACGTGATGCGCTCGCCCAGGTATTGCATGGAATTGCCCATGGAGGTTTCCGTTCGATGAAAAGGAAGAACGGCGGGCCATGGCGCAGGCAGCGCACACATGCGCTGCCCGACATCGGAAGTCGGGAAGAGGGCGGCACGACCGGATCGGAACGACCCGGTTCATCGCCGTGACGGCGATACGTGGTGCTGCTTGGCGTGAACGATGAAACGAACGGACGCGAAAAACCCGAACTACGACCCGCGACGGGAGGAGTGCTGGCGTGACGTCATGATTTTTTCTCCTTGCGAGTGAGGGGTTGATCGGAATGGCGGCGACTCTAGCATGCGCGCGACCGGCGCAGCAAGCGGGTGGCGTGGCGTTGCCCATCGAATCACCGTTCGATGTGGCGAAAAACACACAAATAGGAATCCGGATCATTCCTGTGTCGACGGCGCACACGACGCGCCGCAGCAGGCATTCGACGCACGCCGACAACCGCATCGGCTGTACCCGACCGCGCTTGACAGCACACATGCCGTTTCGTAGCATCCGCCTGCTTCATCCCTGAACCCTCATCGAATCGGTGATCCAAGTGCCCGCAAACATTCGTCCCTTCGCCTGATACGCCGACGACTGCCGTCCCGGCCGCGTGTCGTCCTGCCCGTTCCCGTCTGCCTCGCGGCGCCGGAACCGTGATCGCAGGGCCGCGCCCGGACACGCACTGACACCGCAACGCACACCCCATCGTTCGTTCACGTCGTCGGCTTTTTCTGATGTTTCCGGAGAAAGACCATGACGCTGGATTTCCGCGCCTACGCGCAATCGCTCGACCTCGCCCGCTACCCGCGCACGCCGCACCTCGAAGGCTCGCGCCTGCAGGACGGCGACGAAGGTCACGACCACGTTCCGTATCGCACCCTCGCGGGCGCCCATCTCGTCGTCGAGGAAAAACTCGACGGCGCGAACACGGGCATCAGCTTCAGCCCCGCGGGCGAACTGCTGCTGCAGTCGCGCGGCCACTATCTGGCCGGCGGCGGCCGCGAGCGGCAGTTCGGGTTCGTGAAGACCTGGGCCGCCGCCCATGCGGGCTGGCTGCTCGACCGCCTCGGCGATCGCTACGTGATGTACGGCGAGACGATGAGCAAGAAGCACGCGGTGTTCTACGACGCGCTGCCGCATCACTTTTTCGAGTTCGACGTGTTCGATCGCGCAACGGGCCGTTTCCTGTCGACACCCGCGCGTCGCGCGCTGCTCGCCGACGGGCCCGTGCTGTCGGTGCCCGTGCTGTACGAAGGCATCGCGCCGGCGCGACTCGCGGACCTGAAGGCAATGCTTGGCCCGTCGCTCGCGAAGACGCCGGACTGGCGTCGCGCGTTCGAGGAAACGGTGCGTCGGCAGGGGCTCGACCTCGCGCGTGCATGGCAGCAGTGCGACAAGTCGGAGCGCTCCGAAGGGCTCTACGTGAAGGTCGAGGCGGACGACACGACGACCGCGCGCCTGAAGTGGGTGCGCCACGATTTCGTGCAGGCCATTCTCGAATCGGCGCGCCATCACTCGGAGCAGCCGTTCATCCCGAATCGGCTCGCGCCGGGTGTCGACCTGTATGCGCCGCGCCCGACGGTAACGTGGGCATCGATCTCCGCCGCGCACCCGAACCCATGAATGTGGAACGGCCGTGCGCCGTTTCGAGAGGAGTCTTGATCATGAAGTACGAACAACTTCAGGCACTCGTGCCTGCGCCCGGCCGGCAGCCGGACTATCACGCGTGTCTCGCGGCATTTCCCGCGCTCGAACACGCGAAAACGACACCGCAGGAGCCCGCGCACCACGGCGAAGGCGACGTGTGGACGCATACGATGATGGTGATCGATGCGCTGCTCGCGCTGCCCGAGTACCAGGCCGCGTCGCGCGCCGACCAGGAGAGCGTGTTCCTGGCCGCGCTGCTGCACGACATCGCGAAGCACGGCACGACGGTCGTCGATCCCGTTACCGGCGCGATCGGCCATCCCGGCCACTCGCGCAAGGGCGCGATCGATGCGCGGATTGCCCTGTGGGATGCCGGCGTGCCGTTCGCGGTGCGCGAGGCGATCTGCCGGATGATCGCCGTGCACCAGGTACCGTTCTTCGCGATGAGCGGGTCGCGCCGTGGCACACCGGAGTTCATCGCGCGCGAGCTGTCGTGGCAGGTCAGCCTGCCGCTGCTGTGCCTGCTTGCCGAAGCCGATATCCGCGGGCGCATCTGCGACGACACGCAGCGCGTGCTCGACAACATCGAACTGTTGCGTGAACTGGCGCGGGAAGAGGGCTGCTACGGCCAGCCGCGTGCATTCGCCGACGCGCACACGGCGCTCAGCTACTTTCGCGGCGCGGACGTGCATCCCGACTATCCGCTGTTCCGTACACCGGGCTCGCGGGTCGTCGTGATGTCGGGCCTGCCCGCGTCGGGCAAGAACACGTGGGTTGCGCGGCATCATCCGGATCTGCCGGTCGTGTCGTTCGACGATGCGCGCGATGCGTTGGGGCTGCGTCATGGCCAGAACGAGGGCGCGGTCGCGCACCATGCGGTCGACGCCGCGAAGGCACTGTTGCGCGCGCAACAGCCGTTCGTGTGGAATGCGACGAACCTGTCGCCGCTGATGCGCAAGAAGACGCTCGACCTGCTGTTTGCGTACAACGCCGACGTGACGCTCGTCTACCTCGAACAGCCGCGTGAGGAACTGTTGCGTCGCAACGCGCGGCGCGACACGTCGCTGACGAATCGCGCGCTCGAGGCGATGCTGCTGCGCTGGGATCTGCCATTGCCGACCGAAGCGCATGCGGTGCGGTATGAAGTCTGATGCGACAACGTCGCAACCCGAGCCGGTACGCCGCAATTCACCGCGGCGTACCGGCTCGTTTCATTTCAGCGATGCATTCCGCTGCGTCGCGCAAGCGCGCAGCTCAGTGACGCCACGATGCCGTGGCCCTAGTGGGCCAGGATGAGGATCGTGGTAAGTGCGATCGGCGCCAGCGCGACACCCAGCAGGCCGAGCGCACCATCGGCTGCAATCGTGATCGGCGACAGCGCGATCTTCGCTCCCTTACCGAGCACCGACGGTCGCTCGATCACCGTGACGTTGTACGCGTGATTGAACGCCTGGGGGATCGACGAAGGCGTGACATCGTTCGGCTGGTAACGCTTTCCGGTGATCGTGCCGCTCTCCGTCAGTTCAAACCGCTGGTCCTTGAAACCATCGGCAAGCGCGCGCGCGCGAAGCTCGGAGCCGGCCGGTGCGTCCTCGCGCGCGAGCCGCAACACGTAACGCCCCGAGATCTTGTCGCCGTGCGTCTCGAAATCATCGAAATCGGTATACAGCTTGGAGCGATAGGGTGCCGTGAGATTGACGGCGAGGGCCGGCGGCACATCGAAAATGTAGTGATACTGCTTGCCGATGACGACGAGACTCTTTCCGTCCGCGCTGATCAGAAATGCCGAGAGCGTTTCACGGTATTCCGGATCCTTCATCATGCGATTGGTGATGGGGCCGATGTCGGCGTCGGCGCAGCCGGCGAGCATGGCGGACGCTGCCACGGCGGGCAGCGCGAGAAATGTTCTTCTTTTCATGTGTGCTGGTTGGATATTGTTGGTTATCAGCGGAACCGCTTGAATGTCGGACGCTGCGTTCGACGAACGCGGCACCCTGACGGCCGATCATGCGGTTGCTTCGCCTGCGCATTGTAGGGCCAAAACGGCAAGCGCAGTATCCCCCGGCAAAGCGCCCCACCATCGAACGCCATCCGGCCGTGGCCCGCGCAGTTCAGCGGGCAGGTCGTCGGCCCGGTGATCGGCGGGCAGACCGGCGTCGCGCTCGGGCTGCATTCGGTGTTCTTCGTGACGGGCGCGCTGCTGGCGGCCTGCGCGGGGCTCGCGCATCGGGCGCGTGGTCGATAGCGGCTCTGGCCGGCTGAACGCGGGCTGGCGTAGGATGAGCGCAGTTACCGGTTTCGCGCCGGGAGGCGGCGACAACGTGCACCGTCGCCACAGTTGCTAACACCGCCGCACCGCACGGCGACCCATCGTTTTCGACATGACGCTCACGTGACCGGTCGCGTGCAACGCACGACGAACGCGCACCGATCCGAACCCGACACACGCGCGTCGGCCCGCATCCGGCCGACGCATTTCGATGACGAATCTTGCAGGAGGCAAGCGACATGAATCAATCGACCGACAACCGGACGCTGTTGCGCACGCTCGGCATGCGCGCCCCGATCATCCAGGCGCCGATGGCCGGCGTCAGCACGCCGGCGCTGGCGGCCGCCGTGTCGAATGCGGGCGGGCTCGGCTCGCTCGGCGTGGGTGCGACGAACGCCGACGGTGCCCGCAAGATGATCCGCGACACGCGCGCGCTCACCGACCGGCCGTTCAACATCAACGTGTTCTGCCATCAGCCGGCGCACGCCGACGCGGCCGTCGAACGCGCGTGGCTCGAATGGCTCGCGCCGGTGTTCCGCGAATACGGCGCGACGCCGCCCGCGTCGCTGTCGGAGATCTATACGAGCTTCGTCGCGGACGAAGCCATGCAGGCGCTGCTCGTCGAAGAAAAGCCGGCCGTCGTCAGCTTCCATTTCGGGCTGCCGTCCGCGGACGTGATCGCCGCGCTGAAGCGCGCGGGCGTCACGCTGTTCGCGTCCGCGACGAACCTCGACGAAGCACGCCAGATCGCCGCCGCCGGCATCGACGCGATCGTCGCGCAGGGGATCGAAGCGGGCGGGCATCGCGGCGTGTTCGATTCGACCGCGCATGACGATCGCCTCGGCACGTTCGCACTTACGCGCCTGATCGTGCGCGAATGCGCGCTGCCCGTGATCGCCGCCGGCGGCATCATGGACGGCGAGGGGATCGCCGCCGCGCTCGCGCTCGGCGCGCAGGCCGCCCAGCTCGGCACCGCGTTCGTAGCATGCCCGGAGACGTCGATCGACGACGGCTATCGCCGCGCGCTGCTGGGCGACGCGGCACGCCGCACGACCTTCACCGCCGCGATCTCGGGCCGGATCGCACGCGGCCTCGCGAATCGCCTGACCGCGCTCGGCGACGACCCGCGCGCGCCGGCCACGCCCGCATACCCGATCGCGTACGGCGCCGGCAAGGCGCTGCATGCGGCTGCAAAGGCAAAGGGCGAATTCGGCTACGGCGCGCAGTGGGCCGGACAGGCGGCGCCGCTCGCGCGGTCGCTGCCGGCGGCCGAGCTGTTCGCCGCGCTCGAACGCGAAACGCGGGCGGCGATCGAGCGGATGCAGCACGTGCTGGATTGATCGCCCGATTCGCGGGCAACGGGCCGCGGCCCCATGCCGGCGATCGGTGAACGCACCCCGATCACCGCACCGATACTTCGCCGGCCACCGCAGATTTGCAAAGTTCTGTATCTGCACGAACCGCGGATACATCGCGATACAACGCAGCTTCGGGCGTCCGCTATAAAGCAGGCATGACCTCTTCGGGAGTGCACCATGTCTGCAACCTGGTTCAAAGGGTCCTGCCATTGCGGGGCCGTCAAATTCGAAGTCAGAACGGCCTTGACGCCGGCGACCCGCTGCAACTGCAGCCTGTGCCGCCGGCGCGGCGCATTGATGAGCCCGATGTTCGCCGCCAGCGAACTGAAGATCGTCGAAGGCGAGGGCGCGCTGACGTGCTACCAATTCAACACGCGCACGGCCCGTCACTATTTCTGCAGCCGTTGCGGCATCTATCCGTTCCATCAGACGCGCAGGGACCCCGCCTGCTGGCGCGTCAATCTCGGCTGCCTCGATGGCGTCGACCCGTATGCGCTCGATGCAACGGTCGCCGACGGCGCGAGCCTCTCGGTCGTGGAGGACGCATGAAACGCTGGCTGATGATCCTGCTGTTTGCCGCGGGCGGGCTCGCGACCGAAATCGCGCATCCCGTGCAATGCACGCTGCTGTCGGTCAGCCGCACACAGACCGGCAAGCGCCGCAGGGCCGACTGACGGCGCGCCGGTTCATCGAGAACGATTATCATGCTTCCGATAAGATCGCACGCGATATATAATGCGTCCATCTGCGACCGTTCGCGTCGCTGGAGGACGTTCATGAAACCGACCGAAGCCCCATCCGACACTGCACCGAAGCTGTCCGAGTTCCTGTGCTTTGCGATCTACTCGACGAATCTCGCATTCGGCAAGGCGTACAAGCCGATCCTCGAAGCACTCGGCCTCACGTATACGCAATACATCACGATCATTGCGCTGTGGGAGCAGGACAACCAGACGGTCGGCCAGCTCGGCGAGAAGCTGTTCCTCGAATCCAATACGCTGACGCCGATCCTGAAGAAGCTCGAGACGATGGGCTACCTGGAGCGGCACCGCGATCCGTCGGACGAACGCCAGGTGCTCGTCAGCCTGACGAAGAGCGGCCGCCGCCTGCGCGAGAAGGGGCTCGACATGAACCTGGTCGAAGCCACCGGGTTGAAGCCGGACGAATTCGCGAAGATGCAGAAGGCGATCGTCACGCTGCGCGGCAACCTGATCCGGTCGACCGACGAATAAACGCCCAGCCACACTGCGGCCGGTACGTGCATCGTGCCGGCCGCGTCGTCATGCGTGCCCGTCGCCCAGCACCAGCAGGTTCATCTCGCGGCGGACGACGAAACCGAGGGCGAGATAGCGCTCGATCGCCACCTGGTTCGACGTGAGGACGTGCAGGAAAGGCGTATCCGCGCGCGCATCGATCTCCGCAATCAACGCCCGCATCAGGCGCGCCGCCAGCCCTTGCCGCCGGAACGCGGCGTCCACGCAGACGGCGCTGATCTCCGTATACCCGTCGACCTGCATCCGCTGGCCGGCCATTGCGGCCAGCCTGCCTTCGCTGCGAATGCCGATGTAATGGCCAAGCTCGAACGTGCGCGGGCCGAACGGGCCGGGCTGCGCGGCCGTGGTCAGCGCGAGCATGTCCGGCACATCGGCTTCAGCGAGCGTGACGTAACCCGATTCAGGCGCCGGGTCGAGCGTCCGTTGCCAGACCATCTGCAACAGGTTCGCGCGCCGGATCACCGACAATCCCGCCGGCGGCTCGATCTCGTCCGGCGTGACCAGCGCCGCCGGCCCGTGTGCGGCGATCAGCGCGCGCAACGCGTCGAAGGATGCCACGCTCGTGTCCTCGATCGCGGCAAACGGCGCGATGGCCGCCGGGAACCGCCACGCACGGTCGTGGCCGAGCGCAAAGCGGCGCTGCCTGCCCGCCAGCGCGTTCCACACCACCTGGTCGAGCGGGTGCGCACTGCCTGGCGCGGTTCCGGTCATTGCATCGGACATCGACTGCTCCTCGAGTGAAGGTTTCGATGGCACAGCATAGACCGGGATCGGGCGGGCAGGGCGCGGCCCGCACAGCGCGACCTGCCGCGGCCCGCGCTACCGCTGCCAGCGCTCCGGATCCACCCATATCGGGAACGACAGGACCACCGCCAGCCCATTTCCCCCGATTCCGGCCGTCACCTCGACCGACCCGCCGTGGGACGCGGCGATTCGCGCGACCAGCGACAGGCCGATGCCGCTGCCCGGCTGCACCGTCCCCGGTACGCGATAAAAGCGTTCGAAAATCCGCTCGCGCTCGTGCATCGGCACGCCGGGCCCATCGTCCGCGATCCGCAGCCTGACCCGCGTCCCGCCCGCATCGGCAGGGACGTCGCACGTGATCTCGACCTGCCCGCCGTCACGGCCGTAACGCAGCGCGTTGTCGATCAGGTTGCGCACCGCAATCGCGATCTCGTCCAGATCGCCCCAGACGCGCACCGGTTCGACCGCGACCCGCACCGTCTGTCGGCGTGCATGCGCGGCCGCGTCGAAGTCGCTCGCGATCAGCGCAACGAGCCGCGACAGGTCGACCGGCCCGTGCTGGTCGACGCGCGACCCGGCATCCAGCCGCGCCAGTTCGAGCAATTGCCCGGAGAGCCGCGCGCTGCGTTCGACGCCCGTTGCGAGCCGACGCAGTGCTTCGTTCTTCTCCGCCAGACTGTCCGCCTGCAACGCGACTTCCGCCTGGGCCGACAACGCCGCCAGCGGCGTGCGCAACTCGTGCGCGGCATCGCCGATGAAGCGGCGTTCGGTGTCGACGGCCTGACTCAGCCGCGCGAGCAGGCGGTTGAACGACTCGACGAGCGGGCGGAGTTCACGCGGCAGCGTCACCAGCGGCAGCGGCGAGAAATCGAACGCGGCCTTGTGCTGGATCGCTCGCTGGACCTCGCGCACCGGCCCGAACGACCAGCGGATCACCCACCAGATCACGACGCCCAGCATCCCGAGCATCACCACCGTATTGAACAGGCCGAGTTGCAGCGCATTGCTCGCCTTCTCCTGCCAGGTCGTGGCCGGGCCGCCCGTCTGAACGTGAATCCGGCCCGCCGAATCCGACAGCGAATAGACCCGCCAGGTCTCGTCGTGCGCGGCGCCGCGACCGGTGCTCACCCCATATCCGTCCCGCAGGTCCGCCTTGAGCGCCGGCCCCGGTGCATCCGCGCTGTGCATCACGTTGCGGCCATCGACCCAGATCTGGAATGCGACGTCGTATTTGCCATATGCGGTGTCCGGCACCACCGCCTGGGCGTTAGCTTCGGGCAGGCGATCGATCGTATCCGGCAACGACAGGAGCAGCAGTTGCGCGGCGCTCTCGAGCATGCCGTCGCGCCAGCCGCGCTGTTCGCGCCACAGGCCGATGCCGAGAAACGCCCCCCAGCTCGCCCAGAACACGACGACCGCCGCCATCACGGTCGCGAGCAGGCGCATGCGTAGCGACTTCATGCGGGGCGCTCCCCGACGCGATAGCCGAAGCCGTGCACCGTCACGATCAGCTCGTCGCCGAGCTTGCGCCGAAGTTGATGGATGTAGACCGCGATCGTGTTGCTTTCGATTTCGCTGTCGTTGCCGTAGACGCGCGCTTCGAGCTGCGTGCGCGTGACGACGCGGCCTTGCCGCTCCATCAGCGCGAGCAGCGTGCGGTACTCGTGGATGCTGAGCGGAACCGGTTCGCCGGCGCGCGTGACTTCCTTGCGCGCCGGATCGACGTGCACGTCGCGGTAGACCAGACGCTCCGATACGCGGCCCTGGCTGCGGCGCGTCAGCGCGCGTAGCCGTGCATAGAGCTCGTCGAGCTGGAACGGCTTCACGAGATAGTCGTCGGCGCCTGCGTCGAGGCCGCGGATCCGGTCGCTCAGCTGATCGCGCGCGGTCACGATCAATACCGGCGTCGGGTCGTAGTTCGCGCGCATCGCGGCAAGCAGCGTGAAACCGGACGCGCCTGGCAGTTGCAGGTCGAGCAGCACCGCGTCGTAGTCGTGGCCGACGAGCGCGAGCCGCGCGGCCGGCACGTCGGCCGACCAGTCCGCGCGCCAGCCGTTCTGCCTGAGGCCCGCGCAAACGGCGTCGGCCAGCATGACATCGTCTTCCACCAGCAGGATATCCATCGGTTTCGCTCCTCGACTGTCGAGGTCGCCAGCCTGACCGACCGCGATTAAAAACTTCTTAAAGCCCGGGGGCCACGATGCGTGCCATTCGCCGCATTGCCGGTGCAATGCATCCGGCGTTTTATCGAGAGGCCCGCAATGACCGTGTCACGTCCTTCAATTCCGTTGCTGCAATGCAATGCGGCGCGAGGCTCCACCTGCGCGCCGTTCGGGTGCGGGCCATTCTGGCATGGAAGGTCGCGCGCGTTGTGCGCGTTGCGCGCCCGCCGCGCGGGAGCGGCGCGATGAACCAGCTCGCCACGCTCGTCCCGTTCGGCCTCGCGCTCAGCGTGGCCGGCGCCAACAGCATCGCCTGCCTCGTCGGCCTGTCGCTGATCGAGCGGCTGATTCCGGTGCTGCCGTCCCACGTGCTCCTCACGATGATCGGCGTCGCCAGCGCGCAGGGCGCATGGACACTGCCGGAAGCCATCGTCGTCACGGCGCTCGGCAGCTTCGCAGGCTGCCTGTTGCATTACGCGCTCGGCAACCTGTGGCCGGAAGACAGCGTGCTGGCCCTGCTGCGCCGCGTCGCGCCGCTGGGCAGGCTGCAGCCCGCACGAATGGACGCGCTGATCGACGGCATCCGCGCGCGGCCCACGCGGCTCGCACTCTGGTCGCAACTGGTGCCGTTCGTCCGGCTCGTCGCGCCGCCGCTCGCCGGCTTGCTGGAAACGAGTTTCGCGCGATTCGCGTCCGGCGCCGCGGCCGGCATCGCGCTCTGGAACACGCTGTTCATCACGGCTGGCTACCTGGCCGCGCAAGCGGCCGCCTAGCCCGACATGTCGTTGACCGATCGATCCCGCCTGGAGCCTGTCGATGCGAATCCCTGAATGGATGCTGTTCCTGCGTACCTGGATGCGCAATCCGCGCCGGGTCGGCGCGCTCGCGCCATCCGGCCCCGCGCTCGCCGCACTGATCACCGCCGATATCCCGCGCGACGGCGCCGCCGTGATCGAACTCGGTGCGGGCACCGGCGTGTTCACGCGGGCGCTGCTCGCGCGCGGCGTCGCGAGCGACCGGCTCGTGCTGGTGGAAGCCGATCCGGCTTTCGCGGACGCGTTGCGACATCGGTTTCCCGCGTTGCGGATCATGCAGATGGATGCGGCGCAGCTCGGCATGACAGGGGATTTCTTCGGCGGGGCGCGCGCGGATGCGATCGTGAGCGGGCTGCCGCTCGTCGCGATGCCGGTCGAACAGGCCGTCGCGATCGTTCACGGCGCGTTCGCGCGTCATCTGGCGGCCGATGGCGCGTTCTACCAGTTCACCTACGTGCCGCGCTGCCCGATTCCGGCGCGCTATCTGGAGGCCATGCGTATTCGTACCGTCCGGGTCGGCGTCGCGTGGATGAACTTCCCGCCCGCCATCGTGTATCGCTTCGAACGCCGGATCGACAGGGCCCGACATCAGTGGCCCGGTGCACGGCCGCAGCTCGATGTGATTGCGGAGGCAACCACTTTGCGCGGCATCGATATCACCCGGTTTCCCCATGCGCCATCACGCCATTCGAGCGGCGTCGGGCCATCGACGGATGGACGCCCATCATCGTGAGCGCGTTCGGGTATGGGTTGCTGTCTGGCCGGCCGCTGGTCTCGAAAACCGCTATCGGCGTTGGCACCGCACGCTATCGAATCCCGAACGGATGCAAACGCGCAGGGCATGTCAAGTTGCAACGCTACGTTCCATCGCAGGCCGACGAGGAACGCACCGTGCCCGCGCGCCCCCGTTTCCCACACGTTGCCCGGCCTTGCGCGACGATTCCGACGCGCCATGCTCAATGGCCGAAGTAGATCGACCGCTCGGCCGTGCGAACCGCGCTGCGGCTGCCCGACTGCGTCGCACTGCCGGCGTCGCTGCCGTAACCGGACACCTGCGAATCGGCCGCGACTGCAGTGTTGTCGTGAACCCGGCGCAGCGCAGCCTGGAGATTGTCCGGATAGTTCGGGTCGTTGGGCCGGTTTGGCAGGTAGCCGGCCTTCTGCAGCGCGGCCAGTTCCGCACGCACTTGCGAGCGCGTCACGGGGCCGTCACCAGCAAACGCCGGCGCGGCAACGGCAGCCGACACGGCAACGAGAAGGGCAGCGATCAGTTGGGTCTTCATCATTTACCTCGACAAGAAAATGGAATTCAGGGGTTGCGCATCGTGCGCCGGCCATCGGCGCCGTGCGCGGTTTCGTTCAATGACCGAAGTAGATCGAGCGCTCGGCGATCCGCGTCGCGGGCCGGCTGCCCGACTGCGTCGCGGCGGCGGCATCGCTGCCGTAACCGGACGTCGCGGCCTCGGCCACCGCGGTGTCGTTCGCGTGAATGCGCGTCAGTGCGGCCTGCAGATCGTCCGGATAGTGCGGATCGTTCGCGCGGCCCGGCCGGTAGCCGGCTTGTTCGAGCTGGACGAGCTCGGCACGCACCTGCGCGCGGGACACGGCGGCTGCATCGGCGAACGCCGGTGCGGCAGCGGATGCGGAAACGGCCACGAGAAGGGCGGCGATCAATTGGGTTTTCATCATTTACCTCGACAGAAGAGAAATAGAAGACATTCAGGGTTCGCGTATCGACGATGCGTCGCGCTCAATGACCGAAATACACCGAGCGGTCGGCCACGCTGACCGCATGCCGGCGGCCCGATTGCGTTACCGCCTCGCCATTGCTGCCGTAGCCGGACGCCTGCTCGTTGCCGGCAACCGCATCGGCTCCACGGATCTGCGTGAGGGCAGCCTGGAGATCATTCGGATAGGTGGCGTCGGTCGCGCGATTCAGCGGGTAGCCGGCCTGTTGCAACTGCGCGAGCTCGGCGCGCACCTGCGCACGCGTCACGGTGGATTCGCTGGAGAACGCCGGTGCGGCAACCGTGGCCGAAACAGCGACGAGAAGTGCGGCGATCAATTGGGTTTTCATCATTCACCTCGAAAAGAAAGAAAAGGAATCGGGCATTCAGCAGGCGGCGCTCGGCCGCCTGGTGCATCGTTCAAGCGATACGGATGTCGACGTCGATGTTGCCGCGCGTCGCCTTCGAATACGGGCAGGTCTGGTGTGCCGCATCGACGATGCGCTGCGCGACGTCGCGATCGAGCCCCGGCACGCTCACGTTCAGCCGGGCCTGCAGGAAGTACGCATTGCCGGCGGTGCCGAGATCCACTTCGGCGTCGACCGCGAGATCGGCCGGCAGCGTCACCTTCGCGGCACGCGCCGCAAGCTGCATCGCGCCGATGAAGCAGGCCGACCAGCCGGCCGCGAACAGTTGTTCCGGGTTGGTGCCGGTGCCGGCGCTGCCCGGCGACGACAACTGGATGTCGAGGCGGCCGTCGGCACTGCGCGCCGAGCCGTCGCGGCCGCCCGAAGTCGTATGCGTCTTGCCCGTGTACAGCACTTTTTCGATCTTGCTCATCATTTGCTCCGTCAGTTGGGTGGTTTGTTTCAGATGCGATTCGATCGCATGCGATGGAGTTTCGTCGAGACGACCCCCTCCGTCAAGCGCATTCGATTAAATCGCATGCGATATTTTGTATTTCAATGTATCTGGAACGTGTACAGCTTTGCCCGACAAGGCTTTCCGGCGATCGATCCCCGATATTCGACGCGCGACGCATCCGGGCAGGGCAGGCGAAAACGCCCCCGGGAATGGCTGGCCGCCCCGCAGGGCGGCCGATCGGTCAGGCCGGGTCGATCTCGGCGATCACGACGAGGATCACGGCCGCGTCGGCCGGCAACTGGCGTTGGGAGAAAGCCGAGCGCGCATGGCCCGCCTTGCCGCCCAGCACGGCGGCGAACAGGTCCGACGCGCCGTCGATCACGGCCGGCTGCCCGAAAAAGCCGTCGGCCGAACTCACGTGCCCCTCGACGCGCACGATCTTGCGCAGACGCTCGAACCCGCCCAGGTGTCGGCGGATCTGCGCGAGCACGTTCAGCGCCGCGGCCCGGGCGGCATGCTTGCCTTCGTCGACGCTCAACTGTTCGCCGACGCGGCCCGTATAGGCGACCTTGCCGTCGACCAGCGGCAGTTGTCCCGAAACGAACAGCAGGTTGCCGGCTTCGCTGACGGCCGTATAGCTGCCGAGCGGGTTCGGCGGCTCGGGTAACGCGAGGCCGAGGTCGGCCAGTTTCTGTTCGACGGTCATGTCTTGCTCCTTGCGGGAAAAGGGTTCGGGCGATCGGTGCTGCCTGTGAGTCACTGTAGTCATGCGGCCGAAGCCGGTAAATGTCAGCAGCGCAATTGATTCACGACGCGGTGTAACGAATCGCGCCGTGTGCGTCCGCTGGTTTCCCGCGCGAGATTCATGCACACTCGGCGTCATCGCGCGCCACGCGCCGGAGACGGCAGGAATCGCCTCATGCAACGACAATTCGACGATCTGCTGCTGGGCAGCATCGAGCTGTTCTGCCTCGCCGCCGAACTCGGCAGCTTCACGCTGGCGGCGAACGCGGCGAGCGTCACGCCGGCTGCGGTCAGCCGGTCGGTCGCGCGGCTCGAGGCGCGTCTCGGCGTGCGGCTGTTCGTGCGCACGACACGCCAGATCCGCCTGACCGATTCCGGCCGCCGCTATTTCGAGCAATGTCGCGACGCGCTGTCGCAACTCGTCGACGCGGAGCGCGAGGCGACCGGCCAGCAGGCGACGCCCGCCGGCGTGCTGCGGATCAGCATGCCGACACCGTACGGGCACTATCGCGTGCTGCCGCTGCTGCCGGCGTTTCGCGAGCGCTATCCAGACGTGCGCGTCGACACCCACCTGAGCAACCGCAACATCGACTTCGCCGAGGAAGGCTACGACCTCGCGATCCGCGGCCGCGCGCCGGCCGATTCGAACCTGATCGCACGCAAGCTGGAGGATGCCGAACTCGTGATCGTCGCGACGCCCGGCTACCTGAAGCGCGCGGGCACGCCGACCGCCGTCGACGACCTGCATGCGCACGAATGCATCCAGTTCGAGCTGCCGAGCAGCGGGCGGACGATTCCGTGGCTGTTCAACGATGGATCGGAGGGGATCGACGTCGCGACGACCGGCAGTTACGGTACATCGGGCGACTACCTTGCCGGTGTGACGCTCGCGCGCAGCGGCGCGGGCCTGTTCCAGACCTATCGCTTCGTCGTCGAGCAGGATCTGCGGGCCGGCACGCTCGTGGAAGTGCTGCCCGGCCTCGGCGGGCGGTCGTTGCCGTTCATGCTGCTGTATCCGCATGCGCGCTTTTTGTCGTCGCGCGTGCGCGTGTTCGTCGACTTTCTCGTCGAGCATCTGGCGCGCGCGCCGGCCACGCAGCCGGCCGAGAAACGCACCAAACGAGCCGGCGCATCGCGCTAGGCGCGCCGGCTTGCGGTTTCGACGCCGCGGCTCAATGGCCGGCGCTCTGGCCGCCGTCGACATGCAGGATCTCGCCCGTGACGAACGGCGCCGAGTCCAGGTACAGGATCGCGTCGACGATGTCGCTCATTTCGCCCATGCGGCCGACCGGATGCAGCGATGCGAGCGTCGCGTGCGTTTCGGGCGCGTGCATCGGCGACTTGATGATCCCGGGCGACACCGCGTTCACGCGAATGCCGGCCTTCGCATACTCGATCGCGAGCGACTTCGTCGCCGCATTCAATCCGCCTTTCGTCAGCGACGCGAGCACCGACGGCACGTTGCTGTTCGCGTGATCGATCAGGCTCGTCGTGATGCTGACCACGTGACCGCTGCCGTGTTTCTGCATCGCGGCGATCGCATGCTGCGTGACGTGGAAGAAGCCGCTCAGGTTGACGTTCGTGATCTGCGCATAGTCGTCCGCGGTGTACTGCGTGAACGGCTTCGCGATGAAGATGCCCGCGTTGTTGACGAGCGTGTCGACGCGGCCGAAGCGTTCGATGGCGGCGTCGACCACGCGCCGTGCGACGGCCGCGTCGCCGATGTCGCCCGCGACGGTGACGAGGTCGGGATCGTTCGACGGCCCGATCGAACGTGACGTCGCGACGACGCGATGGCCGCGGGCCCGGAATGCGTCGACCGTTGCCGCGCCGATGCCTTGCGATGCCCCGGTGACGATGATGACTTTGGATGCGCTCATGATTTGCCTCGATGGGTGAAGGGTTCTCGGCCTCGATGCCGACCGGATCCGTGAATCCGATGGGCGAACTGTAGGCGCGCCGGTTGCGATCTCGAATACCCACCGTGGAGCAACAGTCTTGCGTCGGGGGAACAAATGCGGGGAGGGGTGCGGGACTGCGGTCAGGGTGGCCCGTCGGGACGTGGAGGCGTGGAGTAGGCGGTCAAAGGCCGGGGATCGCGGCGCGGCGTCGCCCGGCTGCACGGGGCCTCTTCACTGTCATGTCAGCCGAAATGCCCGTGATATTCGCGGCTGAACTGCGATGCGCCACCACTGCGGCGGCTACCCGCGCCAATCGGCGCTCGACGTCGCACTCAAGCGCCTCGATGCGCTGCGCGAATGTTCAAGCGTGGCGACACCTCACCGAAGGTGACCGATTTTCGTACGGCGTGATGAGCCGATTCGTCTGCCACGGAACACGCAGTTGGATAACACAACGATGACGTCTGGATAACTTTTCTTATCACAACAGCACGATTAAAAATCAAAACTCGCCGATTCGAAAACGCGTCTGATGTTCATCGTCCAGGCCGCCCTCATGCTTCTCGCGGTCGAACCGAGGGCAGGGAAGCGAACATTCGTCGTGCACGCCCTCAATCCGGTGCGTTGATCCGCGCCAGCAGCACCGTCAACACATCGGCCGTCGCACGCGCGACACCTTGCGAAGTCGTGTCGACGAGCGCATGCGCGCATTCGCGATACAGCGGGTCGCGCAAGCGGTACAACGCGGCGAGCGTTTGCCGCGGGTCGGCCACCCGCAGCAGCGGCCGGCGCGTGTCGTCGCGCGTGCGGCGCCACAGCGCGTCCGGGTCCGCATGCAGGTAGATCACGCAGCCACGCTCGTTCAGGCGCGCGCGGTTGCGCGGATTCAGCACCGCGCCCCCGCCGGTCGCCACGACGACGTTCGGGCGCTGCGTCAGTTCGTCGACGATGTGCGTCTCGAGCAAACGAAAGCCGCTTTCGCCGATCTGATCGAACTGCGCGGCGACCGAACGTCCGGTGCGCCGCTCGATCTCGTCGTCGCTGTCGACAAACGTCCAGCCGAGCGACGCCGCGAGCGCGCGGCCGAGCGTCGACTTGCCTGCGCCCATCATGCCGACCAGGAATGCGCGGGCGGGCAGGGCGCACGCGTCGGCCGCCGCGACGACGGTGCTCACAGGCGCCGCGCGAGCGGCCAGCCGGCCCGCGTCGCTGCACAGATCCGCCGCGCGCGCACCGCGTCCGACAGGGTGTCGAGCGCCGCGCCGGTGGTTGCGTCGTCGGCATCGAGCAGCGCGCCGAGCACCTGCCCGTCCGGATCGCCCGCCGCAATGTGCTCGGCCGCATCCGCCGCGATGGTTTGCGGTGTGCGCTCGGGCGCCTCGTCGTGCTCGGGCCGCCGCCAGCCGTTGCGCAGGTCGCGCCATCGCACGACCAGGCCGCAGAACAGCCCGCCGCCCGGCACGGTTGCGTCATCGCCCGGCGCCGCCGCGTCGCCAGGCGTCGCGCACTGCGTGACCCAGCTTGCGAACTCGAGCAGCGACGCGTCGTGAGCGAGCGTCGCCGCGTCGAGCGCGACAGTCACGCCGGCATCCCGCAACCGCCCGAGCAGCGGCCGCACGCCGTCGTGCGCGCCCCCGCATGGCTGCAGCAGCACTTCGAGTTCGTCCTCGTGACGGTCGACGAGCGCGCGGTGCCGCTCGAGCGCGGCCGGCTCGAGCAACGCCTGCGCGGCCTGCCGGACGATGACGAGCGCGCGATCGTCGCGACGCTCGACGATCGCACCGACCCAGCGCCGGGCGCGCGCCACCCCGGCGCTCACGTGCCGCTCCCGACATGGCGCGCGCGCATCACAGCGAACCCTGGAATTCGAGCACGCGTGCCTTGAACTCGTCGGGCACGGCCTGCGTCGTGTTGTTCGCGTAATCGAACATCACGTGCGTCGACATGCCGCGCGCGACGATGGTCTGGTCGTCGCGCTCCATCAGGTGTTCGAGATCGAAGCTCTTGCTGCCGAAACGCACGATGCTCGACCGGACCGTCAGGTTGTCGCCGAATTGCGCCGGTGCGAGGTACTCGCACTGCGTCTTCACCATGATGTGCGGCAGCTTCTCGCTCCGCGGCAGGCCGAGGAGATCGAACATGTAGCTGAGGTACGAATGCTGCAGATAGTCGTAATAGACGGGACTGCTCACATGCCCCATCGAATCCGTATCGCGATACTTGACGTGAATGGGCGTTTCATAATGACGCTTCGACATGGTGATTCTCCGCAATGACTGGGTTGATTTATATATTTGTTCCTGATTGGCCCGTCAGGAATTTGAAAAATTAATCGAACGCCTATCGGGACGCCACTATCAGAACGAATAGCGATCCGCCCGGATGCGCCACGTACTCCGCAACCTCAGTCCGAGCAAGGAATCCCGAGTTCCCGGTTGAAAATGGAAATTCCACCTTGCCAGACACCTCAAAAAAGGCTGAACCGAAGCGTCAATTCCCGTAAATCTCGCTTATCTCTGTCATTCATAAGGTTATGAATTAGAAACTGGTAAATATGTTAGTTGCGCTCGTAAAGAGCCATTCAATACAGTCGCGCTGTAGTAAAAAATCCACCGAATTATCGACAGGAGGGCAGTCCCCATGCATGCGAATACCTGGACGACGCACCGTGACGCCGTGCTGCACTTGCCGTCCCCCGCGGATCTGGCCGGCGCGCTGCAGCCTGCGTTGCGCGCGTCGCGCACGGTTCATCTGGCTCGCCACGCGATCGTCGACGTGTTGAACGGCACGGACGACCGTCTCGTGGTCATCGCCGGCCCGTGCTCGGTGCACGACCCGGCCGCGGCGCGCGACTATGCGGCGCGGCTCGCGCTGCAACGCGCGCGATTCGCGGACGAGCTGGAAATCGTGATGCGCGTGTACTTCGAAAAGCCGCGCACGACGGTCGGCTGGAAAGGGCTCATCAACGATCCGCTGCTCGACGGCAGCGAACGGATCGACGCGGGGCTGCATACGGCCCGCGCGCTGCTGTGCGACATCAACGGGGCGGAGATGCCGGCGGCGACCGAGTTTCTCGATCCACTGTCGCCGCGCTATCTGGCCGACCTGGTCGCATGGGGAGCAATCGGCGCGCGCACGGTGGAATCGCAGGTGCATCGCGAGCTGGCGTCGTCGCTGCCGATCCCGATCGGCTTCAAGAACGGCACCGACGGCAACGTCCAGGTGGCGGTCGATGCGATGTGTGCGGCCGCGCGAGCGCATCGCTTCCTGTCGGTCGATGCGGGCGGGCGGCTATGTGCGACGGCGTCGCCCGGCAATCCGCATACGCATGTCGTGCTGCGCGGCGGGCGCGAACCGAACTTCGACGCGGCCGCCGTGAATGCCGCATGCGAGCGCATGGTGGCCGCGAAATGCGCCCCGCGCGTGATGATCGACGTCAGCCACGGCAACAGCCGCCGCCAGTTCCGCAATCAACTGGGCGTCGGCACGACCGTCGCCGCGCAGGTCGCGGCCGGCGACACGCGCATCGTCGGCGTGCTGATCGAGTCGAACCTGATCGAAGGGCGCCAGGATCTCGTGCCCGGCATGCCGCTGCGCTACGGGCAGAGCATCACCGATGCGTGCCTGTCGTTCGCCGATACCACGCAGCTCCTCGAGACGCTCGCCTACGCGGTGCGCGCGCGCCGGCGCGGCCATGCGCTGGCGCCGGACCTCGAGTTCGCGCACGAGCCGCTGCTCGCGTGCTGCGCGTGAGCGGCCCGGCGCGGCGGAGTCAGATTGCGGCTTCGTCGTAGATCCGTGTCGCGTCGCCGGCCCACGCGTCGCGATAGCGGGCGAGCCAATGCTCGGCCTGGGTCGGCGCACCGGCGACGATCTCGTCGAGCGGCGCGAGATACACGGATTCGTCGCGGCCGGCCGCGTCCCTGCGTGCCCGCGCGCGCAGGCCGCGATGCGCGATCGCCAGCGCATCGGCCGCGAATGCGCGCAACGAGCGGCCGTCGACCGATGCGCCCAGCCCGAAACGCGGCACGTCGCGACGCAGGGTCAGCAATGCGCCGCGGTCGATCACGGTGGCCAGCGTTTCGGCCTCCGACAGCGCGGCCGGATCGTACAGCAGGCCGGTCCAGAACGCGGACAGCGCGACCATCATCGCGGGCGAGCCCGCATCGGCGCCGCGCATCTCGAGATAGCGCTTCAGCCGCACTTCGGTGAAGACCGTCGTCAGATGGTCGTCGAAATCGCCGAGCGTCGGCGTGTCGCCCTCGAGGTGCGGAATGCGGCGTCGCATGAAATCGCGGAACGTCCATCCCGTCGCATCCGTGTAGCGGTCGCCGCGCCGCACGAAGTACATCGGCACGTTGTCGAGCAGCCAGCTCACGTAGCGCTCGAAACCGAAGCTGCGCGACAGGAACAGCGCCGGCGCCCCGCAGCGATCCTCGTCGGTGTCGAGCCACGTGTGTGCACGCGTCGACAGCAGGCCGGTCGGCCGGCCCTCCGCGAACGGCGAATTCGCGAACAGCGCGGTGGCAACGGGCTGCAGCGCGAGCGACACGCGCATCTTGCGCGCCATGTCGCTTTCCGACGCGAAATCGAGGTTGACCTGCACGGTGCAGGTGCGCTGCATCATGTCGAGCCCGCGCGTGCCGACGCGCGGCATATAGCGCTGCATGATCCCGTAACGCTGTTTCGGCATCCACGGCAGCGCCGCGCGCGCGAGGTGAGGGTGAAAACCCAGCGGCGCGCAGCGCAGGCCGAGCGGCTCGCACGCGTCGCGGGCCGCGGCAAGGTGCGCATGGAGTTCGGCATGCGTGTCGTGCAGCGTATCGAGCGGCGCGCCCGACAGTTCGAGCTGGCCGGCCGGCTCGAGCGAGATCGCGGCGCCGTCGCGCTGGATCACGCCGACGATCCGTCCGGCATCGACGATCGGCGTCCCGTCGCCTTGCAGCCGCGCGAGCACCGCGGCGATCCCCGAGGGTCCGTCGTAAGGCGCGGCTGCGTGCGTCGCACGCGCGACGACGAACTTCTCGTGCTCGGTCCCGATCCGGAATTGCGCGGCCGGCTTGCAGCCGGCGGCCAGATGATCGGCGAGCTGTTGCTCGGAGACGATCGGCGTGTGGTCCGACCCAACGGCATTCGACATCGACACTCTCCACAAGTCACATTGAGCGACCGACCGGTCGGTCACGAGGCGACTATAGCGACGTCGATGCGGGTGCTGTACTGGCAGGGGTGATAGGGGCGGGGCAAAACCGCACTGCGCTACGGTTGACGGCGCTTCGCGAAGTAATGCGCGGGCGAATCGCCGAACGCGCGGCGGAACATCGCGATGAAGTTGCTCGGCGTCGCATAGCCCAGCGCGTCGGCGATGTTGGCGACACTGTCGCCGCTCGCGAGGCGTTCGAGTGCGTGCGTCAGGCGCGCCTGCTGACGCCATTGCGCGAAGCTCGTGCCGGTTTCCGCGACGAACAGCCGGCTCAGCGTGCGGGCGGACAGCCCGGCCCATTCGGCCCACGCTTCGAGCGTGCGGCTGTCGTGCGGCTGACCGAGGATCGCGTTCGCGATGCGCAGCAGCCGCCGGTCGCGCGGCATCGGCAGGTGCAGTGGCTCGTGCGGCGCACGGCGCATCTCGTCGAGCAGCACGAGGCTGATGCGCGCCTGCTCGATGTCGAGCCGATCCTGGTCGGCCCACGACACCGCGCGCCGCACGAGCGCGCGCATCAGCTCGGTGATCGCGATCACGCACGGCTGATCCGGCATGCGCCGGCTCGCGGCCGGTGCGATCACGACGCTCCAGCCGCTCAACGCGCCGCTGATGCTGACCTTGTGCTGCTCGCCCGGCGGAATCCAGCCCGCGCGATGCGGCGGCAACAGCCACGAACCATGCGGCGTGCGCACGTGCGCGAAACCGCTTTCCACGCAGAACACCTGGCCGCGCAAATGGCTGTGCCAGTCGACCTCGCGGGTGCCGAGCCGGTAGGTGTTGCTGCCGTCGTCCTCGCCCCAGACGGCGATCAGCGACGGGCCGTCCTCGCGCTCGCTCGGATCGGAGTCGGCGCGCTGCACGGTGCGCGGGGGAGAGGTGTCTCGGATGGGCATGGCCGGAATTCATTATTTTTTGTCTAAACAACATTATCAGCTTTGTCCGGGGGCGTCCAACAATGCGTGTCGTGTTCAAACCGATACGAAGCAGAGGAATGCGATGCATGCAGCACTTGCTCCCTGGACACGCGATGCCGGCGCACTGCGCGCCATGTCGCGAATCGCCGTCGCCGCGGCGCTCGTCATGCTCGGCGCGTGCGCGAGCCGCGACGGGCTCGCACCGGCCGGCACGCTGCGCGGCGCCGATACGCTCGCCGCATCGCGCAGTCTCGCGCACGCACCGACCGCCGACTGGCCGGCCGCCGACTGGTGGCGCGCGCTGAACGATGCGCAACTGAGCGCGCTGATCGACGAGGCACTCGCCGGCAACCCCGATCTCGCGACCGCCGATGCGCGGGCACGCGAAGCGCAGGCACTGGTGATCGAGGCGCGGGCCGCGCGGCTGCCGCACCTCGTCGGCCGCGCGAGCGCGAAGGCCGAGCGGCTGTCCGGCACCCAGTTTTCGTCGGGCGAGGGCGGCGGCTTCTTCAGCCACACGCGCGAGATCAATCTCGGCCTGAGCTGGGATCTCGATCTGTGGGGCGGCCGCCGTGCCGCGTGGGAAGCCGCGCTCGGCGAAGCGCGGGCCGCGCAAGTCGATGCGCAGGCCGCACGCGTACTGCTGTCGGTCAACGTTGCGCGCGCCTACGTGAATCTCGCGTACGCATTCGATCAGCAGGACGTCGCACGGGCCGAATACGAACGTGCCGAAGAAGCGCTCACGCTCACGCGCCAGCGCGTCACGAAAGGCATCGACAACGTCGCGCAGCAGCGCCAGGCGGAAAGTGAAGTCGCGGCCGCGATGCGCGAGCAGGCCCGCGCCGCGCAGGCGATCGACAGTGCACGCATCGCGCTCGCGATCCTGCTCGGCGCGGGCCCCGATCGCGGCCTCGCGCTGGTGCGCCCCGCGCCGTTGCCGGCCGCCGCGCTCGCGGTGCCGGCCGACCTGCCGGCCGCGCTGCTCGGCCGGCGCGCCGACCTCGTCGCCGCGCGCTGGCGGGTCGAGGCCGCCAGCCGCAACGTCGCGGCCGCCCGTGCGGATTTCCTGCCCAACGTCAGCCTCACCGCGCTGATCGGGCTCGCGACGCGTGGCGGCGCCTCGCTGTTCCAGGCCGCGTCGCGCACCTACAACGCCAGCCCGGCCGTGAGCCTGCCGATCTTCGACGGCGGCGAACGGCGCGGTGTGCTGCGCAGGCGCGACGCGCAATACGACCTCGCGGTCGCCGGCTACAACAAGACGCTGATCGGTGCGATCGGCGAGGTGGCCGACGACCTGCACCGGCTGCATTCGCTCGGCGTGCAGACCGACGCGCAGCAGCGTGCGTTCGACTCCGCCACCGATGCGTGGCGGCTCGCCGACGCGCGTTACCGGGCCGGTGTCGGCAGCTACCTCGACGCGCTCGTCGTGCGCCAGCAACTGCTGGTCGCGAGCCGCGAGGTCGCCGCGCTGCGCGCGCAGCGCGCGGACCAGTCGCTGCAACTCGTCGCCGCGCTCGGCGGCGGCTTCCGCGCCGAGCCGGACGACGCCGCGCTTGCCGCCACTCCTTCCCAACGTCCTTGACATCGAACCATGAGCAGCGACAACTCCTTGCAGACTCCCGCGCGACCGGCCACCGTCGATCCCGCCAGCGCCCGCCAGCAGCCGGCGGCCGACCACACCGCCGCGCCGCGCGCACCGGGCGGCCCAGGTGGTCCTGATGCCCGCACGCAACCGGCACCGGGCGGTGGTGCACCCGCAACGCCGCCGGCACCACCTGCACGGCGCAAGCGTCTGGTGCGCGCGCTCGTCGCCGTGTTCGTACTCGGCATCATCGGCTGGGGCATCTGGTACGTGATCGTCGGACGCTGGTACGAATCCACCGACAACGCGTACGCGCAAGGCAACGTCGTCGAGCTGACGCCGCAGGTGACGGGCACCGTCGTATCGATCGACGCGGACGACGGCAACTTCGTGCACGCCGGCACGCCGCTCGTCCGCCTCGACCCGAGCGACGCGCAGATCGCACTCGCGACCGCGCAGGCCGATCTCGCGGCAACGGTGCGCAAGGTGCGCGGCCTGTACAGCAACGAGCGCGGGCTCGCGAACAGCATCGATGGCGCACGCGCCGAACTCGATACGCGACGCACCGCGCTCGACAAGGCGAAAGCCGACTACAGCCGCCGCGAGGATCTCGGCCGCTCCGGCGCGATTTCACGCGAGGAGCTCGCGCATGCACGCGACACGCTGACGTCCGCGCAAAGCGCATACGCGGCCGCGCAAAGCGCGCTCGCGACGCTGAGCGAGCAGCACCAGACGAGCAAGGCGCTGATCGACGACACCGCAGTCGCGTCGCACCCGGACGTGCAGGCTGCGGCCGAACGGCTGCGAGCCGCCTACCTCGCGCATGCCCGCACCGACATCGTCACGCCCGTCACCGGCTATGTCGCGAAGCGGACGGTGCAGGTCGGGCAGCGCGTGTCGCCCGGCGTGCCGCTGCTCGCGGTCGTGCCGCTGCGCGAGCTGTGGGTCGACGCGAACTTCACCGAGAAGCAGCTCGAGCACATGCGCATCGGGCAGCCGGTCGAACTGACCGCCGACCTGTACGGCGACGCGGTGCGCTATACCGGCCGCGTGCAGAGCCTCGGCGTCGGCACCGGCAGCGCGTTCTCGCTGCTGCCCGCGCAGAACGCGACAGGCAACTGGATCAAGATCGTGCAGCGGCTGCCGGTCCGCATCGAACTGACCGACCCGGCGCAGCTCGACGCGCATCCGCTGCGCATCGGCCTGTCGATGCATGCACGCGTCGACCAGCACGACCGCAGCGGGGCGATGCTGGCGCATCGCGAGCAGCGCGCGCCGGTATTCCGGACCGACGTGTACCGCGACGAGCTCGCGCGTGCCGACAGCCTGATCGCCGACGTCATCCATGCGAACCAGCCGGCGGCGGTGCGCGCGGAGGCCGTGCGATGAGCGGCCCGATGGCGGCCGCCGACAGCGGCTTTCGTCCGTCGAGCGTCGGGCTGACGACCTTCGGCCTCGCGCTCGCGGTCTTCATGCAGGTGCTCGACGGCACCGTCGCGAACGTGTCGCTGCCAACGATCGCCGGCAACTTCGGCGTGAGCACGACGCAAAGCGCGTGGGTCGTCACGACGTTCTCGGTCAGCAACGCGATCGCGCTGCCGCTGACCGGGTTTCTCGTCAAGCGCGTCGGGCAGGTGCGGCTGTTCGTGTGGGCGACGCTCGCGTTCACGTTCGCGTCGCTCCTGTGCGGCTTCGCGCAGAACCTGCCGCAGCTCATCGCGTTCCGCGCGCTGCAGGGCCTGGTGGCCGGGCCGATGATCCCGACAACGCAGGCGCTGATGCTGTCGATCTACCCGCCGCAGCGGCGCGGCTTCGCGTTGTCGATGATCGCGATGGTCACCGTCGTCGCGCCGATCGCGGGGCCCGTGTTCGGCGGCTGGGTCACCGAGCATTACTCGTGGCGCTGGGCGTTCCTGATCAACCTGCCGATCGGCGTGTTCGCCGCGATGTGCGTGTTCGCGCAGATGCGTGCGCGCGTCGAGACGACGGTCGCCGCGCGTGTCGACTATGTCGGCCTCGCCGCGCTGATCGTCGGCGTCGGCGCGCTGCAGATCGTGCTCGACAAGGGCAACGAAGCCGACTGGTTCAACTCGACGTTCATCGTCGTGATGTCGGTGGTCGCGGCGTTCGGCATCGCGCTGTTCGTGATCTGGGAGCTCAACGAGCCGAATCCGATCGTGAACCTGCGGCTCTTCGCGCGTCGCAACTTCGCGGCCGGCACGCTGACGCTCGTGCTCGCCTATTCGGCGTTCTTCGCGGTCAACGTGATCGTACCGCAGTGGCTGCAGCGCACGCTCGGCTACACGGCGTTCTGGGCCGGGCTCGCGGTCGCGCCGATGGGCGTGATCCCGGTGCTGATGACGCCGTTCATGGGCAAGTACGCGCCGCGCTTCAACATGCGCGTGCTCGTGTGCTGCGCATTCGCGATCCTCGGCACGTCGTCGTTCCTGCGTGCGGGTTTCGTGCCCGACATCGACTTCACGCACATCGCGCTGATCCAGCTGCTGCAGGGCCTCGGCCTCGCGCTGTTCATCATGCCGATCAACAGCATCCTGCTGTCCGACCTGAAGCCGGACGAGATCGCCGCCGGCTCCGGCCTGTCGACGTTCCTGCGCACGCTCGGCGCGAGTTTCGCGGTGTCGATCACGTCGTTCCTGTGGGACCGGCGCGCCATTCTGCACCACGCCCAGCTCAGCGAGCACGTGAGCGCGTTCGATCCGGCCGTGCGTGCCGAAGTCGCCCGGCTCGGCGGTGGCGATCCGCAACGCGCGGCCACGCTGCTGAGCAACCTGGTCGATGCGCAGGCGTACCAGATCTCGTTCAACGACGTTTCGTTCGCGCTCGGCTGCGTGTATCTCGCCGTGATCGCGGTGGTCTGGCTCGCCCGTCCGCCGTTCGGCCCGGGCGCGGCCGCGAAACGATGAAGCGGGCGCTGCGCGGCCCGTTCCGACCCATGCTGTTCAATTCGATGGAGGTTGTCCCGATGCCTACCCACCACGCCGGCGCCATGCCGCCCGACCTGGCGACGCTCGCCGTATTCGACGTGACGGAATTTCCGTTCGTCGTCGTGCGCAACGATGCGATCGCATCCACCGGCTACGCGCAGCGCTGGCTCGACGACATGCACGTGCTGATGCGGCACGGCGAGCCGTTTGTCATGATCTTTCCGCCGGCCCGCCCGGACGAAGCGCACGACGACCGCAAGGAACGCGGCATGTGGCTCAAGCAGAACCGCGCCGCGCTCGCCGCGGTCTGCCGTGCGCTCATCACGATCGAACCGGACCCGGCCGAACGTGAAGCGGCCCGCGCGAACGCGTCCGGTATCGAAAAGGCGTTCGGCATTCCGTTCGACGTGGTGGCTTCGCTCGACGACGCGAAGCAGGCAGGCCGGCAACGTCTGGCTGAGGCGGTCTAGCGCGGCCCGTTCGCGCGCAACGTCTCGAACCGTTTGCGCAAGTCCGCCTGAATGCAGATTCCAACTAAGAGGCCAGTTCAAAAACCTTGCTCAGCTCGCCTGAAGACGTTCCAGCAGACGAGCGAGCAGCCAAGTTTCAAGAATGCTTCGTGAATGTCGGCACGTCGCTCGAAGCGCGTGCGTAGACGACGGAAATTATGGAGCCAGGAGTGCGTACGCTCGACCACCCAACGATACTTGCCGAGCCCGCTGCCGTGTTCGGTCCGGCGCTTCGCGATCACGGGCCTGATGCCGCGCTCACGCAGCGCACGTCGGTGTCGTGTGGAATCGTAGCCGCGATCGGCGTAGACGACGCCGGGCTTCTGAAGTGGTCGGCCACGGACACCGCGAATCGGCGGAATTGCATCAACGAGCGGCAGCAACTGCGTGACGTCGTTGGCGTTCGCGCCGGTCAGGATCGCGACGACGGGAACGCCGTTGGCGTCTACGAGGATGTGGTGCTTGGAACCGGGTCGCGCACGATCCGTGGGGTTCGGGCCAGTTTTTCGCCCGCCCCAACGGCGCGCACGGACGACGAATCGACCGCAGCGTATGACAGATCGATCTGGCCGGCCGCACGCAACTTGTCGAGCAGCAACTCGTGCAGTTGGTCCCATACACCAGCCTTTTGCCAGTCGTTCAATCGCCGCCAGCAAGTTGCGCCCGAGCCGAAGCCCAGCCGAGTCGGCAAGTGGTTCCAGCGGATTCCCGTTTTGAACACGAACAGGATGCCGTTGAGCGCCGCACGATCGCAAACGCGCGGACGACCAGGATCGCTCTTCGCACGAGGCTTCGCGGGCGGCAGCAATGGTTCGATCAGTATCCACAGTTCGTCGTCAATGATCGGCGCTTCCATCCTTGGGCTTCCGTTGTTCTGGTGCCCAAGGTTAACAGCTCGCCGAGGAAGTAAACAGCCCCCTCACGGGGTTTTTGAACTGACCTCTAAACGAACGGGGTGGCTTGTATGTATGGACTGGATTGTCTGAAATGGTTGGTACCCGGCGACACGGACGCGTCATGGCAGAGAATGACCGACGCAGCCGCCGGAATGGGGTTCGACAAGGTCGTGCTGATCGTGTTGCCGTTTGCCGGCGCGTCGTTCGATCTCGCGCGCAAATGGAGCAGCGGCGTGCCCGGCTGGACGGCGCTGTACCGGCAGCGCCAGTTCGACCGCGTCGACCCGATGCTGCGGCACTGCTTCCGTTCGGCACTGCCGCTCGTCTGGGACGACGCACTGTTCGCGCTGCCGGAGCAGCGCCCGTGTTACGAAGCGGCCGCCGCGTACGGCATGCGCAGCGGCGTCGTGCTGCCGGTGCGCGGCGCGAAGGGGGAGGTCGGCATGCTGTTGTGCGCGAGTACGGACGAGCTCGCTGCCACGCGCGAGCACTGCGACCGCCATCTCGCGGTGCTGACGCTGCTGCGCGACGTCGCGTGCGAAGCGATCGCCGGCACGCGCTGCCATGCGCCGCCGGACAGCGTGCCGAGGCTCAGCCGTCGGGAAGTCGAATGCCTGCGCTGGCACGCGGCCGGCAAGACGTCATGGGAAATCGGCCACATCCTGAACGTGACCGAGTCGTGCATCAATTTCCACTTCATGAACATCCGCCGCAAGTTCAACGTGTCACGTCGGCATGAAGCCGTGCTGCGTGCGGTCGAGTGGGGCTTGATCAGCATTTCCGACGTGACGGTGCCGACCTGATGCCGGTGCGTCGTCGAGCCAGCGGTCCAGAAACGCGCTGAGCCATGCGGCCGTCGCGCGGTCGTGCCGCCGGCCTTCGCGTGCCTGCGTCGCGAGATCCTGCGCACCGGGCGCCGACAGCTTGTGCGCGGCGGCCGTGCTCCAGCGCCGCATCATCGGATAGCTCACTTCCGGATGGAACTGGACGCCATACGCGCGCGGCCCGTAGCGCACGGCCTGGTTCTCGAAGTGCTCGCCGGTCGCGAGGATCTCGAGCCCGGCCACGCGCTCGAAGCCCTCGCGATGCCACTGGTAGACGTGCGACGGCCACGACCCGAGCCGGCGGCCGGCGGGCGTCGCGGCGATCGGCCAATAACCGATTTCCGCGCGCCCGTCGCGATGCGCGGTGACGCGGCCGCCCAGGTGACGGATCATCATCTGCGCACCGAGGCAGACACCGAGGAAGGGCGCAGACTCGCACAGCGGCACGCCGATCCAGTCGATTTCGTCCTGAATCCAGCGATCGCCGTCGTTGGCGCTCATCGGGCCGCCGAACACCACGGCCCCCGCATGGTCGGACAACGTTGCCGGCAGCGGATCGCCGAGCGGCGGGCGGCGAATGTCGAGCGGACGGCCGCGAGCGGCCAGCAGCCGGCCGATCCGGCCAGGGCTCGACTGTTCGCGATGCAGGACGATCAGGATCGGACGAAGGGCGGAGTGCGTCATGTCGGTCGGGAGGGTCGTGAGTTCGGGAGGTCGTGACGGTCGTCATGCAGGACGTCAGCCCGGCTGGCCGCGCAGCGCGTCGAACGACACCATCACCTGTTCGCGATACGCGGGCCGTCGGCACAGCCGGGCATACCAGGCCTCGACGTGCGGCAATGGCGGCCGCTCGACGTCGAGCGCGAAATAGCGGAACAGCGTCGCGCCGGCCGGAATGTCGGCCAGGCCCGGCGTCGCCCCGCCTAGGAAGGGCTGGGTCGACAACAGCCGGTCGAGCAGCTGGAAATGCGTCGCGCTGCGCGCGGCCTTGTCGCGCACGAGCGCGTCGTCGCGCCGCTCCGGCGGCGTTCGCACGAGCGCCCAGAACAGCCCGGTCATCACGTCGGGTTCGAGCGCGGTCTGCGACCAGTCCATCCAGCGCTCCGCGCGCGAACGGGCGAACGCGTCGCGGCACCAGAACGGATTGTTCGGCACGCGCGCGGCGAGATAGCGCAGGATCGTGTGCGACTCCCACACGACGTCGCCGTCCCAGTCGATCACCGGAATCCGGCAGGTCGGGTTCAGCGCCGCGAACGCGGGCGTCTGCAGCGAACCGTGTTCGCCGCCGGCCGCGATGTGCCGGTACGGCACGCCCAGCTCGCCGATCAGCCACAACACCTTCTGCACGTTGAACGACGTGCGGCGGCCCCAGACGGTCAGCATCGCGCGGCATCCTCGCAAGCGGTGGCCTGCTGCGCGCACGCCGCATAGCGATCGAGACCGGCCGCGAGATCGGCGATCAGGTCGTCCGGATCCTCGAGGCCGATATGCAGGCGCACGCCGCAGCTGTCGGCCGGCCAGCGTGCCGCGAGGCCGTGCGCGTCCAACTCGAACGGCAACGCGAGGCTCTCGTAGCCGCCCCACGAATAGCCGAGCCCGAACAGCGCGAGGTGGTCGAGAAACGCTTCGACCGCGTGCGGCGGCGCCGGCTGCAGCACGATCGAGAACAGCCCCGACGCGCCACGAAAATCGCGGCGCCACAGCGCATGTCCGTCGTCGCCGGGCAGGGCCGGATACAGCACGCGCTGCACTTCGGGGCGCGCTGCGAGCCAGGTCGCGACCGCGAGCGCATTGCGCTGGTGCTGCCGCAACCGCACGCCGAGCGTGCGCAACCCGCGCAGGGCGAGATAGACGTCGTCGGGGCCGGCGCACAGCCCGAGATCGCCATGCAGTTGCTTCAACGCGGGCCAGGCGCGCTCGCTGGCCGACACGGTGCCGAGCATCGCGTCGGAATGCCCGACCAGATACTTGGTGCCGGCCTGGATCGACAGGTCGATGCCGAACGCATGCGGCTGGAAGAAGAGCGGCGTGGCCCAGCTGTTGTCCGCGATGACCAGCGCGCCGTGCGCCTGCGCGAGGCGGACGAGTGCCGGGATATCGTGCATGTCGAACGTGTAGGAGCCCGGCACTTCGATGTACAACGCACGCGTGTTCGCACGGAATGCGGCCGCGACGGGCGTACTGCCGTCGTACCAGGTCGTCTCGACGCCGAGGCGCGCGAGCACGCCTTCGCACGCATGGCGCACCGGGCCGTAGACCGATGCCGTCATCAGCAGGTGATCGCCGGGCTTCAGGCACGACAGCAGCGCGAGCGTGCACGCGGACAAACCCGACGGGCACAGCACCGCGCCGGCGCCGCCTTCGAGGCGCGTCACCGCGCGCTCGAGCGCGTCGGTCGTCGGCGTGCCGCGGCGGCCGTAGATATACGGCTGCGTGCGGTTCAGCAGATCGGACACCGTCGGGCTGAGCACGGTCGACGCGTGATAGACGGGCGGATTGACGAAGCCGTGCCAGGCCGCGCTATCGCGGCCCGCGTGCATGAGCCGCGTGTCTTCGTGCATGCCGTCGTTCAATCGATCACGCAGGGTGCCGCCCGATTGCGACGGATGTGCGGCGGACTTCAAGGCCATAGCGCGCACCGTTCCCAGCGCTGACCGGCGCGACGATACGCCTGCCGCGCGAAACGACGCGCGCTGTCGGCACGCCAGAATTCGGCTTCGTCCGGCGCGAGCGTGTACAGGTGCCAGTCGTCCGACACGAGGGCAGGGTCGGCGACCAGCCGCGCGAGCTGCGCGTCGATCGCGCGCGTCAGGTCGGCGGGATCGTCGAGCCGCTCGCTTTGCCGGCCGGCCAGGATGCTCGCGCGCGAGCGCTCGGGGCGGCCCGCGAAATCCGCGCGGCCTTCGGCGGCCGGCAGCCGCTCGACCGGGCCGCTCAGGCGGACCTGGCTCGCGATCGCCGGCCAATAGAACGTCAGCGCGGCGAACGGCCGGTTTTCGATCTGGCGCCCCTTGGGGCTGCGCGTGCTCGCCGCGAAATGCCAGCCGCGCGCGTCGACGTTCAGCAGTACGACGGAGCGCGCATCGGGCCGCCCGTCCGGGCGAACCGTCGACAGCGTCATCACCTGCGGTTCGACGGCGCCTGCGCCAACGGCTTCGTCGAGCCAGCGTTCGAATTGCGCTTGCGGCGTGTCGGGCCAGTCCTCGGCCGGAACGTGCGGCGCCGCATGTGCGAGGGTTTTCAGCGCCTTCAGGCGCGTGGCGATCGTATCCATGCGGGCCTCAGGCGATGCCGAATTGCGTCGCGCGGGCGATCAGCCGATGCGCGGCGAGATAGTCGGGGACTTCCGCGAGGAAACCGTCGACGACGGCCGCGGCCACGCGGCGGCCGCCGGATTCGCGTCGTGCGGTGTCGAACGCGTCGATCACGCGGCGGGCGAGGGCGACTTCATCGGCCGTCGGCGTCAGCACGCGATTCACGACCGGCACGAACTGCCCGTTGACGATCGCCTTGGCCTGGTATCCCAGGCCGCGCGACACGCGCATGTCGAGTTCCGCGCCTTCGTTGTCGGCATAGCTGTACGGACAGTCGATCGCGGTGACGCCGACCGCCGCGCATTCCACCCGAAAGCGCGAGCGCACGTAGTCGAGCTCGCGGCCCGCGCGGGTGCGCTCGGCCGCCATGTCGGCCACCATGTCCTCAGTCGCGACCAGCACGGCCGACACGCGCGGGCTCGAGCGCGCGATCGCCATCGTGTTCACGAGGCCCAGCGTCGTCTCGATGTTCGGCACCAGTTCGGTCGAGCCGGGCGCGATATCGTATTCGCGCTCGAACCGCGTGACCGCTTCGTCGAGCGCGACGACCTGCTCGGGCGTGGCGACGTACGACATCATCACGATGTCAGGCCGGCCGCGCATCGCGGCGCGCAGGTCGTCGATACCGCCCGCATCGAGGGGATTCACGCGCACGGACGCAAGGATGCCGGCCTCGCGCCAGCCCGCGAGCACGCGTTCGCTGAGTTCGCGCGCGGCCGGACGACGGTCCGGCGGCGTAAAGGTTTCGAGTTCCTGGATCAATACGTCAGCGCCGCTCGCGGCGCCGTCGACGAGCGCATCGTGATCGGCGCCGGCGAGGAACAGCCAGGAGCGGCGCAGGCGGGAAGGGCGTCGGTGGGTCGTTGTCATGCGTGGTTTCCTGTAGGGCGTGTGGTACGCGTATCGACGGCGCGGGCGTTCAGCCGGCACGCATCATCTGGTTGAAGATGTTCTTGCGATGCATTTCCTCGGTGCCGCCGACGCTCATGAAACCCAGCGCGTCCGACGCGAATGCGGCCACCGGCCCGGCCTGGTAGCCGAGGCTGCCGTACAGCCGCACGAGGCCGAGCGCGCCGTCGACGAGGTCCTGCGCGCCGACCAGCTTCGCGATCGAGCAGGTCATCAGTGCCTGCGGGTGATCCGTCAGCAACTGCGCGAGCGCGCCGCGCGCGAGCCACGTGCCGCGCTCGATGCCGATCTGCAGGTCGACCAGACGGCGCTGCACGTACTGGTGCGCGTCGATCGTGCTGTCGAAGCTGCGCCGGTCGCGGCAATAGTTGATCGCGTCGCGCAGATACGGTGCCGTCACCTGCGCGGCGACGAGCCCGTAGTAGAGGCGGCCGAGCGAGATGATGTCGATCAGGTTGCCGAGTCCCGCGCCCGGTTCGCCCAGCAGCTGGCCGCGCGTAATCGGACAGTCGTCGAAGTGCAGCGCGCCGGTGGGCAGGTCGTCGAGGCCGAGCTTGCGGTCGGGTTCGGCGACCGTCATGCCCGGCTGGTCGCGATCGACGATCACGAGCGCGGTGTTGCGTCGGCCGAGCGTCTCGATGCGCGTGACGACGAGGATGAAGCGCGCGAGCGGCGCGTGCGCGATGTTGAATTTGCTGCCGGTCAGCCGGTAGCCGTCACCGTGCTCGGCCAGCTTCGTCGCGATGCTGCGCACGTCGGTGCCGGTGCCCGGTTCGGCGATCGCCGTCGCGCTCAGTTCGCCGCGCAGGATCGCGCCGAAATAGCGGTCCTGCTGGGTCGCCGTGCCGTATCGCTCGAGCGCACGCACCATGCCGGCCTGCGCGATCACCGACAGCAGCAGCGCCGGGCGGCGGATCGACGATGCGAGCCCCTCGAGCGCCGCGGAAAAGTGCCACCAGCCGTGACCGTCGCCGCCGTATGTCTCCGGCACGATCATGTCCCACAGTCCTTCCTGGCCAAGCCGGGTCCAGCCGGCCTGGTCAAATCCGGCCGGCGTGCGAGCGTCGCGCTCCGCGGCGGCGATCTCCGTGCCGATGTCGCGAAAGCGCGCGAGCGTCGCATGCTGTTCCTGCGTCCAGTCAAAGGGCATCTGTCGTGTCTCCGGTCGAAGCGGCGCGGCCTTGGACGGCGCGCCAGCGATGCCGACAAGGTTACGGGGGCAGGGACAGTGCAGGTACTGGCAATAGTGGTAGTTGCACGGTGAATGAGCGACGTCAGCCGCCTGACCGGACGCCGCCTATAATCGCTATCAGCTTCTCCAAGAAATCGCGGTTACCAAGGTGGGGGGTGTCCAAATGGGACAGTGCCGTCGCATCTGTTCGCGCTTCGTCCTCGCAAGCTCGATCGCTGGTCTGACAATACTGGCGTGCCCGGGACACGCGCGCGCCGAGGAGGATCCTTCGAGTTCGCCGAGCGGACTCAAACCATCGGGGAGAACGCTCAACGTGTATGCGGTGTATGGCGACGGACGCGCGACCGAGGGTGGCGACATGCATTGGCGTGCGTACGAAGTCGGCTTCGGTGACGTCTTGAACGATTACCTGTCGGTCTACCTCGCGTACATGAACGAGGGGCATCCGCTGGATCACCACCGTGACGGTTTTGCCGCCCTGGGTTCGTTTCGCTGGCCGGTCGGCAGTCGTCTGGCGCTCGAATTTTCGGCGGGCCCGTATTTCAGCATGGACACGACACATGTCGACGACCAGCCACGCAATGACAAGCGCTGGGGCGTGCGCGCGTCGGCAGCGGTGCGGTATTACGTCGTTCCCAATCGCTTCTTCCTCAAGCTGCAGTACAACCACGTTCAGATGATCGGCGGATTCAATTCCGACGCGGTGCTCTTCGGTATCGGCTCGGATTTCGGCGGCAATCCTGGCCCGGCGTTTTCGGACGGCAAGACGCAGCTCGGCGTTTGGGCCGGAACATCGCAGACGAACCGTCCTCAAGTGCCGATCGAAAAGGGATACATGGTCGAAGTCAAGCGGCCGCTCGGCAATGCGTGGGCCTATTCGGCGAGCTTCGTCTATGAAGGCAACAATGGCGTTGCCGGCCGACGAGGCGTGGCCGCGCAATTCTGGTACGTCGCGCCGATCAAGAGCAAATGGACGCTTTCGGCAGGCGTCGGTCCGTATCTCTCGCGGGATCGGAACGAGGTCTCGGGCAGGACGCGACTCAATGCGTTGCTCAGCGCGCAAGTGGCCTATCAGATTACGAACGATTGGGAGGCGAGCTTGCGCTTCAATCGTGTCGCAACCCGCAACGACAAGGACCAGGACATGTTCATGGTCGGCGTGGCGCACAATTTCTAGGGGATGACCTTGAATCGGTTCGGCTCGCGCATGCTCATGGTGATCAGTCCAGGCTGGCCCACGATGCCTACTTAGTTCGCGATTTTTCCGGTGATAATGTTGATTATGTCAAATGCGATATTTCAGCCCCAAACCCCACGGCAAGCAGCCTCCAACCGACCGCTGCCGCACTTTTGAGCGCCTTCGAAACGCTCAGGCAACCGGATTCAACCACTCCGTCAGCCCTTCACGCGCGTTCAACTCGAGGAACGTCGGCATCGCGCGAAGCTTGTGGATATAGCGCCCCAGATTCGCCCACGTCGTTGCCGGGCGCGGCATGTTGCGCGTCCAGCGCATGAGCATCAGCGCCAGGAAGTCGACCGTGCTCAACCGATCGTTGATCAAATACGAACGGCCATCGGACAGCAGATCGTCGAGATGCGCCATCGACGCCTCGACTTGCCCCTGCGAAAAAGCCTTCACCATTTCAGCGCACCGCGGATCGCCATCCGTCTCCGCATAAAACCAGTTTCGCATCGCCGGCAAGACGGAATTGGCGAGATAGATCATCATCTCGAACCACTCGGCACGTTCAGGCGAGCCCGGATGCGGAGCCAGGCGCGCCTCCGGATGACGTTCGGCGAGCAGCATCAGCAACGCGGTCGATTCGGTCCGCGGTACGCCGTCGACGACCAGCGTCGGCACTCGGCCCGCGGGATTCAACCGCAGGTACTCGGGCGTATGCTGCGCCCCCGTATCGATATCGACGAGGCGCGTTTCGAACGGCACGCCGAGTTCGATCAACATCCAGTGCACGGCCATGCTTGCCGCGCCGGGCGAGTAATACAGAACGTAGGACATCGTCTGAATTCGTCTCCTTGAATTGAATCGTCTTTGAACCGTCTGCACGGCAATCGCATTTAATCAACACAACGCTCGACAATCACCTGTCGAAGCGATCTCACTCCCCCACCACCTCCGCCTGCCGATCGTCCCGCTTTGCCACCGCCACCCGCCTGCCGCGTCGCCCGACCGACGCCACGACCCGAAACGCCACCGGCGCGAACACGAGCCCGAACACCGTCGCCGCCAGCACACCGCCGAACGCGCCCGTGCCGATCGACCGCCGGCTTTCCGCCCCCGCGCCCGTCGCCAGCACCAGCGGCACGACGCCCAGCAAGAACGCCATCGACGTCATCACGATCGGCCGGAAGCGCGCGGCGGCCGCATCGACCACCGCCTGCCGCAACGGCACGCCGTGCCCGGCGAGATCGCGCGCGTACTGCACGATCAGGATCGCGTTCTTCGCGGCCAGCCCGACCACAGTGATCATCCCGACCTTGAAATACACGTCGTTCGGCATCCCGCGCGCGAGCGCCGCCGCGATCGCACCCATCATGCCGAGCGGCACGATCGTCAGCACGGACAGCGGAATCGTCCAGCTTTCGTACAGCGCGGCCAGCGCCATGAAAACCGCGAGCACCGACAACCCGACGAGCAGCGGCGTCTGCCGCGCGGCGACCTGCTCCTCGCGCGCCGCATCGACCCAGTCGAAGCCGATCCCGGCCGGCAGCGCAGCGGCAAGCCGCTCCATCTCCGCCATCGCCACGCCCGAACTCGTGCTGGTCGCTGCCCGGCCGCTGATGTCGAGCGACGGATAGCCGTTGTAACGGTTCAGCATCACCGGCCCGATCGTCCAGTGCGGCGCGGCAATGGCCGACAGCGGCACCATGTCGCCGGTGCGGTTCGGCACCGTCAGCGCCATCAGCTGCGTATCGGTCGCGCGTGCGACCGGATCGGCCTCGATGATCACCCGCCGCATCCGGCCCGACGCCGGAAAGTCGTTGATGTAGTTCGAGCCGAACGTGCCGCCCAGCAGCCCCGCGATCCGCTCGAACGGCACGCCGAGCGCGTACGCCTTCGCGCGATCGACATCGAGCTCGATACGCGGTGCGTCCGGCAGGTCTTCGAAATGCACGGCCGAGAGCAACGGACTCGCCTTCGCGCGCTCGGCAAGCTGCTCGCGGGCCGCTTTCAACGCGTCGAGCCCGACCCCGCCGCGATCCTCGAGCCGGAACGTGAAGCCGTCGGAATGCCCGATACCGCGCACCGAAGGCGGCAGCGCCGCCTCGACGTCGCCGTCGAGGATCGCACTGAACCGCCCGTTGAGCCGGTCGCGCAACGCCATTGCATCGACGTCGCGCTTCGCCCAGTCCTTCAGTTCCACGAACGCCATCCCGACGTTCTGCCCGCTGCCGACGAAACTCCAGCCGATCACGCTCGTCACGTTCGCAATCGCCGGCTCCCCGTGCAGGATGGCCTCCACCCGCTCGACGACCGCGAGCGTGCGCGCCTGCGTGGCGCCGGCCGGCAACTGGATCATCACCTGCAGTTGCCCCTGGTCCTCGGTCGGCAGGAAGCCGCCCGGCATCATCCAGTACAGCAGCCCGCATCCGATCACGAGCACCGCATAGACGGCCACGACCATGCCGGTGCGGCGCACGGCAAACACGGCGACGCGGCGATAATCGGTTTCGGCGCGCGCGAAAGCCGCACCGAAGCGGTCGGCCAGGCGCGCGCCGATGCCGCGTCGGCGCGCACGGCCGGCGCCGCCATCGTGTCGCGCGACCGGCTTCAACAGGTTCGCGCACAGCGCGGGCGTGAGCGACAGCGCCATGAACGACGACACCAGCATCGACGCGATCATCGCGACCGCGAACTGCCGGTAGATGCCGCCGACGCTGCCCGGGAAAAACGCCATCGGCACGAACACGGCGGTCAGCACCGCGGTCACGCCGACGATCGCCCCGCCGATCCGCTTCATGGCCCGGCGCGTGGCGTCGCGCGGCGACACGCCCTCCTCCATCACGCGATGCACGCTCTCGACGACGACGATCGCATCGTCGACCAGGATGCCGATCGCCAGCACGAGGCCGAACATCGTGAACACGTTGATCGACAGCCCGAACGCCCACATCGCGACGAACGCGCCCATCAACGTGACCGGAATCACGACGGTCGGCACCAGCGTGTAGCGCAGGTCGCGCAGGAACAGCCACATCACGCAGAACACCAGCACGACGGCCTCGACGAGCGTCAGCACGACTTCGTGGATCGCGATCTTGACGAAGTGCGCTCCGTCGAACGGAATCTCGACGGCGACGCCCGGCGGCAGCGTCCGTGACAGCTCCGCGAGCCGCGCGCGGATCGCATTCGACGTTTCGAGCGCGTTGCCGCGCGGGCCGAGCTGGATGCCGACCGTCGCGGCCGGCCGGCCGTTCAGTCGCGAATAGAACGAATAGTCGTCGCGGCCGATCTCGACGCGCGCGACATCGCCCACGCGCACTACCGAGCCGTCCTGTTTCGACTTCAGCACGATCCGGCCGAACTCCTCGGGCGACGTGAGCTGGCCCTTGACCACGACCGTCGCGGTGAGCTGCTGGCCGCGCACGAACGGCGCATCGCCGATCGCGCCAGCCGTGACCGTCGCGTTCTGCGCGCTGATCGCCGTGATCACGTCGTCGGCGCCGAGGTCGTATTCGCGCAACTTGACCGGATCGAGCCAGACCCGCAGCGCCTCGTCGGCATCCCACAGCTCGGCCGCGCCCACCCCCGGCGCACGCTTCAGCTCGCGCAGCACGTAGCGGTTCAGGTAATCGCCGAGCTGCGCGGAATCGCGCGTGCCGTCGGTCGACGTCAGCGTGACGAGCATCAGGAACGTGTTCGCCGCCTTGAACACGCCGATCCCCTGCTGGACGACCTGCTGCGGCAGCCGCGGCTCGACCTGCTTCAACCGGTTGTTGACGTCGACGAGCGCGATGTCCGGATCGGTGCTCGGCGAAAACGTCACGTCGATCTCGAGGTTGCCGTGGCCGTCGCTGCTCGTCTCGTAGTACAGCAGCCCGTCGGCGCCGTCGAGGCTTTCCTCGATGATGCTGCCGACGTCGGCATCGACCGTCTCGGTCGACGCGCCCGGATAGGACGCGGTGATCACGACCCGCGGCGGCGCCAGGCGCGGATACTGCGCGATCGGCAGTTGAGGAATGGCCAGCACGCCCGCGACGACGATCGCGAGTGCGACGATCCACGCAAAGACGGGACGGTCGATGAAGAATGACGGCATCGGCGAGTGTCGGCGAACGCGCTACAGCGTGAGCTCGAACGAACGCGCGAGCAGGCCGGGCAGCTGCGCGCCTCCGGTGGCGCGCTCGCCGTACGTGTCGTCGTTCGCGAGCAGCGCCGGCACCGCGCCGAGCTGCTCGAGCTCCGACCCGAACAGCCGGTAGAAGCTGTCGTCGAACCGCATCGCGTCGACCGGCGCGACGATGCGCCCGCCTTCGACCCAGAACGTCGCGAACCGCGTCATCCCCGTCATCCGGCACGCGATCGGGTCCGAGAAGTTCAGGTACCAGAGGTTGCCGACGTAGAGCCCCGTGTCGAGCGCGGCCAGCACGTCGGCGTCGGCGAGCGTGCCGCCCGCGATCGACAGCGACTGCGGCGCTTCGGCATTGTCCGCGCCGTTCGGTGTGCGCCCGTGCTCGCGTGCGGTGCGTGCGCATACGAGCTGCCCGGCGCCCCGCCCTTCGACGACGAGCGGCACGCTGTCGCGCCGGTAGCCATCGGCATTGAACGCCGGCGCGATGCCCAGCGAGAAATCCTCAGTGATCGACACGCGCGGATCGAGCGCGACCTCGCCGGCATACAGGCGATGCAGCGGGCTGCGGGCGCTCGCCACCGCGCGCGCCGAGAAGCCGCTCCAGCCGAGCAGGCTCGTCATCTCGTGAATGGCGTCCGGCGCGAAATACGCGCGGTAGCGCCCGGGCGCAAGCGCCTTCGGCGTGCGGCCGAGCACGGGCAGCCGCGCGGCGGCCGCGTCGACCTTGGCCGCGAATGCCGCATCGCGCCAGTCGTCGCCCGCATAGACGGTCTTGATCGCGCGGCCGCTCGGGTCGTACAGCGACCAGCTGAAGTTGAAATTCTCGACCTCATACCAGCCGCGGCTGCCGGTCGACGATGCAAAGCCGCGCGCCAGCGTGCCGCCCGCGTAAAAGCCGACGAAGTCGAGCCCGCGCGCGCATTCGGCCACGATTCGCGCGAGCCCGTCCGCATCGGGCAAGCGCCCGGTGCGGCGCGTTTCCTGCACCCACGACGAGGTATCGAACAGCAGGTGCGGGTCGTCCTGCGCATCGCGCAGGCCGTCGCGCAGCACGGCGAGCGCGTCCGCCAGTTCGCGCAGGTCGGTCGCCGGATTGCCGCAGACGGTCAGCGCCGAGTGCGCCTGCCGCGCCCCGTCGATGAGTCGCACGGACAATCGCCCTTGCGTGACGCGCCCGGTCTGGCGAATCCTGCCGCCATTGAAACGGATGAAGTCGGACGTTTCGCCGGAGAAGCCGAGCAGGACGGTTTCGGCCGGTGTCGTCAGCCGTTGCGCGTCGTCGGCGAGCCGGGCGAAATACGCGTGCCAGTCGATTCCGGCGCGGCGTGCCATCGGATCGAATCCCGTCATCACGCGCCTCCGAAGACGTCGACGCCGGCGAACACGCAGGCCGGCGCGGCGTGGCCGACACGGATGATCTGCGCAGGCTCGCCCTTCCCGCAGTACGGCGTGCCGTAGATGCCGAACGTGCTCGCATCGCCGACCGCGCGCAGGCTGCGCCAGAACTGGGCGGAGATGCCGCGGTAGTTCGGCCGCTTGACGACCTGCGTGAGCCGGCCGTTCTCGATCAGTTGCCCGAATTCGCAGCCGAACTGGAATTTGTTGCGGTGGTCGTCGATCGACCAGGACGTGTTGGTGCGCATCAGGATCCCGTGCTCGGTGCCCGCGATCAGCGCATCGAGCGACTGGTCGCCGGGTTCGACGTTCAGGTTCGCCATCCGGTCGATCGGCGCGCGGTTCCAGCTCGACGCGCGCGAGTTGGCCACGCCCGGCAGGCCCGCGCGCTGCTGCGACAGCGCCCCGCCGAGCAGCCGTTCGAGCACGCCGTTGCGGATCAGGTACTGCTTGCGCGCCGGCGTGCCGTCGTCGTCGAATGCGTAGGACGCGGCTTCGGCCGTCGGCTCCGGATCGAACGTGACGTTCAGCAGCGGCGAGCCATATTGATAGTGGCCGACCATCTCCGGCCTGACGAAGCTCGAACCGGCGAAGTTGCGCTCGTCGCCGAGAATCCGGTCGAGTTCGAGCGGATGGCCGATCGACTCGTGGATCTGCAGCATCATCTGGTCCGGCATCAGCAGCAGGTCGCGCCGGCCGGTCGGGCAGTTCGGCGCGGCGAGCAACTGCAGCGCCTCGTCGGCGACGCGCGCGCCGGCGCCGTCGAAGCCGTAGCGTGCCAGCACGTCGATGCCGCCCTGCGCCAGCGTGCCCGATTGACCGAGCGAGCGCGTCTGCGTGTCGCCGTCGCCATGGGCGACGGCTTGCAGCTCGGGCATCAGGAAGCGGAAGCGCTGGTCGATCCGCACGCCGTCGCTCGTCACGTAACTTTGCTCGGTGTGCACGATCATGACGCTCGCCGAACGCTCGACGATGCGCGCGCCGAGGTTCGCCGCCGCGCATTCGTGCGCGAGACGCTCGATCCATTCCGCGCGCGATGGCAGCGCCGCATCGACATCGGGCGACGCATAGGTGCCGCTCGCCTGCGGGCGCGCGGCCTGGCGATGATCGACCAGCGCCCACGGCGCGCTGGCACGGGCCCGCGCGGTCGCGATGTCGAGCGCCGCCTGCAGCCCGGCCGGGGACAGGTCGGGCGTCGCCGCATAGCCCGCGCCGGTGCCGGCCCACGCCGTCAGCATCGCGCCGCGCTCGCGCGTGCGCGAAAACGGCTGCGCGACGTCGTTGCGCACCGCATGTTCGTCGATCGTCTCGTCGACGATGCGCAGCGACCAGAAATCGGCGTCGCTGCGCAATGCCTGCGCCGCCTGCACGGCTCGGGCGCCCGGCGCCCGGTTCTCGTCAATCATCGGTTCTCTCTTGCCTCTCCTGCGGGCCGCGCTCAGGCGCCAGCATGGACGACGCGAGCAGCGCCCGCGTATACGGATGGGATGGCGCGTGCAGCACGTCGAGCGTCTCGCCCGCCTCGACCACGCGCCCTGCCTTCATCACGATGACCCGGTGGGCCATCGCGCGCATCACCGCCAGATCGTGCGTGATGAACAGGTAGCTGAGTTTGTACTTCTTTTGGAGATTCGTCAGCAGATTCAGCACCTGCTTCTGGATCGACACGTCGAGCGCGCTCGTCGGCTCGTCGAGCACCAGCAGTTCCGGCTCCACCGCCAGCGCCCGCGCGATCGCGATCCGCTGCCGCTGCCCGCCGGAAAACTCGTGCGGATAGCGCAGCATCGCCTCGGGCGGCAGGCCCACCTCCTGCAGCAGCGCGGCGATCCGCGCCCGCCGCGCGTCGCCGGCCACCTGCGGCCGGTGCACGCCCAGCCCCTCGCCGACGATCTGCTCGACCGTCATGCGCGGCGACAGCGAGCCGAACGGATCCTGGAACACCACCTGCATCCGCCCGTACAGCGTACGGCGGCCCTGCGTCGTGCGCAGCGACGCCAGCGGCATCCCGTCGATCTCGATCCCGCCCGACGCCGGCCGCTGCAGGCCGAGCACGGCCGACGCCAGCGTCGATTTCCCCGAACCCGACTCGCCGACGATCCCGAGCGTTTCGCCGCGCTTCAGGCTCAGCTGCACGTCGTGCACGGCGCGGAACGTCGTCTTGCCGAGCACCGAGCGCCAGCCCTTCGCCGCGATGCGGTAGTCGACGGCGAGATGCTGCACGTCGAGGATCGTCTGCGCGCCGGCGGCAACCGGCTCGACCGCCCGTTGCGGCGCGCTGTCGAGCAGCCGGCGCGTATACGGATGCTGCGGCGCCGCGAACAGGTCGGCCGTCGTGTTGGTCTCCACCAGCACGCCCTTCTCCATCACGGCCACGCGCTGCGCGAAGCGCCGCACGAGGTTCAGGTCGTGCGTGATCAGCAGCACGGCCATCCCGCGCGCGGCGGCCTCCTGCTCCTGCAGCTCGATCAGCAGGTCGACGATCTGCTGGCGCACCGTCACGTCGAGCGCGGTGGTCGGCTCGTCCGCGAGCAGCAGGCGCGGCCGGCACGCCAGCGCCATCGCAATCATTGCGCGTTGCCGCTGCCCGCCCGACAGCTGGTGCGGAAAGCTGTCGATGCGCCGCTCGGGCTCCGGAATCCCGGTGCGCCGCAGCAGCGCGATCCCGCGCTCACGCGCGTCGCCCGGGCGCAGCCCCTCGTGCAGCCGCAGGCTCTCGGCGATTTGCTTGCCGATCGTATACAGCGGATTGAGCGCGGTCATCGGCTCCTGGAACACCATCGCGATGTCGGCGCCGCGAATCCCGCGCATCTGCTGCTCGGTCTTCGCGAGCAGATCCTGGCCGTCGAACAGCATCCGCCCCGACAGCGTCGCCTGCTGCGCGAGCCTCAGGATCGACAGTGCGGTCACGCTCTTGCCCGACCCCGATTCGCCGACAAGCGCCACGCGCTCGCCGCGGCCGATCGACAGGTTCAGATCCTGTACGACCGCGTTCGCGCCGAAATGCGCGGAAAAATCCTCGATCTGCAGCAACGGTTTCGTCATCACCGCCCTCCGCCGAATGCCGAACCGCGCGTGCGCGTGTCGAGCGCGTTGCGCAGCGCATCGCCCATGAAGGTGAGCAGCAGCAGCGTCACCACCAGCGCCGCGAACGCCGCGATCGAGATCCACCACGCGTCCAGGTTGTTCTTGCCTTCCTGCAGCAGCTCGCCGAGGCTCGGCGTCGGCGGCGGCACGCCGAGGCCGAGGAAATCGAGGCTCGTCAGCGACAGGATCGCCGCGCTCATCCGGAACGGCAGGAACGTGATCACCGGCGTGAGGCTGTTCGGCAGCACGTGGCGCCACATGATCTGCGCGTTCGTCAGCCCCATCGTGCGTGCGGCCTTCACGTAGTCGAGCGCGCGATTGCGCAGGAATTCGGCGCGGACGTAGTCGGACAGCACGAGCCAGCCGAACATCGACAGCAGGATGAACAGCAGCCACAGCGACGGCGTGAAGATCGACGCGAAGATGATCAGCAGGTACAGGTCAGGCAGCGCGCTCCAGATCTCGATCAGGCGCTGTCCGACCAGGTCCGTGCGGCCGCCGTAGAAACCTTGCAGCGCGCCCGTCAGCACGCCGACCAGCACGCCCGATACGGTCAGCGCGAACGCCATCAGCACCGACAGCCGGAACCCGTACAGCAGCCGCGCGAGCACGTCGCGCCCGAACTGGTCGGTGCCGAGCCAGTTGCTCGACGACGGCGGCGCCGGATACGGCCGCGACGCGAAATAGTCGATCGTGTCGTAGCGATAGCGGTTCGGCGGATAGATCGCGAAGTTGCCGTGCGACTCGAGCTTCGTGCGGATATACGGATCGAGATAGTTCGTCATCGCGGGAAAGTCACCGCCGAACGCCGTCTCCGGATAGTCCTTCACGATCGGGAAGTCATAGTGCCCGTCGTAGCGCACGATCAGCGGCCGGTCGTTCGACAGCAGGTCCGCACCCAGGCTGAGCGCGAACAGCACCGCGAAGATCACGAGACTCCAGTAGCCGAGCGGCTGCGCGCGAAAGCGCAGCCACGTGCGCCGCCACGGCGACGGCGAGGCCGCGCACGCGGCACAGGCCTGGTCAGTGGTCCAGGCGGTTGAACTGGATACGGGGGTCGACGAGGACATAGCAGATATCCGCGATGAGTTTGGTCAGCAGGCCGATCAGCGTGAACAGGAACAGCGAGCCGAGCACGACCGGATAGTCGCGGCGGATCACCGAGTCGTACGACAGTTGCCCCATGCCGTCGAGCGAGAACAGCGTCTCGATCAGCAGGTTGCCGTTCAGGAAGGCGCCGACGAACGCGGCCGGCAGCCCCGTGAGCAACGGGATCGCCGCATTGCGCAGCACGTGCTTCCAGAGCACGTCGCGCTCCGGCGCGCCCTTCGCGCGCGCGGTCAGCACGTACTGCCGGCCGATTTCCTCGAGGAACGTGTTCTTCGTCAGGATCGTGACGATCGCGAAGTTGCCGACGACCGACGCCGTCACCGGCATCACGATGTGCCACAGATAGTCGAGCGCCTTGCCGATCAGCGTCAGGTCGTCGAAGTTGTCGGACGTGAGCCCGCGCATCGGGAACACCTGCCAGAACGTGCCGCCGCCGAACAGCATCAGCAGCAGCACGCCGAGCACGAAGCCCGGCACTGCGTAGCCGGCCAGCACCAGCACGCTCGTCACGGTGTCGAACCGCGACCCGTTGCGCACCGCCTTCGCGATGCCGAGCGGCACCGACACCAGGTACGTGAGGATCACCGTCCACATCCCGAGCGTGATCGACACCGGCAGCTTCGAGCGGATCACCGCCCACACGCTGCGATGCGCGAAATAGGACTGGCCGAGGTCGAACGTCGCATAGCTTTTCAGCATCAGCACGTAGCGTTCGAGCGGCGGCCTGTCGAAGCCGAACTGCTTGCGGATCTGCTCGATCTGCTGCGGATCGACGCCCTGGCTGCCGTGGTAGCCGCCGCCTCCGCCGCCCGCCTCCCCGCCGCGCGCGCTGCCGTGGCGCAACTGCGCGAGCACCTGTTCGACCGGGCCGCCCGGCACGAACTGCGTGACCGCGAACGTGATCGTCACCACCCCGATCAGCGTCGGGATCATCAGCAGCAATCGCCTGAGTATGTATGCCAGCATCGTCGTTCCTCCGTCAGGCGGCCGGCGCGGGTTTCGCCGCCGGTTGCTTCACGTACCAGTAGTCGATGATCCAGTCCTCGTATTGATAGGAGTCCGGCACGATCGCCGGGTGGCCGAGCGTCGCCTTGTACGCGATCCGCGCATTCGGCAGGTAGTACTGCGGGATCAGCGCGTACAGGTTGATCAGCACGCGGTCGAGCGCGTGCGTGGCCGTCTCGAGATCGTCGAGCGTGTCGGCCGCGAGCGCCGCGCGGATCAGCGCATCGACCGCCTTCGATTTCACGCCCGGATAGTTCTCGGAGCCCGGCTGCGACGCGGCCGCACTGCCGAAGCGGCGCGTCAGCTCCGCGCCCGGAATCGTCACGGGCAGGTAGATGTACGTCGTCATGTCGTACTCGAAATTGTCGAGGCGCTTCAGGTAGACCGCGCTGTCGATCTCGTGCAGGTAGGCTTGAATGCCAAGCATCGCGAGTGCCTGCGTGTACGGCAGGATCAGGCGGTCCATGCCGGGCTGGTCGTCGATGATCTCGATCGTCATCGGCGTGCCGTTCGCGTCGCGAAGCGCGCCGTCGCGGTAATGCCAGCCGGCCTGCGCGAGCAGGTCGCGCGCTTGCTTCAGGTTCGCGCGCAGCGAGTTCGGCGGCAGCGTCGACGGCTGCCGGACCATCGGGCCGAACACCTCGGGCGGCAGCGTCGAACGGAACGGTTCGAGCAGCGCGAGTTCCTTCGCGCTCGGCATGCCGGATGCCGCGAACGGGCTCGCCTCCCAGAAGCTGTTGGTGCGGCGATACTGCCCGTAGAACATCATCCGGCTCATCCAGTCGAAATCGAACGCCAGCGCGAGCGCATGCCGCACCCGCACGTCCTGGAACATCGGCTTGCGCATGTTCATCAGGAAGCCCTGCATCTGCGCGGGGCCGTCGGGAAACTCGCCGCGCTTCAGCATGCCGTTGCGAAAATTCTTGCCGACGTACTTGCGCGCCCACTGCGTCGCGCTGTATTCCATGCGCGCGTCGATGTCGCCAGCCTTGAACGCTTCGAGCGCCGTGTACTGATCCAGGTACAGCTTGAACGACACGTGCGCGAAGCGGAACATGCCGCGTCGCGACGGCAGGTTCGCTGCCCAGTAGTGCGGGTCGCGCACGTAGCTGATCTGCTTGTCGTTCTTGCGCTGGTCGATCAGGTACGGGCCGCTCGCGATCGGCGGCACGTTCGCGATCTGGTCGAACGGCGGTCGCGTGCCGTCCGCGTGCTGCCCCCATTTCGGCGAGAACACCGGCAGGTCGCCCGCGATCAGCGCGGCGTCGCGCTCCGCGTGCTTGAACTCGAAGCGCACCGTGTGGCCGTCGACCACCACCGCACGCTTGATGATCGCGAACTGCGCGTTGTACAGCGGCGACGCCTGCGGGCTCGTCAGCGTGTCGAACGAATATTTGACGTCGGCCGCGGTGATCGGATCGCCGTTCGAGAAGCGTGCGGCCGGGTTGATGCGGAACGTCGCCGACAGCCCGTCGGGCGCGATGTCGACGTCGTCGGCGATCAGCGCGTATTCGGATGCAAGCTCGTCCCAGCTGCGCTGCATCAGCGTGTCGAACATCAGGTTCTTGATGTCCGGTGCGGGCGCGCCGCGCACGAGGAACGGGTTCAGCGAATCGTAGCTCTGCGCTTCGTCGTAGTTTTCGAACTGGAGCGTGCCGCTGTCCGGCGCATCCGCATTCGCGTAGTCGAAATGCGTGAAGCCCGGCGGATACTTCGGATGGTCGTATTGCGAGATCGCCGGCACCGCGAGCGCGGCCTGCGGCATGACGCCGCCCGACACGAGCCACACGGCGCACGCGAGCAGCGCGGCGCGCGTGGCGGTGCGCATCCGCCCGTGCGTGCGCGTCAGGTGCGAGTGGCGCGGCACGCGTGCCCGTCGCCCATTCAACAGTCTCATGGTCAGTCTGTCCGGAAGCGTGCGGGTGTGAAGCCTGCACGCAATCGATGCCCGTGCCGGACGCCGCATACGGCCGCGCCCCGCGGATGGTTCGTGCTGGTCAAGATCGGATGAACTGCACCGCCGCGCGTCCCGGTTGCGGGCCGTCGTGGCGCCAGGCGAAAAAAGGCCGCCCCGAAAAGGGGGTAGTGGACGTGGAGCGGCCTGTCCAAAGCCTGTCAGTGCATCGCGATCGCCGTCAGAACTTGTACGTCGCGCCGACCTGCGCGAACCGGCCGATGTACGAGTACACCGACGTGTCGTACCCGCTCTGGCTCAGCGTGCCGTTCGCGAAGATCGGGTCGTACGGCGGCGTGCGGTTGAAGAGGTTGTCGATGCCGCCGTAGATCGTCCAGTTCTTGAAGCCCGTGTACGTCACCATCAGGTTGAACTGGCTGTACGAACCGACCTTGCTCGGCTCGGGCATCAGGTTCTGCGCGTACGGGCCCGTGAACTGCCACGTCAGCGCCGCATCGAACTTCCGGTAGTTCCAGTCCAGCGTCGTGTTGCCGCGCCAGCGCGGGAAGCTGCCGCCGAACGGCTGCGTGATCGTGAAGTTGTTGCCCGCGCCGTTGATCGGCGCGGCGCCCGGGAAGCCGATCTTGTAGCTGTTGACGTAAGCCCAGTCGCCCGACAGCGTAATCGTGCCCCAGCCCTTCAGCGGCAGGCCCTGGCGGAACGTGCCTTCGAAGCCGTTCGTGTCGAGGTAGCCGAGGTTCTGGTACGGAATCACCTTGTACAGCAGCTGGCCGGTCGTCGGGTCGGTCACGACCTGCGATGGCTTGCCCTGGCCGATCACGTTGTCGATGCGGATCTTGTACCAGTCGAAGCCGAGGTCGGTGTAACGGCTCGGCGAGACCTGGAAGCCGATATTGAGGTTGCGCGTGCGTTCCGGCGCGAGGTTCGGGTTGCCGACGGTGATCGACGTGTAGTTCTGGCCGGTGGCCGGATCGACCTGGATGCCGAGCGTCTGCGACTTGCTGTCCTCGACGAAGGTCGGCGCGCGGAAGCCGCGGTTGTACGACGTATACAACGTGAGCGCCTTGATCGGCTGGTACCGCAACGCGAAGCGCGGCGAGAAAGCGCCGCCCACGTCGGTGTAGTGATCGTAGCGGCCTGCCTGGCTGAACGTCAGGTTCTCGATGATCGGTATGTTGATCTGGTAATAGATGGCCGCGACGTTGCGCTGGCCATCCACCGTCTCGAGGTCCGGCGTGATGACGGCCCCGCTCAGGTACTCGGAACCCGGCGTCAGCGTTTCGCTCTGGTGCGTGAATTGCGCGCCGAAGCCGATGCCGACGTCGCCGGCCGGCAGATGGAACAGGTTCGGCGTCGACAGCGTCGCATCGATCGTGTCGAGCTTCGAGATGCCGAGGTTGTTCGCTTCCTGATAGAGACCGTTGAATGCGTTCGGCGTCGCGGCCGGGTTAGCGAAATTCAGCGTGCCGTTCTGGTAGATGTTGTTCAGCGCATTCACGTTCAGCTGGTTCGTGAACACGTTCGACACCGTGCTCTGCGAATGGCTGACCGACGTCGCCCAGTCCCAGTCGCCGTACGGCAACGTGAACGACCCCTTGATGCCGGCGGCCGCCCGCCAGTAGTTGGCCCAGGTCTTTTGCGCGACCGTGTTCGGAAATGCGTAGGTGAGCGGCGTGGCCGCGCCGGTCGTGTTGTACGGGTTGCTGGCCGGTACCGTGTAGTTGAACGGCGACAGCAGCTTCGTCTGCGGATTCCAGACGAGCGCCGGGTTCTGCGAGTTGCCGATCACGTTGTTCCACAGGCCGTCGTTGGTCGTGGTCGTGTTGTAGCTCTCGAGGAAATCCGCGAACGCGGTCGTCTTGTCGTCGATCTTGAAGTCACCATGGAGCTTCGCGTTCAGGCGCTCGGTCATCGGCAGGATCGACGTGCTTTCCGCCGTGTTGTACCCGCAGATGGTGCCCGGCAACCCGGCCGACAGCGAATTCGACGCGGCCGGATGAACCGAGCCGCCGAACGGGCAGCCGCCGTTCAGCGCCTGCGCACTGCCGTCGGGCATGTTCCAGTACGACGGCGCGAGCAGCGAGAAGCCGCCCGGCTTGCCCGTGAAGTCCTGGTTGCGCGTGGAATCACGGTCGGCCAGCGTGAAGCCGTTCGACTTGTAGTAGCTGAGCGCGGCCGTCACGTTGAAGCGGTCGGCGTTCAGGTCGCCGAAGCCGCCGAGCACGCCGAATTTCATCGTGCCGTCGCCGTTGCCGGCGTTGATCGCGCTGCCGAGGCTGCCGTCGAGCTGCAGGCCGCGGAAATTGTGTTTCGTGATGATGTTGACGACACCGCCGATCGCGTCCGAACCGTACTGCGACACGGCGCCCGTCTTCACGATTTCGATCCGCTCGATGTCGTTGAGCGGGATCGTGTTGAGGTCGAAAAACGAATCGACGCTGTTCGAGAAGAATGCATACGGCGCGACGCGCTGGCCGTCCACCAACACGAGCGTGTACTTCTCCGAGAGGCCGCGCAGTGCAATGCCGGCCGCGCCGGCCGCGAAGTTGCCCGATTGCCCTTCGCCCCAGCTGTTCGCCGAGTTGGCAGCCGCATCGCGCAGGAAGTCGGCGACGGTCACCGCGCCGCTGGCCTGGATTTCCTTCGGCGTGATCGTCTGCACCTGCTGGAAGCCGGTCTTGTCGGCTTGCCGGATCAGCGAGCCCGTCACTTCGAACCGCTTGATCTGCGCGACCTTGCCCTGCCCGTTCGCGGCGGGTGCGGCAGGCGTCGCGTCGGCTGCCGCGCCGGCCGACGCATCGGGCGCCGTGGGCGCTTCGGTGCCCGTGGCAGCGGCGGCACCCGCCGTGCCGCCGGCCTGTGCAACGGTCACGGGCGCGCCGCTCGCGACCGCATCCGCGATCGCAACGGCGCCCGGCGCCGGCTGGCTCTGGGCGAACGCCGGCGGCGCCAGTACGGCCGTCAACGCGAGTTCCGCCCAGACTATCCTCTTGATGGCCAACGCCAACACTCTCTGCTTCATCTTGTTCCCTCTCGCTCGTAGTAAGACCCCACCTGCTGTGCGCCGGAACCTTGTGAATTCCTTGCGCGTCCTGGGTGCCCGTGTACCGGAACCCGCGATTGCCACGCTTTCGACTGCCACGACTCGAACGGATCGGCCTCGGGTCACCCGCACCATCCAGCGTCACCGTCGTTTTCTATTTTGATTCGACATGCTAAACACCTACATTGAGCGCATTGCCTGCATCTTCCCGATTCGACGGGCAGCGGGTTCCGTACAACGCGAACCTGTGTGCGCGCCGTTCTGCGCACCCTCTGCCGTCGATCGGGTACTTCTCCTTCCTGCCGGCCGCCTTCGCTAAAACAGCCTCGGCGTGCCGACCCAGACGATCACCGCCTCTTCGTCGGCCGTATTGCGCCACGCATGGGGCATCGTCGATTCGTAATGCGCGGTATCGCCCTCGTTCAGCGTAAACGTGCAATCCTCGAGCGTCAGCGCCACCTGCCCGCGCAACACGTAGACGAACTCCTCGCCCGCATGCGTCGTCATCTCGGACGACAACTGCCCCGTCGGCATCCGGACGAGAATCGCGTCAAGCTTGCGGCCGTCCACCAGGTTCGTCAGCCTCGCGAACCGGCTGGCCGAGTTCGTGAACTGGAAATACTGCAGCGCGTTGCCGCGGCATACCGAGCGTGCTTCCGTCGGCGTGTCGATGAAGTACTGCATCGTCACGCCCAGCGCCTTCGCGATCCGCACCAGCGACGTGATCGACGGCGTCGCCCGCCCGCGCTCGACCTGCGACAGAAACGGCTTCGAAATGCCGGCAATCGTCGACGTTTCGTCAAGCGTGAGTTTCAGGCGCTGGCGCAGCGCCCGGATCTTGTTGCCGAGCGACACGGCGACGAGCACCGACTCATCAGGGGGCAAAACCATGGAAAGACGGTCCCTCGCAGTCGAAATCGGTTTGATGTCGTCAAGCCTCGACCGATGCCGTGACACGACCGGCCCGGCACGATCCCCCGCTGCACGCTGTCGCGACGTGCATGCCACGCGCGGTGCGGCAGCGCACTCGCGTCGTGCGGTCGCGCAGCACTCGCCCATTTCATTCGGTTTACTAATTAACAAGGTTACCCCTTTCCATTGGCTGACCTGCCCGTCGTGCATCGGTGCGATCGCGGCGGCACGCCGCTTGCCGACCGCGCCCGCGTCGCGCGCGGCCGTGCAACTTCCGTTGTGTTACCGGGAGGCCACCACCGTCCAGAGCCGCGCGAGGTCACCGGAACCGTCGGTGCCCTTGACCGTGCGCAGCACCTGGACCGCACGCGCTTTCTGGCCGGCCACGTAATACGCCTCGCCGAGCCGCAGCCGCGCCGCATCGGGATGTTCGAGACCGCCCTTCGCGATCGCCTGCTCCATCATCGGCAGCCCCTGCTGCGCCTGGCCCTCGAAGACGAGGTTCATGCCCGCGTCGATCGGCGCTACCGGTGTCGTGGCGTCTCCGCCCGATTGCGCGCGCTTCGCCGCTAGCGTCTGCAGCCGCTTCTCGCGATCCGCCTGCGCGTCCTTGCCGAGTACGCCGGATGCGAACCCCTGATCGATCACCTGCTTGCCCTCGGCGGGCGACCCCGCCACCAGCGCGAGCTGCGTCATTTCCATGTACGCGTTGGCGGTCGACAGCGAGCCCGTTGCGCGGCGCAACCGGTAGATGTCGAGGTCGAGCGACGGCAGATACCCCGGGTTGCCGCGAATGGCCGTGACCATTTCGTCCCAGTACGCGGGGCTCGGGTGGTAGGCCACCAGCAGCCCGAGCGCACCGCGATATGCGTTGCCGTCCTTCACTTTCTGCGCGCAGGTCGCCAGCATCTGCAACTGCCCTTCATCCGGTGCGTGTCCGCCGTTCGCCTGCGCGTCGGTGCTCGCTTTCAACTGGCTCACGAGCGGTGCGCAATCGTTCGACAGGTAGTAAGACTGCGTGAGCAGCGTGCGCATTTCCGGATCCGAGCCACCCGCCTTCAGGTAGCGCTGCGCGACGCGGATCGCCAGCGGGTAGTTCTTCTGCTGGAAGTAGATGCCGGCCAGCGCCGCCGTGGTCCGCTGCTCGTTGTCGCCCGAGAGCCGCCCCGAGTTCAGCACGCTCTCGTACGCCTGCGCGGCCATGGCCGAGTCGCCGGCCGCCATCGCTGCCGCGCCGCGCATTTCTTCCACCATATAGGTTTCGTACGGCGTCCGGTTCGGCACGGCGGCCGCCTGGGCGATCTTGCCCAGCGCGTCGCGATACTTGTGCGCCCGGTACAGCTCCTGTGCAGCCGCCAACGGTTTCGCCACGTCCGGCCGGAGCGCGTCCGCCGGCAGCGCCGGGCGGCCGAGCAGGCCCGCCGCGCCGAGCGCCGTCACCGCCATCATCCGTTTCCATCGTCGCTGGTTCATCGGCTCGTCCGTGTCGTCATTGCATGAACTGTTCGTTACCGATCAGGCCGATCTTGGTCGCGCCCACGCGTTGCGCGGAGGCGAGCACGGCGGCCACGTCCTTGTACGGCACCAGCTTGTTGGGGCGCAGATGGATCTCCGCCTGCACGGGTTCCGCCGCCACCTGGGTCAGTTTCGACTCGAGCGCCGCACGGTCCGGCACCGGTGCGCCATTCCACGTCGTCGTGCCGTCGAAATCGATGTCGATCTGCACGATTTCCGGCGGCGCGGCCGGCGGCGGCGGATTACCCACCGGCAGGTCCATCTTCACCGAATGCATCTGAATCGGGATCGTGATGATCAGCATGATCAGCAACACCAGCATCACGTCGATCAGCGGCGTGGTGTTGATATCGACCATCACTTCCGGTTCGGCATTGCTCCCGCCCGAAGGCACATTCATTCCCATCGTCGACTCCTGTCGATCCACGTTGGCGCTTTAGCGCTTACGTGGATCCCATGCTTCGCGGTCGATCCAGCGTTAGCGCTTTAGCGCTTACGCGGGCCCCATGCTTCGCGGTCGATCCACGTTGGCGCTTCAGCGCTTGCGTGGGTCCCATGCTTCGCGGTCGATCGGCGTCAGCACTCACGGTCAACCGGCGTCAGCGCTTCAACGCTCGTCGCCAGCCCCTTGCTCCACCACGATTCCGCCGTGCGACTATCCCCCGCGCGCCGGCGGTTCCGTAATGAACGACAGCTTCGCGATCCCCGCGCGCTCGCACATCGTGACCACCCGGCCGATGAACTCGTAGCGCGTGTTCTGATCGCCCCGCACGTGGACGCTCGGCTGCTGCTGCTGCTGCGACACGTCCTTCAGTTTCGCGAGCAGCGTCTGTGCATCCACCAACTGCTCGCCCCAGAAGAAATCGCCATCGCGGTTCACCGCGATCTCGATGCTCTTCGGCGTCGTCTGCAGCGGCTGCACCGTCTCCTTCGGCAACTGAAGCTGGATCGTGTGCGTCACGACCGGAATCGTGATCAGGAAGATGATCAGCAACACCAGCATCACGTCGACGAGCGGCGTCGTGTTGATGTTGGCGATCACCTCGTCGCTATCGTCCTGCCCGACGTTCATGGCCATCGCGCGTCTCCGTCAACCGATCAGTTCGCGAGCGACGCAGCGGCCGGCGACGATGACGACGCGCGTACCGGTCGCCGATTGCCGGCCAGCAGCACCGTGTGCAGCTGCGCGCCGAAGTTGCGCACCCGCTCCATCACCGACTTGTTGCGCCGGACCAGGAAGTTGTAGCCGAGCACCGCCGGCACGGCGACGGCGAGGCCGATCGCGGTCATGATGAGCGCCTCGCCCACCGGGCCCGCGACCTTGTCGATCGACGCCTGCCCGGCGATGCCGATGGCCGTCAGCGCGTGATAGATCCCCCAGACCGTGCCGAACAGCCCGACGAACGGCGCGGTGGAGCCCACCGTGGCCAGGAAGGCGAGCCCGTCCTGCATCCGGTTCGACACGTTCGTGATCGAGCGCTCGACCGAGACGTCGATCCACGTGTTGCGGTCCACCGCTTCCAGCAGCGCGTCTTCATGATGCTCGCCGGCCTCGATCGCCGTTTCGGCGATGAACCGGAACGGCGATGCCTCGTCGAGCAGCTTGGCGCCCTCGGCCAGCGACGGCGCGGTCCAGAGCTGCGCGTCCGCCAGCTTCGCGCGGCGATTGGCGCGCAACTGCTCCAGGAACTTCGTGATCATGATGTACCAGCTGCCCATCGACATGATCACGAGCAGGATCAGCACGAACCGGGCGACGAAGTCGCCGTTCTTCCAGAGCGCGCCGAGCCCGTACGGATTCTCGACCGCTTCGGTCGTGGCCGGTGCAGGCGGCGGAGCCGGCTCGGCAGCGGCCGGAGCCGGTGCGGCCGACGGCGCCGCGGCCTGCGCCGACGTGCCGGCCGCGCCGCTTGCCTGCGCGTGGGCGAGCTGCGGTGCAACGAACCCGTCGATTGCGGCGACGGACATCAGGATGCTTGCCGCCAGCGCGGCCAGTGAACGCTTCGTCATACCCCACTCCAGTTATTTCGGTGAACTTAATACGTAAGTTCGAGATGGTTTTTCCGGCCCGGATCGCACCGGGCCGCCCACTGCATCAATTCAGATTGAACGAGAACGGAACCTGGACCCGTACCGACTGGCCCTGCGCGACGCACTTGAAGCGCTTCACGGTGTTGAAGGCAGCACGATCGAGAATCGGATCAGCCGACTGCGCCACGCGCTCGTTCGTGATGTTCCCTTCCGCATCCACGACGAACTCGATCGTCACGTCGCCCGTGATGTTGTTTTCCTGCGCTTCCTTCGGATACTGGATCGACGCGCGAAGCGTGTCCGAATTCGGGCAGACCACACCTACGTCATGGCTGACAGGCTTGGCCGGGGCCGGAGGCGCCACGACCGGCGCCTGCACGGCCGGCGCGGACGGTACCGGGGCCGACTGGTGCGTGATCGTCGCCTGCGGCGGCGCCTGCACCGGCACTTCCGGCGGCGGGACGAACGGCGGCGGCGGCGGCGCGAATTTCGGCGGTGGGAGCTTGACCACGGGCATCGGCGGTGGCGGCGGCGGCTTGACCGGCTCGATGATGCGGGTTTCGATCGGGTGCTGGATCACCTGCACGACTTTCGTCGCGAGGCCGTTGAGCAGCGCGTAGATCAGCACGGCATGCAGCACCAGCACGATCCCGATGCCGCCGAACCGGCGTACCGGATTCTGTTGCTTCTTGCCGAACTCTCGCGGACGGCCCAGCGTAGCCAGTCCGCTGTTCGACGTAGCCAGACGTTCTTCGACTTTCATGCCCACCATCCATCCCCCAAGCGATTCGCCCAGTTTCGGATCGCTGCCGGCGGCGAAGCCAGGTCGGCATCGCCACCGCAACTACCCGAACATTTCATTTCAAATTCAATTAGCAATCCGAATTGAAAGAATCACATTCGAATTCCAATTCATTCTTTTTCACGGAATCGTTCCGGCCGGCGCGGCCCGGCTTTACACCGGAAAACCACGCGCCTGCACGTTCAGGCAATTGTCAGCTGAGCGGGCGGCACCTCGTGTTTCGTCTGACGATTGGTCATTCGTTACGCGGTGATGTCAATGGCGCCGTTCACTTGGGTGCAGACGATAGCAAGGAAAAAATTTTGACGTCAAACTTTATTTGATGCCCGAATACAAAGTTTGGAGGGTTTATTCAAATAATATTCCGGTAAGCACAAATAAAACTTTTGTTATAAAAACGGTAATTGAATTGTATGGATATATGCGAAAACGGATATTTGGTTGTTTCGACATAAATATCGGCATATTTCCTGCATCGCATCAAAACCAGCTGCCATGGAAGCGGCCGGAACGGTGCATGCCCTTCCCTCGTCAACGTCCGCATCGGTCACGCGATGCGCTGCTCGGCCACATCACGCCAGCCGACACGGCTTCCTCGAAACATCCGACGCACCACGGATATCCGAACAGTTAATTCGGAATGCGATTCAATATTCACGTCGAAATCTCTACCATAGAATCCAGCACGATAACTTCGCACATCGAATTAACCATGCCGCGACAAGGCCCCTGCCCGGACACTCGACCCTGTCACCCGGGCATCGACCAGCACCCTTGCGCCGCGCGCGTCAGGAGTGCATGCCCTGCATCTTGTGCGAGAAATGCGCGCGCTCGGCCGTCTCCATCAGCATCAGGAATTCGTCCTGCATCATGTGGATCAGTGCTTCGTGGTCGCCGGCCTCAAAATAGACTTCCGGCTGCTGCGCGAGACGTTCCTCGAGAAACGTCTTCATGCCGTACGCCATGCACACCGGCGGCAACGCGCCCATGTCGCAATCCTTGAACAGCTCGCGCAGCTCGACCTCCCGGGCGAGCACGAGATGGCGTCCCGTCTTCACCCAGAGATCCGACAGGCGCACGGCGTGCGTGGTCGGCAATACGGCGGCGACGTAGCCTTCGTCGTCTTCGAGGAGCACGGTTTTCGCGAGGCGATCGCCGGGAATATGCGCGGCGGCGGCCGTCTCCATGCTCGTATGGCTATAGGGGTGGTACACCACTTCGTACCGCGATGACTTCTGACGCAGGCAATCCTGCAGGGTGGCTGACACAGGCATGGCACACCTCGTCTGGGCGAAACGGGCGAACGGCGTTCGCTCCGGATTCGTTCAGCATAGGTCGCATTCCGGCGGATGGAAAACCTCGCCTCGCCCGCGCGTTGCACGGACTCGACTCACGCGTTCAGTCCCCAGGGTCGAGTCCCTTTTCGCGCAGCCATTCCCGATTGAACAGCCGCGCGCGATAGATGTCGCCACGGTCGCACAGCAAGGTCACGATCGTGTGCCCCGGGCCCATCCGTCGGGCCAGCCAGACCGCCGCCGCGACGTTGATGCCGCTCGATCCACCGACGTACAGCCCCTCCTCGCGCAGCAACCGGTAGACCATCGTCACGCACTGCTGATCGTCGATCCGCACCGCGTCGTCGATCGGCGTGTCCGCAAGGTTCATCGTGACGCGCGTCGATCCGATGCCTTCGGTGATCGAGCTGCCTTCCGCGGCGAGGTCGCCCGTTTTCACGTAACCGTAGAGCCCGCTGCCGTGCGGGTCAGCCAGCACGATCCGGACGTTCGGATTCTGCTCCTTCAGGTAACGGCTCACGCCTGCCAGCGTGCCGCCCGTCCCGGTCGAGCATACGAACGCATCGATCGTGCCCGCCGTATCGCGCCAGATCTCGGGCCCGGTCGTCTCGTAGTGCGCCTGGCGATTGACGACGTTGTCGAACTGATTGGCCCACACCGCGTTGTCGAGTTCGTCCGCGAGCCGCCCGGCAATCTTCTGATAGTTGTTCGGATCACGGTAGGGCGCCGCGGGCACCGGGCGCACCTCGGCGCCGAGCGTGCGCAGGATCGCCATCTTGTCCGGCGATTGCGTGTCGGGAATCACGATCACGCAGCGATAGCCGCGCGCCGCGCAGATATGCGCCAGACCGATGCCGGTGTTGCCCGCGGTGCCCTCGACCACGGTGCCGCCGGGCGTCAGCACGCCGCGCCGCTCGGCGTCGCGGATGATGTAGAGTGCCGCGCGGTCCTTCACCGACCCGCCCGGATTCATGAATTCCGCCTTGCCCAGGATCTCGCAGCCCGTCTCGGCGCTGAGCTTCGTCAAGCGAATCAGCGGCGTGCGCCCCACGCAGTCGACGAAGCCTTGTCGCACGTCCATGTCTTCCTCCGTTGCGTTCGTGCAGCGCACGCGCCACACACAACGAAGGATAGGCCGCCCTCGCGGCTTTCGTCGCCGGACGCCGCGTATTAAGCTTGAAGAGCCCATTGCGGCGCACGCGCCGCATCGCGAGACGAGGTCCGCCATGCTGCAACTGCAAACCGTTGCCGTCGACAAGCCCGAGACCATGAACTTCATCCTCGGCCAGTCGCATTTCATCAAGTCCGTCGAGGACATCCACGAGGCGCTGGTCGGCACCGTGCCCGGCATCCGCTTCGGGCTCGCATTCTGCGAGGCGTCGGGCAAGCGGCTGGTGCGCCACTCCGGCACCGATGCGGCGCTCGTCGACCTTGCATGCCGCAACGCCAGCGCGATCGGCGCCGGTCACGCGTTCATCGTGTTCCTCGGCGACGGATTCTTTCCGGTCAACGTCCTCAACGCGATCAAGGCGGTGCCGGAGGTCTGCCGGATCTATTGCGCGACCGCGAACCCGACCGAGGTGATCGTCGCGGAAACCGCACAAGGACGCGGGATCGTCGGCGTCGTCGACGGCTTTGGGCCGCTCGGTGTCGAAAATGACGACGACATCCGCTGGCGCAAGGACCTGCTGCGCACGATCGGCTACAAGGCGTAGGGATGCCCCCGCCCGCGGCCTGTAGACCTGGCTGCATGGAAGGCGCGTTGCGGCCGGGATTTCAGGACGGGCGACGCTCAGACTGTTAGTTGCGTTTACAGCCACAGAAGCGCGCCGCCCTGCGCGTCGTGTCGCTGCCGTCCGCCTGCCCTATACTGCCCGCAGCAGACTGACTGACGGCGCGCTGACGCACCGGCCGCCGCGAATCTTCCCGGAGTCGCCATGTATTACCAGTTGACCTACGAACTCGTCGACGATTACCTGTCCCGTCGCGAACCGTTCCGCGCCCAGCACCTCGCGCTTGCGCAGGCTGCGACCGAGCGCGGCGAACTCGTGCTCGCCGGCGCGCTGTCGGACCCGGCCGACCAGGCCGTGCTCGTGTTCGAAGGGGATTCGCCGGAGGCGGCCGAGTCGTTCGCGCGCGCCGATCCGTACGTGCAGAACGGCCTCGTGAAATCGTGGCGCGTGCGTCCGTGGCGCGTCGTGGTCGGCAAGCACGCGCCGCCCCGCGCGTGAAGCGAGACTACAGCCACCCTGCCCGCTTGAATCGCCACCACAGCGCGAAGTCGGCCACGACCATCACGGCGATGCAGCCGTAGAAGCCGTATTTCAGGTGCAATTCGGGCATGTTCGCGAAGTTCATCCCGTAGATGCCGGCGATCATCGTCGGGATCGCGAACAGCGCGGCGAACGAGCCGAGCCGCTTCGTCACCTCGTTCTCGGCCAGCGAGATCATCCCGAGGTTGACCTGGATCGCCGTGACCACCATCTCGCGCCGCCCTTCGATCGTCTTCACGATCCGCTGCAGATGGTCGTACACGTCGCGAAAGTACGGCTCCATGCCGCTGCAGATTTGCGGAATGCGCCCGCCGGTGAGCTTCGCCAGCGGCTCGATCAGCGGCGCCGTGTGCTGGTACAGCATCACGAGCCGGCGCTTCAGCGAATAGAGATCCTCGATGATCGCGCGCGACGACGCGGGCGTGGCTTTCGCGAAGATGCGGTCCTCGAGTTCCTCGAGTTCGGTGCCGAGCGTTTCGAGGATCGGGAAATAGCGGTCGACGACCTGGTCCATCAGCGCGTAGAACACGAATGCCGAGCCTTCCCGGAGCAGATGCGGCTCGCGCTCGCAGCGCTTGCGCACGTCGCGAAAATCCTGCTCGGTATGGTTGCGGATCGACAGCACGTAGTTCGGGCCGACGAACACGTTCAGCTCGCCGACATTGAATTCACCGTCGTGGTCCAGCTCGACCGTATGCAGCACCGCGAACAGCGAATCGCCGTACTCCTCGATCTTCGGTCGCTGATGCCCCTTGCGGGCATCCTCGAGCGCCAGTTCGTGCAGCCCGAATTCCTCGCCCATCAGGTCGAGTTCCTCGGGTGTCGGATCCTTCAGCGCGACCCACACGAAGCACTCGGGCTTCGACACGTAGTCGCTGATGGCGTCGATATCGATGTCGGCCAGCTTGCGGCCGTCCTGGTATGCAGCACAGTTGATCAGCATGGTGTTCGTGACGTTGCGGTTTGCGCATCAGTTTACCGGTTTGCTGCGCGGGCGGCCCGTCTTGCGCGGCACGGCGATATTGGTCATGATCGGGCTGCGTGCGCCGCAGCATGCGCACCCGAACATTCGGCCCCCAAGCCGCACGGCCGTGCGGCCCAACCAGGAGACGGACCCATGTGGTATTTCTCGTGGATACTCGGCATCGGCGTGGCGCTCGGCTTCGGCATCATCAACGCGATGTGGCTGGAAGCGGAAGTCTTCTCGCGCGGCGACAAGCGCAACGGCGCGTCGAGCCCGCGCCCGGGAGGCAAGGCTTCGTGACGCATCTGGTGTTCTTCTGCGGTCACGCCGGCACCGGCAAGACCACGCTCGCGAAGCGGCTCATCGGGCCGCTGATGCGCGCAACCGGCGAGGCCTTCTGCCTGCTCGACAAGGACACGCTGTACGGCCGCTACAGCTCGGCCGCGATGGGTGCGCTCACCGAGAATCCGAACGACCGCGACAGCCCGCTCTACCTGAAGCACCTGCGCGATCCCGAATACCAGGGCCTGCTCGACACGGCCCGTGAAAATCTCGCGCTCGGCATCGGCGCGCTCGTGGTCGGCCCGCTGTCGCGCGAAGTGCGCGATCGCCGCATTCTCGATCGCGCGTGGCTCGGCATCGCGCCCGACGTCAAGCTGACGGTCGTCTGGGTCCACACGTCGGAAGACGTCGCGCATCAGCGGATCATCGCGCGCGGCAACCCGAACGACGCATACAAGCTCGCGCACTGGGACGAATACCGGCAGCGCCGCTTCGTGCCGACCGGCCACGAATGCGACGGCATCGTGATGTTCGACAACACCGCGCCCTCCGACGCCGACGTCGATACCTTGCTGTACCGCATCGCGCCGCCCCCGCCGGCGGCCACGATCGTCCCGCCGCTGCCGGCCTGACCGGCTCCTCTTTTTCGTCACCCGCAAAAAACAACGCCGGAAGCGCTGCTGCGCTCCCGGCGTCGTACGGCCCTCGTGCCAGAGGCTGACGGGTGGTCAGGCCACTTCGTGCACGCGCTCCATCGTGCCGCCTTCGTACAGCTTGCCGAAGCGGTTCGACAGGAACGCCTTCAGCGACACCTTTTCCTGCGGGATGAAACCGCTCTGCGGCAGCTTCTTTTCGCGGAACAGATCCAGCACCGCGCACATCGCGCCGGCCGTCGTGATCTGGATCGCGCTCATGTGCATCCCGCACACGTCCTTCGCGAAGATCTTGCGCGTGAACACGTCCTGCACCAGCTGGCCGTCCTTCACGCCCGTCACCGTGATGAACACGAGCACGACGTCCTGCTTCGTCGACGGCACCGCGCGGCGCATGATCGACTTCAGCGTGTCGCGGTCGGTCGACAGGCGCAGGTCTTCGAGCAGGAACTGCACGAGATCGCGGTGGCCCGGGTAGCGCACCGACTTGTAGTCGAGCGTCTCGACCTTGCCCGACAGCGTCTCGCACAGCGTGCCGAGGCCGCCCGACGTGTTGAACGCTTCGTATTCGGTACCGTCGAGCGAGAAGTGCTCGAGGCCTTCGAGCGGCTGCACCCACTGCTTGCGGCCGTCGCGGATCGCTTCGCACGGCTGGCAGTATTCGTTGATCAGGCCGTCGACGCTCCACGTCAGGTTGTACTTCAGCGCGTTGGTCGGATACTCGGGCAGCGCGCCGACGCGCATCTTCACGTCGCGCACTTCGCTGAAGCCGTTCACCAGTTCGTGTGCGGCGAGACCGATGAAGCCCGGCGCGAGGCCGCACTGCGGCATGAACGCACGGTCGGAGCCTTCGGCCAGTTCGCGGATCGCGTGGGTCGCGCGCACGTCTTCGGTCAGATCGAAGTAGTGGACGCCGGCAGCCTTCGCGGCGGCGGCCACGTTGACCGCGAGGTAGTAAGGCAGCGCGTTGACGAGCGCATCGAAGCCCTTCACGGCTTCGCGAATCGCGTTTGCATCGGCCGAATCGACCCGTTGCGTCGCGATGCCTTCGCGCGACAGCTTCGCAAGCGCATCCGCATCACGGTCGAACGCGACGACTTCGTAGTCGCCCGTTTCACGCAGCATGTGAGCAATGGTGTGGCCGATCAGACCTGCGCCGACGATGGCGATTTTCATGCGCTTATCTCCTGATGATGGGTTGGTGTTGTGAACGGCGTTGAGCCATGAACACAGTGTAGGGACGCGCAAAATCAGTTCCAAGACGAAGAATGATGCGAAACGACCGATAATTTCGACGTTCCGACGACACCTTTCGTCGAAATGTCGAAATGGTGTTTTTTTCCCCGCTGCCGGCCTCGCTATGGCTGGCCTAAGTCTTCCGTTTCAGACTGCATGCCGACCACCCGATTTCCAAGGAGGCATCGCATGCAATCCCTGCCCGTCCATCGCACGCCGCACTGGCTGAACAAGGTGCCTGACGTCGCGCTGTCGTTCTGGATCATCAAGATCATGTCGACCACGGTCGGCGAAACCGGCGCGGACTTTCTCGCGGTCAACGCAGGGCTCGGCCAGACCGTCACGCGCGTCGCGATGGCGTCGCTGCTCGCGATCGCGCTGTGGCTGCAGTTGCGTACGCGCCGCTACGTGCCGTGGATCTACTGGCTCACGGTGGTGCTGGTCAGCATCGTCGGCACGCAGATCACCGACCTGCTCACCGACGGCCTGAACGTCAGCCTCTATGCGAGCACGGCCGCGTTTGCCGTCGCGCTCGCCGCGATCTTCTTCGTGTGGCATCGCATCGAAGGCACGCTGTCGATCGACACGATCGTCACGCCGCGGCGCGAGCTGTTCTACTGGGCCGCGATCCTCTGCACGTTCGCGCTGGGCACCGCCGCGGGCGATCTCGCGACCGAGGCGCTCGGGCTCGGCTTCACGCTCGGTGCGCTGTGCTTCGGCGGTTTGATCGCGGCCGTGTTCGTGATGTGGCGGCTCGGTGCCAACGCGGTGCTCGCGTTCTGGATCGCGTACATCCTGACGCGCCCGTTCGGCGCATCGCTCGGCGACCTGCTCACGCAGGCCCGCACCTATGGCGGGCTCGGCTTCGGCGCCGCTTGGACGAGCCTGCTGTTCCTGACCGTGATCGTGCTGCTCGTCGCCGTCGCGCAGTTCGGCAGCGGCCCGCGCACGCGTACCGGTACCGCCGAATGACGCCCATTTCCTTCCCTTCATCGAATCGAGGACACGCCATGCGCATCCCCCATCCCGTTTCCCGTCTCGCCGTTACCGCGGCCACGATTGCCCTGTTGAGCGGCGCCGCCGGCTGCTCGAAGCAGCAGGATGCAATCGCAGCAACGCCGGTACCCGCCTCGGCCGCCGCATCGCCCGCAGCGGCCCACGCATCGAAGCTCGGCGACCTGTCGCAGTTCCGCACGATCGCCGTCGACGTGAACACGCTCGTCACCAAGGGCGACCTGCCCGGTGCGAAAACGCGCATCAAGGATCTCGAGATCGCGTGGGACTCGGCCGAAGCCGGCCTCAAGCCGCGCGCCGCCGCCGACTGGCACATCGTCGACCAGGCGATCGACCGCGCGCTTTCCGCGCTGCGTGCCGACCATCCGACCCAGGCCGATTCGGCCGCCGCGATGAAGGACCTGCTCGCGGCGCTCGACCGGTTCAGCGGCAAATAAGGATCGCAGCACGCCGCGACACGTGACGCCCGTGCGGGAATCGCATACGCTGGCGGCGTTTGCGCGGCACGGAGAACACGCATGCGAATACTGCTCGTCGAAGACGACCCGATGATCGGCGAGGCTGTCCATGCCGCGCTGAAGGACGCGTCGTACGCCACCGACTGGGTCACCGACGGCGTGCGCGCGTTGACTGCGTTCGCCGCGCAGCCCTACGACCTGGTCCTGCTCGATCTCGGCCTGCCCGGCCGCGACGGGCTCGACGTGCTGGCCGCCATCCGTGCGAAGGACGCCAGCGCGCCGCTGCTGATCGTCACCGCCCGCGACGGGCTCGACGATCGACTGGCAGGCCTCGACGGCGGCGCCGACGACTACATCGTGAAGCCGTTCGAGATGGCCGAGCTGCTCGCGCGGATTCGCGTCGCGATCCGGCGCCGGGCCGGTTCGGCCGCGCCGTTGTTGAGCAACGGGATCGTGTCGCTCGACCCGGCGACACGCGAGGCCGCCGTCGACGGGCACGCGCCGGTGCCGCTGTCGAATCGCGAATTCTCGCTGCTGCGCGCGCTGCTGGTGCGCCCGGGCGCGATCCTGTCGCGGCGCGAGCTCGAGGATCGCCTGTACGGCTGGGGCGAGGAAGTCGAAAGCAATGCGGTCGAATTCCTGATCCATTCGCTGCGCCGCAAGCTCGGCAGCACCGTGATCAAGAACGTCAGGGGTGCGGGATGGATGGTTTCAAGAAGCGCCTGAGCGAGTCGATCGGCTTGCGCCTGTCGGTCGCGCTGTCGGCCGCGATCCTGGTCGTCGCGACGGCCGCGGCCGCGTTCGCGTTTTCATCGGCATTCGACGAAGCGCACGAACTGCAGGACGACGTGCTGCGCGAGGTCGCGACGCTGCTCGACCGCGCGCACGCGTCATCGCTCCATGCCGACGGCACCGGGCCCGCACGCGAAAGCGACGAGCTGTCGCGCGTGATCGTGCAACCGCTCGGCGGTGCACCGCAGCCGGGCCGCGACGGCACGCCGCCGCTCGCGCTGGCGCCGACGCTCGCCGACGGGCTACATACGGTCGATGCCGGCGGCAGCACGTATCGCGTGATGGTCCGGACCTTCGCGAACGGCGAGCGCATCGCGGTCGCGCAGGAAGCCGGCATGCGCGACGATGTCGCACGCGAAAGCGCATGGCGCACCGCGTTGCCGCTACTGATCCTCGTCCCGATCCTGCTGCTGCTCGTCGCCGATCTCGTGCGCAAGCTGTTCCGCCCGGTGGCCGCGCTGTCTGCCGGCATCGACGCCCGCGACGAGCACGACCTGCGCCCGGTGCCGGCCGAGCACGTGCCGGTCGAGGTACGGCCATTCGTCGTCGCGATCAACCGCATGCTGGCGCGCGTCGCGCAGTCGGTCGCCGCGCAGCGTCGCTTCGTCGCCGACGCCGCGCACGAACTGCGCTCGCCGCTCACGGCGATGTCGCTGCAGGCCGAGCGCCTCGCCGAGGCCGACCTGCCGGACGATGCGCGCGCACGGCTCGCCGCGCTGCGCGGCGGGCTCGACCGCAGCCGCCACCTGATCGGGCAGCTGCTCGCGCTCGCGCGGGCGCAAAGCGCGCCGGCCGCGCCGCCCGGCGACGTGTCGGTTCATGCCGTCTATCGCCGCGTGCTCGAAGACCTGATGCCGCTCGCCGACGCGAAAACCATCGACATCGGCATCGAAGACGGACCGGACGCGCACGTGCCTGTCGACGAGCTCGAACTCGTGTCGCTCGTGATGAACCTGGTCGACAACGCAATCCGCTACACGCCGCCGGGCGGTCGCGTGGACCTGTCGACGCATTGCACGGACACGCACGCGTGCGTGACGATCGCCGATACCGGGCCGAGCATCGCACCGCACGAACGCGAACGTGTGTTCGACCCGTTCTACCGGGTGCCCGGCAGCGCGCAGATCGGCTCCGGGCTCGGCCTGTCGATCGTGAAGATCGTCGCGGACCGGATGGGTGCCGACATCACGCTCGCCTATGCGAACGAAGCGGAATCGCGCGGCTTGCGCATCTCGGTACGGATTCCGCTTGCGCGTCCGTCCGGCACGACGCAGCCCGACAGCCGGACCGATACGCCGGCGCAGCACGCTCGGCGCGACCGACACCGCGCTTGACGCGCGTCAGCCGCCGATCGTCCCGCGATCGATCTTGCGCGACAGGATGATCGACGTCGTCGTGCGTTCGACACCTTCGAGCGTGCCGATCTGGTCGAGCAGGTCGTTGAGCCGTTCCGGGGAATCGGCGCGCAGCCAGGCGACGTAGTCGTACTCGCCGCTCACCGCGCACAGCAGCTGCACCTCGGGCATCCGGTCGAGCTTGCGCAACACGTCCTTGCCGAACTTCGGCGTGAGGATGATGCCGACGTACGCGTAAATGCTCGCGTCGAGCACGTCCTGCCCGAGCCGGACGCTGTAGCCGGCGATCACGTTGGTGCGTTCGAGCCGCGCGATGCGGGCGACGACCGTCGTGCGCGCGACGTCGAGCTGGCGCGCGAGATCCGCGACGCTGGCGCGCGCATCGGCCTGCAGCAGCGCGACCAATTGCCGGTCGAGATCGTCGAGTTGGTCGAGGCGGGGTGGACGCATGAGGCTGGGCCGGGGCACGACGCGCCGGCTGAGTGGAAGGTGACGCGATGATAGCGCCGAACGCCGGCCCACCCAAACGCCATCGCCCGGAGCCGATACGAACCTTTCAATTTCGATTCGTATCGGATGTAAGCAAGTGTCGCATTCACTGCTGCACCGCATTCAACGTGCTACTAATAGCAGGCGACGCGAGAAGCGCGCTTGCGGCAGTTGCCGCCGCGCCCGCTCGCAAGACACCACCCCGGAGAGCCAACCATGAAGAAAATCTCGCTCACCCTCGCTACGCTCGTCGTTGCAGCCAGCGCGTTCGCGCAAACCCCGGCGCAGCCGCAGGCGCCCGCCCAGGCCCCCGCAACGACGGCCGCGGCGTCGGCCCCGACCGCCGAGCAGCGCGCGGCGCGCCACGAAGCGCGCGTCGAGCAACGCATCAAGTACCTGCACGACCAGTTGAAGATCACGTCGGCGCAGGAACCCCAGTGGAAGACGTTCGCGGACACGATGCGCGACAACGGCGACACGATGGGCCGCCTCTATCGCGAACGGATGGCCAAGCACGACGTCTCCGCGATCGACGACATGAAGCAGTACGCGGAACTGTCGCAGGCGAACGCCGACGGCGCGAAGAAGCTCGCCGACGCCTTCGCACCGCTCTACGAGAGCTTCCCGGCCGACCAGAAGGCGCTGGCCGACACGACGTTCCGCAGCTGGCTGCACCACGACGGCGAGCGCAAGGGCAAGACGAAGGGCAAGGAAGGCAAGGAAGGCAAGGCAGCAGCCGCGCCGGCCGCCAGCGCCCCCGCGCAGCCCTGACACCCTCCGTGCCGGCGCCGTACCGCCCGTCCGGGCCGAACGGCGCCGCGCCAGGCGACCGGCGCGTCACACGGCGCGCCGGATTCGGGATAAGCTCCCGGCTTTTACCGCTTTCCCGCCCTTCCCCGCCATGCTCGAACTCAAGCACCTCGACCTGCGTACCGATCCGCAGGCCCGTCGCGTCGTCAAGGACGAAACCGTCGCCGTTGCCTTTGCGGAGGCCGACGGCGAACTGATGAGCCTCGAAGGCCCGAACCGCTATGTGGCGGGCGACGCGCTGATCACGGGCTCGACCGGCGACCGCTGGGTCGTGTCACGCGCGCGCTTCGACGCCAAATACCTGCCCGCCGATCCGGCACGCGCACACGGCGAACCGGGCGCCTACCGGAACCGGCCGGCCGTCGTGCTCGCCCGCCGGATGGACGAGCCGTTCACGATCGCCCGCTCGGAAAACGGCGACACGCTGCGCGGCGTCGCCGGCGACTGGGTGATGCAGTACGCGCCCGGCGACTACGGTGTCGTGCAGGCGCAGCGCTTCGCGCAGGTCTACCGCGACGCGTAATGCAGTGCGCCGGCATGGCGCCGGCGCGAACTGTCACGCAAAGTCTTCGTCGAGTACGAGTTCAGCGTCGCGCTCGACGGCCTCGCCGGCCGCGTGACGCTCCTCGAGCGACCCGAGCATCGCTTCCGTATACGCATGCAGCACCGCATGGCTGCGCGCCCGCTGCATCGGCTTGAGCGCCAGGTAGCGCGCGAGCGCGGCCGGCACGATCCGGATATCGAGCGTCATCCGCTTCGGCGCCGAGCCGAAACGCATCGCGAGCCACTGCACGGACAGGAACCGCCCGCGTGCGTCGCTGCTTTCGGCGAAACGCGTCTGCTCCGGAAAGAGATCGCAGATCACGCGTGCGAGCGCGTCGAATTCCGCGCTCTGGCATTCGATCAGATAGTCATCCATCCCGTCTCTCCCGTCAGGCTGCCGATTGCGACGGCCGGCATGCCTTCACCAGCACGACGACCAGGATCGCGACGAGCACGAAATACGCGGCCTCGACCCAGCCGGCCGGCAGCACGCGCACCTGGTACAGCAATGCCGGCGCGGCCGCCAGCGCATGCAGCACGATCGCGAGCGGCAACACGCCCGCGCGGCCGGCGCGCACGCCACGCCAGACCAGCACCGACAGCGCGAGCTGCAGCACGAATGCCGTGCAGCGTTCGAGCAGCAACAGCAGCATCGACTGCGCCGACAGCGTCGCAAGCATCACATGCAGGCGCACGACGGTATCGCCCGGCAGGTCGGCGAGCTGCGTCTCGAGCTGGCCGCGGCTCGCGAGCCACGCGAGATACGACCACTGGCCCCATACGAGTACGCCGATGAACCATGCTTCGGCGCCACCGTGACCGATCCCGTAGCCGATTCCGCGGCTGTCGCCGGCCGGCGACGGGCCATAGCGCCGATTCAGGAAACGCATCCCGAGATAGCGGCCGACTTCCTCGAATACGGCCGTTGCGAGCGCGCCGTACGCGACGAACGCGAGCGGCTGCGTGAGCCAGCCGTCCGGCGGCGTCTGGCTCAGCACGAGCCCGTGGAACGCGCGTTCGAGGATCATCGCAAACAGCGTGAAGACGGCCACGCCGACGATCGTGTCGCGGCGGTTCAGCGCCAGCGGCTTGCGCAGGAATCGGTAGAGGACGAGCGGCAGGAGCGCGATGATCAGCGTGGCGGCGATCAGCACCGCCAGCGTGACGGGAGCGACAGTCATGTATTTCCTTGTTCGGGGCAGCGCACCTGACGCGCTGCGTGCCCCGAATGATACTCAGCTTGCGGTCGACGCGCGCGCAACCAGCTCGCCCGGCAACAGCGAGACGCGTACGTCGCCCGCCGCGCCGTCGATCCGCTCGTGCACGAATTCGACGGCCTTGTAGCCGATTTCGTAGGTCGGCTGGCGGATCGTCGTGATCCCGATCAGCTCGGCCCATTCCGGATCGTCGATCGACAGCAGCGCCGCCCTCTGCTGCCATGCGGAGCCGAAACGCGCGCGCAGGTGGCGCGCGATCGCGAGTGCGACCGGCGCGTTCGCGGCGAACAGCGCCGCGCGCACGCCGCGCCGTGCCGCGTCGTCGATGCGGGCATCGATATCGGCGAGCGCCGCCGTGACCGCGTCGGGCGCGTTCAGGTCGAGCACGACCGTCGACGGCACCGTCAGCCCGCGCGCCGCCAGTGCCGTGCGGAACGCGGCCTCGCGCAGGCGCCGCGAGCTGACGCGCTCGAACGGCTGCACGACGAAATGGATTGCGTCGAAACCGTGTTCGACCAGGTGCGCGAGTGCCGTCTCGATCGCGTCGGCGTTGTCGAGGCCGATCAGGTCGGCCTCGAAGCCTTCGACCGTGCGGTCGACGAGCACGGCCGGGATGCCGGCGCCGCGCAGCGGGCGCAGCACGTCCTCATCGGCGCCGAGCGCGTTGACGATCAGCCCTTCGACGCGGTAGGTCGTGAGCAGCTGCAGGAAGCGGCGCTCCATCTCGATTTCGTTCGCCGCGTGACAGATCAGCGGCATGTAGCCGAGCGCGTGGCACGCGGCCTCGACACCCTGCAGCACTTCGACGGTATAGGGATTGGTCAGGTCGGCCGCGAGCATGCCGAGCAAGCGGTTGCGGCCGCGCTTGAGCCCGCGCGCCATCTGGTTCGGCCGGTAGTTGAGCCGCGCGATGGCCGTTTCGATCCGCTGGCGCAGATCGGTGGACAGCACGTGCGTCTCGCCGTTCAGGTAGCGCGACACACTGGTCTTGCCGGTGCCGGCCTCGCGCGCGACATCGCTGATCGTCGCCGGACGCGTCGTGGTTGGTTGCGAATCGGTCACTGTCGTGCCTCGCGACGTAGGATCCGCGCCGCTTCGTGAGCAGACGGACCTTTGTTGTTGGAAACGTAAGCCACCCGGTGGAATCTCCTGTCGGTCAGCGTTAGCGCTTTAGCGCTTACGCTGACCCCATGCTTCGCGGTCGATCCACGTTGGCGCTTTAGCGCTTACGTGGATCCCATGCTTCGCGGTCGATCAGCGTCTGCCCTTCAGCACCGGCGCGTCGGCACCCGCCCCGGTCACCTGCAAAAGCAGTCGGCCGCACCGGACCTGGCGCGGATACCCGTCGCGGGACGCCGCCGGCAGCGTTGCCGGGCCGTCGATGCGACGCGCGGGCGATCATAACGCAGCCAGCCCGCCGGCACCAAGATCATCGACTCTAACGAAGCCGGCCCCCCGCCGGACGGACATCGGCCGGTGGCCGACCCGCGACCCGCCGCGGCTCACGCGTGCGCGAGCGCATCCGGATTGACGAGATTCGTGCGCAGCGTGCCGGCCAGCGCGCCGACCAGGTTTTCCGCGGCACAGCGCGCCATCGCATGGCGCGTCTCGTGCGTCGCCGAGCCGATATGCGGCAGCGCGACGACGTTCTTCATCTGCAGCAGCGGCGAATCGGCCGCCAGCGGTTCCTTCTCGAACACATCGAGCCCCGCGCCGCGGATCGTGCCCGCACGCAGCGCGTCGATCAGCGCGGCTTCGTCGACTACCGGCCCGCGCGATGCGTTGATCAGGATCGCACCGCGCTTCATCTTCGCGAATTCGGCCGCACCGATCAGGTGGTGCGTTTCCGGCGAAAGCGGCACCTGCAGGCACACGAAATCCGACTGCGCGAGCAGTTCGTCGAGCGTGACGCGCCGCGCGCCGTACTGCGACTCGGCTTCCGCATGCGCGGAACGGTTCGCGTACAGCACCTGCATCCGGAAGCCGAGCGCCGCGCGGCGCGCGACTGCGCCGCCGATCCGCCCGAGCCCGACGATGCCGAGCGTCTTGCCCTGCACGTCGGTGCCGTACAGGTCGGGGCCGATGCTGTGATGCCAGTGGCCGGCCTTCACCCATTCGGCCAGCTCGACCACGCGTCGCGCGGACGCGAGGATCAGCGAAAACACCGTATCGGCGGTCGACTCGGTCAGCACGTCCGGCGTATGCGCGAGCACGATCCCGCGCCGCGTGAGATCCGTGACGTCGAAGTTGTCGTAGCCCACCGAGATCGTCGACCACGCCTTCAGCCGCGGTGCGCGGTCGAGCATCTGCGGCGTGACCTTCAGGCTCGCGCCGATCGCGCCGTCCGCGTCGCCGAGCGCATCGGCAAGGGCGGCGGCGCCGTCGGCCTGCACGACGTCCGCATGCTCGCGCAGGTACGCGAGGACGTCATCGGGCAGCGGCTTGTACGCGACGATACGGGGCTTCATCTGATTCACTTTCCTTGCAGCGGCGTCGCGAGCGGATGCGTATCGCGCGCCTGGGGTTTGACGGACAGCGTGAGGATCACCGCGGCGACGAGCGCGGCGCTCATGAACGCATACGACGCGACAGGCGAGCCGGTCGCCCCGTTCAGGTAGCCGACGAAGTACGAGCCGACGAACGAACCGAGCGCGCCCATGCTGTTGATCAGCGCCATCGCGCCGCCGGCGACGTTCTTCGGCAGCAGTTCCGGCACGATCGCGAAGAACGGGCCGTACGGCGCGTACATCGCGGCGCCTGCCACGACCAGCAGCGCATACGAGATCCAGAAGTGCGACGAGCCGAGTGCGTACGATGCGGCAAACGCAGCCGCGCCGATCAGCAGGAACGGCCACACGAAACCGCGGCGGGAGCCGACCTTGTCGGACGCCCACGACGCGGCGATCATCGCGATCGTCGCGGCGAGATACGGCAGCGCGGACAGCCAGCCGGTCGCGACCATCCCGAGGTCGGAGCCGTTCTTGACGATCGACGGCAGCCACAGCACGAAGCCGTACACGCCGATGCTCCAGCAGAAATACTGTGCGCACAGCTTGATCACGGCCGGCGAGCGGAACGCTTCGCCATAGTTGCGCACGGGCTTGATCGCTGCCTGCTCGGCCGCGAGCGCGGCGTCGAGATCACGCTTTTCCTGCGCGTTGAGCCACGGCGAATCGGCCGGCTTGTCCTGAACGAGGAACCACCAGCACACGGCCCAGAGGACGGCCGGCACGCCTTCGGCGATGAACATGTGGCGCCAGCCGAATTCGTGCACGAGATAGCCCGACACGATCGACATCCACAGCACGGTGACCGGGTTGCCGAGGATCAGGAACGTGTTCGCGCGCGAGCGTTCGTTCTTCGTAAACCAGTTGCTGATGTAGATCAGCATCGCCGGCATCACGGCCGCCTCGACGACGCCGAGCACGAAGCGGATCGCCATCAGCGACGGGATGTTGCTGACCACGCCCGTGAGCGCCGCGCAGGCGCCCCACAGGATGAGGCTGACGAACACGAGCTTCTTCACGCTGCGGCGTTCCGCATAGATCGCGCCGGGAATCTGGAAGAAGAAGTAGCCGAGGAAGAACAGCGCGCCGATCAGCGACGACAGGCCCTTGCTGATCCCGAGGTCCTGGTTGATGCCGGCCGCGGCCGCGAACCCGTAGTTCGCGCGGTCGAGGTAGGCGAGGCTGTACGTGATGAAGACGATCGGCATGATCGTCCACCAGCGGCGGGCAGCGAGTGTGTTGGCCATCAGAGTGTCTCCTGTGTCGATCCAAGTTAGCGCTTCAGCGCTTACTTGGATCCCATGCTTCGCGGTCGACCAGAGTTAGCGCTTCAGCGTTTACTCTGGTCCCATGCATCGCGGTCGACCAGAGTTGGCGCTTTAGCGCTTACTCTGGTCCCGTACCTTGCCGTGCGCATGCACGACGAATTGAGTCCGCGGATTGTGCCGTGTCCGGCCTCTCATTGCGCGGTGAAGGTTTCCTCTAAGCGATCGGCGCGATTGCTGACGTTTTCGAACCGATCGAGCGCGGCGCGGGTCGGCAGCCCTTCCGAGTCGCCGATCACCTGGATCGCGAGCGCACCGATCCGGTTGCCGCGCGCCACCGCCTGCTCGATCGTCTTGCCCTCCAGCAACGCGCTGACCACGCCGACCGCGAAGCCGTCGCCGGCGCCAACCGTGTCGACGACGTTCTGCACGCGCTCGCCCGTCACCGTTCCGTCACGGCCGTCGGCCGTCCGGTAGTACGCGCCTTCCGCACCAAGCTTGATCACGACACCGCGCGCGCCCTGTGCAAGATAGAAGCCCGCAATGTCGGCCGGCGTGTCGTGCCCGGTCAGCTGCCGCCCTTCGGCGATGCCCGGCAGCACCCAGTCCGCGAGCGACGCGAGCGCGTTCAGCGTCTTCGCCATCACGTCGGCGGACGGCCACAGCGTCGGGCGCAGGTTCGGGTCGAACGAGATCGTCTTGCCGGCTGCGCGCATTTCGCGCGCGAGCCTGAACGCGAGCTCGCACGACGTCGCGGAGATCGCCGGCGCGACGCCCGTCAGGTGCAGGTGGCGCGCGCCGAGCACGTAGTCGGCCACGTAGTCGTCGCACGACAGGTGGCTCGCGGCCGAGCCCTTGCGGAAATATTCGACGGTCGGGTCGCTGCCGTCGTCGTTGCGCGACTTCAGCTGGAAGCCGGTCGGATAACGCGGATCGACGGTCACGCACGACGCGTCGATGCCTTCGCGCGCCAGCGTGTCGAGCACGTAGCCGCCGAACGAGTCGCGGCCGACGCGGCTCATCCAGCCGACCCGGAAGCCGAGCCGCGACAAGCCGATCGCGACGTTCAGGTCGGCGCCCGCGACCCGCTTCGTGAATTGCGTCGCGTGCGCGAGATGGCCGGGCTCGGTCGCGACGAACATCGCCATCGCTTCGCCGTAGGTCACGACATCGAGTGCTGCTTTCATGAATGAACTCTCCAGGATCCTTCCACCGTCACGCGGTGGCGAGCCATGCAACGCGCCGGCATGCATCGCCCGCCAGGTCGGCCGCGTCGAACGGGAACTCGATGCCGCGCGGCGCGTGCTGCGGCAGCACCGCGAGCACGCCGGTCACGAGCGGATCGTTCGGGGCCGGCGCGGTGGCGAAACGGCGCGCGCCCTCGCCCGCAACCGCCTTGCAGTGAATGTATTCCACATGCGGCGCGAGCACTTGCGCGCAATCAAGCGGCGCTTCGCCCGGCCACTGCCAGTTGCCGATGTCGAAGGTCATCCCGAGCGCATCTGGCACGCCGGCCGCGGCCAGTGCGTCGAACAGCCCGCGGAACTGCGCGAGCGCGCCGCCGACCGGAAGCTGGCCGTTCTCGACCACCACGCGGGCCCGCGCGCCGCGCGACAGCGCGACGATGTCGGCCGCGTGCGCGTCGCCGGCGAAGCCGCCGAGCTGGAATTTCACGAAGCGCGCGCCGAGCGCGTCGGCTTCGGCGAGCGCGCTGCGCAATGCGTCCGCATCGAGCGCACCCGTTTCCGTGTACAGGTTGGCCGGCGTCGAGAAGACCGACCACAGACCATGGCTGGCCAGTTGCGCGCCGAGCACGGCCAGCGCGCCAGGCGCGGCCGCCTCTTCCGACGCGAACAGTTCGCGCCGCACCTCGAAGCCGGTCGCACCGGACGCCGCCGCGGTCGCGATGAATGCGCTGTGGCCCTCCTGACGCACGCGGTCCATCCCGAATGCGCTCGCCACGATCACGATGTCTGTCATGTTGCCCTTTTTCACCGGAATGGAACCGGTTCCATTTGCTTGAGACGGATGGTGCGCTTCGCGTCAGACCCACGCCATAGAGGAAATCCCTAAGACGGGGCATGACGCAAACGCGCGCGCGCGACGGCGCGCATCGCGCGTTCCCGGGCCGGGTTCGGCCGCTCAGGCGAGGTCGTGCGCGAGGCTCATTTCGAGGAACTGGGCGGCGACCCGCGACGGCGCACTGCCGTGCGGCACGAGGATGGAGAAGTGACGGGTGAGCGGCTTGGGCGCGAGCGAGCGCAGGACGAGCGCGGCATCGTCGTGACGCAACGACATCGCCGAGACGAACCCGACGCCCATCCCGGCCCGCACGGCTTCCTTCACCGCCTCGACGCCCGCGATCTCGAACGCGACGCGCATCGGCGCCGCGCCTTGCGCGAACGCGCGCTCGACGAGTTGCCGCACCGCGGAGCCCGCCTCGCGCAGCACGAGCGGATGGGCGGCCAGCGCGTCGAGCGTGACCCCCGACGCATATTCCGGAGCGGCCAGCGGATGGCCGGTCGGCACGATCGCCACGATCTCGTCCTCGCGCCACGCGTGCACCGCGGTGCCCGGCGGCAGTGCCTCGCCGGGCGGCCCTTCGATCATCGCGATATCGAGCGACGGCAGCGCGGCGACCACGTCGGCCGTGTTGCCGCTCATCGTCTGGATCGCCACGCGCGGCGCGCGCGGCTGGAACGCCGCGATCAGGTACGGCAACAGGTAACTCGCGGGCGTCGTGCTCGCGCCGATGCGCAGCGTACCGGCCTCGAGCCCGCGTACCGCGTCACGAAACGCACGCGCCTGCGCAAACGTGTCGCGCTGCGCCTTCGCGTACTGCGCGAGCTGTTCACCGACCGGGGTCAGGCGGATGCCGCGGCCTTCGCGCTGGTACAGCGGCTCGCCGAATTCGTCCTGCAGCAGCCGCAACTGGCCCGACACGGCCGGCTGCGACAGATGCAGCGCCACGGCGGCGTGGCTGATGTTCAGGTGCTCGGCGACGGCGGCGAACGTTATCAGTTGATCCGGGGTCATGGGGATAAATTATCAGCTTTCCGGATAGTTTACGTCACAAATCACAATTTTTCATATCGATATAACGAAATTAGGATTACAGCATCGCAACACGCTCCATCACGGTGCTTCCATGTCCACTGCTCCGAGTCCCCATCTCAGCCCCGCCGCGCCGTCGATGCGCGGCCAGTTGAACGGTGTGCTGTTCGTCGCGCTGTTCGCCGCGGCCGTCACGAGCCTGTCCCAGCTTCCCGCGATCGCGGGGCTCGGCCTGTCGCCGCTGATCGTCGGCATCGTCGCAGGCGCCTTGTACGGCAACGCGCTGCGCGACGGCATGCCGGCCAGCTGGGCAGCCGGCGTCAATTTCTCCGCGCGCAAGCTGCTGCGCATCGCGGTCGCGTTCTTCGGGTTGCGCGTGAGCCTGCAGGAAATCGCGCAGGTCGGGCTGCCGGGCCTGACGGTGTCGGTACTGGTCGTCGTCAGCACGCTCGTGATCGGCACCTGGGCCGGCATGAAGATCATGAAGCTCGACCGCGATTCCGCCCTGCTGACCGCCGCCGGCAGCGCGATCTGCGGCGCGGCCGCCGTGCTCGCATTCGAATCGACGCTGCAGTCGAAGCCGCACCAGAGCGCGATGGCCGTGGGCAGCGTCGTGCTGTTCGGCACGCTGTCGATGTTCCTGTACCCGATCGCGTATCACGCCGGGCTGCTGAACCTCGATCCGGCCGGCCTCGGCCTGTTCTTCGGCGGCACGATCCACGAGGTCGCACAGGTGGTCGGCGCGGCGAGCGACATCAGCCCGCAGGTCGCGCACATCGCGACGATCGTCAAGATGACCCGCGTGATGCTGCTGGTGCCGGTGCTGCTGGCGCTCGGCTGGTGGCTGGCCCGCTCGGCCCGTGCCACCGCCGCCGGCGCGCACGGCAAGCGGAAGGTGGCCGTGCCCTGGTTCGCACTCGGTTTCCTCGGCTTCGTGATCGTCAATTCGCTGAACGTGCTGCCCACCGACGTCACCCACACGCTGAACGTGCTCGACACCTTCGCGCTGACGATGGCCATGACCGCACTCGGCATCGAAACCCGCGTCGCGCAGATCCGCGCAGCCGGCCCCCGGGCGCTGATGACCGGCCTGATCCTGTACGTGTGGCTGATCGCCGGCGGCTACGGGATCACCTGGGCCGTGCAGCACTGGCTTGGCTGAGTTGCCCGCCCGTGACACTTCGCGCGCCGCGCCCGACGGGAAGGTCCCGCGGGCGCGGCGCAGTGCTATGCTTCGCGTCGTTTTCCATCGCCCTCTTTCAGCCGTGCTCTCGTTCCTGCTGAAGCTGCGCACTCGCGCCCAAACGCTGTTCCGCCTGTCGGACGCCCATACGATGCTGATCTGGTCGGCCATCGTCGGCGTCGGCGGCGCCTTTGCCACGATGGCGTTCCGCGAAGGCATCGACCTGATGCAGCACCTGATCTCCGGGCAAAGCGGCAGCTTCGTGCAGATGGCCAAGCGCCTGCCGTGGTACGTGCGGTTCTGGATGCCGGCCGCGGGCGGCTTCCTCGCCGGCTGCGTGCTGCTGCTCGCGACCCGCGGCGCCAAGCAGGCCGCCAAGACCGACTACATGGAATCGGTCGCGCTCGGCAATGGCATCGTGCCGGTCCGCCAGAGCCTGTGGCGCAGCGTGTCGTCGCTGCTGACGATCGGCAGCGGCGGCTCGATCGGCCGCGAAGGCCCGATGGTGCAGCTCGCGGCGCTCGCCGCGTCGCTCGTCGGCCGCTTCGTGCACTTCGACCCGCCGCGCCTGCGCCTGCTGGTCGCCTGCGGGGCGGCCGCCGGCATCACGTCCGCGTACAACGCGCCGATCGCCGGTGCCTTCTTCGTGTCCGAGATCGTGCTCGGCGGCATCGCGATGGAAAGTCTCGGGCCGATGATCGTCTCGTCGGTCGTCGCGAACATCGTGATGCGCGAATTTGTCGGCTACCGGCCGCCGTACGAGATGCCGGTGTTTCCAGCCGTCACCGGCCCCGAAGTGCTGCTGTTCGTCGTGCTCGGCGCGCTGTGCGGCGTGCTCGCGCCGCAGTTCCTGCACCTGCTCGATGCATCGAAGAACCAGTTCAAGCGGCTGCCCGTGCCGCTGCCCGTGCGGCTCGCGCTCGGCGGCCTCGTCGTCGGCGTGATCTCGGTCTGGGTGCCGGACGTGTGGGGCAACGGCTACAGCGTGGTGAACCTCATCCTCCATTCGCCGTGGACCTGGCAGGCACTCGTCGCGGTGCTCGTGTTCAAGGTGATCGCGACCTCCGCCACCGTCGGCTCCGGCGCGATCGGCGGGGTGTTCACGCCGACGCTGTTCGTCGGCGCGGTGTTCGGCTCGCTGTTCGGACTCGCGATGCAAGCCGTGTGGCCCGGCCATACGTCGGCGTACTTCGCGTACGCAATCGTCGGGATGGGCGCGTTCCTGACAGGCGCCACGCAGGCGCCGCTGATGGCGATCCTGATGATCTTCGAGATGACGCTCAGCTACCAGGTCGTGCTGCCGCTGCTGGTGTCCTGCGTATTCGCGTACTTCGTCGCGCGCGCGACCGGCACGACGTCGATGTACGAGATCACCCTGCATCACCACCAGGATGCCGAGGAACGCAGCCGGATCCGCACCACGCAGATGCGCGAACTGATCCAGCCCGCGCAGACGGTCGTGCCGCTCACTGCGAGCGTCGCCGACATGACGCGCGTGTTCCTCGAATATCCGGTGAAGTATCTGTACGTGACCGACGACGCCGGACGCTTTCGCGGTGCGGTCGCGCTGAAGGACATCACGTCGGACCTGCTCGACAAGCGCGACACGGCCGACAAGACGGCCGCGCACTATGCGCACACGCCGTTTCCGCTGCTCACGCCCGACATGCCGCTCGCCACTGCGCTCGAACGCTTCATGGCGTTCCAGGGCGAACGCCTGCCGGTGATCGAAAGCGAAGCGGAGCCGACGCTCGCCGGGGTCGTCTACAAGACGTCGCTGCTCGATGCGTACCGGCGGATGACTGGCGAACGCTGACCGGGCGATTCGCCGCCCGCCGCCCGCCGCGCGAGCGCGGCCCGAGGCCCGCTCAGTCCGGTGCGCGCCCGAGCACGACGCGCGCGAAGAACCCCGCCAGCACCGACTCGGCCACCTCGGCCGACACGTGCTGCGGATCAGCCGTGTAGTACGACTGCACGCCATCACACAGGCACATCAACCCGAAAGCCAGCGTCTCCGCCGGCAGCAGCAACGGCGTGCCGGCGCGCTCGGAGAAGCGCCGGATGAACTCGGCCATCTGCAGGCGCTTGCCATGCAGGAACTGGTTGAAGCGCACGCGGAATTTCGCGTCGCGCGCGGCCTGCAGCTTCGCCTCGCCCCACAGCAGCGAATATTCGTCGTCCTGAAACAGCGTCCGGTAATACGCGAGCGACATCGACTCCATCTGCTCGCGCGTTCCGCCCCCGTCGAAGATCGCCTGGAAATCGGCCTGCACCTCCGCGTGATTGCGCTCCAGCAATTCCAGCAGCAGGTCGGACTTGCTGCGGAAATTCGAGTAGAACGCGCCGCGCGTATAGCCGGCCGCCGCCGCGATGTCCTCGACGCTCGCGGCGACAAAACCTTTCTTCAGAAAAATACGGTGCGCGGCAATCAGCAGACGTTCGCGCGTCTGGTCCCTGCTCTGCTCGCGAGTTAAGCGCTGTGGTTTCATGGCGCGCAGTCTAGCACCCTTTACCTTTCGGATTCATCTTTGCATTCAGATACAGGTGTGTATTAGAATTCGCCACAGTTTCTGAAAGAAGGTGTCCGCACGCCCGTGCCGGCGCCGCTCGGGGCAAGCGCCCGCCGCGCTTGCCGGCTTCGTTCCGCTCTCGCTCTCACCTCATCTGGGGGTTTCGTGAATCGCTCCGGTTCCCGCGTCGCGCTGCTGGTCGGCGCCGCGCTCGTCGTCGCCGCCTGTCATCCGAAAGAATCCGCGCCGCCTGCCCCGCGCCCCGTCGTTGCGCTGCCCGCCCATGCCGACGACGCTGCCGTCGCCCGCACGCTCCCCGGCGAGATCCAGCCGCGCTACGCCACCCCGCTGTCGTTCCGCATCGCCGGCAAGATCATCGAGCGCAAGGTGCGCCTCGGCGATGCGGTCAAGGTCGGCCAGGTCGTCGCGCTGCTCGATCCGTCCGACGTCGAGAAGAACGCCGCGAGCGCGCAGGCGCAACTCGATGCCGCGACGCACAGCCTCGCGTTCGCGAAGCAGCAGCTCGACCGCGATCGCGCGCAGGCGCGCGAAAACCTGATCGCGACCGCGCAGCTCGAGCAGACCGAGAACAGCTACACGTCGGCGCTCGCGCAGCGCGACCAGGCGCAGCAGCAACTCGCGCTCGCGAAGAACCAGCTCCGCTACGCGACGCTCGTCGCCGATCATGCGGGCTATATCACCGCCGAACAGGCCGACACCGGCCAGAACGTATCGGCCGGCCAGGCCGTCTACCAGCTCGCGTGGTCCGGCGACGTCGACGTCGTCAGCGACGTGCCCGAGGCCGCGCTTGCATCGCTCACGCCGGGCCACGCGGCCACCGTCACGCTGCCGTCGCTGCCGGGCCGCCCGTTCGCCGCGAAGGTCCGCGAAATCGCGCCGGCCGCCGATCCGCAAAGCCGCACGTATCGCGTGAAGCTCACGCTCGCCGCGCCCGATCCGGCGATCCGGCTCGGGATGACGGCCAGCGTCGCGTTCGACGGCGCACCGGCCGCCGGCGACGCGCAGTCGATCACGCTGCCCGCGACCGCGTTGTTCCACGACGGCCAGCAACCGGCCGTGTGGGTCGTGCGCACGAAGGACGACACGCTCGAGCTGCGCCGCGTCGACGTCGCGCGCTTCAACGAGCACACGGTGACGGTGTCGCACGGGCTGCAGCCCGGTGAACGCGTCGTGCTGCAGGGCGTGCACACGGTCAGCGCGGGCGAGAAAGTCCGCGCGATCGCGCCGCTGCATCCGGAGGACTTCGCATCGTGAGCGTTTCCTACGAAGAAGGCCGCTTCAACCTGTCGGCGTGGGCGCTGCGCCACCAGGCGCTGGTCGTCTACCTGATCGCGCTCGCGACGCTCGCGGGCATTCTGGCCTACACCCGCCTCGCGCAATCCGAAGACCCGCCGTTCACGTTCCGCGTGATGGTGATCCGCACGTTCTGGCCCGGCGCGACCGCGCGGCAGGTGCAGGAACAGGTCACCGACCGGATCGGCCGCAAGCTGCAGGAAACGCCGGCCATCGACTTCCTGCGCAGCTACTCGCGCCCCGGCGAATCGCTGATCTTCTTCACGATGAAGGATTCGGCGCCCGTGAAGGACGTGCCTGAAACCTGGTACCAGATCCGCAAGAAAGTCGGCGACATCGGCTATACGCTGCCGCCCGGCGTGCAGGGTCCGTTCTTCAACGACGAATTCGGCGACGTCTACACCAATATCTGGACGCTCGAAGGCGACGGCTTCACGCCCGCGCAGCTCCACAATTACGCCGACCAGCTGCGCACCGTGCTGCTGCGCGTGCCGGGGGTCGGCAAGGTCGACTATTTCGGCGACCCCGACCAGCGGATCTTCGTCGAGGTCAACAACGCGCAGCTCACGCGCCTCGGCATCTCGCCGCAGCAGCTCGGGCAGGCGATCAACGCGCAGAACGACATCTCGTCGGCCGGCACGCTGACGACCGCCGACGATCGCGTGTTCGTGCGGCCGAGCGGCCAGTTCGACAACGTCGACGCGATCGCCGACACGCTGATCCGCATCAACGGCCGCACGTTCCGGCTCGGCGATCTCGCGACGGTGAAGCGCGGCTACGACGATCCGGCCGTCACGCAGATGCGCGCGGGCGGCAAGGCGGTGCTCGGCATCGGCGTCACGATGCAGCCGGGTGGCGACGTGATCCGGCTCGGCAAGGCGCTCGACGCCGAATCGAAGGACCTGCAGGCGCAACTGCCGGCCGGCCTCAAGCTGACGCTGGTATCGAGCATGCCGCATGCGGTCGCGCATTCGGTCGACGACTTCCTCGAAGCCGTCGCGGAAGCCGTCGCGATCGTGCTGGTCGTGAGCCTCGTGTCGCTCGGCCTGCGCACCGGGATGGTGGTCGTGATCTCGATTCCCGTCGTGCTCGCGGTCACCGCCCTCTTCATGTACCTGTTCGACATCGGGCTGCACAAGGTGTCGCTCGGCACGCTCGTGCTCGCGCTCGGGCTGCTCGTCGACGACGCGATCATCGCGGTCGAGATGATGGCCGTGAAGCTCGAACAGGGCTATACCCGTGCACGCGCCGCCGCGTTCGCCTATACGAGCACCGCGTTCCCGATGCTGACGGGCACGCTCGTCACCGTGTCGGGCTTCCTGCCGATCGCGCTCGCGAAATCGAGCACCGGCGAATACACGCGCTCGATCTTCGAGGTGTCTGCGATCGCACTGATCGCGTCGTGGTTCGCGGCGGTCGTGCTGATCCCGCTGCTCGGCTTCCACCTGCTGCCCGAGCGCAAGCGGCAAGCACATGAAGCGCACCTGCCCGACGACCACGAGCACGACATCTACGACACGCGTTTCTACCGGCGGCTGCGCGGCTGGATCGACTGGTGCATCGAGCGGCGCTTCGTCGTACTGCTGATCACGGGCGCGCTCTTCGTGGTCGCGCTGATGGGCTTCTCGCTCGTGCCGCAGCAGTTCTTCCCGAGCTCCGATCGCCCCGAGCTGCTGGTCGACCTGCGGCTGCCCGAAGGCGCGTCGTTCGCGGCGACGCTGCGCGAAACCGAACGCCTCGAGAAGGTGATCGACAAGCGCCCCGAGATCGATCATTCGGTGAACTTCGTCGGCAGCGGCGCGCCGCGCTTCTACCTGCCGCTCGACCAGCAGCTTCAGCTGCCCAACTTCGCGCAGTTCGTGATCACCGCGAAATCGGTGAAGGACCGCGAAAAGCTCGCGACCTGGCTCGAAACCACGTTGCGCGAGCAGTTCCCGGCCGTGCGCTCGCGGCTGTCGCGGCTCGAGAACGGCCCGCCGGTCGGCTATCCGGTGCAGTTCCGCGTGAGCGGCGACAGCATCGCGACGGTGCGCTCGATCGCGGAGAAGGTCGCGGCGACGATGCGCGGCGATGCGCGCACCGTCAACGTGCAGTTCGACTGGGACGAGCCGGCCGAGCGCTCGGTGCGCTTCGAGATCGACCAGAAGAAGGCGCGCGAGCTGAACGTCACGTCGCAGGACGTGTCGAGCTTCCTCGCGATGACGCTGTCCGGCACGACCGTCACGCAGTACCGCGAGCGCGACAAGCTGATCGCGGTCGACCTGCGCGCGCCGCGGGCGGACCGCGTCGATCCGGGGAAGCTCGCCGGCCTCGCGCTGCCGACCCCGAACGGCCCCGTGCCGCTCGGCTCGCTCGGCCGCTTCAAGCCGACGCTCGAGTACGGCGTCGTGTGGGAGCGCGACCGCCAGCCGACCATCACCGTGCAGTCGGACGTGCGCGCCGGCGCGCAAGGCATCGACGTCACCCATGCGGTCGACGCGAAGCTGAACACGTTGCGCGCTCAACTGCCGGTCGGCTATCAGATCAACATCGGCGGCTCGGTCGAGGAAAGCGCGAAGGCGCAGAAGTCGATCAATGCGCAGATGCCGCTGATGGCGATCGCCGTGTTCACGCTGCTGATGATCCAGCTGCAGAGCTTCTCGCGCGTGCTGATGGTCGTGCTGACCGCGCCGCTCGGGCTGATCGGCGTGGTCGCCACGCTGCTGCTGTTCGGCCAGCCGTTCGGCTTCGTCGCGATGCTCGGCGTGATCGCGATGTTCGGGATCATCATGCGCAACTCGGTGATCCTCGTCGACCAGATCGAGCAGGACATCGCGGTCGGCCACCGCCGCATCGACGCGATCATCGGCGCGACCGTGCGGCGGTTCCGCCCGATCACGCTGACGGCCGCGGCCGCCGTGCTCGCGCTGATCCCGCTGCTGCGCTCGAACTTCTTCGGGCCGATGGCGACCGCGCTGATGGGCGGCATCACGAGCGCGACCGTGCTGACGCTGTTCTACCTGCCCGCGCTGTATGCGACGTGGTTCCGCGTGAAGCGCGACGAACGCGACCCGCAGGACGGCCCGCCGCCAGGCGGCACCCCTGCCGCGCCGTCGGGAGCCTGACCATGGATCGATCGATGAACCTGAAAACACAAGCCGTGCGGGCACTCGCGGTGGCGAGCCTCGCCGGCCCGCTCGCGGGCTGCGCCTGGTTCGCGCCGAGCGGCGAGCCGCCCGCGATGCCGTCGCCCGCGCACTACGGCGCCACGCCGCAAGTCCAGCAGACCGTGTCCGCGCAAGGCGTCACGCAGCAGTTCGAAGTCGGGGCAAAACCGGTGCCCGACTGGTGGAAACAGTACCGCTCCGACGCACTGAACGCGCTCGTCGACGAAGGGCTGCGCAACAGCCCGACGTTGAGCGCGGCGTCGCATTCGCTCGATGCCGCGCGCGAACAGTTGCGCGGGCAGATCGGCAGCTCGATGCTGCCGTCGATCGACGCGGGCGGCCAGGCCACGCGCCAGCGTGCGCTCGGCGTGCCGATTCCCGCGCTCGGCGCGCCGACGCTGCTGTACGACACGTTCGTCGGGCAGCTGCAGGCGAGCTACACGATCGACCTGTTCGGCGCGTCGCGTTTCGCGAACCGCGCGCTGGCCCGCCGCGTCGACGTCAGCGCGTTCCAGCTCGAATCCGCACGGCGCGCGCTGGCCGCGAACATCGTCACCGCGTCGATCACGGTGTCGGTGCTGAATGCGCAGATCAACACGACCGAGCGGCTGGTCGCGCTCGCCAACGACCAGGCGCACGATGCCGAACGCCGTTACGCGCTTGGTTCCGCCTCGCGCAGCGACGCGCTGAATGCGCGGCAAAGCGCCGACACGTTCGCGGCGAGCCTGCCCGCCCTCCGCCAGCAGCGCGACTCGGCGCGCCATGCGCTCGCGGTGCTGGTCGGCCGCACGCCCGACCGGCCGCCGGCCGATCTCACGCTCGCCGACCTGCACCTGCCCGAACAGGTGCCCGTCGTCGTGCCGTCGGACCTGCTGCAAAGCCGCCCGGACATCCAGGCGGCCGACGCGGGGCTGAAGGCGGCCGCGGCCGAAGTCGGCCTCGCGACCGCGCAGATGTTCCCGCAGCTGTCGCTGTCGGCGGCGATGGGCAAAGGCGGCTTCAGCTGGCCGACGATGCTGTCGGGCGCCGGCTCGATCTGGAACATCGGCGCGTCGCTGAGCCAGCCGATCTTCCACGGCGGCGCGCTGCTCGCGCAGCGCCGCGCGGCGAAGGCGACCTACGAGGCCGCCGTCGACCAGTACAAGCAGGCCGTGCTCGGCGCATTCCAGAACGTCGCCGATTCGCTCGCCGCGCTCGAGCACGATGCGGAAGCGCTCGATGCGTCGTCCCGCGCCGCGCTGTCCGCGCGCGGCGCGTACGACGACGCGGCAGCCCGCGTGCGGCTCGGCGCGCTGCCGCCGTCGGCCGCGCGCGCCAGCGAGTTGCAGTATCGCAACGCGCGGCTCGACGAGATCCGTGCGACCGGCGCGCGGTTCGCGGATACCGCACGGCTTTACCAGGCGATGGGCACGCCGCCGGTCGACAAGTCCGGCAAGACCGACAAGGCGGCCGACGCTTCCGCCACCGGCCGGCAAGCGCGCGCCGCCGGCGCCGACACCCCGCCTTCGCCGCAATAGGCCGGCCCTGCCATCGGGTGCGCGGAATCCCGCCGCGCACCCGATTTCCGATCTTCCGCTTGACCCTCACGTAGCGTAACGTTCGAGACTCCAGTGTGCGACCCGAATGGAGGAACGAATGCGACTGAAAGTGGGAGAACTGGCGAAACGCAGCGGGCTGACCGTCCGCACGCTTCATCACTATCACGCGATCGGTCTGCTGACGCCTTCGGCGCGCGCCGACAACGGCTACCGGCTGTACGACCGCCACGACATCGCCCGGCTCCACCAGATCCAGGCGCTGCGTCGCTTCGGCCTGTCGCTTGCCGAAATCGGCGATCACCTGAACCAGCCCGACACGCCGCTCGTCGAGATCGTCGCGAAGCAGATCGCGCTGCTCGACCGTCAGCTTGCGCAGACCGCGCAGCTGCGCGAGCGGCTCGTGAACCTGCATGCGCAGCTCGCCGCGGGCACGGAGCCGGAGCTGGCCGATTGGCTCACCACACTGGAGTTGATGACCGTGTACGACAAATATTTTTCCGAGGAAGAACTCGCGCGCCTGCCGATGTACCAGAAGAGCCAGGCGGGCGACGCCGAATGGATCGCCCTCGTCGACGAGGTGCGTGCGCTGCACGACGCGGGCGTGCCCGCCGAGGACGAACGCACCCGTGCGCTCGCCAGCCGCTGGATGGCGCTGCTCGTGCGCGACACGAACAACGATCCGCGGCTGCTGGCGAAGCTGAACCTGATGCACGAACACGAACCGGCGATGCAGTCGAAGATCGGCATTTCGACCGCCCTGCGCGACTATGTGCTGCGCGCGTCGTCGGAAACCAAGATGCAGATCTTCGAGAAGTATCTCGCGCCGGACGAGATCCGCTTCATGCGGGCGCACTACGGTGAAAGCGCGATGGCATGGCCGCAACTGATGGGCGACGTGCGCGACGCGATCGAGGCGGGCGCCAGGCCGGATTCACCGGAAGGCCGCGCGCTCGCGCAGCGCTGGCTCACGCTGTTCTGCAGCTATGCCGGCAACGATCCGGCTACGCATGCGAAATTCCGCCAGGCGATGATGAACGAGCCGTCGCTGACGAAGGATTCGTGGATCGACGACACGCTGATCGGCTTCGTGCGGGAGGCGATGGCGCAGCTGGCGCCGGCGCGCTGAGCGGGTTGAACGCATGAGGTTGCGGGCGGCAGGCGGGTTTTTCCGCGTGCCGCCCGCTTCACCGACAGGCGCACGTCGAACGCACCGTCGCGGCCGCCGCGCGCATGCCTACCGATAGTCGCGCGCGCTGATCCCGTGCCAGTGCTTCGTCATGTAGCGCAGAAACGCCGGTTGGGCTTTCAGGTCCGCATTCGGCACGGGCGCCGCGCCGCCGTCCATGAACTTGCCGTTGATCGTGACCGTCTCCTCGCCGCGCAGCACGTACTTCGTGCCCTGGTCGATCAGGAAGTATTTGACCTGGTCGGCGCTCACATCGCCGCGACAGCCGATCTTGTACGCGAACAGGAACTGCTTGCGGCCGTTGCCGAGCAGGTCGCGCATTTCGATCGACGCAGGGACGACGTCGAGAATCACGTCGACCGGGCAGGCCTTCACGTAGTCGCGCACGGTCCAGTCGGGTCGGCCGTCGAGCGTCGCGGCGACCTTGAGCTCGACGTCGTCGCCGGACTCGGTTCTCGCGAGCGTCACCGCGTGCGCGCCGGCCGCGTCGGTCCACGTGTACTCGGCGGCGGCCTGCGCCAGGTTGCACAGCGCAGTGGCTGCGAGAAACAGGCAAGGCGACAGGAAACGTCTCTTCATTGGCGAGGGGGATGCAGATTCGAACGCGCCATTATCGACAAAGCCGCCTGCCGCTGCCAGCCAACCGTCGCATGCGCCCGCTCAGCGCTCGCGCGTCCCGAGCCCCAGCGCCTTCATCCGCCGGTACAACGTCCGCTCGCTCATCCCGACGCGCTCGGCGAGCGCCTTGCGCGTGCCGTCGAAACTGCGCGCGATCCGCACGAGCTCCGCGTCCGACACGCCGCGCGCATCGGCAGCCCGGTCCTGCGGCGCGGCCGACGCGGCGACCAGCTCGGCCGGCAGATGCTCGATCCGGATCGTCCCGTCGTCCGCGAACAGGCACGCGCGTTCGAGCACGTTGCGCAGCTCGCGGATATTGCCCGGCCACGCGTACGCATCGAGACACGCGAGCGCGCGCTCGGTCAGCACGAACGGCCGGGCCGCGAACGGCCGCGCGCCCGCATCGCCCGCGCTGGCGCGCGCGTTCGCGATCCGCCGCAGGATCGACTCGGCCAGCAGCGCGACGTCCCCGCGCCGGTCGCGCAGCGCCGGCAACGGAATCGGAAACGCGTTGATCCGGTAGTAGAGGTCCTGCCGGAACCGGCCGTCGTCGATCATCTCGCGCAGCGGCTTGTGCGTGGCCGCGACCAGCCGGAAATCCGCGCGCAGCGCCTCGACGCCGCCCACGCGCCGGAACGTGCCCGATTCGATCAGGCGCAACAGCTTCACCTGCATCGGCAGCGGCACGTCGCCGATCTCGTCGAGAAACAGCGTGCCGCCCTGCGCGGTCTCGACGAGGCCCGGCTTGCGCTGGTTCGCGCCCGTGAACGCGCCCTTCTCGTAACCGAACAGTTCGCTCTCGAACAGCGTCTCGGCGATCCCCGAACAATCGACGACGACGAACGGCCCCATCGCGCGGTCGCTCGCCTCGTGCAGCGCGCGGGCGAACAGCTCCTTGCCGGTGCCCGATTCGCCGAGCAGCAGCACCGGCAGCATCGACGGAGCGACGCGCTGCAATGCGCCGAGCGCCGCGTTGAACGCGTCGGCGCCGCCGACGAGCCCTTCCGCGCTCGGCTGCGCGGATGCGCTGCGCACTGTCGTCAGGCGCTCGACATAGGCGATCACGTTGCCGTCGGCATCGAAGATCGGCCGCAATTCGACGTCGACATGCTCGGGGCCGCGCGGCGTATGGTGGATGTGCAGCACGCGGTTCAGCCCGCGCGATTCGAGCGCCTGCTTCATCGGGCAATGCTCGCCGGCCTGGTCGCACGGCACGTCGTAGTGGTGCGAGACCTGGAAGCAGTGCCGGCCCACGTGCTCGACGCCCGCGACGCCGAACTGGCGCCGGTACGCATCGTTCGCCGCGAGGATGCGGTAGTCGGGATCGACGACGATCATCGGCTGCGGATCCTGCTCGAGATACGCGACGAGCGCGCGCACGTCGGGCATGGCGTCGCGGCGCGGCGCGGGGACGATCGGGATGGTGTCGTGCGGATTCATGCGGATGCTCGGTGAAAGCGTTGCCTGACGAACTGCCAGGCAGGTCGCCAATTCTGCCACGACACTGCCAATTGTGGCAGTCCACGGTGGCAGACGGAGGCCGACGACACTCGCGCATCGCTGTAGCCGCACCGAAAACCCGAGCCGAATCAAGTCCCTGGCAGATCGGCCGGTACCTTGGCGCAGGCTGGCACGCTTCTTGAGTTACCGATCCCGATTGCAGATGCAGAACCCGATCGAGGACACCCCGTGAGCCATGCCACCACGCTGTCGGTCGAAGGCTTTTTCGACCCGGCGACCCACACCGTCAGCTATCTGCTGCTCGATATCGCGAGCCGCGCGTGCGCGCTGATCGACAGCGTGCTCGACTACGACCCGAAGTCCGGCCGCACACACACCGCGAGCGCCGATCGGCTGATCGCCCGCGTCGCCGAACTCGGCGCGGACGTGCACTGGCTGCTGGAAACCCATGTGCACGCCGACCACCTGTCGGCCGCGCCGTACCTGAAGGAACACGTCGGCGGCCGGATCGCGATCGGTTCGCACGTATGCCGCGTGCAGCATGTGTTCGGCACGCTGTTCAACGCGGGTCCCGGTTTCGCGCAGGACGGCCGCCAGTTCGACCGGCTGCTCGACGACGGCGACACGCTCGCGCTCGGCGCGCTGACGATCCGCGCGCTGCATACGCCGGGCCACACGCCCGCGTGCATGACCTACTGCGTCGACGACGCGACGCAGCGCGCGGCCTTCGTCGGCGACACGCTGTTCATGCCCGACTACGGCACGGCGCGCTGCGATTTCCCCGGCGGCGACGCGCGCACGCTGTACCGCTCGATCGCGCGCGTGCTCGGCCTGCCGCCCGACACGCGCCTGTACCTGTGCCACGACTACCAGCCGGGCGGGCGCGACGTGCAGTTCGAGACGACCGTGGCCGAACAGCGCCGCGCGAACGTGCACGTGAGGGACGGCGTGACCGAGGACGATTTCGTCGCGATGCGCACCGCGCGCGACGCCACACTCGCGATGCCCGTGCTGATGTTGCCGTCCGTGCAGGTCAACATGCGTGCCGGCCACCTGCCCGAGCCCGAAGACAACGGCGTGCGCTACCTGAAGATCCCGCTCGACGCGATCTGAGCCGCGCGCCCCACCCGGAGACCCCCGACATGACCATCCGCAAGCTGACCGACACGCTGTCGGTCTCGCCGCAGATCGCGGCGGCCGACCTGCCCGCGCTTCACGCGGCCGGCATCCGCGCGATCATCTGCAACCGCCCCGACGGCGAAGGCCCCGACCAGCCGACCGTCACCGAGATCCGCGCGGCCGCCGCGCCGCTCGGCATCGACGTGCATTACCTGCCGGTCGACACGGGCAAGGTGACCGACGACCAGGCCGCGCAGTTCGGCGCGCTCGTCGCATCGCTCGAAGGCCCGGTGCTCGCGTACTGCCGCAGCGGCACGCGCTCGGCCACGCTGTGGGCGCTGTCGCAAGCCGGCCTGCGTCCGCTGAACGACATCGTCGCGACGGCCGGCGCAGCCGGTTACGACCTGCGCGCGCTCGCCTCGCGGGTCGCGCAAGGCGGCAGGCAGGCGGCACCGGCCGTCGACGCGCGGCACGACATCGTGATCGTCGGTGCGGGCGCGGCCGGCATCGCGGTCGCGTCGAGCCTGCTCGCGCGTGACGCGTCACTCGACATCGCGGTGATCGATCCGGCCGACGTCCACTACTACCAGCCCGGCTGGACGATGGTCGGCGCGGGCGTGTTCCGGCCCGAGACCACCGCACGCCGGATGACCGACGTGCTGCCGCGCGGCGTGCAGCACATCCAGGCCGCCGTCGCAGGCTTCGAGCCCGACACGCACACGGTCGTGCTCGACGGCTGCCGCCGCATCGGGTATCGCAAGCTTGTCGTGTGCCCGGGGCTCAAGCTCGACTGGCACGGGATCGAAGGCCTCGCCGACACGCTCGGCCGCAACGGCGTCACGTCGAACTACCGCTACGATCTCGCGCCGTACACGTGGGAGCTGGTCCGCGCGTTCCGCGGCGGCGACGCGCTCTTCACGCAGCCGCCGATGCCGATCAAGTGCGCGGGCGCGCCGCAGAAGGCGATGTACCTGTCGTGCGATCACTGGCGGCGCGCGGGCCACCTCGAGGCCGCGAACGTCGAGTTCCTGAATGCGGGTGCCGCGCTGTTCGGCGTTGCCGACTACGTGCCCGCGCTGATGGAATACGTGAAAAGCTACGACATCGCGCTGTCGTTCGGCCACAACCTCGTGTCGATCGACGGGCCCGCGCGCCGCGCGACGTTCGCGCGCGCGCTGCCGGACGGCGGCAAGGAAACCGTCGTGCGTGCGTTCGACATGATCCACGTCGTGCCGCCGCAGAAGGCGCCCGACTTCGTGCGTTCGAGCCCGCTCGCCGACGCGGCCGGCTGGATCGACGTCGATCCGGCGACACTGCGGCACAAGCAGTATCCGGACGTCTACGCGCTCGGCGACGCCACCAACACGACCAACGCGAAAACGGCCGCGGCCGCCCGCAAGCAGGCGCCGGTGGTTGCGCACAACCTGCTCGCGTCGCTCGGCCGCGCGCACGGCGACGCCGCGTACGACGGCTACGGCTCGTGCCCGCTCACCGTCGAGCGCGGCAAGATCGTGCTCGCCGAGTTCCTGTACGGCGGCAAGGTCGCGCCGACCTTCCCCGCGTGGCTGATCGACGGCAAGCGCCCGTCGCGGCTCGCGTGGCTGCTCAAGGAACGCGTGCTGCCGCCGCTCTACTGGAAGGCGATGCTCAAGGGCCGCGAATGGCTCGCGAAGCCCGCGATCGCACGTTGACCGGAGCGCGGTGACGCCATGCTGATTTCCCTCGTACTGGGCGGTTTCGTCGGTGCCGTGCTCGGCCTGACCGGCGCCGGCGGCGGCATCCTCGCGGTGCCCGCGCTCGTCGTCGGCATGAGCTGGCCGATGCAGCAGGCCACGCCCGTCGCGCTCGTCGCGGTGGCGGGCAGCGCCGCGCTCGGCGCGCTCGAAGGTTTCCGACGCGGGCTCGTGCGCTACCGCGCGGCGCTGCTGATGGCCGTGGCCGGCGTGCCGCTGACCACGCTCGGCGTACGGCTCGCGCACGTGCTGCCACAACGCCTGCTGCTCGCGTTGTTCGCGCTGACGATGCTGGTCGTCGCCGGCCGCCTGTTGCGGCAGGCGCTGCGGCACGCACCGGTCGACGCGGAAGCGTCGCCGCTGTGCGTCGGCCGCGTGAATCCCGATACGGGCCGGCTCGTGTGGTCCTGGCCGGTCGGCGTCGCGCTGGCGTCGACCGGCGCGATGACGGGCCTGATGACGGGACTGCTCGGTGTCGGCGGCGGCTTCGTGATCGTGCCGATGCTGCGCAAGTTCACGAACGTGTCGATGCACGGTGTCGTCGCGACGTCGCTGATGGTGATCGCGCTCGTCGGCACCGGCGGCGTGTTCGCGACGCTCGTGTCGGGCACGCGCGCACCGCTCGACGTGACGCTGTGGTTCACCGTCGCGACCGCGCTCGGCATGGCCGCCGGCCGCGGCGCGTCGCGCCACCTCGCCGCGCGGCACGTGCAGGCCGGGTTCGCGGCCGTGCTCGTGTGCGTCGCGCTCGGGCTGCTGGCGAAGGCGGCGTTCGGCGCGTGAGGCGGTGCGCAGTCAGGCGCGGGAATCGAATCCGCGTCCCGCCCGCGATGCCGGTTCATCCGTCGCAATCGCGTATTGACCGGCACCGATCTACACGCGGCGCCACCAAAACAAAACGCCCGGTCCGACTCGTCGTCGGCACCGGGCGTTTTTCACGTCGATCACAACCCGAACGTCAGGTCGCGAACCCCGCCATCCGCTTGCGCTCCTGGCGCAGCATCACGAAGTTCGCGATCACGACGCCGGCCGTCACCGCGATGATGAACAGCGTCGCGAGCGCGTTCATCTCCGGGTTCAGGCCGAGACGCACACGCGAGAACACCACGAGCGGCAGCGTCGTCGAGCCGGGGCCCGACAGGAACGCCGACAGCACGAGGTCGTCGATCGACAGCGTGAACGACAGCAGCCAGCCCGCGATCAGCGCCTGCGAGATCAGCGGCAGCGTGATCGTGAAGAACACCTTCAACGGCGTCGCACCGAGATCGAGCGCGGCTTCTTCCAGCGACGGGTTCAGCTCGCGCACGCGCGACTGCACGATGATCGCGACGTACGAGATGCACAGCATCACGTGGCCGAGCCAGATCGTGAACACGCCGCGCTCGGCCGGCCAGCCGATCCACTTCGCCAGCTCGATGAACAGCAGCAGCAGCGAGATCCCCTGGATCACCTCGGGAATCACGAGCGGCGCGTTGATCATCCCGCTGAACAGCGCGAAGCCGCGGAAGCGCCCCATCCGCGCGAGCACGAAGCCGGCCCACGTGCCGATGAACACCGACGCGAACGCGGTCAGCACGCCGATCTTCAGCGACAGCCACGCGGCCGTCAGCAGCTCGTCGTCCTCGACGAGCGCCGCATACCAGCGGAACGAGAAGCCCGACCACACGGTGACGAGCTTCGACTCGTTGAACGAATAGACGATCAGGCTGATGATCGGGATGTACAGGAACGCGAAGCCGGCGAACAGCGCCGCGAACTGCAGGTAACGATTCGGCTTCATCGGCGGCCTCCCTGCTCCTTCGCCTGGAAGTGCTGGAACATCGCCATCGGCACGAGCAGCAGCAGCACCATCGCGCAGGTCACCGCCGACGCCATCGGCCAGTCTGCGTTGTTGAAGAACTCGTTCCACATCACGCGGCCGATCATCAGCGTGTTCGCGCCGCCGAGCAGTTCGGGGATCACGTACTCGCCGACCGCCGGAATGAACACGAGCAGACAACCCGCGATGATCCCGTTCTTCGACAGCGGCAGCGTGATCTGCACGAACGCCTTCCACGGCTTGGCACCGAGGTCGTACGCGGCTTCGAGCAGGCGCAGGTCCATCTTCACGAGGTGTGCGTAGAGCGGCATCACGAGGAACGGCAGGTACGAATAGACCATCCCGATGTACACCGCGTAGTTGGTGCGATACAGCTCGATCGGCGTATGCGTGAGCCCGACCCACATCAGGAAGTTGTTCAGCAGCCCGTTGTTCTTCAGGATGCCGATCCACGCGTACACGCGGATCAGGAACGACGTCCAGAACGGCAGCATCACGCCCATCATCAGCAGGTTGCGGGTCGCCGGGTTCGAGCGCGCGATGTAGTACGCCATCGGATAGCCGATCAGCAGACACAGCAGCGTCGTGATCGCTGCCACCCACACCGAGTTCACGTAGGTCGCGAAATACAGGCTGTCCGTGAACAGGAATGCGTAGTGCGACAGGTTCAGCGCGACGTGCACGACGCCGTCCGCGTACGACGCGAGCTCCGTGTACGGCGGGATGCCGAGCTGCAGCTCCGCGAAGCTGATCTTGACGACCAGCACGAACGGCACGAGGAAGAACAGCACGAGCCACGTGAACGGCCCCGCGACGACCGCCGTGGCGCCCGTCAGGTTGAAGCGCCGCACCGGCCACGAGAGCATGGACTTGAACGCGGTCATGACGTCAGCACCACGCCGGCCGTCGCGCTCCAGCGCACGTAGATCTCGTCGCCGAGCGCCGGCGTCTCGAGCTCCGAAATCGCGAGGCTCGACACGTTCGCGATCACCGTCTTGCCGCCGTCGAGCTTCACGTGATACAGCGAGTAGCCGCCCATGTACGCGACGTTGCTGATCCGGCCGCGCGCCCAGTTGAACGCGCCTTCGGGCGGCTTGCGCGTGAGCGCGATCCGTTCGGGGCGCACCGATACCGTGACCGGCATCCCGAGCGGGCCCGAGATCCCGTGGCTCACGTACAGCCGGCTCGGCAGCTCGGGCGACTCGATGTACACGTGGTCGGGTTCGTCCTCGACGGTCACGCCTTCGAACAGGTTCGTCGAGCCGATGAATTCGGCCGAGAAGCGGCTGTTCGGATATTCGTACACTTCGTTCGGCGAGCCGATCTGCACGATCTGCCCTTCGCTCATCACCGCGAGGCGATTGGCCATCGTCATCGCTTCTTCCTGGTCGTGCGTGACCATGATGCAGGTGACACCGACCTTGTTCAGGATGTTGACGAGCTCGATCTGCGTGCGCTGGCGGATCTGCTTGTCGAGCGCGGACATCGGCTCGTCGAGCAGCAGCAGCTTCGGCCGCTTGACCAGCGAGCGCGCGAGCGCGACGCGCTGCTGCTGGCCGCCGGACAGCTGATGCGGCTTGCGCTTCGCGTACTTGCTCATCTGCACGAGTTCGAGCGCCGAAGCGACGCGCGCCTTCAGCTCGGCCTTCGGCGTGCCTTCCTGCTTGAGACCGAACGCGACGTTCGACTCGACCGACATGTGCGGGAACAGCGCATACGACTGGAACATCATGTTCACGGGCCGCTTGTACGGCGGCATCTGCGCGAGGTCCTCGCCGTCGATCAGGATCTTGCCCGACGTGACCGTCTCGAGGCCCGCGAGCATCCGCAGCAACGTCGACTTGCCGCAGCCCGAGCTGCCGAGCAGCGCGAACAGCTCGCCCTGGCGCACGGTCAGGTTGACGCTGCGCACGGCTTCGGTGTCGCCGAATTTCTTGACGACGTCGACGATCTGGACAAAGTTCTCGGCGCGCGCATCGGCGCCGGAGGAGGAAACTGAGGACGGTGCGCCCGCGACCGGCGCACCCGACTGGCTATTCATGATGTGCTGCTTCTCTCCTGCGTTGAACGAACAAAGCCCCCGGGGGTACCAGGGGCTTCATGACTGCTGATTCACTCCGGTTCGCGTCAGCGGCCCGACTTCAGCTCGGTCCACAGACGCGTCTGCAGACGCTGGATTTCAGGCGGCAGCGGCTTGAGCAGGAACAGCGTCTTCACGACGTCGGCCGGCGGATAGACGGCCGGGTCGTTCGCGACGTCGGGCCGCACATACTTGCGGGCCTCTGCGTTGGCGCTCGGGTAGTACACCGCGTTCGTGATCGCCGCGTGCACCTTCGGATCCTCGATGTAGTTGATCCACTGCAGCGCGGCATCCTTGTTCTTCGCATCCTTCGGGATCGCCATCACGTCGAACCACACCGGCGCGCCGCCCTTCGGAATGTAGTACTCGACCTTGTACGGCTTCTTCGCCTCGATCGCGCGATGCTTCGCGATCACGACGTCGCCCGACCAGCCGAACGCGAAGCAGATGTCGCCGCCGACCAGGTCGTTGATGTAGCCCGACGAGTTGAATTGCGTGATGTACGGGCGGATCTTCTTCAGCACTTCCATCGCGGCCTTGTAGTCGGCCGGGTTCGTGCTCATCGGATCCTTGCCGATGTAGTGCAGCGTCGCCGCGAACATCTGGTCGGGCGCGTCGAGCACCGACACGCCGCAGGTCTTCAGCTTCGAGATGTTTTCCGGCTTGAACAGGATGTCCCAGTTGTCGAGCGGCACCTTGCCGAGCGCCTGCTGCGCCTTCGTCAGGTTGTACGCGAGACCGGTCGTGCCGTACGCCCAGGGCACCGAGTACTTGTTGCCCGGGTCCGCGCCGGCGACGAGCGCCATCAGTTGCGGATCGAGGTACTTGAGGTTCGGCAGCTTCGACTTGTCGAGCGGCGTGAAGATGCCGGCGGCGATCTGCTTGCCCGCGTAGTTGCTGGTCGGCACGACGATGTCGTAGCCCGAGCTGCCCGTCAGCAGCTTCGCCTGCAGCGTGTCGTCGCTGTCGTAGTTGTCGTAGCGGACCTTGACGCCTGCCTGCTTCTCGAAGTTCGGGATCGTGTCCTTCGCAATGTAGTCCGACCAGTTATAGACATTGAGCTGCGTATCCTTCGCCGCTGCCGCCGATGCACCCACGCACAGCGCGAGCGCTGCGAACCGGCCCACTACCTTTGCTTTCATCCCGTTCTCCCTACGGCCGGACCGTGTGTCCGGCTGCCGTCTGCCTCGTCATGACGGCGCATTCTGGCGCGCCGCCCCTCGAAAACCCCGAAAACTACCATCATTCGCGCCCCGTCACAAAAAAATCATGCCGGTGTCGCGCAAACGGAACAGATTCCCGCTGCCGGCCAGGCTGGCCGCCCATGCGGCGGGGCGTTCCCGGGGAATTCTATCGGTTAATCGGCGGCTGTCCACCGGGAAAAACGGGCGGCGGCGCAACCGCGTTCGCCGGCCGGGCGCGAACCGCCTGGCGGCTGCGCCCGAACCCCGCCGTATTGTCACGCCGCTGCACCGGTACGGCATGCCGGCCGCACCCGTCCGACCGTCCGACCGCGATGCATTAAAATGGCGGCTGACGATTCAACTGCGTGAACCCTTCCGATGGCCTCCAATCTCCACGACCTGCCCGACAGCCCCTGCATCGGCGTATGCTCGACCCTCTTCGACGAAGTCTGCAAGGGCTGCGGCCGCACGGCCGCCGAAGTGTCGAACTGGGTGTTCCTGAGCGACGACGAAAAGCGCGCGGTGTGGGAGCGCATCTCGCGCGAAGGCACCGCGATGCGCTTCCAGTACGACAAGCTGTAAATCCGCCGCGCATAAAAAAAGCGGCATGCCGACCGACATGCCGCCAACCCCAACTCTATTCTTTTCCCGCCGCGTCTAGAACTTCATCCCGACGCCCACGCCGACGATCAGCGGATCGATGTGCAGCGTGCCGATGCCCTTGTCGCCCAGCGTCGCATCGGTGCTCATCCAGATCTTCTTCACGTCGACGTTCATGAAAATCTTCTTCGTCACCTGCACGTCCACGCCGAACTGCAGCGCGGGGCCGAAGCTGCTCTTGTTGATCGACACGCCCTGCCCGCCGACGTTGAGCCCGTTGTTGTAGAAGTACGTGTAGTTCAGGCCTGCACCCACATACGGACGCACCTTGCCGGCATGGTTGAAGTGGTACTGCAGCAGCAGCGTCGGCGGCAGCACGCCCACGCCGCCGAGATTGCCGAGGCTCGACGTCAGCTGATGCCGCGACGTGCCGAGAATCAGCTCGACGCCGAGGTAGTCGCGGATCATGTACGTGAAGTCGAGCTCGGGCACGATCGCGTTGTTCACCCCGACGTTGAGCGCGCCCAGCGTATCGCTCGCGCGTTCGTTCGGCTGGATGCTGATCGCGCGCAGCCGGACCAGGACGTCGCCCTGGTTGATGCCGTCGCCCGGCGAGGCAGCGTGCGACAGCGAAGGCATCGCGGCGAAAGCGGCTGCAACGGCGGCAGCGGTGACACAAGTTCGAATCGTTTCATGCATGGTACGGACCCCCAAAGAATGGTTTCCATTCTCCCTGTAGGGTCTTTTTTTTATCTTGATATCCGTCAAGCCAACGTAAACGTGGGACGGTTTGCCGCAGGCTCGGTCGCACAGCCCGTCAGCAGCAGGTCGAGCAAATCGCGCACGCTGCGGATCGCACGGCCGAACGGCAACGCCTCGCGGCCGCGGAAGAACAGCCCGTTCGCCACGTCGCCGCGCAGCGCGGCCGCGAGCCGCGTGTCGATGCAGAAATGGCCGAACTTCTCGATGCCGTCGCGCAAGCCGCATACGCTCAGGCATTCGAGCGCGGTCGGGCAGCGCTGCTTAAGCGCGCCGAGCTTGGTGCGGATGCGCGTTTCGTTGCGCAGGTAACGATCGAGCCACGGCGTCTTCACCGCGCGCGCGGGCAGCCCCGTCACGCTGACGAATTCGACGATGTCCTCGGGCGTCGCGTCGGCCAGCACGCGCTTGAAGTGCGGATGCGCATCGCCCTCTTCCGTCACCGCGAACGGCGTCCCGACCTGCACGCCGTTCGCGCCGGCGTCGAACGCCGCGCGCACCGTGTCGTGACCGTTGATCCCGCCCGCAACGATCAACGGGATCGTTTCGCGCGCGAGGCCGAGCGACGCCATCACCTGGGCGGTCTCGTCGAGCACGCGTGCGAAGTCGAAGCGAGGGTCGTGCATGTCGTCGATCTGCGTGACGCCGAGATGGCCGCCCGCATGCGCCGGATGCTCGATCACGATCGCGTCGGGCAGGCGCCCCTTCTTCATCCACTTCTTCAGCACGAGCGCGATCCCGCGGCTGTCCGACAGGATCGGAATCAGCGCGATGTCGTGTCCTTGTGTGAGATCGGGCAGGTCGAGCGGCAAGCCCGCGCCCATCACGATCGCGTCGGCCCCCTCGTCGCACGCGACCCGCACGTAGTCGGCATGCGCGCTCACGGCCTTCATCACGTTGACCGCGATCATCCCGCGCCCTTCGCTGTAGGTCTTCGCGAGGCGGATCTCGCGTGCGAGCGCCTCGAGGTTCGCGGTCTCGAGCGTCGCGCGATCGGGTTGCGCACGGCAACGCGCGAGCAGATCCGCATGATGGTGGCGCAGGTCGATGCTCGCGATCGTGCCGACCGCACCTTCGCGCGCGACGCTGCCCGCCAGCCGGTGCGCGGAGATGCCGACGCCCATGCCGCCCTGCACGACGGGCAACAAGGTGCGGCCGCGAATCGTCAGCGGCGGAAAGGAAGTGCGTACGGTCATCTGAAACCTCGTCGGAACATCGGAACCGCGATGATCGACGATCCACCGACGCGCACCTTGACGGCCGTCAATAAAAAACGGCACGCGAGCGTGCCGTTTCCGGTTCAGGCCGTGAGAAACGCTCAGGCCGGCTTCGCGGGCTTGAGCTGCATCGACTTGTACTCGAGATATTCTTCGAGTCCGTACACGCCGTTCTCGCGGCCGTGCCCCGATTGCTTGTAGCCGCCGAACGGCGCGGCCATGTTCCACGCGCCGCCGTTGATGTCGACCTGCCCGGTGCGGATGCGGCGCGCGATGCCCATCGCGCGTTCGTCGCTGCCGGCCCATACCGCACCGCCGAGCCCGTAGGGCGAATCGTTCGCGATCCGCACGGCCTCGTCTTCATCGCGATACGTGATGATCGACAGCACCGGCCCGAAGATTTCTTCCTGCGCGATCGTCGATTTCGGATCGACACGGCCGAACACAGTCGGCTTCACGAAGAAGCCCTTGTCCAGCCCTTCCGGCAGGCCCGTGCCGCCCGTCACGAGTTCGGCGCCTTCGTCGATCCCGCGCTGGATGTAGTCCTGCACACGCTGCTGCTGGACGGCCGATGCCAGTGCGCCAAGGCGCGTCGCATCCTGCCGCGGATCACCGGCGACGTAGGTTTCGGCCGCCGCCTTCGCGATCGCGCGCGCCTCGTCGTAGCGCGCTTCCGGCACCAGCATGCGCGTGTGCGCCGAGCAGGTCTGCCCCGCGTTCAGGTAGCACGCGTTGACCGTGCCCTTCACCGCCGTCGCGAAATCGGCATCGTCGAGGATCACCGAGGCCGACTTGCCGCCCAGCTCGAGCGCGACGCGCTTGACGCCCGCGGCCGCCAGCTCGGCCACGCGCTTGCCCGCGCGCGTCGAGCCCGTGAACGACACCATGTCGACGTCCGGATCGGTGGCCAGCACTTCACCCACCACCGGGCCGTAGCCGCACACAAGGTTGAACACGCCGGCCGGCAGCCCGGCTTCGTGAATCGCTTCGGCGAGCATGAACGCGTTCAGCGGCGCGACTTCGGACGGCTTCAGGACGACCGTGCAGCCGGCCGCGAGCGCCGGCGCGACTTTCAGCGTGACCTGGTTGAGCGGGTAGTTCCACGGCGTGATCGCCGCGACGACGCCGACCGGCTCGCGCACGACGAGCGAGTTGCCGACCTGTGCCTCGAACTCGAACGATTCGGCGAGCTTCGCGTACGCCTTCCAGTTGTAGATCGGGCCGCCGACCTGGATCGCGCGCGACAGCTTGATCGGCATCCCGACTTCGCCGGTGATCGACTGCGCGAGCTCCTCGCTGCGCGCCTGCAGATGCTCGACGATCTTGCGCAGGTAGCCCGCGCGCGTCGCGGGCGGCGTGGCCGCCCACGCGTCGAAGGCTGCGCGCGCCGCGCGGATCGCGTCCTGCGCGTCGGACGCGACGCCTTCCGGAATCCGGCCGATCACGGCCTCGGTGCCCGAGTCGATCACGTCGATCGTGCCGGTGCCGGCCGGTTTGCGCCACGCGCCGTCGATATAGAACTGGTCGTAGATTTTCATCGCTTTCCGCCTCCAGGAAAGCCGACATTCTAGCGAGCGTTTCGGTCCGCCGGTGTGACGATTGACAGCCATTAGAAAGGTCTTTAGCCTCGGCGCCTCATTCATCATAAGAAAGGAGAATGCCTTGAGCATCCTGACCAAAATCGAGGGCGGCTATCTTCAGGTATTGCGCGTGATCGTGCTGTTGTTCGCGACCGCAGTCCTGATCGGCGGGGTCATATTCGGCGCGGTCGCACTCGATGCGCGCCTGTCGAAACCGCCGAAGGTCGATTCGGCCATCCAGGTCGATCCTGCATCGTTCGCGTGGGAGAACGATGCGCCCGCCAAGGCCACGCCGGCCGCCGACGGCGCCGCAGCCAAGGCCGACGATGCGTCGCCCGCGCTGCGCCTGTCGACGCGACTGTCGGGCATCGTGCAGAAGCACGGCCGGGCGGCCCTGTCGCCGGACTACGCGGTCGACCACGACGCGTACGAGCCATCGTTCCAGCGCGTGCTCGGCGACGACGACCATCCGGATGTCGCGTACTACGAGCAGCAGATCGCGTATCTCGACAAGGTGCTGTCGCGCACGGACGTCGCGGCCAGCGTCAAGAAGAAGGTCACCGCTCACGGCGACGAATATGCGCGCGAGCAGGCGTACACCGACGTCGTATCGGCCGTCATGCGCGACTTCTCCGAGCGCTACGACGCACGCCGCACCGCGATCGACAACGAGAAGAAGGCCGCGGAAGAAACCGCTGCCGAGAACGGCCAGACCGCGCGCTACGCGGGCGTCGCCGCGCTCGTCGCGCTGTATTCGTTCGTGTCGCTCGCGGTGCTGATCATCCTGATCCGCGTCGAGCGCAGCATCCGTTCGATCGCGCGCGCCACGCACACGACGACCTGAGTTCGCTCATCGGCAGCCCGGGCCGCACGCCGGGCTGCGGCGGGCCCGGCGACGGGCCCGCTTCACGGCGCCAGCGGCCGCTCCCCGGGCGCCTCATCCCGCGTCGTTCCTCACGCGCTCCCGCACTTTCCGTTCCCGCTGCCCCCTCGCTTCGCCGTCGGCGATCCTCGCCGGCGCAGCGTCCGCTTCCCCACCGCCATGTCAGCATCCGCCCGGGTGCGCGGTCGGGCCCGCATCGTGCTATGTTTTTACTATCGGCACCGGCTCACTGCAACCGGCGCCGCCCGGAATCGACGTATTTCGTGAGCGCTGCCATGTCCGACGCACCCCATATCCTCGGCTCGCAAGATCGCCTGGAACTGCTTTGCTGGCTCACCTGCGGCAATCTCGGCGCGTTTTACCTCAACGAATCGTGGCCGGACGCCACGTTCCAGGTCCAGGCCGCGCACCGCTGGCTCGACCGCCATCATCGCCAGGCCGACTGGCTGGCCGTTGCCAAGCTCGCGGCGCTCGCGCAGGACATCGCGAAGCGGCATGCCGGGTTCGTCGATGCGTCATGGGCGCGCGACGCGGTAGAGGAAATCGTCGACACCGACGATCTCGACTATCGGGCGAAACTCGTGCAATGGGTCTACGAAGACTGCTGCAAGGCGCTCGCCGACAAGCGGCTGGCCGACTGAGTCCATGCGTGCGGGCCGCGGCATCGCACGGCCGCCCGTCTGTTCGTCGATGCGCGCGTGGCAGTCGCGATGATCGACGGGCGCGGTATGCGTCGCACCGCCCCCCCTTCGCCGCCATGCACCGCGACACTTACAGCAGCGACTTCGCCTGCGTCAGCACCTTGTCGCAGATCTGCTTGGTCACCTGCTGCTTCAGGCCGCCGCCGCTCAGGTCGAGCTTGCTGCCGTTGCCGGCGTCGAGGACCCCGCTCGCGCCGCTGGTATAGCCGCTGTCGGACGACGCATTGCCGCCGAGCTTGCCCATCAGCGCGTCCTTCACCGACGACGCTCCGCCGGACGCCCCGCCGAGATAGTTGTTCTGGATGCAGAACTGCAGCAGGCCGGCGACGTTGCCGGTGCTGCCCGGCATCAGCGATGCACCGCCCCCGCCCGTCAATGCACCGCCGAGATTGCCGAGCGCACCGCCCGCGCTGCCGCCTGCGTCGCCACCACCGCCGACCTGCTTCAGGACATCGCCCAACTGCGCATGCGCCGGCGAAAACGGCGCGAGCAATCCGATCAGCGCGCCGGCAACGGTCGCGCGGTATAGACGTGCATTCATGTGAAGCCTCCCGGTTGTGATGGCATGAGTACCGCGAATCGAATCCAAGGATACCCAATCGACCCGTGCAGGACAGCCTTCGAAGGCGGCCTGAAACGTTAGGCATCGTGATATCGCCACGATTTGACAAAGCTTGACGGCGGGCCGTGTGCGGAACGTCGGGTTGACGCAGGCTCGCGATCGCTGCGCCGGGTCGCCGGCGCGCGTGAAGCGTCATAGAATCGTCGTCGCCGGCCGTTCGGACCCACCGGCCCGATCCCACTCCCGAACCTGAAGGATGCTCGCGTGATGCTTGCCCATCGATTTCTGCTGATCGCCGGCGCATCGGCCGCGCTGCTGTGCGGCTCCGGCACTGCCCGCGCGGCGACGGCCACGGCGGCCGCCGCATGCCCGTCGCCTTCGTTCGACCGCTATCCGGCACTCGCTGCAAGCGCGCCGCGCAAGCCGGCCGCGGCACCACGCCTGACCACCAGGGAAGCCCGCCTCTACCGCACCGTCATCCGCGACGAATTCACGCAACCGGCCAATTTTGCCGGCCACTACCGGGTCGCGACCTGGGGCTGCGGAACGGATTGCCGGAATTTCGCGATCGTCGACAAGTACACGGGCGCGACGTACACGATGCCCGGCGTGCAGGAAATCGCAGGCGTGATGGGCAACGACGAGGAGCGAGTCGATTTCCGCCCCGGCAGCAGGCTGTTGATCGTCGCGGGCTGCTTCAACGACGAATGCGACGACAACAGCGCGAAGGCCGCCCGGTTCTTCTATGAATGGACCGGCACGCAGTTGCGCCGGATCGGCACCTGTCCGCTGGCGATCGAGCCGCTCCAGTAGCCGAACGATGAGAGCGCCGGCCGCCGCTCGCCGCGACTTGCGCTATCGTTCGTCCGGTACACCTTGAACGGCGCACCCATCCGCGATGTCCATTCGCCTCAGTTTCGACGACGGGCCCGGTCCCTCGACACTCTCCTTGCTCGATGTCCTGTACGCCGCGTCCTGCCAGGCGACCTTCTTCCTGCTCGGCCAGAGTCTCGCAGGCGCACTCGACGTCGCGGCAAGAATGGCGAGCGAAGGCCACCTACTCGGCAATCACACGCATTCGCACGCAAGGCCGGGCGCGCTCGCGGATGACGCCCTGATCGACGAAATCGACGCAACCGATGCGCTGATTCGCGAAGCCTATCGCCGCGCCGGCGTTCCAGCTCCGGACACGATTCCATTGCGCCTGCCTTACGGCCTGATGCCGCAGGACGGTCGCGCCGGCGTGCTGGCGCGGCTGCGGCGCGAACACACGGGATGGACCGCGATACTGGACGACTGGCAGCGGCCGGCGCCGTCGCCGCAGGCGCTGTTCGACGCGATGTGCGCGCACGTCGACGCCAGCGCGGCACGGCAACGGGACGTGCTGTTCTGCATGCACGACGGATCGCGGCATGGCGAAGCGCGGCCCAATACGGTCGAAGCGGTGCGCCTGTTCCTGAATCGGCCGCGCTGACGAAGCAGCCGGTTAACGTCCCGGCGCCGCACCACCGAGCAACTGCCACCAGCCGCCGAGAAAGCCAATGCCGGGCCCCGGTGTCCACAGGCCGCGTTGTGCGGCTTCGAGATGGATCAGCGTCTGGTCCGCGCAGAACAGGGCCATCAGCGCATCGCGTCGGTCGTGCATCCAGTCCGGTACGTCATCGGGCCGCGTCGCGGCATAGGCTTGCAGACCGGCGTCCCAGCGCCGCGCATCGAATACGAAGCGATCGTCCCTGCCCGCATCGCGCGACAGCGCGAACAGCGCAAAAGCCGCTTCGAGCCACTGCGCGCCCTGCCCGACATCGTCGAAATCGAGCACGCCGTTCACCGCGCGCCCCACGTACAGCAGGTTGCCCGCGTGATAGTCGCCGTGCAGCCAGTGCACCGCCCCCGTCAGCCAGCGGGCAGCAGCGTCGAGATGTGCGCCGATCCGACGGATCATCGTCTCGTAGTGGCCGCTCAAGTCACCCGGCAACGACGGTGCCGCTCGCGCCGCTACACGTGCGTGGCGCGCAAACACCCAGGCCAGCGGCGCCGATTCGGTCACGGGCATCGCCGCCATCGCCGCGTGCAGATGCGCGAGTGCACGCATCGCATCGATCGCGCCCGCCTCCGCATCGTCCGGCAGGCCGGGGCGGCCGTCGATATGCTCGAACAGATGCAGCCAGCGCCCATCGGACAGCTGTACACCGGACTGTGCATCCACGGTCGGCCGCAGTCTCGGCAGTGCAGGCAGCATCGGTGCCGTACGCGAGGGGCCGAGATGGCCGAGTATCGCCGCCTCGTGATGCACCTGCTCGACCGCCTTGCCGGACCACGACACGCGCAGCACCGCGCGCCCCGCATCGCACTCGACGAGATACGTTTTGTTAGTATGGCCCGACGCCAGCGCCTGCAGGTGCGCCGGCCCGATGTTCCAGTACCGGTGAAGCCACGGTTCCAGCGTTTTCACGTCACTCCTACTCGTTGCATTGACCATGTCAGAGCGTCCCTCGGCCCGCATGCGGGACATCAATATCGAATGGCTGACGCGTGCCGCCGAATTCGACCATCTGTTCCAGACGCGCTGGCTCGGCGAGCGCTTCTTCCACCTGCCCGGCGACATGCTCGCGCTCCAGGAGCTGATCTGGCGCGAGCGTCCCGACTGCATCGTGCAGACCGGAATCGCGGCGGGCGGCGGCGTCGTATTCTCCGCGTCGATGCTGGAACTGGCCGGCGACAGCGGCCGTGTTGTCGCGATCGAACCGCGCCTGCGCGACGAGGTCAGGCAGCGCCTGCAATCGCACCGGCTCGCCCACCGCATGACGCTGATCGAAGGCGAATCATGCGCGGCCGACACGCTCGCATCGGTGCGCGCACAGATCGGTGACGGCGCGCGCGTGATGGCGATCCTCGATCTCACGCACACCCACGCGCACGTGCTGCGCGAACTCGAATGCTATGCGCCGCTCGTGACGCCAGGTAGTTACGCGATCGTGATGGACACCATCATGGAGTACCTGCCCGAGTCGATGTTCGACGGCAAGCCGTACGGCAAAGGCAACAACCCGGCCACCGCCGCGCATGCATTCCTCGCTCGCGACAACCGCTTCGAGGTCGACTACGACATCGAGGACCGCGTCCTCATGACGCTGTCGCCTGGCGGTTTCCTGAAGCGAGTGCGCTGATCAGGCGCGCCGCCTCGGCAGAACCGTCGCGCGACGCATAGCTCGCGCGGATCCGCGCCGCCTGCTCGCGCAGCGTCCCGGGCCGCAACAGACGTTCGAGCGCACCGGCAATGTCCGCCACGCCGGCTTGCTGCAGATCCAGCACGCACCCCGCACCGGCCCGCTCGACGAAGTGCGCCGAATGGAACTGGTCGTTACAGAACGGCGACAGCAGCATCGGCACGCCGCACGCAAGCGACTCCATCACCGAATTCGCACCGCCATGACTGACGAACGCGTGCGTGCGCTGCAGCAGCGCCAGTTGCGGCACGTAACGCACGGCGACCACACGCTCGTCGTCGGCTGGCAGCAGATCCGAATCGACCAGTTCGCCCACCGACAGCACCAGTTGCGCCGACGTCGCGCGCGTCGCCTCGATGACCTTCGCAAACACATCGGGATGGTAGTAAAGCTGGCTGCCGAGCGACATGTAGACCAAAGGACGATCCGCATCGAGGCGTTCCCACGGGAACGGCGTCTCGTCGCCGCGCGGCCCGGACGGCATTGCCGGACCGACCAGCTCGACACCGGGCGGCGGCGCACCGACCAGCGCGTCGGTCGTGAACGCGAGCGTCAGGTGCGGCGAGAGGATGTCGCAACCGCGAAAACGCGCGTCGAGCCCGTAGCGCGCGAACAGTCGCGTGCGTTCCGGCGTGAGCCATCGCACCGTGCGCAGCAGTTCCGAATCGAGATCGTCCGGCAACACCGGATTCAGCGAATTCGACATCGAGACCCACGGCAGCCCTTCCAGTTCAGCGGCAATCGCCGCCGCATAGAGCAGCGGATCGATCACGACCACGTCGGGCCGCCAGTCGCGCAGTACCGCGCGGATGCCGTCCACCTGTGCGGGCGCGAGATCGATCAGCAGCGTGCGGATCCAGTGCCGCAGCCAGTCCGCGTCGCGAATGTTCGCGGCGAAGCTCGCGCCACGCGACAGGTCGTGGCGCTCGGGCGTCTCGCGCGGCCCGACGAATTCGAAGCCGCCGGCACCGTCGAGCTGTGCGCTGATGTCGGCCGGTGCATAGAACGCGACGTCGCACCCGGCGGTGCGCAGATGCTGGGCCGGGCCGATACACGGATTGACGTGCCCCTTTTCGGGCACCACGCAGAACAGGATGCGTTTCATGAACGATTCAGGTTGGGCGATGCGCGGCATCGAGATGGTCGAAATGATCGAGGATCAGCGACAGCGTCGTCCACAGCACGCGTTCGGTATCCGCCTGCAGCGTGGGCGCAGCCAGGCCGAGGGTATCGGCCAGCGCGTGCGTGCGGTCGCGATCGAGCAGCGCCGCGAGATCCATGGCCGGGGCGAGCCGCCCGCGCTTGGGGCCGTGCACGAGACGGTCCGGCAGGTTCAGACGCGCGCCGAGATCGCGCAGGCATTGCTTGTCCGGGTCGGGCGCGATGCTCGTCAGATGCGCGACGACGGCGGCGTCGACGAACGGCGGATGCAGGTCGACCGACGCCGCGTCGAACAGCGCATGGCACAGCGGCAGATAGTTGGCCGATTGATCGCGTCGCATCACCTGGTCCGCGCCGTCGCCGGTGATGGCCACCTCGACGCCGTCCGCGGCCATCGCCTCGGCGAGCAGCAGCTTCGCGACCGGATGCAGGTTGAACATCGGCTCCTCGACCGCATGCGTCGTTCTCGGCAGCGCCGCGACGAAATCGGCCTCGTTCGCGCGCACGATCTTCACGTTCGCCTGCATCTGCGCGGCCAGTTCGAGTGCGGCATCGCGTTCGCAATAGTCCGGCATGTCGGTCACGAGGACGTAGGACGTCACGTGCCGCTGCGCGCCGAGTTCGCGCAGCAACGCGAGCAGCAGCGCCGAATCGAGCCCGCCGCTCAGCGCCAGCGCGACGCGCTTGCCGCTGTCGAGCGCGCGCTGCAGCGATGCGCGCAGCACGGTTTCCAGATCGGCGTGCTGCGGCTGCCCGGGTGCCGGCTGCACGGTCAGCCCTTGCGGCCAACGGACCAGCGCATGGCCGGGCGGAACCGCGCGCACGTCGCGCAACACGGTGCGGCCAACCAGCCGCTCGCCGCTCAGGTAACCCGCGATGGCCGCCGCGTCCGGCTCGCCGGCCGGTTGCCCCGACGCGTGCAGGACGGCCCGGATGCCGGACGCCGCCGCACCGCTGCGTGGATGATAGTGAAGCCGGTCGAAGCCGAACAGGTCGCGCGTGCCGACGATCATGGATAACGAGCCTTCAAGGCGTCCACTTCAATGCGTTTGAGGATGCGATGCGGCGCCACCGGTGCGCTGCCGCCCTGGCAATGCAGGCACGCTTCGAGCGGCGCCTCGCGTTGCAGATAGGCGAGCATCGCGTCGAGCATGCCAGCGTCGTCGCGCAGCGGCAGGCCGTCGGATTGAAAATCCTTCTCGCCCTTGTAGAGCGTATGGAAATGCGCCGGACGCGTGCAGGTGTAGAACATGCCGTCGCGAATCATATGGCAGCGCTCGCGGATCCAGCAATCGTGATAAAGGCGCTGCGCTTCGTCACGATCGGTGCCGGGCTGCGCGCGGTTCATCGTCGTGAACACGTCCTGCACCTTCCAGTTCAGGCGCACGTCGAAGCGCACGGCCTGGCGCTCGATGTGCGCGACCAGGTCGGGCGACAGCGACGGCTTCGGATAGCGCGAGATCGTCAGCGCATCCACCGCGTGCCAGAACGCGTCGGTCATCTCGCCGAGCTTCAGGCCGTTCGTCGTGACGGAGATCACGGGTGCGATGCCCGTGGCGCGCACGCGCTGGACGAGTTCGACGAGTGCCGGGTGCAGCAGCGGCTCGCCGCCGACCAGCTTGAACATGCGCGGGTGCAGCACTTTCGCGGCCTTGCGCAGATCGGCCTCGATCGATTCGGGGCGCGCATACCACTCGGGCAGCAACGGCGACAGCGAGCAGCATTCTGCGCAGGTCAGGTTGCAGTGGTCGACGATATGCGCTTCCAGCGAGCGCGTCAGCACGCGACCGTCTTCGACACGGTAATCGCGATCCAGCGGCGGCGGAAACACATGCTGCCGCTCGGCCGGCGGCGTCGGATTCGACATCCGGTTCAGATTCGCATTCACTTCAGCGTCCTGCTTCGATGCAACGGGAAAAGAAATCGACCAGACGGTCGCGCGCATCCACCATCGCGGAGGCCATCGTCACCGCGCCGTTCAGATGCGATGCAAAGCGCGACGGATCGTCGAGCCAGCCTTGCACGATCCAGAGCTTGAGCGCGTGCTGCAGACACGCGGCGTCGACCGCCCAGGCAATGCGCGCGGGATCGACCGGCCGGGTCCGCCGATAGGCCAGCACGAACGCCTCCGCCAGATGCGGCGCCTCCAGCGGCAGATGGTTCAGGCAACGCACCAGTTCGTATTCACGCGGTGCGCCGATCGACGCTTCCCAGTCGAGGATGAGCGGCGGCAGCGTGCCCGTGAACAGATAGTTGAACTGGTTGTAGTCGTTGTGGATCGGGTGCTGCGGATCGTCGGCGGGAAACGCGTCGATGCTGCCCGGATAGTAGCGGTCGAGCAGGCGCAGCGCGAGATCGACGTAGCGGCGCAGGTTGTCGGCGGCGTGGTTCGCGCATGCGCGATCGAGTGCGTCATGCAGGCCGCGGCGCACTGCGTCCGCGTCGATCGCGGTCAGGCGTGCGCGGATCGTGTCGAGCTGCGGCAAATGAAGCTGCTCGAGACTCAGATGCAGCGCTGCCAGACTCGCGCCCAGCGCATCCCATTCGGCCGGCGAAAACGTGTCGTAGGTTCTGAACTGCCCGGCTTCCCAGTGCGTCAGCATCGCGTGGGAACCTTGGCCCGTCCACAGCGGCTCGCCGGACGTCGTGCGTTTCAGCGTCTGCACATGGAAACGCGCATCGCCATGCGTCTCGAAGTGCGCGAGCACGGCGGCCTCCTTGGCCGCACGCGCATGATGCCCGCACGCGTAGAGCTTGACCGCTACGCCGCCGTCATCGGTCGGCAGGTGCCACACGCGTTCGCCGACCTGGCGCGGCGGCCCGCTTCGGCCCAGCGCATAGGCATCGCGGATCTCGTCGAAGGTCGCGGCGAGCGAGTCCATTCAGATGTGCTCGGCCGGCCCGTATCGATACGGATGACCGCTCAGGAACGTGTTGTGCCCGACGTAGCGCACCTTATACATCGCCGGGCGGAACAGCACCGAGGGATCGTTGTTCGCGATGCCGAGCAGCGGATACAGATCCTGCCGCACGAAGAACGCGTTGTTGCCCATGTCGTCGCAGCAGACGAGTTCATAGCCCTTCTGCCGGCCGAGATGGACGAGCGATTCGAGGCTCGCGCCGTAATACGTCGAGCCGTCCCATTCGTGATCCGGGTTGAAGCACATGACCCAACGCTCGGGCGGTGTGTAGTACGGGTTGTATTCGATCACGACGATGCGCGGCTGGAACGCTTGAAGGCCGCGCCAGACCCAGTAGTCGTTGCCGTCGATGTCGATCGACAGCAGGTCGAAGTCGGTTGGCGTGTTTGCGTCGGCGAGCAACGTGTCGATCGTGTCGGGCTGAACGCGATCATGATGCAAGCGAACGCGATCGGCGCCCGCATAGTGGGCGGCCAGCTTGCCGAACCGGTACGCGCTGCCTTCCACTAGCACGCCGGACCAATCCTGTTCGCGCAGCAACCGCGCGGTGTTGCTGTTGCGCAGGCCGTCGCTTGCGCCGATATCGACGCAGAAGCGGTTGGTCGGCGCGATCCGCTCCATCAGGCGCGCCAGGATGCCTTCCTCGGTGCCCTGCGCGTACAGGCTTGGCGCAAGGCCGGACAGGTCGAGCGGGAAAGGACGGTCCTGCATCGAGGGAGCGGCTCCGGGTCGGAATTGAGGGTGGTATTCGGTGCGTAATTTACCCGAAGTCGATTGACGGAAGGAAACTCCGATTCGCGACACCGCCGGCTTCACTGGCACGCAAATGAAAAAGCCCGCATCGACAGTGTTGTCGATGCGGGCCCGATGCGTTTCTCACGGCTTCGCGCTGCTATGCGCTCCGGCTTCGTACCACTGCCAGGCCGCAACACATGAACGGAAGCGTCAGGACAATTACTCCTGCCCCTGACTCGTCAGGAACTCCTCGTAATTGCCACCGAAGTCGAACAGCGTGCCATCGGTGCGCACTTCAATAATCCGGTTCGCCAGCCCGCTCACGAACTCACGGTCGTGCGACACGAAAATCAGCGTGCCTTCGAACTGCTCGAGCGCGATCTGCAGCGACTCGATCGACTCCATGTCCATGTGGTTGGTCGGTTCGTCCATCAGCAGCACGTTGTGGCGGCCGAGCATCAGCTTGCCCCAGATCATGCGGCCCTTCTCGCCGCCCGACAGCACCTTCACCGACTTCTTGATGTCGTCCGACGTGAACAGCAGGCGGCCCAGCGTGCCGCGGACCATCGTTTCGTCGTCGCCGTCCTTGCGGTACTGGTCGATCCAGTCCATCAGCGTGATGTCGTTCGGGAACTCCTCGTACGTGTCCTGCGGCATGTAGCCGACGTTCGCGTTCTCGGACCACTTCACCGTGCCGTGCTCGAGCTCGAGCGCGCCGAGCAGCGAACGCAGCAGCGTCGTCTTGCCCGCGCCGTTCTCGCCGATGATCGCGATCCGCTCGCCCGGCTGAACCGACAGGTTGAAGTTCTGGAAGATCGTGCGCTCGTACTTCTTCGTGATCTCTTCAGCGACCACCGCGACGTTGTGCAGCTTCTTCTCGAACTCGAAACGGATGAACGGGTTCTGGCGCGACGACGGCTTGAATTCCTCGATCTTGATCTTGTCGATCTGCTTCGCACGGCTGGTCGCCTGACGGGCCTTCGACTTGTTCGCCGAGAAGCGGCGCACGAAGTCCTGCAGTTCGGCGACACGCTCCTTCGCACGCGTATTCGCCGCGGCCTGGCGCTCGCGCGCCTGTGCCGAGGCGAGCATGTAGTCGTCGTAGTTGCCCGGCCAGACCTTCAGCGTGCCGAAGTCCATGTCGGCCATGTGCGTGCACACCGAGTTCAGGAAGTGACGATCGTGCGAGATGATGATCATCGTCGAGTTGTACTCGTTGAGCGTTTGCTCGAGCCAACGAATCGAGTTGATGTCGAGGTTGTTGGTCGGTTCGTCGAGCAGCAGCACGTCCGGCTTCGAGAACAGCGCCTGTGCGAGCAGCACGCGCAGCTTCCAGCCCGGCGCGACGTCGCTCATCGTGCCGTTGTGGAATTTCTCCTCGATGCCGATGCCGAGCAGCAGCGCGCCCGCGCGCGCCTCGGCGTCGTAGCCGCCGTATTCGGCGAACTTGCCTTCGAGCTCGGCGGCGTGCATGTAGTCGTCGTCGGTGGCTTCCGGGTTCGCGTAGATCGCGTCACGCTCGGTCATAGCGGCCCACATTTCGGTGTGGCCCATCATCACGACGTCGAGCACGCGCACGTCTTCGTACGCGAACTGGTCCTGGCGCAGCTTGCCGAGACGCACGTTCGGCTCCAGCGCGACGTTGCCGGCGCTCGGCTCGAGGTCACCGCCGAGGATCTTCATGAACGTCGACTTGCCACAGCCGTTCGCGCCGATCAGACCATAGCGGTTGCCCTCGCCGAATTTGACCGAGATATTCTCGAACAAGGGCTTCGGCCCGAATTGCATCGTGATGTTGGCAGTAGAAAGCACGGCAGGTCCCGTTAAAGGATAAATCGACGGAAAACCGTGTATTTTAGCAGGTGTCGGAGAAACTGCCGACCACGCCGTTCCGGCAACGCATTTCCGGCCCCCTGGCCTGCCGCCCGGCGGCCCGCCAATACGACGGCACGCGCCCCACCGCCGCCTTATGGGAATCCTGCATGCTCGCCAGCCAGCTTCGCGAACAACTCGTCGGCGCGTGGCGCCTCGTGTCCTACGAAGTCCGCCCCTGTGACGGCAGCGCGGCCGCCTATCCGCTCGGTCGCGACGTGCGCGGCTGGCTCCTCTATACGCGGGACGGCTACATGTCCGCCCAGCTGATGGCCGCCGGCCGGCCGCCCTACGCGATCGGCGACCCGCACCACGGCGCCGACGACGCGTGCGCGGCGGCCGCGCGCGGCTACCTCGCCTATTCGGGCCCCTTTCAGGTCGCCGACGACGGCATGCTGACTCACGAAATGGACGTCAGCCTGTTCCCGAACTGGGTCGGCAACATCCAGCAGCGGATCGCCGTGCTCGACGGCGATCGCCTCCAACTCGGCCCCGCGGCACCGGTCAGGATCGACGGGCGGGAAGTCGAAGTCGTGCTGCTCTGGGTGCGCGCGGGCCGCTGACGCCCGTCACTTGCCGGCCTTCGCCGCCGCCCGCTGTGCCGCCTTCGCATTCATTTGACCGAACAGCTCCGAGCACGGCACGTCGCGGTTGTTGCTCGGCGCGATCAGCGGAATCAAGGCCGCGAACGGGTTGATCAGCCCGAGGCCGACCATTGCACCGGCGCGCAGCGCGAGCGCCCCCGCATCGACGCCGACGTCCGGATTCTTGAACGTGCCCTTCGCATACAGCGGCGAGCGCAGCGAGAAGATCCGGAAACCCTTCGTGTGCGGATGGATCTTCAGGTTCAGCGTTTCGTCGCGCAGGCTGATCGGGCCGTCGACGTTGATCAGCGCGTCGTCCGTATCGAGCGCGAACACCTTCGGGTCGAGAATGCCGTTGGTCGCGACGAAGTCGATCGCCGCGCAGTTGATCTTCACGTCGTTGTTGCCGAACAGCTTCTCGTAGACGACGTTCGCGACGTTCAGCCCCGCCGCTTCCATCAGCAGGCGGCTGATGCGGCCATCCGTCACGAGCGCCTTCACCTCGCCGGTCGACGTCGCGGCCAGCGCGGCCGGCGAGTTGCCGGTCGCCGACAGCGACGCATCGCCGTTGATCTCGCCGAGCGCCGACTGCATGACCTTCTGCGCCGGGAACAACTGCTTGAGCTTCAGGTGCCGCGCCGCCACCGTGAAGCGGCCCTTCAGCGGCGCACCGCTGCCGTCGAGATGCGCGGTCGTCGCGAGCGTGCCGCCCGCGACGCCGAACTGCAATGGCTCGAGCGACAACACGCCGTCCGTCATCACGATGTGCGTGTACAGGTTGGTGATCGGCAGGTCCGAACTCTTGACCAGCTTGCGACCCGTGAACTTGACGTCCGCGTCGAGCGCACGCCAGCGGTCCGTGCGGAACGTCTCGACCGGCAGCACGCGGCCCGCCGGCTGTTTCGTCGTGTCGCCGCGCTTGGCCTTGCTCGCGGCCGTATCCGCGCCGATCACCGGGGCGAGATCGGAGAACTGCAGCAGGTTCGACACGAGCTCGCCCGACAGCTTCGGTCGCGGCTCGCGCTGCTCGTAGGTGAGCGTACCGCCGAGATCGCTGCCGCCGACGCGACCGTTGAAGTTCTCGTAGCGGAAGGTGCTGGCCTTCCGCTTGAAGTTGCCGATCAGCCGCCCTTCCGTCGCGTAAGGCGGCGTATCGGGCAGCGTGATGCCCGTCAGCTGGTAAAGGTGCGACATCGACGTGCCCTGCAGCCACAGTCGCAGGTTGATGGCCGCGAGGTGCATCGGATCGGTCAGCGTGCCGACGATCGCGAGCCGCGTGTCGCCGGCCTTCACGTCGGCCTGCAACGGGAACGGCCGCGACGCGTCCTGGATCGCGAGCACGCCGCCCAGCTTGCCGGTGCCGCTGATCGGCACGTTCTTGTAGCGGCCGTCGACCTTCAGCCCGAACGCATAGGTCGGGCCGGACGGCTTCGCGGGCGCTGCAACGCTGCTTGCGCCGCTTGCACCAGACGCGGCAACAGCAACCGATGCCGAAGCGGTAGACGAAGAAGCCGACACCACGGCAGACCCGGCCGAAACACCGATGGCCGACGCCGCACTCGCAGGCTGCGCCGCAGAAGCGCTCGACGCGGCCTCGGCGTTGGCCTTCGCGCTCAACTGCGCGGCGCCATGCTTGCCGACACGCTGCGCCGATGCCGCGCGCGATGTCTGCTCCTGCTCCTTCAGCACGTCGCCGAGCGGAATCGGCTGCCCGAGCGTATCGATCGCGACGGTCAGGTCGGCCTTCGTGATCGCGTCGCGGTACGTGACCGTGCCCTTCGCGAAGCCGAAGCTGTCGAGCCGCACCTTCCACGGCGACGGCTGCGACGATTGCTTGAACTGGAAGGTCCACGTGTTGCGGCCGTCGGCAAGCCGCTCGAGGTCGATTGCCGGATTCACGACGTCGATCGAGGGGATCACGATTTCATGCGCGAGCAGCGGCAGGATCGCGAGATCGAAGTGCGCGGCGTCGAGCGTGACGAACTTGGGCATCTTCGCCCAATCGGGGTTGCCGATCTCGAGCTGCGTGGCCGTAAAGCTCGGCCAGGGCACCCATGCGCGCCAGCCGGTTTCGCCGTCGGGGCGGCGCCAGCCGACCTTCAGGTCGCCGTTGATCGCGAACGGGCGGCCGAGTGCGGCTGTGACCTGTTCGTTGACCCACGGCTTCGCGCGGTTCCAGTCGAAGATAAAGAGAAAGACGCCGGCCGCCGCGATGAGCACCGCGACGATACCGACGATCCATGCAGCCGATTTGCCGATGGCTCGGGCTAGCGTCATGGCGGTTCCGTTGTTGTTCTGAAATGTTGCCGCGCCATGCCGGGCCGCTTGCGTGGACGAACGGCGCACGACACCCGCGGCTTTTCAATCGGTATTATGACGCACGCCATGGTGACGTTTCGGCGCCATTAACGCTTTTTTTCATTTGTGACATGACAGCCCCCACCGGCCTCATCGATGCAGCGCGCATCACGCGGCGCGATGCCAGCAGCGGCAAGACCCTGCTCGCCCCGACCGATTTCAGCCTCGCGGCGGGTTCGCGAATTGCTATCACCGGGCCGTCCGGGTCGGGCAAGAGCGTGCTGCTGCGCGCGCTCGCGCTGCTCGATCCGCTCGACGGCGGCCACATCCTGTGGCGCGGCAAGCGGATCCGGCGCAACGCGATCCCGCGTTACCGGCGCAGCGTCGCCTATGTGCGCCAGCGCCCCGCGCAGATGGACGGCACCGTCGAATCGCAGCTGCGCTATCCGTATTCGCTCGCGATCTATCGCGACGTCGCGTTCGATCGCGCGCGCGCCGAAGCGCTCGCCGCGCAGGCCGGCCGGGGTCCCGACTTTCTCGACAAGCGCGCGAGCGACCTGTCCGGCGGCGAAGCGCAGATCACCGCGCTGCTGCGCGTGCTGCAGCTCGATCCCGACGTGCTGCTGCTCGACGAGCCGACGTCTGCGCTCGATCCCGAATCGGCGCGCGCGATCGAGGCGCTCGTCGGCGCGTGGTTCGACGCCGCGCCCGACGCCCGCGCATACATGTGGATCTCGCACGATCCGGCCCAGGCCGCGCGGATCGGCACGATGCGGCTCGTGATGCAGGCCGGCGTGATGCACGCGGCCAACCCGACGGAGGCAACGCAATGAGCCCCGCCCTGCAGGACCTGAGCCTCGTCGACGTCGGCATCGCCGCCGCGCTCGTCGCGGTCAACGGCGCGATCTCGATGGCCCTGTCGCTCGGCCTCGGCCGCAAGCTTGCGCTCGCGGCCGTACGCACCGTCGTGCAGTTGCTCGCGATCGGCTACGTGCTCGGCTGGGTATTCGGTCATCCTCACTGGTACGTCGTGCTGCCGCTCACCGCGCTGATGACGCTGATCGCCGGGCTCGCCGGCGCGGGGCGCGGCAAGCGCACGTATCGCGGCCAGCGCATCGACAGCATCGCGTCGATCTGGTTCAGCAGCTGGTTCGTCGCGGCGGTCGGCCTGTTCGTCGTGATCCGCATCCATCCGTGGTACGCGCCGCAATACGCGATTCCGATCCTCGGGATGATTCTCGGCAATACGCTCACGGGCGTGTCGCTCGGCGTCGAGCGGATGATGGAGGAACTCACGGCGCGCCGCGACCGCGTCGAGACCGCACTCGCGCTCGGCGCGACGCGCTGGGAAGCCGCGCAGGACGCCGCGCGCCAGGCCGTGCGCGCCGGCATGCTGCCGACGCTGAACCAGATGGCCGTCGTCGGCGTCGTGAGCCTGCCGGGGATGATGACGGGCCAGGTGCTGGCCGGGCAATCACCGCTGCAGGCCGTGCGCTACCAGATCGTGATCATGTTCCTGATCGCCGCGGCCTCCGCGCTCGGCACGGTCGGCGCGGTGCTGATGACCTATCGCCGGCTGTTCTCGGCGGATCACCGCTTTCTCGCGGCGCGGCTCGAAGAACGCGCGCACTGACACGCGGCGCCATCGCGCGATGCGTTCGCGCGGTTCGCAGTCAGCGCGCGCTGCGGCGCTTGCCGATCGCCTGCCGCAACGCGGCTGCGATGTCCGCGTCCGGCGCGAGCCCGTCGACCGACGCGACGAGCCTTACCGCACGCGATGTCGTCACATAGGCCTGCGCGCCGACATAGCCGCCGCTGCCGGCCGAGCGCGTCGTCACGACGAGCGCCTGCGGCGCACGTGCACCGAGGTCGGCCGTGAATGCATCGGTGACCGTACCATCACGCGCATGCAGCGCGCCCGTCACGTAATCGTCGGTATCGAAGCCGGGGGCGGCATGCGCGGTCGAATACACGCGCACCGCGTAGCTGCCGGTCGAGCACGGTTCGAGCGCGCCGCTCGACACGACCGCCACCTGCTGCCGCGACGGCAGCTCGACTTTCTTCACGAAACCGCAATCGTCGGCCGCGTGCGCGGGCGCAGCGACGAACGCAAGGGCACACAACAGCGCGCGCATTCGGTATTTCATCGGATGTCGTGACAGGAAGGTGATGATGCGGGCGAGCATAGCGTGACATTCGCATGACGTCATGCGGGTCGCTTTGCGACGCTGTTGCACGGCGAACGGCTGCCATGCCGTTGAAGCAGGTCGCAAGAAAGCATTGTGACGGCGACACGGAACGGTCACGTGTCGCCGCGTGGTATTGCAGCAAGTCGAATCCGTTGCGCGCGCACCGGCTCCGACGCCGGGCCGCCCGCGCCGTTCAACGCTTGATCGACACCGTTACCTTCGAGCCATCGCTCATCGTGACGGACTTCGACCCGCCGTTGGTCGAGATCGACACCCACTTCACCTGGCTCACCGACACGACGTCCGGACACTGCAGCGACTTGCCGCCGGCCGTCACGTTGCGCGTGCCTTTCGGCGCGGCCGCCTGGAAGCTCAACTGCACGTTGGCGATCCCCTTCGCGTCGATCGACGGCGCGAGCCGCACCTGGGTCTGGCGCACCATCGCGCCGTTCTCGTCGCGCGGCAGGTTCTCGGCGTTCGGGCAACCTTCCGGCATCGCGACCGCCCCGCTCGGCGGCACCGACTTCCAGTTGAAGTCGTCCGTCTCGCCCGAGCGGATCTTGCGGGTCTCCTGCGTATTGCCGAAGCTCTTCGAGTCGACCTTGACGGTGTATTCGAGCTGTCCGGTACCGCCGCCCTTCAGACTGCCCTTGACCGGCGGCGCCGCGAATACGCTCGCGCTGACGCACGCCGCCGCGAACACGACCGACCACGTTGCGGCGACTGACAAGCTGCGTTGGCTCATGCTGACCTCCTTGGTATGCGGCGGCACGCGCGTGCCGCGCGGTTTTCGATGCATGATGCGCTGCCAGTCTACCGCCAAGCGGCATGCAGTGCGCCGCAAACGCATCGGGTGTTACCCCGCTTGCGTTCGCGGCGCCGCAACCTTACGCGCGATGCCGGCTCAGAAGCCGCTCAGCACGAGCTTGCCGATCGAACGCCCGGCCTCGAGCAACTGGTGCGCGCGCCGCACGTTCGCCGCGTTGATCGTGCCGAGCTGCTCGCCGAGCGTCGTGCGCAGCGTGCCGCCGTCGACGAGCCGCGCGACTTCGCCGAGGATCCGGTGCTGCTCGATCATGTCCGGCGTCTCGAACATGGCACGCGTGAACATGAATTCCCAGTGAAACGCCGCGCTCTTCGCCTTCAGCAGTTCGACCGGCACCGGCTTGTCGTTCTCGACGATCGTGCAAATGCCGCCCTGCGGCCGGATGACCTCCGCAGCGGCCGGAAAGTGACGATCCGTGTCGTTGAAAATCAGCACGTAGTCGACGTTCGGATGCCCGGCCTCGCGCAGCTGCGCGGGCAGGTCGCCGAAATGGTCGACCACCGCGTCCGCGCCCAGCGAGCGCACCCACTCGGCCGACGCCGGCCGCGATGCCGTTGCGATCACGTGCAGCTTGCCGAGCGCCTTCGCGAGCTGGATTGCGATCGAACCCACGCCACCCGCGCCGCCGATGATCAGCACCGACTTGCCGGCGTCCGCGCCCTGCGGCGATACACGCAGCCGGTCGAACAGTGCCTCCCATGCGGTCAGCGCGGTGAGCGGCAGCGCGGCGGATGCGGCGAAATCGAGCGTGCGCGGCTTCAGCGCGGCGATCCGCTCGTCGACCGTATGGAATTCGCTGTTCGCACCCGGCCGCGTGATGCTGCCCGCGTAGAACACTTCGTCGCCGGGCCGGAACAGCGTGACGTCGGCGCCGACCGCGACCACCGTGCCGGCCGCATCCCAGCCGAGCACGCGCGGCGTGTCCTCGACCTGCGGCTTCGGCGCGCGCACCTTGGTGTCCACCGGGTTCACGGAAATCGCCTCGACCTTCACGAGCAGGTCGCGCGGGCCCGGCACGGGCTGCGGCAGCTCCACGTCGAGCAGCGCTTGCGGGTCGTCGATCGGCAGATAACGGATCAGTCCAACGGCTTTCATCACGACACTCCTTCAAGGAAACCTGTGGGCCGCGGCGCAGCCCCATGAACGTCATCGTAGGCAACCCGATCATTCGAGAAAAGCGCTATATTTCCTGAAACATTTTCAGGAATTTCAGAATAATGGCCTCCGATCCGATTCCGGCCCCCGACAAGCCGCTCGACCTGCTCGACGTCGCGCTGTTCGTGCGCGCGGCGCTGCTCGCGAACGTCACGGCGGCCGGGCGCGAGTTCGGCGTGTCGGCCGCGGTCGCGAGCGCGCGCATCGCGCAGCTCGAACGCCAGCTCGGCGCACGGCTGCTGCACCGCACCACGCGCCGCATCAGCCTCACGCAGGACGGCGAAGTCTTCATGGCGCACGCCGACACGCTGCTGTCGGCCGCCGATGCCGCGCGCGCATCGGTCGGCCACGGCCGCACCGAGCCGTACGGGCGGCTGAAGGTGTCAATGTCGTCGTCGTTCGGCCGCCAGCATGTCGCGCCGGTGATTCCCGCGTTCCTGCGCCGCTATCCGTCCGTGTCGCTCGACCTGCGGCTGTCGGACGAGATCGTCGACCTCGTCGACGACGGCTACGACGTCGCGATCCGCCTCGGCGCGCTGAAGGATTCGACGCTCGTCGCGCGCAAGCTCGCCACGAACCGTCGCGTGCTGTGCTGCTCGCCCGCGTATCTCGCCGAACACGGCACGCCGCGCCATCCGGCCGACCTCGCGCAGCACGAGTGCGTGATCCTCGGCGACCAACGCGACTGGTCGTTCGCCACACCGCAAGGCCCGCTCACCGTGCGGGTCGGCGGCCGGCTCGTCGCAAGCAACGGCGAGGCGATCCGCGAAGCGCTCGTCGACGGCTTCGGGATCGCGATCAAGTCGACCTGGGACGTCGGCCCGCTGCTCGCGAGCGGCGCGCTCGTCACGGTGCTCGACGACTATCCGTTCGCGGAAGACATCGCGATCTGGGCCGTCTACCCGAGCCGCGCGCACGTTCCGCTGAAGACGCTCGCCTTCATCACGTTCCTGGCCGAGCATTTCGGCGATCCGCCGTACTGGGATCGCGCGGACGGGCAATGACCGCGGCGCCGCGCACGCTTTCGATCCGCCCCCGCCGCCGCGTGCGGCCAACCGGCTACAATGGCGCGTTCGCCACGCAACGGCCCGACGCCGGACGGGGCCCGCATCGGCAGGCGGCCGCCCGTTGGCCGCACACGCATTTCATTCGCTTCCCAACCATCCCGTCATGACCCACAACCTCGTCATCCAGAGTCTTGCGCCGCTGTCGGACGCCCATCACAAACCGCTGCTCGCGCTGTCGCGCGGCACCCGCATCGTGCAGACCGACGATCATGCGCTGCGGATCGACAACGCGAACCCGGCGCAACGCGTCGACATCGACGCTTACTGCGGCACGCACGCGCTCGACTTCGCGTTCGTCGAGGCCGGCCTCTCGCTCGGCGACTTCGGGCTCGCCGTGATGGACATGGATTCGACGCTGATCACGATCGAGTGCATCGACGAGATCGCCGATTTCTGCGGACTGAAAACGCAGGTCGCGGAGATCACCGAAGCGTCGATGCGCGGCGAGATCCGCGACTTCAACGAAAGCCTCACGCGCCGTGTCGCGCTGCTCGCCGGGCTCGACGCGCACGCGCTCGAACGCGTGTACGAGGAACGGCTGCAACTGTCGCCGGGCGCCGAGAAGATGCTCGCCGGCGTGAAGGCCGCCGGCATGAAGACGCTGCTCGTGTCCGGCGGCTTCACGTTCTTCACCGAACGGCTGAAGGCGCGCCTCGGCCTCGACTACGCGCATGCGAACACGCTCGAGATCGTCGACGGCAAGCTGACCGGCAAGGTGCTCGGCGAGATCGTCAACGCCGACGTGAAGGCGCGCCTGCTGCGCGAGACGTGCGCGTCGCTCGGCCTCGAGCCGAGCCGCGCGATCGCGATGGGCGACGGCTCGAACGACCTGAAGATGATGGCCGAAGCCGGGCTGTCGGTCGCGTACCACGCGAAGCCCGTCGTGCGCGATGCGGCGACGGTCGCATTCGATCACGTCGGCCTCGACGGGCTGCTGCGGCTGTTCTGATCCCGCGCAATCCGAAATGAAAAACGCCGGCGCGATGCAACATCGCGCCGGCGTTTTGTTTTTCTGCCGAAAGTGGGCGGCTGGCGATCAGCCCAGCGCAGCCTGCATCGCGCGCTCGATGTCCGCGCGCAGGTCGCCCTCGTCTTCCAGGCCGACATAGAAACGCACCAGCGTGCCGCGATGCGCCCAGTCCGGACGCATCGACGCGACGTCGTAAGGCATCGCGAGGCTGCACGCGCCGCCCCAGCTCCAGCCGATCGCGAACAGCTCGAGCGACTCGACGAAGCGGTCGACCTGCTCCGCACTGTAGCGTTCGTCGAACACCACCGAGAACAACCCGCCCGCGCCGGTGAAATCGCGCATGAACGACGCGTGCCCCGGGCAATCGGCGATCTGCGGGTGCAATACCGCCGCGATCTCCGGCCGCGCCTTCAGCCATTGCGCGAGCGCAAGCGCGCTCTTGCTGTGCGCGTCGAAACGCACCTGCATGCTCGGCAGGCTGCGCAGCACGAGCGAGCAATCGTCGACCGACACGCCGACGCCGCAGCGCATCCGCGCGAGCTTCAGCTGCGCATGCAGCGCCGCGTTCGCGGTGATCGTCGCCCCCATCAGCACGTCGCTGCCGCCCGACTGGTACTTGGTCAGCGCCTGCACCGAGATGTCGACGCCGTGTTCGAACGGCTTGAACGCGAGCCCGGCCGAAAAGGTGTTGTCGATCGCGGTAACGATGCCGCGCGCCTTCGCGGCCGCCGTAATCGCCTGCACGTCCGGCACTTCCATCGTCACCGAGCCGGGCGCCTCGATCCAGATCAGCCGCGTGTTCGGCTGGATCAGGTCGGCGATGCCGGCGCCGATCAGCGGATCGTAGAAGCGCGCGGTGATGCCGAAATCCTTCGCGAGCCAGTTGCCGAAATCGGCGTTCGGCCCGTACACGTTGTGCGGAATCAGCACGTCGTCGCCGGCTTTCACGATCCCGAAGTAGACGTTCATGATCGCCGCGAGACCCGACGGCTGCAGCAGCGCATGCGTCCCGCCCTCGATCTCGGCGAGCCGCTGCGCGAGCGCGAGCGACGTCGGCGTCGCATGCAGGCCGTAGCGCCACTGGTTGTCGTTGTGCCAGACGAGCGCACGCATCGTCGCGAGATCGGGAAACACGACCGTCGACGCGCGCGCGACCGGCGGCACGAACGAACGGAAGCCTTCCGGGATCACGTCGTCGGGTTGAACGATGCGGGTTTGCAGTGCGCGCTTGGGAGTGGATGCAGTCATGACTGGAAGCCGGGCACGAGGCCGTTCGGTTGCGGAATATGCAGCTAGATTAGCCAAAATCGGCGCAATTGGCCCGGTACAATGCGCGCCGCGCGCACCGAGCCAGCGCGGGTTCAGTCGTCGGTGCGCAGATTGACGACGCCGCCCACCGTCTCGATTTCCTGCACGCGGCCGTCGCGCACTTGCAGCGCCGCGCGCTTGCCCGGCGCGTGACGCAGCACGACAGGCTGCGGATCCGACTCGTCCGAATTCATCCGGTCGGCCTTCAGGTCCCCCGTCGCGTCGAAGCGGCCGATCCACACGCCCGTGATGTTCGTGCCGTCGTTCGATTCCTCGATTTCGAGCGTGTCGCCATCGCGATCGCCCGCGAGCAGCACGACCTCGCCTGTATCGGCGAACTGGTATTCGCCGTGCACGCCTTCCTCGTCCGTCTTCGGGCCGAGATGCACGACGATCGGCCGGTCACCGAGCGTGCCTTCGTAGCGCGGCAGGCGGGCGAACTCCGGATTCGGCTTCAGCGGCCGCGCCGTTGCCGGTTCATCCTGCTGCACGCCCGGCGTGACGGCCTGTGCCGCGGAGACGCCCGGCATCGCCATGCCCGCCGCCAGCGCGCCCGCGACGACGAGCGCCCGTTGCCATTGCGAATATCGACCCACCGTGTGTTGCTCCTTGCTTCAGATTCGCTCGAAAACCGCGGAAACCGCGGCGATGCCCTGCCCGCCCTGCGGTGCCGTGGCCGGCGTGCGCATGCCGCATCAGCCCTGCATCAGGCGCTCCACCGCATCGCGGTGCGGAATCGGCGCGACCGCGCCGTAGCCCGTCGTCGACAGCGCCGCCGCGGCGTTCGCATAACGCGCCGCCACGAACGGATCGTCGCCCGCGACGATCCGCGCGACGAAGGCGCCGCCGAAGCAGTCGCCCGCACCCGTCGCATCGACGGCTTCGACCGTGAAGCCCGGCACGACGCGCCGCTCGTTCGGCGTCGCCACGTAAGCGCCTTCCTTGCCGAGCTTCAACGCGACGACCTGCGGCCCGTGTTCGAGCATCGCATCGACGATCGCATCGCGATCGTTCGCGCCCGTGAGCGCCGTCACGTCGTCCCAGCTGGGCAGGCAGATGTCCGTCTGGCGCAGCGCCTCGCGCATCACCGCGCGAGCCCGCGGCAACGGCCACAGCTTCAGGCGCAGGTTCGTATCGAAGCTGACCTTCGCGCCGTTGCGGCGAGCGTGGTCGATCGCCGCGAATGCGGCGTCGCACGCGGCCGTGCTGATCGCGAGGCTGATGCCCGACAGATGCACGGCTTTCGCGGCGGCCAGTGCATCGAGCGGCAGGTCCCCCGTTGCGTAACGGCTCGCCGCCGAGCCCGCACGCAGGTAGTCGAACTGGTGACCGTCGGCGCCGTGCGTGACGAAGTACACGCCGGTCGGCGCCGCGCGGTCGATCCGCACGTACGTCGTGTCGACGCGTTCCGCGCGCCACATGTCGGCCAGCAGACGGCCGAACGGATCGTCGCCGATCGCCGACACGAAGCCCGTCGACGCGCCCTGGCGCGCCGCGGCGATGCAGAAGTTCGACGTGTCGCCGCCGAAGCCCTGCAGGAATTCAGGCCGGCCCGGCTGCGACTGGTTGAATTCGATCATCGCCTCGCCGAGCGCGAGGATCTCCGGGAATGCCGCGGTCATCGCTTACACCTCGCCCCACAGATCGTGGCCGTCGGCGCCCGTGATCTTCACGGACACGAAATCGCCGACCTTGTAGCGCTTCGATGCCTTCGCCGCCGGTTCGACATAGACGACGCCGTCGATCTCCGGCGCATCCGCCGCCGTGCGGCCGATCCCGCCTTCCTCGCTCACTTCGTCGATCAGCACCTTGAGGGTCTTGCCGACCTTGCGCTGGATGCGATTCGCCGACACTTCCTCGGCGACTTCCATGAAGCGCGCGCGGCGTTCCTCGCGGACTTCATCCGGCAGCGCGCCGTCGAGTTCGTTCGCGGTCGCGCCTTCGACCGGCGAGTAGGCAAAGCAGCCGACGCGATCGAGTTCCGCCTCGCGGATGAAGTCCAGCAGCGTTTCGAACTGCTCTTCCGTCTCGCCGGGGAAGCCTGCGATGAACGTGCTGCGGATCGTCAGGTCCGGACAGATCTCGCGCCACTTCTGCACGCGCTCGAGCACCTTCTCGGCGTTCGCCGGACGCTTCATGCGCTTCAGCACTTCCGGGTGCGCATGCTGGAACGGCACGTCGAGGTACGGCAGCACGTGGCCCTTGAACGGGCCTTCGGCCATCAGCGGAATCACTTCGTCGACGCTCGGATACGGGTACACGTAGTGCAGGCGCACCCATGCGCCGTACTGCGCGGCGAGTTCGCCGAGCGCGGCGACCAGGTCGGTCATGCGCGTCTTGATCGGCTTGCCGTTCCAGAAGCCCGTGCGGTACTTCACGTCGACGCCGTACGCGCTCGTGTCCTGCGAGATCACGAGCAGTTCCTTCACGCCCGACTTGAACAGGTTCTCGGCTTCCAGCATCACTTCCGCGACCGGACGCGACACGAGGTCGCCGCGCATCGACGGGATGATGCAGAACGTGCAGCGGTGGTTGCAGCCTTCGGAGATCTTCAGGTACGCGTAGTGGCGCGGCGTGAGCTTGATGCCGGCGGCGGGCACGAGATCGGTGAACGGATCGTGCGGCTTCGGCAGGTGCGAATGCACGGCCTGCATCACTTCGCCCACCGCGTGCGGGCCGGTGACGGCGAGCACCTTCGGGTGGACTTCCTCGATCAGGTTCGACCCGCTGGCGCTCGACTTGGCGCCGAGACAGCCGGTGACGATCACCTTGCCGTTCTCGGTCAGCGCTTCGCCGATCGCGTCGAGGCTTTCCTGCACGGCTTCGTCGATGAAGCCGCAGGTGTTCACGACGACGAGGTCGGCACCGTCGTAGGTGCCGGAAATTTCATAACCTTCGGCGCGCAGTTGCGTGATGATCTGTTCGGAGTCGACTAAAGCCTTAGGGCAGCCAAGGCTGACGAAGCCTACTTTGGGGGATTGGGACATCTGGAATGTGGGGGCGTGGCAGCAAAAGCGTGAGTTTACAGCCATTTAGGGGTGGCGAGGCAAAACAGGCGATCGGCGGCGGCATCGACCGTCGAATCGGATGCACGACGCGCCGGCGGGCCGTCACGCGATGGGTGCCTGATGCGTCCCTTTCAATTTGAAACAGAGAATTGCCGCGCGACCCGCTCACGCGATGTCCGAAACCAACGCATTTGAAGCGCTGACGGCGCCGCGCTTTCTTTGATCCCGGTGAGACGCTCGATCGAGCGGAACGCAACGCGCACCCGCATTCACGATCTTTCATGGCCGGGTCCTGCGGACGAGTGCGCCGGTTCTGTCCCAAACATTCAAACTCGTCTCATTTCACGATAATGGGGCGCAAAGTAGCATCGCGCATGAGTCTCCCTGCCCCCGGCTGCATTGCCGCATGGGGTCGAATCTGGCTCATCAGCTATTCCGCGTTCATCCGGCCTACACAAAAGGACGCTACATGTCAGTACGACGTTTGATATGCACCTGGCTCTCGCTGTGCCCGTTGATTGCAGGCACGGCGATGGCCCAACCCGTCGAGGTACCGGGCTTTACCCACGTGCGCTCCCTGGGCGGTATCGACGAATACCGTCTGGATGCCAATGGCCTTACCGTGCTTGCCGTGCCCGATTCCGCTGCGACGGTGGTCAGTTTCCAGGTGTTGTACCAGGTGGGTTCACGCAACGAAGCCGCGGGCACGACCGGCGACACTCACCTGCTCGAGCACCTGATGTTCAAGGGCAGCCGGCACTACAACAAGGCGCTCGGCAATTCACTGAACAGCTACATGGAGCGAGTGGGCGCGACCTTCAACGCCACCACTTCGATGGACCGCACCAACTACTTCGGCACGCTCGGGCGCGATGCGTTGGAAGGCTACATCGCGATCGAGGCCGACCGCATGCGCAACCTCCTGCTGCGCCCGGAAGACCTGGCGAGCGAGATGACGGTGGTACGCAACGAGTACGAGCGAGGCGAGAACAGTCCTTTCACCGCCTTGTTCCAGCAGGTCATGGCCACGGCTTACCAGGCACACCCCTACCACCATCCGACCATCGGCTGGCGTAGCGACATCGAGCATGCGAGCGTGGACAAGCTGCGCCGTTTCTACGACACCTTCTACTGGCCGGACAACGCCACCGTCATCCTGGTCGGCGATTTCCGGCCGGACCAGGCGTTGGGGTGGGTCAGGCAGTATTACGGCGGCATCCCGCGCGCGCCCAAGGCCATTCCCGCCGTCACGACCGAAGAGCCGCCGCAGCAGGGGCCACGAAGGCTGGTGCTCAAACGCGCGGGCGCAACGGGCAATCTGATCATCGCCTTCAAGGGGCCGCGCGCGCTCGACCCCGATGCGGCTGCGTTGACCGTACTGGGCCTGGTATTGAGCCAGGGCAAGAGCAGCCGGCTGTATCGCGCACTGGTCGACACCACGGTTGCCACGCAAGCCGGCGCCGGCTTCCATGCGCTGCGCGATCCCGGTCCGTTCGTCGTGACGGTCAGCCTGCCGCCCGACGCGAAACACGAGCAGGCCGAGAAAATCGCCTGGACCGAACTGGAGCGGATCAAGACCGAGGGCGTCACTCGCGAGGATATCCAGCGAGTGCTGGGCCCTTACCGGGCCGATCAGGTCTACCAGCGTGACGGCGTCCGCTCGACGTCCGCCCGCTTGGGCAACGCGGTCTCGCAGGGCGACTGGACACGGTTCGTCACCGAGCTTGAAGAACTGGAAAAGGTGACGCCCGCCGATGTGCAGCGCGTCGCCCGCAAGTACCTCATTGAAAACCAGAGCACCACCGGCTGGTTCGTCCCGGAGAACTTCATGAAGCATGTTCGTTTCAACCATCTGCGGACGTGGTTCGTGTGGTTCGCCGTGCTATGCCTGCCTGTTGCGGCTCAGGCAGGCATCGCCGACCGCGTCGTGCGCTCCCAGGCCGGCAGCATCACGCTATTGACCTATTCGATGTCGCCGCAGGAAATGGTGTCCCTTACCGGGGTGATGCCCCTGGGCGATGCCGACACGGCCAGCAAGGCGGCCAATCCCGCCGCGCCGTTGCTGACGGGCATGTTGCTCCAGGAGGGCAGCACCCGTCGCGACAAGGTGGCGATCTCCGCGCTGCTGGAAAGCCTGGGCGCTCAGTTGTCGTTCCAGACCGACGGCGGCTATGTCGGCATACACGGCCAAAGCCTGACCAAGGATTTGCCGACGCTGATCGACCTGATGGCCGAGCAGTTGCGCCTGCCGGCCTTCAAGCCGGAGGAGCTGGCCAAGGCCAAGAGCCGGCTGGAGGCCGCGGTCCGTAACGCCGGAGAAAACCCATCGGCTCGGGCCAGCGAGGCGCTGAATCGGTCCATTTACCCCGATGCCCACCTCAACGCACCGGTGCCGCGCGAACGGATGCTCGATGCGATCGCCGCTGCCACGCTGGACGACATCAAGGCCTTTCATCAAGCCTATTACGGGCCCGCCCACATGACGCTGGTCGTGGTCGGCGGCGCGGACCCTCGCCGCCTGCAGTCCATGGTGACCGAAGCCTTCGCGGGCTGGAGCGGGGGCCGGGCACTCGTGCGACAGGGCCCGCCACGCAAAGCAAGCCGGCCCGACACGCAGCGCATCGCCATGGGGGACAAGGAATCCATCAGCGTGATGCTGGGTCAGGCCATCGACCTGCGCGCCAACGATGCCGACTATCTGCCCCTCAGCGCGGCCGTCAACATCCTGGGCAACGGCTTCACCGGCCGCCTGATGGCAGGGGTCCGCGACAAGGAAGGCCTGACCTATGGCATCCGCGCCGGCCTGTCCGGGCTCTCCCTGATGGACGGCGGATTCGTCATCACCAGCAGCTTCGCCCCGCCCCTGCTGGACAAGGGCGTCGCCAGCACGCGCCGGATTCTGGATGCTTGGTGGAAACAGGGCGTTACCCAAACGGAACTGGATGCACGCAAGGACGGCATGATCGGCCGCCATCAAGTCGCGATGGAAACCACCGGGCAGATGGCCGCCATGATCGCCCAGACGGTGCTCCAGGACCGTCCGCTGAGTGGCCTGGACACCTATCCCGCGCGCGTCCGCGCGTTGACCGTCGAGCAGGTCAACACCGCCATCCGCACGTACCTGGACCCCGACAAGATGACATTGGTGGAAGCAGGCACGTTTGCGGAGAAATAACCGCCGCCTCGCTTCGTTCCGCACCCCGCCCGGCTTCGGCCGGGCCGCTGCCATCGCACTGCCGCGCATCGCCAGAGGGCGGTTCGCTGCAGCGCTCGTGGGAAGCCCTCGACGCGGGCGCACTCGAGTGAGCCGGAGCCCGGCGGGCAAGCACGGTCCGCAACCATCAGCGCACGACAATCGCCCCGGGCGCGAACTGCCATTATGCGAGAATCGGAACCTCCAACCGCTTCACTTCAGCCATGACGGGGCTCGCATGACCACCCACATTACGATCGAATTCACCGAACACGCAGCCGAAGCCATTGGCGAGCAAACCAGCACCAGCTTCTCCTACGACCAGGGCGCGCACGTACCGCAACCGGGCGACTTCGTCGAACTCGAGAATTCGCGGCAGACGTTCCTCGTGATCGGCCGCGTGTTTTCGCTCAAGGCCAACTACAGCGCCGTCAAGCTCGTGCTCGACCTTCCTCCGTCGGACGGCGAGCAGGATTTCGATCAGACGCACTGACGGACGACGAGACGCGTGACCCGTCACGCGTCCATGATCGCGGTCGCTGCCAGGCGCCCAAGCTGGGGCGCCAGGATCACGCCGGGATGCGCGACAACGGCATAAACCCCTCCAACACCCGGCAAAAATCCGTTGATCGGCGCCCCGTCGTTCGTCATCGGCCGAAGCGCCGATTTCGCGGAAAGCAGCGTGAGGGTCGGCGGCTCGGCAAACAGCGCCGAAATGTCCGAGGCCGTGCGCGCAACAAGCGCTGCAAGCCCGCTGTCTCCCTCTTCCGGAAGATCCGCGGCTGACAGCAGGCTACCCGACGGGCCGACCCGCACTTCGAGATCCTGCCCATAGAGCAAGTGGCTGATGAGCCCCGGCTCGGCAGCAAACCGCATCAAGACGGCCGGCTCCTCGCGAACCGGCAACGACACGCCCAGGCTCGCGGCAATGGCCACCGCGGAAGCCGCATTCGCCAGGACGACAACATCCGCCGGCACATGCCCGTGCGCGGTATGCACACCGACAGCGTGCCCATTGCGCGTTTCGACCGCTTCGACTGCACAACCGTACCGGATCTCCGCGCCGGCCGCTTGTGCACCGGCCAGCAACTGATGCGTCAGGTCGATCGGCTCGACCACGAAATCATCCGGTGCCCACGCGATCAACTCGGGAAGCCGTGCAAGACGCGGCTCCATCCGGGCCACCTCTCGACGCCCCAACGCTTCCATGTGCACGCCCGCCGCGCGCTGCGCGTCGATCAGGGCAGCGGTCTGCGCATCCGAGTCCAGCCAGACAAGTGCCCCGCGCGTCGTCACCGGCAACGGGCCCAGCTCACGCTCGAGCCGGGCGAACGCCGGGAGCGCTCCGAGCGTGCGGGAGAACCCGGGCGGGTTTTCAGAAGGAAGCGCGCTGCCGGTACCCACCCAGCCGAACGACCAGTGAGTCGCGCCGCCCGCGGGCACCGTCTGCTGTTCCAGCAGCGTGACCTGTGCGCCCGATCGCGCAAGATGCCATGCGGTGGAAGCACCGACGATGCCACCACCGATCACGACGACGCGCAGCAGCTTGTGTCCCATGAGTGACATTCGGAAGTTGCGGGGTTCCGACTATACCGTCCGCCCCGCTTCACCGCTGTGCGGTTGCTCGCCGCCCTCTCGCGCCCGGCATCGAAGCAGTCGCCTGATCGACATCCGCCGCGCACGACGCTCGGGCTCAAAAAAACAAAAAGCCCGCCATGGCGGGCCGTGCTCGTGCGCGGAATTGGTCACCGCATGTCCGGAAACACCGGCGCCTTCAGGCATCGATCGAACCACAAAGCATCGTCTCCATCGCCGATCGGCCACATTTCCGCATCGAGCTGCGGCAACCCGGCAACCGGCGCTGACGCGCGGTTATCGCCACCGGACGCCCCCGCACGCATCCACGCCGAGTGCACGCCACCGGTGTCGCACGCACTCCCATGGGCCTGCGCTTCGCAGTACGCAACGGGTCGCACCTTCCCGCCATCGGCCGTGCTCACCGACCGGTACTGATAGACCGCACCGGTCGCCCAGTCCTCGCTCTGGCTGCAGACCCGCGCACGATGCTGCACATGGACCGCGCCGAAACACGCATAGGAAACGTGCGCCCCGGTCGCATCGTCGGGAATGAAGTCGCAGTTTGCATCGAAACCGGTAAGCGGGCCGCCCGTGTATTTCGCGAGCCACTGGCGCTCGGCCTGCGCACGCGCGATCAACCCTTTGTTCGATTGATCGGCCAGTACGGCGGTGCGCCGATCGATTGCATTGCGCACTTCGTCGACGGCGAGCGGACGACCTTCGTAATCGGCATCGAGACGGTTGTTGCGCGCGTCGATCCAGCGGCGCTGGCTGCGCACCAGCATGTCGCGGATAGCCGTGTCCGGTGCGGCCTTCAGCGCGCCCGCGTACGCCGAATTCATCCGCGTGTCGGCTGCGCGCAGCACGGGGCTCGCGCAGATGCGCTTCTCGACCGGCTGCACGGCTTTCGCGCAATCCATCGCAAAGCCAGGTACCGCGACGCCAACGCCCATCATGAACATCGAAGCAAAACCGGCCAGCCGGCCGGCCGATGCCATTCGAATCCCACGCATGCTTTCTCTCAGTCGGTTTTTTCTTGGTCGCACTGCCCCGATGCGGCATCACCCATCACGGCCTGTCGTGCCCGCCGGTAGTGCATTTCGCCGAACGCAGCTGCCACACCGCGCAGCGCCGCTCATGGTACGCGTGCCTGCACGAACGCGCACCACCAGGCGCGACACGCGCCGGTGTTCCTTCGCTGGTGACGGGATCTCGATCGACTGAACAACGACCACGCACGCCCGAACGAACCCGGCATGCGCATTCGATGCCGACGGTCATGAACGACCGTCGGCGAGAGGGTCAGGCAGGCGACGGCCGCACATCGTCGCGCCCGAATGCACGATCGGCCGACCCGCGCCGCACTGCTTCGCGGCACCGACGCCCGACGGGTTGCCCGCCGCGGTCGGCCTGCCGCGAAACCGCTACTTCTTTTCCGGCTCCGACGCGCCCGGCTGCTTGAACGGGAACGTGCTGAACATCGACTTCGCCTGGTTCTGCATCTGCTCCTGCATCTGCACGAACATGTTCTTCGACTGCTCGATGTAGCTGGTCATCATCCCTTGCATCATCGGCGCCTGCATGTTCATGAACTGCGACCAGACTTCCGGATTCATCGCATTGCCTTCGTACAGGTTCTTCGACTGATCCGCGAGTTTGTTCTGGATGTCGATGAAGGCCTGGATGTTCTTTTCCAGGTACGTGCCCATCATGCCCTGCATCGCATGCCCGTAGAAACGGATGATCTGCGACAGCATCGACGACGAGAACATCGGCACGCCGCCGCTTTCCTCTTCGAGGATGATCTGAAGGAGGATGCTGCGCGTCAGGTCTTCGTTGGATTTCGCATCGACGACCTTGAAGTCCTCCTGCTCCAGCACGAGTTGCTTCACGTCGGTCAGCGTAATGTACGTGCTTGTCTCGGTATCGTAGAGCCGACGGTTCGGGTACTTCTTGATGAGCCGTTCGGCCGTCTTCTTTGTAGTAGTCATGTAACGCCTTTGAGTGCAGCGTAGCGGAAGTGACGAATCCCCGCCGCCCGAATCCGGGAGGCGGGGGCCTTCGGAAAACGCCCGGCTGCGCGGCCACCCGGCCCGCGCAGCGCGGACGCTCAGCCCATGTGCAGGCCGCCGTTCAGCGAGAAGTCTGCGCCCGTCGCGAAACCCGAATCGTTCGACGCGAGCCACGCGACGATCGAACCGATTTCCTCCGGCCCGCCGAGACGCCGCACCGGGATCGTCGCGACGATCTTCTCGAGCACGTCCGGCCGGATCGCCTTCACCATGTCGGTACCGATGTAGCCCGGCGACACGGTGTTGACCGTCACGCCCTTCGTCGCGACTTCCTGGGCGAGCGACATCGTGAAGCCGTGGATACCGGCCTTCGCGGTCGAGTAGTTGGTCTGGCCGAACTGCCCCTTCTGGCCATTCACCGACGAAATATTGATGATGCGGCCCCAGCCACGTTCAACCATCCCGTCGATCACCTGCTTCGTCACGTTGAACAGGCTCGTCAGGTTGGTGTCGATCACGGCGGTCCAGTCTTCGTGCGTCATCTTGCGGAACACGACGTCGCGCGTGATGCCCGCGTTGTTGACCAGCACGTCGACTTCGCCGACTTCAGCCTTGACCTTGTCGAACGCTTCCTTGGTCGAGTCCCAGTCGCCGACGTTGCCTTCCGACGCGATGAAATCGTACCCGAGCGCCTTCTGGTCCTCGAGCCATTTCACACGGCGCGGCGAGTTCGGGCCGCAACCTGCGACCACCTTGAAGCCGTCTTTCGACAGGCGCTGGCAGATGCTGGTGCCGATGCCGCCCATCCCGCCCGTTACGTACGCAATTCGCTGAGACATAAATCTCACTCCATTTTTTGGTTTCGAGAGCTGCCGGAGGCCCCCTCTGACTTCACGTGACGCCGGCCGAAGCTGCCATCGGCCGGCACACGGATTCGGTTCGCTGGTCGCGAATGGCCGGTTACGGACGGCCGGTTACGGAGGGCCGCTTACGGACGCTCGACCGCGAGCGCGACACCCATCCCGCCGCCGATACACAGCGACGCCAGCCCGCGCTTCGCGTCGCGCTTGGCCATCTCGTGCAGCAGCGTCACCAGGATCCGGCAGCCCGACGCGCCGATCGGGTGGCCGATCGCGATCGCCCCGCCGTTCACGTTCACCTTCGACGTGTCCCAGCCCATCTGCTTGTGCACCGCCAGCGCCTGCGCCGCGAACGCCTCGTTGATTTCCATCAGGTCCAGGTCGCCCGGCGTCCAGCCCGCGCGCTCCAGGCACCGGCGCGATGCCGGCACCGGGCCCATCCCCATCACGCTCGGATCCACGCCCGCGTTCGCGTACGCCTTGATCCGCGCCAGCGGCGTCAGGCCGAGTGCCGCCGCCTTCTGCGCCGACATCACCAGCACCGCCGCCGCGCCGTCGTTCAGCCCCGACGCGTTCGCCGCCGTCACCGAGCCGTCCTTCGAGAACGCCGGCTTCAGCCCGGCCAGCGATTCCGCCGTCACGCCGTGACGCACGAATTCGTCGGTGGCGAACTGCAGCGGCTCGCCCTTGCGTTGCGGAATCGCCACCGGCACGATCTCGTCGTCGAAGCGGCCGGCCTTCTGCGCGGCTTCCGCCTTGTTCTGCGACAGCGCCGCGAATGCGTCCTGCTCTTCGCGCGTGATTCCGTATTCCTTCGCGACGTTCTCCGCCGTGATGCCCATGTGGTACTGGTTGTACACGTCCCACAGGCCGTCGACGATCATCGTGTCGACCAGCTTCGCGTCACCCATCCGGAACCCGTCGCGCGAGCCCGGCAGCACGTGCGGCGACGCGCTCATGTTCTCCTGGCCGCCCGCGATCACGATCTCCGCGTCGCCCGCGACGATCGCGTTCGCCGCCAGCATCACGGCCTTCAGGCCCGAGCCGCACACCTTGTTGATCGTCATCCCCGGCACTGCGCTCGGCAGCCCGGCCTTGATCAGCGACTGCCGTGCCGGGTTCTGCCCAGAACCGGCCGTCAGCACCTGGCCCATGATCACTTCGCTGACCTGCTCGGGCTTCACGCCCGCACGCTCCAGCACCGCGCGGATCACCGTCGCGCCCAGCTCGGGCGCCGCAATCTTCGCAAGCGAGCCGCCGAATTTGCCGACCGCGGTCCGCGCGGCCGATACGATCACTACGTCCGTCATTTCCCTTTCCTCCAGGCCCGCACGACACGGCGCATCGCTACCGGCCCTGTTAAAAAAACTGCGGTGCACCGGACAGCCTGCGCCGCTGTCCGGTTTTCGTCAATCGCGCTGCAACACGTAGCGGCCCGGCGCCGGCTCGATCACAGGGAACTGCGCGTTACCGGGCTGGGCGGGCGGCTCCACCTTGCGGCCGCCGTACTGGTCGAGCCATTCGACCCAGGTCGTCCACCAGCTTCCCGGGTGCTCCGTTGCACCGGCGAACCAGTCGTCCGCCGATTCGGGCAGGTCGCTGTCGTTGACCCAGTAGCTGCGCTTCTTCTTCGCCGGCGGATTGATCACGCCCGCGATGTGCCCCGACGCGCCGAGCACGAACTTCAGCGGGCCCGACAGGATCGACGTCGACGCATAGGCCGTCTGCCACGGCACGATGTGATCCTCGCGCGAACCGTAGATGAAGGTCGGCACGTCGATCAGCGTCAGGTCGACCGACTCGCCGCACACGGTCAGCGCGCCCGGTTCGCGCAGCTTGTTCTCGAGATAGGTATTGCGCAGGTACCACGCGTACATCGGGCCCGGCAGGCTCGTCGAATCGCTGTTCCAGTACAGCAGGTCGAACGGCGCCGGCGTGCGGCCCTTCAGGTAGTTGTCGACGACGTAGTTCCACACGAGGTCGTTCGGCCGCAGGAACGAGAACGTGTTCGCGAATTCGACGCCGCGCATCAGCCCCGGCTGCGTGCCGTTCTTGCCGCCGATGGTCTGCTCGCGCATCTGCACGTGCGCCTCGTCGACGAACACGTCGAGAATGCCGGTGTCGGTGAAGTCGAGCATCGCGGTGAGCAGCGTCATCGACGCGGCCGGATGTTCGCCGCGCGCGGCAAGCACCGCGAGTGCGGTCGCGAGCATCGTGCCGCCGACGCAGAAGCCGAGCGTGTTGATCTGTTCGCGGCCGCTGACCTGCTGCACGGCGTCGATCGCCGCGAGCAGCCCTTCGTTCATGTAGTCGTCCCACGTCTTGTGCGCGACCGATGCGTCCGCGTTGCGCCACGACACGAGGAACACCTGATGGCCGCTCGACAGCGCATGCGCGACGAGCGAATTCTCGGGCTGCAGGTCGAGGATGTAGAACTTGTTGATGCAAGGCGGCACGATCAGCAGCGGCCGCTCGAACACCTTGTCCGTCTTCGGCGTGTACTGGATCAGCTGGATCAGGTCGTTCTCGTACACGACCGCGCCTTCAGTACACCCGAGGTTCTTGCCGACCACGAACTGCGATTCGTCGGTCTGCGAAATCTTGCCGCGCTGCATGTCGCCGAGCAGGTTCATCATCCCTTGCCGCAGGCTTTCGCCCTGCGTTTCGAGGATCGATTTCTGTGCGTCGGGATTGAGTGCGAGGAAGTTGCTCGGCGCGGCCGCGGCCGTCCACTGCTGGACCGTGAAACGAATGCGCTCGCGCGTCTTCGGATCGGTCTGCAGCGCGTCGGCCAGTTCCTGCAGATAGCGCGCGTTGAGCAGATACCAGGCCGCCGCGAACGCATGCGCCGGCGACGCCTTCCACGCATCGCCGCTGAAACGGCGGTCCTTCAGTTCGGGCGACTCGAGCTTCGCCGCGGCAGCCTGCTGCATCAGCGCCATGCAGTCACGCGCGTAGTCGGCCTGCAGCGCCTGCAGCCGCTCGGGCGGAATCGCGGCGGCCGGCAGCTTCAACCCGGCGAACGGCGACGCCATCGCGCCGAAATCGGGCATCGACGGCATCTGGAACGGGAACGATGTCGGAAACTGGAATGTCGCGAACGGATTCACGGTGGCCGACGCAGTCGCGGCGCGCGCCGGATCTGCAAAACCGCGCCACGCGTTCAACCACGACTCGAACATCTGCTGCATCGGCTGGGCGGCCGGATCGAAACCAATGCTGCCCGGAGAAGTGCCCGCCTGAGCGGACGTCGACGATTTTTTCGATGCTGTCATTACCTGCCTTACCGGTGATTCGTGAGCGTCTATCGTGAAATCCTGCTCGCGCGCGGCATGCCGGTTGCGAGCCGGGCCGTCATGCTCTGGAGAGGCGTCTCCAGATTCTGCCGCAGTGCGGTATTTTTATCATTATCGTTTTCCCCATGTGAAGCGCCATGTCAAACCGTTGAACATTTTGGTACGGAGATAATCCTCGCACAACAGACGGGACAAGGGTTCCGGCGAAACATAAAACATTTTGGTTGACTTGACTTCGGGATTTTTCATTCAATCGCGCATGCAGCGCGGCATGGCTGCCGAAATATCGAGATAACCCGATTTTGCGGCGCAACAAATTCCACGCGCATGCGCATTTCGTCAATCGGCCAGCCAGATCGCTGCTGCCATGCGGCCCGTCACGCGATCGCGCCGGTACGAATAGAAGCGTGCCTGTTCGGTGACCGTGCAGGCCGTCCCGCCGCTCACGTGCGCAACGCCCGCACGTGCGAGACGCAGGCGCGCGAGCGCATAGAGATCGGCGAGGAACTTGCCCGGCGCGCCATCGATCGCGACGAACGCAAGCCGGGTTTCATCATGCTCCGACTGCGGGGCCGTGTCGAGAAACGCGTCACGCACGTCGGCGCCGACCTCGAACGCCCGCGGGCCGATCGCCGGCCCGAGGTACGCATGAAGCGCGTCCGTCGCACTGCCCGCGAGTGCCGCGACACGCGCCGCGGTCTGCTCGACGATGCCGGCCGCCAGCCCGCGCCAGCCCGCATGTGCGGCGCCGACCGCGCGGCCCTGCGTGTCGCACAGCAGCACGGGCAGGCAATCCGCGACCATCACGACGCAGACGGCACCCGCCCGGTCGGTGACGCTCGCGTCGGCCTGCACCGGCGCCGTAGCCGTGGGCGCCGCCGCGATCACCTCGTCCGCACGCACGATCTGCGCGCCGTGAACCTGCTCGAGCCACGCAGCACTCGACTGGCCGGCCAGCGCCAGCAAGCGCGCGCGGTTCCCCGCGACATGGGCTGGGTCGTCACCGGTATGCAGGCCGAGGTTCATCCCGCCCGGCAGCGCGTCTCCGCCCTGCCAGCGCCCGTACGGGCCTTCGCTCACCCCGCCGTCGCGCGTCGTGATCAGCGCGCGCACGCGCGGCGACACCTGCCAGTCGGGCTGTACGCAGTCCTGCCACGTCAACGGCGCCAGGTTCGTCATCGGCACTCACTCCTCCTCATCGTCCAGGTCCGGCTCGTCATCGTGATACTCGCCGCCGAAATCGTCATCGTCGTAGACACCGTCATCGTCGTCGAATTCCTCGTCGCCCTGCCCGAAGCCGAGCGCCGCGACGAGTGCGTTCATGTCGTCCGGCAGCGGGCAGCGCCATTGCATCGCCTTGCCCGTGACCGGATGCACGAGACCGAGCCGCCATGCATGCAGCGCCTGTCGCGCGAACCCGTCCGGCAGCGGCGTGACCGAGCGCTTGCCGCGCGCACGCCCGTACACGGGATCGCCGAGCAGCGGATGCCCGGCGTGCGCGCAGTGCACGCGGATCTGGTGCGTGCGACCGGTCTCGAGATCGCACTGGATCGCCGAAACCGGCTGACGTTGCCACAGACATGTGTCAACCGTGCGGAAATGCGTGCGCGCGGGCTTGCCCGATGCGCCCGTGACGACGGCCATGCGCGTGCGTTCACGCGGATCGCGGCCGATCGGCGCGTCGATCGTGCCTTCCTCGGGCATCGTGCCCCACACGAGCGCGAAATAGCGGCGCTTCACTGTGCGGGCCTGTAGCTGGCGCACGAGGTCCGTTTGCGCGGCCAGCGTGCGCGCCACCACCATCAGGCCCGACGTTTCCTTGTCGAGCCGGTGGACGATCCCAGCGCGCGGCAGGCCGGCCGCCGCGTCGCCGTAGCGATGCAGCAGCCCGTTGAGGATCGTGCCGCTCCAGTTGCCGGCGGCCGGATGCACGACGAGGCCGGCCGGCTTGTTGATGACGACGAGCACGTCGTCCTCGTAGATCACGTCGAGCGGCACCGGCTCCGGCGTGAAAGCGAGCTGCTCGGGGAGCAGGTCGGGCACGAGCTCGATCTTCGCGCCGAGCGGCACCGGCTGGCGGATCTTCGCCGGCGCGCCGTCGACGAGCACGCGCTGCGCCTCGATCCAGCTCTGCAGGCGGCTGCGCGAGAATTCGGGGAACAGTTGGGCGAGCGCCTTGTCGAGGCGTTCGCCCGCGAGCGCCATCGGCACTTCGACGACGCGCGGCGCTTCATCGACCGCTGCGGACGGCACGACGGGCGGCTGCATTGCGTCGCCGGTCAGATCGTCATCGAGGGAATCCCCCGAGGCAGCGTCGGCGGGCCGATCGCTTGGGCTATAATCTTCGCGATTTGGTGTGCCCGGCTGGGCATTCTGCGAACTTGAACGGGTCATTTAGACTGGGTCACCGAGACTTGAAGCTAGGACATGCGAGCATGATGAATTCGACCAAACGCACGGCCAGAACCGTCGCCGCCCGGGCTGCGGCGGTAGCGGCCGCGGCCCTCATCGCCGGCTGCCACGGCTTGCCGCAGAAGCAGGACGAGACGGCTACCTGGTCGAACAACAAATTATACTCAGAGGCCCAGGACGCACTGTCCGGCGGCGACTGGGGCAAGTGCGCGAAATATTTCGAATCGCTGCAAGGTCGCGATCCGTTCGGCCATTTCGCGCAGCAGGCGCAGATCAACGTTGCATACTGCAACTGGAAGGATAACGAAGCGGCCGCCGCCGACCAGGCCGTCGATCGCTTCATCCAGCTCCACCCCGATCATCCGGATATCCCGTACGCGTACTACCTGAAGGGGATGATCCACTTCAACGACGATCTCGGGCTGTTCGGCCGCTTCTCCGGCCAGGACATGAGCGAGCGCGATCCGCAGGCACTGCGCGAATCGTACGATGCGTTCAAGGTCGTCGTCGACCGCTTCCCGAAGAGCAAGTACGCGCCCGACGCCGCCGCGCGGATGCGCTACATCGTCAACGCGCTCGCATCGCACGAAGTGCACGCGGCCGACTACTACTACCGGCGCGGCGCCTACGTGGCGGCCATCAACCGCGCGCAGCTCGCGATCAAGGACTACAAGGGCGCGCCGGCGATCGAGGACGCACTGCACATCATGATCCTGTCGTACGGCAAGCTGAACCAGCCGGAACTCGCCGAGGACACGAAGCGCGTGCTCGCCGGCACGTTCCCCGACAGCCCGTATGTCACGGGCCACTCGCGCCCCGGCTCGAAGAAGTCGTGGTGGCAGTTCTGACGCAAGCACCGTACAGCCCGCGCTGCACGAACAAAAAAACCCGGCCATCGAGCCGGGTTTTTTATTGGCGCCGCATTCAGGCGGCGCCAGTGCGATCGCGCGACGATCGCCGCACGCACCGTCAGGTGCGCTTTGCCGAACGATGCTCGTCGAAGAAGTCCTGGACGACCGCGATCTCGCGGGTCCGCTTGAACGGCGGCAGGCTCTGCCAGATCCGGCGCCCGTAGGGCTTGTCGACGAGCCGCGTGTCGCAAATCATCAGCACGCCGCGATCCGTCTCCGCACGGATCAGCCGGCCCGCGCCCTGCTTCAGCGTGATCACGGCCTGCGGCAACTGGTGCACGGCGAACGGGCTCAGCCCCTTCTTCGTCAGCGCGTCGAGCCGTGCGGCCAGCACCGGATCGTCCGGCGGCGCGAACGGCAGCTTGTCGATCACGACGAGCGACAGCGCGTCACCGCGCACGTCGACGCCTTCCCAGAAACTCTGGCTGCCGACCAGGATCGCGTTGCCATACGCACGGAAACGGTCGAGCAGTTCGGTGCGGCTTGCATCGCCCTGCACGAGCAGCGGCGTGTTCCAGCCGCGCGATTCGATCACGTCACGCAGCTTCGACGCGATCCGGTCGACCGCGCGCAGCGTCGTGCACAGCATGAACACGCCGCCACCAGAAGCCTCGATCGCCGGCAGCGCGGCGTCGAAAACGGCATCGGTAAACGCCGGCGAAGACGGTTGCGGCAGGTTGCGCGGCACGTACAGCAGCCCTTGCGTCTGATAGTCGAACGGGCTCGCGAGCGTCATCGAGCGACGCGAGCTGAGGCCCATTTGCGCCGCATAGTGCGTGAAGTCGCCGCGCACCGACAGCGTGGCCGACGTGAACACCCAGGCACGCGGCACGCCCGCGCGCTGCTTGGCAAAGATCGGCGCGACCGACAGCGGCGTTTCGTGCAGCTGGACCGTATGCGCGAACACTTCGACCCAGCGCACCTTCTCGTTCGGATCACCGTCGGATGCCGCCTTGTCGCCGGCCGCCGTTGCGTCGGCCTTCGCCGCCGCTTCCGTCGCGCCGGGTGCGACCCAGCCGGCCAGCAGGTCCTGCAGCTCGCGTGCGCGCCGCAGGCACGCGCCGAGCGATTCCGCCCGTTCGGCCTGGCTGGCAAGCGCCGACGCCAGCGCGTCGAGCGCAGCCTCGAGCGCGTCGAGCGCACCGAACATCGGGTGATCGTCGCCGAGCTGGGCGAGCGACATGCGGACGATCTGGTCGTTCGCGAACGCCAGGCGCAAGTCGCGCGCCGCGCGCTCGAGATCGCCGCCGAGCTTCACCCACTCGACCGCGTCGCGTGCATGGCTCAGGCCTTCCGCCACCGTATCGCGGGCGAGCTCGAGAATCTGTGTCGTCGACAGCGTTTCGCCGAAGAACAGCGTCGCCGTTTCCGGCAACTGGTGCGCTTCGTCGAAGATGACCGTGTTCGCGTTCGGCAGCAGCTCGGCCATCCCCGTATCGCGCAGCATGATGTCCGCGAAGAACAGGTGGTGGTTGACGACGACGACGTCGGCCTGCTGCGCCTCGCGCCGTGCCTGCATCACGAAGCAATCCTTGTAATGCGGGCATTCCTGGCCGAGGCAGTTGTCGCGCGTCGACGTGACCATCGACCACACGGGCGCCGTTTCCGGCACGCTCGCGAGCTCAGCCTTGTCGCCGCTCTTCGTGATCTTTGCGAAGCGGACGATTTCCTGCAGATAGGCCGTATCCTGCCGCGACGGCAACCGGCCGTTGTCGGCCGTGCGTTGCAGGTAGTAGTGACACAGGTAGTTGGCCCGCCCCTTCAGCATCGCGACCGACACCGGTACCGCCAGCGCGTTGCGCACGGTCGGGATGTCGCGCGCGAACAATTGGTCCTGCAGGTGTTTCGTGCCGGTCGACACAATCACCTTGCCGCCCCACAGCATCGCGGGCACGAGGTACGCATAGGTCTTGCCGGTACCCGTACCGGCCTCGACGATCAGCGTGTTGTCGCCGGCATCGCTGTCGACTTCGGCTGGCGCGGCGGCGTCCGCGCCCGTTTCGGCCGCCTTGTCGCCGTCGCCGAGGCGACGTGCCGGCCGCTTGCGGGTTTCGAAGATCTCAGGCTCGGGCATCCGGCGCGCGGACGCTTCCATCGCGGACGCGACGGCGCGCGCCATCTCGATCTGCGACAGTCGCGGCCGATAGCCGTCGATCGCACGCGCCAGCAGTCCGCCTTCGCCGAAGATCGTGTCGAGTTCGTCGACGCGCTTGCGGCTCAGCTCAAAGGTGCCTTCGGGCGCACGAGCGCGCCCGGCGGACGACACGTCGCGCCGGGCATCGGGGGTGGCTTCAAGCGGTGAATTCAAGGCAAGCGTTCCTGTGTCCAGCGCCCGGGCGGCGCCGGCGCTTGCCAGGCCGCGCTCAGGCGCGCTTATCCGGTTCCAGCTGCGATTGCAGCAAAATGATTTTGTCCTTGGCCGCCAGCTTTTCCTTCTTCAGCCGGTGCAGCGTGATGTCGTCGATGTCGGAGTGTCCTTCCTTCAGCTCGATCTCCCGAGCGAGCTGCTGGTGCTGCTCCTGCAATGCAGCCAAACGGTTGTGCAATTCCTGCTGCTGTTCCGTGTGACGGTTTTGCATACTTGCCTCCTCATCGAAGCAGCGCGCCGACTGGCGTGCCAGCGCGCCCGAGACTGATCTCGATCAATCCAACACGTTACTGCCCCTGCTGTTGCTTCTGCTGCGCCTTCTCGGCCGCTTCCTTCTGGCGCCGCTCGACATCGGCCTTGTGCTGCACGGCCTCCTTCTGCTTCTGCTCGTAGCGCGCGGCGTTGTCCGCCCGCTCCTGCGCCTTCTGCGCGGCCTGCTGGTGCGCCTGGTCGAGCTTGCGCTGGAAGTCGCCCTGCTTCTGGTCGTATGCCTGCTTGTTCGCCGCGCGCTGCGGCCCTTCCGCGCCACGCTGCGCCTGCTTCAAAGCATTCTGCTCCTGCTTGTCGCGGAACGCCGCCGCGTTTGCCGCATCGTTCGCCGCGCGCTGCGGTGCTTCCGCCGCGTTCTGCGCCGCCTTCAGCGCCTGCTGCTGGTCGCGCTGCTGCGCACGCACCGCCCGCTGCTCGTCGTTGAGTGCGAGCTGCTCCTGGCGGATGCTCGCCCGCTCGTCGCGCATCTGTTCACGCGCCTTGCCGAGACAGTGATTGACGAAGAACTTGCTGTAGCAATCGTGCTCGGCCACCGCATAACGATAATCGTTTTCTGCGGAGCGTTGATTGAGCACTTTTTGACGGGCGTCGAAATCCGGTGCGGCCGTGGCCGTCACGGGCGCAGCCGCGGCGGCGGCCGGGGCGGTTGCGTCCGAAGCTTGCGCGAACGCGCCGGAAGGCCCGGCAGACAAAGCCGCGGCGAGCGCTGCGCCGAGCGCGACGAGAGAAATTCGGGAAGTTGGCAACGTCGTAGGAAAGCTGCGGGACATGTATCAAATTCTATCACCCCCGGCTGGACGCTCCGCCATTTATGGCAAAATGCCCCGCTTCACTCACCCGCGGCATCCGGCCCGTCGGGCCCGCCACGCAGCCCGCCGCTTCGGGCCTGCCGGCCCCCGCCGCGATTTCAGCAGGCAGATCATCCACGACATGACGGAAACCGTAGCACTCAAGATCGTACAGCGCATCGCCACCGAACTGTCCGTCCAGCCGCGCCAGGTCGCGGCGGCCGTGCAACTCCTCGACGAAGGCTCGACCGTTCCGTTCATTGCCCGGTACCGCAAGGAAGTGACCGGCAACCTGGACGACACGCAGTTGCGCCAGCTCGAGGAACGCCTCCTGTATCTGCGCGAACTCGAGGATCGGCGCGCGTCGATCCTGTCGAGCATCGACGAACAGGGCAAGCTGACCGACGAACTGCGCGCCGCGATCGACGCGGCCGACAGCAAGCAGGTGCTCGAAGACCTTTATCTGCCGTACAAGCCGAAGCGCCGCACGCGTGCGCAGATCGCCCGCGAAGCCGGCCTCGAGCCGCTCGCCCAGGCGCTCCTCGCGAACCCGCTGCTCGACCCGCAGGCCGAGGCAGCCGCGTACGTCGACGCCGACAAGGGCGTCGCCGACGTGAAAGCCGCGCTCGACGGCGCGCGCGACATCCTGTCCGAACAGTTCGGCGAGACGGCCGAGCTGCTCGGCAAGCTGCGCGACTATCTGCACAACCAGGGCGTCGTGTCGTCGGCCGTCGTCGAGGGCAAGGAAAACGAGGAAGGCGAGAAATTCCGCGACTATTACGATTACGCGGAAACGATCAAGACCGTGCCGTCGCACCGCGCCCTCGCGCTGTTCCGCGGCCGCAACGCGGGCGTGCTGACGGTCAAGCTCGGCCTCGGCGAAGAACTCGACGCGCAGGTGCCGCACCCCGGCGAGGCGATGATCGCGCGCCATTTCGGCATCGCGAACCAGAACCGCCCGGCCGACAAATGGCTGTCCGACGTATGCCGCTGGTGCTGGCGCGTGAAGGTGCAGCCGCACATCGAGAACGAGCTGCTCACGCAATTGCGCGAAACGGCCGAAACGGAAGCGATCCGCGTGTTCGCGCGCAACCTGAACGACCTGCTGCTGGCCGCGCCGGCCGGCCCGAAGGCCGTAATCGGTCTCGACCCCGGCCTGCGCACGGGCGTGAAGGTCGCGGTCGTCGACCGCACCGGCAAGGTGCTCGCGACCGACACGATCTACCCGCACGAGCCGCGCCGCGACTGGGATGGCTCGATCGCGAAACTCGCACGCATCGCCGCGCAGACGCAGGCCGAGCTGATCAGCATCGGCAACGGCACCGCGTCGCGCGAAACCGACAAGCTCGCGAGCGAACTGATCGCGAAACACCCGGAGCTGCGCCTGCAGAAGATCGTCGTGTCGGAAGCCGGCGCATCGGTCTATTCCGCATCCGAGCTGGCCGCGAAGGAATTCCCGGAGCTCGACGTGTCGCTGCGCGGCGCCGTCTCGATTGCACGCCGCCTGCAGGATCCGCTCGCCGAGCTCGTGAAGATCGAGCCGAAGGCCATCGGCGTCGGCCAGTACCAGCACGATGTGAACCAGCGCGAACTCGCCCGCTCGCTCGACGCGGTCGTCGAGGATTGCGTGAACGCGGTCGGCGTTGACGCGAACACCGCGTCGGCCCCGCTGCTCGCCCGCGTATCGGGCCTGAACGCGACGCTCGCGCGCAACATCGTCGACTACCGCGATGCGAACGGCCCGTTCCCGTCGCGCGAGCACCTGCGCAAGGTGCCGCGCCTCGGCGACAAGACCTTCGAACAGGCCGCTGGCTTCCTGCGCATCAACGGCGGCGAGAATCCGCTTGACCGCTCGTCGGTGCACCCGGAAGCGTATCCGGTCGTCGAGCGGATGCTCGCGAAGATCAACAAGCGCATCGACGACGTGCTCGGCAACCGCGAAGCGCTGTCGGGCCTGTCCCCCGCGGAATTTGTTGACGAACGTTTCGGCCTGCCGACCGTGCGCGACATCCTGTCCGAACTGGAGAAGCCGGGCCGCGACCCGCGCCCCGAATTCAAGACCGCGACGTTCCGCGAAGGCGTCGAAAAGGTGTCGGACCTCGTGCCCGGCATGACGCTCGAAGGCGTTGTGACGAACGTCGCCGCGTTCGGTGCGTTCGTGGACATCGGCGTCCACCAGGACGGCCTCGTCCACGTATCCGCGATGTCGACCAAGTTCATCAAGGATCCGCACGAAGTCGTGAAGGCCGGCCAGGTCGTCAAGGTGAAGGTGCTCGACGTCGACGTGAAGCGCCAGCGCATTGCTCTGACGATGCGCCTCGACGACGACGCGGCAGCGCCCGGCATGTCGTCGCGCGGCGGCCAGGATCGTGGCAACGCAGGGCGCGGCGCGGCCCGCCCGCAGCGTTCGCGCGAGCCGGAACCGGCTGGCGCAATGGCCGCGGCGTTCGCCAAGCTGAAGCGCTGAGCACCCGCAAGCTTTCGCGACAGACAAAAATCTATGGTCAGCCCGATTTTTGCAAGCGAGGCAGTGTTGACCTAAAGTGGACTTGCTCGAATCTATCCGGGGTCGCGGATGGGAAAGATCCCGCCCCATGATGGGAGCCGCGCCGGGCAAACCTCAAAAAGCCCACAGCATTGAGGTGCTGTTTTTTGTGTCAGGTTACTTGCCCGGCCGTTGAGTCGTTTATGCCTTCACGTATCTCGCGTCGCAAAACCAGAGGTGACTACTGAAGCTGAAGCCGTAAGCGATAGGAAGCGTCAGACTGAGGGAACAGCCTCGATGCTCCGGTAGTGTGTCCCTTTGGCGAGGATGGCCCAGGCGATCCTCGCCAGTTTGTTGGCCAGGGCACAGGCCACCACGTTCGAGTGTCGTCGCGCCAACAGGCTGCGAATCCAGACGCCCAATGCATCCGTGCGGTGCTCGATGCGCTGCATGATGGCCCGCGCACATTGCACCAGCAGCCGTCGCAGTTCCTTGTCGCCACGCTTGCTGATGCCCAGTAGCGTTGGTTTGCCGCCGGTGCTGTACTGCCGCGGCACCAGACCGACCGAAGCTGCAAACTGCCTTGCTGAGCCATATTGCTGGGCATCGCCCAACTCTGACATCAACACGCTGGCGGTCATCGGGCCAATGCCAGGAATCTCGAGCAGTCGTTCGCTGCGTTCATCCTCGTGTAGCTGGGTAAGCAACTCACGTTCGAGCTGGTGGATCTGCTCGTCCAGATACCTGAAGTGCGCCTGCAAACGTTCGAGCACGACCACCAGCCTCGGCGGCAACGATTCTGCCTCGAGCACGGCAGGCAGTCGCCGGATCACTGCCATGCCGCGCGGCAAGCTGATACCGAACTCCAACAGAAACGCATGAATCTGATTGATCGTGCCGGTGCGGTCACGCACCAGCCGCTCGCGCACACGGTGCAAGGCTGAAACGATCTGCTGGGCTTCGTTGTGCGGGCTCACGAAACGCATGCTCGAACGAGCGGCTGCTTCGCAGATCGCCTGGGCGTCCGCGAAATCGTTCTTGTTGCCTTGCCGGAACGGTTTGACGAATTGCGGAGAAATCAGCTTGGCCTCATGGCCCAGCGCTTGAAGTCGACGTGCGATCCAGTGAGCACCGGCGCAGGCCTCCATGACCACAATACAACGCGGAAAATTGCCCAGCAGCGTGAACATCTGGCTACGCGTGAGCTTTTTACGGAACACCATCCTGCCTGACGCATCCTGTCCATGCAGGTGGAAGCAGTGCTTGCCGAGATCGATTCCGATCAGCGATACCGTGTCCATGATGGCCCTCCAGAAGGACAAAATCCTCACTCAGCGTAGTCCACTGAGTGAGGATCGGGCTGACCATCCTATTAAGCCCGCCGAAAGGCGGGCTTTTTTATGACTTCGGCAAACACGGCGCGCGGCCGGACGGCCCGCGCGCCACACCTTGGTCAGATTTCGATCTTCGTCCCGAGCTCGACCACGCGGTTCGCGGGGATCGAGAAGAAGTCGGTCGGCTTCGCGGCATTCTGGTGCATCCATGCGAACACGCGCTCGCGCCAGATCGACATCCCGGGCAGATGCGTCGGCACGACCGTTTCGCGCGCGAGGAAGAACGACGTATCCATCAGCTCGAATGTCATGTCGTGCGTACGGCCGAATTCCTCGAGCACGGCCTTCACGTCCGGCGTCTCGTTGAAGCCGTACTCGGCCTTGACGATATACAACCCGCCGCCCGCATCACGCGAGGTCTGGCGCTTGTCGTCGCGCACGTAAGGAAAGTCGCGCGTGACGAACGTGAGGAAAATGGTGCGCTCGTGCAGCACCTTGTTGTGCTTCAGGTTGTGCAGCAGGCTGACGGGCACGAGCTTGTCGTTGCCGGTCAGGTAGATCGCCGTACCCGACACGCGATGCGGCGGATGCGCAAGCAGCCCCTGCAGGAACGGCTCGAGCGGGATACCGTCGGCCGCCGTGCGCTCCTTGACGATGTGACGCCCCTTGTACCAGGTCATCAGCAGGAAGAACAGCAGCGCGCCGATGCCGAGCGGCAGCCAGCCGCCCTGCGCGACCTTCAGCAGGTTCGCGCCGAAGAAGCCGAGGTCGACCGCGAGGAACACCGCGATGATCGCGCCGACCAGCAGCCGGTTCCAGTTCCATACCTTCACCATCACGACCGCGGCGAGTACGGTGGTGATCACCATTGTCGCCGTCACCGCGATACCGTACGCGGCCGCGAGGTTGTCGGAACTCTTGAAGCCGATGACGATGCAGAGGATCACGAACAGCAGCAGCCAGTTCACCACCGGCACGTAGATCTGACCGATCGCGAGTTCCGACGTGTGCAGCACCTTCATGCGCGGCACGTAGCCGAGCTGGATGGCCTGCGACGTCAGCGAATACGCACCCGAGATCACCGCCTGCGACGCGATCACGGTCGCGACCGTCGACAGCACGACGAGCGGCAGCAGCCCCCATTCGGGTGCCAGCAGGAAGAACGGGTTCTCGATCGCCTTCGGGTTCTGGATCAGCAGCGCGCCCTGGCCGAAGTAGTTCAGCACGAGCGACGGCATCACGAGCCCGTACGCGGCGATGCGGATCGGCTTCGCGCCGAAGTGACCCATGTCCGCGTAGAGCGCTTCCGCACCGGTCAGCACCAGCACGACCGAGCCGAGCACGACGTACGCCTGCAGCAGGTGATCGGCCATGAACGACGCCGCGTAATACGGGTTGATGGCGGCCATGATGCCCGGCACGCGCACGATGTGGTACACGCCGAGCGCCGCGATCACGACGAACCACAGCACCATGATCGGGCCGAACAGCTTGCCGACCAGCGCGGTACCGTGACGCTGGATCCAGAACAGCGCGATCAGGATCACGATCGTGATCGGCAACACGAGATGGGACAGGTGTGGCGTCGCGATTTCGAGACCTTCGACCGCCGACATCACCGAGATCGCCGGCGTGATCACCGCGTCCCCGTAGAACATGCACGCGCCGAAGATCCCCAGCGCCATCAGCGCGCCCGCGACCCGGGTCTTCGAGTCGAGCGGCCGCAACGACAGCGCCATCAGCGCGAGCACGCCGCCTTCGCCGTTGTTGTCCGCGCGCATCACGAACAGCAGGTACTTGATGCCGACCACCAGGATGATTGCCCAGAACAGCAGCGAGATCACGCCGAGAATCGATCCTTCGGTGAGCGGAATGCCGTGTGCGGGGCTGAACGCCTCCTTGAGCGAATACAGCGGGCTGGTGCCGATGTCGCCGAACACGACGCCGATGGCTGCTATCGCCAGCGCCCGCATCGAGTGTTGTTGCGTCGAATGCGGCGCGTGTGCTGCGTCGGTCGCGTGGATCGTGTCGTTCATATGAAGCGTAATAATCGGGTCCGGGTCGGACAAAACGAGCGCTATTCTACTCGCGCCCCCGTGAAACACCGCCCTGCTCTGTTGCCTTGTAACCACGCGATCCACGCTGCGCATGCAATCCGGCGCGAGCTGTGGCAGGGCCGTCAATCATAGCCGGGGCAGCACCGTCTGCCTACCGGATCCACGGTACACGCGGCGCCGGCGCGCATCGCGCCCCAATGAAAAACGGCGCCGCAAGCGGCGCCGTACAAGGCTTTCCTTCGATTGGCCGGCCGCTTATGCGCCCGAGCCGTCGCGCTGTGCGCGACCGCGCTTGATCCACGCCTCGAGGTTGTGCGGGCGAACCGTGTCCCACTCCTCGAACGGCTGATGAATCCACGGATTCGTCGGCAGGAACTGCGTGTGATAGTCGGGCTTGACCTTCGAGCAACCCTTGTACCAGAGCACGGCCGAGCGCACGGCCGTCACCGACGGATAGCGCTCCTTAAGGTGCTCCTGCACGCGCGCAAGCGTGACGCCCGAATCGACGAGATCGTCGACCAGCAGCACGTTACCCGCCAGGTTGCCGCGCGTCATCGTGATGTACTGTGCGATGTCGAGGTCGCCCTGCTCCGTGCCGGCCGCTTCGCGGTACGAACTCGTCGCGAGGATCGCGAGCGGCACGTCGTAGATGCGCGACAGTTGATCGCCGACGCGCAGGCCGCCGCGCGCGAGACACAGGATCTGGTCGAACTTCCAGCCCGATGCATGCACCTGGAGCGCGAGCAGCTCGATGAGACGGTGATACTCGTCCCAGCCTACCCACAGATTCTTGTCGTCGTTGCGCGGATCAGTCATCAAGTCTGCCGCCGTCATCGTGATTTGCTGCGTCATCTGAAAATTACACCTTGAACGGATGGCGGAGCAGGATCGTTTCGTCGCGGTCCGGACCCGTCGACACCATGTCGACCGGCACGCCAGCCACTTCCTGGACGCGGCTCAGGTAAGCCTGCGCGTTCGCCGGCAGCGCTTCCCACGTCTTGATGCCGACCGTGCTTTCCTTCCAGCCGGCAAACGTTTCGTATACGGGTTCGCAACGGGCCACATCAGCGGCACCGCGCGGCAGGATGTCCGCATCCTTGCCATCGATCTTGTAGCCGACGCACAGCTTGACTTCGTCGAGGCCATCGAGCACGTCGAGCTTCGTCATGCACAGGCCCGACACGCCGTTGATCTGGATCGAGCGGCGCAGCGCGGCTGCGTCGAGCCAGCCCGTACGGCGCGGACGGCCGGTGACCGAACCGAATTCCTTGCCGACGTTGGCGAGCGTGACGCCGACCTGGTCCTGACGCTGCGGATTGTCCGCATCGTACAGTTCGCTCGGGAACGGGCCCGAGCCGACGCGCGTGCAATATGCCTTCGTGATGCCGAGGATGTAGTTGAGCTTCTGCGGACCCACGCCCGCGCCAGCCGACGCCGCACCTGCGACGCAGTTGCTCGACGTGACGAACGGATAGGTGCCGTGGTCGATGTCGAGCAGCGTGCCTTGTGCGCCTTCGAACAGCAGGTTCTGGCCCGCATTGTTCGCGTCGTACAGGCGGCGCGACACGTCGGCCACCATCGGCTTCAGGCGGTCGGCATAACCGAGCATCGTGTCGAGCGTGGCCTGGAAATCGACAGCCGCGCCGCCCAGGTACTGGGTCAGCACGAAGTTGTGGAAATCGAGGTTTTCGCGCAGGCGGTCGGCGAAGGTCTTCGCGTCGAACAGGTCCTGCACGCGCAGCGCGCGGCGGCCGACCTTGTCTTCGTATGCGGGGCCGATGCCGCGGCCCGTCGTGCCGATCTTGCCCGCGCCCTTGCGCGCTTCGCGCGCCTGGTCGATCGCGATGTGGTACGGCAGGATCAGCGTCGTGGCTTCGGAGATGAACAGACGGTCGCGTACGTTCACGCCGGCTTCTTCGAGCTCGCCGATTTCCTTGAACAGTGCTTCGGGGGACAGGACGACGCCGTTGCCGATGTAGCAGGCGACGCCTTCACGCATGATGCCCGACGGAATGAGGCGCAAGATCGTTTTCTTGCCGCCGATGATGAGGGTGTGGCCGGCGTTGTGACCGCCCTGGAAACGCACGACGCCCTGAGCGTGGTCCGTCAGCCAGTCGACGATCTTGCCCTTGCCTTCATCACCCCATTGCGTTCCCACGACGACGACATTGCGCCCGGGAGTCACGTTCACTGCGCTGGCAGACATGTTGATTCGTTAGCTGGTTAAAAACGTATTCTACCTATGTTCGCGGGCGATTCCGAATTTTTCCGTTTCGCTTCAACGATATGCACGCCGAAGCACGTCCCGCGAACGCCTGTTTATCGGGGTTCGACCACCCATGCGCCGTTGCGCTCGACGAGCGAGCGGTCGCACGCGAATTCGTCGAGCACATGATCGTGGCCCGGCAGCGCCTGGATCACGACCTCACCCGCATCGCGCAGCGCCGCGACGGCCGCGCTCAGCGCATCGTCCTGCGCCCACGGCGCGAGAATCGCGGTGCCGCGCGCCTCGACCGGCGAAATCCGCGCGAGCTCGCGCAGGTCGAGCGAGAAGCCGGTAGCGGGACGGGCACGGCCATACGCCTGGCCGACGTGGTCGTAGCGGCCGCCCCGCGCGATCGCGTTCGGCACGCCGTCGATGTAGGCGCTGAACATCGCGCCGCTGTGATACGCATAGCCACGCAGGTCGCCGAGATCGATCGCCACTTCGACACCTTTCGCCTGTGCTGCGAGCTGCGCCAGATCGTCGAGCGCCCGCGTGATTTCGGGCAGCACCGGCAAACGTGCGCGCGCCTCGGCGAGCACGCTCGCGTCGCCATAGAGATGCGGCAGCGCGCGCAGCGCGGCGCGCGTATCGGCACCGAGATCGTCGGTGAGCTCGTTCAGCAGCGGCACGTCCTTGCCCGACAGCGCGTCGTACAGCGACTCGCCGCGCTCGGCGGCCTGCGCGTCGCGCGCCAGCAGCGCAGCGAGCACGCCGGCGTGGCCGAGGTCGAGACGGATGCGCGACAGGCCTGCGAGATGCAGCGCGTCGAGCATCAGTTGCTGGATCTCGAGGTCGGCTTCCAGCCCCGCATGCCCGTAGATTTCGGCGCCGATCTGGATCTGCTCGCGCGTCGCGTGCAGGCCGCGCGGACGCGTATGCATCACGTGGCCCGCATAGCAGAGGCGCGTCACGCCCTGGCGGTTCAACAGGTGCGCGTCGATCCGCGCGACCTGCGGCGTGATGTCCGCACGCAGGCCGAGGGTGCGGCCCGACAGCTGGTCGACCAGCTTGAAGGTGCGCAGGCGCAGGTCTGCGCCGCCGCTCGTCAGCAGCGACTCGAGATACTCGAGCAGCGGCGGCATCACCATTTCGTAGCCATACGAACGGAAGCGGTCGAGCAGCCTGCGGCGCAGCTCCTCGATCTTGCGCGCTTCCGACGGCAGTACGTCGGCGATATTCTCGGGAAGTAACCAGGTCGACATCGGTACGGTCCTACGACGGGAAACAGCGCGCGACACGCGCGCCGCGATGTGAATCGGAAATTCTGAATTCGGGCGGGACGAACGGCGGATAAGCCGGCTGGATCAGGTCCCGGTCAGGTGGCGAGCAGCAGCAGTATGAGCCCGAGCACCATCACGATCAGCCCGCCGATCCGGATATGATGCGGCGGCCGCTCAGCTATTCTACGAAACGTGTCGCGCCAGGCGACGGGAAACACGAAGGGGAACGCCCCCTCGATGATCAGCATCAGCGCTACTGCGAGCAACAACGAGCCAGCCAGGTCCATGCGAGCGACGGCGCCGCTCGACGCGGCGCCCCAAAGGTCAGTGTTTGCGGGGAGCAGGCGCCGCCGGTGCGGCACCGCCCGTCGGGCTGCGCATGAAGCGGAAGAACTCACTGTCGGGATCGACGACGATGATGTCGTTGCGCTTGAACGTGTTCCGGTAAGCCTGCAGGCTCGCGTAGAACTGGTAGAACTGCGGATCGCGGCCGAACGCGTCGGCGGCAATCGTCGCGGCCTTCGCGTCGCCCTCGCCCTTGATCGTCTGCGCGGACTTGTACGCGTTCGCGAGCACGGCCTGCTGCTCGCGTTCGGCGTCGGCCTTGATCTGCTCGACGTCGGCCGCGCCTTGCGCACGCACCTGCGCCGCCTGATCGCGCAGCGCGCCGATCATCCGCTGATAGACGGCGTCGGTCTGAGCGGCCGGCAAGTCGACACGCGTCAGCTGGACGTCAACGACGTCGACGCCGAAACCGGACGCCTTCGCCTTCACTTCGTCACGTGCCGCATCGGCGATCGCACGCTGGCCGCCGAGCGCGTCGTCGAGCGCACGCTTGCCGAACGCGTCGCCGAGTGCGCTCTTCAGCGCGCCGGCGAGACGGTCGCCGGCTGCCGACGGGTCTCCGCCCGTCGTCGTGAAGTACTTCATCGGATCGCTGATCCGGTACTTCACCGCGTAAGCGACGAGCAGGTCGTGCTTGCCTTCGGTTGCCAGCTGCAGCGGATCCGACGACTCGAGCGATTGCAGGCGCGTGTCGATCAGCGTGGCCGTCTGCAGCGGCGGCGGCAACTTGAAATGGATGCCGGGGCCCGCCAGCTCGGGCTGCGCGCCGTCACGCCCCGACAGCACGGCCGTGTGGCGCGGATCGACGGTAAGGACGGTCGACGATGCCGCGAAGGCAACGATCACGATTGCGACGACGAGCGCAATGATTCGGTTCATGTTCTGCGCTCCCCGTTACTTCGTATCGTCTTCGCGCGACCGGCTGCGAAACGCTTCGCGCGATCGCAGCACGTCGTTGCCCGACGCGGCCGCGGCCGACGCCGCACTCGCGGGTGCCGCTGCTGCCGGCGCGACGGCCGCCGGTGCCGACGCCGCATCGGGCGCGGATGCGCCGGTGGACGCCGCGGCGTTTTGCCGCCCCTGCTCGACGAGCTTGTCGAGCGGCAGATACACGACGCTGTTGCCGCCCTTGTTGCCGATGAACACCTTCGTCGAATTCGAATAGATTTCCTGCATCGTCTCGAGATACATCCGCTCGCGGATCACCGCGGGCGCCTTCGAGTACTGCGCATAGACCTGCTTGAAGCGGTCGGCATCGCCTTCGGCTTCCGTGACCACGCGATCGGCATACGCCTTCGCTTCGTCGACGAGCTTCGCCGCATCGCCCTGCGCCTTCGGCAGCAGATCGTTTGCATAGGCTTGCGCCGCACGCTTCGCGGCCTCGCGCTCGTCGCGCGCCTTCGCGACTTCGCCGTACGCGGCCTGCGTCTGCTCGGGCGCCGCAACGCTCTGCATCGTGACGGCAGTCACCTCGAGCCCCGACTGGTAGCGATCGAGATCGCGCTGGATCGCGGCGGAGAGCTGCCCACGCAGCGCGTCGCGCTCCTGGTTCAGCACGTCGGCCGCGCTGCGCGTGCCGACGATCGCACGTACCGCGGCCTGGGCGGCCTGCGAGACGCTGCGCTCGGGATCGACACTGCGGAACAGGTAATCGGTTGCGGAACGGATGCGGTACTGGACGATGAAGCGCACGTCGACGATATCGGCATCGCGCGTCAGCATCGCCGCTTCCTTCACGTTCGCAAGACGCACGACGTTGTTGCGGCCGATCTCGATCGAGCGGACCTGCGACGTATCGACGATTTCGTGCGACGCGAACGGATACGGCGCGCGCCAGTGCACGCCCTGGCCGACCGTGCCCGACAGCTTGCCGAGCTGGAGCACGACGCCCGTCTGCCCTTCCTGCACGACGAACAGCCCGCTGCCCGCGTAGACCGCGACCAGCACGCCGATCACGATGCCGACGCCGACGCGCGCGGCTCGCCCGTTGTCAGGACGGAAGCCGTTTCCGCCCTTGCCGCCGAACAGGCCGTTCAGGCGCCTGTTGAAGTTGCGCCACATCTCGTCGAGATCGGGCGGACCATCGCCGTCGCCGCCTTGCGGACGCTTCGATTCGTTCAGGCGGGGACGGGATCCGTCTTTGCCATTGCCTTCGCCGCGTCCCCAGCGGGGATCGTTGATCGACAGCAAGGCGCGCATCCGCCGCCAGGTACTCCGCTCGTTGTATTCGTTCACCAGAGTTTGTTCACCAGATTAGACGCCGACGAACCGGCCGGGACCGGTTAGCGCCCGTGTTCGGAAATCGTGTGGTCTTCGTGTGGTTCAGCGGGGGCGCCGTCGAGCGCGCCGTTGGGTAACGTCGCGCTGGAAAGGTGTTCCGCGGAGGCGATTTCGGCGATGGCGGCACGCAACGCGTCAAGACCCTGACCGGTGCGCGCGCTCAAAAAGACGCGCGAAATATTACCATACTCGTCCCGCTCGACCGCGTCGCCGCGGGCCGCCAGCTCAGGCACGGCGTCGATCTTGTTGAACACCAGCACCTGGCGGATCGTGTCCGCGCCGATCTCGTGCAGCACACCATTGACCTGCTCGATCTGTTCAAGCCTGACCGCGCTCGACGCATCGACCACGTGCAGCAGCAGATCCGCGTGGATCGTTTCCTCGAGGGTCGCGCGGAATGCAGCGACCAGCTGGTGAGGCAGCTCGCGGATGAACCCGACCGTATCCGACACGACGATCTGGCCGACCTCGTCGCCGAGGTACACGCGCCGCGACGTCGTATCGAGCGTGGCGAACAGCTGGTCGGCCGCATAGGCCTGCGCTTTCGTCAGCGCGTTGAACAACGTCGACTTGCCCGCGTTCGTATAGCCGACGAGCGACACCGACATCGTGCCGCTGCGCGCGCGCTGGCGGCGTTGCGTGCTGTGTTGCCGGCGCAGCCGGTCGAGCCGCGACTTCAGCATCTTGATGCGTTCGCCGATCAGCCGGCGGTCGGTTTCGAGCTGCGTTTCACCGGGGCCGCGCAGGCCGATACCACCCTTCTGCCGTTCAAGGTGGGTCCACGCGCGAATGAGCCGCGTCGACAGGTACTGAAGCTGCGCGAGTTCGACCTGCAGCTTGCCTTCGTGGCTGCGGGCACGCTGTGCAAAGATGTCGAGGATGAGGCTGGTGCGATCGACCACGCGCCTGTTAAGTGCCTGCTCCAGATTACGTTGCTGGGCGGGCGCCAATGCGTGGTTGAAGATGACGATTTCGACGTTGTGCGCGTCGCAGGCGAGCCGGAGTTCTTCGGCTTTGCCGCTGCCGATGAACATCTTGGCATCGGGACTGGAACGACGACCCGTGAGGGTGACTGCGGGACGGGCCCCCGCGCTGGAGGCGAGAAGACTGAGTTCTTCGAGACTGGCTTCGAAATCGGTCTTGCCGAAATCGATGCCGACGAGCGCTGCGTTGATCAAATTTTCAGGTGTCAAGATAAGGCGGCTGGCATCGGTCGCTCGCGGCGACCGGATGCCGGCCGCTGCGATAGGTTAGGACGAGGCTTCCGCGTCCGGGTGGAAATTCACCGGGCGCGCCGGTACGACCGTCGAGATGGCGTGCTTGTACACCATCTGGGTCACCGTATTACGGAGCAACACGACGTACTGGTCGAACGATTCAATGTTCCCTTGAAGCTTGATGCCGTTGACGAGGTAGATCGAAACGGGAACGTGCTCTTTGCGCAGTGCGTTCAAAAACGGGTCTTGTAACAATTGCCCTTTGTTGCTCATGGCGTACTCCATCTTTTTTTGCAGGTTGATCTGGATTGGCGGCGAAGAAAAAGAGATCCGGCGCCAATCGCTACACTATAGCCGATTTTGTCTGGCCCGCCGGGGGCATAGGCCTTGCGGCCAACCCCTTGCGTGACGCGTGTAACAGACGTCTTCAGCTCTTGTCCGCGTACGGATTGTTCGACGAACGGAACTCTATGCGCAATGGAGTCCCGGTCAGCGAGAAAGTTTCGCGGAACCGGTTTTCCAGGTAACGCTTGTACGTTTCCGTCACGGCGTCGAGCGCGTTACCGTGGATGACGATGATCGGCGGATTCTGGCCGCCCTGGTGCGCGTAGCGCAGCTTCGGACGCACCGGGCCACGACGGCGCGGCTGCTGGAACTCGACCGCCTCGATCAGCGCGCGCGTAAGCTTCGGCGTCGGCAGCTTCGCCATCGCCGCCGCGTATGCGTCGTCGACCGAGCGCATCAGCGTGCCGATGCCCGTCTTCTTCGTGGCCGAAATGAAGTGCGATTTCGCGAAGTCGAGGAATTTCAGCTTGCGGGTCAAATCCGCTTTCGCGCGATCGCGCGCATGCTCGTCGAGCCCGTCCCACTTGTTGACGCCGATCACGAGCGCACGGCCCTGTTCGACGACGAAGCCGGCGATGTGTGCGTCCTGGTCGGAAATATCCTGCTGCGCATCCAGCAGAAGAATGACCACGTTCGCGTCGGAGATCGACTGCAGCGTCTTCACGACCGAGAACTTCTCGATCGCTTCGAACACCTTGCCGCGGCGGCGCAGGCCGGCCGTGTCGATCAGCGTGTATTTCTTGCCGTTACGCTCGAAGTCGACGTAGATCGAATCGCGCGTCGTGCCCGGCATGTCGAACGCGATCACGCGATCCTCGCCGATCAGCGCGTTCACGAGCGTCGACTTGCCAACGTTCGGGCGGCCGACGATCGCAATCTTGATGCCGCGCGAAGGATCGTTCTCGTCCTCTTCCTCCGGACGGTCCGCATACGCGACGTCCAGCGCCTCGTTGATCATGTCGGTGACGCCGTCACCGTGCGCAGCCGAGATCGCACGCGGATCGCCGAGCCCGAGCTCGTAGAAGTCCGTCGCGACCGCCGTGTACTTCATCCCCTCGGCCTTGTTGACGACGAGGAAGATCGGCCGGCCGGTCTTGCGCAGGTAGTCGGCGATCGACTTGTCCTGCGGCGCGAGCCCGTTACGGCCGTCGACGATGAACACGACGACGTCGGCTTCCTCGACCGCCTGCCGCGTCTGGCGGGCCATTTCGTGCAGGATGCCGTCCTTCGCGACGGGCTCGAAGCCGCCCGTATCGACGACCAAGTACGGCCGCTCGCCGACGCGCCCTTCGCCGTAATGGCGATCGCGCGTCAGGCCCGGCAAGTCGGCAACCAGCGCATCGCGCGAGCGCGTGAGCCGGTTGAACAGCGTGGATTTCCCCACATTGGGGCGCCCAACGAGGGCAATGACCGGTTTCATCTGTGTTTTCTACGGTGAAGCGCAGCAGCGGGAGGCCCGCTGCTGCGGGCGGCTGCGCTGAATGAAAATATCACGAATTCGCGCCGCGCCGGATGCGCGCGCCTGGCGCGCGTCGCGCGCCGTCGTCTTTCGTCTCGAACTGCCTTTCAAATACCGAGCGGCCGGGAGCACCGGCCGCCTTCAAGTCGCGCGGCCGCGGCGCGCGGGACAAGCCCGTCGCGCCACGGCCGCGCATGTTTCCTGCGCGTCAGCGCGGACGGAATCCGTACAGGCCGCCGTCCTTCGTCTGCACGACGAGCGTATTGCCCGCGAGGACCGGCGCCGCCGTAATCGCGCTGCCGTCGGTCTTCATCCGTGCGATGAAGCTGCCGTCTTCGCGCGACAGGAAGTGCACGAAGCCCTTGTAATCGCCCATCACGACCGCGTGCCCGAGCAGATACGGCACGCCGACGTCACGGCTCTTCAGCTTGTCGTTGCGCCACAGCTGGTTGCCCGTGGCCGCGTCGTACGCAGTGACGACCGACCAGTCGTCGCCGCCGGCGACCACCGAATCGTCCTGCGCGAGGCCGCTACGGCTCGAGAACGGCTTTTCCCACAGCGGGCGGCCCGAGTTCGCATCGAAGCAGCCAAGCTGACCCTGGAACGTCACCGCGCAGGCTTCCGCGCCCACGAGCGTCGGCGGACCGCTGACGTCGTTGATGCGCTCGACCTCGGTCACACCCTTCGGGAACGACACCGGCGTCTGCCAGAACGGCTCGCCCGTCTGCAGGTTGATCGCGACCAGCCCGCCGCCCGGGAAGCCCGCCAGCACCGCCGCGTCACCCGCAAACGTCATGCCGGCCGACACGCGCAGGTTCAGCGGCACCGCGCGGTTACGGTAGTTCCACTTCTGCTCGCCCGTCTGCGCGTTGAACGCGATCACCTGGCCGTCGATCGTGCGCACGACCACGAGGCCGTTGCCCACGAGCGGCGGCGAGAAGATCTCGCCCTGCACGGTGGTCTTCCACAGTTGCTTGCCGTCCGGACCCAGCACGAACACGCCGCCCTTCAACGCGCCGACCGCGGTCAGGTTGCCGTCGCTGCCGACACCGGCCGACAGGTCGGAGCCGACCTTCGCGCGCCAGAGCGTCTGGCCCGTCTTCGCGTCGATCTTCTCGACCGAACCGTTTTCGCCCGCCGCGTAGACGGCGTCACCCACGGCCACCGGCGAGAACAGGTAGCGTCCGCCCTTGCCGACGCTCGCCTTCCAGACCTGTTGCACGTCCATCACGGGCTTGAACTCGGTGAGCGGCGTCGGCACGCGGCGCGCATCCTTCGACGACGAGCAAGCCGCCAGTGCGAGGACAGCCGCCGCGCAGGCAACGGGCACAGCGTAACGTTTCAGCAAATTCATCGGTTAGCGAAGCAGAGTTAAGAGGTTGAGGGGACCGGGGTTCAGCCGCCGAGCGCGTCCAGCTTGAACTGCACGAGCTGACGCGCGGACTGGTCGTCCTTCGACAGGCCGTCGAGCGCGAGCTTGTAAGCTGCGCGCGCATCGTCGGTCTTGCCTTGCGCGGCAAGCAGATCGCCGCGGCGATCGGCCACGAGGCCCTTGAATGCATCGACCGGCGTACCCGACAGCAGCGCGAGGCCCGCATCGTACGCCTTCTCGTCGAGCAGCAGCGACGCGAGACGCAGCTTCGCGATCTGCTTGTACTCGTCATCCTTGGCGTGATCGACGGCCCATTGCAGCTGCGCCTTCGCACCGGCCGAGTCGCCGGCCGCGTACAGCGTCTTCGCAGCGGAGAGTGCAGTCATCTGCGCATACGGCGTGCTGCCGAACTTGTCTTCCATGTCGGCGGCCGCGCGAGCGATCGTCGCCTTGTCGTTCGCGGCGGCGGCCTTCTGGACCTGTTCGTACAGCCCGGACGCCTCGGCAGCCTGACGGCGCTGCCAGTAGTTCCAGCCGTTGAAACCGGCCGCGACGACGAGCGCCGCGAGCACGATCCACGTGGTGAGATTGCCCCAGCGGGCCCACCACGCCTTGACACTTTCAATCGATTCTTGTTCGTCGTGATAACTCATCGGCGAGCGATTCCTTCCTGTTCAGGCTTTTCTTGTCGAGCGGATGCCAGCGCGATCAGTCGTCGCCGTCTTCGGCGGATGCAACCATCGCATTGATTAGGAATTCGGTCAAGCCTTCGACCGGTACGGTCTGCTGAACGTTCTTTTCCCCGTCTCCGCCCGCACCGCGCAGCGCTTTCACGCCCACCGTGCCGTTTGCAACCTCTTCTTCACCGAAGATCACCGCGAACGCGGCGCCGCTTGCGTCGGCCCGCTTCATCTGCGACTTGAAGCTCGCCGGCGCGCCGTCGGCGCTGCAGTGGAAGATCACGTCGAGGCCCGTGTCGCGCAGGCGCTCGGCCGCGATGAACGCCTGTTCACGCGCGGTTTCGCCCTGGTGCACGACGTACACGTCGACGCCTTCCTGCTCGGGTGCGAGATCCTCTTCCTTCAGCAGCTCGAGGATCCGCTCGATGCCCATCGCCCAGCCGCACGCGGCGGTCGGCTTGCCACCGAGCTGCTCGATCAGCGGATCGTAGCGGCCGCCGGCTGCGACCGTGCCCTGCGCGCCGAGCTTGTCGGTCACCCACTCGAACACGGTCAGGTTGTAGTAGTCCAGGCCACGCACGAGACGCGGGTTGATCTTGAACGGAATGTTGTTCGCGAGCAGCAGGCGCTGCAGCCCTTCGAAATGCGCGCGCGATTCGTCGCCGAGGAAGTCGATCAGCTTCGGCGCGTTCTGCGCGATTTCCTGCAGCGCGGGGTTCTTCGTGTCGAGCACGCGCAGCGGGTTCGTATACAGACGGCGCTTCGCATCCTCGTCGAGCACGTCGGCGAACTGCTCGAGGTACTTGATCAGTTCGACGCGATGCGCGGCGCGCTCTTCGGCGAGGCCGAGCGAGTTGATCTCGAGCTTGATGCCGGTCAGGCCGAGGTCGTCCCACAGGCGCTGGCACATCATGATGATCTCGGCGTCCGCATCGGGGCCCGCGAAGCCGAGCGCCTCGACGCCGACCTGGTGGAACTGGCGATAGCGGCCGCGCTGCGGACGCTCGTGACGGAACATCGGGCCGATGTACCACAGGCGCTTCGGGCCGTCGTACAGCATGTTGTGCTCGATCGACGCGCGCACGACGGCCGCGGTATTTTCCGGGCGCATCGTCAGGTTCTCGCCGTTCAGCGCGTCGGTGAAGCTGTACATCTCTTTTTCGACGATGTCGGTGACCTCGCCGATGCCGCGCGTGAAGAGCTGTGTGTGCTCGACGATCGGCGTGCGGATGTTCTGGTAACCGTAGGCGCGCAGCAGCGATTTCACCGTAGCTTCGAAGAACTCCCAAAGGCCGGCATCCTGCGGAAGGATGTCGTTCATGCCCTTGACGCCGGTGAGCTTCTCGATCTTGCGTTTTTGTTCAGTCATCGTGTGTGTGGACGAATTAGTTCGTGGCCTCAGCGCGGCCGTAGTTGCGTTCGACGTAGTCGCTGACGATCTGCTGGAATTCCTCGGCGATCCGCTCGCCGCGCAGCGTCTTGACCTTCTCGCCGTCGATGAAGACAGGCGCAGCCGGGTTCTCGCCCGAGCCCGGCAGGCTGATGCCGATGTTCGCGTGCTTCGATTCGCCCGGGCCGTTGACGATGCAGCCCATCACCGCGACGTTCATTTTCTCGACGCCCGGATACGCCTTGCGCCAGACCGGCATCTGTTCGCGCAGGTAGGTCTGGATCTGCATCGCGAGTTCCTGGAACAGCGTGCTCGTCGTACGGCCGCAGCCCGGGCACGCGATCACCATCGGTGCGAACGAGCGCAGGCCCATCGTCTGCAGGATTTCCTGGCCGACGATCACTTCGCCCGTGCGCGACGCGCCTGGTTCCGGCGTCAGCGAGATGCGGATCGTGTCGCCGATCCCTTCCTGCAGCAGCACGCCGAGTGCAGCCGTCGACGCGACGATGCCCTTCGAGCCCATGCCGGCCTCGGTCAGCCCGAGGTGCAGCGCGAAGCCGCAGCGGCGGCTGAGTTCGCGGTACACGGCGATCAGGTCCTGCACGCCGCTGACCTTGCACGACAGAATGATGCGGTTGCGGCCGAGGCCCAGTTCGACCGCACGCTCGGCCGAGCCGATCGCCGACTGGATCAGCGCCTCGTACATCACGCTCTGCGCATCCCACGGCTGCGAACGCGCACCGTTCTCGTCCATCATGCGCGCGAGCAGGTCCTGGTCGAGACTGCCCCAGTTCACGCCGATCCGCACCGGCTTGTCGTACTTGGCCGCGGCCTCGATCATCTGCGCGAACTGCGTATCGCGCTTCGCGCCCTGGCCGACGTTGCCCGGGTTGATCCGGTACTTCGACAGCGACTCGGCGCAGCCCGGGTAGTCACGCAGCAGCAGGTGACCGTTGTAGTGGAAATCGCCGACGAGCGGCACGGTTACGCCCATGCGGTCGAGCTGCTCGCGGATCGCCGGCACGGCGGCCGCGGCCTCGGGCGTGTTGACCGTGATGCGCACCAGTTCGGAGCCCGCGTTCGCGAGTTCCTTGATCTGAATTGCCGTGCCGATCGCGTCGGCCGTGTCGGTATTCGTCATCGACTGCACGCGCACCGGCGCGTCGCCGCCGATCGTCACGAGCTGCCCGCCCCAGCGGACATCCACCGCATGCGATACACGGCGCGGCTGGTGCCCGCCGAACACCGGCTCGGTTGAACAAATCTGACTGCTGCGTGGGGATTGAGCTTCGGATTGCATCGATAGATCCATTTACGCGGAATGCGCCGCGACGCGGCGCATGAATTGAAAAAGCGCCGTGCCCTCACGGCCTGCCGATATCGACGACAGGCCTTCGCCACGGCGCTTGACGTCAGGGCAACGTGAACCGCGCCACATTACCCCGCGCTGCCGAATATTTTGCCGGATCGACAGGTTTTCCGTCGAACGCGATCGCGTCGAGGCCCGCCTTGTTGCCGATCGTGACCTTGAACGGGCCGTCGCCGGCGACCTGCTTCGCCTCGCCGCCGTGCACCAGCCCGGAGAACAGCTCCTTGCCGCTCTTGTCGCGCACGCTGAACCAGCTGTCCTGCTTGACCTTCAGTTCGATCATCGACTGGCCGGCCGCCACCACGACGCTCGCCGGCTGGGCCGGCGCGGCGGCACTGGCCGCCGTCGTTGCCACGACGGGCTGCGATGCGGCTGCCGTCACGACCGGCGCCACGGGCGCAGGCGCCGGAGCAGCCGATGCAACTGTCGGTGCCGGGGCTGCAGACGCAACAGCCGGGGCCGGAACCTCATTCGCGACTCCGGCAGACGCACCGCTCGAGGCCGCCTCTTCGACGGAAGACGACGATGCCGCCGGCGCGCTCGCGGCCGACGCATGCTCGGCATCGCCGCTCTTGAAGCGCGCGAGCAGGCTCGACGAATCGCCGCCAGTGTGCCACATCAGTACGGCAACCACCGCGACGACGACGATCCCCGTGCCCCAGAGCCACGGGTGATGCCGCGACGACCCGCCCAGCGGAATCGACACGCGGCCACGCGGCAGATCCGTGCCCGACGACGCGGGCATCGACAGGTCGACTTCCGGCACGCCGCGCTCGCGGCGCAACGCCTGCGCGAACGGCTCCGGATCGACGCCGAGCATCTTCGCGTAGCTGCGCACGACACCGAGCGCGAACGTCACGCCGGGCAAATGGCTGATGTCACCGGCCTCGAGTGCCCGAAGCTTCTGCGGTGCGACCTTGAGTCGCGCCGACACGTCGTCGACGGTCCAACCCCTTGTCTCCCGAAGCTGCGCCAGTCGGCTGCCGACTGCCGCAAGCGATTCCAACCCTGCCGGTGCCGGCTTCGCGCCATTCGTCTCTGCGCCGTTAGACGGCTGCGGCTCACTCATCCTTGTCCTCGCGTCGATTCTTCTTCACTGGCGGCCGCCGCCGGTTCCCGCCGGCCGGCACCCGCAACTGTCCTAACCATGCGCGACGCCGAGGCGCCGCGACCGATCGCTATTCGCGTGTTGTACCGCTCAAAGGCCCTAGCATCCCCGGCTAGGCGTCCCTGTCAAATCGCCCGAACTTCGATGATTTTTCCTGCTGCGCCCGTCCGTTCCGCGAGGCGCGTGCGATCCTTCACCGCGCCGGCCAGCTGGCCGCATGCGGCATCGATGTCATCACCGCGCGTCTTGCGCACGGTCGTGACGACACCCGCGTCGATGAGGATCTGTGCAAAGCGCTTGATCTGCTCCGGTTTCGAGCGGATGAGGCCCGATTCCGGAAACGGATTGAACGGGATCAGATTGAACTTGCACGGCACGTCGCGTGTGACGGCCAGCAGTTCGCGTGCATGCGCTTCGGTGTCGTTGACGCCGTCCAGCATGCAGTATTCGAAAGTGATGAAGTCGCGCGGCGCGACTTTCAGATAACGCTGGCAAGCCGCCATCAGCTCGCGCAGCGGATACTTCTTGTTGAGCGGCACCAGCTCGTCGCGCAGCGGATCGTTCGGTGCGTGCAGCGAAACGGCCAGCGCGACTGGCAGCTCGGCGCCGAGGCGGTCCATCATCGGCACCACGCCGGACGTCGACAGCGTGACGCGGCGGCGCGACAGGCCGTACGCGTTGTCGTCGAGCATCAGCCGCATCGCCGGCACGACCGCGCTGTAATTCAGCAGCGGCTCGCCCATGCCCATCATCACGACGTTGGTGACGACCCGTTCGGCCTTGCCGTTCGGACCGGGCGCGCGGCCCAGTGACGCTCGCAATGCAAATTCGGCCATCCGGAGCTGGCCGATGATTTCAGCTGTCGACAGGTTGCGGGAAAAGCCCTGCTTGCCCGTCGAACAGAAGCGGCAGTTGACCGCACACCCGGCCTGCGACGACACGCACAGCGTGCCGCGCGTCTCTTCCGGGATGAACACGGTTTCGACCGCATTGCCGTTTCCGACGTCGATCAGCCACTTGCGCGTGCCGTCGGTGGAAACGTGATCGCTGGCGATCTCGGGCATGCCGATCGACGCGCGGCCCTTGAGTTTTTCTCTCAAGGACTTCGCGAGATCGGTCATGCCGTCGAAGTCGCCAGCGTTGTACTGGTGGATCCAGCGCTGCAACTGCTTGGCGCGGAACGGCTTCTCGCCGAGGCTGCCGCAGTACGCGACAAGACCCTCGGCATCGAAGTCGAGAAGATTGACGGAAGTTTCGCTCGTCATGATGTGCTGCCTTGCCGCGTGCGCTGAATCCTGCCTACTTGCTGCCAGCCAGGGCTTAGCGCGAGTAAACGTTCATTTCCGGGAAGAAGAACGCGATTTCGACCGCTGCCGTTTCAGCAGCGTCCGAGCCGTGCACGGCATTCGCGTCGATGCTGTCGGCGAAGTCGGCGCGGATCGTGCCCTTTTCCGCCTTCTTCGGATCCGTCGCGCCCATCAGGTCGCGGTTCTTCAGGATCGCGCCTTCACCTTCCAGAACCTGGATCATCACCGGGCCCGAGATCATGAAATCGACGAGGTCCTTGAAGAACGGACGCGCTGCGTGAACCGCGTAGAACTTCTCTGCGTCAGCACGCGACAGGTGTGCCATGCGCGATGCGACGATCTTCAGGCCGGCGCCTTCGAAACGGCTGTAGATCTGGCCGATCACGTTCTTTGCCACCGCATCCGGCTTGATGATCGACAGGGTGCGCTCGATTGCCATAAAAACTCCAAAAAATTAAGAAGTTACAGGTTCAAATGAATCCGCTATTGTAGCACGATCCCGTGTATCATTGCGATTGAACCCTTACACACGTGAAAGGTTCCGAATCCATATGTTTTGTGCCGCCTGGCCATTGAAACCTCCCGGCACGGAACGTATCTTAGCCATAGCTGCTCCGGTTTGCTGCGCCGCACACCGCGTGTGCCGAACCGGCCCCGGACGCCCACGCGTTCAATGTTAGGAGAAACCATGAACGACTATCCGTACAATTTCGGCCGCGGCGGTTCCGTCAGCACCGCCGAGGTTCGCAACCGCGTGCTGCGAAACACGTACTGGCTGCTCGCGCTGTCGATGGTGCCGACCGTGCTGGGCGCCTGGGTCGGCGTCGCGACGGGCTTCTCGCTGTTCGCGGCCACGAGCCCGATGATGAGCCTGCTCGCGTTCTTCGCGATCGCATTCGGCTTCATGTTCGCGATCGAGCGGACCAAAAACAGCGCGGCCGGCGTGTTCGTGCTGCTCGGCTTCACGTTCTTCATGGGCCTGATGCTGTCGCGGCTGCTGAGCTTCATTCTCGGCTTCTCGAACGGCCCGTCGCTGATCATGCTCGCGTTCGGCGGCACCGGCATCATCTTCGCCGCGATGGCGACGATCGCCACCGTCAGCAAGCGTGACTTCTCGGGGCTCGGCAAGTGGCTGTTCATGGGCGTGATCGTGATCCTGCTCGCATCGGTCGCGAACATCTTCCTGCAACTCCCGGCGCTGATGCTCACCGTGTCGGTGCTCGCGATCGCGATCTTCTCCGCCTACATGCTGTTCGACGTCCAGCGCGTCGTGAACGGCGGCGAGACGAACTACATCTCGGCCACGCTCGCGATCTACCTCGACCTGTACAACGTGTTCACGAACCTGCTCGCGCTGCTCGGCATCTTCGGCGGCAACCGCAACTGACGTTCGCTACACACCATGAAAAAACCGGCCCGCGGGCCGGTTTTTTTACGTCCGCCGCCGGGCTCAGTCGCGCTCGAACAGCGCGATCGATTCGACGTGCGACGTATTCGGGAACATGTTCACGACACCGGCGCCCTTCAGGCGGTAGCCGGCCTCGTGCACGAGCAGGCCCGCGTCGCGCGCCAGCGTCGACGGGTTGCACGACACGTAGACGATACGCTTCGGCAGCGGGCCTTCGCCACTCTGCGCGATCTCGGCCAGCGCCTTCGACACCGCGAGCGCGCCTTCGCGCGGCGGATCGATCAGGAACTTGTCGAATGCGCCGAGCGCACGCATGTCGTCGCCCGTCACTTCGAACAGGTTCCGGCATGCGAACGTCGTGTGGCCGTCGACACCGTTCTCGCGCGCATTCGCCAGCGCGCGCGTCGTCAGCGTATCGCTGCCTTCGATGCCCATCACCTCGCGCGACAGCCGCGCGAGCGGCAGCGTGAAGTTGCCGATCCCGCAGAACAGGTCGAGCACGCGGTCGTCGCGCGACGGCGCGAGCAGGCGCAGCGCACGGCCCACCAGAACGCGGTTGATCTGATGGTTGACCTGCGTGAAGTCGGTCGGCTTGAACGGCATGCGAATGCCGAATTCCGGCAGCGTGTAGTCGAGCGACACGTCGAGCGGATAGAACGGCGTCACCGTGTCCGGCCCTTTCGGCTGCAGCCAGAACTGCACCTTGTGCTCGTCAGCGAACGCGCGCAGCAGCGCTTCGTCATCCGCATTGATTGGCTCCAGCACGCGCAGCACGAGCGCCGTGACTTCCGAACCGACCGCGAGCTCGATCTGCGGCATCCGATCGCGGATCGACAGCCCCTCGACCAGCCGGCGCAGCGGCACGAGCATCGCCGACACGTGCGGCGGCAGCACTTCGCAGCTCGTCATGTCGGCGACGTAGCTGCTCTTCTTCTCGTGGAACCCGACCAGCACGCCGCCCTTCTTCGCGACGTTGCGCACGGTCAGGCGCGCGCGGTAGCGATAGCCCCACGACGGGCCGTGAATCGGCGCGAACATCGTTTCCGCGCGCAGCTTCGCCAGGTGCCACAGGTTGTCTTCGAGCACGCGCTGCTTGACCGCCACCTGTGCCCGCATGTCGAGATGCTGCATCGAGCAGCCGCCGCAGGTACCGAAGAACGCGCATTTAGGCTTCGTGCGCATCACGCTCGGGCGCAGAATGTCGACGACCGTCGCCTGCTCGTAGCTCGGCTTGCGGCGGAAGCTCGAATAGGTCACACGCTCGCCCGGCAGCGCACCCTCGACGAAGATGACCTTGCCCGGCTCGCCGTCCTCGGTGATCGTGCGGCCGACACCGCGCGCTTCCATGTCGAGCGATTCGATCTCGAGAACCGGGGCGATTCCGGGCGCGACGGGCGCGTTTCTTGATTTGCGCGCAGAAGTGGGGACGGCTTCGGACACCAGCTTTTCCTGACAAACGTTGAAGAAGGCGAGATTGTAGACGACGCGGGCCCGCATCGCCCGCTTTGGATGCGGCAAGGGTCGATACTTAAGCATAGACGGCCCGGCATTGCGCCGGATCGGCCGGACAGGCGGCCCCGAGAGACCAGCGGCCGCGTGGCCCGTGGCGCCGACTCAGGAGCGGCCCTGGGCCCGAGATCCGCCAGATAGGAGATTCGACCATGCAACTGATCGACTGGAACATCCAATGGGGTCGGGACGCGGACGGCGGCGTCGATCTGTCACGCACCGTCGCGGCGATCCGCGCGCTCGGCGACTTCGACGTGCTGTGCCTGCAGGAAGTCACGCGCGGCTTTGGCGCACTGCCCGGCCGGCCCGGCGCCGACCAGTTTGCCGAGCTCGCGGCGCTGCTGCCCGGATATATGATCGTCGAAGCGATCGGCGCCGACCTGCCGGCCATCGAGCCGGGCGCACCGCGCCGCCAGTTCGGCAACGCAATCGCGACCCGGCTGCCGGTCGGGCGCGTGCTCCGCCAGTTGCTGCCGTGGCCTGCCGACGCCGGCGCGCCGTCGATGCCACGCGTCGCGCTCGACGTCGAGTTGCAGACGCCTGTCGGGCCACTGCGGGTAGTCACCACGCATCTGGAATATTATTCGGCGCGCCAGCGGCGCGCCCAGGTCGACGCATTGCGCGACCGGCACCGCGAGGCCTGCGCGCACGCGGCACGACCGGCACCCGCCGAAACCGCCGAGGGGCCGTTCAGCGCGACCGGCCAGCCATGCGATGCGATCATCTGCGGCGACTTCAACAGCGCGTTCGGCAGCGAGGCCTATTGCCGACTCCTGGAGCCGATCCCGGACGCGCCGCGCTTCATCGACGCCTGGGTCGCTCGGCACCCAGGTCGCGTGCCACCGCCGACGGCGGGTGTCTACGATACGGTGCAATGGTCGGATGGGCCGCTCGCGTGCGACTTCGTGTTCGTGACCGATACGCTGCTGCCGCGCGTCACGCGCTGCGAGATCGACGGCGACGTGCGGGCGTCCGATCACCAGCCGGTGCTGCTCGAACTGGCATGATCGCCCCACCGGCCGCGGTGCACGTCGCCCGCGCTATGCGTCGAAACCGGCCAGGTATTCGGCCCAGTGCGACGCAGGCTCCTGTGCAAGCGAGTTCTTCACGAGCAGGATCTCGTCCGCATACTCGCTCGGCGTCAGGCCGCCGCGCATCAACTGGAACCGGCAATACAACAGGTAGGTATTGACGACGTCGGTTTCGCAATAGTTGCGGATTTCCTCGATCCGCCCGGCCTGGAACGCCGGCCACACCTGGCTGCCGTCCATCCCGAGCTTGCCCGGAAAACCGCACATCTTCGCGAGCGCGTCGAGCGGCGCGTTCGCACGCGCCTGATACATCGCGAGCACATCCATCAGGTCGGTATGCCGCGAGTGGTAGCGCGAGATGTAGTTGTTCCACTTGAAATCGCGGTCGTCCTCGCCGAGATCCCAGTAGCGGCTGGCGGGGATGCCGTGCACGAGCGCGCGGTAATGGAGCACCGGCAGATCGAAGCCGCCGCCGTTCCACGACACGAGCTGCGGCGTGTATTTCTCGATCACGCGGTAGAACGACTGGATCAGCGTCGCTTCGTTGTCCTGCGGCGTGCCGAGCGAGCGCACGCGAAAACCGTTGTTGTCGCGGAACACGCACGAAATCGCCGCGATGCGCTGCAGGTGGTGCGGCAGGAAATCGCCGCCGGTCTTCTCGCGGCGGGCGGCGAACGCATGTTCGGCCACCGCGGCATCGTCGAGCGTCGCAGGCAGATCTTCCAGACGGCGAATGCCGTCGACATCGGGAATCGTCTCGATGTCAAAAACAAGAATCGGAGTCATCGGTTACAGAACGGCGTCCTTGCGCACGCCGTTGGAGGCGAAAAACCGCTTGAGGCGCACCAGCGCTTCCTGCTGGATCTGGCGCACGCGCTCGCGCGTGAGCCCCATCTCGTCGGCCAGCTCTTCGAGCGTTGCCGGTTCGATATGGTTCAGGCCGAAGCGACGCTCGATCACATGCCGATGCTTGTCGGACAGCCGCGACAGCCACGCGCGCGTCAGCGTCTCGAGCTCGCGGTGCTGAACCTCCGCGTCGGGCGACTGGCTCTGGTCGTCGGGCAGCAGGTCGAGCAGGCTGCTCGCGGGATCGAGGTCGAGCGGCGCGTCGAGCGACGCCGTGTGCTCGTTGAGCGCAAGGATGTCGGTGACTTCCTCGGCGGTCTTGCCGGTGAGATAGGCGATGTCGTCGATGCTGGCTTCGCGGCGCTCGGCCGCTTCACCCGTCGACATCGAGTTCTTTTCGAGGTGGCGCTTCGCGCGCAGCACCTGGTTCAGTTCGCGAATCACGTGCACGGGCAGGCGCACCGTGCGGGCCTGGTTCATGATCGCGCGCTCGATGCTCTGCCGGATCCACCACGTCGCGTAGGTCGAGAAACGGAAGCCGCGCGTCGGGTCGAATTTCTCGATTGCATGCATCAGGCCGAGGTTGCCTTCCTCGATCAGGTCGAGCAGCGGCACGCCACGGTTCAGATACCCCTTCGCGATGCTGACGACGAGGCGCAGGTTGCGCTCGATCATCACCTGCCGCGCCTCGAATTCGCCGGCCTTGGCCAGACGCGAATAGCGCTGCTCTTCCTCGACGGTGAGCAGCGGCTTCACGCTGATGCGGTTCAGGTAATGCTGGATCGTGTCGGCCGTGAGCTCGGCCTGCAGCATCGTGCGGAAATCGTCGACGTCGGGCACCGCCTCGGCGCGGCCTTCGCGCTCGTCGTCGCCACCGTCCGCTTCAGAGTCGCGTGCCTCGAGGTCACGCTCGTTGTCCGCGACGTCGTCTTCGTCGTCCGTCGAAGCACCAGCTCGCCCCACCGATGCTTGCGTGGCTCGACTGATTTTCTCAGATTCGGCTTGCGGCTCGTGGCGCTTCGATTTCGGCATGGTCGTCTCGGTTATTGAGGCGGCAAATACTTCAGCGGATCGACAGGTTTACCCTGCCGGCGAACCTCGAAATGCAGCATCACGCGGTCGGAATCGCTATTCCCCATCTCGGCGATCTTCTGCCCCTTCGTTACCGCATCCCCCTCTTTTACCATCAAAGCGCGATTGTGTGCATACGCCGTGAGGTAAGTTGCATCGTGCTTGATGATAATGAGGTTGCCGTAGCCGCGCAGGCCATTGCCGGAGTAGACGACGCGACCGTCGGCCGCCGCTTTCACGGTCTCGCCGGCCGACCCGCCGATATTGACGCCCTTGTTCTTCGCATCATCGAAACCGTTCAGCACGGGACCGCGCGCGGGCCATGCGAACGTCACGGGGCCGCTCGGCGCGGCTGCCGTATCGCTCGATGCGGCGGCCGCGGCAGGCGGCGTCGCGACCGACGACGACGTACCGGCGGCCGGCGTTGCCGGGCCGCTGCTGAGCGGCGCAGTTGCAACGGCGGCGCCCGCGATCGGCGCGGCGACCTGCGTGCCCGCAACGGCGGCACCGGCCTGCGGCGAAACGCGCAGCAGCTGGTCGACTTCAATCTGATTCGGGTTCGCCAGGTTGTTCCACGCGGCGATGTCGCGATAGTTCTGCCCGTTTTCGAGTGCGATCCGGTACAGCGTGTCGCCCGGCTTCACCCGGTAGTAACCCGGTGGCGCGGGGGGAAGCGGCGCCGCGGGCTGCGCGGTGCCGGTCGTGCCGAGCGAACCGGAGCGATCGACGACGGGCGCGTTGTCGAGCCGCGTCGCACAGGCGGCCAGAAGCGTGGAGAACGCAGCTACGCAGATCGCCCGCTGGGCGAGCGTGAGCGGTTCCCTGGAACGGTTGTTTTGCATCGCGCGCAACATACTCATCGGTTTCAAATTACTCCGGATTTTAAAGGGACAAAGAAAACGCGATCAAGCCGTGACTCTCGCCATTGCGCGTGCGCGACGCGCTCGACGAGCGTGAGCACCTGGTGCTGCCCGCTCTGCGCGCCGACCGGCGCGACGAGCCGCCCGCCGATCGCGAGCTGCTCGAGCAGCGCCTGCGGCACGTCGAGCCCCGCCGCCGCAATCACGATCGCGTCGAACGGGGCCGCGGACGGCAGGCCGACACGCCCGTCGCCGTAGTGCAGACGGATGTTCGGCACGCGCAGCGGCCGCAGGTTCAGCTTCGCGCGCTCGTAGAGCGGCTTGATGCGTTCAATCGAATACACGTCGCGTGCCACGTGGCTCAGCACGGCGGCCTGATAGCCGCAGCCCGTGCCGATCTCGAGGACGCGCTCGAGCGTGCGGCCGGCCATCGCGAGCTCGATCATGCGCGCGACGACCGACGGCTTTGAAATGGTCTGCTGGTGGCCGATCGGCAACGCCGAATCCTCGTAAGCCTGCGTCGCGAGCCCCGGATCCACGAACATGTGTCGCGGCACCGCGGCCATCGCTTCCAGCACGCGCGCGTCGGTCACACCGTTCGCGCGCAGCCGTTCGACCATCCGTTCGCGCACACGTTCCGACGTAAGCGCGAACGCGCCGGCCGGCGCGACGCTCGGCGCGGCCGGCTTCGGCATCGCGGGCTTCAGTGCGGTCGGTTTCGGTGCGGTCGCCGGCTTCGCGGCGGTGGAGCCGGGCAATGCCGATCGCGTCGCAGCCGGCTTCACCGCAACCGGTTTCAGCACGGCCGCTGGCTTGTCGGCGGCCTTCGACACCGCAACCGCCGCATGGCGTTCACCGGCCCGACCTTCCGACTTGCGTGGCGCTCGCTTGAGATCTTCGAGCGCGAGCGGGAACCGCTTCGCGCGCTCGCCGCTCATGAAGCCCGCCCTCCGGCGCACGCCCATTCGCGCGTCGCAGGCAGCATCTGCGTGTGCGTGAGGTCCAGCTGCAGCGGCGTGATCGACACGAAACCGTTTGCCACTGCGTGAAAATCGGTGCCGTCGCTGGCGTCCAGCGCTTCACCCGCCGCGCCGATCCAGTAGATCGGTTCGCCGCGCGGGTCGGTCTGGCGGATCACCGGCTGCGACGGATGACGCTTGCCGAGGCGCGTGACCTTCCAGCCTTTCAGTTCGTCGTACGGCAGGTTCGGAATATTGACGTTGAGCAGCGGCTGGCCCGGCAGCGGATGCGCGAGAAAGTGCTCGACGATTTCCGCGGCGACGCGCGCGGCGTCCGCCAGATGGGCCCAGCCCTTGTCGACCAGCGAGAATGCGATGGCCGGCACGCCGAACATGATGCCTTCGGTGGCGGCCGCAACTGTCCCCGAATAGAGCGTATCTTCGCCCATGTTCTGGCCGTTGTTGATCCCGGAAACGACGAGGTCCGGCCTGGCGTCGACCATCCCCGTCAACGCGACGTGTACCGAATCGGTCGGCGTGCCGTTCACGTAGAAGAAACCCGTACTCGACGCGCGCTGCACCGACAGCGGCCGCGACAGCGTGAGGGAATTCGACGCGCCGCTGCAGTTCTGCTCGGGCGCGATCACCGTGAGCTCGGCCAGCGGCTGCAGCGCGTCGCTGAGCGCGGCGAGACCGGGGGCGAGATAGCCGTCGTCGTTGCTGAGTAGGATTCGCATCCGGCGATTGTAACCGAGGAAAGATGGCGCGAGAGCGACAGTCCGGCGACTGCGGATGGGCGGCGGCGGGCACCCGGACACGCTGCGCCATCGCGTTGCGGTGCGGCGTTCCGCGTGCTCAGGAAAACGCCGCGCCGCCCCGGGTTTTCCCCCGCCAACGGAGCGCCCTTGGGGAATGCGCCGTTCCGGGAGCCCGGCGCGAAGCGACAGGCTCGAGGGTGCTCAAATCGCGCCCGCGTCGCGCAGTGCGGCAATCGCCGGCGCATCGTAGCCGAGGCCGCGCAGCACCTCGTCCGTATGCTCGCCGAGTTCGGGCCCGAGCCAGCGCGTTTCGCCCGGCGTGTCGGACAGCTTCGGCGTGATGTTCGGCAGCGGAATGTCGGTGCCGTCGGCCAGCTTGAAGCGCTGGATCATCTGCCGCGCGACGAACTGCGGATCGGTGAACATGTCGGCGGCGCTGTAGATGCGCCCGGCCGGCACGTCGGCCGCGTTGAGCACGACGAGTGCTTCTTCGATCGTGCGCGGCGCGAGCCACGCGGCAATCGCATCGTCGATCTCCTGCGTGCGCGGCACGCGCCCGTCGTTTTGCGCGAGCGCGGGATCGTCGGCGAGGTCGTCGCGCTCGATCGCCTTCATCAGCCGCTTGAAGATCGGGTCGCTGTTGCCGCCGATCACGATGCTGCCGTCGCGGCACGCATACGTATTCGACGGCACGATGCCCGGCAGCGACGCGCCGGTGCGCTCGCGCACCATCCCGTACACGCCGTATTCGGGCACCACGCTTTCCATCATGTTGAAGACGGCTTCATACAGTGCAACGTCGACCACTTGCCCCGCACCGCCGTTGACCTTGCGGTGATGCAGCGCCATCAGCGCGCCGATCACGCCGTGCAGCGCGGCGATCGAATCGCCGATCGAGATGCCGATGCGCGGCGGCGGCAGTTCGGGATAGCCGGTGATGTGACGCAGCCCGCCCATCGATTCGGCGATCGCGCCGAAGCCGGGCCGGTCGCGGTACGGGCCGGTCTGCCCGTAACCGGACAGGCGCACCATCACGAGGCCCGGATTCTCGGCCGACAGCACGTCGTAGCCGAGCCCGAGCTTTTCGAGCAGGCCCGGGCGGAAATTCTCGATCACGATGTCGGCCTCGCGCGCGAGTTGCCGCGCGATTGTCTTGCCGGCGTCGGCCTTCAGGTTGAGCGTGACCGATTTCTTGTTGCGCGCCTGGACGGACCACCACAGCGACGTGCCGCCCTGCTCCGGATGGAGCTTGCGCCACTTGCGCAGCGGGTCGCCGCCGTTCGGATCCTCGATCTTGATCACTTCCGCGCCGAATTCGGCGAACAGCCGCGACGCGAACGGTCCCGCGATCAGCGTTCCGAATTCGAGCACTTTGACGCCCGCGAGCGGGCCCTGGCTGGTGCTCATGTGTCTCCCTGGCATGAGGAACGGCGCCGCCGGCCGGCGGCGCCCGGCTTACATCGTGCGGCGGTCGAGCATCGCGCGGGCGATGGTGCCCGCGTCGACGTATTCGAGCTCGCCGCCCACCGGCACGCCGCGCGCGAGGCGCGTGACCGCAAGCCCGCGCGCCTTCAGCGTCTGGCCGAGGTAGTGCGCGGTGGCTTCGCCCTCGTTCGTGAAGTTGGTCGCGAGCACGACTTCCTTGACGACACCGTCGGACGCGCGCCGCACGAGGCGGTCGAAATGGATTTCCTTCGGGCCGATCCCGTCGAGCGGGCTCAGCCGGCCCATCAGCACGAAATACAGCCCGCGGTAAGTCATCGTCTGCTCGAGCATGATCTGGTCGGCAGGCGTCTCGACGACGCACAGCAGCGTCGGATCACGCTCCTCGTCGCTGCAGACCTCGCAGATCTGCGCTTCGGTGAACGTGTTGCACTTCTCGCAGTGCTGCAGGTGCTCGGTCGCGAACAGCAGCGACCGGCCGAGCCGCTCCGCGCCCTCCCGATCGTGCTGCATCAGGTGGACCGCCATGCGCTGGGCGGATTTCGGCCCGACGCCGGGCAGCACGCGCAACGCTTCGACGAGCGCGGACAGGGCGGACGGCTGTTTCATACGGCGGCAAAAAGTGACACGGACGCTGCGCTCAGAACGGCAGCTTGAAGCCCGGGGGCAGCGGCAGGCCCGACGTCATGCCGCTCATCTTTTCCTGCGACGTCGCTTCGGCCTTGCGCACGGCGTCGTTGAACGCAGCCGCGACGAGATCCTCGAGCATGTCCTTGTCGTCCGCGAGCAGGCTCGGGTCGATCGACACGCGACGCACTTCGTTGCGGCACGTCATCGTCACCTTGACGAGGCCGGCGCCCGACTGCCCTTCGACTTCGATGAGCGCAAGCTGCTCCTGCATCTTCTTCATGTTTTCCTGCATTTGCTGCGCTTGCTTCATCAGACCGGCGAGGTTGCCTTTCAACATGGGAATACTCCTTCTTGATCGTGTGAAAACCGGCACGCGGCGCGTGCCGGCCAATGTGTGGGCGTGATTGTGCCTGTCGCGGGGCGCTCAGTTCAATGCAGCGTGGGCGGCGGGCCGTCCGGCGCCGCATCGGCGAGCGGGCGCACCGAACCCTCGACGATGCGCGCACCGAAATCGCGCACAAGCTGCTGGACGAACGGATCGCCGTGAATCTCCTGCTCGGCCTCGCGCTGGCGTGCCGCGCGCGCGGCCGCATCGAGCGCCGCCGCCGTACGCCGTGCGGGCCCGACTTCGACGGCCACCTCGACCGGCTTGCCGAGCGCATCGGCCAGCGCGGCCTTCAGCTTCGCCACCTGCGCGGCGTCCGCATATTGCGGCACCGGCACGGAAAGTTTCAACGTGGTCGCATCGACGGCCGTCAGTTCGCTGTTGAACGCGAGCTGGTACGCGACGCCCTTGAGCGGCAGCCGCGCGGCCAGCGCCGGCCATTCGCCGTCGAAGCCGACCGGATCGAGTGCGATCGCGGGCGGCAACGGACGCGTGTCGACCGGTGCGGACGGACGGGTTTCCGCCGGCCTCGGCGTGACGCGCACGTCGTCGGGGCCGCTGTCGAACACCGGCACGAAGCCGTCGTCGGGCGGGCCGCCGAACATCTCGTCGGCGCTGAGCGGCACGTAGTCGTCCGGCGGGATGTCCTCCCACGGCGGCGTGGCCTGGCGCGAATCGGCCGCCTGCGGCGCACGGGCCGCAGCGCGCGGCGTCGGCACCTGTACGGCAGCGGGACGCGGCGCGGCCGGCTTCTCGGCAGCCGGCTGGGCTGCCGGTTTCGCGGCGGCGGCGCCCGCGCGCCCGCGGTCGGACGACACGCGCATCCCCGCATTGCGCAACACGTCGAGCGCGGCGGCAGCGCCTCCGGAGCGCGCTGTCGGACGCGCAGCGGGCTCAGGCGACACAGCGCGCGGCATCGGTTCGGCCGGCGCAGCCGGCTCGTCGCTTCGCTGCGTAACGACAGCAGGCGGTTCGGGTTCCGTGCGGACGGGTGCCGGCCTGTCGCCGGCCGGCTCTGCTTGCGGTGCTGCGGCCGTCTGCGGCTGCGGCGTCTCGATGACGGGCGCATCAACCGGGGCCGGCGCGGATGTCTGAACGGCAGCCGGCTTCACGGGCGGCTTGTCTGCGTCGTCGCCGGGCTGCGGTACGGCCCGCACAACCGGTGCCGCGGGCGCAGCCGGCGCAGCCGGTGCAGCAACCTGCGGCCGCGCTGCTTCGGCAGGTGCGGCCGATACCGGCTTCGCCGCAGCGGCCGATGCCGCCACCGCACGAGGACCCTGCACCGCACGCGGCACGGACGGCTGGCCACCCGGCGCACTGCCGGCGGCAACCGCCGGCTCGAACGCGAGCATCCGCAGCAGCGTCATCGTGAAACCGGCGTACTCGTCCGGCGCCAGGCCGAGCTCGGCACGACCGACCGTCGCGATCTGATAGAACAACTGGACCTGTTCGGGGCTCAACGTCTCGGCGAAGCGGCGCAGGTCGCCCGCTTCGGGCCATTCGTCGAGCACCGAGCCCGGCGCGAACTGCGCCCACGCGATGCGATGCAGCAGGCTCGCGAGATCCTGCAGCGCGGTCGAGAACGACAGGCTGCGCAGCGACATCTCGTCGGCAATCGCGAGGATTTCCGGGCCGCCGCCCGCGGCGAGCGCGTCGAGCAGACGCACCATGTAAGTCTGGTCGAGTGCGCCGAGCATGCCCGACACGGCCGACTCGGTCACCTCATTGGCCGAATAGGCGATCGCCTGGTCGGTGAGCGACAGCGCGTCGCGCATGCTGCCCTGTGCGGCACGCGCGAGCAGGCGCAGTGCCTGCGGCTCGAACGTAATCTGCTCTTCGCCGAGGATCCGTTCGAGATGCGACACGATGTGCCCGGCCGGCATCTGCTTCAGGTTGAACTGCAGGCAGCGCGACAGCACGGTGACGGGGATTTTCTGCGGATCGGTGGTCGCGAGGATGAACTTGACGTGCGGCGGCGGCTCTTCGAGCGTCTTCAGCATCGCGTTGAACGCGTGATTCGTCAGCATGTGCACTTCGTCGATCATGTAGACCTTGAAGCGCGCATCGACGGGCGCGTACACCGCGCGCTCGAGCAGTGCGGCCATTTCGTCGACGCCGCGGTTGCTCGCGGCATCCATCTCGACGTAATCGACGAAACGCCCTTCGTCGATCTCGCGACAGGCGCGACACACGCCGCACGGCTGCGACGTGACGCCGGTTTCACAATTGAGTGCCTTGGCGAAGATCCGCGACAGCGTCGTCTTGCCGACGCCGCGGGTTCCGGTAAACAGATAGGCGTGATGGAGACGCCCGCCGTCGAGCGCGTGCGTAAGCGCCCTGACGACGTGCTCCTGGCCGACGAGCGAAGCGAAATCCTTCGGACGCCACTTGCGTGCGAGAACTTGATAGGTCATCAGGAAATTGTATCAGTAACGCTGCGTCGCGCCGACACGCGAAACGGTGCGGAAGACAGGCAACGCGCGGGTAAAACGGAGTGTGGTGCAGAAATAAAAAACGCCCGGCGAACGGGGCGAGAAGGAAGGTGACGAGCCCAACCCTCGGCACTGGCGGAAAACGATTGTGGCTGCTTCGTTCCCGACCTGACCAGGTTCACCGCCCCACCATGCGAGGAGGCCCGTCACGGCATATTCTATCATCGCTTCCGGATGAATGCGACCGTTTGTTCGCACCAATGCGAATATGACCCGACAAATCGACGCGCATCGGGCGCCGCGAAGCTCACCCGACGCGCATGGCCTGCGCGTCTACCCCTTGTAATTTGCGAGCCGGCCTCCACCTGCAGGACACAACGGTCGAACGTCGCGTCGTACCCCTACTCGCGTAGCGGCTACTATCGCCGCCCGCAGCAGATAGCAATTTAGGCTAATATGACGCCCGAACGACCCGCGAGCCGCGGCATGCAGCGCTTACACGCCTCCTTTCCGGAGAGTGGAGTGACCTGCCGCAGCGGCCGGCCGCCAACGGCGGCCGGTACGCCGCAACGCGCAAGCAGGCAGTCCCCGAACCGTAAGAGGTATTGACCCAATGAGCGAACAGATCAAACACATCAGCGACGCATCGTTCGAACAGGACGTCGTCAAATCCGACAAGCCCGTGCTCGTCGATTTCTGGGCCGAATGGTGCGGCCCGTGCAAAATGATCGCCCCGATCCTCGACGAAGTCGCGAAGGACTACGGCGACAAGCTGCAGATCGCGAAGATCAACGTCGACGACAACCAGGCAACGCCCGCGAAGTTCGGCGTGCGCGGCATCCCGACGCTGATCCTGTTCAAGAATGGCGCGGCCGCCGCGCAGAAGGTCGGCGCGCTGTCGAAGTCGCAGCTCACCGCATTCCTGGACAGCCACCTGTAATACAGGCCGCTCCGCGGACGTGTTGTCAGCCGGCAACACGTCCGTCGACAAGCCGCCGATCGCTCGCTCAAGCGCGAATCGGCCTATGCTAGAATTAAAAAACGTCTACAAGACGCATTTAAGTCTCTGAGCGCTTCCGCTCGCCCTCCTCCCTTTATTTCTTTCGTCGTCTCCTCCCTGGCGGGTTCTCCGTATGCATTTATCCGAGCTCAAGTCTCTGCACGTCTCCGAACTGATCGAAATGGCCAATGGCCTGGAGATCGAAAACGCGAACCGCCTGCGCAAGCAGGAGTTGATGTTTGCCATTCTTAAAAAGCGCGCCAAGACGGGTGAGACGATCTTCGGCGACGGTACGCTCGAAGTGCTGCCGGACGGCTTCGGCTTCCTTCGCTCGCCGGAAATGTCGTACCTCGCGAGCACCGACGACATCTACATCAGCCCGTCGCAGATCCGCCGCTTCAACCTGCACACCGGCGACACCATCGAAGGTGAAGTCCGCACGCCGAAGGACGGCGAGCGCTACTTCGCGCTGGTAAAGGTCGACAAAGTCAACGGGCAGCCGCCCGAGGCCTCGAAACACAAGATCATGTTCGAGAACCTCACGCCGCTGCACCCGAACAAGCCGCTGTCGCTCGAACGCGAAATGCGCGGCGAGGAAAACGTCACGGGCCGCATCATCGACATGATCGCGCCGATCGGCAAGGGCCAGCGCGGCCTGCTCGTCGCGTCGCCGAAGTCCGGCAAGACCGTGATGCTCCAGCACATCGCGCACGCGATCAAGCAGAACCACCCGGACGTGATCCTGTTCGTGCTGCTGATCGACGAACGCCCTGAAGAAGTGACCGAAATGCAGCGCTCGGTCGCCGGCGAAGTGATCGCGTCGACGTTCGACGAACCGGCCACGCGCCACGTCCAGGTCGCCGAAATGGTGATCGAGAAGGCCAAGCGCCTCGTCGAAATGAAGCATGACGTCGTGATTCTGCTCGACTCGATCACGCGTCTCGCACGCGCGTACAACACCGTGATCCCGGCATCGGGCAAGGTGCTGACGGGTGGTGTCGACGCGAACGCACTGCAACGCCCGAAGCGCTTCTTCGGCGCGGCGCGCAACATCGAGGAAGGCGGTTCGCTGACGATCATCGGCACCGCGCTGATCGAAACCGGCAGCCGCATGGACGACGTGATCTACGAAGAGTTCAAGGGCACCGGCAACATGGAAGTGCACCTCGAGCGCCGCCTCGCGGAAAAGCGCGTGTATCCGTCGATCAACCTGAACAAGTCGGGCACGCGTCGCGAAGAAATGCTGATCAAGCCCGAGATCCTTCAGAAGATCTGGGTGCTGCGCAAGTTCATCCACGACATGGACGAAGTCGAAGCGATGGAATTCCTGCTCGACAAGATCCGCCAGACGAAGAGCAACTCCGAGTTCTTCGACCTGATGCGCCGCGGCGGCTGATCACCCCCGCCCCGCACCCCGGAAACGGCCGCCCGCGCATCCTGCCCGGCGGCCGTTTTTCGGTGTCAACCTGAACGTGAACGTACAGGTTGATCTATAATCGCGTCATCGCCCAAACCCAATCCTCCTCCCGATGCCGAACGACGCCTCCACCCCGCTGCTGACCGTGAGCGATGCGGCGTCACGGCTCGGCGTCACGCCGCGCACGCTGAAGTATTACGAAGAGCGCGGGCTCGTCACGCCGTCGCGCAGCGAAGGCCGTTACCGCCTCTACGACGAAGCCGACCTCGAGCGCTTCGCGCGCATCCTGCGGCTGCGCGCGCTCGGTTTCTCGTTGCACGGCATCACCGAGATGCTGAAGCGCCCGCTGGAAGAAACGGGCGACGGCCGGCGCCGCTATTCGGACGCGTCGCTGCGTGAGATCCGCGCCGGCCTTGCCGAGCAGGTCGACACGCTCGACCGGCGGATCGCGGCCGTCCAGCGCGAACTGAAGGAAGCCGTCGCGCTGCGCAAGGAATTGCAGCACGACATCGACTACGTCGAACGGCGTCTTGCCGGCGAAATCGCCGATGCGCTGATCGCGCAGCGGCAGGCCGAAGCCGGCACGCGGCGCACGCGCAAGGCTCGCGAATGAACGCGATGCCCGGTCGCTCGCCACTGTGGAGCCGCGCAAACCTGCGCGCGGACCTGTTCCCGTGGGCGCTCGCGCTCGTCACCGGCATCGACTACTTCGACAACGCAATCTTCTCGTTCTTCGCGAGCTACATCGCGGGCGGCATCAACGCATCGCCCGACGAACTCGTGTGGTCGTCGAGCGCCTACGCGGTCACCGCCGTGCTCGGCATCCTGCAGCAGCAATGGTGGGTCGACCGGCTCGGCCATCGCCGCTACGTCGCCGGCTGCATGCTGATGTTCTCGTTCGGCGCGATCGCGGCCGCGCTCGCCGACACGTCGCTCGAACTCGCGTTCGCGCGCGGTTTTCAGGGCTATTTCATCGGCCCGATGATGGGCGCGTGCCGGATCCTGATCCAGATCAGTTTCAAGCCGCAGGAACGGCCGCCCGCGACGCGCGCGTTCCTGATCATGATCCTGCTCGGGAGCGCGCTCGCGCCGATCATCGGCGGCCTGCTCGTCGCACATTCGACGTGGCGCGCGCTGTTTGCGTGCTCGGCGCCGGCCGGCATCGCGTTCGCGATCCTCGCGCTGCTCACGCTGCCCGATTCGGGCCGGACACCCGACGACCAACGCGGCTCCGGACACTTCTGGCCGTATGTCGTGTTCGCGCTCGCGCAAGGCGCGCTGCAGATCGTGCTGCAGCAGGTGCATTACCAGCTCTACAGCGGCTCGCCGATGCTGATCCTGCTGACGATCGCAGGGATCGGCGCGCTTGCGTGGTTCGCGTATCACCAGTGGCATCATCCGACGCCGCTCGTGCGCCTGCACGCGTTCCGCGAGCGGACGTTCCAGGTCGGGCTGCTGCTCTATATGTTCTATTACTACGAGTCGACGGGCTTCAGTTACCTGACGTCGCGTTTTCTCGAAAGCGGGCTCGGCTATCCGGTCGAGAACGCCGGGCGGCTGGTGGGCACGATGTCGCTGATTTCGGCCACCGCGCTGTTCGCGTACCTGCGTTACGCGAAATTCGTCACGCACAAGAAGTGGTTCGTCGTGCCGGGGTTCGCGATCGCCATCACGGCCGCGCTGTGGATGACGCGGATGACGCCGCAGGTCGGCGAAGCCGCGCTGATCGTCCCGCTGCTGCTGCGCGGATTGCTGCTGCTCTTCATCGTGCTGCCGGTGGCCAACCTGACGTTCCGGATCTTCGCGATCGACGAATACACGCACGGCTACCGGCTGAAGAACATCGTGCGGCAACTGACGATCTCGTTCGCGACGTCGTCGGTAATCATCGTCGAACAGCACCGCGTGGCCGTGCACCAGACACGGCTCGTCGAACGTGCAAACGTGTTCGACCCGCTGTTCCAGCAGACCGTCGATGCGCTGACGCGCAGCTATGCCGCCGCCGGCCACGCGCTGAACGAGGCGCACGGCCTCGCGATCGCGTCGATCGCACGCATGGTCGCGCAACAGGCGTCGTTCCTCGCATCGCTCGACGGCTTTTACTTCCTGGCGGGCGTGGCGCTCGTCGGCGGCCTCTTCGCGGCATGGCAAAAAGAGATCGATTGAGTTAAAAGACAGGCATTGGATTTCCGCGAAACGCCTTCATGCTCTCGAAACTGACCCGCTGGTTCGACGACCGCCGCCGCGACCGCGCGCTGCGCAGCCACCCGATTCCCGACGCGCTGTGGCAGGACACCGTCGAGCGCCTGCCGTTCCTCGCGGCGCTGTCGCCCGACGCGCTCGGCCGGCTGCGCGAACTGACGAGCCTGTTCGTCGCGAAGAAATCGTTCTCGACCGCTCACGGGCTCGAGTTGACCGACGCGATGATCGTCGCGATCGCCGCGCAGGCCTGCCTGCCCGTGCTGAATCTCGACCTGTCGCTGTACGACGGCTGGGTCGGCATCGTCGTGTATCCGGGCGAATTCGTGATCCGCAAGACGGTGCAGGACGAGGACGGTGTCGTCCACGAAGTCGAGCAGGACGCGAGCGGCGAGGCCTGGGAAGGCGGCCCCGTGATCCTGTCCTGGGAGGACGCGCAGATGACGGACGGCCGCGACGCGTACAACGTCGTGATCCACGAGTTCGCGCACAAGATCGACATGGTCAACGGCGCGGCCGACGGCTATCCGCCCCTATTTCGCCGCTGGCACGCGCCACACCTCGATGCGCAAGCCTGGGCCGACGTGTTCGAGCACGCGTACGACCAGTTCTGTGTGCGCGTCGACGCGGTGCCGGACCGTGCGTGGGCGCGCTTCGAGCGGGATTCGCTGATCGATCCCTATGCCGCGGACCACCCGTCGGAATTCTTCGCGGTATGCAGCGAGGCGCTGTTCGTCAGGCCAAAAGCGTTCGAGTCCGAATTTCCGGAGTTGTACCGGCTGCTCGCGCGCTATTACCGGCAGGATCCGGCCGGTACCGGCGCGCTCGACGCACCGTGAAAATTATTCGTCAACCATCTGATTTTCTGGCATAATCGCCGTTTTTCGACCTTAGGCAAGTGGCTCGCGCCGGGCTTGGCGTCATCTGGTTTGCGCAATGTGCGCGCTCCGGCACGACAAGCGGCGGGTTGGCTACCGCTCTCACCAAGGAAAGACCATGAAAGAAGGCATCCACCCGAACTACCGCGAAGTCGTCTTCCAAGACATGTCGAACGGCTTCAAGTTCATCACGCGCTCGACGATCCAGACGCGTGAAAACATCGAACTCGACGGCAAGACCTACCCGCTCGCCAAGATCGAAGTGTCGTCGGAATCGCACTCGTTCTACACGGGTCAGCAAAAGATCATGGACACGGCAGGCCGTGTCGAGAAGTTCAAGAACAAGTTCGGCGTTCGCGCCAGCGGCAAGGCGAAGTAAGCTTCGCACTGCATCCGGTGGTTGCAACGCACCGGTACCGCACAAAAGGGCAGCCCAGGCTGCCCTTTTTTGTCTCTGCTCGCCCGGCAGGCGCCAGCCGGCGCCCGGGCATCGACCTGACGCGCAACAGCGGGCGCGTCTACAATGCCGGATGCTCGAAACCGGCTCGACCGCGCGCATCCGCGCCGGCCACCCGCCCATAACAAATCGCTCATCTGCATGAAGCCTGTCGTCCGTCTCACCGCCTCCGCCACGCGCGCGCTACCGCGCTGGCTGCTGCTCACGCTCTGCTTCGTCTACGCCGCGTTCGGCCTGTTCGGCCGCGACCCGTGGAAGAACGAGGACGCGGCGGGCTTTGGCGTGATGTGGACGATGGCCAAGGGCGGCTGGCATGACTGGCTGCTGCCGAACCTGGTCGGCAAGTTCATCACGACCGACGGGCCGCTCGGCTACTGGCTCGGCGCGCTGTCGATCCGCGGCCTCGGCCCGTGGGTCGACGCGAGCAACGCGTCGCGCGTCGACACCGGCGTGCTGTTCTGCGTCGCGTGCGCATTCGTCTGGTATGCCGCCTACCTGCTCGGCCGGCGTGCCGAAGTCCAGCCGTTCAAATACGCATTCGGCGGCGAGCCCGAGCCGCGCGACTACGGCCGCACGCTCGCAGACGGCGCGCTGCTGGTGCTCGTCGCCTGCTTCGGCCTCGCGGAGCGCGGGCACGAAACGACGCCGCAGCTCGCGCAGTTCGCGTGGATCGCGATGCTCGTCTACGGGATCGTGCGCGGCATCGACAAGCCGATGCAGGGCGCGCTGTGGTGGGGCCTCGCGATGGGCCTCGTCGCGCTGTCCGGCAATCCGGTGCTGGTCGTCGCGCTGCTCGCCGGCACTGCCGTGCTGTGGCTCGTCACGCCCGAGATGCGCAACCTGCGCCTGCCGCTGGTCGGCGTGCCGCTCGCGGCCGCGATCTTCGCACTGTGGCCGCTGGCAGCGTTCGTCGCGGCGCCCGACGATGCCGCGTGGTTCTTCAACCAGTGGATCCACGGCAGCCTGATGCGCTTTTCGGGCCCGCCGACCGCGGTGCTCGGCTATGCGGCGAAGAACCTGCCGCTGTTCACGTGGCCCGCGTGGCCGCTCGCGATCTGGGCATGGTGGAGCTGGGCCGGCATGCGCCGACGTGCGCACGTCGCGATTCCGCTGTCGGTCGCCGTGCCGCTCGTCGCGCTCGTGATCCTGCAGAGCCAGCAGTCGAACCGCATGTACATGCTGCTGCTGCCGCCGCTCGCCGTGCTCGCGACGTTCGCGCTGCCGACCCTCAAGCGCGGCGCGATCAATGCGATTGACTGGTTCGCGGTGCTGAGCTTCACGATCCTCGGCACCTTCGTGTGGCTCGTGTGGCTCGCCTCGATCACGGGCTTCCCGCATCCGCTCGCGCGCAACCTCGCCCGCCTCGTGCCCGGCTACGAGCCGCACTTCAAGATCCTGTCGTTCATCTGCGCGGTGATCGCCACCGTGTGCTGGTGCTTCCTGGTGCGCTGGCGCATCTCGCGGCAGCCGAAGGTGCTGTGGCGCAGCGTCGTGCTGTCGGGTGCGGGCACCACGCTGATGTGGGTACTGCTGATGACGCTGTGGCTGCCGATCGTCAACTACGGCCGGACCTATCGCGACGTCGCGCAGCAGATCGCCGTGCACCTGCCGTCCGACTACGAGTGCATCTCCCCGGTGCGGCTCGGTGACGCGCAGATCGCGACCTTCGCGTATTTCGGCAACATGCGCTTCGACTTCTCCGGCGACTGCGACGTGATCCTGCGCCAGGACCGCTCGGACTTCGGCGAGCCGAGCTCGATGTCGCAATACGTGTGGCGTCTCGTGTGGGAAGGCCGCCGCGCCGCCGACCGTGACGAGCGCTTCCGACTGTACGAGCGCATCGAACGGCCGAAGACGCCCGTCAAGCGGCGTCAGCCGCGCCGCCAGCCGGCCGATTGACGATGTTCGGCGACATCCGCCGGATCGTCGGTCTCGCATGGCCGGTGCTCGTCGGCCAGCTTGCGATCATCGCGTTCGGCGTGATCGACACCGCGATGGTCGGGCGCTACTCGGCCGTCGATCTGGCCGCACTCGGGCTCGGTTCGTCGATCTACATTTCGATCTATATCGGCCTGACGGGCATCCTGTCGGCGCTGCAGCCGATCACCGGGCAGCTGTACGGCGCGCGGCGCTATGCCGAGATCGGCGAAGAAGTGCGCCAGGCGCTGTGGCTCGCGCTGCTGCTCGCGGTGCCCGGCTTTCTCCTGCTGCATTTTCCCGAACCGCTGCTGCGCGTCGCGCATACGCCCGCCGCGCTGCACGACCGCACCGTCGACTACCTGCGCATCCTGTCGTACGGGCTGCCCGCCAGCCTCGTCTTCCGCATCTACAACGCGCTGACCAACGCGGCCGGCAAGCCGCGCCTCGCGATGATCCTGCAGATCGGCGCGCTGCTGCTCAAGTTTCCGCTCAATGTGTGGTTCATCTTCGGCGGGTTCGGCGTGCCGGCCCTCGGCGGCCCCGGCTGCGGGCTCGCGAGCACGCTGATCAACTGGGCGCTCGCGCTGATCGGCTACACGCTGCTCGCGAAGCTCGACGTGTTCGCGCCGCTCGCGATCTTCTCGCGCTTCTGCTGGCCGGTCTGGGAACGCCAGAAGGTGATCCTGAAACTCGGCGTGCCGATGGGCCTGTCGTACCTGATCGAGGTCACGTCGTACACGTGCATGGCGCTGTTCATCGCGCAGTTCGGCACGACGACGCTCGCCGGCCACCAGATCGCCGGCAACATCGGCGCGGTGCTGTACATGACGCCGCTGTCGATCGGCGTGGCGGCATCGACGCTGGTCGCGCGCGCGCTCGGCGCGGGACGGCCCGAGGAAGCCCGGCTGCTCGGCCGGCACAGCGTGATCTTCGCGTGCGGCATCGCCGCGACCTACGGCCTGCTCGTGTTCGTGCTGCGCCCGCTGATCATCGGCGGCTATACGCCGAACCCGGCCGTCGCCGCGGCCGCGATGCCGCTCGTCGCGATCGTCGCGTGCTACCACGTCTTCGATGCGCTGCAGGTCACGTCGGCGTTCGTGCTGCGCGCCTACAAGGTCGCGGTCGTGCCGACCGTGATCTATGCGGTCGCGCTGTGGGGCGTCGGGCTCAGCGGCGGCTATGCGCTCGGCTTCGACGTGGGCGGGATCGCGCCCGCGTGGCTAACCGGCGCGCGCGGCTTCTGGTTCGCGAACACGATCAGCCTGATGCTCGCGGGCGCCGGGCTCGTGCTGTACCTGCGCCGCGTCAGTCGTGCGCATGCCGCCGCTTCCACGTCCGCCTGACGCGCTGGCCGCTACGTCTCCTCCAGCACGTCGGCCGCGTGATACGACGACCGTACGAGCGGGCCGGCGACGACTTCCCTGAAACCGAGCAATAGCGCCTCGTCGCGCCACGCGGCGAATGCGTCCGGGCTCACGTAGCGCCGTACGGGCAGATGGTGCGCGGACGGCGCGAGATACTGGCCGAGCGTCAGCACGTCGACGTCATGCGCACGCAGGTCGCGCAGCGTGTCGCGCACTTCGTCGTCGCACTCGCCGAGGCCGAGCATCAACCCCGATTTCGTCACCAGCTCCGGCCGTGCCCGCTTCGCCTGCGCGAGCAGATCGAGCGAGCCGCGATAGTCGGCGCCCGGCCGCGCTGCGCGATACAGCGACGGCACCGTCTCGATGTTGTGATTGAACACGTCGGGCCAGGCCGTCGACAGCGCATCGAGCGCGCGAGCCACGCGGCCGCGGAAGTCCGGTGTCAGTACTTCGACGCCGATACCCGGCACGCTCGCGCGGACCGCCGCGATGCATGCGGCGAAATGCGCGGCGCCGCCGTCGCGCAGGTCGTCGCGGTCGACCGACGTGATCACGACGTAGCGCAACCCGAGCGCCGCCGCCGCGTCGGCCAGCCGCGCGGGCTCGTCGGGATCGAGCGGCTCCGGACGGCCGTGCGCGACGTCGCAAAACGGGCAACGCCGCGTGCACAGCCCGCCCATGATCATGAAGGTCGCCGTGCGCTGCGCGAAGCATTCGCCGATGTTCGGGCACATCGCCTCCTCGCAGACGGAATGCAGCCGATGGTCGCGCAGCACGGCCGCCATGTCGGCGACCGCCGCGCTCATCATCGGCCGCGCGCGCAGCCACGGCGGCTTCGGCAACGCCGCACCGGCCGCGGGCTCGACGCGCACCGGAATGCGCGCAAGCTTGTCACGGCTTCTCGCGCCCGGCTGGCCGAGCGCCGTGAGGCTGGGTCGTTCGAGCGCGGCGGTCATCGTCAGTCTCCGAGAAACGCGACGATCAGGCGGTTCACGTCGGCGGCCGCCTCCATCTGCACCATGTGCCCGCTGCCGGCGATCACCTCGGCACGCACGCCATCCGGCAAACCCTGCGCGTGCTGCGCCGGGATCACCTGGTCGCGCTCGCCCCAGATCACGAGCGTGCGCGGCGCAAGCGTCGCGAGCCGGTCGCGGAACACGCGCCGCTGCGCGGCACCGTCGAACGCGGCATTCGCGATCTTCTCCAGCGCGGCCTGCACGCCTTCGAGCCGCTTGTACTTGACGAGATCCTCGACGAGCTGCCGCGTGACCAGCGCGTTGTCCGCGAACAGCGCGCCGAGGTGCGGCTTCAGCGTGTTGCGGCTGTTCCCGGCGACGAAGCCGTCGATGTAAGCGCGGTTGATGTCGGTGCCGAGCCCCGCGCTCGCGATCAGCGTCAGCGACGCGACCCGTTGCGGCGCGCGCTCGGCCGCCGCCATCGCGACCGCACCGCCCATCGAATGGCCGATCAGATGCGCCTTGTCGATGCCCTTCGCATCGAGCAGCGCGAGCACCGCGTCAGCCAGTTCATCGAGGCTGCCCGTCTCGACCGCCTTGCCCGACTCGCCGTGACCGGGCAGGTCGAGCGCCCACACCGGCCGGTGCGCGGCGAGATCCGCATGATTGAACAGCCAGTTGTTGAGATCGCCGCCGAAGCCGTGGATCAGCACGGCCGGCGTGCCGCTGCCTTCACCGAGCTTCAGGAAGCGCACCGTCCGGCCGCCGATCTGCGCCTTCTCGGGCTGCGGGCCCGCGGCTTCGTCGGACGCCGCGCTCGGCACGAAATCGCGCTGGAAATCGGCGATCGCCGCGTCGATGTCGGCATCGCTCGCGTCGGCGGCCGCGACGACGCCGAGCAGCGCGCCGACCGGCAGCGTCTCGCCTTCCTGCGCGACCTGCCGGCGCAGCGTGCCGTCGAACGCGCATTCGACGCCCGACGAGATCTTGTCGGTCTCGACGTCGAGCACCTCGTCGCCCTTCGTCACGCGTTCGCCGAGCGCCTTCAGCCAGCCGTTGACCTGCCCCTGCTCCATCGACAGCCCCCACTTGGGCATCGTGATCATGTGAATCGACATCGTGTCAGCTCCTCGTCTTCAGGACCGCCTGCGCAATCGCATCGGCGGACGGGATATACAGGTCTTCCAGCACGCTCGCGAACGGCGCGGGCGTATGCGGCGCGGTCACGAGCTCGATCGGCGCCTTCAGCGCATGGAACGCACGCTGCGCGACGAGCGCGGCGATATCGGTCGCGATCGAGCAGCGCGGGTTCGCTTCGTCGACGACCACCACGCGCCCGGTGCGCTCCGCGCTTTCGAGGATCGTTTCCTCGTCGAGCGGCGACGTCGTGCGCAGGTCGATCACATCGACCTGGATGCCGTCCTTCGCGAGTTTCGCGGCTGCGTCCATCGCGAGATGCACCATCCGGCCGTACGTGACGATCGTCGCGTCGTCGCCGTCGCGCAGCACGTTCGCTTCGCCGAACGGAATCGCATAGGACTCCTCCGGCACTTCGCCTTCGCGGGTATAAAGCAGCTTGTGTTCGAGGAAGATCACGGGATCGTTGTCGCGGATCGCCTGGATCAGCAGCCCCTTCGCGTCGTACGGCGTCGACGGGCACACGACCTTCAGCCCCGGAATGTGCGTGAACAGCGACGTGAGCATCTGCGAGTGTTGTGCTGCCGCGCGCAAGCCGGCGCCGTACATCGCGCGGATCACGACCGGCGTCACGGCCTTGCCGCCGAACATGTAGCGGAACTTGGCGGCCTGGTTGAAGATCTGGTCGAAGCACACGCCCATGAAATCGATGAACATCAGCTCCGCGACGGGCCGCATCCCGCATGCAGCCGCGCCGACTGCCGCGCCGATGTAGCCGCCCTCCGACAGCGGCGTATCGAGCACGCGGCCCGGAAACTTGTGGAACAGCCCCTTCGTCACGCCGAGCACGCCGCCCCACGCGTCGTCCTCGCCCGGCGCGCCCGCGCCGCCTGCATTGTCCTCGCCCATCACGATCACGCTGTCGTCGCGCGCCATTTCCTGCGCGAGCGCCTCGTTGATCGCCTGCGAATAAGTGATCTTCCTTGCCATGTCTGTCTCCTGGAATGTTCGGTTCGCCGTGTCGGCCGTGGTGTCAGGCGGCGCTCACGGGTACGACACGTAGACGTCGGTCAGCAGGTCGGCCGCATCGGGTACCGGTGCGGCCTTGGCCTGCGCGACCGCGTCGTCGATCAGCGCCTTCACCTGGGCATCGACCGCGCGCAGGTCGGCGGTCGTCAGCGCTTCGGCCCGCACGACGCGCGTTTCGAAATGCTTCAGGCAGTCCTTCTCGTCGCGCAGCTTCTGCACCTCGCCAGGTGCGCGATAGGTTTGTGCATCGCCTTCGAAGTGGCCGAAATAGCGTGTGAATTTCACTTCGACGAGCGTCGGGCCGCCGCCGTTGCGCGCGCGCTCGACGGCTTCGCCGAGCGCTTCGTGCACCGCGAAGAAGTCGAATCCGTCGACGATCACGCCCGGCATCCCGAACCCGTTCGCACGATCGGCGATGTTGTCGGTCGCGACCGACCAGCTCGACGACGTCGCTTCCGCATAGCCGTTGTTCTCGGCCACGAAGATCGCAGGCAGCCGCCACACCGACGCGAGGTTCATCGATTCGAAGATCACGCCCTGGTTCGATGCGCCGTCGCCGAAGAAGCACACGCCGACGCCGCCGGTCTTCTTGTGCTTCGCCGCGAGCGCCGCGCCGCAGACGAGCGGGCCGCCCGCGCCGACGATCCCGTTCGCGCCGAGCATCCCCATCGACAGATCGGCGATGTGCATCGAGCCGCCCTTGCCGTGACAGACGCCCGTCTTCTTGCCGTAGATCTCGGCCATCATCCCGTGCACGTCGACGCCCTTCGCGATGCAATGGCCGTGGCCGCGGTGCGTGGTGGCCACGTAGTCGTCGAGGCCGAGGTGCAGTATCGTGCCGACCGCGGACGCCTCCTCGCCCGCATACAGGTGAACGAAGCCGGGAATCTCGCCGGTCGCGAATTCGACGTGCAGGCGCTCCTCGAATTCGCGAATCGTGCGCATCAGCCGGTAGGCGTCCAGCAGTTTGTCCCTGCTGAGCTGTGTCGAAGCGGTCATGTGTGTCTCCTGAGTAGGTCTGACTGCGAATGCCGCCGCGGCCGGGCCACGGCGACGGATTTCACGGCCCGCGGCCGTCAGTGGAACGTGAAGCCGCCGTCGACGTTCACGGCCTGGCCCGTCACGTTGTCCATCGTCGCGAAGAACAGCGCGAGCCGGCCCATGTCCTCCGGCGTCTGCGCGCGGCCCTGCGGAATCAGCGTCAACTGGTGCCGCTGCCACGACTCCTCGACCGATTCGCCGTCGGTCTTCCATTCGTCGGACAGCCGGTCCCACATGTAGGTCCGCACGATGCCGGGGCAGATCGCGTTGACGGTCACGCCGTCGCGCGCGACCTCCTTCGCGAGCGCGTTCGTGAAGCCGACGACCGCGAATTTCGATGCGCTGTAATGCGCGAGATTCGGAAAGCCTTCCTTGCCGGCGATCGACGCGACGTTGATGATCCGGCCGCGGCCCTGCGCCTTCAGCGGCGCGAGCGCCGCGCGGCAGCCGAGGAACGTGCCTTTCGCGTTCACGTTCATCACGAAATCCCAGTCGCGCTCGGTCAGTTCGCCGACCGGATGAATGCTGATCACGCCCGCGCAGTTCACGAGGATGTCGAGCCGACCAAGGTCGGCGAGCGCCTGCGCAACCATCGCGTCGACCTGCGCGGCCTGCGTGACGTCGACCTTCGCAACCGCCGCCCGGCGGCCGAGCGCGCGTACCTCGCGCGCGGTGGCGTCGAGTGCGTCGTCGAGCAGGTCGGCCAGCAGGATGTCGGCGCCCGCGCCGGCAAGCGTCAGTGCAATGCCGCGGCCGATGCCGCGCGCACCGCCCGTGACGATGGCGACCTGTCCTTCGAGTGGGGCTGTCATGCGATGTCTCCTTGACGATCGTTATGGATATCGAAATGTCACTCGGTAAAACGGTGTTTCAATAGCGCCACTCGCCGGCATCGCGCAGCAGCTGGCGTGACGACGCGTAGCGCAGCGTGCGCCCGACGTCGACCGTCAGCGGCCCGCGCCAGTCGAGCGAGATCTCGTAGCGATCGCCGCGCGCGACCTCGATCTCGCGCTCGCCGTCGAACGCGAGCGTGCCGTGCTCGAACGGAATCGTCTGCCAGGCGCCCGGCTCGAGCCGCTCGCAACTGCGCATCACGACGCGATCGACACGGCCCGGCGCAATCGGCGCGACGAGCGGCGTGCCGGCGGTCTTGCCGTCGGCCGCGAAGCGCATCGCCAGCCCGTGCGGCGCGCTGCGTTCGAGCGGCGCCCACGCGCCGCCGAGCGCGGACAGGCCGATTCCGTCCGGTTCCGCGAATGTCAGGTAGAGCGAATCGATGTCGTCCGACCCCGAGATCGCGCGGGCGCCGATGAAGCGCTGCCGCGCGGCGCACACGTCGACGAGCGCGATCTCCTCGCGCCCCGGCTGCGCGCCCGCCACGCAGCGCACGACGAGCCGCTTGTTGCGCGTGAACGCGACTTCGGCCGGCACGGCGCCGGTCGCGGCGAGTCCAGCCGCGACGCCGGCGACGGTGGCTTCACGATGTTCGGGAAATGCGTTGTTGGTGCCGGTGGACAGCGCGACGAGCGGCGTCGCGCCGCAGTGCGCGGCAACCGCGCGATGGGTGCCGTCGCCGCCGAGCACGACGATCAGCGCAACTTCCATCCGGTGCAGGTACGCGGCGCCGGCCTGGGTATCCGCGACGGTGTCGGTGATCGGCAGGTCGACGAATTCGACCTCGGGCCAGCGCTCGTGCGGCGCGACCGCCCGGTGCGTGTCGATCGCACGCAGCAGCAGCGTCGCGATGCCCGTCCGGTCGCGCAGCGTCAGCACGCGCTCGACGCCCATCGCGCCGAGGCCGGCCAGCAGGCGCACGATCATGTTCGCCTTCTCCGCCGTCGGAAAGACGGAGGCATGCGTCGTGAGGCGGCGGATGTCGCGCCCCGATGCGGGGTTCGCGATCACACCGACGGTAACGGGCATCGTCACGGGTTCGTCTCCATCCAGTTGGCCGGCCGCAGTGCATTCGCGTGCGCCGCAGTCCTGCCTGTCTCGTCCGCTGCCATCGCCGGGCGGCGGATCGTCGTCGTCGACGCGACCGCGCCGACTTGCCCGAGATATCTGCAAGCAGCGTGCCATCGTGCGTGCGATGAACGTGAAACCCTTGTGGGTACTGGAGCAGCCGGCCTGCAGGTGTCCCTGATTCGATGCTGGAACGACGGAGCGTGCGGCAATTCGGCCTGTTCGTCTCACATCGCCGATGCGACCAAACGACCACCGCGACGCCGGTGCAGGCGCACCGTTCCGCCCGCAAACCCCGCGGTATCGCGGCGCCGCGCAGGCCGCGTCATGCCGGACGATCTCCGCCTGTCGCACATGAACGCGTCTCAACGACACGAGACAGCCCGCGATACCGGTGAGACGAACGTCTCAGGCCCGCCGCGTGCTGCGATGCAATGTGATCCGTCGAACGGGATGTGCTACAAGAACATCGCATCCCCGCCGTACGGAACCGGAGCCGACCATGCCCTACGCCGTCCCCCAGGCCCAGCACGCCGACCGCGTGCTCGGCGCACTCGCCGGACGCCTGCCCGCGCCGGCCGACTCCACGCGCCTCGTGTCGTCGTGGCAGCGGTCCCTGGAGCGTTACAGCCTCGACCCCGCTTCGTCGATCGGCCCGCGCGTGCTGACCGCGGCCGAGCTCCGCGAAGTGCGCGACAAGGAGGAGGCCTTCCTGCGCGCGTCGGGCCAGTGCCTGACGCGGCTGCACGAGATGATCCGCGTCGCCGACTACTGCGTGATGCTGACCGACGCGCACGGCGTGACGATCGACTACCGGATCGACCGCGAGCGCCGCAACGACTTCCGTCATGCGGGGCTGCACATCGGCTCGTGCTGGTCGGAAAGCGAGGAAGGCACCTGTGGCGTCGCGAACGTACTGACCGATCTCGCGCCGATCACCGTGCACAAGACCGATCACTTTCGTGCGGCGTTCACGACGCTCACCTGCAGCGCGGCGCCGATCTTCTCGCCCGGCGGCGAGCTGATCGGCGTGCTCGACGCGTCGGCCGTTCATTCGCCCGACGGCCGCGACAGCCAGCGTCTCGTCTATCAGCTCGTGCGGCAGAGCGCGGCGCTGATCGAGGACGGCTACTTCGTGCACAGCACCGCGCAGCACTGGATCCTGTTCGGGCATCCGAATCGTCACTACGTCGAAGCGCAACCCGAGTGGCTGATCGCGTTCGATGAATGCGGCAACATCGTCGCCGCGAACCGGCAAGCGCGCGACGCGCTGCCGGCACTGCGCGAACCGCGCCATATCGACGAGATCTTCGATGCGACCGAGATGCCGCTGCGCGATGCCGCGCGGCTCGATGCGATCGTCGCGCTGCGGCTGCGCGCGACCGGCGCGCCGCTCTATGCGCGGCTGCGTGCGCCGCTACGGCGCACCGGCCGCGAGCCCGGCGCGGCCTCGCGCCGCCCGGGAAGCGCGCAACGCCACGTCGGCGCGCTGACGCCGTTCCTGCAAAGCAGCGATGCGCATATCGCGCAGCAGGCCGAACTCGCGCTGCGTGTCGCAAGCAAGCGGCTGCCGATTCTCGTGCTCGGCGAAACCGGTGCGGGGAAGGAAGTATTCGCGCGCGCGATCCACGATGCCGGCGCGCGACGTACGCGGCCGTTCGTCGCGGTCAACTGCGGCGCGCTGCCGGAAGCGCTGATCGAGAGCGAACTGTTCGGCTATGCGGCCGGCGCGTTCACCGGCGCACGCAAGCACGGCGCGCGCGGCAAGATCGCGCTCGCCGACGGCGGCACGCTGTTCCTCGATGAAATCGGCGACATGCCGCTCGCGCTGCAGACGCGCCTGTTGCGCGTGCTCGCCGATGGCGAAGTCGTGCCGCTCGGCAGCGATACGCCCGTCCGCGTCGATCTCGACGTGATCTGCGCGACGCACCGCGATCTCGCACGGATGGTGGCCGACGGCACGTTTCGTGAGGACCTGTACTACCGGCTGAGCGGCGCGACGTTCGAACTGCCGCCGCTGCGCGAGCGCGCGGACGTGCGCGACGTGATCGCCGCCGTATTCACCGAGGAAGCGCAGGCCACCGGCCACGTGCTGACGCTCGATGCGACGCTCGCCGAACAGCTCGCCGCGTATCCGTGGCCCGGCAACGTGCGGCAATTGCGCAACGTGCTGCGCTATGCGTGCGCGGTGTGCGACGCCGCGCGCGTGACGCGGCATGACCTGCCGGCCGAGATCGCCACACAGCTCGGCGGCATGGCGCCCGGCACGCTGCCCGACGACGAACGCGGCCGCATCGTCGCGGCGCTCACCGCGCATCGCTGGCGGCCGGACGCGGCCGCGCAGGCGCTCGGCATCTCGCGCGCGACGCTGTACCGGCGCATTGCGAAGCACCGGATCGTCGCGCCGCACCGCGCGTAACACGCCGCCGGCGCGTCTACCACTCATGACGCATGCGCCGCCGCTTCACGCGCGTTCGCGGTGTCACCCGACTTGCTGGCCGCTTCGATTTCATCGCGCCGCATAAACACCTCGTGCGCGGCGAACAGCGCGTTGAGCGCGGCCGGAAAACCCGCGTATACGGCCATCTGCATGAACACCTCGACGATCTCGTCGCGCGTGCAGCCGACGTTCAGCGCGGCCTCGATATGCACTTTGAGTTGCGGCTGCGCGTTGCCGAGCGCGGCCAGCGCCGCGATCGTCGCGATCTCGCGCGCTTTCAGGTCGAGCTGCGGCCGGCTGTAGATGTCGCCGAAACCGAATTCGACCAGGAGCCGCCCGAAGTCCGGCGCGATCGGCGCGAGCGCCGCGATCACACGCTCGCCCGCTTCGCCGTCGATTTCCTTCAGTTTGTTCCAGCCGCGCGTGTAGCGATCTTCAACGAGTCGTTCCATTGTGTCCGTCCTGTTCCGATAGAGAGTGAGAAGGTTTCGCCCGTCGCGCCGTATCCCGCTCCTGAGCCTCGTAATACGCGATCTTGTCGCTGATCACGTCGAGGCTCGCCTGCAGCTCCGCGATATGCGCGCGCACCGCGTCGCGATGCGCGACCAGCAGGCTGCGCCGCGCGCCGAAGGTCGGTTCGCCTTGCGCGCGCAGCGCCGCGAACGCCTGCATCTGCGCGATCGGCATGCCGGTCGCCTTCAGGCGCATCACGAAGGCCAGCCAGTCAAGGTCGGCCGGTGCATAGAGCCGGTGCCCGGCCGCCGTGCGCGAAATCGCGCGCAGCAGGCCGGCCTGCTCGTAGTACCGCAGCGTATGCGTCGACAGGCCGGTCATTTCGGCGACCTGGCCGATCGTCAGCGGGCCGGTGGAGGAAGATTGGGATACGGATTTCGACATGGCAGGAACAAGGTTAGGAGTTAGAGTTCACTCTAAGTCAAGCCCTGTCGAACAGCCAGTGCAACGATTGTCAGTGACACCCACGGCGACACCCCGGCGACACCGTAAAGAATGGTCAAAACCGCCGCCCGGCGCAGGTTTGGTCTTTACAGCGCCGCAAGCCTTCAGCAAGATTCGTTCAGCCTGTCTTAAAAAGGGCACGCATTTGTCCTATGCTTAACGGCGACGCCCGGCCGGGCGTCACCCCGCCGTCCGTTGCAACAGCCATTCATCCGTCAGAACCAGGGAGCCTTCCATGCTGAAAAAGCTGCTGATGCTGTTCGTCGCGCTATCGCTGTCGCTCGCCGCAGGCCTTGCCGCGGCCGTCGAAGTCAACACGGCTGACCAGGCCGCGCTCGAATCCGTGAAGGGTCTCGGGCCCGTGAAGTCGAAGGCGATCATCGACGAACGCACCAAGAACGGCCCGTTCAAGGACGCGGACGATCTCGCGAACCGCGTCAAGGGCCTCGGCACGAAGTCGGTCGGGCATCTCGAGGAAAACGGCCTGACGATCGGCGGCGCGTCGACGCCGCCGAAGGGCGTGAAGCTGTCGAAGCCGGCCGCAACGACATCGGCCACCACGCCGGCCACGACGTCGACCGGCACGGCGTCGACGTCGACGTCCACGACCGCGACGGCCGGCACGACGGCCACCGCACCGGCACCGGCGGCAAGCGCACCGGATGCGGCCGCGAAGCCGGCCAAGGCCAAGCGCATGACGAAGAAGGAAAAAGCGGCCGCAGCAGCGGCGGCATCCGCCGATGCGGGTGCGAGCGCACCGGCCGCAGCGTCGTCGGCAAAAGCGACGAAGGGTTCGAAGAAGAAAAGCAAGAAGGACAAGGCAGCCTCCGCCGCCGCGGCGTCGGGCGCCTGATGTGCGCCGCGCGCGCGACGGCGTGCGCGCGGCATTCGTTCAACGGGCGCCCACGGCGTGGCGCCCTTATCGGTAAAGGTAAAGAACCATGGGTCTCCTCGACATCGTTGGCGGTCTGCTCGGCGGCCAGGCCGGCGGCAACTCGCAAAGCGCGCTGATCACGACCGCGCTCGAATTCATCAACAACCAGCCGGGCGGCCTGAATGGCCTGATCGAGAAGTTCAAGGCCGGCGGCGCCGGCGACATCATCGGCTCGTGGGTCGGCACCGGCCAGAACCAGCCGATCTCGCCGGACACCCTGCAGAACGTGCTCGGCTCGGACGCGATCGGTGCGCTCGCGAGCAAGTTCGGTGTCGATCCGTCAATGGCCTCGACCGTCCTCGCGCAAGTGCTGCCGCACGTCGTCAACCACGCGACGCCGGACGGCGCGGTGCCGGCCGATGGCCAGGCACAGGTCGACCCGTCGAACGTGCTCGGCTCGCTGTCGCAGATCGCCGGCATGTTCGGCGGCAACAAGCAGGGCTGACGCGCTGCGTCGTTGCGACGCTCCATAAGCAAACACCCCGCCGAGGCGGGGTGTTTGTTTTTGCGCGCCCGGCGCGAACCGGGCGGCGGCCGAAGGCCTGCGATCAGTGAACGACGCGGTCGAACACGAACTGGCCGTCGTTGACGTCGACCGGGATCACGTCCTTCGGACCGAAGCGGCCCGCGAGGATCAGCTTCGCGACCGGGTTCTCGATCTCCTGCTGGATCGCGCGCTTCAGCGGCCGCGCACCGAACACCGGGTCGTAACCGACCTTCGCGATCTGTTCGAGCGCCGCCGGCGACACGTCGAGCGCCATGTCGAGCTTCGCGAGCCGGTCGTGCAGGCGTGCGAGCTGGATCTTCGCGATCGACTCGATGTTGCTGCGGTCGAGCGCATGGAACACGACGACGTCGTCGATCCGGTTCAGGAACTCGGGGCGGAAATGCTGCTTCACCTCGAGCCATACGGCGTCCTTGATCTCTTCCTGCGGCGCACCCGTCATCGCCTGGATGACCTGCGAGCCGAGGTTCGACGTCATCACGATCACCGTGTTCTTGAAGTCGACCGTGCGCCCCTGCCCGTCCGTCATGCGGCCGTCGTCGAGCACCTGCAGCAGCACGTTGAACACGTCCGGATGCGCCTTCTCGATCTCGTCGAGCAGGATCACGCTGTACGGCTTGCGGCGCACGGCTTCCGTCAGGTAGCCGCCTTCCTCGTAGCCGACATAGCCCGGCGGCGCGCCGATCAGCCGCGCGACGCTGTGCTTCTCCATGAACTCGCTCATGTCGATGCGGATCAGGTGCTCTTCCGAGTCGAACAGGAACGACGCCAGCGCCTTGCACAGCTCGGTCTTGCCGACACCCGTCGGGCCGAGGAACAGGAACGAGCCGTACGGACGGTTCGGATCGGCGAGACCGGCGCGCGAACGACGGATCGCATCGGCCACCGCGCTGATCGCCTCGTCCTGGCCGACCACGCGCTCGTGCAGCTTTTCCTCGATGTGCAGCAGCTTCTCGCGTTCGCCCTGCATCATCCGCGACACCGGGATCCCGGTCGAACGCGACACGACTTCCGCGATTTCCTCGGCGCCGACCTGCGTGCGCAGCAGGCGCGGCCGCGTCGGGTTGTGCTGCTCCTGCTCTTCGGCCTGCGTGACCTGCTTCAGCTGCGCCTCGAGCTGCGGCAGCTTGCCGTACTGCAGCTCGGCGACCTTCTCCAGCTTGCCTTCACGCTGCAGGCGCGCGATGTCCGCCCGCACCTTCTCGATCTCTTCCTTGAGCTGCGCGCTGCCCTGCACCGCGGCCTTCTCGGCGGTCCAGATTTCCTCGAGGTCCGCATATTCGCGGCCGAGACGCTCGATCTCTTCCTCGATCAGCTGCAGGCGCTTCTGCGACGCTTCGTCCTGCTCCTTCTTCACGGCTTCGCGCTCGATCTTCAGCTGGATCAGGCGACGGTCGAGCTTGTCCATCTCTTCGGGCTTCGAATCGATTTCCATCTTGATCTTCGAAGCGGCTTCGTCGATCAGGTCGATGGCCTTGTCGGGCAGGAAGCGATCCGTGATGTAGCGGTGCGACAGCTCGGCCGCGGCGACGATCGCCGGGTCGGTGATGTCCACACCGTGATGCAGTTCGTATTTCTCCTGCAGCCCGCGCAGGATCGCGATCGTCGCCTCGACGCTCGGCTCGTCGACGAGCACCTTCTGGAAGCGGCGCTCGAGCGCGGCATCCTTCTCGATGTACTTGCGGTATTCGTCGAGCGTGGTCGCGCCGATGCAGTGCAGCTCGCCGCGCGACAGCGCCGGCTTCAGCATGTTGCCCGCATCCATCGCGCCTTCGGCCTTGCCCGCGCCGACCATCGTGTGGATTTCGTCGATGAAGACGATCGTCTGGCCTTCGTCCTTCGCGATGTCGTTGAGCACCGCCTTCAGGCGCTCCTCGAATTCGCCGCGATACTTCGCGCCGGCGAGCAGTGCGGCCATGTCGAGCGACAGCACGCGCTTGCCCTTCAGCGTCTCGGGCACTTCGCCGTTGACGATCCGCTGCGCGAGCCCTTCGACAATCGCCGTCTTGCCGACGCCCGGCTCGCCGATCAGCACCGGGTTGTTCTTGGTGCGGCGCTGCAGGATCTGGATCGAACGGCGGATTTCGTCGTCGCGGCCGATCACCGGATCGAGCTTGCCCGCACGGGCGCGCTCGGTCAGGTCGACCGTGTATTTCTTCAGCGCCTCGCGCTGGCTTTCCGCGTCCTGGCTGTGCACCTGCGAGCCGCCGCGGACCGCGGCGATCGCGGCTTCGAGCGCCTTGCGCGTGAGGCCGTGCTGGCGGGCGAGCTTGCCGGCGTCGCCCTTGTCGTCGGACACGGCGAGCAGGAACATCTCGCTCGCGATGAACGTGTCGTTGAGCTTCTGCGCTTCCTTGTCGGCCTGGTTCAGCAGCCCGGCCAGTTCACGGCCGATCTGGATGTCGCCGCCCGTGCCCGTCACTTGCGGCAGGCGCGAAATGGCCTCGTTCAGCGCACCTTGCAGCGCCTGAATGTGAACGCCCGCGCGCGACATCAGCGAGCGGGCGGAACCGTCCTGCTGCGCGACCAGCGCCGCGAGAACGTGAACGGGTTCGATGTATTGATTGTCGCGGCCTGCCGCGAGGCTTTGCGCGTCCGCGAGTGCTTCCTGGAACTTGGTGGTGAGCTTGTCGATTCTCATTTAGTCGAGACCTCCAATTTTCGATTAACACCAAGATGAGGATGGTCATGCGGCTTTCAAGCGAAATTCGGGTTGATTCAGCGCAAAAATCGATGGATATCCTTGAAGCGGCCCCGGGACGGGCCACGACCGGATCGAGACGCGCGGTGAGCGCGTTTCAGCCGGCCGTCGACGGCGGCTCGACGGACGCAGGTGCGCCTTCCGGCGAAGGCTCGGCCTGCAGGCGCACGACCGGGTGGATACCGAGCAACGCGGCGAGCGGCGAAGCGGGTTCGACCAGTTCGCCGAGCGTGTGACGGTCGAGTTCGGCGAAGAATGCATCGCGCGCGGCCGCCAGCACGCCCTTCAACCGGCACTGCGGCTCGATCACGCAGCCGCGCGACTCGCCCTCGGCCGAGAAGCAGCCGACCAGCGCGAAATCGCTCTCGGTCGCACGCACGACCTGGCCGACGGTCAGTTGCAGCGATTCGGGGAACAGCCGCAGCCCGCCATTGCGACCGCGGACGGTATCGACCCACCCCAGCTCGCCGAGCTGCTGCACGACTTTCATCAGATGGTTCTTCGAGATGCCGTAGGCGTCCGAGATCTCCTGGATCGTAGCGAGCCCCTCGCCGCGCACGGCAAGGTACAGCATCACGCGCAGCGAATAGTCGGTGTAGTCGGTGAGTCTCATGGGCGAATACGGAAAAGATCGATCGTGCCCCGATTACGTGAGCCGGGCCGATCGGGATGCGCACGAGGCCGGTTGACGGCCCTGCTCCGCGGCTCCGGGTTGCCGGGATGGCGCGCGCGCAATAAGATGCGTGACACTTACACGTTTTTCAGGGGTGTTGGACGCTATTTTGCGTCAAAATTCGGCCGGCGTCCTACTCGATGCCCGCGCCGCCCCTGTCGTTGCCTATTTCTGCCGGCCCTTTTGCCATGACCGTCCTGCCCGCCTCACCCGATACCGCACCGGCCCGCCCTCGCGACACCGAGCCGACCGAAGAGAACATCCGCGATCTCGTCTACGCGTTCTACGACCGCGTGCGCGCCGATCCGCTGCTCGGGCCCGTGTTCGACGCAAAGCTGGCCGGCCGCTGGGACGACCACCTGCCGAAGATGGTCACGTTCTGGTCGAGCCTCGTGCTCGGCACCAAGGGCTATCGCGGCAACGTGCAGCAGGCGCACCAGCCGCTCGACGGGATCGAGCCCGCCCATTTCAGCCGCTGGCTGTCGCTGTTCCTGAAGACCGTGGAGACGCGCTACGCGCCGCCCGCGGCGATCCGCTTCATGGAGCCGGCACTGCGCATCGCGCAGAGCCTCCAGTTGAGCCGGTTCGGCTGGGACTACCAGATTCCGCCCGAGCAGCAGGCGCTGCTCGACGCGATCGCGCCACGCCGTCGTGATGCAGGTGACGATCCGCACGCGTTGCCGTCGCGTGCCCGCGGTGAGCCGTTTCCGACGAAGATTATCGGGCGCAGCGGCGATCCGGACGCGTAACGGGCAGCCGGCGCGCGCGACGCTTGCACGCATGCGGCATCGCGCCGCACTACCCTGGCGCCACGCTCAGCGCCGCGTATTGCCCGATTCGATGCCCCAGCGCGCGAGCGCGGCATCGTCGGTGCTGCGCGCATCGACCCAGCGCTCGCCATCCGGCGTGGTTTCCTTCTTCCAGAACGGCGCTTCGGTCTTCAGGTAGTCCATCACGAACTCGCACGACGCGAACGCATCGCCGCGGTGCGACGCCACCGTGGCGACCATCACGATCTGGTCGAGCGGCAGGAGCTTGCCGACGCGATGCACGATCGCGACGTCGATGCCCGGCCAGCGCCGGCCGGCCTCGGCGGCAATCTTCTCGAGCGCCTTCTCGGTCATCCCCGGATAGTGCTCGAGTTCCATCGCGGCCACCGAATCGCCTTCGTTCAGGTCGCGCACCGTGCCGACGAAGCACGCGACCGCACCGATCTTCGGGTTGCGCGCACGCAATGCCGCGACCTCGGCGTTCAGGTCGAAGTCGTCGGTCTGGATTCGTACCGTTGCCATTGCCGGTGCCTCAACCGCCCGTGACCGGCGGAAAGAACGCGACTTCGCAGCCTTCGGTCAGCCGCGTGTCGGGATCGGTCATCTCGTGATTGCACGCCATGCGCAGTGCGCGCCCTTCCGCGAGTGTCTCGGCCCACGCACCGCCGCGCACGCGCAGCCACGCGCGCACGTCGCCCACGGTCGTGACGCCGTCCGGCACGTCGGCCTGCTCGTCGGCGACGCCCAGTGCCTCGCGCACGCTGGCAAAAAATTTCAGTTGAATCTTCATGGTTCGGGAAGCCGTCGCGTTACGACAGCAGTTCGGAAAACGGAATGAAACGCACGGTCTCGCCGGCGCTGATCGCGTGCTGCGGCGGATTGTCGATGAGGCCGTCGCCCCACACCGTCGACGTCAGCACCGCCGAGCTCTGGTTCGGGAACAGGTCGAGGCCGCCGGCCGCGTTGACCCGCGCACGCAGGAATTCGTTGCGCCGGTCGCCCTTGTGTTGCGAAAAGTCGGCACGCAGCGACAGCGCGCGCGGCGCGACGTCGCGCACGCCGGACAGGCGCAGCAGGAACGGCCGCACGAACAGCAGAAACGTGACGAAGCTCGACACCGGGTTGCCGGGCAGCCCGATGAAGTGTGCATCGGGGCGATCGTCGCCGCGGCGCACCGCGCCGTACGCGAGCGGCTTGCCGGGCTTCATCGCGATCTGCCACAGCGCGAGCCGCCCTTCGGCCTCGACGGCCGGCTTCACGTGATCCTCGTCGCCGACCGACACGCCGCCGCTCGTCAGGATCACGTCGTGATCGCGGGCGGCCTCGCGCAGCGTGTCGCGCGTCGCGGCGAGCGAATCGGGCACGATCCCGTAGTCGGTCACGTGGCAGCCGAGCCGCTCCAGCAGCCCGCGCAGCGTGAACCGGTTCGAGTTGTAGATCGCGCCGGGCTTCAACGGCTCGCCCGGCATCGTCAGTTCGTCGCCGGTGAAGAACACCGCGACGCGAATCCGCCGCGCCACCGACAGCTGCGCGCAGCCGACCGACGCGGCCAGGCCGAGCGCCTGCGGCGTGAGCCGCGTGCCGGCCGGCAGGATCACCGAGCCCTGCCGGATATCCGCGCCCTGCGCGGTGATCCATTCGCCGGCCTTCGGCGTGTGCAGGATCTCGACCGCATCGCCGTCGGCCGACGCCTGTTCCTGCATCACGACGGCGTCGGCACCGGGCGGCACCGTCGCGCCGGTGAAGATCCGTGCGGCCGTGCCGGCTGTGAGCGGCGCGGCCGGATGACCGGCCGGAATGCGCTGCGACACCGGCAAGCGCCGCTCGCCATGCAGCAGGTCGGCGACGCGCACCGCATAGCCGTCCATCGCGCTCGTATGCATCGGCGGCACGTCGAGCGGCGAGCTCACGTCGGCTGCCAGCACGCGGCCGAGCGCATCGAGCGTGGCGACGGTTTCGGCGCCGGGCAACGGCTTCGCGGCATCGAGCAGCGCGGCGAGCGCCTCGGCGGTCGACAGCATCGGCGCGCGCGGCGCCGCGGGATTCGGGTTCGACATCGATGGAATCGGGGATCGTTGGATTCAATACGTCATTGTAGCGACGCCGTCGCGCGGGCGCGCGATATGGCCGACATGCGGAAACTGTGATTCGCGCGAACGCGCCGGTCTGACACTTGTTTCGTACGCGTTGTGACGACCGCCGCTTGGCAGCTGCCAAACGAAACGGCCGGAACCCCGATCCGTTCGACGAATCGGCATTCCGGCCGTCCCTGCGCAACCGGGCCCGCAGGCCCGGCCGTGCGTCATGCGCCCGTATGGGCGGCGATGAAGTCCTTCACCTGCTGCGCATCGGCCTTCACGACCTCGAAACGCTGCGGCAGCGCCTCGAGCCCGTCGAACGCGGCCGGCCGCTCGGCTTCACGATCGAGTGCTTCGCGGATCGTCTCGCCGAACTTGATCGGCTGCGCCGTCTCGAGCACGACCATCGGTACGCCCGCATCGAGATGCTCGCGCGCGACCTTCACGCCGTCGGCGGTATGCGTATCGATCATCGTGTCGTAGCGCGAGAACACATCGCGGATCGTCGCGATGCGGTCCGTGTGGCTGCTGCGGCCCGACACGAAACCGAATTCGGCAACGCGCGAGAAATCGCCGCTCGCCGCGAGATCGAAACCGCCCTTCTCCTCGACGTCGCGGAACAGCTGCATCACGCGCGCCGGGTCGCGGCCGAGCAGGTCGAACACGAAACGCTCGAAGTTCGACGCCTTCGAGATGTCCATGCTCGGGCTGCTCGTGTGATAGGTGTTCTCGGCGCTGCGCACGCGATACGCGCCCGTGCGGAAGAACTCGTCGAGCACGTCGTTCTCGTTGGTCGCGACCACGAGCTTCGCGATCGGCAGCCCCATCATCCGCGCGATGTGGCCGGCGCAGACGTTGCCGAAGTTGCCCGACGGCACCGTGAACGACACGCGCTCGTCATTCGACCGAGTGGCGGCGAAATAGCCCTTGAAGTAGTACACGACCTGCGCGACGACGCGTGCCCAGTTGATCGAGTTGACCGTGCCGATCTTCTGCTGCGCCTTGAACGCGTGATCGTTCGACACGGCCTTCACGATGTCCTGGCAATCGTCGAACACGCCTTCGACCGCGAGGTTGAAGATGTTCGGATCCTGCAGGCTGAACATCTGGGCCGTCTGGAACGCGCTCATCTTCTTGTGCGGCGACAGCATGAACACGCGCACACCGGCCTTGCCGCGCATCGCGTATTCGGCCGCGCTGCCCGTGTCGCCGGACGTCGCGCCGAGAATGTTCAGCGTCTGCCCGTGCTTCGCGAGCGTGTACTCGAACAGGTTACCGAGCAACTGCATCGCCATGTCCTTGAACGCGAGCGTCGGGCCGTTCGACAGTTCGAGCAGCGAGAGCGGCGCGCCGTTCTCGGTACCGAGCGTCTTCAGCGGCGTGATGTCGGACGCGTTCTCGCCATGGCGCGTGTTGCGGTACACGTCGGCCGTGTACGTGCGGCGCGTAATCGCGCGCAGGTCGTCGGCCGGCACGTCGTCGCAGAACTTCGACAGGATCTCGAACGCGAGATCCGCGTACGACAGCGTGCGCCAGCGTGCGAGCTCGTCGGCGGACACCGTCGGATACTCGGCCGGCAGGTAGAGCCCGCCGTCCTTCGCGAGACCGCCGAGCAGGATGTCGGAGAACGTGTGGCGCTCGCCGATGCCGGCGCCGCGCGTGGAGATGTAGTTCATGTCGTCCTCAGCTCAGTTCAGCGCTTCCATGCGCAGCTTCGTCACCTTCGATACCACCGTCGCCAGGCTCTCGATCTGCGCGATCGCCGCATTCACGTTCTTCTCGACCGTTTCGTGCGTGATCAGGATGATGTCGGTTTCGCCGTTCGCACCGTCGACCTGCTCCGACTCCTTCTGCAGCAGCGCGTCGATCGAGATGCCCGATTCGGCGAGGATGCGCGTGATGGCGGCCAGCACGCCGGTCTGGTCGGCAACGCGCAGGCGCAGGTAATAGCCGCTCGTCACTTCCTCGATCGGCAGGATCGGCGTGTTCGACAGGCTGTCCGGCTGGAACGCGAGATGCGGCACGCGATGCTCCGGGTCCGCCGTGTGCAGGCGCGTGACGTCGACGAGATCCGCGACCACGGCCGATGCGGTCGGCTCCGCGCCCGCGCCCTTGCCGTAGTACAGCGTCGTGCCGACCGCGTCGCCGTGCACGACGACCGCGTTCATCGCGCCTTCGACGTTCGCGAGCAGGCGCTTCTCCGGGATCAGCGTCGGATGCACGCGCAGCTCGATGCCGTTTTCGGCGCGGCGCGTGATGCCGAGCAGCTTGATCCGGTAGCCGAGTTCTTCCGCGTAGCGGATGTCGGTCGCGTCGAGCTTGCTGATGCCCTCGACGTACGCGCGGTCGAACTGCACCGGCACGCCGAACGCGATCGCGCTCATGATCGTCGCCTTGTGCGCTGCATCGACGCCTTCGATGTCGAAGGTCGGATCGGCTTCCGCGTAGCCGAGCTCCTGCGCCGCCTTCAGCGCGGTCGCGAAGTCGAGCCCGCGATCGCGCATTTCCGACAGGATGTAGTTGGTCGTGCCGTTGATGATGCCCGCGATGTACTGGATGCGGTTCGCGGTCAGGCCTTCGCGCAGCGCCTTGATGATCGGGATGCCGCCGGCGACGGCCGCCTCGAACGCGACCATCACGCCCTTCGCGCGCGCGGCCTCGAAGATCTCGGTGCCGTGCACCGCGAGCAGCGCCTTGTTGGCCGTCACGACGTGCTTGCCGTTCGCGATCGCGCGCAGCACGAGCTCGCGCGCGATGCCCGTGCCGCCGATCATCTCGGCGATGATCGCGATCGACGGATCATCGACGACCGAATTGAAATCGTCGGTGATCTGCGCGGCGCCGGCGCCGCCGCCGAGCGCAGCCAGCGCCTTGGCCGGGTTGCGCACCGCAATGCGGGTCACCTCGATGCCGCGCCCCGCGCGTCGCTTGATTTCTTCCTGGTTGCGGCCCAGCACCGTGAAGGTGCCGCTGCCCACCGTGCCGAAGCCCAACAGGCCAACTTTGATCGGTTCCATGCTGCGTGTGATCGATGAGTAAGAAGTAGTGAATTCCGTGTGGTCCTGCCGCTCAGGCCGAATGGCGCTTGCGGTAGCCGTCGAGGAAGCGTGCGATCCGGTTGATCGAATCGGTCAGGTCGTCGAGGTTCGGCAGGAAGACCACGCGGAAGTGATCCGGCGTCGTCCAGTTGAAGCCCGTGCCCTGTACGAGCAATACGCGCTCCTCGAGCAGCAGGTCGAGAATGAACTGCTGGTCGTTCTGGATCGGATAAAGCTTCGGGTCGAGGCGCGGGAACATGTACAGCGCGGCCTGCGGCTTCACGCAGGTCACGCCCGGGATCGACGTGAGCATGTCGTACGCGAGTTCACGCTGCTTGTACAGGCGCCCGCTCGGCACGATCAGCTCGTTGATGCTCTGGTAGCCGCCGAGCGCCGTCTGGATCGCGAACTGCCCGGGCACGTTCGCGCACAGGCGCATCGACGACAGGATGCCGAGCCCTTCGAGATAATCCTTCGCGTGCCGGCGGTTGTCGCCGCCGAGGCCCGACACGGCCATCCAGCCCGCGCGATAGCCGCACGACCGATAGCTCTTCGACAGGCTGTTGAACGTGACGGTGATCACGTCCTCCGACAGCGAACCCAGCGCGGTGTGCTCGAGGCCGTCGTAGACGATTTTGTCGTACACCTCGTCGGCGAACACGATCAGCCCGTGTTGGCGCGCGATCTCGAGCAGCTCGAGCAGCAATTCGTCCGAATAAAGCGCGCCCGTCGGGTTGTTCGGGTTGATCACGACGATCGCCTTCGTGTTCGGCGTGATCTTGCGGCGGATGTCGTCGAGATCGGGCATCCACGCGTTCTGCTCGTCGCAGATGTAATGCACCGGCGTGCCGCCCGACAGGCTGACCGCCGCCGTCCACAGCGGATAGTCGGGCGCGGGCAGCAGCACTTCGTCGCCGTCGTTCAGCAGCGCCTGGGTCGCCATCACGATCAGCTCGGACGCGCCGTTGCCGATGTAGATGTCGTCGAGGCCGACGCCCACGACGCCCTTTTCCTGCGTGTAGTGCATCACGGCCTTGCGCGCCGAGAACACGCCTTTCGAATCCGAATAGCCGGACGACGTCGGCAGGTTGCGGATCATGTCCTGGATGATCTCGTCCGGCGCGTCGAAACCGAACGGCGCGAGATTGCCGATGTTCAGCTTGATGATGCGGTGGCCTTCTTCCTCGAGGCGCTTCGCGTGCTCGAGCACCGGGCCACGGATGTCGTAGCAGACGTTGAGCAGCTTGTTCGACTTCTGAATCGGTTTCACGACGACACGGTTCCTGGGTTGGCCTTGCGGCCGGGGGGACGGGATCAAAACTGGAAAGCGGCCGGTCTGTGCGCGCTGTCTAGACTGGGAAAAAGCGGGCGGTCGGGCGCGGCTTGTGGCGACGCGCGACGCAAGTGGCGCCCGGGGGCGACCAAAAAGTTATAATTTAGCGGATTTTGGCTGACTTTCGCAATGCACCATAGCCGCGCCGGGCCCGCGCCGTCAGGCGTCCCGCGTGCTCGGGCAAGCGAAACCGGCCATCCGGGCCCGTGTGGCCCTGCGATACATTCCCCTACGGAACCGCGGAATACCGATTTGAAACTGCACCAGGACACGAGCGGCGCGCTCAACACCGTCACCGGCTACGGCCCCGATTATGTCGACGTCAATCTCGAACGCCATGAAATGAGCGTCATCGTACTGCCCGGCGCGCCGGTCCGGGCCTGGCCCGTGTCGTCGTTCGACGCGCTCGCGCCCGAGCATTTCGCGATGCTGCTCGACCCGACACCCGAACTCGTGATCTTCGGCAGCGGCGCGCGGCTGCGCTTCCCGCACCCGCGGCTCGTCGCGGCGCTCACGGCGAAGCGGATCGGCGTCGAGACGATGGATTTCCAGGCTGCCTGCCGCACCTACAACATCCTGATGGCCGAGGGCCGCAAAGTCGCCGCCGCGCTCTTAATTGAACGTTAATCCCGGATGCGGTAAAACTCGGGCCGGCGCAGCGGGTCGATCCCCCGGATCGGCCCGGCCAGGCCGCCCGCCCCCGGCGCAACCCGCCGGCGGCCCGTCACAATAACCAACAGGCTGAAAATCCATGAACGATACGCCGTCGAGGCTACCGCTCAATCGCATCACGCTCGTCCTCCTCGTCGTCGCACTCGCGATCGTCTGGTTCGCGCCGCTCGGGCTGCGCCACCTGATCCCGAGCGACGAAGGCCGCTATGCGGAAATGGCGCGCGAGATGTTCGTCACCGGCGACTGGATCACGCCGCGCTACAACGGCTACAAGTATTTCGAGAAGCCGCCGCTGCAGACCTGGCTGAATGCGCTCACGTTCGCGTGGTTCGGCATCGGCGAATGGCAGGCGCGCCTCTACACGGCCGTCGCGAGCTTCGCAGGCATCCTGCTGGTCGGCTACACCGGTGCGCGCCTGTTCAACCCGCTGTCTGGCTTCCTCGCCGCCGTCGTGCTCGCGTCGGCGCCGTACTGGAACCTGATGGGCCACTTCAACGCGCTCGACATGGGGCTCGCGTTCTGGATGTCGCTGTCGCTGTGCTCGCTGCTGCTCGCGCAGCGACCCGGGCTGCGCCCGGCCGCGGCACGCGGCTGGATGTGGGCGTGCTGGGCCGCGATGGCGTTCGCGGTGCTGTCGAAGGGCCTCGTCGGCCTGATCCTGCCCGGCGCCGTGCTCGTGCTCTATACGCTGATCGCACGCGACTGGGCGCTGTGGAAGCGCCTGTACCTGGTGAGCGGCCTCGTGATCTTCTTCGCGATCGTCACGCCGTGGTTCGTGCTCGTCCAGCAGCGCAACCCTGAGTTCTTTAACTTCTTCTTCATCGTCCAGCAGTTCCGCCGGTACCTGACCCCGGAACAGAACCGCCCGGGCCCGCTTTACTACTTCGTGCCCGTGCTGCTGGTCGGCTTCCTGCCGTGGCTGTCGGTCGCGTGGCAGAGCATCCGCCATGCGCTGCGGATGCCGCGCCAGCCGAACGGCTTCTCGCCGATGCTCGTGCTGCTGATCTGGAGCGCATTCATTTTCCTGTTCTTCAGCGCGTCGCATTCGAAGCTGATCTCGTACGTGCTGCCGGTCGCGCCGGCGCTCGCGCTGATCATCGGCGCGTACCTGCCGCTGATGAGCGCCGACCGGTTCCGCCGCCACCTGCTCGGCTACCTCGTGTTCCTCGTCGTCGCGGCGTTCGGGATCATCTTCCTTGCGTACCAGGGCGATGCCCGCACGCCGAACGCGCTGTACCGCGCGTTCCAGATGTGGCTGTACGCGGGCCTCGCGGTCGCGGCCGTGCTGACGCTCGCGGCCGCATGGCTGAACCGCCGCGCGGGCGTGGCCGCCGCGCTCGCCGCATTCGGCGCCGCGTGGCTCGCATTCGGCACGATCGGCGGCACCGGCCACGACGAATTCGGCCGCTACAGCTCGGGCGCGCTGCTCGCGCCCACCGTGCGCGCCGAACTGGCGAAACTGCCGGCCGACACGCCGTTCTACTCGATCGAGATGCTCGACCACACGTTCCCGTTCTACATGGGCCACACGACAATCATGGTCCAGCGCCAGGACGAGCTCGCGTTCGGGATCTCGATGGAGCCGAACAAGTGGATTCCGACCGTCGACGAGTGGATCACGCGCTGGAAGCAGGAAACGCATGCGCTCGCGATCATGCCGCCCGGCCTGTACGACACCCTGGTCACGCAAGGCGTGCCGATGCGCGTGATTGCACGCGACAACCGCCGCGTGATCGTCGAGAAACCGCAATCGTAAGGACGCCCGCTGCATGAATCCCGTTTCGTTCGTCTGCATCATCACCGGCGTGATGCTCAACGCCTGTGCGCAACTTCTGCTGAAAGCCGGCGTCAACGCCGTTGGACACTTCGAATTCAGCCGTGCGAACATCATCCCGGTCGGCCTGAAGATCGCGACCCAATTGCCGATCATCGGCGGCCTCGGCTGCTACGTGCTGAGCGTCGTGGTCTGGATCGTCGGGCTGTCGCGGGTCGACGTGTCGATCGCGTACCCGATGCTGTCGCTCGGCTACGTCGTCAACGCATTCGCGGCTTGGTACCTGTTCGGCGAAGTGCTGTCGGTCCAGCGGCTGGTCGGCATCGGCATCATCCTGATCGGCGTGCTGGTGCTCGCGCGAAGCTGAGCATGCCCGCCGCGCGCATTAAGCGTCTGCCTACAAAAAATCACGGTGCGATTCCGCCAACCGGTGTTTAATGCCGGTTTCGGCCGGGATCGCCCGACCCTTTTATTACACGCCATTACAGGCCAAAGCGTACATGAGCCAGACTACCGCTCCGTTTCTGCCGTTCACCCGCCCCGAGATCGATGAGGAAACCATCCAGGGCGTCGTCGACGTGCTGCGCTCGGGCTGGATCACCACCGGCCCGCAGAGCCAGAAATTCGAAGCGGCGCTGTCCGAGTACTGCGGCGGCCGTCCGGTCCGCGCGTTCAATTCGGGCACCTGCACGCTGGAGATCGGCCTGCGCATCGCGGGCGTCGGCCCCGGCGACGAAGTGATCACGACGCCGGCGTCGTGGGTCTCGACCAGCAACGTGATCCTCGAGACGGGCGCGACGCCCGTGTTCGCCGACATCGATCCCGTCACGCGCAACATCGACCTCGACAAGCTCGAGCAGGCGATCACGCCGCGCACGAAGGCCATCATCCCCGTGTTCCTGTCCGGCCTGCCCGTCGACATGGACCGCCTGTACGCCATTGCGCGCGCGCACAAGCTGCGCGTGATCGAGGATGCGGCGCAGGCATTCGGCTCGACGTGGAACGGCAAGCGCATCGGCGCGATCGGCGACATCGTGTCGTTCAGCTTCCACGCGAACAAGAACCTGACGACGATCGAAGGCGGCGCACTCGTGCTGAACAACGAGGAAGAAGCGACGCTCGCGCAGAAGTACCGGCTGCAGGGCATCACGCGCACGGGCTTCGACGGGATGGACTGCGACGTGCTCGGCGGCAAGTACAACCTGACCGACGTCGCCGCGCGCGTCGGCCTCGGCCAGTTGCCGCACCTCGACCGCTTCACCGCGCAGCGCCGCGCGCTTGCGCGTGCATACTTCGCCGAATTCGACGGCAGTGCAGCCGTGAAGCTCGGCGTCGGCCTGCCGATCGCCGAATTCGAGAACGGCAACTGGCACATGTTCCTGGTCACGCTGCCGCTCGAGCGCCTGACGATCACCCGCGCCGAGTTCATGGCGCAGATGAAGGAACGCGGCATCGGCACGGGTATCCACTACCCGGCGATCCATCTTTTCACGCTGTACCGTGCGCGCGGCTTCAAGGAGGGCATGTTCCCCCACGCCGAACGGTATGGCGCGTCGACGGTCACGCTGCCGCTCTTCACGCAGATGACGGAAGGCGACGTGCGTCGCGTGGTCGACGCCATCAACCAGATTTGCGAACAATACGGAAAATAAGCGTACATGAGTCACCTTGAAGCACGCGCCGGGCACCCGGCCGCCGGGCACCTGGACGCCGGCCGGCCCGAAGTATCGGTCATCATCCCCGTGTACAACGAGGAAGACGGCCTCGCTGCGCTGTTCGCGCGGCTGTATCCGGCGCTCGACGCACTCGACACGTCATACGAAGTGATCCTGATCAACGACGGCAGCCGCGACCGCTCGGCCGCGATGCTCGCCGATCAGTTCCACGTACGTCCGGACACGACGCGCATCGTGCTGCTCAACGGCAACTACGGCCAGCACATGGCGATCCTCGCCGGCTTCGCGCAATCGCGCGGCGAGATCGTCATCACGCTCGACGCCGACCTGCAGAACCCGCCCGAGGAAATCGGCAAGCTGATCGCGAAGATGCGCGAGGGCTACGACTACGTCGGCTCGATCCGCAAGCAGCGCCAGGACAGCCTGTGGCGGCGCAAGGCGTCGCAGATGATGAACCGCCTGCGCGAGCGCATCACGCGCATCAAGATGACCGACCAGGGCTGCATGCTGCGCGCGTACAGCCGCCGCATCATCGACACGATCAACGTGTGCGGCGAAGTCAACACGTTCATCCCCGCACTCGCGTACACGTTCGCGCAGAAACCGACCGAAATCGAGGTTGCGCACGAGGAGCGCTTCGCCGGCGAGTCGAAGTACTCGCTGTACAGCCTGATCCGGCTGAACTTCGACCTCGTGACGGGCTTCTCGGTCGTGCCGCTGCAGTGGCTGTCGTTCATCGGCGTGATCCTGTCGCTCGGCTCCGCCGCGTTGTTCGTGCTGCTGCTCGTGCGACGCTTCATCGTCGGCGCGGAAGTGCAAGGCGTGTTCACGCTGTTTGCCATCACGTTCTTCCTGCTCGGCGTGATCATCTTCGCACTCGGCCTGCTCGGCGAATACGTCGGCCGCATCTACCAGCAGGTGCGTGCACGGCCGCGCTACCTGATCCAGGCCGTGCTCGAGCAGCACGACGGCGTGCCGCCAGTGCCGGCCGACGCAAACCGCACGGGTACCGCGCAATGAAGCCGCGCGCAGTCGTCTTCGCGTATCACAACGTCGGCGTGCGCTGCCTGCAGGTGCTGCTCGCGCGCGGCGTCGACGTCGCGCTCGTCGTCACGCACGAGGACAACCCGAACGAGAACATCTGGTTCGGCAGCGTCGCATCCGTCGCGGCCGAGCACGGCATTCCGGTCGTCACGCCGGCCGATCCGGCCGATCCGGCGCTACGCCGCGCGGTATCCGACGCGCAGCCGGACTTCATCTTCTCGTTCTACTACCGCCACATGCTGCCGGTGGACCTGCTCGCGATCGCGCCGAAGGGCGCGTACAACATGCACGGGTCGCTGCTGCCGAAATACCGGGGTCGGGTACCGACCAACTGGGCGGTGCTGAACGGCGAAACCGAAACCGGCGCGACGCTGCACGAGATGGCGGCGAAACCCGACGCCGGCGCGATCATCGGCCAGACCGCGGTGCCAATCCTGCCGGACGACACGGCCACGCAGGTGTTCGACAAGGTCACGGTAGCGGCCGAGCAGACGCTCTGGCGCGTGCTGCCCGCGCTGCTCGCGGGCGAGGCGCCGCACCTGCCGAACGATCTCTCGACCGGCAGCTACTACGGCGGGCGCAAGCCCGAGGACGGCCGCGTCGACTGGTCGAAGCCGGCCGCGCAGGTCTACAACCTGGTACGCGCGGTCGCGCCCCCGTATCCGGGCGCGTTCACGGACGTCGACGGCACGCGTTTCGTGATCGCACGCGCGCGCCTTGCGGCGCCCGGCAGCGCGGCGGCGGCCGCCGCGGCAGATTTGCCGCCCGGCCTGCACGTAAGCGATAATGCGCTATTCGGCGTCTGCGGCGACAGCCGCGCCCTATCCATTCTCGAGCTGTGGCAGCAGCGCGACGGCAGCGAAACCGTCGTGACGCCCGCGGAATTCGCGCAGTTCATTCATTCTTCCCGTCATTCATGAAAGCAAAAAAAGTCCTGATCCTGGGTGTGAACGGCTTCATCGGCCATCACCTGTCGAAGCGCATTCTTGAAACCACCGATTGGGAAGTGTTCGGCATGGACATGCAGACCGATCGGCTGGGCGACCTCGTCAACCACGAGCGGATGCATTTCTTCGAAGGCGACATCACGATCAACAAGGAGTGGGTCGAGTATCACGTGAAGAAGTGCGACGTGATCCTGCCGCTCGTCGCGATCGCGACGCCCGCCACCTACGTCCAGCAACCGCTGCGCGTGTTCGAACTCGACTTCGAGGCGAACCTGCCGATCGTGCGTTCGGCCGTCAAGTACGGCAAGCACCTCGTGTTCCCGTCGACCTCCGAGGTCTACGGCATGTGCTCGGACGAGCAGTTCGACCCGGATGCATCGGCCCTCACCTACGGCCCGATCAACAAGCCGCGCTGGATCTACGCGTGCTCGAAGCAGCTGATGGACCGCGTGATCTGGGGCTACGGGATGGAAGGCCTGAACTTCACGCTGTTCCGTCCGTTCAACTGGATCGGCCCGGGCCTCGACTCGATCTACACGCCGAAGGAAGGCAGCTCGCGCGTGGTCACGCAGTTCCTCGGCCACATCGTGCGCGGCGAGAACATCAGCCTCGTCGACGGCGGCTCGCAGAAGCGCGCGTTCACCGACATCGGCGACGGCATCAGCGCGCTGATGAAGATCATCGAGAACAAGGACGGCGTCGCGTCGGGCAAGATCTACAACATCGGGAATCCGAAGAACAACTTCTCGGTTCGCGAACTCGCGCACAAGATGCTCGAACTGGCGGCGGAATTCCCCGAGTACGCCGATTCGGCCAAGCAGGTGAAGCTCGTCGAAACGACGTCCGGCGCCTACTACGGCAACGGCTACCAGGACGTGCAGAACCGCGTGCCGAAGATCGACAACACGATGCAGGAACTCGGCTGGGCGCCGCAGGCGACGTTCGACGACGCGCTGCGCAACATCTTCGAAGCGTATCGCGGCCACGTCGCCGACGCGCGCGCGCTCGTCGAACAGCAAGGCTGACCGGGACGTTCGCTTGGCTCGCATCGTCCTCAAGATCGACGTCGACACGCTGCGCGGCACGCGCGAAGGCGTGCCGAACCTCGCGCGCATCTTCGACCGCTTCAGTGCGCGCGCGACCTTCCTCTTCAGCCTCGGGCCCGATCACACGGGCTGGGCGCTGCGGCGCGTGTTCCGCCCCGGCTTCCTGAAGAAGGTGTCGCGCACGTCGGTGGTCGAACACTACGGCGTGAAGCAGCTGATGTATGGCGTGCTGCTGCCGGGTCCCGACATCGGCCGCCGCGCGATCGCCGACATGCGCGCGATCCACGAGGCCGGCTTCGAATGCGGCATCCACACGTGGGATCACGTGTACTGGCAGGACAACGTCCGCGTGCGCGATCGTGACTGGACCGCGCGTGAAATGCAGAAGAGTCACGCGCGCTTCATCGAGGTCTTCGGCGCGCCGCCCGTCACGCACGGCGCGGCTGGCTGGCAGATGAACGATTCCGCGTTCGAGCAGATCGACGCATGGGGGATGCGCTACGCATCCGACGGCCGCGGCCATTCGCCGTACCTGCCCGTCGTCAACGGCCGCACGCTGTCGCACGTGCAGATGCCCACCACGTTGCCGACGCTCGACGAAGTGCTCGGCATCGACGGCGTCGACACGCACAACGTCGCCGCGCACATCCTCAAGTTCACCGAAACCAATCCGCACGACCAGGTGTTCACGCTGCATGCGGAACTGGAAGGCCAGAAGCTTGCGCCCGTGTTCGAGCAACTGCTCGCTGGCTGGCGCGCGCAAGGCCACACGTTCGCGACGATGGGCGACTACCACGCGACGCTGGACCGCGACTCGCTGCCATCGTACCCTGTCACGTGGGGCGAAATCCCCGGCCGCTCCGGCGAACTGATCGTCCAGCCCGACTGAGTTCGCACGAGCCGGCGTCGCCGCTCCGCCCTTGCGGCGCGCTGCCGCGACGCCCCGCCGTACCGCGCCGCCGCAGCGGCGCCTTTCCATAACAACAGGAGAAACACGTGTCCGTCGAAGTTGACCGTCAAGTTCCCGATTTCACCGCACCGGCCACGGGCGGCGACATTTCGCTGTCCGACCTGAAGGGCAAGAAACTCGTGCTGTACTTCTATCCGAAGGACAACACGCCGGGCTGCACGACCGAAGGGCTGCAGTTCCGCGATCTCTATCCGAAGTTCAAGAAAGCCGGTGCGGAAGTCATCGGCGTGTCGCGCGACAGCCTGCGCTCGCATGACAATTTCAAGGCAAAGCTCGAACTGCCGTTCCCGCTGATTTCCGATGCCGACGAAGCGCTGTGCGCGCTGTTCGATGTCATCAAGATGAAGAAAATGTATGGCAAGGAAGTGCGCGGAATCGAGCGCTCCACGTTCCTGATCGACGCCGACGGCGTGCTTCGCCAGGCATGGCGCGGCATCAAGGTACCGGGTCATGTGGACGACGTGCTAAGTGCTGTACAAGCGCTTTGAGGCGCGTTATATTGGGCCGCAATGAATGCCAGTTCGCCCCATATTTCTCGTAGCTGCGCCGGTGCTCGTTGCGATGCTTGCCGGCACCTGACGCGCATTACGACGGTATCAGCCAAGCCGCATGCTCCTGTCGACGGGGCAGCGGCTTTTTTTATGGATTGCGCGCCGGCCCTCGGTCCGGCCCTCACCCCGTCAAGGAGCTGATCGACACTTAGGCGAACCGGCTAGACGAACTTCCTGTGCGCCACCGCGCGCAAACTGCATGCGTCTACGTCACGCAGGATGCGATCAGCGGCGCACCCCATGCGACACGATTCCTCCCGAGGGACACCATGCCTTTGCCTACTCCCCCCAGCAAGCTCGGCAGCCTGCTGCCGCCCGACGAATACAAGGCGAAAGCGCGGCCCGCGAAAGCCGCGAAGAAATCCGCCGAAGGGGACGCATCCACAGCCGGTGACTTTGGTCCGGCGAGCGTGGCCCAACCGATGACCGAAGCCGCGAACACGGCCGCGCCTTTGCGCGCCGTCGCGTCTTCGGTGCAAGATGCCGCGAGCGCACCCGCACGCGGCCGCAAGACCAGACAGACGGCTGCCCTGCTGCAGCCGATGCCGGTGCCCGCCGAACCCGCGGCACCCGTCGTTGCACGCAACGACAAACCGGCTGCCGACAAACCGGCCGCCGCACCCGCGCGCGATACCGGCGCCGCGACGAAGTCGCGCAGCCGCAAGCCCGCCGAAGCCGAACTGCAGAAACTGTTCGTGCTCGACACCAACGTGCTGATGCACGACCCGAGCAGCCTCTTCCGCTTCGAGGAACACGACGTCTATCTGCCGATGATGACGCTCGAGGAACTCGACAACCACAAGAAGGGGATGTCCGAAGTCGCGCGCAACGCACGCCAGGTCAGCCGCACGCTCGACGCGCTCGTCGCCGATGCCGGCCCGATCACGGCCGGCATCCCGCTGTCGCGCCTCGGTAGCCGCGAGGCGCTCGGCCGCCTGTACTTCCAGACGAAGCTTGCGGACATCGCGCCCGTCGAAGGCTTGCCCGAAGGCAAGGCCGACAACCAGATCCTCGGCGTCGTGCGCGCGCTGCAGCGCGACCGGCCCGATCGCCAGGTCGTGCTGGTGTCGAAAGACATCAACATGCGGATCAAGGCGCACGCGCTCAGCCTGCCCGCGGAAGACTACTTCAACGACCAGGTGCTCGAGGATAAAGACCTCCTGTACAACGGCGTGCGCGAACTGCCGCAGGACTTCTGGACCAAGCATGCGAAGGGCATGGAGAGCTGGCAGGACACGAAGACGGGCACCACGTACTACCGCGTGACCGGCCCGCTCGTCGCGTCGATGCTCGTCAACGAGTTCGTCTATCTCGAGCCGCAGAACGGCGAGCCGACGTTCCATGCGATCGTCCGCGAACTGAACGGCAAGACGGCGCTGCTGCAGACGCTGCGCGACTACAGCCACCACAAGAACAACGTGTGGGGCATCACCGCGCGCAACCGCGAGCAGAATTTCGCGCTGAACCTGCTGATGAACCCCGAGATCGACTTCGTCACGCTGCTCGGCCAGGCCGGCACCGGCAAGACGCTCGTCGCGCTCGCGGCCGGCCTCGCGCAGGTGCTCGACGACAAGCGCTACAACGAGATCATCGTGACGCGCGCGACCGTGCCCGTCGGCGAGGACATCGGTTTCCTGCCGGGCACCGAGGAAGAGAAGATGCAGCCGTGGATGGGCGCATTCGACGACAACCTCGAAGTGCTGCAGAAGACCGACGACGCTGCCGGCGAATGGGGCCGTGCCGCGACGCAGGAACTGATCCGTTCGCGCCTGAAGGTGAAGAGCATGAACTTCATGCGCGGCCGTACGTTCGTCGACAAGTACCTGATCATCGACGAGGCGCAGAACCTGACGCCGAAGCAGATGAAGACGCTCGTCACGCGCGCAGGCCCGGGCACGAAGATCGTGTGCCTCGGCAACATCGCGCAGATCGACACGCCTTACCTGACCGAAGGCAGCTCGGGCCTCACGTACGTCGTCGACCGCTTCAAGGGCTGGGGCCACAGCGGCCACGTGACGCTCGCGCGCGGCGAACGCTCGCGGCTCGCCGACTACGCGTCGGACATCCTGTAACGCGGCCAGCCGGCCGATTGGCCGGCGGTCGACGCCTCGCGGCGCTCCGGAAACGGAGCGCCGTTTTTATTTGGGGTCGAAGACGTAAGTAACGCATCGTCACGCAACAACGCAGTTTACGCGCGAAACTTCAAGTTAATTCTCAGGAATGGTTGCTTAAGCCCCGCCGGAGCGTCTACCATCGGGTCTGTCTGTTGTCATACGATTCGCGAGCGCGCCGCGCTCGCCCGCCTCGCCATGCTTCGAATTTGGGTCCCCGTCGCCGTCGTTTCCCTGCTTGCGGCCTGCTCCAGCGTGCCGCCGCAGTCGGCATCACGCTCCGATTCGGGCATGAGGATCACGACGCCGCGCGCGTTCCCCGCCCCCGCCAATTTCTCGAAATTCGTCGATCACAGCGTCGGCCAGGAAGAAATCTCGATCCAGGCGATGAGCCTCGTCGGCGTCCCGTATCGCTGGGGCGGCAACACGCCGACGAGCGGCTTCGACTGCAGCGGGCTCGTGCGCTACGTGATCGGCCGGGCGGCCGACGTGAGCCTGCCGCGCACGACCGCCGACATGAGCAGCCGCGGCGTATCGATCGACCCCGACCAGATCGCGCCGGGCGACCTGATCTTCTTCAATACGACCGGACGGCCGCATTCGCACGTCGGCATCTACGTCGGCAAGCTGCGCTTCGTCAACGCACCGTCGACGGGCGGCACCGTGCGGCTCGACTACCTGACGAACCCGTACTGGGCCAAGCGTTTCGACGGCATTCGCCGCGTCGCGCCGCCGCGCGGGGCGCCAACGCCGTTCGATGCGCCGACCTACGAGGCGAAGCGCGACGAGCCGCGCAGCGCACCGGCCCCGGTGGTCGTGACTGCCGCTGCGCCGCGGCCGCCTGCCTATGCCTCGTCGCAAGCGAAACCGGCGCAGGCGCCTGCGCCCGCGCCGGTCATCGCTGCCGCGCCGGTCGTAACGACCGCCGCAGCCGCACCCGCGGCCCCGGCCGCCGATCCGTACGAACCGCCGCCCCCGCGTATGCAGGCCGCGCAGCAACAGGCAACGTCAGTGAATGACGGCATGACCGCGATGACGGCCAATGCAGCGCCTGCCGCCCCGGTTGAGTCCGGCACGCAGATTCCGACGACGGCGCTCACGGCCGCCCAGGCCGCCGCGTTCGATGCCGAACCGCCGCCTGCCGCCGCGCCGGCGTCTCCGCGCAGTCTCGAGCCCGCACCTGTGCAGGTATTGCGCGCGTCGACGCAATCCGCGCCCGTCAGCCCGCGCACCAGTACGGCAGACGATCCGATCGCGCGGTTTGCGAACGGAAGCTACTGACCGGTTGCCCGAACCTCGACAGTCGATAACGTTGGCGGTATCTGCCGCCGCCCCGCCCGTTCCGTCGCAAACTCCCCCGCTCCAAAAGAAAATGCGCCGCAGCCTTTCGGCTTGCGGCGCATCGGATGTCGATCCGGCTACGTCGGCAATCAGAAGATCTGGTGACCAAGCCACCATCCGCCGGCCGCGAACAGCGCGGCCGCGGGCAGCGTCAGCACCCAGGCCCACACGATGTTGCCGGCCACCCCCCAGCGCACGGCCGACAGCTTCTGCGTCGCGCCGACACCGACGATCGCGCCGGTGATGGTGTGGGTGGTCGACACCGGAATGCCGAGGAAGGATGCGAGGAACAGCGTCATCGCGCCACCGGTTTCCGCACAGAAGCCACCGACCGGTTTGAGCTTCGTGATCTTCTGGCCCATCGTGCGCACGATGCGCCAGCCGCCGAACAGCGTGCCGAGGCCCATCGACAGGTAGCACGCGCCGATCACCCACGCCGGCGGCGCATCGGCGGTCGCCGACGCATAGCCCGACGCGATCAGCAGCATCCAGATGATACCGATCGTCTTCTGCGCGTCGTTGCCGCCGTGGCCGAGGCTGTACAGCCCGGCCGACAGCAGCTGCAGCCGGCGGAACCGCCGGTCCACCTTGCTGGGCGCGGTGCGGAAATACAGCCACGACACGCCGAGCATGAACAGCGAGCCGAGGATGAAGCCGAGCAGCGGCGAGATGAAGATGAACGCGATGGTCTTCAGCAGCCCGTCGATGTTCAGCGAGCTCCAGCCCGACTTCGCGAGCGCCGCGCCGACGAGGCCGCCGATCAGCGCGTGCGACGAGCTCGACGGAATCCCGTAGTACCACGTGATCACGTTCCAGCCGATCGCGCCGACCAGCGCGCCGAATATGACGTAATGGTCGACGATCTCGGGGTCGATCGTGCCTTTACCGACGGTCTGCGCGACTTTCAGGTGGAAGATGAAGTACGCGATCACGTTGAACGCGGCGGCGAACACGACGGCCTGCTGGGGCTTCAGCACCCCGGTCGACACGACGGTGGCGATCGAGTTCGCCGCGTCGTGAAAGCCGTTCATGAAGTCGAATACGAGCGCGACGAGCACGAGCGCCGCGACCATCCATAGGGCGAGTTGTATCGAATGCATCGTGGTCCGCTCAGGCGTTTTCCAGCACGATGCCTTCGATGATGTTCGCGACGTCCTCGCACTTGTCGGTGATCTCTTCGAGCAGCTCGTAGATCGCCTTCAGCTTGATGAGCGTCTTCACGTCGTCTTCCTCGCGGAACAGCTTCGACATGGCCGCGCGCAGCACGCGATCGGCCTCCGACTCCCAGCGGTCGATCTCCTCGCACTGCTTGAGGATCTGCGCCGACTGCTTCATGTCGGACAGCAGCCCGACCGCCTGCTGCACGTGCTGGGCCGACTGCGTGACGATGTGCGCGAGCTGGCTCGCTTCGGACGTGACGGAACGTACGTCGTACAGCGACACGGCGGTCGCGACGTCTTCCATCAGGTCGAGGATGTCGTCCATCGTCGTGATCAGCTTGTGGATCTCGTCGCGATCGAGCGGCGTGATGAAAGTCTTGTGCAGCAGATCGATCGCCTCGTGCGTGAGCTTGTCGGCGGCCTTCTCGGCGGTTTGCACGTTTTGCTTGTGAATCTCGGCGTCGGCGAGATTGTCGATCAGCAGTTCGAGCTCGCGGCCACCGGAAACGATGTGCTTCGCGTGCGCGTTGAAGAGTTCAAAGAACTTGCCCTCGGTGGGCATGAATCGACCGAACATGGGATTCCTGAGAGATTGTCAAACTACTGTCACGAAAACGGGCGACATTGTACCGTTTTCGGTCGCGCCGCGACGCGCGCACATGCGCGCGCCGGGATTGGATACAACGTTTGGCGATTTAGGGCTTTACAACCGGCGTTACTCGCCGTAGAACGTCTGCGCCCCTGCAAAGTTGTCGAACTTCGTGTATTGCCCCAGGAACGTGAGCCGAACGGGGCCGATCGGACCGTTACGCTGCTTGCCGATGATGATTTCGGCCGTGCCCTTGTCGGGGCTGTCCGGGTTGTAGACTTCGTCACGGTAGATGAACAGGATCACGTCCGCGTCCTGTTCGATTGCGCCTGATTCGCGCAAATCCGACATCACCGGACGCTTGTTCGGGCGCTGTTCGAGGCCGCGGTTCAGCTGCGACAGCGCGATCACCGGCACGTCGAGTTCCTTCGCGAGGCTCTTCAGCGATCGCGAGATTTCCGAGATTTCGGTCGCGCGGTTCTCGCCCTGCGACGAACCCGACATCAGCTGCAGGTAGTCGACGATGATCAGGCCGAGCTTGCCGCATTGCCGCGCCAGACGCCGCGCGCGCGAGCGTAACTCCATCGGGTTCAGGCCGCCCGTTTCGTCGATGAAGAGTTGCGCCTCGCTCATCTTCTGCACCGCGTGCGTCAGTTTCGGCCAATCCTCGTCCGTCAGGCGGCCCGTGCGCATCCGGTGCTGGTCGAGCCGGCCGATCGAGCCGAGCATCCGCATCACGAGCTGGGTGCCCGGCATTTCCATTGAGAACACCGCGACCGGCAGCCCGTACTCGACCGCGACGTATTCGCCGATGTTCATCGAGAACGCGGTCTTACCCATCGACGGACGCCCTGCGACGATGATCAGTTCGCCGCCGTGCATCCCGGATGTCATCCGGTCGAGGTCGACGAAGCCCGTCGGCGTGCCCGTGACGTCGCTCGGGTTCGCCGTGTGGTACAGCGTATCGATGCGCTCGACGACCTGCGTGAGCAGCGGGCCGATCTCGAGGAAGCCCTGGTTGCCGCGCGCACCCTCTTCGGCGATCGAGAACACCTTCGACTCGGCCTCGTCGAGCAGCTGGCGGACTTCCTTGCCCTGCGGGTTGAACGCATCGGCCGAGATTTCGTCGGCGACCGACACGAGCCGGCGCAGCACCGCGCGGTCGCGCACGATTTCCGCATAACGGCGGATGTTCGCCGCGCTCGGCGTGTTCTGTGCGAGCGCGTTCAGGTAGGCAAGCCCGCCGACGTCGTCGGCCTTGCCGGACGTGGTCAGCGCTTCGTACACGGTCACGACGTCGGCCGGGCGCGTCGACGCGATCAGGCGGCCGATGTGCTCGTAGATGATCCGGTGGTCGTAGCGGTAGAAATCGCCCTGCGACAGGAAGTCGGCAATCCGGTCCCAGGCCGCGTTGTCGAGCAACAGGCCGCCGAGCACGGATTGTTCGGCTTCGACCGAGTGCGGCGGGACTTTCAGCGATTCAATTTGAGGATCTTGCGGCGCGTTCATGGGTTGGGATTATCGCGAATAACCTACGACGACGCCAGAGAGAGCCCCGGCGATGCGGCAATAAAAAAGGCAGGCCCCGGTTGCCCGGGCGCCTGCCCTTGTCCGGACGGCGGAAGCCGCCCGGCAAGCTTGCGTACGCTTACGCGTGGTCGCCGATCACGTTGATCGTGACGTCGACGACGACGTCCGTATGCAGCGCGACCTGGACGTTGTGCTCGCCGATCATCTTCAGCGGGCCTTCCGGCATGCGAACTTGCAGCTTCTCGACTTCGAAACCTGCCTTCTTCAGCAGTTCCGCGACGTCGCCGTTCGTGACCGAACCGAACAGACGGCCGTCAACGCCCGACTTCTGCGTGATTTCGAACGACTGGCCGTTCAGCTTCTCGCCGACTGCCTGCGATGCCGCCAGCTTTTCAGCGGCGATCTTTTCGAGTTCAGCGCGGCGAACTTCGAATTCGGCGATCGCTTCCTTCGTTGCACGGCGAGCCTTGCGGTTCGGGATCAGGAAGTTGCGAGCGTAACCGTCCTTGACCTTGACGATGTCGCCGAGGTTACCCAGATTGGCGACTTTTTCCAACAGAATGATTTGCATTCGAATTCTCCTTATTGCGTCGCCTGATTACGCCTTGTGCTGATCGGTGTACGGCAGCAGCGCGAGGAAACGCGCACGCTTGATGGCCGTATCCAGCTGACGCTGATAGTGCGCCTTCGTACCCGTCAGACGAGCCGGCGTGATCTTGCCGTTTTCGCCGATGAAGTCCTTCAGCGTTTCCGTGTCCTTGTAGTCGATCTGCTCGACGCCTGCAGCCGTGAAACGGCAGAACTTCTTGCGCTTGAAGAGCGGGTTTTGTTGCTGACGACGCTTGTCGAATTTCTTACCAGTCGGGCGGGGCATGATTTCAGTCCTTTCCAATGTCCTGCAATGCTGTGATGTGAAACACCAAGGTTCTCGCGTTGCGGCTTTTCTTTGCCAGGAAGCCCGTGAACAGCGTTTCGACGCCCATTTCACGACTCTCCAGCCTGCCGCTCGCCTCACCGGCCGCCACCGCCTCGATCGTCATTTCGACCTGACGGGGAATGCCTGCTTCGACGACTTCCGTGCGGTGATGCAATGTGGCGCTTGCGATCGGAACACCTGCCGGCGTATATCGCACCGGTGCGCGTTCGACGACGCTTGCCTTCAATTGCAACCTGTTCACGTGAGTGACGCGCTCCTTGATGGCTTAATGAATGACGAACTTAAGCCTGCGCTTCGGTCGGCTGAGCTGCAGCCGCCTTCTTGGCTTCTTCGCGCTGAACTTCCTTCATCATCGGCGACGGGCCGGTTTCGGCCTTCTTCATCTTGACGATGAGGTGACGCAGCACGGCGTCGTTGAACTTGAACGCGTGTTCGAGTTCGTCGAGCGTCGTCTGGTCGCACTCGATGTTCATGCAGACGTAGTGAGCCTTCGCGAGTTTCTCGATCATGTAGGCCAGTTGGCGACGGCCCCAGTCCTCGACACGGTGGATCTGACCGCCGTGCGACGTGATCGTGGTCTTGTAACGCTCGATCATCGCGGGCACTTGCTCGCTCTGATCGGGGTGCACGATGAATACGATTTCGTAATGACGCATTACACACTCCTTGTGGATTAAAGCCACCCGGGCGTCTGAACCGGTGTGGCAAGTGAGAAGCCGAAGATTCTAACCCGGATACAGGGCGCATGCAAGACCAATCGACGATTCGCACGCGGATTCGGCCATGTTTTCAAAGACTTGAAGGGGCGAACCCGGGCAGGCCGGCTGCCCTTGGGCGCATTTCCCGATCAGGGTCGGAACAGAAGCGCGCGGCCGGGCCGCAGTCCGCCGCGGCGCCGTCACTCGGTGCGTGTGACGCCGAGTCGCGCATCGAGCGCGGTCCTGAACGCCGCGAGCGCCGACGGTTCGGCGTCGGTCACGGCCCACCAGGTCATTCCGGCCGCCTCCCAGCGGTCGAGCGCGTAGCCTTGCGACACGGTCGTGTACGGCGCCCCCGGCCGTTCGCCGGCCGGCCGCACGTAGACGTCGATCACGTGCTGCCGGTAACGGTAGACGAGCACCGCGACGCGGCGCCGCCCGACATAGTCGAGCCGGCCGCCGACCAGCGCGAAACCTTCCGCCGCGAGATCCTCGACCGGCGGCGCATAGTCGATCCGGCCGTTGAACCACGGCTTGACCGTGTGCCGGTCGGTCGAGATCACGTCGATGTCGCGCGCCGACAGGTCGGCCCGCACGTGGCTCGACACGAGTTCGTCGACCGTGCGGTCGGTGTCGGCGTGGCGGGCGGACAACGCCATCCCGCCCGCCGCGGCAAGCGCCACCAGCAGCGCGACACCCCAGCCGAGGCCGGGCAGCGCGGCAACGCGCGGCCCCATGCCGGCCGACGCCGGGCGTGCCGCCCCGCCTTGATCCGTCAGCCACGAAAACCAGCGGCGGCCACGCGGACGCGGCTGCGGCCCTGACCGCGGTTCGGGCCGCGGCTCCGCCCGCGTCTGCTCGCGCACGGGCGCATCGGCCGCTGCCGGCAGGCTCGCGAGAATGCTGGCCCGCAACGCATCCGGCGCACGGTGATAGTCGGCCTGGCGCACGGCCTGCACCAGCGTGACGATCCGCGCGCGTTCACGGCGGCACGCTTCGCACCCGTCGACATGCTGCTGGACCCGCAACGCATCGGGCGCCGACAGCTCGCGGTCGACGTCCGCGTCCAGCAACGCTCGCGCTTCGTTACAGTCCATCGATAGCCTCCGATGCGGTTCCGCCAGCCGGCGTACGGCCCGGCCTGCCTTCGGCCGCCGATGCCGACGGGCCGCCCAGCAGCGCGGCGAGCTTGCGCCGGCCCCGTGCGAGCCGCGACATCACCGTGCCGACCGGCACGTCCGCGATCGCCGCAATCTCGCGGTAGCTCAAGTCCTCCATCTCGCGCAGCACGAGCACCTCGCGGTATTCGGGCGGCAGCTTCGCGAGCGCTTCGTTCACGAGCCGCACGTTCTCGCCGCGCAACAGGTGCGCGAGCGGATCGTCGGTCGCCGGTTGCCAGTCGTCGGGCACGTCGGTGTCGTCGAGCGTGTCGGGCAGCGCAACCTCATGCGCATGCGTGCGGCGCCGCCATTCCGTGTACCAGGTGTGGCGCACGATCGTCAGCAGCCACGGCCGGGCGTTGTCGCCGCGACACGAATCGACGAAGCGCAATGCGCGCATGCACGCGTCCTGGACGACGTCGTCCGCGTCGCCGGCGTTGCCGCTCAGCCAGCGCGCGAGGTTGTACGCGGCGTCGAGATGCGGCAGCACGAGCGCGCGAAACCGCTCGCCGCGCGCAACCGCGTCGTCCGCCGACCGGTCTTCGACCGCCTGTCCGGCTTGCCCCACATGGCCTCCCTGGTCCCGGCGGCCCAAGCCGCGCCCGTTCCGAGCACGGCGCCCGGACAGACCGGCAACGTGCACGCTCGATGACCTTACCGTCGTTGCGTCGAGTTTATTCCCGCGCCGCGCGCCCGAAGCGTAAAAAATCGCCGGACGGCCCCGTGGCCGGGCCGTCCGCGCCGGTCATGGCGTGGTGCTCCAGTAGCCCGGGCTCGCGTAAGCGGCGCGCAGGTAGTCGATGAAGTAGCGCACGCGCGCCGGCACGTAGCGCTGCTGCGGGTAGACCGCGAGGATGTCGTAGTCGGGCAACGCATATTCGTCGAGCACGGTCTCAAGCTCGCCCGTCTCGAGCTGGGCGGCGATTTCCCACGTCGAGCGCCAGCCGAGCCCGAGACCTTCGGCCACCCAGCGGTGCAGCAGTTCGCCGTCGTTGCAGTCGAGATTACCCGCCACGCGCATCGTCGCGATCTTGCCGTGGCGCTGGAAATACCAGCCGCGGTTCTGCCCGCCCTGCAGGTTGAACGCCAGGCAGTTGTGCTTGAGCAGGTCGTCGAGCGACTTCGGCCGGCCGTGCTGGCGGAAATACTCGGGCGTGCCGCACACGACACGCCGGTTCGATGCGAGCTTCACCGCGACGAAGTTCGGATCGACGGCCCCGCCGATCCGGATCGACAGGTCGTAGCCTTCGCGCACGAGATCGACGACGCGGTCGGTCAGGTTGAACGACAGCTGCATCTCGGGCTTGTCCGCCAGAAAGCCGGGGGCGTGCGGCGCGACGTGCTTGCGCCCGAATGCGGCCGGCGCGGACACGATCAGGTGCCCGCTGACCGCGCGCCGCCCGGCGGCCAGCTCGTTCTCGGCCTGGTCCCATTCGGACAGGAGGCCGCGGCAGCGCTCGAGGAAGGCGGCGCCCTCCTCGCTGACCACCAGCCGTCGCGTCGAGCGGTACATCAGCTTCACGCCGAGACGCTTTTCGAGCGCGTCGATGCGCCGCCCGAGCACCACCGGCGACACGCCCTCCTCGAGCGCCGCCGCCGCGAGGCTGCCGGCATCGGCCACCCGCACGAACGTCTCGATCTGCTTGAAGCGATCCATCTCCCGTCTCCGTCTCTGTTCCGGCCCGGCGGAAAGCCCCGCCCAGCCGTCATTCCATACTTTTAGTTTCGAAAAAAGCGACTTCGGCTGATCTTATCAAACCTTTCCTGCATCCCTAAAGTGTCCCCAACAGACCCATTTGCAAGATCCACCCCATTCAAGGAGACATTCATGGCCAAGATGAGAGCCGTCGACGCAGCTGTGCTCGTGCTCGAGAAGGAAGGCATCCAGACCGCGTTCGGCGTGCCGGGCGCAGCGATCAACCCGTTCTACTCGGCCATGCGCAAGTCGGGTGGCATCAGCCACGTGCTGGCACGCCACGTCGAAGGCGCGTCGCACATGGCCGAAGGCTTCACGCGTGCGGCCCCGGGCAACATCGGCGTGTGCATCGGCACGTCGGGCCCCGCCGGCACCGACATGATCACGGGCCTCTACTCCGCCTCGGCCGACTCGATTCCGATCCTCGCGATCACGGGCCAGGCACCGCGTGCCCGCCTGTACAAGGAAGACTTCCAGGCCGTCGACATCGAATCGATCGCGAAGCCCGTCACGAAGTGGGCCGTCACCGTGCGCGAGCCGGCGCTCGTGCCGCGCGTGTTCCAGCAGGCATTCCACCTGATGCGCTCGGGCCGTCCGGGCCCGGTGCTGGTCGACCTGCCGATCGACGTGCAGCTCGCCGAAATCGAATTCGACATCGACACGTATGAACCGCTGCCGGTCTACAAGCCCGCGGCCACCCGCGCGCAGATCGAGAAGGCGCTCGCGATGCTCAACGACGCGGACAAGCCGCTGATCGTGTCGGGCGGCGGCGTGCTCAACGCAGCGGCGGAAGACCTGCTCGTGCAGTTCGCCGAAACGATCGGCGTGCCGGTGATCCCGACGCTGATGTCGTGGGGCGCGATTCCGGACGACCACCCGCTGATGGCCGGCATGGTCGGCCTGCAGACGTCGCACCGCTACGGCAACGCCACGATGCTCGCGTCCGACTTCGTGCTCGGCATCGGCAACCGCTGGGCGAACCGCCACACGGGCAGCGTCGAGGTCTATACGAAGGGCCGCAAGTTCGTGCACGTCGACATCGAGCCGACGCAGATCGGCCGCGTGTTCGGCCCGGATCTCGGCATCGTGTCGGACGCGAAGGCCGCGCTGGAACTGTTCGTCGCCGTTGCACGGGAATGGAAGGCCGCCGGCAAGCTGAAGGACCGCAGCGCATGGGTCTCGGAATGCCAGGCGCGCAAGCGCACGCTGCAGCGCAAGACGCACTTCGACAACGTGCCGGTCAAGCCGCAGCGCGTGTACGAAGAGATGAACAAGGTGTTCGGCCGCGATACATGCTACGTCAGCACGATCGGCCTGTCGCAGATCGCCGCCGCGCAGTTCCTGCACGTGTTCAAGGCGCGCAACTGGATCAACTGCGGCCAGGCCGGCCCGCTCGGCTGGACGATTCCCGCCGCGCTCGGCGTGCGTGCAGCGGACCCGAGCCGCCCGATCGTCGCGCTGTCCGGCGACTACGACTTCCAGTTCATGATCGAGGAACTGGCAGCCGGCGCGCAATTCAAGCTGCCGTACGTGCACGTCGTCGTGAACAACTCGTACCTCGGGCTGATCCGTCAGGCGCAGCGTGCGTTCGACATGGACTACTGCGTGCAGCTCGCGTTCGACAACGTGAACGCACCGGAACTGAACGGTTATGGCGTCGACCACGTGGCCGTCGCGGAAGGCCTCGGCTGCAAGGCGCTGCGCGTGTTCAAGCCGGAAGAGATCGAGCCGGCGCTGCGCCAGGCGCAAACGCTCGCGGAAGAGTTCAGCGTGCCGGTGGTCGTGGAAGTGATCCTCGAGCGCGTGACGAACATCTCGATGGGCACCGAAATCGACGCGATCAACGAATTCGAGGATCTCGCCGAAAAGGCCGAGCACGCACCGACCGCGATCTCGATGCTCGACTGAACCGCACGACATTTTTGACTGACCGACCGAAGAGGCTTAGCTCATGCCGAAGTTTGCTGCAAACCTGACCATGCTGTTCAACGAAGTGCCGTTCCTCGACCGCTTCAAGGCGGCCGCGGACGCGGGCTTCGACGCCGTCGAGTTCCTGTTCCCGTATCCGTACGCGAAAGAGGAACTCGCCGAGCGGCTCGAGACGCACCGCCTGCGCCTCGTGCTGCACAACCTGCCCGCCGGCAACTGGGACCAGGGCGAGCGCGGCATCGCGTGCCTGCCCGATCGCGTCGGCGAGTTCCAGGAAGGGGTCGGCCGTGCGATCGAGTACGCGAAGGCGCTGAAGGTGCCGCAGCTGAACTGCCTCGTCGGCATCCCGTCGGCCAGCACGGCGCGCGACAAGACGTTCGTCACGATCGTCGACAACCTGCGCTTTGCCGCCGATGCGTTGAAGCGCGAAGGCATCCGCCTGCTCGTCGAGCCGTGCAACAGCTTCGACATCCCGGGCTTCGCGCTGAACCGCTCGTCGGAAGGGCTCGACGTGATCCGCGCGGTCGGCTCGGACAACCTGTTCCTGCAGTACGACATCTATCACATGCAGCGCATGGAAGGCGAACTGGCCGCGACGATCGAACGCAACCTCGCATCGATCGGCCACGTCCAGCTCGCGGACAACCCGGGCCGCAACGAGCCGGGCACGGGCGAGATCAACTACGCGTTCCTGTTCGCGCTGCTCGACCGGCTCGGCTATGCCGGCTACGTCGGCTGCGAGTACAAGCCCCGCACCACCACGACGGAAGGCCTCGGCTGGCTGCAAAGCGTCGCCGGCTGCGCACCGGGCTCGGCGCGTCGCGCCGCCTGAGATCCGCCCTTTCCGTTTTCAGCCCTATAGGAGACTTTCACATGGCAACCATCGGTTTCATCGGCCTCGGCATCATGGGCGCGCACATGGCGCGCAACCTGCTCAAGGGCGACCACCAGCTCGTCGTGAACGGCGCGTTCCCGATCCCGGACGACCTGCGCACGAGCGCGAAGGTCGTCGCGAACTCGACCGAAGTCGCACGGAACGCCGACATCATCATCTCGATGGTGCCGGACACGCCGGACGTGCGTAACGTGCTGTTCGCCGACGACGGCGTCGCGAAGGGCCTGACGGCCGGCAAGCTCGTGATCGACATGAGCTCGATCTCGCCGCTCGACACGCAGGCATTCGCGAAGCAGATCAACGCACTCGGCTGCGACTACCTCGACGCGCCCGTGTCCGGCGGCGAAGTCGGCGCACGCGAAGCGACGCTGACGATCATGGTCGGCGGCCCGGAGGCAGCGTTCGAGCGCGCCAGGCCGCTGTTCGAGAAGATGGGCAAGAACATCACGCTCGTCGGCGACAACGGCGCGGGCCAGACCTGCAAGGTCGCGAACCAGATCATCGTCGCGCTGAACATCGAAGCCGTCGGCGAAGCGCTGCTGTTCGCCGCACGCTCGGGCGCCGATCCGGAGCGTGTGCGCCAGGCGCTGATGGGCGGCTTCGCCGCCTCGCGCATCCTCGAAGTGCACGGCGCGCGGATGACGAAGCGCACGTTCGATCCGGGCTTCCGCATCGAGCTGCACCAGAAGGACCTGAACCTCGCGCTCGACGGCGCACGCAAGCTCGGCCTCGCGCTGCCGCACACGGCCAGCGCGCAGCAGCTGTTCAGCGTGTGTGCGTCGCACGGCGGCAAGGCCTGGGATCACTCGGCACTCGTGCGCGCGCTCGAGATCATGTCGAACTTCGAGATCGGCCAGACGCCGTCCGCGTAGCACGGCTGCAACGATGCGCGTTTTCGCTGCGATGGCGGAGACGCGCGACAGACACACGTGACCGGCACGGCCGGTCGCATCGGTGCGCGACACGCTCGCGCATCACGGTGGGGCGCCCCGCCCTGCACTGCCGACGGCATGCGGGACGGGGCGAAAAACGCCGCTCTGGGCTGAGAGCGGCGTGGTGGGGTCCGCAGCGGCACCCGGCGACGCCGGGGAAGCCTTGGTCGGTCAGACGTCGTCGTCGGGTGTCCGCCTGTCGGATTTCGCGTATTACATTTCTTTACGTTCAAGCGTGCGATTTTTCATGCAATCGTCGTCATGAACGCCTACACTTTCGCCACGCCTTTCGAGAAAACCGCCGCGCTAGCGTTCCCCTCCGGTGACCGCGCCCAGCGCGGTGTTTTTTTCGCCACTTCACGGCGCGTTTTCTTTTCAACCACCTAAGGAGTGCAACGATGGGTCTTCTTTCGTTTATCAAAGAGGCGGGCGAAAAACTGCTGGGTCATGCCGATGCGCAAGCCGCGGAAGATCCGAATGCCGCAAACCAGACCGCGGCCGATGCCATCAAGAACTACATCAACACGCAGGGTCTCGATACGTCGAACCTGACCGTGGCGTTCGACGGCGCATCGCGCACCGTGACGCTGTCGGGCAGCGTCGCCGACCTCGACACGAAGGCCAAGGTCAAGGTCGCGGCCGGCAACGTGCAAGGCGTCGCGGGTGTCAACGACGACGATCTGCAGCCGGACGATCCGGAAGTGCAGTACCACGACGTGAAGCCGGGCGACACGCTGTCGGCGATCGCCAAGGAAGTCTACGGCGACGCGAACAAGTACCCGGTGATCTTCGAGGCGAACAAGCCGATGCTGTCGAGCCCGGACCGGATCTATCCGGGCCAGAAGCTCGTGATTCCGCCGCAGTCCTGAGCATCGTTGCCGGACTGACGGACGCTAAAAAGGCAGGCCGATGGCCTGCCTTTTTTCATGGTGACGCGCGCGGCCCGCGCCGCGCGTATCGGTCAGCCGGTCACAGCGTATCGAACACGCGCTGCAGCGCGTCGCGGCCGTGAATGCCGTTCGCGAGCGCGAGCATCAGCAGCACGCGCGCCTTGAACGGGTTCAGCGACCCTGCGCTCACGAAGCCGAGCGCATCGTCGCTCGCGGCGCCGTTGCGCATCACGTGGCCCGACCCGACGCGCGACGCGCGAACCACCACGACGCCTGCGTTCACCGCATCGGCCAGCGCCGCCTGCAGCGTCGCATGGATCGAGCCGTTGCCCGTGCCCGCGACGACGAGACCGCGCACGCCGGCCGCGACGAGCGCATCGACGGCCGTGCGCGTCACGCCCGCGTAGCTCGCAACGACTTCGACGGGCGGCCACGCGGCGGCGATCGCCAGTTGCGAGTCGCGCGAACGCGTGACGCGGCGGGCGAATTCGACCCGGCCGTCCTGCACCCAGCCGAGCGCGCCGAGCTCCGGCGACTGGAATGCATCGACCGCATAGGTACTCGTCTTCACGACGTCGCGCGCGCCGTGGATCCGGTTGTTGAATGCGACCAGCACGCCCTGCCCGCGCGCGGACGGATGCGCGGCCACCGTCACCGCGTTCAGCAGGTTCAGCGGGCCGTCGGACGACAGCGCGGTCGCCGGCCGCATCGCGGCCGTCAGCACGACCGGCTTGTCGCCGTTGACGACCAGGTGCAGCGCATACGCGGTTTCCTCGAGCGTGTCGGTGCCGTGGGTGATCACGATGCCGTCGACCGCCGGATCGGCCACCAGCGCGTCGATCCGCGCGGCGAGCGTATTCCACAGCGGCAGCGCGAGATCCTTGCTGTCGATGCTGGCGATCTGCTCGGCGTCGATGCGCGCGACGGACGCGAGCGCCGGCACCGCGTCGACCAGGAAATTGACGCCGAGCGCACCGGCCTGGTAGCCGGCCGTGCTGGCCGCGTCGGGCGCGGCGCCGGCGATCGTGCCGCCGGTGGCGAGCACGGCGATGCGCGGCAGGGCCGCCGCGGACGAAGGGGATGCGGAATTCGGAGTATTCATGGCCGCGATTGTAAAGGCTTGCGGCCGGGATCCGGCGCGGCGACCGAGGCCGGCCGCCGCGCATCATGGTTTGTCCCGATCGTCCGGCAACACGTGCCGTCAACGGCCACGGTGTCCGCAACGTTATAGAAAGTGCCGTTTTGGTGTTTTCACATTGATTTGCCATAATCGGAGCGCGCTGTGCGATGCGACCCTATCCTCATTGCACGGCGCTTCGTGACGGCGTCGATAACACGCAATTCACCCCATGGGAGTGTCGAAATGAAAATCCAATCGCTCGTAGCCGCAGTGCTTCTCGGCGGCATGCTGGCTTCCCCCGCGTTCGCGGCGAACAGCCAGCAGGACAAGATGAAGGCCTGTAACACCCAGGCAGCCGGCAAGACGGGCGACGAACGCAAAGCGTTCATGAAGGACTGCCTGTCGGCGAAGCCCGCGAAGGCCATGTCGCAGCAGGAAAAGATGAAGGCGTGCAACACGCAGGCCACCGGCAAGAAAGGCGACGACCGCAAGGCGTTCATGAAGAGCTGCCTGAGCAGCCAGCCGGCCGCCTGAGTTCCGGCGCTCCCGTATCGAATGCCGCGCACCGCTTCGGCGGGCGCGGCATTTTTGTTTTCGTTGCACGCGCATCGACGCGCCCCGCTCCCGCGCCGCTGCCGGGCTGTTGCAACGCCTCCCGCCCCGCTTTTCCGGCCTGCCGTACCGGCGCCGCCATATGGTGCGGCAATTCGCCGCGTTTTCTTCTATGATGGCTGCAACGCGGCCCATCCAAGTACAAGAAGCGCCATCGGGCCGCCCTCGAGATGGACGCGCACGCGCGTCAAACGGAGGCATGGATGGCATGGAGACAACACCGCTGGTTCCGCCGCTGGCTGATCGTGATCGTATTCTGGGCCGTGCCCGTCGCGATCGTCGCCGTGCGCGAGATCCGCGAGGAAATGGCGTACAACAAAGCGGACCTGCAACTCGCGCTGACCACCTGGCAGCTCACCGATGCGCAGCAGGCCGCCGGCGCCGCCGCGAAGTGCCACGGGGATCCTGACGAGGCGCGCGCGGCCGGCTGCCCGGCCGACGTGCTCGCCGCCAATGCGCCGCGCCAGCAGGCGGCCCGCGACGAATACGTGGTGCGACGCAGCACGCTCGCCGGCTACCTGTGGCACGCGTTCGTCGGCTACTGGGTCGTGCCGGCCGCGTTCCTGTTCGCCTGCGGCGTCGTGATCGCGCTGATCCGCCGCGCGCTGCGCCGCCCCCCGATCAAGCCGCCTGTTCCGCCCGTCACGCACTGATGCGCGCGGCAGGCGCCGCCGTCCGATCGACCACCGTGTTTCCCGCATGCCGACCCCACGTCGGCGCGCGGGTGCCGGTTCGTCCGTTGGCGCGCCGCGACATCTCCAGCCGATTTGACGCTTTTTCACGCCGCAACGAAAAGAGGCTGTAATCCGCTGTGATATAACTGCCGACGTGATCCGCTCCCTGAGCGAGACTCACTCCGAACATCATCCGATGGAGAAGAACGATGCAAAAACGGAATCTTGTGCTCAAAGCCGCCGCTGCGCTCATCGTCGGTAGCCTCGCGCTCACCGGTTGCACCACCACCCCGGACAAGCCGGACAACGCCGCAACGAACGCGTCGAAGCGCCAGGCAATCGACTCGAGCGTCGACGCCACGCTGTCGCGCATGTACTCCACGGTCAAGGGCTCGCGCGAGCTCGTCGCGAAGTCGCGCGGCGTGCTCGTCTTCCCGGACGTCATCCAGGCCGGCTTCATCGTCGGCGGCCAGTCCGGCAACGGCGCACTGCGCGTCGGCGGCAGCACGGTCGGCTACTACAACACGTCGTCGCTGTCGGTCGGCCTGCAGGCCGGTGCGCAGTCGAAGGCGATCGTGTTCCTGTTCATGACGCAGGAAGCGCTCGACGAATTCCGCGGCTCGGACGGCTGGGCAGCCGGCGCCGGCGCGTCGGTCGCGCTCGTGAAGATGGGCGCGAACGGCGCGGTCGATTCCAACACGGCCACCGCGCCGGTCCAGGTCGTCGTGCTGACGAACGCGGGCCTGATGGGCGACGTGTCGATCAACGGCACGAAGGTCACGAAGCTGAAGATCTGACGCTCGCGCACCGCCCGTGCGCACCGCGCGCGGGCCATGCACAAACGGCGATGTCCTTGCGGGCATCGCCGTTTTTTCATCCGCGCGCGTCGTGCGCCTCGCGTCAGGTCGTCGAGTCGATCACCTTGAAGCGCGAGCGCTTCTGCGCACGGATCACCGACTGGTAGACGTCGACATACTGCTGCGCCATGCGGCGCGACGTGAAGCGTTCCTCGAAGCGCTGCCGCACGCGCGCACGCGGCAGCAGGTGCAGCCGGTTCACGGCGGCCACCGCGCTGATTTCGTCCTCGACGATGAAACCCGACACGCCCTCGTCCAGCACTTCGGGCACCGCGCCGCGATTGAACGCGATCACCGGCGTGCCACACGACATCGCCTCGATCATCACCAGGCCGAACGGCTCCGGCCAGTCGATCGGAAACAGCAGCGCATGCGCGCCCGACAGGAACTCGGCCTTCTGGTGATCGGCGATCTCGCCGATGAATTCGACGTGCGGCAACGCGAAGAGCGGCTTGATCTCGCGCTCGAAGTATTCCTCGTCGGCCGCGTCGATCTTCGCGGCGATCTTGATCGGCAGCCCGCACTGGCGGGCGATGCGGATCGCCGTGTCGACGCGCTTCTCCGGCGAGATGCGGCCGAGGAACGCCAGATAGCGCGGCTCGACGGGCTGCGGCATGTACAGCGTATCGGGCAGCCCGTGGTAGACCGTCGTCAGCCATTTCGCCTGCGGCAACGGCTGGCGCTGCGAGTTCGAGATCGAGATCACCGGCGCCGTGTTGAACGTGTCGAACACCGGCTGCTGCTCGGGCAGGTCGAGCCGGCCGTGCAGCGTCGTCACGTAGGGCGTTTCCTGCCGGTTGAAGACCGAGAACGAGTAGTAGTCCATGTGGAAATGGAGCACGTCGAAATCCTTCGCTCGGCGCGCGACCGTCTCCATCAGCAGCATGTGCGGCGCGACCCGGTCGCGGATCGACGAATCGAGCCGCAGCGCGCGCGGCCAGACCGCCTCGAGCTTCGCCCGCGTCGTCGAATCGCCACTGGCGAACAGCGTCACATCATGGCCGAGCTCGACGAGCGCCTCGGTGATGTAGGACACGACGCGCTCCGTGCCGCCGTACAGCTTCGGCGGCACCGATTCGGTCAGCGGCGCGATCTGGGCAATTCTCATGGTCCACGTCTCCTGTGTCCTGTCCGTTGCGGCACGGCCGGCGGACGTGTGCGCTTGCGCAACCCGCTCGCCCCCATACGGCACCGGCCGGCACGGCGCCAGCCGGATATCTCATTATTATTCGCGATCCCGCTGCCCGGGACCGCCCGTCTTGCATTTTATGGGTGTTGTTACAGGCAGGATACATTCCGCCTGCCGGGCCAATCCGGCCCCCTACGCGACGATCACGGCCCGTCAGCGCGACGGCCACTTCCATGCCGGCAGGTCGCGCGTGTCGGCATCGACGAGCCCCGTCGCGCCGAGCTGCTTGTCGAGCACCAGCGATTCACAGCCGGCCTCGCGCTCGAGCGTCGCGATGAGCCGTGCCGCGTGCGACACGACGAGCACCTGCGAACGCTGCGCCGCCTGCGCGATCAGGCGGCCGAGCGCCGGCAGCAGATCGGGGTGCAGGCTCGTCTCCGGTTCGTTCAGAACCATCAGCGCCGGCGGCCGCGGGGTCAGCAGCGCGGCCGCGAGCAGCAGGTAGCGCAGCGTGCCGTCCGACAGCTCGGCCGCCGCGAGCGGCCGCAGCAGCCCCGGCTGGCGCATCAGCACGTCGAAGCGGCCACGGCCGCCCGGATTGTCGATCTCGACTGACGCGCCGGGAAACGCGTCGTCGAGCGCCGCATCGAGCGCCGCGCCGTCGCCGATCTCGCGGATCGTCTGCAGCGCGGCGGCCAGGTCGGCACCGTCGTCCGCGAGCACCGGCGTGTGGGTGCCGATGTGCGACTGCCGCGCCGGCGCCTGCGCGTCGGTCCGGAAATGGTCGTAGAAGCGCCACGAGCGGATCCGTTCGCGCACCGCGATCATCTCGGGGGCGCCGGTCGGATCGGCGAACTCGGTCATCATGCTGTCGAAGCTGGCCACCGGCTGCGGAATCGTCTGCCAGTCGCCCGATGCGGTGCGCGCGCGGATCTGCGCGCCCTGCCGGTCGACCAGTAGCGTCGACGGGCGCAACATCGCGCCGCCCCAGATGCACTCGCGCTTCACCACCGGGTCGAGCGAGAACTGCGAGCGGCTCGGGATCGGCATGCCGAGATCGATCGCATAGCCGAAATCGTCGCAGGCGAAGCCGAGCTTCAGGCTCACCGGCCCCTTGCGCACCGTGCCGGTGACCGGTGCATCGCCGTCCAGCATCGCCCGCGAGAAACGCTCGGGGCCGGCCCACAGCGTCGACGGCAACCCGCCTTCGCGGGCGAGCGACGGGATCACGCGCCCCTGCGCGGTATCGGCGAGCAGCCGCAGTGCGCGGTACACGCTCGACTTGCCGCTGCCGTTCGGCCCCGTGACGACGTTGAGCGCCGCGAGCGGCACGATCAGCTCGCGCAGCGAGCGGTAATTGGCGATGGCGAGCGTGTTCAGCGCGGTCATGACGATGGAGGATGAGCATGCGGACCGCTGTCAGCGGCCTTCGGCGGTCTGCGGGTCGGCCGCGGTATTGGCCGCCGTGCTGGCGGCAGGCGAGCGCGCGTGCGGCCGTTCGGGATTCGGCGCGTTCGGCGCGGCATTGTGCGGATACAGCTCCATCCGGCTGCGCGGCAGGCATTGCGGATAGCGGTCCTGCAGATAGGCGATCAGCCCTTCGCGCACGCGGCAGCGCAGGTCCCAGCACGACGATGAATCGGCCGCACTGACGAGCGCACGCAACTGCATCGTGCGTTCCGTCGCGTCGGTCACCTGCAGCACCTGCACGCGGCCGTCCCACTCCGGTGCCGCGTGGACGAGCCGTGCGAGCTCCTCGCGCAGCGGCGCGAGCGGCGTGCGGTAATCGACCGACAGATAGACCGTGCCGATGATTTCCGAGCTGCTGCGCGTCCAGTTCGTGAACGGGTTCTCGATGATCCACTGCAGCGGCACGACGAGGCGCCGCTGGTCCCACAGCCGCACCGACACGAACGAACCGGTGATTTCCTCGATGCGCCCCCACTCGCCCTGGATCACGACCACGTCGTCGAGCCGGATCGGCTGCGTGAGTGCGATCTGCAGCCCGGCGATCAGGTTGCCGAGCACCGGCCGTGCGGCAATACCGGCGACCAGGCCTGCGACGCCGGCCGACGCCAGCAGGCTCGCGCCGACCTGGCGCACGTTCGGGAACGTCATCAGCGCGGCGCCGGTGCCGATGATCACGATCAGCACCATCACGGTCCGCACGAGTACCTTGGCCTGCGTATGGACGCGCCGGGCCTGGAGGTTGTCGGCCGTATCGATCGGATGCGCCTGGATGATGGCGTCGCCGACGCCGGCCGCAAGCCGCACCAGCAGCCACGTCAGCGAAATGATGGAGCCGACCGCCGCCGCCGTGCGCATGCCGCGCACGAACGCCATGCCGTCGTCCGCCTGGACCCACAGGAATTCGAGCGCCAGCAGCGCGAGCACGACGAGCGAAGGCCTGTCGATGTAGCGCAGGATCGCGCTCATCAACGGATACGGCTGCGCGATGCGCTTGACGATGCGTGCGCCGAGACGGTGCACGACCGTGACGACCAGCAAGACGATGACGGACACGGCCAGCGTGCCGAGCCATGAATGCAGCGGCGCATCGGTGATGCGCTGAAGTTCCTCGATTGAAATCATCGGCGCCCGTGGGTTATGAGGCGCGCACGCCTCGTCCTGGATGCGTCGGCGACGCCCGGGCCGCGCGCGGGCCCGGACACGGCGTCAGGTCAGCTGCCGCTCCTGCAGGGAAACGCCTTGCCGAGACCGAGCGACACCGCGGTGCTTGCGTTGTAGTCGGCCAGCTTCGGATTTTCCGCGATGTACTTGCGCACCGCGTCGGTCATCTGCTGCGCCCGGATGTCGGGCGGCAGGCAGAAATACTGGCCGACCCGCGGCCCCGTCGTGCCGCCGATCGCATCGATGGTGTTGTAGACGCCGTCGGCGGCGCCTTCGATGTAGGCCGCGCACGACGCCCGCGACTTGACGTCCGTCTTCGCGCACAGCCGGTCGAGATCAGCGCCCGTGAAAGCCGCCGCCGACAACGGCACGGCAAACGCCGCGGCACAAAACATTGCGCGCAACATGGTGTTCCTTATGTCAATGCGGCCCGAGACCGCCTGCTGCCTTGGCCGGCGCGGCGCCGGAACGCCCTGCTCCGGCCGGAATCCGGCCGGGCGGGCACCGTCTGCCGCACCGAAAACCGTCATTTTGCACTCTTTTGTGCATCTGCCGGCGTCGATGCCCCGATGCGGGTCGTCCGCTTGCTCAGGATCTCGATCGCGTCCGGTGCGTTGTAGTGCTTCGCGAATTCGAGCGCGGTGATGCCGAGCTGGTTCTTCACCTGCGGATCGGCGCCCTGGTCGAGCAGCAGCGTGACCGTCGACGGATGGTTGCCGCGTGCGGCCATCATCAGCGGCGTCGTGCCGTTCGGCGATGCGGTATCGATGTACGCGTCGTGGTCGAGCAGCAGCTTCACCACTGCGTCCTGGCCGTTGGTGGCCGCGTAGTGCAGCGGCGCCCAGCCCTTCTTGCTGACTTCCGCGCCCTTGTCGATCAGCAGCTTGGCGAGGCCGACATCGCCGTTCAGCGACGCGAGCATCAGCGCCGTTTCGCCGGCCTTGTCTTCCTTCTCGAGGTCGACGTTCGGCGTCGTGGCGAGCGCTGCCGCGACCTTGTCGGACTTCTCGCGCGCGGCGATCACGATCAGCGGGTCGCCGTTCGGCGCGATCGTGTTCGGGTCGAGCTTGCCGCTCTTGAGTTGCTTACCGATGTCGGCGATGTCGTCGAACTTGACGGCCTTGACGATCGCATCGAGCGATTCGGCATGCGCGCCGGCTGCCGCGAACAGGCCGCTCGCGACGAGTGCGGCGGCAACGAGTGCGCGTTTCGGCAGATGGTTGGTCGGCTTCGTCATTGTTGTGGGCTCCTTCCCTGGGTTGTCGGCTGCGCGCACGTCGTTAGCGGGCGATCTTGAACAGCCGGAAAAAGTTCTGTGTCGTCGCATCGGCGAGCGCCTCGACGGCGATCCCGCGCTCGGATGCGATAAAGCGTCCGACATGGCTGACGTACGCAGGTTCATTCGGCTTGCCGCGATACGGCACCGGCGCGAGGTACGGCGAGTCGGTCTCGATCAGCAGCCGGTCGAGCGGCACGCGCCGCGCGACGTCCTGCACGTCGGTCGCGTTCTTGAACGTGACGATGCCCGACAGCGAGATATGGAAATTCTGCGCGAGCGCCTGCTCGGCCACCGGCCACGGCTCGGTGAAGCAGTGCATCACGCCGCCCGGCACGTCCGCACGCTCCTCGGCCATGATCCGCAGCGTGTCTTCCGACGACGAGCGCGTGTGGATGATCAGCGGCTTCATCGTCGCGGTCGCCGCGCGGATATGCGTGCGAAAGCGTTCGCGCTGCCATTCCATGTCGTCGATCGAGCGGCCTTCGAGGCGGTAGTAGTCGAGGCCCGTTTCGCCGATCGCGACGACCTTCGGGTGCGCGGCCAGCTCGACGAGTTCCGCGAGCGTCGGCTCGTGCATGTCCTCGTGATCGGGATGCACGCCGACCGACGCATAGACGTTGTCGTGCGCGTCCGCGATCGCCAGGACTTCCGGCAGCGTCTCGAAATCGACCGACACGCACAGCGCGTGCGTGACGTCGTGCTCGCGCATGTTCTCGAGAACGGCCGGCAGGCGGTCGGCCAGGCCCTTGAAATTGATATGGCAGTGAGAGTCGACGAACATCGTGTTTCCTGAATACGTAAGGCGGGCGCTCATGCGCTCGCCGGCATGCGGCAACGGGCGGCGTTCGCGGGCCGGACGGCCACGGTCGCGTCGCGGCGTGGGCCCGTCATCGTTTCGCAACCCGCGAGAAACAATGCCGGATCACGCGAACATTTCCCGATATCCGAGAAACAATTCCTCGAATACGAGCCGCGCGTTGAGCGGATGGTTCTCGACCGTCCGCTGCCGCGTCACGGCCTTCATGAAGCGGGCGAACGCGTTCGCATCGACCGCTTCCGCGCAGCGCGCGAGCGCCGCCGCGTGCATCGGGAAGTAGCGCGGTGCGCCCGCCATCCGCTGCGCGAGCAGGTCGTACAGCCAGCGCTGCAGCCAGCCGAGCACCAGCGGCACCGGCAGTTTCTGCAGCGTCTCGCCGCACGCGAACGGGTCGCAGGCCGCACCGGCCGCGAGCTGTCCGAGCGTGTAGTCGCGCAGCGGGCGGTTCTCGTCGCTCGCAAGCGCCAGCGCGGCGAGCGGCGCACCGCCGGCCTCGGCGAGCAGCGCCGGCGCATGATCGACGCCCTGCGCGGCGAGCCACGCCGCGGCCGCGTCGGGCGCCGGCACCGCCATCGGCCACTGCCGGCAGCGGCTGATGATCGTCGGCAGCAGGCGGTCGATGCGCGCCGACACGAGCAGGAACACGACGCCGGACGGCGGTTCCTCCAGCGTTTTCAGCAGCGCGTTCGACGCGGCGACGTTGAGCGCTTCGGCCGGATACAGCACGACGACGCGCGCGCCGCCGCGGTGCGAACCGACCCCGCAGAAGTCGAGCAGCGCGCGCACCTGCTCGATCTTGATTTCCTTGCTCGGCGCCCGCGTCTTCTTGCCGCCTTCGTCCGCGTCGGCTGCCTTCGCGTCGTCCGCGGCGCCCGGCGCCTCACCCGCCAGCGCCTCGGGCAGCACGATCCGGTAATCCGGATGGTTGCCCTGAGAAAACCAGGTGCAGGCCGCGCAGGTGCCGCACGGCTCGCCGTTCGGCTGTGGCGATTCGCACAGGAAGCCCTGCGCGAGATGCTGCGCGAACTGCAGCTTGCCGATCCCGGCCTGGCCATGCAGCAGCAGCGCGTGCGGCCATTGCGCACGCAGTTGCTGCAGGCGGTTCCAGTCGTCGGTCTGCCACGGATAGATCATGGGGTGCGTTCCTTGCGAATTACAGCGCGGCGAGCACGCGTTCGAGCTGCTGGCGGATCTCGGGAATCGTCTGCGTCGCATCGACGATCGCGAAGCGGTGCGGCGCCTCTTCCGCGCGCCGCAGGTACTCGCCACGCGTGCGCGAGAAGAACGCGTCGGACTCGCTTTCGAACTTGTCGGGCATGCGTGCGGCGCCGCGGCGCTCGCTCGCCACCTGCGGCGCGACGTCGAACAGCACCGTCAGGTCGGGCTGGAAACCGCCCTGCACCCAGCGCTCGAGCGTCTCGAGCTTGTCGCGCGGCAGCCCGCGGCCGCCGCCCTGGTACGCGAACGTCGCATCGGTGAAGCGATCGGACACGACCCAGTCGCCGCGCGCGAGCGCCGGCTCGATCACGAGCGCGAGATGCTCGCGGCGCGCGGCGAACATCAGCAGCGCTTCCGTCTCGAGATCCATCGGCTGGTTCAGCAGGATCTCGCGCAGTTTCTCGCCGAGCTGCGTGCCGCCCGGCTCGCGGGTGACGACGACTTGCCGGCCGGCCGCGGCCAGCTTGCCCTGGAGGCGTTCGCAGAACCATTGCAGGTGGGTGGTCTTCCCCGCCCCGTCGATGCCTTCGAACGTGATGAATTTACCGCTCGCCATTATTGACCTCGTATGTACTTGTCCACGGCCTTGTTGTGGTCGCCGAGCGTGTCCGAGAACACGCTCGTGCCATCGCCTTTCGCGACGAAATAGAGCGCGCTCGTCGGTGCCGGGTTGATCGCCGCCTGCAGCGCGGCCACGCCCGGCAACGCGATCGGCGTGGGCGGCAGCCCGCGTCGGGTGTAGGTATTGTAAGGAGTGTCGGCCTGCAGGTCGCGCTTGCGCAGGCGGCCGTCGTACGCGTCGCCGAGCCCGTAGATCACCGACGGATCGGTCTGCAGCGGCATGCCGATGCGCAGCCGGTTCGCGAACACGGCCGCGACGAACGCGCGGTCGGCCGCATGGCCCGTTTCCTTTTCGACGATCGACGCGATCGTCAGCGCTTCGTAAGGCGTCTTGTACGGCACGCCCGGCACGCGCGCGGCCCAGGCCTCGTCGAGACGCGTCTGCATCAGATGGTACGCGCGCCGGTAGATGTTCAGGTCGCTCGTGCCCTTGTCGAACAGATAGGTGTCGGGGAAGAACAGCCCCTCGCCGCTGCCGCGCTGCACCGCGCTGTCCGACGCGCCGATCGCGCGCAGCAGCTCGGCGTCGCTCATGCTGGCCGTCGAGTGCGCAAGATCGGGGTTCGAGTCGAGTTCCGCGCGCATCCGCTTGAAGGTCCAGCCTTCGATGACCGTCGCGACATACTCGTTCACGTCGCCGCGCGCGATCTTCTGCAGTACCTCGTAAGGCGTGATGCCGGACTTGAATTCGTAGTTGCCGGACTTGAGCCGGCTCGACAGCCCGAGCACGCGCGTCATCGCGACGAAGCCGAGCGGCGCGACCGGCACGCCGCCGCGCTTCAACTGCAGCGCGACGCTCTTCACGCTGCTGCGCGGCTTGATCGTGACGTCGAGCGATGGCGAACCCAGCAGCAGTGGCCGGGTTGCCCAGTAATACCCGCCGCCCGCGCCGGCAGCGGCCACAACGACGGCCAGCGCCACGATCGTCGCGGCGCATTTCTTCAGTAGGGACATGGAAACGTGACTCAGGTAAGACCCATATAATACTTGCTCGCCTCCGTCAAAGTCAGGGTTGACTGTTCCCTCATTCCATGAGCACACCGTTCGCTTCACCGGCAGTCCAGGCCGCACCCGCCTCGCTCCCCGTTTTCCCCCGCCCGTCCGCCGCCGATTTCGATGCGCCGGGCGCCTGCATGCCGTTGCCGCAGTTCGGCGTGATCGACGTGGCCGGCGACGATGCCGCGACGTTCCTGCACAGCCAGCTCACCAACGACATCGAACATCTCGACGCCGCGAGCGCGCGGCTGTCCGGCTATTGCTCGCCGAAGGGGCGCCTCCTCGGCTCGTTCCTCACGTGGCGCGCCGGCCACGGCGTGCGCCTGCTGGTATCGAAGGACGTGCAGGCGGCCGTGCAGAAGCGGCTGTCGATGTTCGTGCTGCGTGCCAAAGCGAAGCTGACGGATGCGAGCGACACGCTCGCGGTGGTCGGTTTCGCGGGCGACGTGCGCGATGCGCTGTCGGGCATCTTCGATGCGCTGCCGGACGGCGTGCACGTGAAGGTCGACGGCCCCGCCGGCACGCTGATCCGCGTGCCCGATGCAGCCGGCCGCAAGCGTTATCTGTGGATCGGCCCGCGCGCCGAAGTCGACGCGCGCATCGCCGCGCTCGGCGGGTCGCTGCCGGTCGTGTCGCCGGCCGTCTGGGACTGGCTCGACATCCGCGCGGGCGAACCGCGCATCACGCAGCCTGCCGTCGAACAGTTCGTGCCGCAGATGGTCAACTTCGACGTGATCGGCGCCGTTAACTTTCGCAAGGGGTGCTACCCGGGCCAGGAAATCGTCGCGCGCAGCCAGTACCGCGGCACGATCAAGCGCCGCACGGCGCTCGCGCACATCGCCGGCGAGACCGATACCGTGCGTGCCGGCGTCGAGCTGTTCCACAGCGACGATCCCGGCCAGCCCTGCGGGATGATCGTCAACGCGGCGGCCGCGCCCGCGGGCGGTGTCGACGCGCTCGTCGAGATCAAGCTCGCCGCGCTCGACAACGGCACGGTGCACCTCGGTGCAGCCGACGGCCCGGTGCTCGCGTTCGATACGCTGCCGTACGCGTGGCCGACGGAAGCGTGATGCACTGACAACCCGTTCGCGCGCCGGCTCGCGAGTCGCAGCCGGCGCCCGATGTTTCCTGCGAGAGATTCGCCCGATGTGTCTGATTGCCTTCGACTGGCAGCCTGATGTTGCCGCCGGTCCCGTCTTTACCCTCGCCGCCAACCGCGACGAGTTCTTTCGTCGGACGAGCGCGCCGCTCTCGTGGTGGGAAGATGTACCGGGCGTGCTGGCCGGCCGCGATCTCGAAGCGGGCGGCACGTGGCTCGGCGTATCGCGCGACGGCCGTTTCGCCGCGCTGACGAACTACCGCGCGCCGTTCGACATCCGCGCGGGTGCACCGAGCCGCGGCAAGCTCGTGTCCGACTTCCTCGGCGGCCCGTCCGTCGCGCCGCTCGACTACCTCGGGCAGCTCGCGGAGCATGCGGCCGTCTACAACGGCTTCAACCTGCTCGTCGGGGACTGGCGACGGCGCGAGCTCGCGTGGTTCTGCAATCGCGCGCCCGAAGGTGAAAGCGCGGTCGCCGCGCCCGTCGCGATCGCGCCCGGCGTCCATGCGCTGTCGAATGCGCGGCTCGATACGCCTTGGCCGAAAGTGGTGCGCAAGCGCGCGGAGCTCGGCACGCTGCTCACCGACAATCCGACCCCGTCGCTCGACGAACTGATCGAGTTGATGCGCGACCCGCATGTCGCGGACGACGATGCACTGCCGCACACCGGCATTCCGATCGAGCGCGAGCGTGCGCTGTCGGCGGCGTTCATCGAGACACCCGAATACGGTACGCGCGGCACGACCGCGCTGCGCGTCACGATGAAGGAAGGCGTGCGGCTGACGGTCGAGATCAAGGAACGCTGCGACGACGACGGCTCGCACCGCACCGTTCGCCCGGGCACGTTCGAGCGCGCGCTCACGTTCGACCTCGACGCGGCGCCGCCGCGCTGAGCACGCAAGCAGGCGCCGCGCTACGGCGCGCGCGCCATCTCGACGTGCGGCACGCCGGCTTCGACGAACGGTTCACCGACCGCCGCGAAGCCGTGCCGCAGGTAGAACGACACGGCCGAATCCTGCGCGTAGAGCCGTACGACGATTTCGCCGCGACGCCGCGCGGCCTCCAGCAGCGCGTTCAGCACGGCTGACCCGACGCCCTGCCCGCGCGCGTCGGCCAGCACCGCGACGCGGCCGATCGTGCCGGACGGCAGCAGCCGCCCCGTCGCGACCGCGCGGCGTGCGCCGGTCGCCGCATCGACGCGGTACGCCACCGCATGGAGCGACAGCGGATCGTCGTCATCGAGCTCCCATTCCGGCGGAATCTGCTGCTCGCGCACGAACACCGCGTCGCGGATCCGCGCGGCGTCGCCGCCCAGGACCGTCCAGTCGCCCGTTTCCACCACGCCGTTCGTCATCGCAGCCCCCCCCATGCGGCGCAAACGCCGCTGAACAACCGCCGTCAAACGTTGTCAAACGTCATCGAATGCGGCCTTCAACGCCGCGACCGCGTCGGCATGCGCGGCCCGCACCTCGGGCACGTAGCCGCCCATCTTGAAGAATTCGTGGATCATCCCCGGATAGCAGACCAGCGTGACCGCATTGCCCGCCGCGCGCAACTTCTCGGCATACGCGGCGCCTTCGTCGCTCAGCGGATCGTATTCGGCCGTCGCGATCCACGCCGGCGCGACGCCCGCGAACGACGGCGCACCGCGCGTGCCGTCGAGCGGTGCGAAACGCCAGTCGTCGCGGTCCGCCCGATCGCGCACGTATTGCGTGAAGAACCACTGGATCGTGTCCTGCGTCAACAGGTAGCCGTTCGCGAGCCGTGCGTGCGATTCGGTGTCCTGGAAGCCCGTCACGCCCGGGTAGATCAGCATCTGCAGCGCAAGACGAATGCCTGCGTCGCGTGCAAGCACCGCGCAGACGGTCGCGAGCGTGCCGCCCGCGCTGTCGCCGCCGACGGCCAATCGCTCGGCATCGATGCCGAACGTGGCCGCTTCGCGATGCAGCCATTGCAACGCATCGTCGGCGTCGTTCACCGCGGTCGGAAACCGGTGTTCGGGCGCGAGCCGGTAGCCGACCGACAGCACCGCACATTGCGCATCGTGCGCGAACATCCGGCACAGCGCGTCGTGCGTATCGACGCTGCCAACCGTGAAGCCACCACCGTGGTAGTAGACGAGCGCGGGCAGCGGCTCCGCGAGGCTCGGCGCGACCGGCAGGTACAGCCTCGCACCGATCGTGCGGCCGTCGCGCGTCGGCACGACGCATTCCTCGACCGAATGCATCGGCGCCGGTGCGACGTCGAGGATCGGCGCGCTCTTCTCATACGCGGCGCGCGCCTGCTGCGGCGTCTGGTGGTGATAGGACGGACGTTTCGCACGCTCGATCATGTCGAGCACCTGGGCGATCTTCGGATTCAGCGGCATCGGTGAGGACGGCGCCGGCGGGGCACCGTGAACGGACAAGCGTGCATGATGCCATGCGCGCGTCAGGCGGGCGTGATGCGCCGTGTGTTGCAACATTCCGCGGTGAACCGATGCACGCCGCAAAACAAAACGGCCCTGCCGGTGAAGAGGCAGGGCCGCCGTGCGTCCGGGCGCTTACGCGTCGCTCGGGCCGGGCTGGGCGTCCGGCGCGGTGCGCGAGCGTTGCCGCTTGATGTCGCGGCCCACCGCGAGCCGCCGCATGTACTTGAACGTGCCGAGCGCCTTCGCGACGAAATTGCCGTCGCTGTCGCGCACTTCGCCTTCGCAGTAGGCCATCGTCGTCGAGCGATGCATCACGCGTCCGTAAGCGCGCAGTTCACCGCGCCCCGGCTGCATGAAGTTCACCTTCATCTCGACCGTGACGACGCCGATACCGTCGTCGGTCAGGCTGCGCGCCGCCATCGCGAGCGCGATGTCCGCGAGCGTCATCGTCACGCCGCCGTGCGCGATGCTCCATGTGTTCATGTGCCGCTCTTCGAGCGGCAGCACGATCTCGCTTGCGCCGTCCTTCGCGGACACGAGTTGCACGCCGAGCATGTCGACGAACGGGCTTTCGATCGACGGGCCGTCCGTCGGGGTTGCCGCGTCGCTCATCGTGCGCTGTCGACGATGTAGTCGACGCATTCGCGCGATTCGGCCACCGCGACGACGAATTTCTTCACTTCCTGATGAACCGGGTGCACCTGGTATGCATCGAGTGCGGCCTTGTCCGCGAAATCGGATACCAGCACGATGTCGGCGGTCGCGTCGAGGCCCGGCGTCGCCACGCCGACGTCGATCTGCAGCGTGCCCGGCACGAGATCGCGGCAGCCTTCGAGCTTTTCCTTCAGCTTCAGCGCGTTCTGTGCGCGCGTCGCGCCTTCGGCCGATTCTTTCAACTTCCACATGACGATATGTCGGATCACTTCGTTTGCTCCTGTTCGTTCCGGTTCGGCGACTTGCCTGTCACCCTTGCCAGTCGGGCATCTTACGCCCTTTCACCGTTAGCTCGCGTTCGCTGGAAGTTGCGTCCGGCCGAGAAAGATGCGGGTAATAAAGCGGGTATCGTTTCGATCACCCGAAGACGATACCGGCTTTTTCGCCCTGTAAGTTGACGACGCCAAGATCCGACAAGCGAAGGCAGACGACAAGCCTACCAAACTTGCCGACTTCGATGGACAGGATCTGTTTGGTGAATCCGCCCGGCTCCAAGCGCTAGCGATACAAGTACAGGATTACCGGGAAGGAGAATCTCTTCGCGATCGGCGAAGGGTCGGCGATCTGCTGCTGAGTCGGCATGAATATGACCCCCTATGGAAACTCGCCAGTAGAGAAAAAACGCGGGTGCGAGCCCCCGCGTATGGCGATGCTCGGAGGGTCCCCGCCTGCTCAAAAGGTGGGCAGACCTGCCTCGGTCGCGACATCGGCGCTCGCATCGTCACCCGCGCGGCCCATCGCCCACACGACACGGTCCATCGCGTCGTCAAACACGAAACACCGCGCTGTAACGCACCCCATGCTTCGATCTTCATCCCACGCCGACCAAACGTCACGCGGTTCGACGCTCGTCGACTCGACTCGCATTTCTACCTCCCAAAGCAAAAAACCCGTAAGGCCTTCGCCTAACGGGTTTCACCTTCTATTGGCACATCTCCAATATGGGGAGGTGCACCGCATCTACGTGACATCAATCATGATGCACATAATTGAAAATAATCGACAACAATTTCATTTAATTCACCCATCCCATGACGACCACAAAATTCAGCCCCACATCACCACAAAGTCAGCATTTATTGACCCCGCAAATTCACCATAATCCAATTCGCATTCTTGCAAATCACCCCCGATCAACCTATTCTGAATTTCCAATAAGCACCCAGAGAAAACCGCCTATTGAATAACAAAGCAACCAAGACCGTTCTCGCCCGGTCAACTTTTCCCACCATTGTTAATGGAAACGATCGCGCGAATAAATCACCCACTCGACCAAATCTCTTAAAAGGATGATTGCTGCCACCAGGAATCATCAGTCGAGCTCGCGCAATTGCGTGTCGGATTGGGGGTAAGGCTCACCACAGCGTGGTCGGGCCCATATGCGGGATCCGCACAATCACACGAAAGGAAGCCAAAATGAAGAAGACTCTCGCATCTCTCGCTATCTTGGCGACGCTCACATCACCCTCATGGGCCGAAACAGCTCCCACCACCCCAACTTGCCAGAGCCCAATCGGCTCATGGCGTAATGAGCTGGGTTCAACGATGAAAATCGGCTCCGTTTCCGGATCGGGCGCCATTCAAGGCACTTATATTTCTCCCTCCGGAACAACAGGACAAACCTTTTCGCTTTCTGGTTGGTACTATGCCGCACCGCCTTCAAATAACGGGCTTGATCAAGTTACGTTGCTTACTTTTTCCGTAAACTGGAACAATAGCTCGGCCAGCTACAACAGCATTACAACGTGGTCGGGACTTTGCCGAGTAACGAACGGCACGCCGACTATCACCGCGCTCTACTACTACGCAAACGCTTTCGCCCAGTTTTCGTGGAAGCACACCAATGTGGGCCAAGATGTTTTCACACCGATCGGCTCACAGTAAGGAGGCCGCACTCCATATTCCCGAACCCACCTCACGTGTCAGTGTCAGGACTTGAAACGAAAGCGCCCCGCTGCCGAAGAATCGGCGCGGGGCGCTGGTTGAGCTGCACACAAAAAACCCCTGGGAGCTTTCGCACTCAGGGCTTCGATATTCATTTCGACGACGATACCCGCTTTTTCACCGTACCACTTGATGCCGTCAAGATCCGACAAGCAAAGGCAGGCGATAAGCCTACCAAACTTGCCGGCTTCGATGGACCGGATCTGTTGGTGAAGCCGTCCGGCTCCAAGCTCTGGCGGTACAAGTACCGAATTGTCGGAGAGGAGAATCTCTTCGCTATCGGCGAAGGCAAAGCAACTTTTCGAGCAGAGCGTGGCCCCCGTTCCGTGGCGAATTGGGTGAGCGATGCCCACCTACTCGACACGACATCCGTCAACGATTGGCCCGTCACATCGCGCGACCGAATCCGCACGGGACGCATCACCGTCATATAGAATGGTGCGCTTTGCCCGTACTCCTATGTGGTTCAAGAACCTTCAGCTTCATCGTCTTCCGGCACCTTGGGCCGTTACCCCCGATCAGATGGAAAAATGGCTGGCGCCCCACGCGTTCCAGCCGGGCACCAGCGTCGAGATGCAGAGCCATGGATGGGCGTCGCCGCGTGACGACGGCGCACTTGTGTATTCGATCAACCGGCAGATGTTGCTGACGTTTCGTGCCGAAAAGAAGCTGCTTCCGGCGTCGGTCGTCACTCAGGTGACCAAGGCCCGCGCGCTTGAAATCGAGGAGCAGCAGGGCTTCAAGGTCGGGCGAAAACAGATGCGCGAACTCAAGGAGCAGGTGACCGACGAACTGCTCCCGCGCGCGTTCACCATTCAGCGCGATACCCGCGTGTGGATCGATACGGCGAACGGCTGGCTCGTCATCGATGCGGCTTCACAGGCGCTTGCCGACGACGTTCGCGGCCTGCTCGTCAAATCGATCGATCAGTTGCCGCTCGCCGGTGTTCAGGTGGTGCGTTCGCCGGTCGCCGCGATGACGGATTGGCTGTTGTCCGGCGAGGCGCCGGGCGGATTCACCGTGGACCAGGACGCCGAGTTGCGCTCGAGCGGCGAAGGTGGCGCCACGGTGCGATACGTCGGCCACGCGCTGGAAGCGAACGACATGCGCCGGCACATCGAGGCCGGCAAGCAATGCATGCGCCTTGCGATGACCTGGGACAACCGGATCTCCTTCGTGCTGACGCCGTCGCTGACGATCAAGCGCGTGACGCCGCTCGACGTGATCAAGGAAGCGGCGGATCCGACCGCGCAGAACGACGATGAACGCTTCGACTCGGATGTCACGCTGATGACCGGTGAATTGGAGCGGATGTTGACCAGCCTCATCGATATCCTGGGTGGCGAGCAGCGCGACTCGGTTCAACAGGCGGCAGCAGCGTGAACGCCGTCGGCGGCCGAGAAACCTCGGCCGCCGCGACGACGAGGTTTCGAGCCGGCGCGACGATCCCGCCCACGACCGCCGGCGGCCAGCCCACCAAACCCGCCGGCTCCATCGGCCGACATCCCCAGATTCACGCATCCGGCTCCCGGAACGCTGTTTCCGTCAGCGCACGGGCACCGCGACTCACTTGATCAGGCGGAGCACATCGCGAAAACGCGGATGCCGGCTGGAGCCCAGCCATTCGAACCCGATCATCTCGACCGTTGCGATTTGCACCCCCGCCGCCGCGAGCCGGGCGATCCCCGCGTCCCGGTCGATCGTCCTGCGCGACCCCACGGCGTCGCTGACCACCGTGACTTTGCGGCCGCTGCGCAACAGCCCGAACGCTGTTTGCAACACGCACACGTGCGCCTCGCAACCGGCAACGATGACGCTGTTGCGCCCGGCCGGCAATGCATCGACCAGGCCCTCCGCGCATGCGTCGAAATGGTCCTTGACGACGGTGTTCGAGCAAAGATCCTTGATGTCCGGTACGTTCCGGCCCAACTGGACGGGGCTCTGCTCGGTACCCATCACCGGCACCCCGAGTATCTGCGCAATACGGGCAAGTCGGACAGCCTGCGTGACGACCGACACCCCGTCGTGGATCACCGGCATCAGCCGCGTCTGAAAATCAACCAATACGACCACTGAATCGTCGGACACGTGCAGCACGGCGCATTCTCCGGAGTGAAGGCGACGTCAACCCCCATCGGCCATTGATGGAGAGTCGCTCTGTCGCAAGATCGTCAGTCCCGCAAAAGACGGATATCGAATCGCATCAATGACCGACTGCGCCAATTCGATAAACGGAAGCGGTCCCCAAGCCTACCAAACTTGCCGACGCCGCTGGCGTGATCGCATGGAGCCCGGTTCACAGATTCACACGCCAGCCCGGTCGCAGGAACGTCGGTTGCTCACCGCTCCGTATTGCAGAATCCACCGCACTCCGCTCCTTCGTTTGCACCGCCCGAGACACGGCGACAGGCAAACCGCCACGATTCAATCCCGGCTCGGAATCAATCACCAATACCGACATCGATTGCCAATCGATTTTCACCAAACTCGACGATCAGGGCATCTCTATTTCCCCCGTGAATTCGCACATTTTACCGACCTAACAAGCAATAATTGCGACCTCATTCCAGAACATTATTCGAAAGCCATAAATCATTATTGACTTCGACTTTATCCGAACTTTAGAATCCCCTACGACGCTTACGTTTCGTTTTTCACACCGCGCGCGCACCCATATCGGCACGGCGCCGGAACGTCAGCAGAGAAGTCTTTCGTGCCTGGCCGGGGCAGCGCCTCCTTTTGTTTTCAATTCCGGCATTAGCCGCCAACCGGTTATCTTCCATTCAATTCGCCTCAAAATCACATCCTGATTAATCCCATAGTTTCCGGGAATTCTTCAATACAGGACGCAGTAAACCGAGCATCCGCTCATTCGATAATTCTCATAAAAATCGCCAGTCATCAGGAGGGACATCAACATGCATCGCCTTGCGAAGTCGCTGTGTCTCGGATTCATCTGCGCCGGCCTGCTCGCGGGCTGCAATGACGACGACGTCAAATCGAACAACCCGCCGTCGAACAACGCCGCACTGTCGTTCCGCATGGACACCGGCGGCCAGATCAACGCGTTCTACCGGCAGGACAACGTCGCCGCACACCTGCTGGTGCGCTCGTCGACGAAGCCGCGTCTGCTCGTGGTCTTCCCCGCCGGCAACAGCGGCACCGGGCTGTGGTTCGACGATACCGCGCAGCCGGTGAACTGGAGCCTCGACACGCCGCCGTCCGCGCTATCGGCGCCCGACACGCACGGCCGTCCGCTGTACGGCATCGGCGCCGACGTGTCGGTGGACACCAACACGCTGACGATCCGCCAGGGCGTGCTCAGCAACGTGCGCTTCCTGCGCGACTTCAACGGCGGTGCCACGATTCCGCAGCAGATCCTCACCGCGCCGACGGTCCAGGGCAGCGCCGCGCAATGGCAACGCGACCGGATCGACGGCGCGCCCGGCTATTCACTGCGCATCACGCTGCGCGACGGCGGCAGCATCGCGCCGGCAGCGGGCGGCAAGCTCGTCCTGAGCGCACCGGCGGGCTCGCACACGCTGCGGCTGCATGTCGATGCGCTGTCGGGCGAGACGCCGTTGTCGCCGATCACGCGTGCCGACCTGCTCGCGCCATCGGTGAACCCCGACCCGGTGAGCCAGAACGTGCTCGAGTTCCTGAGCTTCCACGACAAGCTGCTGGCCGGCTCGTGGCAATACGACACCTACTTCGGCCGCGACACGCTGATCTCGGTGCGCATGCTGATGCCCGTGCTCGAACCCGCGGCGATCGAGGCCGGCCTGTCGTCGGTGCTGAGCCGGCTGTCCACCGACGGCAAGGTCGCGCACGAGGAAGGGATCGGCGAATTCGCCCTCGTCGACAACCAGAAGAACGGGCGGCCGAACGACCCGACGCCGACCTACGACTACAAGATGATCGACAGCGACTACCTGCTCGCGCCGATCGCGGCCGCGTGGCTGATCGACGATACGCGCGGCCAGGCCCGCGCGGCCGCCTATCTCGCGCAGCGCGGCAGCGACGGGCAGACCAATGGCAGCCGCCTGGTCGTCAACCTGCTGCACGTCGCGACGACCGCGCAGCCGTTCGCGCAGCAGCCGTCGGTCGCGAACCTGATCCACCTGCGGCCCGGCGAAATCGTCGGCAACTGGCGCGACAGCACCGACGGGCTCGGCGGCGGCGTCTATCCGTACGACGTCAACGCGGTGCTCGTGCCGGCCGCGTTGCGCGCGGCGAACGCATTCCTCGCGCGCGGCCTGCTCGATCCGTATCTGGATGCCGGACAGCGCGCGACGCTCGCCAACACGGCTAACCAGGCGGCCACGTGGGAAACCCACGCCCCGCCGCTGTTCCAGGTCAGCGTACCGGCCGCGCAGGCAGCCACCGACGTGTCGGCCTATGCGCCGTCCGCCGGCGTGCCGGCCGGCACCGCGCCGGGCACGCCGCTGGCGTTCTACGCGCTGTCGCTCGATCAGCAGGGCAATCCGGTTCCGGTGATGAATTCGGACGGCGGCTTCGCGCTGCTGTTCGGCACGCCGCCGGACGACGAACTTCAGCGGATCGTCACCGACGTCACGCGGCCGTTCCCGACCGGGCTCGTGACCGATGCCGGGATGCTGATCGCGAATCCGGCGTATGCAAGCCAGGCCCTGTGGCCGAAGTTCACCAGTTCCGCGTATCACGGCACGGTGATCTGGTCGTGGCAGCAGGCGATGTGGGTGGCCGGGCTCGATCGCCAGCTCGCGCGCCAGGACCTGTCGGCTGCGACACGCACGCTGCTCACGCAGGCACGGCAGACGATCTGGCAGGTGATCTCGAACGGACGCGACATGCGCACGTCGGAGATGTGGACGTGGTCGTACGTGAACGGCAAGTACCAGACCGATGCATTCGGCACGCGCAGCGCGGACGCCACCGAAGCGAACGCGGCACAGCTCTGGAGTACGACGTATCTCGCGATCCGCGACCCGCAGCAGCGCGCGGGCAAGTACTGGTGGCAGGCGTCGCAGCGGATGCAGGATGTGCAGCCGAAGCAGAGCGCGGCGGCCCTGGCGTCGCGGTAGCGCATCGCCAGCCGCGTGCCGACCGGGCATGCAAAAGCCCCGGGGGCGTTACCGCCTCCGGGGCTTCGTGGGAGATCGCGGCGCCGGACACAGCCTCCGTACGCCCGGGTTGCCAAATGTTCCGCGTCCGCTCACCGATGTCCGCGTGCCGCGCAAACCCGCGTCACCGCGCCACGACCCGGTTCCGCCCTTCCCGCTTCGCCTGGTACAACCGTTCGTCGACCACGCGCAGCAATGCATCGACCGTGCTGCCGTCGGGCCCGTATTGCGCAACGCCGACGCTGACCGTCACCTGCACGCGCTTGAAATCGAGCCCGAACGGCGAACTCGCGATCGACGAGCGCACGCGCTCGGCGGTCATCCGTGCGCCTTCGAGCGGCATGTCCGGCAGCAGCGCCATGAACTCCTCGCCGCCGACCCGCGCGAGCCCGCCGGCCGGCCGGATCGCGTCGAGGCACTGGCGCACGACGCCGCGCAGCACCTCGTCGCCGATCTGATGCCCGTACGCATCGTTGATGTTCTTGAAATTGTCGAGATCGAGCGCGAGCAGGCAAAACGGCGTGCCGTCGCGTTCGGCCCGCACCATCTCGCGCTCGACCTGCGCGATGAACTGCCGGCGGTTCGACGCCCCCGTCATCGGATCGGTCGCGGCCATGTATTCGAGCTTCTGGTTCGTGCGCCGCAGCTCCTGCAGCGCGCTTTCGGTACGCGCCATCGATTCCGACAGCCGGCTCATCAGGTCTTCCTGACTGTAGATCGCCGAGAACGAGCGCGTCGTCTGCAGCGCCTGCACGACGCCGTAGCTGAGCAGGAAGAAGCCGCCGGCAAAAATCGCATGCGCGAGCCACCACATGTGATTCCACGGCTTGCCGAGAATGAATGCGAGCGACGACAGCGCAAACGCCATGATCGACACGCCGTAGATCACCATCAGCGGCGAGCGGATCCGCCGCGCGAGCAGCACGGCGACGTTCAGCAGCGAGAACAGGAGCGCGCCGCCTTCCATCGACAGCCGCGTGCCCGGCGCGCCCGCGACCGGCGAATACGCGATGTACGCCACGGCCACGTTGACGATCACGAAGAACACGATCCACGGCAGCCACGTGCGCACGCTCGTGCGCTTCTCGAAGCGATCGGGCGGACGCGAATACGACAGCAGGCCCGTGAGCAGCAGGATCGACATCACGAGCCGCGACGCGGGCCCGTACAGCAGGAACAGCCAGATGTTGTGATGCGCCATCCCGGTGAATGCACCGTGCAGCGCATAGATCATCGCGAAGCCGAGAAAGCCGAGTGTCAGCCAGCGCAGCAGCGGCTCGCCGGACGAGCGGTAGCAGACCCACGTCACGTAGGTGACGAACGCGCCTTCGAGGGTCGCGGCCGCGATCGCGATTTCATGGAACGCGTGGTTCTCGAACACGACGTGCGGATCGCTGAAGAACCACAGATAGGCGATCAGATAGGCAGGCAGCAACGCGAATCCGACCAGCAGGCATTTCGCGTAGAGCCTTGCGGCCGCGCTGACGACGCGCGGCGGTTCCCCGGCTGCATAGGTCGTACTCATTCGGTCCCCGGTCGGTCTGCTGCGTTGGTTCGAACCTTCGCGGCACGGATCGCACGACGCACGATCCGGCCCATCGTGCCGAAAGGCAAATGTCAGAGCAAGTATAGGTGGGGCAATTCGTTTGACAAGTAAGGGGAAACGGCATTGCCGGGCGCATGCCTTTTGCTTCCCGATTGTTTCGAATGGCGGATCAGTCGCGCCGATTCGCGACGCGGCCGCCTGTCTCGCCGAAGCGAAACCGCGGCCGCTCCGTGCCAAAGATCAGAGGATTTCGAACAGGCCGGCCGCGCCCTGCCCGCCGCCGATGCACATCGTGACGACCGCGTACTTCACGCCGCGCCGCTTGCCTTCGATCAGCGCATGGCCCGTCAGGCGTGCGCCCGACACACCGTAGGGATGGCCGACCGCGATCGCGCCGCCGTTCACGTTCAGACGATCCTCAGGAATCCCGAGCGTGTCGCGGCAGTACAGCACCTGCACCGCGAACGCTTCGTTCAGCTCCCACAGGCCGATATCGTCGACCTTCAGCCCCGCCTGCTTCAGCAGCTTGGGCACGGCGAACACGGGGCCGATGCCCATCTCGTCCGGCTCGCAACCGGCCACCGCGAAACCGCGGAACACGCCGAGCGGCTGCAGCCCTTCGCGTTGCGCGGCGTCGGCGCTCATCACGACGCAGGCCGACGCACCGTCCGAGAACTGGCTCGCGTTGCCCGCGGTGATCACGCCACCCGGCACGGCCGAGCGGATCTTCGACACGCCTTCGAGCGTCGTGTCGGGGCGAATCCCTTCGTCGGCCGAGACCGTCACTTCCTTCGTGAACAGGCGGCCCGTCGCCTTGTCGGCAACGCCCGCGAGCACGGTGATCGGCACGATCTCGTCACGGAAACGTCCGGCTTCCTGCGCAGCCGCGGCGCGCAGCTGCGACTGCACGCCGTACTCGTCCTGCCGCTCCTTCGAGATGCCGTAGCGCTTCGCAACGTTCTCGGCCGTCTGCAGCATGTTCCAGTAGATCTCGGGCTTGTGCTGGACGAGCCAGCCTTCCTGGATCATGTGGTGGTTCATCTCGTTCTGCACGCACGAGATCGATTCGACGCCGCCCGCGACATACACTTCGCCTTCGCCCGCGATGATCCGCTGCGCGGCGAGCGCGATGGTCTGCAGGCCGGACGAGCAGAAACGGTTCACCGTCATCCCCGGCACCGTCACGGGCAGCCCCGCGCGCAGTGCGATCTGACGCGCGATGTTCGCGCCGGTTGCGCCTTCGGGGTTCGCGCACCCCATGATCACGTCCTCGACGCGTGCGGGGTCGAGCTTCGCGCGTTCAACAGCGGCCGCGACCGCGTGGCCGCCGAGCGTCGCGCCGTGCGTCATGTTGAACGCACCGCGCCAGGATTTCGCCAGCGGCGTGCGGGCGGTCGATACGATTACGGCTTCGGTCATGCGAGTCTCCTTCGGTCCTGCTTCATGTCCTGAATCGAATTGGGAATGCGCTACGCCGCCGGGCGCGCGCCCGCGGACGTCACATGCGCGACGCCCGCTGCCTGCATCTGCTGCCATGCGTGGGCGAGCGACCCGTTCAGGTCGATCGCGCGACACGCATCGTTGATCACCGCGGCTTCAAAACCGGCCGCGCGCGCATCGAGCGCCGACCACGCGACGCAATAGTCGGTCGCGAGCCCGCAGCACCACACACGCTTCGCGCCGAGCTCGCGCAGATAGCCCGCGAGCCCGGTGCGCGTCGTGCGGTCGGCTTCGACGAACGCGGAATAGCTGTCGACCTGCGCGTCGCCGCCCTTGCGGATCACGAGCCGCGCATGCGGGATATCGAGATCGCGATGCAACGCCGCGCCTTCGGTGTCCTGCACGCAGTGCACGGGCCACAGCACCTGCTCGCCGTACGGCAGCGCGAGCGTGGAGAACGGTTCGCGGCCCGGGTGATTCGCCGCGAACGACACGTGCTCGCGCGGGTGCCAGTCCTGCGTCAGCACGACCTGGTCGAAGCGTTGCGCGAGCGCGTTGATCACCGGCACGACCGCGTCGCCGTCGGGCACCGCGAGCGCGCCGCCCGGCATGAAGTCGTATTGCACGTCAATCACGAGCAGGACGTCGTCAGTGCGTTTCATTGCGTTTCTCCGGGTGTGCGTGGCGCCGCGATCCGGCGCGTCAGCCGTTGAACCCGCGGCCAGCCTTCGCGAGTTCCGCGATCGACGGCGCGAGCTGCCATGCGTCGCCGTTCGGTGCAGCCGCGTAGCGGCGAATCGCGCGCTCGACGTTGTAGAGGCCGACCACGTCCGCGTACAGCATCGGGCCGCCGCGCCACAGCGGGAAGCCATAGCCGGTCAGGTAGACCATGTCGATGTCGGACGCCTTCGACGCGATCTTCTCCTCGAGGATCTTCGCGCCTTCGTTGACGAGCGCGAACACGAGCCGTTCGACGATCTCGTCGTCGCCGATCTTCCGACGCTCGACACCGCGCTCCTTCGAATACGCGACGACCATCTCGTCGACGAGCGACGACGGCTTCGCCTTGCGATCGCCCGGCACATAGTCGTACCAGCCGGCGCCCGTCTTCTGGCCGAAGCGGCCCTGTTCGCACAGGCGGTCGGCGATCTTCGAGTAGTGGAGCTCGGGCTGCTCGACGTAGCGGCGCTTGCGGATGGCCCAGCCGATGTCGTTGCCGGCGAGGTCGCTCATCCGGAACGGTCCCATCGCGAAACCGAATTTCTCGATCGCACGGTCGACCTGCGCGGGCAGCGCGCCTTCCTCGAGCATGAAGAGCGCCTGGCGGATGTACTGCTCGATCATCCGGTTGCCGATGAAGCCGTCGCACACGCCGGACACGACCGCCGTCTTGCGGATCTTCTTCGCGACGGCCATCACGGTGGCGAGCACGTCCTTCGCGGTCTGCGCGCCGCGCACGACCTCGAGCAGCTTCATCACGTTCGCCGGGCTGAAGAAGTGCATGCCGACGACGTCCTGCGGACGCTTCGTGAACGCCGCGATCTTGTCGACGTCGAGCGTCGACGTGTTCGACGCGAGGATCGCGCCCGCCTTCGCGACTTCGTCGAGCTTCTTGAACACCTGCTCCTTCACGCCGAGTTCCTCGAACACGGCTTCGATGATCAGGTCGGCGTCCTTCAGGTCGTCATAGGACAGCGTGGGCGTGATCAGCGCCATGCGCGCGTCGAGCTTCTCCTGCGAGAGCTTGCCCTTCTTCACCTGCGCGTCGTAGTTCTTGCGGATCGTCGCGACGCCGCGCTCGAGCGCGTCCTGTTTCGTCTCGAGCAGCGTGACGGGCAGCCCTGCGTTGACGAAGTTCATCGCGATCCCGCCGCCCATCGTGCCCGCGCCGATCACGCCAACACGGCGGATCTCGCGCAGCGGCGTATCGCCCGGCACGTCGGGAATCTTGCTCGCCGCGCGCTCGCCGAAGAACGCATGCCGCAGCGCGCGGCTTTCCGGCGTCATCATCAGCGCGACGAAACCCTCGCGCTCGGCAACGCTGCCCTTGTCGAAGCCGTGCAGCACGCCGGCCTCGATCGCGTCGATGCACTTGTGCGGTGCGGGGAAATTCGGTGCGGCGGCCTTCGCGGAATTCCGCGCGAACTGGATGAAGCCCGCGGCATTCTCATGGACGATCTTGCGATCGCGCACGCGCGGATGCGGCCCCTTCTGCGCACCGACCTTGCGGGCGAACGCGACGGCCGCGTCGAGCAGGTCGCCGTCGGCCATTTCGTCGAACAGCCCGCTCTTCGCGAGCTGCTCCGACGGCACGGGCGCGCCCGACACGATCATGTTCAGCGCGGTTTCGAGCCCCACCGCACGCGGCAGGCGCTGCGTGCCGCCCGCGCCCGGCAGCAGGCCGAGCTTCACTTCGGGCAGCGCGACCTGCGCGCCCGGCGCCGCGACGCGGTAGTGCGCGCCGAGCGCGAGCTCGAGGCCGCCGCCCATCACGACGCTGTGCAGTGCCGCGACGACGGGCTTCGCGCTCGCCTCCACCGCGCGGATCACGGTGTGCAGCGTCGGCTCCTGCAACGCCTTCGGCGTATTGAATTCGGTGATGTCGGCGCCGCCCGAGAATGCGCGTCCCGCGCCGGTCAGCACGATGGCCGTGACCGACGGATCCTGCGCGGCGCGATCGAGCGCGTCCATGACGCCCTGACGGGTCGACAGGCCGAGCCCGTTGACGGGCGGATTGTTGAGCGTAAGGACGGCCACGCCGTCGCGAGTCGAGTAATCCACTGCCATCTGCCTGCCTCCATGCATCGCGCGCCGGGGTGGCTGCGCTTCATTGTGCGCGGTCGAACAGCCGCATGTCCTGATGAACGGAGTCAGCATACAACGAAAAAGCACGGTCGTTCAATTTGAATTTTTCTCCCGATCCGGGGACGGATCGGGCGACCGCCTCACGAGCCGCTTCCGGCCCGGACCCGGGTTACGGCTCGCAGACCGCCGTCGGCAACACGTAGTCGCGGAACGTCTCGCGCAGCTTCAGCTTCTGCAGCTTGCCGGTCGCGGTGTGCGGCAGCGATTCGACGAACACGACGTCGTCGGGAATCCACCATTTCGCGACCTTGCCTTCGTAGAACGCGAGCAGCGCGTCGCGGCTCAGGTTCGCCCCTTCGCGCGGCACCACGACGAGCAGCGGGCGCTCGGTCCATTTCGGGTGCGCACAGGCGATGCAGGCGGCCTCGGCCACGCCCGGGTGCGCAATCGCGACGTTTTCGATGTCGATCGAGCTGATCCACTCGCCGCCCGACTTGATCACGTCCTTGCTGCGGTCGGTGATCTGCAGGAAGCCGTCGGGGTCGATCGTCGCGACGTCGCCGGTCGGAAACCAGCCGTCCGACAGCGGCGACGACTCGCCGCGAAAGTAGTGATCGATCACCCACGGTCCGCGCACCTGCAGTTCGCCGAATGCGACGCCGTCCCACGGCAGTTCGTGGCCGTCCTCGCCGACGATGCGCATGTCGACGCCGCAGATCACGCGCCCCTGCTTCTCGAGCAGCTTGCGCTGCGCGTCGAGCGGCCGCTGCGACTGCGCCCAGTTGAGCTTCGCGAGCGTGCCGAGCGGCGACAGTTCGGTCATGCCCCATGCGTGAATCACGCGCACGCCGTATTCGTCCTCGAAGGTGCGCAGCATCGCGGGCGGGCACGCGGAGCCGCCGATCACCGTGCGGTTCAGCGTCGAGAAGCGCACGCCGGCCTCGCGCATGTAGTTGAGCAGGCCGAGCCACACGGTCGGCACGCCCGCGGAAAACGTCACGCGCTCGGCCTCCATCAACTGGTACAGCGATTTCCCGTCGAGATCCTTGCCGGGCAGCACGAGCTTGCCGCCCGTGAGCGGCACCGCGTACGGCAGCCCCCATGCGTTGACGTGGAACATCGGCACGACGGGCAGCACGGCGTCCATCGCGGACAGGTTCATCGCGTCGGGCAGCGCGGCGCCGTATGCGTGCAGCACGGTCGAGCGGTGCGAATACAGCACGCCCTTCGGGTTGCCGGTCGTGCCCGACGTGTAGCACAGCCCCGACGCCTGCTGCTCGTCGAGGCGCGGCCAGTCGTAGCGGCCGTCCTCCGCTTCGACGAGCGTTTCATAGCAGAGGAACGGCGTTGTGCCGGACGGGAGGTGCGCGGCGTCCGTCATCGCGACCCAGCCCTTCACGTGCGGGCATTGCGGCGCGATGGCCTCGACGAGCGGCGCGAAATTGATGTCGAAGAAGACGTAGCGGTCTTCCGCGTGATTGACGATGTACGCGATCTGCTCGGGAAAGAGGCGCGGGTTGATCGTGTGGCACACGGCCCCCATGCCGCCGATCCCGTAATACGCTTCCAGATGCCGGTAGCCGTTCCACGCCAGCGTGCCGACGCGATCGCCGGTTTCGACGCCGAGCCGCGCGAGCGCCTGCGCCAGCTGCTTCGCGCGGCGCTCGCAATCGCGGTACGTGTAGCGATGCAGATCGCCTTCCACGCGCTTCGACACGATCTCCGTATCGCCGGCGTGCCGCGCGGCGTGAGAAATCAGCGAGGACACCAGCAACGGCATGTCCATCATCTGGCCCAGCAACGGCTTACCCATCGTCTTTTCTCCGTGAGGATGCGAATCGGTGCCTCTGCGGCGCGCCCGTCAGCGGCCCCGGACGGGCTTGGCGCACGATGCGCGGGCCACCATGCGGGCGGCGCGGCGCCGTCTTACAATATCGGCTTACCCAGAGGCGCTCAACATGTCGTTTTCCCGAAGCGCAGCCGATCCGGCTGACACCCTCCCCGACCTCGCCGCCACGCTCGGCGAGCCCGCCACTGGCGCGTTCGTCTCGCTCGGCGACGCGTTTCATACGCGGCTGCCGGCCGCGCCGCTTGCCACGCCGTACGTCGTCGGCTTTTCCGACGAAGTCGCGCAACTGCTCGACCTGCCGCCGTCGATCGCCGCGCAGCCCGGCTTCGCCGAGCTGTTCGCCGGCAACCCGACGCGCGACTGGCCCGCGCACGCGATGCCGTATGCATCGGTGTATTCCGGCCACCAGTTCGGTGTGTGGGCCGGCCAGCTCGGCGACGGCCGCGCGCTGACGATCGGCGAGTGCACCGGCACGGACGGCCGCCGCTACGAGCTGCAACTGAAAGGCAGCGGTCGCACGCCTTACTCGCGGATGGGTGACGGCCGCGCGGTGCTGCGCTCGTCGATCCGCGAATTCCTGTGCTCGGAAGCGATGCATCACCTCGGCATCCCGACTACGCGCGCACTGACGGTGATCGGTTCCGACCAGCCGGTGGTGCGCGAGGAGATCGAGACGTCGGCCGTCGTCACGCGCGTGTCGGAGAGCTTCGTGCGCTTCGGCCACTTCGAGCACTTCTTCTCGAACGATCGCCCCGACCTGTTGCGCCAGCTCGCCGATCACGTGATCGACCGCTTCTATCCGGATTGCCGCCGCGCCGACGATCCGTACCTCGCGCTCCTCGAAGCCGCGACGCTGCGCACGGCCGACCTCGTCGCGCAGTGGCAGGCGGTCGGCTTCTGCCACGGCGTGATGAACACCGACAACATGTCGATCCTCGGCGTGACGATCGACTACGGCCCGTTCGGCTTCGTCGACGCGTTCGACGCGAACCACATCTGCAACCACTCGGATACGAGCGGCCGCTACGCATACCGGATGCAGCCGCGCATCGCGCACTGGAACTGCTATTGCCTCGCGCAGGCGCTGCTGCCGCTGATCGGGCTGCAGCACGGCATCGCCGACGACGATGCGCGCGCCGAGCGTGCGGTGGAGGACGCGCAGGCCGTGCTCGCGAAGTTCCCGGAACGCTTCGGCCCCGCGCTCGAACGTGCGATGCGCGCGAAGCTCGGCCTCGAGCTCGAACGCGAAAACGACGCCGAGCTCGCCAACAAGCTGCTCGAGACGATGCATGCGAGCCACGCGGATTTCACGCTGACGTTCCGCCGGCTCGCGCAGATCTCGAAGCACGACGCGAGCCGCGACGCGCCCGTGCGCGACCTGTTCATCGACCGCGACGCGTTCGATGCGTGGGCGAACCTCTACCGCGCGCGGCTGTCCGAGGAAACACGCGACGACGCGGCACGTGCCGCCGTGATGAACCGCGTGAACCCGAAATACGTGTTGCGCAACCATCTGGCCGAAGTCGCGATCCGGCGCGCGAAGGAAAAGGATTTTTCGGAAGTCGAGCGGCTCGCGCAGATCCTGCGCCGCCCGTTCGACGAACAACCGGAGCATGAAGCGTACGCGGCGTTGCCGCCCGACTGGGCCGGGTCGCTCGAAGTGAGCTGCTCGTCCTGAGCCCCGACCCGCGCGTATCGACCGACCGATCAGGAGAACCCCACATGTCCCACGATTCAGACGACAAGACCTTCCCGTACGAGAAGGACGACGCCGAGTTGCGCCGCCGGCTCACGCCGATGCAGTACGAAGTCACGCAGCATGCGGCAACCGAGCGTGCATTCACCGGCGAATACACCGACACCGAAGACGACGGCATCTACAAATGCGTCGTCTGCAGCACGCCGCTGTTCGAGTCCGGCGCCAAGTTCCACTCGGGCTGCGGCTGGCCCAGCTACTTCAAGCCGCTCAACGGTGAGGTGATCGACGAAAAGGTCGACTACTCGCACGGGATGGTGCGCGTCGAGGTGCGCTGCAACCACTGCGGTGCGCACCTCGGCCACGTCTTCGAGGACGGCCCGCGCGACAAGACCGGTTTGCGGTACTGCATCAATTCGGCTGCGTTAAACTTCGAGTCCCGACCCGAAAACGAATGAGCGGCGCCGGGCGGATCCGCGGGGCGCCCCTCGCGCCACCGCCCCGATCCGCTCCGGCGGTGCCTGGCGGGTCCCTACAACGGTGAAAGGCCGCGCAAGCGGCCTTTCACGCAGCTGCGAGCGCCATGAAATTCCTGTTCGATCTGTTTCCGATCATCCTGTTTTTTGCCGCCTTCAAGGTCTGGGGCATCTTTACCGCCACCGCCGTCGCGATCGTCGCGACGCTGGCCCAGGTCGCCTGGGTTGCCTTCCGGCACCGGAAGGTCGACACGATGCTGTGGGTCAGCCTCGGCGTGATCGTCGTTTTCGGTGGCGCCACCCTCGTCCTGCATGACGAGAAATTCATTCAATGGAAACCGACTGTGCTGTACTGGCTGTTTGCGATCGGGCTGCTCGCCGCGCGCTATGCGTTCGGCAACAACCTGATCGAGAAGATGATGGGCAAGCAGCTCACGCTGCCGCACCCCGTGTGGGACAAGCTGAACGTCGCCTGGGCGATGTTCTTCGCGGTGCTCGGTGTCGCGAACCTGTACGTGGTGCACAACTTCACCGAATCGCAATGGGTGAACTTCAAGCTGTTCGGCACGACGGGCGCGATGGTCGTATTCATCATCCTGCAGAGCCTGTGGCTCACGAAATACCTGAAGGACGAGTGACATGACGGACGCCTTTCTCCACGCATCGCCCGACGAACGCATCGCGCTGATCGAAGCGCGCCTCACCGCGGCGCTCGCCCCGCTGTCGCTCACCGTGCGCGACGACAGCGCGCAGCACGCGGGCCACGCCGGCGCGTCCGCCGGCGGCCACTTCACGGTCACGATCGTGTCGGCCGCCTTCGCCGGCAAGCCGCGCGTCGCGCGGCACCGGCTGGTGTATGATGCGCTCGCTGATGCGATGCAGCGCGGCATTCACGCGCTCGCGATCGTGGCTTACACGCCCGAAGAATTCAACGAATCTTCAATCTAGTCTCATTAGGAATTCCCGATGATCCTGAAATCCCCCCGCCTGTGGGTCGCGGCGGCTGCTTTTGCAGCGGCACCGGCATTTGCCCAGAACATCGCCGTCGTCAACGGCACGCCGATTCCGAAGTCGCGCGCCGACGCGATGGTTGCTCAGCTCGTCCAGCAAGGCCAGACCGACAGCCCGCAACTGCAGCAGGCCGTGCGCCAGGAACTCGTGAACCGCGAAATCCTGATGCAGGAAGCGATCCGTGAAGGCATCCCGAACCGTCCGGACGTGAAGGCGCAGGTCGCCGTCGCGCAGCAGACCGTCGTGCTGCGCTCGATGATCGAGAGCTTCCTGAAGAAGAACCAGCCGACCGACGCCGAAGTGAAGGCGCGCTACGACGACCTCGTCAAGGGCGCCGGCGGCAATCGCGAATACCACCTGCACCACATCCTCGTCAGCGACGAGCAGCAGGCGAAGGACCTGATCGCGAAGATCAAGGCCGGCGCGAAGTTCGAGGATCTCGCGAAGCAATACTCGAAGGATCCGGGTTCGGGCAAGAACGGCGGCGATCTCGACTGGTCCGACCCGAAGGCGTACGTGCCGGAATTCGCGGCGGCCGCGCAGAAGCTGCAGAAAGGCCAGATGACCGACACGCCGGTGAAGACCCAGTTCGGCTGGCACATCATCCGTGTCGACGACATCCGCGACATCGCCCCGCCGCCGCTCGAGCAGGTGAAGGCGCAGATCGCGCAGCAACTCGTGCAGCAGAAGCTGCAGGCGTTCGAGGAAGGTCTGCGCCAGCAGGCAACTGTCAAGTAACGCCGGCACGCGTCGCACGCGCATCGAAAAGCCGCTCTTCGGAGCGGCTTTTTTATTGCCCGCGCGTACTGCCTGCGGACGCGTCACGATGCGCTTGCAGCCCCGCAAAAGAAAAAGGCCGCTCCAAAGAGCGGCCTTACCCGTGCCGGATTCACGCGCATCGCAAGCGCAGCAGGCTACGCAGGATGGAACACGTCGTGATAGCGAACGTCACCCGACGGCCGCGGCGCCGAATCGTCGAGCGACAGCGCGAGGAAATACTCGGGCGGCACGCCCGGGAACACGATGTCGCCGGATGGCGCAAAGCCGAACCGCGTGTAGTACGCGGGTTCGCCGAGCAGCACGCAGCCGCGCGCGCCAAGCCGGCGCAACGCGTCGAGCCCCGTGCGCACCAGCCCCGCACCGATGCTCTGCCGCTGGCAACCGGGCAGCACCGCGAGCGGCGCCAGCCCGTACCAGCCCTGGCTGCCGGACGGCTCGCCGCCGATCGACACCGGCGAGAACGCAACGTGCCCGATCAGGCGGCCGTCGCGCTCCGCGACGAGCGAGACGCTCAACGCACCGTCGGCACGCAGCGTATCGACGATCCGCCGTTCGAACTGGCCGCCTTCCGGCTCGCCCGCGAACGCGGCGACGATCACGCGGCCGATCGCGTCGGCCTCGCTTGCACGCTCATCGCGCAGCGTGACGACCTCGACCGGCGCGTTCGGGTCGAACATCATCCCGATCAGCCGATCCAGCGGCGCGCGTTGCGGAACACGCGCATCCACGGGCTCGCTTCACCCCAGCTTTCCGGGTGCCAGCTCATTGCGACCGTGCGATGCACGCGCTCCATGTGCGGCATCAGCACCGAGAAGCGGCCGTCGGCCGTCGTGACCGACGTGATGCCGGCCGGCGAGCCGTTCGGGTTGAACGGATAGCGCTCGGTCGCTTCGCCGCGGTGGTCGACGTAACGCATCGCGACCGCGACGCGATCGATGTCGCCCTGCTGCGAGAAGTCCGCGTAGCCTTCGCCGTGCGCGACCGCGACCGGAATCCGCGAACCTTCCATCCCCGCGAAGAAGATCGACGGCGACTTCTCCACTTCGACGAACGAGAAGCGCGCCTCGAACTGCTCGGACTTGTTGCGTGTGAACTTCGGCCACGCATCCGCGCCCGGGATCATCGACGCGAGGCTCGACAGCATCTGGCAGCCGTTGCAGATGCCGAGCGCGAACGTGTCGGGACGCGCGAAGAAGGCCGAGAACATGTCGGCGAGGTTCGCGTTGAAGCGGATCGTCTTCGCCCAGCCTTCGCCCGCGCCCAGCACGTCGCCGTACGAGAAGCCGCCGCATGCGACCGCACCCGCGAAATCGGCGAGCGTGGCACGGCCGGCGAGCAGATCGCTCATGTGCACGTCGTGTGCATCGAAGCCCGCGCGGTCGAACGCGTAGGCCGTTTCCAGATGCGAGTTCACGCCCTGCTCGCGCAGGATCGCGACGCGCGGCCGTGCACCCGTCGCGATGAACGGCGCGGCGATATCGTCGGCCGGATCGAAGCTCAGCACCGGCGAGATGCCCGGATCGGCCGCGTCGAGCAGCGCGTCGTATTCGGCATCCGCGCAGGCGGGGTTGTCGCGCAGGCGTGCAATGCGCCAGCTCACTTCGCTCCATGCGCGATGGAGTTCGATGCGCGGTGCGTCGAAGATCTTCTTCGCGTCGCGGTACACCTCGATCACGTCGCGATCGTTGACCGAGCCGATTACGTGCGAGCACGCCGACAGGCCGAACTCGCGCAGCGCGCCGAGCACCGCGTCGCGATCGGTCGCACGCACCTGCACGACGGCGCCGAGTTCCTCGGAGAACAGCGCGCGCAGCGTGCGATCCTCGCGGCGGCCGCTCGTCTGCTTCGCCCAGTCCTTCGCGTCGCCGTAGTCGGATTCGTGATTCGGGTCGAGCGTCAGCATGTCGACGTTCAGCGACACGCCCGCGTGGCCCGCGAACGCCATTTCGCACACCGTCGCCCACAGGCCGCCGTCCGAGCGGTCGTGGTATGCCAGCAGCTTGTCTTGCGCATTGAGCGACTGGATCGCGTTGAAGAAGCGCTTCAGGTCTTCCGCATCGTCGACGTCCGGCGTCGTGTCGCCGACCTGCTGCGTGACCTGCGCGAAGATGCTGCCGCCCATCCGGTTCTTGCCGCGGCCGAGATCGATCGCGATCAGCACGCTGTCGCCCGCGTCGGCGATGCGACGCAGTTGCGGCGTCAGGTGACGGCGCACGTCCTCGACCGGCGCGAACGCGGAGATGATCAGCGACACCGGCGACACCACTTCCTTCGCGACGCCCTGCTCGTCCCACTTCGTCTTCATCGACAGCGAATCCTTGCCGACCGGGATGCCGATCCCGAGCGCCGGGCACAGCTCCATGCCGATCGCCTTGACCGTGTCGAACAGCGCGGCGTCCTCGCCGGCAGTGCCGCATGCCGCCATCCAGTTCGCCGACAGCTTCAGCTTGTCGAGCGACGCGATCGGCGCGCTCGCGATGTTCGTGATCGCCTCGCCGACCGCCATGCGGCCCGATGCCGGCGCGTCGATCACGGCGAGCGGCGTGCGCTCGGCCATCGTCATCGCCTCGCCCTTGAAGCCCGCGTAGTCGAGCGCGGTGACCGCGCAGTCGGCCACCGGCACCTGCCACGGACCGACCATCTGGTCGCGCACCGACGTGCCGCCGACCGAGCGGTCGCCGATCGTGATCAGGAACGACTTGCTGCCGACCGTCGGGTGCTTCAGCACGTCGATCGCGACCGCCGACAATGCGATGCCCGTCACGTCGACCGGTGCACGCTCCGTCGTCACGCGCGTGACGTCGCGATGCATGCGCGGCGGCTTGCCGAGCAGCACTTCCATCGGCATGTCGACCGGGTATTCGTCAGCGCCCGTCGCTTCGTCGTCGACGAGCTTCAGCTGGCGTTCGTCGGTCGCGACACCGACCACCGCGAACGGGCAACGCTCACGGGCGCAGATCGCCTCGAAGCGCGGCAGGTCGGCCGGCGCGATCGCCAGCACGTAGCGCTCCTGCGCTTCGTTCGACCAGATTTCGCGCGGCGACAGGCCCGATTCCTCGAGCGCGACCTTGCGCAGCTCGAAGCGCGCGCCCTTGCCCGCACCGTCGACGATCTCGGGGAACGCGTTCGACAGGCCGCCCGCGCCGACGTCGTGGATGCTCAGGATCGGGTTTTCCGCGCCGAGCTGCCAGCAGCCGTTGATCACTTCCTGTGCGCGACGCTCGATTTCCGGGTTGCCGCGCTGCACCGAGTCGAAGTCGAGTTCGGCCGTGTTCGCGCCGGTCGCCATCGAGCTCGCGGCGCCGCCGCCCATCCCGATCCGCATGCCGGGGCCGCCGATCTGGATCAGCAGCGAGCCGGCCGGCACGTCGTGCTTGTGCGTATGTTGGTCGGCGATGTTGCCGAGACCACCCGCGATCATGATCGGCTTGTGATAGCCGTGCACCTTCCCGCCGACGTTCTGCTCGTACACGCGGAAATACCCGCCGAGGTTCGGACGGCCGAATTCGTTGTTGAACGCGGCGCCGCCGAGCGGGCCGTCGATCATGATCTGCAGCGGCGACGCGATGCGGTCGGGGCGGCCGTACGGGCCGTGCACATCGTTCGGGTTGCGCTCGGCCACCGGCTGCGCGGCGTCACGGTCGTTTTCCCACGGCTGGCGGGCATCGGGCAGGTCGAGGTTCGACACGGTGAAACCGGTGAGGCCGGCCTTCGGGCGCGCACCGCGACCCGTCGCGCCTTCGTCGCGGATCTCGCCGCCCGCGCCGGTCGCCGCCCCCGGGAACGGCGAGATCGCCGTCGGGTGGTTGTGCGTCTCGACCTTCATCAGCGTGTGCGTGAGCTCGGTGTGGCGGCCATAACGTTCACCCGGCTCGCCGGCCCCGCCGGTATTGCGCGGGAACCAGCGCTCGGCTTCGGCGCCGACCATGATCGAGGAGTTGTCCGAATACGCGACGATCGTGCCCTGCGGGTTCAGCTTCTCGGTGTTGCGGATCATCGCGAACAGCGACATGTCCTGCGCTTCGCCGTCGATCGTCCACTGCGCGTTGAAGATCTTGTGACGGCAGTGTTCGCTGTTCGCCTGCGCGAACATCATCAGTTCCACGTCGGTCGGGTTGCGTTCGAGCTTGCGGAACGCGTCGACCAGGTAGTCGATCTCGTCGTCGGCAAGCGCGAGGCCCAGCTCGACGTTCGCACGCTCGAGCGCGCCGCGGCCGGCGCCCAGCACGTCGACGCTCGCGAGCGGCTTGGCCGGCAGTTCGTCGAACAGGTGCTTCGCGTCGTCGCGTGCCGCGACCACGCTTTCGGTCATCCGGTCATGCAGTGCGGCCGCGACGGCTGCGCGCGCGTCGTCCGACAGCGCCTTCTTGCCGCCGAGCAGGCCCGACTTCAGGGTGACCGTGAATTCGACGCCGCGCTCGATGCGGCGCACCTGCGTGAGGCCGCAGTGCTGCGCGATGTCGGTCGCCTTGCTCGCCCACGGCGAGACCGTGCCGAAGCGCGGCAGCACGACGAAGGTCTCGGCCGTGCCCTTCTCGGCCGCCGGCTCGAACGGCGCGCCGTAGTGCATCAGCGCGTCGATGCGCGCGCTGTCGTCGGCCGACAGCGGCTCGGCCGCATTGACGAAGTGCAGGAACTGCCCGCGCACCGCGACGATGTTGGCGTCGATTTGCTTGAGCGTGTCGAGCAGACGGGTTTGACGGAAATCGGAGAGGGCCGAAGCGCCGGGAAAACACGAGAAGTGAGCCATGGGCTGGACTGACGTCGATGAGTCGCGCGAGGTGGCGACGTGGGGCGAAAGGAAGGCCGCAATTATACCCGGAAGTCGGTCGCCCCAGACCGGCCAATCGGTAGCCTGCATGCACCGCAACGGTGCCGCGGCGTGCGCAGCGCACGACACGCCCGCCGGGCCGCCCGCGCGGGCGCGGCAGCCGGCGGTCGTGGCGCGGCTGCACGGTCCGTGCTCGCCCGGCGCCGGTTCCCGCGATTTTGGCGCTATCATTCCGGGTTCACCGGGCCGGGGCCCTCAGCGAATTCTCACCGGGCGGCGCACGCGCGCCGCCCGTCATCGAAGCAATCCATGGATGTCATCGTCATCGGCGGCGGAATCAGCGGCGTCGCCACCGCCTACCAGTTGCGCGCGGCCGGCCATCGCGTGTGCGTGGTCGAACGTCACGCGACCGTCGCGCAGGGTGCGACCTACGGCGACGGCGGCGCGCTGCTGCCGAGCCCGCTCGACGTCTGGTTCGGCCCGACCTTCATGCGCCAGCGCCAGCCGCGCGACAGCGGCATCGTCTACAAGCCGGGCTTCAACGGCGGCGTGCGCCGCTTCGTCAAGCAGCTCGGCACGTTGCGCGAACCCGACGCGTTCGCCGCCCAGTACGCGCGGCTGCGCCCGCTGATCGATGCGTCGCGCGACACGCTCGCCGACATCGAGACGCGCCTCGAACTCGAATTCGAACAGAAGCCCGGCATCCTGCACGTGGTGCGCGATCCGCGCGACTGGGAGGCGATGCAGCCCGCGCTCGACCTGCTGCGCACGCTCGACCAGCCGTACCGCCTGCTCTCCGCCGACGAATGCGCGGCGGTCGAGCCGTCGGTGCCGGCCGAGCCCGGCTTCGCCGGCGGCGTGCTGCTCGAATCCGAACGTACCGGCAATTGCCCGCTGTTCGCGAAACTGGTCAAGCAGACGCTCGACGAGCATGGCGTGCAGTTCCGCTTCGGCGCGGAAGTCGCCGCGATCCGCGTCGATACCGGCCGTGCCGCGGTCGAGCTCGTCCCGCCCGGCGACCGGCGCGCGTCGAACGCACGCGAGGTCGACGTGATTTCCGCCGATGCGATCGTGGTCGCCGCCGGCGCCGGCAGCCTGCCGCTGCTCGACCGGCTCGGCTGGCGCCTGCCGCTGCACCCGGTGCGCGTCCATACGCTCACCGCACCGGTCGCCTATGAAGAACATGCACCGCACCTGAACGTCATCGATTCGATCAAGCGGATCTCGATCACGCGCACCCACCAGCGGCTGCGCGTCGGCGGCGGCGCCGTGCTGCAGAGCCTGCCCGACACCGCGAAGCCGCTCGCCGAGCCGCTGTCCGAGGCCGCGCTCGCACTGCTCGGCCAGGCCGTCCACGACTGGGTGCCCGGCGCCGCGCGGATCTCGGCCGCATTGTCGTGGCAAGGCACGCAGCTGCTGTCACCGGACGGCCTGCCGGTCGTCGGTCCGACCCCGCATCCGCGCGTGTTCGTCAATTTCGGGCACGGTCCGGCCGGCTGGGGGCTCGCATGCGGGTCTGCTAAAGTGGTGACCGACTATCTGGGCGGCGACGTGCAGCACTGGCCCGCCGACACGCTCGCCGCACTGCGCGCCGGGCGCTTCACGACCTGACCGCCGCGGGCCCGTTCCCGGCGGCCTCCTAGCCAGCCGCCACGACCCCGCGATGACCGTTACCCACCCGCCCCCCGACTCCGATCCGATCGCGCTGCTGCGCGTCACCGACCTGCGCACGGCCGAAACCGACGCCGCGGCGGCGCTGCCGCCGCATGCGCTGATGGGTCGCGCCGGCACCGCCGCCGCGCACTGGTTGTCCGAGCGCATGGCCGGCGACGACCGCCCCGTGTGGTTCGCGGTCGGCCCAGGCAACAACGGCGGCGACGCGCTGGTTGCCGCCGCTCACCTCCAGCAGCTTGGCGTCGCCACGCAAGCGTGGATGCCGGTGCCGGTAAAACCGGACGACGCGCAATGGGCGCTCCGCCTCGCGCGCGCAGCCGGCGTACCGCTGTCCGCCACGCCGCCTGCTTCGCTGGACGGCTATGCATGGGTCGTCGACGGGCTGTTCGGCATCGGTCTCGGCCGCGCGCTCGACGGCGCATTCGCCGAGCAGGCCCAGCGCATCGCCGCGCATGCGCGCAGCGGCGGCCACGTGCTCGCACTCGATGTCCCGAGCGGGCTCGACAGCGATACGGGCCAGATCGTCGGCGCAGGTGTCGCCGTCGCCGCCACCCATACGCTCACGTTCATCGCCGCGAAGCCGGGCCTCTACACGGGTGAAGGCCGCGATCTCGCCGGCGAAATCGACGTCGCATCGCTCGACGTCGCGCCGCTCACTACGCCGGCCATCGTGCTGAACGCGCCTGCGCGCTTCGCCGCTGCCCTGCCCGCGCGCGCATTCGCGTCCCACAAGGGCACGTTCGGCAGTCTCGCGGTGCTCGGCGGCGACACGGGCATGTGCGGCGCGCCGATCCTGGCCGCCCGCGCCGCGCTGTTCGCCGGTGCCGGCAAGGTGCACGTCGGCTTCCTCGGCGCCGGCGCGCCGCCGTACGACCCGCCGTTCCCCGAACTGATGCTGCATCCGGCCGACGGCCTCGATCTCGGCACGATGACCGCCGTCGCGGCCGGCTGCGGGCTGGGCACGCGCGAGGCCGCGGCGACGCTCGTGCGCGACGTGCTCGCACACGACGCCGTGACGCTGCTCGATGCCGATGCACTGAACCTCGTCGCGACACATGCGGATCTCGCGACCGCCGTCGCCACGCGCGGTACGCGCGGCAATCCGTGCGTGCTGACGCCGCATCCGCTCGAAGCCGCGCGGCTGCTCGGCAGCGACACGGCGACGGTCCAGCGCGACCGCGTCGCAGCCGCGCAGGCGCTTGCGACTCGTTATGCGGCGCATGTCGTGCTGAAAGGCTCGGGCACGGTGATTGCAGCGCCCGACGGCCGCGTGGCGATCAATCCGACCGGCAACGCGGCGCTTGCCACCGGCGGCACCGGCGACGTGCTCGGCGGCGTGATCGGCGCGTTGCTCGCGCAGCGCGTCGCACCGTACGAGGCGGCGCTGGCGGGCGTGTACCTGCACGGCCTCGCGGCCGACACACTGACCGCACACGGCACCGGCCCGGCCGGACTCACGGCCGGCGAACTCGCGCCGATGGTGCGCACGCTGATCAATCGCCTTTTTTACGCGTCGCCGCGCGCCGACACATAAGGCCGCTATACTGACTGCCCCGCCGCACGGCGGGCCCTCTCGTCCGCCGGCCTTCCGATCCCGATGAGCCGGCGCGGCATTCCTCCCGATTCACGCTTCACTCGAACCGCCATGACGCTGAATTCGCTCCCCGCCTGGACTGCCCTTCAATCCCACTTCGAGCAAATCCGCCATGCTCGCCTGCGCGACTGGTTCGCGCCGGAAAACGACCACGCGCCGACGCGTGCCGAACGCTTCACGCTCGCGGGCGGCGGCCTCGCCGCCGATTTCTCGAAGAACCGCATCAACGACGAGACGCTGCGCCTGCTCGTGCAACTCGCGCGCGACGCGGGCGTCGAAGCACGCCGCGACGCGATGTTCGCGGGCGAGATCGTCAACCCGACCGAAGGCCGTGCCGCGCTGCACACCGCGCTGCGCGCGACCGATCCGCAAGCGCCGTTCCACGCACAGATCAGCGCCGAGCGCGCGAAGATGGCGACCTTCGCGCGCGCCGTGCGCAGCGGCTCGTGGACGGGCTACACCGGCAAGCGCATCCGCCACGTGATCAACATCGGCATCGGCGGCTCCGACCTCGGGCCGAAGATGGTCGTGCATGCGCTGCACCACGTCGCAACGCCTGAAATCTCCACGCACTTCGTGTCGAACGTCGACGGCGCCGATCTCGCACGCGTGCTCGAACAGGTCGATCCCGAGGAAACGCTCGCGATCATCGTGTCGAAAACCTTCACGACGCTCGAGACGATGACGAACGCACGCTCGCTGCGCGACTGGTTCGTCGCGCGCGGCTGCCCCGAGGACGCGCTCGCGAAGCACTTCGTCGGCGTGTCGGCGAACCCGGCCGAAGTCGTGAAGTTCGGCATCGCCGCGGACAACGTGTTCGAAATGTGGGACTGGGTCGGCGGCCGTTACTCGCTGTGGTCGGCAGTCGGCCTGTCAATCATGATCGCGATCGGCCCCGAGCAGTTCGACGAGCTGCTGGCCGGCGCGAACGACATGGACCGTCATTTCCGCGAAGCGCCGCTCGAGCGCAACCTGCCCGTGCTGCTCGGCCTGATCGGCATCTGGTACCGGAATTTCTTCGGTTCGCAGAGCTATCTCGTCGCACCGTATTCGGAAGCGCTGCACTACCTGCCGTCGTACCTGCAGCAGCTCGAAATGGAGAGCAACGGCAAATCCGCGCGCCTGGACGGCACCTTCGTCGATTACCCGACCTCCGCCGTCACGTGGGGCGAGCCGGGCACCAACGGCCAGCATGCGTTCTTCCAGATGCTGCACCAGGGGCCGACGATCGTGCCGATCGACTTCATCGCGGTGCTAACGCCCGAGCATCCGCTCGCGAGCCATCATCCGAAGCTGCTGGCGAACTGCTTTGCGCAGAGCGAGGCGCTGATGCTCGGCCGCACGCTCGACGAAGCGCGCAAGGTCGCGGGGCCGGGCAAGGAGGCGCTCGCGCCGCATCTGACGTTCCCCGGCAACCGCCCGACGACGACGCTGCTCGTCGATGCGCTGACGCCGCGCACGCTTGGCGCGCTGATCGCGCTGTACGAACACAAGGTGCTCGTGCAGGCAACGGTGTGGGACATCAATCCGTTCGACCAGTGGGGCGTCGAGCTCGGCAAGATTCTCGGCAAGGTGGTGGAAGCCGACCTGACGGCCGAGTCGGTCGATCCGGACAAGCACGACTCGTCGACCACCGCGCTGATCGAGCGCGCCCGCGCGGCGCTGAAGCGCTGATGGGCTGAGGCATCGGCGTCATGCAGATGCCGGCCGCGCAGCCCTGCCCGCGCGGCCGGCCGCTCAATTCAGGTGCCGCGCTGCTCCGCGTGCGGCTCGACGATGCGTCCGGCGTCGATCGTCACGGTCGTCGCGCAGCGGCGTGCGAGTTCGACATCGTGCGTGACGAGCACGAGCGTGGCGCCATGCGTGCGGTTCAGTTCGAACATCAGGTCGATGACCGCATGGCCCGTAGCCGCATCGAGGCTGCCGGTCGGCTCGTCGGCGAACAGGATCGCCGGGTGCGTGACGAATGCGCGCGCAAGCGCGACGCGCTGCTGCTCGCCCCCGGACAACAGCTTCGGATAATGCGCGGTGCGCTCGCCGAGACCGACCTGTACGAGCAGCGCCCGGGCACGATCGGCTGCTTCACGCGCGCTGATGCCCCCCTGCAGTTCGAGCGGCAGCATCACGTTCTCGAGCGCCGTCAGGTGCGGCATCAACTGGAACGACTGGAACACGAAGCCGACTGCGCCGTTGCGCAGCGCCGCACGCGCATCCTCGTCGAGCTGGTCGAGCGCGCGACCGAGCAGGCGAACCGTGCCGCTCGTCGCGCTGTCCAACCCGGCAAGCAGGCCGAGCAGCGTCGATTTACCCGACCCCGACGCGCCGACGATCGCGAGGCTGCTGCCCGGTTGCACGGCGAGCGTGATGCCGTCGAGGATCGTCAGCTCGCCCGTTGCATCGGCGACCCGCTTGCATACGTCATGGACTTCGATGATCGGATCGGTAATCTTGAACATGGACACGACATTTCGCTGGAAAAGACGCGCGGCGGTCGCCGCGCTGTTGGGCACCCTGCTCGCTGCCGCCGTGCCGGCACGCGCCGCAACGACGCCGGCCGCGACATCGGGCCAGCCCGTGATCGTCGTGCTCGGCGACAGCCTGTCGGCCGAATACGGACTGCCGCGCGACTCCGGCTGGGTGGCGTTGCTGCGGCAACGACTCACGACCGAGCGAATCGATTATAGCGTCGCGAACGCCAGCGTCAGCGGCGACACCACGAGCGGCGGCCGCGCGCGGCTACCTGCGGTGCTGCAGCGGCTCAAGCCATCGATCGTCGTGGTCGAGCTCGGTTCGAACGATGCGCTGCGCGGCGTGCCGCTCGCAACGACCGAGCAAAACCTGCGCGACATCATCGCCGGCGCGCGACAGGCCCGGGCAAAGGTCGTGCTGGTCGGCATGTATGTGCCACCCAATTACGGCCCCGACTACACGCAGAAGTTCCACGCCGTCTATACGCGGCTGTCGAAGGATCTCGGCGTGCCGCTCGTGCCGTTCCTGCTGGCCGGCATCGAGAACAAGCCCGAGATGTTCCAGGCCGACCAGATGCATCCCGCGCAGCAGGCACAGGGCATTCTGCTCGACAACGTCTGGCCTGCGCTGAAGCCGCTGCTCGGCAAGCCGCGCGGCTGACGTTACCGCCCCGCCGGAAAACAAAAAGCCCCGCGTAAAGCGGGGCTTTTTGTTGCGGGCGAAACGACGCTCAGTTGTCGCCGTCCTGCGACTGGCTGGCCGTCGAGCCGTACAACTTCACCTTCGAGCGGTCACGCAGTGCGGCGAGATACGCTTCGCCTTCGCTCTGCGCGTCGACCTGCGCCATCTGCTGCTGCGCGGCGGCCAGTTGCTGCGGATCGACCGCCGAACCCGGGATCACCGCGTTCACGCGGTAGATCGCGTAGCCGTCCGCGCCGAGATCGACACCGACGTACGCCGGCAGCGTCTTCGCATCGACCTTGTACACGGCGCTCAGCGCAGCCGGCGTCAGGCCCTGCGACTGCGTGCGCGACACCTTCTGCGCGGCCGCGAACCCGTCGGCCGACTTCGACTTCTGCAGTTCGGCAAGCTTCGCCGCGCCGTCCTTCTTCGCGAGTTCCGCAGCCTGCTCGGCAACGACCTTCTGGCGCACGACGTCCTTGATCGCGTCGAGCGCGGGCACGGCGGCCGGCTTGTAGTCGGTCACGCGCGCCGAGATCAGCGTGTTGTTGCCGACGTCGATCGCCTGCGTGTTGTTCTGGTTCTTCACCGCGTCGTTCGCGAATACGGCGGCCAGGAACTTCGGATTGTTCAACGGGCTCGTCGCCGGCAGCTGCGGATTCGGCGTCGGCGTGACGGTGGCCGTCTGGATCGTCAGCTTGTACTTGTCCGCGGCCGGCTGCAGCGTCTTCGCCTTTTCGTAGACGGTGGACGTGAAGCCTTCCGCGTTGTCCGTGAACGCCTTCGATGCGTACTGCTGCTTCAGGGCGACTGCGATCTGGTCCTTCACGTCGGCGAACGGCTTGATGGCGGCCGGCTTCACTTCCGTTGCCTTCAGGATGTGGAAGCCGAGATCCGACTGCACGACACCGCTCACGTCGCCCTGCTTGAGCGCGAACGCGGCATCGTCGAACGCCTTGCCGCCCGCCGTCGAGCCGCGCGCGATGAAGCCGAGGTCGCCGCCCTTCGCGGCCGACGGTGCGTCCTGCGAGCTCTTCTGCGCGATCTGCGCGAACTGGTCCGGATGCGCCTTCACGTCGGCCAGCAGCTGCTCGGCCTTCGTCTTCGCCGCTGCCTTGTCGGCCGCGCTTGCGCTGCCCGGCGCGGCGATGAAGATGTGGCTCACGCGAACCTGCGCTTCGGTGCGGAAGTGCGTCGGGTTGTCGTCGTAGAACTTCTTGATGTCCGCATCGGTCGGCTGCGTGCTCGCGGCTGCTGCGGCGGGCGAATAGACCAGGTACTGGATCGTCGCGGTCTCCGGCGTCGCGAAGCTCTGCTTGTGCGCGTCGTAGTATGCGGCGAGCTGCGCATCGGTCGGCTGGACCTTCGCGGCGAAGTCGCTCGTCTTCAGCACGAGCGCCTGCATTTCGCGCTGCTGCGCGGCGAGTTCGGACAGGCGTTGCGCGAGGCTCTTCGGCGTGAATGCGCTCGACACGATGCTGGCCGGAATCTGTTGCAGCGAGAGGCTGTAGCGCACGCGCTCCTGATACTGTTCGGGCGTCATCCCCTGGAACGACAGCAGTTGCGCATAGCGCTCGACGTCGATCGAACCGTCGGGCTTCTTCAGCGACGCGATCATCGGGTCGCTCATCAGCGCGTCGCGCACCGCGTTGTCGGATGCGGTCAGGTGCAGACGTTGGGTCTCGTCGGCCAGCACGCGTTGCTGGATCAGGCCGTCGAGCACCTGCTTGCGGTGCTCGGGCGTATCGAACATCTTGATGTCGAACTGCCCGCCGAGCGCCTGACGCGCCTGGTCGATCTGCTGGCGGAACGCGCCGTCGAATTCGACCCGCGTGATCTTGTGCCCGTTGACTGCCGCGACGTTCGCGCTGTCGTCGAAGAAGCCGCGGAAGCCTTGGATCCCGACGAAACCCAGCCCCGGCAACACGATCAGGAGCAGGAGCGCCATCATCAGGCGCTGGTGATTACGGAAGAAATCGAGCATGCGTGACGGGAAAATTGGACAAAACGACCGATATTACAACATACGGGGTGGGACGGGAGAAAAGCAGGCGTACTGCGGACGAGTACGGCGCGGCAAACAGGCGCACAAAACGAAAATGCCCGCACAAGGCGGGCACTTTCGTTTGTTTGGCGGAGCGGACGAGACTCGACTACATCGTGCAGGCCGCGGCCGCGCTTGCAAGCGCCGCCCTTCGAGTCCCGCCGGAAGCTGCGCAGGCAGCTTCCTCCACTCCACTGCCACGCGCCCGCAATCGGAAACGCAAATGAAAAAGCCCGCACAAGGCGGGCTTCTTCATTTTCTGGCGGAGCGGACGGGACTCGAACCCGCGACCCCCGGCGTGACAGGCCGGTATTCTAACCGACTGAACTACCGCTCCTTGGTCTGGCTGAATCAGGAAACTGGTGGGTGCTGAGGGGTTCGAACCCCCGACCTACGCCTTGTAAGGGCGCCGCTCTACCAGCTGAGCTAAGCACCCGTTTCCGATTCGTTCTGGCTGCGATCTGCGTTTCGGCATCAACAACCAGCGAGCCCGCAAGTTTAATTCATCCCCGATCATTTTGCAAAGCCCTGACGCGAATTTTTTAAACGTTCGCGCACACGATTCGGCTATGCATAAAAAAACCCGCGGCCATGCCGCGGGTTTCGTGAACAACCGTCAGGAACGACGGTGCTCAAATGCTTAGTGCTTGACGAATTCCGTCGAGCCGGCATCCTTCGCTGCATCGGCGACCGGTGCCGCCGCCTTCGCCTCTTCTTCCGGCGGCAGCGGGGTCGGCGAACGCTCGAGCGCGAGTTCCAGCACCTTGTCGATCCAGCGGACCGGCACGATCTCGATCGCGTTCTTCACGTTGTCCGGAATCTCGGCGAGATCCTTCACGTTCTCTTCCGGGATCAGCACGAGCTTGATGCCACCGCGATGCGCCGCGAGCAGTTTCTCCTTCAGGCCACCGATCGGCAGGACTTCGCCACGCAGCGTGATTTCGCCCGTCATCGCGACATCGGCACGCACCGGGATACCCGTCAGCACCGACACCAGCGCGGTCGTCATCGCACCGCCTGCGGACGGACCGTCCTTCGGCGTCGCGCCTTCCGGCACGTGGATGTGAATGTCCTGCTTCTCGAACGCTTCGTCCTTGATGCCGAGACGACGCGAGCGCGAGCGCACGACCGAACGTGCCGCCTCGACCGACTCCTTCATCACGTCGCCGAGCGAACCCGTGCGGATCACGTTGCCCTTGCCCGGCATCACCGCGGCTTCGATCGTCAGCAGATCGCCACCGACTTCCGTCCACGCGAGGCCCGTCACCTGACCGACCTGGTTCTCCTTCGCCGCGAGGCCGAAGTCGTACTTGCGCACGCCGAGGAACGTATCGAGGTTCTCGCCGTCAACCTTGATCGCGCCCGATGCCTTCTTCAGCAGCAGCATCTTCACGACCTTGCGGCAGATCTTCGACACTTCCCGCTCGAGCGAACGCACACCGGCTTCACGCGTGTAGTAGCGGATGATGTCGCGGATCGCCTGCTCGGTGACCTCGATTTCGCCTTCCTTCAGCCCGTTGTTCTTCTTCTGCTTCGGCAGCAGGTAACGCTGGGCGATGCTGACCTTCTCGTCTTCCGTGTAACCCGACAGACGGATCACTTCCATCCGGTCGAGCAGCGGCGGCGGGATGTTCAGCGAGTTCGACGTCGCGACGAACATCACGTCCGACAGGTCGAAGTCGACTTCGATGTAGTGGTCGGCGAACGTGTGGTTCTGTTCCGGATCGAGCACTTCGAGCAGCGCCGACGACGGATCGCCGCGGAAATCCATGCCCATCTTGTCGACTTCGTCGAGCAGGAAGAGCGGATTGCGCACGCCGACCTTCGTGAGGCTCTGCAGGATCTTGCCCGGCATCGAACCGATGTACGTACGGCGGTGGCCACGGATCTCGGCCTCGTCACGCACGCCGCCGAGCGCCATCCGGACGAACTTGCGGTTCGTCGCGCGGGCGATCGACTGGCCGAGCGAGGTCTTGCCGACGCCCGGGGGCCCGACGAGGCACAGGATCGGCGCTTTCACCTTGTCGACGCGCTGTTGGACCGCGAGATACTCGAGGATGCGTTCCTTCACCTTCTCGAGGCCGAAGTGATCCTCGTCGAGCACCTGCTCGGCGTTCGACAGGTCGTTGTTGACCTTGCTCTTCTTGCGCCACGGCAGGCCGATCAGCGTGTCGATATAGTTGCGCACGACGGTGGCTTCCGCCGACATCGGCGACATCAGCTTCAGCTTCTTCAGCTCGGCGTCGGCCTTCTTCTTCGCTTCCTTCGGCATGCGCGCGGCGTTGATGCGCTTCTCGAGTTCCTCGAGATCCGCACCCTCTTCGCCTTCGCCCAGTTCCTTCTGGATCGCCTTGACCTGTTCGTTCAGGTAGTACTCGCGCTGGCTCTTTTCCATCTGGCGCTTCACGCGCCCGCGGATGCGCTTTTCGACCTGCAGGATGTCGATCTCGGCTTCGAGCTGCGCGAGCAGGTGCTCGAGGCGCTCGATGACCGGGAACATTTCGAGGATGTGCTGCTTCTGGTCGAGCTTAAGCGGCAGGCGCTCGGCGATCATGTCGGCGAGGCGGCCTGCTTCGTCGATACCCGACAGCGACGTGAGGATCTCCGGCGGGATCTTCTTGTTCAGCTTCACGTACTGGTCGAACTGCGACACGATCGCGCGGCGCAGCGCTTCCGTTTCAGCGCTGTCGGCATGATCGGGCTCGAGCGGCATCACTTCGCAGGAGAATTGCGTTTCCTGCTCTTCGATCGACAACGCCTTCGCGCGCTGCAGGCCTTCGACGAGCACCTTCACGGTGCCGTCCGGCAGCTTCAGCATCTGCAGGATGTTGGCGATACAACCGACCTCGTACATGTCCTTTTCGGTCGGTTCGTCCTTGGCCGCGGTTTTCTGGGCGACGAGCATGATGTGCTTGCCGCCTTCCATCGCTGCTTCGAGGGCCTTGATCGATTTCGGCCGGCCCACGAAGAGCGGAATCACCATGTGCGGGAAAACGACGACATCCCGCAGCGGCAGCAGCGGGAGCGTGATGCGTTCCGGCGGGAGAAGTTGGGTGCCTGACATTTCATTTCCCCATGAGTGGAATCAATTGTTCGGTAATTGAGGCCGCCACAACGAATTGCAAGCCTTCAAGTGCGGGAAATATTCGGTAAGAAAGTAACCACCGCGTGTCGAGTCAGAGTTACCCACAAGATAAACGAAAAAAAGCCGCCCACGGTCTCATGAACGGCCTTTTTCGCAGAACATCGTCGGCAAGCCGGTCAGTTCGAACCCGCCACCTTCGGCGTGTCCTCGTAGATCAGCAAGGGCTTGCCGTCGCCATCGATGACGTTCTCGTCGATGATGACCTTGCTGACCCCTTTCATCGTCGGCAGCTCGTACATCACGTCGAGCAACGCTTGTTCGATGATCGAACGCAAACCGCGCGCGCCGGTCTTGCGGCGGATCGCCTTGCGGGCGACTGCCTGCAGTGCGCCCGGCCGGATCTCCAGCTCGACGCGTTCCATCGCGAACAGCTTGTGATACTGCTTGACGAGCGCGTTCTTCGGCTCGACCAGGATCTTCATCAGCGCGGCTTCATCGAGCTTGCCGAGCGTCGCGACCACCGGCAGGCGGCCGATCAATTCGGGGATCAGACCGAATTTGATCAGGTCTTCCGGCTCCGTCTCGCGCAGCACTTCGCCCGCGTCGCGTTCCTGCTTGCTCTTGACCGTCGCGCCGAAGCCGATACCGGTTTTCTCGGTACGGTCGGTGATCACCTTTTCGAGGCCGTCGAATGCACCGCCGCAGATGAACAGGATGTTGGTCGTGTCGACCTGGATGAAATCCTGGTTCGGGTGCTTGCGGCCGCCCTGCGGCGGCACCGACGCCATCGTGCCCTCGACGAGCTTCAGCAGCGCCTGCTGGACGCCCTCGCCCGACACGTCGCGCGTGATCGACGGGTTGTCCGACTTGCGGCTGATCTTGTCGATTTCGTCGATGTAGACGATCCCGCGCTGAGCCTTGTCGACCTCGTAGTTGCAGTTCTGCAACAGCTTCTGGATGATGTTCTCGACGTCCTCGCCGACGTAGCCGGCTTCGGTCAGCGTCGTCGCATCGGCGATCACGAACGGCACGTTGAGCAACCGCGCGAGCGTCTGCGCGAGCAGCGTCTTGCCGGAGCCCGTCGGGCCGATCAGCAGGATGTTGCTCTTCGACAGCTCGACGTCGTCCTTCTTGTCGAGATGCTTCAGGCGCTTGTAGTGGTTGTACACGGCCACCGCGAGGATTTTCTTCGCGCGCTCCTGGCCGATCACATACTGATCGAGGATGTCGCGAATTTCCTGCGGGCTCGGGAGATCCGACCGGGACAGGCTGGCCTCGACGCCGGCGGCAGCCGCCTCGTCGCGAATGATTTCGTTGCAGAGGTCGATACATTCATCGCAAATGAACACCGACGGGCCCGCGATGAGTTTTTTCACCTCATGCTGGCTTTTCCCGCAAAACGAGCAATACAACAGCTTCTCGCTGTTCGAACCTTTTTTGTCCGCCATGAATGTAGAGCCTCCGGACAGGTAAATGACATGATACGCCGATTGCTCCGGACGCCGCGCCTAGGGCGCGACCGGAGCCGGCTGGATGCGCTTGCCGCAGATGCTCAGGGCACTCGGGACGTTTGAGGGCACCGCCCGAATCGGGGCGGCACCCCGTTTAAGCTCACGGGCGCTTCAACAGCACCTGATCGATCAGCCCGTACGCCTTCGCGTCCTCGCTCGACATGAAGTTATCACGGTCGGTGTCGCGCGCGATGCGCTCGACGTCCTGGCCCGTGTGCTGCGCGAGCAACTGGTTCAGCCGCTCCTTCAGGTAGAGGATTTCGCGTGCCTGGATCTCGATGTCGGATGCCTGGCCGCGTGCGCCGCCGAGCGGCTGGTGAATCATCACGCGCGAGTTCGGCAGCGCGAAACGCTTGCCCTTCGCACCCGACGCGAGCAGGAACGCACCCATGCTGGCCGCGAGACCCATGCACAGCGTCGACACGTCCGGCTTGATGAACTGCATCGTGTCGTAGATCGCCATGCCGGCCGACACCGACCCGCCCGGGCTGTTGATGTACAGGCTGATGTCCTTGTCGGGATTCTCGCTCTCGAGGAACAGCAACTGCGCGACCACGAGGTTGGCGGTCTGGTCGTTCACTTCGCCGACCATGAACACCAGGCGCTCCTTCAGGAGACGCGAGTAGATATCGTACGAACGCTCGCCGCGGCCGCTCGTTTCGACGACGATCGGCACCAGCCCCAGCGCTTGCGCCTCGAAACCCTGCGGCGCGTTCGAAGCAAGCATGTCCAGCAATTCAGCGCGAGTGATCATTCAATGAACCTTGTTCGAATGGAAAATTGAACGGAAGGAAGCCGCCCGCTCAATCGCCATATTAATGGCAACCGTGCGCTTGACGTAAAAACGGCGTGCGGGCCGTCGCTCCGACAGCCGGCACGCCGCTAGAGCAACACTTACGCTTGCGCCGATGCGCTCGCGAGTGCCTCGAAGCTCACTTCCTTGTCCGTCACCTTTGCCTTGCCCAGCACGAAATCGACGACGTTGCTTTCAACGACGAACGCTTCCATCTCGGCGAGGCGCTGCTGGTTGGAATAATACCAGCGGACCACTTCCTTCGGGTCTTCGTAGCTCTTCGCGAACTCGTCGACTTCCGCGCGGATCTGTTCCGGCTTCGCCTCGAGGCCGTTCGACTTCACGAGCTCGGCCAGCACGAGGCCCAGCTTCACGCGGCGTTCTGCCTGCTCGGTGAACATCTCGGCCGGGATCGGTGCGTCCTTCGCGTTCGGCACGCCGCGCTGCGCCAGGTCCTGGCGAGCCATTTCGACGAGGCGTTGCTGGTCCTGCTCGATCAGCGCCTTCGGCACGTCGAGTTCGGAGATCTTCAGCAGCGCGTCCATCACCTGGTTCTTGACGATCGACTGCGTGCGACGCTTCGCTTCGCGCTCGAGGTTTTCCTTGATCTCGGCGCGCATCTTCGTGAGGTCGCCGTCTTCGATGCCGAGCGACTTCGCGAATTCCGCGTCGATTTCCGGCAGGTGCGGCCACTCGATCTTCTTCATCGTGACCGTGAATTGCGCCGTCTTACCCGCGACGTCCTTGCCGTGGTAATCCTCCGGGAACGCCAGGTCGAACGTGCGCGATTCACCGGCCTTCAGGCCCAGTGCAGCCTTTTCGAATTCCGGCAGCATGCGGCCTTCGCCGAGCACGAACGGGAAATCTTCGGCCGTGCCACCCTGGAACGCGACGTCGTCGATCTTGCCGACGAAGTCGACCGTCACGCGGTCGCCGTCCTTGGCTGCGGTGTCCGCGCCGCCGTCGCCGTGCTCGCCGGCTTCGCCGCGTGCGTGGTAGTGCACGCGTTGCTTGCGCAGGATGTCCAGCGTGCGGTCGATTTCGGCGTCGCCGATCGACGTCGTCGAGCGCTCGACTTCAGCCGTCGCCAGATCGCCGATCTTCACTTCCGGGTACACCTCGAACGTTGCGTCGAACGCGTATGCACCTTCAGCCTGCTCCTGCTTCGGCTCGAAGCTCGGCTGGCCAGCGACGCGCAGGTTTTCCGCGCGGCTGATCGTGAAGAATTCCTGGCCGATCTTGTCGCTCAGCACTTCTGCTTCGACCTGACCCGCGTACTGTTGCGCGACCATCTTCACCGGCACCTTGCCCGGGCGGAAACCCGGCATGCGCACGGTCTTCGCGAGTTTCTGGATACGGGCGTCGATTTCCTTCTGCACGGTGTCTTTCGGCAGGGAAATCGTCACGCGGCGTTCAAGCTTGCCGAGGTTCTCAACAACGTTAGCCATGGCTTCAATCGTCCTAAAATTATTCGAGCGAATCGGGTTTTCCTTGCCGTGCCTGCCTGCGGCGTGATGTGTGCCACATCCACTCGCCGCGCCGGAGCGCCACGCCATCCCTGCACGCGCCGGATGGCTAGCGCAAGCGGCTCGGAGCACGGCTTTGGCCGGAAGAATCGACTATTCTAGCAAACAATTTTCATCACACCGCCAGATCGGCGCGACGCGCGTGCGTCTGCCCCGCATCGGCAGCCCTCTGCACGGCAATGCGCGCGGATCGCCGCTATGCCGAACGCCGTATCCACCACGGGCCCGCCATCCTGTAAGCTCCGATTGAAGGTATGCCGCCGTCGCGGCCCCATTCATTCCTCACACCAATCACGCCTTCCGGAGACACCATGCCGCAACACCCGTCCGCGCCTGTCGTCGTCATCGCGCCCGATTCGTTCAAAGGCTCGCTTTCAGCCGAGCAGGTCGCGGATGCGATCGCCACCGGCATCCGCCGCGCCCGGCCCGATGCGGTCGTGCGCTGCTGCCCGATGGCCGATGGCGGCGAAGGCACGCTCGACGCGATGCTGGCGGGCGGCGGTACGCGGCGCGCGCTGCGGGTGGCCGGCGCGTCGCTCGCGGAACGCGACGCGGCGGTCGGCGTGATCGATGCGCGCACCGCGATCGTCGAGACGGCCGAGATCGTCGGCATCACGGATCCGGTCGGCATGAGCGTGCCGGTCGACGCGCGCAGCACGCGCGGGATGGGCGAGGCGATCCGCACGCTGCTCGACGAAGGCGTGCGCCGCTTTTTCGTCGCGCTCGGCGGCAGCAGCACCAACGATGCGGGCGCCGGGCTGCTCGCCGGCCTCGGCCTGCAGTGCTTCGACGCAGGCGGCCAGCCGGTCGAACCGGTGCCGTCGCGGCTCGCCGACATCGCGCGCATCGACGCGTCGGGGCTCGACCCGCGCCTGACGGAAACCGAATTCATCGGCATGTCGGACGTCGACAACCCGCTGACGGGCGCGCACGGCGCGACCGCCGTGTTCGGCCCGCAAAAAGGCGTGACGCCCGAGCAAGTTGCGACCCTCGACGCCGCCCTTGCCCGTTTCGCCGACCTGCTCGAAGCCGCGCTCGACCGCCGTGGCCGCGACCTGCCGGGCGCCGGTGCCGCGGGTGGCCTCGGTTTCGCGCTGCATATGCTCGGCGCGCAGTTCGAAGCGGGCGCCGAAGTAGTCGCGCGGCAAGTCGGCCTCGACGCGGCGCTCGCCGGCGCCGACTGGCTGATCACCGGCGAAGGCCGCTCCGACGTGCAGACGCTGCACGGCAAGGCGCCGTTCATCGCGTGCCGCCACGCACAGGCCGCGGGCGTGCCCGCGTCGCTGCTGTCCGGCGCGGTCGACCCGGCCGCGCTGCCGCGCCTGTCCGAACATTTTTCCGGCTGCTTCTCGCCGGCTCCCGGGCCGATCACGCTCGACGTCGCGATCCGCGACGCGGCCAATCTGCTCGCGAACGAAGCGGAGCAATTGACGCGCCTGAAATACGGCGCACACTGACCGTTGACCCGAGCGCGCGATACAGGAACAATCGGGCCCGCCCTTTTTCTTCAGGATTCGACATGAAAGGCCGTCAAGCCGGGCTCGATCAGTTTCTGACCTATCGCCTCCACGCGCTCACGAAGCGCTCCGACCGCGGGATCGGCGAGGTGTACCGGCACAAGCTCGACATCTCGCTGCCCGAGGCGCGCGTGATCGCCGCCGTCGGCGCCTTCGGCCCGTTCTCGATCATGGATCTCGCGCGCCACACCAACCTCGACAAGAGCCAGGCGAGCCGGGCGGCCGAGGCGCTGCTGCGCCAGGGGCTGCTCGCACGCAGTGCAAGCGAGGAGGACGGCCGGATCGTGCTGATCGCGCTGACCGCCGACGGCCGCGCGCTGCATCGCAAGATCATGCCGATCGTGCGCAAGTGGAACGACGGCCTGCTCGCGTGCCTGTCCGACAGCGAACGTCAGACGTTCGAGCGGCTGCTCGACAAGATTGTCGCGCACGCGATCGAACGGGACGAGTGAGTCGCACGGCGGATGCAACCCGTGCCACGTCCGCGTTTCAACGGAGTGGCGCCCGTGCCGGCATGCGCCGGAATCGCGGTGGCGGCCGCCGGAGTCCGTCGCGGCGCGCATCGACACTCGTTGCTTTGTTCCTATGAATCCGCGGGCCGTCGAGTCGCGTGAGCGCATGGGTGGCGGCCCGGCTTCCCGCTCCCGCACACGCACCGAACGTCGGCTCATCGTTCATCATCACGGCTCACGGGCTATCGCCGCCGCGATCCCCGTCCGCTATAGCCCGCTGTTCGCCGCGCGCTGACGCAGCAGCCCCAGCACCGCGTCGCAATACGGCGTCGGCACGTCGAGCTTGCGTCCCAGCTCCGGAAACACGCCGAGGATCGGACCGGTCTCGAGCGGTCGTCCGGCCTCGAAATCCTGCAGCATCGACGTCTTGAACGCGCCGAGCCTGCGCGTCACGGCGATCCGCTCCGGCCCGCTCATCCCCGTTGCGAGACCCAGCTTCGCACCGATCGCGGCCGCCTCCTCCATCATCCGCAATGCGAGGTCCTGCGTGAACGGATCGTCGAGCAGTTGCTCGGCGGTCGAACCCGTCAGCGCGCTCAACGGATTCATGTTCATGTTGCCCCACAGCTTCGCCCAGATCTCGGTGCGGATCGCCGGCGTCGATTCGACGTCGAAGCCGCCCGCGGCAAGCGCCGACGCGAACCGTGCGGCCGGCGCGTCGAGCCGCGCATCAGGCGAGCCAATGATCAGCCGGTTGCCGCGGCCGCGGCGCACGATACCCGGCGCATCGGTGCTCGACGACAGGTGCACGACGCAGCCGATCGCCTGCGCGGGCGGCAGCGCCGCCGACACCGCGCCGGCCGGGTCGACCGCGTCGAGCGGCACGCCGTCGATCGGGCCCGCGAGCCCGTGCGTGAACCACCACGGCAGCCCGTTCATCGCGGCGACGATCACCGTGTCGGGCCCGACCAGCGGCGCGATGCGCGTGGCCAGCGCCGGCAGCGCCTGCGCCTTCAGCGCGATCACCACGTAGTCCTGCACACCGAGCACGGCCGCGTCGTCGCTCGCACGCACCGGGACCGACGATACGGCGCCCGCCTCGTCGACCACGCGCACGCCGTGCGCGTTCAGCGCATCGAGCGTCGCACCGCGCGCGTAGGCGCTCACGGTCATGCCGGCCCGCGACAGCGCAGCCGCGAGCAATCCGCCGATCGCGCCGACACCGACCACCGCCGCACGCACCGACCCTGAATTCGTGTCGTTCATGATGGCATTCCGTCTTATGGGAGCTGCCGAGCATAACGCTCAATGGTTGCGGATACAACCATTGCCGCACTAGCCGCCCGGCGCCCCGCCTTGCGCGCGCGGCTGCACGACGCCACGGCTCGCCGCCGATCCCGCCGAGCACGCCGGCCCTTGCGCGATCCGCCCAAATGCGGTCTCCTGCTCCTATGTCCGTTCGAGCAGGCCCGAAGCCGCCCTTTCCCGATGAAATCGTCCCCGCACGATGACAAGAACGCCGATGCCACCCCGGCGCGCCGCCAGCCTTCGAAGCGAATCCAGAATCTCATCGCCGTGCTGGCCGGCCTCATTACGTTCGCAATCGGTGCGGCGTGGGTGATCCATAGCTGGATCGTCGATCGCGAAGCGCAGTATTTCGCGATTCCGCTGGTGTTTTCGGTGCCGGTGATCGTGGCGGTCGCGATTCGGAGTTTCTGGGACTAAGCGCGCCTGAAACGACGAAGCGCCGCGGTCGGGCGACGCGCGGCGCTTGTTGTCGAACTGGTCAGGTGAAGCGGCGATCCGTGCGGTTCGCCCGCGAGCCGATCACAGACCCGGGCGGGCACACGGATTGGGGGCTGCGCCCTGATATCCGCCAATGGCGAGGCCTAGCGCGGAGCCGGCCAGCGACGTGCCGACCGCTTTCAGCACGGTTTCGGTCGACAGCGGCTCACCGCCCGACATCACCCGCCCCGAGTAAGCCGAGCACGCCGACGACGGTCCGGCCAACTGCACCGGCCTGGCGCTCCAGGCGATGTTGTCGGCAGGCGTCGACGCTAATGCCGGCGCAGCCAACATCAGCGCCAGAACGGGAATCGGCATGCGGGTGGTGCTTTTCATCGGTGGCCTCGTCGAATGTGCTTCTTGTATGGAAGTGGTCAATATTACACGCGTCCGATCTTGATGAACCGCCGTTGAATTCAACACATCAATCGACCGGCATTCACTCAATCGAGCATGGATCGCCCTTGAGGCGAATACCCATTTATCGGTCGTAACTGTCAAACGTCTGATGCATGGCGCCCCCCCGCCGACTGCGCATAGACACAAAAAACGAATAATTTTTCGTACTTGTCCCAAACAATAGGAGTCGGAGTTTATCTATAATAAACGGTGAAATTTAAATATAAATTATTATCAACCAATATCCTGGTTAAAAGAACCATGCAATAGCTCGCCCTTCACAAAATGAATATGATCTCACCCATCAAAGTCACGCTATTAGCCATAACGATCCTTGCTTCAAGTTATTCGTGGGCAGACTGCTACTTCGTAGACCCATCCAACAACCGCCTTCCCAGCCCCCTCTCTCCGGCCCTAAACGTGAGCGAGCGGTTGATACCGCGCGACAAGGCCGTCGGAAGTACGGATACGGCGTACGCTCACGGGTGGGATACGATTTTCACGTACTGCACTTCGGTAATGTCAGCACAAACAACAGCCGAAATCAGCAACGGGAAACTCGTGCCCGGCTATACAAACGTATACGAAACCGGCATACCGGGAATCGGTATTCAGTTCCGTGCTGCGGTTCCCGGCTTCAGCAACACCCAGCTCGCCCCATTCAGCATGTCGGCCAGTCCGGACGCCCTAATCGCAAGGGTCTTCAACGCCGGCGTCACGCTTGTCGTGACCGGCCCCATTCAATCCGGAACGGCCGACGGAAGCACCCTTCCCACCATGACCTGGCGAGTCACACAGGGCGGGGCCAGAACAAGTTACGTCCTGCGGGTCAATGGCATCCTGTCCGTGAAAGGCCAGACATGCAAGGTCTCGGACTCATCGATCAACGTCCCGATGCCACAGGTAATGGCCAAGGAGTTGAACAAAGTCGGAGCAACGGCAGGAGACACGAAATTCTCCATCGATCTGAATTCGTGCTCGCCCGGCCTGGGTGTTTACGTGACCCTGACGGATGTCTCGAATCCGGGAAATAGATCGAATATCGTGTCCCTGACCAAATCATCGACCGCACAGGGGATCGGCTACCAAGTCCTCCGTAACTCGGCCCCGGTCAATTTCGGCCCCGACGCCGCAACCGCCGGCAACCCGAATCAGTGGAGCGCCGGCCAGGCATCCGGAAACAGCTTCAGCATTCCGCTAGTCGCGAGATATCTGCGCACGTCGGATGCGATGCAGCCGGGATCGGTAAATGGGCAACTCTCGTTCACGATGTCGTATCAATGATCTCGCACATCGAATGCATACGCGACGTGCATCGCGCCAAGCGGCTAAACCCCGCACCCGTCCACGAACAGGGCAGCGTATTCGTGCAGCGTGATCAAACCGGGATGAATATTTGCAGTTACACGTCCGGCGAATCAGCGAACAGGCCGGGTTTGTGCAGAAGGCAGAGGGTAGCCGGCACGTTGCCGGTTATCGACAAAAAACAACCGTGCCTGGATCGACCACCTTGCAATCGCTCTTAGGGGGTAGCCGCGACGGGTGCGTTACTGAACTGTGGTGCGTGAGGCCGGACTCGAACCGGCACACCCTTGCGGGCGTCAGGACCTAAACCTGGTGCGTCTACCAATTTCGCCACTCACGCGCATTTCTGTTGCCTGATCACGCGGCACGAAAGATGCGTTGCCACGCGTGCCGGACATCGCGCCGGCTTGTATCCGGCACGCCCGATCAGGCGAGCGCGAGATTCTACCCGATCCGTGCGGGCTTGTCTCGCCCTTGCCGGCACCCGTCGTGCAGCGATGCTAGAATGCCGCGCTCGACGTTTCGGCACCGCGCCGCCGCGCGTCCCCCGAACCCGCCTCCCCACACGATTCCGCCCGTGAACTTCGACGACTACTGTCAGCAAAAGGCCGCCCCCGCGGGCTCCAGCGTCTACTACGCGCTGCGCCAGGCGCCGCTCGCCACGCAACCGCGCCTGACCGCCCTGTTCGCGCTGCGCCGCGAACTCGAGGAAACCGTCAAGGAAACCAGCGACCCGACCATCGGACACACGAAGCTCGCGTGGTGGCACAAGGAACTCGCGGCGCTAGCCGACGGGCAGCCGTCGCACCCGGTCACGAAGGCGCTTGCCCAGCATCATCCGGCGATCGCCGCCGAGGCCGATGCGTTGCGCACGCTCGTCAACGGTTACGGGATGGATCTCGAACAGGCGCGCTACCTCGATTTTGCGAACCTGCAGCGCTATATCGCGCAAGTCGGCGGCGTCTTCGCGTCGCTGGTCGCGCGCGCCAGCGCCGCGAACCCGGCCGACCCGCAACCGTGGGCCGCGGACGCCGGCCGCGCGCTGATGCTCGCGCAATTCGTGCAGGACCTCGGCAACGATGCGCGCCACGGCCGCATCTACCTGCCGATCGACGAACTGCAGCGCTACAACGTGACCGCGGCCGATCTGCTGAACCGCCGCTACAGCCCGGCCTTCACCGAATTGCTGCAATTCCAGACAGCCCGCGCGCGCGAAGCGCTCGTGGCCGCCGAAGCAGCGATCCCCGCATCCGAACGCCGCGCGCAGCGCACGCTGCGCGCGCAGATCGCACTGACCGGCTCACTGCTCGATGAAATCGAGCGCGACGGCTACCAGGTACTGCACCAGCGCATCGCGCTGACGCCGATCCGCAAGCTGTGGATCGCGTGGCGCGCTGCACGCCGGCGTTGACCCTCGCGCCTCACGCCTTCAACAACGGCAGCGTATCGAAGCGCTGCTGCAGCACGCGGGTCGCGTCGAGCCCCCACCACGGCCCGAGCACGGTCGCGTAGAGCTGGCGGAAATCGACCGCGACCGGCAGGTTGCCGTTGCCGTCGAGCCGCCCGAGCGCCGGCGGCGCACCGTATAGCCCGCCAGCCACGCGGCCGCCCATCACGAAATGCGGCGCGGCCGTGCCGTGATCGGTGCCGTTGCTCTGGTTCTCGCGCACGCGCCGGCCGAATTCCGCATACGTCATCACGAGCGTCTGGTTCCAGCGCCCGAGCTCGATCAACGCGCCGCGCATCGCGCTCATCCCTTCCGCGAACTGCTTGAGCAGCGCAGCCTGCTGCCCCGGCTGGTTCTGGTGCGTATCGAAGCCGTTGAGCGTCAGGCGCAGCACCGCGACACCATCCTGCGCACCCGGCCCGGACGCTTCGCACGCGGCCAGCACCTGCATCGCGGTCTTGACCGACGTGCCGAACGCGCCGGCCGGAAAGGCCGTCCGGAATTCACGCATCCCGCCGCGCGGACGCAGCCGGTCGGCCGCCTTCACGATGTCGTTCTCGACCTCGATGATGTGTGCGAGCGCGGGGTTCTGTTCGCGCAGCGACGAAGGCTCGGCAAGCCGGGCCGCACGAATGAACTGCGCGGGATTGACGAGCGCGATCGCCCGCGCACCGTTCGAGAGCGGCCCCATCTCGGCGCTGCCGAGCACGACGCCGTCGGCCGCGAAACCGGGCGGCACGGGCGCCTGCGCGAACGTGCGCGTCAGCCAGCCTTCGTGCAGATATTGATCCGAGCGCGACGCGGTATCCCAGATCTCGATCGAGCGGAAATGCGACAGGTTCGGCTGCGGATAGCCGACGCCCTGTACGACCGCGACCTGCCCGTCGCGCCATAGCGGCATCAACGGCGCAAGCGACGGATGCAGCCCCGTGTGCGCGTCGAGTTGCAGCACCTGCTCGCGCTTGATGCCGATGCCGCGGCGGAACTGGTAATACAGCGGGTCCGCATATGGCACCACCGTGTTGAGGCCGTCGTTGCCGCCCTTCAGCTCGACGAGGATCAGCACGTTCGCGTACCCGGCCGCCGATGGGCGCCCCGTCTGCGCCACGGAAGCCGCCATCGCAGGGGCCTGCCACATCGACACGCCGGCCGCGGCCGCGGCGCCCGTCAGCGTCAGAAAATCACGTCGGTTCATCGCGCATCCTTTGGTTCGCCGCCCGGCACCTTTGCCGCACCGGCTCCCCGCTTCATCGTCGTTCGAATCATTTCAGTTGATAGGCCGGATCCATCAGCAGCGCCTCGAGATACGCACTGCCGGTCGAATCCGTGTCGATCGCCGCGACCGGCGACAACTGCAGCACCGCATGTTGCAGCTGAAGCTCGGTCGACAAACCGGCGATCGCCTGCGGCCGCGCGCGATATTGCGCAAGCCAGCGTTCGAGGTCGAATCGCAGGCCGGCGCGCGCGGGCTTGGCAGGCGTTCCGTGCATGCCGGCAGCGGATGCCGTCTCGACTACCGGCATCGCGTGCGCACGGGCATTCGTCGGCGGCGCCATCGGATGCGCCGGCGGGTGCATGCCGGCCGTCTCCGTCGCGCGGAACAGTTGCTCGACGAACTGCTTGCGCGCGAGCAACGTGGTGCTGTTGATCCACAGCGCGCCGCCCGGCCAGCCCTTCACGTTCGGCGGATAGAACAGGTTCTGCCCGAGCGTGCGCACGGTGTTCGCCAGCATCTGCGGATCGCCGTATGACACGTCGAACAACCGCACCGACCCGACGACGAATTCCGCCGGCGACTTGACGAGCACGCCGCGGTTGCGAGGATCCCAGAAGGCGTCGGTCGACCACAGCGCGGCGAGCGCCGTGCGAATGTCGTAGCCGCTCGAGCGAAACCGCTCGGCCACCGCATCGAGCGCGCCCGGATCGGGCGTATCCGACACGAACTCGCGCCACAGCTTGGCGGCGATGAAACGCGCGGTGCCGGGCCGCTTCAGCAGGATGTCGAGAAAGCCGTCGCCATCGAACGGCCCCGTTTCGCCGAGGATCGTCTTGTCGCCGGCGTCGTGCCAATCCTGCCGAACCTCGAAGCGATACGTATCGGGATCGACCGTCCAGCCCGTCATCGCACGCGCGGCTTCGGTCACGTCGTATTGCGTGTAATGCCCTTCGCCGAGCGTGAACAGCTCCATCACCTCGCGCGCGAAATTCTCGTTCGGGCGCCCCTTGCGATTGCTCGCGCCATCGAGGTACTGCAGCATCGCCGGATCCTTCGCGACCGCATGCAGCAGCACGCCGAAGTTGCCGAGCGCCTCGCGGCGAAACAGTGCGTTCTGCGCCGCCATCGTCTGCGGGTACGGCACCTTGTCCTGCCCCGACGTGAAATGCCCGTGCCAGAACAGCGTCATGCGCTCGGTGAGCGGCGACGGCGTGACGATCATCTCGTTGACCCACGCCGCGCGCAGCGCATCGTACCGAACGTTGCGCTCGCGCTGCTCGTCGCGCCGCATGTCGGGCGTCAGCGCCTGGCGCTGCGCGCGCGTCGGCGGCAACTCGGCGACCCAGTCGGGCCAGGTCGTAACGGGGTCGCGGCGAACGTTGCCGAGCGTGTCGGCCACGACCTGCGCGCGCGTCATGCCGACGACGCGCGCAACATCGGCGGGCGCGGGAGAAAAACCGGTGCGACTCAGGAAAAACAATGCATCGTCGGCGTCGAGCGGCGACTGCATGGCGGGCGACGGCGCCGGTGCGGCAGCGTTCGCTTTCATCGTCATGGACTCCCGGAGCGCACCGGCGGTGCGGATGCCGGTACAACGGCGATCGGCAGGCGAAAGTTGACGGGAAAATTGCTACGAATCTTTTCCGCGCGAAGTATTTCGCGGAGGGCGAAAGACGGCGTGTCAGCGCTTGTACAGCTCGCGAACGGCGTCTTCGATGTGCTGGCGCAAAAGGTGGCGTTCCTCGGGCGTCATGTGCCCGTCGCGGCGGCGCTGTTCGAGATCGGGAGGCACGGCGGAACGGACCGTCATCTCGGCGGTGCGATCGGACTGCGGCGCTTTGCCGCGCGGCAGCTTGCGCGACGATGCGCCCTGCTCGGGGCGCTGCGCATACGCGAAGTTCGACGCATACGGACCGGCGAGCGCGATCGTCAGCATCAGTGCAATCCGGGCAGATCGCATGACCGTCCTCGCTTCTTTGGTCGATTTGTTCCCTTCGTCACGCGGCAACCGGCTACCTCTGGTACTTGAAAAACCCTGCGGAATTCGGGTGTGCAAAGATGAATGATGGAGTGCAGGGGAGTATCTACCGAATTTCGGCTTCGAGTAAAGGAATCTCTATAGCCTGCCTTTACTCGGCGCGACACTACGGGTAAATTTTGTAACCGACTGTAACGCCCGAAAATACACGGCCGTGCGCCAATTCCCATTCGCGATAAGATGCCGATCATGGAAACGAAAAACCCCTCCAAGATTCTCGTCGTCGACGACGACCCGCGCCTGCGCGATCTGCTGCGCCGCTATCTCGGCGAGCAGGGTTTCAATGTCTACGTCGCGGAAAACGCGACCGCAATGAACAAGCTCTGGGTACGCGAGCGTTTCGACCTGCTCGTGCTCGACCTGATGCTCCCGGGCGAAGACGGCCTGTCGATCTGCCGCCGCCTGCGCGGCAGCAACGACCGCACGCCGATCATCATGCTCACCGCGAAGGGCGAGGACGTGGATCGCATCGTCGGCCTCGAGATGGGCGCCGACGATTACCTGCCGAAGCCGTTCAACCCGCGCGAACTCGTTGCGCGCATTCATGCGGTGCTGCGGCGCCAGGCGCCGGCCGAACTGCCGGGCGCGCCGTCGGAAACCACCGAGGTGTTCGAGTTCGGCGAGTTCTCGCTGAACCTCGCGACGCGCACGCTGACGAAGTCCGGCCAGGAAATTCCGCTCACCACCGGCGAGTTCTCGGTGCTGAAGGTGTTCGCGCGTCACCCGCGCCAACCGCTGTCGCGCGAGAAGCTGATGGAGCTCGCACGCGGCCGTGAATACGAAGTGTTCGACCGCAGCCTCGACGTGCAGATCTCGCGCCTGCGCAAGCTGATCGAACCGGATCCGGGCAGCCCGCGTTTCATCCAGACCGTCTGGGGCCTCGGCTACGTGTTCATCCCGGACGGCGCCGCCTGACCTTTTTCCTTTCCGGTTTCGCCCGCCCACGGCCCGTCCCATGCGTATCGACCGGCGCCTCCTTCAGCTCGCGTTCGGCGGGCTGTTCTGGCGCACCTTCCTGCTGATCGCGCTGCTGATCTCGGTCAGTCTCGCCGCGTGGTTCCAGAGCTTTCGCGTGATCGAGCGCGAGCCGCGTGCGCAGCGCGTGGCTCTCCAGCTCGTCGCGATCGTGAAGCTCACGCGCACCGCCCTGCTCTATTCCGATCCCGATTTGCGGCGCGCGCTGCTGCAGGATCTCGAGAGCAACGAGGGCGTGCGCGTTTACCCGCGCGAGAAGACCGACAAGTTCAAGCTGCAGCCCGACGAATCGCTGAACCGCCTGATCGAACACGACATCCGCAGCCGCCTCGGCGACGATACCGTGATCGCGCAGTCGGTCAACGACATTCCCGGCGTGTGGATCAGCTTCAAGATCGACGACGACGATTACTGGGTCGCGCTCGACCGCGACCAGCTCGACAACGTCACGGGCCTGCAGTGGGCCGGCTGGGGGCTGTTCGCGCTCGCGTTGTCGCTGTTCGGCTCCGCGTTCATCACCAGCCTGGTGAACCGGCCGTTCTCGCGGCTCGCGCTGGCCGCGCGGCAGATCGGCTCGGGCCAGACACCCGAGCTGCTGCCCGAGCGCGGGATGGGCGTCGCGGCCGAGACCAATCGCAGCTTCAACCAGATGGTGCGCGACCTCGAGCAGCTCGAGGCCGACCGCGCGCTGATGCTCGCGGGCATCTCGCACGACCTGCGCACCCCGCTCGCGCGGCTGCGGCTCGAAACCGAGATGAGCCCGTCCGACCAGGCGACCAAGGATGCGATGGTCGACGACATCGAGCAGATGGACCGCATCATCGCGGCCTTCATCGACTACGCACGCCCGTCGCAACGCAAGCCGGAGCCCGTCGACCTGTCGTCGATCGCGCAGGAAGTCGCCGCGCGCGTGTCGGGCGAGGATGGCGTCGAGATCCGCACGCGGCTTGCGCCGAGCGCGGTGATCGAAGCCGACGAGACCGACATGCGCCGCGTGATCGGCAACCTCGTCGAGAACGCGCGCAAGTATGGCCAGAGCAAGCAGGACGGCGTGTCGCGCATCACGCTCGAGACACGCGTGTCGCACGCGCGTGTCGAACTGTCGGTGAGCGACGAAGGCCCCGGCATCCCCGAGGATCAGCTGCCGCTCGTGATGCGGCCGTTCTACCGCGTCGACACCGCGCGCACCAAGGCGGACGGCACGGGCCTCGGGATGGCGATCGTGCTGCGCCTCGTCGGCCGCTATCGCGGCGCGCTGCGCCTGCGCAACCGCAACCCGGAAGCGGGCCTCGAAGTCACGCTCGAATTCCCCGGCGCCGGCAAGGCGCGTGCGACTGCGTGACGCGCTCGCGCACGCTTCTTGCGCTGCACACTATCGATCCGGTTGAAAAAAGCTATGAAGATCGTTAGTCAAAATCTATTGAAGCGAATAACTAATAGTGTTATAGTTTTACTCATGCTGTCACATCATCGTTGCAGCACCGAGGTAGCTTGACTCAGTCTTCTTCCCAACTCATACAGGAGTATCCGCATGAAAACCGTGGGCGATAAACTCGAAGCTTTCACCGTCGTAGCCGCGAAGCCGGGCTTCAACAATCACGAGGAAAACGGCCAGTCGGCGTTCGAGACCGTCACCGAAGCGTCGTTCCCGGGCAAGTGGAAGATCATCTACTTCTATCCGAAGGATTTCACGTTCGTGTGCCCGACGGAAATCGTCGAATTCGCGAAGCTCACGAAGCAGTTCGAAGAGCGCGATGCCGTCCTGCTGGGCGGCAGCTCGGACAACGAATTCGTCAAGCTCGCATGGCGCCGTGAGCACAAGGACCTCGACAAGCTGAACCACTACTCGTTCGGCGACGTCAAGGGCGAGCTGATCGACCAGCTCGGCGTGCGCGACAAGGAAGCCGGCGTGGCCCTGCGCGCGACGTTCATCGTCGATCCGGACAACACGATCCAGCACGTTTCGGTGAACAACCTGAACGTCGGCCGCAGCCCGGAAGAAGTCCTGCGGATTCTGGACGGCCTGCAAACGGACGAACTGTGCCCGTGCAACCGTGCAGTCGGCGGCGCAACGCTGTAAGCGCATCGATGCACGAAGCCCGCGGCGCACGTCCTGCCTGCGGGCTTTTTTAACGGCCAACCCATAGGAGATATCAATGGAATTCATCGACTCGATTAAGGCGCGTATTCCCGACTACGCGAAGGACATTCGCCTGAACCTCGACGGCACGATCTCGCGCTCGTCGCTCGAGGGCACCGACGCGGTCGGCGTCGCGCTGGCGGCGGCCATCGCGGCGAAGAGCACAGTGCTCATCAAGACGATCCGCGAAGCCGGCGTCCTGTCGCCCGAAGAGACGAACGCCGTGCTGACGGCGGCCGCGCTGATGGGGATGAACAACACCTGGTATCCGTATGTCGAGATGGCCGACGATGCCGACCTGAAGACGCAACGCGCCGAGCTGCGGATGGGCGCATATGCGACGCACGGCGGCGTCGACAAGCGCAAGTTCGAGATGTACGCGCTCGCCGCATCGATCGTCGGCAAGTGCCACTTCTGCGTGAAGTCGCACTATGCGCTGCTGAAGAACGAGCAAGGAATGACCGTCACGCAGCTGCGCGACGTCGGCCGTATCGCGTCGGTGATCAACGCCGCCGCGCAAGTGATCGCCGCAGAAGGCGAATAAGCGGTTGCGCCACCCGGCCGGCAGTCGCGCCGGCCCGGTCGCCGCGCCAAACGAAAATGCCACGCATCCGCGTGGCATTTTTCATTTCCGCCGCGCGCCGCGGCGGGCGAACCGCGCGCCGCCGCAGCCGGGCATCAGCCGCCCTGCTTCACCAGCAGCGCGGCAGCCTGCGCCTCGATCCCCTCGCCGCGGCCGAGATAGCCGAGCTTCTCGTTGGTCTTCGCCTTCACGTTCACGCGATCGAGCGGCAGCCCGAGATCGGCCGCGATGTTCGCGCGCATCCCGTCGATATGCGGCGCCAGCTTCGGCGCCTGGGCGATCACGGTGCTGTCGACGTTCTGGATCGTGAAACCGGCCGCCTTGATGCGTGCGGCGCACTCGCGCAGCAGCACGCGGCTGTCGGCGCCCTTGAACGCCGCGTCCGTGTCGGAGAAGTGACGGCCGATGTCGCCGAGCGCCGCCGCGCCGAACAGCGCGTCGGTGATCGCGTGCAGCAGCACGTCCGCGTCCGAGTGGCCGAGCAGGCCGCGTTCGTACGGAATCGTCACGCCGCCGATGATGAGGGGGCGCCCCTCGACGAGCTGGTGCACGTCGTAGCCTTGTCCGATTCTGAAATCCATGCGTATTCCGATTGTGAGGGGGTGAAAGTTAGGAAGCGTTCGTGGAGCGCGCGAGGATCGCTTCCGCGAGCGCGAAATCTTCCGGATACGTGACCTTGAAATTGCGCAGGCTGCCCTGCACGACGCGTGGCGTATGGCCGGCCCATTCGATCGCGCTCGCTTCGTCGGTCAGGTCGTGCCCTTCGCGCTGCGCGCGCAGGATCGCCTCGCGCAGCATGCCGATGCGGAACATCTGCGGCGTCTGCGCCTGCCACAGCGCGTCGCGCGACTCGGTGCGCGCGATCGCGTCGCCGCCGGCCGGCACGCGCTTGAGCGTATCGGCCACCGGCAGCGCGACGATGCCGCCGACCGGATCGTCCTTCAGCGTCGCGACGAGCGTGCGAATCAGCTCCGGCGTGATGCCCGGGCGCGCGGCGTCGTGCACGAGCACCCAGTCGTGGTCGGTCGCGCCGAATTCGGCCAGTTCGAGCAGCCCGTTCAATACCGACGCCTGGCGCGAGCCGCCGCCGCAGCGGCGCACCGCGAAGCGCAGGCCCGCGAAGCGGCGCGCGTCGAAGTGGGAATCGTCGGGCGCGAGGACGACGAGCGTCTGCGCGAATTCGCTGCACGCGTCGAATGCGGCAAGCGTGTAATGCAGCAGCGCGCGGCCGGCGAGCGTGCGGTATTGCTTCGGCACGGCTGAGCCGGAACGGCTGCCGGTGCCGGCACAGGGAATCAGGGCGAAAAGTCGGGGAGTCACGAAAGGAAACGCCGGAAAGATGAAATCGAGAAGCGGATTTTATAATAGGTCTTTCGTCTCGACCGGCGCACCGCGATGCGCCCGTGCACGCCACCCCTGTCGTCCCTATGCCAGATAACGCTTCCACCCCGTCCGCCTCGCCCGTTGCCCGCGTCAAGCCCGGCCAGCGCTTCGCCTTCGACGGCGCGCACGGCTCCGCCGACGCGCTCGCCATCGCCCGTTATCTCGCCGACAACCGCCAGGACGTGCCGCTCCTCGCGGTGATCTGCGCGAACGCGGTCGACGCGCAGCGGCTCTCGCAGGAAATCCGCTACTTCTCGCCCGATGCGCGCGTGCGCCTGCTGCCGGACTGGGAAACGCTGCCGTACGACACGTTCTCGCCGCACCAGGATCTCGTGTCCGAGCGTCTCGCGACGCTGCACGACCTCGGCGAGGGCCGCTGCGACATCCTGCTCGTGCCCGCGACCACAGCGCTGTACCGGATGCCGCCCGCGTCGTTCATGGCCGCGTACACGTTCGCATTCGCGCAGGGCGAGCGGCTCGACGAGGCGAAGCTGAAGGCGCAGCTCACGCTGGCCGGCTACGAGCACGTGAGCCAGGTCGTGCGGCCCGGCGAATACTGCGTGCGCGGCTCGCTGATCGACCTGTACCCGATGGGCTCGCCGCTGCCGTACCGGATCGACCTGTTCGACGACCAGGTCGACTCGATCCGCGCGTTCGACCCGGACACGCAGCGCAGCCTCTACCCGGTGCGCGACGTGCGCCTGCTGCCCGGCCGCGAGTTTCCGTTCGACGAAGCCGCACGCACGGCCTTCCGCAGCCGCTGGCGCGAAACCTTCGAAGGCGACCCGAGCCGTGCGCCGATCTACAAGGACATCGGCAACGGCGTGCCGTCGGCCGGCATCGAGTACTACCTGCCGCTGTTCTTCGACGAGACGGCCACGCTGTTCCACTACCTGCCGCAGGACGCGCACCTCGTGTTCACCGGCGATCTCGAAGCGTCGATCCGCCGCTTCACGGCCGATACGAAGCAGCGCCATGCGTTCCTCGCGCACGATCGCGAGCGGCCGATCCTCGAACCGCAGCGGTTGTTCCTGTCCGACGAGGATTTCTTCGCGTTCGCGAAGCCGTTCGCACGGGTCGTGCTGCCCGCGCAGCCGGCCGGCGGCTGGGCGACGGCGCTGCCCGAGCTCACCGTCGATCGCCATGCCGACGATCCGCTCGCGTCGCTGCGCACGTTCGTCGAATCGTCGGGCAAGCGCGTGCTGCTGACCGTCGAATCGGCCGGCCGCCGCGAAACGATCCTGCAGCTGCTCGCCGAACACCATCTGCGCCCCGCGTCGAACGACCACTTCGCCGGCTGGCTCGAGAGCGACGCACGCTTCGCGCTCGGCGTCGCGCCGCTCGCAAATGGCTTCGCGGTGCCGGGCGAAGGCTACGCGATCGTCACCGAAACCGAGCTGTACGGCGCGCTCGGCCGCCGCGCGGGCCGCCGCCGGCAGGAACAGGCGAGCAACGTCGACGCGATGGTGCGCGACCTGTCGGAGCTGAAGGTCGGCGACCCGGTCGTCCACGCGCAGCACGGCATCGGCCGCTACATGGGCCTCGTGTCGATGGATCTCGGCGAAGGCGAGACCGAATTCCTGCATCTCGAATACTCGGGCGACAGCAAGCTCTACGTGCCGGTCGCGCAACTGCACGTGATCTCGCGCTACAGCGGCGCCGATCCCGACAGCGCGCCGCTGCACGCGCTCGGCTCCGGCCAGTGGGAGCGCGCGAAGCGCAAGGCCGCGCAGCAGATCCGCGATACGGCCGCCGAGCTGCTGAACCTGTACGCGCGCCGCGCGGCCCGCGAAGGCCACGCGTTCTCGCTCGATCCGCGCGACTACGTGAAGTTCGCGGAAAGCTTCGGCTTCGAGGAAACGCCCGACCAGGCGGCCGCCATCGCGGCCGTGATCGGCGACATGACGAGCGGCAAGCCGATGGACCGCCTCGTGTGCGGCGACGTCGGCTTCGGCAAGACCGAGGTCGCGCTGCGCGCCGCGTTCATCGCGGTGCTGGGCGGCAAGCAGGTCGCGCTGCTGTCGCCGACCACGCTGCTCGCCGAGCAGCACACGCAGACCTTCGCCGACCGCTTCGCGGACTGGCCAGTGCGGATCGTCGAGCTGTCGCGTTTCAAGACCACGAAGGAAGTCAACGCGGCAATCGCGCAAATCAACGAAGGCAGCGTCGACATCGTGATCGGCACGCACAAGCTGCTGTCGTCGGACGTGCAGTTCAAGCGGCTCGGCCTCGTGATCATCGACGAAGAACACCGCTTCGGCGTGCGCCAGAAGGAAGCGCTGAAGGCGCTGCGCGCGGAAGTCGACGTGCTGACGCTCACCGCGACGCCGATCCCGCGCACGCTCGGGATGGCGCTCGAAGGGCTGCGCGATTTCTCGGTCATTGCAACCGCGCCGCAGAAGCGGCTCGCGATCAAGACCTTCGTGCGCCGCGAGGAGGAAAGCGTGATCCGCGAGGCGATGCTGCGCGAACTGAAGCGCGGCGGCCAAGTGTACTTCCTGCATAACGAAGTCGAGACGATCGAGAACCGCAAGGCGATGCTCGAGGCGCTCGTGCCGGAAGCGCGCATCGTGATCGCGCACGGCCAGATGCACGAACGCGAGCTCGAACGCGTGATGCGCGATTTCGTCGCGCAGCGCGCGAACGTGCTGCTCTGCACGACCATCATCGAGACCGGCATCGACGTGCCGAGCGCGAACACGATCATCATGCACCGCGCGGACAAGTTCGGCCTCGCGCAGCTTCACCAACTGCGCGGCCGCGTCGGCCGCTCGCACCACCAGGCGTATGCGTACCTGCTGGTCCACGATCCGCAGTCGCTGACCAAGCAGGCGCAGCGCCGGCTGGAAGCGATCCAGCAGATGGAGGAACTCGGCTCGGGCTTCTATCTCGCGATGCACGACCTCGAGATCCGCGGCACCGGCGAAGTGCTCGGCGACAAGCAGTCCGGCGAAATCCACGAGATCGGCTTCCAGCTCTATACGGACATGCTGAACGACGCGGTGAAGGCGCTGAAGAACGGCAAGGAGCCCGACCTCACCGCCCCGCTCGCCGCGACGACGGAAATCAACCTGCATGCGCCGGCGATCCTGCCGGCCGACTACTGCGCGGACGTGCAGGAGCGGCTGTCGTTGTACAAGCGTCTCGCGAACTGCGAGCACGGCGACGCGATCGACGGCATCCAGGAAGAACTGATCGACCGCTTCGGCAAGCTGCCGCCGCAGGCGCACGCCTTGGTCGAGACACACCGGCTGCGGATCGCCGCGAAGCCGCTCGGCATCGTGAAGATCGACGCGAGCGAGGTCGCGATCGGGCTGCAGTTCGAGCCGAGTCCGCCGATCGATCCGATGCGGATCATCGAGATGGTGCAGAAGCACCGGCACATCAAGCTCGCGGGCCAGGACAAGCTGCGCATCGAGACGCGCTCGCCCGATCTCGCGATCCGCGTGTCGACGATCAAGGAAACGCTGCGCGCGCTCGGCCCGAAACAGGGGGCGGCCGTCGCGGCGCGCTGACGCAATCCTGACGGGCGCGACGTTGCTGCACCGCATCGCGCCCGACGAAGGCGGGCCGACGCGTTTTTGAGTATGATTTTCCCATTCATCAGACGGAGTTTTGCCATGTCCACTCTCGACGCGACAGCGCCTTCCGCCGCAACTCCAGGCGAAGCGTCGCTCGTCAGCCTGCCCTGGATCAAGCAACTCGTGTCGATGGACACCACGAGCCGCGTGCCCAATCTCGGCCTGATCGAAACGGTGCGCGACGCGCTCGCCGCGAAAGGCATCGCATCGACGATCACGCACGATCCGCGTGAAGGCTGGGCAAACCTGTTCGCGACCGTGCCCGCGCACGACGGCTCGACGAACGGCGGCATCGTGCTGTCGGGGCATACCGACGTCGTGCCGGTCGACGGCCAGCAATGGGACAGCAACCCGTTCGCGCCGGAAATCCGCGACGGCCGCCTGTACGGCCGCGGCACCTGCGACATGAAGGGCTTCATCGGCGCGGCGCTCGCGCTGCTGCCCGAGATGCAGGCGACGAAGCTCGCGAAGCCGATCCATTTCGCGCTGTCCTATGACGAGGAAATCGGCTGCGCCGGCGCGCCACTGATGATTGCGGATCTGGTCAAGCGCGGCGTGCAACCGTCCGGCTGCATCGTCGGCGAGCCGACCAGCATGCGGCCGATCATCGCGCATAAGGGCATCAATGCGTACCGCTGCTGCGTGCGCGGCCACGCCGCGCATTCGTCGCTGACGCCGAAGGGGCTGAACGCGATCGAGTATGCGGCGCGCCTCATTTGCCACATCCGCGACATCGCCGAGCGCTTTCGCGCCGAAGGCCCGTTCGACGAACTGTACGACGTGCCGTTCACGACCGCGCAGACGAGCACGATCCAGGGCGGCAACGCGATCAACACGGTGCCGGCCGAATGCCGCTTCGACTTCGAGTTCCGCAACCTGCCGACGCTCGATCCCGAGCAGATCTTCACCCGCATCGAAGCGTATGCACGGGACACGCTGCTGCCGCAGATGCTGCGCGAGCATCCGAATGCCGCGATCGAGTTCTCGAAGATCGCCGCGGCGCCCGGCCTCGACGCGACCGAACAGGCCGCGATCACGCAGCTCGTGCGCGCGCTGACGGCCGACCAGGACAAGCGCAAGGTCGCGTACGGTACCGAGGCCGGTTTGTTCGAACGCGCGGGCATCCCGAGCGTCGTGTGCGGGCCCGGCAACATCGAGCAGGCGCACAAGCCGAACGAATATGTCGAGCTCGCGCAGCTCGCCGGCTGCGAACAGTTCCTGCGCAAGTTCATCCGCAGCATGTCGGTCGACGCACACTGACTGCCTCCCGCCACGCCGGCTCGCGTGTGCGGGCCGGCCCACTCCGCCACCCGCCACGTCATGTCGACTGAACAACAGGGCACCGCCCATACGACGATCGACGGCGAGCCGATCCCCACGCTCGACGAAATCGCCGCGCAGCATTTCGCGCTGTCGCCGTGGGTCGCGCGCACGCCCGTGTTCGAACGCGCCGACCTGCCGTCCCTCGAGGGCACGCACGTCAACTTCAAGTTCGAGCTGCTGCAGGCGAGCGGCAGCTTCAAGGCGCGCGGCGCATTCACGCACCTGCTCGCGCTCGACGAGGCGCGCAAGAACGCCGGCGTCACCTGCGTGTCGGCCGGCAATCACGCGGCGGCCGTCGCGTACGCGGCGATGCGGCTCGGCAGCAGCGCCAAGGTCGTGATGTTCCATACCGCAAGTCCGTCACGCATCGCGCAGTGCAAGCAGTACCGTGCGGAAGTCGTGCTGGCCGGCAGCGCATCGCAGGCATTCGATCTGGTCCGGCGGATCGAGGCCGAGGAAGGCCGCTTCTTCATCCATCCGTTCAACGGCTATCACACGATCCTCGGCACCGCGACGCTCGGCTACGAATGGGCGACCCAGACGCCCGACCTCGACGCGGTGATCGTGCCGATCGGCGGCGGCGGGCTCGCGGCCGGCATGGCGACCGCGCTGCGGCTCGCGAACCCGCGCGTACACGTGTACGGCGTCGAGCCGGAAGGCGCCGACGCGATGAGCCGCAGCTTCGCGGCGAATCACACGATCAAGATGAGCGCGATGCAGACGATCGCCGATTCGCTGATGGCGCCGCATACCGAGGAATACAGCTACCAGCTGTGCCGGCGCCACGTCGACCGCATCGTCACCGTGTCCGACGACGCGCTGCGGGCCGCGATGCTGTTCCTGTTCTCGCAACTGAAACTGTCGGTCGAACCGGCATGCGCGGCCGCGCTGGCCGCCCTGCTCGGCCCGCTGCGCGAAACGCTGCAGGGCAAGCGCGTCGGCGTGCTGCTGTCGGGCACCAATACCGACCCCGCCACGCTCGGCATGCATCTCGCGCACGCGAAACCGCAGCACTGACCCCACCTCGGGCACACGTGAACGAACCTAGGGTTATCCCCAGATAATGTTGACAGCCCTGTTGATAACCCGCCGGACAAGCACGCAAGTGGTTGAGCGCGCAGCGTTTTGCGCGCGCGGAGGTCGATCGTCACGAAATGGGCAGATGCGGTCGCTGGCCGCACGTGTCATGGCGATCGCCCTGCTCTCCGGTTGCGCGGCACCGCCCTCGCCCGTCGTCGGCGCGCCGTCGGCCTGCACGCAGCCGGGCGAAAACTCCATGCTGCAGGCCGACCTGCTGTTCGGGCGCGACATCACGGGGCGCGGCCCCGTCACCGATGCGGAGCGCGCGGCATTCCTCGCGGACACGGTCACACCACGGTTCCCCGACGGCCTCACCTACTGGGACACGCACGGCCAGTGGCGCGACCGGGCAAGCGGCGGGATCACGCGCGAAGACAGCTTCGTGATCCGTATCATCGCCGACGATACGCCCGACACGCGTACGCGGCTCGCCGCGATCCGGCAACCGTACATGCAACGCTTCCACCAGCAATCGGTCGGCATGACGGTCGTGCCGGCCTGCGCATCGTTCTGATTCTCCCTTCTCCGTCTGCCGGCAATCCGCGCAAAAAAAACGGGCGCCCGAAGGCGCCCGTCGCATGCCGGAACCGCAGCGTGCCGCTTACTTGTTCTCGAACATGTCCATGATCTGCTGCTTCTCCTGCGGCGTGACAGGCGGCGGCGCAAGCCCCGCCGCACCGGCCGAGCCGAGTGCGTCGTTCGCGCTGATCGCGTTTTCGGCCGGGTTGATGTCGACGTTCGCGACGAAGCCGTTGCCCGGCGTGCGATCGGCGTAGAACAGCTCGCCGTCGATCGAGGTCAGGCCGTCCGGCATCGGCATCTGCTGCTCGGGCACGCCGTTCAGCGCGGTGCGCATGTAGTTCACCCAGATCGGCAATGCCAGCTGCGCGCCGAACTCACGACTGCCGAGGCTCTTCGGCTGGTCGAAGCCCATCCACGCGACCGCGACGAGCGATTGCTGGTAGCCGGCGAACCAGCCGTCCTTCGCATCGTTCGTCGTACCCGTCTTGCCCTGCAGGTCGCTGCGGCCCAGTGCGTTGGTGCCCGCGCCCGTGCCGGCCGTCGCGACCGAATGCAGCAGGCTGTTCATCACGTACGCGTTGCGGCCTTCGATCGTGCGCGGCGCCGTGCTGCCCGCGAGCACCGGCTGCGACTTCTGCAGCGGCTGGCCGCGTGCGTCGTCGACTTCGGCGATCAGGTACGGATCGACCTTGTAGCCGCCGTTCGCGAACACCGCATAGCCGGTCGCGAGCTGCAGCGGCGTCACGAGGCCCGCGCCGAGCGCCATCGGCAGGTAAGGCGGCGTCTTCGCGGGATCGAAGCCGAAGCGCTGCGTCACGTACTGCTGCGCGTACTGCGTACCGATCGACGCGAGGATCCGGATCGACACGAGGTTCTTCGAACGCTGCAGGCCGGTGCGCATCGTCATCGGGCCGTCCGGCTGGTCGTCGTCCTTCGGCTCCCAGGCGGTGCCGCCCGGCACGCTCGGCGGGAAGTACAGCGGCGCGTCGTTGATCATCGTCGCCGGCCCGAGCCCCTTGTCGAGCGACGCCGAGTAGATGAACGGCTTGAACGACGAGCCCGGCTGCCGCCATGCCTGCGTCACGTGGTTGAACTTGCTCTTGTTGAAGTCGAAGCCGCCGACGAGCGAACGGATCGCGCCGTCCTGCGGCGCGATCGCGACGAGCGCGCCTTCGACCTGCGGCAGCTGCACGACCTGCCAGCCCGTCTTGCCGTCCTTCAGCACGCGCACGACCGAACCCGGCTTGATGCGCAGCGTGTCGTTCGCGCGGGGGCTGAGCGCGCCCGCCACGAAGCGCAGCCCGGCCGGGCCGATCGTCGTGGTCGCGCCGCCGACGAACTGCACCTCGACCGCATTCGGCGATGCCGACAGCACGACCGCCGACTGCAGGTCGCCGTTGTCCGGGTGATCGGCGAGCGCGTCGTCGATCGCCTCGTCGCGGTCGTCGCCGGCCGCGGGCAGCTTGATCGACGCTTCCGGCCCGCGATAGCCGTGGCGGCGCTCGTAGTCGAGAATGCCGCGACGCACGGCCTGGTACGCGGCTTCCTGGTCGGACGAGTTGATCGTCGTCGTGACGGTCAGCCCGCGCGTATAGGTTTCGTCCTTGTACTGCTGGTACATCATCTGCCGCACCATCTCGGCGACGTACTCGCCGTGCACCGCGTACTGGTTGCCCGGCGTGCGCACGTGGATCTCTTCCTTCACGGCCGCGTCGTACTGCGGCTGCGTGATGTAGCCGACCTCGAGCATGCGCTTCAGGATGTATTCCTGGCGCACCTTCGCGCGCTTCGGATTGACGACCGGGTTATACGCGGACGGCGCCTTCGGCAGCCCGGCGAGCATCGCGGCTTCGGCCAGCGTGATGTCCTTCAGGTCCTTGCCGAAATACACGCGCGCGGCGGCCGCGAAGCCGTACGAGCGCTGGCCGAGATAGATCTGGTTCATGTACAGCTCGAGAATCTGGTCCTTCGTTAGGGCCTTCTCGATCTTGTACGCGAGCAGCATTTCGTAAATCTTGCGCGTGTAGGTCTTCTCGCTCGACAGGAAGAAGTTGCGCGCGACCTGCATCGTGATCGTGCTCGCGCCCTGGCGCGCGCCGCCGTGCATCAGGTCGGCGACACCCGCGCGCAGGATGCCGACGAAGTCGACGCCGCCGTGTTCGTAGAAGCGGTAGTCCTCGATCGCGAGCACCGCCTTCTTCATCACGTCCGGAATGTCCTGGAAGCGCACGAGGCTGCGGCGCTCCTCGCCGAACTCGCCGATCAGCACATGATCGGCCGTGAACACGCGCAGCGGCACCTTCGGCTGGTAGTTGGTCAGCGCATCGAGCGACGGCAGTTGCGGCGCCATCACGACCAGCGCGTAGCCGACGATCAGCGCGCCGACGATCGCCAGCGTCGCGATGAGGCCGGCGAACCACAGCATGACGCGCGAGCCGAACGAGCGACCGCGCCCTCCGCCGCCGCTCCGCTGGGTGCGGCGGTCGTCGTCGCGATCGTCGTCATCGGGGTAATAGGCTCCGGACGGCGAACGGCGCAGCGTGTAGTGGGGTTCGTTCCTGTCGGAAGAAGAAGGCGGTCGTTTGATAATTGGCATGTCGGAATGGCGGGCGATCGTGGCGCCCTCGGACGCATGCGGAAATGCAGGCGAATGAATCAGAGCGGATACAGCGTGATGCGGCTGTCACGTCGACAGACCCCGCCGCGCGGCGATCCGTTCCCGCGACGTGACAGCGCATTTTAATGAAATCGACCGGGTGCCTTCGCGATTTTTTGTAAAAATTCCCGCAATGCCGTGATTTGAGGAACGTATTGTCGGCATCCTCTGCTTATCATGGACACGCGATATCGCGCGCACAGCCGATTTTCTTTCAGTCGCGAAAGGTTCGGCCATCCTGATGCGCAAGCCGCTTGAACTCGCGCGTTTAAGCCGTATTTAAGTGAACCGGTGGTGTAATATCCGCCGGCTCATGCGGGTCGGAACCGGCTCGCAATGGGCACTGCCGCTCTCACGCGGCGCCTTTCAACCACGGAGGATTTCATGTCGCTTTTCGACTCTGTTTCGCGCACGATCAAAGGCCTGCTGAACGATGCGGCCGATTCGGTACAGGATCCGTCGCGCGACGCACGGCAGATCGTGCGGGAGCTCGACGACAGCATCGGCCGTGCCGAGAATTCGCTGATCGAGATCGAGGCACAGGTCGCGACCCAGCGCAGCAAGCGCGATGCGGCCGACGACAAGGTGAAGAAGTACGAGGACGGCGCGAAGCGCGCGCTGCAGGCCGGCAATGAAGCACTCGCCCGCGAGGCGCTCGGCGCGCAGTCGAACGCGGAAGCCGAGCGTGACGCGCTCGCAGCCGAATTGACGACGCTCGAGCCGTCGGTCGAGAAGCTGAAGGGGCAGATCGCCGACATGCGTCAGCGCCGCAACGACCTGAATGCACGCTCGAACATCCTGCAGGCCAAGCAGGAAATCGCGCAGGCGAAGGACGTCGCGGCAAGTGCCTTGGGCGGCATCGGCGGCAAGAACCTGTCCGAGGACTTCCAGAAGCTCGAGGACAAGGTCGCGCTGCAGAACGCACGCTCGGACGCGCGCCTGAATTCGGCCGACACGTCGAGCGGCAAGGCGCTCGACGACAAGCTCGCCGCGCTGAACAAGGGCCCGTCGGTCGAGGATCGCCTCGCCGCGCTGAAGAAGCAGCTCGATACGCCCGCGCAGTAACGGCCACTGCGGGCAACCGCGCCGCCGCCCGCCCCGGGCGCGGCGCGAACCGATCGTCAGGAGACGGGCGCCTGCGCCCGGTTCGACCATGAAGAAATCTCTCGCCGCACTCGGCCTCTCGCTGATGGTGCTGTCGTCCGCCGCGTTTGCGGTCCCGTCGCTGCAGCAGGTCGAGCAATCGATCGCGCAACGCAACTGGCAGCAAGCCGACACGCAGCTGTCGCAAGTCATCGACGCCCATCCGAACAATGCGCATGCGCGCTACCTGTACGCACAGGTGCTGGACCGCGAAGGCCGCGCGTCCGACGCACTCGAGCAACTGCAGCGCGCGAAGTCGCTCGATCCGCAACTCAAGTTCACCGACGCATCGCGCTTCGCGCAGACGGAGTCGCGCATCCGCGCCGACGCCGCGCGCGTGAGCGGCAACGTGCCGTCGGCCACGCAGGCAGGGACGCTGCAGCCGGGGCTCGCTCCCGCTGTCGCGCCGGCCGAAAAACACGGTCCGTCGACCGGCATGTGGATCGGCCTCGGACTGATCGTCGCGGTGATCGCGCTGGTGCTGCGCTGGACGCTGCGGCGCGCACGCACGGCCGACGACAGCCGCGCCGACGACGAACGCCGCACGCAGCTCAAGCGCGCCACCGACGTGCTGAACGACATCCGCCCGCTGAAACTCGACGCGAAGCTGTCGACGGCGCCCGGCGCCGCGGCGCTCACGGGCGAGCTCGAAGCGATCGAGACCGATGCGCGCACGCTCGTCGAATCGCTGTCGAACGGCAAGAATCCGGTGCCGCCGTATCGCGTCGATGAACTCGAACAGCGTCATGCCAGCGTGAAGGCACGCGTCGAAGGCCGTCCCGACCCGGCCGCGCAGCCCGCGGCCCCGGCGAACGGCAGCGGCTCCGTGTATGCGCAGGAAGCCGATCGCATGACGGGCGCGCAAGGCCAGCCGTATCCGCAGCAGCCGTATCCGCAGCAGCCCTACCCGCAGCAGCAACCGCCGGTAGTGATCCAGCAAGGCGGCGGTGGTTTCGGCGGCGGCATGGGTGGATTGCTGACCGGTGTGTTGCTCGGCGAGGCGATGTCCGGCGGCCGCGAGCGCGTGGTCGAACGCGACGTGATCGTCGACGGCGAGCGCCGCCGGCAGGAGAACGACCCGGGTGTCGACCTCGGCCGTGGCGACAGTTCGAACTGGAGCGACGGCAACGGCGGCGGCGGCATGGATCTCGGCAGCAACGACGACGGCTGGACCGACGACAACACCTGAAGTTGCGCAGCGCGTCGACGCCCCCGCGACGCGCTGCAACGCACGCCACGCTCCCCTGCATGGCCGGCCGCGCCGACGCGCGGATTTGTCAATCATTTCAAGATGGACTACCGGCAATGGGGAGCGTTCGCTATCATGCGGCCATCGGCGTGCCACCGACCCTCATTCGACGCTCTGCATCCCTGCGCGTCGCGGCACGCCTCCCCTCGCCCCAAACAGGAGAAAGCCGCTCATGAGCATCATCAAGGAATTCAAGGAGTTCGCCGTCAAGGGCAACGTCATGGATCTCGCCGTCGGCGTGATCATCGGCGGCGCGTTCTCGAAAATCGTCGACTCGGTCGTGAAAGACCTCATCATGCCGGTCATCGGCGTGCTGACCGGCGGCCTGGATTTCTCGAACAAGTTCGTTCTGCTCGGCACCATCCCCCCGACGTTCAAGGGTAATCCCGATTCGTTCAAGGACCTGCAGGCTGCGGGTGTCGCCGCGTTCGGCTACGGCTCGTTCATCACGGTGGCAATCAATTTCGTCATCCTCGCGTTCATCATTTTCCTGATGGTGAAATTCATCAACAAGCTGCGCAAGCCGGAAGAAGCCGCACCGGCCGCGACGCCGGAAGACACGGTGCTGCTGCGCGAGATCCGCGATTCGCTGAAGCAGCGCTGATCGCCAAGCGCCCCGCCAGCCAGGCCCGCCCCGAGCGGGCCTTTTTATTGCGCGCGCGATGCGCCGCCGCATGCGGCCTATCTCACTTTTTTGTGACGGGCGAATGCACGCGCGGGGAAAGCAGGTCTATGATGGAGACTAAACGACAGTACGGGCGCCAAGACGCTGGCTGTGTCGATCATGGCGAGCAGGTCGACGGGAGACATTGATCGTCGTACTGCACGAAGGCAGCATTTTCGTGTGCTATAAAGGATCGACATGCGGCGTACATAGCCGGGAGTGGGTCGCATGAAAGTGCCGCATTTCTTGCAATTGTTTTTGAGGCGAGTGTTTATGTCCTTCCCGAAAAAACGTCGGCGTGCCCAGCAGGATGGCCAGGAGTCATTCCTCGCGGTATTGCGCCACTCGAAACCGTTTGCCCAGCTCGACACCAAGATTGCCCGCGCCCGTGCGCAGGACGAACCCGTCCTGTACGCACATGTGCTGCCCGGTCTCGACGTGCTCCTGTGCAGCGTACGCGGCGCCCAACCGCCTTATCCCGCCATCGCCGAGTTGCGCAAGCGCTGCATCGAATCGATCGCCAACGCGCTCGAGCAACCGCTGGACGGCCTCGAGAACGGCGGGTACTGGTATGAAGCAAACGGCTTCGGCTTCCTCGTATTCGCCAGCCGTGCGCGTGCCCGCATCCTGCCCGAGTTTGGTGCAGGCACGAAAGCGAGCCTGCGCGGCGGGCTCGGTCGCCAGAATGCCGGCGACACGACACCACGCTCCCTCGGCTGATCACCCTGCCATTCGATGGGCCGCCTCCGGGCGGCCCATCTGCCATTCACGCGCCCCGCTTGCCCGTCACGACACCTGCTGACGCCCGTTGCCGGGTCGCACGATGTCGATGAACGCGGCGAAATCGGCACCGGCGAGCCCTTGCGCGGCGCCGAGCCGCAACACCTGCTGCACGGTGGCCGACACGGGCATCACCGCGCCCGTGTCGCGCGCCGCGTCGGCGATCGCATCGACGTCCTTCTGGAACGTGCTGAGCGCGCCGATCGGCGCATGACCGCCCGACGTCATGCGCGGCACGAACGTCTGCAGCAGCACCGAGTCAGCCCAGCCGCCGGCCAGCGCTTCGGCCAGCCGCGCGGCATCGATGCCGCTCGCCTGCGCCAGACCGACGGCCTCGGCGATCGCGGTCACCGTCGCGGTGACGATCGCCTGGTTGCACAGCTTCGCCGTCTGCCCCGCGCCCGCGTCGCCCATATGCGTGATCCGCGACGCGTAGGTATCGATCAGCGGCCGCACCGCGTCGAGATCGGCCGCGCGGCCGCCGGCCATCACCGCGAGCGTGCCGGCCTGCGCGCCGGGCACGCCGCCCGACACCGGCGCATCGACCCAGCCGACGCCGAGCGCCGCGGCACGCGCCGCGTAATCACGCGTGGCGGCGGGCGGAATGCTCGAATGATCGACGATGCGCTGCAGGCGGCGCGCGGGCGCATCGCCGGAGAGCAGGCCGTGCTCGCCGAATACGACATCGCCCACCGCGCGGCCGTCGAGCACGCACACGAATACCGTCTCGACGCGTTCCGCCAGTTCGCGCGGCGTGCCGACCACCTGCGCGCCGTCCTTCACGAGCGCCTCGGCCTTGTCGCGCGAGCGATTCCACACGCTGACCCGATGCCCTGCCGCCAGCAAATGCCGAATCATCGGCGCGCCCATCAATCCCGGTCCGCAAAATCCGACTTCCACGATGCTCCTCGTCTCCGATATGGGTTGAACTTGCCGCCCATCATACCTATCACTCAAGAAGCCGGGCACGCGCGGCGCCGCTTCGGGACCACGGCTTGCGCCGGCCATTCATACCGACATCCCAGGGAGCGCATCATGAGCGACCACGTGTACAAGATGATCGAGCTGACCGGTTCGTCGCAGCAATCGAGCGACGACGCCATCCGCAATGCGATCTCGAAAGCCGGCAAGACGTTGCACAACCTGCACTGGTTCCAGGTGACCGAAACGCGCGGCCACATCGAAGGCGACCAGGTCGTGCACTGGCAGGTCACGCTGAAGGTCGGCATGCGCATCGACGACTGACGCGCCCCTGCATCACACGCCGCGCCGCTATCCGGATCCGTGCAACGCGCTTCCGCGCGGCGCCGCGCGCACCGCAATCCGCCCCGTTCAGGCCCCTTGTCGCGGCCCGGCCGGCGGGTACCTGCGGGTATCCATCTCTTGACGCTGATTTTCGTTCATATTAAAAACGATATACCCACCCCACCCCTCGATCAGCCCAGCCATATAAACCGGAGATAACATGAGTCAGCAACGCGAGGCGATCGACACGTACCTCTTGCGCGTCTTGCACACCTTGTTGATGGAGCGCAGCGTCACGCGCGCGGCCGTCAAACTGAACCAGTCGCAACCGGCAATCAGCGCCGCGCTGCGGCGCCTGCGCGACATCACCGGTGATCCGCTGCTGGTGCGCGGCAAATCCGGCATGGTGCCGACCGAATACGGGCTGCGCCTGCTCGAGCCGGTGCAGAACGCGCTGCGTGAAATCGAGCGCATCAAGTTCCAGCAGCACAACTTCGACCCGGCCACGTCGATCCGCTGCTACCGGATCGGCTGCCCCGACTACCTGAACGTGCTGTTCGTGCCGACCGTCGTCGAACGCTTCCGCCTGGCCGCGCCGAATGCGACGCTCGAGTTCCATTCGCTCGGCCCCGCGTTCGACTACGAGCTCGCGCTGGAAGACGGCAAGCTCGACATCGTCGTCGGCAACTGGCCCGAGCCGCCCGAGCAGCTGCACCTGTCGAACCTGTTCGTCGACGAAATCGTCTGCCTGATGAGCAACACGCACCCGTTCGCGAAGCGCGGCGGGCTCACGCTCGACCAGTACCTGAACGCACCGCATCTCGCGCCGACGCCGTACTCGGTCGGCCAGCGCGGCGCGATCGACGTGCATCTCGCGCGCGAACGGCTCAAGCGCCACGTGGTCGTCACGCTGCCGTACTTCAACCTCGCACCGTACGTGCTCGTGAAGTCGGACCTGATCTTCACGACGACGCGACTGTTCGCCGATCACTACGCGAAGTTCCTGCCGCTGTCGGTCGTGCCGGCGCCGCTCGACTTCCCGCCGATGCAGTACTACCAGCTGTGGCACGAGCGCTGCCATTACTCCGACGAAGTGCGCTGGCTGCGCAGCCTCGTCGCCGAAGCCACCCGCACGCTGATCGAGGCGTAGCGGCCTAAGCCGCCCGCGCCGTCGTGGCGCGCGACACCTCGCGGCACGACGACCGCCGGCGGCACGCCCTGCAAGGCGGCCGCCTGACGATTTCAGCGTTGGTTAGCGCGATGCCGCGACGAGCGCATGTGCGAGCGCGTTGTGACGCTCGATGACAGGCGGCAGATCGAGCGTCGCCAACCGCCCTTCCCGCACCACCACCTTCCCGTTCACCACCGTGTACGCCGTCTGCGACGGCGCGCAGAACACGAGCGCCGCGACCGGATCGTGCAGCGCGCCCGCGAAAAGCGGCTGGCGCAGGTCGAATGCGGCGAAGTCCGCGGCCATGCCGGGCTTCAGCGCACCGATGTCGTCGCGGTTCAGCACCTTCGCGCCGCCGAGCGTCGCGATCTCGAGCGCTTCACGCGCGGTCATCGCGTCGGGGCCGAAACCGACCCGCTGCAACAGCAGCGCCTGCCGCACTTCCGCGACCATCTGCGCGCCGTCGTTCGATGCGGAGCCGTCGACACCGAGGCCGACCGGCACGCCCGCGAGCCGCATCTTCTTCACCGGCGCGATACCCGACGCGAGCCGCATGTTCGAGCACGGACAGTGCGCGACGCCCGTGCCGGTGCGCGCGAACAGGCTGATACCCGCATCGTCGAGCTGCACGCAGTGTGCGTGCCACACGTCGTGGCCGACCCAGCCCAGGTCTTCCGCATATTCGGCCGGCGTCATCCCGAACTTCTCGCGGCTGTACGCGATGTCGTTGACGTTCTCCGCGAGGTGCGTGTGCAGCGACACGCCGTATTCGCGCGCAAGCACGGCCGCATCGCGCATCAGGTCGCGGCTCACCGAGAACGGCGAGCACGGCGCGACGACCACGCGCAGCATCGCATAGCGGCCTTCGTCGTGATAGGTCTCGATCAGGCGCTGCGTGTCGCGCAGGATGTCGGGCTCGCGCTCGACGACCGAATCGGGCGGCAGCCCGCCGTCGCGCTGGCCGACGCTCATCGCCCCGCGGCTCGCGTGAAATCGCATGCCGATCCGCTGCGCGGCGCCGATGCTGTCGTCGAGGCGGCTGCCGTTCGGGTAGATGTACAGATGATCGCTCGACGTCGTGCAGCCCGACTGCAGCAGCTCGGCCATCGCGGTCAGTGTCGACACCTCGATCATCTCGGGCGTCAGGTGCGCCCAGATCCTGTACAGGTTCGTGAGCCAGCCGAACAGCTCGGCGTTCTGCGCCGCAGGCACCGCGCGCGTCAGGCTCTGGTACATGTGGTGATGCGTGTTCACGAGCCCCGGGATCACGAGGTGGCCGCGCAGGTCGAGCACTTCGTCGGCCGTCTCGGGCAGCTCGGCGGTCGGGCCGACCGCGACGATCCGGTTGTCTTCGATGTAGAGCCCCGCATCGCGCAGCTCGCGACGCGTGTCGTCCATGGTCACGAGCACGTCGGCGTGCTTGACCAGCAGGGTTGTCGGGCGGGATGAGGAGGTGTTCGGCGCGCGTGCGCCAGCGTGCTGCTCGAGATTCATGCGTTCTCCGCGTCGGTCTGCTTCCAGGGGCTGATCCTGGAAGTCGTCACACAGCCGTTCGAACGCTGAATCGCGGCACGCGCCGGTGCCTGCGTCCGTTCGAACGCCCTGGCCCGGTTACCCGGCGTGCTCGCCGTCTTCGGGGTACGCGCGGGCCACAGGCCGACGCGCACGGCGGGAGGATCGCCCAAGCGCGCGCCGCACACAATGCGCGATCCGGAATACCGCGTTTCACGGTTTCGATATGGTACGCCGCGCAACACCCTGCCGGCGGCCCGAAACGCCTGCCGGAAGCCATATCCGGCGTGCCGTCGACAGTCGCTCATGCGCGGCGCATTATCTTTGATATCGCGCCCGTATTTGCGCGGGGAACCTTTTTACAATGCCTGCACGGCGCTCGCTTCAATCTCGCCGACGGGTATGTAGCCACGTGACGTGGAGCCTCGATCCGCCGCACAGTCAATGGATCGAGTCGCCGCCGAACCTCGCATTCACACAAGGACACAACGAATGGGAAAGCTCACTACCCACGTACTCGATACGGCGCACGGCCGTCCCGGCGCTGCAATCAAGGTGGACCTCTACGCGCTGGACGGCGAATCGCGCCGCGCGATCAAGACCGTGCTGACCAATAGCGACGGCCGCTGCGACGAACCCCTGCTCGAAGGCGCCGCGCTCTCCGCCGGCGAATACGAACTCGTGTTCCATGCCGGCGACTACTTCGCGTCGCTCGGCGTGAAGGTGCCCGAACCCCGTTTCGTCGATCGCGTCGTACTCCGCTTCGGCATCGCCGACACCGGCTCGCACTATCACGTGCCGCTGCTCGTGTCGCCGTGGTCGTACAGCACCTATCGCGGCAGCTGACATTCGAATCAGCGCCCGCATCAAACAAACGATTTGAGTCTGGAGGAGTTTCATGGAAGGCTTCATCACCGACTGGCTGAACCTCGCGCTGCGATGGCTGCACGTCATCGTCGCCATTGCGTGGATCGGCGAGTCGTTCTATTTCGTCGCGCTCGACAACAGCCTGAAGCCCCCGACCGACCCGAACCAGCGCAAGCGCGGTGTGTTCGGCGAGCTGTGGCACGTCCACGGTGGCGGCTTCTACAACATGCAGAAGTACACGGTCGCCCCGCCGGAAATGCCGGATGACCTGCACTGGTCGAAATGGCCGTCGTACACGACCTGGCTGTCGGGCTTCTCGCTGTTCTTCGTGCTGTACCTGCTCGCACCGAACACGTACCTGATCGACAAGAGCGTGCTCGACATGGGCCCGGTGGTCGCCGTCGCGTCCGCACTCGGCTTCCTCGCGGCCGGCTGGATCGTCTACGACTCGCTGTGCCGCATCCTCGGCACCAACGACCGCGTGCTCGGCATCTGCGTCGGCATCTACGTGGTCGCCGCCGCTTACCTCGCGTGCCACATCTTCGCGGGTCGTGCCGCCTACCTGATCGTCGGCGCAATGCTCGCAACGATCATGTCGGCGAACGTGTTCTTCGTGATCATCCCCGGCCAGCGCAAGATGGTCGACAAGATGCTCAAGGGCGAAGAGCCGAACCCGATCTACGGCAAGCGCGGCAAGCAGCGCTCGGTGCACAACACGTACTTCACGCTGCCGGTCGTGTTCGCGATGCTGTCGAACCACTATGCGATGACGTACACGAACAAGTTCAACTGGGTCGTGCTCGTGCTGATCATGCTGGCCGGTGCGCTGATTCGCCAGTTCTTCGTGATGCGCCACCGCGGCAAGCAGTTGTGGTACCTGCCGATCGGCGGCGTCGCGCTGCTGGCAGGCGCACTGGTCTGGACGACGCCGAAGCCGGTCGCACCGGAAGCGCAGGCCGCGAACGCGCCGAAGGTCGTGATCAACGACATCATGCCGATCCTGCAGCAGCGCTGCGTCGAGTGCCACTCGGCAAAGCCGACGCTGATGGGCAGCGCGCCCGCAGGCGTGATGTTCGACACGCCGGACGAAGTGTCGAAGAACGCGCAGCGTATCTATGAACAGGCCGTGCGCCTGAAGGCGATGCCGATCGGCAACGTCACGCACATGACCGACGACGAGCGCACGAAGCTCGCCGCCTGGTTCGAGGGTGGCGCGAACAAGTAAGCGGCCGTGCGCCGGGTGTGCTTTTCCGGCGCAATCCTCTCCGTTCTCGGGCTCGGTGACGGGCCCGTTTTTTTGCGTGTCCCGGACGCCCTTCGCGCGTCAGCCCCGCATCGCGTCGCGCTGGAGCGCGACGAGCGCATCGAGTGCGCGCGGGCCGTCGTCGAACGGAACGAAGATGTGATCGTGGCAGGCCGCCGCCATCACATTGCAACTGATGCCGGCCGCGCCGAGCGCGCGTGCGAACGCCGCCGTGAGGCCAACAGCCGCAAGGTCGGAATGCACGGTCAGCGTGATCCAGGCCGCACGGAACAGCACGGGCCAGCCGTGACGTGCTGCCGTCTCCTCTTCGACCACGACGGTCAGCCCTTCCGCTTCGCGGAACGTGGCGATTACTTCGGATAACGATACGTCTGCGCCGATCGGCAGCAATACGAAGGCGAACGCACCCGGATGCAGTTCGGGCTGCATCGTGCTCAGCAGGATCGCCAGGTCGTTTTCAGGTTGGCTCATCGGAGGAACATGCCCGGAATCGGGCATCGCGCGGTGGAGATGCGGGCACGATAGCACGCGCCACCGTCACCGCTACGCGCGCATCGTCGTGACTTCATCCGCGAGCCAGTCGCGCAATGCGACGATGCGCGGATCGTCCTGTGTGTGCTCCGGATATACGACGTGATAGGCAAGCCCCGGCGCCACGTCGACGCTCACGTCGAACAGCCGGACGAGGCGCCCTTCCGCGAGATCGCGCGCGATCATGTGCGGCTCCGCCAGCCCGACCGCCATACCGTCCATTACGGCCTGCACGACGTGGCTCGAATCAGGAAACGCGACGCACCGGCTGTCGTCGAAACCGTCGACGCCGGCAGCGGCCATCCATGCCGACCAGCGCGGCCAGGTCACGCCGTCGACTTCGCAGTCCACGTGGCACAGCGTGTGGCGCAGCAGATCGCGCGGCTTGCGCAACGGCGGGCCGGCCGACAGCAGCGCCGGACTGCAGATCGCAACGACCGACGTATCGAACAGGCGCTGCGCGCACGCACCGCGATAACGCCCGGTGCCGAAGCGGATCGCGGCATCGACGTCGTCGTCATCGAAATCGCGCAACCGGTCGGTGATATCGAACGACAGCTCGAACGCAGGATGCTCGGCCCTGAAACGCGGCAGGCGCGGCAGCAGCCAGTGTGTCGCGAAGCGCGCGCCGACCGATACGCGCAACTCCGCCTGCTCCCGCGCGACGCGCCGTGCCCGGGCAGTCGCGCGCTGCATCCCCGCCAGCGCCTCGGCGGCCGCAGCAGCCAGCACGACACCGGCCGGCGTCAGCCGGATGCTGCGGCTCGTGCGGACGAACAGCGCCATGTCGAGCTGCGCCTCGATTTCCTTGATCTGGTGACTGACCGCCGCCGGCGTCAGCCCGACCTCGTCGGCCGCCCGCGAGAAATTCAGGTGCCGCGCCGCTGCATCGAACGTCCTCAGCGCGCGCGTACCGGGCCACATGCGTTCCATCGATCTTCAAACCGGATTTGATGACCGTTCCAAAATTACTCGTTTTTCAAGACAGCATCAATCAGCAAACAATAGGCTTTCTTGAAGATGTCGCGCGCCGCCCCGTGCGCGCGGCCGAACCCGGAGATCCATCGATGACCGTTGCCCCGTCCCCGTCCGTCGCCCAGCTCAACGGCGTCGTCGCCGCCCCGGACGCGCTCGCCGCGCTCGCGTTCGCGGGCCACGCGCATTTCACCGCGATGCAGGTTCGCGACGGCCACGTACGCGGCCTCGACCTGCATCTCGCGCGGCTGCGCGATGCGTCGAACACGCTGTTCGGCCAGGCACTGCCCGACGACAGGATCCGCACACTCCTGCGTGCAGCGCTCGAGCGCGCGCCGTCGGCGCTGTCGCTGACGGCAACCGTGCATGCGACGACGGGCGAGTTCGTCGCGCCGCGCGACGACGAAACGCTCGATGTGCTGGTCCGCACGGCACCGCCGTCGTCGGGCCCGGCGGGCCCGCTCGATCTCGCGCTGTTCGAATACGAGCGCGTGCTGCCGGACATCAAGCACGTCGGCGAAGTCGCGAAGACGCACTTCCTGCGCCGCGCGATCGCGCAGCGTTTCGACGATGCGGCCTTCATCGATCGCCACGGGCGCATCAGCGAAGGCTCGATCTGGAATCTCGCGTTCTGGACCGGCGACGCGGTCGTATGGCCGGTGGCCGGCATGCTCGGCGGGGTCACGATGCGTATCCTGCGCCGGCAACTGGCGCGCCTGGGCGTCGCGCAGCACGATCGCGAACTGACGCCGGCCGACCTGCCGTCGATGGCCGGCGCCGTCGTGATGAATTCGTGGACGCCCGGGATCGCCGTGCGCCGGTTCGGCGCGACGACACTGCCCGACGCATCGTCGTTCGTCGCGCTGCTGCATCGCGCATACGAACAGGAGCCGCCGGTCGCGCCGTGACGCGCTGGCGTCGCGGCGGCCACGGTTCGCGCGCCGCACGCAAAACCAAAGCGACCTGAATCGCGAGCAAGCGACCATACATAAAAAAACCCGCGCGAATTGCGCGGGTTTCGACAAGCAGTCAGTCGCGAAGGCGCGAGCGAGTCACGCAGTCAGCGCGTGCAGCGCCTCGTCGGTGAGCCACAGCGATTCCGGCAGGTCCTGCTCGTTCAGGTTCAGGCCATCGCCGCCGCGGTCGACGACGATGAAATCGCTGACGCCGCCGAGCGCGATCAGCGGGTGATGCCACACGCCCTTCGCATAGTTGACGCCCTGCCAGCCGCTCGTCACGAACGCGCGGATCTTCGCCGGATCGAGATCGCCTGCGGGCGCCACGACGACGAGATACGGCTGGTCGTTCAACGGCACGAACGCCTGGCTGCCGAGCGGATGCCGCTCGAGCATCTTCACTTCGAACGGCAGCGTGCGCGGCTGGCCGCGGAACAGGTTGACGAGCGTGCGGCCGTCTTCATCGGTCACGTCGACTTTCGCGAGATCGTGAAAGCGGATCGTCGTGCCGAGGTTGATCGGGATCTGCTTCGCCCCTTCCGTTTCGATCACGTCGCCGAACGGCGCGAACGCTTCCTTGGTCAGCGGTTCGATGGCAAGCGTCTTCATTTGTCGAGCGTCCCCCACAGACGCAGGCGCGACACGCCGCCGTCCGGAATGATGTTCAGTCGCACGTGCGTGACGGGGCCGAGCGATGCGATGTCCTGTTCGAAGTAGTGCTGCTTGTCCATCTGCAGCTTCTGTTCGCCGAGCAGCACCGGCCAGAACATCGATTGCGTGATCAGCGAGCTGTCCGTGCCGCCCGACACGTACGCGGCCTGGATCGAGCAGCGGTCCGGATAGTTGCCCTTGAAGAACGCGGTATCGACTTCGATCTTGCGGATCACGCCCGGCTGCGCGAGCGCGATGATCGCCCAGTCGTTGCCCGGTTCGCGGCGGCGGCGGGTTTCCCAGCCGTCGCCCATGTTCACGCCGCGGCCCGGCAGCAGCAGGTTCGACGCGACGCCGAAGTGCTGGTTGTTCGCGGCCACCACGTAACCGCCGTTTTCCATCGCCGCGAGATCGAACTGCTCGGTCGCGCTCGCGCCGGCCCAGTCGAGCTGCGGCTGGCCGTACACGCGCAGGCGTGCAATGCCGCCATCCGGATAGATGTTCACGCGCAGATGCGTGAAGGCGCGCGCATCGCTCGCTTCGACGTAGTGATGGCTATTGCCCTGCAGCGTCGTCGACGGCACGATCTCGACCCACTCGGTCGCATGCGTCGGCGCGCCGTCGGCCACGAACGCGGCCTCGATCGACGCGGCCGGCGGGAAGTTTCCGGTGAAGTGGCTCGTGTCGATGTCGAAGCCCTTGATCACGCCCGGGCGCGCGAGCTTGACGATGCACCAGTCGTAGCCCGTCGTGCGCTTGCGGCGCGTTTCCCAGCCGTCCATCCACTTGCCGTGGTCGTCGTACTTGCCGGGGATGAACACAGCCGGCTCGGGGTTCAGCATCCGGTCCTTCGGCGCGAAGAAATCGTCGCTGGCTTCGAGCGCCTGCGCACCGAGACGCGGGTCGGCGAGGTTCACGTAGCGCCGCGTGAAGTCGGGTGCGTTGGGATCGAGAAGCGGAACAGCCATGATGTTTCCTTGTTTCAGTGAGGCGATCAGGCCGCTGCGACGCAGCAGGCCGTATTGCGGTGTCAGGCGTCGATCAGGTCGTCGAGGCGGAAGCGCGCGATCCGGTAGATCTGGTCGAGGCTCGCCCGCAGTTCTTCGGTGCGCGAATGATTCACGCGCGACTCGAAGTTCGCGATGATGCCGTGCCGGTCATAGCCGCGCACCGCGAGGATGAACGGGAAGCCGAACTTCTCGCGATACGTGCGGTTCAGCGTCAGCAGCTTGTCGAATTCTTCCTGCGTGCACTGGTCGAGGCCCGCGCCGCTCTGCTCGCGCGTCGACTCGGCGGTCAGCTCGCCACGCACGGCGGCCTTGCCGGCCAGCTCCGGGTGAGCGTTGATCAGCGCGAGCTGGCGCACTTCGCCGGCCGTTTCCACCGCGCCGGACATCGTCTTGTGCAGCGCGTCGATGCTCGCGAACGGCCGCTCGCCCGCGGCGACTTCGGCCACCCACGGCGAATGTTCGAAAATCCCCGACAACGCCGCGACAAATGCGCTCGGCGCCATCGTGTTCAGTTGTTCCAACGTGTAGCGCATCGCCTTCATGCTTTCCCTTCGTTTCGATGATTGGGCTGATACGGATGATGTTCACGCCAGTGACGCGCGATATCGACACGGCGCGTCACCCATACGCGATCGTGCCTCTCGATGTGATCGAGGAAACGCTGCAGCCCGCGGAACCGGCCCGGCCGGCCGAGCAACCGGCAGTGCATGCCGATCGACAGCATCTTCGGCGCCTCGTCGCCCTCCGCGTACAGCACGTCGAATGCATCGCGCAGGTAGTCGAAGAAGTGATCGCCGGTATTGAAGCCCTGCGGCGTCGCAAAGCGCATGTCGTTCGTGTCGAGCGTGTACGGCACGATCAGCTGCGGCGATTTCTTGCCGCCCGATACTTCAACGTCCATCCAGAACGGCAGGTCGTCGCCGTAGTTGTCGGAGTCGTACAGGAAGCCGCCGTATTCCGCGACCAGGCGGTGCGTATTGGGGCTGTCGCGGCCGGTGTACCAGCCGAGCGGGCGCTCGCCCGTCACGCGCTCGATCGCCTCCATCCCGAGGCGCATGTGCTCGGCCTCGAGTTCCGGCGTCATGCTCTGGTAGTGGATCCAGCGCCAGCCGTGGCACGCGATTTCATGGCCCAGCTCGACGAAGGCGCGCGCAAGCTCAGGATGGCGCTCGATCGCCATGCCGACGCCGAATACCGTCAGCGGCAGCCCGCGCTTCTCGAATTCGCGCAGGATGCGCCATACGCCGGCCCGCGACCCGTATTCGTAGATCGACTCCATGCTCATGTGGCGGTCGGGATACGCGGCCGCGCCGACGATTTCCGACAGGAACTGCTCGGAGCCCGGATCGCCGTGCAGCACGCAGTTCTCGCCGCCCTCCTCGTAGTTCAGCACGAATTGCACGGCGACGCGGGCGCGCCCCGGCCAGTTCGCCTGAACGGGATGGCGGCCGTAGCCGATCAGGTCGCGAGGATAGTTGGGATCGAGTGACATGGTTCGAAGAGCGGCGAAAGCTCGCTGAAATAATGGGTTCGCATCGACTGCGCGGGTGCCGGAGGCCGGCTGCGCAAGCCGATGCGATGACGGCCCAGTTTAGCGAAAACGCCCATACGCGCCCATACAGCGGCGCAGATAGTGCGTGTCAGACGGTGTGTATGTGCGGTTGCGGCAAATTCGCGACCGGTTCCGCCTGATCCCCGTCCGGCGGGCTGAAGCGGGCGAACGCGCCGTCGTAGCGCTTCGGCAGCGGGCGCGCGTAGTCGCCGCGCTTCGCGGTCGCGAGGCGCAGCGCGACGAGCGCCTCGGCCCACTTGACGGCCGCCGTGACGCCCTCGACCACCGGCGCGCCGATCTGCTGCTCGATCTCGTGCGCGAACTCGGCCATCCCCGCGCAACCGAGCACGATCGCGTCGGCGCCGTCCTCGTCGAGCGCGCGCCGGCATTCGTCGACGATGATCCGGCGCGCGGCCGAGCCCGGCCGGTCGAGCTCGAGCACCGCGACATCGGTCGCGCGCACGTTGCGGCAGAACCGTTTCATCCCGTAGCGTTCGGCGAGATGCCACGCCATCCCGCAGGTGCGCGCGAGCGTCGTGACGACCGAGAAGCCCGGCGCGAGCACGCTCGCCGCATGCATCGCGGCCTCGGCAATGCCGATCACCGGCCCGCGCGCGAGCTCGCGCGCCGCGTACAGGCCCGGATCGCCGAAGCACGCGATCACGTACGCATCGCAGCCGTCGCGCTCGCCCTGCGCGATCTCGGCGAGCAGCCCCGGCGTCGCGAGCGCCTCGTCGTAATACCCTTCGATCGACGGCGGCCCCATCGGCGGGCTCACCGCGACGATCTCCGTGCCGGCAGCGGCGACCTCGCGCGCACAGCGGCCCATCGCGTCGGTCATCCGCTGCGTCGTATTCGGATTGATCAGTCGGATCTTCATCGCACGCTCCTCAGGCCTTCGTGCTCACGAGCAGCCGGTAGAACACGAAGCCGAGCCCCGCGCCGATGAACCACGAGAAGTTCGCGACGCCCTGCCAGCCCGGCACCATCACGCAGACGATCGCGATCACCGCGGCCGGCAACAGCGCGGCAAGCGCGCGGCGGTTCACGCCGCCCGTGTACCAGTACGTGCCGCTTTCCGACATCGTGTACAGGTCGTCGCGCACGAGCCGGCCGCGCTTGACAAGGTAGAAGTCGGCGATCAGCACACCGTACAGCGGACCGATGAACGCACCGAGCACGTCGAGCGTGTAGTGGATCACGGCCGGGTTGTTGAACAGGTTCCACGGCGTGATGAAGATCGACGCGACGGCGGCGAGCATCCCGCCCGCGCGCCAGCTGATCAGCCGCGGCGCGACGTTCGAGAAGTCGAACGCGGGCGACACGAAGTTCGCGACGATGTTGATGCCGATCGTCGCGATCGTGAACGTCAGCGCACCGAGGATCACCGCGGTCGGATGGTCGATGCGGCCGACCGTCTCGACGGGATCGGTGATCAGTTCGCCGAACACCGGCAGCGTCGCGGCCGTCGTGATCACCGTGACGAGCGAGAACGCGAGGAAGTTGACCGGCAGCCCCCAGAAATTACCGCGCTTCACTTCGCCGAACGAGCGGCAGTAGCGCGAGAAATCGCCGAAGTTCAGCATCGGCCCGGAGAAGTACGACACGACCAGCGACACCGCCGTGATCATCACCGGAATCACTTCCGCGCCGTGGTACTTCACGCCGCCGAGGTTGAGGCCGATGTTGCGCCAGCCCGCGCGCCACACCATGTAGCCGGCGAGGATGAACATCACGACGTAGACGGCCGGGCCCGCGAAGTCGATGAACTTCTTGATCGTCTCCATCCCGTTCCAGAACACGAACGCCTGGAGCACCCACAGCAGCATGAAGCCGGCCCAGCCGACCGCCGACAGCCCGAGGAAGCCGTAGCGATGCACGTCCGCGTAAGGCAGCCATTGCGGGAAGAATTTCAGCACGACGATCACGAGCGCGCTCGACGCGAGATAGGTCTGGATCCCGTACCACGCGATCGCAATCAGCCCGCGGATCACGGCCGGCACGTTCGCACCGAGCACGCCGAACGTCGCGCGGCATGCGACCGGATACGGCACGCCGATCTGCTGGCTCGGCCGCGCGATCAGGTTGCACAGCAGGTTCACGAAGCCGATCCCGACGATCAGCGCGATCAGCACCTGCCAGCTCGTCAGCCCGAGCGCGAACAGGCTGCCCGCGAATACGTAGCCGCCGACGCTGTGCACGTCCGACATCCAGAACGCGAAGATGTTGTACGAACCCCATGTCTGATTTTTCAGGGGTGCCAAATCTTCGTTGTACAGACGTTCGCTGTAACCATTCGGCAGTGTCGGATCGCCGCCCTCGCCGCCTTCTTCCGCCGGATAGGCGCTATCGTGCGCCACACTGAACTGAGCCATGACTTCTCCTTGACGCGGCCGGGAGGCCGCTCCACCGTCATCGATATCGCTCCGGATCGACGCCCGGAGTCGGACCAGCGGCCCGCGGCAAACGCCGCGGGCCTGCATTTCGCTCGTTCTTGTGGCGCGTGGCCGGGTTCGCGTCGCCGCTCAGGCGCCGCCGAACACTTCGCGCAAATCGACCTGCCCTTGTGCGGGCCGGTCCAGCATTTTCAGTTCGACATGCTGCAGGTGGTGCGCCATCAGCGTCACCGCCCGCTTCGGATCGCCGGCCTCCAGCGCACCGAGGATCTCGTCGTGGTCGTCGCACGAGCACGGGCTGCGCCCGTGCGACTCGTACAGCGCCGACATCAGCGTCGAGCGTGCGACGAGCCCTTCGAGGCACTCGCTGAGCGTCGCATTGCCCATCAGCGTGGCGAGCGCCGTATGGAATTCGCCCGACAGGCGGATCCAGGCCGCGAAGTCCTGCCGCTCGAACGCCTTGCGTTCCTTCTCGATCAGCGAGGCGACGCCCTTCAGCCGCTTCGCGCCGGGCCCGGTCGCGAGCCGCTCGACCACGGCGAGCTCGATGATCCGGCGCATCTCGAACACCTCGTGCACGTCCTGCAGCGTCGGGCTCGCGACGAACGCGCCGCGGTTCGGCTCGAGATCGACCAGCTTGTCGGTCGCGAGCTGCGCGAGCGCCTGGCGGATCGCGCCGCGCTTCACGTTGAACACGTCGCAGAGCTGCGCCTCCGTCAGCTTCGCGCCCGGCGCGAGCCGATGCTCAAGGATCGCCATGCGGATCCGCTCGGCGATCGCTTCGGGACTGGCTGCACCGGACGGTTGGGATTCGGGCTCGTTCATGATCGGCATCGTGTGATGATCCTCATCCTAGGGTGGACATAAAGATTGTCAACAATTCTTTTCCGGCATTGCGCACAATCGGTGTGCATCGACGTGACCCTGTCCGGTGCACGATGCGTCGAATCCATGCATGACAAGGCTGAGACGTATGACAGGCGCGCTTCTCGTCGTATACCCTCCCGGTCATTTTGTTGACAAAACTGGTGCAAGATCCGGTGACGACCTTGCTGCTGTCGACGAAAATACTTGACCGTTAGTTGCGCACTTACATAAAGAAAAAGGCGGGAACCCCCCGCCTTTCGACCGACTCCGACCGCCTCAACCGAGGTGCGGATAGTCCGACAACGTGAGCCGGAAACCGTGCGCATTCGCGACCAGTTGCGCCTGCGCGCCGAACGGCAGCGTCAGCAGGTCAGGCACGTGGCCGAACTGGAGCCCCGTCACGACCGGAATCCCGATCACCGCGCGCACCTGTTCGATCATCGCCTGCATGTCGTAGCCGTTGTCGTACTCGAACGGCCGCGCGCCGGTGAACTGGCCGAGCACGAGCGCCTGCTGGCGCGCGAGCAGCCCCGACAGATGCAGTTGATAGATCATCCGTTCGATCCGGAACGGCTGCTCGTTGACGTCCTCGATGAACAGGATGCCGCCTTCGATGTCGGGCATGTACGGCGTGCCGACGAGCGACGTGAGGATCGCGAGGTTGCCGCCCCACAGCGTGCCCGTCACGTTCACGCTCTGCACCTGCGGCGCTTCGGCGATGATCGTCGTGCTCGGCTGCGTCAGCGTCTGCCAGAAGTGCTGCATCGTGAAGTCGCTCGGCGTTTCCGCGCCGAAGTCGGCGGACAGCATCGGGCCGCCGAACGTCTTGATGCGCGCCTTCGCGTACAGCGCAAGCTGGAGCGCCGTGAAATCACTGTGGCCGACGAGCGCGACCGGCTGGTCGCGCAGCCTGCGCTCGAGCCCGCGATAGTCGAGCCCGTGCAGGATGCGCGCGGCGCCATAGCCGCCACGCACCGCGAGCGCGATGTCCGGCAGCGGCCGCTCGGGATCGGCAAGACGGTTCAGGTCGCCTGCCCGTTCGCCGTCGGTGCCGCCGAACCGCTGGAAGCGCCGCTGCGTCGCTTCGATGTTCTCGATGCGATGCTGTGCAGTGCTGAGGCGCTCGAGCGCGCGATTGATCGCATCCGGGTCGTGCGGATAGCCGGACGGCGCAAGCAGGCGGATGGTGTAGGACGCGGCGGGCTGGAAGGACATGGCGAAGAAAGGTGTCGGGTCGTCAAACCTGCTTAGAGGGTCCGAACCGTCTCCGGTTCACGGAACCGTGTGCGCCCGGCTCGCGTAGAGCATCGAGCGACGGGCGCGGCGGGCGGGCCTATGACGCGCCGGATTCGGCGTCGCGGGCGAGCCGTGCTTCGCGCAGCGCGCGACGGCGCTCGGCGAAGAACGACTTCAGCGCGGCGCCGCACTCGTCGGCGAGCACGCCGCCGGTCACTTCGGTATGGTGGTTCAGTTGCGGATTCGCGAATGCGTCGATCACGCTGCCGCACGCGCCCGTCTTCGGATCGGCGGCACCGTAGACGACCCGTGCGATGCGCGCATGCATGATCGCGCCCGCGCACATCAGGCACGGCTCGAGCGTGACGTACAACTCGCAGCCGGGCATCCGGTAATTCTGCAGATGCTGCGCGGCCATGCGCAGCGCGGCCATTTCCGCATGGGCCGACGGGTCGTGCCCGCCGATCGGATGGTTGAAGCCGCGTGCGATTACTTCGTCGCCACGCACGAGCACCGCGCCAACCGGCACTTCGCCGGCCGCGCGCGCCTCTTCGGCGGCAGCCTGCGCGAGACGCATGAAATGCAGGTCGCGCGCCGATACGGGCGCGGCTTCGGGAACGGGGGAATCGGCGGCGGGTTCGGCCGCCGGGGCGGTTGCCGACCGGGCTGCGTCGTGCAGCGCGTCGGACGTCACATCGGCCCCGCTTCGGCGGACGCTTCGTCGAGCCCGCGCTCGCACAGGCGCTCCGCAATGCGCCGGCAGTAGTCGCGCGGCATCACCATCGGGCCGCCGCGCAGCGATTCGAGCGCCATGTCGAGTGCGAGGATCTTCGCCTGCAGCCGGCACCGCGCGGCGCGGTCGCTGACCGCCTGCACTTCGTCGTGCAGGTTGCGCAGCGCGCGCAATTGCTCGACGGCCGGCGGCACGAAGCCCGCATTCTTCAGGATACGGTTGGCCACCCGCACCTCCTCGGGCACGAGCAGGTCGTCGTCCAGCGCCTGTGGCGCGCCGGTACCCGGCAAATCGTCGAACTCGCCCCGCGCGGCGGCGGCGGCAATACGTTGTTCGACCAGGGCGTCAAGCAATCTCATCAGTCAATCGGAACAATGCGGCAGGCCGAATTCTAGCAGGGTGACGCAGGTATGACAGGCCCTTCGAATATATGCTCGATATTGTATTTTTAGGGGCCGAATCGCGGGGCGTGCACGCCGATCGGTCTCATTTGCCGCTCTGCTGCGCCGCAGCGGGCTGCGGGCCGTTCGCACACCGTCCAACGGGTACGGTGTGGGGCCCTGTTTTTCTGTGGCAACGCCGACCACGCCGCGCCGATCCGGTGAAACGGAAGCCGTCCCCGCTTCGGTCGCAGGGTCACGCAGCCACCGTTTCCCGCCGCGCATTCGCGAACGGGCGGAACATCATCGCGATCAGGAACGCGCCGAGACCGATCGCAAACGAGCCGAGATACAGCCAGCCGTAGCTGCCGAACGTATCGACGATCAGGCCCCCGGCGACGGGGCCCGCGGCCATCCCGAGGCTGCCGGCCATCGCGCAGCCGCCGATCACGGTGCCCATCATCCGCAGCGGGAAGTTCTCGCGCGCAAGCACCGAATACAGCGGCATCACGCCCGCGTAGATGAAGCCGAACACGATCGCGACCGCGTAGAACCCGTCGAGCGTGCGCACGAAGTAGTACCCGAGCGCACCAAGCGCCTGCGCAAGCAGCCCGGCCACCAGCATGCGCTTCGCGCCGAGGCGGTCGCCCAGGATCCCGAATGCGATCCGTCCGGCCATGCCGGCGAGCCCTTCGACGCTGTAGATCGACACCGCGACGATCAGCGGGATCCCGCAGGTCACCGCGTAGCTGACCGTATGGAAGATCGGGCCCGAATGCGTCGCGCAACAGAAGAAATTGGTCAGCAGCAGCACGATGAACTGCGGCGAACGCAGCGCATCCGCGACCGACATCGCCGCAGGCTCGCCGGCAGGCGCCGACGCCGCAGGAGCCGCCTGCGCGCCGTCGAGCGCGGGCGCCCGGCGTACCAGCAGCGACACCGGAATCATCACGAAGGCCGCCAGCGCCGCAATCAGCAGCATCGACGTGCGCCAGTCGCGCACCGACACGAGCCACGCGGCCAGCGGGGCCATCGTCATCGGCGCCATCCCCATGCCGGCCGACACGAGCGACACCGCGAGGCTGCGGTGCGTGTCGAACCAGCCCGTCACACACGCCATCATCGGCGCGAATATCGCAGCCGTCGCGCCGCCGACGGCGAGGCCGAAAGTGAGCTGGAACGCGAGCAGCGACGGCGCGCGGCTCGCCAGCGCCAGGCTTGCCGACAGCAGGACGGCGCCCGTGATGACGACCGGGCGCGTGCCGATGCGGTCCGACAGGCTGCCCCACCCCATGCTCGCGAAAGCCATCGCGATGAAGCCGAGCGTCATCGCGCCGGAAATGCCGGTCATCGACCAGCCCGTGTCGCGCGCGATCGCGCGCAGGAACACCGGCAGCGAAAACATCGCGCCGATCGCGATGCAGCCCATCAGGCCGCCCGCGGCGACGATGACCCAGCGGTATCGGGAATCCGGCATGGGGTACCTCCTTTTCGTTACGGCGATCCTCGGGAACCGGGCGCCACCTGCTTCGCGCAATGCTCGGTCGACATGGATACGACGGACGGCGCACCGCGAAATCGACATGCGCGGCACACACGCCGGCTAATTTTCTGATTGTCCGCGGATCCGCTCCGCCCGCAACGGGCGGACCGGCCGTCGCCGCAGGCCGGTTCGACCGTTCGGTCCGGCCCTTGGCGCCGCGCTTTTCCGGAATCGGAAAGTCGAAATCAGAAATAGTTGGTTGGGGCGCACGACCCGGCTGACTACACTCGAGCGATCTTGTCATAACAAGTTGACCGATGACCTCCCCCAACGTCGTGCCGCTGTCAGCGGCCCCGCTCTATGTGCAGATCAAGGACACGCTGCGCACGCGCATTCTCGACGGCACCTATGCGCCGCACAGCCGGATGCCTTCCGAGCACGAACTCTGCACGATGTTCGACGTCAGTCGCATCACGGTGCGCCAGGCGCTCGGCGATCTGCAAAAGGAAGGACTGCTGTTCAAGCTGCACGGCAAGGGCACCTTCGTGTCGAAGCCGAAGGCGTTCCAGAACGTGACCTCACTGCAGGGCTTCGCCGAGGCGATGTCGTCGATGGGCTACGAGATCGTCAACCAGGTGCGCAGCTTCCGCACCGTCAAGGCCGACCGCCATCTCGCCACGAAGCTGAACGTGCCCGAAGGCGCGCCGCTCGTCGAGATTCATCGTGTGCGGCTGCTCAATCGCGAGCCCGTGTCGCTCGAACAGACGTGGGTGCCCGAAGCCCTCGGCAAGCGCCTCGCGGGCGCCGATCTCGCGACCCGCGACATTTTCCTGGTCCTGGAAAACGACTGCGGCATCCCCCTCGGCCATGCCGACGTGTCGATCGACGCGATCCTCGCCGACGACGAGATCGTCGATGCACTACACGTCGAGGAAAGCAGCCCCGTGCTGCGCATCGAGCGCCTCACGCACGACGCATCAGGCGCACCGATCGACTTCGAATACCTCTACTTCCGCGGCGACGCCTTCCAGTACCGGCTGCGCATCGACCGGCAGAAACCGCGCAAACCTGCAAGGAAACAGCGATGACTACCCATGTGCTCGAATACGACATCGTCGTGGTGGGCGGCGGCACCGCCGGCCCGATGGCGGCGATCAAGGCGAAGGAGCGCGACCCGTCCCTGCGCGTGCTGCTGCTCGAGAAAGCCAACGTGAAGCGCAGCGGCGCGATCTCGATGGGGATGGACGGCCTGAACAACGCAGTGATCCCCGGGCATGCGACGCCCGAACAGTACACGCGCGAGATCACGATCGCCAATGACGGGATCGTCGACCAGGAAGCCGTATACGCGTATGCGACGCACAGCTTCGCTACGATCGAGCAGCTCGACCGCTGGGGCGTGAAGTTCGAGAAGGACGGCACCGGCGACTACGCGGTGAAGAAGGTCCATCACATGGGCTCGTACGTGCTGCCGATGCCGGAAGGACACGACATCAAGAAGGTGCTGTACCGGCAGCTGAAGCGCGCGCGCATCGCGATCACGAACCGGATCGTCGCAACGCGCGTGCTGACCGACGCGCAGGGTCGCGCGAGCGGCGTACTCGGCTTCGACTGCCGCACCGCCGAGTTCCACGTGATCCGCGCGAAGGCCGTGATTCTCTGCTGCGGCGCAGCCGGTCGCCTCGGCCTGCCGGCCTCGGGCTACCTGATGGGCACCTACGAGAATCCGACCAACGCGGGCGACGGCTATGCGATGGCGTATCACGCCGGTGCCGCGCTCGCGAATCTCGAATGCTTCCAGATCAATCCGCTGATCAAGGACTACAACGGCCCCGCGTGCGCGTACGTGACGGGCCCGCTCGGCGGCTTCACCGCGAACGGCAAGGGCGAACGCTTCATCGAATGCGATTACTGGAGCGGCCAGATGATGTGGGAGTTCTACCAGGAACTGCAAAGCGGCAACGGCCCCGTGTTCCTGAAGCTCGACCATCTCGCGGAAGAAACGATCCAGACCATCGAGCAGATCCTGCATACGAACGAGCGGCCGAGCCGCGGCCGCTTCCATGCCGGGCGCGGCACCGATTACCGCAGCCAGATGGTCGAGATGCACATCTCCGAGATCGGCTTCTGCAGCGGGCACAGCGCATCCGGCGTGTACGTGAACGCCCGCGCGGAGACGACCGTGCCCGGGCTCTACGCGGCCGGCGACATGGCGGCCGTCCCGCACAACTACATGCTCGGCGCATTCACGTACGGCTGGTTTGCCGGCCAGAATGCGGCCGACTACGTGGCCGGCCGCGAGCATGCGCCGGTGAACGACGAACAGGTCGCCGCCGAACGCACCCGTGTGCTTGCCCCGCTGCTGCGCGAGCGCGGCCTCGCGCCGGCGCAGGTCGAATACAAGCTGCGCCGCATGGTGAACGACTATCTGCAACCGCCGAAGGTGACACGCAAGATGGAAATCGGTCTTCAACGTTTTGACGCCATTACTGAGGATATCGAAGAGATAAAGGCGAACCATCCGCACGAACTGATGCGCGCCGCCGAGGTGCGTGCGATCCGCGACTGCGCGGAAATGGCCGCGCGCGCGTCGCTGTTCCGCACCGAAAGCCGCTGGGGGCTATACCACCACCGTGTGGACTTTCCACATCGCAACGACGCCGAATGGTTCTGCCATACCTGGTTGCGCAAGGACGCCGACGGCGCGATGGGCAGCGAGAAGCGGCCGGTCGAACCGTATGTCGTGCCGCTTGCCGACGACGAGCGCGGCGCCTACACGAATCTGCGCATCCGCGAGCCGGCCGCGCTCGCGGCCGCCCTTTGAGGAACCTGCCATGCCCCATACCCCGCACGACGTCTTCCAGCGCAGCAGCGCACCCGTGACGATCGACGAGACCCTGTGCATCGCCGACAAGGGCTGCACTGTCTGCGTCGACGTATGCCCGCTCGACCTGCTCGCGATCGACGTGACCAAAGGCAAGGCCTATATGCAGTTCGACGAATGCTGGTACTGCATGCCATGCGAACGCGATTGCCCGACCGGCGCGGTCAAGGTCGACATCCCTTATCTGCTGCGCTGACCGTGTCCTTCAACGCTCTCTCCCGTCGCCCATGACCGACTCCTCCTTCACTACCGCGTTGCCCCGCGTACACGCCCCCGACGAAGCCGCACTCGTCGCCCGCCTCGCCGCGCCCGATGCCGCCGTGCGCCGCGTCGCACTGTTCGAACTCGCCGATCTCGAGGACCCGGGGTTCGTGCCCGCGTTCGTCGCCGCGCTGAGCGACGATCCGTCGGCCGACGTGCGCGGCGAAGCCGCCCGCGTGCTCGGCGCGTGGGAGCAGCCCGACGTCGTCGACGCGCTGTGCAGCGCATTGCTCGATCCGGACGCCGACGTGCGCGACGCCGCCGCGCAGAGCCTGTCCGAACTGAAGGACGCTACATCGGGCGCCGTGCTGTGCCGATGGGCCGACCGGCCCGAGCCGTTCGTGCGCCGTGCCGTGCTGCGCGGATTGCGCGAGGTGCGCGACCCCGGCGCGTTCGCGCCCGCGCTGCACGCGCTCGATGCCGAACACGCCGAGGTGCGCGTCGAAGCCGTGGCGGTGCTCGGCTGGCTCAAGGATCCGCGTGCGCTGCCGCCGCTCGCGCGCACCGCGACAACCGATGCCGCGGCGGAGGTGCGACGTATTGCGGTTGGCGCGATCGGGTTCGCGACACCCGACGATGCGACCGTCATCCACGCGCTGTTTGCCGCGTTGCGCGACCGCGAATGGCAGGTGCGCGAGGAAGCGGCCACGACGCTCGGCAAGCTGCGCGTCGCGACCGCGTGCGAACCGCTCGTCGCCGCGCTCGATGACGACTACTGGCAGGTGCGCCTGCGTGCCGCGCGTGCGCTCGGGCAACTGCGCGATGCGGCCGCGGCGCCGGCCGTCGTCGTGCTGCTCTCGCACGCGATCAGCAACCTGCGCAAGGAAGCTGCGCTTGCGCTCGGTGAATTGCGGGACTGCGCGACGTTACCCGCACTGACCCACGCACTGGAGGATCACGATCCGGAAGTCCGCAAGGCCGTGCGGATCGCGATCCGGCAGATCGACGAGGCGTCGCGATGATCTCCCCGACCGACATCGTGCTCGATCATCCGGCGCGCACGTTGACACTCCGCTGGCCGGACGGTCACACGCAACGCGTCAGCTATGCCCGGTTGCGCGGCGATTGCCCGTGTGCGGAATGTCGACGGATCCGGCACGACGGCGGTCGTGTCGATGCGCGACCCGACCTGACGCTGGACAGCCTTGAAACAGCCGGCTACGGCATCCGCGTGGTGTTCGGCGACGGTCATGCGCGCGGCATCTATCCGTGGCCGTATCTGGCGGGCATGACGGCGCGGCCGTGACGTCGCTCCCGCGGCTGCGCGGATGACATGGCAGGCCTGCGGAAACGCTGCGATACTGACGCCCACGATCGTCTCCACCCACCGTGGGAGCCAGAACATGCAAACCGCAGTCGGATTCATCGGCCTCGGCGTAATGGGCACGCCGATGGCGCTCAATCTTGCGCGGGCCGGCACGCCGCTCGTCGTATGGAGCCGGTCGCACGGCAGCGACGATGCGCTGCGCGACGCAGGCGCGCGCGTGGCCGAGCACATCGACGACGTGTTCGCGGCCTGCCGCACCGTGATCCTGATGCTCGCGAACGACGCGGCGATCGACGGCGCCCTCGCGCGCGGCACGACCGGTTTCGCCGCCCGTGTCGGCGGCCACACCATCGTGAACATGGGCACGAACGCACCCGAGTATTCGCGCGCACTGGCCGACGACATCGCCACCGCGTCGGGCCGTTATGTCGAAGCGCCCGTGTCGGGGTCGCGCAAGCCGGCCGAAGCCGGTCAACTCGTCGTGATGCTCGCCGGCGCACCGGACGACGTCGACGCCGTCCGTGCGCTCGTGAAGCCGCTGTGCCGCGACAGCTTCGTGTGCGGCGACGTGCCGTCGGCGCTGACGATGAAGCTCGCCGTGAACCTGTTCCTGATCACGATGGTCACCGGCCTGACCGAAGCCACGCATTTTGCGCAACGCCACGGCATCGATCTCGCCCGCTTCGCCGACGTGCTGAACGCGGGTCCGATGGCGAGCGACGTGTCGCGCGTGAAGCTCGGCAAGCTCGTCGCGGCCGATTTCTCGGTGCAGGCCGCGATCACCGACGTGCTGAAGAATGCGCGCCTCGTCGCCGAATCCGCGCGCGGCATCGGCATCGCGTCGCCACTGCTCGACATCTGCCATGCACTCTACGGCGAGACCGAGCAGGCCGGACATGGCGCGGACGACATGGTCGCCGTGATCCGCGCGATCGAGCAGCGCACCGACGGCGCGCAATGAATCTTCACCGGCCGCCCCATACACTCGAACGCACCCGCGCATAGCACCACATGTCCGACTCACCCCGCTCCCCAACCAGCGCCCCCGCTTCCGTCCGCCCGATTCCCGCCGTGATCGGCATCGTCCTGCGGGAGCGCGACGTGCTGCTGGTGCGTCGCGCCAATCCGCCCGATGCGGGCTGCTGGGGCTTTCCCGGCGGCAAGATCGAAGCGGGGGAATCGATTGCAAACGCGGTCGTGCGCGAGATCGCCGAAGAGACGACCATGGACGTCGAAGCGCTCGACGCCTTTACCGCGCTGGATGCGTTCGATTACGATGCCGGCGGCGACGTGCGTCAGCATTTCGTGATGGTCGCGGTGCTGTGCCGATGGTTGCGCGGCACGCCTGCCGCCGGCGATGATGCGCTCGACGCGCGCTGGTTCGATCTCGCCGAACTCGACCGCGATGACTTGCCGATGAGCGCAGGCGTTCGCGATGTCGCACGACGCGCGATCGAGCGTGCGGCGGTCCTGGGTCACGCGCAGCGTCCGGCCAATACTTGAAACCTGAAATACCGCCGTCTTTCACGCAGCCGTTGCGAGCGGCCCGACCGGGACCATGACGGTGCCGGCTACGCGCCGACGAACTTCCCATTACACATCAAAGACGGGCCAACCCATGATCAGAATTCGCAAGTCCACCCCGGCCGACGGCACACACGTGCTGGATATCTGGCGCAACGCGGTCGACGCCACGCACCATTTCCTCAGCGATGACGACCGACGCGCGATCGAATCCGAAGTCGTCGCGTTCCTGCCCGGTGCACCGCTCGATCTCGCCGTCGACGATACCGACCGCGCGATCGGATTCATGCTGCTCGACGGCAATCACATGGAAGCGCTGTTCGTCGATCCCGCTCACCATGGCGCGGGTGTCGGACGCCTGCTTGTGGAAGACGCGCTCAAGCGTCACCCCGACCTGTCGACCGACGTCAACGAACAGAACGAAGCGGCAGCGGGATTCTATGAACGGCTCGGCTTCGAACGCACCGGGCGATCGGCGCTCGATGGGCAGGGGCGCGCCTATCCGTTGATCCACCTGCGCTATCGCGCGGCACCCCTGACCTCGCCGCAGCACGCATAGCCGTGTCCGGCGCGGGATTTACGAGGACCTGATCGAGCTCGGCATCAGGCAGGGTACGGGACAAACCACGGGCCCGATCCGGATGGTTGAGGGCGATAACGGGCTTGCGGCATGACGCGCGGATCAATGAGCGGCCAATAGTCGGCAGCCAGCATCCTGTCGCATCGTCGTGCGTCCTGTCGAATCGACGGCCGATCGAGACGAATTCGCGGGCGTTCAGAGCTATCGATTGGGTCGACGTGCGCCGCACGGATGGTCGTTTCTCGAGCTGAACGAGCCTGTCGCGGGCCTGAAGATGCTACCCTCTCGGCCACTCTAAACGACACCGCGTGAAGCAACAGGATTCGACCATGCAAACCGTTGCGGTACTGGACTTCGAAACAACCGGACTTTCGCCGAACATGGGCGACCGAGCGACCGAAATCGCCGTCATCCTGCTCCGGGACGGGGAAGTCGTCGATCGTTTCCAGAGCCTGATGAATGCAGGCAGGCGCATACCGTCCGATGTCGTCGCACTGACCGGCATCACGAACGAGATGATCGCAGCCGCGCCGCCGGCGTCGACAGTCATGAAGGAAGCCGCGGCGTTCGTCGGCAAGCATGCCGTCGTCGCCCACAACGCCGGTTTCGACAAACGGTTCTGGCAATCCGAGCTCGGGCTTCTGGGCATGTCGGCCGAACATGCCTTTGCGTGCACGATGCTCGTGGCGCGACGTATCTACCCGGATGCCCAGAGTCACCGCCTGTCGAGCCTGGTGGATATGCTGCGGTTGCCGAAATCGGGCCGTGCGCACCGGGCGATGGTCGATGCCGAGATGGCCGGGCACCTGTGGTGCCGGTTGCAGCACGACATTGCGCGGACTTACGGACTGAATCGCATCGATCACGCGCTCATGACGCGTGTGCAGGCCACGGCGAAGGCGAAAGTGCCGACGTACCTGCGGTCGCTCATGGGTTCGCACGCGTGAGCATCCGGGTCGCGAGGGTTCCGACTCGCGCAATCCATGAATGAAAAAACGGCTTGGCAACCTGCCAAGCCGTTTTCTTGTCGCAGCAGTCTTCCGGTTGATTCCGTCGTGACCTGCCGTCAGGCCGACCAACTGAGTCGCGTCTTGTTTTTCGTACTATGCAAGGCCGATAAGGAGCACTTTGAGAACACCTCCATGCTGGAGGTCTCCCAGAAAGGCAACGACCTTCTGCTTCTGTCCAAGCGCTGTGAGCGCGTTTCCGATCTGGATCAGCAACGCCGTGTTCGAGGTATTCACTGAAAACGAATACCCGCCCTCGTTATTGAGCATGAACGGAACGGTATCCTGATTGTCCCAATAGCCCATCTGAATCGACTGAACATCTACCCGCGTCAAATTGTCCGCCTGCTCCGCGAACTTCTGGATTTCGCTGAAATTTTCGTTCGACATGACAATTTCTCCTGCAGTGAGTTGAAAGAAAGCCGAAAACCAGGGTCGTATAGGCCGAATCTGGTTTGCGTGCATCACGCATCGATAACGTTCATCACAATCTCCGCAGTGGCTTGGATCAGCCATCCACGAAGAGCCCTGCCGGGAAGAAATTAGGCTGAGCGCGCGGAGCAATCAATTACACTTGATTACAGTCGCGGCGAAATCGGAAGGTAGCGGCACGTCGTTTTCCGGCATGGTGCAGTCAATGCGCGGAGCCGCTGGTTGAACAAGAACGGAAATAAAGGCACCCGCGACGCCTCATGGCGCACGAATGCTCTCGGTGTGTTCTGGTCGATGAAACACGCCATCCACGCGATGCGCCAATCGGGCGGTGGCGCCGATCGGGCCAAAAACAAAAAAGCCCGCTGTGAAGCGGGCTTTGATGTGCTGTGAAGCGGGCTTTGATGTGTTCTGCTGTCAGGTCGTACCGGCACGTGCCGGACGTCCAATTACTCCCACTCGATCGTCGCCGGCGGCTTGCCCGAGATGTCATACACCACACGGTTGATCCCGCGCACCTCGTTGATGATCCGGTTCGACGCCCGGCCAAGCAGCGCGTACGGCAGGTGCGCCCAGTGTGCGGTCATGAAGTCGGTCGTCTGCACTGCGCGCAGCGACGTCACGTAGTCGTACGTGCGGCCATCGCCCATCACGCCCACCGACTTCACCGGCAGGAACACCGCGAACGCCTGACTCGTCAGGTCGTACCAGCTCTTGCCGACATCGGCTTCGCCGCATAGGCCGGCGGCCGCATCCTGCGCGGTCGCGGTCGTGTTGCGCAGTTCCTCGATGAAGATCGCGTCCGCACGGCGCAGCAGGTCCGCGAACTCGCGCTTCACTTCGCCGAGAATCCGCACGCCGAGGCCCGGGCCCGGGAACGGATGGCGGTACACCATCTCCGGCGGCAGGCCGAGCGCAACGCCCAGCTCGCGCACTTCGTCCTTGAACAGGTCGCGCAGCGGCTCGAGCAGCTTCAAGCCGAGCGTTTCCGGCAGGCCGCCGACGTTGTGGTGGCTCTTGATCGTCGTCGCCTTCTTCGTCTTCGTGCCGCCCGATTCGACCACGTCCGGGTAGATCGTGCCCTGCGCGAGCCACTTCGCCTTCGACAGCTTCTGCGCCTCCGCCTGGAACACCTCGACGAATTCGCGGCCGATGATCTTGCGCTTCGCTTCCGGATCGGTCACGCCGGCCAGGTGGCCGAGGAACTGGTCGGACGCGTCGACGTGCACGACCTTCGCGTGCAGGCGGCCCTCGAACATGTCGAGCACCATCTTGCCTTCGTTCAGGCGCAGCAGGCCGTGGTCGACGAACACGCAGGTGAGCTGGTCGCCGATCGCGCGATGGATCAGCGCAGCGGCAACGCTCGAATCGACACCGCCCGACAGGCCGAGAATCACTTCCTCGTCACCGACCTGCTCGCGGATCTTCGCGACGGCTTCCTCGATGTGGTTGCTCATGATCCAGTCGGGCTTCGCACCGGCGATCTGCAGCACGAAGCGTTCGATGATCTGGCGGCCCTTCACCGTGTGCGTGACTTCCGGATGGAACTGCACCGCGTAGTAGCCGCGTGCCTCGTCGGCCATGCCGGCGATCGGGCAGCTCGGCGTCGACGCCATCAGCGCGAAGCCCGGCGGCAGCTCGGCAACCTTGTCGCCGTGGCTCATCCAGACCTTCAGCATCCCGTGGCCTTCGTCCGTCTTGAAGTCCTCGATGCCGTCGAGCAGGCGCGTATGGCCGTGCGCGCGCATTTCCGCGTAACCGAATTCGCGGTGGTCGCTCCACTCGACCTTGCCGCCGAGCTGCACGGCCATCGTCTGCATGCCGTAGCAGATGCCGAGCACCGGCACGCCGAGATCCCACACGGCCTGCGGCGCGCGCAGCTGATGGTCTTCGTACGTGCTCGCATGGCTGCCCGACAGGATCACCGCCTTCGGCGCGAACTCGCGGACGAAGTCGTCGGACACATCGTTCGGATGGATTTCGCAGTAGACGTGCGCTTCGCGCACGCGTCGCGCAATCAGTTGGGTGACTTGCGAACCGAAGTCGAGAATCAGGATTTTGTCGTGCATGGCTGCGGACGGGATGAAGAGAATAAGAAAAGCAGCGCATCATTTTCATCATGCGCTGCGTCAATAGCATGGACAGCGGCGTCGGGCGGAAGGCAGCACGCTCGACGCATGACCGGTCAATCCTGCATCGGCGGGCGCTCGTCGAGTGCGACGGTGCCGGACGACGATGGGCGGGATGCGACCGGTGACGACGATGCAGCGGACGCTGCCGGGCGGCTGACGACGGGTTCGACGCGCTGCGGTGCGGGCGACGACGCGGGCGCCATCGCCGGCTCGGCCGGACGCTGCGCCGGCGCGCGTGCCTCGAGCGCCTGCGCTTTTTCGCGCTGGCGCACGGCCGATGCGAGCCGCACGCCGCCGAGGCCGAGCACGATCAGCGCGACACCGGCCACGGCCGACAGCACGCGGCCGGCGGCCGCGAGCGCGGGACCGCTGCCGGCGCCGATCGACCAGACGATCGTCAGCGCGCCGGTCAGCCAATACACATGGCCGACCGATCGCGCGACCGGCGCCGTGAGATCCCCGTTGAACGCTGCATGAAACGCGAGCCACGCGAGCCCGAGCAACGCGATGCCGAACGCCTGGCCGAGCATCGCCGGCTGGACGTTCGCAAGCTGCAGCGCGTTGAAGAGCGACTGCCAGGGCGTCAGCACGAACAGCACGCCGAACGCCAGCAGCAGGACGGCATCGATGATCAGCACGGCTCGCAGCAGCGGTTTCATCGGCGATCAGTCCACGTGGTAGTTCGGCGCTTCCTTCGTGATCTGTACGTCGTGCACGTGCGACTCGCGCATGCCCGCCGCGGTGATCTGGACGAATTCGGCCTTGTCGTGCAGCTCGTCGATCGTCTTGCAACCGCAGTAGCCCATGCTCGCGCGCACGCCGCCGACCAGCTGGAACAGGATCGCGTTGACCGAGCCCTTGTACGCGACACGGCCTTCGATGCCTTCCGGCACGAGCTTGTCGATGTTCGCCGAGTTGTCCTGGAAGTAGCGGTCTGCAGCGCCATCCTTCATCGCACCGACGGAACCCATGCCGCGATACGACTTGTACTGGCGGCCCTGGTACAGGAACACGTCGCCCGGCGCCTCTTCGGTGCCCGCGAACATGCTGCCCATCATCACCGCATTCGCGCCGGCCGCGAGGGCCTTCGACACGTCGCCCGAGAAGCGCACGCCGCCGTCGGCGATGCACGGTACGCCCGTGCCCTTCAGCGCTTCCGCGACGTTCGCGATCGCGCTGATCTGCGGCACGCCGACACCGGCGACGATCCGCGTCGTGCAGATCGAGCCCGGGCCGATACCGACCTTGACCGCATCCGCGCCGTATTCGACGAGCGCCTTCGCGGCGGCGGCCGTAGCGATGTTGCCGCCGATCACTTCGACGTGCGGGAAGTTCTGCTTGACCCAGCGAACGCGCTCGAGCACGCCCTTGCTGTGGCCGTGTGCGGTATCGACGACGATCACGTCGACGCCGGCCTGCACCAGCAGCTCGACACGCTCTTCGTTGTCGGGACCGACGCCGACCGCCGCGCCTGCGCGCAGCTTGCCGTGTTCGTCCTTGCACGCGTCCGGGTGCTCGGTCTGCTTCGTGATGTCCTTGACGGTCATCAGGCCGCGCAGTTCGAACGCGTCGTTGACGACCAGCACGCGCTCGAGGCGGTGGCTGTGCATCAGTGCCTTCGCTTCGGCGAGCGGCGTGCCTTCCTTGACCGTGACGAGGCGCTCGCGCGGCGTCATGATCGACTTGACCGGCTCATCGAGGCGGGTTTCGAAACGCAGGTCGCGGTTCGTGACGATACCGACGAGCTGCGGGCCTTCGACGACCGGGAAGCCCGAGATGCCATGCTGGCGCGACAGCGCGATCACGTCGCGCACCTTCATTTGCGGCGGTACCGTGATCGGATCGCGGACGACGCCCGATTCGAAACGCTTGACCTTCGCGACCTCGCGGGCCTGTTCGGCCGGCGTCAGGTTCTTGTGGACGATACCGACGCCACCCTGCTGTGCCATCGCGATCGCAAGGCGACCCTCGGTGACCGTGTCCATCGCGGCGGACACGAGCGGCATGTTCAGGGAGATGTTGCGGGTCAGCTTGGTCTTGAGGCTGGTGTCGCGCGGGAGAACGTCGGAGAAGGCGGGAACGAGGAGCACGTCATCGAAAGTGAGTGCTTTTTGGATCAGACGCATGGCAAATCCTATGGGCGCAAAAGCGAATTATACGCGAAGCGCCGTGAATTTTCACAACACGAACAACGGCTTAGCCGGTTTCGGCCGTTCGGGGGCCGAATCGTTCGGATCGCCGTTCGGTTCGTTTTCGATCGCTTTTCGTTTCACCGCCGCATCGAGCCATTCGCGCAGCCGGCCACGAAACGGCCCATCCGCCTGTTGCGGACGGGCCACGCGGCGGTCGCGGCGACGATGAAGCCCGGCCCGGCAACGGGCCGAATAGGCCGAACGGGCCTACCGTCCCGCCTCACGGCAGCCCGGCCGCGCGGACGATCATCACCATGCCGCCGCCGATCGCGACACCGCCGACGATCCGCGCAACCTGCCCGCCGGCCGGCACAAGGCGCTCGGCGGCGATCGCAACCGTCACGACCGCCATCACGCGCAGATCCATCATGCCGGCCGCCAGCGCGACCGCCATCAGGTTCCCGCAACACGCGCCGCATCGGATCGCGGCTCGCACGCCGTGCCGCCATGCCGCACCGGTCTCCGCGTGCGGCGGATGCACGCAGGTCGCCGCGTGCCGGCAGCACGTCAGCCGGCGCGCCTTCCATCCGGAGCATTGCAGGACGCCTGCGGCCAATACGACCGTGCCAGCCACGAACGGCATTGCGCGAGCGAGCACCGGCAGCCGTGCGGCTGCGCTCATCAGCGCGGCGCCGGCCGGAAACACGAGCGCGCCGACTGCCATCCACACGGCGAAATACCCGGCGCCCGCCACGGCGACCAGCCAGGTCGAACGCGCCGCCGCCAACGGGCCGGCGCTCTGCCGGTATCGCCACAGCACCGGCGCCAGCACGGGCAGCATCATCGTCACCGTCATCGCGCCCCACATGCCGGCGAACGCCGCGAACGTGCGGCCGGCGCCCCATCCGCACGGCTGCTGCCATGCCGCCGACGTCATCCAGCCGCCGGACACCGGTGTGCCGCCCATCGCGGCCATCGACACGTGCTGCGTCACGGTCGCAACAACGGCAACGGCGAACACGGCCGCGAGCGCCACCGCGAAGGCTCGCGGATCGGGGCCCGCACCGCCGGCCGCAGACCGAGCCATCGCCCGCCCCCGCCCGTCGCCGGCGCGCTCAGCCGCGCGCGTACTCGTCATGACGGCGCCACCACGGGCCGGTCTCGTTGCGCCCGCGCGGTGCGCGATCGAGCCACTGGTACATCCCCCACAGCGCGTCGAGGCCGCGCGCATAGGTCGAATACGTGTGATAAACCGCGCCGTCCTCGCGCACGAACGCGCTCATCCCCGGCCGGTCGAGCGAATACGTGACCGCGTCCGTGCCGCACGTCGCAGCGAACTCCACGACGGGTGCCGGGGGCGGATCCATGTCCATCGCATGACCGGCCCGCGTGTAGTTGTACTCGACGTCGCCCGCGCGCTGCTGCGCTTCGGTGAACGACACGTTGAAGTCGAAGTTGAAATCGCTGCCGACCGACGACACCCACGGAAAGTGCCACCCCATCCGCTGCCGGTACGCGAGCAGCTTCGCGAGCGGCGCGCGTGACACGGCGGCGAGCGTCACGTCGTGGTTCGCCAGATGCACGGCGAAGCCGTCGAAACCGTCGGCGATCGACGAACACGACGGGCAGCCGGCCTTGTAGTCGGGGCCGAACATGAAGTGATAGACGAGCAGTTGCGAACGGCCGCGAAACAGGTCGTCGAGCGTTGCCTGCCCGTCTTCGGTGTCGAACCGGTAGGTCTTGTCGACGCGCACCCAGGGCAGCGCCTGGCGTCGCCGCGCGAGTTCGTCGCTTTGCCGCGTCAGCGCCTTTTCCGCGTCGAGCAGTGCGCGGCGCTCGGCCAGCCATTCGTCGCGCGTTCCGGTGAGATGGGTCGTCATGGCGGGTTCCTCCTTCCGATGGGTATCCGGGCACGGCGTCCGGTGCCGTGTGCGTGGTGCTAGATTAGTGGCGGACATCGGACCAGAGGGAGTGACAAGTGTGTCGGGATTCGGATGGATTCGCTGATCACGGCGGCCGCGCGCGCGCTCGCGGCCGGTGACGCGCTCGGCGCGCTGAACCGCGTCGCGCTGCGCGACGATGCGCCGGCGCTCGCGCTGCGCGGGATCGCGATGGCGCAACTCGGCGATTTCGAACGTGCTCGCGCACTCGTGCGCGGCGCCGCTCGTGCGTTCGGCGTCAGGGAGGCCGTGGCGCGTGCGCGCTGCGTCGTCGCGGAAGCCGAGATCGCGCTCGCGTCGCGCGACCTGCGCTGGCCGACGCGCGCGCTCGATGCCGCGTGTGCGACGCTCGACGCGCACGGCGACCGCGCGAACGCCGCGCATGCGCGCTATCTCGGCGTGCGCCGGCTGCTGCTGATCGGCCAGCTCGACGATGCCGAGCGGATGCTCGCGAATCTCGATCCCGCGCCACTGCCGGCTGCATCGCGCGCCGCCCATGAGCTGATCGCGGCCGGCATCGCGATGCGCCGCATCCGCACGCACGCGGCCCGCGCAGCGCTTGCCCGTGCGCGCGCAGCCGCCCACGACGCCGGTATCGCCGCGCTGACGGCCGAGGTCGACACCGCGGCACGCGTGCTCGACGCACCGGCCGCGCGCCTTGTCACACGCGGGACATCGCGGCTCGTGTCACTCGATGAAGTCGAGACGCTATTCGCGTCGAACGCGCTCGTCGTCGATGCGTGCCGTCACACGGTACGCGACGCGCGCACGACCGTGTCGCTTGCGCGGCGGCCCGTGCTGTTCGTGCTTGCCCGCGCGCTCGGCGAGGCATGGCCGGCCGACGTGTCGCGCAACGCGCTCGTCGCTGTCGCGTTCCGCGCGAAACACGCGGACGAATCGCATCGCGCACGCCTGCGCGTCGAGATCGGCCGGCTGCGCGCGGTGCTGCGGCCGCTCGCGAACGTCATCGCCACGCCCTGCGGCTTCGCGCTCGAACCGCTCGGCATACGCGAGACCGTCGTGCTGGCGCGCCCGGTCGACGATCGCCACGCAGCCGTGCTCGCGCTCCTCGCCGATGGCGAAGCGTGGTCGAGCTCCGCGCTGGCGCTGGCCCTCGGCGCGAGCCAGCGCACCGTACAGCGCGCGCTCGACGCGCTCGCCGAAGCCGACAAGGTCCAGGCGCTGGGCCGCGGCCGCGCGCGCCGCTGGATGACGCCGCCATTGCCCGGTTTCGCGACGACCTTGTTACTCCCCGCCCCGCTCCCGGGCGATTAGGATGACCTCACCGAACGACGAGGTGACGAACATGAAACGCTCCCGCGCAGACATCCTTCGCGAATACGGCCCGTTTCCGGGCGTCGACGGCGTACACGGCGTCACGTACGACGGGCAATACGTGTGGTACGCGTCCGGCGACAAGCTGAATGCGCTCGACCCGGAACGCGGCACGACCGTCCGCTCGCTCGACGTCGCCGCGCATGCGGGCACGGCGTTCGACGGCTGCCACCTGTACCAGATCGTCGAGGACCGCATCGAGAAGATCGATCCCGAATCGGGCCGCGTGCTCGCGACGATCCCCGCTCCCGGCAAGGGCGGCGATTCCGGGCTGGCTTGGGCCGAAGGCGCGCTCTGGGTCGGCCAGTACCGCGAACGCAAGATTCATCAGGTGGACCCGCAAACGGGTGCCGTGCTGCGCACGATCGAATCGAACCGCTTCGTCACCGGCGTGACGTGGGTCGACGGCGAGCTGTGGCACGGTACCTGGGAAGCCGACCAGGCCGACCTGCGCCACATCGATCCGCGCACCGGCCAGGTGCTCGAACAGATCGACATGCCGGCAGGCGTCGGCGTATCGGGGCTCGAATCCGACGGCCACGACCGCTTCTACTGCGGCGGCGGCAACAGCGGCACGTTGCGCGCCGTGCGTCGGCCGGCGCGGGCCGGGGCGTCGGCCAACAATGCGGGCGCATCGCCCGATTCGGCTGACGAATGATCCGCAGCCTGCCGTGATCGCTCCGGGGCGCAGCACAGCTGCGCTCCGCCCTGCGCCGAGTGCAGGAATGAACAAGACGACGTCGCGACCGCGTCGCTAAGCTGCGCGCTCGTCAATCATGTGTTCGGAGCGGTCGATGCGACGCGGTGTGGTCTATGGTGTCCTGGCAGGTGCCCTGTGGGGCATGGTGTTTCTCGTTCCTCGGCTGCTGACCGACTTCTCGCCGCTGCTGCTGAGCGCCGGCCGCTACGCGATGTACGGCCTCGTGTCGTTGGCGGCCGCACTGCCGGCCGCCCGCTCGCTGCTCGCGCGGCTGACCCGCGAGGATCTCGTCGCGCTGGTCAGGCTCGCCGTCGTCGGCAATGTCGCGTACTACATGCTGTTGTCCGGCGCCGTGCACCTGATCGGCATCGCGCCCAGTTCGCTGATCGTCGGCGTGCTGCCCGTCACGGTCACGCTCGCGGGCCTCGGCGACCACGGCGCCGTGCCGCTGCGGCGGCTCGCCGCCCCGCTCGCGCTGGTGATCGCGGGCATCGTCTGCATCAACGTCGACCTGTTCACCTCCGAGGCCGCGCATGCGACGACGCTCGGCCAGAAGCTCGCCGGCATCGCCTGCGCGGCCGGTGCACTCGCGAGCTGGACCTGGTATGCGGTCGCGAACGCACGCTATCTGCAGCGCCATCATCATTTCGGCGGCAACGAGTGGTCGGTGCTGTGGGGTGTCGTGACGGGCCTGATCGGCGGGCTCGTCTGGATCGCGATCCTCGCGCTGCCGGCCGGCACCGTGCAGGCGGCGGTCCCCGCGTCGCGCTGGCAGCTGTTCTGGCTGCTGAACCTGGTGCTCGCGATCGGCGCGTCGTGGCTCGGCAACGGGCTGTGGAATGCCGCGTCGAAGCGGCTGCCGCTCACGCTGTCGGGCCAGCTGATCGTGTTCGAAACCGTGTTCGCGATGCTTTACGCGTTCGTGTACGACCAGCGGATGCCGCATGCACTCGAGATCGCCGCGCTGGTGCTGCTGCTCGCGGGCGTCTACGGATCGGTGCGGCAGCATGGCGACACGCCCGCCGGCGGCGATACGACGGGAAGCACGCCGGCAAACGCAAACGCCGCGGCCCACTGAGCGCCGCGGCGTTTGATCGGACGAATCGGGACGAAAGGCGCGGATGGGCCCGTGTCAGCGCGCGTCCTTGTGCATCCACTTGCGACCCTCGATGGAGCCGGCGCGGCGCGACTTGTCGACGCGCCGCTGGCGCGCGAGCTTCGGATCGACGATCAACGGGCGGTAGATCTCGACGCGGTCGTGGTCGGCGAGCGGTGTGTCGAGCGGCGCAAGCTTGCCGTACACGCCCGTCTTCGCGTTCGCGAGATCGATTTCCGGGTGCAGCGCGAGCACGCCGCTCGCATCGATCGCCGAACGAACGGTCGCCCCTTCGGGCAGCGACAGTGGAATCAGCGTCTGCCGATCCGGCAGCGCGTAGCAGACTTCGATCGACAGCATCGCGTCACCCCTTCCCGTAGCGCTGGTCGGCGCGCTTCACGAACGAATCGACGAACGTGTTCGCGATATGGCTGAACACGGGCCCGATGATCTTCTCGAGCAGGATGCTCGAGAACTCGTAGTGCAGCGCGAATTCGATCTTGCAGGCATCGGCACGCAGTGCCGTGAAGCGCCACGAGCCCGTGAACTTCTTGAACGGGCCGTCCGTGAACTCCATGTCGATCCGCGTCGGGCGCTGCTGCGTGTTGCGCGTCGCGAAATGCTGCTTGATGCCCTTGAAGTTGATGTCGATGCGCGCTTCCATCCCGCTCTCGTCCTGACGGCGAATCTCGACACCGCCGCACCAGGGCAGGAAATTGGGGTAGTCGGCCACGTCGGTGACGAGGTCGAACATCTGTTCCGCCGAATGACGGATCAATACGGTTTTCTGGACATCTGCCATAAATCGCGCGGCATCGCTTAAGGTGAGAACGCAAGCCGGGCGATTCCCGCCCCGCTTTGCTAAAATCGTGATTTTAAACGAGTTGGCCCGATCCTTTCATGAGCATCATCGACAACAGGAAAGCGCACTTCGATTACCACATCGAGGAACGCTACGAGGCGGGGCTCGTGCTAGAGGGCTGGGAAGTCAAGGCGCTGCGCGCCGGGCGCGGCCAGATCAGGGAGGGTTACGTCGTGATCAAGCACGCCGAGATCTTCCTGATCGGTACCCATATCAGCCCGCTGCCCGAGGCTTCGACCCACATCACGCCCGACCCGGTCCGCACGCGCAAGCTGCTGCTGCACCGCGAGGAAATCAAGAAACTGATCGGCAAGGTCGAGCAGCGTGGCTACACGCTCGTGCCGCTGAACTTCCACTACAAGGGCGGTCGCGTGAAGTGCGACATCGCGCTCGCGAAGGGCAAGAAGCTGCACGACAAGCGCGAAACCGAGAAGAAGCGAGACTGGGAACGCGAAAAGGCACGCATCATGCGCGCCGGCACCTGACCTGCGCGACACGCACCACAAACGATACGGCCCGCTAGAAGCGGGCCGTGTTGCTTTGTGGTCAGGTGAATCGGGCGCGCCGGCTACAAGAGCGATCCCCGGCACGCCACGCCGCCGGTTTCGGCCGAAGAAAGGCACCGGCGACGGCACCGCCCGGGCATCATCCGCCCCCGGCTGCGCGACGATTCGCCGCATGCCGATCGCATGCGGCGACCACCTGCGCACCGCGTCAATCCGGACTCAGGCCTTCCCGCCCGAAGCCGCCCCCGCGCTCTTGACGATCGTCAGCGCCGACGAGATCGCCGTGCCGAGATCCGACAGGTTCGACGGCACGATCAGCGTGTTGCCCTGCTTCGCGAGATTCGAGAATGCGCTGACATACTGCTCGGCCACCTTCAGGTTCACCGCGTCCATCCCGCCCTGCGATTGCATCGCGTTCGCGATCTTCTGGATCGCCTGAGCGTTCGCCTCGGCCACCGCCAGAATCGCGGCTGCTTCACCCTGCGCCTGGTTGATCGCGGCCTGCCGCTCGCCTTCGGATTTCTGGATCGCCGCTTCGCGCGCGCCCGACGCGAGGTTGATCTGCTCCTGCTTGCGGCCTTCGGATGCGGCGATCAGCGCGCGCTTTTCACGCTCCGCGGTGATCTGCGCCTGCATCGCGTGCAGGATTTCCTTCGGCGGCGTCAGGTCCTTGATCTCGTAGCGCAGGACCTTCACCCCCCAGTTCGCCGCGGCCTGATCGAGCGCCGACACGATGTTGTGGTTGATGAAGTCGCGCTCCTCGAACGTCTTGTCGAGTTCGAGCTTGCCGACCACCGAGCGCAACGTCGTTTGCGCGAGCTGTGTGATCGCGAGCACGAAGTTGCTCGACCCGTACGACGCCTTCATCGGATCGGTCACCTGGAAATACAGCACGCCGTCGACCTGCAGCTGCGTGTTGTCGCGCGTGATACAGACCTGGCTCGGCACGTCGAGCGGGATTTCCTTCAGCACGTGCCGGTATGCGATGCGATCGACGAACGGCAGCACGATGTTCAGGCCGGGCGACAGCGTCGCGTGATAGCGCCCGAAGCGCTCGAGTACCCACGCATGCTGCTGCGGCACGATCTTCACCGTCTTCGACACGATCACGATCGCGATGACGAGCAGGACAACCCAGATGATCAGCGAATCCATGAAGTATTCCCTCCTTGTTGTATCGGCGGACGATCAGCCCGCGGGTTTCGCCACGACCACGAGACAATTGCCGCGCACGGCACTCACCTGATACACGTGCGCATCGTCGCGCTCGCCGTTCTCGAGCTCGACGTCCCAGTCGGCGCCGCGATACTGCACGCGCGCGCGGCCGTCACGCCACGCGTCGACCGTGACGGTCGCGCCGATATCGAGATTGACGTCGGGATTCGTCGACGTGTCGCGCTTCTGCTTGCGGCCGAGCCCCGAACGCCGCAACACGACCATCGCGACGATCGCGACCACCGCCGCCGCACCGAACTGCACGTGCGGCGCGAAACCGGCCAGCTGCAGCAGCCCGCCCGCGAGAAAGCCGAGCGCGATCATCAGCAGGTAGAACGTGCCCGTCAGCAACTCGGCCACGACCAGCACGCCCACCGCGACCCACCAGAACAGATGCCCCGACATCATTGTGGTCTCCAGAAAAACATCCCCGTGCTCACTTGCCGTGCAAGCAACCAGAATACGCGTTGAAGCGCGACTCCGGTTCAACATGCTCGCCGCCCCCGAGGAGACGGCCAATGCGCGTGGGCCGGCCCGGTGCGTACCCACAAATAAAAACACCCCGGTGCCTACCGGGGTGTTTATAGCATGAACCTTGCATTTTGCCTTCAGCGGAAGCACGGTGCCACCGCGCTTCCGTCAAAGGTGCATGACCGACCGTTACTTCCGGTTGGCGAGCGCCTGCCACGTATCGATGATCGTGTCGGGGTTCAGCGAGATCGACACGATGCCTTCGTCGGTCAGCCATTGCGCGAAGTCCGGGTGATCGGACGGGCCCTGGCCGCAGATGCCGACGTACTTGCCCATCTTGCGGCAGGTATCGATCGCGCGCTTCAGCAGGAACTTGACGGCCGGGTCGCGTTCGTCGAAGTCGACAGCCAGCAGTTCCATGCCCGAATCGCGGTCGAGGCCGAGCGTGAGCTGCGTGAGGTCGTTCGAGCCAATCGAGAAGCCGTCGAAGAACTGCAGGAAATCTTCGGCGAGGATCGCGTTGGTCGGGACTTCGCACATCATCACGAGGCGCAGGCCGTTTTCGCCGCGCTTCAGGCCGAACTTCTCGAGCAGGCCGACGACGCGCTCCGCCTGCTTCACGGTACGCACGAACGGCACCATGATCTCGACGTTGGTCAGGCCCATCTCGTCGCGCACGCGCTTCAGTGCGCGGCACTCCATCTCGAACGCCTGCGCGAAGTCTTCAGCGATGTAACGCGACGCGCCGCGGAAGCCCAGCATCGGGTTTTCCTCGTCCGGCTCGTAACGCGAACCGCCGATCAGCTTCTTGTACTCGTTCGACTTGAAGTCGGACAGACGCACGATCACGGGCTTCGGATAGAACGCCGCCGCGATCGTCGCGACACCTTCCGTCAGCTTGTCGACGTAGAACTGACGCGGCGATGCGTGACCGCGCGCGACGCTCTCGACGGCCTTCTTCAGGTCCTGGTCGATGTTCGGGTACTCGAGGATCGCCTTCGGGTGAACGCCGATGTTGTTGTTGATGATGAACTCGAGACGCGCGAGACCCACGCCGGCGTTCGGCAGTTGCGAGAAGTCGAACGCGAGCTGCGGGTTGCCGACGTTCATCATGATCTTGACCGGGATTTCCGGCAGTTCGCCGCGCTGCACTTCCGTGACTTCCGTCTCGAGCAGGCCGTCGTAGATCTTGCCTTCGTCGCCTTCCGCGCACGACACGGTGACGAGCGCGCCGTCCTTCAGGATGTCGGTCGCATCGCCGCAGCCGACGACTGCCGGCACGCCGAGTTCACGCGCGATGATTGCCGCGTGGCAGGTCCGGCCGCCACGATTCGTGACGATCGCGGCTGCACGCTTCATCACCGGCTCCCAGTTCGGGTCGGTCATGTCGGCCACCAGCACGTCGCCCGGCTGCACGCGTTCCATTTCCGACGGATCCTGGATCACGCGCACGGGGCCCGCACCGATCTTCTGGCCGATCGCACGGCCCGTTGCCAGCACCTGCGACTGGCCCTTCAGCTTGAAGCGCTGCTCGGCCTTGCCGGTCGCCTGGCTCTTCACGGTTTCCGGACGTGCCTGCAGGATGAAGATCTTGCCGTCGCGGCCGTCCTTGCCCCACTCGATGTCCATCGGACGCTGGTAGTGCTTCTCGATGATGACCGCGTACTTCGCCAGCTCGATCACGTCTTCGTCGGTGATCGAGTAGCGGTTGCGCTGCTCGTGCGGCACGTCGACCGTCTTCACGCGGCCCGGCTCGCCCGGCTGCGTGAATTCCATCTTGATCAGCTTCGAGCCGATCGAGCGGCGGATGATCGGGTACTTGTCCTGTGCGAGCGTCGTCTTGAACACATAGAACTCGTCCGGGTTCACTGCGCCCTGCACGACGGTTTCGCCCAGGCCGTAGCTCGACGTGATGAACACGGCGTCCTTGAAGCCCGATTCGGTGTCGATCGTGAACATCACGCCGGCCGCGCCGACGTCCGAGCGGACCATGCGCTGCACGCCGGCCGACAGGGCCACTTCCGCGTGCGTGAAGCCCTTGTGCACGCGATACGAGATCGCGCGGTCGTTGTACAGCGACGCGAACACGTGCTTCATGCGGTCGAGCACGTCTTCGATGCCGACGACGTTCAGGTACGACTCCTGCTGGCCGGCGAACGATGCGTCGGGCAGGTCTTCCGCGGTAGCGGACGAACGCACGGCGAACGACAGCTCGCCGGGCGAGCTGTTCTTCAGGATGTCGAACTGCTCACGGATTTCCTGCTCGAGACGTGCCTGCATCGGCGCATCGACGATCCACTTGCGGATTTCGGCTCCGGCTTCGGCGAGCGCCTTCACGTCGTCGATGTCGAGCGACTCGAGACGCTTAGCGATACGGTCGGTAAGGTCGTTGTGCTTGAGGAAATCGCGGAACGCGAGCGCGGTCGTGGCGAAACCGGTGGGTACGCGAACGCCTGCTTCGGAAAGCTGGCTGATCATTTCGCCCAGCGACGCATTCTTGCCGCCGACGATCTCCACATCGGTCATCCGCAACTGCTCGAACGGAATTACATACGCCTGGTCCTTTGCGACGTTTGCTGCGTTAGTCATACAAGCCCCTAAGTGTGAAAAAAATGCTCGATTGCGCAAGTGGGCTTGGACGCGGGCGCTTGCAAAAAGGCGCGGCGCGTCTTGCGCAACCTGTTGGAGAAACAATCGCAGCGGCGGACAATCTTCCGACCCGATTTGCAAAAATCCCGGAAGAAGGGCGATATTTGCAGACAAATCGCCAAACTTGCCGGGAATTTTGGAATCGAGCGGCGAAGTCCGGGGCGCCGTTCGCGCCCTGCCCCCGCAATTGCTTATCCAACAGGTTGCCGCTATTCTACCGTGCCGGCTGCCGGATGTGGCGCGACCTTGTCACTGCGTCTGGAGGCGAACCTCCAGCCGCCCGCGCAACCGCCCTTCACGTTCGACGCCCAGATTCATGCTGCCTACCGTATTCATCGTCTCCGACGGCACCGGGATCACTGCCGAAACCTTCGCGCATTCGATCCTCTCCCAGTTCGACCAGAAATTCCGTCTCGTGCGCGTGCCGTTCGTCGACTCGCTCGACAAGGCCTATGCGACCGTCGAGAAGATCAACGAGGCCGCCGTGCACGACGGCCGCCGCGCGATCGTGTTCACGACGCTCGTCGACAGCGAGTCGAACGACATCGTCAAGCGCTCGAACGCACTCGTGCTCGACATGTTCCAGCGCTTCGTCGAACCGCTCGAGCAGGAACTGGAGCTCAAGTCGAGCCACGCGATGGGCCGCGGTCACCAGAACGCGGACACCGAGGAATACAAGACCCGGATCGAGGCGATCAACTTCTCGCTCGCGCACGACGACGGCCAGTCGAACCGCAACCTGTCGGAAGCCGACGTGATCCTCGTCGGCGTGTCGCGCAGCGGCAAGACGCCGACGAGCCTGTATCTCGCGATGCAGTACGGCGTGAAGGCGGCAAACTATCCGCTGATTCCGGAGGATTTCGAGCGCGGCAAGCTGCCGTCGGCGCTCGCCGCGTACAGCGAGAAGCTGTTCGGGCTGTCGATCGACCCGCAGCGCCTGTCGGAGATCCGCAACGAGCGCCGGCCGGGCAGCAAATACGCGGCGCCCGAGAACTGTCGCTACGAGATCAACGAGGCCGAAGCGATGATGCGCCGCGAGGGGATCAAGTGGCTGTCGTCGACGCACAAGTCGATCGAGGAAATCGCGACGACGATCCTGCAGGAAATCCGCCTCGACCGGCAGTCGTACTAAGCCGGAGCGCTGGCGGCCGCCTGGCCGCCGCCGGCAACAAAAAGGCCGCGTCGAACGCGGCCTTTTTCATGGTGCGCGGCAAGCACGCGTGTGGCGTCACGCACGCCGCTGTTGACGCACCTGCTCGAACAGGCAGACCGCAGCCGCGGCCGCGACATTCAGCGACTCCATCCCGCCCGGCTGCGGGATCGTCACGCGATGCGTGGCCGCGTCGCGCCAGAACGCCGACACGCCCGCCCCCTCGTTGCCGAACACCCATGCAACCGGCCCCGACAGGTCGCAGTCATAGACCGCCTGCGCGCCGTGCGAGTCGGTCAGCGCGACCGGCACAGCGAGGCGCTCGGCGAGCGCGCCGGCTTCGACGTCCTCGTGGATCGACAGCAGGAAATGCGCGCCCATGCCCGAGCGCAGCACCTTCGACGACCATGCATACGCGGTGCCCGGTGCACAGAACACGTGGCGCACGCCTGCGGCCGCCGCGCTGCGCAGGATCGAGCCGACGTTGCCGGCGTCCTGCACGCCGTCGAGCACGACCGACGACTGCGTCACGCGCGCCGGCAGCGGCTGCGCCGGCCGGTCGACGAGCAGCAGGAAGCCGACGCCGTTGACGACGTTCGACAACTGTCCGAACAGCGCGTCGGGCAGCGTGACGATTCGCTGCGCATCGATGCGCGCGACGATCACCTGGGCCTCGGCGTGGCCGAGTGCGCCTTCGGTCGTGACGCACAGCTCGGGCGTCGCGCCCGTGTCGAGGTACGCGCTCGCGAGATGGAATCCTTCGAGCAGCGCCTGGCCGCCGCGGCGCTGATGGGACGTCGAACCCGCGAGCGCCTTCAGGCGCTTGTACAGCGGGTTGTCGCGGGAAGTAATGCTTTTCATCGAATCAGGTCGAGTGCCGCGCGAACCGGCGCGAACGAGCGCCGATGGGCTTCGCACGGGCCGTGCTCGCGCAGCGCGGCAAGGTGTTTCTCGGTGCCGTAGCCCGCATGCACGTTGAAGCCGTACACGGGGAAGCGTTCGTGCAGGTCGACGAGCATGCGGTCACGGGTGACCTTCGCGAGGATCGACGCGGCCGAGATGCTCGGCACGAGCGCGTCGCCGCTGACGATCGCCTCGGCGCGCACCGTCAGCGTCGGGCAGCGGTTGCCGTCGATCTGCGCGAGCGTCGGCAGGACCGACAGCCCTTCGACCGCCCGCTTCATCGCGAGCATCGTCGCGTGCAGGATGTTCAGCGTGTCGATCTCGTCGACACTCGCCGACGCGACGCAATACGACAGCGAGCGCGCGACGATCAGCTCGTACAGCGACTCGCGCTTCTTCGCGGACAGCGCCTTCGAATCGTCGAGCCCGTCGATCGGCTGCGCCGGATCAAGAATCACCGCGGCGGCCACCACCGGCCCGGCGAGCGGGCCGCGGCCCGCTTCGTCGACGCCGCAGACGATCTCGTCGGGACGGCTGAAATCGAAACCGCCTTGCACGTCGCTCGACGCGCGGCGGCGTGGTGCACGTACTGCGGTCATGCGCGCCCCTTGCGTTGTTCGAGCACGCGTACGACCGCTTCGGCCGCCTTCGCGGCCGTGTTCTGCCGCAGCGAAAGATGCATTTCGGTAAAGACTTCAGTCAGCGTGCGGCGGTTCGCGTCGTCGCGCAGCTGCGTGAGCGTCGCATCGGCGAGCGCCTCGGGCGTCGCGAAATGCTGCAGCAGCTCGGGCACGACGAAACGCCCCGCCAGGATGTTCGGCAAGCCGACGTACGGCAGGTAACCCTGCCGGCGCATGATCTGCCCGGTCAGCCAGGGCACCTTGTACGAGATCACCATCGGCTTTTTCAGCAGCGCGGCTTCCAGCGTGACCGTGCCGCTCTTCACGAGGATCGCGTCGGCAGCCGTCATCGCGACCTGCGAGCGGCCATCGGTGATCGTCAGCGCGAGCTGCGGATGCGCATCGACGAGCGGCTGCAGCAGCGCGCGCAGCGCGGGCGTGGCCGCCGGCATCACGAACCGTACGCCAGGCTCGCGCTGCTGCATCAGCGCCATCGCCGCGAAGAACGTCGGGCCGATCAGTGCGATTTCCGAGCGCCGGCTGCCCGGCAACACGGCGATCACCGGGCCGTCGGCCGGCAGTCCGAGCGCGATGCGCGCACCGTGCGTGTCGGGTTCGAGCGGAATCTCGTCGGCGAGCGGATGGCCGACGTAGGTCGAGGCAACGCCTGCCTTGTCGAGAATCGCCGGTTCGAACGGGAACAGGCACAGCATGTGATCGACCGACTTCGCGATCTTCTTGATCCGGCCGCCGCGCCATGCCCAGATCGACGGGCACACGAAGTGGATCGACGGGATGCCCGCGTCGCGCGCTGCCTGTTCGACGTTGAAGTTGAAGTCGGGCGCGTCGACGCCGATGAACGCGTCCGGCCGCTCGGCGAGCAACTGGCGCTTCAGCTCGCCGCGAATCCGCAGGATCTCGGGAATCTGGCCCAGCGCCTCGACATAGCCGCGCACCGTCAGCTTGTCCATCTGCCAGTGCGAGTCGAAGCCCTGCGCGATCATCCGCGGCCCGCCGATCCCGTAGTACTGGGCCGATTCGGGCAGCCGCTCGCGCAGCCCGCCGAGCAGCGACGCGCCGAGCAGGTCGCCCGACGGTTCGCCGGCCACCATCGCGAGCCGGAGCTGAGTGGTCGGAAGCGGCATCGCTTAGCGGATGATGCCGCGTTGCGACGCGTCGATGAACTCGACGAGCGCCGTCACGGGTGCGTCGCCCTCGCCGCCCGCCGCCGCCAGCTCGCGCAACTGCACTTTCGCTTCCTCGAGCGACAGGCCGTTCTTGTACAGCAGGCGGTACGCGCTGCGCAGCGCGGAGATCGCGTCGGGCGAGAAACCGCGCCGGCGCAGCCCTTCGACGTTGATCCCGTGCGGCTCGGCCTTGTTGCCTGCCGCGATCACGAACGGCGGAATGTCCTGTACGAGCGCCGACGCGCCGCCCAGCATCGAGTGCGCGCCGATGCGCACGAACTGGTGGACGCCCGACATCCCGCCGACGATCGCCCAGTCGCCGATCTCGACATGGCCGGCCATCTGTGCGTTGCTCGACAGGATCACGTGACTGCCGACGGTGCAGTCATGGCCGATGTGCACATAGGCCATGATCCAGTTGTCGTCACCGAGCGTCGTCACGCCGACGTCCTGCACGGTGCCCGTGTGGATCGTCGTGAATTCGCGGATCGTGTTGCGGTTGCCGATCACGAGCTTCGTCGGCTCGTCCTTGTACTTCATGTCCTGCGGACGACCACCGACCGACGCGTAATGGCCGATGCGGTTGTCCTCGCCGAGCGTCGTATGGCCTTCGATCACGCTGTGCGAGCCGATCGTCGTACGCGCGCCGATCGTGACGTGCGGACCGACGATCGCGTACGGGCCGATCTCGACCGATTCGTCGATCTGCGCGCCCGGTTCGACAATCGCGGTGGGATGAATCCTGGTCATGCGCCGTTGCCTCTCGATGTGATGTGTCGCGTTGCGTTGCCTGTCCGTGCCGCGTCGCTCAGGGCGCCACGTCGGTCGTCTTGACCGTGCACATCAGTTCGGCCTCCGCCGCCACCTTGCCGTCCACTTCCGCCACCGCCTTGAACTTCCAGATGCCGCGGATGTAGCGTTCGAACGTCACGTTCAGAATCAGTTGGTCGCCCGGCTCGACCGGACGCTTGAAGCGCGCGCCATCGATCCCGACGAAGTAGTACAGCGTGTTCTCCGGATCCTTCGGCTGCTCTTCCGAGAAGGTCAGCAGCGCCGCGGCCTGCGCGAGCGCTTCGAGGATCAGCACGCCCGGCATCACCGGCCGCTTCGGGAAATGTCCCTGGAAGTACGGCTCGTTGATCGACACGTTCTTCAGCGCTTTGATTCCCTTGTGCGGTTCGAGTTCGAGCACGCGATCGACGAGCAGAATCGGGTAGCGATGCGGCAGCAGCGTGAGGATCTTGTGGATGTCGAGATTGATTTTTTCAGTGCTCATGATGGTTCGTCTCACGCAGAGGCTGCGCGGTGGTGATGCAAAGGCTGAGGCGGGCCGTCGTGCGGCCCAGTCTGGCAAACCGGGCCGGTTGCGCTGGCCGTGCCCGGTTCGAGGTCTCGCATGATGCGCTCAGGCGTCCGTGCCGCCCTGGGCGGCGAGCGCGGCTTCGAGCGCCTTGATGCGCTCGCGCAGCTTGTCGAGGTTGCGCACGAGCGCGGCGCTCTTGTTCCACTCGCCGTGGTCGACGGCCGGGAACGCGCTGGTATAGATGCCGGCCTTCGGCAGCGACTTCGATACGCCCGATTTCGCGGTGATGATGACATAGTCGCCGAGCGTCACGTGGCCGGCGATCCCGGCCGCGCCGCCGATCATGCAGTGGCGGCCGATCGTCGTGCTGCCCGCGATCCCGGCGCTGCCGGCGATCACCGTGTACGCGCCGATCCGGCAGTTGTGGCCGATCTGGACCTGGTTGTCGATCTTCACGCACTCCTCGATGACGGTATCCGCCATCGCGCCGCGATCGATCGTCGTGTTCGCGCCGATCTCGACGTCCGGGCCGATCGTGACGCCGCCGACCTGCGGGATCTTGACCCAGCTGCCGGTGCGCGCGTCGCCGTCGCCGACGAAATCCGGCGCGAAGCCGAAGCCGTCGGAGCCGATCACGGCGCCCGCATGGATGATCGCGCGCGCGCCGACCTTGCAGCCGTGGTACACCGACGCGTTCGGATACAGGTGCGAGCCCGCGCCGATCGTCGTGCCGCGGCCGATGAAGACGTTCGCATCGAGCTGCACGCCGTCTTCGATCACCGCACCGGCCTCGACCGTCACGTGCGGGCCGATCACCGCGCTCGCGGCGACCTGCGCGGCCGGATCGATCGTCGCGCTCGGATGCACGCCGGCGGCGCGCTGCGGCGTGGCCAGGTCGATGAACATCTGCGCGACGCGCGCGAAGTACGCGTATGGATTCGGCGTGACAATGAAATTGCGGCCGGTAGCGGCCGCGCCCAGCTTTTCCAGATCCTTCGGCGCGATCAGCACCGCGCCGGCGCGGGTCGACTCGACCTGCGACAGGTACTTCGGATTCGCGAGGAACGCGAGATGCTGCGGGCCTGCCTGGTCGAGCGGCGCGAGTGCGCCCACCTTGCACTGTGCGTCGCCGGCGATCTCGCCGCCGAACCGCTTTACGAGTTCCTCAAGCGTCAATGCCATTCGTCGTCTGCTCCGTTCAGTTCGTCGAGCCGGACGCGAGCGCCTTGAGCACCTTGTCGGTGATGTCGATGCGCGGGCTGACGTACACGGCTTCCTGCACGATCAGGTCGTAATTCTGCTGCTCGGCGATCTGCTTGATGACCTTGTTCGCCCGCTCGAGCACGGCCGCCAGCTCCTCGTTGCGGCGCTGGTTCAGGTCTTCGCGGAATTCGCGCTGCTTGCGCTGGAAGTCGGTATCGAGCTGGGCGAGATCACGCTGCTTCTGCGCGCGGTCGCCCGCCGACAGCGACGCGCCGTTCTTGTCCAGCGAATCGGACATCGACTTCAGGCGCGCCGCCAGATCCTGCAGATCCTTGTCGCGCTTCGCGAACTCGGCTTCGAGCTTCGTCTGCGCCGCCTTCGCGGGCACCGACTCGCGCAGGATCCGATCCGAATTGACCGCCGCGATGCGGGCGACGTCCTGTGCGTGCGCCGTTGCCGCGCCCAAGGCCAGCGCAACGGTCAGCGCGCACATCACTCGTTTCGAAAACTTACCGGTTAGCAAAATTACCCTCTCGTTGCTGTTGTCATGCGTTCGGTCAGAACGCCGTCCCGATCTGGAACTGGAATTTCTGGTACTGGTCGCCTTCGTGCTTCTGCAGCGGGAAGCCGAGGCTCAGCTTCAGCGGGCCGATCGGCGAGATCCACGCGAGACCCACACCGTAGCCGTAACGCAGGCCGTTGGCGCCCGTACTCGTGCCGCCCGGCGCGTTGCCCCACACGTTACCGCCGTCGAGGAACGTGAACACGCGCAGCGTGCGGTCGTAGCCCGTGCCCGGCAGCGGGAACGTCAGCTCGATGTTGCCGACGACCATCTTCGAACCGCCGATCGGGTCGTTCGTCTTCGTGTCGCGCGGGCCCAGCGAGCTCGGCTCGTAGCCACGCACGGAGCCGATACCGCCCGCGTAGTAGTTCTTGAAGATCGGGTACGGGTTGCCGATACCGTTACCGTAGCCGCCTTGCAGGTTCAGGCCCAGGATGAAGCCGCGCGAGAACGAATAGTAGTACTGGGCCTGCAGGTCGGCCTTGTAGTACTGGATCTTGCCGACCGGCACGCCGTACTCCATGTTCGCCTGCGTGAAGTAGCCGCGGCTCGGAATCAGCGCGCTGTCACGCGCGTCGCGCGACCACGCGACCGTCAGCGGCACCGTGTTCGACACGCGGCCGAACTGGTTCACGTAATCCTGGTAGCTCTGCGGCGTGTTCGAATCGACGTCGAGACGGTTCTGCTCGAAGCCCGCGCCGAAGTAGACGGTGTCGACTTCCGAGAACGGGATGCCGAACTTCAGGTTGCCGCCCGCGCTGATGATCCGGAAGCTCGAGCTCGTCGAATAGTAGAGCGGCTGGTACGTGCGGTAGAAGACGTCCGTGATCCGCTTGATGCCGTCGACCGTGAAGTACGGGTCGACCTGCGTGACGGTCAGCGTACGGTAGCTCTTCGCGGTGTTGACGTTCACCGACAGGCTGGTACCCGAACCGAACACGTTGTCCTGCGACACGCCGGCCGACAGCACGACCTTGTCCGTCGACGAGAAGCCGGCGCCCAGCGTGATCGCGCCGGTCGGCTTTTCATCGACCTTCACGTTCACGTCGACCTGGTCGTTCGTGCCTTCGACCGGCACCGTCGTCACGTCGACGTTGGTGAAGTAGCCGAGACGGTTCACGCGATCCTTCGACAGCGCGAGGCGGTTCGAATCGAACCACGAGCTTTCGAGCTGGCGCATTTCGCGGCGCACCACTTCGTCGCGCGTGCGCGTGTTGCCGACGACGTTGATACGGCGCACGTACACGCGGCGGCTCGGATCGACGACGAGGTTCAGGTTCACCTTGTGGTTCGCCTGGTCGATGTCCGGCTGCGCGTTGACGGTCGCGAATGCGTAGCCGTACTCACCGAGCTTGTCGACGATCGACTTGGTGGTCTGTTGCAGCTTTTCGGCCGAGAAGCGATCGCCCGGCTTGATCTTGATCAGCTTGTTGAGTTCGGCTTCGCGATCGAGCAGGTTGCCCGACAGCTTGATGCCCGACACCGTGTACGGCTCGCCTTCGTGCAGCGTGACCGTCAGGTACATGTCCTTCTTGTCGGGCGAGATCGACACCTGGGTCGAATCGATGTTGAACTCGAGATAGCCGCGGTTCAGGTAGTACGAGCGCACCGCCTCAAGGTCGCCGGTGAGCTTTTCCTTCGAGTACAGGTCGTTCTTCGTGTACCAGGAGAACCAGTTCGGCGTCGACAGCTGCATCTCGTCGCGCAGCGTGCTGGTGCTGAAAGCCTTGTTGCCGATGAAGTTGATCTGGCGGATCTTCGCGCTCGGGCCTTCGGCCACCGCGAACAGGATCGACACGCGGTTCGCGTCGACCGGCGTGATCGTCGTCTTGACCTCGGCCGCGTAGAAGCCGCGCGTGAGGTACTGGCGCTTGAGTTCCTGCTCCGCCTTGTCGACGAGCGCCTTGTCGTAGTAGCGGCCGTCGGCGAGACCGACTGCGCGCAGCGCCTTCGTCAGGTTGTCCTTGTCGAATTCCTTCGTGCCGGTGAAGTCGATCGACGCGATGGCCGGACGCTCCTGCACCTGCACGATCACGACGTTGCCCTGCGTGGCGATGCGTACGTCGTTGAAGAAGCCCGTCGCGTACAGCGCGCGGATTGCTTCGGATGCCTTGTCGTCCGTGAAGGTATCGCCCTGCTTGATCGGCAGGTAGGCGAACACCGAACCCGCTTCGACGCGCTGCAGCCCCTCGATCTTGATGTCTTGCACCACGAACGGTGCCGCTGCATGGGCCGCGAGGCCGTGCGCGGCGAGCGCGGCCGCTGCAACTGTCTTAGGTACAAAGCGATGAGGTTTGAACAACATGCATCCCCAGTATTTAGCTGCATCAAATCAGGCGGCTGCCCAGCGGGCGCCGCCTGACGCTTCAGAAATGGATTAACCGAGCCAGATCGTTGAACAGCGCGATCGCCGACAATGCGACGATGCAGATCAACCCGGCTCTTTGCAGAATCAGCTGCCAGCGCTCCGAGACAGCCTTCCCGGTCGCGGCTTCAACCGCATAATATAACAGATGCCCCCCGTCCAAAACGGGAATCGGCAACAAGTTCAGGACGCCAAGGCTAATGCTGACAAGGGCGAGGAACGACAGGAACGCCGACGGACCGAGCCGCGCGCTCTTGCCCGCGTAGTCCGCGATCGTCACCGGGCCGGACAGGTTCTTCAGCGATGCGTTGCCCGTGATCATGCGCCCGAACATCTTCAGCGAATACACGGAGATGTCCCACGTACGGTGCGCGCCGAGCTCCAGGCTCTCGATCGGCCCGTACCGCACGTCGACGGACGGCGCATGCATCGACAGCGCCGCGCCGATACGGCCGACCTGCTGCCCCGATTCGTCGTCGCGCTGCATCTGCGGCACGATCGACACCGTCTGCGCGGCGCCGTCGCGCTCGATCCGCAGGTCGAGCGGCTTGCCCGCATGGTGTTTCACGAAATCGATGAAGCGCGACGCGCCGCCGATCGGCTTGCCGTCGAGCGCGACCAGCTTGTCGCCCGACTTCAGGCCCGCCTGCTCCGCCGCGCTGCCGGGCTGCACGGACGCGACCGACAACGTCCCGCCGCCGGTCTCGAAGCCCAGATGGGCCATGAAATCGTCGTCGAGCTGACTTTCGGGAACATTGCGGAGGTCGACGCGGAAATCGAACGTCGTGTTGCCGTCGCGGGCGCCGAGCACGATCTCGCGGTGATCGAACGCGGCCGCCAGCAGCTTCCAGCGCAGGTCCGACCACGACCGCACCGGCTCGGCCTCGCCGCCCTGCGCGTTGCGGATCGACACGATCTTCTCGCTGCCGTCGAAGCCCGCGCGCGCAGCGACCGTGCCGGCGGCCGGCGGTGCGACGATCGCGGCGGGCTCGGTTACGCCGGTGGCGAATACGACGGCAAACAGCGCGATTGCCAACAGGAAGTTGGCAATCGGTCCGGCTGCGACGATCGCGATGCGCTTGTAGACGGATTGCCGGTTGAACGCCTGGCCGAGTTCCTCGGGCGGGATGCCGGGCCCGGGATCGCGCTCGTCGAGCATCTTCACGTAGCCGCCGAGCGGCAGTGCCGACAGCGTCCACTCGGTGCCCGTCCTGCGGCTGACCCAGCGCGCGACGGGCTGGCCGAAGCCGATCGAGAAACGCAGCACCTTCACGCCGCACCAGCGCGCGACGCGATAGTGTCCGTACTCATGCACGACGACCAGCACCCCGATCGCCACGGCAAACGCGATCAGTTCGACCAGCACGTTCATGAGCACTCCATTCAGACAGTGCGCTCCACGCGTGGCGCAGGCGCTTTCGCAATGATTTCGACGGCGAGGCGGCGTGCCTCGGCATCCGCCGCCAGGACGTCCTCGAGCCCCTCGGGCGTACGGTTCGGCAGCGCGTTGAGCACGGCGTCGACCGTCGCCGCAATCGTCATGAAGCCGATGCGGCGCTCGAGAAACGCTTCGACCGCGACTTCGTTCGCCGCGTTCAATGCGGCGCTCGCGATGCCGCCTTCCTCAAGCGCCTTCAGCGCAAGCGCGAGGCACGGGAAGCGCGCGTAATCGGGCTTTTCGAACGACAGCTGCGCAATTTGCGCGAGATCGAGCTGCTCGACGCCCGCATCGACACGCTCGGGGAACGCGAGCGCGTGCGCGATCGGCGTGCGCATGTCGGGATTGCCGAGCTGGGCCAGCACCGAGCCGTCGCGATACGACACGAGCGAATGGATCACGCTCTGCGGGTGGATCAGCACGTCGATGCGGTCGCCCGGCAGCCCGAAGATCCAGTGCGCCTCGATCACCTCGAGACCCTTGTTCATCATCGTCGCGGAATCGACCGAGATCTTGCGGCCCATCACCCAGTTCGGGTGCTTGCACGCCTCGTCCGGCGTCACGTCGACGAGCGTGGCCGGTTCGCGCGTACGGAACGGGCCGCCCGACGCGGTCAGGATGATCTTCGAGATCCCGCCGTGCTCGGCCGCGTCGCGCGGCATGCACTGGAAGATCGCGTTGTGTTCGCTGTCGACCGGCAGCAGGATCGCGCCATGGTCGCGCACGGCGTCCATGAAGATCGCGCCCGACATCACCAGCGCTTCCTTGTTCGCGAGCAGGATGCGCTTGCCGGCGCGCGCGGCCGCGAGGCTCGGCGCCATGCCGGCCGCACCGACGATCGCCGCGACCACCGTGTCGCAACCATCGCTCTTCGACACGTCGACGAGCGCCTGCGGCCCGTACAGCACGGTCGTCTTGCTGCCCGCCGCGCGCAGTTTCGCGTCGACCTGCGCGGCCGTCTCGGCATCGCCGACCACCGCCACTTCGGGCGCGAAGCGCAGGCATTGCTCGACGAGCTTGTCGCCGTTGCGGTGTGCGGTCAGCGCATAGACCGAGAAGCGCTCGGGATGGCGCGCGACCACGTCGAGCGTGCTGTCTCCGATCGAGCCCGTGGAACCGAGCAATGTCAGACGTTTTTGCATAACAGAATTAGTGGTTTAACCAAGCAGCAGCATCGCGAGCGGCAGCACCGGCAGCAGCGCGTCGACACGGTCGAGCACGCCGCCATGGCCCGGCAGCAGTCCGCTCGAATCCTTCACGCCCGCCTGCCGCTTCAGCAACGACTCGAACAGGTCGCCGATCACGCTGTACGCGACCAGCAGCGTCAGTGCGGCCCACGCGCCGGGCATCCCGTAGCGCACGGCGAACGCGGAAAACAGGGTCGGCTCGAACGCATGCACGGCCATCGCGACACCGGCGACGACCATCACCGCGAGCCAGCCACCGATCGCGCCTTCCCAGCTCTTGCCGGGGCTGATCGTGATGGCCAGTTTACGCTTTCCGAACGCCTTGCCCGCGAAGTATGCGCCGATATCGGCGAGCCAGACGACCAGAAGCAGCGACAACACGAACGGCACGCCCTGCGCACGCGCCGCGACGAGCGCATGCCAGCAGGCCGCGAAGACCACGAGGCCGGCCGCGAGCAGGAACGGCCGCCATACGCCGCCCGCGAGCGCCGGCTTGCGCCGCAGCGTGAACGGGCCAACCAGCAGCCAGAACACGCCGGCTGCCATAAAAAGGGGACGAGACGAAGCCGCATCGACGCCGAGCGGCGCCGTTGCCGCGAGCGCCAGCGCCGCGACGACGGCATAGACGACCGGGCCGGGGCCACCGAGCTTGAGCAGGCGCGCCCATTCCCATGCGGCAAACACGAGCACGACGCCGATCAGCGCGCCGAACGCGGTGAGCGGCGCGAACAGCGTCACCGGCAGCAGGACCGCCAGCATCACGATCGCCGTGATTACACGGGTTTTCAGCATGAAAGGGAGTCGGCGTTCTGCGATTGCGGTTCGAGCTGCGCGCTCGTGCGGCCGAAACGGCGCTCGCGCTCCGTATACGACGCGATGGCGTCGGCCAGTGCCGCGCCGTCGAAATCCGGCCAGTATTTGTCGGTGAAATAGAATTCGGCGTACGCGAGCTGCCACAGCAGGAAGTTGCTGACGCGCTGCTCGCCACCGGTACGGATGAAGAGATCGGGCTCCGGCGCATAGGCCATCGCCAGGTGCGGCGCGAATGCCTCCTCGGTCACTTCGACCTCGCGGCCCTCGCGCACGGCCTGCTCGACGAGCTTCTTCGTCGCCTGCAGGATGTCCCACCGGCCGCCGTAGTTGGCCGCGATGGTGAGCGTAAGACGGGTATTGCGCGCCGTCTTGGTTTCGGCGCGGCGAATCAGTTCGCGGATGCGCGGCTCGAAGCGGTCGAGATCGCCGACGACACGCAGGCGGATCCCGTTCGCGTGAAGCTTGCCGACCTCGCGCTCGAGCGCGGTGATGAAGAGGCGCATCAGGAACGACACTTCGTCGTTCGGACGGCGCCAGTTCTCCGAACTGAACGCGAACAGCGTCAGGTATTCGACGCCGGCGCGCGCGCAGCCTTCGACCACCGCCCGCACGGCATCGACGCCGCGGGTGTGCCCCGCGACGCGCGGCAAGCGGCGTTCGGTCGCCCAACGGCCGTTGCCGTCCATGATGATCGCGATGTGACGCGGCACGACGCCGACGTCAGGCACGCGAACGGTAGAGCTGGTATAGGTCATGGCCGTTGAGACAGTAATGCGGGAAGAAGGCGGCGCGCGAGGACGGTCGTCAGACCGTCATGATCTCGGCTTCCTTGCTCTGCACGAGCTTGTCGATTTCGGCAACGTGCTTGTCGGTCAGCTTCTGCACGTCATCGCTCGCACGGCGCTCGTCGTCTTCCGAGATTTCCTTGTCCTTCACGAGCTTCTTGAGCGCTTCGTTCGCGTCGCGGCGCAGGTTGCGGATCGCGACCTTGGCCGTTTCGCCTTCGCTCTTGACGACCTTGGTCAGCTCGCGGCGGCGCTCTTCCGTCAGCGCGGGCATCGGCACGCGGATCAGATCGCCGGCGGTGGCCGGGTTCAGGCCCAGGTCGGCTTCGCGAATGGCCTTCTCGACCTTCGCGACCATGTTCTTTTCCCACGGCTGCACGCCGATCGTGCGCGCATCGACGAGCGTCAGGTTGGCGACCTGCGAGATCGGCACCATCGAGCCGTAGTAGTCGACCTGCACGTGATCGAGCAGACCGGTGTGTGCACGGCCCGTACGGATCTTTGCCAGATCGTTCTTGAACGCTTCGATCGAGCGCTGCATCTTTTGCTCGACGCCCTTCTTGGTATCAGCGACACTCATTTCAACCTCCGAACCTTCTAACCTTCAAAGAACACGGGCCCTGCCCGGCGCATCGGATGCGCCGCGGCCGATAGCCCGCATCCGCGGGAGTTTACACGTGGACGAGCGTACCTTCGTCCTCGCCCAGCACGATGCGCTTGAGCGCGCCCGGCTTGTTGATCGAAAACACGCGAATCGGCAGCTTCTGGTCGCGGCACAGCGCAAAGGCCGTCGCGTCCATCACCTGCAGGTTGCGGCTGATCGCCTCGTCGAAAGTGATCGTCGTGTAACGCGTGGCCGACGGATCCTTCTTCGGATCGGCAGAATATACGCCATCGACCTTGGTCGCCTTCAATACGACCTCGGCGCCCACTTCCGAACCGCGCAGCGCGGCGGCCGTGTCCGTCGTGAAGAACGGGTTGCCCGTACCGGCCGCGAAGATCACGACGCGGCCTTCCTCGAGCTGGCGGATCGCGCGGGGCCGGATGTACGGCTCGACGACCTGGTCCATCCGCAGCGCGGACTGCACACGCGCCTCGATGCCGGCGTGGCGCATCGCGTCCTGCAGCGCCAGCGCGTTCATCATCGTCGCGAGCATCCCCATGTAGTCTGCCGTCGCGCGATCCATGCCGGCCGCGCCACCCGCGACACCGCGGAAAATATTACCGCCACCGATCACGACCGCGAGCTGCGTACCGAGACGCACGACTTCGGCGATATCGGCCACCATCCGTTCGATCGTCGCGCGATTGATGCCGAAGGCATCGTCGCCCATCAGCGCTTCGCCGGAGAGTTTGAGGAGGACGCGTTTATAGGCATTGGACATAGGGGCTTCCGAGCGACGAGAGGATGACAACCACGAACTGTAGGGGCGAAATACTGATTCGGGCAAGCGCCGACGGTCGGACCGGGTTTCCCGGCCGGCCGGCGGCGGCGCCGACCGCGGCGGAGCGGACGCCCGCCGCGGATACTGCCTGACTGCTTACGGCTTACTGCTGCTTTGCTGCTGCGACTTGCGCGGCCACTTCGGCGGCGAAGTCGTCCTGGCGCTTCTCGATGCCTTCGCCGACGACGAACAGTGCGAACTTCTGCACTGCGGCATCCGCTGCCTTCAGCATCTGCTCGATCGTCTGCTTGTCGTTCTTCACGAACGTCTGGTTCAGCAGCGACACTTCCTTCAGGTACTTCTGGACGCTGCCGTCGACCATCTTCGCGACGATTTCAGCCGGCTTGCCCGATTCCGCGGCCTTCTGCTCGGCCACGCGGCGTTCCGTCTCGATCAGTTCCGCCGGCACGTCAGCCGACGACAGCGCGACCGGCTTCATTGCCGCGATGTGCATCGCGACATCCTTGCCGACCTGCTCGTCCGCGCCCGTGTACTCGACGATCACGCCGATACGCGCGCCGTGCAGGTACGTTGCGATCTTGTTTGCGGTTTCGAAACGGACGAAACGGCGGATCGAGACGTTCTCGCCGATCTTGCCGACCAGTGCCAGGCGCACTGCGTCGACCGTCGAGCCGTCGAGCGGCAGCGCCGACAGTGCAGCCACGTCGGCCGGGTTTTGCGTCGCGACGAGTTCTGCAACCGTCTTCGAGAATGCGAGGAAGTCGTCGTTCTTCGCGACGAAGTCGGTTTCGCAGTTCAGTTCGACCAGCGAACCTGCGTTGCCGCCGACGAACGATGCGACGACGCCTTCTGCCGTCACGCGCGATGCCGCCTTGCTCGCCTTGTTGCCGAGCTTGACGCGCAGCAGTTCTTCAGCCTTGGCCAGATCGCCGTCGGCTTCCGTCAGCGCCTTCTTGCACTCCATCATCGGTGCGTCGGTCTTTGCGCGCAGTTCTGCCACCATGCTTGCGGTAATTGCCGCCATCATTCGCTCCTTGAGTCTGTATTCACAACGCCGCCCGCTTGGACGCGAACGGCCGAGATTCGTTTCCGGACCCGCACCCATTCGGCGCGATCAGGTCCGGCGCACAAGCTTAAAAAAAGGGGGCCTGTTGAGAGCCCCCCTTTTTGCGCCGGCTCGGGGCCAGTTACGCGTTTTCCTCGACGTACTCGTCGTCGCCGCGTGCGGCCTGGACCACTTCGTTGACCGCGTTCGCACGGCCTTCGAGGATCGCATCGGCCACGCCTTCAGCGTACAGCGCGACTGCCTTGCTCGAGTCGTCGTTACCCGGGATCACGTAATCCACACCTTCCGGCGAGTGGTTCGTATCGACCACGGCGATGACCGGCACGCCCAGCTTGTTCGCTTCGGTGACAGCAATCTTGTGGTAGCCGACGTCGACGACGAAGATCGCGTCCGGAATGCCGCCCATGTCCTTCACGCCGCCGATCGACTTTTGCAGCTTGGCGATTTCGCGTTCGAACAGCAGCGCTTCCTTCTTGCTCATCTTTTCGAGCTCACCTGCCTCGACTGCCGCTTCCATGTCCTTCAGGCGCTTGATCGATACCTTCAGCGTCTTGAAGTTGGTCATCATGCCGCCGAGCCAGCGTGCGTTGACGAACGGCATGCCTGCGCGCTGCGCTTCCTGAGCGATCGTGTCACGCGATTGACGCTTCGTGCCGACGAACAGGATCGTGCCGCGGTTCGCTGCCAGCTGGCGCACGTACTTCTGTGCGTCCGTGAACATCGGCAGCGTCTTTTCGAGGTTGATGATGTGAATCTTGTTGCGGTGACCGAAAATGAACGGAGCCATCTTCGGGTTCCAGAAGCGCGTCTGGTGACCGAAGTGGACACCCGCTTCCAGCATTTGGCGCATCGTAACTGCCATGTAAATTCTCCACGAGGGTTGGGTCTTAAGCCGGCCGCCGTACCGCCGCGCGATCCCACCCCCAAGGGCGCGAATTCCGCGCGGCCGGCACCCTGGTTGCGCCGGCTTGCGATTCGGCACGTGCAAACGCCCGTGCCGCAAGCCTTCTATCCGCGATGCCGCCCCAACACGGGGAAAGCTCGGCAATTGGATATCGACTTAGCCAAAGAGTATAGCACGCCGATTTGTCCGCTCTCAAGTCGCTCACCACTTTCGCTTGCCGCGCGGCAGCCGGCCGGACAATCAGCGAAAACCCGCATCCGCACCGCCGGCAGGGGCTGCGACGCCTGCCAGAAGGTGCGATAATCCATCAATTCACCGCATTCCAGGCATACCTCGATGGCTATTACGCTCAAAAACGAACACGATATCGCCGAGATGCGCGTCGCCTGCCGTCTCGCGAGCGAAGTGCTCGACTTCATCACGCCGCACGTCGTCGCGGGCGTCACGACCGCCGAACTCGACCGCCTCTGTCACGAGTTCATGCTCAACGAACAGGGCACGATCCCGGCGCCGCTGAACTACCAGCCGCCCGGCTACCCGCCGTACCCGAAGGCCACCTGCATTTCGGTCAACGACGTGATCTGCCACGGCATTCCCGGCGAGAAGGTGATCAAGAACGGCGATGCGCTGAACATCGACATCACCGTGATCAAGAACGGCTACTTCGGCGACACGAGCCGCATGTTCATCGTCGGCGAGGGGTCGATCCTCGCGAAGCGCCTCGTGCAGACCACCTACGAATGCATGTGGCTCGGCATCGACCAGGTCAAGCCGGGCGCGCACCTCGGCGACATCGGCTACGCGATCCAGAAGCACGCGGAAGCGCAGGGCTACAGCGTCGTGCGCGAATACTGCGGCCACGGCATCGGCACGGTGTTCCACGAAGATCCGCAGGTCGTCCACTACGGCCGCCCGGGCACGGGCATCGAGCTGAAGGCCGGGATGATCTTCACGATCGAGCCGATGATCAACGCCGGCAAGCGCGATATCCGCACGATGCCCGACCAGTGGACGGTCAAGACGCGCGACCGCAGCCTGTCCGCGCAGTGGGAGCACACGGTGCTCGTCACCGAAACCGGCTACGAGGTGCTGACCGTATCGGCCGGCACGCCGGCGCGCCCCGTGTTCGCGCAACCGGCCGCCGCCGTCTGAGCGCCGTCGCGCCCGCCCGCCCCACCCGCACCTGAACGGCCGCACATGAGCGCTCACGCCGCCCCCTCGCCCGAAGCGCTGTCGCGGCGCGCCGAATTCAAGGCCGCCAAGACGGAGATGCTCGAGCGCTTTCGCCGCGCGGCGAACGTCGCGTCGCTGATGCACGCGCTGTCGAAACTCACCGACGAAGCGCTGAAGCGCGTATGGGACGACTGCGGGCTGCCCGCGACGCTCGCGCTCGTCGCCGTCGGCGGCTACGGGCGCGGCGAGCTCGCGCCCTATTCCGACGTCGACATCCTCGTGCTGCTGCCCGATGCGCACGACCCGGCGCTCGATGCGCGCATCGAGCGCTTCATCGGCATGGCGTGGGATCTCGGCCTCGAGATCGGCAGCAGCGTGCGCACGGTCGCGCAGTGCATCGAGGAGGCGTCGCAGGACGTCACGGTACAGACTTCGCTGCTGGAAGCGCGCCGCATCGTCGGCAGCACCGCGCTGTTCGAACGCTTCACGGTGCGCTACCACGAGGCGCTCGACGCCCGCGCGTTCTTCACCGCGAAGGTGCTCGAGATGCGCCAGCGCCACGCGAAGTTCCAGGACACGCCGTACAGCCTCGAGCCGAACGTGAAGGAAAGCCCCGGCGGGCTGCGCGACCTGCAGACGATCCTGTGGATCGCGCGCGCGGCCGGTTTCGGCAGCAGCTGGCGCGAACTCGACACGCGTGGCCTCATCTCCGACCGCGAGGCGCGCGAGCTGCGCCGCAACGAAGGTTTCCTGAAAACGCTGCGCGCGCGGCTGCACGTGATCGCCGGCCGCCGCCAGGACATGCTCGTGTTCGACCTGCAGACGCAGGCCGCCGAGAGCTTCGGCTACCAGCCGACGCAGGCCAAGCGCGCGAGCGAACAGCTGATGCGCCGCTACTACTGGGCTGCGAAAGCCGTCACGCAGCTCGCGACGATCCTGATCCAGAACATCGAGGCGCAGCTGTTCCCCGCGACGAGCGGCATTACGCGCGTGCTGTCGCCCGACCGCTTCGTCGAGAAGCAGGGCATGCTCGAGATCGTCGACGACGGCGTGTTCGAACGCCACCCCGACGCGATCCTCGAAGCGTTCCTGTTGTACGAGACGACCCGCGGCGTGAAGGGGCTGTCCGCCCGCACGCTGCGCGCGCTGTACAACTCGCGCGAGATCATGAACAACGCGTGGCGCCGCGATCCGCAGAACCGCGACACGTTCATGCGGATCCTGCAGCAACCCGAAGGGATCACGCACGCGTTCCGGCTGATGAACCAGACGAGCGTGCTCGGCCGCTACCTGCTGAACTTCCGCCGCATCGTCGGCCAGATGCAGCACGACCTGTACCACGTGTACACGGTCGACCAGCACATCCTGATGGTGTTGCGCAACATCCGCCGCTTCGCGGTGGCCGAGCACGCGCACGAATATCCGTTCTGCAGCCAGCTGATCGGCAACTTCGAGCGCCCGTGGGTGCTGTATGTCGCGGCGCTGTTCCACGACATCGCGAAGGGCCGCGGCGGCGATCACTCGACACTCGGGATGGCCGACGCACGACGCTTCTGCCGCGAGCACGGCATCGCCGGCGACGATGCGGCGCTGATCGTGTGGCTCGTCCAGCATCACCTGACGATGAGCCAGGTCGCACAGAAGCAGGACACGAGCGACCCCGAAGTCATCAAGCGCTTCGCGGAAGTCGTCGGCAACGAGCGGTACCTCACCGCGCTGTACCTGCTGACCGTCGCCGATATCCGCGGCACGAGCCCGAAGGTGTGGAACACGTGGAAGGGCAAGCTGCTCGAGGACCTGTACCGCATCACGCTCGCGGTGCTCGGCGGGGCCAACCCCGACGCGCATTCGGAGCTGAAGTCGCGGCAGGAACAGGCGCTCGCGCTGCTGCGCCTCGAGACCGTACCCGACGACGCGCATCGCGCGCTGTGGGACCAGCTCGACGTCGGCTTCTTCCTGCGTCACGACGCGGCCGACATCGCGTGGCAGACACGCGTGCTGTACCGGCACGTGAATGCCGAAACCGCGATCGTCCGCGCGCGGCCGTCGCCGATCGGCGATGCGCTGCAGGTGCTCGTGTACGTGAAGGATCGCCCCGACCTGTTCGCGGGCATCTGCGCGTATTTCGACCGCAACGGGCTGTCGGTGCTCGACGCCCGCATCAGCACGACGCGGCACGGCTATGCGCTCGACAATTTCATCGTCACGCAGACCGAGCGTGACGTGCGGTATCGCGACATCGCGAATCTCGTCGAGCAGCAACTCGCGTCGCGACTCACCGAAACCGCGCCGCTGCCGGAGCCGTCCAAGGGCCGCCTGTCGAGGCTGTCCCGGACGTTTCCGATCACGCCGCGCGTCGACCTGCGGGCCGACGAGCGCGGCCAGTACTACATCCTGTCCGTGTCGGCCAACGACCGGCCGGGCCTTCTCTATTCGATCGCGCGCGTACTCGCCGAGCATCGGATCGGCGTCCACGCGGCGCGGATCAATACGCTCGGCGAACGCGTCGAGGACATTTTCCTGCTCGCGGGTGCCGGCCTGTCCGACAACCGCCTGCAGATCCAGCTCGAAACCGAATTGCTGCGTGCGATCGCAGTCTGAATGAATCCCAGCGTTTATGCGCACCAAATTAACCGTCAAGAATCCGAAGCCGGCGTCGCCGACCCGCGCCCCTGTCCGCTCCGGCAGCCTCGTCGCCCGCAAGGCGGTGCGTCCCGCTACGCCTCCCGCCGGAGATAAGCCGGCCCGCCCGAAGAAGGCGTCCCCGGCCGCCGCCGGCGAACGCACGTTCAAGCCGCGCGCTGCGGCGGGCGCCGAGCGCCCGGGCGCGGATCGCGCACCGGCCAAGCGTGCGCCGCGTGACGGCGGTGCGGAACGCGGCACGCGCGCCCCTTATCGCGACAACGCATCCGGCGAAGGCGCGAAGCGCAGCTTCGGCGACCGTCGCACGTCGTCCGATCGCCCGCCCCGCCGTGATGACGACGCACGGCCGCGTCGCACAGGTGGCGAAGGCGGCGCACGCGCGCCGTATCGCGACAACGCCGGCGGTGAAGGCGCAAAGCGCAGCTTCGGTGACCGTCGTACGTCGTCGGATCGCCCGCCCCGCCGCGACGACGATGCCCGCCCGCGTCGTGCAGGTGGCGAAGGCGGCGCACGCACGCCCTATCGCGACAACGCATCCGGCGAAGGCGCAAAGCGCAGCTTCGGCGACCGCCGCACGTCGTCGGATCGCCCGCCGCGCCGCGATGACGATGCCCGCCCGCGCCGCGCAGGTTCCAGTGAAGGCGGCGCACGCGCGCCGTATCGCGACAAGGCAACCGGCGAAGGCGCGAAGCGCAGCTTTGGCGACCGCCGCACGTCGTCCGATCGCCCGCCGCGCCGCGATGACGATGCCCGCCCGCGCCGCGCAGGTTCCAGTGAAGGCGGCGCACGCGCGCCGTATCGCGACAACGCATCCGGCGAAGGCGCAAAGCGCAGCTTCGGCGACCGCCGCACGTCGTCCGATCGCCCGCCGCGCCGCGATGACGATGCACGTCCGCGTCGCGCAGGTTCCAGTGAAGGCAGCGCACGCGCGCCGTATCGCGACAAGGCAGCCGGCGAAGGCGCGAAGCGCAGCTTCGGCGACCGCCGCACGTCGTCCGATCGCCCGCCGCGCCGTGATGACGATGGCCGCCCGCGCCGCGCAGGCGCCGACGACGGCAAGCGCCCGTCGTATCGCGACAAGCCTGCCGGCGAAGGTGCGAAGCGCAGCTTCGGCGACCGCCCGGCCCGCCCCGCGCGCGACGGCGAGCGCCGCTCGTTCGGTGCGGTCAAGACCGCGCAACCGGTCAAGCGCGCCGCCGCCGATATCGACTACGGTGACGAATCGGGCCTGATGCGCCTGTCGAAACGGATGTCCGAGCTCGGCATGTGCTCGCGCCGCGAAGCCGACGAATGGATCGAAAAGGGCTGGGTCCTCGTCGACGGCGAACGCATCGACACGCTCGGCACCAAGGTACGCGCGGACCAGAAGATCGAGATCGACGAACGGGCGAGCGCCGCACAGGCCGCGCAAGTGACGATCCTGCTGCACAAGCCGGTCGGCTATGTGTCGGGCCAGGCGGAAGACGGCTACGAGCCGGCGGCCGTGCTGATCACGCGCGCGAACCGCTGGAGCGGCGATCATTCGCCGGTGCGTTTCTCGCCGCAGCACCTGCACGCACTCGCACCGGCCGGTCGTCTCGACATCGACTCCACCGGCCTGCTCGTGCTGACGCAAAACGGCGTGATCGCGAAGCAGCTGATCGGCGAGCAATCGGACATCGACAAGGAGTACCTGGTGCGCGTGCGCTTCGGCGAACGGCTCATCGACATCGACCAGCACTTCCCCGCGGAATCGCTCGCAAAGCTGCGCCACGGCCTCGAGCTCGACGGCGTCGCGCTGAAGCCCGCGATGGTGAGCTGGCAGAACGGCGAGCAGTTGCGCTTCGTGCTGCGCGAAGGCAAGAAGCGCCAGATCCGTCGCATGTGCGAGCTGGTGGGCCTCGACGTGATCGGCCTGAAGCGCGTCCGGATGGGCCGCGTGATGCTCGGCGCACTGCCGCAGGGTCAATGGCGCTATCTGTCGGCCGACGAGACGTTCTGATCGCGGGCGCACACCCGTGCGCCACGCAATGAAAAAGCCCGCGCAAGCGGGCTTTTTCTTGTCTGCGAGAAGCTGAGAAGCCAGTGCGGCAATCAATCGTCGGAAGCCGGATCGAGCCCCGGGAACAGCACTTCCGTGAAGCCGAAGCGCGTGAAGTCGGTGATCCGCATCGGATACAGCTTGCCGATCAGGTGATCGTATTCGTGCTGGACGACGCGTGCGTGAAAACCGTCGACCACGCGGTCGATCTTCTCGCCGTACTGGTCGAAGCCGTTGTAGCGCACTTTCGCGTAGCGGCTGACGACGCCGCGCATGCCCGGCACCGACAGGCAGCCTTCCCAGCCCTCTTCCATGTCCGGCGGCATGTACTCGATCTTCGGGTTGATCAGCACGGTCTCGGGCACCGGGGGCGCGTCCGGGTAGCGGTTGTTGTTGCCGAAGCCAAAGATGATGATCTGCAGCCCGATGCCGATCTGCGGCGCGGCCAGGCCGGCGCCGTTCGCATGGTGCATCGTCTCGAACATGTCCGCGACGATCTCGTGCAGTTCGGGTGTATCGAACCGCTCGACCGGCTTGGCGACTTCGAGCAGGCGCGGATCGCCCATCTTCAGGATCTCGCGAATCATGGCGTATTACCCTCCAGGAGTTGGTGCAGGCCGTCTTCGTCCAGCACGGGGATGCCGAGTTCCTCGGCCTTCGCGAGCTTGCTGCCGGCTTCGGCGCCCGCGACCACGTAATCCGTCTTCTTCGATACCGAACCGGCCACTTTCGCGCCCGCCGCTTCGAGCATTTCCTTCGCGGCATCGCGCGTGAGCGTCGGCAGCGTGCCCGTCAGCACGACCGTCTTGCCGGCCAGCACGCCCTGCGGCGCCTTCGGCGCGGGCGGCCCTTCCGGCCACGTCACCTTGCCCGGCGCGCGCAACTGCTCGATCACGGTCCGGTTGTGCTCTTCCGCGAAGAACTGATGGAGCGACTCGGCGACGATCGGCCCGACGTCGTTGACTTCGAGCAATTCTTCGATCGATGCGTCCATGATCGGCGTCAGCGAGCCGAAATGCTTCGCCAGATCCTTCGCGGTCGATTCGCCCACGTGACGGATGCCGAGCCCATAGATGAAGCGCGCGAGCGTCGTGTGCTTCGCCTTCTCGAGCGAGTCGAGCAGGTTCTGTGCCGACTTCTCGGCGAACCGGTCGAGCTCGGCGAGCGTCGCAAAGCCGAGATTGAACAGGTCGGCCGGCGTGCGCACGAGATTCAGCTCGACGAGCTGGTCGATGATTTTCTCGCCGAGCCCGTCGATGTCGAGCGCGCGGCGCTGCGCGAAGTGCCACAGCGCCTGCTTGCGCTGCGCCGGGCAGAACAGGCCGCCCGTGCAGCGGGCGATCGCCTCGTCCGGCAGGCGCTCGATCTTCGAGCCGCACACCGGGCATTCGGTCGGCATCACGAACTCGGCCGCATCGGCCGGTCGCCGGTCGAGCAGCGCGCCGACCACCTCGGGGATCACATCGCCCGCGCGGCGCACGATCACGGTATCGCCGATCCGGATGTCCTTGCGGCGCACCTCGTCCTCGTTGTGCAGCGTCGCGTTCGTCACGGTCGCACCGCCGACGAACACGGGCTCGAGGCGCGCGACCGGCGTGATCGCGCCGGTGCGGCCGACCTGCACATCGATCGCGACGAGCTTGGTCAGCGCTTCCTGCGCGGGGAACTTGTGTGCGAGCGCGAAGCGCGGCGCGCGCGACACGAAGCCGAGGCGCTCCTGTTCGTCGCGCCGGTTCACCTTGTAGACGACGCCGTCGATGTCGTACGGCAGCGACTCGCGCTTCTCGCCAACCTTGCGGAAGAAGTCGAGCAAGCCTTCGGCGCCGTGCACGACCGCTCGCTCGCGGTTCACGGGCAGGCCGAGCGACTCGTACCAGTCGAGCAGCGCGCGGTGCGTATCGGGCATCGGCATCCCGTCGAGCACGCCGATCCCGTACGCGAAGAACGACAGCGGCCGCTGCGCGGTGATCTTCGAGTCGAGCTGGCGCAGGCTGCCGGCCGCCGCGTTGCGCGGGTTCGCGAATTCGCGCTGCTCGGCCGCGCGCTGGCGTTCGTTCAGGCGTGCGAAATCGCGCTTGAACATCAGCACCTCGCCGCGCACGTCGAGCAAGGCCGGCACGTTCTTGCCCTTCAGCTTCAGCGGAATCGAGCGGATCGTGCGCACGTTCTCGGTCACGTCCTCGCCCGTCGTCCCGTCGCCGCGCGTGGCCGCCTGCACGAATACCCCCTGCTCGTAGCGCAGCGAGATCGCGAGACCGTCGAACTTCAGTTCGCATGCGTACTCGACGGGCTCCGTCACCGAGCCGGCGAGATCGGTCGTCTTGTCGAGCGCGTCGGCGACACGCTTGTCGAATGCGACGATGTCCTCGTCGGCGAAACCGTTGTTCAGCGACAGCATCGGCGCGTCATGGACGACCGGCGTGAAGCCACCGGCCGCCTCGCCGCCGACACGCTGCGTCGGCGAATCGGGCGTCACGAGTTCGGGATGGTCGGTCTCGAGCTGCTGCAATTCGCGGAACAGCCGGTCGTATTCGGCGTCTGGCAGATCCGGCTGGTCGAGCACGTAATAGGCGTAGTTCGCCCGCTCGAGTTGATCGCGCAGCCACGCGGCGCGCGCGTCGGGCTGGCTGGCTGGCGGTTCGGCTTGGGTTCGGGCCATGCTGGCGGCAGAGTCGTTCTGAAAAATCGGAATTCCGATTATCTCAGTTTGACGCCGCAGCGGGGGCACGCGATGCGTGCCGCGCGGGCCCGCTGCAGTGCACACAAGCACGGTGCATGGCAGCGTCGGGCGACGGCGCCGGAAGCCGCCGCCCGCCGGGCGCGCGTTACTGGCTGAAGAGGCGGCGCGTGACCGGCGAACCGGCCGGGATGCCGGCTTCCTCGAGCTTCGCGTACAGCTTCATCAGTTGCTGATCGATCGCGACCAGCGTCGATTCCGGCAGCGGCCGCCGCGAATCGTCGACGACCCGCGCGCCGATCCGTTCGGACAGCGATTTCGCGTAATCGCACATCAGCCGGAACGGCAGGATGTCCTCTTCGGCGACCGGCACGTCGAGCACCAGCGTGATCATGTTGCCGCCCTTGTACGTGAGGTCGTCGCGCAGGAAGTTCGTGTCGCCGAACTGCAGCATGAACACGGGGTTCTGCTTCGCGTCGAGCTTCACGAAACGCGTGCCGTCGCGCGACAGCAGCAGCCCGTCCTGCGACGCGACCGCCTGCACGTAGTTCGCCGACCACGGCGCGCCGTCCGACATCACGTTGATCGACAGCTGCGCGTCGCACTGCGCGGCAAACGCGTCGAGCTCGCGCGCCATCGCGACCGTTTCCATCATGTCCGGGAATTCGGGGGCGCCGTCGATCGCGTCGGCGAACTGCTGGACGCCCGTCACGAATTCGGAGAACTCGAGCTCGTTCAGCGCACCGCTGCGGTTCGCGAGCTGCGCGGCCGCGCGCAGTTCCTCGTAGCGCACGCCGTTCTGCAGCAACTCCCACTGGCCGCCTTCCGGCTTGCCTTCGATGTGCACGGGCTTGCTGCCCGCGCGGCGCAGCCGCTGCGCGGCCGGCAGGATCTTGTCGCCCGGCAGCGACCCGCCGAGGCGGATCGGCACGATGCAGTCGATCCGGCGGTCGACGATCGCCGGCGGGGCCGACGAGATCGTCGTGGCGGCCGGTAGCACCGGTTCGGCCGGCTCGGCCGGTTCAGCGTGCGTGTCGTGCGCGGAAGCCGGCACGGCTGTTTCGCCGGCAACCGGCTCGACCGACTCGGACGGTGCATCGACGCCGGTCGCCTCGGCCTGCAGATCGGCCGGCATGTCGGCAGGTGCCGCTCCACCGAACGTCGGCTCGACGCGCGCGACTTCGGCCGGCGTGCCGCCCGTGGCGGCCGCCGGGGCCGGTGCCGCGGGCTCGCGCCGCACCGGCTGGCGCACCGGCTCGATGAACGGCAATTCTTCCTCGCGTTCGGGGCGGTTCATCGCCTCGGCCGCTTCCTCCGGCATCGGGCGCGGCATCCTGCGCCGCACCTTCGCGCCCTGCCATGCGTTGTAGACCACGACGCCGCCCACCACGACCGCGCCCGCGCCGATCAAACCGAGTGTCAACTCGTCCATGCACGCTCCATCAGCAATTCTTGTTCGTCGGAACCGCGAACGGGCGCCCATGCGCCGCGCGAACGCGGTCCGGTTTCGTCAAACGTCAATTCTGGGCAAAACCCGCGGCGGTTTCCATGTCTACCGCAACGATCCGCGACACGCCCTGCTCCTGCATCGTCACGCCGATCAGCTGCTGCGCCATTTCCATCGCGATCTTGTTGTGCGAGATGAACAGGAACTGCGTCTTGTCGGACATCGCGCGCACGAGATTCGCGAAACGCTCGGTGTTCGCGTCGTCGAGCGGCGCGTCGACCTCGTCGAGCAGACAGAACGGCGCCGGGTTCAGCTGGAACATCGCGAACACCAGTGCGGTCGCGGTCAGTGCCTTCTCGCCGCCCGACAGCAGGTGGATCGTCGCGTTCTTCTTGCCCGGCGGCTGCGCCATCACCTGCACGCCGGCGTCGAGAATTTCGTCGCCCGTCATGATCAGCTTCGCCTGGCCGCCGCCGAACAGACGCGGGAACAGGTCGCTGAAGTGACGGTTGACCTCGTCGAAGGTGCCCTGCAGCAGCGTGCGGGTTTCCTGGTCGATCTTGTGGATCGCGTCCTCGAGCGTCGTGATCGCGTCGATCAGGTCCGCCGACTGCGCGTCGAGGAACACCTTGCGCTCGCTCGCGGCCTTCAGCTCGTCGAGCGCGGCCATGTTCACCGGACCGAGCGCGTTGATCGCGTTGTTCAGGCGCGTAACCTCGCCCTGCAGGTACGACGGCTTCAGATCCGGCGTGAGCTTCTCGCGCAGCGCTTCCTCGTCGACCTCGGCCGTCGTCAGCTGCTCCGCGAACTGCTCGACCGACAGGCGCGCAGCCTGCTCCTTCAACTGCAATTCGGTGATGCGGTCGCGCAGCGGCTGCAGCGAGCGCTCGGCGACGAGTCGCTGCTCGTCCGACGCGCGCAGCTTCGCGGTCAGGTCGTCGAGTTCGATCCGCGCGGCCTGCAGCGCCTCTTCCTTCACCGCTCGAATCTCGAGCGCATCCTGCAGGCCCGTGTGCGCGGTCTGCTCGTTGATCGTCTCGAGCTCGGCGCGTGCGTCTTCCAGCGACGCGGCGACGCGCTCGCTCTGCTCGTGTGCGACCTGGATGCTGCGCTTGAGTTCGTCGATCCGCGTCACGGCATTGCGTGCGGCGAAGCGCGCGTCGTTCGCGCCGCGCTCCAGGTCACGCGCTTCCTGACGCGCCTGCGTCAGCGATTCGTCGAGCGCTTCGAATGCGAGCTGGTTGTCCTCGAAGCGCGCCTGCAGTTCCGCAAGTTCGCCGTCGAAACGCTCGAAATTCGCTTCCGACTCCGCGCGCATCGCGCGCTGCTCTTCGATCTGCGCGCCGATTTCCTCGAGTTCCTCGCGGATCTGCGTGCTGCGCTGCGTGTAACGTTCGTGCGCCTGCGCGAGCTTCAGCACGTCCATCTGCAGCGCGTGCACGCGCTGCGTCGCACGCTCGGCCTGCGCGCGTACATCGCCGAGCGCCTGCGTGGCCTGCGTGTGCGCGGCTTCGGCACGTACCGCGGCCGTGCGCGCCTCGTCGGCGAGCAGCGCCTGCGCACGCACCTGGCGCGTCAGGTTTTCGATTTCCTGCTGGCGGGCCAGCATCCCGGCCTGCTCCGAATCGGCGGCATACAGCTGCACGCCGACGCGCGTGACGATATGGCCGGCCTTGACGACGAACGCGCCGCCTGCCGGCAGCTGCGTGCGCGTCGCGAGTGCCTGCGCGACGTCGTCGGCGACATACACGTTGCCGAGCCAGTCGTTCAGCACCGCGCGGATGCCCGCATCGTCGATGCGCACGAGCGACAGCACCGGACGCAGGCCGGCCACGGCCGCCGGCGGTTCACCAGCCGCGGGCGGCGCGTAGAACGCGAGCTTCGCGGGAGGTGCGTCGGTGGCAAAAGCCTTCACCCAGTCGAGATTCGACACTTCGAGCGCGGCGAGGCGCTCGCGCAGCACGGCTTCAAGCGCCGCTTCCCAGCCGGCTTCGACATGCAGCTTCTTCCACAGACGCGGCAGCGCGCCGAGCTCGTGCTTGTCGAGCCACGGCTGCACCTTGCCTTCGGTCTGCACGTTTTCCTGCAGCTGCTTCAGCGCGGCGAGACGCGCCTCGAGCTGGTGGATCTGCGCGGCTTCGGCCTGCACGCGCTCCTGCGCGGCACGGCGCTCGCCATCGAGGCGCGGCACCGTTTCCTGCGCGTCGGCGAGGCGCGCCTGCGCCTCGGCCAGGATCTCTTCCTGCTCGGCGAGCTGCATGCGCAGCTCTTCGAGCTGCGCCTCGTCCGGCGCGTCGAGCCCGCTCGCTTCGCTCTTCAGGCGCTCATGGCGCTGCTGCAGCTGCTGGAGCTGCTGGTCGGCGTTGCGCTGGTGCGCGGCTTCGAGCTTCAGCGACTGTTCGGTCTGCGCGATCCGCGCGCGCTCGTCGTTGAGCTGCGCCTGCGCATCGCGGAATTTCGCCTCGAGCGCCGGCAGCGCGTCGTGCTTCGCGGCAGCGTTGTCTTCGGCGAGCGCGGCCTTCTCGTCGGCCATCGCGCGCGCCTCTTCGGCTTCCTCGAGCTCGTCCTGCGCCTTCTCGGCCTGCGCGCGCCATTGCTCGCGCTGCGCATTCAGCGCGGCGATCTGCGCCTGCACGCGATTGCGCGATTCGACGATGAACTTGATCTCGGCTTCGAGGCGGCTCACCTCGGCGTTCGCTTCGTAGAGCGAACCCTGCGCGCCCTGCATCGCGTCGCTTGCCGAGTAATGCGCGACGCGCAGCGTCTCGAGCTGCGCCTCGACCTCGCGCAGCTTCGCCGTCTGCGCCTCGAGGTCGATCTGCGCCTGTTCGATCGCGCGCTGCTGCTTCTGCTGCTCGCCGGCCGCCTCGTTCTTGCGCAGCAGCCACAACAGGCGCTGCTTCTCCTCGCCGTCGGCGACGAGTTCCTTGTACTTGGTCGCGACGACGGCCTGCGCCTCGAGCTTCTCGAGGTTCGCGCCGAGTTCGCGGACGATGTCCTCGACGCGCGTCAGGTTCTCGCGCGTGTCGTGCAGGCGGTTCTCGGTCTCGCGGCGGCGTTCCTTGTACTTCGACACGCCCGCGGCTTCCTCGAGGAACACGCGCAGCTCTTCCGGCTTCGCCTCGATGATCCGCGCGATCATGCCCTGCCCGATGATCGCGTACGCACGCGGCCCGAGGCCGGTGCCGAGGAAGATGTCCTGGATGTCGCGGCGGCGCGCCGGCAGGTTGTTGATGTAGTAACTCGACGTGCCGTCGCGGGTGAGCACGCGCTTCACGGCGATCTCGCCGTACTGGCCCCACTGGCCGGCCGCGCGGCCGTCGGAGTTGTCGAAGATCAGTTCGACACTGGCCCGGCTGCCGGGCTTGCGGGCGGTCGAGCCGTTGAAGATCACGTCCTGCATCGATTCGCCGCGCAGCTCGGAAGCGCGCGACTCGCCGAGCACCCAGCGCACGGCATCGATGATGTTGGACTTGCCGCACCCGTTCGGGCCCACCACGCCGACAAGCTGGCCCGGAACCTGGAAATGCGTGGGATCGACAAAGGATTTGAAGCCAGCGAGTTTGATCGAGCTCAGACGCACGGCGGTATCGGATGTGAAGAAGGTGTGAAACGGACGGAGCCGCACTGCGCGAGGCCGGACAGCCCATGCGCGCGATGCGCCCCGGAATTCAAAAGCGGGGCCGCGCGCATACAGCGTTGGGCCCCGCAAACGGCTTCCATCATACCATCGCGCGTGCGCCGTCCCGACCGTCGCCGGGTTTGTCCGGTGCCGGCGCGGCACGATGGACCCGGCTCGACAGCAGCGTCGCCAGCACGATGCACGCGCCGCCCGCCCACTCGCGCGCGGTCGGCAGCTCGTTCGCGAACACCCATGCCGACAGCGCGGTGATCACGATCTCGAACAGCATGATGATCGACGCACGGTTCGCCGGCACGCGCGCCAGCCCGTATTGCACGAGCAGGTTGTTCGACGCCATCGTCACGCCGATCGCGACGATGATCAGCGCGGCCGTGCCGAGCTGGCCGCCCGGCGGCGCAGCCGGTATCCCCTCGAACAGCGACGCGATCGCGCCGAACACCGCCGCACCGCCGAAGAGGGTCGCCGTGCGCATTTCCGCGCGCATCTCCGGCAGCTCGCGGCTCGCCTTGATCACGAGCACGTTGCTCATCGCGAAGCTCAACCCGGCCGCGAGACCTGCCCATTCGGCCGGCGTGGCCGGCAGCGGCAGGCCGAGCGCCGGCGACCACAGCATCAGCATCGCGCCGCCGATCGACAGCGCCGCGAGCCCCGCGCCGGCCCAGGTCAGCCGCTCGCGCAGCAGGAAGTGCGCGTAGATCGCGGTCCATGCAGGGGTCAGGTAGAACAACAGCATCACGCGCAGCACCTCGCCGTGGATCGTGCCCCACACGAACCCGAGGTTCGTCACGCCGGCCGTCACCGCGATGCCGGGCAGCACCCAGTGCCAGCGCAGCGTCGCGATCGTGCGGTGGCGCGCGACGATCACGAACAGGAAGGCGACGAGGCTCGTCAGCGCGCTCGCCAGCGTGCCCGTCACGCCGAGCGACGCCAGGATCCGCAGCGGATACCAGATCAGGCCCCATACCGATGCGCCGATCAGGATGGCCAGCGTCGGCAGGCTGCCGCGTACCGCGTTATTCATTTGGTTCGATACCCTTTATTCGACCGGCCCGGCCGCCGTTCCGGCAGGCCGTGACCGCATTCCGTCACGCTATAATCGTCCGTTGCGACCCGCGCGCCATCGGCGCCCGTTCGCAGCCGCGCGGCGCGCACGCCGCTTCTTTCGCTCCAACCGGCCGCGATGGCCGCTTCGCCCGTGAACCCTCGACTCGACTCGCTCCAGCCCTATCCCTTCGAAAAGCTGCGCGCCCTGTTCAAGGACGTGACGCCCTCCGGCGCCCTCAAACCGATCAGCTTCGGCATCGGCGAGCCCAAACATGCGACCCCGGCGCTGATCCGCGACGCCGTGGTGGCCGCGCTCGACGGTCTCGCGTCGTACCCGGCCACCGCCGCCTCGGACGCGCTGCGCACGTCGATCGCGCACTGGCTCGAGCGCCGCTACGGGCTGCCGGCCATCGATCCGGCCACGCAGGTGCTGCCCGTGTCGGGGTCGCGCGAGGCGCTGTTCTCGCTTGCGCAGACGGTGATCGACGCCCGCCCGGCCGAACAGGGCGAGAAGGCGATCGTACTCTGTCCGAATCCTTTCTATCAAATTTACGAGGGCGCGGCGCTGCTGGCCGGTGCCGAACCCTATTTCGCGAACAGCGACCCGGCCCGCAACTTCGCGTGCGACTACGCGTCCGTACCGGACGAAGTCTGGGCGCGCACGCAACTGCTGTACGTGTGCTCGCCGGGCAACCCGACGGGCGCCGTGCTGACGCTCGACGACTGGCGCGAGCTGTTCGCGCTGTCCGACCGCCACGGTTTCGTGATCGCGTCCGACGAATGCTATTCGGAAATCTATTTCGACGAAGCAGCGCCGCCGCTGGGCGGCCTCGAGGCCGCGCACCGCCTCGGCCGCGGCTTCGAGCGCCTCGTGATGCTGTCGAGCCTGTCGAAGCGCTCGAACGTGCCGGGCATGCGCTCGGGCTTCGTCGCCGGGGACGCGGCGCTGCTGAAGCAATTCCTGCTGTACCGCACGTACCACGGCGCGGCGCTGTCGCCGGTCTGGCAGCACGCGAGCATCGCCGCGTGGAACGACGAGGCGCACGTGCGCGAGAACCGCGCGCTGTACCTGCAGAAGTTCAATACCGTCACGCCGATGCTCGCCGACGTGATCGACGTGAAGCTGCCCGACGCGGCGTTCTACCTGTGGGCCAACGTGTCGCGCACCGGGCTGTCGGACACCGAGTTCGCCCGCCGCCTGTACGCCGACTATAATGTGACGGTTCTGCCCGGCTCGTACCTGGCGCGCGATGCGCACGGCACGAATCCGGGCCGCGATTTCATCCGGATCGCGCTCGTCGCGGGCACCCCCGAATGCGTCGAGGGCGCGCAACGCATCGTCGATTTCTGCCGCTCTCTCGCGCGGTAATCGTCCATCCGATCAATTCCATCCATCTCCTGCGAAAACGAACATGTCGCAACAACTTCAGCAAATCATCGATACCGCCTGGGAAAACCGCGCCGAGCTGTCGCCGAAGGCCGCACCGGCCGACGTCCGCGAAGCCGTCGCGCACGCGATCGAGCAGCTCGACAAAGGCGCGCTGCGCGTGGCCGAGAAGATCGACGGCAACTGGACCGTGCACCAGTGGCTGAAGAAGGCCGTGCTGCTGTCGTTCCGCCTGGAGGACAACGCGCCGATGCCCGCCGGCGGCTACTCGCAGTTCTACGACAAGGTGCCGTCGAAGTTCGCGAACTACACCGCCGAAGATTTCGCCGCGGGCGGCTTCCGCGTCGTCCCGCCGGCCATCGCGCGCCGCGGCTCGTTCATCGCGAAGAACGTCGTGCTGATGCCGTCGTACACCAACATCGGCGCGTACGTCGACGAAGGCACGATGGTCGACACGTGGGCAACGGTCGGTTCGTGCGCACAGATCGGGAAGAACGTGCACCTGTCGGGCGGCGTCGGCATCGGCGGCGTGCTCGAGCCGCTGCAGGCGAACCCGGTCATCATCGAAGACAACTGCTTCATCGGCGCGCGGTCGGAAGTCGTCGAAGGCGTGATCGTCGAGGAAAACTCGGTGATCTCGATGGGCGTGTACCTCGGCCAAAGCACGAAGATCTACGACCGCGAGACGGGCGAAGTCAGCTACGGCCGCATCCCGGCCGGCTCGGTCGTCGTCGCCGGCAACCTGCCGTCGAAGGATGGCTCGCACAGCCTGTACTGCGCGGTGATCGTCAAGAAGGTCGACGCGAAGACGCGCGCGAAGGTCGGCCTGAACGAGCTGCTGCGAGGCGACTGATGGCGAAGCCGCACACCGTGGTCGTCTACGGCATTCCGAACTGCGACACCGTGAAGAAGGCCCGCGTGTGGCTCGACGATCACGGCGTCGAATTCGAGTTTCACGACTTCAAGAAGCTCGGTGTCAGCGCACCGCTCGTCGAGGACTGGCTGAAGGACGTGTCGCTCGACGCGCTCGTCAACAAGCGCGGCACGACGTGGCGCGGCCTGGACGACGCGATGAAGGCGGCCGCCGAAACGAAGGCCGGCGCGGTCGCGCTGATGATCCACAAGCCGTCGGTCATCAAGCGCCCCGTGCTGGTGGTCAACGGCCGCGTGAAATCGCTCGGCTTCGTGGCCGATCAATACGCGGCGCTGTTTGCCGCATAGGGCTGCCCGCGCTGCGCCTGTCGGCGCAGCCCGACGTCTTGTCGCTGCCGGCCACCGCGCCGGCATTTTTTATCGAAAGTGGTCCGAACCATGTCCGCCACCCTAGCCCTTACCGAACAGCTGATCGCCCGCGCGTCCGTGACGCCCGACGACCAGCATTGCCAGCAGATCATGACCGAGCGCCTCGCGGCGCTCGGCTTCGAATGCGAGACCATCGCGTCGCACGGCGTGACCAACCTGTGGGCCGTCAAGCGCGGCACCGACGGCCGCGACGGCAAGCTGCTCGCGTTCGCGGGCCACACCGACGTCGTGCCGACCGGCCCGCTCGAGCAGTGGAGCTCGCCGCCGTTCATCCCCGCCCATCGCGACGGCAAGCTGTACGGCCGCGGCGCGGCCGACATGAAGACGTCGCTCGCGGCATTCGTCGTCGCGTCGGAGGAATTCGTCGCGGCCCATCCCGGCCACCGCGGCACGGTTGCGTTCCTGATCACGAGCGACGAGGAAGGCCCCGCCACCGACGGCACCGTAAAGGTCGTCGAGCTGCTCGAAGCGCGCGGCGAACGCATGGACTACTGCATCGTCGGCGAGCCGACGTCGACCACCGAGCTCGGCGATGTCGTGAAGAACGGCCGCCGCGGCTCGATGTCGGGCGAACTCGTCGTCAAGGGCGTGCAGGGCCACATCGCGTATCCGCACCTTGCGAAGAACCCGATCCACCTGCTCGCGCCGGCGCTCGCCGAGCTCGCCGCCGAGCAGTGGGACGCAGGCAACGAATACTTCCCGCCGACCACCTGGCAGGTGTCGAACCTGCACGCCGGCACCGGCGCGACCAACGTGATTCCGGGCCACGCCGACCTGCTGTTCAACTTCCGCTTCTCGACCGCCAGCACGGTCGAGGGCCTGCAGGCACGCGTGCACGCGATCCTCGACAAGCACGGCCTCGAATACACGCTGAAGTGGTCGGTGAGCGGCCTGCCGTTCCTCACGCCGCGCGGCGAGCTGTCGGGCGCACTGGAAAACGCGATCCGCGCCGAGACCGGCATCACGACCGAGCTGTCGACCACGGGCGGCACGTCGGACGGCCGTTTCATCGCGCGCATCTGCCCGCAGGTGATCGAGTTCGGCCCGCCTAACGGCAGTATCCACAAGATCGACGAGCACATCGAAGTGCGCTTCGTCGACCCGCTGAAGAACGTGTACCGCAGCGTGCTCGAACAACTGATCGCCTGATGGAGCCTCGCATGACGACACCTTTTGCCACTGTTCGCGACCTGCTGCGCTACGCGGTCACGCGCTTCTCGAAGGCGAAGCTCGCGTTCGGCCACGGCTCCGACAATGCGTACGACGAAGCGGCCTACCTCGTGCTGCGCACGCTCGACCTGCCGCTCGACACGCTCGAGCCGTTCCTCGACGCGCGGCTGCTGCCCGACGAAATCGCGGCCGTGCTCGCCGTGATCGAACGGCGCGCGACCGACCGCGTGCCGGCCGCGTACCTCACGCATGAAGCGTGGATGCACGGCCACCGCTTCTACGTCGACGAACGCGTGATCGTGCCGCGCTCGTTCATCGGCGAACTGCTCGACGACGGGCTGCAGCCGTACGTCGCCGACCCCGAGCAGGTCGGCGCGGTGCTCGAACTGTGCACGGGCTCCGGTTGCCTCGCGATCCTCGCGGCGAGCGCGTTCCCGAACGCCGAGATCGATGCGGTCGACCTGTCCGACAAGGCCCTCGAAGTCGCCGAGATCAACGTACGCGACTACGGCCTCGAAGACCGCGTCGCGCTGCACCGCGGCGACCTCTACGCGCCGCTGCCCGCGTTCCGCACCGATCCGGGCTCGCGCTATGACGTGATCCTGACGAACCCGCCGTACGTGAACGCGTCGTCGATGGCCGCGCTGCCGCCCGAGTACCGGCACGAGCCGGAGATGGCGCTCGCGGGTGGCGATGACGGGATGGACATCGTGCGACGTATCGTCGCCGAGGCCCATCGCTGGCTGCACGACGACGGCGTGCTCGTCGTCGAGATCGGCAACGAGCGCGAACACGTCGAAGCCGCGTTCGGCGGCCTCGAGCTCACGTGGCTGCCCACCAGCGCGGGCGACGACGCCGTGTTCCTGATCCAGGCGTCGGACCTGCCCCGCAAGGCCTGAGCCTGTCCGGCTCGCCCACCGTGCGGTGCACCGTTGCGCCGCACGGTTGGGTAAGATGCGCGTAGGCGGCCGCCCGGCCGCACGACCTCAGGAGTCCGTCACGCGCCCATGACCCTCGACTGGCTACATCTCGGCACCCTGATCCTGACCATCCACGTGCTCGGGATCGTCGCGGCATTCCACGCGATCATGAATACGCGCACGTCTCAAGGCGCGATCGCGTGGGCCGTCTCGCTCGCAGCCATGCCGTACCTGACGCTCATTCCGTACCTGTTCCTCGGCCGCAGCAAGTTCTCCGGCTACGTCGACGCCCGGCGCCACGAGCTGGAAATGTTGCGCATGCACACACCGCGCTCGCCCTGGCTCAGCACCGACGCGACCGACGGGCCGGCCGCCGACGCAATCGGCCAGGCCGCGGTGCTCGCGCTCACGCGGCTCGGCGGCATGCCGTTCCTCGGCGGTAATTCGGTGCGCACGCTCGTGAACGGCGACGCGACGTTCTCGGCGATCCTGGCGGCCATCGACGCCGCGCGCGACTACGTGGTGGTGCAGTTCTTCATCGTGCGCGACGATGCACTCGGCCGGATGATGCGCGACTCACTGCTCGCGCGTGCGGCAGCGGGCGTGCGCTGCTGCCTGCTGTACGACAGCATCGGCAGCTTCGACCTGCCGCACAGCTACGTCGACACGCTGCGCCGGGGCGGCGTGGAGGTCCACCCGTTCGCGACCAACCGGACGTTCGTCAACCGCTTCCAGCTCAACTTCCGCAACCACCGCAAGATCGTCGTCGTCGACGGCAATCGCGCGTTCGTCGGCGGCCACAACATCGGCGTCGAGTATCTCGGCGCGAAGCCGCGCCTGTCGCCGTGGCGCGACACGCACATCGAGATCCGCGGCCCGGTGGTCGCGAGCATCCAGTACGTGTTCGCCGAAGACTGGCACTGGGCAACGCAGAAGCTGCCGCCGCTCGCGCTGCCGCCGCCCGCACTGCCCGGCGACAACATGCATTGCCTCGCGGTGCCGATGGGGCCAGCCGACAAGCAGGAGACGGGCTCGCTGTTCTTCGTCGAGGCGATCAACGCCGCGCGCGAGCGGGTCTGGATCACCACGCCGTACCTCGTCCCCGACGAAGCCGTGATCTCCGCGCTGAAGCTCGCCGTGATGCGTGGCGTCGACGTTCGCATCCTGATCCCGAGCCGGCGCGATCACTACGTGGTATTCGAGGCGTCGAAGCTGTACGCGCGCGACCTGGTCGATGCGGGCGTCAAGGTGTTCCGCTACCGGCCCGGCTTCCTGCACCAGAAGGTCGTGCTGATCGACCGCATCGCGGCGGCGATCGGCAGCGCGAATCTAGACAACCGTTCGTTCCGCCTCAATTTCGAGATCATGGTGCTGACCGTCGATCGCACGTTCGCCGACGAGGTCGAGACGATGCTCGATGCCGATTTCGCGCAGGCGTACGAGGTCGATGCGAGCGAATACCGCCAATCGCCCGCCTGGCGGCGCATCGCGATGCACGTCGCGCGACTGTTCGCACCGATCCTCTGACGGCCCGGACGGCGGCGGCGCCCGTGCGACCCGCACCGGCGCCGTGAACGCCGCCGGCAGCCGTCACAGCAGCTTGTCAATATCCGCGGCGATTTCCTCCGGCTTGGTCGACGGCGCGTAGCGCTTGACGATGCGCCCTTCGCGATCGACCAGGAATTTCGTGAAATTCCACTTGATCGCCTTGAGGCCGAGAATGCCGGGCGCCTCGTCGGTCAGGTAGCGGTACAGCGGATGCGCATGGTCGCCCTTCACGTCGATCTTCGCGAACATCGGGAACGTGACGCCGTAATTGCGCTCGCAGAACGCGCCGATCTGTGTGGCGTCGCCGGGCTCCTGCTTGCCGAACTGGTTGCACGGGAAGCCGAGCACATAGAAGCCGCGTGCCGCGTACTGGTCGTACAACTTCTGCAGGCCCGCGTACTGCGGTGTGAAACCACACTCGCTCGCGGTGTTGACGATCAGCAGCACCTTGCCGCGATACGCATCGAGCGAGGCCGGCGCGCCGGCAAGCGTCTCTGCGCTGAACGAATACAGGGTGGACATCGGGCACTCCTTTTACGAAACCGGATCGACGTGGAGTCTAGGCGAAATTGCCCCGTTGCGGCATCCGCCGAATGGCCAATGCCCGGCGCGAGCGGCGCGCAGTCTAGAATAGCGGTTTTGGCCAGTCATTTCCGCCGTGATCCGTTTCAATCAGTTCAGCCTTGCGCGCGGCACCAAGCCGCTGTTCGAGTCGACCTCCTTCGTGCTCAATCCCGGCGAGAAAGCCGGCCTGATCGGCGCGAACGGCGCCGGCAAGTCGACCCTGTTCTCGGTCCTGCGCGGCGAGCTGCACTCGGACGGCGGCGATTTCTCGATGCCGCCGTCGTGGCGGATCGCCCATGTGTCGCAGGAAACGCCCGCGGTCGACCGCTCGGCGCTCGACTACACGCTCGACGGCGACGCCGCGCTGCGCGAGATCGAGGCCCGCATCGCCGCCGCCTCCGCCGCACATGACGGCGCCGCCGAAGCCGACGCGCACGCGGCGTTCGCCGACGCCGACGGCTATACCGCGCCTGCCCGTGCCGAGGCGCTGCTGCTCGGCCTCGGCTTCACGCTCGCGCAGACGCGCGAATCCGTCGCGAGCTTCTCCGGCGGCTGGCGCATGCGCCTGAACCTCGCGCAGGCGCTGATGTGCCGCTCCGACCTGCTGCTGCTCGACGAACCGACGAACCACCTCGACCTCGACGCGATCGTCTGGCTCGAGGATTGGCTGCACCGCTACCCCGGCACGCTCGTCGTGATTTCGCACGACCGCGAATTCCTCGATTCGATCTGCAATGTCACGCTGCATCTGGAAAACCGCCAGGTGAAGCGCTACGGCGGCAACTACTCGCAGTTCGAAGTGCTGCGCGCGCAGCAACTGGCGCTGCAGCAAAGCGCCTACGAAAAGCAGCAGAAGACGATCGAACACCTGCAGAGCTTCGTCGACCGCTTCAAGGCCAAGGCGACCAAGGCCAAGCAGGCGCAGAGCCGGATGAAGGCGCTGGAGAAGATGGAGCTGATCGCGCCCGCGCACATCGCGTCGCCGTTCACGTTCGAATTCCGCACGCCCGATGCCGCGCCGAACCCGATGATGGTGATGGAAGACGTCCGCTGCGGCTACCACGCCGACGGCGGAGCGGAAATCCCGATCGTCGAGCGCGTCGCGCTGTCGATCCAGAACGGCCAGCGCATCGGCCTGCTCGGTGCGAACGGCCAGGGCAAGTCGACGCTGATCAAGACGCTGGCCGGCACGCTCGCGCCGCTGTCGGGGCACGTCCGCGACGGCAAGGGGCTGACGATCGGCTATTTCGCGCAGCACCAGCTCGAAACGCTGCGCGAAGATGATTCCCCGCTCGCGCATCTGGCACGGCTCGCGCCCGACACGCGCGAACAGGAGCTGCGGGACTTCCTCGGCGGCTTCAACTTCTCGGGCGACATGGCGACCACCCCGGTCGGGCCGTTTTCGGGCGGTGAAAAGGCACGCCTCGCGCTCGCGCTGATCATCTGGCAGAAGCCGAACCTGCTGCTGCTCGACGAACCGACCAACCACCTCGACCTCGAAACCCGCCATGCGCTGACGATGGCGCTCGCGCAGTTCGAAGGCACGCTGATCCTCGTCTCGCACGACCGCCACCTGCTGCGCGCGACGACCGACCAGTTCATGCTGGTCGCGAAGCACCGGCTGCAGCCGTTCGACGGCGACCTCGACGACTACCGTGACTGGCTGCTGCAGCACGCGGCCGAGCAGCGCGCCGCCGCGAAGGCCGACAGCGCGGCGTCGGCGGGCGCGGGTGCCGCGGCCAACCGCAAGGACCAGAAGCGTCAGGCCGCCGAGGAGCGGCAGCGCCTGTCGGTGCTGAAGAAGCCGCTGCAGACGCGCATCACGAAGCTCGAAAAGGAAATGGAGACGCTGCACGCGCAGAAGGCGCGCCTCGACGCATTCGTCGCCGATCCGGCGAGCTACGAGGCCGAGCGCAAGACGGAACTGACCGATGCGATCCGCAAGCTCGGGGACGTCAACACGCGTCTCGAAACGGTCGAGGCCGACTGGCTCGCCGCGCAGGAAGAACTCGAGCAGATCGGCTGACCGCCGTCGCGGCACGGCCAACCGATACGCCGCCCAGCCCTGCGTGCCGACTGGCTCCGCGCCGCGACACCTCGGCATCGCAGTACCTCGACAGACCATCGGGCCGTAGGCGGCCCCAGATACGACAAGGCCGGGCGCGCCGGCCCGGCCTGTTCATTCATTACCGCAGTCACCCGATTCGCCGAGTTGCCGGCTCAGCGTCGAGGCAACGTGTCGCGCGGCATCTGCTCGTCGTCGCCCATCAGGTGCCGGCGCCCTTCGGTTGGCCGCCGGATCGCCGCAGCGACTTCCGCTTCCGTCACGTCCTCGGACACGACCTTGCGCGCCAGGCGCCCCTCGTCGTCGATCCATTCGACGATCCGGCATCCGCCGCCCCAGGGCTGGCGAATCGGCTCCGACACGCGGCAGCCACGCAGGTTGTAAAGGCGTCCGCTCGGCGCTTCCCCATACGATTTCAACATAGGATCCCTTCGCATTGCGCGGTTCGACAATCCGGCAAAGGATAGGGAAAAGCGATGTCCGTCGGGTTACAGAAGCCTACATCTTCTTTACAACGAATTACGCGACAGATCGCCCGCACGCATGGCCGGGCGCCCTCTGGGCCGGTCACTCGAGATCGCGTACGCGGTCGATCGCCTGTTCGAGCCGATCGACGGCCATCACGTTCAGCCCTTCGATCGGCTGCTTCGGTGCATTCGCCTTCGGAATCAGCGCGGACGTGAAACCGAGCTTCGCGGCTTCGCGCAGCCGTTCCTGCCCGCGCGGCGACGGCCGGATCTCGCCCGCCAGCCCGACTTCGCCAAACACGATCAGCCCCTTCGGCAACGCCTTGTTGCGCATCGACGAATGGATCGCCAGCAGCACCGCGAGGTCGGCGGCCGGCTCGGTGATCTTCACGCCGCCCACCGCGTTGAGGAACACGTCCTGATCGAAGGCCGCGATGCCCGCGTGCCGGTGCAGCACGGCGAGCAGCATCGCGAGCCGGTTCTGCTCGAGGCCGACCGCGAGCCGGCGCGGGTTCGGCACGTGCGCCGTATCGACGAGCGCCTGGATTTCGACGAGCAGCGGGCGCGTGCCTTCCTGCGTGACGAGCACGCACGAACCGGGCACGACCTGCTCGTGCTGCGACAGGAACAGCGCGGACGGGTTGGCCACGCCGCGCAGCCCGCGCTCGGTCATCGCAAACACGCCGAGTTCGTTGACCGCACCGAAGCGGTTCTTGAACGCGCGCACGAGCCGGAACGACGAATGCGTGTCGCCTTCGAAGTACAGCACGGTGTCGACGATGTGCTCGAGCACGCGCGGGCCGGCCAGGTTGCCCTCCTTCGTCACGTGCCCGACCATGATGATCGCGGTGCCCGACTGCTTCGCGATGCGCGTGAGCTGCGCCGCGCACTCGCGCACCTGCGCGACCGAGCCCGGCGCCGATGTGAGCGCTTCCGAATAGACGGTCTGGATCGAGTCGATCACGGCCACGTCCGGCCGTTCCGTGTCGATCGCGGCCTGGATCTTCTCGAGCTGGATCTCGGCGAGCAGCTTCAGTTCATCCGCCGCCGCACCGCCGTCGAGCAGCGCAAGCCGTTGCGCGCGCAACGCGATCTGCGCGGCCGACTCCTCACCGCTGATATAGAGCGCGCGCCGCTCGCTCGCGATATCCGCGAGCGACTGCAGCAGCAGCGTCGACTTGCCGATGCCCGGATCGCCGCCGATCAGCACGACGCCGCCCGGGACCAGCCCGCCGCCGAGCACGCGGTCGAATTCGCCGATACCGGTCGAGAAGCGCGGCACGTCGGCCGCTTCGATGTCGACGAGACGCTGGACGGGCGCCCGCTTGGCGAGCGACTGGAAACGGTGGGCCGACGGCGCCTCGGCGGCCGATTCAACCAGCGTGTTCCAGGCCTGGCACGACGGGCATTGGCCCTGCCACTTCGGGGTCTGTCCGCCGCACTCGCTGCAGACGTATACGGTTTTCTGTTTGGCCACGCGCGACGCCCTTATTCCGCGCGCACGGGCACGCGGCCGGCGACCGCGCACATCAGCTCGTAGCCGATCGTGCCGCAATGGCGGGCGACGTCGTCGATCGGCAGCGCGTTGCCCCACAGCTCGACGCGCGCACCGACGCCGGCCTGCGGGCACGGGGTCAGGTCGACGGTGATCATGTCCATCGACACGCGACCGACGATCCGCGTGCGGATGCCGTCGACGATCACCGGCGTGCCTTCGGGTGCGACCCGCGGATAGCCGTCCGCGTAACCGCACGCGACCACGCCGATCCGCATCGGTGCCTGCGCGGAGAACGTCGAGCCATAGCCGATCGCCTGGCCCTTCCCGATCGTCTGCACCGCGATCAGCTCGGACGCAAGCGTCATCGCGGGCTTCAGCCCGGTATCGGCGATGTCCGACGACAGCCCGGACGGCGACGCGCCGTACAGCACGATCCCCGGGCGCACCCAGTCGAAGTGCGTGTCCGGATGCCACAGCACGGCCGCGGAGTTCGCGAGGCTGCGCGCGCCGGCGATGCTTTCCGCGCCGCGCTCGAACGTGGCGAGCTGCTCGGCGACGCCGCGCTCGTTGTCCGCGTCCGAAAAATGGGTCATCAACGTGATCTGGCCGATGCCGGGGCACGCGCGGGCGCGCTCCCAAGCGGCGCGGTATTTTTCCGGCTGGTAGCCGAGCCGGTTCATCCCGCTGTTCATCTTGAGCTGCACGTTGACGGGCTTCGACAGCCGCGCCGTTTCCAGCATCCGCATCTGCTCGTCGTTGTGGACGGTCGTCGTCAGGCTGTAGCGGTCGATCACGTCGATGTCGGTCGAGCGGAAGAACCCTTCGAGCAGCAGGATCGGGCCGGCCCAGCCGAGCTCGCGCAGCTTGACGGCCTCGTCGAGGTCGAGCAGGCCGAAGCCGTCGGTGCCGCGCAGGCCGGGAAACACACGCGCGAGACCATGACCGTACGCGTTGGCCTTGACGACCGCCCAGACCTTGGACGGGCCGGCAAAGCGGCGGACGACGGAGAGATTGTTCGCGAGAGCGGCGGTATGGATGGTGGCGGAGATCGGGCGCGGCATGGGAAATTTACGTAAAGACGCTTGCGAATCATCAGCTTACCGCGCCTTTTGAGCACTGAAGCCGACAATTTGCGGAACGATCGGGGAATCTTGCTAGTCCGAATTGGCGTATTTTCATGTTATAAAGCCGTGCGCACAACCCATTTCGAACGGAATAAGCCGATCGCATACCAGGCGGCCTACGCGGCCCTGCCGCAGCGACGAAAGCATCGCATCAGATGAAAAAAGGTTTTTACACCATCATGGCCGCGCAGTTTTTCTCGTCGCTGGCCGACAATGCGCTCCTCATCGCCGCCATCGCCCTGCTGAAAGACCTCCACGCCCCCAACTGGATGACACCGCTGTTGAAGCTGTTCTTCGTGTTGTCCTATGTGGTGCTGGCGGCCTATGTCGGCGCCTTCGCGGATTCGCGCCCGAAGGGCCGCGTGATGTTCATCACCAACTCGATCAAGGTCGTCGGCTGCATGATCATGCTGTTCGGCGCCCACCCGTTGATTGCGTACGGGATCGTCGGCTTCGGCGCGGCGGCCTACTCGCCCGCGAAATACGGCATCCTCACCGAGCTGCTGCCGGCCGACCGGCTGGTCGCCGCGAACGGCTGGATCGAAGGCACGACCGTCAGCTCGATCATTCTCGGCACCGTGCTCGGCGGTGCGCTGATCAGCCCGCACATCGCGTCGCACGTGATCGCACACACGCCAGCCTGGATCGGCACGCCCGCCGAAGCGGCGATGGCGATCATCATGGCGATCTACGTGATCGCCGCGCTGTTCAACCTGCGCATCCCCGATACGGGCGCCCGCTACCCGAAGCAGGAACGCGGCCCGGTCAAGCTCCTCACGGATTTCGCCGACTGCTTCATGGTGCTGTGGCGCGACAAGCTCGGCCAGATCTCGCTGGCGGTCACGACGCTGTTCTGGGGCGCGGGCGCGACGCTGCAGTTCATCGTGCTGAAGTGGGCTGAAGTGTCGCTCGGCATGTCGCTGTCGGAAGGCGCGATCCTGCAGGCCGTGGTCGCCGTGGGCGTCGCGGCCGGCGCAATCGCCGCCGCCGCCCGAATCCCGTTGAAGAAGTCGCTGACCGTGCTGCCCGTCGGCATCATCATGGGCATCGCGGTGATGCTGATGGCGTTCTACACGCGCGACCTGTTCCCGTCGAACTGGGCCGTGCACATCGGCCACCTGCGCATGCCCGTGTACCTGATCATCGCGTACATCTTCCTGATGTGCGTCGGCGCATTGTCCGGCTACTTCGTCGTTCCGATGAACGCGCTGCTGCAGCATCGCGGCCACGTGCTGCTGTCGGCCGGCCACTCGATCGCGGTGCAGAACTTCAACGAGAACCTGTCGGTGCTCGTGATGCTGTGCCTGTATGCGGTGCTCGTGTGGCTCGACGTGCCGGTCGGCGTCGTGATCGTACTGTTCGGCACGTTCGTCTGCCTGACGATGTGGCTCGTGATGCGCCGGCACCAGGCAAACCAGCGCCAGTTCGACTCGGTCGCGCTGATCGGCGAATCGCGGCACTGACGCTACACTTCCCGTTTCCGTCCGCCGGCGCCGGCCCTCGAACCGGCGCGTTGCCCTCATGACGCACCCGATACCCAACATCCTGACGATCGCCGGCTCCGATTCGGGCGGCGGCGCAGGCATCCAGGCCGACCTGAAGACCTTTTCCGCGCTCGGCGCGTATGGCGCGAGCGTGATCACCGCGCTGACCGCGCAGAACACGCGCGGCGTGACGGGTGTGCATGCGCCGGACGCGGCGTTCGTGACCGCGCAACTCGACGCGGTGTTCGGCGATATCCGCATCGATGCGGTCAAGATCGGGATGCTCGCGAACGCGGCGATCGTGCACGCGGTCGCCGACGCGCTGCGGCGCTACACGCCGCGCTTCGTCGTGCTCGACACGGTGATGATCTCGAAGAGCGCGCACGCGCTGCTCGCACCCGATGCCGTCGACGCGTTGCGCGACGCGCTGCTGCCGCTCGCGACGGTCGTGACGCCGAACCTGCCCGAAGCGGCCGCGCTGCTGAATGATGTGCCCGCAACCACCGAGGACGACATGGTCCGGCAAGGCCAGGCGTTGCTGCAGACGGGCGCGCGCGCCGTGCTGATGAAAGGCGGTCACCTGCCGGACGCGTCCGCGAGCCCCGACTGGCTCGTCGAAGCGACCCGCACGGTCCGGCTCGACGGCGCACGCCTGCCGGTCAGCAACACGCACGGCACCGGCTGCACGCTGTCGTCGGCGATCGCCGCGCTGCTGCCGCAGCAGCCCGACCTTGAAAGCGCGGTACGCGAAGCCAAGACCTACCTGACCGGCGCGATCGCCGCGAGCGGCCACCTCGACGTCGGTCACGGCGTCGGCCCCGTCCATCACTTCCATCGCTGGTGGTGAGCGCCGGCTGGCGCGGCGTCAGTGATCCTGCGCCGCGAACGCCTGGGCGCGTACCGGCCAGTCGTCCGGCACGACGAAGCCGCGCGCCGTTTCGCGCCACGTGCCGTCACTACCCTTTTCATGGATGCCGATCAGCGCGGGTGCCTCGCGCGTCGTCAACACCGGCGGCAGTTCCAGCGTAGCCGCCAGCGTTTCGGGTTCGAATCCACTACCGGCGGCAGCCCGTCGCGGCGCCAGCCACGCAAGCCGCGGCAACACGCTCCATGCGACGCCGGCACGCTGGGCGGCCGCCCAGGCCGGCCACTGCGCGTGCGTCAGCCAGAAACCGTGCGGGTGATCCGGCGCGATTTCCGCGGACACCGGCGGCAGCGGAGCGCCGTAGGGGTAGAACAACCAGCCCTTGATGAACATCTGCGCGTCGGACGGCGCGCCGTAGCCGAGCCGCGCAAACCCGTCGCGATCGCCGAGCCGCAGCTGGTGCTCGAGTAACCGAGTGCGCTTGCGGTCGAACCGGTCGACGAGGTTGGGGCCGACGAAATCGGCAAGCGATGCACCGGCTTGCACCGGTGCGCACAGGTAGCACTTCACCGCGAGTTCCCAGTGCAGGCGCTGCCCGTCCGGGGCATCGACGAGAAAATCGACTTCGCCGAGCGTCTTGCCGTTGCTGCGCAGCGGCAGATTGGCCGCGACGAGCCGCAGCGACGGCCCGTGCGTCAGGAAATACTCGAGCAGGCATTCGGCGTAGCGGCCGAGCCGGGTGGGCCGGAAACCGTCGAGCGCGCGATGCAGCGGCTCGGGCTGCGCATCGAGCGCGGCGAGCCATGCTTCGACGGCCGACTGTCCCACCGCATCCAGCCACGGGCGCGCCAGCGGCGCGTCCGGCACCGCGGTCAGCAGGCTCGGGCTGGCCAGCAGCCAGCCCAGATCCCGAACCGCGACGTCGTGCAGCGTATCGACGAATGCGAACGCCGCGCCGGTCGTCATTGTCCGGCCGGCCCGTTCGCGTCGCCGCCTTCTGCGCGCTGGAACGTGTCGCGCGCGAGGCACAGGTCGGCCCACGCCTTCGACTTGTCCGGCAGGCTGCGCAGCAGGTATGCCGGATGGTAGGTCACGATCACCGGGACGCCTTCGTACGCATGCACGCGGCCGCGCAGCGACGCAATGCTCGCGTCCGTCTTCAGCAGCGTCTGCGCGGCGAAGCGGCCGAGCGCGACGATCAGCTTCGGCTTCACGAGCGCGACCTGGCGCTGCAGATACGGCTCGCAGCTCGCGACCTCGTCCGGCTCGGGATTGCGGTTGCCGGGCGGCCGGCACTTGATCACGTTCGCGATGTACACGTTGTCGCCGCGCTTGAGCGACAGCGAGTGCAGCATGTTGTCGAGCAGCTTGCCGGCCTGGCCGACGAACGGCTCGCCCTGCTTGTCCTCGTTCTCGCCCGGCGCTTCGCCGATCAGCATCCAGTCCGCTTCGCGGTCGCCGACGCCGAACACGGTGTTGGCCCGCTTCTCGCACAGACCGCACAGCGTGCAGTCGGCCACGCGCGCGGCCAGCGCATCCCAGTCGAGCGCGGCAACCGGCGTACCGACGGGGCGCGATTCGGCCACCGGCATGGGATCGCCCGGCGGCGCCGCATCGAACCACGCGAAATCGTCGGGTCCGGCAGGCGGCATGTCGTCCATCGGCGGCATCGTGTCGGTCGACGCGACCGGCATGACCGGTGCAGGCGCGCGATCGCCGTCGTCGACGCGGCGCGACGGGGCGGCGGCCGGCTCGCGAGCCGGCGCCGCATCGACGCTTCGCGCCACCGCCGGCGGTGCGTCGCCTTGCACCGGCGTACGCGCGGTCCGCGCAGGTCGCTCGGTCGCGACGGCCGGTGTGGCGTCCACGGCACCGGTTTGCGCGGCGGTGTGCGCTTCGGTTGTCGCGCCTTCGACCGTGCCTTCATCCGCGCTTTGCCCGCGCCGCACCCAGATCTGCGCGAGGCCCATTTCCTCGAGCGCCGCTTCAGCCCATGCCATGCGCGTCCCCTTTGTCCTTGTTCAGCGTCAGACGCATCACGATCGCGTCCTCGCGGCTGCGATGCTTCGCCGGGTAATAATTCTTGCGCCGGCCGATCGTCAAGAAGCCGAAACGCTCGTACAGATGGATCGCGCGCAGATTGGACGGCCGCACCTCGAGCAGCACGCCGTCGAGCCCTTCCGCGCGCGAAATGCGCACGGCCTCGCGCAGCAGCGCCAGGCCCGCGCCCGCGCACTGCGCGGCCGGCGCGACGCACAGGTTCAGCAGGTGCATCTCGTCGACCACGGGCATCAGCACGCAATAGCCGATCAACGAACCCGTCACGTGCCGCAGGCACACGCCCAGATAGCCGTTGCGCAACGAATCCTCAAAGTTGCCGCGGCTCCACGGGAATTCGTATGCGACGTGCTCGATCGCGACGACCTCGTCGAGATCGGCATCCGTCATCGGCGCCAGATAGCGGTCGCTCAGCAGGACGCCCGTCATCCCTTCGCTCCACCCGTCTGCGCGGCCCGTGCCGCGACGCGCTCGGCGGTGGTCTGCGCGACCTTGTCGCGCACGTACTCCGGCGCGGCCTGGTCGGCGGGCACCGCACGGCCGGCGCGGAACGCACGCAGGGCGGCATGGGCGACCGCCAGCGCGTGCGGCATCGCGTCGCCGTCGATCACGGCCGCGTGCGCCGCAGCCGGCAACTGCGCGCCGAACGCGGCGGCCGCATTGCCCGCGAGCGTGAACGGTGCATCGGGCACGCCGACGGCGCCCGGCGCATCGAGCGAAGCCGGATGCAGCGTGCGCCAGTCGCCGGTGCTGTCGTCCCACGCGAAATCCGCCCAGTAGGCTTCATCCATCCGCGCATCCAGCGCGGCCAGCACGCGGGTCGTGCCGGGCGCGCGCAGACGTGCGTGCTCGGCACACGCGAGCAGCGTGCCGATCGGCACGACCGGCAGCCCGCGCCCGAACGCGAGACCCTGGGTGATGCCTGTCGCGGTACGCAGGCCCGTGAACGAGCCGGGGCCTGAGCCGAACGCGATCGCGTCGCAATCGGCGAGCGTCAGCCCCGATTCGGCGAAAAGGTCCTGGATGGCCGGCAGCACGCGCGTGCTCGACACGGCGCCCGTCAGCTCGTGGCGGACCCAGGTTTGCGGGGTGGAAACGGCGTCATCGGCGTGGGCCGAGCGCAGCAGCGCGACCGAGCAGTATTCGGTCGACGTATCGATGGCGAGGAGCACTGTTTGCGTCATGGGCGACATTGTAATGCGGCGCCCCGCTCCCACGGGCGATCGGGCCCGTTCCGTGCGTGTGCGCCGCACCGGGTGGCGGTTTGGAAGGATCGCTCGACCCCGCGCGGCGGTCCGCTTGTTAAGATCGCCCGACCTGAAACCCTTACGGAGACACCCGATGAGCGAACTCACCGCCCAATTCGACCAGGCCCAGATCGACGTCAAGCAACTGACGGAACGGCCGGGCAACCTGACCCTGCTGCGCCTGTACGCACTCTTCAAGCAGGCGACCGACGGCGACGCCCATGGCGACAAGCCGGGCTTCACCGACATCGTCGGCAAATACAAATACGACGCGTGGGATGCGCTGAAGGGCACGTCGCAGGATGCAGCGAAGCAGCAGTACATCGAACTCGTCGAATCGCTGAAGAACGGCACGGCTTCCTGACCGAATCGCCCCCTGCCGCAATAGGCAATCAAATCAGTGGCGCAGCGCAGCAAATCTCTTTATAATGCTGCCTGCGTCATCTTCCGCGCTCGGCTCGCAAGCCGTTCCGGCCTGGCGCCTCGTAGCGTTAAGCTCCAATCCGGTTTAGAACCTGTCCCCTCCTGCTTCGACCTTCACGGTCGTCACTTATCAGGCTGGCGGCCACGCTCCTGAAGCGCGCCGCACCCAAAACAGCTTCTAATGCCTCATCCGCCGACGGTTCGGCGGATTGCACCCCCGTTTCCCGATTTGCTCGCTGAATCCGACGACTTGGGTATGCGCGATTGGCGCCGACGTTTCACCCACTGTGTTTCAAGGATTGTTATGACTTCGAGCATCAACTCCAGCCCGCTCAACGCGATCGCCGACCAGGCGCTCGGTCTCGACGACGCCGCCGCACCGGCCGCGGTCGAACCGGCGTCGGACGAGCCGAACTTCGCGTCGCTCGGGTTGTCGCCGGAGATCGTCTCCGCGCTGCAGGCCGCCGGCTATGTGAAGCCGACGCCGGTCCAGCAGCGCGCGATTCCGGCCGGCATCGCCGGCCGTGACCTGCTGGTCTCGAGCCCGACCGGTTCGGGCAAGACCGCCGCATTCATGCTGCCCGCGATCGAACGTTTCGCGCAGCTCCAGAAGGCGCAGGCGCAGCAACCGCGCGCGCCGCGCGAACCGAACCAGGGCGACCGCCGCGCGCGCCGCCCGCAACCCGTCGCGCGCCCGGGCCTGCTCGTGCTGACGCCGACCCGTGAACTCGCGATGCAGGTCACCACGGCCGCAACGACCTACGGCAAGCACCTGAAGCGCCTGCGCACGGTCAGCATCCTCGGCGGCGTCGCCTACGGCCAGCAGCTGATGCTGCTCGCGAAGAACCCGGAAATCCTGGTCGCCACGCCGGGCCGTCTGCTCGACCACCTCGAGCGCGGCCGTATCGACCTGTCCGAGCTGAAGATGCTCGTGCTGGACGAAGCCGACCGCATGCTCGACATGGGCTTCATTGATGACATCGAAACGATCGTCGCCGCCACCCCCGCGTCGCGCCAGACGATGCTGTTCTCGGCCACGCTCGACGGCAAGATCGGTTCGCTGACGAGCCGCCTGCTGAAGGATCCGGAACGTATCGAGATCCAGCAGCGCCTCGAGTCGCGCGCGAACATCGCGCAGACCGTGCACTACGTCGACGACCGCGACCACAAGGATCGCCTGCTCGATCACCTGCTGCGCGATGACGCGCTCGACCAGGCGATCATCTTCACGGCGACCAAGATCGACGCCGACCAGCTCGCCGGCCGTCTCGCCGACGCAGGCTTCGAATCGGCCGCGCTGCACGGCGACCTGCCGCAGGGCGCGCGTAACCGCACGATCCGTGCGCTGCGCGAGCGCCGTGTGCGCGTGCTGGTGGCCACCGACGTCGCGGCACGCGGCATCGACATCCCGGGCATCACGCACGTGTTCAACTACGACCTGCCGAAGTTCGCGGAAGACTACGTGCACCGTATCGGCCGTACGGGCCGTGCAGGCCGTTCGGGCACGGCAGTGAGCCTCGTGCACCACGCCGAGCAAGGCGCGCTCAAGCGCATCGAGCGCTTCGTGCGCTCGCCGCTGCCGGTCAACGTGATCGAAGGCTTCGAGCCGCGCAAGGCGCCCCCGCGCAACGGCGGCACCGGTGGCCGTGGCCGTCCGGGCGGCGGCAACGGCGGTCGTCGTTTCGGCGGCAAGCCGGGCGGCGGTTATGGCGGCAACGGTAACGGCAACGGCCGCAGCTACGGTGGCGGCAATGGCGGCGGCTGGAGCGGCAAGCCGGGCGGCAGCCGCGACGGCGGCCCGCGTCGCGACGGCCAGCGCAGCGGCGGCCCGCGTCGCAGCAACTCCGCGTCGTAAGCACGCACGGGCGGCCATGGGCCGCCCCACGGAGGGCAGACCCGCGGATAACCGCCTTGCCCATCCAGCCAACCGGCGCATCCGCGCCGGTTTTTTTTCGCCCCGCCCTACATTTCACGATACGGAAAATTTTTTTGTGTCGTAAAAAATCATGCTGCGCGGCACAACCGGGGCGATTGCAGGATGGGAAAAAGCATTTCTTATCCCGAAATTACAATTTCAAGTTATTGATTTAAAACAATTAAAAATTTACCCGACGCCTCCACCCGCCCCCTGTCCCGCTCCAGTCGATTTGCCTAGACTCTTATACAAGACCTCACGAAACCGAACGCACCGCTTCCGGCTTCGAGAACAGCCTCAACATCGTCAGAGTCAACCCATCAGGCATCGCACCGCATCAAGGAGCTCATCATGTCGCGACAGCAACAGGCACAGGAACTGCAAAAGCAATGGGAAACCGATCCGCGCTGGAAAGGCATCAAGCGCAGCTACTCGGCTGAGGACGTGGTCCGGCTGCGTGGTTCGATCCCGATCGAGCACACGCTCGCCAAGCGCGGTGCGGAAAAACTGTGGAGCCTCGTCAACAACGAGCCGTTCGTCAACGCACTCGGCGCACTGACCGGCAACCAGGCGATGCAGCAGGTGAAGGCCGGCCTGAAGGCGATCTACCTGTCCGGCTGGCAAGTGGCCGGCGACGCGAACGTCGCGGGCGAAATGTACCCGGACCAGTCGCTGTACCCGGCAAACTCGGTGCCGCTCGTCGTGAAGCGCATCAACAACACGCTGACGCGCGCCGACCAGATCCAGTGGTCGGAAGGCAAGAACCCGGGCGACGAAGGCTATGTCGACTTCTTCGCACCGATCGTCGCTGATGCGGAAGCCGGTTTCGGCGGCGTGCTGAACGCGTTCGAACTGATGAAGGCGATGATCGAAGCCGGCGCGTCGGGCGTCCACTTCGAGGACCAGCTCGCTTCGGTGAAGAAGTGCGGCCACATGGGCGGCAAGGTGCTCGTGCCGACGCGTGAGGCCGTCGCGAAGCTGTCGGCCGCACGTCTCGCGGCCGACGTGATGGGCACGTCGACCGTGCTGGTCGCCCGCACCGACGCGGAAGCGGCCGACCTGATCACGTCCGACGTCGACGACAACGACAAGCCGTTCCTGACGGGCGAGCGCACGGTGGAAGGCTTCTTCCGCACGAAGCCGGGCATCGAACAGGCGATCTCGCGCGGTCTCGCGTACGCACCGTACGCCGACCTGGTCTGGTGCGAAACGGGCAAGCCGGATCTCGAGTACGCGAAGAAGTTCGCGGAAGCGATCCACAAGCAGTTCCCGGGCAAGCTGCTGTCGTACAACTGCTCGCCGTCGTTCAACTGGAAGAAGAACCTCGACGACGCGACGATCGCGAAATTCCAGAAGGAGCTCGGCGCGATGGGCTACAAGTTCCAGTTCATCACGCTGGCCGGCTTCCATGCGCTGAACTACTCGATGTTCAACCTCGCGCACGGCTATGCCCGCACCCAGATGAGCGCGTTCGTCGAATTGCAGCAGGCCGAGTTCGCGGCGGCGGACAAGGGCTTCACGGCGGTCAAGCACCAGCGCGAAGTCGGCACCGGCTACTTCGACGCCGTGACGCAGACGGTCGAGCGCGAAGCATCGACCACCGCATTGCACGGCTCGACCGAGGACGAACAGTTCTTCGACGGCAAGAAGGTCGCGTAAGCAGAAAAACACGACGCGCCACGCGTCATGCCGATGCCCGACCTCGTCTTGCGACGGCGGGCATCGGCCACCGAACAACAATCAGGGAGGAGACGGCAGGCGCGCGATACCGATCGCGCGACCGGCCGCGCGGCCTGCGGGCCGCCAGCAATGACGCGCGCCGGCTCCGTCCGGCGCGCCTTTTTTCCAGGGCGCCGCCCTACCGATACACGATCACCGGAATTTTCGTATGGGTCAGCACGCGCTGCGTCTCGCTGCCGATCAGCAAGCTGCCAAGCCCGCGGCGACCGTGGGACGCCATGAAGATCACGTCGCAGCCGCCGCGTTCGGCCGCCTCGATGATGCCGAGATACGGCGACGGATGCACGCTCGTCCAGGTGTCGCAATCGACGCCGGCCGCCTTCGCGGCCGATTCGACCTCGTCGAGGTGCGCGCGCGCCTCGCGCTCGCTGCGCGCCCGGAAATCGGCGGGCGGCTCGATGATCACTTCGGAAAACGGCGAGTACGGATACTGCGGCAGGCACGCGTAGGCCGTAACCCGCGCACCGACCGCGCGCGCCAGGTCGATCGCGCCGTCGATCGCCTTCTGCGACAGTTCGGAACCGTCGGTTGGAACGAGGATGTGCCGGAACATCGCGCCCTCCTTCGTCAATCGCACTCCGCGCGCCGCGCTTCCGGGCGGTCCGGCTGCGTCGCGTGGAGCATGCCAGTTTCGATTGTAGGACGTGAAAGCACGCGGCCGGGCCGCGCAGCGGGTTCGCCCTCATATCGGAAACGCGCGGGCACGCGTGGCCTACTCGCCCCAATATCCAGGCTGCTCGTACGTGTGCTTCAGGTAATCGAGAAACAGCCGCACGCGCAGCGGCAGATGCCTGCGCTGCGGGAACACCGCGTGGATGCCGATCGGCGGGGCAGCGAACGCGTCGAGCACGCTGACGAGCCGGCCGGCCGCGATGTCCTCGCCGACCTCCCACCACGAGCGCCACGCGAGCCCATGACCCTCGAGGCACCACTCGTGCAGCACCGCACCGTCCGAGCATTCCATCGTGCCGTTCACGCGGATCGACACGACCTTGTCGTCTTCCTGGAACGTCCAGCCGCGTTGCTGGTTCGCATTTGCCGCGAGCGCGAGGCAGTTGTGCCGCGCCAGCTCGGCGAGCGTGGCCGGCGTGCCGCGCCGGGAGAGATACGCGGGCGACGCGACGCACACGCGGCGGTTCTCGCCGAGCTTCAGCGACACGAGCGACGAGTCGGGCAGCTCGCCGAGCCGCACCGCGCAATCGAACCCCTCGTTGACGAGGTCGACCATCCGGTCGGACAGGTCGAGCGTGACCGATACGTCCGGATGCCCGACGCTGAATTCGGGCACGAGCGGCGCGACGTGCCGCCGGCCGAAGCCGGCCGGCGCGGAAATGCGCAGGTGGCCACTCGCCTTGACGCCGCCGGCGGACACGCTCGCCTCCGCGTTCTGCATGTCGTTGATCACGCGCTGGCAATCCTCGAGGAACGCCGAACCCTCGAACGTCAGCGTGAGCTTGCGCGTCGTGCGCACCAGCAGTTTCACGCCGAGCCGCTCCTCGAGCGCGTCGAGCCGGCGGCCGATGATCGCCGGCGCGACACCTTCCGCGTGCGCGGCCGCCGACAGGCTGCCCTTTGCCGCGACCGCGGCGAACGTTTCGATCTGCTTGAACCGGTCCATGACTCACAGGGGGCGGCGCGCTGCCGCCCTTCAAATGGCTTAAACCGCTCAAGATTATGTATATGAAAGTAAAAGATCAAGTGATGTTTAGCGTCTTTTTTAGCACATACGATCACGAATAGAATTCACCTGACCTCTGAAACTGGAGCGCAAGGCTATGTCGGCCACAACGACACTCTCCTCTCCCGACGCAATCCTCTTCGACGCATTCGGCACGTTGTTCGACGTGCGTGCGGTCCTGGCCGCGGCGGAGCAGATGTTTCCCGGTCACGGGGAACGGTTGTCGCAGTTGTGGCGACGCAAGCAAATCGAATATTCGCAACTGCGCACGCTCGCCGATCCGGCCGGCGCCCGCTATCGCCCGTTCCGGGACATCACGCTCGATGCGCTGCGGTTCGCCGCGCGCCGGCTCGGGCTCGCGCTGAACGGCGCGGCCGAGAAGCGGCTGATGGACGAATACGCGTGCCTGTCCACCTATCCCGATACGGTGCCCGCGCTGCGCAAGCTGCGCGCGCTCGACCCGCGCCCGCCGCTCGGGATCCTGTCGAACGGCACGCCGCAGATGCTCGACATCGCGATCAAGAGCGCCGGCATGTCCGGGCTGTTCGATCGCGTGCTGTCGGCCGACACCGTGCGCGCGTACAAGCCGAGCCCGGCCGCCTACGCGCTCGGCACCGACGCGTTCGGGCCGAACCGGCGCGGCATCGTGTTCGTGTCGTCGAACGCGTGGGACGTCGCCGGCGCCGTCTGGTTCGGCTACACGACGTTCTGGCTCAACCGCACGGGCGCGCCCGCCGAGGAACTCGGCGCGCCGCCCGACGGCACCGGCTCCGGCATGGCCGACCTGCTCGCATTCCTCGCCACCCCGGCTCCGTCCGGCAGACCCGCAAACCGCACGCGCCCCAGCCCGGGTGCATGACGTTCGCAGCGCTGCCGCCTTCCCCCTTCACCGAAACCGCAACTGACCGACCAAGGAGATGAGACTCATGAGCACCCCGATCACGCTGCCGCAAGGCATGGCGATCACCGGCGAAATCAAGCCGGGTTACGAAGCAATCCTGACGCCCGAAGCGCTCGCACTCGTCGCAGCGCTGCACCGCACGTTCGAGCCGCGCCGCCAGGCGCTGCTGCAGGCGCGCGTCGAGCGCACGAAACGCCTCGACGCGGGCGAGCGCCCAGACTTCCTGGCCGAGACGAAGGCGATCCGCGAAGGCGACTGGAAGGTCGCGCCGCTGCCGGCCGACCTGCAATGCCGCCGTGTCGAGATCACGGGCCCCGTGGAGCGCAAGATGATCATCAACGCGCTGAACTCGGGCGCCGATTCGTACATGACGGACTTCGAGGATTCGAACGCGCCGAGCTGGACGAACCAGATCGACGGCCAGATCAACCTGAAGGACGCGGTGCGCCGCACGATCTCGCTCGAGCAGAACGGCAAGTCGTACCAGCTGAACGACAAGGTCGCGACGCTGATCGTGCGTCCGCGCGGCTGGCACCTCGACGAGAAGCACGTGACGGTCGACGGCCAGCGCGTGTCCGGCGGCATCTTCGATTTCGCGCTGTTCCTGTTCCACAACGCGAAGGAACTGCTCGCGCGCGGCTCGGGCCCGTACTTCTACCTGCCGAAGATGGAAAGCCATCTCGAGGCGCGCCTGTGGAACGACATCTTCGTCGCCGCGCAGGAAGGCGTCGGCGTGCCGCGCGGCACGATCCGCGCGACGGTGCTGATCGAGACGATCCTCGCCGCGTTCGAGATGGACGAGATCCTGTACGAACTGCGCGAACACAGCTCGGGCCTGAACGCCGGCCGCTGGGACTACATCTTCTCGGCCATCAAGAAGTTCAAGAACGACCGCGATTTCTGCCTCGCCGAGCGTTCGAAGATCACGATGACGGTGCCGTTCATGCGCGCGTACGCGCTGCTGCTGCTGAAGACCTGCCACAAGCGCAACGCGCCGGCGATCGGCGGGATGAGCGCGCTGATCCCGATCAAGAACGATCCGGAAGCGAACGACAAGGCCATGGGCGGCGTGCGCTCGGACAAGCAGCGCGACGCGACCGACGGCTACGACGGCGGCTGGGTGGCCCACCCGGGCCTCGTGCCGATCGCGATGGAAGAGTTCGTCAAGGTGCTCGGCGACAAGCCGAACCAGATCGCGAAGCAGCGCGACGACGTGCAGGTCGAAGGCAAGAACCTGCTCGACTTCCAGCCGGAAGCGCCGATCACCGAAGCCGGCCTGCGCAACAACATCAACGTCGGCATCCACTACCTCGGCGCATGGCTCGACGGCAACGGCTGCGTGCCGATCCACAACCTGATGGAAGACGCGGCCACGGCCGAGATCTCCCGTTCGCAGGTGTGGCAATGGATCCGCTCGCCGAAGGGCGTGCTCGACGACGGCCGCAAGGTCACCGCGGAACTCGTGCGTGAATTCGCGAAGGCCGAACTCGACAACGTGAAGCGCTCGGTCGGCGGCAACACGCAGCCGTACGAGCGCGCCGCGGCGATCTTCGAGCAGATGTCGACGTCGGAAGGCTTCACCGAATTCCTGACGCTGCCGCTGTACGAGGAAATCTGACGTCGCTGCCCGCCTCGACCGGGGCCGGCCCTGCGTCTGCGCCGGTCGCATGCGATGACGGCATCAAAAAAAGCGCCCCTCGGGGCGCTTTTTCTTTTGCGGCCGGATCCGCTACCGCGGCGGCCGCGCAACCGGTCAGACGGCTTCCCGCTCGCGCCGGTGCTGAACCCAGTCGCCCGACGCAATGCGCGGACGCCCGGCAATCGCGTGCTCGGCGACCGGATAGTAAAGGCAGGCGTACTGCCGGCCGCCGAGCTCGACGGTCACGTCTTCCGGCTTGAACAGCGAGTCGACGCCCGGATACACGCGCTCGATTTCGTCGAGCACGGGAACGAGCTGGTCGTCGACCTCGTAGACGTCGCCCCAGACCAGCGACTTGCCGGCCGACCCGGCGATCATTCCCGGATACGTGCCGAAATCGTACAGTTCGCCCGGCAGCGCGGCGGCACCGAGCAGCGTCGGCGCGGCAATCCCGTACTTGGCGGCCGCGTGGCCGATGTCGTTGACCTCCCCGTTTCTCAGGGTGCCGTAGACGAATACGTAGCGCATCGTGGTTCTCCTCTTTGATTCGTATGTTGCCGTGTTCGCACGCGATTCGTGGCGAAATCGCCCGCGCATCGATAGACCACGATACCGGCCGGATGGTTCGAACCCGCAAGCGCGCCCGGCCCCGGGGCAGTCCGAAAATCGCCGGGGCCCCACACAAAGTTCATTTGAACGCGGCATGATCGCCCGACAAACCGCCGCATGCACTTTCGCGGCGCCTTCTACAATAACGGCATCGCCGCCGCGCTGCCCGAATCGTCCATGAACCCGCCGTTCCAAGCCGACGTACCGAACCCGTACGTCATCGACATTCCGCCCGAATTCGCGCCGACCGCCGCCCATCCGATGCGCGTGCGCGCCCGGCAGGTCGATACCGGGCACCGCATCCCGCTGCATACGCATGCGTGGGCGCAGCTCGCGTACGCCTCGCGCGGCGTGCTGCGCGTCGCGACAACCGGCACGACATGGATGGTGCCACCGTCCCGCGCGATCTGGGTGCCGCCGCGCGTGACGCATGAGGTCGTGATCGTCGAAGAGGCGTATCTGCGCACGCTGTATATCGACGAGTCGATCGTGCCGGACGGGCTCGACGCGTGCCGCGTCGTCGAAGTGACGGGACTCCTGCGCGAACTGATCGTCGCACTCGACGCGCGCGACCTGAGCGCCACGCGCGAGCGCCTGCTGTGCGGACTCGTGCTCGACGAGTTGAGTCACGCCGAGCCGCTGCCGCTCGCGGTGCCGATGCCCGACGAAAAACGGCTGCGCATGCTGTGCGAATCGGTCCTCGCGCAACCGGCCCACGCGGAGTCGCTCGAGCATTGGGCCAGCGAGGTCGGTGCCAGCACGCGCACGATTTCGCGGCTCTTCAAGCAGGAACTGGGTGTGAGCTTTTCGCAGTGGCGCCAGCAGGCGCTGCTGGCGCGGGCCATTCCGTTGCTGAACCAGGGGCGCCCGCTGTCGCATATCGCGCGCGAACTCGGCTACCAGAGCCAGAGCGCGTTTTCGGCGATGTTCCGGCGTGCATTCGGAGAAAGCCCGCGCGCATTCATGCTGCGCGGCTATGAGCACCGCGGCCCGGAAGGCAGCCGCGCGGACGACGAAACCCCCGACGACGACGCGATCGACGCTGCCCGCTGAACGCCTCGCGCCAGGTCGTCAGGACTTCAGACCGGTCGCACCATGTGGCGGATCGAGCCCAGTTGCGCGAGCCGCGACCCGGTAACCTGATAGCCCATGCGCAGGTAGAGACGCGCGGCTGGATTGTCGACGAACACGCGCAGTTGCAGTTCGTGCAGCCCGCGCGCGCGCGCCCAGCGGTGCGACATGTCGAGCAAGTAGGTGCCGGCGCCTTGCCCGCGGTGACCGGCCGCGATCTGTACGTCGCGGATGTGCAGCGAGTCGCCCTCCTCGGTCACGCGCAGCACGCCGATGCGCTCGCCGTCAGCTTCCAGGATGAAGTTCTCGGAATCGCGCCAGCTCGCGTAGAACAGGTCACTGCGCCACACGAGCCCATGCCGCTTGTAGTAGCCGCCCATGTTGCCGTGCGTCAGCGCTTCGGCAAACGGAAAATCGCCAGCCTCCGCGGGCCGGAGCTGATAAAGGAGTCGCAGGTCGGTCGGATCGAGCATCGCGCAGGGGTCAAGAACGCATGCCGCCACGATAGCGCAGTCGCGTGCGGATGCAATCGCGGATTTCTCGTAGCGGCTCGACACAGGATGACCGGCGGTTACGCGGCCAGCGGGCGCAACCGGAAACGCAAATGAAAAAGCCCGCTCAGGGCGGGCTTCTTCATTTTCTGGCGGAGCGGACGGGACTCGCCTACATCCCGCAGGCCGCGGCTGCGCGTGCACGCGCATCCCTTCGAGTCCCGCCGGAAGCTGCGCAGGCAGCTTCCTCCACTCCGCAGTCACGCGCCCGCCAGCGGGCGCAACCGGAAACGCAAATGAAAAAGCCCGCACAAGGCGGGCTTCTTCATTTTTTTGGCGGAGCGGACGGGACTCGAACCCGCGACCCCCGGCGTGACAGGCCGGTATTCTAACCGACTGAACTACCGCTCCAGTCTTGCTACTTGCCTGGCAGGCGTCGGTTGCTTCCTGCCGGCGCATCGTTTGTTCGAACGACGCCGAAATCTGGCGTCCCCTAGGGGATTCGAACCCCTGTACTCACCGTGAAAGGGTGATGTCCTAGGCCTCTAGACGAAGGGGACAACGTACTGCTTACATCTTTAATGCAAAAGCCCGTTCAAAAATCGTTCTTTGAACGGGCTTCGTTCTGGCGGAGCGGACGGGGCTCGAACCCGCGACCCCCGGCGTGACAGGCCGGTATTCTAACCAACTGAACTACCGCTCCAGCTTTCTTACTCACACCTGCAGGACATCGTCACGTTCCTGCATGTGTTGCGACACTTCTACGAAACGCCGCTGAATCTGGCGTCCCCTAGGGGATTCGAACCCCTGTACTCACCGTGAAAGGGTGATGTCCTAGGCCTCTAGACGAAGGGGACAACGTACTGCTTACATCCTTAATACAAAAGCCCGCTCAAAAACGTCTTGAACGGGCTTCGTTCTGGCGGAGCGGACGGGACTCGAACCCGCGACCCCCGGCGTGACAGGCCGGTATTCTAACCGACTGAACTACCGCTCCAGCTTTCTTACCCTCACCTGCAGGACGTCGGTTACGTTCCTGCAAGCGTTGCGACATTTCTACGAAACGCCGCTGAATCTGGCGTCCCCTAGGGGATTCGAACCCCTGTACTCACCGTGAAAGGGTGATGTCCTAGGCCTCTAGACGAAGGGGACAAAATCTTTTCAGATCTGTCTGACTTTCGCTATTCATTTTTCAATCAACAGCGAAGGCCGAAATTCTAACTGCTTTGAATCATTTTGTGAAGCATTTATTACTACCACTGCTTCGCAAATCAACCCAGCTTGTTCTGATGGTGGAGGTAAGCGGGATCGAACCGCTGACCTCTTGCATGCCATGCAAGCGCTCTCCCAGCTGAGCTATACCCCCTTGCAGAACAGAAATGAGATTATATGGAGCTACTTCGAACTTGTAAATACCCTTTTTGCGATTCGAGCGAAATTTTTTGCGAAGCTGCCGCGATGTCACGCTCGGGCAGCTTCGCTCGCCGTCGAACCTCAGGCCAGCGCCGCCTCGATGCGCGACACCACGACATCGCGACCGAACAGCACGAGCACCGCATCGATCGACGGCGTATGCGTCGTACCCGCCACCAGCAGGCGCACCGGCATCGCGAGTTGCGGCATCTTCAGCTTGTGCGTGCCGAGCGTCGACTTCAGCGCGGCGGACACGGCCTCCTTCGTCCAGTCGGCCGCCTTCAGCGCAGCAGCGAGATCGGCCAGCGCCGGACGCACCGCATCGGTCACGTGCTGCGCAAGCGCATCGGCTTCCGGTGCCGGCACACGGTAGAACATCGTGGCGCCTTCCGCGATCTCCTTGACCGTCGTCGCACGATCCTTCATCAGACCGACCACCGCTTCGAGCGCAGGGCCCGTCGCGATCGCCGCATCGTCGATGCCGAGCGCGGAGAGGAACGGCTTCGCCAGCTCGGCGAGGCGCGCGTTGTCGGCTTCCTTGATGTAATGCGCGTTCAGCCAGCTCAGCTTGCTGTGGTCGTACTGCGCGGGCGACTTGCCGAGATGCTCGAGATCGAACCACTCGACGAACTGCTCGCGCGAGAAGATCTCGGCGTCGCCGTGCGACCAGCCGAGGCGCGCGAGATAGTTGACGACGGCTTCGGGCAGGAAGCCCGCGTCGCGGTACGCCATCACGCTCATCGCGCCATGCCGCTTGCTCATCTTCTCGCCCTGCTCGTTCAGCACGGTCGGCAAGTGCGCATAGACGGGCGGCTCGCCGCCGAGCGCATTCAGGATGTTGATCTGGCGCGGCGTGTTGTTCACGTGGTCGTCGCCACGGATCACGTGCGTGATGCCCATGTCCATGTCGTCCACCACCACGCAGAAGTTGTAGATCGGCGTGCCGTCCGGGCGCGCGATCACGAGGTCGTCGAGTTCCTCGTTCGAGATCTCGACACGCCCCTTCACGGCGTCGTCCCACACGACCGTGCCGGTCAACGGATTGCGGAAGCGCAGCACCGGCTTCACGCCGGCCGGCGGCTCCGGCAGCACCTTGCCGGGCTCCGGACGCCACGTGCCGTCGTAGCGCGGCTTCAGGCCGGCCTCGCGCTGGCGTTCGCGCAGCGCGTCGAGTTCTTCGGCCGACATGTAGCACGGGTACGCGAGGCCCTTCTCGAGCATCTGCGCGAGCACCTCGCGATAGCGGTCCATCCGCTGCATCTGGTAGATCGGGCCTTCGTCGAAATCCAGGCCGAGCCACTGCATCCCTTCGAGGATCGCGTCGACCGCTTCCTGCGACGAACGCTCGACGTCGGTATCCTCGATGCGCAGCACGAACGTGCCCTTCATCTTGCGGGCGAACGCCCACGGATAGAGCGCGGAGCGGATGTTGCCGAGGTGGATGAAGCCGGTGGGACTCGGCGCGAAGCGGGTACGGACAGGACGGGTCATAAACGGTAACTCGAACGCCTGGGGCGCATGAATGATTCGACGCGGGATCGACGGCGGCAGCCCGGACAGCAAGGGGCCGGCGACGCCCGGAACGGGAAAGAAGCCGGAATTATACTCGCGCCGGACATCGCGCCAAGCGCGCCGCTTGCTTTATGATGTGCGCGCCGCGGCCGCCAGCCGGCGCGGCGCCGGCCGCACGGAACCCCTGCGCGGCCGCTCGGAACCTATCGCCGCCGCGGGCCGTGTAACCCGCCGCCAAGCCGCCGGAGAACCATTCGATGTCGTCCCCTCGCCTGTCGCGCCGCCACTTCACGATCGCCGCCGCGTCCGCCAGCCTCGCCGCCTGCACGTCGTTCGGCGACAAATCCCGCCCCGGCGCTGCGCTGCCGCAGGAAAAGCCCGTGAAGATCGGCATCGCCCTCGGCGGCGGCGCCGCGCGCGGCTTCTCGCACATCGGCGTGCTGAAAGCGCTCGAGGCGCGTGGCATCCCGATCGAGATCGTCGCGGGCACGAGCGCGGGCTCGGTGGTCGGCGCACTCTATGCATCGGGCATGAGCGCACTGCAGATCAACAAGATCGCGCTCGACATGGATCAGGCGGCGATCAGCGACTGGGCGCTGCCGTTCCGCTCGCGCGGGCTGCTGCAAGGCGTCGCGCTGCAGAACTTCCTGAACAAGACACTCAACAACCGGCCGATCGAGAAGATGGCGAAGCCGCTCGGCATCGTCGCGACCGATCTGCAGAACGGCCAGCCGATCCTGTTCCAGCAAGGCAATACGGGGCTCGCCGTGCGCGCATCGTGCAGCGTGCCGTCGGTGTTCGAGCCGGTGAAGATCGGCAACCGCGAGTATGTGGATGGCGGCCTCGTGAGCCCGGTGCCCGCGTCGTATGCGCGCAAGATGGGCGCGAGCTTCGTGATCGCGGTCGACATCTCGTCCCGGCCGGACGGCGCGGCAACCAACAACCCGATCGAGATGCTGCTGCAGACCTTCACGATCATGGGCCAGACGATCAAGACCTACGAACTCGACAAGTACGCGGACGTCGTGATCCGTCCGAATCTCAACGCGATGGGCGGCAGCGACTTCAACCAGCGCAACGCGGCGATTCTCGCAGGAGAGGAAGCCGTCGCGCGGATCATGCCGGAACTGCAGCGCAAGCTCGCGGCAGCACGCGGCGTGGCTGCCGCGTAACCACGCGATGCGCGGGCCGGCGCGCGCCGCCGGCCTGCCAACGGCGAAACGGTTTTCAGCTCACCGTTTTTTGCACCGCGCCAAAACAAAAAACCCTGCCGCCTTTCGGTGACAGGGTTTTTTCGATCCGGCCGGACCGGCCGTCGAACGTCAGTTGTTGCCGTTCGCCGAATCGTCGCCGATCGTCGCGCGCACGCGCTGACGCAGGTCTTCCGGCTTCATCGGGAACTCCGATTCGAGCCGGCGCGCGCCGGTGAATCGCTTTTCCCAGTAGCCGCTGTCGAGATCGTCGACGCGGATCGTACTGCCCGTCGACGGCGAGTGCACGAACTTGTTGTCGCCGATATAGATGCCGACGTGCGAGAACGTACGGCGCATCGTGTTGAAGAACACGAGGTCGCCCGGCTTGAGGTTGCTCATGCTCACCTTCTCGCCGACGCGGCTCATCTCTTCCGCACGACGCGGCAGCGACATGCCGAGGGTGTCCTGGAACACGTAGCGCACGAAGCCGCTGCAGTCGAGGCCCGAATCCGGCGAGTTGCCGCCCCAGCGATAGCGCACGCCGATCATGTTCAGCGCGCCGACGACCACGTCGCCTGCCTTGCCGGCCATGCCCGCGAGGAACGACTTCGCGCCGCCGCTCGACGGCTGCGCGCTGGTCTGCTGGAGGGAGGAACTCGACGCGTTCTGCGTCGAATTCGTGACATTCTGGTTAAAACTGCTGACTTCGTCGGCGAACGCGCCGGGAGCTGCTGCAAACAGGGCGCCGATGAACAGCCCGGCGATGGTGCGCGCGCATGCCTGGGTCAGGGATCGATGCTGCATTGGTCGATGGAATTTGCTTAAAAATCAGCTGATTGGCGGAAAATTTCGGTCGATACTAGCCAGCGCGTAATCGTTTGTCAAAACAAATTAATAAATACAATCGAGATGGTCAGACCATTGGCCGCCTATCACGCTTTCCAGACCGCTTTCAACAGCTTTTGTGTGTAAGGATGTGACGGCCTGGTGAAGATATCGGTCACCTCTCCCGACTCGACGACGGCCCCGTCCTGCATCACCGCGACGCGGTGCGCCATCGCCCCGATCACCTCCAGGTCATGGCTGATGAAGACATAGCCGAGGTTGTATTTCTGTTGCAAATTCGCGAGCAGTTTCAGCACCTGCTGCTGGATCGACACGTCGAGCGCGGACGTCGGTTCGTCGAGGATCAGGATGCGCGGCTCCAGCACCAGCGCCCGCGCGATCGCGATCCGCTGGCGCTGCCCGCCCGAGAATTCGTGCGGATAACGGTGCAGCACCGTGCGGTCGAGGCCGACTTCGCGCAGCACCGCCAGCGACTTCGCACGCCGCGCGTCGGGCGTCATGTCCGGGCGATGCAGCTCGAGCCCCTCGCCGACGATCCGCTCGATCGTGTGACGCGGCGAAAGCGAACTGAACGGATCCTGAAAGACGACCTGCATGTTCGAGCGCAGCGCAGTCTGTTCGCGGCCGCGATAGGTCGACAGCGCGCGCCCCTGGAATTCGATCGTGCCGCCGGCCGTCTTCTGCAGGCCGAGCAGCGCCATCGCAAGCGTCGACTTCCCGGACCCCGATTCGCCGACGATGCCGAGCGTCTCGCCCTGCCGCACCGACACCGACACGTCCGCGACGGCCGTCACCGGCACCGAGCCGAACCAGCCCGCGATGCCCGGCCGCTTGCGCGCGAACTGCACGCTCACGTGCTGCGCGTCGAGCACGACGGGCGCGATCGGCATCACCGGGGTGACCGTGCGTTGCGGCCGGCTGTTCAGCAGCCGCTGCGTGTACGGATGCTCGGGTTCCGCGAAGATCCGCTCGACGGGCCCGCTCTCGACGAGCCGGCCGTGCTCCATCACCGCGACGCGATCCGCGAAGTGCCGCACGAGATTCAGGTCGTGCGTGATCAGCAGGATCGCCATCCCGCGCTTTTCCGCTTCCTCGCGCTGCAGTTCGAGCAGCAGATCGACGATCTGCGCGCGGATCGTCACGTCGAGCGCGGTGGTCGGCTCGTCGGCCAGCAACAGGCGCGGCCGGCAGGCGAGCGCCATCGCGATCATCGCGCGCTGGCGCTGGCCGCCCGACAACTGGTGCGGATAGCTGTCGACGCGCTTCTCCGGCTCCGCGATGCCCGTGCGCGCAAGCAATGCGATCGCGCGCTTGCGCGCCTCGACCGCCGACACGCCGTCGTGCAGCACGATCGTCTCGCCGATCTGCACGCCGATCGTATACAGCGGGTTGAGCGCGGTCATCGGCTCCTGGAAGATCATCGCGATGTCCGAGCCGCGCAGCCCGCGCATCTCGCGCTCGCTCTTGCCGACGAGGTCCTGTCCGGCGAAGCGGATCGCGCCGCGCACGTCGGCGTCGCGCAGCAGCCGCAGGATCGACAGCGCGGTCACGCTCTTGCCCGAGCCCGACTCGCCGACCAGCGCGACGCGCTCGCCGCGACCGATCGCGAGCGTCACGTCGTCCACCGCGACCGTGTCGCCGAAGCGCACGTTCAGATGCTCGAGCGCCAGCAGCGGCTCGTGCTGCGTCGATACGACCGGTTCGCTCATCGCTGGCCTCCCGCCGCGCGCACCGAATCGGCGATCCGCGTATCGAGTGCGTTGCGCAGCGCATCGCCCATGAAGGTCAGCAGCAGCAGCGTCGCGACCAGCACGCCGAAGGTCGACAGCGAGATCCACCACGCGTCGAGGTTGCCCTTGCCCTGCGCGAGCAGCTCGCCGAGGCTCGGGGTTGGCGGCGGCACGCCGAGTCCGAGGAAATCGAGGCTCGTGAGCGCGAGGATCGAGCCGCTCATCCGGAACGGCAGGAACGTGATCACCGGCGTGAGACTGTTCGGCAGCACGTGGCGCCAGATGATCTGCCAGTTCGTGAGGCCCATCGCACGGGCCGCGCGCACGTAGTCCTGCGTGCGGTTGCGCAGGAATTCCGCGCGCACATAGTCGGCGAGCCCGATCCAGCCGAACAGCGACAGCAGCACGATCAGCAGCAGGAAGCTCGGCTCGAAGATCGACGCGAAGATGATCAGCAGGTACAGCTCGGGCAGCGAACTCCAGATCTCGATCAGCCGCTGCCCGACGATGTCGATGCGCCCGCCGAAGAAGCCCTGCAGGGCGCCCGCGGCGATCCCGAGCAGCGTGCCGATCACGGTCAGGATCAGCCCGAACTCGACCGACACGCGGAACCCGTACACGAGCCGCGCGAGCAGGTCGCGCCCCTGCGCGTCGGTGCCGAGCCAGTTCGCGCGCGACGGCGGCGCGGGGTTCGGCACGTTCGAGAAGTAGTTCAGCGTGTCGTAGTTGTAACGGTTCGGCGGGTAGACGACGAAGTTGCCGGGCGCCTCGAGCCGCTTGCGCACGTACGGATCGAGATAGTCGGCCGGCGTGGGGAAATCGCCGCCGAAGGTCGTCTCCGGATACGCGTGGAACAGCGGGAAATAGTACTGGCCGTCGTAACGCACGACGAGCGGCTTGTCGTTCGACCACAGCGGCGCCGCCACGCTCGCGGCGAACGCGACGAAGAAGATCACGAAGCTCCAGTAGCCGAGGCGCTGCTGCCTGAAGCGCTGCCATACGCGGCGCGCGGGCGACGGCGACACGCGGGCGCGCGCCGCGTCGATGCGGGATGACACGACGGCCCGGTTCATCGCTCACCTCGCCCGGTGACGCCGGGCATGCAGACGGACGGTTTCATGTCAGCGCTCCAGGGTGTCGAATTGAATGCGCGGATCGACCCACACATAGCAGAGATCGGAGATCAGCTTGGTCGCGAGCCCGATCAGCGTGAACAGGTACAGCGTGCCGAGCACGACCGGATAGTCGCGCCGCACGACCGATTCGTACGACAGCAGCCCGAGGCCGTCGAGCGAGAACAGCGTCTCGATCAGCAGGCTGCCGGTGAAGAACGCGCCGATGAACGCGGCCGGAAAGCCGACGATCAGCGGCAGCATCGCATTGCGAAACACGTGCTTCCACAGCACGTTGCGCTCGGAGAGCCCCTTCGCACGCGCGGTCAGCACGTATTGCCGGCGGATCTGGTCGAGGAACGCATTCTTCGTGAGCATCGTGACGACCGCGAAGCTGCCGACGACCGACGCCGTGATCGGCAGCGCGATGTGCCACAGGTAGTCGAGCACCTTGCCGACGAGCGACAGCTGCGCGAAGTTGTCCGACGTGAGCCCGCGCAGCGGGAACAGCTGCCAGAACGAGCCGCCGCCGAACAGCACGAGCAGCAGCACGCCGAGCACGAAGCCCGGAATCGCATAGCCGACGAGCACGACGAGGCTCGTCGCGACGTCGAACGGCGAACCGTTGCGCACCGCCTTCGCGATGCCGAGCGGCACCGATATCAGGTACGTGAGGAAGAACGTCCACAGCCCGATGCTGATCGACACGGGCAGCTTCTGCACGACCAGCGACCACACGCTCTGGTGGCGGAAATAGCTGTCGCCGAGATCGAAGCGCGCGAAGCGCTTGAGCATCAGCCAGTAGCGTTCGAGCGGCGGTTTGTCGAAGCCGTACAGCGCCTTGAGCTGCGCGAGCTGCTGCGCGTCGACGCCGGTGTGCGCCCGCAACCCGAACGGCACCGCGCCCTGCTCCGTCGCGCCCTTGCGCAATTCCTGCACGGCCTGTTCGACGGGGCCGCCCGGCACGAACTGGATCACCGCGAACGTGAGGGTCAGCACGCCGATGAGCGTCGGGATCATCAGCAGCAGGCGTTTGAGGATGTAGCTCCACATAGGGCGTCGACTCGCGATCGGTAGGCGGGGTTGGACGTCAGGGCGGCGTGGGTCAGTGATCGGGCTTCGCCCACCAGGTCGACACGACCCAGCCCTCGGCCGAATAGTACAGCGGCAGCGTCTGCGGATAGGCAAGCGTGCGCTTGTACGCGACCCGGTGCGTCGTGCTGTACCACTGCGGGACCGCGTAGTAGCCGTGCATCAGCACGCGGTCGAGCGCGTGCGTCGCGTCGAGCAGGTCTTCGCGCGTCTGCGCGGTACCGAGCGCGTGCAGCAGCGCGTCGACGGCCGGCGACTTCAGCCCGATGAAGTTGTCGGAGCCCGGCTCGTCGGCGAACTTGCTCGCGTAACGCGAGTATTGCTCGGCGCCCGGCACCTGCACGCCCGGCAAGCGGATCGTCGTCATGTCGTAGTCGAACGCGTCGAGGCGCTTTTGCAGCAGCGCGTAATCGGCCGTCCGAAAACGTGCGTCGATGCCGAGCTTCGCCAGGTTGCGCTGGTACGCCGCCACGATCCCTTCCATCGCCGCGCCGGAATCGTCGAGGATCTCGAACGTGAACGGCTCGCCTTTCGCGTTGCGCAGCGCGCCGTCGCGATAGGTCCAGCCGGCCTGCACGAGCAGCGCGCGCGCCTTCAGCAGGTTCGCGCGCAGCGAGCCCGGCGGATTCGTGTTCGGCTGCGTGACCATCGGACCGAACACGGCCGGGTCGAGCTGCGCGCGCAGCGGCTCCAGCAGCTTCAGCTCGCCCGGGCCGGGCGTGCCGGTTGCCTGCAGGTCGGTGTCGGCGAAGTAGCTGTTCATACGCGTGTAGCCGCTGTAGAACAGCTGGCGGTTCAGCCATTCGAAGTCGAACGCGAGATCGAGCGCCTGGCGCACGCGCACGTCGCGAAACAGCGGCCGGCGCAGGTTCATGAAGAAGCCCTGCATGCCGGCGCCGTTGTGCTGGCGGAATTCACGCTTGACGAGCTCGCCGTTGTCGAAACGCTTGCCGACGTCGCGGCGCGTCCAGTTGCGCGCGATGTACTCGACGAGCACGTCGTATTCGCCGGCCTTGAACGCCTCGAGCCGCGCGACGCCGTCGCCGTACAGCTTGTAGACGATCCGCTCGAAGTTGTTGGTGCCCACCCGCACCGGCAGCTCGGCGCCCCAGTACGTCGGATTGCGCCGGTAAGTGATCGTCCGGCCGTTGTCGTAATGGTCGATCAGGTACGGGCCGCTGCCGATCGGCTGCTCGAACGCGAGCTGGTCGAACGGGATGCGCGAGCCGTCCGCGCGCAAGCCCCACTTGCGAGAAAACACCGGCACGCCGCCGGCGATCAGCGGCAATTCGCGGTTCGTGCTGCGGAATTCGAAGCGCACGGTGGCCGGATCGACGACCACGGCCTTCGCGATCTCCGCGAAATAGGCGCCGAACTGCGGCGCGGCCTGCTTGCTCTTCAGCGTGTCGAACGAGAACTTGACGTCGTCGGCGGTGACGCGCTCGCCGTTCGAGAAGCGCGCGCGCGGATTCAGGTGGAACGTAACCGACCGGCGGTCCGGTGCGATGTCGATGTCGTCGGCGAGTAGCCCGTACGCGGAGGCCGGCTCGTCCGAGCTGCCGGTCGCGAGGCTCTCGAACAGCATGTCGAGGCCCGGCGCGGAATTGCCGCGCATCGTGAACGGGTTGAACTTGTCGAACGACGTCAGCCGGTTCGGGTTCGCGAGCACCAGCGTGCCGCCCTTCGGCGCATCCGGGTTGACGTAGTCGAAATGCCTGAAGCCCGGCGGATACTTCGGCTCGCCGTACTGCGCAATGGCGTAGACCGCGTGCGCGGCGGTCGCGGCCAGCACCGCCTGCAGCACGAACACCACGGCCGTGCGGCCGGCAGTTCGTATCGCACGGCGGACGCGCGCGGCGGCGGCCCGGGGCGAACCCTTCGTCATAGAGGCCCTGTCGGTCGAATGAGGGTAGTAACGAGGGACGATTCTACCCATTCAAGCCGGCGAGCCAAAAGAAAACCGCCACGCGGGCGGTTTCTTCACGAGCGGATCGGGGGCGCGCGTCACGCGGGCGCGCCCTGCCGATCAGCGCCAGCCGTTGTGGCGGCCGCTGTCCCAGTGGCCGCGATCGCCACGATCGCCCCAGCCGCGGCCGTGACGGCGGTACCACTCGTCACGGCCCCAGTAGCGACGGCCGTCCCAGTAGCGGTCGCCGTGCCAGCCGATCACGACGGTCGGTCCCGGTGCGTACACCGGGGCGGGCGCGTAGACCGGCGCAGGCTGATAGACGACCGGCGGCGGAGGCGGCGGCGCATACACGGGTGCGGGCGCGACGTAGACCGGCGCCGGAACGCCGAGATTGATCCCGACATTGACTCCCGCCATTGCTGCGCCCGACACGAACAAGGCCGTCATACCGGTCAAGAGCGAGGCAACACGCAAGGTCTTCATGGATTCCTCTTCTGGTTGTTTCATGTGTGATTCGACTATAACGGCAAGCGCCGTCCCCGCATATTTCCACTTTGTAAGAACTGATGCGCGGCATCGCAACGAGAAGCCCGCGCTAACGTCTTGTAACAATCGGCGCCCGTCCGGCCCCTCACGGACCATTCCTAAAACATCTTTCATCCTGCCCCGCGCCCCGCGTTAAGCGGCGCCACGCACACTGCGCGAGCCGAACCGGGCTCCCGCCGCGCTTCGGCACTTCGCTGACAGGCCGGCGCCCCGCGCCGGCGGAGACCTCGCCGATGCTGAAACTCGTCCGACTCGCGCTCGCGCGCCCCTACACGTTCATCGTCCTCGCGCTGCTGATCCTGATCGCGGGGCCGCTCGCGGCGCTGCGCACGCCGACCGACATCTTCCCCGACATCCGGATTCCGGTCATCAGCGTGGTGTGGAACTACGCGGGCCTGCAACCGGCCGACATGGCCGGACGCATCGTCACCTACTACGAGCGCACGCTCGGCACGACGGTCAACGACGTTGCGCACATCGAGTCGCAATCGTTCCGCAGCTTCGGGATCGTCAAGATCTTCTTCCAGCCGAGCGTCGACATCCGCACCGCGACCGCGCAGGTCACGTCGATCTCGCAGACCGTGCTCAAGCAGATGCCGCCGGGCACCACGCCGCCGCAGATCCTCAACTACAACGCATCGACCGTGCCCGTGCTGCAACTGGCGCTGACGAGCGACACGCTGAACGAACAGCAGCTCGGCGACTACGCGACCAACGTGATCCGGCCTCAGCTGCTGTCGGTCGCGGGTGTCGCGATTCCGTCGCCGTACGGCGGCAAGGTGCGCCAGGTGCAGATCGATCTCGATCCGCAGGCGCTGCAGGCCAAGGGGCTGTCCGCGCAGGATGTCGCGACCGCGCTGGCGCAGCAGAACCAGATCATCCCGGCCGGCACGCAGAAGATCGGCGGCTTCGAGTACAACATCCGGCTCAACGACAGCCCGCTGACCATCGACCAGCTCAATGCGCTGCCGATCCGGAGCGTGAACGGCGCGGTGATCTTCATGCGCGACGTCGCGCACGTGCGCGACGGCTATCCGCCGCAGGGCAACATCGTGCGCGTCGACGGCCGGCGCGCGGTGCTGATGAGCGTACTGAAAAGCGGCTCGGCGTCGACGCTCGACATCATCTCGGGCGTCAAGGCGCAGTTGCCGCGCATCGAGGCGACCCTGCCGCCGTCGCTCAGGCTCGTCGTGATGGGCGACCAGTCCGTGTTCGTCAAGGGCGCCGTCAGCGGCGTGGCGCGCGAAGGCCTGATCGCCGCCGCGCTCACGTCCGCGATGATCCTGCTGTTTCTCGGCAGCTGGCGCTCGACGCTGATCATCGCCGCGTCCATTCCGCTCGCCGTGCTGGCCGCGATCGCGGCGCTCGCGGCCGCGGGCGAGACGCTCAACGTGATGACGCTCGGCGGGCTCGCACTCGCGGTCGGCATTCTCGTCGACGATGCCACGGTCACGATCGAGAACGTGAACTGGCACCTCGAACAGGGCAAGGCGGTGCGCGATGCAATCCTCGACGGCGCGTCGCAGATCGTCGCGCCGGCCTTCGTGTCGCTGCTGTGCATCTGTATCGTGTTCGTGCCGATGCTGCTGCTCGACGGCGTGGCCCGCTTCCTGTTCGTGCCGATGGCCGAAGCCGTGATCTTCGCGATGATCGCGTCGTTCGTGCTGTCGCGCACGTTCGTGCCGATGATGGCCCGTTACCTGTTGAAACCGCATGCCGCGCATCCGGCGGCCGCACTCGCGCCGCACGGCGCGCCTTTCCCGCCGCCACGCGCGCGCAATCCGCTCGTGGCGTTCCAGCAGGGGTTCGAGCGCCGCTTCGCCGCACTGCGCGCCGGCTACCGCGTCGTGCTCGGCCTCGCACTCGTCCACCGCGCACGTTTCGTCGCGCTGTTCCTCGCGGCGGTGGCCGTGTCGTTCGTGCTGGTGCCCTGGCTCGGCCGCAATTTCTTCCCGTCGGTCGACGCGGGCGAAATCGCGATTCACGTGCGCGCACCGATCGGCACGCGCATCGAGGAGACGGCCGCGCTGTTCGACCACGTCGAGCAGACGGTACGCGGCGTCGTGCCGCCCCACGCGATCGCGAGCATCGTCGACAACATGGGGCTGCCGAACAGCGGGATCAACCTCACGTACAGCAACAGCGGCACGATCGGCCCGCAGGACGGCGATATCCTCGTGTCGCTCACGGGGGACCACGCGCCGACCGCCGACTACGTCAAGCAGTTGCGTACGCTGCTGCCGCGCGCGTTTCCTGGCGTGACGTTCTCGTTCCTGCCCGCCGACATCGTGAGCCAGATCCTCAACTTCGGCGCGCCCGCGCCGATCGACGTGCAGGTAACCGGCCCCGATCGCGCCGCCAACCGCGCCTATGCGACCGAGCTGTTGCGGCGCATCCGCAGCGTGCCGGGGGTGGCCGACGCCCGCGTGCAGCAGGCGTCGACCTATCCGCAGTTCACCGTATCGGTCGACCGTACGCGGGCCGCGCAACTCGGCATCACCGAGCAGGACGTCACCAATGCCGTGGTCGCCAGCCTGTCCGGCACGAGCCAGGTATCGCCGACCTACTGGCTCGATCCGCACAACGGCGTGTCGTATCCGATCGTCGCGCAGACGCCCCAGTACCGGATGACGTCGCTGTCGGACCTGCGCGCGCTGCCCGTCACGGGCCGCTCGGGCGCGCCGCAACTGCTCGGCGGCCTCGCGACGATCGTGCGCGGACAGACCGACGCAGTGGTGTCGCACTACGACGTCGCCCCGCTGTACGACATCTTCGCGACGACGCAGGATCGCGATCTCGGCGCGGTCAGCGCCGACATCGAACGCGTGCTGCGCGCGAGCGCGGCCGGCTTGCCCAAGGGATCGCGCGTGACCGTGCGCGGCCAGGTACAGACGATGAACGGCGCATTCGGCGGGCTGCTCGCGGGCCTCGCCGGCGCGGTCCTGCTGATCTACCTGCTGATCGTCGTCAACTTCCATTCGTGGCGCGACGCATTCGTGATCGTGAGCGGCCTGCCCGCGGCACTCGCCGGCATCGTCTGGATGCTGTTCGTCACGCGCACGCCGCTGTCGGTGCCGGCCTTGACGGGCGCGATCCTGTGCATGGGGGTCGCGACCGCGAACAGCATCCTCGTCGTGACTTTCGCGCGCGAACGGCTCGCGCACACCGCCGATGCGGCGGTCGCCGCGCTCGAGGCCGGCTTCACGCGCTTTCGGCCTGTGATGATGACCGCACTCGCGATGATCATCGGCATGGCGCCGATGGCCCTCGGTCTCGGCGACGGCGGCGAGCAGAACGCGCCGCTCGGCCGTGCGGTCATCGGCGGCCTGCTGTGCGCGACCGTCGCCACGCTCGTGTTCGTGCCCGTCGTGTTCAGTCTCGTCCACCGGCGCGATCGCGCGCCCCGTTCCGAATCCCTGCCCCTCACTCCGGGAGAACAGCATGTCCACTGAATTCGACGTCCGCCCCCCTGGCACGCCGCGCTATCTGAAACCGCTCGCGATCGCGGGCGCCATCGCCGCGCTCGCCGTCGCGGCGGCCGGCCTCGTCGCCCGCATGCACGATGCGCACGCGGTCGCCGCCTGGACCGTGCAACAGGCCATCCCGACCGTCGCGACGGTTGCGCCGCAGCCGGCCGCGGCCGACGCGCTGGTGCTGCCCGGCCGGCTCGACGCGTACGTCGACGCGCCGATCTACGCGCGCGTGCCCGGCTACCTGCACGCGTGGTACGCCGACATCGGCGCGCATGTGAAAGCCGGCCAGTTGCTCGCGTCGATCGACACGCCCGATCTCGACCAGCAGTTGCAGCAGGCACGTGCCGACTTGGAGAGCGCGACCGCGAACGAACGGCTTGCGGCCGTCACGGCCGCCCGCTGGACCGAGATGCTCGCGCAGGATTCCGTCTCGCAGCAGGAGGCCGACGAGAAACGCAGCGACCTCGACGCGAAACGCGCGGCCGTCGCGGCGAGCACCGCCAATGTACGGCGGCTGGAAGCGCTCGAATCGTTCAAGCGGCTCACCGCACCGTTCGACGGCATCGTGACGGCCCGCAAGACCGATGTCGGCGCACTGATCGACGCCGGCAGCGGCAACGGCGCCGAGCTCTTCACCGTCTCGGACGCGCGGCGGCTGCGGCTGTACGTCCACGTGCCGCAAGACGACGCGGCCGCGATCCGCGCAGGCATGCGTGTCGCGCTGACCGTGCCCGAGCGGCCCGGCATGACGTTCGACGCCACGCTCGCCGATTCCGCCCAATCGATCGATCCGGCTTCCGGCACGCTGCTCGCGCAGTTCTCGATCGCCAACCCGGCAGGCACGCTGTTCCCGGGCGAGTACGCGCAGGTGCGGATCGCGATGCCCGGCGCCGCGCATGCGCTGTCGATTCCGGCAAGCACGCTGATCTTCCGCCACGACGGGTTGCAAGTCGCCGTGCTCGATGCCACCGGGCATGCGCGGCTGCGCAACGTATCGATCGCGACCGATCTCGGCACGCGCGTCGAGATCGCATCGGGGCTCGCGGCCGCCGACCGCGTGATCGACAATCCACCCGATTCGCTCGCGGATGGCGACCCCGTGCGTATCGCCGGCACCGCGGCGACGGAGCGTGCGCATGGCTGACCGTCTGCTCGCTGTGTGGCTGGGCAGCATCGCACTGCTCGCCGGCTGCTCGTTGGCACCGGCCTATCGCGCGCCGGCCGTTCCGGTACCGACCGCGTTTCGCGAAACGGGCGCGTGGGTCGATGCCGTACCAGCCGATCGCCTGCCGCGTGACGGCTGGTGGCGCGTGTACGGCGACGCGACACTCGACCGGCTCGAACCGCTCGTCGCGCGCGCGAATCCCGACCTGGCCGCCGCCGTCGCGCGGCACGATGAAGCCGCCGCGCTGTTCGACGAGGCGCATGCGGCATTGCTGCCGACCGTGGGGATCGATGCCGAGACCGACCGCGACCGTCAGTCCGCGCGCCGGCCGCTGCGCGGCAGCGGTCAGCCGGATACCTATGAGTCGAACTCGCTCGAAGCGGGGTTCGGCTACGACGTCGATCTGTGGGGCAAGGTCCGCAACGCGGTCGCGGCCGGTCGTGACGACGCGCAGGCGGCCGACGACGATCTCGCGTCGGTCCGGCTCAGCCTGCAGGCCGGCGTCGCCAGCACCTACTTCGACCTTGCGGGGCTCGACCGTGAAGCGGACACGCTCGCGCAGACGATCGACACATACCGCCGTGCGTGGCAACTGACGGTCAGCCGCCATCACGGCGGCCTCGCATCGGGACTCGACGTTTCGCGTGCGCAAACGCAACTCGCGCTCGCCCAGGCACGTGCGTCCGACATCGCCGCGCGTCGCGCGCTCGACGAGCATGCGATCGCGGCACTCGTCGGGGAATCCGCGTCGACGTTCTTGCTGCCGCCCGTTGCTGCGCTGCCGGGCGTGCCGTCGATTCCGACGGGACTCGCGTCGACCCTGCTCGAACGCAGGCCCGACGTCGCCGCCGCCGAACGCCGCGTCGCGGCCGCGAACGCGCGGATCGGCGTCGCACGCGCCGCGTACTTTCCCGACCTGTCGCTCGGCCTCGACGCCGGGTTCCAGAGCGATACGTTTTCGCCCTGGCTCGCCGCGCCCAACGCGATCTGGTCGATCGGGCCGCGTCTCGCGATGACGCTGTTCGACGGGGGCCGGCGTGCCGCCGGCGTACGCCATGCGCGCGCGCAGTTCGACGAACAGGGCGCGCGCTACCGCGCGGTCGTGCTGCAGGCGTTCCGCGACGTCGAGGACGATCTTGCCCAGTTGCACCGCCTCGGCGACGAATCGGACCAGGACAACGCGGCACTCATCGCGGCGCGGCATTCGCTTGCGCTGGCGATGTCGCGCTATCGCGACGGCGCGGTCAGCTATCTCGACGTGGTCACCGCGCAGACGACCGAACTCGATACGCAGATCGCGGCGCTCGACGTCGACGCCCGACGCCTGCAAGCATCCGTCGGGCTCGTGCGCGCGCTCGGCGGCGGCTGGCACGACGCGCGTTCATGAACGTTTCTTCATCGGCGCGCCCGGCGCCCGCACGGGCGCACCCGATAACGTGTTTCAGGCCGGTATCGCATCCGCGACACCGGTCTCCTCCGACCTTCGACAAGGATCACGCCATGAGGACTTTGATGTTCGCCACCCTGCTCTCCGCCCTGTGTGTCGCGCTGCCCGGCCGGGCCAGCGCAACGCAGCCCGACACCGCGACTGCACCGCGGACGTTCGCCGCGACCGCGACCGCACCGTCGTCGTCCCAACCGGCATGGAACGCACGGCCGGCCACGCCGCTGACACGCGCGCAGGTGTATCGCCAACTCGTCCGCGCCGAACACGACGGCCAGCTCGCGCAGCTCAACCGCGAACTCTATTCGCACTGACCGCACGCACTCGAGCCTGCCGCGCGACGCGCGGCATGCGCACCCTCCACCAGCCCGGCGCGATCCCGCATCGTCATCCGCCCGCGTCGAACCTGAACCCGAATCGCGCGACCGTTTCGATGCGCGCGGAAAACGCGTGTGCGGCCAGCTTGCGCCGCAATCGCACGACCAGCGCATTGACCGTCTCGGGTTCGACGTCGGCATCGCCCCATGCATAACGCAGCACGGCGTCGCGTCCGACCGGTCGCCCCGCTTCCCGCAGCAGGCATTCGACGAGACGGAATTCCCGCGTGCTGAGCGCCAGCCTCCGGCCACGCTCCTCGAGTGCGCGCGTGGCCGTGTCGAGCCGGACCGGCTCGCGCATCCCGATTACGCCAGTTCGGCGCCACAGCGCGCGCAACCGCTCGTGCAGTTCCACGAACGAACAGGGATGGGCAAGACACACATCGCAACCGGCCTGCAACATCCGTGCGCGCTGCGCAGGTGTCGTGCCGGCAACGATCGCGGCAAGCGTCGCGCCGCCGGCCGATGCGGCGAGTCGCGGCAATGCCTCGAGCATCACCGGGGCGGCGGCCGTGTCGGGCGCAACGATCACGATGGCATCGAACCGGTCCTGCTCCGCCACGAAACAGCCGTCGCGCCATTCGTCAACGCGCTCGACGCCATGCGTGCTCTCGCGAAATGCCTTGTCGAGCCGCGCGGCCTCCGGGTTCGGCGGAGAAATCAGCAGGATGCGCATCGTTCGTTCCCCGACGCCGTCATGCGAGCGAGCGCGGCCAGCATTCGACCGTGATCGCCGCACCGGCCAGCGGTGCATCGCCGATTCGCAGCGCAAAGCCGTGCACGCGCATCACCGCCGAGACGATGCTCAGCCCAAGCCCCGAGCCGCTCACATGGCGCGTGCGCTCGCCCCGATAGAAACGCTCGAGCACCGCGTCGCGTTCACCGGGCGGGATGCCGGGCCCGGTGTCCTCGATCCGCACGAGCGGCCCGCTCGGCGTTGAATGGAGCGCGACGCGCACGCGGCCGCCCGGCGGCGTGAACTTGATCGCGTTGTCCGCGAGATTGCTGAATGCCTCGAACAGCAACGCGCGATCGCCGTGAATGCGGTCGACCGATGTCGCGGCGAGTTCGAACGACACGTCGACGGCTTCGGCCAGCGGTTCATAAAGCTCGCAAACGTCGCGCAGCAAGGCCGTGACGTCGACCGCGGCAAAGCCTCCGCGCCGGCTCAACGTACCGATCTCGGAGATCCGCAGCATCGCGCGAAAGCGCTCGAGCAAGCGGTCGGTCTCGTCGCGCGCCGACGCGAGCAATGCCGACGACGCGGGATCATCCGCGCAAAACGGCTGCTCCGCGAGCCGCGCCAGCATCGTATGCACGCGTGCGAGCGGCGTGCGCAGATCGTGCGCGATGCCGTCGCAGGTATGGCGTACCTCGCCCATCAGCCGCTCGACTTCGTCGAGCATGTGGTTCACGAGATGCGCGAGCAGGTCGAGTTCGTCGTAGCGTCCGACCGGCAGCCGCTTGCCGAGATCGCCCTCGGCGATCTGCCGCGTGACGCGCCGGATCGCGGCGACGCGGCGCATCTGCCGCATGCCGAGCATGCTGCCGCCCGCGATGCCCGCGATCAGGATCATCACGCCGCCGATCACGAGCCCGCGGATCGCGACATCGCGGATCTGGATGAAATGCGACAGGTCGCGTGCCACCACCAGTGTCATCCCGTTGTCGCGGCGTACCGCCATCGCGCGCGTGATCGGCGCGGGCTGGCCGTCGAGCGGCGCAAGCGTGCGGTTCAGCGTGCGTCCGTGGCGATCCGTGCGCAGCGCGGGCAGCGTCGCGATGTCGCCGGCCACGCGGCGCCCGTTCGTGTCGAACAGCCCGTAGAAACTGGTATGCATGTGCTCGTGCTCGAGCCTCCGGTGGATCGCGAGCGGCAGCTCCGCATCGGGAATCGAATCGAAATAGATCAGTTGCCACGCGAGCACCTCGTCGGTGTCGCGCGCCATCGTGTGCGTCGCGGCCACGCTGATCACGCCCGCGAGCACGAGCAGCGAAACCGAGAAGATCGCCGCATACGCGCACAGCCACCGGAACGTCGTCGTGTGCCAGCGGCGCGTGAAGTTCGCCGCGCGAGCCGCATCCATCCGCGCCTCCGTCATGCGAGCATGTAGCCCGAGCCGCGTACCGTCTGGATCATCGGGGTCGCGCCGGGCGGATCGATCTTCTTGCGCAACCGGCCCATGTGGACGTCGATCAGGTTGGTGCCGGGATCGAAGTGATAGCCCCACACGGTCTCGAACAGCATCGTGCGCGTGATCGTCTGCCCCGCATTGCGCATCATGAATTCGAGCACGCGGAACTCGGTCGGCAGCAGCGGAATCTCGTCGGCCCCTCGACGCGCGCAGCGCGAAATGAGGTCGAGTTCGAGCGGGCCGACCTTCAACAGCGTCTGCTGCGGCACGCCCGACGCCTGCCGGCGACGCAGCAGCACCTCGATGCGGGCGCTCAGCTCGCCGGAATCGAACGGCTTCGTGAGGTAATCGTCACCACCCGCGCGCAGCCCGCGGATGCGCTCGTCGACATCCCCGAGCGCGCTCAGCATCAGCACCGGTGTATCGATGCCGACCGTGCGCATCGCGGTCAGGATCGCGAGGCCGTCCGCGCCCGGCAGCATCCGGTCGAGCGTGATCGCGTCGTACGACGCGCTCATCGCGCGCAGCATGCCTTCGCGGCCGTTGTCGATCCAGTCGACCTCGAACCCGCGCGCGGTCAGTTCGCCGACGATTTCGTTCGCGGTCACCGCATCATCCTCGACCGTCAGTACTCGCATGGTTGCCCTCGCAATGAACATCATGACGGGCGCACGCGAGGCGCCCGCGACTATCGTAGACGCCCTGATCGCCGTTCGGCGTTACATGAAAAATGCTTCATCCGGTGCGGAGGCGCACGCGTGAAACATGTTTCATCCGTGCGTCGCCCGCCCCGTCGTGCGCGCCGCCTACGCTGGCGTCATGCGGCATCGGGCCGCGCAACCAGGAGCTACCGGATGAAACTGTCGACTACCGTCGCCTGCATGCTGCTCGCATGCGCCAGCACCGCCGCGTTCGCGGCACCGCACCTGACGCCGCAGGAATGCAACGCGTATCCGTTCGTCCACACCGGTCACGGCGTCACGCATACGGACCTCGTGCGCGAGCTGACCGAACTCGAACAGGTCGGCTACGAGCCAGCGCATGCGAGCCCGTATTACCCCGACGATCTCGATGGTGCGAAAGATCGGCTCGCCGCCGAGTACCGCGCCGACTGCACGCATGCGCTGACGGCGGATGCGGGCGCACGGCACTGATCCCGCTGCCCGGCACAACACGGCCCGGAAAAACAAAAGGCGGCACTCGCGTGCCGCCTTTTGTTCGTGAACGCGCATGGATATCGATCGCTGCGCTTTGCTGCCGCTCAGCGCGACATCATGTTCATGCTGACGTTGTGCATCACCCACAGCGTGCCGACGATCAGGATCGCCGCGGTCAGCACCGTGTAGCTGAACGCCATCACGTTCCAGCGCTGGCCCGACGAGCCGTTCATGTGCAGGAAGTACACGAGGTGCACGACGATCTGCACGAACGCGAGCACCGCCAGCGCGACCAGCGACGCGTGCGGCGATAGCACGCCGCCCATCACGAGGCCGAACGACGCGGCCGTGAGCAGCACCGACAGGATGAAACCGGCGACGTAGCCGCCGACACTGCCGTGCCCTTCTTCGAGTTGAGACGAATGCGAATGGGCCATTTAGATCACGCTCGCGAGATAGACAAAGGAAAACACGCAGATCCACACGATGTCGAGGAAGTGCCAGAAGAGGCTCAGGCACGTCAGGCGTCGCAGGTCGCGATCGGTCAGGTCGCCGCCGCGGAACACGATCTGCCCGGCGAGCACGATCATCCACAGCAGGCCGGCCGTCACGTGCAGCCCGTGCGTGCCGACCAGCGTGAAGAACGCCGACAGGAACGCGCTGCGCTGCGGGCCTGCGCCCTCCGCGATCAGGTGCGAGAACTCGCGCAGCTCCATCACGAGAAACGCCGCGCCGAGCACGAACGTCACCGCGAGCCACGCGAGCAGCGCGCCGCGCCGCTGCTTGTACGCAGCGAGCATCGCGAAACCGTACGTGATGCTCGACAGCAGCAGCGCGCCCGTTTCCACCGCGACGCCCGGGATATCGAACAGGTCTTTCGCGGTCGGGCCGCCCGCATACTGCTGGCCGAGCACCGCGAACGTCGCGAACAGCGCCGCGAAGATCACGCAGTCGGTCATCAGGTACAGCCAGAACCCGAACACCGAATGCGACGGCGGATGGTCGTCGTGCTCGAGCAGGGTTGCGCTCAAGGTTTTCTGCAACATCAGTTGGCCTCCAGTTCCACGTCGTCGACGCGCGCAGCCACGCGCTTCGTCGGCTGCTTGTCTTCGATCTTCCGCACCGTCGACGCGGGGATGTAATAGCCGTCGTTGTCACGCGAGCTGTAGATCACGAGCGTCGCGACGATCCCGACGAGCCCGCCGATCGCCATCCACCAGATGTGCCACACCAGCGCGAAGCCGAGCACCAGGCTGAAGATCGCGACCACGAGGCCCGCGCAGGTATTCGACGGCATGTGGATGTCGCGAATCGCGGCCGGGTTCGGCCGGCCTTCGCCGTGTGCCTTCATGTCCGCATACGCGTCGAGCGTGCGCACGTGCGGGATCACCGCGAAGTTGTAGTCGGCCGGCGGCGACGAGGTCGCCCACTCCAGCGTGCGGCCGCCCCACGGATCGCCCGTCGTGTCGCGATACTCGGGCAGGTTGCGGTTGCGGATGCTGACCACCAGTTGCAGCAGCTGGCATGCAATGCCGATCGCGATCAGCACGGCGCCGAATGCGGCGACCAGCAGCCACGGATGCCAGGCCGGGTTGTCGTAATGGTTGATCCGGCGCGTCATGCCCATGAAGCCGAGCACGTAGAGCGGCACGAACGCAACGTAGAAACCGATCTGCCAGAACCAGAACGCCGCCTTGCCGAGCTTCTCGTTCAGCTTGAAGCCGAACGCCTTCGGGAACCAGTAGTTGAAGCCCGCGAGATAACCGAACAGCACGCCGCCGATGATCACGTTGTGGAAGTGCGCGATCAGGAACAGGCTGTTGTGCAGCACGAAGTCCGCGCCGGGGATCGCCATCATCACGCCGGTCATGCCGCCGAGCGTGAACGTGACCATGAAGCCGATCGTCCACAGCACGGGCGTCGTGAATTCGATCCGGCCGCGATACATCGTGAACAGCCAGTTGAACACCTTCACGCCGGTCGGGATCGCGATGATCATCGTCATGATGCCGAAGAACGCGTTCACGTTGGCACCCGAGCCCATCGTGAAGAAGTGGTGCAGCCACACGAGGAACGACAGCACCATGATCGCGCAGGTCGCGTACACCATCGTCTTGTAGCCGAACAGCGGCTTCTTCGCGAACGTCGAAATGACTTCCGAGAAAATGCCGAACGCCGGCAGGATCAGGATGTACACCTCTGGGTGACCCCATGCCCAGATCAGGTTCAGGTACAGCATCGCGTTGCCGCCGGCTTCGTTCGTGAAGAAGTGCATGCCGAGGTAACGGTCGAGGCCGAGCAGCGCGAGCGTCGCGGTCAGGATCGGGAACGACGCCATGATCAGCACGTTCGTGCAGAGGGCGGTCCACGTGAACACGGGCATCTTCATCAGCGTCATGCCCGGCGCGCGCATCTTGATGATCGTCACGAAGAAGTTCACGCCGGTCAGCAGCGTGCCGACGCCCGAGATCTGCAGCGCCCACAGGTAGTAGTCGACCCCTACCCCCGGACTGAACTGCAGCTCCGACAGCGGCGGATACGCGAGCCATCCCGTCTGGGCGAACTCGCCGATCACGAGCGAGATGTTGATCAGGATCGCGCTGACGGCCGTCATCCAGAACGAGAGCGAGTTGATGAACGGGAATGCGACGTCGCGCGCGCCGATCTGCAGCGGCACGATCAGGTTCATCAGGCCGACCATGAACACCATCGCCATGAAGAAGATCATGATCACGCCGTGTGCCGTGAAGACCTGGTCATAGTGGTGCGGCGGCAGGTAACCGGGCCCGTTGTACGAGAGCGCGAGCTGCATGCGCATCATGATCGCGTCCGCGAAGCCGCGCAGCAGCATGATCAGCGCGACGATGATGTACATCACGCCGAGTTTCTTGTGGTCGACCGTGGTCAGCCATTGCGTCCACAGCCATTTCCACCGGCCGGTGATCGTCAGCGCGGCGAGGATGCCCAGCACGACCAGCCCCATGAAGGCACCGGCCCCCATGATGATGGGCTGATCGAACGGGATCGCCGAGAGTGTGAGTTTGCCGAACATGCGTTACCCCTTCGTGCCGCAGGCGGCGTCCTTCAGGTCGAGGACGTGGCCATCGTTGTATTTCGCGATGATGTTGTGGAAGAGCCGCGGATCGACCGACGAGAAGTAGCGCACGGGCGCCTTCTCGCTCGGCTGCGCGACGGTGCCGTACACGGTCGCGTCGAGCCGGTCCGGCGACGCCTTCACCTTCTGCACCCATGCATCGAACTGTTCGCGCGGCTCGGCGAGCGTGCGGAACTTCATGTCGGAGAAGCCGCGGCCGCTGAAGTTGGCGGACGTGCCCGCATAGTTGCCGGGCTCGTCGGCGATCAGGTGCAGGCGCGTCTGCATGCCGGCCATCGCGTAGACCTGGCCGCCGAGCTGCGGGATGAAGAACGAGTTCATCACCGAATCCGACGTGATGCGGAAGTTCACCGGCGTGCCGACGGGAATCGCGAGCTGGTTCACCGACGCGATGCCGAGTTCCGGATAGATGAACAGCCACTTCCAGTCGAGCGCGACGACCTCGACGTCGATCGGCTTCACCGACGACTCGAGCGGCTTGTACGGGTCGAGCTCGTGCGTGGTCTTCCACGTGAGCACGCCGAGGAACAGGATGATCAGCGTCGGCACCGTCCAGATCACGACCTCGATCGCGGTCGAGTGCGACCAGTTCGGCGCGTAGGTGGCGTTGCGGTTCGACGCGCGGTAACGCCACGCGAACCACAGCGTGAGCAGGATCACCGGCACGACGACGATCAGCATCGCCCAGGTGGACGTCGCGATCAGCGCCTTTTCGGCAGCGCCTACGCTTCCTTTCTGATTTAGTACATCTAAATTACAGCCTGACAGGCTCAAAGCCGCGCCGATCGACATCAGCGCCACTCCGCCTTTTGAAGCTTTTCTTTTCATCACACAGCCCGAGGGTCATTGAATCCGTTTGCGTATGCCCGATGCGCATTCGATCCACGAAAGTGGCCGAATCATACGTCGCGCGAGTGCGATGAAAAACCAGCTAATGTGGAAAATCATCATTGCAGAATCTGCTGTGAGACAGATTGTCGCGGGGCAATTTCACGCAGCCGAAAGCCGGCCCGGCGCTCCCTGCGCCGGGCCGCGACCGGATCGATGCGCGTGCAACGACCGCACCGCCGTGCGGTGCGCCCCACTCCCGCGACGTGCCGCGATCAGCCGCGCGTCGATGCCATGTACGACGGCTGCGGCTGCGCAGGGCCGTCCCCTGTCGGCAGCTTCGAATGGCTCGCGTCTTCGATCAGCCGTCCGACGGTCGGATCGATCGCGTCGGTGAACGGCTTCGGATCGATGCCGACCGCCAGCACCACGAGTGCGAGCGACGCGAACATCACGATCTCGCGACGGTTCAGGTCGGCGAGCTTCGCGATCCGCTGGCTCGCGACCTTGCCGAACACGACGCGCTTGAGCATCCACAGCGTGTACGACGCGCTGAGGATCAGCGTCAGCGCCGCGATGGCGCCGATCCAGAAGTTGAAGCGGATCGCACCCATGATGACCATGAACTCGCCGACGAACCCCGACGTGCCCGGCAGGCCGACGTTGGCCATCGCGAACAGCACGGTGAAGGTCGCGAAGCGCGGCATCACGCCCGCGACGCCGCCGTAAGCGGCAATCTCGCGCTGCTTCGTGCGATCGACGAGCACGTTCACGCACAACAGCATCGCACCCGCGACGAAGCCGTACGACACGAGCTGGACGATCGCGCCTTCGACGCCGATCCGGTTGAACAGGAACAGCCCGAGCGTGACGATCCCCATGTGCGCGACCGTCGAGTACGCGAGCAGCTTGCCGAGATCGGTCTGCGCGAGCGCGATCAGGCTCGCATAGACGATCGCGAACAGCGACAGCGCGATCACGGCCGGCGCGAAGAAGTGGGCCGCATCGGGCGTGACCGGCAGCGCGAAGCGCAGGAACCCGTAGCCGCCGAGCTTGAGCATCGCGAGCATCAGCGCGGCGCCGGTCGGGCCGTCGGTGTAGACATCGCTCAGCCACGTGTGGACCGGCCACATCGGCACCTTGACCGCGAAGGCGGCGAAGAAGCCGAGGAACACCAGCAACTGCGGCGCGAAGCCGAGCTGCAGCGTCCGCCATACGGCCATGTCGAACGTATGCGACTGCGCGTACAGGTACAGCATCGCCATCAGCAGCAACAGCGATCCGGCGAACGAGATGAAGAAGAACTTCACGGCCGCGTACACGCGACGCTCGCGCCCCCACGTGCCGATCAGCAGGTATAGCGGGATCAGCGTCGCCTCGAAGAAGATGAAGAACAGCAGCCCGTCCTGTGCGACGAACACGCCGACCATCAGCCCCGACAGGATCAGGAACGACGCGTAGTACTGCGCGACGCGTACCGTGACCGACTCCCATGACGCCACCACCACCACGAGCGTCGTGAACGCGGTCAGTACGACGAGCCATAGCGACGCGCCGTCGATGCCGACCCGCCATCCGGAATTGAATGCCGCCAGCCAGTTGCGGCTTTCGACGAACTGCATCGCGGCCGAATGCGCATCGAAACCGGCAACCAGCGGCACGACCGCGGCAAGCCCTACCAGCGCGCCGACGAGCGCGATCAACCGCGTACGGCGTGGATGATGGTCGGAACCGGCGCGCAGCAGGCACGCGCCGAACAGGATCGGAGCCCAGATGGCCAGGCTCAGGAAGGGGAAATCATGCATGTCAACGAGGCCTTGATGAAGTCGCGCACTGCATCGGGGACAGGCGAGACGAAAGGAACGAAATCAAATCGACAGGTAGATTTCGTGAATCGCCAGTGTTGGCAAAATGTAAAGCGGCATCACCGGAAAACTTGACGCCGCTCAAACGCGATCGGGTTAACCAGCATAAGGCGATTGATTATTTTCTGCAGCGCAGCAGAGCATTGATTTTTAACATCGCCCTATGTAGCTGATTTTTATGTGTAATTTTTTGTATTGCCCGATGACGCCGATCGCGAAAATCGACGCAGTGCCGCATTTTGACACGGATGGTCTGTTTCTAAGGGTCGGAACGCGCTCATTGACGGTCGGCGGGACGATACGTGTGCGGCTCTCAATCCTTACACACCATCTTTCATTGTCATTTCATTTGACCTTGCTCGACGCAGGTCGAGGGAATGGTCGCTCCCCCTCGTCTTCATGTTCCCGAGCTGATCGCTGACGACTCAGGCGGTCCCCAATGCGCATCCTCATCGCGCGATGATGATCGTGTTGCGCAGGAAGTGGGCCGAAGCGGCTTGCACGCGTGGCCTGGACCGGCATCGATCATGCCGCTTGCGGCGGACTGTGCCGACTTCGACGCGGGGGCGTCATGACAATCGCATCGCAGATGCAGTTCGCGACATCCAGCAGTGCGGCATGCGTATCGAATGCGAACCGGAGAGGGACCGGGGCACGAGCAGCATCGCTGCCCTGCTCCATCGCAACACGCTGCACGATGATCGTGTGGTACTTCCGCAGGATCTGCCGGCGCTTGTCATACGCGTGCGTGCTGCCGCATGCCGGTAACCGTGTCGCCGTGCCTAACGGCGCGTGGTTGTCGACAAGTCCGTCGACGGGCCCGAAAAAGAAAAAGCCCCGCAAGTCCGAGAACTTGCGGGGCTTTGTCACCGCTTTTGGCGGAGACGGAGGGATTCGAACCCTCGATCCAGGTTTTGGCCCAGATGCTCCCTTAGCAGGGGAGTGCCTTCGACCTCTCGGCCACGTCTCCCAAACTTTCGCTCGCACCAGGGAGGCAGTGCGACGAGAACGAAATAATATAGGGTTTCGAACCGCGCGTCAATTTCCGTGATGCATTTTCTTCAATGCATCACGAAAAATTCACGATGCCTGGTCGAGTTCGAATGCCTTGTGCAGCGCGCGGACGGCCAGCTCCATGTATTTTTCGTCGATCAGCACCGAAATCTTGATTTCGGACGTCGAGATCATCTGGATGTTGATGCCCTCTTCCGACAGCGTGCGGAACATCTTGCTCGCGACGCCCACGTGCGAACGCATGCCGACACCGACGACCGACACCTTCGACACCTTCGGGTCGCCCTGCACCTGCTCGGCATTCACGTGGCCCTTCACCTGGTTGGTGAGGATGTCCATCGCCTTCTGGTAGTCGCCACGGCCGACCGTGAACGTGAAGTCGGTCTTGCCCTGGACGCTCTGGTTCTGGATGATCATGTCGACGTCGACGTTCGCATCCGCGACCGGGCCGAGGATCTGATACGCGATGCCCGGCTTGTCGGGCACGCCCATCACAGCAATGCGTGCTTCGTCGCGCTGGAACGCGATGCCGGAAATGACTGCCTTTTCCATGGTCTCGTCTTCTTCAAAAGTAATCAGGGTGCCCGAGCGCATTTCTTCGTCGAGCGCAATCAGCGGATCGGTCAGGCTCGACAGCACACGCGTCTTCACCTGGTATTTGCCGGCGAATTCGACCGAGCGGATCTGCAGGACCTTCGAGCCGAGGCTGGCCATTTCCAGCATTTCCTCGAACGTCACGCGATCGAGGCGTCGCGCCTCTTCGACGACGCGCGGATCGGTCGTGTAGACGCCATCGACGTCCGTATAAATCAGGCACTCTTCGGCACCCAGCGCAGCCGCGACCGCCACCGCCGACGTATCCGAGCCGCCACGGCCCAGCGTCGTGATGTGACCGTCCGGATCGACGCCCTGGAAGCCCGTGATGATCACGACCTTGCCTGCATTCAGATCGGCCTTCACGCGCTCGTCGTCGATCGAGTGAATGCGCGCTTTCGTGAACGCGCTGTCGGTCTTGATCGGCACTTGCCAGCCGGCGTAGCTCACGGCCTCGACGCCGATTTCCTGCAGCGCGATCGACAGCAGGCCGACGCTGACCTGCTCGCCGGTCGACGCGATCATGTCGAGCTCGCGCGGGCTCGGCTGGCTCGAAATCTCTTTCGCGAGACCGAGCAGACGGTTGGTTTCGCCGGACATCGCCGAAGGCACGACCACCATCTGGTGCCCGGCCTGATGCCATTTTGCGACGCGTTTCGCGACGTTCTTGATGCGCTCGACCGAGCCCATCGAAGTGCCGCCGTATTTATGTACGATGAGTGCCATTGTCGTTCTGAACTGGAGGAGAAACCGCACGGGCGCGCTGGGCAGGCCGCGTAGCCGTTCGGTCACGCGGCTTGTGGCTGTGGACGGACGACGAGGGGGACGGCTGGGACGCAACACGCAAGCGTGACGGATTTTGCCCGGAAGGCCGATCGGGCCGCGCAAACCGGGTACGTCACGCGGAAAACCTGCACAAATCGCTCAAAAATCGAGCCGAGCAAACGACCGAGCGTACCCGATAGAGGCCCGCTTGACAAGCCGCGCGCGGCGTCCAAGGCCGTTCCGGCGCTGTTTACCAAATGGTGAAAATGCGCGTGCCATCGCGCCGCCACGCGGGCCGCCGCCGCTATGCGATCAGTAAGTCGGGACGCCACTCGACCCGGCGCCACGCGCCATCACCGGGCGCTCCGCCGCCGGACATGCCGGCATCGCGATTCACGCCGAGGCGCGGCACGTAGATCAGCCAGTCGCCGGCGAACAGCAGCGGCACGTCGCGCTGCCAGGCGGGCACACCACGCTCCTGGAACAGGTTCTTCAGCGTACGGCCCGGGCCGCCCGGCGACGTGCGCATCCGCTCGCCGCCCGCTCGGGCACGCGCCGCCAGCCGCGCGCCGCGCAGCAGCGTCTCCGGCACCGCGTCGGCGCTTCCCGCATCGGCCGGCACGAACACGAACGTGCCGCGCCAACCCGGCAGGTGCCAGACGTCCTGTCCGTCCCACGCGAGCACCGCTTCCGGATGCGGGCTCCCGGTGCCGTCATCGGCCGGTTCGCTGCTGTCCCCCGCTTCCCAGTAGACGACATCGCGATACAGGCGCAGGCATTGCCCTGCGTGATCGACGCGCAGCGCATGGGCGACATTCGTGGCACGCAACTGCCGCATCATGTTGGCGAGCCGGGCAGCCGACGCACTCGGCAGACCGAGCCGACGCATCCAGAAGCGCAGCAGGTTCGCGCCGCGCGTATCGTCGAACGCGACCAGCGCATCGCGCGCCAGTGCCTGCCCGTCATCGCGCGCGGCAACGGCGAAGTCGAGTTCGGCCAGATCGTCGAGCAGTCGCTGGGCGGCCGCCGCATGCTGGGCCGCGCGGCCGAGCGCGTCGCGAAAGCCCGGGAAATGCACGGCCAGCGCCGGCAGCACGTCGATGCGCAACGCATTGCGCGCGTAACGCGTGTCGTTGTTCGATTCGTCGTCGATCCATGCCAGATCGCGCTGCTTCGCATAGCGCTCGAGTTGCGCACGCAACAGTCGCAGCAGCGGGCGCACACGCTCGACGCTCACGCCGTCAGGGCGGTAACGCGGCGCCATGGCGGCAAGCCCCGCGATCCCCGCGCCGCGCAACAACTGCAGCAACACGGTCTCGGCTTGGTCGTCCGCATGCTGCGCGAGCCACAGCGCGGCCGCGCCGTGGCGTTCGCACATCTCGTCGAGCGCCGCATAGCGCCGCTCGCGCGCCGTCGCCTCGACGCCAAGGCCGCTGTCGCGCGGCACGTCGACGCCCATCGATTCGAACGCGACGCCGAGCCCCGCGGCGCTGGCCTCGGCGTGCGCCACCCACGCGTCGGCATTCGCACTCAGCCCGTGATGCACGTGCAGCGCGACGCACCGCGACGCGCCCGCGACGCGCACGGCCGCATCGAGCAGCACCGTCGAGTCGAGGCCGCCGCTGTATGCGATCGCGATGCGGGCATCGGGCGGCATGCCGGAAAGCGCAACGCCGACCGCGTCGAGAACGACGCGGTCGGCGGAGTATTCGGTTGGCGGAATCACGAGAGGAACGCGCGCGCAGCGGCGCGCGACTGGAAGACGCGGCCGGTCATGCGCCCGGCGTGGTTTCCTTGAACTTGCCGTAGGCCATCAGGCGCTCGAAGCGACGCTCGCGCAGCGCATCGATGCTCATCCCCTGGAACTGGCGCAGCGAGTCGGCGAGCGCACGGCGCAGCAGCGCAGCCATGCCCTTCGGATCGCGATGCGCGCCGCCGAGCGGCTCGTTGATGATCTTGTCGATCAGGCCGAGCGCCTTCAGGCGGTGCGCGGTCAGGCCCAGCGCTTCCGCCGCTTCCGGCGCCTTCGCGGCGCTCTTCCACAGGATCGACGCGCAGCCTTCCGGCGAGATCACCGAGTAGGTCGAGAATTGCAGCATCATCACCGTGTCGGCCACCGCGATCGCGAGCGCGCCGCCCGAACCGCCCTCGCCGATCACCGTCGTGATGATCGGCGTCTTCAGCTCGGCCATCACGTAAAGGTTGCGGCCGATTGCCTCCGACTGGCCGCGCTCTTCCGCGCCGATACCCGGGTACGCGCCCGGCGTGTCGACGAACGTGAAGATCGGCAGACCGAACTTCTCGGCGAGACGCATCAGGCGTTCGGCCTTGCGATAGCCTTCCGGACGCGGCATCCCGAAGTTGCGCGCGGCGCGCTCCTTCGTGTCACGGCCCTTCTGGTGACCGATCACCATGCACGGATGGCCGCCGAAGCGCGCGAGGCCGCCGACGATCGACACATCGTCCGCGAATGCGCGGTCGCCGTGCAGCTCGTGAAAATCGGTAAACAGTTCCGCAACGTAATCGAGCGTGTACGGACGCTGCGGATGCCGCGCGATCTGCGAAACCTGCCACGGCGACAGGTTCGCGTAGAGGTCTTTCGTCAGTTGCTGGCTTTTCTTCGACAGCCGCTCGATTTCTTCCGAAATGTCGACAGCCGAGTCGTCCTGCACGAATCGCAGCTCTTCGATCTTGGCCTCGAGTTCGGCGATCGGCTGTTCGAAATCCAGAAACGTGGTCTTCATGTGTTCGAATCCTTGGGTCTTGCGGCAGCGCGTATTCTACCCGCGCGGGCGACGCTCAAAACCGGCTCTCAACTATTGATGTTTAAAACCCGATAGCCGCCGCTCAGGCGTCGGCGTCGGGCGCATCGAAGCTGCGCCACATGTACCAGGTCGCGACGGTACGCCACGGTTCCCAGTTGGCCGCTACTTCACGCGCCTCGCTGCGCGTGACGGGTTCCCCGCTGAAGTAATTGACGCTGATCGCGCGGATCAGGCCCGGGTCGTCGAGCGGCAGGACGTCCGGCCGCGACAGGTTGAAGATCAGGAACATCTCGGCCGTCCAGCGGCTGATGCCGCGGATCTGCGTGAGTTCCGCGATCACGTCCTCGTCGTCCATCGACGTCCATTTGTCGACGTGCAGCGCGCCCGACACGAAATGCTGCGCGAGATCGAGGATGTATTCCGTCTTGCGCTTCGACAGCCCACACGCGATCAGCTTGTCCGCGCCGAGCCGGATCACCGGCTGTGGCGCGAGTTTCGGACAGGCATCCCCGATGCGCGCCCACAGCGACTGCGCCGACGGCACCGAAATCTGCTGGCCGACGACCGAGCGCGCGAGCGTGACGAACGGGTCGCCGCGCTTCACGAGATGCGCGGGACCGAACTTCGGAATCAGTTTCTTCAGGATCCGGTCGCGCTTGACGAGGTCGGCGCATGCTTTATCCCAGTATGCAGGACGCACGACGACCTCCTCGCCGTCCGCTTCGGACGCACGGGCCTTGCGGGCCGCGTCGGCGGCCGGCGGCGCAGCCGCCGGCTGCGCATGACCGTTGAGCGCGCCGTTCGGCACGGCGCGCGTCGCGTCCGTCTTCGCCGGCGGCACGCGCTTGGCTGCCGGACGCGCGGCGACCGGGGTCGCGCGCCTGACCGGCGCTTTTCTGGCCGTTGCCATCTTGCCTCCTACCTGACGGATCGGTCAGTGGAACGCACCGCGCTCATACGCGACGCCATTCGGTCGATCCGCCCGGTTTGTCTTCAAGTGCGATACCGGTCTCGAGCAGTTCTGCCCGGATCCGGTCCGCTTCGGCATAGTCCTTCGCTTGCTTCGCCGCGACACGCGCAGCGATCTTCGCTTCGATCTCGTCGGCGGCGAGCCCGCCCGCCTGCGCGGCGCCGGACGCCTGCTGCAAGAACGCGCGCGGTTCGCGGCCCAGCAGGCCGAGCAGGCCCGCCAGTTGTTTCAACTGCCGCGCGAGCGATGCGTCGCCCGTGCGATTCACCTCGCCCGCCAGCTCGAACAGCGTCGCCACCGCGACCGGCGTGTTGAAGTCGTCGTTCATCGCGGCGGCGAAACGCTGCGCGTGCGGCTCGTTCCAGTCGAGCGCGAGCGTGTCGGCTTCAACGTCTTTCAGTGCGGTATAGAGACGCGTGAGCGACGCGCGCGCATCGTCGAGATGCACGTCGCTGTAATTGAGCGGCGAACGGTAGTGCGTGCGCACGATGAAGAAGCGCATGACTTCGGCATCGTAGCGCTCGAGCACTTCGCGGATCGTGAAGAAGTTGCCGAGCGATTTCGACATCTTCTCGTTGTCGACCTGCACGAAACCGTTGTGCATCCAGTAATTGACGAACGTCTGGCCGGTCGCGCCTTCGCTCTGCGCGATCTCGTTCTCGTGGTGCGGGAATTGCAGATCCTGCCCGCCACCGTGGATGTCGAAATGCTCGCCGAGCAGCGTGCAGCCCATCGCCGAGCACTCGATGTGCCAGCCCGGGCGCCCCATCCCGTACTTCGACGCCCACGACGTGCCTTCCGGATCTTCCGGCTTCGCGCGTTTCCACAGCACGAAATCGAGCGGATCTTCCTTCGCGTCGTTCGCGGCGACGCGCTCGCCCGCGCGCAGGTCGTCGAGCGACTTGCCCGACAGCTTCCCGTAGTTCGCGAACTTGCGCACCGAGTAATTGACGTCGCCGTCGGTCGCCTGGTACGCGTAGCCGTTCGTCTCGAGCGTCTCGATCATGCCGAGCATCTGCGGGATGAACTCGGTCGCGCGCGGCTCGATGTCGGGCCGCTGGATGCCGAGCGCGCTTTCATCGTCGTGCATCGCGCCGATGAACCGGTCGGTCAGCGACTTGATCGTCTCGCCGTTCTCGACCGCGCGGCGAATGATCTTGTCGTCGATGTCGGTAATGTTGCGCACATACGTGACCCGGTAACCGATCGCACGCAACCAGCGCTGGACGAGGTCGAACACGACCAGCATGCGCGCGTGGCCCACGTGACAATAGTCGTATACGGTGATTCCGCATACGTACATCCGCACTTCGCCAGCCTGGCGCGGCACGAAGACTTGCTTGTCACGCGCGAGCGTGTTGTAGATGCGCAGTGATTCCATAGAGATGAACCGTGAGCCGAAGGAAACCGCCCTGGCGAAGCTCGCCCAGCATGTGAAACGGACGGACCATCTGCTGCGGCACCAGGCCGAGCGTCCTCGATATCACATGGGGCGGTCAGGCTGCAAGCACAGCGGTGACGGCCACGAGAGGCAAAGAAAGACTGTCTGACGCTCGCCGGAACGCGCAGACGTTTTGTTAGAATGGCTCGGAGTATAACATTCCGATTTACGCCTATGAAACCTCATCGCGGCCGCGCGCCGAGCGCTGCGACCCTCGTTGCGACCACCGTCATGGGCGTCGCGCTGACGCTTTTCGCGGCTCCCGCGGCGCATGCGCAGAAGGCCCCGGCCACCGCCGACGGCACGCCCGAAATCGACGCGTCGATCGCCGGCAAGCAGTGGAAGCAGGCGCTCGCGCAGCTCGACGCGCGCATCGCGTCGCACCCGCACGACGTGCAGGCGCAGTTCAAGCGCGGCACCGTGCTGGCCCGCCTGAACCGCGATGACGACGCGATCCAGCAGTTCGTCGCGATCACGCAGGCGTACCCCGAACTGCCCGAGCCGTACAACAACCTTGCGGCGCTTTACGCGAAGCATGGCCGCTACGACGAAGCGCGCACCGCGCTCGTCACGGCGACGCAATCGAACCCGGGCTACTCGCTCGCGTACGAGAACCTCGGCGATCTCTACCTGCGCCTCGCGGCCGAGTCGTACAAGCGCGCGCAATCGCTCGGCCGCACGAGCGGCGCGACCGCGCAGCGCCTCGCCGATCTCCAGAAGATCGTGTCGCCGCCGAAGGCCGCGCCGAATGCCCGCGCGACCGCACCGGCCACGCGCGACTACTCCGACCGCGCTGCCGCGAACGTGAGCACCACCACGCTGCCGATGTCGCCGACGTTCCAGTTCAGCGGTCCGTCGGGCGCACTGGCGGCGCCGTACGTCGCGCCGTCGAAATAAGCGGCGCGGCCTTCTTTCCCTCCCAACCTGAGGATCGCAATGAAACGTCTGTTGCTGGCGCTTGGCGGCGCCGCCCTTCTCGCGACCGCGACCGCACCTGCGTTCGCGCAATCGGCTACCGCGCACCCCGTCGTGCAGCTGAAGACCTCGCAGGGCGATATCCGCGTCGAGCTCTACCCGGAGAAGGCGCCGAAGTCCGTCGCCAACTTCCTCGATTACGTGAAGGCCGGCCAGTACAACGGCACGATCTTCCATCGCGTGATCAAGGGCTTCATGATCCAGGGCGGCGGCTACAAGACCAACTTCGAGGAGAAGCCGACCCGCGCGCCGATCCCGCTGGAGAGCCGCAATGGTCTGAAGAACCTGACGGGCACGATCGCGATGGCACGCACGAGCGATCCGAACTCGGCCACCGCGCAGTTTTTCATCAACACGGTCGACAACAGCGGCCTCGACTACCCGAACCCGGACGGCAACGGCTATGCGGTGTTCGGCAAGGTCGTGTCGGGTCTCGACGTCGTGAAGAAGATCGAAGGCGTCGCGACGACCTCGCGCGGCCCGATGCAGGACGTGCCCGCGCAACCGATCGTGATCGAATCGGCCAGCATCGTCTCGAAGTAAGAACCTGCCGGCACGTCCGGCGCCTCACGCGGCCGCGTCGCACGACCGGCCGCGTGCCATTTAAACCGCCTCACCGAAGGAATTCATCATGGTTGAACTGCATACGAACCACGGCGTGATCAAGCTCGAGCTCGACGCCGCGAAGGCACCGAAGACGGTCGAGAACTTCCTGAACTACGTGAAGAAGGGCCACTACGACGGCACCGTGTTCCATCGCGTGATCAACGGCTTCATGATCCAGGGCGGCGGCTTCGAGCCGGGCCTGAAGCAGAAGCCGACCGATGCGCCGATCGACAACGAGGCGAACAACGGTCTGAAGAACGACAACTACACGGTCGCAATGGCACGCACGAACGATCCGCACTCGGCGACCGCCCAGTTCTTCATCAACGTGAACGACAACGACTTCCTGAACCACTCGTCGCCGACGCCGCAAGGCTGGGGCTACGCCGTGTTCGGCAAGGTCGTCGAAGGCCAGGACGTGGTCGACAAGATCAAGGGCGTCAAGACGGGCAACGCTGGTTTCCACCAGGACGTGCCGACTGACGACGTCGTGATCGAGAAGGCCGTCGTGGTCTGACGCGACGTTACGGAGGCACTTCGATGTTGCAGGAGAGTCCGCCGCGAAGCGTCTCCGCGGGCGTGCCGGGCGAGCGCGAATACGCGCAAGCCGCACGCCCGTTCCTGTTTCTCTCCGATCTGCACCTGAGCGAAGCGATTCCGAAGACGGTCGCTGCGTTCGAGCATTTCGTGAAATACACCGCCGACAGCGCCGACTCGGTGTTCATCCTCGGCGACCTGTTCGAATACTGGATCGGCGACGACATCCTCGACGACGATCCGTTCGCGGCCCGCATGGCCGCGCTGATGCACACGTTCTCGGAGCGCGGCATCGCGCTCTACGTGATGCACGGCAACCGCGATTTCCTGCTCGGCCGGCGCTTCATGAAGGCAGCGGGCGCGATGCTGCTGCCCGATCCTTCGCTGGTCATGGCCTTCGGCCAGCGCATCGTGCTCACGCATGGCGACGCGCAGTGCACGGCCGACCGCGGCTACCAGGTGTTCCGCCGCTTCGCACGCAACCGCGCGGCGCAATGGCTGTTTCTCGCATGGCCGTTCCGCTGGCGCCGCGCGCTCGCGCAGCGCATGCGCTCGAACAGCGAAGCGGGCCGGATGCGCCCTGCTTCGGCGATTTACGATGTCACGCATGAAGGCGTGGCGGCGCTGTTCCGGAAAAGCCGCGCGAGCGTGATCATTCACGGCCATACGCACCGCCCCGCGCGGCACCTGGAACCGGGTGGCATCCGCTGGGTGTTGCCCGACTGGGATCTCGACCACGGCAAGCCGCGCGGCGGCTACCTGCGCGTCGACGCGGAAGGCATCCACGCGATGCCGCTCGACTGACGCCGCCGCTACCGTCGCAACAACCGGCAGCAGCGGGCATCCATTGAATTACGCCTGGCGTTCGACCGACTTGCCTTCCAGCACGGCCGACAGCCGGCGCAGATCGAGGCGCGCCGCGTCGGCGCCCTGCAGCGTTTCCAGATGCGTGCCGAGCCGCTCGAGCGCCGCGACGATCTCGTCGACGCGGCGGCTTTCCTTCGCCGCGTGATCGATCAGCCCATGAATCGCGAGCGACATCGGATCGTCGGCATTCGGCGTGATCCCGTACGCGCAGAACGCCGCACGTTCGGGCTGCGGCTTCGGCTGCGCCGGCATCACGACGCGCGCCGGATTGCCGACCGCCGTGCCGCCTGCCGGTACCGGCTTCACGACGACCGCGTTCGAACCGATCTTCGCACCCGCCCCGACCGTAAAGCCGCCGAGCACCTTCGCGCCCGCCCCGACGATCACACCGGCCTCGAGCGTCGGGTGGCGCTTGGCGCCGCGCGTGAGCGACGTGCCGCCCAGCGTCACGCCCTGATAGATCGTGCAGTCGTCGCCGACGATCGCCGTCTCGCCGATCACGACCCCCATCCCGTGATCGATGAACACGCGCCGGCCGATCGTCGCGCCGGGGTGAATCTCGATCCCCGTCAGGAACCGACCGGCCTGCGACGCGAAACGCGCGAGCCAGTAGCGCTTCGCGCGCCAGCATGCGTGTGCGAACCGATGCAGCACGAGCGCATGCAACCCCGGATAACAGGTCAGCACTTCCCATGCACTGCGAGCGGCGGGATCCCGCTCGCGAATCGTTGCAACGTCTTCGCGCAGTCTCGTGAACATGATGTGGTCTGGGAAAAGGCCGGCGCGCATCGCCGGCAATGACCGGCCGTTATCGCGCCGGGTAATTTACTTATGACGTTTGGCGATTGTAGGGCGAGTCACGAACGGCCGCACGCGCTCGCAAGTTCACCCCGCCGCCGGCGCGGGTATTCGGGCGAAACGCTTGCTGTTACTGGGTTTGCGGGGTGGTCGACCAAGTGGAGCGATCGGCCCCGGCGCTTTCGGCGGCCGACCCGGCACCTGCCGACGCGTGGTTGCCCCGCGCGCCGGGACATCCGGCACCCCGTGCGCCGACCGCTTACGCGTCGCCGTCGGGCTTGCCCGATTTCAGCAGGATGTGCTTCGCGACACCGCGCAAGATGTTGACCTCCTCGCGCTCGAGGCCCGTGCGCGCGAATAGGCGCCGCAGCCGCGGCATCAGCTTCTTCGGGTTGCGCGGATCGAGGAAGTCGAGCGCGATCAGCGCGTTCTCGAGGTGCACGTACATCCGCTCGATCTCGTCGCTCTGCGCAAGCGTGCCGGCTTCGGCCGACGGTTGCGCCGACGGTTCGCTCGCCTGCTCGAGAAACGCGACACGCAGCTCGTACGCAAGCACCTGTACGGCCTGTGCGAGATTCAGCGAACTGTAGGCCGGGTTCGCCGGGATATGCGCCAACGCACTGCACTGCTCGACATGCTCGTTCGCGAGGCCCGTGCGCTCGTTGCCGAACACGAGCGCGATTTCACCCGTGCCGACCTGCGCGCACGCCTGCGCGGCGGCGGCACGCGGCGCCAGGCGCGGCGGCCCGTATTCGCGCGTGCGCGCGGTCAGCGCGATCGACCAGTGAACACCGGACAGCGCGTCGCCGAGCGTCGGCACGACATGCGCGGACGCCAGGACATCGTCCGCGCCGCTGGCCATCGCGATCGCCTCGGGATCGCTCTGCACGTGCGGCACGCGGGGCGCGACCAGCACGAGACGCGAGAAGCCCATCGTCTTCAGCGCACGGGCGGCCGCCCCGACATTGCCGGGATGGCTCGGCTCGACAAGCACGAAACGGGTGGACGTGAAGCCGCCGGACGGCGGCTGGGACGAGGCCGCGCCCGGCTCGGACAGCGCGGCGGTGATCTGCGGGGTTTCCACTACGATACGACTCGGTTCATCAGAATGGCAGTATGGTATCGCCATCGCCGCGGCAAACCCACTCGTCCGGATGGATAGTGGGGGTTTCCCCGTACGCCGGTCGCATGAAACCGCCAAAAATCGGGTAAAATCATGCCTTTACGCGTCGCACTCCGTGCGGCGCGGGTCGTACCCCGTTCTTTGTCAATTCGCGTCTCACCTCGCCTGCCACGCTTGCGCCGTGCCGGGCGGTTGTTCCACTTCGTGGCGGCCCGTGCCGCCGGCTACAGGATCCAGGCTCATGCATCCCATGCTCAACATTGCTGTCAAGGCTGCGCGCCGCGCCGGACAGATCATCAATCGCGCGTCCCTCGATCTCGACCTGATCGAGATCCGCAAGAAGCAGCAGAACGACTTCGTCACCGAAGTGGACAAGGCCGCCGAAGACGCGATCATCGAGACGCTGAAGACCGCCTACCCCGACCACGCGATCCTCGCGGAAGAATCGGGCGAATCGGAGAACGAATCCGAATTCAAGTGGATCATCGATCCGCTCGACGGCACGACCAACTTCATCCACGGCTTCCCGTACTACTGCGTATCGATCGCGCTCGAGCACAAGGGCGTCGTCACGCAGGCTGTCGTCTACGACCCGAACAAGAACGACCTGTTCACGGCCACCCGCGGCCGCGGCGCGTACCTGAACGACCGCCGCATCCGCGTCGGCCGCCGCGACCGCCTGTCGGACGCACTGGTCGGCACGGGCTTCCCGTTCCGCGAAAAGGACGGCCTCGATGCCTACGCGCGCCTCTTCACCGAAATGACGCAGGCCTGCACGGGCCTGCGCCGTCCGGGCGCGGCCGCACTCGATCTCGCGAACGTCGCGGCCGGCCGCCTCGACGCGTTCTTCGAGCAGGGCATCAACGTGTGGGACATGGCAGCGGGCAGCCTGCTGATCACCGAGGCCGGCGGCCTCGTCGGCAACTACACGGGCGACGCCGATTTCCTGCATCGCCATGAAATCGTCGCCGCGAACCCGAAGATCTACGCGCAGATGATCCCGATCCTGAAGGGTTACACGCGCGTGCATCCGGCGGCGGAGTAAGCCCCGGCCGCGCCTGCATGGCGCGGCTTGCGCGCATATCGCTCACAGGCATCGTCATGACGGCGCGCCGTTCGCCTCCCGGTTACCGGGAGGCGGGACAATCTTCCCGCACAAGGGTCGCTTCGTGCGCCTATCCTGAAGTTGCTTGAGTTGTTCGGGCCGGTCAGCGTACTTCCGCTTGCACGGCCCTTCCCGCAATGACAATGATGGGTTGGCGTCCGGCATGCCCGCACGGCGGACAATACCGCCGGCCTGCCGGACCCCGGCCATATCAACACCGCCACGACGCCGTGGCAATCGCATCCGAGTCCTCATGTTACGGCTAAGCGAAATTAAACTCCCCCTCGACCACCCCGAAAGCGCGCTCGAGGCCGCGATTCGCGCGCGCCTCGCGGAGCTTGGCGTGGCCGCGGACGGGCTCCTCCGTTACACCGTGTTCCGCCGTGCGCACGATGCGCGCAAGCGCGCCGACATCAAGCTCACGTATATCGTCGATGTCGAAGTCGCGGACGAAGCGGCCGCGATCAAGCGCCTCGCCGGCAAGCCGCATTGCGGCGTGACGCCCGACATGGCGTACCACTTCGTCACGAAGGCGCCCGAGCACGGCAATTTCCTGCGCCCGGTCGTTATCGGCATGGGGCCGTGCGGCCTGTTCGCGGGGCTGATCCTCGCGCAGATGGGGTTCCGCCCCATCATCCTCGAACGCGGCAAGGCCGTGCGCGAGCGCACCAAGGACACCTTCGGCCTGTGGCGCAAGAGCGTACTCAACCCCGAATCCAACGTGCAGTTCGGTGAAGGCGGCGCCGGGACGTTTTCCGACGGCAAGCTGTACAGCCAGATCAAGGATCCGAACCACTATGGCCGCAAGGTGCTGGACGAATTCGTCAAGGCCGGGGCGCCGGACGACATCCTGTACCTGAGCCGGCCGCACATCGGCACGTTCCGCCTCGTCAGCATGGTGGAAAAGATGCGCGCGTCCATCCACGAACTGGGTGGTGAAGTGCGTTTCGAAACGCGGGTCGACGATATCGAGATCGATCAGGGCAAGGTACGCTCGCTGAAGCTCTCGAACGGCGAAACGCTGCGGTGCGACCACGTGGTGCTGGCTGTGGGCCACAGCGCGCGCGACACCTTCCAGATGCTGCACGATCGCGGTGTCTATATCGAAGCCAAGCCGTTCTCGCTCGGCTTCCGTATCGAACATCCGCAGGGGCTGATCGATCGCAGCCGCTTCGGCAAGTTCGCGGGCCACAAGCAGCTCGGCGCGGCGGACTACAAGGTGGTGCACCACTGCAGCAATGGCCGCGCCGTCTACAGCTTCTGCATGTGCCCGGGCGGCACGGTGGTCGCGGCAACCTCCGAGCCGGGCCGCGTGGTCACCAACGGCATGAGCCAGTATTCGCGCGCCGAGCGCAATGCGAACGCGGGCATCGTCGTCGGCATCACGCCGGACGACTATCCCGGCGGGCCGCTGGCCGGCATCGCGTTCCAGCGCAAATGGGAAGAGCGCGCGTTCGAACTCGGCGGCGGCGATTATCGCGCGCCGGGCCAGTTGGTCGGTGATTTCATCGCCGGCCGGCCGTCGACGTCGCTCGGCTCCGTGGAACCGTCGTACAAGCCGGGCGTGAACCCGACCGATCTCAGCACCGCGCTGCCCGACTACGTGATCGAAGCGATCCGCGAAGCCCTCCCCGAGATCGACAAGAAGATCGCCGGGTTCGCGATGCACGATGCAGTGCTCACCGGTGTCGAGACGCGCACTTCGTCGCCGATCCGGATTCGGCGCAAGGACGATTACCAGAGCATGAACGTCGAGGGGCTGTATCCGGCGGGTGAAGGTGCGGGGTATGCGGGTGGCATCTATTCGGCGGCCATCGACGGGATCGAAGTCGCGCAGGCGGTGGCGCTCAGCATGACGTCGGGGCAAGCGGCCTGATGTACGAAACGAGTCGGCGCGCGAAGGTTCTCCACCTGAGCGGCGCCGACTTTCGCATGGCCGGCCAGGAGCGCGGTCGGACGGCGGCGTGAGAACGATCGCCGCCGGTCGCGCAATCTCCGGCAACCTGGCCGAATGGCGAACTTCGCGCGTGCATGCCGAAGCCACTGGTCAACTCGGGCAACCCAAGCAACAACTTCACGCCTGACTTGTGACCACGCTGTCGCCCGACGCCTTCGCCGGCCATACCCCGATGATCCAGCAGTACCTGCGGCTTATCTGACGTGTGGGACATGTTTGCATCCGATCGCCCACCCAATCCCGATCCGATTTAGTGCGGTGGCGATATGCGTTCAAAACGCTTCCACAACTTACTTAGCCTTCGATGATCGGCGGCAACGCGTGAAGCCAGATAACCTCTGACGAAAGCCGCGCCACGATCGGCTTCGGTCGACTTCCGCGACACGATGCGCAGGAGTTTATCCGCGACAACCGCATCGTTGCGCCACCCAAGATCGTCCTGAAGGTCCGTCAGTGCATCGACGTAGTGACGCACGGCCCTTTTGGAAACCAACGACTGAAAGAACTCCGTCGCGTAGCGAACCTTCTTCGCCGCGATACGGGCGCGGTGCCGATGGTGGTCGTCCAGATCGGCAAGCTTCTTGCCACGCTTGATCAGCTTCCGGTGCCGACTGTGCAGCACTTCAACGGCGAACTTCCTCGCGGAACCTTCGATCGCCGCGCGCTGTTCGTCGGTCATCGCGTCGCGCCATCTTTTGACTTCCAGCCATAGCGTGAACTCCAGTATCAGCCGCGTGTAGCGAACCGAATCGACCGCGGTCGCCGCTCGTTTGCGGTTGTCCACTGCCATCTGCGTGCAAGCCCGCCGAATCGGCCCCAGCTCTTCTTCATTGCTATCAGCTCCGGCATGATCGAGCGTGGCCCCGGCCAGGACTCCCCAGTCGCGCGCCGCACCGAGTTCTGCCGCAATCCAGCGCAGTTCGTCGTCGAGTCCGGAGTATGCGGGAATCACCTTGGCGAACAAGTCCAACGCCGAACGCAAACGCCGGAGCCCCACCCGCATCTGATGCACGCATGACGGATCGTGACCGGAAACGACGCCGCGCGCGTTGGCGTGAACCTGATCAAGGCAGTTACGCAGGATCGTGCAGAACGCATCTTCAATTGAAGCGCTCTTGCCGAGGCGGACGGGCTTTGCTCTTACGGCTTCCGCATGCTCCGCGACAAGCAATTCGTAACCGACATCGGCCTTGCTGCGATGGTCGATTCGCAACGGTGCGGCCTTCAGGAGTTCAAGCGCCGTCGCATGGAGGGCTTGCCGGTTGCCCTGCTTGAGTTCGAGTTCGACTGCTGCAAGGGACACGGAGCCCGTTTGCGCCTCAATGGTTCCCTCATCTACGGCTACTTCGATTTCGTCTTCCGACGCAAGATGTATCGGGATCGCGGTTCGATTCATGCGTGTGACGAAAACAGGAGCGAGGCACGCGGCAACAGCCTGATCACGAATCAGCTTTCCGCAATCCGTGTCGGCGGGTATCACCTCATGCAGCAGCGTGAGGTCGGGCGCGTCGCCATTGATTGGCACTTCGAACTCACCCCTGTCGAAAACCCCCGCATCAATAACGCCCCCGAGCTTCAATGTCTGGATCCGCCGCCGGCCGTCGGCCCGCACACGCAGCGACGCGCCGCACCCGTGTAGAGCCAGATCCGGCGTGTCGAAATAGGTGCTGGTCAGGAGTTTCGATGGATTAGCCTCGGTGTGGCTACGCACGAGCAGAGGCGCGCGACGAAGCTTGCCGAGGTGCTCCGGGGGGATTCGTAACTTCAACTCCTGTTCCATGGCTGCCTCCGTTCGGGATGTCACCCGTGCTCTAGATCCAGCAAGTTTCAGTCCAGACTTCGCGCGTGGAACGACATCTTGGCACCGTACGTGTTGAGCATAGGCGATTGTCGACAGCCACCTTCTTTCGGTCCTCTAGGGGCGGTAAATCCGGCTCCACCGCATCGGACGCTCTGTGGTTTGTAGTCTTTGGTTTCGGCCCAGACGCAAGGCTCGTATCTCCATCGGACCGGGATCAAGCAGCGCTGACCGGCTCGCCACGCCTTGCCGTACAGCCGGGACTCTCCCCAACAGTTTCCGAACGAGCGTTGACCGTGTCGAGCTTTCTCCGCTTCCTGCCGTTGTCGTCGACGCGCTCGGGCTGCATGAACTTCGGCCAGAATCCGAACACCGCCTTTACGACCCCAAGGCCATCCCCCCTCCGCCCATGCGATCGGCACTGCATAGTCCGGGTACACATCCGGCTCCCAGGGGTCGCGGCGGGACAGATCGCCGATGCCGATCTTCAACTCGTTGATGCCGGGATCTTCGTCTAGCGTTCAGATACGTGGACGTTACGGATACGCAGAATGCGATCGTTGGCATAGGCGGTGTGACATTTACGATGCCATCGATACCTTTGCCCTGCTGCTAGCGGCGGCGCGAAGGTGTGTACGGATGGTCCGTCTCCGATTTGTGATTCCATATTCGTCGTCTGTTGTAGCGACGGTTGGGAGACTCTTCGCCTCCCCACGCCATCACCCGTAACCGGCCAAACAGCCAACTTCGCGCCCGCACATGAAGCCACTGGTAAACTCGGGCAACCAAAGCAACAACTTCACGCCTGACTTATGACCACGCTGTCGCCCGACGCCTTCGCCGGCCATACCCCGATGATGCAGCAGTACCTGCGGCATACTAGACAAGGTCAATATTGAAAAGCTACGCCGAGACCTACGCCAGAGCTTTTCATTCTGTCGCTCGATCCTCGCAGTGCCGTCTGGCGCCTATTCCGGCGCCCCGCCCACATAGCGATAGCGCTCAAGGCCTTGCGGTCTCTACAATTGCCGCATGCCGCGAGTGGCATCGTGTCGCCCCGCGCGTCCACCCGGGTAGCTCCGCTCATCAGACATTACAGACATGCTGACTTCCATCCGCATCCAAAATTTCCGTTCGTGTGCCGACGCACACATATCCGATATTGGACCATCGTTGCTGCTTGTCGGCCCGAACAATGCCGGTAAGACAACGATCATGAAAGCTATCTGTTGGGCACGTGACGTCGCAACAGTTGGCGGCATGGTCGATGTGAATACCTTTTATTCGCAAGCAACAGTCGAGCTGAACTTTAAGGTTGACGACGATACTTACCGCTACAGAGTAAATGCACGCTCGGAGAATCCGGACAGTCCTTTGGATATGCCGTATTATGAAGAAACACTGACCACCCTTTCCGCCGATAGCGAGCATGATCTCTACACCCGGAATGGCGAAAAGCTGGTTAGCTATTTTGACGACAACGAGCAAATCTACTCAATCAATCGCACCGCATCTGCCTTTTCATTTCTAAAAAGCATCAGCCCCGAATCCGCATCGAGGCTTCATGAAATTGATACGTTTTTGCGTCGCATTCGGTACTTTGCCCTTGACTCAGTTGCCGACGATGATGGTGACTGGGCGATCGTGACAGATGGCGAGCTGAGTATGTGGAAGGCTGGAGCCGAGCCACAAAGCAGCGCTGGGATCTGCATGATTAAGCTCGTAGACCTTTGGCGCAACAATAAAGAAGTATTTGATGAATTAGTCACACTCCTCGGCCACTCGCACCTCAATATCATCAACGATATCAACATCGAGGAACGCGATGACTTCCCCCTCAGGAAAGCAAGAAGAGAAAAAACACCGAGCAAACGCTATATAGTTTTCTTCGATACCGAAACGGGCTACGCTTATTACGAAGATCTTTCATTTGGCACCAAGCGCATCCTCCATGCTCTGATCGCAATGCTATATGAACCGAGCTCGGTAATGTTACTAGAACAACCAGAAGACGGCATTCACCCAGGCCTACTTACACGATTCGCCCATGCTCTACTGAGCTACACTGACCCAATGCAATTGGTACTTACCAGCCACTCGCCGGCGATTATCAATATAATTGGAGCAAAAAACATAAGAATCGTGCAAGCACCCGAAGGAGAAACGAATATACATGCGCTTTCAGAAGATGAACTAGTAAAAGCCGATCAGTATGTTGATTCAACGGGGCAGCTGGCCGATTATATTCGTATCCTGGAAGATTAATCGTGTACATCCTCATCACGGAAGATCCAACCGATTTTGACGCAATAAAAATTATCATTCGACGAATTGCCGGGCAACCTAATTTACCCATCAAAGGGAAAGGACTTAATGGTGCCGGAGAAATTAAGAACAAAGGCGCAGCAATCATAAACGCCTGCGCATCCAATGACACGAAAGGGTGCATCGTCGTACGCGATTGCGACGGACGCGACAGTGAAGGAAAGTTCAAATCCGTCAAATCTGATGTATTTGACAAAGTAAATTTCAAACAAAAACCACCTTACTGCATAGTATTGCCCAAGCACGAACTTGAATCATGGTACTTGGCGGACATTGACTGTGTAACAAAAGTTTGGCCACAATGGCGACCAACGGAAAAATATGACCAACCGGAGACTATCGAAAATGCGAAAGAGGAATTAACTCGAATAAGCAGAGTTAATAAACTAAAGCCTCGGTACTCTACAAGTGACGGCGCCTCCATTGCGAACTCGTTGGACCTCGAAGTAGTCCGCCGCAAATGCCCTTCATTTGAACCCTTGCACGCCCTTATAACAAAGAGTGAGGGGAATGTCTGATGCATAGACCCTATTCCGCATACCGTAATCTCAAAAGCAAAATCTAGTCGCCGTTTGCACCACCGGCGACCGACTGAACGGCGAGTCTCACGCTTGCTCGTGCCGGCCACTGGTAAGTTCGGCCTGACATAGCAACTTTTCCCTGTCACATGAGCACGCAACCCGCCGTAACACCTGCGGTCGCCACTCCAATGATGCAGCAGTACCTCCGCCTTATCTGACAAGCCTCGGCACACAAAGCTACGCTACGACCTACGCTCACCCTGTTTAGGGATCGGCCGTTAGACCGCGACGCCTCAATCAATGACGACGTCTCCAGAATTTATAAGGATCGCAATTTCGATGAATATCAATGCGATACCTGAAAGAGCAGATATTGCATGCCAATAGCCGTACTTGCAGATCGAGTGGGCGACCTCATGGCATGAGCCATGTGCGCAAATAAAGTAGTGCAGATCGCGCACATAACCGTTCACGGCGTCGCCGCCCAGGTACACAGCGGCGCACCAGAAAGCGAAGAAGTTGAAAAATGCGAGCACCCCAGTGACATGTAGTATCAACTTGGCACGCCTCGACATTTCTTTGAACTTTACAGTCATGACAAGCCTTCCGACAAAGCACGGGACCTACGCCTGAGGCAGCGCCCATACAGTCACAATCTAGACTGTCAGCCGCAAATGGCATGTCGGGATTAGCACTACGTTGCGAGTTGTGCCCGCAGCTCTACGCCCACGAGCTAGGTGGACAGGCCCCGGTCGCTGCCGATTCACCTGCACCTGGCCAAACGGTGAACTTCGCGCAGACGCGTCCGGCCCACTGGTAAACTCGGGCACCGTCGAGCGAACGACGCTTCATGGCCGGTAGGTATCGATTGATTGGACTAGAGAGCATCGATAAATTTTCCAACATCAGTCATCTTCAGATACTCCCAATCAATTTCCATTGCAATTCTCCAATTATCCGCCTTACTCCATCCGTTTTTTCTATCGGACAATTTCTCAAAATGACTTAACGCAGAAAATCCGGATCCCAAAGCACTCTTCACGGCCTCATCATTGAAATAATTTTCGGTCGCCCTTCGATCAGTTAGAAGAATATCAAATTTTAACTTCTCGCAGATCTCTGCGAACGCCGCCCTCGCCGCTAGCGGCTCCCCGCCTTCGACTTCTCGCTCACTATCTACAACAACAGCCACGACATCGATAACACGCCGCAACTCAGACAACTCATGCTCAACGTTTCCGCGCGCAAGCGAATTACCTCCAAGAGGCAGAACAACCACTCGATTGTCTTTTTTAGCCTTACGCAGAAACTGCTGAAAAACCTTAACATCCGTCGTGCCTTCCACCAGTAGAATTTTTTCTGCACCCAACTCCCTAAATGTCGAAAAACTCAGCTCCCCAAGCATCTCCACAGGGCTCACATTTCTCTCATACAATTCGACTTCAGCACCTGCACTTCGGTTTGATACGGTATATATCCTTTCTGCCGATGATCGAGCCAGACCTATCGAATGTGTTGCAAAAATAACACCATACGACGCATAGAAAGCAAGATTCGTAAGAAATTCAAGCTGCAAACTCGGGTGCAAATTTAATTCCGGCTCGTCAATAAATATTATCGATGGCGAACGAATCAATGCATTGCCAAATACGACAATAAGCTGCGCAAGCCCTGACCCGACCTCGTTTAATTTATATGGACGATCATCTATATTAAGCTGAAGCGTTTTAGACTGAACCGAGGCGGTTATACTTAGCCTCTCGAAGCCCATGACCCTTCGAATATTTTCCGTTACCGCGGTAATTGCCCGATTATTTTTCTTATTTGGTCCATTTTGCCAATCGTTCCACGCAGCAATGAAAGCCTCACCGATTGCCAAATCAAAATGAGCACCCGAACCAACCGTTATCGCATTACGGAATGGCCCGACATAGAATGATTTAGCCAAAATTCCATACAACTCCCGAAGCAAAGCAACAGTGCAGTTTCCAAATCCCCCGATACTCAGCACATCACTTTTACCTGCCGCATCCGATTTCGAAAAACTTTCCGCGTGAGATACCTGCTGCCTCCCAACATAATAATCTATAGACCACTGCACATTATTTTGCGATTCAACGAGATCTCGCGCTCCGGTAAACACGACCCGAGAGATATAGATCAGACCAGGAGAAGCCACATCCGGGGCACCGACCACTTCGATGTCTATCACCAAATTTCGATTATTTCTATCGCAAAATATTTCGTGTTGATCAAAGACATGATAGCTTTGCGACGCAACGACATTGACACCACCAATGCCATCATAACCAGAAGCGACAATCCACAGATTCCTCAACTCCTGGAACATCTTCAACAATGCCGATTTCCCGGAATTATTAATACCGATAAAGCACGTCATCCCACGAGATATAGAAAACCGAGCGGGCTTTTCATCCGTGAAACACCGATAGTTTTTTACTGTGAAATTATATTTAATCACACACCACCCCGTTTTCGCTATGAATCACGCAGATACCAGACGACGCTCACAGTCGCAATAAGGCTACTTTGGCTCCGAGATCATCTCGTCCGGAGTGAAAAGCTGCAACATTGAGCGGGCGACTTCAGTATTTCTTGTGTGTAGCCATTCGTCATAGTCGGTCGCCCGCAATATGACCACCGAGCGCTTTTCGTCGCCCGGCTTGTGCATCCGCCCCATCACGGCATGGCCATCCGCGTTGACGGTGAGCATAGACATACCGATCAGCGAGCGACCGTCCTCTCCATCGTAGCGCCGCCAGATGCCGGCGACGCAATACGATTGCCAATCCGCAAGCCCGATCCGCTGCCAGACATTCCGACCGGTCTCGTAACAAGGCTCGTATATCCATCGCGCCGGGATCAGACAGCGCTGCCCCGCCCGCCACGCTTTGCCGTACAGCCGGGACTCGCCGACTGTTTCTGAACGGGCGTTGACCGTGTCGAGCTTCTTCCGCTTCTTGCCGTTGCCGTCGACGCGCTCGGGCTGCATAAACTTCGGCCAGAATCCGAACACCGCCTTGACGACGCCAAGGCCGTCCCCATCCGCCCATGCAATCGGTGCTGCATAGTCCGGGTACACATCCGGCTCCCACGGGTCGCGGCGGTACAGATCGCCGATGCCAATCTTCAGCTCGTTGATGCCGGGATCTTCGTTTGGCGCCTTGTAGTTAGTACACACAGCCCGCCCCCATTTTTGAGACTTGACGGGCTCATCTTACTCCGCGATAAACTGTATATCCATACAGTGCTTTATTCGCATCATGATCTTGCCCCCATTCGACCCACCACAGTTTGACGCTATGTCGGAATGGTGGCGCACGTGCACGTACGCCGACGTCCATCGGCTGATTCTCGAAGTGCTACACCTGCGAATTACGCTGCGTGAGATGGGCACCCTGACCGGCAATGCCACGAGAATGATCGCGTACCTCGATCGTGCCGACGAGCTGCAATACGCAGCCCCGCTGCGCCGCCTGTCAAACAAGATCGACAAGGAGATCATGCGGGCCGGACGCATGGGCAATCCGCGCGCATCCGTTGCTCCGTTCTCTGACGAGTGGCGTGCACGCGAAGCCATGAAATGTAGGCTCCACGACGTCCCCGGCGAACCAGATCCCGGCTCCGACAAGGCAACCAAGCTGCCTGAGTTCCAACGCCTGACATGGGAGGAGTTGCGCGACGCGTGGAGCGCGATCGTCTACAAGAAAAACCGTGCGCTCACGATCGAACAGCGTTTTGTGTTGGAAGTCGTGCACGTCCGCCGAACGCTGCGGCTGATGGAGAAGATGGTGTGCGCCGCCGAGCTGGAATTGAAGAAGAACGGCTATCCCGACTCGTTCGCACTCGACCAGCTCCGCCGCATGATTGACGGCGCTCGCTTCGATTGACCGCGAGGCAGCTACCTGCCGCCCTCAAATCTCGGCCAGAAGCGGCAACAGGTCCATAGAAATGAGTCGCGCCTCGATAGCGTGTGCCACGGCCAGGTGCTCCTCGTTGTCGGCCGAAAACACCTCATCCTTGATGCTGACGAGTATCGTCCCGAGCCGTCGCTTCCGATCGGCCGATAACACGGGAACGATCTCCTGCGCCTCGGGAATCTGTTGAGTGCCGAGTTCCACTGGCAGGTAGATCATCCAACCGACACCGGGGCGATCCTGAAACGCCTGCTTCTCCGCGTAGCCGTCAGGTGCGGCCGAGATCACGGCCGGCGAAAACTCCTGTGCGGCCGCGACCACGACACCGACCACAAGATCCTTGTTCTCAATGAACGCCCCGCGAGCGCCGATTGAAACCGTGTCGGGGAAATGCCCGCCGCAGGCGAAGACCTCGACGGATGCGCCGATGGAATCGTCGGCGCTGCCGTCCCATATCCCGAGCGAAGACGTTTCTTCGCCCCGATATTCATTCTCCAGCGCTGCAACCGCAGCGCTACTGGGCTGGCCATCGGCCGCGTACACCTCGCCGGCTTGAGCCTCTTCGAGCGTATCGCCCTGCATCCGCCACTTCGGACGCGACAGATCCGGAGCTGCTGCCGCCATTACGTCGACAATCGCACCGACCTTCGCGAGTGTTTGCGAGAACGCGAACACCTCGATCCCGCCGGCCTTGATGAAGGAATCAATTTTCATGATGGTAGGAAGTTACGGAAAATACTCCGACTCAATCGACATGGTCTTGAACCATACCGCCATTCGCTTGTAGGTCAGCGGCCCTTGGAAATAGTACCTTAGCCGCGTTGGCGGATTCGCCTTGACCCGCATCGCACGCTTGATTGCCTGATCGCGCATGTGACGAAAGCCCTTGAAGAACTGTTCGGACTTCGGAATAGATCCGTCAAGAAACTGGTCGTAGTTCCCTTTCGCCTCTTGCAGCAAGCACTCTTGCGGCTTGAATCCGTCAAAATCGATTCCCAGCCACTCCCACTCGTCGCTCCACAGGCAGCCCTCCGTATCGAACGCAAAGCCCGTTACGCGCGCCTGATATCGGTACGCGGGCCAGCTAACGCCGTGCCGGCTCCGCACAAGTTTGCCTGTTTGTTCGGGCGGGCACTTCTTACAGGGCGCGGTCGAGTCGGCCATTGTCCGCGTTTCTGTCTTTGCCTTCGCCTGCTCGTCCATCTTGCTGACGTCGCCCCGAAGGCTACCGATCCCCGCTACTGCCGCGCCCCCCAGTAATGCGCTTCCAATAGCCGACAATGCCGGCCCCGCTTCCGCTGCTGCGGCTGTCACTAGGGGGATTAACGGTGCCGCCATGCGGGACTCCTTTCAAGCTATCGGGATGTTGTGATTGCCAAGTGATCTCTTGGACGTAGACGTGGAAACGTTCATCCGCACTTCGACCGGGCTTCGTCAGCCATGCCTTCGCAGCCGGCTTCTCGTAAAAATGCGGCGAATACGCCTCGATCTTCAAGAACTGAACAAGATGTTCACTATCCTGAATGCCGAGCGATCGAGCGACGCGATATGCATCCCACAGGCGGTTATGAAGATCGATATCTTGCGTCAATGCAGGATCAGCCTTGAGCAGATCTCGACGCACGCCATCGACGAAATTGCGAGCCTCGCCCTCCCCGAGCGCAGACACATGGGCAGGAGTGAGGTTAAGCGGCATGGGGATGCGCCCTGAAGAGCTGCCTGTTGATTTCCACCGAGTCTTAACCCACCGATTTCATCTAAATCTGACCCACCCCGAGACAGCGTAGTACATCTATTCCGGTGTGGATAACTCTTCGTTACCCGCTGGTTTTGCTGCTCTCTTTCTTGTCGTCTTCGCCTTGGCAGAACTGGTCCTGAAGCGCCACGATTCATTGCCCGTTTCAACGATGTGGCAGTGATGGGTGACGCGGTCCAGCAGCGCTGTCGTCATCTTTGCATCCCCGAACACGCTCGCCCACTCGCCGAAGCTGAGATTGGTCGTGATCGCGACGCTCGTGTGCTCGTAAAGCTTTGAGAGCAGATGGAACAGCAATGCACCACCGGTCTGGCTGAACGGCAGATAGCCCAGCTCATCGAGAATCACCAGATCGACGTACATCAGCTTGTGGGCGATCTGGCCTTGTTTGCCGATGGACTTCTCCTGCTCCAGGGCGTTGGTCAGCTCGACGGTCGAGAAGTAGCGCACACGCTTGCCGTGGCGCTGTACGGCTTCGATTCCGATCGCTGAGGCGAGGTGCGTCTTGCCAGTGCCCGGACCACCGATGAACACGACGTTGTGCGCGCTTTCGAGGAACGACAGCTCGCTCAGTTCGCGCACCAGCGCTTCGTCGACGTGTGCCTGCGCGAAGTCGAAGCCCTTCAGGTCGCGGTGGGCCGGGAAGCGCGCAGCGGTCATTTGATAGGCGATCGAGCGCACCTGCCGTTCGGCGGTTTCAGCCATCAACAGCTGCTTCATGAAGCGCTCCGGCTCGAAGTCCGTGTGGCGCGACTGCGCGAGCAGCTCCGGCCACGTGCTCGCCATGCCGTGCAGTTTAAGACCCTTGAGCTGGGCCGCGATATCGTTAGACATGACGATCCTCCGGTGGGTTGGCGCGCAGCGTCTCGTAACGGCTCACGTCGGCCGCGGGCTCTTCCTTGAGCTGGAGTTTCGTCGTGGCGAGGCTGCCATTCGTGACGGGCGCCTTCAGCCGGCTCAGCACGTTCAGGACGTGCTCTGCGCTGGGGCGTCCTGAATCCAGCGCAGCCTGTACGGCGAGCAGCACCGCATCGAGCCCGTGTTCGCGCACCGCAGCGAGCACCTGCGTCATGACGCGATCGCCGCCCGGGTGTTTCAGCAGATGCCGCTGCAGCAGTTGCAGCGGCTGCGGCATCGTGATGAACGGCGCGCCGTTGCGCAGTGCGCCGGGTTTGCGCTCGACCAACGTGACGTAGTGGCGCCAATCGTAGAAGGTCATGTGCCGCTCGAAGCTGCGTTCGTGGCGTGCGATCTCCTGGGCGTTGGCGACGACGCTGAGATATGCCGGATAGCAGCGCACGCTCACCAGCTGGTTCGTGTACTCGGTGGGCACGCTGTAGCGGTTGCGCTGGAAGTGAATCAGGCTGGTCGACGAGACTCGCAGGGTCTGCTCGATGTAGCCGTCAAACGGCCGTGGATTGGGCATCAGCCGGGTACGCTCGTCCTGCAGCACATCCTCGACCGTCAGCTCAGGCCACTGCGGGTGCCGCATGTGCCACGCCTCACGACACTGACCAGCGACCCATTCGTTCAGGACCTCCAGCGTTTCCCAGCGCCGTAGCGCTGCTTCGTGCCAGATCTGACGTCGCCGGTCCTGAACGTTCTTCTCGACGATGCCTTTCTCCCAGCCTGCAGCCCGGTTGCAGAACTCCGGCTCGAACAGGTAGTGACTGCACATCGCTTCGAAGCGCGCGTTGACCGCACGCTCCTTGCCGCGGCCAACCTTGTCCACGGCGGTCTTCATGTTGTCGTAGATGCCGCGCCGCGGCACGCCGCCGAACGCGGCGAACGCGCGGGCGTGCGCATCGAACAGCATCTCGTGACTCTGTGTGGGATAGGCGACGAGCCAGAACGCGCGGCTGGAGTTAAGTTTGACGTGGGCGACCTCCAGGCGTCGCCGCAGCCCGCCAATAAAAGCGTATTCGCAGCTCCAGTCAAACTGGAAGGCTTCGCCGGGTTCGAAGGCGAGCGGCACGAAGGCCTGCCTGCGAGGCGCCTCAGCCTGCTCCTCGTGCCAACGCCTCACGAACGCGCTCACCCGGCCGTAGCTGCCGGCGTAACCCTCGGCGCGGATCGCCTCGAACATGAACCGGGCGGTGCGCCGGTCACGCTTCGGGCGATGACTGTCGGCACGCAGCCAACCTGTCAGCTGTGCGGCCCAGTCGTCGATGACGCTCGGGCTGACGCGCTTCGGATACTTCGGCTCGACGGCATCAGTCTGCCGCAGCCAGCGGCGCACCGTGTTTCGGGACAGGCCCGTATGCCGCGCAATCTCGCGCAACGGGACCTTCTCGCGGAAATACATCCGCCTGATCTTGGCCAATATACCCACCGTGATCACCTTTGTATCCCCTGCTCAAAGATTGAGCAGAGCATTCAATCACGTGGGTCAAAATTCGATGAAAATTTCCAGCTCTAGTGGGTCAGTTCTGCGCGGACATCAACAATCTACCTCGATATCGCGTCCGTTTCTGACGCAATTTCCCTCTCGCCAGCAGTGATCCATAAACTGGTGCGTCAAGAGCAGTTTCCTAGGCCGCGCACACTCTCCGGTCGGCGCGTCGGATGGCTGACGCGAGAAGTCGAAGCATGGGCAGAAGCGCGAGGTGTATCGGAGTTCCTCCCGCCCGCCAACTGCGGGACAGGTCGCCGGAAGGCAGATGGCGATGAGGCTTAATGCCGATCATCGTCTTCCATACTCTCTGCAACCTTACGGCTCGGATCCTGACATTTGGTTTGCGCTCGCACCCCTCGAAACGGGCGCGAGCCGATCAACCTAGTCAGGCCTGCTTGATGTAGAAAGTGACGGTTGCGTTGTCCCCTGAGCCGCCGTCATAGCCTGCTTTGTAATTGGCAGCGCTGACGGTTATCGAATACCCGTTACTGCCGTAATACGGGTTATCCCAATAGATGCGTACGTTCTCAATACCCCCGCCATCGGCAAATTGATACTGCAGCCTCCCCTCGGTCCCGGTCATAAAACCATCCGAATCGGTCTCCCATTCACCAGTTTGCCCATTCGGGATTTTCTCCGGCGGATACGTCTTCCATTCGCCATGCGGCAAACTGATCGATGCCGAATCCAAAAACAAAGTGTTACCCGAATTGTTTTGCAGCTTCACAACAGTGCTTCGTGCGGACATTGCGGTCTCCATCGTCAATGATTGATTGCGCATTGCAGAAAATCACCAAGCAAACTCCGCAATGCATCTCAAAAATACGACACGGGCGTCCATCCCGAAAGCTGACAGTTATGGCAGGCCAAAACCAACTAAACAGTCGAATTAACTACTTGAAAATTTGAAACAATTCCCGCACGTCCCAATTTAGACCTTCGCGAAAGAGTCCAATTAACCCGCCCACTCGTCGACCGAGCGGCCCGGCGTCCTTCAGATAAAACGATACATTACGCGCCGCAAGTCTCGCTTACAGGGACAGATTGCGAACGTGATAGGGCGAGCTGCTCTAGCTTCACACTCAATTTCTCGAGCCAATGCCGCCGCTCGTTGTCATATTTATGTCGGTTATATACGCCACCGACGCCGGCAAGCATGTGACCGATAATGACTTCACCAACCTCGAATGGACATCCCAAGGCAGCCAGCATTGTGCGAGTTGTACGACGAAGATCGTGAGGCGCCCAATGCGTCACCGGGAGACGCGGCCGCCGCTGGTTGGGTCGCGTTACGCTATACGGCATATGGAAATGGACCGCCTGACCAAACACCTTCTGCTCCATGTGACCGCTCCGTTCTGCCGGAAATAGCCACCCCTTTCCGTAGCGGTCTACGCGTCGTCGGACGATCGCCTCCGCGCGCCCAATTAGGGGAACCCGCAGGTCAGTCGCATTCTGGTGTCGGGCATTCTTTGTTTTGGCTTTGGGAATCGTCCACCACAGGCCGTCCCGCTCAACGGTGATTTCCGCCCCCTCCATTGCGCCGATCTCGACACCTCTCGTCCCGGTCCAGAGATACAACGTCAGCGCATCCTCAACGCTACGGCTAAAGTTCGGCAGCCAATTGATCAGCGCCCCAACTTCTGCGTCACTCAGAAACCGTTTCGTTGTTCCGACAGGCTCACCAGCGATACGTTTGCCATTGCTCCGCAGCCGGCCTCGCATGATCTGCCGCCACCAGTTCGGCGCTGACTCAGGTAGACGGCCGGCGTCGAGCGCATAGTCCCACGCGGCTCCCAGTTCGAGACGAAGCTTGGATGCTTGCACTGGGATATGGCGGAAAGAGTCAATCTTCGCAAACGCACGCTCACGGGTGAGTTCGGCCGCCGGCATGTCCGCGATATCACCGATCATCGTCCTGAACATCCGAGCGACCTCAATCGCACCCTTCTGTTTGCGACTGTGTTCCACGTGTCCCTTCAAGTACGCAGCACACACCTCGCCCACGGTCGGGACGCCCCCTTGCTGTACCATTACGCCAACAGGATTGACTGGTTGGCGCTTTGATAGAGCCGGGTCGATGCCCGCATTGCGCTGCTCTCTTAAGCGCTCCCACTCAACGGCCGCCGCCGCAACGGACAGTGCGGGCCATTCGCCGATCTTGATTTGTCGCATGCGCCCGTCAACGGGCGACTTGTACCGGTAAGTCCAGCTGCGACGCGACACCGTTGCCTCAAGCCGCAGTCCAGGGCAGCCGTCGATAGTTAGATGAGCGCCGGGTAAAAGTTGCTTTGCTGTACGTGCGTCAAACCGCATTCAATCCTCGGCGTAAGTTTCCGCCCGCCACCGGACCACTCCGGCGTAGGCACATGTCTCACAAGAAGCGAAAACCTACGCTGGCGACGATAATTTTGCAAGATGTCGAGACACGGGGAAATTCGATACCGAACCCCATGAACCAGACGGAAAGCCTTGATGGATAAGGACGTGCAGGAAATTACGGAACAAAAACAGCAGCTTACAGAAGCCGCTTTCAGCAACCATACCCCCATGATGCAGCAGTACCTGCGCATCAAGGCCGACCATCCCGACACGCTTGTCTTCTACCGGATGGGCGACTTCTACGAGCTGTTCTTCGAAGACGCGGAGAAAGCCGCACGCCTGCTCGACCTGACCCTCACGCAACGCGGTGCTTCCGCCGGCACGCCGATCAAGATGGCCGGCGTACCGCATCACGCGGTCGAGCAGTATCTTGCGAAGCTCGTGAAAATGGGCGAATCGGTCGCGATCTGCGAGCAGATCGGCGATCCCGCCACGTCGAAGGGCCCCGTCGAGCGCAAGGTCGTGCGCGTCGTCACGCCAGGCACGCTCACCGATGCCGCGCTGCTGTCCGACAAGAACGACGTTTACCTGCTCGCGATGTGCACGGGCCACAACAAGCGCGGCGTCGCGGTGAACATCGGCCTCGCATGGCTGAACCTCGCAAGCGGCGCGCTGCGGCTCGCCGAAATCGAACCCGACCAGCTCGCTGCCGCGCTCGAGCGCATCCGGCCGGCCGAGATCCTGACACCGGACGGCGCGACCGACGCCGTGCCGGCCGGCGCGGGCGCAAGCAAGCGTGTGCCGGCATGGCACTTCGACATCGCATCGGGCACGCAGCGCCTGTGTGACCAGCTCGATGTCGCAAGCCTCGACGGTTTCGGTGCGCATTCACTCACGAGCGCGTGCGGCGCAGCCGGCGCGCTGCTGCTCTATGCGGCCGCCACGCAGGGCCAGCAACTGCGGCACGTGCGCAGCCTGAAGGTCGAGAACGAAACCGAGTACATCGGTCTCGATCCGGCCACGCGCCGCAACCTCGAACTGACCGAGACGTTGCGCGGCACCGAGTCGCCGACGCTGTATTCGCTGCTCGACACCTGCTGCACGACGATGGGCAGCCGCCTGCTGCGTCACTGGCTGCATCACCCGCCGCGTGCGTCGGTCGCCGCGCAGTCGCGGCAGCAGGCAATCGGCGCGCTGCTCGATGCACCGGCCAACGCAAGCCTCGATGCGCTGCGCAGCGCGCTGCGCCAGATCGCCGACGTCGAGCGGATCACCGGGCGTCTCGCGCTGCTGTCCGCGCGCCCGCGCGACCTGTCGAGCCTGCGCGACACGTTCGCCGCGCTGCCGGCACTGCGCGAGCGTATCAGCGCGATCATCGCGAACGCGGACGCACTTGCCCGCGTCGACGCAGCACTCGCACCGCCCGCCGAATGTCTCGACCTGTTGACCAGCGCGATTGCGCCCGAGCCGGCCGCGATGGTACGCGACGGTGGTGTCATCGCGCGCGGCTACGACGCCGAACTCGACGAGCTGCGCGACATCTCGGAGAACTGCGGGCAGTTCCTGATCGATCTCGAAGCGCGTGAGCGTACGCGCACCGGCATCGCGAACCTGCGCGTCGAATACAACAAGGTGCACGGCTTCTACATCGAGGTCACGCGCGGCCAGACCGACAAGGTGCCCGACGATTACCGCCGGCGCCAGACGCTGAAGAACGCCGAGCGCTACATCACGCCCGAACTGAAGACCTTCGAGGACAAGGCGCTGTCCGCGCAGGAACGCGCACTGGCCCGCGAGCGCGCGCTGTACGACGCGGTGCTGCAAGCGCTGCTGCCGTTCATCCCCGAGTGCCAGCGTGTCGCATCGGCGCTCGCCGAACTCGACCTGCTCGCCGCATTCGCCGAACGCGCCCGCGCGCTCGACTGGGTCGCGCCGACCTTCACCGACGAGATCGGCATCGAAATCGAACAGGGCCGCCACCCGGTCGTCGAAGCGCAGGTCGAACAGTTCATCGCGAACGACTGCCGCTTCGGCACCGAGCGCAAGCTATTGCTGATCACCGGGCCGAACATGGGCGGTAAGTCGACGTTCATGCGACAGACCGCGTTGATCGCGCTGATGGCCTACGTGGGCAGCTACGTGCCGGCCAAGTCGGCATGCTTCGGTCCGATCGACCGGATCTTCACACGGATCGGCGCGGCGGACGATCTCGCGGGCGGCCGCTCGACGTTCATGGTCGAGATGACCGAAGCCGCAGCGATCCTCAACGACGCGACGCCGCAAAGCCTGGTGCTGATGGACGAGATCGGACGCGGCACGTCGACGTTCGACGGCCTCGCGCTCGCGTGGGCCATCGCGCGCCACCTGCTGGCGCACAACGCGTGCTACACGCTGTTCGCGACGCACTACTTCGAGCTGACGCAACTGCCGGCCGAATTCCCGCAGGCGGCCAACGTCCACCTGTCGGCCGTCGAGCACGGCCACGGCATCGTGTTCCTGCACGCGGTCAACGAAGGCCCGGCCAACCAGAGCTACGGCCTGCAGGTCGCGCAGCTCGCAGGCGTTCCGGCGCCCGTGATCCGCGCCGCGCGCAAGCACCTCGCATATCTCGAACAGCAGTCGGCGTCGCAGCACACGCCGCAGCTCGACCTGTTCAGCGCGCCGCCGGTGGCCGCCGACGATCTCGAATGCGCGGACACGCCGGCGCTGCCCGCCACACCGCATCCGGCGCTCGAAAAACTGCGCGACATCGATCCCGACGATCTCAAGCCGCGCGAGGCGCTCGACCTGCTGTACGAACTGCGCACGCTGGTCCGGTCGCACGATGTCGACGGACACGCGTAAGCGCATCCTGTGCGGCCTGCCGGCTCGCACGGCCGCCATGCTCGTCGCGGCGGCGCTCGCGCTCGCGCAGGCCACCGCGCTGGCCGCGCCGCCGAAGCGCAGCACCACGCCCTACTCGTTCGCGGTCGTGTCGGGTGTGATCAACGTCCCTGGCGACGAACCGGCCGCCCAGCGGCTGCTCGATGCGATCGCGCGCGAGCGCAACCTCGCGTTCGTCGTCTACGCGGGTGATCTCAAGGGTCCCAAGGAAGCGTGCCGCGATGCGCTGTATTCGCAGCGCGGCGCGATCCTGGATGCGGCCCGCGTGCCGCTCGTGTTCATTCCCGGCCACGACGACTGGGTAACGTGCAACACCGCGGCCGGCGGCGGCTACGATCCGGTCGAGCGGCTCGACTTCCTGCGGCAGACGCTGCTCGCCGATTCGGCACTACCCGACCCCGGCGCGCTGCAGATCACGCGTGAAAGCGAAGTCGCACGGTTCCGCCCGTATCGCGAAAACGCCCGCTGGATGCGCGACGACATCGTCTACGTCGCGCTCAACGCGCCGGCGCCGAACAACCACTACCTGACGGCCGGCGGCCGCAATGGCGAATTCGAGGACCGCATCATCGCGAACGGTTTCTGGATCGACCACGCGGCCGAATATGCGAAGCGGCGCGAGGCACGCGCGATGGTGGTGATGTTCGAAGGCGATCCGCAATTCGAACGCTACGAGCGCGCGGAACGCTTCGCATGGCTGCGGTTCAACCGGCCGCGCGTGCGCGACGGCTTCCGTGAGCTGAAACGAACGCTGGTGAAGGCGGCGGCGACGTTCCGCGGCCCGATACTCGTGATGCACGCGAGCGGCGAGCCGCTTGCGAACGGTTTTCTGATCGACCGCCCGCTGCGGGCAGACGACGGTGAACTGGTGGGTAACGTGACGCGCGTCGCGATCGGACCGCGCCATCCGACGAATCAGTGGGTCAAGGTGAGCGTGTCGCCGGCACGGCAGACGATCTTCAACGTGAGCCTGCAGGAAGTGCCGAAGAACCTGCCCGTGCCGCCCGCGCTGCCGCTCGTGCCGCGTGACGAGGTGCCGCTGCCGCAGATGCCGGAAATCCCTGCGTTGCCGGCGCTGCCCGACTCGTCGTCGGTCGCGCCGCCATTGCAGGGTGACAGCGCCGCACCGGGCGGCGCGTCGTGGCCGGCGCCCGCCCCTGCGTCGGGGCCGGCACCGGGCCTGCCTGCGAGCTCAGTGCAGGGTACGCCCTGACGGCGCTTCGCCGTCTTCGTCTTCGTCCTCGTCGACGATCTCGAGCCCTTCCGCACCATGTGCGTGCTCATGCTCGATTTCGTCTTCGGTGGCTTCGCGAACGTCCTTCACGGTGAGTGCGAAACGCAGCGCCATGCCGGCCAGCGGGTGATTGCCGTCGAGCACGACCTTGTCTTCGGCGACGTCGGTGACCGTGTAGATCAGCGAATCGACTTCCTCGTCGCCGTCTTCCGGCGTGCCTTCGAACTGCATGCCCACTTCGAGCGGCTCGGGAAAACGATCGCGCGGCTCGATCTTCACGAGTTCGGGATCGTAGTCGCCGAACGCGTCCTGCGGCTCGAGTTGAACCTGCGCCTCGTAGCCCGGCTCATGGCCGTCGAGCTGTTCCTCGATCTTGGGGAACGTGCCATCATAGCCGCCGTGCAGATAGACCATCGGCTCGTCGCTTTCCTCGATCAGATTGCCCTGTGCATCGGACAGCTTGTAAGCGACCGACACGACGGTGTTTTTTGCGATTTTCATCCAATTCTCCCAAATACAAATCTCATTATACGATGCGCAACCGGTCTCAAGCCGAACCGCGGGATGCCGCTGCCGCCCCGCTCGGCGCGCCGCCTTCCGATCTTCCCACACCGCTGCTCGGCGGTCTTACGCCGGCGCAATTCATGCGCGGCTACTGGCAGAAGAAGCCGCTCCTGATCCGCCAGGCAATCCCCGGCGTCGCGTCGCCGGTCTCGCGCGACGCGCTGTTCGAGCTCGCAGCGGACTATGACGCGGAATCGCGACTGATCACCCATTTTCGTAACAAGTGGCAACTTGAGCAGGGCCCGTTCGAGCCCGGCTCGCTGCCGGCCGTCACGCGCAAGGCCTGGACCCTGCTCGTGCAGGGGCTCGACCTGCACGTCGATGCCGCGCGCGCACTGCTCGACCGCTTCCGCTTCATCCCCGATGCGCGCCTGGACGACCTGATGATTTCCTATGCGACGGATGGCGGCGGCGTCGGTCCGCATTTCGATTCGTATGACGTATTCCTGCTGCAAGTCGAAGGTCGGCGCCGCTGGCGCGTCGGGGCGCAGAAGGACCTGTCGCTGCAACCGGACGTGCCGCTGAAGATCCTCGAAAATTTCGAGCCGAGCGACGAATGGGTGCTGGAACCCGGCGACATGCTCTACCTGCCGCCGCACATCGCGCACGATGGCGTCGCCGAAGGCGAATGCATGACCTGCTCGATCGGCTTCCGGGCCCCGTCCGCCGGCGAGCTGGGCGCCCAGTTCCTGTACTATCTCGCGGAGCGTGGCGGCCTGCGCGACGGTTGCGGCGATGATCTTTACCGCGATCCGAAGCAGCCGGCCGTCGACACGCCCGCCCAACTGCCTCCGGCAATGGTCGAGCGTGTTGCCGAGATCGTGGACGCGATCCGCTGGCGCAAGCGGGACGTCGCCGAATTCCTCGGCTGCTACCTGAGCGAGCCCAAACCGAACGTCGTTTTCGACCCGCCCGCGCGCCCGCTGTCCGAGGCCGCGTTCGTCACGCAAGCGTCACGTCGTGGCGTGTGTCTCGACAGAAGGGCCGCATTGATGTATAACGCGCGCTCGTACTTCATTAATGGTGAAGAAGGACCGCTCGAGCAGGCCAGCGAATGGCTGCCCGAATTGGCCAATCAACGCCAGATGGAGGCGAAACGGTTTGTAACACTATCCCGGGTTCCCTCGATGACAGCCTTGTTGCACGAGTGGTATCGTGCGGGCTGGATACGGGTCGGAAACCGGATTTAGTGTGAGTCGCCCCGTATGCCCGTACGGATCAAATTCTGTATGGGAAAGACAACGTATTGACCCCGCATTTGTCGACGGTCGATAGGAAAGTGCATATAATTTCCGCCCAAGCCGTAGGGAAGATTCACGCTCTAGAAGTGCATCTCCACCAGCGGCCCAGGTCGGTGTTGGAGCACATTACCGGTATTGTTTCGCGCTGTTGCTTACCTTTAACCATAAAAGGACGTGATCATGAAGAAATCCCTCCTCGTAGCTTCCCTGTTGGCTGCTGTTGCACTGGCTGCTTGCAACAAGAGCGCTGATCAAGCTGCTTCGTCGGCTGCTAGCGACGCTTCGGCTGCTGCTTCGTCGGCTGCTTCGGCAGTTGCTGGTGCTGCGAGCGACGCTTCGGCTGCTGCTTCGTCGGCAACGGCTGCTGCGAGCGACGCTGCTGCTGCAGTGGCGTCGGCTGCTTCGGCAGCGACGGCTGCTCCGGCTTCGGGCGCAAGCCAGTAAGCCTCAGCGTCAGCTGAAAAAAAACCGGCCCGAGGGCCGGTTTTTTTACGTCTGTCGTTTCTGCGCCTATCGCACGGCAGTCGCACCGGGCCGTCGCAGCGGCCCTGCCCCGCTCATCCGAGCGCCAGCCAGTCGAAGCCCGCGTCCTGCGTGGCCACGACCACGTCATCCCCGCTCGTCCCCAATACACCGCCAAACGCCTGGCGGACCAGTTCCGGCAGGTTGTTCTGCTGGCTTAGGTGCGCGGCGACCAGATGCTGGAGGCGGCTGCGCTCAAGCGACGCAAGGATGTCCGCCGCCGCGTCGTTGCTCAGGTGGCCATGGTTGCCGCCGATGCGCGCCTTCAGCGACTGCGGATAGCGGCTCGCGGCCAGCATCGCTGTGTCGTGGTTGGATTCGAGCACCAGCGCGTCACAGCCGCTCAGCACGGCCGTGATGTGCGGCGTGGCCATTCCGACGTCCGTCAGCACGCCGAGCCGGCTGGCGCCGTCCATAAAGACGAACTGGAGCGGCTCACGCGCGTCGTGAGGGACGGTATAGGGCATCACGGCCAGATCGCGGATCGCGGCCGTCTCGTCGCCCCACAGCACGTGGAGATCGACATCGGCCTCGTCCGCGCCGACCGCGCGCGCGGTGCCCCAGCTCATGTAGAGCGGCAGCGAGCCGCGACGGGCGAGCGTCAGCGCACTGCCGACGTGGTCGCTGTGTTCGTGGGTAATGAGGATCGCATCGAGATCGCCGATGCAGAGATTCAGTCGGCCGAGCCGGCGCTCGACCTCCTTGGCAGAAAAGCCGCAGTCGAGCAGCACGCGGGTGGTCGTCGTGCCGCTCGAGGCCTCGACGACCAGCGCGTTGCCTTCGCTGCCGCTTCCGAGGCTGGAGAATCGCACGCGCTTAGTTCAGCTGCGCGTGGAGCAGCGAAATGATCCGCTGTGCGTCCGACGAGTTGTCGACCTGGCCGTTTGCGCCGACCACCGCTACCTGCGTGCTGCCGTTGCCCTGCGCACGCACGTTGACGAGGTACTCCTTGCCCGGCTTCGCGGCCGACGGGCCACCATAGAACAGCTTGCCGAACAGGCCGTCGCGCTTGAGCTCTTCCATCGTGTTCGCATAGCGCACGGTGTACACGCCCTTCTCGCGATCGCGATTGTCGACCGCGAAGTTGGTGCGGTCGAGCGCCAGGCCCACACGCAGCCATGCGCGGTCGAACGACTCGGCCAGTTGGAGCGTCGCCCCGCCGCTGCTGGTGTCGCTGACCTGCGCCGGCGCCGTCGCGGGACGGGCATCGGTCAGCAACTGCTTCGCCTGCGCATCGGTCAGGCCGAACTTCTGCATCAGCTTCGACAGGAATACGGCTTCGAGCACCGGGTTGCGCGGACGCTCTTCCCAGCGTGACGACGTGCCGCCCTGCGGGCCGACCATCATTTCTTCCATCGCGCTGTGCGTGATCGAGATATCGGTGTTGCCGTCCGACGTGCGGTTCACGAGCGTACGGAAGCGGTCGCGCGTGCCGGACGAGTACGCGAAATCGATGACCTTGCCGATCGTGCGGCGGAACCAGTCGTCGGGAATGTTCGCGCGGTTTTCAGCCCAGTCGGTGGCCATGATGCCCGTCGACGGCGCATCGGTCTTCAGCGAGAAGCCGTTCTCCTGCCAGAACTCCTTCAGGATCGGCCACAGCTGCTCGGGCGTCCGGCCATCGACGACGAGCCAGCGGCGGTCGCCGTCGCGCTCGATGTGCATGCCGAGCGGATCCTGCGCGCTCGGGATGCCGTCGGTCGCGTTGCCAGCCTGCGTCGTGACCCGCGGCGGCAGCGTGCCGAGGCCGGCGTTGGTCGGCGGCGCGACGAACTGCTGCGTCGTCTGCACCGGCTTCAGGTCGCTCGGCACGGCAAGCGGCGGCGCCGAGCCGGTGTTCTTGTAGTTGACCCGGTCGGGGGCCAGGTAGTCGTTCAGCGTATCGCAGCCAGCGAGCGCGCCCAGCGCCAGCGCCATCACCGACATCTGGATGGCGCGAGAGGAAAAGGCGAAACGTTTCATGAAATCCTTCGTCTTGCTAGAACGCTCGTCAGGAGCGGCGCCGGACGGAGCCGGCCGGTGCGGGTTGATCAGGGTTCGAGCCGGCGGCCGCAGGACGCGGCCGCCTCGGCATCAGGCGAGGACGCCGGCCTCGACGAGGGCCGAACGCACGGCTTCGTGGCAGCGCTCGTCGAGCGCCGTGAGCGGCAGCCGGATGCCGCCCTGCATCTTGCCCATCGCCTGCAGCGCCCACTTCACCGGAATCGGGTTCGCTTCGATGAACAGGTTCTTGTGCAGCGACAGCAGCTTCATGTGCAGCGCGCGAGCCGTCTGTACGTCGCCGGCCAGCGCCGCGCGGCACAGATCGCTCATCGCGCGCGGTGCGACGTTCGCCGTGACCGAGATATTGCCGTGGCCGCCGAGCAGCATCAGCGCGATCGCGGTCGGATCGTCACCGCTGTAGATCGCGAAATGCTTCGGCGCAGCCTTGATCAGGTGCGCGGCGCGATCGATGTTGCCGGTCGCCTCCTTCACGCCGATGATGCCCGGCACGTCCGCGAGGCGCAGCGTCGTCTCGTTCGCCATGTCGGCGACCGTACGGCCCGGCACGTTGTACAGGATCACCGGCAGGTCGACCGCTTCGGCGATCGTCTTGAAGTGACGGTACATGCCTTCCTGCGTCGGCTTGTTGTAGTACGGCACGACCTGCAGCGTCGCGTCCGCGCCGACAGCCTTCGCGTGCTTCGTCAGCTCGATCGCCTCGGCGGTCGAGTTGCCGCCCGCGCCCGCGATGATCGGGATGCGTTTCGCCGCATGCTCGACCGCCGTGCGGATCATCAGGATGTGCTCTTCGACGTTGAGCGTTGCCGACTCGCCGCTCGTACCGACCACGACGAGCGCATCGGTGCCTTCCGCGATGTGCCAGTCGATCAGTTTGCGAAACGCCGGCAGGTCGAGACTGCCGTCTTCGAGCATCGGGGTGACGATCGCGGGGATGCTGCCGCGGATTTGAATGCCGTCTTGGGTGCCGTTAGCCATGAAACGCGATTGAGATTATGTACCGGTAAACATTGAGATTGTAGCGGATTAGCCGGGCAGTTCGTAACGTGGAATTCCCGCCCCCGCCTTCGGGGTCGCGCCCTCGCGCACTGCGCAGAGACGCTGGACGAACGCCTCGCGCGGCGCGGCGACGAACCCGTCCTCGTACGCAACCACCCGCAGGCGGCCGTGCACGGCGTCCAGCAGCTCGCCCGGGGCGAGCAGGAACGCGGGGTTGGACGGTTTCCCGACCGTTTCGTTTCCTTGCGCGAAGGTTTCGTAGATCAGCACGCCACCCGGCGCCACCGCATTGAGCAGATGGGGCCAGAGTGGACGATGCAGATAATTCGTGACGACCACCGCCGCAAACTGCTCGCCGGCCGGCAACGGCCACGGCGCGCCTTCGAGATCGGCGTCACGGGCGTCGACGCCCGGAATCGAACACAACGCGGCCAGTGCGGCCGGGTCGCGCTCGAGTGCGACGACCGCATGGCCGTGCGACGCGAACCAGCGCGCATGGCGGCCGCCGCCGGCGGCGACATCCAGCACCACGCCGCCCGGCGACACGAGCCGCGACCATTGCGCGACCCAGCGCGACGGCTCGGCCTGGGCGACGTGGCCGCCCGCGGCGGCGATGACGGATACGCTCATGCGGTCGATCAGTTGTACGACAGGCCCATCGCGTCGCGCACGTCGCGCATCGTTTCCGTCGCGTACTTGCGCGCCTTGTCGCAACCGTCCGCGACGATCGCACGCAGCAGCGACGGATCGTCCATGTACTTCTGCGCGCGTTCGAGCATCGGCTGCTGTTCGCGCAGGATGCCTTCGACGACCGGCTGCTTGCAGTCGAGGCAGCCGATGCCCGCCGAGCGGCAGCCCTTCTGCACCCAGTCGTGCGTCGCTTCGTCGGTATAGACCTGATGCAGCTGCCACACCGGGCACTTGTCGGGGTCGCCCGGATCCGTGCGGCGCACGCGCGCGGGATCGGTCGGCATCGTGCGGACCTTCTTCGTGATCGTCTCGGCGTCTTCCCGCAGGCCGATCGTGTTGCCGTACGACTTGGACATCTTCTGCCCGTCGAGGCCCGGCATCCGCGATGCTTCGGTCAGCAGCGCCTGCGGCTCGACGAGGATGATCTTGCGCGCGCCTTCGAGATAGCCGAACAGGCGCTCGCGGTCGCTCATCGACAGGCTCTGCGATTCCTGCAGCATCGCGCGCGCCTGTTCGAGCGCCTCGTCGTCGCCCTCCTGCTGATAGGCGTTGCGCAGCTCGTGATAGAGCTTCGCGCGCTTGCCGCCGAGTTTCTTCGCGGCATCGAGCGCCTTCTCCTCGAAGCCCGGCTCGCGGCCGTACAGGTAGTTGAAGCGGCGCGCGATCTCGCGCGTCATCTCGACGTGCGGCACCTGGTCTTCACCGACCGGCACGAGCGAGCCGCGATACAGCAGGATGTCGGCCGCCATCAGCACCGGGTAGCCGAGGAAGCCGTAGGTCGACAGGTCCTTGTCCTTCAGCTTCTCCATCTGCTCCTTGTAGGTCGGCACGCGTTCGAGCCAGCCGAGCGGCGTGCTCATGCCGAGCAGCAGCGCGAGTTCGGCGTGCTCGGGCACCTTGCTCTGGATGAACAGCGTGGCCTGCGCCGGATCGATGCCGGATGCGAGCCAGTCGATCAGCACGTCCCACACGTTCTTCTCGATGACCTCGGGAGTCTCGTAGTGCGTCGTCAGCGCATGCCAGTCGACGACGCAGAAGAAGCACGGGTACTCGGACTGCAGCTTCACCCAGTTTTTCAGCACGCCGTGGTAGTGACCGAGGTGCAGCGACCCGGTGGGTCGCATGCCGGAGAAAATACGTTCAGGGAACATGATTGTCGTTAGAGAAGCGAGGCGAATGGGGACAGGATGGCGCTCAGGACGGCGTAGCCGACGTTGACGAGCGGGCGCAGCCAGAAGTTCGTCAGCACGCCCGTCGCGACCAGCACGAGGACGATGATGAAACCGTACGGCTCGATGCGCGACAGCGCGATCGATTGCTTCGTCGGCAGCAGCGCCGCCAGGATGCGGCCGCCGTCGAGCGGCGGCAACGGAAACAGGTTCAGCACGCCGAGCACGAGGTTCGCGCTGACGCCGGCAAACGCCATCCGCGTGAAGAAGGGCTCGTCGATGCCGACGGCGGGCAGCACGAGGGTCAGCACACCCCAGATCAGCGCCTGCACGAAGTTGCAGGCCGGGCCTGCGAGCGATACCCACAGGCTGCCCCAGCGCGGATCGCGCAGGTTGCCGAACGACACCGGCACCGGCTTCGCATAGCCGAACAGGAACGCGCCGCCCGTCAGGAAATACATCGCGAGCGGGATCGCGATCGTGCCGAGCGGATCGATGTGACGCATCGGGTTGAACGACACGCGCCCCATCATGTAGGCGGTATTGTCGCCGAGCAGGCGGGCGGCGTAGCCATGCGCGGCCTCGTGCAACGTGATCGCGAAGATCACGGGCAGCGCATAGACGGCGATGGTCTGTATCAGGGAAGCATCCATATCGCGTTATTGTAACAAGCGCACTCGCGCAAAAAATGGAACGGCGCGCTTACGCGGCCGAGAGTCCGAACGGCTCGAGCGCGCCGCGCCCCGCGCGCACGAGTTCGGGCTCGTCGCCGGTCAGGTCGATCACGGTCGACGGCTCGCGCGGGCATGCGCCGCCGTCGATCACGAGGTCGACCTGTTTCTCGAGCCGCTCGCGGATTTCTTCGGGATCGTTGAGCGGCTCGTCGTCCGGCGGCAGGATCAGCGTCGTGCCGAGCAGCGGCTGGCCGAGCGATTCGAGCAACGCGAGCGTGATCGCATGATCGGGCACGCGCAGCCCGATCGTCTTGCGCGACGGGTGCGACAGCCGGCGCGGCACTTCCTTCGTCGCCTGCAGGATGAAGACGTACGGGCCCGGCGTCACCGACTTGATCTGCCGGTACTGGCGGTTGTCGACCATCGCGAAGTTGGCGAGCTCCGACAGGTCGCGCACGAGCAGCGACAGGTGCTGCTTCTCGTCGAGGCCGCGAATCCGGCGCACGCGCTCGACCGCGTCCTTGTCGTCGAGATGGCACGCGAGCGCATAGCTCGAATCGGTCGGCATCGCGATCACGCCGCCCTTGCTGACGATTTCCACGGCCTGCTTGATCAGGCGCGGCTGCGGATTTTCCGGGTGAATCCTGAAGAACTGGGACATGGGGGGTCGTAAAGGGGGAGAAGTCGGGTGCGCGCGGCCGCAGCAACGCAGGTGGCAGGCCGCCGCCCGGTGTCAGAGCCAGCGTTCCCAGACCGGTGTCAGGTCCGGCGGCAGCGGCGGCAGGCTGCCGAGCTCGACACGGCCCTCGCCTGGCGCATGGAAATCCGAGCCGCGCGACGCTTCGAAGCCGAAGCGGCGTGCGACGTCCGCATATTCGCGGTACTGGTCGGGTGCGTGGCTGCCCGTGACGACCTCGATCGCGCGACCGCCCAGATCGATGAACTCGCCGAAGAACGCGTCGAATTCGACGGGCGTATAGCGGTAACGGCCCGGATGCGCGACCACGGCTTCGCCGCCGGCCGCCCGAATCCACGCGACGGCATCGGGCAGCGTCGCCCAGCGGTGCGGGACGAACCCGGGCTTGCCGTCGCCGAGCAGCCGATCGAACACGTCGGACGTCGACGTCGCGTGGCCGTTTTCAACGAGGAAGCGGGCGAAGTGCGTGCGCGAGATCAGGTCGGGATTCGACACATACGTCAACGCACCTTCGTACGCACCGGGAATGCCGAGCGTGGCAAGCTGCTCGCCGATCGCCACCGCGCGCGCCGCGCGGCCGTGGCGCGTGCGGTACAGGCCGTCGACCAGCACCGGATTCGCGGGATCGACATTCAGACCGACGATGTGCACGGTGCGCGACGCCCACGTGACCGAAATCTCGACGCCGCTCAGGTAGCGCATGCCGAGCGCTTCCGCTTCGCTGCGCGCCGCTGCCTGGCCGCCGATCTCGTCGTGGTCGGTCAGCGCCCACAGGGTCACGCCGCCGGCATGGGCGCGGCGCGCGACGTCGGCAGGCGGCAGCAACCCGTCGGAAACATTCGAATGGCAGTGGAGATCGGCGTTCATTGTCGGCATGGCAGGTAAGGCTTCATTCTACTGCAACGCGGCAATGCGCCGTCCGCGTGCCCCGCCGCTGCCGCCGCGCGCTTACGCGCAGAACGCCTCGATCAGCGCCGCGATCTGCTCGGGCTGGTCGTGATGCACCATGTGGCCGGCATCCTCGACGAGCTTCTCGCGCCAGTCGGGGAACGCGTTGAAGCGCGCCTTGAATTCCGGCAGCGGGATGTCGCCCGCGATGTGGGCCAGCGTCGGCGAATTGACGGCTTCGACGTGCAGCACCTTCGCGCGCACCTGCGCCCAGGTGGCCATCACTTCGTCGAGCCGGTACAGCAGCGGGCCCGGCATCTTGTGCGCCGGGTCGGCCAGCAGGTGGTATTGGCCGTCGTCGCCGCGCTTCGACCAGTGCGCGGCAAGGAACGCCGCACGGCGCGGGTCAAGCCGCGGATTGGTCTTGGTCAGGCGCGCCTCCACGTCGTCGAGTGATGCGTAAGGGCGCAGCACGGGCGGTTCACGCAACTCGTCCAGCCAGCCGCGCAACCGGCGCGGCGCCTGTTCGGCTCGCGCGGGCGCCAGCCCGAAACCCTCGAGATCGACCACGCGCCGCACGCGCTCCGGCCGCGCGCCGGCATACAGGCACACGACGTTCGCGCCCATGCTGTGCCCGACCAGGTTGACTTCGCCGGTCGGCGCATAGTGGTCGACGAGTGCATCGAGGTCGCCCAGATACTCGTGGAACCAGTAGTGGCCGCCGCCCTGTCGCGCGACCGGCCAGTCGGACAGCCCGAAACCGCGCGCATCGGGTGCGACCACCTGCCAGTCGCCCGCGAGCGCATCGACAACGAACTGGAACGACGCCGCGACGTCCATCCAGCCGTGCAGCATGAACAGCGTGGGCGCATCGGGCCGGCCCCAGCGCCGGACATGCAGCTGGACGCCGCGCACCGTGACGAAATCGGAAACAGAACTCGAGGCACTCATTGCAGCCGCCAGAAAAAAGAATGATCGTTCGATTATAGCGGCGACGCCCTCTTTCCGGCGTCCGGCAATCGAGGCGCCGCTCTAGCGGCGCGCATAAGCCAGCGGCCGCCGGGACGCGCCCTGTCCCGGGCACCCGGGTCGGCTGGCGGCAGTCGACGCGCGGCCGAACGCGAGCCGGCTAGCGTGGCGCGTTGCTGTCCGCCACGTCCTGCGCGGCCAGTTCGTCGAGTTCGGCCTGCTCGAATCCGGCATCGCGGCGCGCATCGAAATTGAACGGGCCGCGCAGCCGCGGCGCGTGGTATTGCTCGGCGAGCTGCCGGTAGGTCGGCACCGGATCGCGGCCGGCTTCGTCGCACAGATGCCGGAACCAGCGGTTGCCGATCGCGACATGGCCAATTTCGTCACGCAGGATCACATCGAGGATCGCAGCCGACGCATCGTCGCCCGCCTGCACGAGCCGCGCGCGGATCGGCGGTGATGCATCGAGCCCGCGAGCCTCGAGCGTGCGAGGTACGAGCGCCATGCGCGCCAGCACATCGCCCTTGGTTCGCTCGCACATCTCCCACAGACCGTTGTGCGCGGGAAAATCGCCGTACGCATGCCCGAAAGCCGCCAGGCGGTCGGACAGCAGCGTGAAGTGATAGGCCTCCTCGGCCGCCACCTTCAGCCAGTCCGCGTAGAACGGGGCCGGCAGGCCCGTGAAGCGCCAGACCGCGTCGAGCGCCAGGTTGATCGCATTGAACTCGATATGGGCAAGCGCGTGCAGCAGCACGGCGCGCCCTTCCGGCGAACGCATGCTGCGTCGCTCGAGCTGGCGCGGCTCGACGAGCGGCGGCCGCGTCGGCCGGCCGGGCAGATCGGCCGGTTCGGGGACTTCGAGCGACGGCGCGATCGCCGCCTGCCCGGCCCGCAGTGCGTCGTAGAGCGCGCGCACCTGGGCGGCCTTGGCCGCGGGTTCGGCGTCACGCAGCGCGGCCAGCGCGGTGCGGCGCACGCAGGCAGACGCATTGCCGAAAGAAGAAGACTCCATGCTCATAAACGGGGACACCCTGCGTGCGCATCGCGGGAGCGCACGCACGCGACGGTTTACAATAGGCGATTGTTCCGCGGCGCATGCGCCGGGCAAACCAGACGCGCCATTCTACCGGCGCCCTTCATCGAAGAGACAAGGAGACTCCGTGACGATCTACAAGCTGGGCGATACAGCCCCGACGATCCACGAAAGCGTATTCGTCGCCGATACGGCGGCCATCATCGGCAAGGTCGTGCTCGAGGAGAACGCGAGCGTCTGGTTCGGCGCGACGATTCGCGGCGACAACGAGACGATCACCGTCGGTGCAGGCAGCAACGTCCAGGAAGGCGCGGTTCTGCACACGGACCCCGGCTTTCCGCTGACGATTGCCGAAAACGCGACGATCGGGCACCAGGCCATGCTGCACGGCTGCACGATCGGCGAGGGTTCACTGGTCGGTATCCAGGCGGTGGTCTTGAATGGAGCGGTCATCGGCCGCAACTGTCTGGTTGGTGCCGGCGCGGTCGTGACGGAAGGCAAGACGTTCCCGGACAACTCGCTGATTCTCGGCGCACCGGCGAAAGTCGTGCGCGAGCTGTCGGCGGAAGACATTGCGCGGCTGCGCACGAACGCGAAGACGTACGTCGAGCGGCGTGCGCATTTCAAGGAGCAACTCGTGCGGATCGGGTGATTCGCACGGATTTCAAGGAAGAAGAGTGAGCGACCAGTTACAGAAATTCATGTTCAATGCGGCGCCCGTGCGCGGCGAGATCGTTTCGCTGCGCAATACGTGGCAGGAAGTGCTCTCCCGCCGCGACTACCCTGCCCCGGTGCGCACGGTGCTCGGCGAGATGATGGCCGCGTGCGCGCTGCTGTCCGCGAACCTGAAATTCAACGGCACCCTGATCATGCAGATCTTCGGCGACGGGCCGGTCCAGATGCTGGTCGTCCAGTGCGGTTCGGATCTGTCGATGCGGGCCACCGCGAAGTTCGCCGGCGACTCAGCCCAGACGATCGGCGACGACACCAGCTTCGCATCGCTCGTCAATGCGAGCGGCCACGGCCGTTGCGTGATCACGCTCGACCCGGCCGACAAGCTGCCGGGCCAGCAGCCGTACCAGGGCATCGTGCCGCTGAACGGCGTCGACGGCCCGCTCGAATCCGTCTCGCAGGTACTCGAGCATTACATGCATCACTCGGAGCAGCTCGACACGCGGATGTGGCTCGCGGCCGATCGCGACCGCGCGGTCGGCATGCTGCTGCAGAAGCTGCCGGGCGACGGCGGCATCGTGCCGCGTAACGCCGAAACCGATACCGATACGTGGGAGCGCGTCTGCACGCTCGGCGGCACGCTGTCCGCACAGGAACTGCTCGAAGTCGAACCGGAAGTCGTGTTCCGCCGGCTGTTCTGGCAGGAAAACGTGCAGCACTTCGAACCGGCCGGCACGCGTTTCCAGTGCTCGTGCTCGCGCGAGAAGGTCGGCGCGATGCTGCGCATGCTCGGCCGTGAAGAAGTCGACAGCGTGATCGTCGAGCGCGGCCATGTCGAGATTCATTGCGAGTTCTGCAACCAGCGCTATGAATTCGATCCGGTCGATGTCGCGCAGCTGTTCGCGGCACCCGGCGTCGAGACGGGCATCGCGCCCGCGACCGAGCAGCGTCATTGATCAGTGGCCCGATGCCCGTCGTCCGGGCACGGGCGCATAATGGACGCACGAGCGTCGCACGCAAGGCTCCCGCGCCGAAGTCACGCACTTCGGCGCAAGCCGCTTCCCGTCGTCGGCGCGCTGCAGGAGAAACACATGAATCGCCCGCTTCATCGTCCGTTCCGCATCATCGTCCTGACGAGCGTTGCCGCCGGCACGCTCGCGCTGGCCGGCTGCGCGATGCCGCCGCCGACTTCCACGATCCTGAGCCGCCTGCCCGAACCCGGCGCATCGGGCGGCCAGCCGCCCGTGCTGTCGAGCGCCGAACGCAAGCGCTATGACGAGATCGACCAGCAGGTGCTGCGCGAACAGAACAGCGCGATGGCAGCCGAGGCCGCCGCGCGCGCCTGGGCCTATTACTCGCCGCCGCCGGTGACGGTCTACGGCGGGTATTACGGCGGATGGGGCAATCGCTGGGGCTCGGGCATCAGCTACGGCTACCCGGGATGGTGGTGGTGAGCGTGCATCGCTCAGCCGATTGACTACCGGCAGGAAATAAAAAAGCGCGGCATTTCCCGCGCTTTTTCAATGGGTTCGAGCTACCGTGCTCAGTGATGCGCGGCCTTGCCCTTGTCGCCGCCATGATGCCGCGACGGCTTCGCAATCGACTGCGGATTCGGCACGACACGCACCGGTGCCGCGGACACGGCGCCGCGCGTCGACGTATTCGACGGCGTGTTGTTCAGCGGTACAGCAGGCGCATTCGGCGACACGAACTGCACGAATACCTCGCCGTCCTTCACCATGCCCATCTCGTAGCGCGCGCGCTCCTCGATGGCCGCCGTGCCGCCCTGCAGATCCTGCACTTCACCAGCGGTGCGCTCGTTGCGCAGCTTCTCGTCCGCGTTCTTCTGGAGCTGGTCGTCGAGCTGCTGACGCAATTCATGCACCCGCAGCCAGCCGCCGTGTCCCCACCATAGGGGGTACTGAATGAGCGCCAGCAAGGCAATCAGGACGACAGTGACAAGCCGCATGTAAGAACCGCAGATATAAGAAGCGCCGCTCCGCGCACATGCACAGAGCGGCGTCGATATGACGAACCCGATAGTAGCGCGTTAGCGCAGGTTATAGAAAGCCGATTTACCCGGGTAGCTTGCGATGTCGCCGAGATCTTCCTCGATGCGCAGCAGCTGGTTGTACTTCGAGATGCGGTCGCTGCGCGACAGCGAACCCGTCTTGATCTGACCGGCGTTCAGGCCGACCGCGATGTCCGCGATCGTCGAATCTTCCGTTTCGCCCGAACGGTGCGAGATCACGGCCGTGTAGCCTGCACGCTTCGCCATTTCGATTGCCGCGAACGTTTCGGTCAGCGTACCGATCTGGTTGATCTTGATGAGGATCGAGTTCGCGATGCCCTTCTCGATGCCTTCCTTCAGGATGCGCGTGTTCGTGACGAACAGGTCGTCGCCGACCAGCTGCACCTTCTTGCCGAGGCGGTCGGTCAGCAGCTTCCAGCCTTCCCAGTCGCTTTCGTGCATGCCGTCCTCGATCGACACGATCGGGAACTTGTCGGCGAGCGTCGCGAGGTAGTCGGTGAATTCGGCCGACGACAGTTGCAGGCCTTCGCCCGCGAGTTGGTACTTGCCGTCGTGGTAGAACTCGGATGCCGCGCAGTCGAGTGCGAGCAGCACGTCTTCACCGGCACGGTAGCCGGCCTTCTCGATCGCCTGCAGGATCGTCGACAGGCACTCGTCGTTGCTGCCGAAGTTCGGAGCGAAGCCGCCTTCGTCGCCGACTGCCGTGCTCATGCCGCGGTCGCTCAGGATCTTCTTCAGTGCGTGGAACACTTCCGCGCCGCAACGCAGGGCTTCACGGAACGTCGGCTGGCTCACCGGGACGATCATGAATTCCTGGATGTCGAGGCTGTTGTTCGCGTGCGCGCCGCCGTTGACGATGTTCATCATCGGCACCGGCAGTTGCATGGCACCCGAACCGCCGAAATAACGGTACAGCGGCAGGCCGGCCTCTTCGGCGGCTGCCTTCGCGACGGCCATCGACACGGCCAGCATCGCGTTCGCGCCGAGGCGCGACTTGTTGTCGGTGCCGTCCAGCTCGAGCAGCGTCTTGTCGAGGAACGCCTGTTCCGACGCGTCGAGGCCCATGATGGCTTCGGAGATTTCGGTGTTGATGTGCTCGACTGCCTTCAGCACGCCCTTGCCGTTGTAGCGGCCGGCTTCGCCGTCGCGCAGTTCGATCGCTTCACGCGAGCCGGTGGACGCGCCCGACGGCACCGCCGCGCGGCCCATCGTGCCCGATTCGAGCAGCACGTCGCATTCGACGGTGGGGTTGCCGCGCGAATCCAGAATCTCGCGGCCGATGATATCTACGATTGCACTCATGGGTTTCCTCTGAGAATGACGATGGATTCTTCAAACTGCGACGGCGCGCGCGCCTGAACCGCTTTCGCTACTGACGCGCGAAGCCGTCGCAAGGTTCATTCGATCTTTAATTGAAATCGTTTTCCAGGAACGGATTGCGCTTCACCGCCTGGTCGAGCGTGACGAGGGTCTCCAGCAGCGCACCCATCCGGTTCAGCGGCACCGCGTTCGGGCCGTCCGACTTTGCTTCGGCCGGATTCGGGTGCGTCTCCATGAACAGGCCCGCGACGCCCGTCGCGACTGCCGCGCGCGCGAGCACCGGCACGAATTCGCGCTGGCCGCCCGAGCTCGTGCCCTGCCCGCCCGGCAGCTGCACCGAGTGGGTCGCATCGAACACGACCGGCGCGTTCGTCTCGCGCATGATCGCGAGCGAACGCATGTCCGACACGAGATTGTTGTAGCCGAACGAGACACCGCGCTCGCACGCCATGAAGCGGTCTTCCGACAGTCCCGCTTCACGGGCGGCGTCGCGCGCCTTGTCGATCACGTTCTTCATGTCGTGCGGCGCGAGGAACTGGCCCTTCTTGATGTTGACGGGCTTGCCCGAGCGCGCGCACGCATGGATGAAATCGGTCTGGCGGCACAGGAACGCCGGCGTCTGCAGCACGTCGACGACCGACGCGACCTGCTCGATCTCTTCGATCGAATGCACGTCGGTCAGCACCGGCAGGCCGAGCTGGCGTTTCACCTCGGACAGGATCCGCAGGCCCTCGCCCATTCCGAGGCCACGGAACGACTTGCCCGAGCTGCGGTTCGCCTTGTCGTAGGACGACTTGTAGATGAACGGAATGTTCAGCTTCGCGCAGATTTCCTTCAGGCGGCCCGCCGTGTCGATCGTCATTTGCTCCGATTCGACGACGCAGGTACCCGCGATCAGGAAGAAAGGCTTGTCGAGACCGACCTCGAAATCGCACAGCTTCATGCTTACACTCCGCGCGCTTGCTTGTTGGCAAGCGCAGCTTCGACGAACGACTTGAAGAGGGGATGACCGTCACGCGGCGTGGACGTGAATTCCGGGTGGAACTGGACGCCGACGAACCACGGGTGCATCGAACGCGGCAGTTCCATCATTTCCGGCAGATCCTCGCTCGGGGTACGGGCGCTGATGATAAGGCCGCCGGCTTCGAGCTGGGGCACGAAGCGGTTATTGACTTCATAACGGTGGCGATGGCGCTCGTTCACGTCCTTGCCATAGATCTCTTCCGCCATCGTGCCCGGCTTGATCGGGCAGCGCTGCGAACCCAGGCGCATCGTGCCGCCGAGATCGGATTCCTCGGTGCGCGTCTCGACCTTGCCGTCGCGGTCGTACCACTCGGTGATCAGCGCGACCACGCGTTCCGGCGTGTCCGGCTCGAATTCCGTGCTGTTCGCCTGTTTCAGGCCGACGACGTCGCGCGCGAACTCGATCACCGCGAGCTGCATGCCGAGGCAGATGCCGAGATACGGCACCTTGGCTTCACGCGCATAGCGGATCGCCGCGATCTTGCCTTCCGTGCCGCGACGGCCGAAACCGCCCGGCACCAGCACGGCGTCGAGATGCTTCAGGCTGTCGACACCGTTCGTCTCGATCTCTTCCGAGTCGATGTATTCGATGTTGACCTTGGTCGACGTGTGCAGCGATGCGTGGCGCAGCGCCTCGATCAGCGACTTGTACGACTCGGTCAGGTCGACGTACTTGCCGACCATGCCGATCGTCACTTCGTGCTTCGGGTTCTCGAGCTTCTCGACGAGCGCCGACCACATGGTCAGATCGGCGTCCTTCGGCGACAGCTTCAGTTCCTCGCAGATGATGCGGTCGAGGCCCTGGTCGTGCAGCATCTGCGGAATCTTGTAGATGCTGTCGGCGTCCCACACCGAGATCACGGCGTCTTCCGGCACGTTCGAGAACATCGAGATCTTCTTCGATTCGTCGTCCGGAATGCGGCGGTCCGCACGGCACAGCAGCACGTGCGGCAGGATGCCGATCTCGCGCAGCTTCTGCACGCTGTGCTGGGTCGGCTTCGTCTTCAGCTCGCCGGCCGTCGCGACGTACGGCACCAGCGTCAGGTGCACGAAGCACGCGCTGTTGCGGCCGAGGCGCAGGCTCATCTGGCGCGCGGCTTCCAGGAACGGCAGCGATTCGATGTCGCCGACCGTGCCGCCGATCTCGACGATCGCGACATCCGGCTCACCGCAGGTGGCCGACGCGGCCCCGCGCTCGATGAACGCCTGGATTTCGTTCGTGATGTGCGGAATGACCTGCACGGTCTTGCCGAGATAGTCGCCGCGGCGTTCCTTGCGGATCACCGATTCGTAGATCTGGCCGGTCGTGAAGTTGTTGGCCTTGCGCATCTTCGTGCTGATGAAGCGCTCATAGTGGCCGAGGTCGAGGTCGGTCTCCGCTCCGTCTTCCGTCACGAACACTTCGCCGTGCTGGAACGGGCTCATCGTGCCGGGGTCGACGTTGATGTACGGATCGAGTTTGAGGAGGGTGACTTTCAGACCGCGCGATTCGAGGATCGCGGCGAGAGAGGCGGCGGCAATACCCTTGCCGAGGGAAGAAACTACGCCGCCGGTGACGAAAACATATTTGGTCATCGCTGGATGCTCGCGGGAAAAACGGATTATACCGTAAAGCCCGCCCTTCTCTCAGCAATTGGCGTGATGATCGCGCCCTTTCGCGCCGCCCCGCATCAGCCGTGCTCGCCGGGGCGAAGCCGCCCGCCGGCCGGTGCAACCGCGCGTGCCGGAGGCGGCCCCCGGCCGCCGAACCGTGCGTCAGGCGCGCTTCGCGAGCGGGGTGACGGCACGCGACACATCGCCCTCGGCCGCCCTCAGCGAATTCAGCATCCGCTGCAATGCGCGGGCGGTCTCGAGCGGCCGCTCCATCGGAAACAGGTGGCTGCCTTCCAGCCATTCGACGCGGCCGCGCGCCGCGCGGCGTGTCGCATCGAGCCCGACCTGGCGCACCTCGCGCGAACGCGTCCCGGCGAGGAAGCCGAGCGGCACCGGCGCGCCGTGCGCGAGCCGCGGGCCGAGCGTGTGCGGCAGTGTCCGGTAGATCAGGTATTCGACCTGCCGGTCGAACGCGAGCGAGCGCTCGCCGTTGGCGCCGGCCTGCGGAATCCCGTAGTCGATGTAGTCGGCCAGCATCCGTTCGTCCCAGCGGGCGAACGCCGGTTTCTCGCGGAAGTGCCGCCAGGCTTCGTCACGGCTTACCCAGTGTGTACGCCGGTTGCGCGTCGCGGCAGCCGGCGACAGCCGCTCGTCGAGCCCCGCCCACTGGCTCGCGCGCAATGCGCCGGCGCGCCAGCCCGCGATGATCGGCGAATCGATCATCACGACGCCGCGTACCCACTGCGGCTTCTTCAGCGCGGCCATCAGCGACAGGTAGCCGCCGAGCGAATGGCCGACGAGCCAGACGGGACGCTCGTAGCGGCTGCCGATGTCGTCGAGCAGTTGCTCGACGAGATGCGGCCAGTCGCGCGTCACCGGGTAGCGGCGGTCGTGGCCGATCCGTTCGATGTAGCGCAGCTCGTAGTCGTCGGCCAGTTCGGCGAAGATCGTGCGGTACGTCGATGCCGGAAAGCCGTTCGCATGCGAGAAGTGGAGGATGTCCTTCAAACGCCGATGTCTCCTTTGTCGACCGGAGTTGGCGCTTCAGCGCCTACTCCGGTCCCATGCTTCGCGGTCGACAAGAGTTAGTCGCTTTAGCACTTACTCTCGTCCCATGCTTCGCGGTCGGCCGGAGTCAGTGCTTCAGCAACTTCTCCGGTCCCATGCTTCGCGTTCTGCCGGGCCCATGCTTCGGCATCGAGCGCGGCTCCCGGGCCATCTTATTGATACGCCGGCTTTCGCCGCGCTCACCGATCCATCCAGTACCGTCGCCAAACGTCGCGATGACGCTCGAAGGCAAACCCGCCGTCGGCCGGCGCGACGTCGAACCGCACGGCGCCGTCGCGATCGGTGCGCGGCAGCGGGATCCCGCGCGCCTCGTAACGGGCGAGAACCGTCCGGTGCGGATGTCCGAAACGATTGCGATAGCCTACAGGAAATACCGCGACGCGCGGCCCGACCGAATCGAGGAAAGGCTCGACCGACGACGTGCGGCTGCCGTGGTGCGGCACGACCAGGATCTGCGCGGCCAGCGCGTCGCGCGCGGCGGCCACGAGCTCGCGTTCTGCGCGCGCCTCGATGTCGCCCGTCAGCAGCGCGGACGTATTGCCCGCATCGATGCGCAGCACGCACGACTGCCCGTTCGAGGTACCCGCACCCGGGCCGCCCTGCGGCCACAGCATCGTGAACGCGACGCCGTCCCAGGTCCAGCGCTGCCCGGCCACGCACGGCAGCCGGTCGGCAACGCCGGCGGCCGCGGCGTCGCGCCACAGCCGGCTGTTCGGCGCAATGCCGGCCAGCAGTTGGCGCACGTCGGCAGCCGCATAGACGGCCGGCGCGCCGCCCGCGTGATCGGCATCCGCGTGACTGAGCACGAGCGAATCGATCGCCGCGATGCCGCGTGCACGCAACGCCGGCGCAACGATCCGCGCGCCGGCGTGGGTCGACTCCGCGCCCGGCCCCGCATCGAACAGCAAGGTGCGCCGCGCGGTCTCCACCAGCACCGACGCGCCCTGCCCGACGTCGAGCACGGTCAGCCGGAAGCCGCCCGGCGGGGGCGCATCAGATGCCGGCGCGACGAGCGGCAGCCACGTGAGCGGGGCCGCCCAGCGTAACGGCCAGCCGCGCGGCATCAGCGCCCATGCGACGCCCACGCAGGCCAGCACCAGCACCGGCCAGTCGGGCATGCGCAGCCAGAACACGCCGGCCGGCCAGTCGGCGAGGTATCCGAGCAGCGTCATCATCGGTTCGAGCGCCGCATGCGCAAGCCGGAACGCATACGCATCGAGCGGCGCGGGCAGCGCGATGCCGGCCAGCACGATCGGCGTCACGACCGAGCTAACCCACGGAATCGCGAACGCATTACCGAACGGGCCCGACAGCGATATCTGCGCGAACCATGCGGCAGTGAGCGGCGCGAGACCGATCGTCACCGCGTACTGCACGCGCGTGGCCTCGGCGATACGGCGCCCGGCGCGTGCACTCCACGCGCGCAACCGGCTCGACAGGCCGGCCGTGCCGTCGCCCTCCTCGCCTTCGGCACCGGCCTCACGCGCGGCACGCCAGCCGGCCACGACCAGCAAGATCACCGCGACCGCCCCGAACGACAGCCAGAATCCGGCCGACAGCACGGCCCACGGGTCGGCAAGCAGCACGCCGCCGAGCGACGCGCACAGCACGGCGGACGTCGGCACGCGGCGCCCGGCCAGATACGCGACGCCGCCGGCCGCGATCATCCACCATGCGCGCTGCGCCGGCACGTTGAAGCCGGCGAGTGCCGCATAGCCGCCCGCGGCTGCCAGTGCGGCGAGCGCGGCCGAGTAAGGTGCCGGCAACACGAGCGGCGCGGCCCGCGCGCGCCAGCGCAGGCGGCGCCAGACTATCGATACGAGCCCGCCCGCGATCGCGCCGACGAGCCCGACATGCAGGCCGGAAATCGCGACGAGGTGGCTCGTGCCCGTGTTGCGCAGCACGCGCCAGTCGTCGTCGCCGATGCCCGACTGGTCGCCGATCGCGAGCGCGGCGACGATGCCGCGGTGGCCCGCGTCGCTGCCGAGCGACTCGCCGATACGCGCGCGCAGCGCGTCGCGCAGCCGATCGATCGACGCACGCCATCCCGATGCGCGTTCATCGAGTAATTCCGCCCGCCGGGGCGCGCTGACATAGCCGATCGCGCGAATGCCCGCGGCCAGCCATGCCGCCTCGCTGTCGCGCACGCCGGGATTGGCCTCGGCATGCGGGCGCTTCAGGCGTACGAAGAAACGCCAGCGCTGCGCGGCGCGCAGGTCGGGAAGTGGATCGCGTGTCACCGATGCGCCATAAGCGCGCCACGACAGCCGGATCAACGGCGGGAAACGGCTCAGCCCCGCATCGTTCGACTCGACCGCGAACAGCAGCCGCGCGCCTGTCTCGTCGACCACGGGCAGCCCGCGGATCACCCCGGTGACGACGATGTCGCGCCCTTCCCACTCGACGGGCAGGCTGTCGCGCAGCCGCCATTCGGCCCGCGCGGCTGCATAGCCGAACCCGACGACGCAGGCCACGAGCGCGCACAGCATCCATCCGAATGCGACGGTCGTCCGCGTACGCTGGCGACGCATGCCCCATACGCTCAACACCGCGCAGCCCGCGAGCACTGCCGCACCGATCGTCCATGCGAGCGCCCCCGGCAACGCCGCCTGCCGCTGCAGTACGACCACGCCAAGCGCGAACGCGATCCACCACACGCGCATCGCCCCTCCTCGTCGACCCGGCGCCACCATCGAGCATGCGGCGCCTCAGGGCAACGATTATGCGGACGAAAGTGCGAGTCGCGGCAGCGCGGCGAGCGCGTTAGCCGAAGTGCATAGGGACACCGCGCCGGCGTCGATCCCGCGCAGTTCGGCGAGCACGTCGCCGATGCGCGGCACCTGGTCGGGCGTGTTGCGGGATTTGTACGCCCATTCGGGCGCGATGTCGGGTGCGTCCGTCTCGACGACGATCGCCTCGAGCGGCAACTGTGCCGCGAGCCGGCGGATCTGCAGCGCGCGCGTGAAGGTCACGTTGCCGCCGAAGCCGAGATGCAGCCCGTGCGCGAGATACGCTTCGGCCTGCTGGAAACTGCCGTTGAACGCATGCGCGATGCCGCGCCGCACGCCGAAACGGCGCAGCCCGGCGAGCACGCGATCCTGCGACTTGCGCACGTGGCACAGCACGGGCAGGTCGAATTCGCGCGCGAGCTTGAGCTGCCCCTGGTAGAAGAACTGCTGCCGGTCTTCGTCGAGCCCCGGCACGAAATAGTCGAGCCCGATCTCGCCGATCGCGACGAAGCGCGGATCGTCGAGGCTCGCCTCGATCTCCATGCGCAGCAGGTCGAGATCCTCGTCGCGTGCGCGTGGCGTATACATCGGATGGATGCCGAGCGCGTAAACCGCGCCCGGCGTGCGTTGCGCGAGTTCGCGCACCGTCGTGAAGTTGTCGCGCCCGACGCTCGGGATCACGATGCGCGACACGCCGGCCGCGCGCGCCGCGTGCGCGACCGCGTCGCGGTCGGCGTCGAACTCGGCGGCATCGAGATGGCAGTGCGTGTCGATCCACATGGCGGCAGTCCTGCGCGCTGGCGCCGCACCGGGACCACCCCGGCAGCAGGCCAAGCGCGTTCGCTTCTTACACCGGCAGCGCCGGCTCCTCGTGCAGCACGCCGTCGCGCAGCCGCATGATGCGGTCGCAGCGCGCGGCGAGATCGGGATCGTGCGTGACGATCACGAAGCTCGTTTCGAGCGTCTCTGACAATTCGAGCATCAGGTTGAATACCATATCGGCCGTCGTGCCGTCGAGGTTGCCGGTCGGCTCGTCGGCGAGCACGCACGCGGGCTTCGTGACCAGCGCACGCGCGATCGCGACACGCTGCCGCTCGCCGCCCGACAGCTCGCCCGGGCGGTGCTTCGCACGCGGGCCGAGACCGACGCGTTCGAGCATCGCCTGTGCCTGCTCGCGCGCGTCCTCGGTCGTCATCCGGCGGATGCGCAGCGGCATCGCGACGTTGTCGAGCGCGGTGAACTCGGGCAGCAGGTGGTGGAACTGGTAGACGAAGCCGAGCGCGCGGTTGCGCAGTTCGTTGCGCTCGCGCTCGGCGAGCTGCGTGAACGGCTTGCCGAGCAGCGACACCTCGCCCGCGCTCGGCTCGTCGAGCCCGCCCAGCACGTGCAGCAGCGTGCTCTTGCCGGAACCCGACGCGCCGACGACCGCGAGCTTCTCGCCGCGCCGCACCGTCAGCTCGGTGTTGTTGAGCACCTGCACGTTGAAGCCGCCCTGCACGAACGCCTTCGTGATCCCGCGCGCCTGAAGCACGTATTCCTGCATACCTGCCGAATCCTGTTTGTTGTGTTGTCGTGAATCCGCGAATGCGGTCGCGCGATCATTCATAGCGAAGCGCCTCCGCCGGCTTCACCTTCGCGCCGCGCCAGCTCGGATAGAGCGTCGCGACCGCCGACAGCGCGAACGCGATCAGCCCGATCCGGATCACGTCGCTCGCGACGAGTTCGGACGGCAGCTCGCTGATGAAGTACACGGACGGCGGCAGGAACTGCACGCCGAACAGGTGCTCGATCATCGGGATCAGCCACGGGATGCTCCACGCGATCAGGCAGCCGAGCGCGACGCCCGACGCCGTGCCGACGAAGCCGATCGTCACGCCCTGCACGACGAAGATCTTCATGATCGACCCCGGCTGCGCGCCGAGCGTGCGCAGGATCGCGATGTCGGCCTGCTTGTTGGTCACCGTCATCACGAGCGACGACACGAGGTTGAACGCCGCCACCGCGATGATCAGCGTGAGGATGATGAACATCATCCGCTTCTCGATCTGCACGGCCGAGAACCACGTCTTGTTCTGCTGGGTCCAGTCGCGGATGTACAGGCTGCCCGACAGCGTATGCGACAGCTCGACCGCCACGTCCGGCGCCTTCTGCATGTCCTTCAGCCGCAGCCGCACGCCGGTCGGCGCGGCCATCCGGAACAGCGCCTCGGCGTCGCGGATGTTGATCATCGCGAGCGTGCTGTCGTATTCGTAGTGCCCGGACTCGAACACGCCGACGACCGTGAACTGCTTCAGCCGCGGCATCATGCCGGCCGGCGTGATCGACCCTTCCGGCGCGACCAGCGTGACCTTGTCGCCGACCGTCACGCCGAGGTTGCCCGCGAGCGCATCGCCGAGCACGATACCGAACTGGCCCGGCACCAGCGCGCCGAGCTGGCCCGCCTTCATGTCCTTGCCGATGTCCGACACCTGCGGCTCGAGCGTCGGCTCGACGCCGCGCAGCATCACGCCGCTCACCGCGTCCTGGCGGGTAAGCAGCGCCTGCGCGTCGACGTACGGCGCCGCGCCGATCACCGACGGATTGCGGCGCGCTTCCTGCGCGGTTAGTTGCCAGTCGGGCATCGAGCCGGTCGGCGAGAACACCTCGACGTGCGCGAGCACCGACAGCATGCGGTCGCGCACTTCCTTCTGGAAGCCGTTCATCACCGACAGCACGACGATCAGCGCCGCGACGCCGAGCGCGATCCCGAGCATCGACACGAGTGCGATGAAGGAAATGAAGCCGTTACCGGTCGTGCGTTTGCCGGCGCGCGTGTAGCGCCAGCCGATCTGCCATTCGTACGGAAGTTTCAAGCGAATCCTTTCTGCTGGTTACGGCGGGGAGGCGCCCCGCGGCCGGACCGCCGCCCGGTGGCGGCCACCGGCCCGGGCACGGTCGAAAAACGGCCGCCGGACGCGAACGGGCCGTCAGCCGGCCCGATCACGCGCGCAGTTTGCCATACAATGCGCACCATCATGCACGACCGACGCCTCCATTTTCTCGTTCCGTTCGCGCTGCCGTCGGCGGCCGATGCGGCCTCGTCCCTGCACACGCTGGACAGCCCCGCGCTCGAAAAGTTGCTCTCCCGCGCCAGCCTCGTCGAGCGCGTGGCCGGCGAGGACTTCCAGCGCACGCTGCCGCACGAGCGCTGGCTGGCCCGCCAGTTCGGCGCAACCCAGGGCAACGCCGCGGACGAGGCGCCGCTCGCGCCCTACATGCTGCTGGCCGACGGCGGCGATCCCGGCGCGCACGCGTGGGCTTGCGTCGAGCCCGTCCACGTCGAAATCGCGCACGATCACCTGGTACTCGTCGATCCGGCGGCCCTCGCACTCGACGAAGGCGACGCCGCCGCGCTGCTCGCGGTCGCGCGGCCGCTGATCGAGGAGCTCGGCGTCCGGCTCGAGGCGCCGAACCCGTCACGCTGGTACCTGTCGAGCGAGCAGCTCGCCCGCCTCGCCGGCGCCGCGCCGCTGCGCGCGAGCGGCCGCAACATCGAGATCTGGCTGCCGCACGAAGCCCATACGGGCGAGCGCTCGCGGATGTGGATGAAGCTGCAGAACGAAGTGCAGATGGCGTGGTTCCAGCATCCGGTCAACGAGGCCCGCGAGGCGCGTGGCCTGCCGGCCGTCAATTCGATCTGGTTCCATGCGCAGGGCACGCTGAAGCCGGTGGGCAAGCCGTTCGCGCGCGTGCTGTCCGCGTCGCCTGCGGCGCTCGGCCTCGCGCGCGCCGCGCAAGCCGACGCCGGCGCGCCGCCGGCCGCGTTCGGCGCGCTGGCCGCCGCCGATGGCGCGACGCTCGTCGAACTGCCGGCGCTGACCACCCCGTTCATCGAGCAGGACTGGGCGCGCTGGCACGACGGGCTCGCCGCGCTCGAGCGCGACTGGTTCGCGCCGACCCTTGCCGCGCTGCAGAACGGCGAGCTCGCGAGCGTCGATTTCACGCTGTGCGGCGATACGAGTTCCGTGACGCTGCACGCGACGCGTGGCGACCTGCGCAAGTTCTGGCGCCGCCGCGCGCTGGCCTCCCTGTTCGAATAACAAAGCAGACCCCGTATGACCCGGATCGTTACCCGCCCCGTCGCGCCCGCCGACGCCGAAGTGCTCGCGCGCCACGGCCTGCATCCCGTCCTTGCGCGCCTGTACGCGTCGCGCGGCGTGCAGTCCCCCGCCGACATCGAGACCGCGCTGGCGCGACTCGTTCCGCCCACCGAGCTGAAAGGCTGCGCCGACGCGGCGTCGCTGCTCGCCGACGCGATCGCCGACAAGCGGCGCCTGCTCGTCGTCGCCGACTACGACTGCGACGGTGCGACCGCGTGCGCGGTCGCGGTGCGCGGCCTGCGGATGTTCGGCGCGCAGATCGACTACCTGGTGCCGAACCGTTTCGAATACGGCTACGGCCTCACGCCCGAGATCGTCGAACTCGCCGCCGCGCGCAAGCCCGACCTGCTGATCACCGTCGACAACGGCATCGCGAGCGTCACGGGCGTCGAAGCCGCGAACGCGCGCGGCATCGACGTGCTCGTGACCGACCACCACCTGCCCGGCGACGCGCTGCCCGCCGCGCGCGCGATCGTCAACCCGAACCAGCCCGGCTGCGCGTTCCCGAGCAAGCACCTCGCCGGCGTCGGCGTGATGTTCTACGTGCTGCTCGCGCTGCGCGCCGAGCTGCGCCGCCGCGGCGCGTTCGCGAGCAAGGAAGCCGAGCCGCGGCTCGACGGCCTGCTCGACCTCGTCGCGCTCGGCACCGTCGCCGACGTCGTACGGCTCGACGGCAACAACCGCGTGCTCGTCGCCCAGGGACTCCAGCGCATCCGCAACGGCCGCATGCAGCCGGGCATCGCCGCGCTGTTCCGCGCCGCCGCCCGCGAAGCGCGCACGGCATCGGGCTTCGACCTCGGCTTCGGCCTCGGCCCGCGCCTGAACGCCGCCGGACGGCTGTCCGACATGTCGCTCGGCATCGAGTGCCTGATCACCGACGACATCGGCCGCGCATGGGATCTCGCGCAGCAGCTCGACGTGATGAACCGCGAACGCCGCGAGATCGAGGCCGGCATGCAGCAGCAGGCGCTCGCCGATCTCGCCGACGTCGACCCGGCCGACGCGTGCACGATCACCCTCTTCAACCCCGAGTGGCATCAGGGCGTGATCGGCATCGTCGCCGGCCGGCTCAAGGAAAAATTCCACCGCCCGTCGTTCACGTTCGCGCACGCGGACGACGAAGGCAAGCGGGTCAAGGGGTCGGGCCGCTCGATTCCCGGCTTCCACCTGCGCGACGCGCTCGACCTCGTGTCGAAACGCGAACCGGACCTGATCGTCGCGTTCGGCGGCCACGCGATGGCGGCCGGCCTCACGCTCGACACCGAGAACGTGCCGCGCTTCGCGGCCGCGTTCGAAGCCGTCGCGCGCGAATGGCTGTCCGACGACGCGCTCGCGCGTGTGATCGAGACCGACGGCGAACTCGAGGATGCGTACTTCACGCCGCAGTTCGTCGGGCTGCTCGACGAGGCCGTCTGGGGCCAAGGTTTTCCGGCCCCGCTTTTCTCGGGCGAATTCGACGTCGTGTCGCAGTCGCTCGTGAAGGAAAAGCACCTGAAGCTGCAACTGGCGCGCGGCCGGCAGCGCTTCAACGCGATCTGGTTCAACCACACGGAGCCGCTGCCGGAGAGCGCACTGGTCGCCTACCGCCTCGTCGCCGACACGTGGAACGGCGTCACGCGCGTCCAGCTGATCGTCGAACACGCGGCCGGCTGAGCGGCCGACCGTCCCGCGATGCGCCGTCGCACGCGTGCGCGCCGCGCCGGACGGGGCCGTCGACACACGTGCTGGCACCGTTTGCGTCACCGGGCAACCCTGCCGATCGGCTATAATTCCGCTTTTTTACGAAGCCGGAACAGCGAACGATCATGGAAGCGGAACGTCTCAACGCGATCGAAAGCTCCCTGCTCGACCTGCGCAATCGCGCGGGCGAGCTTCGGGGGTATCTTTGACTACGACGCCAAAGCTGCGCGTCTGACCGAAGTCAACAAGGAACTCGAAGACCCGAACGTCTGGAACGATTCGAAGAACGCCCAGGCGCTCGGCCGCGAGAAGAAGCTGCTCGAAGGCGTCGTCATGACGCTCACCGCGCTCGATAGCGACCTGCGCGATGCGCTCGACCTGTTCGAGCTGGCCCGCGAGGAAGGCGACGAGGATACGCTTCTCGCGTCGGAAGAAGACGCCGCGAAGCTCGAGGCTCGCGTGGGCGACATCGAGTTCCGCCGGATGTTCTCGAACCCGGCCGACCCGAACAACTGCTTCATCGACATCCAGGCCGGCGCCGGCGGCACCGAGGCGTGCGACTGGGCATCGATGCTGCTGCGCCAGTACCTGCGCTACTGCGAACGCAAGGGCTTCAAGGCCGAAGTGCTCGAAGAGTCCGATGGCGACGTCGCCGGCATCAAGAACGCGACGGTCAAGGTCTCGGGCGAATACGCATACGGCTTCCTGCGCACCGAAACGGGCATTCACCGCCTCGTGCGCAAGTCGCCGTTCGACTCGTCGGGCGGCCGCCACACGTCGTTCTCGTCGGTGTTCGTCTACCCGGAAATCGACGACTCGATCGAAGTCGAGATCAACCCGGCCGACCTGCGCATCGACACGTACCGCGCATCCGGCGCGGGCGGTCAGCACATCAACAAGACCGACTCCGCGGTGCGGATCACGCACATGCCGACCGGTATCGTCGTGCAGTGCCAGAACGACCGCTCGCAGCACCGCAACCGCGCCGAAGCGATGGCGATGCTGAAATCGCGCCTGTACGAAGTTGAAATGCGCAAGCGCCAGGCCGAACAGGACAAGCTCGAATCGAGCAAGACCGATGTGGGCTGGGGCCACCAGATCCGTTCGTACGTGCTCGACCAGAGCCGCGTGAAGGACCTGCGCACGAACGTCGAAATGAGCAACACGCGAGCCGTCCTCGACGGCGACCTCGACGACTTCATCAGCGCGAGCCTCAAACAGGGCGTGTAAGCGCCGCGGCGCGACCCTGCCGGGTCGCGCCCCCTTGCCCTTCCCGTTTGCGTTGCCGCACCACTCCGAATTCCGACCATCATGACCGAACCGACCCAAACGCAGCCCGCCGTCACCGCGGACGAAAACCAGATCATCGCCGAGCGCCGCGAGAAGCTGCGCGCGTTGCGCGAGCAAGGCGTCGCCTACCCGAACGATTTCCGGCCCGAGCACCACGCAGCCGACCTGCAGGCCAAATTCGCCGATTCGGACAAGGCCGCGCTTGAAGCGAACCCGGTCGAGGTGTCGGTCGCCGGCCGCATGATGCTCAAGCGCGTGATGGGCAAGGCAAGCTTCGCGACGGTGCAGGACGGTTCGGGCCAGATCCAGTTCTTCGTGACGCCGAACGACGTCGGCGCGGAAACCTACGACGCATTCAAGAAGTGGGACCTCGGCGATATCGTCGCCGCGCGCGGCGTGCTGTTCCGCACCAACAAGGGCGAGCTGTCGGTCCAGTGCAAGGAACTGCGCCTGCTGTCGAAGGCGCTGCGCCCGCTGCCGGACAAGTTCCACGGCCTGTCGGACCAGGAAATGCGCTACCGCCAGCGCTACGTCGACCTGATCGTCACGCCGGAAACGCGCGACACGTTCCGCGCCCGCACCAAGACGATCGCGTCGATCCGCAAGTTCATGGACAACGCCGAGTTCATGGAAGTCGAGACGCCGATGCTGCACCCGATTCCGGGCGGCGCGGCCGCGAAGCCGTTCGTCACGCATCACAACGCGCTCGACATGCAGATGTTCCTGCGCATCGCGCCGGAGCTGTACCTGAAGCGCCTGATCGTCGGCGGCTTCGAACGCGTGTTCGAAATCAACCGTAACTTCCGGAACGAAGGCGTGTCGCCACGTCACAATCCGGAATTCACGATGATGGAGTTCTACGCCGCGTACACCGACTACCGCTGGCTGATGGACTTCACCGAGCAACTGATCCGCCAGGCGGCGATCGATGCGCTCGGCACCGCGACGATCCAGTACCAGGGCCGCGAACTCGACCTCGCGAAGCCGTTCCACCGCCTGACGATCACGCAGGCGATCCAGAAGTACGCGCCGGACTACACCGACGGCCAGCTCTCGGACGACGCGTTCCTGCGCACCGAACTGAAGCGCTTCGGCGTCGACGTATCGCAGCCGGCGTTCCTGAACGCAGGCATCGGCGCGCTGCAGCTCGCGCTGTTCGAGGAAACGGCCGAAGCGCAGCTGTGGGAGCCGACCTTCATCATCGACTACCCGGTCGAGGTGTCGCCGCTCGCACGCGCATCGGATACGGTGCCGGGCATCACCGAGCGTTTCGAGCTGTTCATGACCGGCCGCGAAATCGCGAACGGCTTCTCCGAGCTGAACGATCCGGAAGACCAGGCTGCGCGCTTCAAGAAACAGGTCGAGCAGAAGGATGCAGGCGACGAGGAAGCGATGTTCTTCGACGCCGACTACATCCGCGCGCTCGAATACGGGATGCCTCCGACCGGCGGCTGCGGGATCGGCATCGACCGTCTCGTGATGCTGCTGACCGACAGCCCGACGATCCGCGACGTGCTGCTGTTCCCGCACCTGCGCCGCGAAGACTGATCGCTGCACCGACGTGTGCGCCGCACCCTGCGGCGCGCACGCGTCAGCTTTGTAACGACGCGTAAATCCCGCCAGCCGGCGTCCGCCGGCTTTCGATCCTCCCCCGTTTTATCCCCTCGTCGCGACGGCCTTTTCCGGGTTTTCCCTGTCATGGCTGCCGGCGCTCCGCTGCAATTCGTTACACCTTGATACGGCGCGCCGCTGGGCCGTGGACGACACTCCTGTTGCGTCACCACGCATGACCACGGGACCAGAACGAGGCGCCGGAACGCCGAGTCTGCTCGCTCCCGAGCGTGGGATCCTGCTCCGGCGCAAAGCGCCGATCCGGATCGACATTGGAGAACAAAATGGACAACCAGAATCAGACCACGCCGCAAAAGCAACGCCTCCACCCGCTGATCGCCACCGCGGCCGGCGCCGTCATCGTCGCCAGCCTCGCGGCGACGGCAGCGATCACGGGCGTCTTCCCGAAAGCCACCAGCAGCAACGAACAGAACGGCCAGACCCAGGCCGCGCTGATCGCGTCGCAGCCGGCGGTCGATACGGCAGCTGCCGCCAGCGCCGCGCTGGCCGCGCAGGCCCGGCAGCAGGCGGCCGAACAGGCCGCCGCACAGCAGAAGGCCGCCGCCGTCGCGCAGGCCGAGCCGAAGCCCGCGCCGCGTCCGGCCGCACCGCATCGCCGTCACACGACCGCCCCGCAGCCGCCGCAATACGCGCAGCAGCCGTCGGCGCCTGCGCAGACGTACTGCCAGAGCTGCGGTACGGTCGTCGCGATCACGCAGACGCGCACGCCGGGCCAGAGCTCGGGGATCGGCGCCGTGGGTGGCGCAGCGGCCGGCGGCTTGCTCGGCAACCAGTTCGGCAACGGCAACGGCCGCACGGCGATGACGATCATCGGCGCACTGGGCGGCGGTCTCGCCGGCAACCAGGTCGAGAAGCAGGTGCGCGCGGAAACCGACTACCAGGTGCAAGTGCAGATGGAAAGCGGCGCGACGCGCACGTTCACGTACCACAACCCGCCGCCGTTCGGCCAGGGCCAGCGCGTGCGGATCCAGAACGGCACGCTGGTCGGCGCGTGATCGCGTGACGCCCCTGCCCGCGTCACGCGCGCGGGCAAGCGTCCTGAAAACGAAAACGGCTCGTGAGCGATTGCTCACGAGCCGTTTTCCATTGCCGGCCATCTGCGCCGTTGGGGCGCCTGCCAGGTTCAGTCCTCGTCGTCGAAGTCCGATTCGTCGATCCAGTGGGCCTGAATCGCTTCGAGGATCTTCTCGCCGGAGTGCGTCGGATCGTCGTTGAAGCCGTCGAGCTCCAGCACCCACTGGCGCAGGTCGACGAAGTTGATCCGCTGCGGGTCGATGTCCGGGTGCTTGTCCGCCAGCGCAATGGCTATTTCACGCGAATCGGTCCATTTCATCGCCTGCCTCCGGTTCCTGTCAGTGATTTTCCTTCGCGTGGTTGATCGAGTACTTCGGAATCTCGACCACCAGGTCCGAATCTTCCTTCACGATCGCCTGGCACGACAGGCGCGACGTCGGCTCGAGGCCCCACGCCTTGTCCAGCAGATCGTCCTCGTCCTCCTCGGACGGCGTCAGATCGTTGAAGCCTTCGCGGATCACCACGTGGCACGTCGTGCACGCGCACGACTTCTCGCATGCATGCTCGATCTCGATCCCGTGTTCGAGCAGGTTGTCGCAGATACTCTTGCCGGGCGTCGCGTCGATCACTGCGCCGTCCGGGCACAGTTCGACGTGAGGCAGCACCACCAGTTGAGGCATGTCCGTTCCGTCAGTCAGGGTGCGGCGCCAGGCGCCGCACGGTTCATTATCGCGCGGGCCGTTGCCGGCCGATGCGCAGTTCGTGAGTTCAGATCTCGTCGAGCCGGCGGCCCGACAGCGCGCGCTTGATGCTCTTGTCCATCCGGCGCGCCGCGAATTCGTCGGTGCCGTCGGCCAGCGCCTTGGTCGCCGTTTCGATCGCGTTCGTATCGTCGCCTTGCGCCACCGCACGCAGCGCCGCGGCGAGCGTGTCGACTTGCGCGCGCTCGTCCGCGTCGAGCAGTTCGCCGTCGGCCGCCAGCGCGGCCTGCGTCGCCTCGAGCATCCGCTCGGCCTCGACCTGCGCTTCGCGCAGCGCGCGGGCGCGCATGTCGATTTCGGCGGTCTTGAAGCTGTCCTCGAGCATCTTCGCGATGTCGTCGTCGGCAAGACCGTACGACGGCTTCACGACGACCGACGCCTCGACGCCCGACAGTTGCTCGCGGGCGAACACCGACAGCAGGCCGTCCGCGTCCACCTGGTAAGTCACGCGAATGCGCGCGGCGCCGGCCGTCATCGGCGGAATGCCGCGCAGCTCGAAGCGCGCGAGCGACCGGCAGTCGGCGACGAGCTCGCGCTCGCCCTGCACGACGTGGATCGCCATCGCGGTCTGGCCGTCCTTGAAGGTCGTGAATTCCTGCGCGCGCGCGATCGGAATCGTCGAGTTGCGCGGAATGATCTTCTCGACGAGGCCACCCATCGTCTCGACACCGAGCGACAGCGGAATCACGTCGAGCAGCAGCCAGTCGTCGCCGGTGCCGCGATTGCCTGCGAGCAGGTCGGCCTGGATCGCCGCGCCGAGCGCGACGACCTGGTCCGGATCGAGGTTCACGAGCGGCGGCTGGCCGAAATACTTCGCGACCGCATCGCGGATCACCGGCATGCGCGTCGCGCCGCCGACGAGCACGACACCCTTGATGTCGGCCGGCGTGACCTGCGCATCGCGCAGCGCCTTGCGAGTCGGCGTGAGCGTGCGCTGCACGAGCGGCTCGACGAGCGACGCGAACGTGTCGTGCGAGAGGGTCTGCACGAGGTGCGCGCCACCCGACAGCGTGACGTCGAGTGACGCCTCCGGTGCGGACGACAGCGCTTCCTTCAGCACGCGCACACGGTCGAGCAGCAGGCGCACGTCCTCGGGCGCGAGCGTCTTCGCATCGATGCCGGCCTGCGCGAGCACGTGATCGAACAGCGTATGGTCGAAATCGTCGCCGCCGAGCGCGGAATCGCCGCCCGCGGCCAGCACTTCGAACACGCCCTTCGTCAGCTTCAGGATCGACAGGTCGAACGTGCCGCCGCCGAGGTCATACACCGCGTAGAGGCCTTCGGCCCCGTTGTCGAGACCGTAGGCGATCGCCGCGGCGGTCGGTTCGTTCAGCAGGCGCAATACGTTGAGGCCCGCGAGGCGTGCGGCATCCTTGGTCGCCTGGCGTTGCGCTTCGTCGAAATACGCGGGCACCGTGATCACCGCGCCTACCAGGTCGTCGCCAAGCGAATCTTCCGCGCGATAACGCAGCGTCGCGAGAATCTCGGCCGACACTTCGACCGGGCTCTTCACGCCGTCGATCGTGCGGATCTGCACCATGCCCGGCGCATCGACGAATTCGTACGGTGCGTTCGCCGCGCCTTCGACCTCGGCCTTGCCGCGGCCCATGAAGCGCTTGACCGACACGATCGTGTTGCGCGGATCGGTTGCGGCCTGCTCTTTCGCGTCGTGGCCGATGCGTCGGCCGCCCTTCTCGAGATAGCGGACCACCGACGGCAGCAGCACGCGACCCGCTTCGTCGGGCAGGACTTCAGGCACGCTGTTGCGCACGGCCGCGACGAGCGAATTCGTCGTGCCGAGATCGATCCCGACGGCGAGTCGCCGCTGATGCGGCGCCGGCGCCATGCCCGGTTCGGAAATTTGCAGTAAAGCCATCTTGGTTCGTTCGGGCGCTCGGCCCGTTTGCTGCGCGTGCCGCAAGGCACGCGGTTAAGTTTCGAGGCGCTCGATCTGCGCGCCCACTTCCGACGCGACCCGTTCGATGAACATCAGTTGGCGCACGGCCTCGGCGGCCGCCTGATCGGCGCCGCTGTCGAGCAACGTGCCGAGGCGCTCCACACGCACGCGCCGCTCTTCGCGCAACTCGGCGAGCAGCGCGTCGAGCGCGTCGACGTTGCGGGCGGCCGCGGCATCCTCGATGCCCTCGCGCCACTCCATCTGCTGCATCAGGAACGCGGGCTCCATCGCGGTGTTGTTTTCCGCGCCGATGTCGACACCGCGCAGCGACAACAGATACGACGCGCGCTTCAGCGGATCGCGCAGCGTGCGATATGCCTCGTTCGCGCGGGTGGCCCATTGCATCGCGATACGCTTCTGCGCGTCGCCGGCCGCCGCGAAGCGGTCCGGATGCACTTGCGTCTGCACCGTCCGATACGCGGCGTCGAGCGCCGCCTCGTCGAGCGCGAATTGCGCCGGCAGGTGAAACAGGTCGAAGTGGCTGTCTTTCAGCGAGACCATCGTCGCGTTCAATTCCGGTTCGTCGCGCGGCAAACGCCGCACATTAAAAAGGCGGCCCGTGCCGCCTCTTGCCCGCATCGCGCGGAGATCCGCGTGGTCACACGCGGAACGATTCGCCGCAGCCGCACTCGTCCTTCACGTTCGGGTTGTTGAACTTGAACCCTTCGTTCAGGCCTTCACGTGCGAAGTCGAGCTCGGTGCCGTCGATGTAGGCCAGGCTCTTCGGATCGACGATCACCTTCACGCCATGACTCTCGAACACCTGATCCTCGGGAGCCAGCTCGTCGACATACTCGAGCTTGTACGCGAGCCCCGAGCACCCGGTCGTGCGAACGCCGAGCCGCAGGCCCATACCCTTGCCGCGACGGACGAGGTATTTCTGGACGTGCTGTGCTGCTTTTTCGGTCAGTGTAATTGCCATGATGTCCTTGCCGCGGCGCGCCACCGGGGCCCGCCGCGTTCCTTCTGAAGCCGCTCGATGCCGCTCAGGCTGCTGCCTGATCGCCTTCCGTGGTGTCGTGACGCTTCTTGTAGTCGGCCACGGCTGCCTTGATCGCGTCTTCCGCGAGGATCGAGCAGTGAATTTTCACCGGCGGCAGCGCGAGTTCTTCCGCGATCTGCGTGTTCTTGATCGACAGTGCTTCGTCGAGCGTCTTGCCCTTCACCCATTCGGTGACGAGCGAGCTCGATGCGATCGCCGAACCGCAACCGTAGGTCTTGAACTTCGCGTCTTCGATCACGCCGTCCGCGCCGACGCGGATCTGCAGCTTCATCACGTCGCCGCAGGCCGGCGCGCCGACCATGCCCGTGCCGACCGTGTCGTCGTCCTTCGCGAACGAACCGACGTTGCGCGGGTTTTCGTAGTGATCCAGAACCTTGTTGCTGTAAGACATGACTCAGACTCCTTGACTCGTTACGTCTGCGTGCGCGAATCCGCCCGCGGGTATGTTCAATCCGGCGCTCAGTGTGCGGCCCATTCGATCGTCGACAGATCGATGCCTTCCTGGTGCATTTCCCAGAGCGGCGAGAGTTCGCGCAGCTTCGCGATCTTGCTGTTCAGCAGGTTGATCACGAAGTCGACTTCCTGCTCCGTCGTGAAGCGGCCGACCGTGAAGCGGATCGAGCTGTGTGCCAGCTCGTCGTTGCGGCCGAGCGCACGCAGCACGTACGACGGCTCCAGCGACGCCGACGTGCATGCGGAGCCCGACGACACCGCGACGTCCTTGATCGCCATGATCAGCGACTCGCCTTCGACGAAGTTGAAACTGATGTTGAGGTTGTGCGGGACACGGCGCTCCATGTCGCCGTTCACGTACGTTTCCTCGATTTGCGACAGGCCGCGCAGCAGCTTGTCGCGCAGCATGCGGACGCGCTCGTTTTCCGTCGCCATTTCTTCACGTGCGATGCGGAACGCTTCGCCCATGCCGACGATCTGGTGCGTCGCCAGCGTGCCCGAACGCATGCCGCGCTCGTGGCCGCCACCGTGCATCTGCGCTTCGATGCGCACACGCGGCTTGCGGCGCACGTACAGCGCGCCGATGCCCTTCGGGCCGTAGGTCTTGTGCGCCGAGAACGACATCAGGTCGACCTTCAGCTTCGCGAGGTCGATCTCGACCTTGCCGGTCGACTGTGCAGCGTCGACGTGGAACACGATGCCCTTCTCGCGGCAGATCTCACCGATCGTCTCGATGTCCTGGATCACGCCGATCTCGTTGTTCACGTGCATCACCGACACGAGGATCGTGTCCGGGCGCAGTGCGGCCTTGAACGCGTCGAGGTCGATCAGGCCGTCATCCTTCACGTCGAGATAGGTGACTTCGAAACCGTCGCGCTCGAGCTCGCGGCAGGTGTCGAGCACGGCCTTGTGCTCCGTCTTCACCGTGATGATGTGCTTGCCCTTGCCCTTGTAGAAGTTCGCGGCACCCTTGATCGCGAGGTTGTCCGACTCCGTTGCGCCGGACGTCCAGATGATCTCGCGCGGATCCGCGTTCACGAGCGCGGCCACGTTCTCACGCGCTTCCTCGACCGCCCGCTCCGCGTCCCAGCCATACGCGTGGCTGCGCGACGCCGGGTTGCCGAACTGCTCGCGCAGGTACGGCACCATCTTGTCGACCACGCGCGGGTCGACCGGCGTCGTCGCGCTGTAATCCATGTAGATGGGCAGGTGGAGAGTGTCTTGGGTCATCTGTCGCTCCGGGAATTCTGTGCAGGGACTATGTGCGTTATGGGGTATGGCGGCGCCTTCGCGCTCACGAACTCGCGATGTTGAACACCGAATTGGGGCCGAGCGGCATCGTGCGAACCGGCTCGGCCGGCGCCGCAACGGGCTCCGGCGTGCGCCGGTCGCGCAGCACCGCGGGTGCGCCCTCGCGAGCGCGCTGCTGATCGACGAGATCCTGCAGCGACACCGAATCGAGGTATTCGACCATCTTCTGGTTCAGCGTCGACCACAGCTCGTGCGTCATGCAATGGCCGTCGGGCTGCTTCGAGCCGTCGCACGTGCCTTTGCCGCCGCACTGCGTGGCGTCGAGCGGTTCATCGACCGCGATGATGATGTCGGCAACGGTGACGTCCTGCGCGCGACGCGCGAGGTTGTAGCCGCCGCCCGGGCCGCGCACGGATTCGACGATTTCATGCCTGCGCAGCTTGCCGAACAGCTGTTCGAGATACGAGAGCGAAATCCGCTGGCGCTGGCTGATGCCTGCAAGCGTCACCGGGCCCTGCTCCTGGCGCAGTGCCAAGTCAATCATCGCCGTGACGGCGAAACGGCCTTTGGTGGTGAGTCTCATGGTGTCTAGGGGACTGCAATCTTGACGATTTTGGTCAAGTATAAATATTTGACGATTTTAGTCAAGTATCCATGTCTTTGAAAGGGTATTCGCAGATCGCTGAATACCGCGCAATCAGCGCTCCGTGCGGGCCCGGAGCGTCTCCAGCAGGCCCGCGCACGCGCGCTCGACCTGATCGAGCACCTGCTCGAAGCCCTGTGTACCACCGAAATAAGGGTCGGCCACTTCGGTTTCCGTCGAATCCGGCGCGAAGTCCATTAGCAGGCGCACCTTGTCGCGATGCTGCGGCGGGCAGCGGCGGCGCAGCTCCGCGAGATTCGCCTCGTCCATCGCGAGCAGCAGGTCGAAGCGCTCGAAATCCGCCGCGCTCACCTGTCGTGCGCGCAGCGCCGACAGGTCGTAGCCGCGGCCAAGCGCGGCAGCCTGCGCACGCGAATCCGGCGGCTCGCCGACATGCCAGTCACCGGTGCCGGCCGAATCGATCGAGATCCGGTCCGCCAGCGCGGCCGCGCCGACCTGGTGACGCATCACGCCTTCCGCGGTGGGCGAACGGCAGATGTTGCCGAGACAGACGAAACAGATCGAAACGCGGGTCATCGCACTATCGGAAAGCCGCGGCGAGCCGCGCGGGAGAAGAACGCGCCATTATACAAAGGCGACCGAAATCGCGCCGCCGCACAAAACGACGGGGCCATGCCTTACAGCGCCTTCGGCGCGGCGAGCACGACGTCGCCGGACGCTGCCGGCAGCGGCGTCGCCGCATCGCCGACCAACCCGAACGACACCGCACGCGCCAGCTCGGCGGATGCCTGGTGAACGGCAAGCGGGCCGCGCGACGGCGCCTCGTCCATCGCATGCAGATAGGCAGCCGCGGCCAGCGGAACGACGATTGCCAGCGGCCAGTACATCGATATTGTCTTTTTCATGATGCGGACCTCCTTGACCTCGTACCCCGAAACCCAATTCCGGGGACTACAGACAGGATTCTATAGACCGCATCTATCGAGATAAATATACAAATAGCGAACGCACTGTTGTCGCCGGATGAACAGTCGTCAGCCGAGGTGGCTTTGCGACGCCGCGTACAGCTCGCGGAACGTGCGCCCGGTCGGCGTCGGCATGTCGCGCGTATCCATCCAGCCGCCCATCATCGGCAGGCGCCGGAGCGTGCCCCTGTTGCCGCCCAGCCGCTCGAGGATGCGCACCGCGAGCTTGGTCGTCAGCGCATACAGCATCGGCCGGCGCGCGAAGAAACCCCATGCGGCGAGCGCCGCGCGCTCGCGCCACGGTCGCAGATGCCGCTCGACCTGCTTCTCGCGCAGTGTGCGCAACAGGTGCGACAGCGGAATCCCGGCCGGGCACACGCTGTCGCATTCTCCGCAAAGCGTGGCGGCCTGCGGCAGGTCGAGTGAGCGGTCGAGCCCGACGTAGCTCGGCGTCAGCACGGACCCCATCGGCCCCGGGTAGACCCAGCCGTATGCGTGGCCGCCGACCTTCTGGTACACCGGACAATGGTTCATGCATGCGCCGCAACGGATGCAGCGCAGCATCTCCTGGAATTCGCCGCCGATCAGCCCGGTGCGGCCGCCGTCGACGAGCACGACATAGTTGTGCTCGGGGCCATCCTCGTCGCCGGGCCCGCGCGGCCCGGTCAGCAGCGAGAAATAGTTCGACGTCTTCTGCCCGGTCGCCGAGCGCGGCAGCAGGCGCATCGCGGTCGCGAGATCCTCGAGTGTCGGCAGCACCTTCTCGATGCCCGTCACCGCCACATGCACGCGCGGCATCACCGTGCACATGCCCTCGTTCCCTTCGTTCGTCACGATCGCCACCGAACCGGTCTCGGCGATCACGAAGTTGCCGCCCGTCACGCCCATGTCGGCCGACATGAAATGCGGGCGCAGCACCTCGCGCGCCTCGCGCGTCATGTCCGGAATCTCGGTGAGCCGCTCGCGATGGTGCGTGCGCGCGAACAGGTCGGCGATCTCGTCCTTGTCCTTGTGCACGACGGGCGCAATGATGTGGCTCGGCGGCTCGTTGTCGTTGATCTGCAGGATGTACTCACCCAGATCCGTCTCGATCGACTGCACGCCCATTTCCGCGAGCACCGCGTTCAGGCGCATTTCCTCCGACACCATCGACTTGGTCTTGATGACCTTCTTCACGTCGTGACGGCGCGCGATGTCGGCCACGAGCCGCGCGGCATCGTCGGTCGTTTCGGCGAACAGCACCGTCGTGCCGCGCCGCGTCGCCTCGCGCTCGAACGCCTCGAGCCACACGTCGAGGTTCTCCAGCGCGCGGTTGCGGCGATCCTTCAGCGCGGCGCGTGTGGCCGGGAAGTCGATCGCGGTCATCGCGTCGGCGCGCGCGGACACGAATTTCGTCGACAGCTTCTTCAGGTTCTGCTGCAGGCGCTGGTCGGCCAGCTTCTGGCCGGCGCGCGCCTTGAAATGCATCGATTGGACTTGCATCGCGGTATCGGGGAAAAGTGAGCGGAACCGGGCGTCAGACGTCGCCCGCCAGCACCTGCGCAACGTGCAGCACGCGCGTGTCGCGGTCGCCGGTGCGGCGCAACCGCCCTTCGATGTTCAGCATGCAGCCGAGATCGCCGAGCACGACGGCGCCCGTACCGGACGCGCGCACGTTCGCGCACTTCTCGTCCGCGATGGCTGCCGAAATATCGCCGTACTTGACCGCGAACGTACCGCCAAAGCCGCAGCAGTGCTCGCAGTCCTTCATTTCGGTGACCGCGATGCCGCGCTGCGCGAGCAGCGCGCGCGGCTGCGCCTTCACGCCGAGCTCGCGCAGGCCCGAGCACGAATCGTGATAGGTGACGGGCCCCGTGAATTCGCCCGGCGCGAGCGACACCTTCGCGACGTTCGCCAGGAAATCGGTCAGTTCGTACACTTTCTGCTGGAACCGCGTGTAGCGCCCCATCAGTTCGGGGTCGTCGCGGAACAGGTCGCCGTAGTGCGCGCGGATCATCCCGCCGCAGGAACCCGACGGCGCGACGACGTAATCGAACTGCTCGAACTCGCGCAGCGTCTTTTCCGCGAGATCACGCGCGAGCGCGCGGTCGCCCGAGTTGTAGGCCGGCTGGCCGCAGCAAGTCTGCGCGGGCGGCACGATCACCTCGTAGCCGGCGTCGCGAATCAGCTTGAGCGCCGAAAAACCGATTTCGGGGCGCATCAGATCGACCAGGCAGGTCACGAACAAACCGACTCGCATACGTGCTCCTTCGAGAAAACGGCTCTCATTATCCGCCGTTTGGCCGGCAAGACCAACGCCGGCGCTCATGCAAGCCCGCACTGCGCGAAACGAGGATTTCCTCGAACGGCGTTCGCTTTTTTCACAATACGAGATACAATCGTTCCAACACCGCTTGACGCGTCAACCGATTTCTCCCCCGACATGAGCCAACCCACCCCGGATTCCAAAACGTCGATCCAGGTGATCGAACGCATGATGCGGTTGCTGGACGCGCTCGCCGCGCACAGTGACCCTGTCAGCCTGAAGGAGCTTGCGCAGCGGACGGAGCTGCACCCGTCGACCGCGCACCGCATTCTCAACGACATGGTGACCTGCCGTCTCGTCGACCGCTCCGATCCCGGCACGTATCGCCTCGGCATGCGGCTGCTGGAGCTCGGCAACCTCGTGAAGGCACGCCTGTCGGTGCGCGACGCGGCGCTGATGCCGATGCGCGAGCTGCACCGCCTCACCGGGCAAACCGTGAACCTGTCGGTGCGCCAGGGCGACGAGATCGTCTACATCGAGCGTGCGTATTCGGAGCGCTCGGGGATGCAGGTCGTCCGCGCGATCGGTGGCCGTGCGCCGCTGCACCTCACGTCGGTCGGCAAGCTGTTCCTCGCGGCCGACGAAACGTCACGCGTGCGCGCCTATGCGACACGTACGGGGCTGTCCGGCCATACGCAGAACAGCATCACCGACATCGCGAAGCTCGAGCGCGAGCTGACGATCGTCCGCCAGCAATCGTGCGCGCGCGACAACGAGGAGCTGGAGCTCGGCGTGCGCTGCATCGCGGCCGGCATCTACGACGATTCGGGCAAGCTCGTCGCGGGCCTGTCGCTGTCGGCGCCGGCCGATCGTCTCCAGGATGCGTGGCTCGGCCAGTTGAGCCGCACCGCCCTCACCATTTCGGAATCGCTCGGCTACCGGCCGGCGCCCGCGAAGGATGCGGACGGGCTGCAGCGGCAGGCGTAAGCCGCTCCCGCGCGCCCAATGAAAAAGCCCCGCGATTGCGGGGCTTTTTTTCAGTCATCGGCGCGGCGGCGCACCGCCACGCCACCGTGCGATCAGGTCCCGCCGCTCGGCGTGTTGGCTGCCGTCAGGCGCTCGCCGCCGCCGGCATCGAGCCAGTTGCGCAGGCGCGCCGCATCGGCGAAGCGCGAATACTTGCCGAACGAATCGAGCAGCACCATCACCATCGGCTTGCCGTGGATCGTCGCCTGCATCACGAGGCACTCGCCCGCCTCGTTGATGAAACCCGTCTTCTGCAGACCGATATCCCACGAGCCATTGCCGCGGATCAGCGCGTTCGTGCTGTTGTAGACCAGGTTGCGCTTGCCCGTGTACACCTCGTAGGTGCGATCGGTCGAGAACTGACGAATCATCGGGTACTGGTACGCCGCATTGACCATCTTCACGAGATCGCGTGCGCTCGACACGTTCGAGCTCGACAGCCCCGTCGAATTCTCGAAGTGCGTGTCGGTCATGCCGAGTGCCTTCGCCTTCGCGTTCATCGCGGCGATGAACGCAGGACGGCCGCCCGGGTAGTAACGCGACAGCGCGGCGGCCGCGCGGTTTTCCGACGCCATCAGCGCGATGTGCAGCATGTCTTCACGCGACAGCACCGAACCGACCGACAGGCGCGAGCCCGTGCCCTTCTCGTAATCGCGGTCTTCGTCCGTGACTTCGAGCTGGTCGGTCATCGGCGTCTTCGAGTCGAGCACGACCATCGCCGTCATCAGCTTCGAGATCGACGCGATCGGCACGACGGCGTGCGAATTCTTGTCGAACAGCGGCTCACCCGAGTTCTGGTCGACGACGTACGCGACGCTCGAACGCAGCGCGAGCGCGTCCGGTGTGTCGTGCAGGCCGAACGCCTGGCCGACGGTCGGCCGGCGCGGCTGGAACGCGACCTTGCGGACTGCGCCGTGATGGCCGCCATGCACGTTCGACGCGAGCGTCACGCGCTTGCGCGACGCCTTCGCGCGCGGCGCGTCGTCGGCCGCGACCTTCGCGGATTTGTCGGAGCTGGCCTTGGCCGACTTCTTCTTCGCGGACGAAGCAGGAGCGACAGCCTTTTTCTTGGCGGATTGTTGGGTCTTCGCAGTGGCGGCAAAGGCGTCAGCAGGCGCGACGGACGCGGTGGTCGCCAGCAAGGCGACTGCGACCGACACAGCCGTGCCGAGCGTCATGCTCTGCAACAATCTGCGCGGTGAAAACGATTCGGCTTTCATTGGGGTCTGGACAAAGCGGGCGGGAGGTTTCCGCAAGTGTAGTTAAAGCTGAAAAAAAGAGCAATATTAGGCACTTACCGATCGTCGTTAAACCGGAATGTAAGGGTCGGCCAACCTCTGACCAATGAACCCTCCCGATCCCATCGAAAAAATCCATGGGACGCGCTGCCCGACAGTACCCGTCTCCCGATTACACACGGTTAATTGAGATAACGTCACTTCGGAGGCGATTTAAAGCGGGGAAACTACGTATCCGGCGCTCGGGGTGCCAGGGGCGCCGGTCTCGGCCGTGGCGGCGGCACGTCGCCACGGGACGCGCATCGAAACGGCGCGTTTTTCGACAGGAACAGAAGGATAACGTTCCACATGCCTGTCAGGTTTACCTGTGCATGGTCATGGTGCGGTGCGCCTGCCCCGCCGCTGTGCGCACCATATGGGATCGCGCATGAAACCGATTCCGAACGGGCACGATAACTCATTGTTTTATCGATAATTTGTCGCGATTGTGCAACGCACAAAAAATACTTGACATTGGTTTTCTCTGCCCTAAAATAAGCCTCATTGCTGCGTTGCACAAAGCACGCGCATCCGAGGTTCCCCAGCGTAGTGCCCTTTACCCTGCGATCGACGCGATCGCTTTTCAGGAGCTTGACATGTCCTTGCTGACCCCCGAGCAAATCGCCGCCGCCCAGAAAGCCAACCTCGAAAGCCTGTTCGGTCTGACGACCAAGGCGTTCGAAGGCGTCGAAAAGCTGATCGAACTCAATCTGCAGGTCGTGAAGTCGACGCTGGCCGAAGGCCAGGAAAACGCACAGCGCCTGCTGTCGGTGAAGGACGCGCAGGAACTGATCGCGCTGCAAGCCAGCCTGTCGCAGCCGGTCGCGGAAAAGGTGCTGTCGTACGGCCGTCACCTGTATGAAATCGCATCGTCGACGCAAGCCGAGTTCGCGAAGGTTGCTGAAGCGCAATTCGAAGAGCAGAACAAGAAGGTCCAGGCACTCGTCGACAACGTCGCGAAGAACGCCCCGGCTGGTTCGGAAACGGCTGTCGCAGCACTGAAGTCGGCACTGAACGCTGCGAACACCACGTACGAAACGGTTCAGAAGGCAACGAAGCAAGCCGTCGAAATCGCTGAAACGAACTTCAACGCTGCTGCTGCCGTCGCCACGAAGGCTGCTACCGCCGCTGCTGCACGTCGTACGAGCAAGCCGGCCGCGTAAGCGCCCCCTGCTCCTGAAAAAGCCGCGCCCAGCGCGGCTTTTTCATTTCTGGTGCCGGAACATGCTGGAACCGGCAAGTCGCCGGCCGTTCTCGAACGGTCGTTTGAGTATCGGCCGCACATAAAAGAAAACGCCGCCGCCCGGATGGCCCGGGAGGCGGCGTTTTTTCGTGGCCGGCGGATTGCCGGCCGTGCCGGCCGCGTTACTTCTTGCGTTGCGGCGGCAGGTCGGTACAGACGCCTTCGTACAGTTCGGCGGCCATGCCAATCGATTCGCCGAGCGTCGGGTGCGGATGGATCGTCTTGCCGATGTCTTCCGCGTCCGCGCCCATTTCAACGGCGAGGCACACTTCGCTGATCAGGTCGCCCGCGTTCAGGCCGACGATACCGCCGCCGATCACGCGATGGGTTTCCTCGTCGAAGATCAGCTTCGTGAAACCTTCGTCACGGCCGTTCGCGATCGCGCGGCCCGATGCGGCCCACGGGAACACAGCCTTGCCGTACTTGATGCCTTCGGCCTTGCACTGGTCTTCCGTCTTGCCGGCCCACGCCACTTCCGGATCGGTGTACGCCACCGACGGGATCTGCAGTGCATCGAAGTACGCCTTCTCGCCGTGCGCGGCTTCCGCTGCGACGTGGCCTTCATGCACGGCCTTGTGCGCGAGCATCGGCTGGCCGACGATATCGCCGATCGCGAAGATGTGCGGGACGTTCGTGCGCATCTGCTTGTCGACGTCGATGAAGCCGCGATCCGTGACCGCGACACCCGCCTTGTCGGCGCCGATCTTCTTGCCGTTCGGGCTGCGGCCCACCGCGACGAGCACGAGGTCGTAGCGCTGCGCTTCCGCCGGCGCCTTCTCGCCCTCGAACTTCACGTAGATGCCGTCTTCCTTCGCTTCCGCGCCGACCGTCTTGGTCTTCAGCATCACGTTGCCGAAGCGCTTCGCGTTGTACTTTTCCCAGACCTTCACGAGATCGCGGTCCGCGCCCATCATCAGGCCGTCCATCATTTCGACGACGTCGATCTCGGCGCCGAGCGTCGCGTACACCGTGGCCATTTCGAGGCCGATGATGCCGCCGCCGATCACGAGCATGCGCTTCGGCAGCTGACGCAGTTCGAGTGCGCCCGTCGAATCGACGACGCGCGGGTCTTCCGGCATGAACGGCAGCTTCACGGCCTGCGAGCCCGCAGCGATGATCGCCTGCTTGAACTTGACGACCTTCTTGCCGTTTTCGCCCTGCACTTCCATGTGATACGGATCGACGAATGCGCCGACGCCCGTGACCACTTCGACCTTGCGCGCCTTCGCCATGCCGGCGAGGCCCGTCGTCAGCTTCTTGACGACGCCGCCCTTGAAGTCGCGCAGCTTGTCGAGATCGACTTCCGGCTTGCCGAACGTGATGCCGTGCGACGCGAGCGCCGCGGCTTCGTCGATCACGAGCGCCGTGTGCAGCAGCGCTTTCGACGGGATGCAGCCGACGTTCAGGCACACGCCGCCGAGCGTCGAGTAGCGTTCGACGAGCACCGTCTTCATGCCGAGGTCGGCTGCGCGGAACGCGGCCGAGTAGCCGCCGGGGCCGGCACCGAGCACGAGCATGTCGCACTCGATGTCGGCGCCACCTGCGTAGCTGCCGGCCTGCGGCGCAGGTGCCGGAGCGGCGGCGGCCGGTGCCGGCGCTGCTGCTGCGGGCTTGGCCGCTTCGGGTGCTTTTGCGGGTGCGGCAGCGCCAGCCGATGCTTCGACGATGGCGATGACGGTGCCTTGCGAGACTTTCTCGCCGGCCTTGACCTTGACTTCCTTGACCGTGCCGGCGACGTCGCTGGGCACTTCCATGGAGGCTTTGTCCGATTCGAGCGTGATGAGCGTCTGCTCTTTTTCGATCACGTCGCCGGGTTTGACGTTGACTTCGATGACATCGACGCCGCTGAAATCGCCGATATCCGGAACCTTGACTTCGATGAGACTCATTACTGTCCCCTTCTTGATTAGCTGCAGACAGAGGGGGAGAAACCCGCAGAGAGAACCCGTGACTACGGCCTGGTCAAAGAACGCGAACCTGGGCAGAACCACCTTTGCCGTCCGCCCAAGGACGCGCCTTTCTTTTGGTTACTTTTCTTTGGAAGACAAAGAAAAGTGACCGCCGCCCCGCGCAGGGGCGACGCTAATAGACCGTTAGCGAAACAGGTTCAACGACAGGACGCGGATGACCGACAAACAACCCACGCCCCAGCGAGCCACTCCCACGCTCATCAAAGAATGATGCGACGGAAATCGGCAAGCAACGCGCCGAGATACGCATTGAACCGCGCGGCTTCCGCGCCATCGATCACGCGATGGTCATACGACAGCGACAGCGGCAGCGTGAGACGCGGCACGAATTGCTTGCCGTCCCACACCGGCTTCATCTGGCCGCGCGACAACCCGAGGATCGCCACTTCCGGCGCGTTGATGATCGGCGTGAAGTTCGTGCCGCCGATCCCGCCGAGCGACGAGATCGAGAAGCAGCCGCCCTGCATCTGGTCCGGCTTCAGCTTGCCGTCGCGTGCGGCCTTCGACAGCTCGGCCATTTCCTTCGCGATGTCGACGAGACCCTTCTTGTCCGCATCGCGGATCACCGGCACGACGAGGCCGTTCGGGGTATCCGCGGCAAAACCGATGTGGTAGTACTGCTTGAACACCAGGTTGTCGCCGTCGAGGCTCGCGTTGAACGTCGGGAATTTCTTCAGCGCGGCGACGACCGCCTTGATCACGAACGCGAGCATCGTGAACTTCACGCCCGCCTTTTCGTGTTCCTTGTTCAGTTGCACGCGCAGTGCTTCGAGCTCGGTGATGTCCGCTTCGTCGTTGTTCGTGACGTGCGGGATCATCACCCAGTTGCGATGCAGGTTCGCGCCCGAGATCTTCTTGATGCGCGACAGCGGCTTCGCCTCGAACGGGCCGAACTTCGAGAAGTCGACCTTCGGCCACGGCAGCAGGTTCAGCTCGCCGCCGCCTGCCGGCGCGGCTGCCGCGCCCGGTGCTGCGCGCTGGCCGGTCATCACGCCCTTCACGAAGCCCGTGACGTCTTCCTTCGTAATACGGCCCTTCGGACCCGAACCCTGTACGCGTGCAACTTCGACGCCGAGTTCACGTGCGAACTTGCGCACCGACGGCGATGCGTGGCTGGCGCGGTATTCGCCCGACGCGGCGGCCGGAGCCGGTGCAGCAGCAGCCGGTGCCGGGGCAGCCTTCGCCGGTGCGGCGGCAGGTGCCGGCGCCGGAGCGGCAGCAGCGGCCGGAGCCGGTGCGCTCGCCTGCGGTGCGGCAGCCGCTGCGCCCGCGGCTTCGAGCAGCACGATCAGCGAGCCTTCCGACACCGAATCGCCCACCTTGACCTTGATGTCCTTCACGACGCCGGCGGCCGGGCTCGGCACGTCCATCGTCGCCTTGTCCGACTCGAGCGTGACGAGCGACTGCTCCTTCTCAACCGTGTCGCCGACCTTCACGCCGATCTCGATCACCGGCACATCCTTGTAGTCGCCGATGTCGGGGACCTTCACTTCGAGCGTACCGCCGGCTGCTGCCGGGGCGGCCGCCGGTGCTGCAGCAGCCGGCGCTGCCGCCGGAGCCGGAGCAGCAGCGGGCGCGGCCACGCCGTTCGCCTGCGCCGCGGCGCCGCCTTCGAGCAGGATGATCAGCGAGCCTTCCGACACGGAATCACCCACCTTGACCTTGATTTCCTTCACGACGCCGCCGACCGGGCTCGGCACGTCCATCGTTGCCTTGTCCGATTCGAGCGTGACGAGCGACTGCTCCGGTTCGACGGTATCGCCGACCTTCACGCCGATCTCGATCACCGGCACGTCCTTGTAATCGCCGATATCCGGCACCTTCACTTCGATCGCTTGACTCATCTGTTTCTGTCTCCATGGCCGCGCGCGCCCCTCGCGGAGGCGGCGCGCGGCATCACACGGCGTGTGCGTTAAACGGTCATCGGGTTGGGCTTCGACGGATCGAGGTTGTACTTGGCGATCGCTTCCGCGACCACCTTGCGCTCGATCGTGCCCTCGTCGGCCAGCGCGTTGAGCGCGGCGACGGTGACCCAGTGACGGTCGACTTCGAAGAAGTGACGCAGCTTCTCGCGGGTATCCGAGCGGCCGAAGCCGTCCGTGCCCAGCACGACGAAGCGGCGATCGATCTGGCCGCGGATCTGGTCGACCAGCGCGCGGACGTAGTCGGTCGAGGCGATAACCGGGCCCTGCGTGTCCTTCAGGCACTTCTGCACGTGCGACAGGCGACGCTCTTCGGTCGGATGGAGCAGGTTCCAGCGTTCGACCTGGTGGCCTTCACGCGCCAGCTCGGTGAAGCTCGGCACGCTCCACAGGTCGGCGGCGACGCCCCAGTCGTTCTTCAGCAGGTCGGCGGCGGCGATCACTTCGTTGAAGATCGTGCCCGCGCCGAGCAGCTGGACGCGCGGCGCATTCTTGTCGGCGTCGGCCTTCTTGAACGCGTACATGCCCTTGATGATGTCGGCCGCCACGTGCTCGCCCTGCGGAATCGCCGGGTGCTCGTAGTTCTCGTTCATCACCGTGATGTAGTAATACACGTCTTCCTGGTCCGCCACCATCCGGCGCAGGCCGTCCTGGACGATCACGGCGAGTTCGTAGCCGAAGGTCGGGTCGTAGCTCACGCAGTTCGGCACCGATGCCGCCCACAGGAGCGAGTGACCGTCTTCGTGCTGCAGGCCTTCGCCGTTCAGCGTCGTGCGGCCCGCGGTACCGCCGAGCAGGAAGCCGCGCGAACGCATGTCGCCCGCGGCCCATGCCAGGTCGCCGATCCGCTGGAAGCCGAACATCGAGTAGAAGATGTAGAACGGCACCATGATCTCGCCGTGCGTCGAATACGACGTCGCCGCAGCGATCCAGTCGCACATGCCGCCCGCTTCATTGATGCCTTCCTGCAGGATCTGGCCGGTCTGCGATTCCTTGTAGAACATCAGCTGGTCGGAATCTTCCGGCACGTACTTCTGGCCTTCCTGGTTCCAGATACCGATCTGGCGGAACAGGCCTTCCATGCCGAACGTACGCGATTCGTCCGGGACGATCGGCACGACGCGCTTGCCGAGCGCCTTGTCCTTCAGCAGGATGTTCAGGATCCGCACGAACGCCATCGTCGTCGAGATCTCGCGGCCTTCGCCCGTGCCCTTCAGCAGCGGCTCGAACGCGTCGAGCGCCGGCACCGGCAGCGACGTCGCCTTCTCGCGGCGGTGCGGCAGGTAGCCGCCGAGGTCCATGCGCTGCTTGCGCATGTATTCGAGTTCCTTCGAGCCTTCCTCGAACTTCAGGTACGGCACGTCGGCGATCTGCTCGTCGGTGATCGGCAGGCGGAACTGGTCACGGAACTTCTTCAGTTGCTCGACCGGCAGCTTCTTCTGCTGGTGCGTGATGTTCATCGCCTGGCCCGACTCGCCCATCCCGTAGCCCTTGATGGTCTTCGCGAGGATGACGGTCGGCGCGCCCTTCGTGTTCGTGGCTTCGTGGAATGCCGCGTAGATCTTGTGCGGATCGTGGCCGCCGCGGTTCAGCGCCCAGATGTCGTCGTCCGACCAGTCGGCGACGAGCGCCTTCAGCTCAGGCGTGTTGAAGAAGTGCTCGCGCACGAACGCGCCGGATTCCGACTTGTACGTCTGGTACTCGCCGTCGACGACTTCCATCATGCGGCGCATCAGCGCGCCCGACTTGTCGCGCGCGAACAGCGCATCCCAGCGGCTGCCCCAGATGACCTTGATCACGTTCCAGCCGGCACCGCGGAACTCCGATTCGAGTTCCTGGATGATCTTGCCGTTACCGCGCACCGGGCCGTCGAGACGCTGCAGGTTGCAGTTGATCACGAACACGAGGTTGTCGAGCTTCTCGCGGCTCGCCATCCCGATCGCGCCGAGCGATTCCGGCTCGTCCGTCTCGCCGTCGCCGAGGAATGCCCACACCTTGCGGCCTTCGGTCTTCGTGATGCCGCGCGCTTCCAGGTACTTCATGAAGCGGGCCTGGTAGATCGCCATGATCGGGCCGAGACCCATCGACACGGTCGGGAACTGCCAGAAGTCCGGCATCAGCCACGGGTGCGGGTACGACGAAATGCCGTTGCCGTCGACTTCCTGGCGGAAGTTGTCGAGCTGCTCTTCCTTCAGGCGGCCGAGCAGGAACGCGCGCGAGTAGACGCCCGGCGACGAGTGGCCCTGCACGAACACGAGATCGCCGCCATGCTGGTCGGACGCTGCGTGCCAGAAGTGGTTGTAGCCGACGTCATAGAGCGTTGCGGCCGACGCGAACGACGCGATGTGGCCGCCGACGTTCGTGTCCTTGCCTGCGCGCAGCACCATCGCCAGCGCGTTCCAGCGCGTGTACGAACGGATGCGGTGCTCGAGGTCCTGGTCACCCGGAATCTTCGCCTGGGCTTCGACCGGAATCGTGTTGATGTACGGGGTATTCGCGGAAAACGGCAGGTGTTCGCCGTGCATGCGGGCGAATTCGATCTGCTTTTCGATCAGGTAGTGCGCGCGGCCAGTGCCCACGGAGGAGATCACGCCGTCGAGCGACTCGAGCCATTCAACGGTTTCCTGCGGGTCGTCGTCATGTTCGGCGGCGACATATTTCATCACTTCGTTCGGTACAGCGGACATTCTCGTCTCCTGGGTCCTGGAATGTGAGGATCGCTCTCGTGCAGACGACGCGACGCGACCGGCTGCGGGCAAGCTCCGACGGATTGTAATGAGCGTGCGCGGGCCTGCGCAACAAAATTTTCGAATCGTGAGATCTTTTCTCGCAATATGAAATATTGCTGCGCTGCACCCATATTTCGGGGCTCTCCGGCGAGTCGAGGCTGAACAAATCCGTTTCCGTTCAACATATCCGGTATAGGTTTTCCATGTATTGCGCTGCGCTACAATCCTGCCATGTTGACCGATCGGCTTTTCGCACGCTCGGCGCGACCGTCGGGCCCGCCGGCGGAGTCGCAGCCGTCCCGTTGGCACCACGGACCGTGGTGGTCCAATTCCTATTTGCTGACGCCCCTGCTGTCGATCCTGGTGTTCCTGGTGGTGATGAGCCTCATCCTGTGGAGCCTCAATCGCCGCGAACAGCAGCAGCAGGAAGACACCCTCTTCCGTAACGTCGCGTGGGCGCAGCAGCAGATCCGCCTGTCGATGACGGGCGCGCAGGAACAACTCCAGGCGCTGTCGCGCGATCTCGCCTCCGGCCGCCTCGACCAGAACGCGTTCCAGATGGCGGTCGCGGACGTGATGCAGACGCATCCGGAAATCCTCTACCTGAACTGGTACACGTCGCCCGGCGTGCAGCGCTGGCCGACCGTGCATCCGCCGCTGCTCGGCCAGCGGCTCGCGAAGCCCGGCGAAGCGCAGATGCAGGACGCCGTGCGCGGCGCGTACGACGAGGCGCGCAGCACGCGCCGTCAGGCGTATTCGCCGCTGATCTACGACGACTTCGGCAACGGCTTCATCACGCTGCAGACACCCGTGATGCGCGGCGACCGCGAGTACCTCGGCTCGATCGCCGCGGTGTTCTCGGTCGAAGGCATCCTGAAGCACGACATCCCGCAGGAGTTGTCGTCGAAGTACAAGATCTCGATCACCGACGCGAACAACCGCGAGCTGTCGTCCACGTCGACGCGCCCGCGCCTGCCGCGCGACTCGCACTACGACCTGCCGCTCGATCCGCCCGGCCAGGGGCTGACCGTGCGCGTGTACGCATTCCCGCAGCTCACGAACCTGACCAACAACACGCTCGTATGGCTCGTCGCAGGCCTGTCGTGCTTCGTGCTGTGGAGCCTCTGGAGCCTGTGGAAACACACGCGCCAGCGCTTCGAGGCGCAGCAGGCGCTGTACGCGGAAGCGTTCTTCCGCCGCGCGATGGAGAACTCGGTGCTGATCGGCATGCGCGTGCTCGACATGCACGGCCGCATCACGCACGTGAACCCCGCGTTCTGCCGGATGACGGGCTGGGACGAAACCGACCTCGTCGGCAAGGTCGCGCCGTTCCCGTACTGGCCGCGCGACGCGTACCCGGAAATGCAGCGCCAGCTCGACATGACGCTGCGCGGCAAGGCGCCGAGCTCGGGCTTCGAGCTGCGCGTGCGGCGCAAGAACGGCACGCTGTTCCATGCGCGCCTGTACGTGTCGCCGCTGATCGACAGCTCGGGCCGCCAGACCGGCTGGATGTCGTCGATGACCGACATCACCGAGCCGAAACGTGCGCGCGAGGAACTGGCGGCCGCGCACGAGCGCTTCACGACGGTGCTCGAAAGCCTCGACGCCGCGGTGTCGGTGCTGGCCGCCGACGAAGCCGAGCTGCTGTTCGCGAACCGCTACTACCGCCACCTGTTCGGCATTCGTCCGGACGGCCATCTCGAGCTGTCGGGCGGCGGCTTCGACCGCGCGCAGGCATCGTCCGACTCGATCGACATGGTCGACGCGTTCGCGGGCCTGCCGGCCGCCGCGCTGACGAGCAGCACCGCCGATGCGCAGGAGGTGTACGTCGAGAGCATCCAGAAGTGGTTCGAGGTACGCCGACAGTACATCCAGTGGGTGGACGGCCACCTCGCACAGATGCAGATCGCGACCGACATCACGACCCGCAAGAAGGCACAGGAACTCGCGCACCAGCAGGAAGAGAAGCTGCAGTTCACGAGCCGATTGATGACGATGGGTGAAATGGCGTCGTCGATTGCTCACGAATTGAACCAGCCGCTCGCCGCGATCAACAACTACTGCTCGGGCACGCTCGCGCTCGTGAAGAGCGGCCGCGGCACGCCGGAGACGCTGCAGCCCGCGCTGGAAAAGACCGCGCAGCAGGCGCTGCGCGCGGGGATGATCGTCAAGCGGATCCGCGAATTCGTGAAGCGCAGCGAGCCGAAGCGCCAGCCGGCGCGGGTCGCGGACATCGTCGCCGACGCGGTCGGGCTCGCCGAAATCGAGGCCAGGAAGCGCAGGATCCGGATCGTCACGGAAATCCTCGCAAGAATGCCTATTATTTATGTCGACCCCGTGCTGATCGAGCAGGTGCTCGTGAACCTGATGAAGAACGCGGCCGAGGCAATGGCCGACGTGAAGCCGGCGTCGGTGGACGGCGTGATCCGCGTCGTCGCCGACATCGACGCGGGCTTCGTCGACATCCGCGTGATCGACCAGGGCCCGGGCGTCGACGAAGCGAGCGCCGAGCGCCTGTTTGAACCGTTTTACAGCACCAAGTCCGATGGCATGGGCATGGGGCTGAATATCTGCCGTTCGATCATCGAATCGCATCGGGGGCGTCTGTGGGTGGTCAACAACGTCGAGCCGGATGGCCGCATATCCGGCGCAACGTTCCACTGCAGCCTGCCCATTGGGGAACCCGCTGATCTCGGCCAAGGGGGGCGCGAGGCATCGGCATCACATACCGTTACGGGAGAACTATGAATAGCCCTGTCACCACCACTCAGGAAACCGTCTTTGTCGTCGACGACGACGAGGCCGTACGGGACTCGCTGCGCTGGCTGCTGGAGGCGAACGGCTATCGCGTGCAATGCTTCTCGAGCGCCGAGCAGTTCCTCGATGCCTACCAGCCTGCCCAGCAGGCCGGCCAGATCGCGTGCCTGATCCTCGACGTCCGGATGTCGGGCATGAGCGGCCTCGAACTGCAGGAGCGCCTGATTGCCGACAATGCCGCGCTGCCGATCATCTTCGTCACGGGTCACGGCGACGTGCCGATGGCCGTCTCGACGATGAAAAAGGGTGCGATGGACTTTATCGAGAAACCGTTCGACGAAGCGGAGCTGCGCAAGCTCGTCGAGCGGATGCTCGACAAGGCCCGAAGCGAAAGCAAGAGCGTCCAGGAACAGCGTGCCGCGAGCGAACGCCTGTCGAAGCTGACCGCGCGCGAGCAGCAGGTGCTCGAACGGATCATCGCGGGCCGTCTGAACAAGCAGATCGCCGACGATCTCGGCATCAGCATCAAGACGGTCGAAGCGCACCGCGCGAACATCATGGAAAAGCTCAACGTCAACACGGTGGCCGACCTGCTGCGCCTCGCGCTGTCGAAGAAGCAGGCCTGAGCGAGCGCCGGGCCGCGGCAGCGCTGCCCGCCCGGCCCGCAGCCAGTCCTGGCCGCCCCGCGCGATGCGGCCCACTCGCGCGGCGGCGGCCTTTCTCCCGGCGCGTGAGCGCCGCGGCCATGACGCTTCCTGCTTATTCGTTGTCGGACGGCGGCAGGCGAACGGTATAATCGCGTGCTTTGCTGCGACGCTTCGGGCGCCGCACGACCGCATTCCAACTTCCCGGCAGGACCACCACCATGACAGCCCTCCTCATCGACGGCAACGCCCTTTCGAAGACCCTGCGCGCACAGGCCGCCGAACGCGCCGCCGCCCTGACCGCACGCGGCCACCAGCCCGGTCTCGCGGTGATCCTCGTCGGCGCCAACCCGGCGAGCGAAGTCTACGTGCGCAACAAGATCAAGGCGTGCGAGGACAACGGTTTCTTCTCGCTGAAGGATGCGTACCCGGACACGCTGTCGGAAGCCGACCTGCTCGCGCGCATCGACGCGCTGAACCGCGATCCGAAGATCCACGGCATCCTCGTCCAGCTGCCGCTGCCCAAGCACATCGACAGCCACAAGGTGCTCGAGGCGATCGCGCCGGAGAAGGACGTCGACGGCTTCCACGTCGCGAACGCCGGCGCGCTGATGACCGGCAAGCCGCTGTTCCGCCCGTGCACGCCGTACGGCGTGATGAAGATGTTCGAGGCGCACGACATCCCGCTGCAGGGCGCGAACGCGGTCGTGATCGGTCGCTCGAACATCGTCGGCAAGCCGATGGCGATGATGCTGCTCGACGCCGGCGCGACCGTGACGATCTGCCACAGCAAGACGCGCGACCTCGCCGCGCACACGCGGCAGGCTGACATCGTGGTCGCCGCGGTCGGCAAGCGCAACATCCTGACCGCCGACATGGTGAAGCCCGGCGCGACGGTGATCGACGTCGGCATGAACCGCGACGACGCGGGCAAGCTGTGCGGCGACGTCGACTTCGCCGGTGTGAAGGAAGTGGCCGGCCACATCACGCCGGTGCCGGGTGGCGTCGGCCCGATGACCATCACGATGCTGCTGATCAACACGATCGAAGCCGCCGAGCGCGCCGCCGACGCAGCCGCCTGAGCGCCTGCCCCATTCAGCCGGCGCGCGGTTCCGCGCGCCGGCGCCTCGCCGGCCTCGCCGGCCGCATCCTGTCGGCCGCGCCACCCGACGCTTCTCCCCCATTCGACCCCGCACCAATCGCGTCGTTAGAAACTAACGATTGGAAAGCGCGCGATGCGCCCCAATAATGTCGATATCGGGCGCCGCATTGCCTTGCGCGCCCTACCCTTTTCACTCCGGTTCATCCGGCAACAGACAGGGAGTCTTATGTCCGCCAGCGCCAACACCAACCCGCTGCTCGATTTCTCGGGCCTGCCCCGCTTCGGCGAGATCCGCCCGGAACACGTGACGCCCGCGCTCGACACGCTGCTCGATGACGCCAACCGTGCGGTCGAGACGGCAAGCGCAGCCGCGACGCCGGCAACCTGGGCTGCAGTCGTCGAGACGGTCGAGCGCGCGACGGAGCCGCTCGGTCGCGCGTGGGGCATCGTCGGCCACCTGAACGCGGTTGCCGATACGCCCGAACTGCGGGCCGCCTATGGCGAGAACCTGCCGCGCGTGACCGAATTCTGGTCGAGCGTCGGCCAGAACCTCGCGCTGTACGAGAAGTACAAGGCGATCGCCGCAAGCGCCGAATACGCAACGCTGTCCACCGAACGCAAGAAGATCCTCGACAACGCCCTGCGCGATTTCCGCCTGTCGGGCGCCGAGCTGCCCGAGGACCAGAAGCCGCGTTTCGCCGAACTGCAGGAACAGCAGGCCGCGCTGTCGAAGGCATTCTCCGATCACGTGCTCGACGCGACCAACGCGTACGCGTACTTCGTGCAGGACGAGGCCGATCTGGCCGGCCTGCCCGGCGACGCGATCGAGGCCGCCCGCGAAGCCGCGCAAAAGGATGCCAAGGAAGGCTGGAAATTCACGCTGCACTTCCCGTCGTACTTCCCGGTGCTGCAATACGCCGACAACCGCGCCCTGCGCGAGACGCTCTACCGCGCCTACGCAACGCGCGCATCGGAACTCGGGCCGCAGTATGGTGACGGCAAGGCCGAATGGGACAACACGGCGATCGTCGCCGATGCGCTGAAGCTGCGCCGCGAAGAAGCGCTGATGCTCGGCTTCCGCAACTTCGCCGAAGTGTCGCTCGCGCCGAAGATGGCCGAATCGCCGCAGCAGGTGATCGCGTTCCTCGAGGATCTCGCGACGCGCGCGCGCCCGCACGCGGACAAGGACTGGGACGAGCTGCGCACGTTCGCCGCGAAGGAACTCGGCCTCGCCGAACTCGCGCCGTGGGACGTCGCATTCGCGGCCGAAAAGCTGCGCCAGCAGCGCTACGCGTTCTCGGAAAACGAGGTCAAGCAGTACTTCCCGGAACCGGCCGCGCTGAAGGGTCTGTTCACCGTCACCGAGACGCTGTTCGGCGTGCAGATCAAGCCGGACGACGCGCCGGTGTGGCACAAGGACGTGCGTTTCTTCCGCGTCGAGAACCGTGACGGTTCGCTCGTCGCGCAGTTCTATCTCGACCTGTACGCGCGCGAAGGCAAGCGCGGCGGCGCATGGATGGACGACGCGCGTTCGCGCGCGAAGCGCGGCAGCTCCGTGCAGACGCCGGTCGCGTATCTCACCTGCAACTTCTCGGCGCCGGTCGGCGGCAAGCCCGCGTGCTTCACGCACGACGAAGTCATCACGCTGTTCCATGAATTCGGCCACGGGCTGCACCACATGCTCACGCGCGTCGACGAGCTCGGCGTGTCGGGCATCAACGGCGTCGAATGGGATGCCGTCGAGCTGCCGTCGCAGTTCATGGAAAACTTCTGCTGGGAATGGGACGTGCTGTCGTCGATGTCGTCGCACGTCGACACGGGCGCCACGCTGCCGCGCGAGCTGTTCGACAAGATGATCGCGGCGAAGAACTTCCAGAGCGGGCTCGGCACGCTGCGCCAGATCGTGTTCTCGATGTTCGACATGCTGCTGCACGTCGACTTCGACCCGGCGGGCGCCACCGGCGTGACCGAATTCGCGCGCGAGATCAACGAGCGCTATCACGTGATCCCGCAGGCCCCCTTCTCGCGCTGGCCGAACACGTTCAGCCACATCTTCGCGGGCGGTTACGCGGCCGGCTATTACAGCTACAAGTGGGCCGAGGTGCTGTCGGCCGACGCGTATGCGGCGTTCGAGGAAGCGGCGGCCGCGAGCGGCAGCGTGCTCGATGCGGCGACCGGCACGCGCTATCGCCGCGAAATCCTCGAGGTCGGCGGCAGCCGCCCGGCGATGGATTCGTTCAAGGCGTTCCGCGGCCGCGAGCCGCAGATCGATGCACTGCTGCGCCACAACGGGATGGCCGCGCCCGCGCACTAAGCGCGCCGCCTGGCCCTTTCCGCTGCATGGAAACAAAGCACCGCTTCGGCGGTGCTTTTTTCATGGTGCCGGCGACGCGTCGTCGAACAGCGAGAACTGCCCATGGCGCTCGGCGGTATCTTCGTCGATGCGCACGCCGACGCCGAGCAGCCGCACCGCCTGCGCACGCCGTTGCAGCCCCTTCGCGAGCAGCGTGACGGCCGTGTCCGCATTCGTCGCATCGGCCACGCACTCGACCGTCGTGCGCTGGAAATCGGCGAAGCGGATCTTCACGTACAGCTTGCGGATCGAGCGCGCGGCGCCCGCCCGTTCGATCCGCGCGTCGAGCTGCACGACGAGGCGGCGGATTTCGTCCGCGCACTGCTCGAGCGTCGTCAGGTCGGTCACGTAGGTCGTCTCGACGCTAACCGACTTGCGCTCCTGGTCGGCCTGCACGCGCCGCTCGTCGATCCCGCGCGACAGTTCGTACAACCGCCGCCCGAACGCGCCGAATTCACGGTGCAGGTCGATCAGCGGCCAGTCGCGCAACTGCGCGCAGGTCTGGATGCCGAGCCGGTCGAGCCGCGTGGCCGTCACCTTGCCGACGCCGTGCAGCTTGCGCACCGGCAGCGCCGCGACGAACGCGTCGATCTCGTGCGGCCGCACGACGAACAGCCCGTCGGGCTTGTTCCAGTCGGACGCGATCTTCGCGATGAATTTGTTCGGCGCGACGCCGGCCGACACGGTCACGCCGACCGTGTCGAACACGCGCTGGCGGATCTCCCGCGCAATCAGCGTGGCACTCCCCTGGCACCGCTCCGACCCGCTGACGTCGAGGTACGCCTCGTCGAGCGACAGCGGCTCGACGTCCGGCGTGTAGTCGCGATAGATCGCCATGATCTGCCGCGACGCCGCGCGGTACTTGTCCATCGCGGACGGCAGGATCAGCAGGTCCGGACACTTGCGCATCGCCAGCGCCGACGACATTGCCGAATGCACGCCGTAGCGCCGCGCCTCGTAGTTGCAGGTCGCGATCACGCCGCGCTGGTCGGGCCGGCCGCCGACGGCGAGCGGCCGGTTGCGCAGCGACGGGTCGTCGCGCATCTCGACCGACGCGTAGAAGCAGTCGCAGTCGCAATGAATGATCTTGCGCATGCGCGGCGGCGCGTCGCCGGGCGGCGACGCGTGCGGATCGGCAGGCGGGATGGTGGTCGGGTTCACGGTGTCGATACTGTACAAAAACACAGTGCCGGTTTCAACCGCCGCGTACGCCCGGGGCCGGCCGTCCGCAACCGGCCGTCCGCAACCAACTGCGCCGTACCGGCCCGGTTTGCGCGGATCGTACCGGCCGGGCACGCGCAGCGGCACCTATACTCGTCTGCCGCGATACACGAAACGCAAAGGTGACGGATGAAGACGATCGGACTGATCGGCGGCATGAGCTGGGAATCGTCGGCAGAGTACTACCGGATGATCAACCGGTACTCGAAGGCATTGCACGGCGGGCACCACAACGCGAAGAGCGTGCTGGTCACGGTCGATTTCGCGGAGATCGAAGCGCTGCAGCGCACGCACGACTGGGCCGCGCTCGGCGAACGGATGGCCGACGCCGCGCGACAGCTCGAGGCGGCCGGCGCCGATCTCGTCGTGCTGACCACCAATACGATGCATCGCGTCTGCGATGCGATCGAAGCCGCGGTGACGCTGCCGTTCCTGCACATCGCCGATCCGACCGGCACTGCGCTGCGCGATGCGGGCGTCGAGCGCGTCGCGCTGCTCGGCACGCGCTACACGATGGAGTTGCCGTTCTACGCGGAGCGGCTGCGCGAGAAGTTCGGGCTCGACGTGCTGGTGCCAGACGAACGCGGGCGCGACGACGTGCACCGGATCATCTACGACGAGCTGTGCCACGGCATCGTCTCGCCGGAATCTCGCGCGACGTACGTGGCGATCATCGAGGAACTGGCCCGGCGCGGCGCGCAGGCCGTGATCCTCGGCTGCACGGAAATTACGCTGCTGATCGGTGCGGACGACTCGCCGCTGCCGGTATTCGATACGACCGCGCTGCATGCGAAGGCGGCCGTCGAGTGGGCGGCGCGCTGACACGCACGCGGCACCTGCCACCGATACGGCGGCTTCACTGAAATCCGCGGCCAGCCGCATACACCGATCGATCCGCTCCCGACCAGCCGGCGGACAAACCTCGACGCATGCGGCCAAGCGTTCGCAACGCGTCGCGCCGAACAGCTTGTTAGGATATCGACCTCGACCCTACCTCACCCGATCAGGACGATTCGCCGCATGGGAAATCGCGCATGGCTGTACCTTCGGAGCAACTCGGGCAACGGCGCCCGCATGACCCAGGTCGCCGAGGCCAACAACCACTTCCCGACCCTGTGGCGCATCCTGCTGGCCGACGGTGCCCGAGGCGCGGCGATCGCCGATCAGCGCGTGTTCGGCGATGCGGGCACCGACAACCTGACCAGCGATGCCGACGCCGCCGTGGCGCGGCTGGGTACGCTCTCCACCTTCCTTGGACAGCATGCGCGGCGCGGCGAGACACCGTGGCTGGCACGTCAGCTCGACGGCGCAGCCCGGTACCTCGGCGAGCAGGCGGCGCGCCTGACGGAAAACGGCGAGCCTGCGGGCTTTTCGGCCAATCTCGACGAGTTGTCGTGGCTGTCCGACGATGACGACTTCATCGCGACCACCCGCGAATCCTGCCACGCGACCTGGATGCAGATCCAGGCGTGCATCGCAGCCAACGACGCGCGAGGCGTACGGCATCTGCTCGGGATCAACGGGCCGGGTGACTGGGTCTGGGGATTCGGCTTCGGCGGCTTGTCTCACGCGTACTTCTCGCGACAGCAGCCGCCTCGCGACACGACCTACGACGATTTCGTCGCGTCGGGCAGATTGTTGGCCGACGACCTGCGCTGCGACGCCAGCGGCTCCGACGCGTTTCGTGCGAAGCGGCGCCAGCGATTCCTGAGCGAGGACTATTTCGACTGGCTGCAGCCGTATCTGGACGAGCGCGTCGCGTACTGGTCGGAAAACATCTCGCCGGTGGGCAGCACCGAAAACGAACAGAAGGCGCTGACCGCACGCCATCTCGTGTCCGGTTACTACCCGCGCTTCCTGCTCATGTACACGAGCGGCATGGACCTGACGCTGCTGCGCGATGCGCTCGAACCGGTGATCGCCGCGTACGAGCGCTGCACCGACGCGTGCCGCGCGCACGAGGAAAACGATCGCCAGCCGCCACTCTGGTTCGACAGCATCGAAGACTACGAGACCGTGATGCAACTGATCGGTTTCTGTTACCTGTTGCATCGCCGCGACCTGCTGCCGCGCATCGTCGCGATGTTCGATCCCGCCTATCGCGCCCGCGATACGCTGTACGAAGACCTGCTCGCGTACGAACTCGAAGGCCGCGCCGATGTCGACCAGTGGTATCACGACGTCCCGTATCGTCCGCTCGTCTTCAGCTTTTACCGCGACACGAAGGCGGAATCTATCGACGACATTGCCACCTATCTCGACACCTGGTATCCGGCGATGCACGACGCAACGTGGCACGACGGGCATCTCGACGTCCGTGTGAAGGGCAAAGGCAGAAAGATCTATTTCGGCTATTGGGCCGTCGAAGCGGCCGCGGCAGCCTATCTGCTGGCGCTCGACGACAGCAGCCTGCGCGATCGGCTGGTATATCCGAAGGATTTGGTCGACTTCGCACGCAGCCGCGATACCGATACGCAACCGGACACGGCGCCCGACGGCACGCGCTGATCGGAAAGGGCCCGGCAGATCTGCACGGGCCTGCGCATGCGGCGCATGCCGCATGCGCGTTTCGGCGCCGGAAAACAAAAAACCCGGCACGAAGCCGGGTTTTTCGTAGACGAAGTGCGCATCGGTCACTTGCGCTGCACATCGCCTAGTGTGCTTGGTTGCGGGGGTAGGATTTGAACCTACGACCTTCGGGTTATGAGCCCGACGAGCTGCCAGACTGCTCCACCCCGCGTCAGAGAAATAAATTATAGGGTGAGGAAGTACTCACGTCAACACTTTTGTCACAATTTCTTCTCGGTTCATCGAAACGGCCGCGCGCGGCGCCTCTCCCGCCCCGCATGATGCGCGCGTTCGCGCGGCGTGCTCGCGGTAAGATGGCGGCCTTCGCATTTACCCCGCACGCACACTCCGTTCATGAAAATCGCCACCTGGAACGTCAACTCGCTCAACGTCCGCAAGCAGCATGTGCTCGACTGGCTCGCGCACAGCGGAACCGACGTGCTGTGCCTGCAGGAACTGAAGCTGCCGGACGAGAAGTATCCGCGCGCCGATCTCGAGGCCATCGGCTACCGCAGCTGGTTCACGGGCCAGAGGACCTACAACGGCGTCGCGATCCTCGTGCGCGACACGCTCGCCGTCGACGAATCGGACGTCGTGCGCAACATCCCCGGCTTCGACGATCCGCAGCAGCGCGTGATCGCCGTGACGGTCGAAGGCGTGCGCATCGTGTCCGCCTATTTCCCGAACGGCCAGGCGCCCGACTCCGACAAGTTCGTCTACAAGATGCAGTGGCTCGACGCGCTGCAGGCATGGCTGCGCACCGAGCTGCAGCGCTACCCGAAGCTCGCGCTGCTCGGCGACTACAACATCGCGCCGGAAGACCGCGACGTGCACGACCCGGCGAAATGGGAAGGCCAGAACCTCGTGTCGCCGCAGGAGCGCGCCCACTTCGCGCAACTGATCGAGCTGGGTTTCGTCGACGCGTTCCGCCGCTTCGAACAGCCGGAGAAGACCTTCACGTGGTGGGACTACCGGATGATGGCGTTCCGCCGCAACGCGGGGCTGCGCATCGACCACGTGCTGCTGTCGCCGGCGCTCGCGGAAACCTGCACGTCGTGCGAAGTCGATCGCACGCCGCGCACGTGGGAACAGCCGTCCGACCACACGCCCGTCGTCGCGGTCGTCGGCTGATCTCCCGGGCAGCCCGCGCGCGTTCAGCGCCGCGCGGGCGCCGGCCCGAGATGGGCCCACAGGAACCCGAATTCGGCCGCATCGGCTTCCGCGCGTTCCAGATCGTCGGCGTTGCCGTGGCCGCCGTCGGTGTTCTCCCAGTACCACACCCGTTCGTGACCGAGCGCCTGCATGCGCGCGGCCATCTTGCGTGCGTGCGCCGGATGCACGCGGTCGTCGCGCGTCGACGTCGTCAGCAGTAGCGGCGGATACGTGACGCCTTCGCGCACGCGGTGATACGGCGAGTACGCGGCCAGCGCCGCCCCTTCGTGCGGATCGTCCGGATCGCCGTACTCGTCGAGCCAAGCGGCGCCCGCGTGCAGCTTCGGATAACGCCGCATATCGAGCAGCGGCACGCGGCAGAGCACCGCGCCGAACAGCGCCGGCCGCTGCACCATGCACGCGGCAACCAGCAGCCCGCCGTTGCTGCCCCCCTCGATGCCGAGCTGCGCGGCGGTCGTCACGCCGGTCGCGACCAGATCCTCGGCCACCGCGATGAAATCGTCGAAGGAACGCTGGCGATGTTCGCGCTGTGCATCGACGTGCCAGCGCGGCCCGAACTCGCCGCCGCCGCGGATGTGCGCGAACGCCATCACGCCGCCGCGCTCGAGCCATCCGATACCGAACGCATCGCTGTAGCCCGGCAGGTTCGGAATCGCGAAGCCGCCATAGCCCGACAGCAGGCACGGCCGCGCGACACGCGCGGCGCCGTCGGCCACGTCGAGCGCATCGCGCGGCCCGATCAGCGTGTACGGCACCATCGTGCCGTCTTGCGAACGCGCGCTCGCGCGGCGCACGACGAGCCCGGCCGCGTCGAACTGCACCGGCGGCCGGTCGAGCAGCACGCGGCGCGACGGCGCATCGTCCGCGCGATCGGCAAGATCGGCCAGCCAGCATTCGGGCGGATCGAGATACGTGTCGACGTCGACGTACACCTCGTCGTTCAGCGTCGATTCGACGGGCTCGACGTCGATCTGCGCATCGCCCGGCCCCGGCCACTCGAACGGCCGCGCGTCCCACGTCCACGTACCGTCGTCGGCCTGGCTCGGCTGCCACAGCATCGTGCGGTTGTGCACGTCGTCGAGCCAGCTCGCGATCAGCGTCGTGCGCGTGTGCGTCCACGTGCATGCGGACGTCGACGGTTGCGGCGCGAACAGCGTCGTGAGTTCGCGCGACCCGGCCAGAAACGCCTGCTCGCGGATCGCGAGCAGCGAGCCGCCCGCATGGCGAACGCCGTCGCAATCCCAGTCGAGGCGCGGCTCCAGCATGAGCCAGCCTTCCCAGAACCCGACCTCGACGTGGGTCGGTACGTCGTAGCGCACCCACTCGCCCGTCTCCGTCAAGCGGTACGCATGTGCGTCGAAGAAATCGACGCTGCGCCACGCGACGTGACGGTTGTCGATCGGATCGTATCCCGCACCCGCGCTGATGTCGTCGGGTTCGCCGCGGAAGACGACGGGCGCATCGGCGAGCGCGGTGCCACGCACCCAGCGCCGCGCCTCATACGGATAGCCGGCGGCGGTCGCATGCGCTTCGCCGCGATCCCAGCTCACGTAGACGGTATCGCGATCGATCCAGCCGACCGTGTGATGTCCCGGCTCGTCGATCGTGAAGCCGCCGTCGACGAAACGGCGTTCGACGAGATCGAATTCGCGCACGACGACCGCGTCGGCGCCGCCCGGCGACAGCGACAGCAGCGCGCGATCGCCGTCCGGATACAGGATCGCGTCCTGCTCGAACACCCACGACTCACCCTCCTCCGCACCGAGCGCGTCGACGTCGAGCAGCGTTTCCCACGCCAGTTTTCCCGCGCGCCAGTCGTCCCAGCGCGTGCGGCGCCACAGCCCCTTCGGATGAAGATCGTCCTGCCACAGGTCGTAGGCCCAGTCGCGCCAGCGGGTCGGAATCACCGGGCGCTCGCGCGGCAGGTACGCTTTGGCGAGGCGCGCCGTCAGCGCGCGATACGCGTCGTCGTCACGCAGCGCGGCGCGCGTGCGCGCATTCTGCTCGTCGACCCACGTGCGGGCGCGCTTGCTGTCGAGCGCTTCGAGGAAACGGAACGGGTCGGCCCCGGCGGGCCAGCGGAAGGAATCGGACATTGAGGATCGGCGGAATGGCAAACGGCGTGCAAACCGCGATTATGTCCGATCGCGGCATGCGCGACGCCCGCGCATGCCGCAAATCGTGCTCAGGGCTCCAGATGGAGTTCCTGGATCTTGCGCGTGATCGTGTTCCGGCCGATGCCGAGCCGCTCCGCGGCCTCGACCTTGCGGCCGCGCGTGAAGTCGAGCGCCTCACGGATCACGGCCGCCTCGAAGCGGCGTGCGAGTTCGTCCATCACGTCGGCCGAGTTCTCGCGCAACAGCCGTGCGACTTCGGTACGCAAGCCATGCTCCCAGACCGGATAGCCAGCCGGCGCACCGCCGTTCGGCGCCGCCCCGACGGGCGCGGACGCCCCCGCTGCGACACCGATCGCCGGTTGCGCGAGCGCCGTCTCGCCACCGCTGCCGCGCGCATCCGCACCGTCGCCCGTCGCGACCACCGGCGCACCGGCCGGCACGAGGTCGGGCGGCAGGTCCTTGATCTCGACCGTCTGCGCGGGCGCCATCACGGTCAGCCAGTTCGCGAGGTTCTCGAGCTGGCGCACGTTGCCGGGAAACGCCAGCGACGTGAGATAAGCCAGCGCTTCGTCGGACACGCGCTTCGGCTCGACGCCGAGATCGCGCGCGCTCTTCTGCAGGAAGTGGCGCGTGAGCAGCGCGATGTCCTCGCTGCGTTCGCGCAGCGGCGGCAGGCGCAGCCGGATCACGTTGAGCCGGTGGTAAAGGTCCTCGCGGAACAGCCCCTGCCGCACGCGCGATTCGAGATTCTGGTGCGTCGCGGCGATCACGCGCACGTTCGCGCGCAGCGGGTTGTGGCCGCCGACCCGATAGAACTGCCCGTCCGACAGCACGCGCAACAGGCGCGTCTGCAGGTCGAACGGCATGTCGCCGATTTCGTCGAGGAACAGCGTGCCGTTCTCGGCCTGCTCGAAGCGGCCCTGCCGCGTCGTCTGCGCGCCGGTGAACGCGCCGCGCTCATGGCCGAACAGCTCGGATTCGAGCAGGTCCTTCGGAATCGCCGCGGTGTTCAGCGCGATGAACGGCCCGTTCGCACGCGGGCTGTGACGGTGCAGTGCACGCGCGACGAGCTCCTTGCCGGTGCCCGATTCGCCGGTGATCAGCACGGTCGCGGCCGAGTGCGACAGGCGGCCGATCGCGCGGAACATGTCCTGCATCGCGGGCGCCTGGCCGAGCATCTCGGGCGCCTCGGCCACACGCTCGTCCTGCGGCGCGCCGCCGCGCAGGCTTTCTTCCACCGCGCGGCGGATCAGCTCGACCGCCTTGTCGACGTCGAACGGCTTCGCGAGATATTCGAACGCGCCGCCCTGGAACGCCGCGACGGCGCTGTCGAGATCGGAGAACGCCGTCATGATGATGACGGGCAGGCCCGGCAGGCGCTCGTGCATCGCCTGCAGCAACTCGAGGCCCGAGCCGCCCGGCATCCGGATGTCGGATACGAGCACCTGCGGGGTCTCGTGGTCGAGCGCGGCCAGCGCGTCACGCACGTTCGCGAAGCTCTTCGTCGCGAAGCTGTCCCGGGCGAGCGCCTTTTCGAGCACCCAGCGGATCGATTGGTCGTCGTCTACTATCCAGATCGGCTTCATAGGTCGGTCAGATATTGGTGAATCTGGTGAATCGCCATGCTGCCGCTCAATGGTCGAGCGGCAGCAGGATCTGAAATTCGGTACGTCCGGGCCGGCTTTCGACCTCGATCATCCCGTCATGCTGCTGCACGAACGTCTGCGCGAGCGTGAGGCCGAGGCCGCTGCCGTCGTCGCGCCCGGACACGAGCGGGTAGAAGATCCGGTCGCGGATTTCCTCCGGAATGCCGGGCCCGTTGTCGATCACGTGCAAGTCCAGTGCCAGCCGGTACAGGCGCTTCGCGATCGTCACCTTGCGCGCGATGCGCGTGCGCAGCTCGATCTTCGCGTCGCCCTGCGCGATGCGTTCGCGCAGCGCCTGCGCGGCGTTGCGCACGATGTTGAGCAGCGCCTGGATCAGTTGCTCCTTGTCGCCGCGCAGGTCCGGCACGCTCACGTCGTAGTCGCGCTCGATCGTGAGCCCGCGCGGGAATTCCGCCAGCATCACCGCGCGCACGCGTTCGCATACTTCATGAATGTTCACGTCGCCGACGATGTGCGGGTGCCGGTGCGGCTCCAGCAACCGGTCGACGAGCGTCTGCAGGCGGTCGGACTCCTTGATGATCACCTGCGTGTATTCGCGCAACTCGCCACGCTCGCGCTCGCCGAGCTCGAATTCGAGCAACTGGGCTGCGCCGCGAATGCCGCCGAGCGGATTCTTGATCTCGTGCGCGAGGTTGCGGATCAACTGCTTGTTGACCGCGGTCAGGTCGTGGATGCGCTCCTCGCGATCGGTGCGCGACTGCCGCTCGTTCTCGAACAGCTCGACGAGCACGAAATCGGGCGCGGTCTCGAGAAAGCCGACGATCGCGTGCACATGCAGCGGTTCGCGGCCGGGCCGGTCGAGCACGGTATCGAGGTGCGTCGCGTGAAAGCGTTCCTCGCCGATCGCGGTGATCGTCGATGCGAGCTCGTTCGCATTCGGAAAAATCTCGCCCCACGGCCGCTGCGCGAGCTGCCGGCGCGAAATGTCGAGCATCGCCTCGGCAGACGGATTCGCGAACGCGATCCGCAGCGTCTTGCGGTCGAGCACGATCACGACCGTCGGCAGCGCTTCCAGCCCCGCCAGCAGGCCCGAGCGTGCGAGCCGCTCGTCGTCCGTCAGTCGCTCGGGCTGCCCCGTTCTCGCCTTGATCAGATTCTTCAGAACCATCTGCGTGCTTGTCGCGCCTCAACGGGCCAGAAAAGGAAAATCACCGGAACAAAAAAGGGACGGCTGGACGCCGCCCCTTTCAGACTCCGCCGTTCCCGCCGCAGGCCGCGCGACGGGAACGAACCGGCATGACGGCGCTGAATCGAAGCGCCATCGCCGATTAGAGCGAGTAGTACATCTCGAACTCGATCGGGTGCGTCGTCATGCGGAACTTCGCCAGCTCCTGCTCCTTCAGCGCGAGGTACGCGTCGAGCATGCCGTCCGTGAACACGCCGCCACGGGTCAGGAACTCGCGATCCTTGTCGAGCGCTTCGATTGCCTGGTCGAGGCCCGCGCAGACGGTCGGGATCTTTGCATCCTCTTCCGGCGGCAGGTCGTACAGGTTCTTGTCCGCGGCTTCGCCCGGATGGATCTTGTTCTGGATCCCGTCGAGGCCTGCCATCATCAGTGCCGAGAACAACAGGTACGGGTTCGCCATCGGATCCGGGAAGCGCGTTTCGATACGGCGGCCCTTCGGGTTCGACACGTGCGGAATGCGGATCGATGCCGAACGGTTGCGTGCCGAGTAGGCGAGCTTGACCGGTGCTTCGAAGTGCGGGACCAGACGCTTGTACGAGTTCGTCGTCGGGTTCGTGATCGCGTTCAGTGCACGGGCGTGCTTGATGATGCCGCCGATGTAGAACAGCGCCAGTTCCGACAGGCCGGCATAGCCGTTGCCCGCGAACAGGTTCTGGCCGTCCTTCCAGATCGACTGGTGAACGTGCATGCCCGAACCGTTGTCGCCGACGACCGGCTTCGGCATGAAGGTTGCCGTCTTGCCGTACGAGTGCGCGACGTTATGGATGATGTACTTCGACCATTGCGTCCAGTCGGCGCGCTGCACCAGCGTCGAGAACTTCGTGCCGATTTCGTTCTGGCCCTGGCCCGCCACTTCGTGGTGGTGCACTTCGACCGGGATGCCGAGCTGTTCGAGCAGCAGGCACATTTCCGAACGCATGTCCTGGAACGTGTCGACCGGCGCGACCGGGAAGTAGCCGCCCTTCGTGCCCGGACGGTGGCCCGTGTTGCCGCCTTCGAACTCCTTGCCGGCCGACCACGGTGCTTCTTCCGAGTTGATCTTCACGAAGCAGCCCGACATGTCCGTGTTCCACTGGACCGAGTCGAAAATGAAGAATTCCGGTTCCGGACCGAAGTAGGCCGTATCGCCGATGCCCGTGCTCTTCAGGTACGCTTCGGCGCGCTTCGCGAGCGAACGCGGGTCGCGCTCGTAGCCCTTGCCGTCGGCCGGCTCGACCACGTCGCAGGTCAGAACCAGGGTCGACTCTTCATAGAACGGGTCGATGAAGGCAGCGGTCGGGTCCGGCATGAGCAGCATGTCCGACGCCTCGATGCCCTTCCAGCCGGCGATCGACGAGCCGTCGAATGCATGGCCGCTTTCGAACTTGTCTTCGTCAAACGCCGAAACCGGCACCGACACGTGCTGTTCCTTGCCGCGCGTATCCGTGAAGCGGAAATCGACAAACTTGACGTCCTCGTCCTTCACGAGCTGCATGACGTCGGCGACGGTTTTACTCATAACCTCTTCTCCTGATTGAACAATTCCGGCGGACTGGGAACCGCCTCGTTTATCGAGCTGACCGGGGTCTTGCTTTGGCGCAGCGCGCCCCGATTCGACCGAATCCTATAAAGCAGCTTCCGTGCCACCTATGCGCGAGATGGGCGCGAATCGCGCCAGCGCTCGTCGCGACGGGGCTGTGCTGCGCAATTCCGGGGCTCGGCTGCCCACCGCCTGCCAATCGAAAGCACCGCGATGGTGCAATCGTCGCAGCGCGCCCCACCTTTGGAATCATCTTGGTGCATGCGCACCATTCTGCACTCTTTTGGTGAGCGCGTGTGGGGTGCGCCCACCGTACCCCACGCGGATATCCGTGCCGCGACGCCGCGCTAGAATGTTTGTTTGACCGATAGGAGACTCCCCGCCATGAGTACGCTCGACCAGCTTTACGCGAAGGCCGACGAACGCCGCGCACAAGCCTCGCTCAACTACGCCGGGGCGCTGCTGCCGGCCGAGGCCTTCGAACTGCTGCAGCTCGATCCGTCGGCGCGCCTCGTCGACGTGCGCACCCGCGCCGAACTCGACTGGATCGGCCGCCCGCTCGTCGGCGACGGTCAGTACCTGCACCTCGAATGGACGCGCTACCCGGGCGGCGTGCCGAACGCCGAATTCGTCAACGAACTGAAGGCGGCCCTCCCGGCCGATACGCCCATCCTGTTCCTGTGCCGCAGCGCCGCGCGCTCGAAGCTCGCCGCGGTCGCCTCCACGCAGGCCGGCTTCACGAAGGCGTTCGACCTGCTCGAAGGCTTCGAGGGCGCAAAGGACGCCGAAGGCCACCGCAAGACGGTCGAAGGCTGGTGCTTCCGGAAACTGCCGTGGATCGGCGCCTGACGGCACGCCGCTCCCGCCGGTTGCGACAACCCCATCGTCGAGCCGGGCGATGACATGCCGATGACGGGCCGCGTTGCGCGGCCCGTGGCTTTTGTGCGGCCGGTCGGCGCTCCGCTCAGGCGCGCGGCGTATCGGGTTCGACGACGTCGCCGCCGAGCAGGTGCACGCCTTCGCGCAGCTTCACGTATGCGGCCGCGACTGCCTCCGGCTCACCCTTCACGCCGAGGTCGATGTGACGGCGCGCATAGATTCCGCCGCGCTCCGCATCGCCGACGCTCGGCAGGCTGAACACGCGCACGCCTGGGAAATCGCGCTCGATGCGCTCCATCAGCGGCGTGAGCGTCGATTCCGGCAGTTCGAACACGTACAGCGAGCGCTCCGCGTGCGGCGTCGCGTGATGCAGGTGCGCGTACTTCGTGTCGAGCACCCATTCGATCATCGGCCACGCCATCACCGGGAAGCCCGGCACGAAATGCAGATCGCCGACCGAGAAACCCGGAATCCGGTTGTAGCCGTTCGGGATGATCGTCGCGCCCACCGGGAACACGCCCATGTTGAAGCGGTGCTGGTTCTCCGGCGATTCGAAATCGACCGGCGTGGCCGGATCGGTGTGCGTTTCGCGGATCCGTTCGGAAATCAGCGCCTTCGCTTCCGGATGCAGCTCGAGCGGCACGCCGAGCGCGGCGGCCGCGCACTGACGCGTGTGGTCGTCCGGCGTCGCGCCGATCCCGCCCGTCGAGAACACGATGTCGCCCGACGCGATCGCACGTGCGAGGGTCGCCGTGATGCGCGCCGGATCGTCGCCGACGTATTCGGCCCAGTCGAGCGTGAGGCCGCGCGCGCCGAGCAGCTCGATGACCTTCGCCAGATGCTTGTCCTGCCGGCGGCCCGAAAGGATTTCGTCGCCGATGATGATGATGCCGATGCTCATGCCTGCCCCATGTCGATTGCGGTGGCGCGCGAACTCGCACGCAGGTCCTCCAGCGCGCGCAGGCAGTAATGCCCGAACCACAGCGCCGAGAAGACGAGGATGAAAGCGTAAACCCAGATCATGGCCGCCGCGACGAACGGGAACAGCACCATCATCCAGACCGACGATACCCACACGAAGGTCGGCACGGTGCCGAGCAGCCCGGTCGCGACGCCGATGCCGATCAGCGGCCAGCGGTGCTGCCGCACGAGCGCCCGGCGCTCGTCGCGGCTCGCGTGCAGCGCGAGCGCGTCGTAGGTCATCACGCGGTACGTGAGCCAGCCCCAGATCACCGGCGGCAGCAGCGCGAAGAACGGCGGAATCAGCCACAGCGGGATCGTGACGACCAGCACGACGACACCGGCCAGCGCCGCCCACAGCGAATTGAACACGCTGCCGAAGAAGGTGCCGCCCCGCTTCGGCTCGAGCGCCGCGAACTGCCGGTTCGCGAGGTGCTTGATCACGACCGGCATCGAAATCGTCGCGATCAGCAGCAGCACGGTCAGCACGATCAGCGGAATCGCGAGCGACACGACCACGAACGGCGCGACGACGGCATGCAGCTGCGACATGCCGATCGCGTCGAACGCGCGGTACAGCATGGCCGTCAGCACGAAGCCGTCGAGCGCGCCGCGTGCGAGGTCCAGCAAGGTCTGCCACGAGAACCACAGCACGACGCCCCACAGGACGGCCGAGACGAGAAACGGCATCAGGGTGAGCCACAGCATGCGCGGATGCAGTGCACTCGCCAATGCGCGGACGAAGGAACGCAGCAAGTCGTTCATGCGAGCCTGTATCGACGGAGAAAAACGGGGAAAGGATAAACCACGCGGCCCGCATGCGCCAAAGCACATGCGGGCCGCGTGGGAGAGCCGCTCAACGTGGGAATGGCCGGATCAGGCCGATGCCGCGCCGCGCTTGGCGGGGAACAGGCGCCGGAAGATCCGCACGAACGCGAGGCCGTGCTGCGCCCAGAAGCCTTCGCCGTAGGACACGCCCTCGACCTGGTCTCGGATGCCGGTCGGCTCGACCGTGCGGTTCCACGACGCGGTGCCGAACATCATGTCCCACCACGGGAACAGCACGCCGAAGTTGCAGCCGTACTTCGTGCCTTCATGGCCGTAGCCGACCGCGTGGTGGCGGCGGTGGAAGATCGGGCTCACGAGCAGGCGCTCGCCGAGCCAGCCGAACGGCAGCCGAGCATTCGTGTGCTGAATGCTCTGCATGAAGTTCGTGAACGCGGTCAGCACGACGAACTGCGACGGCGTCACGCCGATCACGAGCGCGATCGCCGCGAAGAAGCACGACTGGATCACGTCGTCGAGCACGTGGTTGCGGTCGTCGCACCACAGCGACATCTGGCGCTGGCTGTGATGCACCGCGTGCAGCTCCCACCAGATGCCGAACTTGTGCTGCCAGCGGTGATACCAGTAGCCGGAGAAATCGAGCACGACGAGATAGATCGCGAACGTGACGATCGGCTTCGAGGTCACGCCCGGCCACAGGTAGTCGAGGTTCAGGTTCGCCACGCCGTGCAGGCGCAGCCACGCCTGGAAGCTGTCGAACAGCGGCTGCAGCGCGAAGAAGAAGAACAGCGAGTAGATGCCGAGCTTCGCGATCGCCGTGTAGATCACGTCGACCCGCACGGCCCGGCGGTTCGTCCAGCGCTCGACGGGCAGCAGCGCCTCGAGCGGGCGCAGCAGCACGAACATCAGGACCATCTGCAGCGCACCGACGATCACCCAGTACAGCGCGTCGTAGGTGTCCTCGTCATAGTCCATCAGGTTGAACTTGAAGAGGAGCGGCTGCACCACGTCGACGTACAGCCAGGTCTGGATGTCCGATACGAATGCATCGATCAGGTGCAGCATCGTTCTCCCCCGCCCGTCACGCGCCGTTCGCGGCGCGCCACGGCGCGCGGTCGTAGAAATAGATGCCGTGCGGCGAGCGGCCGACGGCGATCGTCTGCACCAGCTTGCGCGAAGCAAGATCGATGATCCCGACCTTCTTCGCGAAGCGGAACGTCACCCACAGCGTCTTCTTGTCGGCGGACAGCTCCATGTCGTCCGGGCCCGGCAGCAGGCCGGTGATGTCGCCGACGTTGGTGAGCGAGTTCTCGTCGATGATGCTGATCGTGTTCGCGACCCGGTTCGTGACCGCGACGTGCGTGCCGTCGGCGAGCGAGCGGAAGTTGTGCGCGCCCTTGCCGGTGTAGATCTGCTTGACGACCTTCTGGTTGCGCCAGTCGACCACCGCGACGTAATCCGCGCCGGTCATGCCGATGAGCAGGTACTTGTCGTCCGGCGTGAGCCACAGGCCGGCCGGCACCTTGCCGACCTTCATCTTCCACTTGACCGTCTGCGTCGGCAGGTCGATCGCCGCGATCTCGCCGGAGACCTGCAGCGACACGAGCAGCGTCTTGCTGTCCTTCGTGAACGCGAGGTGGCTCGGCATCACCGCGAGCGGCACGCGCTTCACGAGCTTCAGGTCGCGGCCGTCGTAGCCGTAGATGTCGACGCGGTCGAGGCGCAGGCCGGCCGCCGCGAACCACTTGCGGTCCGGCGAGAAGCCGAGCTGGTACGGATCGTCGATCCCTTCGACGGTGCGCTGCAGCTTGCCCGTCTTCGGATCGAGGAACATCAGGCTGTTCGAGACCGAATTTGCAACGATCAGCGACGAATTGTCGGGCGTCGCCATCAGGTGATGCGGCTCCTTGCCGGTCGGCATCGTGCTGACGACTTCGCGGGTCTGCTGGTCAATCAGGGACAGCGTCGCTTCGGCCGAATTGAGGATGATCACGTTATTCGCGTGGGCGGCGGGCGCCAGCACGGCGGCGGCCAGCGCGAGCGTGCGGCCGAGGGAAAGGAAAGTGCGCATGAAGACTCACGTCGTGGAACAACCGTCATTGTAAAACGTTCAACCAGGCCGGCCGGTTGACCGAAGCCGGCATTGCGCCACTTCGACGCACGCCGCGGCGGCCCGATCGGCCGGCGCGGCAGGCGCCGCGCGGCCGGCCGGGGCCGGCCGCCGGTGCGGGCCCGGGAAACCGATGTTGCGCTAGCGCTGCATCGACTCCCAGACCTTGTGCAGACGCTTGACAGAGACAGGCATCGGCGTGCGCAGTTCCTGCGCGAACAGCGAAATCCGCAGTTCCTCGAGCAGCCAGCGGAATTCGGCGAGCCGCGCATCGGCGACGCCGCCGCGCTGCGACACCGCGCGCTGGTACTGCTGGGCGAGCGGCAGCAGGTCGGCCGACTGCTTCGCGTCACGCGCCGGATCGGCCTTCAGCTTGTCGATCCGCAGCGCGATGCCCTTCAGGTAGCGCGGGAAGTGCGCGAGTTGCGCGTACGGCGTATCGATCACGAAGCGCTTGCCGATCAGCGCGGCGAGCTGCTGCTGCAGGTCCGCATGCGCCTGCGCGAACGGCTTCGCCTGCGCGAGCTTCTTCACGAGCCCCGCGTATTCGGCCAGGATCTGCCCGACCAGCCGCGCGATTTCCTGCGCGAGCAGGTTCAGGCGGCTCCGGCCCTCGTCGCGGCGCGCGTGGAAACTCGCGTCGTCGTCGGGCAGCGGGTCCTGCAGGCACGCGCGGTCGAGCGCCGTGTCGATCAGCTGGTCGCGCAGCTCGTCCTGCGTGCCGAGCGACATGTACTGCATCGCCATCTCGCGCAGGCCCGGCAGGTTCTTCTCGAGGAACTTGATCGGCTCCTTCAGCTGCAGCGCGAACAGCCGCCGCAGGCCGGCCCGGTGGATGCGCGCGGCCTCCTCCGGCGAATCGAACACCTCGACGTCGCAATGCGTGCCGCGATCGACCAGCGCCGGGTAGCCGTACAGCGTCTGGCCGCGCCGGCGGATCTCCAGCAGCTCGGGCAGCTTGCCGAAATTCCACGTCGTCAGGTTCTCGTACAGCGCGGTCGCACCGGCTTCCGCCGGCGCAGCCGTCTGCGGCGCCGCGCCCTTGCCGGCCTTCGCGTTGCGGCCGGCGGCACCCGTCGTCGCTGCCGTGGCCGGCGCCTGGCCGACTGGCTCGCCGCCGTCGGCATCGCCACCGGCTGCGATCGTCGACGCCGCCGCGATCTTCTGGAACTGCTGCTGCGCCTGCGCGCCCAGCTCCTGGCGAAGCTGCGCGAGATTGCGCCCCATCGCGAGCTGGCGGCCGTGCTCGTCGATCACCTTGAAGTTCATGAACAGGTGCGCGGGCAGCGTCTCGAGCTTGAAGTCGGCCGATTTCATCGCGATTTGCGTTTCACCGCGCACGTCGGCGATCAGCGCCTCGACGAGCCCGCCCGCACCGAAGCGCTCGCGGCCCATCCGCTCGACGAAGCCGGCCGCATACTCGGGCAGCGGCACGCAATGCCGGCGCAGCTTCTGCGGCAACGACTTCAGCAGCAACTGCACCTTTTCCTTCAGCATCCCCGGCACGAGCCACTCGCAGCGGCGCGCGTCGACCTGGTTCAGCGCATACAGCGGCACCGCGAGCGTCACGCCGTCGCGCGGCGTGCCGGGCTCGAAGTGATACGTGAGGGCCATCTCGACGCCGGCCATCGTCGCCCGCTTCGGGAACAGCTCGGTCGTCACGCCGGCCGCCTCGTGGCGCATCAGGTCGTCGCGCGACAGGTACAGCAGCCGCAGCTTGTCCTCGGGCTGGCCGCCCTTCTTCACCTCGTCGCGATACCAGCGCTCGAACGCGGCGCCCGTGTGAATCCCTTCCGGAATCGCCTGGTCGTAGTACGCGTAGATCAGCTCGTCGTCGACCAGCACGTCCTGTCGGCGCGACTTGTGCTCGAGCTGCTCGATGTCGGCGAGCAGCTTGCGGTTGTGCGCGAAGAACGCGAGCTTCGTGTCGAACTCGCCTTCGACCAGCGCGCCGCGGATGAACAGCTCGCGCGCCCGCGCCGGGTCCTGCTTGCCGAACGCGACACGCCGGCGGTGGTAGATCGGCAGCCCGTACAGCGTCGCACGCTCGTACGCGCTGACCTGCGCCGGGCGTTTTTCCCAGTGCGGTTCCGACAGCGATTTCTTCAGCAGGTGCGCGCCGATCTTCTCGACCCACTCCGGCTCGATCTTCGCGAGGCAGCGCGCGTACAGCCGGCTCGTCTCGACGAGCTCGGCCGCCATCACCCAGCGGCCGGCCTTCTTCGCGAGCACGGAGCCCGGCCACAGATAGAACTTGATCCCGCGTGCGCCGAGATAGTGCGGATCGTCGTCGGCCTTCAGGCCGAGGTTACCGAGCAGGCCCGTCAACAGGGCCAGATGGATCTGCTCGTAAGTCGCCTCGACTTCGTTCAGCCGCCAGCCGTGCTCGCGCACGACGGTCAGCAGCTGCGAATGGACGTCGCGCCATTCGCGCAGCCGCAAATGCGACAGGAAGTTCTGCCGGCACGCGTCGATCAACTGGCGATTCGATTTCTTGTGCGCGACGGCCTCTTCGAACCACGCCCAGATCTTCAGCCACTGCAGGAATTCGGAGCGCTCGTCGGCGAACCGGCGATGCGCCTGGTCGGCCTGCTCCTGCGCTTCGATCGGGCGGTCGCGCGGGTCCTGCACGGACAGCGCGCTCGCGATGATCAGGACTTCGCGCAGCGACTGCTGGTCGCGCGCGGCGAGAATCATCCGGCCGACGCGCGGGTCGAGCGGCAGCCGTGCAAGTTCGCGGCCGAGCGGCGTCAGCGCGTTGTCGTCGTCGACCGCGCCGAGCTCGTTGAGCAGCTGGTAGCCGTCCGCGATCGCGCGGCCGGGCGGCGGTTCGAGAAACGGGAACGATTCGATCGCCGTCAGGTGCAGCGACTTCATCCGCAGGATCACCGACGCGAGCGACGAGCGCAGGATTTCCGGATCGGTGAAGCGCGCGCGCGCCTGGTAATCGCTTTCCTCGTACAAGCGGATGCAGACACCGTCGGCCACACGGCCGCAACGGCCCGCGCGCTGGTTCGCGGCCGCCTGCGAGATCGACTCGACCTGCAGCTGCTCGACCTTGTTCCGGTACGAATAGCGCTTCACGCGCGCGAGGCCGGTGTCGACGACGTAGCGGATGCCCGGCACCGTCAGCGAGGTTTCGGCCACGTTGGTCGCGAGCACGATCCGGCGCGCGTTCGACGCCTTGAACACCTTATCCTGGTCGGCCGCCGAGAGCCGCGCGAACAGCGGCAGGATCTCGGTGTGCGGCGGATGGTGCTTGCGCAGCGCCTCGGCCGCTTCGCGGATCTCGCGCTCGCCGGGCAGGAACACCAGCACGTCGCCGGGGCCTTCGCGGCACAGCTCGTCGACCGCGTCGACGATCGCGTCCATCAGGTCGCGCTCGGCTTCGCGCGCGGTCTTCACGCGGTCGCGGCCGGCCGTGCCTTCGGCGTGCTTCACGGCCGGGCGATCCTCGGCCACCGGCCGGTAGCGCATCTCGACCGGATACAGCCGCCCGCTCACCTCGATCACGGGTGCCGGGCGCTCGTCGGTGCCGAAATGGCGCGCGAAGCGATCGGCGTCGATCGTCGCGGACGTGACGATCAGCTTCAGGTCCGGCCGCCTCGGCAGGATTTCCTTCAGGTAGCCGAGCAGGAAGTCGATGTTCAGGCTGCGCTCGTGCGCCTCGTCGATGATCAGCGTGTCGTACGCCTTCAGCAACGGGTCGGTCTGCGTCTCGGCGAGCAGGATCCCGTCCGTCATCAGCTTCACGGACGCGCCCGGCGCGAGATTATCGGTAAAGCGCACCTTGTAGCCGACCACTTCGCCGAACGGCGTGCCGAGTTCCTCGGCGATCCGGCGCCCGGTGGACGACGCGGCGAGACGGCGCGGCTGCGTATGGCCGATCAGGCCCGTGCCGCCGGCGCCGAGGCCGCGGCCGAGATCGAGACAGATCTTCGGCAACTGCGTGGTCTTGCCCGAGCCGGTTTCACCGCAGACGATGACAACCTGATGACCGGCGATCGCGCGCGCGATTTCGTCGCGCTTGCCCGACACGGGCAGGCTTTCGGGGTACGTGATCGGCGGGACCGGGTTCGGCGCGACGACGGCGCGCGGCGGACGCTCGCGGCGCGGCGCGCGCTCGCCCGTCGCAGCGGACGCATCCTTCGCGGCCGGCTGGCGCGCGTCGCCGCGCGGTTCGTCGCCGCGCGGCCCGCGCGGCGCGTGTGCAGGCTTGCCCGCCTGCTGTTCCTGCTGCCGGCGCGGCGGCTGGCCCTGCTGCTGGCGTGCATCGGCCGCACCATCCGGGTGCTTCGCCGACGGCGCTTTGGCCCGCGTCGGCGCGGGACTTTTAGGTACATTCGACATGGGGGCGCATTATAATCCCGCCCATGAATTCCCAAACCGACCTCCCTCCCGCCCAGACCGGCGCCACGACGCCGCCGGCTGCCGACGACTCGACCGCCAGTCACGCGCAGTTCGTCGACTGGATGCGCTCCGTCGCGCCCTATATCCACAAGTTCCGCAACAGCACGTTCGTCGTGGGGTTTGGCGGCGAGGTGGTGCAGCAGGGGCTGCTGAATGCGCTCGTGTCCGACATCGCACTGCTGCAGGCGATGGGTATCCAGATCGTGCTGGTGCACGGCTCGCGCCCGCAGGTCGAGGAGCAGTTGAGCCTGCACGGTGTCGAATCCGAGTTTTCGCACGGCCTGCGCATCACCGATGCGCGCGCGCTCGAATCCGCGAAGGAAGCGGCCGGTGAAGTGCGTCTCGACATCGAGGCCGCGATCAGCCAGGGTCTGCCGAACTCGCCGATGGCGCACGCGCACATCAGCGTCGTGTCGGGCAACTTCGTGACCGCGCGGCCGGTGGGGATTCTCGACGGGGTCGATTTCGCGCATACGGGCATCGTGCGCAAGATCGACGCCGAATCGATCCGTCATTCGCTCGCGAGCCGCAAGCTCGTGCTGCTGTCGCCGCTCGGCTTTTCGCCGACCGGCGAAGCGTTCAACCTGTCGATGGAAGATGTCGCCTCGGCCGCCGCGATCGCGCTGCGCGCCGACAAGATCATCTTCCTGACCGAAGCGCCCGGCATCGTCGACGACGAAGGCGAGCTGGTGCGTGAAATGTCGCTCGACGCGGCGGCCGAGCTGCTCGATTCCGGCAACGTCCAGGGCGACGACGCGTTCTTCCTGAAGCATTCGATCCGCGCGTGCCGCGGCGGCGTGACCCGGGCGCACCTGATCCCGCAATCCCTCGACGGCAGCATGCTGCTCGAACTGTTCCTGCACGACGGCGTCGGCACGATGATCTCGTACGAGAACCTCGAAAGCCTGCGCGAAGCGACGCCGGACGACGTCGGCGGCATCCTGTCGCTGATCGAGCCGCTCGAGTCGGACGGCACGCTGGTGCGGCGCGGCCGCCACCAGATCGAACGCGACATCGACCATTTCTCGGTGATCGAGCACGATGGCGTGCTGTTCGGCTGCGCGGCGCTGTACCCGTACCAGCAGGAGAAGATCGGCGAGATGGCGTGCCTGACGGTCGCGCCGGAAGCGCAGGGCTCGGGCGACGGCGAACGCCTGCTCAAGCGCATCGAGCAGCGCGCCCGCGCGCGCGGCCTCACGCACATCTTCGTGCTCACGACGCGCACCGAGCACTGGTTCCTCAAGCGCGGCTTCGTCAAGGTCAGCGTCGACGACCTGCCGGAAGACCGCCGCAAACTCTATAACTGGCAGCGCAAGTCGCTCGTGCTGATGAAACAGCTCTGAGCGCAGGCACGACTGCCCTTCCCCCCAGACCGATTACAGGAGAAGTACACGATGGCTCGAATGATTCAATGCGCGAAGCTCGGCAAGGAAGCCGAAGGCCTCGATTTCCCGCCGCTGCCGGGCGAACTCGGCAAGCGCATTTACGAGAGCGTCTCGAAGGAAGCGTGGCAAGGCTGGCTCAAGCAGCAGACGATGCTGATCAACGAAAACCGCCTGAACATGGCCGACCCGCGCGCGCGCCAGTACCTGATGAAGCAGACGGAGAAGTACTTCTTCGGCGACGGCGCGGACCAGGCGTCCGGCTACGTGCCGCCGACGGAAGGCTGAGGATGCGTTGGCGCGCGGCCGGCGCAAGTTGCCGGCCACGCGCTCCGGAGAAAGCGGCACCGTGTTTCGCACGGTGCCGTTTTCTTTTGGGGCGCGCGCGTTCGGTGCGTTCCGTCGTTACGGCGTTACGCGCGGCTCAGCCAGCCGGCTTCAGCGTGCCGCCCTCGCCCGGCTGCGCATTCCCGTCGGCCGCGGCTTCCGCATTGCCGCCTTCGGTGCCCCATTCGGCCGCGTCGCTGCGTTCGGCCGTCGACAGTTCGTCCGCGCGATACCCGGTGCGATTCAGCAGCGCCAGCATGCACATGAGCGACACGAACGCATAGAGCCCCGATGCGATCGCGACGCCGACGATGCTGCCGGTCGAATTGAGGATCGCCTGCGCGAGCACCGGCGTGCCGCCGCCGACGACGAGCGCGCTCAACTGGTACGCGAGCGACAGGCCCGTGTAGCGGATGTTGGCCGGAAACACGCGCGCGAGCACGCCGCCGACCGCGCCATAGAACATCGCCGACGGAATCGTCGAGATGCACATGCCTGCGACGGCCACCCAGTACGACCGCGTCGCGAGCGCATGGAACATCACGGGCATCAGCACGATTTCCGGAATCAGGATCCAGCACATCGCGCGACGCATGTCGACCTTCGACACGAACCACGCGCCGACCGGCTGCATCAGGAACTGCACGACGAGCGAGATCGACAGGATGCCGAGGAACGTGCCCTGCGCGTAGCCGAGCGCCTTCGTCGCCCACGACAGCGCGAACGTGCTGCGGAAGTACGTGACGTTGATCACCGGCAGCGTGCCGGCCGCGAGCAGCACGACCACCCAGTGATCGCGCACGACGTCGCGCAACGGCAGCTTCACGGTGCGCTTGCGTGCGAGCACGCGCTGCATGTCGGCCGACTCCTCGAGCTTCAGCCGGATCACCATGCCGATGATCACGAGCACGGCCGACAGCAGGAACGGAATGCGCCAGCCCCACATCAGGAACGACGGTGTCGGCAGCGCGCTCAGCGCGAAGAACGCGGCAGTCGCGAGCAGGTTGCCGGTGGGCGAGCCCTGCTGTGCGAACGCCGCATACAGGATGCTGCGATGCTTCGGCGCGTTCTCGCTCGCGATCAGCACCGCGCCGCCCCACTCGCCGCCGACCGCGATGCCCTGCAGCACGCGCAGCACGACGAGGCCGGCCGGCGCCCAGACGCCGATCTGCGCATAGCCGGGCAACAGGCCGATGCCGGTCGTGGCCAGCCCCATCATCACCAGCGTGATCACGAGCGCGGTCTTGCGGCCGACGCGGTCGCCGAGATGCCCGAACACGATGCCGCCGAGCGGCCGCGCGGCGAAGCCGGCCCAGAACGTGACGAACGCAAGCAGCGTCGCGACGCCGGGATCCATCGTGCTCGAAAAGAACACCTTGCCGAACACGAGCGCCGCGGCCGTGCCGTAGATGTAGAAGTCGTACCACTCGATCGTGGTGCCGACGAACGCCGCGAAGGCGGCGCGGCCGGGTCGCGGCTGCGGTGCGGCGGTCGGGGATTGCTGGCGGCTCATCGATGTCTCCATGTTTGTGTGTCGGGGGCGCGACTGTCGCGCGCCTTTCCCGGGTGGCCGGCATCGCGCCGCCGGCCGGCGGCGTTGCTTGACGTTCCGTTTCGTCGGCCGGCCATGCTCACCGGCGCGCGCATTGGTCGGTCACGTCTGGTCGGGTGCGATCTTCAGCACGCCGGCGTCGAGCAGTTGCTGCTGGAGCGCGGGATCGACGCCGAGGCGATCGAGCACCGCACGCGTGTCGCCGCCGAGTGCGGGCGGCGGCGAACGATAGGTGGCCGGCGTGCGCGACAGCTTCACCGGCGACGCCGTGCCGCGATACGCACCGATCTCGACGAACAGGTTCCGGTGCAGCGCATGCGGATCGTGCGCGACGTCGGCGACCGTTCGTACCGGCCCGCACGGCACGCCGGCCGCCATCAGGTCGCGCGCGAGCGGCTCGCAGGCGTGCGCGGCGAGCCGTGCTTCCAGTTCGGCCTTCAGCTCGGGCCGGTGCGCGCAGCGGCTGCGGTTGTCGACGAAGCGCGGATCGCCCGCGAGCGCCGGCACGCCGAGATGCGCGACGAGCCGCGCGAACTGCCGGTCGTTGCCGACCGCGAGGAAGATCGGCACGGTCGCCGTGCCGTAGCTGTCGTACGGCGCGATGTTCGGGTGCGCGTTGCCGCTGCGCGCCGGCACGCGCCCCGAGCCGAAGAAGTTCGGCAGGTGCGGATGCAGCAGCGACACGCCGCAGTCGTACAGCGCGATGTCGATCGACTGCCCCTGCCCGCTCTTCTCTCGCTCCGCGAGCGCCAGCAGGATGCCGGCCAGCGCATTGAGGCCCGTGACCATGTCGACGATCGGCAGACCGATGCGCGTTGCGTCGCCGTCGCGCTCGCCGTTGACGCTCATCAGCCCCGCCATCGCCTGGATCACCGCGTCGTAGCCGGGCAGCCCGCCGAGCGGGCCGCCTTCGCCGAAGCCCGTCACCGCGCAGTGGATCAGGCGCGGGAAGCGCGGCTGCAGGTCGCGCGCGTAATCCATCCCCCAGCGCGCGAGCGTGCCGGGCTTGAAGTTCTCGACGAGCACGTCGGCGTCTTCGAGCAGGCGCCACAGGATCGCGCGCCCGTCGTCGCGCGACAGGTCGAGCGCGAGCCCTTCCTTGTTGCGGTTCACGCCCATGAAATACCACGCGGTATCGCCGAGGAACGGCGGCCCCCAGCCGCGCGTCTCGTCGCCGTCCGGCGGCTCGATCTTGACCACCGTCGCCCCGTGGTCGGCGAGCGCCTGCGTGCAGTACGGGCCGCCGAGCACCCGGCTCAGGTCGACGACCTTCAGGCCGTCCAGCGCGCCACGTGTCGTGCTCATCGTTCGACCTCCGGCAGCAGGTCGAGCGCGGTATCGAGCGGGATCGGCGCGCCGCGCAGCAGCGCGGCGCATGCGGCCGATTCGTCGTCGCGCGATGCCGGCGCGAGCGGATCGACCGGCAGCAGCTTGTGGCGCACGACCAGGTGCGCGAGCGCAAGCCGCCGGAAATCCGGCGCAAGCCGCGCGCCCTCGCACGCCATCAGCACCGCCGCGCTTGCGTAGTACAGCGCGGACGCGGCCTGCCGCACGCGTGCATCGTCGCCTTCGGCCACGACCCGCGCGAGCGCGTCGCAGGCGCGCGCGAAGATGCGCCGCAGCGCCGCGCGGCTCGCATCGGGCAGCGGCGCCGCGCCGAGGCGGTCGCCGAGGAACGCACGCAGCGCATCGAGCGCGTGCTCACGCTGCGCGGCCCGCGCGACGTCGAGCGCGACGATGTTGCTCGTGCCCTCCCAGATCGAGCCGAGATGCGCATCGCGCACGACGCGCGCGTCGCTCCATTCCTCGATGTAGCCGGTACCGCCGCGCACTTCCATCGCATCGCCCGTCACACGGCGCGCATCACGGCACGCGCGGAACTTGATCAGCGGCGTCAGGATCCGCACGCAGCGTGCGGCCTGCTCGTCGCCCGCATCGGCCTGCGGCAGCAGCAGCGCGATCTGCATGAACATCGCGCGCGCGGCCTCGGCCGGCAACAGCATCTTCAGCAACTGGCGCTGCATCAGCGGCATCTCGATCAGCTTGCGGCCGAAGGCCTCGCGGTGCGCGGCGACGTGCAGCGCCTCGTTCAGCGCGCGCCGCATCAGCCCCGCCGCGCGCACGCCGTTCGACAGCCGCGACATGTTGATCATGTCGGCCATCTGGTGAAAGCCGCGGCCGATCTCGCCGATCAGATACGCCTGCGCGCCTTCGAGCACGATCTCGCCGCTCGCCATCGAACGGCTGCCGAGCTTGTCCTTCAGGCGCACGATCCGGTAGCGGTTGCGCGTGCCGTCCGGCAGCGTCTTCGGCAGCAGGAACAGCGCGAGGCCCTTGATGCCGTCCGGCGCGCCGTCGGGCCGCGCGAGCACCATCGCGAGATCGGCATCCGCGTTCGAGCAGAACCACTTGTCGCCGGTCAGGCGCCAGAGGGTCTCGCCGTGCGCGTCCGTCTCGCGCGTCGCCCGCGTCGCGATCCGACCGACGTCGGAACCCGCCGCCTGCTCGGTCATGAACATCGCGCCCTGGTACAGCGTGTCGAAGTCGCGTGACGCAAGCATCGGCAGGTAACGCGCGACGAGCGCCGGATCGCCGAAACGGCGCAGCGTGCGCGTCAGCGAATCGGTCATGCTGACCGGGCAGCACAGCCCGAATTCCGCCTGCACGAACAGGAACGTCAGCGCGTACTTGACGAGCGGCGGGACCGAGTCGGACCCGTGGCTCAGCGACGCGAGCCCGAGCTCGGCATACGCGACGCGTTCGAGCGCGACATACGCGGGATCCTTGTCGATCCGCTGCACGGCCTCGCCGCGCCGGTTGCGGTGCTCGAGCACGGGCGAGTGCTTGTCCGCGCGCGACGCCCATTCGTCGAGCTCGCCCGACACGCGTGCGCCGAGCGTGCGCAGTTGCGGCTCGAGCGCGGCATAGCGGCCTTCGCCAAGATGCAGCTTCAGCAACGCGCCGAGATCGGGATCGACGGTGAAGAAATTGATGCCCCGGCTGTCGGGGATGTTGGATGCGCCGGGCTCCGGCGTGCGAGCGGTGTCGTTCATGCGTGCGTCTCCTGGGTTACCTGCACGTTGGCTGACGGCGGCGCCGCGGCGCCCGGCCAGTCCCGTGCAAAGCCTTCCGCAGAGCGTAGGCGCGCGATCGATAAGCGTCCAATACAGGATTTATCCGGTACGATAGATATCGCTTATCGATGCCGACGCCGCGAGGAGACACCATGGAACTGAGGCAGTTGCGCTACTTCGTGGCGGTCGCCGAGGAACTGCATTTCGGGCGCGCGGCGAAACGCCTGTTCATCTCGCAGCCGGCGCTGAGCTTCGACATCCGCAAGTTCGAGGACGCGCTCGGCGTGCAGTTGTTCTCGCGCACCAACAAGACCGTCGCGCTGACCAACGCGGGCGAGGTGCTGCTCGGCGAAGCGCGCCGGCTGCTGCTGCAGGCAGCCGAGGCCGAACGCCTGACGGTGCGCTCCGCGTCGGGGCTTGCGGGCCGGCTGCGGATCGGCTTCGTCCATTCGATGCTGTATCGCGGGCTGCCGGACGCCGTGCGACGCTTCGAGGCCGACTACCCCGGCGTCGAAGTCGTGCTGAGCGAAATGAACACGCAGGCGCAGGTGCAGGCGATCCAGCGCGGCCAGATCGATCTCGGCTACGCGCACTGGGGCCATTTCCCGCCCGAGGTCGAATCGACGCCCGTCTATGCGGAACCGTTCGTGTGCTGCCTGCCGGCCGCGCATCCGCTCGCGCAGCGCAAGCAGGTCGCGCTCGCCGCACTGGCCGCGGAACCGTTCATCCTGTTCCCGCGCGAAGCGGCGCCGCACTATCACGACCTGATCATCGCGCAGTGCGTGAATGCCGGCTTCAGCCCGTTGATCCGCCACGAGGCACGGCTGTGGCAGACGATCCTGTCGATGATCGAGTTCGGGATGGGTATCGCGCTCGTGCCGCGCGTGCTGCAGCAGGTGAAGAGCGAGCGGCTCGCGTTCCGGGCGCTGAAGGATGCATCGCTCGAATCGCGCACGCTCGCGCTGAAACGTAGCGGCACCACCGAGCCGGTTGCGCTGCGCTTCGCGGATTACGTGCGCGCGTCGATCGACGCGCTGCCCGCGCGCGCGGGCTGAGCGCACGGCCGGCAGGTATGTGCGGGTATCTGAAAAATATTTGCAGAAAGTGCTTTACAGACCCTCAAAGCCCTGACATAATTTCAGCTTCTTTGGGCGGTTAGCTCAGCGGTAGAGCACTGCCTTCACACGGCAGGGGTCACTGGTTCGATCCCAGTACCGCCCACCAAAGAATTCAAGGCCCTGCGTCTCACGACGCAGGGCCTTTTCGTTTTGGTGGCGAGTGTGTTCTGCGGCGCTTGCCGCGGAACACCGGCTTACTCCGCGCGCCCCACCCGCTCCGCCGTCGCATCGAACGCGCGCTTCGCCTTGTCGACGATCTCGTCGACCTCCGCCTCGCGAATCACGAGTGGCGGCGACAGCAGCATGCGGTCGCCGGTCGCACGCATGATCAGGTTGCCGTTGAAGCAGAAGTCGCGGCAGATCGTGCCGATATCGACGTTCGCACCGAACCGCTCGCGCCGCTCCCGGTCGCGCGCAAGCTGAACGCCCGCAACCAGCCCCGCTCCCGCAATCTCCCCGACGATCGGATGGTCGCCCAGCGCATCGCGCAGCCGGCGCTGGAAATACGGCCCGATATCGTTCTTCACGCGCTCGACGATCCCTTCGTCGCGCAGCAGCTTCAGGTTCGCGACCGCGACGGCCGCCGCAACCGGGTGGCCCGAGTACGTGAGGCCGTGGTTGAATTCGCCATTGTCGATGATCGGTCGCGCCACGCGTTCGTGAATGCCGACCGCACCCATCGGCACGTAGCCCGACGTGAGGCCCTTCGCCATCGTGATGAGATCGGGTTCGAAACCGAAGTGTTGGTGTGCGAACCATTCGCCGGTGCGGCCGAAGCCGCCGATCACTTCGTCGGCCACCAGCAGGATGTCGTACTTGCGGCAGATCCGCTGGATTTCCGGCCAGTACGTCGACGGCGGGAAGATCACGCCGCCCGCACCCTGGAACGGCTCGCCGATGAACGCCGCGACGTTCTCCGCGCCGAGTTCGAGGATCTTCGCTTCGAGCTGCTGTGCGCGGGCGAGACCGAACGCTTCCGGCGTTTCGCCGGCTGCCGCTTCACCGAAGAAATACGGCTGGTCGATGTGCACGATGTTCTCGACCTTCGACGGCATCTGCTCGTGCATGTAGCCCATCCCGCCGAGCGTGCCGCCGGCGATCGTCGAGCCGTGATAGCCGTTCTTGCGCGAGATCACGTATTTCTTCTGCGGCTGGCCCTGCACGCGCCAGTACTGGTGCACGAGGCGCAGCACGGTGTCGTTGCCTTCCGAGCCGCTGTTGCAATAGAAGAAGTGGTTGAAGCCCTTCGGCGTGACTTCCGCGAGCATCGCGGAAAGTTCGATCACCGGCGGGTGGGTGGTCTTGAAGAACGTGTTGTAGAACGGCAGTTCCTGGATCTGGCGATACGCGGCGTCGGCGAGTTCCTTGCGGCCGTAGCCGACGTTCACGCACCAGAGGCCGGCCATCCCGTCGATCACCTTGTTGCCGTCCGAGTCCCACAGGTAGACGCCGTCGGCCTTCACGATCACGCGGCTGCCCGCGCGGTTCAGCGCGCCCATGTCGGAGAACGGGTGGATGTGGTGCGCGGCGTCGAGCGCGCGGTATTCGGCGGTCGTGCGCGCCTGCGTCGCATGCGGTGCGGCGGCCGTGGCGCTCGGTGCGGCCGGCTGGATCCAGGCAGATTCGTTGCGGTACGTCATGTTTCCTCCGTGATTCCGTATTCGGTCGGGTGCACGCTCAGACGTGCAGCAGCAGATGGCGGCGTTCCCACGAGCTGATCACGCGGAAGAACGCTTCATATTCGGTGTCCTTCAGCGCGAAATACGCCTTCAGGAACTTGTGGCCGAGGATCTCGCCGAGCGGCTCGCAGGCGGCCATCAGCGTCAGCCCTTCCTCGAGGTTGCGCGGCAGCTGGTACGGCAGGTCGTAGCCGTCGCTGACGAGCGGCTCGGTCGGCTCCAGGCGCTGCGTCATGCCGAGATAACCGGCCGCGAGCGTCGCGGCGAGCGCGAGGTACGGATTGCAGTCGACGCCCGGGATGCGGTTCTCGATGCGGCGCGCCGACGGGCCCGAGTGCGGGATGCGGAAGCCGACCGTGCGGTTGTCGTAGCCCCACTGCACGTTGATCGGCGCGGCCATGAAGCGCGACAGGCGGCGATACGAGTTGATGTACGGCGCGAAGATCGGCATCAGTGCCGGCGTGTACTTCTGCAGCCCCGCGAGATAGCTGTGGAACATCGGCGACACCGCACCGTCCTCGCTGGAGAACAAATTGCGCCCCGTGTGCGCGTCGGCCAGGCTCTGGTGGATGTGCATCGCCGAGCCCGGCTCGTCCTGCATCGGCTTCGCCATGAAGGTTGCATACATGTTGTGGCGCAGCGCCGCCTCGCGCACGGTGCGCTTGAACAGGAACACCTGGTCGGCGAGCGACAGCGCATCGCCATGCACGAAGTTGATCTCCATCTGCGCGGCGCCGACCTCGTGGATCAGCGTCTCGATATCGAGCCCCTGCATCTCGCAGTATTCGTAGATATCCTCGAACAGCGAATCGAACTCGTTCACGGCCTCGATCGAATACGACTGCCGGCCGGTCTCCGCACGCCCGGTGCGGCCGACGGGCGGACGCAGCGGCAAGTCGGGATCGGCGTTCATGTCGACGAGATAGAACTCGAGCTCGGGTGCAACAACCGGCTGCCAGCCTTTCGCCTTGTACAGGTCGAGCACGCGGCGCAGCACATAGCGCGGCGAGATCTCGACCGGCGAGCCGTCGAAGTGCACGCAGTCGTGGATCACCTGTGCGGTCGGGTCGACGGCCCACGGGATCAGGCAGATCGTCGACGGATCGGGCACGCACACCATGTCGGGATCGGTCACGCCGGTCAGCGTGCCGTCCTCCGGATAGTCGCCGGTGACGGTCTGCACCATCACGGCCTGCGGCAGGCGCATCGATTCGCCGGATTCGAACTTGTTGCGCGGAATAATCTTGCCGCGCGCAATGCCGGCCATGTCGGGAATGATCGCCTCGACCTCGGTGATGCGGTGCTGTCGCAGGAATTCGCTCAGTTCGGGTTGCATGATCGGCCTCTATCAGTCGACGTCGGATGCGGCCGGCGACGGCATCGCGCCGCCGGCTGCATGAATGCGATGCGTCATGCGCGCGCGACATGCCGCGCCGAATGCCGCGAAGATGTCGCGCGACAGCGGCTGTTCCGCGTAGCGCCATTCGGGATGCCACTGCACGCCAAGCGCGAACGCGCGCGCGCCACGCACGCTGACGGCCTCGACCAGCCCGTCGGGCGCACTGGCTTCGACGACGAGCCCCGCGCCGAGTTGCGCGATGCCCTGGTCGTGCAGCGAATTGACCGTCGCTTCCTGCGCGCCGCGCGCGACCCGCTGCAGCAGGCCGCCCGGCGCGAACTGCACGACGTGCGCGGGGCCGTACTGCCGTTCGAGCGGATCGGTGGGCCGCTCGCGGTGATCGTCGAAGCCGGTCGTCGCGTGCAGCCGCTGATGCAGCGTGCCGCCGTAGGCGACGTTCAGCTCCTGCATGCCGCGACAGATCGCCAGCACGGGCACGCCCGCGTCGATCGCCGCGCGGATTAGCGGCAGGGCGGTCGCGTCGCGCGCGGGGTCATGCAGCGTGTCGGGTGCGCTCGCGTCGCCGCCGTAATGATGCGGCTCGACGTTCGAATAGCTGCCGGTCAACAGCAAGCCGTCGATCGCCGCGACGATCGCGTCGGCCGGCTGGCGCGCGCCGAGCGCGGGCAGCACGAACGCAAGCGCGCCAGCGCCGTCGACGAGCGCGGCCAGGTACTTCTCCCCCGCCGAGTGGTTCGGATGCGCACCGCGCAGGATGCGGTCGGCGGTGACGGCTACGATCGGGCGCGCACGCATAGGCGGCTCTCCGGTAATCGCGCGCGATGCGTCTGCACGCGGGACGTTGAAGGTTCATGCCGGCGCCGCACGCATGCGCCACGACGCGGCGCATGACCATGCGCGATCCTGCCGCGCGGACGATGCGGCAACAGGCGGTGCGACCCGGAACGGAAGCGGAAAACGACGCTAGGGCAACAACGATGCGCTGCCGTCGCACTGCACCGCGCTGAACACGTGCGCGGACACGAGATTGAAGCGGCGCAGGCCGCGATGGGAAATGGCGAAGAAGCGAGGCGCGCGTAAAAAGGCGGCACGCGTACCGCGATCAGCATGCCGGAACGGCCTGGCCTGAGGCGGCGCGCCCGCCGACGGACTTCGCGTCCGGCGTATCGAAGGGCTGGCGGCTTTCACGATCGTACTCGACTGACTGATGAATGCAGGACACGTGTCGCGATCAAGCGCATGCGGCAATGCCGCGCGGCGACACGTCGGCAAGGTGTCTCGCAGCGCATTCCGGCGCGGTGCGGCCACGATCGATGGCCCCGCCGCACGTGCGCGCGTGACGACTTCCTGACATTCAGCTTATATCACCTAAAAATTGCGTCAAATTTTCAGGGGCCGATGACGACATCGATCAGACGAAAGCCAAACGAAAAAAACGGCATCGATCCCGTGGATCGACGCCGTGTTGTGCATTGCATCGGCGCGGCATGCTGCGTGCCGGCGGGCCGTGACGCGCCTGCTCCGCCGCGCTGCCGCATCCGTGCGGCCCGCGTTCAACGATGCGCGAGCGCGGTTTCGACGAGCGTCTGCAATAGCGGCACAATCCGCGCCGCACGCGCTTCGTCATACGCGTAAGGACGCGTCTCTTCCATGTAGGTGATCTGCGAGAGCTCGAGTTGCACGGCCTCGACGCCGGTAGCGGGCACGCCGTAGTGACGCGTGATGTAGCCGCCCTTGAAGCGCCCGTTCGCGACCGCCGTATAGCCGCCATGTTCGAGCACGCGCGCGGCCAGCGCCTCGGCCAGGCCCGGCGCGGCACTCGCGCCGCTCGACGTGCCGAAGTTGAAGTCAGGCAGGCGGCCGTCGAAGAAGCGCGGCACGTGCGAGCGGATCGAATGCGCTTCCCATACGAGCACGCGGCCGTGCTCGCGCTTCAGGCGTGCGACCTCGCCTTGCAGCGCCTCGTGATACGGCAGCCAGTAGCGATCGCGGCGACGCATGATCTCGTCGTTGTCGGGCAGCGCGTTCGCCGGATACAGCGGCGCCTTGTCGAACGTATCGACCGGCACGAGCCCCGTCGTGTCCTGCCCCGGGTACAGGTTCTCGTTGTCGGGCGGCCGGTTCAGGTCGACGACGTAACGCGCATGCGACGGTACGAGGATCGATGCGCCGAGGTCGGCCGCGAATCCATACAGCCGTTCGAGATGCCAGTCGCAATCGTCGACGAAACGCGCGTCGGCCGTCATCGTCGCGGCGATGTCGTCGGGGATGTGCGTGCCCGCGTGCGGAATCGAGATCAGCAGCGGCAGCGTGCCCTGCTTCAGCGTGAATACAGCCGGTTGTTCAGTCATGTCGCATCACCGTTGGAGGTCTGCCGGCGCACGCCTGCGGCGTGCGCCGGTTGCGCGCATCAGCGCAGCAGTTGCGCCAGTGCGGCGCGGTAGTCGGCATACGCGACGGCTTCGTCGCGATGACGGCGGCCGCTCACGACGCGCTCGCCGCCCGTGTAGACGTCGAGCACCGGCGTGTCGCCGTGCTCCGCGAACACGATACCCGACAACCACGACGTGTTGTCGTGTTCGGCGATCGCCGGATGGTCGGGATCGAGCACGAGCCAGTCCGCGCGGCACCCTTCCTGCAGCGCACCGACGCGCCGACCGCTGGCCTGCGCGCCGCCCGCGAGCGATGCGTCGAACAGGCGATCGGCGACATGCGCCTGCGTGTCGCTCGCCAGCACGTTGCGCGCGCGGTGCACGAGCCGTTGCCCGTATTCGAGCAGGCGCAACTCCGAGCGCCAGTCGACCGACGCGTGGCTGTCCGAGCCGATGCCGATCACGCCGCCTTGCGCGAGATAGTCGACGGCCGGGAACACGCCGTCGCCGAGGTTCGCTTCGGTCGTCAGGCACAGGCCGGCAACCGCGCGACGCTTCGCGAGCGCCGCCGTTTCAGCCGCGTCGACGTGCGTCGCGTGCACGAGACACCAGCGCGCATCGACGTCGAAGCGATCGAGCAGCCATTGCACGGGGCGCGCGCCGTACGCACGCACGCAGTCGTCGACTTCGGCCGTCTGCTCGGCGATATGGATATGCACGGGTGCATCGTCGGGCAGCCCGTCGAGCAGCACGCGCAAGCCGTGCTCGGATACCGCCCGCAGCGAGTGCGGTGCGACGCCGTAGCGCAGCCCGCCGTGCTCCGGCGCCACGCGGCGCATCGCGTCGAGCAGTTCGAGCAGGCCGTCGGGCGTATTGATGAAGCGGCGCTGGTCGTCACGCGGCGGCTTGTCGCCGAAACCGGCGAACTGGTACGACACCGGCAGCATCGTGATGCCGATACCGGCGGCGCGCGCGGCGTCGATCACGCGCGTGCCGAGTTCCGCGATCTGCGGATAGCGCGAGCCGTCCTGCGTGTGGTGCACGTAGTGGAATTCGCACACCGACGTGTAGCCGCACTTGAGCATCTCGACATACAGCCAGCGCGCGATCGCGGCGAGCGCGTCGGGCGTGATCTTCAGCGCGAAGCGGTACATCAGGTCGCGCCAGCTCCAGAAGCTGTCGGACGGATTCGCGCGATATTCGGTGAGCCCCGCCATCGCGCGCTGGAACGCGTGCGAATGCAGGTTCGGCATGCCGGGCAGCACCGGCCCGGCCGCACGCGCGACGCCAGCCGGTGCGTCGGTGTCGGGCGTCACGCCGGTCAGCGTGCCGGCCGCGTCCCACCGCAGCAGTACGTTACGGCGCCAGCCATCGGGCAGGTACGCATGGTCTGCGAACAACAGGGTGTCGGTCATGAGGCTATCCATTCATCCGGCGAAACACGGTCGTGCCGCCGCGTACGACCTGCTCGCACAGCGGCCGGCCGATCCAGTAGGCGAGCTCCGCCAGCGAGCCGACCGACCACGCGGCGAAGTCGGCCTGACGACCGACCTCGAGCGCGCCGTGGCGATCCGCGCGGCCGAGCGCCGCAGCCGCATGGCGCGTGACGCCCTGCAGCACTTCGGGCACCGTCATGCGGAACAGCGTGCAGCCCATGTTCAACGTCAGCAGCAGCGATTCGAGCGGCGACGTGCCGGGGTTGTGATCGGTCGCGAGCGCGATCGGCACGCCGTGCTTGCGCAGCAGCTCGATCGGCGGCAGTTGCGTCTCGCGGATGAAGTAGTACGCGCCGGGCAGCAGCACGGCAACCGTACCGGCTGCCTTCATCGCCTCGATGCCCGCTTCGTCGAGAAATTCGAGGTGATCGGCGGACAGTGCGCGGTAGCGCGCGGCAAGCGCCGTGCCGCCCGCGTTCGACAGTTGCTCCGCATGCAGCTTCACGGGCAGCCCGCGCCGCGTCGCGGCCTCGAACACGCGTTCGGTCTGCGCGAGCGAAAAGCCGATGCGTTCGCAGAATACGTCGACCGCGTCGATGAGCCCTTCGTCGGCCAGCGCCGGCAGCATCCGGTCGCACACTTCATCGATGTACGCATCCGCACGGCCCGCATATTCGGGCGGCAGCGCGTGCGCGCCGAGGAAGGTCGTGTAGACGGTGACCGGAAAGCGCTCACCGAGCTGCCGCGCAACGCGCAGCATCTTGCGTTCGCTCGCGAGGTCGAGCCCGTAGCCCGACTTGATCTCGATCGCGGTCACGCCTTCGGCGAGCAGCGGCTGCAGGCGTGCCGCGGCCTGCACGAACAGCGTCGTCTCGTCGGCCGCACGCGTCGCGCGCACCGTCGATACGATCCCGCCGCCCTGCCGCGCGATTTCCTCGTAGCTCACGCCCGCGAGGCGCTGCGCGAATTCGTCGGCACGCGTGCCGCCGTACACGAGGTGCGTGTGGCAGTCGACGAGGCCCGGCGTCACCCACGCGCCATGCAGATCCTCGCGCTGCCAGTGGGCGTAACCGTGCGGCAGCGCGGACATCGCGCCGAGCCAGACGATCGTGCCGGTTTCGTCGACGGCGATCGCCGCGTCGTCGATCGTCTCGTCAGGATGGCCGTGCGGACACAGCCTCAGGTGATGCCAGACAGTCGGTTTCATGCGTTCAGTCTCGTTCGCCGATGGCGAGCGACACGGCGAGCAACGCGCCGCTCCCGCTCACGACGACGTCAAACGCACGCCGCGGCCCGTCGAGCCGCAGCGTGTCCATTTCTTCCAGGGTGTAACGCGTGCCGTCGATTTCGACGGCGGCTTCGCCGGCCGCGCAATACAGCAGCACGGTATCGGCATGCTCGATGCGGTGCGCGCCCGCGCGCCACACATCGAGCGCACCGCGCGCGGCCGAACGGCGCGTCATCAGGTTGAAGTCGCGCGTCGCGCCGTCGTGCAGCGTCGCGTCGATCGCCGCTTCACCCGCAAAATCCGCGCGGGCCAGCGGTGCGTCGAGCACGTGGCGTGCGCCGCCTGCCTCGGCGAGCGTCATGCCCGCGCCGGACAGCAGCACGAGCGTGCGGTCGATCCCGTCGAAACGCGAGAACGGCCCGGCAGTGCCGACGTCGGCGACGCTCACGCGCCACGCGAACGCGTCGAGCGCGGCGCCCGGCGGAAATGCGCCGATTTCGCGCGTCACGCCGCCGCCGTTCTTCCATGGCGACGCGACGAGATCCGCTGCGCGGATCATCGTCGCAATCGCCGGCGCCTGGTGGAGCGCCGTCATGCTCAGCGGCCGAGCATCGGCAGCTTCAGGCCGGCTTCGCGGGCCGTCTGCTGCGCGAGTTCGTAGCCGGCATCCGCATGGCGCATCACGCCCGTCGCCGGGTCGTTCAGCAGCACGCGGCCGAGGCGCTCATGCGCTTCGGCGGTACCGTCGGCGACGATCACGACGCCCGAGTGCTGTGAGAAGCCCATGCCGACGCCGCCGCCATGGTGCAGCGACACCCACGATGCGCCGCCTGCGGTGTTCAGCAGTGCGTTCAGGAGCGGCCAGTCGCTCACGGCGTCCGAACCGTCCTTCATCGATTCCGTCTCGCGGTTCGGGCTGGCGACCGAGCCGGTGTCGAGGTGGTCGCGGCCGATCACGATCGGGGCCTTCAATTCGCCGTTCTTGACCATCTCGTTGAACGCCTGGCCGAGGCGATAGCGATCCTTCACGCCGACCCAGCAGATCCGTGCCGGCAGGCCCTGGAACGCAATGCGTTCACGCGCCATGTCGAGCCAGTTGTGCAGGTGCGGATCGTCGGGGATCAGCTCCTTCACCTTCTGGTCGGTCTTGTAGATGTCTTCCGGATCGCCCGACAGCGCGACCCAGCGGAACGGGCCCTTGCCTTCGCAGAACAGCGGGCGGATGTAGGCCGGCACGAAGCCCGGGAAGTCGAATGCGTTCTCGACACCCATTTCCAGCGCCATCTGGCGGATGTTGTTGCCGTAGTCGAGCGTCGCCGCGCCGCGTTCCTGCAGCGCCAGCATCGCGCGCACCTGGACGGCCATCGACTGCTTCGCGACCTTCACGATGCTCTGCGGATCGACCTTCTGCGCTTCGCGCCATTGCGCGACGGTCCAGCCTTGCGGCAGGTAGCCGTTGATCGGGTCGTGCGCGCTCGTCTGGTCGGTCACGCAGTCCGGCGTGATGCCGCGCGTGACGAGTTCCGCGAACACGTCGGCCGCGTTGCCGAGCAGGCCGATCGACACCGGCTTGCCGGTGCGCTTCGCTTCCTCGATCATGCCGAGCGCTTCGTCGAGCGTCGTCGCCTTCTTGTCGACGTAGCGCGTCTTCAGGCGGAAGTCGATGCGGGTCTCGTCGCATTCGACCGCGATCATCGAGAAGCCGGCCATCGTCGCGGCCAGCGGCTGCGCGCCGCCCATGCCGCCCAGGCCGCCCGTCAGGATCCAGCGGCCCGACGGATCGCCGTTGAAGTGCTGGTTCGCGACCGAGAAGAACGTTTCATAGGTACCCTGAACGATGCCCTGGCTGCCGATGTAGATCCAGCTGCCGGCCGTCATCTGGCCGTACATCATCAGGCCCTTGCGATCGAGCTCGTGGAAGTGATCCCAGTTCGCCCAGTGCGGCACGAGGTTCGAGTTCGCGAGCAGCACGCGCGGCGCATCCTTGTGCGTGCGGAACACACCGACCGGCTTGCCCGACTGGATCAGCAGCGTCTCGTTCTCTTCGAGATCCTTCAGCGACGCGAGGATCTGGTCGTAGCATTCCCAGTTGCGTGCCGCACGGCCGATGCCGCCGTACACGACGAGCGCATGCGGATGCTCGGCGACTTCCGGGTCGAGGTTGTTCTGGATCATCCGGTAGGCCGCTTCGGCCAGCCAGGTCTTGCAGACTTTCTCGCTGCCGCGCGGCGCGCGGATCGTGCGCGTCGGATCGAGACGGGGATCGATGTGTTTCGGATGGTTCATGACGACTGCTCCCGAAGGAAAATGAATATCAAATAGGAATCAGAAATGCCCGGTGAAGCGATAACGGCTGCCGGGATGCCACAGATTCGCCACCGAGGCGACGACGCCCTGCGACCAGGTGCGTCGATGTAAAACCAGACACGGCTCGACGTCGTCCATCCGCAGCTGCTCGCGCCGCTCGGGCGCCGGGGCCGCCGCTTCGATCCGGTACTCGACGCGCTGCAGCGGAGCCGCGCGCGTCAGGTACAGGTTCGGCGTCGTGTTCGTGAAATCCTGCTCGGCGTAATCCGGCGCGACCGCCGGATTCACCCATCGTTCTTCGAGCTGGACGGGCTCGTCGTTCTCGAAGTGCAGCACCTGCGAATGAAACAGCTTCGTGCGCACGGCGACCTGCATCTCGTCGGCGAGCGCGTCGTCGGCGCGGATCGTGTCGAGGCCGAGCACGCTGGCGTGATACGCATGCCCGCGTGCACCGACTTCCTCCGAGATGCTGCGGATCGCCACCAGCGTCGACTCGTACTTCGGCCGCGCGACGTAGGTGCCCGCACCCTTCATGCGCGTGAGCACCTGCTCGGCCGTCAACTCGCGCAGCGCGCGGTTGACGGTCATGCGCGCCACCTTGAATTCGCGCGCCAGCTCGTTCTCGGACGGCACCTGATCGCCCTCCTCCCACTCGCCTGCGTGGATGCGGGCCAGGATGAAATCCTTGATCTCCTGGTAGACCGGCGCGCTCATGGGCTTACTGTTCCGACGCGAACGAGAACGGCGCGACCTTCGCGAACGCGCGCTCGCCGACCAGCTTGGCGATCACGACGATGTCCGGTGCGAAGTAGTGGTCGAGCTCGTAGTGCGCGACCTTGCCGCGGATCGTTTCCATCACCGGCGCGAGCTTCGGGCTCGTGTGGTACGGCGCGCGCAGGTCGACACCTTGTGCGGCAGCCAGCAGTTCGATCGCAAGGATGTGCTTCGTGTTGTCCGCGATGTCGGCGAGCTTGCGCGCGGCGAACGTCGCCATCGACACGTGGTCTTCCTGGTTCGCCGAGGTCGGCAGCGAGTCGACCGATGCCGGGTGCGCGAGCGTCTTGTTTTCCGACGCGAGTGCGGCCGCCGTCACGTGCGCAATCATGAAGCCCGAGTTCACGCCGCCGTCCCTCACGAGGAACGGGGGCAGGCCCGACAGCGTCGCGTCGATCAGCAGCGCGATGCGGCGTTCGGCCAGCGCGCCGATTTCCGCTGCGGCGAGCGCGAGGTTGTCGGCCGCGAACGCGACGGGTTCGGCGTGGAAGTTGCCGCCCGACAGCACTTCGCCGGTATCCGGGAAGATCAGCGGGTTGTCCGACACGGCGTTCGCTTCGACCAGCAGCACGTCGGCCGCATGGCGCATCTGGTCCAGGCACGCGCCCATCACCTGCGGCTGGCAGCGCAGGCTGTACGGGTCCTGCACCTTGTCGCAGTCGCGGTGCGACTGGTTGATCGGCGAGCCTTCGAGCAGTTCGCGGTACGACGCTGCCGCGTCGATCTGGCCTTGATGGCCGCGCAGTTCATGAATGCGTGCGTCGAACGGCTTCACCGAACCGGCAGCCGCGTCGACCGACAGCGCGCCGGCGACGAGCGCGGTGCGGTACAGGTCTTCGATCGCGAACATGTTGTCGAGCGCCAGCGCGGTCGATGCCTGCGTGCCGTTCAGCAGCGCCAGGCCTTCCTTCGCCTGCAGCGTCAGCGGCGCGAGGCCCGCGACGCGCAGACCGTCGAGTGCGCTTGCGCGCTCGCCGCGGATGAACACTTCGCCGACGCCCAGCAGCACGGCCGACATGTGCGCGAGCGGCGCGAGGTCGCCCGATGCGCCGACCGAGCCCTTCACCGGGATCAGCGGCAGTACGTCCGCGTTGAACAGCTTGATTAGCGCGTCCATCACTTCGCGACGGATGCCCGAGTGGCCGCGGCCGAGGCTCGACAGCTTCAGCGCCATCAGCAGGCGCACCGACGAGCGTGCCATCGGCTCGCCCACGCCGACTGCGTGCGACAGCACGAGGTTCTTCTGCAGCAGTTCGAGCTGGTCGTGCGGGATATGCGTGCTGGCCAGGCGGCCGAAGCCCGTGTTGATACCGTAGGCCGGCTCGCCCTTCGCGGCGATGTCGGCGACGGCCTTCGCGCCGGCGTCGATCTTCGCGAAGCTGGCCGGGTCGAGCGCGAGCTGCACGGATTCGCGTGCGATCTGGCGCAGTTGCGGGAGGGTCAGATGGCCGGGGGTCAACGTAATCATGTGAGCAATCCTGTCTAGACAAGTTCGGAATGGATTGAAGTGTAGCCACGCCAACTTGTCTAGACAACCCGTTTTTCACCGATTTCGACTCGGGAGTTTCCCTGATGCCCGGTGCGGCCCGCCGCATCGGCCCGTGTGATCCTGTTATTAACAATTGTTGCAATTATTTTGTCTTTGGCAACATACGGATCACCATTCGCCACGGAGACCGCCATGCCCTTCCCGTCACGACTCGCCGCCCGGTTCGGCCGCCCCCTTCTGTTCGCCGCGTGCGCACTCGCCTGCGGCGCGTCGCTCGCCGCGGAGCCGCTCTCGGGCACGCTCGAGAAGATCCGGCAGAGCAACCTGATCTCGATCGGCCACCGCGAAACGTCGGTGCCGTTCTCCTACGCCGACGCGAACGGCAAGGTCATCGGCTTCTCGCAGGACCTGTGCGACCGAGTGATCGCCGCCGTGAAGGCGCGCACCGGCAAGCCCGGCCTGCAGGTGCGCTTCATTCCGGTCACGTCGCAGAACCGCATTCCGCTCGTGCAGAACGGCACCGTCGATCTCGAATGCGGCGTGACGACCAACCTCGCCGCGCGCCATGCGCAGGTCGCGTTCTCGACCACCTTCTTCGTCGCGACGACACGCCTGCTCACGCGCACGACGTCGGGCATCCGCGACTTCCCGGATCTCGCCGGCAAGACGGTCGTGACGAACCAGGGCACGACGTCCGAACGCCTGCTGCGCAAGATGAACGAGGAAAAGAAGATGAACATGCAGATCATCAGCGCGAAGGACTACGGCGAAGGACGCCTCACGCTCGAATCGGGCCGCGCGGCCGCGTACATGATGGACGACGTGCTGCTCGCGGGCGTGCGCCAGCTCGCCGCGAAACCGGCCGACTGGCAGCTCGTCGGCACCCCGCAATCGTCGGAAGCCTACGGGTTCATGCTGCGCAAGGACGATCCGCAGTTCAAGGCGCTCGTCGACGGCGTGCTCGTGCAGTTGATGAAAAGCGGCGAGATCAACGCGCTGTACGACAAGTGGTTCATGAAGCCGGTGCCGCCGAAGGGGCTGTCGTTCGACTTCCCGATGAGCGACGTGATCAAGGCGCGCTATGCGGCGCCGAACGACGCGCCGCTCGAATGAGCGCCGCGCGCTGACCGCGGCTCACGCACGCGTCCACGCGACGCACGCCGCATAGCCGGCCGCCGCGTCGAGCCACGCCGCATCGAACGCCGCGACGCCAGCGGCGGGCGCGGCCGGCTCGACGATCGTCGTCGCGGGGGTCGCGACATCGCGCGGCGGTACGACCGCGAACGCGCTCAGCCCGCCGACGATGCCCGTGCCGAGCGCCTTGAGCAGCGCCTCCTTCGCACTCCAGACGCGCATGAATGCGCCGGCGCGCGCGGCAAGCGGCAGGCTGTCGAGATAGGCGGACTCGGCAGGCGCGCAGACTTCGCGCGTCAGCGCACGCCAGTCGGTCGCGCGGTTGCAGCACTCGATATCGACGCCCACGCGGCCCGCGGGGGCCCACGCAAGCAGCGCATGGTCGCCGGCATGCGACACGTTGAAGTCGAGCGACGCGCGATGCGCGCCATCCAGCGACGGTCGCCCCGATGCGTCGACGACGATCGCCACCGCCCGCGGCGCGATGCCGAGGGCCGCGCCGAGCACGTCGCGCAGCGCGGCACGCGTCGCGGCGCTGCGCACCGCATCCTCGTGCCGCATGAAGCGTGCGGCCCGCGCGCGCTCGCCGTCGCTCAGTGCCGCATACGCAGGCGACGCAAGCGGCACGCGCCAGTCGAAATCGACACGCGCGATCCGCACGCCGGCGCGGGCCGCGGCGGGCGGCACGTCGAGCCGCTGCATGCGCCAGGCGCGGGAGCTTTCAGACGGAGAAACGGAATCGGGCGGGACGAGCATCGATGTGCGGCGGCCTGTGGAAGGAAACGTCCGATGTTAATCGATCAGGCGGTATGGCGAACCGTTGCGGCCCGCCGGCGTCAATTCTGCCGGCACTGCACGCCGCGCTGATGCTTGTCGTTCTCGCGGCAGGCACCGGCGTGGCATGGCCGCCCGGTCACCCGTTCGCGGCAACGCCCGGCACGCCGCTGCCGGGCCCACGCCCGCGCGATGCCGGGTGAATCGCATGCACGTTGCCAGGCGCATCGGCCGGCAGCGCGCCGTATTGCAGCCAGTAGAGCGCGAGCGGCCACAGTGTTTCGGTGAAGCGGCTGTGGAAAAACGCGAAATGGCCGATCGCGTCGACACCGATGTCGGCGGGCGCGATCCGCAGATGCGTGACGTCGCTGCCCGTGTAGTAGCCGACCAGCCGCTCGATCGCCTCGACCGTGCCGAACCCGTCGTCGTCGAGGCCAATCGCGAGCATCGGCGCCGACAGCCCCGCGAAGCGGGCAGGCAACGCGGCGCGGCTCGCGGCGGGTTCGGCGAGCGGGCCGCTCGTATAGCCCTCCTCGAAGCGCGCCTGCGAGCGCACCCACGACAGCGCGACGCCGCGCGGCGTGTCCTCCATCCAGCCGAGCCGCTTCGCGGGCACGTAGCCGAACACGGCCGCGAGCACCGGCATCGCGACGTGCCACTTCCACCACATGCGCCGCCGTTCGGCCGGCAGGTAATCGCGCCAGTACGCGTACTGCGCGCCGACCGTCACCGCATGCCGCACGTGGACGTTCGATGCGGCGAGCCCAAGCGCGAACCCGCCGATGCTGTGCGCGACGACGTCGATCGGCTGGCCCGGAAACGCGTCGCGTGCGTAGTGCAGCGCGGCCTCGCAATCGAGCCGCCCCCAGTCGAGCCAGTTCGCGCGCAGCTTAGCGAGCTGCGCCGGGCGCGACCCGCCGATGCCGCGATAGTCGTAGACGAGCACGTCGCGCCCCTGTGCGAACAGCCAGGCCGCGAAACGGAAGTAGTAGTCGCAACGCACCGACGTCGCGCAATTGACGACCGTCACGGGCCGCACGACACCGCCGCCGCGATGGCGCCATACATGGCCGCGCAATGCATAGCCGTCGGCCGCGCGCAGCGTCACCGGCTCGGGGGGCAATGCGTCCGCCGCGCGGGTGCCCTGCGTCATTTCGCTGCCTTCGTTCGAAATCGTCATCGTGTCTCCGGTCCCATGCTTCGCGGTCCGTCCGGGTCAGCGCCTCGGCGCCTGCTCCCGCCCATGCTTCGCAGCCGGCCAGGACGTCAACGCACATGCGCCTGCTCCCCCTTCACCGCCCGCGCCAGCCTCCATTGAACTTGACGCGCCCCGCGTTCTCAACCAATCTTGCTGCTCCGTTCGCATGAGTCACGCGCATGTCAACGCCGCTCGTCCGTCTCCCGTCGCTCGACCTTGTCCGCGGTTTCGTCGCCGTCGGCCGCCGCATGAGCATCACGCTCGCCGCGCAGGACCTGTGCGTCACGCAATCGGCGGTCAGCCGCCAGGTACACGCGCTCGAAGCGCACCTCGGCGTCGCATTGCTGCAGCGCGGCTACCGGAAAATCGCGTTCACGCCGGAAGGCGAGCGGCTGTTTCGCGTCGCGGATGCGGCACTGCACGGGCTGCAGGACACCGTCGCGTCGCTCGCGGCCACGCGCGAGCGCCAGCCCGTCACGATCACCGCGAGCATCGGCGTCACCGCGCTATGGCTGCTGCCGCGGCTCGGGCGGCTGCAGGCGCGCCTGCCGGAGATCGACCTGCGCGTCGCCGCGAACGACAAGGTACTCGATTTGCGCGCCGAAGGCATCGACCTCGGCATCCGCTATTGTCCGCGCGACCGCGCGCCGGCCGGCGCGCTGCGCCTGTTCGACGAGATCGTCGTGCCGGTCGCCCATCCGGCGCTTGCGGCGCGGCCCGTCACGAACGCGGCCGCGATCGCCGACCACGTGCTGCTCGAATTCGACGGGCCGCCGCAGCCGCAATTGCAGTGGCGCACGCACCTGCACGCGGCCGGGCTCGGCGACGCGCGCCCGAAAGGCGTGCTGCGCTTCAACCAGTACGACCAGGTGATCCAGGCGGCGATCGCGGGCCAGGGCGTTGCGCTCGGCCGGCTCGCGCTCGTCGCGCCGATGCTGGCGGACGGGCGGCTCGCGGTGCTCGGGCCGCACACGCAGGCGCTGTCGGATGCGTACGGCTACTGGCTGTTCCAGCACGATCCGGCCCCGCGCCGCGAAGTCGCCGACGTGCGCGACTGGATGCTCGCCGAAGCGGCCGAATGCGATACCGCGATGCGTGCGCACGGCACGGCGTCGGCGTAAGCCGGCGCGGCCCCCGCGTACTGACCTGACCGCTGCCGGGCACGCCCGCTCCTCCCCCGCGTGCGCCTCATCGCATTCCTGCCACGCATGCCAACCTGACCGAATGATCGCTTGAGCGACGGCGGCCCCGATCGTCTAATCGGATCGAGCGCGGCCGTGTTGCCGCGCGCCTTCATCCGGAGACACGCATGACACCGATCGAGCAGGAAGTCCGCCGCCGCTGGCTGCCCGTCCTGGCCGGCGGCCTGATCATGGGCGCCGCGCTCGGCATCCGCCACGTGCAGGGCCTGTTCCTCGCGCCGGTGTCGCTCGACCACGGCTGGTCGCGCGAAGCGTTCGGGCTCGCCCTCGCGCTGCAGAACCTGATCTGGGGTGTCGCGCAGCCGTTCACCGGGATGGTCGCCGATCGCTTCGGCTCGCTGCGCGTGATCGTCGCCGGGATGCTCCTGTATGCGGCCGGGCTCGTCACGATGGCGCATGCGGCGACGACCGGCATGTTCACGGTCGGCGCCGGGCTCGTGATCGGCATCGCGCTGTCGGGCTCGGCGTTCGCATCGATCTATGGCGCGCTGAGCCGCCTGTTTCCGCCCGACCGGCGCGGCTGGGCGCTCGGCGTCGCGGGCGCGATCGGCGGGCTCGGCCAGTTCTGCATGGTGCCCGTCGCGCAGACGCTGATCGGCGGCATCGGCTGGCGGCACGCGTTCATCGCACTGGCGCTCGTCGCGGCGCTGCTTGCACCGCTCGCCATGCTGCTACGCGACCGACCCGCGCAGGCTGCCGGCGCCGCCGGCCCCGACCAGTCGATCGGCGAAGCCGTACTCGAGGCGTTCGCACATCGCGGCTTCTGGCTGCTGAACGCGGGCTTCTTCGCATGCGGCTTCCAGCTCGCGTTCATCGCGACGCATCTTCCCGCGTACCTGCTCGACCACGGGCTGCCGGCACGCCACGCGAGCATCGCGCTCGCGCTGATCGCGCTGACCAACGTGGCCGGCACCTATGCGTGCGGCCATCTCGGCGGGCTGCTGCGGCGCAAGTACGTGCTGTCGGTGCTGTACCTCGTGCGTGCGCTCACGATGGCCGTGTTCGTCGCAGCCCCTCTGTCGCCCGCGAGCGTCTACGTGTTCGCGGCCGTGATGGGATTCACGTGGCTCGGCACCGTGCCGCTGACGAACGGCGTAATCTCGCAGGTGTTCGGCGTGCGCTACATCGCAACGCTGTTCGGCTTCGTGTTCTTCGGGCACCAGCTCGGCAGCTTCTTCGGCGTCTGGCTCGGCGCGGTGGTGTACGACGCGACGCATTCGTACATGCCGCTGTGGATCGGCTCGATCGCGCTCGGCGTACTCGCGGCGTTGCTGCACCTGCCGATCAACGATGCGCGCGTCGCACGCCCGGCATCGGGCAACGCGGCATGGGCATGATCCGCGCGGCGCTGGCTGCCGGCACGCTCGCATTCGTCGCGTGGTGCGGCGCGGCCTATTTCAGCTCGGACGTCGCGTACGCGCTGCTCGAACACGTCGCGTTCTGCAATTGATGCGGCAACCCGGAGCGTACGGTCAACGGCGCTTCGGCAATGCCGCCAGCGCATCGAGCGCGCGGGCACGCGCGGCCGCATGCTCGACGAGCGGCGCCGGATAATCGACGCCGAGCCGCACGCCGGCCGCATCGCGTTCCAGCGGCGACGCGTCCCACGGCGCGTGGATCGATGCGTTGTCGAGACCGGCAAGCTCGGGCACCCAGCGCCGCACGTACGCGCCGTCCGGATCGAACTTCTGCCCCTGCGCGACCGGATTGAAGATGCGGAAATACGGCGCGGCGTCGGCGCCGCACCCGGCCACCCACTGCCAGCTCGCCGCGTTGCTCGCGGGATCGGCGTCGACCAGCGTGTCCCAGAACCACGCTTCGCCCGCACGCCAGTCGATCAGCAGATGCTTGATCAGGAACGACGCGACGACCATCCGCACGCGGTTGTGCATCCAGCCGGTCGTCCACAGTTCGCGCAGGCCTGCGTCGACGAGCGGATAGCCGGTCAACCCACGCTGCCATGCGTGCAGCGCGGCGGGATCGTCACGCCACGGCATCGCATCGAACTGCGCGCGGAAGTTGGCGGTCGCGAGCGCCGGAAAGTGATACAGCAGCGCGTAGCTGAACTCGCGCCAGCCGAGTTCGCTCAGGAATTTGTCAGCGTCCGCGGCCACCGCCGCGCCGCCTGCGCTCGCGGCGCCCTGCACGGCGTGCCACACCTGTCGGGGCGACAGGTTGCCGAAGCGCAGGAACGGCGACAGCCGGCTCGTCGCGGGACGGTCGGGAAGATCGCGTGCATCTGCATAGCCAGCGAGCGATGTCGTCAGGAACGCGTCGAGCTGCGCGTGCGCGCCGGCTTCGTCGGGCATGGGCCACGCATCGCGCAGGCCGCCGGCCCAATCCGGCGAATGCGGCCGCAATGCAAGCGCGTCGAGCGCCAGCGCGCGGTCACGCACGGCCTTCGGCCACGGATGAAACGCGATCCGCTCGGGCTCAGGTAGCGGCGCGGCGACCGTGCGATCCCGTCGCGCCGCGCGCCAGTACGCGGTGAACACCTGATACGGGGTGCCGCCGCCCGTCAGCACCTCCCACGGCTCGTTCAGCAGGCTGCCGTTGCTGCTCTCGACCGTGACACCGCGCGCCTTGAGCGACGCCTTCAGCGCCGCGTCCGCGTCGCGCTGCGGTTGCGCATAGCGGCGGTTCCAGTACACGGCTTCCGCACCCGTGTCGTGCACGATGCGGTCGATCTCGCGCGACGCGTCGCCGCGCAACAGCAGCAGGCGCCCGCCATGACGCGCGAGCGCCGCATCGAGCCCGGCCAGCGACCCGTGCAACCACCAGCGCGCCGCGCCGCCGAGCGCTCGCCCGGCGCCGTCGCCCGTGTCGTCGACGAATACGCACACGAGCGGCCGGCCCGATTCCACCGCGCGCATCAGCGCGGGCTGGTCGGTCACGCGCAGATCGTCGCGGAACCAGACGATCGCGGGAGCAACGGACGACTTGGCGGGCACGGGCACCTCGATGACGAAAGCGGAAAGAGACACGTATTGTCGCGGCTGCGCTGCGTGGTGTCGACGTTCGGCGCCCATGCCGCCAACCGTCACGGCGATCGCACCACCCTGCCGCCCCGGTAAAACGCCTTAGTCCATTCCGACGATTCTTCGCCACGTGTGCCGGCCTACGCTCGATGTCGGGTGTGCTGCGCGGCACGTGCGGGCCGCAAAGGCCCCCGCACGTCCCGATCCGCACCCGTCACGCGCGCCGACCGATGCCGGCGCGGCTCCTTCCGACCGCCGCGACGCTTCCCGCCACCCGGGTACGTGCGGCTTCATCCGATACGCCGTCATGACCAAACCCTCGAATCTCGTCACCTCGATCACCGTCGACATCGACGCACCGGCCTCCGTCGTCTGGGAAGTGCTGACCGATTTCCCGCGCTACGGCGAATGGAACACGTTCTGCGTCGGCTTCGAAACGACCGGCAGGCTCGGCGATGTCGTGCACATGCAGGTGCGCATCCCGGGCACGGAGACCGTGATTCCCGTCAACGAGATCCTCGTCGCGTACGAACCCGAACGGCTGCTGTCGTGGGAGCAGCGCCCGACCGACGACAACAAGGACGCCGCGCGTCGCGACCAGTACATCGACGCGATCGGCGCGGAGCGCTGCCGCTACTTCACGACCGACCAGTTCCTCGGCGTCAACGCGGACACGATCATGCAGCACCACGGCGGGTGGGTAAAACAGGGTTTCGACCAGTGCGCGCGCGACGTGAAGCAGCGCGCCGAAGCGCTCCACGCGGCACGCCGGCGCAACGGCGCGTAACCGGGAGCCGCCGATGCCCGATCTGCAAACGCTGTCCGACCATCACGACATCCGCGAGCTGATCGTCGCGTATTCGAGTGCGATCGACACGCGCGACTTTGACGCGCTCGACGCGGTGTTCACACCGGATGCCGCAATCGACTATCGCGCGATGGGCGGCATCGCCGGCCGCTATCCGGAGGTGAAGGTGTGGCTGCGCACCGTGCTGCCGCAGTTTCCGCAGTACCAGCACATGGTCGGCAACCTGTCGATCCTGCTCGACGGCGATACCGCGCGCAGCCGCACGATCTGCTTCAATCCGATGGAAGTCGCGCTGCCGGACGGCGGCACGCAGGTGATGTTTCTCGGGCTCTGGTACGTCGACCGGTTCGTGCGCACCGCGCAAGGTTGGCGCATCGCCGAGCGCATCGAGGAACGCTGCTACGGTCACAACGTGCCGGCCGTGCTTGCGGGCGCGACCGGTTGATCCACTCACGATGCGCGCGTCGTGCGAAGATGCACGGCGCACGGCGCACGCATCGTCGCAGCCCGCTGCGTCAATCGAGCCGGAACGCGGCTTCGAATCGCTCGGCGAATGCGTCGAACTCGGTTTCCGGCAGATGGTTGATGCCGCCCGCGCGCTTGCGCCCGCCGCCGGTCGGAAAGCCGCGACAGAACTCGTCGGCGCCGAGCGGTCGGCCATCGGGCACGCGCACGCTGACGACGAGCCCGCCGTCCGCGCGCGGCGACAGCACCGCGAGCGCCGCATGCGGTGCGTTGCGCATCCGTTCGTTCGCGAGCATGCCCGTCGCGCGCCGCGCCCACGGATGATCAGGCATCCGGACCAGCGTCGCACCGGGCACCTCGCGCAGCGGCGCGAGTGCGCACGCGCGCGCCATGTCGTCGCGGTAGCCGTCGCGCAGCGCGGCGAACACGGTTGTCTCGCGCACGAAATCGAGCGGATCGACGCACGGCAGCATCGCGTCGGCGAGCGCGGCCGGGTCGAAATGCAGATCGCCGACACACTCGCCATACGCGTTGTAGTTCAGGTAGAGCCCGAGTTCGGCCAGCGTGTCGCGCTCCGCGTCGTCGATCCCATGCTCGCTCGCAAGCGCGCTCCCGAGCGCCGGCAATTCGTCGCCGAACGCCGCGACGATCGCCCAGCGCACGTGCCGGCCGCCGAGATAACGGTTCACGATCGCGCTCGTGCACACGTCGGCCGCCGTGTCGATATGCGCGTCGAAGCGCGGATCGTCGGGCAGTTCGCCCGCGAAGTGATGGTCGAAATAGCGGACCGTCACGCCGTCGCGCAGCAGCCGCGCGCACGCATCGCGATTCTGGTCATGCGACACGTCGAGCACGGTGACGATGTCGCCCGCCCGTGCGTCGATCCGCTCGAGCAGCTTGATGTCGCGTTTCACGCCGGTCACGAGCGTGCCGTGCACGCCCTCCGCAAGCCGCAGTTGCTGAAGCGCGCACAGCCCGTCCGCGTCGCCGTTGAATGCAAAGAAGTGTTGTGTGTCGTGGTTGTCCTGCATGATCCTGTGCTCCATCGTCAGGGCATGAAATCGCCGCCATTCGCGTCGAGCGTCGCGCCCGTCACCGCATTCGCATAGTCCGACGCGAGGAACAGCGCGGCCCGCGCGCAGTCGTCGTCGGTCGGCAGCTTCGCGAGCGCGATGTTCGATGCGATCGGCGCGATGATCTGCTCTTCCGTCATCCCGTACTCGGTGGCCGCCTGCCGGAAATACGTCTGGGTCGGCACGCCCCACATCCACCCCATGTGGATGCTGTTCGCGCGAATGCCGTGCACGCCGAGTTCGCGCGCCAGGTATTTTGCCGCAACCGCGAGCGCCCCCTTCGATACAGCGTAGCCGCCTTCCCCTGCAAACGGCTTGCGGGTCGCCTGCGTGTTGATCATCACGATCGCGCCGCGCTTGTGCCGCTTCATGTGCGGCACGACTTCCTGCGTGAGCGCCATCGTGCCGAACACGTTGGTGTCGAACACCGCGCGCCAGCCGTCGAGATCGGCCTCCTCCACCGGTTCCGGAAACGTGCCGTGCACGAATGCGCTGTTCACGAGCGCGTCGATCCGGCCGAAGCGCTCGACGGCCTGCGTCGCGAGCTGCCGGCATTGCGCGCGGTCGGTGATGTCGGTCTTCACCTTCAGCACGTCGCAGTCGACGCCGAGCGCACGGATCCGCGTTTCTGCGTCGTCGAGCTTATCCATCGTGCGCGCCGCGACGACCACGCCGCGCGCGCCCTCGCGTGCGGCCTCGACGGCGAGCTTCACACCGAGCCCCGGCCCGATCCCGGAAATCACGACGATCTTGTCCTTCAGCAACATGGGTTGTCTCCTGGTTGTCGTGGGTCTCGCGAGCCCGGCCGTCAGCCGGCCGCCCGCAGGTGCCGCGCGCGATACGCGGCGAAGTCGCGCGCGAGCTGCGCATCGGTGAAGCCGAAGCGCGTGATCGAATAGTCGTGTGCGGCGCGCTTGTCGCGGCCGTTGCGCGCCATCCAGTCCGTCATCGCCGTGCGCTGCCGCACATCGAGCGCCATCCCGGCAAACGCGTACACGGCCTCGGCAACGCCGAGCGGATTCGACACCGTGTCCTCGAAGCGCACGTCGAGGAAGCGGTCGGCCGGCAACGCGTCGCGCGCGGCCATCGCCGCGCCGATCGCGCGCGCCATCCCCGCGTTCCACTGCGCGCCGACGGCAAGCGGATCGGGATCGTCCGCATACATCTGCCACAACGTGTGCGCCATGCTCGCCATCGACGGAATCGTCTGCGCCGGATCTCGGTGCGTGAGCACGACCTGCGCACGCGGAAACACCCGGCACAGCACGTCGAGCGCATGCAGGTGCTGCGGCGTCTTCAGCAGCCAGCGCGCGGCCGGCGCGACGCCGCGCTGCCCCTTCTGCCATTGCAGGAACTGCAGCATCCGCTTCAGGTACGTATAGACCGGCGTGAGATCCTGCCGCGCGAGCCACGCCGTGTAGCGCGGTACGTTCGCATACGAATCCATCGCGCACACGAACGCATGCTCCATTAGCATGAACTCCTCGTCGGCGAGCATCGCATCGAGCGGATGGATCGTCAGGATCTGCGGAATGCAGTCGATCATCGTCGCGACCTCGGCCTGCGCACGCGCGATGCGCAGCGTCGGTTCGGCGAGCGTCTCGCCCGCGAGCGGTGCCGGGTAGCGGGTTTCCCACCACGCGGCAGTATGGAAGCGCGGGTCGACCGCCAGCAGGCGCTGCAGCAGCGTCGTACCCGTGCGCGGCAGGCCGACGATCACGAGCGGATCGTCGATTTCGATCTCCGCGATCTCGGGATGACGCCGGAAGTAATCCTCGATGACGAGCCGGTTCGCGAGCTGGCCGACGAGCTTCTCGCGCATCATTTCCGCGCCGCGTGCGGACAGCTTCGCTTCGTCGATCAGCGACGCGCACATCACGTCGAGCGCTTCGCGGTACGGCCCGTCGCCGAATGCGGTCAGTCCACCCGTGCGCGACACGGCTTCGGCGATCAATCCGTCGGACGCGAGCAGCGTGCGGGTTCGATCCAGCGGCGCGTTCATGCGACCTCCTTCAGCGTCGCGAGCTTCACCACCCGCGTGCGCGGATGCACCGGCTGCGCGGCGCCGACCCAGCGCCAGCAGATCGTGCCGGTGCGATGTCCGGCCGTATCGAGCCAGTTCGCGTCACCCGGTCGCGCGGCCGCGACGACCACCGTCACGCCACCGTCCGCATTCCGCCGCGCGCTGTGCTTGTTCACGCAGATATCGAAGTGCCGGTAATCGAGCGATTCCATCCAGTAGTTGTTGAGCTGCACGTTCCAGAAATCGCAATCGGGCACCGTATCGACGTCGATCACGAGTGCTTCGTCATCGGCCAGCGACCAGCACGAGTGGTAGTAGTAGATGTTCGGATCGCCGCCGACCGACTGGCACAGCGCCTGGTCGGCAGGCGGCAGCGCGTTCACGTGCGACCGGTAGCTCGCGGCCCAGTCCGCGAACAGCTTCGACGTCTGCTCGACGAACTGCGCGGCGCGCGTGAGGCCGCCCTGCAGCACGCTCGGGTCGAGCGGCGCCGGGCGATCGTCGGCGCCGATGCGCTCGATCTTCAGTTGTGCCGGCGTTTCCGCGCGCCGGTCGAGGAAGGTCTGGCGCACCAGCAATGCGTTGGTGCCCGGCTCCATGCGTACCCAGTTGCCCGCGCGCGGCGTTTCGCTCAGCACGATCTCGAAGCTGCCGTCCGGCGCGATCTCGAGCTGCTTCGCGTCGAGAAAGCCCGTCTGCAGCATCTTGCCGTCGGTCTCGTAGCCGCCCTTCTGCGTGCCGAAGCTCAGGTAGGCCACCGTGCCGCGCCGCCCCGTCACGCGATATTCGCAGCGGCCGTCGAGACGCGCGTACTGGTACAGGTTGTCGGGATTGTCAGCGCCGATCTTCGCGGTCTCGTGCGACGGCGAGAAAAACCCGGGCCATGCGCCGTCCGCGAACTCGACGTGCATCTCGAGCGCGATTCGCATCAGCCGGCTCAGGTAGCGGAATCCTTCCGCGCGCGTCAGCGGATCGTCCGGCGCCTCGGCGCGCAGGATCTGTTGTCCGCTGCGTTTCACGGTGTCGCAGAAATCGGCCCAGGTCTGACCCGAAAGCAATTGCGTGGCACGTGTGTCGTCCGTCATGTGTTCTCTCCGCCGATGGTCGAGCGCTCACCTTAAGCGTCGCCATCGCGCGCCACTTCGTCCGGGTGGACTAAGGAAAGATCCGCTCCCCCCCATCCCGCGGCTTAGTCCACCCGGACGAAGATCGGCATGCCGCTCGCCCGATACCGTCGGTGTCATGCACGCAACGCCGCACATGTCGCGCGGCACCGGCATGAAACAAGGAGACGAACGATGTTGACCCACTTGGAGCGGCTGGAGGCCGAAAGCATCCACATCATGCGCGAGGTGGTCGCGGAGAGCGAGAACCCGGTAATGCTGTATTCGATCGGCAAGGACAGCTCGGTCATGCTGCATCTCGCGATGAAGGCGTTCTACCCGGCGAAGCCGCCCTTTCCGCTGCTGCACGTCGATACGACCTGGAAATTCCGCGAGATGATCGCGTTTCGCGACGAGACGGCCGCGCGCCTCGGCCTCGACCTGCGCGTGCACATCAACCCTGAAGGCGTCGCGAACGGCATCGATCCGTTCACGCACGGCTCCGCCGTGCACACCGACGTATGGAAGACGCAGGGGCTCAAGCAGGCGCTCGATCACTACGGCTTCGACGCCGCGTTCGGCGGCGCCCGCCGCGACGAGGAGAAATCGCGCGCGAAGGAACGCATCGTGTCGCTGCGCTCCGAGCAGCATCGCTGGGACCCGAAGCGCCAGCGCCCCGAACTCTGGTCGCTGTACAACGCGCGCAAGCGCAAGGGCGAAAGCCTGCGCGTGTTCCCGATCTCGAACTGGACCGAGCTCGACATCTGGCAGTACATCCGGCTTCACGACATCCCGATCGTGCCGCTCTACTTCGCGAAGGAACGACCGGTGGTCGAGCGCGACGGCGCGCTGATCATGGTCGACGACGAACGCCTGCCGCTGCGCGAAGGCGAAGTGCCGCAGATGCGCAAGGTGCGTTTTCGCACGCTCGGCTGCTATCCGCTGACGGGCGCGATCGACAGCGACGCGACCTCGCTCGACGACATCCTGCAGGAGATGCGCGAGACGCGCACGTCCGAACGGCAAGGACGACTGATCGACAGCGATTCGGCCGGTTCGATGGAAAAGAAGAAACAGGAGGGATATTTCTGATGGCACACGTTCTCACCGCGACCGAGGCGCTCACGGACCACGCACCCGATGCACGCGCACACACCCAGGACCTGCTGCGCTTCATCACGTGCGGCAGCGTCGACGACGGCAAGAGCACGCTGATCGGCCGCCTGCTCTACGAATCGAACATGCTGTTCGACGACCAACTCACGCAGCTCGAAGCCGATTCGAAGAAGGTCGGCACGCAGGGCGGCGAACTCGATTTCGCACTGCTCGTCGACGGCCTGTCGGCCGAGCGCGAGCAAGGGATCACGATCGACGTCGCGTACCGCTTCTTCGCGACCGCGCGACGCAAGTTCATCGTCGCCGATACGCCCGGCCACGAGCAGTACACGCGCAACATGATCACCGGTGCGTCGACCGCCGATCTCGCCGTGATCCTGATCGATGCGCGCAAGGGCGTGCTCACGCAGACGCGCCGCCACAGTCATCTCGTCGCGCTGATCGGCATCAAGCGCGTGGTGCTCGCGATCAACAAGATGGATCTCGTCGACTACGACCGCGCCGTGTTCGAGCGCATCGACGCCGACTATCGCGCATTCGCGGCCGAGCTCGGGCTGACGGAGATCGTCAGCATCCCGATGTCGGCGCTGCGCGGCGACAACGTGATCGCGCCGAGCGCGCGGATGCCGTGGTACGCGGGCCCGGCGCTGATGCAGCATCTCGACACGCTGCCGCTCGCCGCACGCGTGACCAGCGACGAGCCGTTCCGGCTGCCGGTGCAGTGGGTCAACCGCCCGCACCTGAACTTCCGCGGTTACGCGGGCAGCATCGCATCGGGCGAGATCCGCGTCGGCGAGCGCGTGCGCGTACTGCCGTCCGGCAAGGAGAGCCGCGTCGCGTCGGTGATCACGCAAGGCGGCGAAAGCGACATCGCGCGCGCCGGCGACGCGGTGACCCTCACGCTCACCGACGAGATCGACATCAGCCGCGGCGACATGATCGCGCGCGCCGATGCGCCGCCCGAGGTGGCCGACCAGTTCGAGGCGACGCTCGTGTGGATGCACGACGCGCCGCTGCTGCCCGGCCGCCCGTATCTCGTGAAGCTCGGCACGCAGACGGTCGGCGCGACCTGCGCGACACCGAAGTACAAGATCGACGTGAACACGCGCGAGCATCTCGCGGCGCGCACGCTCGCGCTCAACGAGATCGGCGTGTGCAACCTGAGCTTCGACCGGCCCGTCGCGTTCGATCCGTACGACCGCAACCGTCACACCGGGGGCTTCATCGTGATCGACCGCGTCACCAACGACACGGTCGGCGCCGGGATGCTGCACTTCGCGTTGCGCCGCGCGCACAACGTGCACTGGCAGGCCGTCGACGTCGACCGCGCCGCGCGTGCCGCGCAAAAGGCGCAGACGCCGCGGATCGTGTGGCTGACGGGCCTGTCGGGCGCCGGCAAGTCGACGATCGCGAATCTCGTCGAGAAACGGCTGCACGCGCTCGGCAAGCATACGTACCTGCTCGACGGCGACAACGTGCGTCACGGGCTCAATCGCGATCTCGGCTTCACCGAGGCCGATCGCGTGGAGAACATCCGGCGCGTCGCCGAAGTCGCGCGGCTGATGCTCGACGCGGGGCTCGTCACGCTCGTGTCGTTCATCTCGCCGTTCCGCGCGGAGCGCGACATGGCGCGTGCGATGGTCGGCCCCGACGAGTTCGTCGAGGTGTTCGTCGACACGCCACTGGCGGTGGCCGAGGAGCGCGATCCGAAGGGCCTGTACAAGAAGGCGCGGCGCGGCGAGCTGAAGCACTTCACGGGCATCGATTCGCCGTACGAACCGCCCGCGCAGCCCGAACTGCGCGTCGACACGGTCGCCGAGTCGCCGGAAGAAGCGGCGGACCGCATCGTTGCATATCTGCTGCGCGAGCGCGCGGCGTAAGCGCCGCAGGCAGGCAGCCCGGCGGTTGCCGGCCTGCCCGCGTCACCTACTCCGTTCGGATGACGCGGGCCGCCGGGCGGCCGGTATGCTGGTCCGGGAATCCTTCATCCCGACCAGGAGAACACGAGCATGCCCATCGCGCTGGCGCCCGGCGATCCGGTTGCGCACGACGGTTTCGACGACGCGGCGTGGACGGCGCGCGAACTCAGCGCGTGGCTCGGGCTCGTCTATCAGGGCCCGTCGGAGCCGACCCCGTGGGCCGGCTTCCTCGAAGCGGTCCGCGCGCGGCTCGACGCGAGCTTCACGACGCTGGTGCTGCGCAACCCCGGCGGCGCACGGCACGGGCTCATCATCAACGCGTCGGCACACGGCCCGCTGCTGCCCGGCGAGCCGTCGTACAGCGAGCAGTTCTACGCGCTGTGCCCGTTTCTCGATCAGCCGCCCGGCCAGGTCTTCACGGCCGACCGGCTGTTCGGCGAAACCGCGTGGCGCGCGCACGATTTCTACCGGCAGTACCTGCAGCCGCTCGACCTGCGCTACATCCTCGGCGCGAACCTGCGCGGCGAACGTGGCGTCGAATGCGCGTTCTTCGTGAGCCGCGCGCACGGCGGCCGCGATTTCGACGCGGCCGAGCGCGCGCAGGTGGCGACACTGCTGCCGCACCTGCAGCGGGCAGTCGAGCTGCACGCGGCGTTCGACGTGCTCGATGCCGAACGCGCGCTGTATGCGGGCACCGTCGACCGGCTCGACGTCGGCACCGCGATCGTCGACGAGGACGGCCGCGTGATCAAGCGCAACCGCATCGCCGAGCGGCTGATCGAGCAGCAGGACGGGCTGTGCGTGCGCCAGGAGCGACTCCACGCATCGTGCCCGCTCGACGAGCGCCGGCTGCAGAAGGCGCTGCAGGCCGCGCTCGAGCATTTCCGTGCGGGCGCGCTTGCGCGCATCGAAGCCACCACGCTGTCGCGCCCCGGCGGCGCGATGCCGCTGAGCGTGCTGCTGCGCCCGCTCGCGCCCTACCGCGGCGCCGAGGACCGGCAGCACCGGCCGGCCGTCGCCGTGTTCGTCCGCGATCCGGCGTCGTCGCCGCAGACGTCGCGCGACATGCTGCACCGGTTGTTCCGCCTCACGCCGATGGAAACCGAAATCGCGCTGCTGCTCGTCGACGGGCTGACGCTCGACGAGGCGGCTGCCGCGACCGGCATCACGAAGAACACCGCGCGTGCGCACCTGCGCGGCATCTTCGCAAAAACGGGCGCGACGCGGCAGGCCGTGCTCGTGAAGACGCTGCTCAACAGCGTCGTGTCGATGGCGTAGCAGAGGCGAAGGCAGCCGCCGGACGGGCTGCCCGGCCGATGCCCCCGCACGCAGTGCGGGCCCCGACCGAATACGCGGCAATGGGCACCTGCCCATCTCATGTCATACGTCATCAGACATGAATAAGTCACCGACGCGCCTCATGAAATTCCCCAATATCCGGGTAATTACCGGGTAAACCCGCGACGTCTTCATCGGCGCTCAGGCGTACCATGTCATACGACGACATACTACATAAACCGCCACCCGGATGCCGACGCGGGCCACCGCCCCGTCCGCCTCCGCCCGACCGGAGACACGCTTGAACCCGCCCTCGCCCGCCCTGCCCGGACACGACCCGCTCGCGTCCGCCGTCTCGAAAGTGAAGTGGCACGTGCTGCCGCTCGTGCTGATCATGTTCATCGCGAACTACATCGACCGTGTGAACGTCGGCTTCGTCGATCGCCACCTCGAGGCGTCGATCGGCATCGGCGCGGCCGCGTACGGCCTCGGCGCCGGGCTGTTCTTCGTCGGCTACGCGCTGTTCGAGGTGCCGTCGAACCTGCTGATGCAGCGCTACGGCGCACGCATCTGGCTGGCCCGGATCATGGCCACGTGGGGCCTCGTCGCGGCCGCGATGGCGTTCGTGTGGAACGACACGTCGTTCTATGCGCTGCGCTTTCTCCTCGGCGCGGCCGAGGCCGGCTTCTTCCCCGGCGTCGTGCTGTACCTGTCGCAATGGCTGCCGCCGCAGGAGCGCGGCAAGGCAATGGCGATCTTCCTCGGCGGTTCCGCGTTCGCGTCGGTGCTGTCCGGGCCCGTCACCGGTGCGCTGCTGTCGATCCGCGGTTTCGGCCTCGAAGGCTGGCAATGGATGTTCCTGATCGAAGGGCTGTTCTCGGTCGCACTGTGCGGCGCGAGCTGGCTGCTGCTGAAATCGCACATCCACGACGCGATGTGGCTCACGGCCGAAGAACGCACGGCGCTGCAGAACGCGCTCGACGAGGAACGCGCGACGCGCGACGTCCGCTCGAACGTGCCGGTGCGCGCCACCGCGCTGCTGCGCGATCCGCAGATCATGCTGTTCTGCTTCCTGTATTTCTCGATCCAGCTGACGATCTACGCGGCCACATTCTGGCTGCCGACGATCATCCGCAAGATGGGCGGGCTCACCGATTTCCAGGTCGGCCTGTACAACACGATTCCGTGGATGATCGCGATCGGCGCGATGTACGGCTTCGCGGTGCTGTCGTCGAAGTGGAAGCATCCGCAGCGCTGGCTCGCGGTCGCGCTCGTGCTCGCCGCGTGCGGGCTGTTCGCGTCGACGTCGCACGATCCGGTGTGGTCGTTCGCGTCGATCTGCTTCGCCGCGCTCGGCTTCAAGGCCGCATCGTCGCTGTTCTGGCCGATCCCGCAGGGCTATCTCGACACGCGCGTGGCCGCGGCCGTGATCGCGCTGATCAACTCGGTCGGCAACCTCGGCGGCTTCGTCGCACCGACGGCCTTCGGCTATCTGAAGCAACATACGGGTTCGATCACGGGCGGGCTGTATGCGCTCGCGGTCGCTTCGCTCGTCGCCGCGGTCGCCGCGCTGTTCGCGCGCACCCACCGGCGCAGCGACCCGCCGCGCGGCCTGCCGGCCGACGAATCCTTCACGAACGCTGCGATGCTCCGCCATGCCGAACACTGACCGCCTGACCGTCGTCGTCTCGAATGCCGCCGACGGCGACCTCGCCACCTTCTCGCTCGCGGCCGACGGCGCGCTTGCGCCGCTCACCCGGTACCCGGCCGCCGACGTCGCGATGCCGATCGCCGTACCGGCCGACCGTGCGCGGCTCTACGTCGCGACGCGCGGCGAACAACCGACGATCGTCGCGTTCCGCGTCGTGCCGGCCACCGGCGCGCTCGTGCGCATCGGCACCACCGCGATCGACGCGAGCCATGCGTACCTGTCGCTCGACCGCAGCGGCCGCTGGCTGCTCGGCGCATCGTACGGCGGGAATTCGCTGAGCCTCTACGACGCCGCGCGCGTGCGCGACGGCGACGGCACGCCGCTGCAGGTCACGGGCGGCATCGCGAACGCGCACGCGGTGATCGTGTCGCCGGACAACCGTTTCGCGTACGTCAGTTCGCTCGGCTCGGATCGCGTGTTCAGCTTCGCGCTCGTCGAGGACGCAGCCGGCCTGCGTGCGCACGAACACGGCGAAACGCGCGTGCCGGCCGGGTTCGGCCCACGTCACCTGCAATTCGCGGATGACGGCCGCACGCTCGTCTGCGTCAGCGAATTCCAGGCCACGCTCGCGACGTTCGCGCGCGATCCTGAAACCGGCCGGCTCGGCGATGCGCATGTGAGCGCGCGCCATCCGGCCGTCGCCGAACTCGCGCAAGGCCATGCGCGGCCGCCCGCGCCCGCCGAACCGTCCGTCTGGGCCGCCGACCTGCACCTGACGCCCGACGAGCGTTTCGCCTACGTCAGCGAACGCACGTCGAGCCGCCTACTCTGCTATCGCCGCACCGAGGACGGCACGTTCGAACCCGCGCACGCGACCGCCACCGAAACACAGCCGCGCGGGTTCGCAATCGACCCGTCGGGACGCTGGCTCGTCGCCTGCGGCGAACAGTCTGAATTCGTGTCGGTGTATGCGATCGCGCCGGACGACGGCGCACTGTCGCCGCACGCGCGCGTGCCGGGCGGACGCGGGGCGAACTGGGTCGCGATCGTCTGAAGCCGTGACACGCGGCGCATGACGCGGCAGGCCCGCCACGCAGGCCACTGCGTAACCGCGTTCAGCGCCGCTCGCTCGGTGCGACGCCTGTCCAGCGTTTGAACGCCCGCGTGAAATTGGCGCGATCCGTATAGCCGACGCGCGCGGCGATCTCGTCGACCGGCAGCCGCGTGCCTTCAAGCAACCGCAGTGCGTCGCGCAACCGGATTTCGTCGAGCAGCGTCGAATAGGTCGCGCCGTACTCGGCGAGCTTGCGCTTGAGCGTGCGCGCCGACACATGCAGCTCGCGCGCGACGTCGTCGACCGACGGATAGCCGCCTTCGCCGCAGATCAGCAGGTTACGCACGCGCTCGACGATGCTTTCCGCATAGCCGAGCCGCGCGAGTTCGGCCTCGCACTGCTGCACGATCATCTGCGCGGTGTGTGCGTTCGCGGTGCCGATCGGTTCGTCGAGCAACGCGGCGTCGCAGCGGATGCGGTTCGCGCTCGCGTCGAAATGGCAGCGCGGCAGCCGCGCGCGATAACGCTCGAACCACGGCGGCTCCGGCCACTCGAAATGGAGTTCGGCACGCGACTGCAGCGTGCGCCCCGGCACCGGATACAGCAGCGAGTTGAACAGGATCGCCGTCTCGACCAGGAAGTTCTCGACCGCAAACTGCCGCAGCCGGCCGAGCGGAAACGCTTCGAACACGTCGATGTCGACGATCCCGTCGAGCTGCGCAAGCCGCACCGAAAAGAACGGCACGCGCGTCGGCAGGTAGCGGATGCCGAGCGAGATCGCCTCGCCGAGCGTCGCGCAGCTCATCAGCCCGAAGCCGATCAGTCCCGCTTTCGTCAGGCTGCTGCGCAGGCCGATCTCGATCGCGATCGACGAATCGTCCGTCGCGTCGAGCAGGTTGAACACGATCGCCGCCTGCTGCAGCGGCGTGATGCGCGCATCGGGCTGCGCGAGCCGGTCGCGCTCGACGCCCGAACCGGCCAGCACGCGGCCGCCGTCGATGCCGCGCTCCTCGGCCAGCATCAGCATGAACAGCGCATACGCGGACGACACCGTCGCCTTGTTCAGCTGGCGCGCGGCATCCGGGACGGACAGGACCATGCGGCGGACTCCGGAGCGGTTTCGGCGGATTGTAGCGTCGCTGGCCCGCAATGACACCGGGGCGTGACTCTAGCCGCGCCGGCAGGCCATCGTGGCCCGAAATGACACCGCCATTGGCACCCGCGGCCCTCGCGCGCGGCCCGGTGCGCGCCTATGCTTGTCACATCGGCATTGCGCCCCACCCTTTCCGCAGGAATCCCGGTCGATGAGCCAACCCGCACGAACCGCCTTTCGCAACGACGCGGACAAGGTCGCGTACGTCCGCCGCGAGGTCAACGCCGCGAGCGACGCGATCCGCGCGCGCTTTCCGCTGCTCGACAACCAGAACCTCGTCGGCGCGACCGTGATGGCCGTCTCGGTGAGCGCGATGCTCGCGATCGCGTGGCTCTATGCGCGCGGATCGATCGCATGGTACGTCGCGCTGCCGCTCGCCGCGTTCGTCACGTCGCTGATCCACGAGCTCGAGCACGACCTGATCCACCTGATGTACTTCAAGAAGACGCCGTGGGCCTATCACCTGATGATGGCGCTGTGCTGGCTCACGCGGCCCGGCACGATCAATCCGTGGACGCGGCGGCGCATGCACCTGCATCACCACAAGGTGTCGGGCGGCGAATCGGATCTCGAGGAATTCGGCATCACGAACGGCGAGCGCTGGGGCGTGAAACGGCTGCTGATGATCGCGGACGGCATGCTCGCCGTCGTGCTGCGGCCCACCGCGATGCGCCGCAAGGTGAAGCAGTACGTGGCCGCGCAGCCGGTGCAGGATCCGTCCGAGCGCCTGCAGTTACGCGTCGAGCAGGTGTCGTCGTACATGCCGGTCGGTCACGTGTATTACGTGCTGTGGCACGCGTTCATCGTCTATCACGTCGGCGTGTTCGCGCTGCATGCGTTCGGCTACCCGGTGACGGTGCCGGCCGTGGTCGAGCGCGTGATGAGCGTCGTCGATTTCCTGGCCGTGGTGTGGCTCGGGCCGAACTTCGTGCGCAGCTTCTGCATCAACTTCGTCAGCTCGAACATGCATTACTTCGGCGACATCGACTCGCGCAACGTGATCCAGCAGACGCAGGTGCTCAACCCGTGGTGGATGCTGCCGTTCCAGCTGTTCTGCTTCAACTTCGGCAGCACGCATGCGATCCATCACTTCGTGGTGCGCGACCCGTTCTACATCCGCCAGCTGACCGTGCGCCCCGCGCATGCGGCGCTGCGTGAAGTCGGCGTACGCTTCAACGACGTCGGCACGTTCGCGCGGGCGAATCGCTGGGGCGGCTATCGTCCGGCGCGCGGTACGCGCCAGGCTCCGGCCGACGCGTAACGCACCACCTCAACCGCCGATCGGCGGCATCGGCCCTTGCCCGCGGATCCACGACCAGTTCGCAAGCTCGGCCATTTCCTTGTCGCCGCGGCTGTCGCCGTACGCGAACAACTGTTTCGGCGGCCGGTTGCCCCACCACCCGCGCAGCCGCACGACCTTCTGCGGCCCCCAGCAGTTCTCGCCGTCGAGCCGACCGGCGAAGGCGCCGCGCTCGAACGCCAGCCGCGTCGCGAGCACCGCATCGAAGCCGGCCGTCTTCGCCCACTTCTCCAGATACAGCGACGGCGACGCGCTCACCAGCACGACTTCGTGCCCGCGTGCCCGATGCTCGCGAATGCGTTCGAGCATTTCCGGGCGCACGAGGCTCGGCAGATAAGTGTCGACGAACGTGCGCGCCTGCGCATCGAGCGCATCCTCGCGCACCGGCCCGAACGCGAACGATGCGAATTTCGCTTTCGCGTCGCCCCGCGACAGCAGCCCGGCCTTCATCGCAATGATCCACGGCAGCGCGCGCAATCCGGCCCACGCGAAGCGCGGCGTGCCGACCGCATAGCGGACGAAATGGCGAAAGCTGTCGGTCGTCGTGATGGTGCCGTCGAAATCGAATGCGGCAACGATGCGGTCAGTCATGGAGAATCGGCGGGAAAGCGATGAGATGCCCGGGAAGATAGCAGACTCGCGCCGGTGCACGTGAAATGGCGTGATGCGGCGTGGCCTGTGCAGCGAACACGCGCGCCTCGGCGCGCGTGTTCATGCGGTGCGTGCCGTGTGCTCAGCGCTGCGGCCGCGCCGCCAATGCCGCCGGCAGCACGACGTTCATCAGGTGATCGGCGCGCGACAACAGATCGGTCACGCGCTCGTCGAGCCCGCGCAATTGCGCGGGTTGCATGCGGATCTGCTGCACGGCCTGCCCGACGATGTTGCGGCGGTCGAACAGCGTGCGCTCGACACCTGCATCGTCCGGCGCGCGCACGACGTCCGACACCGCACTCAGCGCCGCAAGCACGACCACGAGGTTTTCTTCCGCGTGGCGAACCTTCGCGGCGAGTTCTTCGGTACGACGCGGGAAGAAGCGGAGCGACTGCTTGAGCGCCCCGATCGCCGCACGGTAGTCGACATGGCCCGTCGCCGCGCCGAACCAGCGTTCGAACATGCCGGCCTTGCGTGTCGCCTGCGCGAGCATGCCTGCCATCATGTCGGCCGCGCCGAGTTCGTTGAATTCGCGCGTCGTGGCCGCAACGGCTTCGACGAGGTTGCCCGCCGTCTCCAGCGCGCCGTCGCCGATCGTCGCGATCGTCGCGAGCTTGAGCGGCACCAGTTGCCGGATGTGCCGCTCGATGCGCGGTGCGTAGTCGGGATAGAGATTCGGGAAGCTGGCCTGCGCGGCGCGGAAGCACGCTTCGAGCTGCGGATGGTTCGATTCGCCGAACACCGCGCGGCCGACCGCCTCGGCCGGCGCCGTGCGCACGACCTTGCCGGATGCGGGCGCAGGCTCGGGCCCGAAGTCGAGCGCCTGCGGCGCGGGCCGCTCGGGACCGCGCGCAACCGGCGCCGCGGCCGCGGGCGGCGCGTCGAACGCAAGACGCCCGGGCGTGCGCTCGGGCGTCGTATCGAACTCGAGCCGCTTCGGCTCGTCGGACGGATTCGTCATCGCTGCTTCCTGCCCGGCGCGGCGGTATCCCGCCGGCCGGGCTGCCGCCAGTCAGACCGCGCCGCCGTACGCGCGCACGAAGTCGCCCAGGCCACGGTTGTAGCCGGCGCCGACCGCCTTGAACATGAAGTGGCCGTCGCGGCGATAGAAGCTGCCGACCTGCACCGACGTCTCCATCGAGAAGTCTTCCTCGAGTGCGTACTTCGCGATCACCGCGCCCGACACTTCGTCGGCGATCTGGATGTAGCTGTTGCGCACCTGGCCGAAATTCTGGCGACGCGCTTCGGCCTGGTCGATCGTCACGACCACCGAGATTTCCTCGACGTCGGCCGCGAGCTTCGTCATGTCGATGAAGATCACCTCGTCGTCGCCGTCGCCGCTGCCCGTGCGGTTGTCGCCGCTATGCACGACACCCAGGCACTTCGACGCCGGCATCCCGCGCTTCGGGAAATCGTCGCCCGGCTGGATGAAGGTGTCCTTGCGCTCCATCGTGCGTACTTCGCTGTTGTAGAACACGAAGTGCTGATCCGAGATCAGCTTCGGATTGCTCTGCGCATCGTACTTGCACAGGAACACCGACACGTCGAGATCGAAGTCCGTACCCGTGTCCGTCGCGTTCGCATCCCAACCGAGACCGATGCGGAACTTCTGCGTGCCGGGCGCTTCCTTCGACAGGTTGACGCGACCGCCTTTCGACAAATTGATCATCTGAACCTCTTCTACTGGAACCGCCGTTGTGCCGGCGGCAATGCCGGGCCGCCCTGTGCGGCCCCTCGTTGATGATGTTCGACCCGCGCGTGACGCGGGGTCACTCGCCCGCCACGGCAGTCCGGTCTTCCTTGCGTTGCACGACGATCGACGACCACACGGCCGCCGCGATCATCGCCGCACCGACCAGGCCCGTGATGACCTCGGGCACCTCGAACTTAACGCCGAGGAACATGATCGTTGCGAGCGCACCGATTGCCCAGAACGCGCCGTGTTCGAGATAGCGGTATTGCGCGAGCGTGCCCTTCTTCAGCAGCACGAGCGTCATCTCCCGGATATAGGCCGCGCCGACGCCGAGGCCCAGCGCGATCAGGAAGATGTTGTTCGACAGCGCGAATGCACCGATCACGCCGTCGAAGCTGAACGACGAATCGAGCACTTCGAGATACATGAACCCCGCGACGCCTTCGCGCACCACGCGCGTGCCCGTCTCCTCGCCGCCGATCAGGTCGCCGATGCCGTGCGCGATCACGAAGCTGATCACGCCGAACGCCCCCGCGAGCAGGAAGGCCACCTGCTCGGCCGCCGGCACGTAGAGGGACGCGACGATGATGATGGCGAGCGTCAGCGCCACTTCCAGCGCCGTGATGCGGCCGAGGTGGCTCATCGGGCCTTCCAGGAAGCCGATCCAGTGCTCGTCCTTCTCGGTGTCGAGCATGAACTTGAAGAACACCATCAGCAGGAACGCGCCGCCGAATGCGGAGACCTGATGATGCGCGGACGTGAGGATCGACGCGTACTGCGCCGGCGACTCGATCGCGAGCTTCAGCGCGTCCCACATGCCGATGTGGCCGATCACCGCGACGATCAGCAGCGGGAACACGAGCCGCATGCCGAACACGGCGACCGGCAGGCCGAACACCATGAAGCGGTTGCGCCACTTCTCCGACCAGTTCTTGAGCACCGATGCGTTGACGACCGCGTTGTCGAGCGACAACGAGATTTCGAGCACCGACAGGACCGCGACGATCAGCATGTCCTTCACGCCGCCGAGGAGATAGGCCGCGATCAGCGCGAGCACCGTGAGCGACAACGGGATCTTGAAGTCTTTCAACATGATGGGGGTATTCGAGTTCGGGATAAAAGGCGGGCGGGCTGCGCTTACTTCGCGCGCACCCAGTTGCAGAATTCCTGCGTGATCAGTTGTTCGTAGATCTGTTCGTCGCTGACGTCGAGCGATTCGAGATGCAGGAAGCCGACGTTCGGCATCTCGTCCGCGACTTCCGCGAGGAAGCCGAATTCACTCGGATCGCCGACGCCGACGAGCGACCAGTACAGCGGGTAGTGCTGCGACTCGGCGAGCAGCTGGCGCACGCGCTTGCGGTCGTTCTTCGGGTTCTGGCCGTCGGTGACGAACAGCACCCATGCGGGCAGGTGGCCGTTCACCGGCGCGGTGGCGGCCGGCGCGGGCGTCTCGTCCGCACCGCCGAACAGCCGGCTCAGGAAGCCGCGCTTCTCTTCGCGCTTCGGCGACGGCTCCGGCGCACGGAAGAAGAAGTCGACGATGTCGTTCATCACCGGCGCGTACTGCGTGCCGCCCCACTTGTCGATCCGCGCGTTGAGCACATGATCGGAAATGTACGAGCCGTAGTTGTCCGGCGTCGCGGTCGGCAGGCGGTCGTAGCCTTCGGTGAAGGTCCACGTGTCGACTTCGCCGTTGTCGTCGAACTTCAATGCGATGCCGAGAATCCGGTCGTGCGTGTCCTGGATCACGCCCGACTGGTACAGCGGCTTCGCGGAGCCGGAGATGTCGAGCGCCGCGCCGACGCGCACGACGGGCGGCTTCAGGATCTGGCGTTTTTCGAGGACGATCGCGACCTTCGCCGCGCGTTTCTCAAGCGTAATCATGCGGTGTTCTCTCGGTTCTTTCAGTTGTGCTTCGGAGCGAATCGGGTGATCAGGTCCTGTTCGAGCTGGCGCAGGCGCGGTGCGTCCTGCTCACGCTGGCGCTTGCCGTCGGCGATGATCTGCGTGATGTCGTCGAATGCGCCGAACAACTGCTGCTGTGCGTATTCGAACGTGTCGGTCGAGATCACCGGGCGCTGGCTCAGCTTCGCGACTTCCTGCGCGTTCTGGCGGTTCAGGTCGGCCTGCGCGCGGATCGCCTCGTCGGCCGCGTCGTACGTCGCATTGGCGAGCGCCGCCGCGCGCTTCGTGCTGAGCTGCTCGAGGTAGAGCGCAAACGCGTTGGTCCACGCGGGGATCAGCACGGTCTTGATCGTCATGAACTTCGACGTCAGCGTGCGCTTCTGGTCCTGCTCCATCCGGATCTGCGGCGCGAGCTGTTTCGACATCAGCATTGCGCGGTCGAGGTCGTCGAGCTTGCTTTCGAGCGCGTCGACCTTGCGCTTCACGTCGAGCAGGCGTTGTGCGGCGAACGCGTCGTCCACCGGTTGCTGGCCGGCCGCGAGATGCGCCCGCAGCGTCGCGAGCGCCGTTTCGCCGTGCGCCTTCGACTGCGCGAGCTCCTGATGCAGCGCGTAGTTGTCGTTGTACATCCGCTCGAGCTCGTCGATGCCGGCCTTCTGGCGCTGTGCATGGTTCTCGAGCTCGACGACGAGCGTGTCCATCCGCTTGCTCACCGACTCGTATTGCGACAGCAGCTTCTCCTTGGTCGAGCGGAACAGCCGCGTGACCTGCGTGAGCAGCCCGCCCTTGTCGGCGCCGCGCGGGTCGAGCCCCTTAGCGGTCGCGATCAGTTCGTTGAGCTTGTCCCCGAACTGGTCGGCATCCGACGCGCGGACGCTCGCGAGAATCTGCTGCGAGAAGGCCGCGATCCGCGTGCCCTGCGTCGCGCCGAGCTGGTCGATCTCGTCGACGGTGATCAGGCGGACGTTCTCCGCCGGGCGTGCAGCCGGCATGGCAACGGCGGCGGCAGGCACGGTGGCGGGCGCTGCAACGGGTGACGAAGACGGGGTGGAAGGACGATCGCTGACCGCATCGGAGTTCTTGTCGTCGAAGAGCGGCTTCATGTGGCTACCACGTTTCCTTTTCTGCTTTCTGCTGCGTGTTGTCATGCGCGTGAGGCGCGCATCCGCGATTGCCGCCGTGCTCTCTCACGGGCGGCAGACGGACAATAAGGGCGACGACGCGGTGCGTCAAGAGATGCAAATCTTTCAATATCCATACGCTTTGTAATGTATGCGATGGAGGTCTCGATACGGCTCCGGGTGACGTGAGGACAAATGCCTTGATGGAGCGTGAATCCGGATTTCCCGGGAAACGTAGGCAGCGAGTAATAGAAAGTATTTTGAAAGAAACGACCTCTTTCTATTCCACTGATTGTTACAGATTGCTTAACGCGGCGAGAACCATTGTCGCGATGCATCGGGCGGCGATAAATCCGGCGAATCCCGTCATGCAGACACGCGATGCATTGTGACAATCGTTCTGTGGCGGGTTCTACTCCGAATAGCCCTGCGATGCCGGACGTGCATCATGACGACGGCCCCACCACGGCAAGTACGCGTTGTTTTCACCGCGTGCGCGGAACCAGTTCTTGCCGGTGTCGATCGGTGTCAGCTTCGACGGTGCGACGACTACCACCGCCGTCGGATGCTCGGTGTCGGTCGTTCCCGCCACGAGCACGTTTCCGCCGAGGTGATTCGCGCGGCCGATCGCCAGTGCGACATCGGTCAACGCCGCGCCGGCACCCATGTCACCGAGCAGTGCCGACGTATTGAAGGTCTGTGCGTGGAGGTCATATCCCGGCCGCACCTCGGTCAGTGATCGCGACAGCACGGCGGCCCTTGTCGACGCGGCATCGCTGCCCTTGCCTGCGTCGTGAATGACGTAATTCAGTGACGAGGCTGTGACGCCTGCGTTGCTCGCCGCCGCGTCGATCGTCGATGCCCATGCCTGCACCACACGGCTCATGCCTTGCTTCGTCTCGAAATCGCCGACATTGCTTCGTGCAGCCTTCGATCCACGCCAGTGGTTCGCGCTCGGTCTTCAGATTCGGGCCGGCAAGGAACAGCAGCACCATGTTCTCGTTGATCTGTTCGTCCTGCGGTGGAAAGCTCGGCGCGTCCCAGTTCATCACCCAGACGCTTTTGTCGGGGTGAGCGGCTAGATAATCCAGTGCGGCGTTCAGCGACGTGAAGCCGGCGTTGCCTTGACCTGACGTCACGTGGACATCAGGTGGCGTATCGTGGCTCCATAGATCTTTTGCGGACGGGTTGCCGATTTCGAACATGCTTGCAATCTCGCCGCGCAAATATGACGCTGCCCGCTTGGGGTTCAGTCGATCGCCGGGAATGGCCAGCTCGACGTGTATGCCAGCCAGTTCTCTCCAATTCCACCGCCAGCGCGAGCTGACGGTATAGAAGTAGTCGCTGTTCACGAAATAGCGAATGCGAAAAAGTACCAGGAGTTCGTTGACATACTTTTCATAGAACCCGGAAAACGACTCACGGCCCCGGCTACCATCCGCGACGATGGATATCGGTTGCAAGGTCGTGTATTTCGCGGGCTTGGTCCGCACCATATCGTCGTCGCTGTTCGGCTTGACCAGTCCGAGCGTCCACAGCAATTGCCACTCGGTCGGATAGTCACGTCGTTGCAGCGGATTGAGCCATGCAAGTCCGACGACCTGGGCAACGAAGGGCGCTGAGGACGCACCCTCGACGGCTTGCATCGATGCGGCGTTCATCTCCGCACGCACCGGCAAGACCAACAGGATTGTCGCCGCCGCGATCACAACGGATCCGACGTGTCTGACAAGAGTGAGACGGGACATGAATATTCCTAATCAAGCTGGTCAGCAATGCGTTGGCTGTCGACCAGCAGGCACCGGAGCCCGGCCGGAACCGGAACCCCCGTCTTCATTCCCAATGGCGAGTAAGTCGTGACAACCGTCCCAACGACTCATTCCCGCCCGGACGACGCCAGACTCGAAATCAGCGTCGCGCCACACGAAGTCTTGTGACCATCGAACGCCGCGGGTTTTCCGTCGACGATCACCTGCGGATCGCCTTCGGCGATAACGCAGGCCTGATGCCCCGAGATCGGGCAGACGCACGTGTCGCCGAGCCGGGCGACCGGCCGCCCCATCACTTCACTGACCGCGCTGCCGGTCACGACCTGGCCGCCGTGGCTCGTCGCGTCGCCGACCCGAATGATTCCGCGCATGCGCGCTCCTTATTCCGAATAGCCCTGCGATGCCTGACGCGCATCGTGACGGCGGCCCCACCACGGCAAATACGCGTTATTTTCACCGCGTGCACGGAACCAGTTCTTGCCTGCGTCGATCGGCGTCAGCTTCGACGGTGCGACCACCACCACCGCGGTCGGATGCTCGGTGTCGGTCGTTCCGGCTACGAGCACGTTTCCGCCGAGATGATTCGCCCGGCCGATGGCGAGCGCCACGTCCGTCAGCGCGGCGCCGGCGCCCATGTCGCCGAGCAGCGCCGATGTGTTGAAGGTCTGCGTACGGAAATCGTATTCCGGCAGCACTTCCGTCAGCGTTTGCGATAGCGAGGCAATCCGTGTCGATGCAGCATCACTACCCTTGCCTGCGTCGTGCACGATGTAATTCAATGACGAGACTGACACGCCCGCATTGCTCGCCGCCGTATCGATCGTCGACTTCCATGCCTGTACCGCACGGCTCGCGCCTTGCTTCGCCTCGAAATCCTTGACGTTGCCTCGTGCAGCCTTGCCGATCCAGGCAAGCGGCTCACGCTCGGTCTTCAGGTCAGGGCCCGCAAGGAACAGCACCACCATGTTCTCGTTGATCTGTCCGTCACTCGGCGGGAAACTGGGTGCGTCCCAGTTCATCACCCAGACGCTTTTGTCAGGGTGTGTAGCCAGATAATCCAGCGCAGCATTCAATGACGTGAAGCCGGCATTGCCGTGCCCCGATGTCACGTGTATATCGGGTGGCGTATCGCGGCTCCAAAGATCTTTTGCGGATGGATTCCCGATCTCGTAAGCATTGACCATTTCATCGCGCAAAAACGTTCCAGCAAGCGCCGGATCCAGACGAGCACTCGGAATGGCAAGCTCGACGCGAATACCAGCCAACTCGCGCCATTCATTTTTATTATCAGATTTAACCGTATAAAAATAATCCGAGCTTGTCACGTAACGCGTACGAAACAACACAAGCAGCTTACGAATATACTTCTTATAAAACCCCGTAAACGACTCACTGCCCCGCTGCCCGTCCGCCACAATGGAAATTGCTTGCAACGACGAATATTTTTGGGGGTTCGTCCGAACCATATCGTCGTTGCTGTTCGGCTTGACCAACCCGAGCGTCCACAACAGTTGCCACTCTGTCGGATAGTCTCTTCGATGCAGTGGATTCATCCACTCGAGACCGACCACTTGCGCCACAAAGGGTCTTGAAGACTCCGCCCCCGTGCCTGCCGCCTTGTTGGCAGCCGGCGCAGCTACCGCTTTGGGCACTGCAAGAACTGTTGTCAACGCCAACACCACAATCGCCAGAAGCCCCGGCAGCAGCACCAATCGCTTCATCAACTCCCCCCAATTTGTTAACCCGCCTGTCGAATCACCGATTGAAATCAAAAGCACCAGTGAAACGATTGAGGACACGACCATCGCAACGCCAGCGATCCCTGCACGACGAGGCCATGTCGCAATCATAGCCCTCATAAGATGCCCCCGATTTTGAGGAACAACCCTCCATCGCGTTCGTCATGTATTTTCGACGGCATCATCGCATCCTTATCGACCTTCACCCAATCTTGAAGGAATAATTTCTGATATTTGCCGTAAGAAAAATATTCATAGAATTTTTGGCTCGGATTACTGTCACCCAGATCCTCGACAAACCTCCAGTCCGCCTCGATACGAAGCTTGTAGAAGTCATTCTCCGTCAAATAACAAACCCCAATCGCCACATCATAGGCCAATGCATTTTCAGCATGGTCCTTGTTGGTCATGATGGTCGAATGATTGGTGGGGTTATTCTTGTCCCCGCCGTTCAGAATCTCGAAGATCTCCTTGTTCCGCCATTCGGTATAGTCAGCGCTCGCTGCGTCCGGATCGTCCTCTCCGATCACCTTTCCGTCCTTGTCGACCCAGCGGCGATTCCCTGATCTCCGCGCCTCCATCCGGAGAATGGAATGATCCTCGTATCGCTGCGCAGCCTCGGATGCTGCGTCGCCCTTCGCTTTCAGCGCGTCGCCCGCGGGCGTCGCGAATTTTTCTGACTTTTTGTCGAAGTTGTCGTATGGATCGTCATCCCGTTTGTTCTCCTTGTTGGCATCGAGCCCGGCCGACGGCGGATCATAGCCCTCGTTGAAGGCTCCTTCTTCGAGCCGTTTCCCGTCCGCATCGCACGCGCCCGATGGCTTGCCATAGCGCAACGCCTTTGGAAAGAAGCGCGTTTCCTTGTCGAGCATCGGTGCGGTAATCGGGATTTCCCATTTTTCCGGCGGTAAGGCGTTGACCTCCATGTCCGACAAGTTGAACAGGTAGAGAGCCGGGCTCGTTACAAGCGTGAAAAACTTCGCGATCCACCATTCATTTGAATGCATGCCTCGCGCAAACCCGTACCGCGCGGGCGGTGATGGCGGATACCAAAAACCCTCCGTTTTGTTCTTGCTGCTACGCCAGTCATCCTCCCAATACCGGTATAGCTTGTTGTCACCGCCGACTTCGAAATTCGACGCGAACACGCGTTGCGAGAAAACACCCCACGCGTTCGTCGCACTGATCTCTTCGATACTCATGCCGCGCCAGCCGATCCCTTGAACGGTCAGGGCTGAGATGACCTGATCATGCGGGCAGCAGTACAGCGTCACTCTTCCGTAGGTGTTTGTCCCGTACAACCCATGCGCCTCCCGGTCCTTGGCTGCGCTATACGGCTTCCCCCCACACTTCGACGGTCTTGCGTTTTCCATCGCGCGATCGAGATCCTCCGCTGGCATCTCCAGATCAGCACGAGCGCGCAGGATATCGAAGTACTCCCTCAGCGTTTCCTTGCGTGCGACATAGGTCTCGCGCCCCACATGCCCGTTCTTGTCGCGTACCCCGCGCTGTGCCCAGGTATCGGTGAAGTTGCTCTCCACGAGGCTGTACGGGGGATTGGCAAGAACGTAAGTGTCTGCGACGCAGCGTCCTTTCTTGCCCCACTGATCCGTCACCTCGGGCAACCGGTCGCCAAGGAACGCAGCGGCGAGCCCGATCATGTTTCCCTGGCTGTGGCACACGATCGTGATCGGCACGTCGGCCTGCCGCTTGCGGATCGATTCGACCAGGCGCGCAAGTCGCAGTGCACCCAGCACGCCGTAGGTACGCGGCGGCGTCGAATAGATCTTGCGATTGCCGATCGAATTCATGTGCTGGACGGTCAGCCACAGAAAAAGTCGGTCGTGCAACCCATCGTTCCACAAATCCGGCAAACTCGAACAGCCGCCCGCGAACGGCCCGCCACCCCAGTAGTTCTTCTCGTTGAGCATGATCTTGTCGCCATACTCTTTCAGCTCCTTCAAATTCGCGGAGTAGCCCCACCGAAAGTGAATGACAGGCGAAAAGGAGGGGTCGGGCTTGATGTACGTCCGCGAGGACATTTCCGGATTCAAAAATCCGTCAGGCGTCAGGCTGTCGATATAACTGACTGGCTTCATCTGCCCGGCCGACGGCCCGCACTGGAACAACTGATCGTCATACCGCCCCATGCGCCGGTTCAATCCATCGCAAAGCCCTTTTTCGGCCGCAGTGAACCACTCGCCCTCCGAATTCACCCCGTGAACGAAAATGACGACGCCCGGCAGCGGCATCTGCATCACGCATTGGAGGTCGTTCCGATTGAACAGCGTCGTCCCCGCTCCACCACCCACCGCCATCTTCGACGGGTCGTCCGGGTTCTGCGAAAAGTTGTAGTTGAACATGTTGTTTTTCTTGAAGACTCAGCTCAGGTTCTCGACTTGAAGAAGCGCACCGCCAATTGTTCGAACTGATCGCTGCTGACCGGCGCCAGCTTGCCTTGCGCGTCGGTCTTCCCCTTGATCAACTCGCCCGATGCCTTGCGCACCTCGGCTTCCATCCCTTCGACCGGCTGCCCGTCGGTCGCCCGAACCAGCTTCGGCACCCGCCCCAGCGAACCTTGGTCGAACTTCGGAAAATCGGTGCTCATGCTCGCCGGCCCGGCCCACGTATGCGACGCGGACTTGACGGTGAAACTCCCCGGACACCCGAGCTCGATATCTCCGCCCTGCAGCTTCAGATACGCGCCGCCCGACGTCACGAACACGACCTGCTCGCTGGCCATGCCCGCGAGCTTTCCGCCCCCCGCCGTCATCTGGATGTTTTTCGCGGAATCGATCTGCGTATCGTCGTTCTGGCTCTGCAGCGCCACCTTCCCCTGGTTGGCAATCGCCGAGATCCCTTCGCTGTGCGCGAACATCGCCACGCCATGGCCGGCCTGCAGGTTGATCCGCTGTCCGCTCGTGTACTGCAGGTGATTCTGCGCGACGATGTCGACGTTGCCGCCCGCATGGGTCGTGACGGTCTTCGGCGTCGCGATGCTGATCCCGGCCGGTGCAGTGATGCCGATCGCCGCCATCGACGCGCCTGACGACTCGCCGCCACCGGCGACTTCCCCGTTCGGCCAGCCTTTCACCGTGGTCATCAGCGCGTCGTGCGGCTGCGTATCGGGCGCCACGCCCTGATGCTGGCCCGCATAGTCGCCGAGACTCTTGAACAGCTCGACGCATTCCTGCATCAGTTGCAGATACTCGTCCCGCGCCAGGTGGCCGTCGCTCGCGCGCAGCCGTTCCCAGGCCGAGATCAGCATCGCCTTGCCGCTGCGAATCGCCACGTGCGCATCGCTGCGCAACTCGGCGCCCTCGCCGCGCGCCGTCCCCTGGCCGTTGTCGCGCGGCTGCGTCAGATAGCCGAGGTTCAGCTGGCTATGCGCATGCTCGCTCGCCAGCTGGCTGCTGATCTGCCCCGGCGTATCGTCGAAGCGGATCTGGTTGTACCGCTGCCCCTTGATTTCCTTCGTCTTCGTGCCGGACAGATAACGGTTGCCCGGCAGCGCGCCAGTGTGGCTGAAGGTCGCCGGCATGTTGGGCCCGTTGGCCAGCACGCCCATCACGACGAGCCGATCCGGATCGCCGCCGATATGGCCGATCAGCACCTCCATGCCGACGCGCGGCAAGGTATTCGCGCCGAAGCTCGGCCCGGCGAGCGCGCAGGCGACACGCACCGGCGCGCTGTCGGTCGGCGTGCCGCTCGTGCCGGCGCCCTGCGCATGCGCGTGATCGTCCGCGTTCAGCCCCTGGATCTGCACCCGGATACGGCCCATTTCATCGCAGAACACCTCTTCCCCGTCGGGTCCGACGACGACGGCCGTCATCGGATGCACGGCCGGCAGGTCGACATGGGGATCGTAGGCCGGGGTCAGCGGCACGCCGCGTCGTACGCACGAGAACGTGTTCTCGTAGCGCCTGTCGTTTTCATCGCCCGGCGTGCTGCTCACGTCGGTCGGCACCGCGTTGAACAGCACGCGGCTTGCCGCGAACAGCGACTGTGCGCGCTCGTTCAGTTCCTTCGGCAGGTTGTTGCGTACACGATGATGAAGCGACGTGACGACGAACTGCCGCTGCTCGGCCGGCAATGTATCGAGCTGCGGATGCTCGGCAAGCGCAAACCAGTGGCCGACGGCCAGATCGCGCACATTGCTCACGCCGTCGACGGATTCTGCGCGCAGTTCGTGCGCAAGCATGCGGTCCTTGCCGATCCGGTCGAGATCGGACGACGAATTTCCCGCGTGCGGAATATCGATGACGCTGTCGGCCAGCAAACGCCCGAGATCGTTGCCGCCGTCGCCCTGGTCGACGATCGTCGCCTGTTCGGTTTGCGACATCCGGCCGGTCTTGTAATCCCATGTCGGCCGGACGATCTTGCCGGGGATCAGGCTGCGGCTCGTCGCCCACAGCGTGATCGAGTCGCGCTCTTCGGTGGCCGCATCGCGGTGATAGCGAACGGTACCGGCAATCGTCTCGGGCAACTTCATCGAATCGTCGGCAAAGACCAGTGTATGAACCGGCGTGTCGTTCGCGTTGCCGTTCGCCCGCTCGCCGGCCTTGCCGGCCTTGACGAAGACGGTCGCACCATCGCGCCGCAGCAGCCGCCGGATGAAGTGCGCGTCCGACTCGTTGACCTGCCGCGTGAGTTCACGCGCCGGGTAGCGTTCGCCTTGCAGGCCGGACAGGTCGAATTCGAATGCGCCCGCCAGCGCCGAGCTGCGCTGGCGCCACTCCTGGAGCAGCACGCCGAGGATGTCGGGCAGGTTCTTGGTGCGGAACAGTCGCGAATTGGTTCGCCGCTCCATCACCGACAGCACGTCGCGAATCGTCAACTGGTAGCAGGTGAGCGAACCGTCCGACTGTCCGGTGCGGACGTCGGTGACGATGCCGTTGATGGTATGGAGATGCCCGCGATCGGTCGTCATCTCGACGGAAACCGGTAGCCCGATGAAGCTGCGGATCGGGAGATCGGCCCGCGCGGACACGCAGGTCAGATGCCCCTCGATGCCCGTCATCAACCCTTCCCGGATATCGGCATACTGGAGCGCGAGCACCTGCTCGAGCGTCTTCTGGGCAGGCCCCCAGTTCATGCGAACCGGTCGATTGTTCTGATCGACCACCCCGGACGCAAATGTGCGTAGCAATTCGGCTGTATTCACAGCGTGACTCTCAGGATCTTGTTTTACTTCGTTGTTCACCGGGAAATCACGCCCGCTGGTCCGTCCTGGGAGTGCCGCCCGCCTGTTTTTTCGCGAGCATATCAAATTTGTCAGGCGAGTGACGAAATTTTGAAAGGTTTTGGTGCGCTTTGTGTAATGCTTCTAACCAGATTTAAAATTTCACAATCTTTCGAATTGATCGCGCCTCGTCCGGCGACGCCCGATCGTCGTCATGGCGTCGCTCAGGCAGGCACTTGCCGCATGCCTAACCGCGGCAACACGAACGGCACCGATCGGTCACGAATCGTGAAATCCCACCGTCCTTCGATGTTGACGAATGTCGCGCTGAAATGCCGGTCGTCGGCCCACGTCATGTCGTCCAGATGGCACGACGCGTACATCGCGCCGACCGTGCGCCGCGCGAGTTCCTTCAACGGATCCTTCGACACGAGCGTGAACGTGACGGCCTCCTCGAACAGGCAGTCGTAGTCGGTGACGAGCAGATAGGCGGCCGGCGTCTCGAACTGGCGAAGCAGCACATAGCCGGAAACGGTGAGGCCGCAACGTTCGCCGTTCACGAGCACATGGGTGCGCGACGGCCACGCTTCATACGGACCGTCGTGCGTTTCGAGCGTGAAGCGCTCGATCGGCTTCATCGCCTGGCCAGTTGGTGGAGGTCTTGTTCCCGAAGCATCGCCGCGTCAGTTCGCGGCCTTGCGATACAGCGCGACGTAGCCCGCGAGCATCAACAGCAGCGACCCGCTGACGCGGTTCAGCCACTTCTCCCCCGCGGCCTTCCACACGCGCACCGAATGCACGCCGAGCAGTGCATAGCCGGTCATCCCGATAACGTCGATCGCAACGATCGTCGCCGCGAGGATCGCGTACTGCGGCGCGATCGCATGCGACCGGTCGACGAACTGCGGCAGCAGCGCGGACATGAACAGGTAGTACTTCGGGTTGCTCATCGCGACGAAAAAGCTCTTCAGGAATGCGGTCCGGCGATCGGGCGTCGCGTGATCGAGCGCCTGCGCAGCGGCGGAACCGCCGGATGACAGCAGCATCCGTACGCCGACATAGGCGAGCCACGCCGCGCCGGCCAGCTTCAGCGTGACGAATGCCGTTTCCGACGCGTCGAGCAGCATCCCGAGACCGCACCCGACCAGCGCAACGAGCACGACATCGGCCGTGACGGCCCCCAGCATGCCGACCATCGCGTGACGCAACCCGTATCGCGAGCCGTTGCTCATTGCGAGCAACACCGTCGGGCCGGGCGTCGCGACGCCGACGGACAGGATCAGGGCAAAAGCGAGCAAGGCGGACAGCGACATGGCGGGGCGTTCCTGTTGAACGAAGGGCTGGAAAATGGAGGCGGACGGAGCATGATCGCATGATGGCGCGACCGCCCGCTCGACGGTTGTCTGGCGGGCCGCCGACCTCGCGCCCCGTCCGATTTGCATGGATCGTCGGACGGAGTGGCGAACTGCCCCCAGAGTTTGCTATACTCTCGGTCTTCCGGAGAGATGGATGAGTGGTTTAAGTCGCACGCCTGGAAAGCGTGTATAGGTTAATCGCCTATCGGGGGTTCGAATCCCCCTCTCTCCGCCAGAATTCAATGCCCGCGCCAGCGGGCATTTTCGTTTCCGGAGAGAAGCAAGCCGACAGGTCGTCTGGCGCGGGGGATTCGAAGGGATTCGGTCGGCTACAAGAACGGGTCGACCGTCGCGGCAACCTCTCGAAAAGGAACGGACGACGAGGTGACGTTTATCTTCAAACGTGACGACCTCTGGTCGTGGAAGTTGAGCGCAGTCAATCTGCCGATCGACAAATTCGGTCAAACTGATCACCAGGTGGCGGCCCCGCCCCTGCGCAGCCGGCCCGCTTCCCTGCTTGATCCGAGCGTGCAGCACACAGCGAATCCCCCAACACCCCACGCTAAAGAAGCGTATTCTCCTGACGATATCCAGGGTTTCATCACCGCGAGTCAGATCCATGCGATTGAGTCCACGGTTCGCCATGCCGGCTGTTGCTGCGACGATGCTGTCGGCATGCGCGACGGCATTTTCGCCCGCGTCGATCAGCACCACCATCGCGGTGACCGCTCCGCCACCGGTCGAGAAATCGCTGCGCGACGGCGGATCGTCGACCGACCTGTCGGTCATTGGTCAGCCCGCATCTCCATTCCGCACGCTTCTGTCCGTTCGCGAATGCGCTGCCGCCAAATGCGCGGCGGGAATCGCCAAGCCGACGCTCGCGGTCACGGTCCAGCGCGTGTCGGAAGGACAGGCAGCGATCCGCTTCTCGGTCAACGGAGAGATCGGCAGCAGCCAGACGCTGACATCGCAAGCCGGGAACGCCACGTCGGAAGTCACCATGTCGATCCCGTCCGGCGTAACGCCGATCTACGATCAATTTGCCGTCGATCGGGTCGCGACGATCAAGGTTGGCGAGTTCCGCCACGTGGCCTTGCCGCACGGCATCCGTGCCTATGTCTGCGTCGCCATACCGAACGCCAAAGGCGTGACGGATGGAAGCTGTGATTTCAGCCGGGTGCGGACGACCAAGGGAGCCGAGCTCGGCATTTCAGCGCTCTGACCCACCCGTCACGGCGCCAACACGGACGGGGCCCGGCACTTGAGCAATGCCGATCGACACTCGCGTCACGGGTGCCGGATGTAATCCACCAGCGCCCGCGTATATTCGTCCGGCTTTCGGTCAAACAGACTCACCACGATCGCCACCGCGAACCCCGCCGGCACCCCGAACACCCCCGAACTGATCGGCTCGATCCCGAACCACGTGCGGCCCGCGAACCCCGTCAACTGCGTGAAGTACGGATAGGTCGACACGATGTAGTACACGCACACCGCCAATCCCGTCACCATCCCCGCGATCGCGCCACGCGTCGTCGTGCGCTTCCAGAACACGCCGAGCACGAGCACCGGAAAGAAGCTCGATGCCGCCAGCGAAAACGCGGCGCCGACGAGAAACAGGATCTTCCCGGTATTGAGCGACGCGACATACGACGCGAACAGCGCGACCCCGAGCAGCAGCACCTTCGAGATCGTCACGCGCCGCTGGCTCGATGCATCGGGCGCGACCATGCAGTAATAGACGTCGTGTGACAGCGCGTTCGCGATCGTCAGCAGCAGCCCGTCCGCGGTCGACAGCGCCGCGGCAAGCGCACCGGCCGCGATCAGCCCCGACACGACATACGGCAGCCCGGCGATTTCCGGCGCGGCCAGCACGACCATGTCCGGCTGCATCTGGATTTCCGACCAGTGCACGATGCCGTCGCGAATCACCTCCACGACGCTGATCAGGTCGGGTTCGAAGTGATGCCATTGCGTGACCCACGCCGGCAATTCGGCGAACGGCCGCCCGACGAGGTTCGCGAGGATCTCGTACTTGATCAGCACCGCGAGCACCGGCACGCTCAGGTAGAACAGCGCGATGAAAAACAAGGTCCACCCGACCGAGCGCCGTGCCGACGCAACCGACGTGGTCGTGTTGTAGCGCGTCAGGATGTGCGGCAGGCTCGCGGTGCCGAGCGACAGGCACAGCAGCAGCGCGAGGAAATTCCGCTCGCGCGGCTTGCGTTCGTCTTCGCTCGCGGCAGGAAACGGCTCGTGCATCGGCACGGGCGGCTCGGCACGCGCCAGCAGATCGTCGCGCGCCTGCGTCCACGCGACACGCGCCGCCGCCGGATCGCGCGGGAAGTCGGCCAGCTCGCGCTCGCGCTGGCTGATCTCGCGCAGCGGCCCGTTGTGGCGCCGCAGGTCGGCCAGCTGGTCGGCGAGATGCCGGCGGGCGTCCGCATAGGATGCCGGCAGCCGGTCGAGCCGCGTCTGGATATCCGCGGCCTGCCGGCGATACGCGTCGCGCACCTGCTGCTCGTCGAACGCATCGCGCACCTGCGCCTCGCGCGCCGCGACCCGCTCCATCAGCTTGCCGTAATTGAACTGCGGCACGGGGCCGAGCCCGTTCTTCATCGCGATCAGCGACACCGGAATCAGGATCGCGCTGATCAGGATGATGTACTGCGCGACCTGCGTCCACGTGACCGCGCGCATCCCGCCGAGAAACGAGCACACGAGAATGCCCGCGAGCCCGCAGAAGATCCCGATCGCGAAATCGACGCCGATGAAGCGCGTCGCGATCAGGCCGATCCCCTGGATCTGCGCGACCAGGTATACGAACGAACACAGGATCGCCGCACCGGCCGCCAGCGCACGCACGGCCGTGCTCGAAAAGCGCGTACCGAGGAAATCGGGAATCGTGTAGCGCGCGAGCTTGCGCACATAAGGCGCGAGCAGGAACGCGACGAGGCAGAACCCGCCCGTCCACCCCATCACGTAGGCGAGCGCATCGTAGCCGGTCGCGTAGAGCGATCCGGCCAGGCCGATGAACGATGCGGCCGACAGCCAGTCGGCCGCCGTCGCCATCCCGTTGAAGGCAGACGGCACGCGCCGCCCGGCCACGTAGTATTCGACGAGATCGGACGTGCGCGACAGCAGCCCGATCACCGCATACACGGCGATCGGCACGAACAGGAACACGTAGCCGATCCAGACGCCGGGGCCGGTGGCCCGCTCGATCCGCCACATCAGCAACACGAACCCGAGAAACCCGAGCGTGTAGAGCGCGTAGGCGCGGATCAGTCGGCGCGTCAGCATGGATCAGCGTCCACCGTTCGCGTGGCCGGCGCGTGCCGCATGATCGTCGTACGCACGGCGCAGCGTGCGGTCCGCGCGTTGCATCAGCCCGATGTAGACGACGATCAGCACGAGATACACGAGAATCGCGCCCTGCGCGCCGACGTAGAACGGCAGGCTGAACCCGGCGAAACGGACCCCTGCGAGCGCGGGCCCGAAGAACGGCACGATGAACGATACCGAAAAACCGATGACCATCAGCACCGCGATCAGCGCGACGTTGAAGCGCCAGTAGCGTGCGTGGGCACGCGCGAGCGGCTCGGGAACGGGGGGAGGCGCGGCAGGCGCGGGACGGGTCGGAACGGTCATGCCGTTATGTAACAAAAAGCCCCTGCGCGGGCAATCGGGATTGCCGCGCAGGGGCTCGTGCGCGTGATGCGCAACCGGTACGATCAGCGCACTTCGGCGAGCTGTTCGAGGATGGCCGGGTTCTCGAGCGTGGACGTGTCCTGCGTGATCGCCTCGCCCTTTGCGAGCGAACGCAGCAGGCGCCGCATGATCTTGCCCGAGCGCGTCTTCGGCAGGTTGTCGCCGAAGCGGATGTCCTTCGGCTTCGCGATCGGCCCGATCTGCTTGCCGACCCAGTCACGCAGCGTCTTCGCCAGCGCCGCGGCTTCCTCGCCTTCCGGACGCGAACGCTTCAGCACCACGAACGCGACCACCGCCTCGCCCGTCGTATCGTCCGGACGGCCGACCACGGCCGCCTCGGCCACGAGTTCGTGCGAGACCAGCGCCGATTCGATTTCCATCGTGCCGAGCCGGTGGCCCGACACGTTCAGCACGTCGTCGATCCGGCCCATGATCGTGAAGTAGCCGGTGTCCTTGTCGCGCACGGTGCCGTCGCCCGCCAGATACAGGCGCCCGCCGAGTTCCTCGGGGTAGTAGCTCTTCTTGAAACGCTCCGGGTCGCCCCAGATCGTGCGGATCATCGCGGGCCACGGGCGCTTGACGACGAGGATGCCGCCCTGTCCGTTCGGCACGTCCTGGCCGGTTTCGTCGACCACCGCGGCCATGATGCCCGGCAGCGGCAGCGTGCACGAACCGGGCACGGTCGGCGTCGCGCCCGGCAGCGGCGTGATCATGTGGCCGCCCGTCTCGGTCTGCCACCACGTGTCGACGATCGGGCAGCGCTCCTGGCCGACGTGCTTGTGATACCACATCCATGCTTCCGGATTGATCGGCTCGCCGACGGTCCCGATGATGCGCAGGCTCGACAGGTCGTAGCTCTTCGGATGCACCTTGTCGTCGGCCTCGGCCGCCTTGATCAGCGAGCGGATCGCGGTCGGCGCGGTGTAGAACACGGTGACCTTGTGGTCGCCGATCATCTTCCAGAAACGCCCGGCGTCCGGGTAGGTCGGCACGCCTTCGAACACGACCTGCGTGCCGCCGCATGCGAGCGGGCCGTACGTGATGTACGTGTGGCCCGTGACCCAGCCGATGTCGGCCGTGCACCAGAACACGTCGGTGGGCTTCCAGTCGAAGGTCCACTTCATCGTCTGCGCGGCCCACAGCAGGTAGCCGCCCGTGCTGTGCTGCACGCCCTTCGGCTTGCCGGTCGAGCCCGACGTATACAGGATGAACAGCGGATGCTCGGCGCCGACCCATTCCGGCTCGCACTGGTCGGATTCGCCGGCCGTCAGTTCGTGCATCCACAGGTCGCGCTCGGCGTGCCAGTCGATCTTGCCGCCGGTGCGGCGATAGACGATCACGCTCTTCACGGCCTCGCAGCCGCCCAGCGCGATCGCTTCGTCCGCGATGCTCTTCAGCGGCAGCGTCTTGCCGCCGCGCGCCTGCTCGTCGGCGGTGACGAGCGCCGTCGCGCCGACGTCGACGAGCCGCTCGTTCAACGACTTCGCGGAGAAGCCGCCGAACACGACCGAGTGCGTCGCGCCGATGCGCGCGCAGGCCTGCATCGCGACGATGCCTTCGATCGACATCGGGATATAGATGACGACGCGGTCGCCCTTGCCGATCCCGCGCTTCTTCAGTGCATTCGCGAACCGCGATACGCGCGCGAGGAGATCCGCATAGGTGACGCGCGTGACGGTGCCGTCGTCGGCTTCGAAGATCACCGCGACGCGCTCGCCGTTGCCGGCTTCGACGTGACGGTCGAGGCAGTTGTACGACGCGTTCAGCTCGCCGTCCTCGAACCACTTGTAGAACGGCGCGTTGGACTCGTCTAGCACTTTCGTGAACGGCTTGTGCCACGCAAGACCCTCGCGCGCGAGACGCGCCCAGAATCCTTCGTAATCGTTCTCGGCTTCGGCGGCGAGCGCACGATAGGCCGGCATGCCGGAAATGGTCGCCGCCTGTTCGAGCGCCGCGGGCGGCGCGAACTGACGGGTTTCGTGAAGAACCGATTCAATCGCAGACATCGACTACCCCTTGGTGAACATGAATCCTCTGCATGGCGGCGCGATCGTGCGCACCGCGCGTCTTGGCCGGCGCAAGCGCGCCGCTGTCTCCTACCCACCACCCGCGCACGGCCCGAAGGCTGCTGCACGATGCTGCGCCGCACCACGTCGCACGATGGCGACCGGGCGGCCCGACAGTTTCCACAATAAGCGCTCCAACTTACCCGTCACTTACGCGGCACGGCAGTTTCGCCCGTCGGGCGGCGCCGCTTGTAGCTTTACGCTGTAACGAGCGCGACCCTACAATCCTAACTGAACTCGCCTTCCGGATTCCAGCTTGAATCGCTACGCTTTCTTTCTCGTGCTGTCGATGCTGTTCGTCGGCAGCAATGTCGGTATCGGTAAATCGATCGTCGTCTTCGTTCCCGTCGCCATCCTCGCCACGCTGCGCTTCGTGATCGCGATCGCCGTGCTGTGGCCGCTGTTCAGCCCGGTGAAAATGCGCACGGTCAAGCGCGGCGAATGGCTGAACCTGTTCCTGCAGGCGTTCTTCGGCACCTTCATGTTTACGCTGCTGATGCTGAACGGCGTACAGCGGACGAGCGCGGTCGCCGCCGGCGTGATCACCAGCACGATCCCGGCGATCGTCGCGTTGTTCGCGTGGCTGATCCTGCGAGAAAAACCGAACGGCCGTGCGCTCGTGTCGATTGCACTCGCGATCGCCGGCGTCGTGACGATCAACCTCGCGAACGGCAGCGCGGCCGGGCACGGCGCGTCGTCGCTGACCGGCAACCTGCTGATCCTCGGCGCGGTGTGCTGCGAATCGATCTACGTGATCCTGTCGCGCCGCCTCACGCAGACGCTCGCGCCGATCGACATCTGCGCGTACACGCACCTGTTCGGCCTGTGCCTGATGCTGCCGCTCGGCGCGACGGCCATGTGGCATTTCGATTACGCGAGCGTGCCGGCCGGCACCTGGGCGCTCGTCGTCTGGTATGGCCTGTCGGCCAGCATCTTCTCGTTCTGGCTGTGGATGAAAGGCATCCGGCACGTCCCGGGCAGCCTCGCCGGCGTGTTCAGCGCGGTGCTGCCGGTCGCGGCCGCCGCGTATGGCATCGCGTTCCTCGGCGAGCGTCCGACGCTCGCGCACGGCATCGCGCTCGCGTGCGTCGTCACCGGCATCGTGCTCGCCAGCCTGCGCGTGAAACGCGTGCCGGCTGCCGCCTCCTGATCCGTCCCCGGCACTGCCGGCGCGTCACTGCAGTCGCGCCGGCCGACGCGTTACAATAGCGCGCCTTTTAAGATTACCCCCGATACCTGCGCACCGCGCCCGACTGTCCACCATGTCTGCCCCGCATTCGCCCGGCCGCCCCGCGCGTCGCCCGCTTCGCCCGCTTCCCGCGCTGATTTTCATGAGCCGCTGGCTCCAGGTTCCGCTCTACCTCGGCCTGATCGTTGCGCAAGCCGTCTATGTGTTCCTGTTCCTGAAGGAAGTCTGGCACCTGCTGTCGCATGCGACGAGCCTCGACGAAATCAGCGTGATGCTCGCGGTGCTCGGCCTGATCGACGTGGTGATGATCTCGAACCTGCTGATCATGGTGATCGTCGGCGGTTACGAGACGTTCGTGTCGCGCCTCGGCATCGAGGGCCACCCCGACGAGCCCGAGTGGCTCGACCACGTGAACGCGGGCGTGCTGAAGGTCAAGCTGTCGATGGCGCTGATCAGCATTTCGTCGATCCACCTGCTGAAGACGTTCATCAACCCCGACCAGCACACGATGCACGCGATCATGTGGCAGGTGATCATCCACGTGTCGTTCCTGGTGTCGGCGCTCGTGATGGCGTGGGTCGACCGCCTGACGACGCACACGCACCCGGCCCATTTCCACGAGCCGCACGCCCACGGCGCGCACGCGCCCGCGGCGAACGAGCCCCGCAAGCCGGCCGACGCAGCCGTCAACGCATAAACGCATTCCCCACAGTCCCCACAGAGTCTCAGCCATGACCGTCATCAAACAGGAAGACCTGATCCAGAGCATCGCGGATTCGCTGCAGTACATCAGCTACTACCATCCGCTCGACTACATCCAGGCCCTCGGCCGCGCGTACGAACTGGAAGAAAGCCCGGCCGCGAAGGATGCGATCGCGCAGATCCTCACGAACAGCCGCATGTGCGCGGAAGGCAAGCGCCCGATCTGCCAGGACACCGGTATCGTCACGATCTTCGTGAAAGTCGGCATGGATGTGCGCTGGGACGGCGCAACGATGGGCCTCACCGACATGATCAACGAAGGCGTGCGTCGCGGTTACACGCACCCGGACAACGTGCTGCGCGCGTCGATCGTCAATCCGCCGGAAGGCGCCCGCAAGAACACGAAGGACAACACGCCGGCCGTGATCCACTACGAGATCGTGCCGGGCGACAAGGTCGACGTGCAGGTCGCGGCGAAGGGCGGCGGCTCGGAGAACAAGTCGAAGTTCGTGATGCTGAACCCGTCCGACTCGATCGTCGACTGGGTGCTGAAGACGGTCCCGACGATGGGTGCGGGCTGGTGCCCGCCCGGCATGCTGGGGATCGGCATCGGCGGCACTGCCGAAAAGGCGATGCTGATGGCGAAGGAATCGCTGATGGAGCCGATCGACATCCAGGAAATCATCGCACGCGGCCCGAAGGACTGGGTCGAGGAACTGCGCGTCGAACTGCACGAGAAGGTCAACGCGCTCGGCATTGGTGCCCAGGGCCTCGGCGGCCTGGCAACGGTGCTCGACGTGAAGATCATGGCTGCACCGACGCACGCGGCATCGAAGCCGGTCGCGCTGATCCCGAACTGCGCGGCGACGCGCCACGCGCACTTCGTGCTCGACGGCTCGGGCCCGGCCAAGCTTGAAGCACCGTCGCTCGACGCATGGCCGAAGGTCAACTGGGAACCGAACACGGAAACCAGCAAGCGCGTCGACCTGAACACGCTGACGCCGGAAGAAGTCGCGAGCTGGACACCGGGCCAGACGCTGCTGCTGTCGGGCAAGATGCTCACCGGCCGCGACGCCGCGCACAAGCGCATCGCCGACATGCTCGCGAAAGGCGAGAAGCTGCCGGTCGACTTCACGAACCGCGTGATCTACTACGTCGGCCCGGTCGATCCGGTCCGCGACGAAGTGGTCGGCCCGGCAGGCCCGACGACGGCCACGCGCATGGACAAGTTCACCGAGACGATGCTCGCGCAAACCGGCCTGATCTCGATGGTCGGCAAGGCCGAGCGCGGCCCGGTCGCGATCGACGCGATCAAGAAGCACAAGGCGGCCTACCTGATGGCCGTCGGCGGTGCGGCTTACCTCGTGTCGAAGGCGATCCGCGGCGCGAAGGTGCTCGCGTTCGAAGACCTCGGCATGGAAGCGATCTACGAGTTCGACGTGCAGGACATGCCTGTAACAGTTGCTGTCGATTCGTCGGGCACGTCGGTGCACCAGACCGGTCCGAAGGAGTGGCAAGCGAAGATCGGCAAGATCCCGGTCGCAGCCGCTTAAGCGCGATCGAACGAAAGGCCGGACGGGTGTCCGGCCTTTTTACTTCTCATTCTCATTATTGTGTGTGGCCGGTTGTTCGAGGCTGATTCTCATTACATGCAAAAGGCAGGCCCGGCAAGGCTTCGAGGCTTGGCTTTTCTCGTTCGAGCGATTATCTTTCGGTTTCTGAAGCCCCACTGAACAAGGAACAAGCCATGCAAGGCGACAAGAAAGTCATCGAATATCTGAACGCCCAGTTGAAGAATGAACTCACGGCGATCAACCAGTACTTCCTGCATGCGCGCATGTACAAGCACTGGGGCCTCGAGAAGCTCGGCAAGCACGAGTACGACGAGTCGATCGGCGAAATGAAGCACGCCGACTGGCTGATCGAGCGCGTCTTCATGCTCGACGGCCTGCCGAACCTGCAGGATCTGCACAAGCTGCTCGTCGGCGAGGAAACCGAAGAGATCCTGAAGTGCGACCTGAAGCTCGAACAGATCTCGCAGTCCACCTGCAAGGAAGCGATCGCCTACTGCGAATCGGTGCGTGACTACGTGTCGCGCGAGATCTTCGAAAAGATCCTCGACGACACCGAAGAGCACATCGACTGGCTGGAAACGCAGATCGACCTGATCGGCAAGGTCGGCCTGCAGAACTACCAGCAAACGATGATGGGTACGCCGGAGTAAACTCGCTCCACGCTTCCCGTTACCGCCCCGTCCCGTTCATGTCGACACCTTCCGTTATTCCTGCGATGGCCACGACCGTCGCCCCCATCGGCATCTTCGATTCAGGGCTGGGCGGCCTGTCGGTGCTGCGCGCCGTGCGCGCGCAGCTGCCCGACGAGTCGTTCATCTACGTCGCCGATTCGCACCATGCGCCGTATGGTCCGCGCGACGAGGCATTCATTACGGAACGCACGCTGGCAATCGGCGAGTGGCTGGCCCGCGAAGGGGCGAAAGCGCTCGTCATCGCGTGCAACACGGCGACCGCACGCGCGATCGCTGCAACCCGCGAACACCTGTCGATCCCGCTCGTCGGCGTCGAGCCGGGCATCAAGCCGGCCGCCGCCGTGTCCGCGAGCGGCGTCGCGGGCGTCCTCGCCACGCAGTCGACGCTGAACAGCCCGCGCTTCCAGGCGCTGCTCGACCGCTACGGCGCCGGCCGCCGCTTCATCTGCCAGCCCGGCCACGGGCTCGTCGAAGCCATCGAGCGCGGTGATACGAATTCGCCCGCGTTGCGCACGTTGCTCGACAGCTACCTGCAACCGATGCTCGACGACGGCGCCGATACGCTGGTACTCGGCTGCACGCATTACCCGTTCTTCACGGAAACGATTCGTGACCTTGTGGGCGACCGCCTGACGATCGTCGACACCAGCGACGCGATCGCGCGCCAGCTCGTGCGCGTGCTCGACCAACGCAACCTGCGCGCACCGGCCGGCACGCGCGCGGCACCGCCCCGCTTCTGCTCGACCAGCGACGGCCGTCAACTGCAGGTGCTCGCATCGACGCTGCTCGGCCTCGCAGCGCCAGTCGAATCCGTCACCATTTCCTCGCCGAACGCGCGCGCCTGCGCGACCGCCTGACACCGGCCGGCACGCGCGCTTCCGCGTGCCGTTCCCCCACCCCGACGTTTCAAGGGTCCGATGACCTTAAAAAAAGCCTGCCCCAGGCTTGTCAACGTCCGCAAATTTAATGATAATAATTCGCATTACCGTTAGCTATCGCAACTCATCATGATCGTCTGCGTGTGCAAGTCCGTTTCCGATCGCAAGATTCGCGCGTCCCTCGCAGAGGGCGTGAACTCTTTCGATGAACTCCAGTTCGAGCTTGGCGTGGCCACGTGCTGCGGCAAGTGCGAGGAGTCCGTACGCGACCTCATGGCCGAACAAGGCGTCTGCGCGAGCCGGTGCGGTGTCGAGCATCATGCTCACCCGATCCCGGTCACGTTCTACGAACGCAAGGCCGCCTGACCGGCGCCGAGTGTGCGCATGCGGCCCAGGCCGCATTTTTTGTTTTGACCGTCAGCAAGCCACCGTCTGCGCGAGCCAGCGGCTTACCTGCCAAGGAGCCTGTCATGGAATTGCTGATCGGATTTGTGACCACCGTTTGCATCTCGCTGCTGATCTTCCGCAAGTGATGCCGATTCACCCGCCGCGCCCCGGGTGCGACATCGTTCTTTCAAGCTAACATGCAGGCTTCGCATCTCGCTCCTGCCGGCGCCGTGCCGGCAGCACCACGTATGAATCCCCGAGTGATCGTCGTCGCGGTCGGTGTGCTTGCCGCACATGCGATCATGCTGACGGCCGCCTGGCTCCATCGCAACGCGCCGCCGCCGCCGAAGGAGATCGAGGTTCAGTCGATCACCGCGCAGCTCATTGCGCCTGCGCCTCCCGCCCAGCCGGTCGCGGTCCAGTCGGCCGCGCAGCAGCCTACGCCGCCCAAGCCCACGCCGCGCGTGAAACCGAAGGTCGAGCCGAAGCCGGTGCAGAAAGCGGTCCCGACACCTCAGCCCGTCTCGCAGGCACCGTCGCCGACGCCCGCGCCGGCAGTGGCCGATCCGACGCCGGCTCCCGCCGCGCCGGCGCCTGCTGCGCCCGCTGCAGCACCCGGCCCGGCGCGCGAGACGATGCAGGTCAGCGCGCCGAAGAACGTGTCGGCGCTCACCTGCAATTTCGTCAAGCCGACCTATCCGTCGATGTCGCGCCGTCGCGGCGAAACGGGCACGGCCTATGTTCACTTCATCATCGGCGTGACGGGCAAGATCGAAAGCGTCCAGCTGCAGAAGAGCAGCGGCTACCCGCGCCTCGACGAAGCCGCGCTCGAGGCGACGCGCGCCAGCACCTGCCCGCCGTACATCGAGAACGGCCAGGCGATCCGCGCCGCCCATACGCTGCCCTTCAACTTCACGCTTGACGACTAACCCGTCATATTCGGTAGATTCAAAGGAAACAAGAAAATGCAAAGCTACGGTATCGCGCACGTCTGGGCGCAAGGTGATTTCGTCACGCGCGCCATCGCGATCACGCTGCTCGTGATGTCGGTCCTGTCGTGGATCGTGATCATCATCAAGGGCTGGAACGTGATCCGCCTGAACCGCCTGACGAAGAACGCCGAACAGGCATTCTGGCATTCGGACAACTTCGACGACGGCGTCAAGAAGCTCGGCCTCGCCGCATCGACGCCGGCTGACAACCCGTTCCTCGCGCTCGCGCTGTCGGGCAAGGAAGCGGCCGATCACCACCACCAGACGCAACCGCACCTGCACGACCGCATGGACGTGTCGGACTGGGTCACGCGCTGCCTGAAGGACACGATGGACGAAGGCATCTCGCGCATGCAGAGCGGTCTCGCGATCCTCGCGTCGATCGGCAGCACCGCGCCGTTCGTCGGCCTGTTCGGCACGGTCTGGGGGATCTACCACGCGCTGCTCGCGATCGGCGCATCCGGCCAGACGTCGATCGACCAGGTCGCGGGCCCGGTCGGCGAATCGCTGATCATGACCGCCTTCGGCCTGTTCGTGGCGATCCCGGCCGTGCTCGGCTACAACGCACTCACCCGCGCGAACAAGGGTGTCGTCAGCAAGCTGCGTCGCTTCGCGCACGGTCTGCATGCGTACTTCGTGACGGGCGCGAGCCTTGCCTCGTCGTCGACGCGCGACGGCCTGCGTCTCGCGACGCGCGCCAGCTGAGGCGGGGTGAACCATGGCAATGAACACCGGTTTCAGCGACGATGACGACGATGCAGTGATGAGCGAGATCAACATGACGCCGCTCGTCGACGTCATGCTCGTACTCCTGATCATTTTCCTCGTGACGATCCCGGCGATGCAGCATGCGGTGAAGATCGACCTGCCGCACGCCAGCAGCCAGCCCGTCGACGAAAAGCCGCAGACGGTCGACGTCGTGATCCAGGGTGACGGCACGATCCTGTGGGACGATCACACGGTCACGCGCAAACAATTGCAGGAACGCATCGCGGAAGCGGCAAAGCGCACGCCGCAGCCGGAGTTGCACCTTCGTGCGGATCGCAAGGTCGCGTACGAACACGTCGCGGAAGTGATGTCGGATGCGCAGGCAGGCGGCCTGACGAAGCTCGGCTTCGTCACGGAGCCGGGCGCGAAAGCGAAGTAACGCGCGCACATCTTGCGGTAGCGCATCGCCGGCCGCACCTAGCCGGCCGCACCTCGCCGGCCGCGCACAAAGTAAAAGGCCTTCATCGCCAGATGAAGGCCTTTTTTCATGCGCACGCGGGCGCCTTCGGGCGGCGGGCTCTTTGGCGGTATCGGTTGCGCCTCGAGCAACGCAAATGCGACTCTGCCGTGGTCTGCACGGACTGCGCGTTCTGCCCTATCTGGCTCACAATATATGCGGCCACCTGATTTCGCTCAGAACTTCCTTCACGAAATGGGATTTCAATATAGGCCCGCCCGCACGCGCATTCAAGGTTCCGGCGATTGAAACTTGCGATTGCAGGCGACGCTTCAATGACAAAACAAATTTGCGTCGCCGTGCGCGTCGTGTTCAGGTCGCCGAAACATCGGCCGCCGCTTCCTTCTTCGCGCGTTCCGGACACCCCGGATCCTGGTAGGCGCCATGATCGAGCTTCTCGACCAGGTAGTCGACGAACGCACGCACCGCGGGCGGCATCCCCTGCCGCGACACGAACACCGCATACAGTTGCGGCACCGGCAGCGTCCAGCCCGGCATCACCGGCGACAGTTGCCCCGCACGCAGCGCGTTGCCGTACATCATCTCCGGTAGAGCCGCGATGCCGAGGCCATCGAGCACGGCTTCACGGATCGTCATCAGGTCGGCCGTCACGAGCCGCGGGTCGTGCTCGTGCACGTGACGCGTACCGTCCGGTGCGATCAGGTTGAACACGTGCCGCCCGTCGACGCTCGGCGTATCGAGCGTCTCGAATCCGCTCAGGTCATCCGGTACCAGCGGCGGCGCATTCTGGCTCAGCAGGCTCGGCGCGCCGACCAGCATCTGCTCGGTGCGCCACAGCGGCCGCACGACGATGTTCGCGTTCTGCGGCGGCTCCGAGCGCACGCGCAGCGCGACGTCGATCGAATCCTCGAACAGGTCGATCACGCGATTCGTCACGCGGACGTGCACCTTCACCTCGGGATAGCGACGCAGGAATTCGGGCAGGATGCGCGACAGCATCGTCTGCGACAGCGTCACGGGCACGCTGACGCGCACCGAGCCGCGCGGTGATGAGCGCAACTGCTGCACCGCGTTCATCGCCGCCTGCGCTTCGGCCAGCATCGCTTGGCAATGCTGGTAGAACAGTTCCCCCGCCTCGGTCAGCGCGAGCTTGCGTGTGGAGCGCTGCAGCAGGCGCACGCCGAGCGCCGCCTCGAGTTCGGTCAGGCGCCGCGACAGGCGCGATTTCGAGATGCCCAGCACGCGCTCCGCGGCCGAGAAACCGCCATGTTCGACGACCTGCGAAAAGTACATGAGGTCGTTCAGGTTGTGTGCATCGATATTCATCTCATCGTTCCATTTTCAGAACAATCCATTGCGCACCGTCGCGAATCGAACGGTAAAACGCCCAATATAATAGCGCTATGTTTCAAAAATAACGCTATTCCGATCATTTCGAGGGTATCCGCATGACGACCGCTCGCTCGCTTGACCGCACCTACCCCGCGCTTCGCACGACCGAAGGCGGCGGCTTCGTGGTTCATCGACCGTTCCCGACCCGGCTGTTGATGGATTTCGATCCGTTCCTGCTGCTCGACGAAATGGGTCCCGTCGACTACGCGCCCGGCGAAGCCAAGGGCGCGCCCGACCATCCGCATCGCGGCTTCGAGACCGTGACGTACGCGCTCGACGGGCGCTTCCGCCATCGCGACTCGTCCGGCCATGCCGGCACGCTCGGCCCGGGCGACGTGCAATGGATGACGGCGGGCGCCGGCGTCGTGCACAGCGAGATGCCCGATCCTGAATTCGCGCAGACGGGCGGCCGGTCTCACGGCTTCCAGCTGTGGGTCAACCTGCCGCGCCGCGACAAGCTGATCGCACCGCGCTACCAGGAGATCCCTGCCGACCGCATCCCGACCGCGACCTCGCCTGACGGCCGCGCACGTGTGCGCGTGATCGCCGGCGAAGCGTTCGGTGTCCGCGCCGCGATCGAGACACGGACACCGATCCTCTACCAGCATTTCACGTTGCAGCCGGGCGCAACGGTCACGCAGGCCGTCCCGGCCGGCTATCGCGTGTTCGCCTATCCGATCGACGGAACGGGCCTCTACGGGCCCGCCAGGCAGGCGGTCGATGCACGACACATGGTCGTGTACTGCGATGACGGCGACACGGTCACGTTCGCCGCCGGCGACACGCCGCTCGACCTGCTGCTGATCGGCGGCGTGCCGCTCAACGAGCCGATCGTCCGCTACGGCCCGTTCGTGATGAACACCGAGGAAGAGATCCGGCAGGCGGTCGTCGACTACCAGACCGGTCGCATGGGTCGCATCGAAGCATGACGCAAGGACGGGCGCGCAGGTGCCGCGAAACCGCCCGTTTTGCGTCACAATGACTCCTTGAACCACGTGGCCGCCCGCCACCAGAAGGAACCCGTCCCCTTGAACTTCGAACATCTGATCCAGATCAATTCCGACGATCCGGCCGTGCCGACCCTCACCCGCGACCAGCTCTGGGAAGGTCTCGTGCTGCGCGCCGAACAGCCGCAACTGTTCGTGCTCGGTCTCGACAGCTGTGTCGTCCACGAACGGACGGACACGACGCTCGAACGTGAGCTGCACTACGGTCACGCGACCGTGCGCGACCACGTCACGTTCACGCCGAACCATCAGGTTCGCTACGAGATCCTCGCCGCCGACGGCGAGATCGGCGGCTCGCTGACGATGACGATCGAGGAGCGCGACGATCACGAGCTGTTCCTGCGTTTCGAATACCGCACGACGCTGGTCGTCTCGGACGACAGCGAAGACGCGCGTCAAACGCACGGGATCGTCAAGGAAGCGTATCGCACGTCGGATATCGACACGGTCCGCCTGATCCGCGAGTACGCGCAGGGCCGCAAGGACCCCGATCCGCTGCACTGAACCCGGTGGCGGCCCGCGGGCCGCCCCTTTGACTCAAGCTATCAGATTTGTCATTTCGATCGATAAAGAGTTTTTGTAAATGGGAATAGTTATCATTTAGAATTCATTCCATCGTATCGACAGTCACCGATCAACCGAATGACCGACACCATGCGCCCGACCCCGACCACGCTGACCTTGCGCCGCACGACCGGCACCGCAGGCAGCAGCCGTCAGAAGACGGCAGCGGTCACCACGCCGGCGAAACCTGCCGGCAACCGCGAAGCAGGCACGCGGGTCGTCAACAGCGATGCGCTGCTGCAAGGCCAAAGCCACGTCAGCATCGCGCATAACGGAGAGACCTATCAGTTGCGCGCCACACGGCTCGGCAAACTGATCCTGACGAAGTAAGACAGAGTATTGTGGGGACCACCTCCCTGAGAGGTGTTGGGCAGTAGCCAGCGTAACGGCTTGCACGCGAGATCTAGACCCCTTCGTGCAAACACACTCAAGCAGCCGTTGCAGCAAGCCAAGCCACTTTTTTTGGTTCTCGCACAAGGAAGAAAAAAAGCGACACGTCCTTCGACGTGTCGCTTTTTTGTTTGGGCGGCCCATGCGTGAAGCATGCCGCCCAGGTTCGTTACCGCGTCGCTGCGTGACCGCCGAAGCGGCACGCGATCCGCTTCAGAAACCCCAGAACATCAACCACCATGCGCTGTCGATGACGGCAAGCCCGGCAGCGAACCACGCGAATGCCGCAAGCCGGCGCGGCCAGCCCGCATAGCGCCCCGTCACTTTCCACGCGAGCCACGCACTCCATGCGTTGGCGCCGACCAGGATCGCGATGCGCACATCGGTCGCCCAGCCGAGCGGCACATGCTCGGCACGCAGCAGCGACAGTGTCGTGGCCGACAGGCCAAGGAACACGCCCGCGCCCGCAATCGGAATCAACGCCTGTGCAAGATGATGCAGCCGCACGCGATCGAAGCGGCCGAGCATCAGCGTGGCGCCGGCCAGCAGCACCAGTAGCGCAGTGCCGTACACGAGCCCCGTGCCGACGATGTAGCTGATGACCAGCCCGCCGTCGAGCCACGAGAACACGTCGTTGCGATCGGGATAGTGCGTGAGCAGGAACCACGGCGCATTGGTCTCGAGCGGCCACGTGATGTCATGGTCGATCAGCCAGCCCGCGAGCCATTGCTTGATCTGCACGAACCACGGGCTGACGGTCCAGTGGAACGCACCGATCGCGACGCCGAGCAGGCCGTACAGGATCAGCGCGGTGTCCCACGGGTTCGCCTGCTGCGCGCCGAGGTTCACGACTTCGTCGGACGGCGAGCGCAACGACAGCGAGATCGCATCCCGGTGCCCGCTGCAGCGGCCGCACATGTGGCAGTCCGCCGCGCCCTTCATGTTGCGCAACGGCACGAGCGGCGCGCAGTTGATCGGAATCACGCGATGGCCATGCTCGCCGTTCTTGTACGACCGGCGCCATGCATCCTCGTCGACCTTGTAGCGCATCGGCGCGAGCCGCGCGAGCAGCCCGAATACGCCGTTGACCGGGCACAGGTACTTGCACCACACACGCTTCTCGCGGCCGTACAGCACGCCGATCACGATCGCGCCGACGGTCGAGCCGCCGAGTACGAACAGCACCGCGAGCGGGTACTGGTACACGCTCACCATCTGCCCGTAGATCGTCGTGAGCCCGAACGCGACGAACGGCCAGCCGCCCCACCGCATCCAGCGCGGAATCGGGCCGCCGCGGCCGAACTTGCTCGCGAATTCGGTGAGCGCACCTTCCGGACACAGCACGCCGCACCAGACACGGCCGAGCATCACCATCGACAGCAGTACGAACGGCCACCAGATGCCCCAGAACGTGAATTGCGCGATCAGCGTGAGGTTGTTCCACAGGTGCGCGGAGTCGTCCGGCAGCGGCAACACCGCCGGCACGATGATCAGGAACGCATAGACGGCGACGACGGCCCACTGGATGCCGCGGATCAGCGCACCGTGGCGCTGCATCCATTGGCCGGCCTGCGCGAGCCAGCCCTGCTTGGCTGCGGCGACAACACTCATGCCGCGCGACCTGCCGCAACCGACGGACGACGGCTCGCGCGCTTCATCAGCAGCCAGACCACCGCCCAGTACACCGCATACGCGACCAGGTTGGTCAGCGCCGGGTGAGCACGATAGCCGGTCAGCGTGGCGACGAGCGAGCCGAACGTGCCCGAATCATCGAGGATCGCGGACGTGTCCCACACCTGCGAAATGCCGAGCGGCAGGATTTCCTTGTCGATCAGCTTGTCGACACCGGTCTGGAACAGGCCTGCGCCGAGGAACAGCAGCATCACTTCCGTGACGCGGAAGAAATGCCGCCACGAGAAGTACTTGCCGCCGAGCTGCAGCAGGTAGAACGTGAAGAACGCGAGGCCCAGGCCGATCACCACCGCGAGCATCTGGCTGCCGTCGACGTGACCCGACTGGCCGAAACCGAGACCGTACAGGAAGATCACCGTCTCGCTGCCTTCGCGCGCGATCGCGAGCGCGACCAGCACCGCGACGCCCCACCAGTTCGAATCGCGCGTGCTCTGCTGCAGCGATTGCTCCATGTCGCGCTTCAGCGTGCGGCCGTGCCGGCGCATCCACAGCACCATCTGCACGATCAGCACGCATGCGATCAGCACCATGGCGGTCTGGAAGTAGTCCTGCGCGTCGCCGGACAGCACTTCGGTGAAACCGACCAATGCGGCACCGAGGCCGACGGCCATCAGCAGGCCGACACCGACGCCGGTCCAGAGAAAAGGCAAGCCGCGGCGCGCGTCATCGTCGCCGTTTTTCAGCCATGCATAGAGAATGCCGACGACGAGCAGCGCTTCGACGCTCTCCCGCCAGACGATGAACAAGATCTGACCCATCGATACCTCCTGACGCGCAGTACACCGGGCTGGTGTGCCCGCGCGCAGATAAAACGCATTACTTCGCGACGATCACGCCCTGCGCCTGCTGGTGGAAATCGTCGAAAAACCTGTATTCACCCGGTGACAACGGTGCGACGACCACGAATGAATCGGCGCCCGGCGCGAGCACCTTCTCCTTGCGCAGTTGCACGCTCTCGAATTCGGCGGCGCCCTTGCCGGTGTTCTTGATCTCGATCTTGAAACGCTGGCCGGCCGGCACTTCGATGCGGGCGGGGTTCAGCTTGCCGTCCGTCATCTCGAGCTTGAACGTCGGCAGATCGGCAGCGTACGCTGCGCCGGCTAGCCACAACGCAGCGGCTGCGGCAACGATTTTCTGGGGAATTTTCATTCTGGGTTCTCTACGCCGACGGCGCGCCGAAGCGCGCCGTTCGTGATGCCACCGATCAGTAACCGCCCTTCTTGCCGATACCGGCGAACGGGAAGTCGTACTCGAGGGTAATGGGCTTGAACCATGCACCCACCCCCGTTTCCTTGTCGATGTGACGGCCGAACGCCATGTGGCCCGTCTGCATCGGCGGCTTGACGACCATCGTCAGGTGGTACTTGCCCGGGCCGTTCAGCTTCACGTTGTCGCCGTAGTGCGGACCGTCGCTCGCGACCATGCCCATCAGGTCGCCTTCAGCCTTCCACTTCGTGTCGCCCTGCTTCGTCAGCTTGTACGTGACCTGCAGGTACGGCATCCAGTCGCCTTCCGCGAAACCCGTCGGGTTGTTCTTGACCGCATGGATGTCGGCCTCGAGGTGGATGTCGGAATCCGACGCCTTGCGCATCATCCCTTCCGGGTCCATCGTGATCGGCTGCAGGTACACCGCGCCGATTTCCATGCCGCCCTGGATCTGCTGCTTGCCGATCGGATATTCGGCAGCCGAGGCCGACATCGCGGCAAGCGCCGCCGCTACCGCAACCGTCGTGCGGATGAACGAAGAACCCAACATGGACACTCCTTGTTATTTGATCTGGAACCATGCGGACCGAACACCAGCCGGCCCACTGAAAACACTAACGCGACGAAGAACGTTAATGCGAACAATTCTCAATAATCACGAAGTTTAGCACCGAACCTGTTTCTGAACAAACGACGAGCCGTGTAAACCCCTGATCCGACAAGGCTTACAGGTTCGTTACCGCAGGGTTTCGGTGACGCTTGGAAAGATTTACCGGCCGCCGCTGACGTGATCGCCGACGTTCGCGCCGAACACGCGCTCGCGCAGCAGCGCAAGTTGGTCGCGGGTCGCGGCGGCCTTCTCGAACTCGAGGTTCTTCGCGTAGTCGGCCATCTGCTTCTCGAGGCGCTTGATTTCCTTGGCGAGTTGCTTTTCCGACATGTCCTCGAATTTCGCGCGCTGCTGCGCTTCCTTCAGCTCGGCGCGTGCCTCGTCCGCGTTGTAGACGCCGTCGATGATGTCCTTGATGCGCTTCACGACACCGCGCGGCGTGATGCCCATCTTTTCGTTGTGCGCGATCTGCTTCGCACGGCGCCGTTCGGTCTCGCCGATCGCGCGCTTCATCGACTCGGTCATGTTGTCCGCGTAGAGGATCGCCTTGCCGTTCACGTTCCGCGCCGCGCGGCCGATCGTCTGGATCAGCGAGCGCTCCGCGCGCAGGAAGCCCTCCTTGTCCGCGTCGAGGATCGCGACGAGCGACACCTCGGGAATGTCGAGCCCTTCCCGCAGCAGGTTGATCCCGACCAGCACGTCGAACGTGCCGAGCCGCAGGTCGCGGATGATCTCGACGCGCTCGACCGTGTCGATGTCGCTGTGCAGGTAACGCACCTTGACCCCGTGATCGGCCAGAAACTCGGTGAGCTGCTCGGCCATGCGCTTCGTCAGCACGGTGATCAGCACGCGCTCCTCGGCCTTCACGCGCGCGTTGATCTCGGCCAGCACGTCGTCGACCTGCGAACTCGCCGGCCGCACTTCGATTTCCGGATCGACGAGCCCGGTCGGCCGCACGACCTGCTCCGCGATCTGCCCGGTCACGCGCTTCTCGTAGTCAGCCGGCGTGGCCGACACGAACACGACCTGGCGCATCTTGCGTTCGAACTCGGGGAATTTGAGCGGCCGGTTGTCCAGCGCCGACGGCAGCCGGAACCCGTAGTTGACGAGGTTTTCCTTGCGCGCGCGGTCGCCGTTGTACATGCCGTTCAACTGGCCGATCAGCACGTGCGATTCGTCGAGCAGCATCAGCGCATCGGGCGGCAGGTAGTCGACGAGGGTCGGCGGCGGATCGCCGGGCGCCGCGCCCGAGAAATGCCGCGAATAGTTCTCGATGCCCTTGCAGAAGCCGAGTTCCTGCAGCATCTCGAGATCGAAGCGCGTACGCTGCTCGAGGCGCTGCGCCTCGACGAGCTTGCCGTCGCTGTGAAAGAACTCGAGCCGCTCGCGCAGTTCGTCCTTGATCGTCTCGACCGCGCGCATCACGGTGTCGCGCGGCGTCACGTAGTGCGACGACGGATACACGGTGAAGCGCGGGATCTTCTGCCGCACGCGCCCCGTCAGCGGGTCGAACAGCTGCAGCGTCTCGACCTCGTCGTCGAACAGTTCGACGCGCACGGCCAGCTCCGCGTGTTCGGCCGGGAAGATGTCGATCGTATCGCCGCGCACGCGGAACGTGCCGCGCTGGAAATCCTGCTCGTTGCGCGTGTACTGCATCGCGATCAGCCGCGCGATCACGTCGCGCTGGCCGAGCTTGTCGCCGGCGCGCAGCGTCAGGATCATCTGGTGGTATTCGGACGGATTGCCGATACCGTAGATTGCCGACACCGTCGCGACGATCACGACATCGCGGCGCTCCATCAGGCTCTTCGTCGCCGACAGCCGCATCTGCTCGATGTGCTCGTTGATCGACGAATCCTTCTCGATGAACAGGTCGCGCTGCGGCACGTACGCTTCAGGCTGGTAATAGTCGTAGTACGAGACGAAGTACTCGACCGCGTTGCGCGGGAAGAACTCGCGAAATTCCGAGTAGAGCTGCGCGGCGAGCGTCTTGTTCGGCGCGAACACGATCGCCGGGCGGCCGAGTCGCGCGATCGTGTTCGCCATCGTGAAGGTCTTGCCCGAGCCCGTCACGCCGAGCAGCGTCTGGAACGAGAGACCATCCTCGACCCCTTCGACGAGCGTCTGGATCGCGGTCGGCTGGTCGCCTGCGGGCGGATACGGTTGATACAGCTGGAACGGCGACCCTTCGAAGGTCACGAATTTCGATTCGTCGAGCGCGTCGCCGGTTTCGGCTTTATGTTCGGACATGGAATGCGGCCGGAGCGAGGGCAAAGAAAGCATTCTAGCGCTTCGCGGCCTCGCGAACTGCTGTCGGCTCCTGACGCGCGACGGCCGCCCGAAATCGCGCTCCCCGGCCGAATTTCGCCGCCGAAACGCCGCCCCCGCCTGCGTGAATTCGCTACAATGTCAGGCTGCTGCGCTTTCCGGCGTCGTGCCTGCCAGCGCGCGGTTCATCCACCGCGCCCGCCCCGCCCGTTGAAAGCCTGACCCTCTTTTCACTACTGCCGAATCATCATGTCGCTCTTCTCCGCTGTCCAGCTTGCTCCCCGCGACCCGATCCTGGGCCTGAACGAAGCCTTCAACGCCGATACGCGTCCGACCAAGGTCAACCTCGGCGTCGGTGTGTACACGAACGAAGAAGGCAAGATTCCGCTGCTGCGCGCGGTTCGTGAAGCAGAGAAGGCGCGTGTCGAGGCCGGCCTGCCCCGCGGCTACCTGCCGATCGACGGCATCGCCGCCTACGATGCGGCCGTGCAGAAGCTGCTGCTCGGCAACGACTCGCCGCTGATCGCAGCAGGTCGCGTGGTCACGGCCCAGGCACTGGGCGGCACGGGTGCGTTGAAGATCGGCGCCGATTTCCTGCGCACCGTGAACCCGAACGTGAAGGTCGCGATCAGCGATCCGAGCTGGGAAAACCACCGCGCGCTGTTCGAAGCAGCCGGTTTCGAAGTCGTTGCGTACCCGTATTACGACGCTGCCACCAACGGCGTGAACTTCGAAGGCATGCTGTCGGCACTGAACGGCTACGCAGCGGGTACGGTCGTCGTGCTGCACGCATGCTGCCACAACCCGACCGGCGTGGACCTGACCGAAGCACAATGGCAACAGATCGTCGACGTCGTGAAGGCGCGCAACCTCGTGCCGTTCCTCGACATGGCCTACCAGGGTTTCGGCGAGAACATCGAGGCCGATGCTGCTGCCGTGCGCCTGTTTGCCGCAGCTGACCTGAACGCATTCGTGTCGTCGTCGTTCTCGAAGTCGTTCTCGCTGTACGGCGAGCGCGTCGGCGCACTGTCGATCATCACGTCGAGCAAGGAAGAAGCGACGCGCGTGCTGTCGCAACTGAAGCGCGTGATCCGCACGAACTACTCGAACCCGCCGACCCATGGCGGCGCCGTGGTCGCAGCAGTGCTCGCTTCGCCGGAACTGCACGCTTCGTGGGTGCAGGAACTCGGTGAAATGCGCGATCGCATTCGCGCAATGCGCAATGGTCTCGTCGAGCGCCTGAAGGCAAGCGGTGTCGATCGCGACTTCAGCTTCATCAACGAGCAGCGCGGGATGTTCTCGTATTCGGGCCTGACCTCGGCGCAAGTCGATCGCCTGCGCGACGAGTTCGGCATCTACGCAGTCGGCACGGGCCGGATCTGCGTCGCAGCACTGAACACGCGCAACCTCGACGCGGTCGCCAATGCGGTCGCAGCCGTCCTGAAGTAATGCGGCTCGAGCAGGCGGCAGCCGTCATCGGCCCCGCCCTGCCAAAATGAAAAACGCGCTCCGTGGAGCGCGTTTTTTATGCCATTCACCGGCGGGCAGCGACCCCGCCCGCATCCGCATCACTGCATGAACCAGCCGTGGCTGACGACGACCGACTGGCCCGTGAGCGCGGCGCTCGGGAAGGCCGACAGGAACAGCACCGTCTGCGCGACGTCCTGAACGGTCGTGAACACGCCGTCGACCGTATTGCCGAGCATCACCTTCTTCACCACTTCCTCTTCGCTGATCCCGAGCTCCTTCGCCTGCTCCGGAATCTGCTTGTCGACCAGCGGCGTGCGCACGAAGCCCGGACACACGACGTGCGAACGCACGTTGTGCTTCGCGCCTTCCTTCGCCAGCACGCGCGCCAGGCCGAGCAGGCCGTGCTTGGCCGTCACGTACGCCGACTTCAGCGGCGACGCTTCGTGCGAGTGCACCGAACCCATGTAGATCACGACACCGCCGCGATCATCCTTGTACATGTGCTTGAGGGCGGCCTTGGTCGTCAGGAACGCGCCGTCGACGTGGATCGCCTGCATCTTCTTCCAGTCGGAGAACGCGTAGTTCTCGATCGGGTTGACGATCTGGATGCCCGCGTTCGACACGAGGATGTCAACCGAGCCGAACGTCTCGGCCACCTTGTCGATACCGCTGTTCACGGCGTCCTCGTTCGTCACGTCCATCGCGACGCCGATCGCCTTGCCGCCCGCCTTGACGATCTCGTCGGCGACCGCGTTCGCGCCGTCCTGGTTCAGGTCGGCGATCGCGACGGCCGCGCCCGCTTTCGCGAGCTCGAGTGCGATTTCTTTGCCGATGCCGCTCGCGGCGCCCGTGACGACTGCGGTCTTGCCGTTCAGATGTGCTGCCATGTCCGTCTCCTCCCGTTGTCGGATCGATAAAACACGCGCCCGCCGAATCCGCTACCGTCGCGTGATCGTGCTGGCGGGCCAGCCGTCATTGTGCACGATCGGCCCCGCCGTTCGCGCGCAAAACGTCTAAGCTTAAGGTCGGTTCTGTCACGCAGGAGATTCGCATGCACTATCGACGGCTAGGCCGCTCCGGCCTGCAGATCAGCGAGCTTTCGCTCGGTTCGTGGGTGACGTACGGCAACCAGGTCGACCAGCGGGTCGCGCGCGAATGCCTGGCTGCGGCGCGCGACGCGGGCGTCAATTTCTTCGACAACGCCGAGGTCTACGCCGGCGGCAAGTCCGAGGAAATCATGGGCCACGCGATCAAGGCGCTCGACTGGCCGCGCATCAGCTACATCGTGTCCACGAAATTCTTCTGGGGGCTCGCCGAAGCGCCGAATCAATATCACACGCTGAACCGGAAATACCTGCTGAACGCCATCGACGGCTCGCTGCGCCGGCTGCAACTCGACTATGTCGACCTCGTCTATTGCCATCGCCCCGACCCGAACACGCCGATCGAGGAAACCGTCTGGGCGATGAGCGACATGATCGTGCGCGGCAAGGCCCTGTACTGGGGCACATCGGAATGGAGTGCCGACGAGATCCGTGCTGCGTGCGAGATCGCCGAGCGGCATCACCTGCACAAGCCGGTCGTCGAGCAGCCGCAGTACAACCTGTTCCACCGCACGCGGGTCGAACAGGAATATGCGCGGCTCTACGAAGACTACGGTCTCGGCCTCACGACCTGGAGCCCGCTGGCATCGGGCCTGCTCACCGGCAAGTACCGTAACGGCGTGCCGCCCGGCAGCCGCGCACAGTTGCAGGGTTACGACTGGATGCGCGACCGCCTGACCAATCCGGCCGCCAACGACATCGTCGAACGGCTCGGCGCAATTGCAGCCGAGCTCGGCTGCAGCACGGCCCAGCTCGCGATCGCGTGGGTACTCGCAAATCCGCGTGTGAGTTCAGTCATCACCGGCGCGTCGCGGATCGAGCAGATCAGTGACAACATGCGCGCGCTCGACGTTGCCGTGAAGCTGACGCCGGATGTGAAGCAACGCATCGAGGAGGTGGTCGGCGACGCGTACGAGTAAGGCGATGCGCGACCACTCGCGTACAATAGCGGCCCGCATCGGCGCTTGGCCTGACGGCCGCGCACGATCGATCGCTTTCATCGATTCACCTTTCGTTTCAGGCAGCCCGCCATGCTCAGTTATCGTCACGGTTTTCACGCAGGCAACCACGCGGATGTGCTCAAGCACGCCGTCGTCGTCCAGCTGCTGCGCTACCTGAACAAGAAGGACAAGTCTTACTGGTACATCGACACGCATGCAGGTGCCGGCGTGTACTCGCTGCGCGACGGCTACGCGGCGAAGACGTCGGAATTCGACACCGGCATCGGCCGGCTGTGGAACGAAAAGAACCTGCCGGAGGCGCTGGGCGACTATGTGGATGAAGTGCGCGCGCTGAACGACGACGGTGAACTGCGCTTCTACCCGGGTTCCCCTTACATCGCATGGCGATCGATGCGCGAGCAGGACCGCATGCGCCTGTTCGAAATGCACACGACAGAAATCGACGTGCTGCGCCACAATTTTCGCGATGCAGGGCGACGCGCGATGATCTTCGCCGGCGACGGCTTCGAAGGCATCAAGGCGCTGCTGCCGCCGCCGCCGCGACGCGCACTCGTGCTGATCGACCCGTCCTACGAGGACAAGAAGGATTACGCGCGCACAGTGGCTTGCGTGACGGAGTGTCTGAAGCGATTCGCGACGGGATGCTATGCAGTCTGGTACCCGCAGGTGACCCGGACGGAATCGCAGCGTTTTCCCGAGCAGTTGAAGCGCCTGCAACCGAACAACTGGCTGCACCTGACACTGACGGTGTCGAATCCGCCGACTGACGGGTTGGGTCTCTACGGCAGCGGGATGTTCATTCTGAATCCGCCGTATACGCTCGCCCAGAGCATGAACGAGGCACTGCCCTACCTAGTCGAGATGCTCGGACAGGATAGCGGCGCCCGCTGCCAGATCGAGCACCGCGGAAACTGATCGGGCGACTGGCCGTTACGGCTGAGGTCTCGGCGCGAGCCTCGGCTGGTTGGCCGGCTGCCCACCCCATGCGGGGACATTGATATACGGCGCGACGAACAGCGGAACCGACGTGTTCGGCGCCTGCCCGGCCGGAGCCCGCATCCCTGCGGGCTCGACGATCGGCTCGGAAGACAACGGTGCCGTTTGCAGCACCAGCCCGCCCTTGCCGTCCTGGATACCGCGTTGCGTATCGAGAATCAGCGGCTTGGACGGCGTCGCGGCAACAGCCGCGAGTCCGTGAACAAGCACCGCCGCCCCCAGAACGAGACGCGCGCGGGCACTTCGACGCACATCGAGACGCAAACGCATGATCGTGTCCTTCAGGATGAAAAGCAGGTGCATACCATAGCGCTGCACTGACGATTGCGCCAGATCCGGCGCACAAAAAGACAAAGCCCCGACAAATACGGGGCTTGCTTATCGTTCGGTGCCACGTGGCACCTGACGGCGACTCCGATTACAGCGAGTAGCCGTTGGTTTCCAGCGAGCGGATGCGGCTCTCGAGCTGGACGATGTCCGACGACGTGGCAAGGTAGGCCTCACGGCGTTCACGTTCTGCGGATTCGAACCAGTTGCTCAGCTTTTCGACGATGTAGGCGATCATGACATTCTCCAAGGAAGGGGGACCCCTGGTGAATCGGTGTTCAGGGATTTCCCGTATAGGGTTATCCCGAATTATAGCGATGCCGCACCAAGATGCTAGTGAAATACTTGCATGGAAACCATTCCTAATCGGAATGGCTGGCCGCCAACATCGCATAACCCATTGATTTTTATGAAAATCGAGTCGAGGCCTGATTTGGACGTCGAGCGGGCGCACTAATTTGGTTCATCGACAGGGTCGGACAGACGCGCCAATATCGGGCATTCTGGCCGCCCGTCACCATGACAGTGCGCAGCAAGATCGGCCAGTGTGTCGCGCATGTCGCTCAGCTCGGCGATGCGCTTGTCGAGTTCGGCCACATGCTCGAGGGCAATCGACTTCACTTCGGCGCTCGCGCGGGAACGGTCTTGCCAGAGCATCAGCAGCTTGCGGATGTCCTCGACGAGAAAGCCAAGGCGTCGCGCCTGACGGATGAAGCGCAGGATATGGATCTCGTCTGCGCCGTAGATCCGGTAGCCGGCATCAGTACGCTTGCTTGGCGCAAGCAGACCGACCTGTTCGTAGTACCGGATCATCTTTGCGCTGACTCCGGATTCGCGCGACGCGTCGCCGATATTCATTCCCGCCCTCTCCATCAAGCCCTGGTTTCGAACATGAACGTCGACGTGTGCAATCGCCGACGGCACGTCGATCGTATCAAATCGTGTGATTTCGCTCCCGGGGTGAGGATTGACTGCAGGATGGCGGCTGATTGATCTGGCGGGTGTGCCGTCGGGATGTGATGGATGGAGCGCTCTTCTCTCCACCATCCATGCATTTCCGCCGCTGAAATGCAAAAACCCCCGCCTTTCGGGCGGGGGTTTCTGGCTTAGGGAGCCTGACGATTACCTACTTTCACACGGGAATCCGCACTATCATCGGCGTAGAGTCGTTTCACGGTCCTGTTCGGGATGGGAAGGGGTGGGACCGACTCGCTATGGTCATCAGGCAA